>NZ_JBKOTW010000001.1:0-3428510 GCF_047272965.1 Psychrobacter sp. AT9
ATGATAGATACAGCAACTATTTGGGATAAATGTCTAAACGACCTACGTTATAACGTCAAAGATAATGTATTTACTATGTGGTTAAGACCTTTATCAGCTCATCAAGAAGCACAAACGCTGATCATTCTTGCGCCTAACGATTATTTTGTGACGTATATCAAAAAAAACCATCTGCAAGATATCCAGCAACTGGTGGCTAAGCACAGTCAAGGTGTTATCGAAGAAGTTATCGTGCGGGTCGACAATGCGGGTCGAGAGTCAGACGAAAATAATCAGTCACAATCAGGTTCGCTATTTGAAGAGGACAAACCCTCCCCTACCCCTGCCGAACACAAATTTGAATCTATACATCAGAATAATGCGCGTGCAGATATCGATGCCAACATGCGTCACGCTGCCTTAGCAGACTCTGCTGATGCCAAATCTTTGAGCTATCTGAACCCTGACTTTACCTTTGAGACTTTTGTTACTGGTAAGTCTAATAATCTGGCGTATAAAGCTTGTTATGAGCTTGGTAAACGCCAGTCAAAAAACCGTCATAATCCTTTATTTATATATGGCCCTTCAGGATTGGGAAAAACGCATTTAATGCATTCAGTAGCACATCGCTATTTAAAAAATAATCAAAGTTTTTATTATTTCACTTCTGAAAAATTTATTAATCAATTGGTTTATTCATTAAGAAATAATAAAATAGAAGATTTTAAAAAGAAAATAAAAAAAGTAGATTTATTGATTGTAGATGATATTCATGTCTTAGCAGGAAAGACTAAAAGTAGTAATGAGTTTTTAACGTTATTTGCGGATTTTACTAGTGGTGACAAGCAACTGATTTTGGCATCAGATCGTCATCCCTCGCAAATGACAGAGTTTGATGAACGTTTTAGATCCCGTTTTTCTTGGGGTTTGACGGTGGCTGTTGATCCGCCTGAGATTGATACACGAGTACAAATATTACAGAAAAAAGCGGCATCACATGGCATGACACTGCCTAAAGAATGCGCACTATTCATCGCTCAAAATGTGGTTTCAAATGTTCGGCGTTTAGAAGGTGCTCTAAATCAAGTATTTGCTAATGCCAATTTGACGGGTGCACAGATTACTCTCGAAATGGTGCAATATGCGTTGAAAGATATTGTCGCAATGCGTGTCCAAGCCGTGAATATGGATAATATTCGTAAAGTGGTCGCTGAGTACTATGATGTGACTATCAAGGATATGATGGGCCGTAAGCGCACGCGTAGTATTGCTAGACCACGCCAAATAGCCATGGCATTATCACGTGAATTGACCAGCGATAGCTTTCCGGAGATTGGACAGTCCTTTGGAGGCCGAGATCATACGACGGTGATGCATGCTTGTGATAAAGTTAATGAGCTGCGCGCCGCCGATCCTGCGTTCGATAAGGATTACAAGACACTTGCGCTGATGTTACAAGCAGGTTAAAGGCGTATGCAGTCGCTAAATTTAGGGTGTGGCTGCACTATTTTTGGGCTGTGGTTACACTATATTTTAGTCGGCTGATATGGTTTATAATATTGCGAGTGTCAACAGACAGATACCTTATGGATTATCGTCAGTAGACAAGGTATTATTGAGTCATTATTTTACATTTATATAAAAAGAATCATTCAAATAAGAGTAACCAAGCATGCAATTATCGATTAATCGAGAGTCGTTACTAAAAGCTATTAACCTGATCGCCAAAGCCGCTGACAAACGCCACAATATGGTTATCTTGGGTAATATCAAGCTACAGTTGTCTGAGTCAGCGCTTATTTTGACTGCTTCTGATTTAGAGGTAGAGCTGACATCGACGTTGAAATTGCCTGCTGGTGCTTGCGTGGAAGCAGGTACAACCACTTTACCTGCGACCAAGCTGAGAGATATCTGCAAATCTTTACCAGCACAAGCACAAGTCAGTCTTGCCACGCAAGAGAACGAGCGCTGCTTGCTGACCAGTGGTAAGAGCCGTTTTACCTTGGGTACATTGCCTAGCGAAGATTATCCAAGCTTGGGCAATCCTGAAAACATCACACCGTTGACCATCAGCCGTAGCCGTCTTACTGATTTGATTCATAAAACTCAGTTTGCCATGGCGATTCAAGATGTCCGTTATTATTTAACCGGTATGCTGTTCGATGTTTCACAGCAGCAGCTAACCACCGTTGCGACTGACGGACATAGACTGGCATTGGCGCGTAGCGTCATTGATGTCAGTGCAGATTTGAATATGCAAGCCATCCTGCCGCGCAAAGCGGTGATTGAGCTTGAGCGTTTGGCCTCTGAGCTTGGTAAAATGCTAGGTGATCAAGATAACGCAGTAACGCTAAGTTTCGGTCGCGAGTTTTTGCAAGTAAGCTTGCCATTCGGTGAGGTGGATAGTGCAGGGCAGGTGAGTGATAATCTAATGGTTACCTTTACCGCGCGTCTGATCGACGGTAAGTTCCCTGACTATCGCCGTGTCATGCCAAGCAATACCGATAAATTGGCTTTATTTAATCAAGAGAAAATGACGGATGTGCTACGCCGTGTCGCTATTTTGAGTAACGAAAAATCACGTGGCGTGGTGTTTAATTTCGCCAGCGACGGTATGGTAGAAGTACGTGCCAATAACGCTGAGCAAGATGAAGCAGTTGAGATGATACAAGCTAAGTATCAAGGGGAGCCTATGGAGCTGTCCTTTAATGCCGCCTATCTGCAAGATGTGCTAGGTGTCATCCAAGGGGATCTGCAAATGCATATGAGCCAATCTAACGCCTCAGTGCTAGTGAATCAGCTGAATGATGAATTCCATCAATATGTCATTATGCCAATGCGTATATAGTGTTTTTAGTTTTGTAGAAAGCTGTACAGTTAGACCGTGGCACTTGTCCTGTTAGACGGTATCGTTATCTTTATAGCATGGTTTTAAAGACCGTTTTTACATTCAAAACTAACATCTGCAACCTCGAAAAATCTTTAATTAATTAAACTTTTGCCTGCTAAAATGTAGGTGGCGAAAATAGGCGGCTGTCGACATTATGATTGAACGTCTACAAATCTCACACCTACGTAACCTCAGCCAAGTCACTCTACCTGCCACTGCTTGCAACGTCATTATCGGCGCGAATGGTAGTGGCAAAACCTCGCTATTAGAAGCGATATTCTTGTTATCAAGAGGTAAGAGCTTTCGTCATCATCAGCCCAAACGCTATATTCAGCATCATCAAGACAACGCGACGGTACATGCTAAGCTCAGTGATAGCAGTACTTTAGCGATTCAAAAGCAAGCCGATGCGACGACGATACTACGTCTTAATCAAACCACGGTCTACAATCAAAGCATCTTAACCGAACAGCTCCCCACACTATTGATAGATCCCTCTACGATGGACATGTTAGAGCAGGGCAGTGCCAGTCGTCGGCAGCTGTTAGATTGGTTGGTGTTTCACATGAAACAAGGCTTTCATCCGCAGTGGGTGGCTTATCAACGCCTGTTAAAACAGCGCAATAGTTTGCTAAAAAAATCGCGTCATTTGACCCAAGTTCAACTCGCTGAGCTAAAAGCATGGGACAAAGGTCTGAGCAATCATGCCGCACTTATCCACCACTATCGAGAACGAATATTTAGTGAATGGCAGCCTTACTTTGCTCAAAGCATTGCTCAGTTATTGCCTACTTATGCGGAGCAATTAAGCTTGAGCTATAGCGCCGGTTACGACACCAATGTTGCGCTCGATGTGCAGCTTAATGAACGCTTAGAGCAGGATTTGCAGCTGGGCTATACCCGTATCGGTAACCACCGTGCCGATATTCATGTCCATTGGCGCTCTAGCGAGCCGCTAGCAATGCATGAAGGGCAGGAAGCTAAAAGCACGACAATAGAAGGCGATATGCACACGAAATTACCCGTTCTAAAAGAACAGGCCGCAAATGTGTTGTCGCGTGGTGAAAAGAAACTATTGATCACCGCATTGCGCTTATCACAGTTGCCGCTGCTACTTAATACTGAAAAAGGTGCTGATACCTCTAATAATGATTTTGAATCACGAGTGATACCCGTGGTACTGTTAGACGATATCACCGCAGAGCTGGATGATAGGGCGATTGAGATTTTATTGTCAACGCTAGCACAGCTGCCTTGTCAGGTATTTATGACCAGTTTGACCGAGGATATCGTGCCGCTAGTCAATAAATTCTGGTCAGAACCTAATATGTTTCATGTGAAACAAGGTCAAATCTCATCTGACCAATAGCAATTGTTTTTTACATTATTGCCTCCTTGCTTTGTCGTCAACTCTGCATTTGACCTATAAATTCCACCTTTACTCCAACATAATTTTCACTATCCTAAAATACTTGACGAATAGTGATAAAACTGCCAGTAAACAGTGACTTAGAAGGGAAAAAATGCTAAAATGGGGCTTTATTTTTGTCCTATTCTCAGCAAGTTATCTTATGGCGTGATATAGAGTTTTTTTATTATCTATAAAATTCTAAGTGGCTGATAAACATGCGTTTTATTTATTTTACTTGGCTTCAATAATGTTCAAAAAAACAGAAGCTAGTATTAAAAAACTGAGCGCTAATTTTATGTCTTTAAAGACACGCCACAAAGTTGTAGCTAACGCTATTTAGCTACTAATACGCATGAAAGACTTTGACCATAAAACGTTAAGTCTAAGATAACATCGTGAGGCGTCACCGTAATGGTGCGCCCGTGATGGGCTGATGATGGCTAGATTAAGGAATGCACATGAGTGATTCATTACCTACCGATTACGAGCAATTGACAGCCGATACGACAGTTTCAGATGCTACAGTTTCAGATACTGTCGTTGACACGATTGTCCCTGCCGCCGTTCCTGAGAGTTTACCTTCTGATTATAGCTCCAAAGATATCCGTGTCTTACGCGGTCTAGAAGCCGTGCGCGTGCGTCCTGGGATGTATATCGGTGATACCGATGACGGTACTGGCTTGCATCATATGGTCTTTGAGGTAGTGGATAACTCTATCGATGAAGCGTTGGCCGGTCATTGTGATCAGATCGATATCGTCATTCACGAAGATGAATCGGTCAGTGTCATGGATAATGGTCGCGGTGTCCCTGTCGATATCCATCCAGAAGAGGGTGTGTCAGCGGCGCAGGTTATTATGACTGTCCTGCATGCAGGCGGTAAGTTCGATGATAACAGCTATAAAGTCTCAGGCGGTCTGCATGGTGTCGGCGTTTCGGTCGTTAACGCCTTATCTAAAAAGCTGGAAATGAATATCTGGCGTGAAGGCTATCACTACCATCAGACTTATACCGATGGCGTGCCTGATGCTGACATTCAGCAAATGGAAGCAACTGATAAAACCGGTACTCAAATCCGCTTTTACCCTAGTAACGACGTATTTACTGGCACTATCTTCGAATATGATATTTTAGCCAAGCGTTTACGTGAGCTGTCGTTTTTGAACTCAGGTGTACGCATCGTCTTGACCGATGAGCGTATCGATAAGCGTCATGAGTTTGAACATAAAGGCGGATTGTCCGAGTTTGTCAGCTATATCAATGCGGGCAAAGATGGCGTCAACGAAGTCTTCCATTTTGATAGTGAGCAAGATGACGGCATCAGTGTCGAAGTGGCCTTGCAATGGACTGATACTTATAACGAAAAAGTATTGTGCTTTACCAACAACATCCCGCAGCGCGATGGTGGTACGCATTTATCAGGCTTTCGTTCGGCATTGACCCGCTGTCTCAACAGTTATATGGATCGTGAAAACTTATTTAAAAAAGAGAAGGTAACAGCGACGGGCGACGATGCGCGTGAAGGACTAACGGCGATTGTCTCGGTTAAAGTGCCTGATCCAAAATTCTCTAGTCAAACCAAAGATAAGCTGGTCTCAAGCGAAGTAAAGTCTGCTGTTGAATCGGCGATGCATGACAAATTCAACGATTTTTTGTTAGAAAATCCAACGGCTAGTAAAGCCATTGCGAATAAAATCATCGATGCGGCACGCGCTCGTGACGCAGCTCGTAAAGCGCGTGAAATGACGCGTCGTAAGACTACTTTGGATATCGCAGGTTTGCCTGGTAAGTTGGCCGATTGCCAAGAAAAAGATCCAGCGCTTTCGGAACTTTATATCGTGGAGGGTGACTCTGCAGGTGGTTCAGCGAAGCAAGGTCGTAGCCGTAAGACCCAAGCGATTTTGCCATTAAAGGGTAAAATTCTAAACGTTGAGCGTGCGCGTTTTGACAAAATGCTATCGTCTGCGGAAGTGGGTAATCTAATTACCGCGCTTGGCTGTGGTATCGGCCCTGATGAATATAATCCTGATAAAGTACGCTATCATAAAATCATCATCATGACCGATGCCGACGTTGACGGCTCGCACATTCGTACCTTGCTGTTGACCTTCTTCTTCCGTCAAACGCCAGAGTTGATCGAGCGTGGTTATATTTATATCGCTCAGCCACCACTATATAAAGTAAAAAAAGGTCGTCAAGAGCTGTATCTAAAAGATGATGAAGCGCTTAAAGCGTACCTACTGTCATCTACAATTGATAATACCAAGCTACACATCAGTGAAGATGCACCTGCGATTACTGGGCAAGCGTTAGAGACGCTATTGAATGATTATAACCAAACGCAGCTGATTAAAGCCCGTTTGCAAATTCGTTTTCCAGCGGTGATTTTGGATGCTTTAACGCATACGCCGAAGCTTAGCACCGACATGACTTACGATAAGTCTGCTATGCAAGGGTGGCAAGAAACTATGCAAACTCAGCTTGAGCACTTCGGTAGTGATCTGAGCCCTGAGATTGAATTGATTAATATTCATGCGCCGCAACCGAAAAATATGGATGCAGCCGCTGCAGATTTATTGGGTATGAAACCTGCCGTAGCAGCTGAAGATGGCGACACTTCTGACGGTGAAGCGTTATCGGCTAAAGCACAATGGTTACCTCGCATCACGGTTTATGTGCATCAATTGGCTCATCATTATCTGCTAGATGCAAGCTTTATTAATTCAGGCGAATATACCAAGTTGTTACGCTTATCGGCGGAATGGAACACTTTGCTTGAGGATAGCGCGTTTATCCGCCGCGAGAATACTACAGGTGCTAGCAAAGACATCCCAGTCCGTGACTTTGATTATCTCTGGCAGCAGATGATGCTTGATGCGCGTCGTGGTCTAGCCATCCAGCGCTACAAAGGGCTAGGGGAGATGAACGCCGATCAGCTGTGGGATACGACGATGGACCCTGAAAACCGTCGTATGCTACGTGTTACTATCGAAGATGCCATCGCGGCGGATCATATGTTTACCTGCCTAATGGGCGATCATGTCGAGCCACGTCGTATCTTTATCGAAGAGAATGCGTTAACAGTCTCTAACCTAGATATTTAAATAGCATAATATTGTGACTCACTAAAAAACCACCGCTTTGGCAACCAAGGCGGTGGTTTTTTAATGTTAAGATTGTTTCACGTGAAACTTAATAAAAAATGATATCCTGCTGATATAAAATTTTCTCGCTCGCTGTGCGCTTCGCACTCTAGAGGCTTCGCAAAATTTATTTCAGCAGCATTGTCGTTTTTTTAAATTGAAACGACTATAAACCTTCATTAAACTGTCCCAGTTATAAATTATTAGCATAAGTGAAAAAATAAAATGATTGAAGTCGTGCTACTTGCTATTGCTCTAGCCATGGATGCATTTGCCGTCGCGATTGGGCTGGGTGCTAAGTCGCAAAAACAGAGCAAGCAATATTTGCTGCGTTTAGCTGTCTATGCGGGCTTATATTTTGGTATTGCGCAGGGTATTATGCCGCTTATCGGCTATTTATTAGGTGCGGCTTTACTAGGTTGGTTGGCTGCTGCTGCACCCTGGATCGGTGGTATTATACTGATCGGTCTCGGTGGAAAAATGCTGTATGAGGTGTTTACTGGCGATGGGGAAGATGCGGTAGATAGTGCGCTTCATCTAAAAGCCCATGATATTGATACGGCTGGTGACGAAGCTGCAGTCATTCATACTGCAAACAACGGTATCAATCATCGCACTATGCTTACGCTCGCAATTGCCACCAGCATCGATGCCATGGCGGCAGGGTTTACGCTTAACTTATTGGCGTTGAATGCTTGGTTAGCGTGTTTAATTATCGCCGTAGTAACTGCCGTATTCGGGCTGTTCGGTGTTTATTTAGGCTGGCGCTCTGGCACATGGTTAGAGGATAAAGCCGAAGCACTGGGTGGTTTAGTGCTTATTTAAATTGGTGTAAAAATCATGTTTTTTGGCTAAATAACTATAGTGAGTGAAAAGTAGTATCGATACATCACGCACTGTTGATATCAATTTTTCTTGCTTGCTGTGCCTACGCAGACAGAGGCTACAAAAAATTGATATCAGCAATACCGACGCGCTTTTAGGATGTTTTGACTATATTTCATTCCAACCTATTTTCTCAATAAAAAGTACCGCTCTGGGTTCCAGAGCGGTACTTTTTTGTTTCACGTGAAACTTTAAGAATTAAAAACGGTAGCTGCTACTCTTCATCAGTGTTAAAACGCCATGCCAATATACGGGTGTTTTTCTGCCCTTGGCTCATCTCAATAATGCGCATCTGTGTGACATCGAGCTGCTTTAACAATAGTTGTAAAGGCTTAACATTTTCAGATTTTGAGACCAAGCTAGTAAACCAGCCAACATGCTCAGCAAAGTCTTGGCTCTCTTTTATCATTTTGGTTAAAAAGGTAATCTCGCCGCCTTCACTCCATAGCTCTTTATGCTGACCGCCGAAGTTTAGGTTTTGTGCGGCATTGCCAGATTTCGTTGAGCTACGGCTTACTTGCTCGCTTTCGTTCTTACCACGATGTCTTTGCAAATTATGCTGCTTGCGGGTATTGGATTCCATCGCCTCTTCTAATGAAGCATGGAACGGAGGGTTACAAACGACCACATCGAAGTAATCTTGACGACCGATGATGCCTGCAAAAAACTTTTTTGGGTTAGGTTGTAGTTTAACTTTCACCGCGCCTTTTAGCTTTGGATTGGCATCACAAATCAACGCTGCGGTATTGACCGAAATAGGGTCGATATCGCTCGCGGTAAAGCGCCAACCATAGCTTTGACTACCGATAATCGGATAAATGGCGCTGGCACCCGTACCGATATCTAAAGCGTGGATTTCTTTGCCCGTTGGCGGGAGGTTATCGTCATTTGCATGACTGGTTTGCGCAAGTAAGTCGGCAACATAGTGAATGTAATCTGCGCGTCCCGGAATCGGTGGACACAAGTAACCTTCAGGGATGTCCCAAAACTTGACGCCATAGTAATGTGCCAATAGCGCCTGATTAAGCACTCTTACCGCTTGATGATCAGAGAAGTTAA
Source organism: Psychrobacter sp. AT9 (assembly GCF_047272965.1). Taxonomy (NCBI): domain Bacteria; kingdom Pseudomonadati; phylum Pseudomonadota; class Gammaproteobacteria; order Moraxellales; family Moraxellaceae; genus Psychrobacter; species Psychrobacter sp. AT9. Next base: position 9,368 of record NZ_JBKOTW010000001.1, read on the forward strand.
TCGTTGGCTCGCCATTAGGATTGGTAATCGTATGCTTGGCAAGCTCTGGCAAGGCACGGGTCAATACCGCAAAGTCATAGCGACCTTGGTGCGGATTGCGCGGATGTAGCTGACCGAGTTTTTTAGCAGTCTCAGGCGATCTGTTTCTGTGATTGTTGGCGGTCGGGCGACGGTTCATAGGCTTACTGGTCATAGTATCGGGCTTTGATGTTTGAATATAATGCACCATTTTAGCAGATTTCGTAGGTAACGAAGGTCTTATCGGTTACGTAAGATAAGATTTAATCCCAATACAATCATCGCTGTACCCAAGACGCGGTCTATCCAATGCTCAAAGCGTTGAAAGCGGCGATGAATTGCAGGGATAGAAAGTAACATCACCACCGTGCTAAACCATGCCATCTGCAAGACCATCATCCATACGCCATAGATTGCTAACTGCCAAAGCGGTATGTCAGGTGACAATACTAAGGTAAATATCGCCACGAAATACACTGGCGCTTTTGGGTTAAATACATTGCAAAAAAAGCCACGACGCAGAATGGCGAAAGTTGAGTCGCTATCAATAGAAGGTTTTTTGGTAGAAAGCAGCTGTGCTTGCTCGGTAGTCGCGACTTGTGAAACGTCAATGCCTACATGTTCTGAATCTGCTGAATCTAATGGTTTTTTCGGTTTGGCTTGAATACCTTGCCATCCGAGATAAATCAGATAGCTACCACCCAACCATTTAATAGCAGTCAATAGCGGCTGTGAATGGGCAATCACTGTTGCCAGTCCCAGCACCGAATAGATAATGTGTACAGCAAGACCCAAGGTAATACCAAGGCTACAAATCAAACCCGTGCGTCGACCTTTTGCCAATGTCTGCTGTGATACCAAGACAAAATCAGGCCCTGGGGAGGCAGCAGCGAGTAGATGGACGCTAGTGATCAGCAAAAAACCGTGCCAAAATTCCATAAAATACTCTGAGTCATGTCTTAGTTTGAATAATAGTTGCACTTATCGCAAATCAGGTCAACTAATATTGATGTCAGCTATTCATCAACGCGAAAACGGTGCTTGCGTTGCAGAGGGCGTATGTCTATATTAAAAGTAAGTCGAATAAATCTTTAGCAATATTGATTTGGCATAGGGTGAACCCTGCAAACTAGCATTCTAAAAAGGACAAGACCATGACTATGGAAAATAATAACCGCACAGACAATCGAATTACCCAAGAAACAGACGGCCATATCTGCCTGATTGGGCTAAATCGTGCCGATAAACGCAACGCCTTTGACAGTCATATGATTGCGCAATTATCTGAAGCGCTCACTCGCTATGAAGATGATGATAATTTACGCTGTGCGCTTATATTTACTCATGGAGATCATTTTACCGCAGGTCTGGATTTGGTAGAGCTGCAAGACAAGCTAAATGACGGTGTGTTTGAGTTTGACGATAACCAAATCGACCCGTGGGGCATTAGCGGAAAATTGCGTACCAAGCCCGTAGTAGTGGCAGTAAAAGGTACGTGCTTTACTGTGGCTATCGAGCTGATGCTCAATAGTGACGTGGTCATCGCTAGTGATAACTGCAACTTTGCACAAATGGAAGTCCAGCGCGGTATCATGCCATTTGGTGGTGCAACGGTACGGTTTGTAGCAGCAGCAGGCTGGCAAAAAGCCATGCCGTATCTACTCACGGGTAAGGCATTCGATGCGCAAACGGCTGACAGGCTGAATCTAGTCAGTGAAGTGGTGGCAAATGGGTCTGAATATGAGCGAGCACTGACGCTTGCGCAAGAGATCTGTCAGGCAGCACCGCTAGGTGTGAGAGGGGCATTGTCATCAGCACAAGATGCCAGTCGCAATGGCGCAGCAACGGCATTGGCCAATATTCATAGTTATCTACCACCGCTCTTTCATTCAGAAGATGCAAAAGAAGGCGTGATGGCGATGGTTGAGAGACGTGAGGCTGAGTTTAAGGGGCGTTAGTTGTAAAAGAAATAATAAAAAATTGTTAACTTATAGGAACAAATTATGGAGCAAATAGTTGTCAAAAGTGATGATTATAATTCTGAGTCGCAAGTTACTAAGAAAGAATGGTTAAGAGTATTATCAGATAATAGTTTTATGACTAACAATTATAAATTTGCCTTGAGTATTTTCTTTTTAGAGCCTGAACATAAAGCCACCTGTAAATATGTAGCTGAAAAATACCACACGTCTCCTTTTTCACTCAGTGGGTTCATCACTGGTTTCAGTAGAGGCGTTCAAGAGCGTTTAAGTAGGTTTGAAATAACTACAGAAGAGGGCGCCAAAACTTATTGGTTAGTTACAATGCTTGGTAAGAAGGTGGCGGGTAACTTATTTGAATGGAAGCTGCGTGATGAGTTGGTTGAAGCAATGCAAGAATTAGAATATATCAATGCTAGTGCTATAAAAATCGATAGTATTAGCCATTTAGTCGGTCTTATAAACAAAGACGTTGGCGATTTTAAAAAACACTTTCTGATGGCTCGAAAGGATCTAGTAGGTAATCAAAGAGTCACTAACTCAAAAATATTGTTTAAGTATGATAGCGAAGAAAGAGAGTGGGCAATTAACGAAGGGGCTGGCACTGAAGTTCAGTTCCATATTTACTTATCAGACAATAAAATTGGTTATGGTCTAGGTTTTAATACGCTTTATGTCAGATTTAAAGATGACAAGACGCCCATACAATATATCAAACCTTATATGAATGCTTTTACTGCTTTAAAGGAGAGTGATGAGATAACAAAGCTCGCTGACAGAGGTTTTAAGTTAAATATGGATGAAGAGGACTTTGAAAACCCTGTTGAAGATGAGCATTATTTATTTGGTCGAATAATAGAGTTAGATCATGGACAAAAACTGTCATTGGTAGATTACTACAGTATCATAAATGATCTAAGAGGTGACTTGTTTGATGCTTATAAAAATATTTTTAACCTAGCCAATAAGTTAACCATGAATGAACAAGTAAGCGCTCAAAACATTCAGCAACCCATAAATAATACTTTGATGCAAGAAATCAGTGAGCTGTTGCTTACTAATAAAAATCTGATATTAACGGGCGCACCGGGAACGGGTAAAACGTATTTAGCTAAAACCTTGGCTGAGGCATGGGGCGCAGAACATAAACTTATTCAGTTTCATCCCTCCTATGACTATACTGACTTTGTCGAAGGCTTAAGACCTATCCAAAATGAAGATGGAGAAGTTGGCTTTGAGCTGCGAGATGGGAGCTTTAAGAAGTTCTGTAAAGAAGCACTGAAATATCAAAATAACCAACAATTAAGTAATTTTGATGAGGTCTATCAAAAGTTTATAGATGACATTGCTGAAGAAAATCTAGACTTAAAAACGCGAATACGGAAAAACCCTTTCAAAATTAGTGTCAGTCCACATGGCTATATAATTGCTAAAGCTGATACCGAAGCGCCAAAGCCTATGACGTTGAGTAAAGAAAAGATACAGACTTACTTAGAAACAGGTAAGTCTTTAGCCTGGAAACCTTATTTGATTCCAGTATGCGATTATATCAAAGAAAGTTATGATCTGAGAATGGCTAATACTGAGGACAAGGGTAAAAAATTCATACTTATACTCGATGAAATCAACCGCGCTGAAATCTCCAAAGTATTAGGCGAGCTGTTTTTCTCTATTGATCCTGGCTATCGGGGCGAGAGTGGCAGAGTCACGACTCAATACGCCAATCTACAAACTGAAGAAGATGTCTTTAAAGAAGGATTTTATATTCCAGATAACGTCTATATCATCGGCACTATGAACGATATTGATCGCAGTGTCGAGTCGTTTGATTTTGCAATGCGCCGCAGATTTGCTTGGAAAGAAATCAAATCAGCAGACCGTCTATCTATGTGGGATGGGCAAATAGATGAGTGGTCAGAGGAAGCAGAGCAGCGTCTCATTGCTTTAAATAGTGCTATCGAATCTGTACAAGGCTTAAGCGATGCCTATCATGTTGGACCAGCCTATTTCCTAAAATTATCTAATTATGACGGTGATTTTGATAAGCTCTGGACGTATCACTTACAGTCGTTACTTTTTGAATATCTGCGTGGCTACCCTGATGCCAATGAGCAGCTAGCTCTGTTAAAAAATACCTATGACTTGGTTGATGCTAATGTTAGTTACGACTGATAATAAAGCTTTGGAGCTGACAGAAGCGCATCAGCGAGATAAAGATAATCTAAGTCTTATTGCTAATAAAAGTATTGGTGAACTGGTAAAAGCAAATCCTGAGCTATTGATATTTCCTGAGTGTATCAAAGACAATGAAGACGATATAGTCAGCGACCCAATCTTTGAGCTAACCTTTAGTGACTCTAAGACAATGCTGGCAACGGGTAATATCATGGGTTTTATTGGCGTACAAGGTACGCAATTAAAAATCCAATCGCGTTTTGCTCAAGGTGCTATTAATCAAGTTGATAATAGTGTTGAACAAGCGAATAATCGAGGTGCTAGTAATGAGGATTACTTTTTGCACTATATGCTACAAAAGGTCTTGTGCTTTAATCTTTTTGATCTAAAGCACAGTCGTAGTCAAACCAATGTGTTTGATTTTTTGGTATATTTATTTCCTTATTTCCTGAAAAAAGCACTCTCGCAAGGCTTGTACAAGGAGTATCAAAAGAAAACCTATAACGACAGCAATCTCAAAGGCGCTATTGACATCAAAACACATCTGCAACGAAACTTACCGTTTCGAGGTAACATCGCCTACCGTGTACGAGAGCACAGCTTTGATAATCCGATAAGCCAGCTTATTCGTCATGCCATTGAACTGATCAAACAAAAACCAAGCTTGCGAGACGTACTGCACAGCGATAGCGAAACCCTTAATTTCGTTAATTTGATTGTCCAACACACTCCGTCATATCATGCGCGAGACCGACACACTTTCATTAATACCAACCGCAAACCTTTCGTTCATCCCTATTTTACGGAATATACTGGTCTGCAAAAAATCTGCCTACAAATCTTACGTCATGACGGTCTTAAATACGCTCATAATGACGATAAAGCTTACGGTATATTGTTCGACGGGGCGTGGCTGTGGGAGGAGTATCTAAATACGCTCCTGCGTGATATCGGCTATAAACATCCAACCAGTAACAATCGAAAGGGTGGTACCAAGGTTTATGCACAGAAGTTTTCGGGTAATAACGTGCGCCGTTATCCTGATTTTGTGAAAGATAACCGCATTATTTTGGACGCGAAATATAAGCGCATGAAAGACAATCACATTAGTCGTGATGACCTCAATCAAATCCTATCTTATCTGTTTTTATATCGAGCTAATATAGGAGGCTATATTGCACCTACGGTAGATGATAATTTAGCTTTGAATATGGGTGTCTTAAATGGCTTCGGTGGTAGTATTCATAAGTTTAAGCTGGCGATTCCGCAACAGGTCGCCAGTTATCAAGCGTTTAAAACAGCTATTACTGAGAATGAAGCGAAGTTGATTAGGGCTATTGAAGCGTTGTCATTTGAACAAAGTGATGATGATTTACTTGCCATAAGTTAAACTTTGCAAACAAAAAATAGCTGACTTAAGACGCGTTTTAGCCCTGACATGAGAGCCGTAAAAAAATTGCAGTGCAATTTTAGGCTTGCAAGAGAAACTCTCTTAAATGGGAGTTTCTTAAGGCTATCCAAGCAGATAATAGCGAATGGCAGGATTGGCTCCAACTTTATAATAACTCTAATAACCACGAAATCTAAAGCGGCACTTCAAAACACCATCAAGCAAACCAAACATACCAACCAAAAAAACCTCGCAATCGCGAGGTTTTTTGTTTTATCTAGTATGACTGACTATAACTACACCAGCGTCAGTATTAACCACTCAATTATAATTATTTAGCCGACTTATAGTAGTCAACCATCATAGTGCCTAACGTGCCATTGTCATCGATAGTGACGATTCTGACCGTACCTGACTGTGATGCGGTACTGGACTGCACTTGTCCGGCATTACCTAAGACGACTTGGTTGTTTTTAGCCGCCATTGCCCCGTTACCGATAGCGATGCTGTTCATGCCGCCTGCCATAGATTTATTGCCTAGAGCGACCGAGTTTGCACCTTGTGCGGCTGCCGCTTCACCCACTGCCGTAGAGCGTACGCCACTAGCATTGGCTATATGACCAAACGCTTGCGCGCGTTCAGCGGTGGCTTTTGACTGCCAACCGATAGACGTTGAGCCTAGACCTGCGGCATTGGCTTCGCCGCCGACAGCAGTTGCGGAATTCAGACCTGCATTGGCTTTATTACCGATAGCGACGGTGTCATTGGTGCCACCAGCCATAGCGGCTTCACCGACTGCGGTAGAGCGAACACCGCTAGCATTGGCTAAGTGACCAAAGGCTTGTGCGCGTTCGGCAGTGGCTTTTGACTGCCAACCGATAGAGGTTGAGCCTAGGCCTGCGGCATTGGCTTGACCACCGACAGCGGTTGCTGAGTTCAGACCTGCATTGGCTTTATTACCGACAGCGACGGTGTCATTAGTGCCACCAGCCATGGCGGCTTCACCAACAGCGGTAGAGCGAACACCGCTAGCATTGGCTAAGTGACCAAAGGCTTGCGCGCGTTCGGCAGTGGCTTTTGACTGCCAACCGATAGAGGTTGAGCCTAGGCCTGCGGCATTGGCTTGACCACCGACAGCGGTTGCTGAGTTCAGACCTGCATTGGCCATATTACCGATAGCAACTGTGTCGTTAGTGCCGCTAGACATAGCACTATTGCCTAAAGTAATGGCAGTAGAGTTAGCGTTTGCCATCATTTGAGCGTTTGCAGTAACAGGCTGAGCCTCAGCGCCTGTTGCCATAGCAGTGCATGCAGAGGTCGCGGCAATGGCTAGGGTAAGCGCACTAATTTTTAGTGTTGATTGTAGTAGAAAGTCCATTTTCATGAGTAAATCCTTTTTAAAAGCCCAAAAGGCTGGTTGGTGTGATTAAAGAGTAGGTGCAGTAATAAGTAAAATAGACATACCGCAAGAAACCCCGCAATTGCGAGGTTTTATTGAGTTAAATAGCGATTGGTTGAGTCGGTACTTTTGCACCATTTACCAAGCGAAGGTTACCCCGCCACGTGCCCCGACTTTTCCAGTATCAAGACCAAATCCTGCACCCGCTGAGATCGTCATGCTGTCATTCACGCGCCCAGCAAATGAGGTACTCAGTGCTGAGCCACTATTGTAATAGCCTGTGCCAATGGTCATGGCATAGCGTTTGCCTGAAGGAATGACTGGTGTCTCGAGCGCTAGCGCCATTGCGATACCGTCTTCCGCTTCATCTAAGCGATCTTCTTGACGGTTGTACTCGTTGCGCAAATCGTTAATTTGTCTCGCATTGCTAACTGAGGCTGTGCCTAAGTTGGCGACTTGAGCATCCGTGTTGGCTAGCTGGTTTGCGGTAGCCAAAGAGTTGACAGAGACGCTAGCGCCTAACGTGCCATTGGCATCGGTAGTGACTATGTTGGTTGCGCCTGACTGTGATCCTGTACTGGCTTGTAATTGACCGGCATTACCTAAGACGATTTGGTTGTCGCTTGCCGCTGTTGCACCATTACCGATAGCGATAGCATTTGCGCCGCTAGCACTAGATTTATTACCCACTGCTACAGAAGAATCACCTTGAGCTGCTGCCGCTTCGCCTACTGCCGTAGAGCGTACCCCTGTTGCTGATGCTAAGTGACCGAAAGCTTGTGCGCGTTCGGCGCTTGCGGTTGATTGCCAACCTACTGCGGTAGACCCTGCTTGAGTGGCTTGCGCTTGCGCACCGACGGCGGTTGAAGAAGTGCCAGAAGCAGTCGTCTGACGTACACCACTTCTATCGCCGCCAATGGCCACGCCATCAAGACCCGAAGCGACTGAGTTGTTACCGATAGCGATGGCGTTGTCTGACTCAGCGCTGGCCGCTTCACCAACCGCAGTTGAACGCAGGCCGCTGGCATTGGCTAAGTGACCGAATGCTTGCGCGCGTTCGGCCGTGGCTTTTGACTGCCAACCGATAGAGGTAGAACCCAATCCTGCAGCATTGGCTTGACCACCGACTGCGGTGGCTGAGTTCATGCCAGCATTGGCTTTGTTACCGATGGCGACAGTATCATTAGCACCAGCTGCGGTAGCTGCTTCACCGACAGCAGTAGAGCGTACGCCGCTAGCATTGGCTAAGTGACCAAATGCTTGTGCACGTTCAGCCGTGGCTTTTGACTGCCAACCGATAGAGGTGGAGCCTAATCCTGCTGCATTGGCTTGACCACCGACGGCAGTGGCTGAGTTCATACCTGCGTTTGCCGCGTTACCGATGGCGACGGTATCGTTGGTGCCACCTGCCACGGATTTATTACCCAGCGCTACTGACGCTTCGCCTTGAGCAGCGGCTGCCTCACCAACTGCCGTAGAGCGTACGCCGCTGGCATTGGCTAAGTGACCAAATGCTTGCGCGCGTTCGGCACTAGCGGTTGATTGCCAACCCACAGCAGTAGTACCCGCTTGAGTGGCTTGCGCCTGCGCACCGACAGCAGTAGAAGAAGTACCCGAAGCAGTCGTCTGACGTAAACCACTTCTGTCCCCACCAATCGCCACGCCGTCAAGGCCTGAGGCTACTGACTTGTTACCGATAGCGATAGCATTATCTGAACTAGCGGCAGCGGCTTCACCGACTGCCGTAGAGCGTACACCGCTTGCATTGGCTAAATGACCGAATGCTTGCGCGCGTTCGGCACTAGCGGTTGATTGCCAACCTACAGCAGTAGTACCCGCTTGAGTGGCTTGCGCCTGCGCACCGACAGCAGTAGAAGAAGTACCAGAAGCAGTCGTCTGACGTACACCACTTCTATCACCGCCGATCGCCACGCCGTCATCGCCTGAAGCAACGGCAGTGTTGCCTATCGCAACCGCATTAGTACCTGAAGCCACGGCATCTTCAGCGCCAGCAAAACTTTGGTCGCCTGATGCGGTAGTTTGATGACCGACTGCGGTAGCCATATCCCCAGAAGCTTCTGCCTGCCAACCCAAAGCGGTTGCACCTGGGGTGTTCGCTAAGCTTTCGCCACCAATGGCAGTCGTCGAGTTGCCTAATGCCTGCGCACCTGCGCGCGAGCCATTTTCAGATACACCACCGCCAAGTGCTACAGCATCGACACCGTTAGCTTGTGAGTTCGTACCAATAGCGGTAGCATTTTCAAAAGAGGCAAAGGCGGTGTTACCGATCGCCACAGCGTTTTCATCCGACGCAAACGCATTTTGACCCACTGCGGTGGCGTTGTCGGCAAAGGCGCTGGTGTTCGGGCCACAAGCTAGGGCATCTGTCCCAAAGCTGGTTGCGCCTCCTGTGCCCCCACTGCCTAATTGACATTCAGCTGCCATCACAGCGGAAGTACTCAAAGAAGCAGCGGCAATGGCTAGGGTAAGTGCACTAATTTTTAGTGCTGAGCATGGTAGAAAATCCGTTTTCATAATGCTATATCCTTTTTTAAAAGCCCTCGGGGCTAATTGGTTGGTAGAGGTCAATGTCTATCTTAACGCTCGTCATATCAGCGTACTCTGACGTAAACGACTAGGGCGTGTCATCATTTAGATTGTGAGGCTTAAACTGAGGAAAATTGAAGCCAAACAAGAAAGAAATTGCCGTAAATATGAACATATTGACAAGGTTTCTGACGATGTTTGGCAAAATTTAGCCATTTTAAGACCACTAAATGTATCCATGTGTTAATTGATCATACGCCCTAGATACTATTCAGAATTCGCAATATAAATGTAACATTAATATTTGATAAAAATTTAATTATTGTTAGCATTATTTACTCAAAGGTCGTTTAAGCCGATGAATAGATAATTACGGTTGAAAGAGGCTAAGACTGCTAGGGCGTGTCCTAATCATTCAAACAGTAAATACAACGCCATTATCTAGACTATAATAAGTGACCACTATCTGTTAGGAGAATGTCAGTGCTATATAACTTTGATGAGATAATCGATAGGCGTGATACGGGGTCAGTCAAATGGCACTATACCGATGACACGATTCCACTGTGGGTGGCGGATATGGACTTTAAGGCTGCCCAGCCGATATTAAACGCGATTGAGAAAATTGCGCAGCATGGCATATTGGGCTATACCAAACCCACTGCGGCTTTGTATAAATCGATTATTGACTGGCATGGTAGTCGTTATGATTTGTGGTTGGATGAGCAGCATATTTTGTTCTCACCCGGTGTCGTGCCAAGCCTCGCACTGATGATGAGCGTATTTACTGAAGTAGGGGATGCGGTATTGGTCAATGATCCCATTTATACACCCTTTATGACTAAGGTGGAGCAAAACGGTCGCAAGCTGGTGACCTCTGCATTAAAAGAGATTGAGGGCAAATATCGCTTGGATTTGGCTGATATCGAAGCCAAGATAGTTGAGTACAAGGTTAAGCTTTATTTACTGTGCAATCCACACAATCCGGGCGGACGCGTGTGGTCGAGAGAGGAGCTAGAAGCGCTGCTGTCTATTTGCAAAAAATATAATGTGGCGATTGTCAGCGATGAGATTCATCAAGATTTAACCTTACAAGGTCACACATTCACGCCTTTTTTGACGCTAGCAAAAGATTATGAGCACAACGTGGTAAGTCTTACCTCTATGACCAAAACTTTTAATATCGCCGGTATCAAAGGCTCGCTGATATTTGCTAAAGATGAGTCATTAATCAAAAAAATCAGCCAACAGCAGCAATTAAATGACGAGTATGAGCTGAATCTATTTGCTTATGCGGCTATGCGTAGTGCTTATGAACAGGGCGGTGAGTGGCTTGAGCAGGCGCTTGGTTATATCGAGTCCAATATCGAATTAACGATTCACTTTTTAGAAGGGCATCTACCTAAGATTAAGGTGATGCGCCCAGAGGCGTCTTATTTGATTTGGCTCGATTGCTCGGCGTACGGCGAGGGTGATCAGGCGCTTTATGACACGCTTAGAGACGCTAAGGTTGAGCTAAATTCTGGTGTCAAATATGGTAATGAGGGACACCTTAAAATGCGCATTAACGTGGCCTGTCCTCAAGCGGTGTTGATAGAAGGCTTGAACCGTATTTATACAGCCTTAAATAATCATGACAGTTAAACAGCAACGCAAGCCATCACTCCTAATCAATATTAAGGTTAGGCTGGCGCAGACGTTTTATCTTATTTGGCAGGGTAGCCGGTGATGTCTTGAATACTATGATACAAGGGCTGTAAGCGCTCGTACATCTTTAAATAGACTTCATTATACAAGCGCTTGTACAGCTGGACATTCGCATCAATGGGTAAGAATTCATCGCCCAAATGGGTCATCGCTTGTGTCGCGGTTAAATGGTCAGGATAAACGCCAAGACCTACCGCACAGTTGATGGCAGCACCTAAGCCTGAGGCTTCATAAGTATGCGGTCGGTAGGCAGGCATGCCAAAAATATCTGCTGTGAGCTGCATGGCTGAGTCACTTTGGGAGCCGCCGCCAGAGACGCGCAAGTGTTTGATGGGCTTTCCCGTGCGCTTCTCAATGGTATCAAAACCAAGCTTGAGCTCGTAAGCCAACCCTTCTAAGATAGCGCGGTAAACGTGCGCTCGCGTGTGTACATCGCCGAAGCCAATGAGCGCGCCTTTGCCCTCAAGCCCCGGATGACGAACACCAGGCGACCAATACGGCTGCATCATCAGACCCATAGACCCTGCCGGAATGTCTTTGACCGCTTGGTCGAGGAGTTTTTCGGTATCGATACCCTGAGTCTGCGCCAGCTGCTCCTCGTAGTGAGCAAACTGCTCTTTAAACCAGCTGACCATCCAAAAGCCACGATAGATCATATACTCATGGTTGTAATAGTTTGGCGCGGCGGCGGTGTAGGCGGGCATGTGCTTGAGGACTTCGACGTAATCGGTAGAGATGGTGTTAATAGTGGCAGTGGTACCAAAGCTTAAGCAGGCAGTGTCAGTAGCGAGACCCGCTGCCCCTAGAGCTTCGCAGGCTTTATCGCTGGCGGCAGCAATCATCGGTGTGCCCTGTAGAATACCTGTGGCCTCGGCGGCGGCGGCGCTGATTTGACCGAGCTTTTGACCGGGCGAGATAATTTTGGGCATTTGATCAGGGGTACAACTGAATAATCGCCATTTGAGATCTGCGGGTTTTAGCCACTTTTGTGCTTTAAAGTTATAAGGCAGGTAGCCAACCGAATGGCCTGTCGAATCAGCGAGTTCGCCTGTGAGCTGATAGGTGAGGTAGGCGGAGAGATTGACATAGTGCGCAGTCTTCGCCCAGATTTCAGGCTCGTTTTGCGCGAGCCAATTACAGCGCGCTTTTTGCTGCGCCTCGGAGACTAGCTCGCCCATGCCGATGATTTTGGTCAATGGGCTTAGGAAACCAATATCATTGGTCTCAGCGCGGCGCAAATCCATCCATACGATAGCAGGGCGCAGCGGCTGTTTATTCTTATCCAAGCATATCATCGTATAGCGCTGGGTCGCGAGACTGACACCAGCGATTTGTGCTGGGGTGACATCGCAGCTTTGCCATAATTGCTGGCAGGCCTCGCTGAGCTTTTGCCAATAATAGTCGGCATGTTGCTCGGCATAGTTGGGCTGCTTAGAGAAATACGGCTCGATAGGCACACGGGCTTTGGCGATCTCAGTGCCGAATTGATCAAAGATAAGTGCTCTGACGCTTTGGGTGCCGTTATCGATAGCTAAGAAATAAATCGGGTCATCAGGAGTGGTCATAGTTGTCCTTAACTATGTGGTGATAATCGTAAATGTCAAAACGTGCTACTGAAATAAACTTTCCTTGCGTGCTGTGTCTTATCTGCTTTGGCGCTGACAGAGGCTGCGTAACTTTTGTTTTAAAAGCAGGTATTCCAGTAGCACTGACTTCGAATGTTAAGTTAATTGAGAATATTAAGCCGCAGGCAGATGATAATAACGCTGCCATAATTGTTGATAACGCTCTGCTTCTTGCTGCCACCTTTGCTCATCCCAGCCCAGCTCCTCTTGGCAGATTGGCTTCAATCTGGCGCTAATCAATGGCGTCATCGCGCCATGCGGTAGTATCAAACCTAAGCGCGTGCGCCGCAATAGTAAGTCATCTAAATGAATCACTTGCTCATAATGCGCGGCAAAGCGAATCTCCGCCCAAATGGTATTGCTATCGGTGACGTAAGCTAAGTCTTCGTCATGGGCGAGTTCAAGTAACCTATCGAGCTGTAGACCATAAAACCCTTGTAAGCGCTGTTGTAAAGGTTTTGGCAAGGTCGCAAATTTAGGATTGGTTGGGATTTGATTGCTAAAAACTTGATCGCTGTCTAGGTTATTGTTTTGAATAACTGACTCATCAAGGGCGAGCACTTCTTGACACTTTTTAAGGACATCAAGCGCAATGAGGCGAAAGGTCGTGAGCTTACCACCACTGACGGTCACTAGGTTGTTATCTAGCCACACGCTATGGTCGCGCTTTTCTTTGCTCGGACTGACGCGCTTACCATCGCCGCCTTCTGATATCAGCGGCCGCACGCCTGCCCAAGTGCTGATCACATCCTCTCGGTTTAGGTTGACGTCATCAAAGAGATCATTGGTCGCAGTCAATAGATAATCCACCTCTTCGCTGGTGATGCCGACCTCTTCATCGCTTAACGGCGGATGATCCAAATCGGTGGTACCAAGGACGGTGCGGTTCTCCCAAGGGAAGACAAAAACTGCTCTTTTATCGACAGGGTGCAAAAAAGTATAAGCTTGCGTAAGCGGTAAGCGCTCTTGGCTGACCACCAAATGACTGCCGCGAGACGGACGAATTTGCTTATTAAAGGTTTGCTCGGTTTGTTGGCTTGCTTGCATCCGTAGCGTATCTGCCCAAGCGCCCGTCGCACTGACCACGACTTTGGCATGAACGTTATAAGTTTGAGCATTGTTAGCTATAGAATCTGAATCAGCGGTATCTTTTAGCGCTGCCCCTACCACCAATCCTTGCTCATTAGTGAGTAACGTCTCAGCTTTTAAGTAGTTAATCGCCTGCGCACCGTCATATATCGCTTCGTCCAGCACGCGCATCACGAGTCGCGAGTCATCGGTCACGGCATCACTAAACTGACTGGCACCCAAAAAATTCGTTTGCTTGATATGAGGATTTAGACGCAAAAAAGCGTCCTTTTTAAAGTAGGTAAAATAGCGCTTGCCTGCCAGTTTATCGTAGACGCGAAGCAAAGTATTAAATATCCAAGGCGGTGGAAACTTGCCTTTATAATGCGGCATAACGAAATGCATCTCGTTGACCAAGCCGCCAGCTTCACTCAGCATGCGCTCACGTTCACGCACGCTAAGCAAAGTCGTTTTATAGTCGCCCGAGGCAATATAGCGCAGCCCACCATGTACCATTTTACTAGAGCGGCTGGACGTGCCCCAAGCAAAGTCTTTTTGTTCGATAAGTAATACCGCCAAGCCGCGCCGCGCTGCTTCGCGGGCAATCCCAGCACCGGTAATACCGCCGCCAATAATAAGCATATCCCAAATCTGTGATCGAGATAGGGGCGCTAGGGCTTGCTCACGTTGTGTGGTTTGGTTCATAGATGATTCATCTTAGTTATCCATTGATATGACATAGGCAATTTTAAACAAAAAAGCGTCATGATTACGGTGTGCGACAGCAATGATTTTTTCTTGCGTGCTGCGTGCTGCGTGCTGTGCGCTTCGCCAGACAGAGGCTGCGTAAAAAATATTGCTATAGCACTTATCGTTCCTCTTTTTAAGCAATCACTCTTCAAGTAAAACGCCCGGATTCATACGTTGTTCAGGATCTAAGCTTTTGATCATATCGCTGGTGACTTGTAGGCCAAGCGCGCCTTTTTCAGCGCCAAGATAAGGGGCGTGATCACGACCAACGCCATGCTGATGCGATATCGTGGCTGTACCATTAGCCAAACTAACACTGGCGGCATGTTTGATTTTTTGCCAGCGTTTTAAAGTCGCAGCGTGATCTTTTGCCGCTCTAAAGAAGTAAGTGGTATAAAGACTGGCACCTTGTTTATAAACGTGCGAGATATGAGTAAAGGCCATGACTTGCTCGCCTTCATCTGCTAGCGAATTTTTCACCGCCTCCTGCATCTGCGCCATTTGCTCATCGATATTAATCCAGTTGGTCGCGGTCTCAAAGGTATCGACCATGATGCCTTTTTCCCACAACGTACCACGGAGATAAGGAAATTTAAAACGCCCGTGTGCCCAGATATTGCCCATGATATCGGTCAGCTTACCAGTGACACTACCGTGCTGCTTTAGTAGTTTTTTAAACTGGGTAAGTGCCAATTTATTCTGTGCTTTGTCACCTGAGACGCCATAAGTCAGCATGACTTTATCTGAGCTGAGTCCGCGCGCTTTTAGATAAGTGCTAATAGCCAAGAATTGACTCGGTGTAGTGCCCAGATGCAAGTGCGCATCGGTCTCGACCGCATTACTTAGACGTAGCATAGACAGGCGAATGTTACTTTGCACCGCTTGTTTTAATACGGCTTTACCTGCTGCCCAATTGGGTAAAAAAGCAACTTTGAATAGCTCTTCTTCTGGTTGTGACTGTACGCGCATTTTGACTGTCGTAAAGATGCCAGCACGACCTTCGGTGCCCATCATCATCTCACGCAAATCAGGCCCTGCCGATGACGCCGGAATATCAGCGATATTTAACACACCTTGTGGAGTGACAAGTGTTCCGCCCGCAAACATCTGCTCGATACGCCCGTAGCCCAACGACTGCTGACCACTAGAGCGCGCGGCGATCCAACCGCCAAGGGTTGACAGCTCCCAAGACTGCGGATAATGTCCTAGACGGTAACCGTGCTCGTCCAATTGTGCCTCAACCGCAGGCCCTTGCGTACCCGCACCAAAAGTCGCGATTTGACTCTCATTATCCAAGTCAATCAGCTGATCCATCTTGCTCATAGCGACGGTCAATACGGGGCGCGAGCCTTTTTGTGGATTAATATGACCGACGACTGACGTACCGCCGCCAAAAGGAATGACGATAAGATCATGCTCTTGGGCTAATTTAAGTAATTGCTCGACATCATCAGTCGATTCAGGGAAAGCGACACCATCAGGGAAGACTTCAAAGTCGCCACCGTGCATAGCGATCCAATCGGGGAAGCTTTGCCCACGCGCATGTCTGAGTCTAACTTCACTATCGATAGATACCGTATCAAGATCGGTAAGGGCGGTAGGTAAGCGCGATTTGGGCACAGTTTTGAGCACTTGTTGCAAGCTCACAGATTTTAGCTTATTGGTTTTGCCGATGTGTGATTTGATCAATTTTGCGCCATGTGGCGAGACTTTTTTATTGATACTGACATTGCCCCAACCATTCCAGCGCGTTTGCTCGATGGGGGTATTTAAGGAGGTATTATCTTTTGAGACGCTATCTACACTGATGTTATCGATATTTTTATTATCAGAATTTACGGCGATAGGTGCAGACTGGTCAGATTCAGGACTTTTACGGATAAGAGATTTGATTTTGCTCATAGAGAGTTAGCCTTTCGATTTATTATATAGTCAAATCCTATATAAATCGGATGCGAGGTCAGGCGCGCTCAGTCTACTATCCTGTAGACACTTCACTCGTCTTCCTTGTATCCAAATTATCTTGAACCGACTATCACTTTTATTTAGGTTTGGATTGAGATCTGCTGTTAATAATTAGGCGCAATTTAGCGACCGCTCAATGTCTGGTAATGAGTGTGAGCTAACGATACTAAATCTATCGCATTAAAGCCAAATTGCTTATCATTCGAGCATATCACAATATAAACAAAAATTTTATAGGTACTCGTCATTTGTATAATAAAAAATTATCGTCTTTGGCGAATAATCATCAATATCTACTAATAATTATCGATAACCATCAATAATCGCGAACAATTACGCATCTAATAGCCAATAGAGGGCGTAAACTTGTTAAAATAGGCCACCAATTTATTTATTGATGGACATCGATTTATGACCACTGCCGCTGCCACTTCTGCAATACCGACTATCAAGCAAGATCGCATTCTTATCCTCGATTTTGGCTCGCAGTACAGCCAGCTTATCGCCCGCCGTGTGCGCGATTCTGGGGTGTTTTGTGAGATGCTACCTTTTGATATCGACACTCAGCGCATTACTGATTTTGGTGCCAAAGGCGTCATCCTATCGGGTGGCCCTGAGAGCGTACACGCAGAGAATAGCCCGCGTATCAACGATGCGGTGTTTGATTTGGGCGTACCAGTACTGGGTATTTGCTACGGTATGCAAGCGATGGCAGATCGTTTCGGCGGGCAGGTTCATGCCAGTGATATCCATGAGTTTGGCGCAGCGACGATCAACATCAATGGCACTTCTACCTTGATCGATGGTATCGAAGATGCGGCTGGCACGCTCAATGTTTGGATGAGTCATGGCGATAAAGTGATTGAAGTCCCTGAAGGCTTCGATATTGTGGCCAGCACACCAAGTTGCCCAATTGCGATTATGGCCAATGATGACAAGCAATACTACGGTCTACAGTTCCATCCAGAAGTGACGCATACTTTACAAGGTCAGGCGCTATTGGGTCGTTTCGTTCATGAAATATGTGAGTGCGCAGGCGATTGGACACCAGACAACATCGCTGAGATGCGTATCGCACAGTTAAAAGAGCAAATCGGTGACAAGCAAGTATTGCTAGGTCTGTCAGGCGGTGTTGATAGCTCAGTGGTAGCAGCGTTACTGCACAAAGCCATTGGCGATCAGCTTACCTGCGTATTTGTAGACAACGGCTTACTTCGTTTAAACGAAGGCGACCAAGTCATGCAAATCTTTGCAGAAAACATGGGCGTGAAAGTCATTCGTGTTGATGCAGAAGATTTATTCTTAAACGCATTGGCAGGCGAGTCTGATCCAGAGAAGAAACGCAAAATCATCGGCAAAACTTTCATCGACGTATTTGCTGAGAGTGCGCGTCAAGTCAGCGAGCAGAGCGATGGTAAAGTCGTTGAGTTCTTGGCGCAGGGAACGATTTATCCTGACGTCATCGAATCTGCCAAGTCGCATCAAGGCAAAGCACACGTCATTAAGAGCCATCATAACGTTGGCGGTTTGCCAGATGACTTGGCGTTTAAGCTGATTGAGCCGTTACGTGATTTGTTTAAAGATGAAGTGCGTAAACTCGGTATTACTTTGGGTCTACCAGCAAAAATGGTCTATCGCCATCCGTTCCCTGGTCCAGGTTTGGGCGTGCGTATCCTTGGTGAAGTCACCAAAGAATATGCTGATATCTTGCGTCAAGCCGATGCGATATTCATGGCAGAGCTAGAAAAATCAGGCTGGTATGACAAAACGGCACAAGCATTTGCCGTATTCCAACCGATCAAATCGGTCGGTGTGGTCGGCGATGGCCGCCGCTATGCGTGGGTGATTGCGTTACGTGCCGTTGAAACCGTAGACTTTATGACCGCGCGCTTTGCGCATTTGCCATATGATTTGATCGAGACGGTATCGAATCGCATTATGAATGAAATCGCTGAAGTATCACGTGTGACTTATGATGTGTCGAGTAAGCCGCCTGCGACGATTGAGTGGGAATAAATCATTTAAGTATTCTAAACGGTAACGGTGTTAACCTCGCTAGATGTACAAACACGTACTATCTGCGCTCGGTTGCCTTGTTACCATCTTAGACTACGTAAACTTATCTAAATAGCTTTTCAACTCAGATTTTTTGAATTGATATACAGCTTGTCGTCAATGAAAAAACACTCAACTTGGTTGGGTGTTTTTTATTGCTCAAAATCATCAGATAGTTGCAAATACCCCAGTTTTTTATTGAACATTTGTCTTTATTGTCTATAATATGGTCGACTTTAATCGGTTTTATTTATCATTGAAGTTGAGATAAAACTACAAACTGTTCAGTAAAACTAAGGGATAAGATGCTTTGTAATAACTGTGGTCAAGAAAACTCAAATGAAGCGGTTTTGTGTTTAAACTGTGGACACAATCTGTCTGACATTCAAGGACAAACACCACCACCGTTAACAGCGGTCAATATTTCTAAAGATGCGCAAAGCATGCAAAACACACCATCATCTGACTCTCAGACAGCTGATAGTTTATTAGCAGCCTTCGTTGGTAAAAAGTATGATGATTTCTACCGTAATAAATGGTTTAAAAATCATAAACCTACTTTAAGTGCTGATAATAAAAAAATTAATTTCCAAAGTTTCAATCTAGCTGGTTTTTTCTTGGGCTCTTTTTGGTTTTGCTATCGAAAAATGTATCTAGCCGCCTTTTTAATCATACTTGGTATAACAGTCGTTGATCTAACTCTAATGTATTTGTTGGGCATGGAAAAATATAATATGTTAGGGCAGTCTGTTTTTATAGGAGCATGGGCTGGCCTAGCAGGCGTTTCAGGTAATTACTTTTATCTTAAACACAGTGTTAAAAAAATCACGAAGATTACGGACACTCATGCAGATTCGGCTGTAATTAATGAACAATTAGCCAAGCAAGGTGGCACGTCGTGGATTGGTTCAATCGGTGTTACTCTCTTACTTATATTACTTTCGGGCGGTATAACTTACCTACTTGCGCCTAATTGGTATTGGATAGAGTAGCGGTTTTCACTTTTTACTTAGTAATATCTAGCTGGCATGATATAAAACACTCAACTTGGTTGGGTGTTTTTTTTTGCTTTAGAGTTTTCGGAGCTAATCTCGCTTTCCGCTACTATCTTGTCTGCCCACTAGAGCTGCGACTAAAGCCCGCCGTGTTCCTGCTACCGCGAGACCACGGCAGGCTAAGTCGCTGCAATCTAGTGGTCAAACAAGGATATCCGTTGCAATCGAGGCTAAAACGCAACTTCCCTTGCACTCGAACGAAACAGTGCTTCATTATTTTCTGGCTCAAGCTGAAAAACTTTGAAAATCTAATAATAAACAGCCATCAGAACTTAGTCAAATGCATGCTAACGAAGACTTTATTTCTATTGATATCTCTCAGGTAATGGTGGTCTTTCTTTTCCAATTTTTTCCATAAACTTATTTGCGTCTTTTTCAAGCTTTTTGCTTGAGATATTTTTTGCGAATTCAATAATGCTCTTGGTAAGCTCACCTAGTTTGATAAAGTTGATTAAGCGTTCATGCTTAAGAACAATTCCAAACAATAAATCATAATCTATAGGTAAATAAAAATCTTTCGTGAAATTGTGATACTTAAAATATCTAACATTAATTCTTTGTCTATGAGCGAATTGAATCTTACAGTAATCTCTAAGGATCAACCCGACACAAGTTATTAACTGTTCTGTATTTCCATTATTATATTTCGAAGCAGAGTCTAAAATAGTACCAATAGAGGTAGACAAGGATAAAAAACTATTTGGTGTCAATTGAGTGAGGTTATCTTTAACTAATATGTCGTAATTTTCTGATTGGTTCGTTATCAAGTCATCTATAAAAGAGTTTAATTCATCATCTTTAAAACTTAAAGTATAAGTTTCACCTAGTAACTCCTTTAATATCTCAATAAAATCTTCTCGTTCTATGCTCATATCTAAGCTAGGATTCATGATAATGTGTAGCTCATCAGGAAAATCTTCTAACGGGAGTTTTTCATTCAATTTCTTTTTGCTTAGGGAGTCTAGATTATATTCTAGGTAAGCTTCTCGCCGCACTGGAGAAGTAGAAAGTGAAATAAGGAATTTATGAGAAAGCTCTGGTATGTTTGCAGCTTCAACAATTTGAATCATCGTTGAAGTAATTCTTTTTTTGGACAATAAGTCAAGCATGGTGTATGAGACCATGTTGTTTAGCATGAAAGTAATAGTCTCTATCAGCCTCTTTTTTTGGTCGGTAAGGTGTAGATAATTTAATCCATCGACAAAGTTCTGCACAATTTGAAAAGTGTTGAAAAAAGATTGGTCCTCGGAAAGTATATGGCTAGCGTTTTTGTACACACCAAATAATAGCTCAGGGTAGAATTTCACTAGAGTAAAGTCGTTTAGGTAATTGAAGATAATATCATTTTCTTTTTCGGATATAGTATAAGACTCTAACTCTTCTTTTCTTTTTTTATCTCTCTCATTTGGAGATTCACCGATAGTCGGTATTTTTCGGGTTGCAAAAATAAGAGGAGTGTAAAGATGGAGTTCTTCAGCAGTGATATATTGTTCAGAAAAATTATAAACTGCACTAGTATCAAGCTTTTCTTTATCATCAAAGTACTCTGTTGACTGTGCGATTACAAAACCAATGTTTTCATAGTAACTGTACGGTTTTCCATTATTCCCTGAGTTGGGCTGTGTCCAGGCAGGAAATACTGATTTTATTTCATTTCCATGGTGTTGTATTACTACCTTAATTTTGAGTAGAGGATCACCATTGTTTATATACCCAATAATTTGTCCTGGTTGTGTTTGTCCTTCATCTTCATTTTCTAAAGTTTCTCCTATTAAGCTTACAATTTTAACTTCGTCATAACCTTTTGGGAATAATGTCTTCCAGAGAAAGCCAGATTTATAGTATTCATCAGGATACATGGTTATCCTTGCAGCTTTCCCAGTAAATAACTCCCTAGGTATTTTTAGCGTGATAACTCCATTTCCTAGCTCTCTAGCGTAATACCAGTATTGATGCTTATTGCTATTGAAAAAATGTAAATGTTCTAATTTATTGGAGTGCTTTTTCCTGAATTCAATCCAAGCGTCATAAGTATGTAATCCTCCGCTTATCACGGTCATGTTATCCTGATTTCTAACTGGTCTAATCGAAAAATTTCCCTGCGTAATATGAACGATGGCAGCTTTTGTTAACTTTAGCTTTTCTCCGTTTTTCTGTATAAACTCTTTAATCATTGTGTTTTCCTTCTGTCTTTTTATAATTTGACTAGTTTCTTATAAGTTGCTAATAAAGCTTTGAAGAGAATGATTTGTCTAGAATTTGAAAGAAAAATTTAACTTTCAAGCTATTCTGCTTAATCTATTTCCCAAAGTAGATATTTTAGGCAGAAAAATTTATTTTTTTCCTAATGCTTTCAAAATACAAGCGGTATCGAAACCATTACTAATGCTTTCGATACCGCTTGGTGTGTCATTGGCTGTTAAGCAGTCATTTCTCAATTTAAATAATAGAATTTTCTTATTGTCCTATAGATTAGTTCTTACTATACTACAGGTAAGATTGGGCAACTTCACCTTATCTGAAAATTGAAAAGACAGAATTATTTTGTTTAGGTAAAAAAGGCAGCACCTCAAAAGAGATGCTGCCTTTTTTATAATGCTTGACTGCTAAGTCAAAACCCTAACCCCGCACATTCACCACATAACGCCCAACCGTCTTGCTCGCCATAAAGCGATCTAAGTATTCAGGTGTTTGCTCAAGCGTGATCTCTTCAGCATACTTTTCGAGATCAGGCAGTTTCATATCGGATGAAACACGCTCCCAAACGGCTTTTTTATCCGCCAGTGGAATATAGACCGAATCGATACCGAGTAGGGATACTGCACGAGTGATAAACGGCATGACCGTCATCGAAAACTCAGCGCCACCTGCTAAACCACAGCTAGTCACTGCGCCGCCCGCTTTGGTTTGCTTGAGCAAGTTTGCTAAGTAATCGCCGCCTATGGTATCGATAGCGTTCGCCCACAGTTCACGACCAATAGGTTTGCTACCGATTTCATTGATGGTATCGCGATGACGCACTTCGCTCGCGCCCAATGTTTTTAAATGCTCGCTTTGCTCTGGCTTACCTGAGAATGCAATGACCTCGTAGCCCAACTGCTTCAATATCGCGATACTGATGCTGCCCACGCCGCCCGTTGCGCCTGTGACAGCGACTGGGCCATCGCTTGGTTTTGCGCCCATTTTTTCTAACTTTTGCACACTTAATGCTGCGGTTAGGCCGCCCGTACCGTAAATCATCGCTTCTTTTAATGTCAGCGACGACGGGCAGGGGAGCGCCCAATCGGCAGGGATAGAAATCATCTGCCCCAAGCCACCATCGGTATTCATGCCGAGATCATAGCCAAAGACCACGACTTCTTGCCCCTCTTTAAATGTGCCAGACTTATCACTGACCACGACGCCTGCCGCATCGATACCAGGTGTGTGCGGATAGTTTTTAGTGATTCTTTTATTACCTGATGCTGACATCGCATCTTTGAAATTCAACGAAGAGTAATGGACTTCGATCAACAGATCGTTCTCAGGTAAATCGCTGACGTTACGGGTTTGGATGCTTTTTTTAAATTCACCGTCGCTGGTTTCTTGGACGACTAAGGCTTTAAAGGTTTTATTATTAGACATGATACTATTCCTATTTTATTGCTTTTGTATTAAATGTACTTTAAACGAATCTCTTAAACGAGTAGCTTATGGTTTTAACAATACTTTGCCTTTTTTGCCAGATTGCACCTTGCCAGATACCGCTTCTTTAATATTATCCAACGTATAGATGCCGCCTGTTGGTAGCTTTAATTTACCGCTAGCGGCGCGCTCGATAAGCTCTTTTATTAAACGGCTTTTATTATCTGCATCCATCTTTTGCATTAATGCACCGCCCCAAAATCCTTTGAGTGTCGCTTGTTTAAAGATTAGATGAGTCGGATTGAGCGCGAGTGGCTGACCAGACATCGCACCCACTGCTGCTATGATGCCACCATGACCGAGCAAGCTTAGTAAGTCACCACCAGACTGACCGCCGACAGAGTCGACCGCACCGCTTATTTTTGCATCGCCGATAAGTTGACGGACTTGATCTTTCCAGTCGTCATCATCGCTCACCACGTTGTTTTCGGTGATACCAATCTCGGTCAGCTCGTTTGCTGACTCTTTACTACGCACGACGTTGATGGTATTGATACCGCGCTCAGCTGCCAACATCGCAAGCGATTCACCAACTGCGCCATTGGCGGCGTTTTGAATGACCCATTGACCTTTTTCTAGTTCTAAAAACTCAATGAGCATCAAGGCGCTCATCGGCATGGCAATAAGCTGCGCGGCCATTTCATCATCGATGGCGTCCGGTATAGGGATGACGCTGCTGGCAGGCGCGGTGAAGTACTCGGCCCATGTGCCTTCGACACCGGTGACCACCACACGTTGACCCGCTTGCATACCTTTGACGCTAGTGCCGATAGCATCAATAGTACCCACGGCTTCGCTACCAGCAAGAGCGGGCAGTTTTGGCTTGGTGCCATATTGGCCTTGGATAGTGATGAGGTCGTGGTTATGTATGGAGGATAAAATAGTCTTGATACGGACTTCGTTTTCTTTTGGCACTGGCATTGGGCTGTCAGTGATCGTTAGTACGTCTGACGGTTTGCCAAATTCGTTGTAGGTTACGCTGCGCATACTTATATCCTTTTTTATTGTTAGATAGCTATCGTTAATTATTAATCTTTAAATGATGGTGATTAATCACTCATCAACCTTAACAAGTAGGGCTTGATACCCGCAACCTGACTTTGGTAAATGAACGTTGCCCGCTGTTTATCAATATACTACTAGGTAAGTTATAAGCGGTAAGCTATAAAAAACTGTCATAAAAAATGGCAGCGCTCTCACTGTAAAGAACGCTGCCATTATCAATAAAAGTAAGGCTGGCTAAATGACAAGTTAACGACAGTTTAAGGTTTTAGCAGTACTTTACCTTTTTTGCCTGACTGCAATTCGCCATCGACCGCTTTGGTGATATCTGCCAAATCAAAAGTGGCTTCGACCGGTAGCTTTAATTTGCCATCGACCGCCCGTTCAATGAGCTCATTTACTAGACGCTGCTTATGCTTCACGCTCATCTCTTGGCTGAGTTTGCTGCCCCAGAAGCCTTTCATTATGGCTTGTTTAAAAATCATATCGGTAGGATTGATGGCCATAGGCTTACCTGACATCAGACCAAAAGAGGCCAAAGTACCATAATGACCTAGCAAGGATAATAGCTCGCCACTGTTCTCACCGCCGACGGAATCAACCGCTGCACTGATGGCTTCATCACCGACGATATGACGGACTTGATCCTGCCAGTCTTCGTCTGAGGTATTGATATTGTTTTTGATCCCCAACGCTTCCAATTCTTTTATTGCGTCACTGCTGCGCACCACGTTAATGGTTTTGATACCGCGCGCCGCTGCCAGCATCGCAAGCGACTTGCCGACCGCGCCATTAGCAGCGTTATGGATGACCCATTGACCCGGTTGTAATTCTAGGAATTCAATCATCATCAGAGCGCTGAGCGGCATCGCGATAAGTTGCGCGGCCATCTCATCGTTCAGACTGTCGGGTACAGGAAATATCATATCGGCTGACGCTACGAAGTATTCCGCCCACGTCGCTTGTACGCTCGCCGCTGCCACACGCTGTCCGACTTTTAAGCCTTTGACTTCACTGCCAACCGCATCGATGATACCAACTGCTTCAGAGCCACCAATCGCTGGCAATTCTGGCTTGAAGCCGTACTGACCGCGAATAGTGAGCAGGTCATGGTTGTGAATGGAGGCGAGGGTGGTTTTGACACGTACCTCATTGGCTTTGGGTTCTGGAGTAGGACTGTCGCCTAAACTGAGGACTTCTGTTGGTTTGCCAAATTCGTTATAAGTTGCACTACGCATAAGGTATTCCTTTATTTATTTTTGAGTGTAGTCAATCCTATATAAATCAGATACAGCGTCAGGCTCGCTTAGTCTAATACTTGTAGTACTTTCACTCGCCTTTCTTGTATCCAAATTATGTTGAATCAACTATGTTTTTTTGATTATGTATAGGGATTGGTCATGGCTGCTAGGGCATGTCTTCATATTAAAAATGAGGATGCGCCCTAGTCATAAGCCAAGATCTACAGTAACAAGGGATGCTTAAGTACCTCAATATTACTTTGGTTAAGTGATGTTGTCGGTTACTCTTATTTGAATGTTCAACACACCCTAACCTTGAGGATTATTTTGTATTGCCTTATTTTCAACACTCTTAACTTCAGGCTCAATCATTTTAAATGTTCCATCAACCATATCTGTGAGTAGCGGCTCGCCCTTATCATTCACGCGAAACAATCCATACTCTGCCATCTCAAACGCTTCGGCGTGACCTTTTTGAAAGAAGAAAGCGTTGGTCGCCAGCTTCAATTTGTTATTGCGCACGCGATAATGAAGCGCCATTTCATTCGATGCTACATTGTCCGGCTTAGCATCGACTAAACGGCTAAATTTACCGACGTTATTTTCATCTAAAGTGACGATGACGTAGCCTTCACTAGCATCAATATAGTATTCGTTTTCTGGAAGCCTCTCGTTTAGTTGGTCAAACACATCACGCTCTAACGCATAGCTTAAGGTCATATAATCGCCTTGCATAAAGCCGCGCGGATCAATGGGCGCAAGCTCTAATAGCACGGTATCGCCAGTAGCCAAATGGGTCTCAAACTTTGCGACATTAATGGTCATTATGGCTAATATTGTTATCAAACCCAGTAGCGCAACGCCGATGGTGAATGTACGCTTTTGCCACCATGGTAGCGGCTTGGCTACAGACTTTTGCCCTAGCAATGAATCATTTTTTTTATTCATGACAAGTGCTCCTTCTCGTTAGCCACTGTCCGTGCTTCGCCACTTTCTTTGCTAATCGCACAATAACGTTTTATGAGTAACCAACGCATCAGTAGTAAGCCGATACCGATGCTTAGCATAGAGGCGGATTTGACCAATAAAGAGGTATCGAGCTGATAGTAATACCAAAAGATATAGCCGACTAATGCCGCAATGCCGAGCCCTAATAGCACGCGCTGACTGTTGGCAACCGCGATGACGATGATAAGGCTAGTCGTCAGCAATCCTGAGACATAAATCGACATAACGCCCAATATAGCGATGGCGAAAACAATGATGAATCCTGCCGCTGATAGCAGTTTGACTTGATAGCGCTTAAGGATAAGCAAAGCAGCATAAAGGCTGGCGAGCGTCAGTAAACCTTGTGCGAGGTAGTAATTATAGCTAAAGGTGTCGCCATAATTATCAAGGCTATCAAAGCCGCCTCCATATTCAGCGGCGATAAAGTAGACCGAAATGCTGAGCAACATCAAAGCGCTGGCGTAGGAGAGCGCTTTGCTAATATCAAAGGCCGCCAGCCGCCATTTAATAGGGATTCGCTGTAATATTGAATAGCGTTGTAAGTTGGCAACGGCAGTCATAAGCGCCAGTAGCCCTAAGCTTAACTCCGGCAGGTGATAGAAGTTGAGTAGATAGATTACACAGCCCAGCGCTACCATAGCGCTTAATAGGCGGTAAATAAAATTGGGCATGACGATGGTCATAAACAGCTGTATAAGTAATAGGATGATTACATTTACGGGCTGTTCAATCTCATTAGTCAATAAGGCAAAGGCGATATAACCTTGACCAGCGATAGTAATCGCAAAGGCTAAGCTGTTCCAGAATGGGCTATGACGTAAATGGGCATTATAAAATAAAGACCAGCCAATAGCGCTCAATATGCCGCCAGTAACCAATACCCCAATGATACTGTCAAAAATCTCAGTCTCAAATAATATTAACGTCAAAAATCCAATGAATAATAAACTGGCAAATATCCCACTAAGACCAAAAAGGATGTTGATAAACCAAGGGGTATGCTCTTCAGATTCAGTTTGGTTTAACAAGCTATCGTTCCCATTTTGCTCGTTAATAAACCCGTGCTGCTGTAATAGCAAAAGGCTACGACGTTGCTCATCGTTCATATCATTAGTCATAATTGCTCCCCTTTAACGGTGGTATGGGGCACATTGTTCTCGTTTTTAAGACGCGCAACTTTGCGTAGCCAGACGACGGCATAGGAGCTCATACCGATCAGTACCAGCCCTAACAATAAGAAACCGCCAGCGTCAAAATCACTCAGCAGTGCTTTGCCTAAAATAAAGACAACAACCGCAATCACTGAGCCTGACAAGTAAGTTAATATCAGCAAATCAGTCGTACGCTTGCGGAACCGCCAATGCATAAACACACACCAACCTAGCCACAAGGAAACCGCGACTAAGAACAGCAGAATATTTTTATTATCAAAAAAAGTGCTTATCGTCAGATAAGTGATGGTATACGTACTGAGTAGACCGACGACATAGGTACTCCAATGTAGGCTGGATTTGGCGGCAGTATGGAGAGTAGTTGAAGAATTGAATTTGCTATTGATAGCAATGTCAGTAGTAACGCTAGAAAGGCTTAAATTAGACGTCTTTAAATTAGATGGCTTTAAATTAGATGGCTTTAAATTAGATGGCTTTAAATTAGAAAGCCCTGAATCACGTTTGTCTTCAAAGCAGATCAGCCATAAATAAAAAGCGATAACATTAATAACTGTGATTAAGGTGAATTGCCAAAAGTCTTGGTAATAATAATCTATGCCAAAAAACAATGACGTATCGATATAAAACAAAGTGACAGTATTAATCAGCCCAAGCCACAGCAGCCACAGCGCAGGGAAACGGGCGATGATGACCCACGGCAAGATTAATACTGCCCAACCAAAGAATAGCTGCCATGTATCCGCACCAGTCTGATACACCTGCCCAAATAGCGCCAATAAACTACCCGTAATAATACTAGCGATGAGCAATAACAACTGCCGAATAAAGGCAAAGCGCTGACGAAAAGACAGTGCTACATAAAGCGCGATAGTAATGGCCAAAGCGCCTTCGACTAAGGCGAACTTGGCTAATTTACCCATGTATAGCCAGTTATAGGCGATAAAGAAAACCAGCGAAAGTACCAACGCTATCCCACCGACAATCAAAAGCGCTTTATCAAAAAATTGCAGCCATGTGCGCTTACTGGGATAAACGTCTAAAAGTAGGGCTGCGGTATCTGCCTTTTCTGTAGGAAGTGTACCTTGGTTGAGCAACTGCTCGATTGTACGCCTTGATTGAGTCATAGCGCCCTCTATATAAAAACGGTGTGGCTTATCTTAGCTGTTTTTATATGGTAGGGGTGGACTTAAGTTTAAAATTCATCTTGCTCGTTTAACTTAATAAAACTCAATTTTACTCAATACATGCTCTTGCACTAGGTAGGCACAGATATAAGCGCTTGGCCACGCAAAAACAAAGGCCAGTCCCCACGAGTGCAGTAGCTCCATAAAGAAACCATCTATAAAGCCTACTTTGACCAATATCAATGCCGTCGAGATAATGAGCGACATCATCATCGCCATCAAACCCGTAAAGATAAGTCGGTAGTACTTACGGCGCGTGCGTATTCTAATAGTGGGAAAGTTGGCCATAGTATTCGGTTGTCCTACATGGTTATCGCGATGTTCAGCCTATGATGCTGGCATATATTATGTATATAATTTTTAGATGATCAATGATCATAACTGACAAAGCAGTTGGCTATCAGCGTTTATCATACTCTGTGAAATCGAGCGGGTAAAATCGTTATTACTCATCTCAAAGTTCGCCATATCTTAACGACCCTAATGTTTATCTTAAGAAAGCATTTTTTTAAAAATTAGCAGGCTTTAGTATGCTGTTTTTGCTAAGATAAAATCGATCACCACACATAAATAAGGCAGTAAAATGACCGCTCAAAAGCAACGACACTCTCAACAAAAAACCTTAGGGATCATCGGTGGTATGAGTTGGGAGAGTACCGAAAGCTATTATCGTCTGATTAATGAAGGGATAAAGGATAAGCTGGGCGGATTACATTCAGCAGATTTGCTCATACATAGCGTAGACTTTGGGCCCATTAATGAGCTCCAAGAGCAAGATGAATGGGCTGAGCTGGGTGTAATAATGGCCAGTAGTGCTCAGCGTCTACAAGCCGCTGACGTAGACGGGATAATGATTGCTTCTAATACGATGCACAAATTGATCGATGACGTGCAAGCCGTGACCAGTGTACCCGTGATTCATATTGCTGATGCGACGACTGACGCTATCAAAAAGCAGAAGCTAACTAAAATCGCATTATTAGGTACGCAGTTTACGATGACCCAAGATTTTTATAAACAGCGTTTAATCGATGCAGGTTTGCAAGTGTTGATACCAGAGAGTGATGAGCGCGCAGAAGTACATCGAATTATCAAAAAAGAGCTATGCGTCGGTCAATTTAAAGACAGCTCACGCCAGTATTATAGCCAAGTCATTAAAGATTTAGCCGCACAAGGGGCAGAAGGCGTGATATTAGGCTGTACTGAGATTGGCTTACTTATCAAAAAAGCCGATAGCCCGATACCAGTCTTTGATACCACTGCCATTCATGCGGCAGCGGCGGTAGCATTCTTGCTGGGCGAAGACTAACGCATTTCCTCCACTCGCTTATTTAAAACACTATCAATTGCATAGAACATTGTCGATTGAATAAAGTAGATACCTTAATATCCTCGTTGTCGTAAAAACATTGACTTGCGCGTAATCATAAACCAATTTGCCATAAATGGGCTTATGCTAAGATTAAGTATTCAAGATGTTTTGCCAACCATAAACGAGGATGTTTCAATGACATTACTGCGCACGAGTTTAGCTGCTCTACTGACTCTTTCTGTCGTGGGATGTACGACGCCCAATAGTTTTACCGTCGCCACGACCCAAAAGATCGTACAGTATGAGCGCAATAAATCAGACCTTGAGACCAAAGCTATGACGCTGGCATCTGGCGAGCAGATGACTTATTTAGAGGGCGGCAACTTAGCTGGCGAGCCTTTATTATTGATTCATGGTTTTGGTGGTAATAAAGACAACTTTACCCGTATCGCCGATAAATTAGGAGATTATCATCTGATTGTCCCTGATTTACTAGGTTTTGGTAACTCTAGCAAGCCATCAGAGGGAGACTACCGCGCAGATGCTCAAGCAAAGCGCCTGCACGAACTACTACAAGCCAAAGGGTTGGCATCCGCTATTCACGTCGGGGGCAACTCGATGGGCGGTGCTATCAGTGTCGCCTATGCAGCGATGTATCCTAATAGTGTCAAAAGCCTATGGTTATTGGACAGTGGCGGATTTTGGTCAGCCGAGACGCAACGAGAGTTCAAAGCATCAGACCTTGATAATAGCCCGTTATTGATTGACAACACTGAAGAGTATTTTGCGATGTATAAGACGGTCATGTACAAGCCGCCTTATGTTCCCAAAAGCGTGCAAGCGGTCTTTGCACAAGAAAGCATCGCCAATCGGGCGCTAAATACTAAGATACTCAAGCAGATCATCGAAGACAATGTAGAGGCACGCGCCAAAGTGGTCGCTCAATACAACATCCCGACGCTAATCGTTTGGGGAGAAGAGGACAAGGTCATAAAACCTGAGACTGCTAAAATAATGAGCGAGCTGATGCCACAAGCACAGGTCATCATGATGTCGGAAGTGGGTCACGTGCCGATGGTAGAAGCGGTGGAAGATACGGCGAAAGATTATAAGAAGTTTCGTGCAGGACTAAAAAAGTAGTGATTTAGAAAAATTGTGCTCAAAAAAAAGGAACACTAGAATCAATGTCTGGTGTTTCTTTTTTTGTTTAGGGTAATAATTTGAGTGATTTGACTATATCACAGAGGCTACGAAAAATTCATCCCAGTCGCACTGCATCTGTTTTAAAGTGAATCCACTGGATATAGTGAGGCCTGAGATTTAGCTATTGTAAGCTGGGTTTTTAACCCTGAAAAGCGTTAAAAAATGGCAAAATTAAAATGCTGGATTAGAACCTAACTGACGTCAATCAAACTATAGCGTTTTCACCAAGCGCTCTAACAACTCAATCGTTCTTTCTTGTCTGACCAAGGCGACCCCTTGTCCTGCCCATAAAGACTGATGCTCTGGGTCAAGATTATTGGTCGCATGGCCACGTAAAACTTTGGTCATCGCATTTAATTGTGGGTAAGGCGGCAGCTCATGCGCGCTTTCAAATTGCGCAAAGTCACGCAGATAATCGTTTAATAAACCACGTGCCTGCTTACCTGAAAACAGCCTCGTCAAGCGTGTCTCAGCACTGCGTTTATCTTGACTGGCATCGAGCAGTGCTTGCTTATAAATATCATTGATACCGCATTTATCGGTGGTCAAAAAAGCCGTACCTATTTGTGCCAGCTCAGCACCGGCTGCTTGAATCGCTTTGATGGCTTGCCCAGTCATGATGCCACCTGCTGCGATTAACGGAATATCGGTACATGCACGCGTTTGACTGATCAGCGTCAATAATCCCAATGGATCATTTTCACTTTGCGCTAACCAACCACCACGATGTCCACCCGCTTCGACCCCTTGTACACATACCGCATCTGCACCAATATCGGCCCATGCTTTCGCTTCTAATGGATGATTGGCAGTACCGATGACGCGCGTGCCTAGACTTTGCAGGCGCTCAACTTGCTCAGCGCTAATAATACCAAAGGTAAAACTGGCGACAGGGACAGGATTGTCATAGAGCACTTGTAGCTGCTCTGCAAAGTTTGGCGCTGGGCGCTCAGGTAACGCCATGTCTATATCATTTACTTGATAGTATTGACTTAGCCAAGCGGGGATTTCGGTATCAAAGGTGCTCGACTCGTGCTCAGATAACACCATTAGGTTGATCATAAAAGGGCGATCGGTGAGCGATTTAAGGCTATTAATGTGCTCATGCAAAACATCTGGTGCCGTCGTCCCACTCCCTAACGACCCCAGTCCACCGAAATTACTGACCGTTGCCGCCAGCTCAGGTGTGGTTGCGCCTGCCATGGGCGCTTGAACGATAGGGTAGGTTAAATCAAGGGTGTTAAGTAAGGTCATGACGGGCTTCCTTTTTATTTTATTAGAATTTTTATCTAACTTACTTTAACAGAGGAAAGCGATGAGCGTGTTGGATAGTATTTATTTAGTTAATAAATAGGAGGGGTGGATTTTGGCTATAGTTAAAATAGTTGACTATGGATCTGTAGCTAAGTGATTATATTAATCTACTTTTAGGAAAAGGTTACAATAATTGGGTAATATGATACTAACAAAAATCATGGATAGTATGCAATGAACACAACTCAAGCTTTAGCTGAAATAACAGATGCTGGACTATTTGAAAAGATAGCAACTTCAGTGCTGCGTTATGCTGAGCCAGAAATCTACGGAAGTGTGTCTCATCAAGGCGTGAATCCTCAAGGAAAAACGGTCAAAGCACCACTAGATAACGTTGGGTGGCGTCATACTGAAGTAGATGAAACGATAGTTTGTATTGCCCATACGACTACCTCTAAAAGCGACTTAGAAAACAAATGGCTACGTGATTTGGATAAAGTTAAACCTAGAAAACAAGGAGGTAACCCGACAGGAACGGATGGTGACCTAGTAAAAGCCATCAAAGAAATTAATGAAATCAGAAGAACTCATCCAAATATTAAGGCTCGTCTTGCTCTAGCTATAAATTGTGAAGAAAGTCAAGATTTAAGAACTCAAGTACAAATACTGGCCTCAAATCATGATATTGAGTTAGATATTTGGTCTGTATCAAGACTGGCTGGATTTTTAGATACACATCCTGATGGTCAAATAATAAGGAGGAATAGTCTTGGTACAGCACCGATTAGGCTATCAAAACAGTTACTACTAGAAATTGGTGAAAAAAGCCTATCAAATCTTAAATTTGATGCTGAGTTGTTTATTGAAAGAGACTTTAAGCCCGTTTACCAAAATACATTAGTCGTAGGTGTTTCAGGTACAGGTAAAACGACTCAATGTATTAATGTATTAAATAAGTACTTAAGCCATCAAAAGCCAGTATTGGTACTCTCAGATAGTACAGTTAACCAAGCAGTTTCTATTGAGGAAGCCGTCGATATTGAGTTGCATCGTTACGCTAATGAATTAATACCTCAATCAGGTCTTCAAGCGTTAGAACTATGCTCGATTGACGAACCTTTAATGATATTAGTAGAAGATATTAATCGTTCATCAGATAGCGCAAGACTACTGAGGAAGTTGATAGACTGGTCAAATAGTAATGTTAATTTCATTCTGCTCTGCCCAGTGTGGCATAGGTTAATTGCTAGCTTGAGCTTTGAGGAAAGAAAAGGTTTGGAGGCGTATTTCAAACTTGAATATTTAGAAAGCTATAATGAAGATGAAGCGAATAGAGCAGTAATTGCAAGAGCAACTCAGGAAAAAATACAGCTCGATGGGCTATCCGCAGCAAATATTGCCCAACAACTAGGTTATGACCCACTGCTAATCTCACTAGCAAACTTGGCTGAATTTCATGAAAAGTCTAATGTTATTGCAGAATATGTTCGTAAAACTCTCCAGTCTATTGCTACTAGAAACGACTTGTTAGCTTATGAAGTAGAAGAGGCAATTGATGAATATGGATTACATCTATTTCAGAACAAGAAGGTACAAGGAGAGTCTCGAGATTTAAGGGCTTTATCCCAAAGCTCACAAAACGCATTTAAGCAAATTTTAATGGATGGTCGTTTATTTAGACAAGCCTTTGAAAGTTCAGATGACGCTATTATGTCACGGCATGACCGCCTTAACTTTTACATTATGGCAAAATCTATAGTGAGTTATCTAGAAGATGATAGCTTTGACTTAACAGATCCTTACTTTGCAGAAATTATAGGTATCTCTTGTGCTTTAGCAGGTCTTAAGAAGGATAAGTTATACGACATTACTATTAAGAACAGTCTTGTGGCATTTCATTGCTACGCATTCTCTGCAAAAACTAATACCTCTTACTTAAATAGCGCAATTAATAACATCAAACAATGGTTAGTAGTATCTGAGCATCAGTCTGACTTGTATAGCGCTCAACTATATAAATCGTTAATCATTTTAAATGATGTGTTGCATCCTTCAGTAGATGATATTTTGAAATTATATAACGATAGACATCATAACCAAATTTTCTACCAAATTAGCTTCAAGCAGGGAAACTTAAATAATGGATTAAGATGGATATCGACCCACCATTTTGATACAAATGTAACGGGTGAAAAGCAGGTTATTGATCATGTTCTCAATAAATATGGAGAAAGTTTAGTACAGCAGATTTGTGAAAGTTTGATAGATGAAAATATTAACTATCATACAAAACATCGATTATTGCGGTTGATTGGCTATACTGAAAATACTATTTTTGCAAATGCTGTCAGAACAGCATGGCGATTTATACCTGATGATAAAAAAGACTATCGCCTATTTTTTTGGGCTGCTGCTAGAGTGTGTGACGATGACCCAGATTCACTACTAGAACCCATGTTTGACTATTGGGAAAATTTATCAGATGAAAAAAATGAGTATCATTCTACGGATAGATCAAACTTTGCTGCGCATGGCTTAAAGTGGAAATTTAGAGAACATGTACCTTATAGGTCAATTGCTTTTATCCTTAAAGAAGCAGAAAAGAGAGATAGCTTGAATTTTTACATTTTGTATATGCTCAATGAGGTTGATCATCCTGATGTCTTAGAAGCACAAGCAACGCGCTTAGCTAATAGTAGACGGCAAGGGAATTATATGCCAAGTGCGGTATTAGACACATTATCTAGAAATTCTGAAAACGGAAAAATACTTTCAATCGAAAGTAAGGAAAAATTGTTATCTATTTCTGAAAGTTTAGAGGGTGACGACTTCCTAAGAAAGAGTGCTTTTAATTTATGGGAAATGAGTCCACATCATGATGATTTAATAGTGTTACAAGACATAGCTAACAGCGATATTCGCTTTGAAACCGCATTAATGGGTCGAGCAAAACGACAGGATACGACAGCTGTTGCTCAAATAATAGAGAAAATAAATGAAAACCCTAGCTATTGGTGGCAAGCTGCACGTTATTTTTGGCATAAAGATTTTGAAAAATTACTTGAGGATAGTGTTGCAAAAATCGATGAATCATCAGATTTAGAGATATTTTGGATCATAGACGAATTGTTTGAGAAAATAAAAATTCAAGAGGCAGAGTCTTTGTTAATTAAATATTGGAATAATCTGTCAAGCCACTCAATGTTCATCCAAATAGCTCTAATGATTGCAACGCCTAATTTACAAAACTTAGTAGCTAAGAAACTAGAGAATAAAAGCAATGTTGAAGAATATTTTATGCATGTTAGACATACTTTGGGAGTCAGAACTAGAGGTAGGAAAGGTATTCACCGTTATGAACAGATGAAAGCAATAGAGCCATACTTTGAATATTTGGATGAGAGTTTTCTTTTCGATTGCGCCATTATTTGCTTAAAGGAAAACTGGCAAAATATTCATCAAAAACTTAAAACTATGATAAAAGATGAAGGTTATAGAAGAGTAGTGGTGATCAGTGTCAAAGATTTAGAAGAGTCTCGTCTTGCTGAAACTTCTTTTGATGAAAGAAAAGTATCTTTTTTTACGTACAACTGGATAAACTCACAAAAAAGATTCGGCTGGTCTCATAAGAAAATAGTGGATGCCTTGCTTGATTGGTTTAAACAATATCAATCTGAAAAAGCTCTGGAGGTTGTTAGTAAGCCATTGTCGGAAAGTGGTAGACGCTCAGATTACATAGCTTTAAAAGGTATTTTGCAGAATATGGATAGCCTTTCGAATGAAGCAGATGTTTTAAGTAAGCTATATTTCAACATTTACTCTCGGTCACTAGAGTGAGTAAGGTGTGCTGATCGTACCCTATCTAAGATTCAAACCATTAGAAAGCACGACCTATTAAACAACTAGAAATAAAATTTCGAGACAAAAAAATGGTCAGCTTCCAAACCATCCAAACGATGACTAAGAAACTGACTCATTCTTATAACTTTGCTTTTTAACTTTTGCTACTAGTTCAACTGCAACGACCCTTTCGCATTCATCAGCAGCTCAACCACATCATCACCACTGATGACCGTGAAGCGTTTATCAATGGCCGATTCTTCTACGCCACCATGTTTCATACATGCGCTACAGACCAATACTTGTCCACCTTTTTCGATAAAGGCTTCTAGTAACTCGCCAGCAGGTTCAAATGGCGCGCCAATATTGACGTCATCTAAAGCGTTCGGCAATGCCAAATGTACCGCATCTACCATCAATATCACTGAGGCAGAATGACCTTTTTTAAGCGCCACGCCTGCCATCGTGAAGGCTAGGGTAATTTTGCTTGGATTTGATTCACTATTATCAAATAATGTACCGACATAATCTGTTGTGTTAATCATATGGTTCTCCTATTAGGGTTTTGTCATAGTAAATAACTGACTGACTAATAGACTACCATTTATTATACTTTTTTATATAGTGTATTGTTATCAAATAGTATTGCTTAAGTTACTTAACCTACTGGTGGCCATGGACGATCACTATCACTCTCTATCCATTCAGCGACATAGCCAGTTGGCGGTAGCTTCCAATCAGACTGATTTAAGGCCGCAAGCACACGTGCCGTTTCGATGACTTTACCGCCTTCGGTCACGCCCGTACGTAATAGGGCAGACGAGCAGGGCTTACCTTTGACCCACATCGACTGCTCGATATACATCCAGCGTTCATCAAAGCCTGCAATGTGCGTTTTCATCGTTACTTTATCAAAGGCGCGAATACGCTTGCGATACTGAATGGTACTGCCTGCGACCACTAAGCCCCAGCGATTTTTTAATAGCTGTTTGCCCAGTCCGGTACGTACCGCAAAGTCCGTACGCCCCATGTCATAGAGGGTTAGCACGCGCCCATTATTCATCTCTAAGAAGTTATCAATATCTGACAACCGGCAGCGCAACTTAATCTCGCTGGTATCTTTAAATGTTAAGGTATTGCCCCTCTTTACTTGCAGCGCGGCATAGGCGATGGTACTGGCATAGCGAAGAAAAGGATACATAGAGCAGTCTCAAAAGTTGAAAGGTAGGATTTAGCGTGTCAGATTATCATTTATTATTAGAAGGTACGCCAATAGAGTTGAAATAAGCACTGACGGTTTCGGGTATCCAATTGATATCGAATTTTGAGGCTTTGGCTTTTTTACCCTTTGCCTGCTCACTCTGTGACTGTTTTTTGTCTGAACGATAACGCAGATAGCCGATATGACCACCGTGCTTAGTGTCGAGGATGGTGACGCTGTCAGACACATCATTTGGCGTGGCGGTAAAGCCGATAAAAGGGTCGTCTTTGGCGCTGATTAATAGTAAAGGCTTGGTTACAGTGATCAAATAAGGGAGAGCAGAAGAAGATTGATAGTAGTGATTGTTGGAGCGGTAGCCATGACGCGGCGCGGTGAAGATATCATCAAAATCGCTGATGCGATTGACCGCTTTGATCGCATCGATTTCTTCTTTGGTGATATCGTTTGCCAATGCTTTTTTGATAATGGGATTGAGTAAGTAGGGCGTGTAGATGCGATGGCTCAAAAAGCTGTGCATACTCAGCGCCGCTGATGACATATCGACGGGAGCAGAGATGACAGCCGAGCCTTTGCAGATGGCTTTATCTCTATACTCGCCCATGTATTTTGCCAAGGCGTTACCACCCAATGACACTCCAGCCGCATAAATATTGGCGTATTGCTCGCTGAGATTTTGTAGCGCGTGATGCACTTCATTGGTATCGCCCGCATTATAAAACACTCGACCATTGGCTGGAATACCGCCACAACTGCGAAAGTGCGCCACCACAAAATGCCAGCCTTGCGCATGCATTTGATACGCTAAAGCGCGCGCATAATGGCTGTCGCTACTGCCTTCCATGCCATGGAACAGCACAATTAAAGGTGTCTGTTCACGCTCGCCATTTTCGGTTGCTTTTACAGGATGCGCATCATAAAAGTCATAAGCGATATCGGTTTCACCTAGTGAGTCTTGCATCACCATCCGACGATAAGTAGGCGTTTTTGGCGCAAAAAACTTGGGCAAGATGCTTTGTAGATGCGGATTGGTCAGCCAAAATGGGGGTTCAAAAGGAGTAGGTGAGAAAGGTTTGGTAAATTTGGAAGTTGACATAAGGTGGTCTTATTTAATTATCATTGAAAAGCAATGAGTCATCATAACGCTAGCAATGGTGAAAACCAATGGTTTTCAGTGAACGTCTGGTTACTCAAAATCATCAATAGTTTAAGGGTCATCCAACACCCGTCCATCCATCGCAAGGCGTTCTTTTAACGTCTCAATATCTGCCTCAGCGAGCGTCACGGTCAGGGTGACTTGCTTACTATAAGTGACCTCATCAATACGACCGTTTAGACTCTCGACCACATAGCGGCATTGGGCTTCGGTGGCAAACTCTGCGAGTATCTGTACTTGCGCCATGGCTACATAAGGGCTTAAGGTCATCTGGTCGACCGCCGCTTGCGCAGAACCTGCATAGGCGCGAGTCAGACCGCCAGCGCCCAGTTTAATACCGCCAAAATAACGCACCACGATGATAATGACGTTGCCAATAGATTTGTGTTGTAGGACATTTAATATCGGACGTCCTGCGGTGCCACTTGGCTCACCGTCGTCGTCGAAGCCTGCACTGGTGGTGTTATCAGGGTCGCCAATGATGTAGGCCCAGCAGTAGTGACGGGCATCGGCATATTGTATACGCAGCTGTTCCACGTGAAACATTGCTTGCTCGCGTGAATGCACCGGATACGCATAAGCGATAAAATCAGATTTCTTGATTTCTAGGCGCGCAGTGACGGCACGTTTTAGCGTTTGATAGCTCATATTTCATCAGGTCTAGGTAGGATATGGTAAACTTGTCTAACTTTCACTGTCGCCATATTGGGTGCAGTGTTCATTTAATTTTTCATTATAGTACCATTTCTCACGCTTAAAGATAACGAGCGAGTCGCGCCTAAGTGCTAATCTAGTAGCCTTGGCGTGGCGGATAGAATTAGCGGTTTCGTTAAGTTCATCCCGTTAGCG
Source organism: Psychrobacter sp. AT9 (assembly GCF_047272965.1). Classification (NCBI taxonomy): domain Bacteria; kingdom Pseudomonadati; phylum Pseudomonadota; class Gammaproteobacteria; order Moraxellales; family Moraxellaceae; genus Psychrobacter; species Psychrobacter sp. AT9. Next base: position 49,225 of record NZ_JBKOTW010000001.1, read on the forward strand.
GCAGGGTTGGAAGTGGTAACATAACACTGATGGTAGTCAATCGTATGCGTTTAGATAAATTTATTAGTAAGGCCACCGAGCTGTCGCGCAAAGAATCCAAAAAGATTATGCACGCGGGTGAAATCACGGTCAACGATCAGGTAATCAAAGATCCTGGCGTCCATGTCGATATCGTCAATGATGATGTCATGTGGGCAGGCGAGCCGCTGTCGGTCGCAGCGGGCAATCGCTATATCCTATTGCACAAGCCTGAAGGCTTTGAATGTACCTTAAAAGCGAAAGAATACCCCATCGTGACCGAGCTGATTTCGGTACCAGAATTGGGTAGCTTACGTATCGCGGGTCGTTTGGATGTCGATACCACGGGTGCTTTGCTCATCAGTGATGATGGCGGCTGGTTGCACCGTGTCACTAGCCCCAAGCATGAGCATGCCAAAGTCTATGAGCTGACTTTAGCTGATGCGATGGATAGCGCAGCGCAAGAAAATGCGGTCAAAGAAGTCGCCGAAGGAATTCTACTAGAAGGCGATCACGAAGAGACCAAACCTGCCGTCCTTGAGTTCATGGATGAGACGCATGCCCGTCTGACCCTAGAGCAAGGCAAATATCATCAAGTCAAACGGATGATGGGCTACTTTGGCAACAGAGTGACGGAGCTGCATCGTGCCAGTATCGGCCATATCAGTTTAGACGGTCTCGATAAAGGGGATAGCCGCTTCTTAACCGAGGAAGAAGTTGCCAAATTCTAAATTTTTGCCTTATTGAACCCTAAAATAATTTGTGAAAATAAGATTTAACATGAGCAGCCACTATTAAAGTGCGCTGCTTTTTGCTGTCTGTTATTTCTTTCAGCTATAGTCGATACTGAATAAAGTAGATACACGATATAACGCACGAAGCTGGTACAAATTTTTCTTGCTTGCTGTGCCTACGCCGACAGAGGCTGCAAAAAATTATCCCAGCCTCGCTGTATCCTTTTTATATTGACCTATCTATATTGACCTATTTATATTTGTATTGCCTGTCTCTTAAAGCTCAGTAGCAATTTTGCAAATTTGGCCTTTTAATCGCTGTCAAAGTTAGCGCATATGCTAAAGTCCCGTTATCTTTTTAATCTATGTTTTTGCATAATGAAGTGGATGCTTGTTAAAGAAACTTGCCGAACACGTCTGTTAAAACATCTCTTTTATAACAAATGGGACTGTCTCCGTGAAACAATTTTTATTAAAGTCTGCTGGTTTGATGAGCGCGATACTATTGGCGACGACAGCTTGTGCCGAGCCGAGCGCCACTGATGCTACCAATAATAAAATCAGCTCAAGCGCGCAAACCACGCCAGCCGCTGGCACGGTAAGCCAGTCGGTGGACAAGCGCTTGCGCCAGTTGCTAACGCAAGCAGGGATTAAGACGCAGATAACCTCAATTGTGCCTTCTAAGTTGCCCAATATGTATCAAATCAACCTAGCAGGACAGCTGCCATTGCATATCACTGAGGATGGCCGCTATGTCATCCAAGGCGAGCTACAGAAAAACCCCAGCAAGCGCGTAGTAACCAAAACGCCAGTACGCAGTAATCGCGACCAAATAGGCAAGCCGGTTAGTGCTGCTGTCAAATCATCGTTACTTGCCAATATGAGTGCGCTGAAGAATATGAGCGCTAAAACGCCTTTCTTTTATACGGCAGTGCCGGGCGTTATTTGGGGAGCAACGCTAGAAGGAGTGCCTTTCTTGCTATCGGACGATGCGCAGTACATCACTGACAGTGAGATATCCGTCATCGAAAACGGTCAGTTTATCGGGCTTGATGAAACGTTTGAAAAACGCAAAAATCAATCGGTGTTTGCCGCTTTAGACGAGTCGCAATTGATTACTTACCCAGCCATCAGCGCAGAAAAAGCCATTATTTATGTGGCTACCGATGTCAATTGCCCTTATTGCCGTAAGCTACATCAACAATTTCCTATGCTCAATACCAAAGGCGTCACAGTAAAAACCATCGCCTATCCGATATATGAGCAGTCACCTGCGCAAATGCGTGGTATCTGGTGTCAAGCTGATGAGGACAGCCGTCGCAAAGCCCTTAATAAAGCCATGCTGAGTGGAAAAATGACGCCAGCCGCTGCCAGCTGTAATGTTGATTATGTGACGCCCAATCGCGAAAAAGCGGCGGGACTGGCAGTCATAGCCACGCCTGCTATTTACCGTGAGGATGGCGTACTCTACCAAGCGAGCTTTGAGAGTCCTGAGTTTTTAGAGTTTCTAGGTATTAAATAACCTTTAGGCATTAAATAATTTATCGTCTGTCCACTATAAAATATATCCTAAAAACGCGACGATATTGCTGATATCAATGTTTTGTAGCCTATGTCTGTGTATGTATGTGTCTGTCTGCGTAGACACAGCAAGCAAGAAAAAGTGATATCAGCAGTGCGTGATGGTTCGATATTACTTTTCACTGACTATAATGCTTTTAAAATGACCTTTCTCATAAGTTACCTTCCTTAAAAAACGCATACCAAAGCCGACGACCTTCACTATCGAAATGCCTGACGGTATCAAAAAACTGTTGCCGTGCGCGCTCATTGACCAGAGGTGCAGGCAGCAATGGATCAAAAATCACACTGCGGATACCAGCATCACCGAGCATATAGACTTCACGTAAGGCAGTATCACGCGGTAGTGTATCTTTAGCAGCCGACCAGTCATGCAACCGTTGCGAGATTTCTTTATAGCTTGCTTCCAGCTGCATATCGGACCAGAGTGACAACGCCTTGTCCTGTCGAACACCATCAAAGGCGCTGGCTTTAAAGACGGCAGCCTCCTCTCCTAAGCCAAGATCTAACAGTCGCGCGCGTATGGTTTCGACGCCGCCCGATAGATTGTTGGGGCGCAGATAAAGACCGATATCCAGCTCGCGGAAACCTAACAAAGAAAGCGCGCGAGCACGGGCGCGGAGCACTTTACGGTCGCTACGTGGTAGGCCGCCCGTGGTAACAGCAATCCATGAGTTGTCCCACTCTGTCACGCGCTGATCAGCCGTCGACCATGCCGCTACATCAGCACCCAGTTTTTGCCCCTCAGCACCCAAGCGATAAATAGCAGCATCGACTGCCTCGACCAGTCCCGCTTGCGTCAGCCGTGCCATGGTCACGCGCACGCTATTTTCGGTCATATCAAATAGCGCACCTGCGCGAACGGCCTCAGCAGCCGTCAAAGTTTCCTCATCCGCTACAGTCAGTAGTCGCAAAAGGAGAAGGCGCGGCGTTGGCCAAGAAGTATTACTATTTTTGACAATATTTGATTCCATATGTAATATTAACATTGTACTATGGAAGGTACAAGCCAAAGCGATCTATCAAATAAGGATGTTGTCGATGATGAATCAATTCAATACACATGAGGTGTGCAATCAGCCGGTTGCGCTAGAAAATTATAATGCATGGCAGACAGACATAGCCTTGATGGAAGCGGTTGCTCGCGAGGGCGGATCATGGGCGCAGGATCATCTGAGTGCATTTGGCGCTCGTACTGGTGGCGATTTGATTGATAGTGGTTTTGCTGCCAATGAAAATCCTCCTAAACTTTGCAGTTTTGACCGCTATGGTCATCGGATAGATGAGGTCGAGTTTCATCCTGCCTATCATGAGCTGATGGCAGCTGGGATGGAATACGGCATGAGTAGCTTTGCTTGGCGCCATGAAAATCGTGAAGGGTCGCATGTGGCACGGGCGGCGGTGATGTATCTTGGCTCGCAGGCAGATGCGGGCTTTGGTTGCCCGATGTCGATGACTTATGCAGCAATTCCTGCGCTACGCCATGCACCGGCATTGGCAGAAAAATGGTTGCCCAAGCTGTTATCAGCAGAATATGATCCACGTAGCCTACCGATGGAACAAAAGACGGGCTGTACTATCGGTATGGGCATGACTGAAAAGCAAGGCGGCTCAGACCTACGGCGCAATACTACTAAAGCGCTTCGACAAGATGATGGAAGTTATAAGATCATCGGTCATAAATGGTTTTTTTCAGCGCCGATGTGTGACGCGCATTTGGTATTGGCACAGACCGAAGGCGGGCTTAGCTGTTTCTTAGTACCGCGCTTTTCGCCCGATGGCACGCGCAACGCGGTTCGGATACAGCGCTTAAAAGATAAGCTGGGCGATTGGTCCAATGCCTCATCTGAGGTCGAGTTTCATGGCGCGTTCGGTGAATTGGTTGGTATAGAAGGGCGCGGCATCGTCACAATTTTAGAGATGGTGGCGTTAACCCGTTTGGATTGTATGATTGGCTCGTCAGCGCAGATGCGCCAAGCCGTTGTGCAAGCGATTCATCATACCAGCCAGCGCGAGGCTTTTGGCAAACTGCTGGTCGATCAGCCTTTGATGCGCAATGTGTTGGCTGACTTGGCGTTGGAGTCAGAAGCCGCCGTTGCTCTGACCATGCGCGTGGCTCGCGCGGTTGAAATGAGCGGCAAAGATCCGCATGAGACTGCGTTGGCACGCATTGCGACCGCCATTGGTAAGTACTGGATATGCAAGCGTGCACCCGTATTGATCAATGAAGCGCAGGAATGTTTAGGCGGCATCGGCTATGTAGAAGAGAACATTTTGCCACGCCTTTATCGGCAAGCGCCATTGAACTCTATCTGGGAGGGCAGTGGCAATGTGCAGTGCCTCGACGTACTGCGCGCTTTGCGCAAAGAGCCAGAAACGCGTGAAGCTCTATTCGCCGAATTGCAAAATGCTGCTGGCAAGAATGCGCATTATGATGCCGAACTTAAATGCTTGGCGGCACGTTTCGAGGATCTTGAGACGCTTGAGTTTCGAAGTCGCTATGTGATTGAGCGTTTGGCATTGATGCTACAGGCGTCGATTTTTCTGCTGGGAGATCATACAGACATCGCGACGGAGTTTTGCCGCTCGCGCATTGCAGGCGAACACGGGCTGACCTTTGGCACCTTGAGCCCCGACGCACCAGTGGCGCAATTAATTGAACGTGCTGCGGGCGCAACCAAAGCAGTGCTATAGATTATCCAGCTAGCGTGGCGTTGTGTATGGCGATTGTGAGAACTTTAAGGTAACTTGCAGTATAAATACCAGCGTCACTTTTTTACGGTGTATCTTTTATATGCTGCGCAAATAAGGCAATGTGCTCGACGCCAATCCCGCAGCAGCCACCGATGATATCCGCGCCAGATGCTTGCCAAAGTGTGGCCCATTTTAGGTAATGCTCAGGTGTGGTGTCTGTGCGTATTTGGCGCAATTGAGCGTTGGCTTGCTTATGGACTTGCTTGGAAGCAAAGGCATTGGCGTAGACACCAAGTTGTTGCTTGTCTCCTGCTTCGTTGACAATGGCTTTGGCGACCTGCAGTGCTGAATCCATGACCTCAGGTTGACTACAGTTGAAGAGTATTGCCGTCACATTCAGAGCCATCATGGCGCGAACGGCCTCTGCTACTGTTTCGCCAGAACGTAGCGTGGGTGTGGGTTTTCCTAATTTTGCTTCGCTGCTGTTATCAGCGATGTCTAGCTGACTGTCGTCTAGCGTAAAGGCAATCCAAATAGGTTTTGGCGTCGTTTTGTTTTCATTTTCTGTAAAGTCTGTAATCAACTGCTGCCATGTTGTCGCTTCTATAATGCTGCTTTGGGTTTCCACCAGCCAAATATCCACATAAGCTATCTGCGCGGCTAATAATGGACGGGCTATCACCGGTGCTTGCTTTGGGTCGAATAGATCGGGTCGATAAGAACCAAACAATGGCGGCAAGCAACCAGCGATTTTTACGGGGGCTATTATAGGGGCAGCACTGGCAATAGAGGTTACGCTAATAAGCTTTTTGCTTTCTTGTACAGCTTCAAAAGCGAGCTTGGCGGCCGTTTCTATCAGCTGTTCGCCATCACTAAAGAATTTAGCGCCTAAATGGTAAGGGGTCACCGCGTAGCTATTGACCGTGATGACAGTAGCACCGGCTTTTATATAATCTAAATGAATATCACGAACGCTCTCTGGTGCCAAGCTCAGTGCCAGCGCCGACCATTCAGGCTGCCGAAAAGGCGCACCGCGCCGCTCAAGCTCACGTCCCATTCCACCATCTAACAACGTGGTTGGAGGACGAGCGTTAGATTGAGCGTGAATGCCCTGAGGCATTATTTGAGTTGGCATGACAGTCTCACTTCTAAGATAGTGCAATAGTAAATTAGGCGTATTAAGGCAACACGATATCAACGATTTTCCAATGAATCAGACCGTCGCGCTGCATCTCTATCGTGAGCGGGTAGCCTTTTACTTGACCGCTAATAGTGAAACAATTAATACCGCAATAGCTCAATGTCGGCTTGTCACTGTCTGATCCTTGTGCCGCCTGCTGCTCGAGTTCCGCTGCCTGTTTTTTCATGATTTGCTGCATCTGGTTTTGAACCACTGCATTGACATCGCCGCGCTGGATGATTAAGTTTTGAATCAGGTTTTTGAGGTCGACTTGATTGCTCGCGATAGCCCATGCAGCGGCTAGCTCTTTGGTCGCGCTATTGGCTTGACCTTGAGTATTGATGACTTTTTCGATGTTTTGCGGGGTGATGGCACCAGCGACTGCTTGCGTGATAAAGCCATTGGCTGCGTCAGTTAACGGCGCACCGCCCAGCTCAGCAACCAATGGATATTGAGTCATGGTATTGGCAAATTGATCGGTCAATTGAGTTTCGATACTTGGACGCAGCTGCTCATAATCAATGGCGGCAGCGATAGTGGCACCGTCTTTGGCATCGTAAGCGTTTTTGAGTTGATAAGCACTATAATAAGGTGAGCCCGCATAGATGGTCACAGCAATTATGATCAATAAAACCAGCAGTTTTTTCATAAAAATTCTTACCTTATCGCAAACTTAATCGGCATCAATATGGCGCTAAATATTAGCACGACTTAACCTTGGGCGGGTATAAAAAGCTTTGTCCATTTACTACTAGGGCGTGTCCTCAATTCAAGCGATTGTATCTAAATGGGCTAAAAATGTCTAAATTTTATCAAACATCGTCAAACAGCTGATTAATATCCCAATATTATTTGCACTATTTTCCTCGTTTGACTGCAATTTATCTCATTTTTATACCCATTTTTAAAATGAGGACACGGCCTAGCATCTTTTTTGATCTGACCAAACCTAGCGAGTCGGTAATTTCATGGCGTCAAAGCTTGATAAATTACTCAGCTATCTCCATAAATAGCGCAAACTTTTAATAATTGATTTGGCTAAGCAGCATCCCGCCGTATTCGCTTATAAGATTCATACCGTTATTGCTTCCGTTCGCTTGTGTTCTGCTATGTTTCATGTGAAACCTAACAGAACAATCGAGTACAGAAACAAGGCGATAATTGATTTGGTTTGGTGAATCGACCAGCAGGCGGCACTGTAAAGACGATAGGAGAGCCCATGAGTAAGCGCGATTTTTATGAAGTATTAGGTGTCAATAAAACCGCTGATAGTAAGGAAGTGAAACGAGCTTACCGCAAGCTGGCGATGAAATATCATCCAGACCGCAATTCTGATGATCCTGATGCCGAAGACAAGTTTAAAGAAGCGTCGATGGCTTATGAAGTGCTTAGCGATGAAAGCAAGCGCTCCGCTTACGATCGCATGGGGCATTCAGCCTTTGAAAATGGCATGGGCGGTGGCGGCGGTGCTGGTGGCGGCAACTTCCAAGACATCTTTGGCGATATCTTTGGTAACTTTGGCGATATCTTTGGTCAATCACGTGGCGGCGGCGGTGGACGTTCACGTCGCGGCTCGGACTTGCGTTATGTCATAGAGCTGACCCTAGAAGAAGCGGTGCGCGGATGTAAAAAAGAAATCAGCTTTACCGCGCCTGCGCCTTGCGATACTTGTGATGGTAAGGGTGCAAAAAATGCCTCTGATGTCGTGACTTGCCAGATGTGTCATGGTCAAGGTCAAGTTCGTATGCAGCAAGGATTCTTTGCCGTTCAGCAAGCTTGCCCACAGTGTGGAGGCTCTGGAAAACAGATTAGAAACCCTTGTTCTGACTGTCATGGTAATGGCGTCAAAGACAAATCACGCACGCTAGAAGTGTCTATCCCAGCAGGCGTTGACGATGGTGATCGCGTCCGTTTATCGGGCGAAGGTGAAGCTGGCGGCGCAGGCGTGCAAAATGGCGATCTATACGTTGAAGTACGCGTCAAACCGCATAATGTCTTTACCCGTCAAGGTGCCGATCTCTATATGGACGTGCCAGTGAGCATTACCGATGCGGCATTGGGTAAAGAAGTTGAGATTCCAACCCTAGATGGCAAAGTCAAAATCAAGGTCGCCGAAGGGACGCAAAGTGGTAAATTATTACGTGTCCGTGGCAGAGGTGTGACGCCAGTACGTACGACTATGAAAGGTGATTTGATCTGCCGTGTGGTCATCGAGACGCCAGTTAATCTGACTCGCGAGCAAAAAGACTTGTTACGTCAATTCCAAGATACGCTCGACGGTGATAGCAAGCATCAACAGTCACCGCATAAAAAATCATTCTTTAAAAAGATTGGTGACTTATTCGATTAACTGAGTTGTTTTAATCACTCGTTTGGTTGAATGACTAGATACAAAACCCCCAGTGTTTCACATGAAACACTGGGGGTTTTTATTGGAAGTATAAAAAACCACTCAGGTGGTGATATTTGCTAAACTTACGACAAATAGCATTCAAAACCTTTCTTATTAATATAGAGCTTTTAGGGTAAAAATATGAGCCAACAGATAACAGCGCAAGAAAATACAAATAAACAAGCCATCAGAGTCGGTGTCATCGGTGCTGGTGGTCGTATGGGGCGTATGCTCATCGAAGCCGTACAAGATAACACGCAAACCACGCTTAACGCCGCGATTGAACGCCAAGGATCTAGCCTTGTGGGTGCAGATGCTGGCGAAGTCGCTGCTATCGGACGTTTAGAGGTGCAAATTGTTGATGATTTGCAGACAGTGATAAATGACATCGATGTGCTGATTGATTTTAGCTTGCCTGATGCCACTGAACAAAATATGCAGATTTGCGCGGCCAACGATGTGGCGATGGTCATCGGCACGACTGGCTTCAATGAGCAACAAGAGCAAGTATTGGCAAAGGCAAGTGAAAAAATTGCCATCGTCTATGCGGGTAATTATTCAACAGGCGTTAATCTGTCATTAAAGTTGCTCGGCATGGCGGCAAAAGCATTTGGCAATGATGCAGATGTAGAAGTCATTGAAGCGCATCATAAGCATAAAATCGATGCACCATCGGGTACGGCTTACATGATGGCAGAAGCGGTCGCAGAAGCACGTGGACAAAACTTAAAGGACGTTGCTGTCTATGGTCGTGAAGGGCAAACGGGCGAGCGCGAAGCAGGCACTATTGGTATTCATGCCATTCGCGGTGGTGAAATCATTGGTGATCATACCGTGATGTTTATTGCTGACGGTGAAGTCGTCGAGATTACCCATCGCGCGCGCGCACGGATGACCTTTGCAGCTGGCGCTGTACGTGCCGCAACTTGGGTTATTAAGCAAAAAGTCGGGCAATATAATATGCAAGATGTTTTGGGTTTGAATGACTAATGTTTGAATGACTAATGTTTGAGTGATTATAGCTTCTTGATTGCTGGTTCGACGGGTGCTGAATAGTGGTGAGGATAGGCGTATGAATAAGGCTAAATTGACTATAAAAGCTAAGCTCAGTAGCGCTTTGACTTCTCTCAAAAGCGCTAGCTACGTACGTCAAACAGCATTTACCCTGACCTTTAGCGTAATCATAGCTATCTTACCAGCCACCGTGCAAGCGGCCACTTACCAAACCTACGTTATTCATACTTATGGTGGTGATGCATTACTGCCATCAGTCCGTCAGCAGCTAAATACCAGTCGCGATGGTGGCACGGTTGCAACCTATCAGGATAAGCTGGTACTCCGCACGACTACCGCTAATTATCAAGCAATACAGCAGCTATTGAGCCAAATTGACCGCCAACCACAAGCGTTAACGGTCGCTGTGCGTGTGGGCAATAATAGCAGTACCCAAGGTAGCATCCAGCAAGGGCAGGTTATTATCACCAATCGAGGTATCCAAGGCGCAGGCGTGATTAACCAGCGCAACAGCCAACAGCAAACAAATAATTTATATCAAGTACAAACGCTGTCAGGCAGTGCTGCGAGTATCAGCACAGGCACGCTCTATGCGCTGACTCAGACTAATACCTACCCAACTTATAATCGCTCGTCGGGACAGATTATTATTCAGCAGCAAGTATTATTGCCAACGACGCAAGGTATTGCCGTTACGCCAAGGCTGCTTGCCAATGGTCAAGTCGAAGTGCAGTTATCACAAGTTGAAGAGAGGCTTGTGCGCTCTAATTCGTCTTATGATCAAAATAGTCATCAAGCCACTCAAGGTCAGCGCTTAAATAGTACCCTTATCGTGCCACGTGGACAGTGGGTGACTATCGGTCAGATTTCACAAAATAGCCAAACCCAACGCTCAACTTATGCAAGTAATCGCGCTATGAATAATACTAACAGCACGCCAATCTGGATAATGGTGCAGTAGCATTGCATGGATTAATATTGTTTTTGGCATAAAAAAGCGCGGCACTGCGAATCACAGTACCGCGCTTTTCTTATTTCTGACCATTCACTGAGAATTAGTCAATATAAATCACTTCTAACGGTGGAAAGCCATTGAACTCAACAGATGAGTAAGAATTAGTATAAGCACCAGTGGTTAGCCAAAAGATTTTATCACCAATTTCCAGCTCTTCTGGCAACTGATAGCCTGCTTCTTCATACATGATATCGGTTGAATCACAAGTTGGACCAGCTAACACGACCGTACCTTCGCTGGTTGACGTTTCCATCTTAGGCGTATAAACCGGATACTTGATCGCTTCACCCAAGGTTTCAATTAAGCCTTGGAATAAGCCCACATCGGTGTATACCCAACGCGTCAAGTCGGTGTTCGATTTACGCGAAATGAGCACCACATCGCTGACCAGCACCCCTGAACCACCAACCAATGAACGACCGGGTTCTAGGATGATCTCTGGCATGTCTTCGTCATTATAGTCATCCGTCAAATAACGAGTGATTTCTTCAGCATAGACTTTTACCGGATTGACTTCACTGATATAGTTCGCTGGAAAGCCGCCACCTAGGTTAATCATTTGCAGCTTAATATCTTCTTCGTTTTTCATCCAGTCAAACATATATTTAACTTTGGCTAAGGCATCATCCCAAGCGGCAACGTCTTTTTGTTGGCTACCCACATGGAACGATATGCCATAAGGTACCAGACCCAAATCACGGGCTTGAATCAACAGCTCAATCGCCATATTCGGATGACAACCAAACTTACGAGATAATGGCCATTCAGCGGTCTCAGAGCCTTGTACTAAGATACGGACAAAGATTTTTGAACCAGGGGCATGCTTAGCAATATTTTTTAAATCGGCTTCTGAGTCAGTTGCATACAAATCAATGCCTTTCTCAAATGCATATTTGACATGTTCTGCTTTTTTGATGGTGTTGCCGTAAGAAATACGCGATGGCTCAACGCCGCAGTCAAGGACACGGTCAAGCTCATAAATGGACGCACAATCAAAGTTTGAACCAAGCTCGGCCAGTAAATTAATGACCTCAACTGCAGGGCTGGCTTTCATCGCATAATGCAACTTGGCGTTCGGAAAAAAACCAACCATTTCATGATATTTGGTTTTAATACGGCTAAGGTCCACCACTAAAAATGGGGTTTCGCGACCTTCGGCAGCTTTGGTGAATTTCTGCCAGCCGGCAGGGTCAAAATATTGGTCAATTTTGATCATGGTAGGAAACCTTTAATAAAAACAATATGTGGTGGATAATAAAAAATAGCGTCGCTCTAGAATGGTCGAGCAAAAAAAACCCAAACGCTCTAAAGACGGGTTGTATCAAGCATTGGTGGTTTGCGGCTGTTTTTCAGCGGATTGCTCGCCTTGTTTTTCACGTATTTTGAGCACTTTACGAACTTTGTCACGCGCTCGAGTTTGTTTGAGACGTGATAAATAATCGACGAATATGACCCCATTCAGATGATCCATTTCATGCTGAATACAGACGGCAAGTAAGCCTTCTACTTCTTCATCGATTTTTTCACCATTCTCATCTAAGGCTTCAATACGCACTTTGTTTGGGCGCTCAACACTGTCATAGACTTCAGGTACAGACAAACAACCCTCTTCGTACGGTTGCTTTTCTTCCACCAATGGCGTGACTTTCGGGTTAACAAAAACCTTAGGAGCATTTTTGTCTTCTGACAAATCGATAACGATGAGCTGAATATGACGATCTACTTGACTGGCAGCCAAACCAATACCTTGGGCATCATACATGGTCTCAATCATATCAGCGATTAAGGTTTTTATTTCAGCAGTGACTTCCTTGACAGGCTTTGCAAGGGTGCGTAAGCGCGGGTCTGGATAGCTTAAGATAGGGAGTAATGCCATACGGCTCACCTCAATAATAAATATAAAATAGTGGAGCTATTATAAGATAAATGGGGACAAAAGTAATGCTTATCAATGCCACCTGTTGATATCGCTGTGTTTATGTCGCTATGAATAAGCGCAATACAGCCAGACAATAAAAAAGGTCTCGCTTATCGCCAGACCTTTTTTTGTCAATCGTATATCACATTAAACGTGATTAGATACGACGCTTGCTCATAATCATCTCATAGATGAACAGCAAGATTATGGCACCAATTACTGAGAATATTAGACCAGTAAAACCACCGTCAGCATTTATGCCGATTAGTCCGGCCAAGAAGCCACCTACTAAAGCACCAACAATACCCAATACAATGGTCATTATCCAACCCATAGGGTCGCTACCTGGCTTGATAGCTCGTGCCAATAAACCTGCGACCAAACCTACAATAATCATCCAAATAAAGCTCATATCATTCTCCTAAATTTATTATCAATTATATGTTATTTATTAATTCGTTTATTAATTTCGATAACTACATTGTAGGGACTGTCTAGAACTAAAGGTAAGCGCGAAATGTTACCAGTGTATGAGCTGTGTGAGGAAAACCCTCGATTTGCTAAGATACACGTAGGATAAGTAAATGAAAGGTTAAGAAGGTAGCGAAGTCGCAAACGTAGCTCATAGTTTATGACTTATGACTTATGACTTATGAGTTATGGCTATTGCAAATGCTGAGACATCCCAAAGTAATCAAAAAGTCTGATAATAAAAAAGCGTTGCTTATTCATAATAAGCAACGCTCTTATTCAAAACCAAATCTATACTAGCTTGGGCGTGTCATCAATTAGCACATTGATACATTTTACATAGCCTTTTTACGTTGCTTTGTTATGTAGCGCAGTTAATAAGCGTTGATGAATACCTTCAAAACCACCATTAGACATAATCACAATGGCATCACCAGCTGTTGCATGCGTGTCGATATGTTCGATAATGGCATCGACACTAGAGAGCACTTGTTGGTTACTCATAGTAGAGTTTGTAGCAGTGGCCTGATCAATGACGTCTTTTAGACCCCATTCTAGTCCTGTCGGCTCATACCACAGTGTATAGTCGGCGAGGGCAGCAGACTCAGCCAAGCTGTCTTGATGAATGCCCATTTTCATGGTGTTACTACGTGGCTCAATGATGGCCCAAATACGTCTGTTCGCCAGTTTCTTTTTGGCACCATCTAACGTAGTGGTAATGGCAGTGGGGTGATGGGCGAAATCATCAAAGACTAAGATGTCATTTACCTCACCGATCAGCTCCATGCGACGTTTAATACCTGCAAAGGCAGACAGTGCCGCGCAAGCCGTTTTGACACTGACCCCAACATTATAAGCTGCCGCAACAGCCACCAGCGCATTATTCACGTTATGAATACCGCTCATCGACCAATCGACGACTCCCGTGGCGTCTTTATCAACAGCGTCAGCAACAAAACTTACGCTAAACTGACCACCATCTTCGCTGATAAGCTCAGCCTGCCACTCGCTGCTATTGTCTAAATTATCATCTTCTACATTGGTAGCGTTTGCTGCTGAATCCAGCACGGTGGTTCGCCAAACGGGTGTCCAAACGCCTTTTGCCAACGTATCCTCTAAGCTGGCAGTCGCTGTCGGCATAATGATTTTACCAGTGCTCGGAATCATGCGCACCATATGATGAAATTGGGTCTGAATGGCATTGAGATCCGCAAAAATATCCGCATGGTCAAATTCAAGGTTATTTAAAATAGCCGTACGCGGGCGGTAATGAACGAACTTTGAACGCTTATCAAAAAATGCAGAGTCATATTCATCTGCTTCAATGACAAAATAGCCAGTATTTGCCGAATCGTCATTATCAATTTTGTCAGCGCCCAAATAACTGCTGTGAGAGAAGACCTGCTGTAAACGCTCATCAGTGGTATCGACAAGTGGCACACCGCCGATTAAAAACCCAGTATCGATACCTGCATAATGTAATATCCAAGCGAGCATGGTCGTCGTCGTGGTTTTGCCGTGAGTACCGGCAACAGCTATCACATGACGCGATTGCAATACCTGCTCAGATAAAAACTGCGGCCCTGAAGTATAGCGTAGACCAGTGTCCAGCATATACTCGATGACATCCATGCCGCGCTTCATGGCATTACCAACGACGACCAAATCTGGCGCTGGTTGCAAATGCGCCACCAGATAGCCTTGCTCAATGGTCACGCCCGCGTTTTCAAGTTGGGTGGACATTGGCGGATAGACATTGGCATCTGAGCCTGTGACCGTATGTCCAAGCTCGCGCGCCAACAAGGCCAACGAGCCCATAAAAGTACCACAAATACCAAGAATATGAATATGCATAGACGTTCCGTGCGAGCTTAAATGAAGAGAATAAAAATACAGTATTATCCCAAAAGTTACCGATATCAACCGTGGCTTTTTAGGACACACTTAACCTAAATGTCGCTATTACTGGTTATACTGCTGTAGCAAGAACTAAAAGTAATCGCCAACCAATCAGGAGGGCAGACAAGGGCTTATTGTAAAGTAAACACTGTTGGATGACCAATAAAAAACGCCTGATAGATAGGCGTCATTCAACGGATGGTTTGGCTTATTTAGCATCATTGGATGCCGCGATATTAGGGTGTGTTTGATCCTTCGACGATGGTATTAAAAGCGCCTATTTATGGCTGTTCAACATGCCCTAAATATTTTGTGCCGCTGCTTTTTTATTTGCGTGACAGCGTGTAGTCGTTGTCAGGTTTTTTATACTCATCTATCATCACCAAATGGTTGTCTTGGATATGGTAAGTTTCGATATTTTTGCTTTCATAAACAATCGTAATCGTATCATTGTCTTGTCTATAGATACCCGACTCAAGCAGTGGCTGGCGCGGCGGCTCAGCATTGTTATAGAGGCTCTTTTTTAGTACTGAGCCATCAGCAAACAAGTTCAGAGTAATGTCGATATTGTCGCAAGACGAGCAAGGAACCATACCACCATAATCGCCCATCAATGTAGCTTGTAGCGCACTATCATTATTTGACTCTGAAATCATCGGTGCGCTACGTGCATGCGTGTCACCAGTGGGCTGTGCGGCGCTAATAAGGGATTGTCCAGTATCTGCATTAGCCAGCGCATCAGCGTTCGCTTGCTCATTGTCTTGCGAGTCATCGGCGACCCCTTGCAGATCAGAGCGCTCCGCATTATCGACGGGGGCAACTTTAGTGCTCACCCCTTTATTAGTCGTAGACGAAGAACTGTCGCAACCGAGAAGTAGCAAACAGATGGGCACCGCTAACAGCAGTCGACCAGAGCGTTTTATGGTTTTAGAAGTAGTAGAGAAAATAGACGTAAGATATATCATGGCATACCAAAAACAGTTTTTAATATAGATTCTAGAAACGTTACGAGTATTGTCAGTTAAGATCGATTTCGCGCTATTATCAGGGACAAAAGCGGACAAGCTTACCGAGACTAAATCAGCATTAGGCGCTGATAGTATGCGTTTATCGGTTGGTATCGATCAATGATAGGGTTAAGCTTATTGGACATGGTGCTTATTAGGCAATGGCTTGCAGTTAATGACAGGATAGCCAAAGCATATCCTTATGCCAACTGTGCACATAAGCTGTCATACAATATCAAAGCATCACAGATGCCTATGTGGACTTTTTGTTATCAAGCGGTATGATAAAGAGGATAAGTGGGATGAAGGGGCAGTGAATGCAGTGAACAAGGGCGTTTAGAATTAGTAATGACGATAAAGAAAGAATAAAAAAATGGCAAACCTCTATATCTAGAGAGTTGCCATTTTATGAAAAGATAAAGGGTTACCGTTTTATTGAACCGTCAATCGCTTCAGTTATCATTAAGCACGACGAACAGCTGCGGTAGGGCGGATGATACGCCACAATATCAGTACGTGTACGATTAATAGAATACTAAAAAGAATCAGTGATTGCTCAGGAATACTTAAGCCCATAAGTGTCCAGTCGACAGAGGCGCATTCGCCAGAGCCTGCAAAAACCTCTTCAAACACTTGCAGAATAGGAAGGGTGTCCATCCAATAGTTCAGACCTGGACCACACGAAGGTACTTGATCGGCAGGTAGATGTTGTAACCAAACATGACGCGCAGCAACCGCAGTCGCCCAGCCAATACCTGCTAAGCTACCAAGCCATAATATGAGTCTTACCACTTTAGATTTTGGATTAAACAGTGCTGATATTAAGGCAAAACCGCCCATTACTATGAGGCCAACACGTTGAAAAATACAAAGTGGGCAAGGTGATAGACCCAGATGGCGCTGTAAATAGAACAGCGCAAAACTCATTCCTATCACTGCCATTAATACTAAAAATACTTGCAAGTTACGATAAGTGGTTAGCTGTTGCATTGGTCGAATACTCTTATAATATAATCAATAAAACACTATCAATAATAAAAACGATGGACAATAACAAAGGTTAATTAGCGGTACTGTTGTAGGAAGTCCATAAAGTCTTCTGTTTCAGCCACTTCAATCTCTGCTTGCTGTAGTATTGATTTTTCAGCCAATACTTCATATTTGGCTTGAGTATTGGGGCTAAGGGTTTGCTGCAATAGAGAGTCACGATGCTGCTGCGCTAGGGTAAAGCCCAGCTGCCATAAACTGCCTAGACGCTTGCTATCAGAGTTTACTTGCGCTGATATGGTCGACTCAGAATGTCCCGCTTTGCCTTGCATCAACGCCACCGCCGCACGGTAATCATTGCCACCATAATGCGCATCGAGTAGGGCTGCTAGTGGTTGCATACGACCTAAGTGCATCAGCATCCAGCTTTCTAGTGACTGCTCCGCACCATTGTTAATGATGTGCAAATTGTCACGGCGACCTTCATTGACCACGCGCTCAAGATTGATGGCCAGAGCTTCTTCCTCTTCAGGCATCAATTCAGGCGAATCATTCAGTAAGCAATACAGCGCCATCACTTCTAAAAAACAAGCGCTAGATAGACGGATACCGATATCGCTATACGGATCAAGATCGATGGCGCGGAACTCGACGTAAGCAATCCCGCGACGCTCAAGTGCCTCGGTAGGCGTCTCGCCACTCATCGCAATTTGTTTAGGACGTATCGGGCTATAGTATTCATTTTCTATTTGCAGAATATGATTATTGATTTGAATAGGATTGCCATCAGCGTCATTTAAACCAAGCTTCTCAAAGCTCTCATGTGGCGTTTGAATCGCACGGCGCAGTCCAGCGACATATTCTGGTAGATAGTTATAGCGGATATCGAGGTGTTCTTGCACACTATTGGTATAGCCAAGCTTGCCCATACGTAGGCTAGTGGCGGCAGGCTTATAATAGGTTGAATCGTTCAGCAGCTCCAAATCGTGCTCGCGCCCTGATATAAAGCAAGGACACACACTTGGACTGGCACCTAGCAAATACAGTACCAGACTGGTCAAACGCTTGAAGTTGCGAATAAGCCCTAAATATTTCTCGTTCTTGAAATCTGTCAACGTTTGGGTTGGGGCGGCGGGTGCTTTCGCTTGCCACGCTTCAAACAGACCATCACCGAAAGATAAGTTGTAATGTAGACCAGCGATGGTCTGCATGCGGCGACCATAACGGATGCCTAGACCACTGCGATATAGGGTTTTCAGCTTACCAGTGTTAGAGCTGCCATAATTCGCCAGCGGGATATCTTCATCTTTGGACGACAGCATACATGGCATAGACAGTGGCCACATCAGCTCACCCTCAGGCATACCTTGATACACCAATACGTGCAGCTGACGCAGCATGTTTAGCGTCTCTTTTGGGGTGGCTTTTGGGTCGGTGATGAGCTCAAGCAAGCTCTCTGAATAATCAGTGGTGATAAACGGATGGGTGAGTTTTGAGCCCAATTTGGCTGGATGCGGGGTCTGTGCCAAAAAACCGTCAGGCTTAACGCGTAAGCCCTCTTTTTCGATACCGCGGAGCATACCCGTTAAATGCTGAGTATCAAACCAATTGGGGATTTCAAAGCTAACAAAGCTAGGCACAAAATTACTCATAATAGTCATCTATTGTTATTTGTTATGGCGGCTCAAAACACGACTGGTGTATGACCATCAAAGAGGTGGGTATTTAGGTTGATAATGACGTCAGTTTAGCTCAAAGCGACCCTGAAAACCACGGACAATTACAAATACAATAAGCTTTAGGCGAAGTGATTTGTCTGGATTTCGGCACTTTTTTTGAGGAAAACTGGTCAAGAATACAGCTTGGTTATTACTACTAGGTCTTTATAAAAAAAGCATCTACCCGAGAGATAGATGCTTCGACTGTCATATTCTGGGCTATTTAACATAGTGCTACAGTCTATTCAGATTAAATAGAGAATGACGAACCACAGCCGCAAGTCGTGGTTGCGTTTGGATTGGTCACGACAAAACGTGCGCCTTCTAATCCTTCGGTATAGTCAACGGTAGAGCCTTGCAGATACTGATAACTTAGCGAATCGACAACCAAGGTCACATCGTCATTGTCAAAGTTGGCATCATCTTCATTCAACTCATTGGCGAAATTAAAGCCATAAGAGAAACCTGAGCAGCCACCGCCAGTCACATAGACGCGTAGCATAAGATCGCTATCACCTTCTTCTTCACGTAGGCGACGTACTTTTTGTGCGGCACTATCGGTTAGGCTTAATATCGTTGGATCTACTGGCTGGCTTGAGCTTGGGCTAAATTGGTTGGCTGATTCGTTCATATCTACCTCAGTTGCTAGGATCAAATGCGGTCGTCGTCCTGTTTGGGTTTGCAACTGACATCGTTGCAAATAAAGATACGCGCGGCGTTTGATTCGATTGGGTGCTGTCGTTATGGCAAAGTCGTTGCAATATTATAAGGTTGGTATTTGGGCTACTACTATTCGGGCTACTACTAATTAATAGTCTGCTGGCATTAATCTTTTGGCAGTATATCATAATGGGGGTGACGATTCGTTTGTCAAGAGTGACAGTCGTCAACGCGGGTTTTATGACAGGCTTTTTTAGTATAATAACTGATTGGTTTTGAAATAGTTATTTAATCGTTTGCCTATAAGGCAAGCGTTTGAAATAATAGCCGCCAGTCAGCATGCCAGATGTGTGTTTTTCTTATTGCCTTATATTTTATATTACTGTTGAGATGAAGAAATTATATGATCGAATTTAAAGACGTTGGTGTTCGCCGTGATGGTCGTGAATTGTTTGCAGGTGCAAGCTTCCAGCTCCATCCGGGCCACAAAGTTGGCTTAACGGGCAACAACGGCACTGGTAAATCGACCTTGTTTGCTTTACTGCTGACTCGAATGGGCACTGGCGATACCGAGGTCACACTTGATAGGGGCGAAGTGAGCATCCCTGATAGCTGGCATGTGGCGCATATGGCACAGGAAGTTGGTGCAAGTAGCCAGTCTGCGATTGATTATGTATTGAGCGGTGATGAGCAGTGGTATGAGATTAATGCCTCTTTGAATGATTTGAGCAGCGTTAGTGATGAGCAGATTGGGGTGTTGCATCAGCAGTTCGACGAAATTGATGGGTATCGCACACCGACCAAAGCCGCGCAAATCATGGCAGGTCTTGGCTTTAATACGAGTCAGCATGAGCTACCGGTAGAAGGGTTTTCGGGCGGCTGGCGCATGCGTTTGAACCTTGCCAAAACCTTGATGAGCCGTGCTGATCTTATGTTACTCGATGAGCCAACCAACCATTTGGATTTGGATGCGATTCTGTGGCTAGAAACGTGGATCAATGCGTTTACCGGTCTAGTAATCGTCATCTCGCATGACCAAGCATTTTTGGATGCGACGGTTGGTCATATTCTTCATGTAGAACAACAAAAAATCACCCTTTATACCGGTAACTATCAGCAGTTTATTCGTACCCGTCATGAGCGTATGGCGCAGCAGCAGCAAGCATTTGAGAAGCAAGAAGCAACTAAGGCGCATTTGGATGACTTTATTCGTCGTTTCCGTGCCAAAGCCAGTAAAGCCAAGCAAGCGCAGAGCCGTATCAAGCAACTTGAGCGTATGGCTGAGCTGTCACCAATGATGGCGGACAACCCGTTCTCGTTCCGCTTTTATGAGCCAGCAAATATGAGCTCACCGCTGATTGAGCTGACCAAAGCAGATATTGGTTATAGCGACGTACCACTGCTGCATAATGCCAATGTGCAAGTAACGCCGGATACGCGTCTCGGCTTATTAGGCATGAATGGCGCAGGTAAATCAACACTTATTAAGGCATTGGTGGGCGAGCTTGGCGTATTAACAGGGACGTATCGTGTCTCTGATACCCTTAAACTTGGCTATTTTAACCAGCATCAAATGGATATTCTTGATGCAAAGGCAACCCCAATAGAGATGTTGCGTCGTCTAGCAGGCAAAACGTCTGATGCGATGCTACGTTCGTTTTTGGGTAGTTTTGACTTCCGTGGAGAGCGCATTGATACCCCAAGTGAATTATTCTCTGGTGGTGAGCGTGCGCGTTTGACGCTAGCATTAATTGTTTGGCAACGTCCGAACGTCCTCGTCCTTGATGAGCCAACCAACCATTTAGACTTGCAAATGCGCCAAGCATTGACCATCGCGCTACAGGGCTTTGAAGGGGCAGTGGTACTGGTTTCGCATGATCGCGAATTGATTGCGAATGTCTGTGATGATCTGTTTTTGGTACATGATGGTATTATCGAAGAGTTTGATGGTGACATCAGCGACTATGGCAAGTGGCTGGCAGAAAAGCGTAAACAAGAGAATGCACCAGATAAAAACACTGGCAAGAAAAAAAGCAAAAAAGAGAGCAAGAAGTTCGTTTCACGTGAAACAACTGACAGTCAAATGAGTAGTAAAGCCTCTACTGTATCCTCAAAAAACAAAGCCGCTGAGCCTACGCTTAGTAAAGAAGAGCAGCGCAAACTGGCCGCCGAACAACGTAAGCTGACCGCACCAATTCGTCGTGAAATTGAAAATACAGAAAAGGCACTGGCTAAAATTGATGCGCAGTTAATTGCTCTAGAAGAAAAACTGGCCAACACGGATCTCTATGAAGACAGCCGAAAGTCCGATTTGTTGGTGTTGCTCAATGAGCAAACCGCGCTACAGCAGCAGCACAGCGACCATGAAGAAAAGCTATTGCTAGCGATGACCACGCTAGAGGAAATGGAAGCAAATGCTCGTTAAGCAATATGGTTAGCACAATTAAGGGCTTATTGTATGGTCGCTAATTGATAAAATCAGACATAAAAAAGGGAGAGCGTTAGCTCTCCCTTTTTTATTACATTATTCCTTACGGTATCTACCATCACCATAAGAGAGTATCTTCATACTGGTCGTACAAAGTTGACAGTCTATCTTACCAGCAGCGGCTTTAGATAAATCAAGAATGCGTCCTCGGATGAAAGGTCCTCTATCCGTAATTTTTACTATCACGCTCTGCTTTGTCTTTCTATTGGTCACTTGTACCTTCGTACCGAATGGCAACGTTCTGTGCGCCGCAGTCAAGGAGTTCATGTTGAAGATACTGCCACTGGCTGTGCGCTTACCATGAAACTTATTACCATAATAGCTGGTGTTACCGGCAAAAACGGTGGTAGTCAGCAGTAGTGATAAAGTGATAACTAAAGACTTGATGAAATAAGACATTTAATACCTTTAAACGATTTATAAAATAGACAGATAAGCTTGCCTATATTATTCATACTCCCTATGAGTATAAACATTATATTCATTTTACAATACATAGCTTGTCATATCCTTACCGTTCTGTAAAAGAACGCTAGAGGTCACATATTCACATATCGAAAATTAAGAAAATGGACCGTTAGAGTCCAAAATAAAGCACGAAATCCAAAGAAAAACTATTGTGTTGTAGACGATGTTAGCAGTGATTTAAGCAACGTTTTTATAGTAGTTAGCCCTTATAAAATAGCGGCTGTGGCTGAATCTTTAATCAATTTACTGAAATAATTTAGCGCTGTTGTGTTTTTAATAAAAAATGAGCATAAGTTGATGTAAATAAAAATTGCTAGATTCTTACATTTTTGTAAAGCGTATCAACTTGAATATTATTCTAGAGCGTGTCTTCATCTCAAAAGTGGTATGTTAAATAAGTTGCGATGGTTTTAGTCGCTGCTGCCATGATTTTATTTGGCGAGAATTTCAGCAGTTTCCATGGCGAGATGTGTGCGATTAGAGAGAATTTTAGATTTTATGATATTGAGTTTTTGGAGACGGTATTATTTGAACAACATATGCTATATTTTAAGAATGAGCAGTCAGATAAGGTGCCATATGCATTGAGTAATAAAATCATGCCAACCAAAGTGACATTATGGCAACAGTGGTCAAAGAATAATAATGCCAAAATCGTTGTGACATCTATCAGGGTCTGTTGAACATTCAAATATTAGGACTGCTGATCGCTAAAATCGCATCAAACCTTTTATCAAATCAGGCGCAAACCGACGATAATGTGGAGACCTTAGCTAGGTTTACAACAACATTTGGGGTGGTTTTAGCATCAGCCCCAAGTATACAAGCAGGGGCAGGGCTATTTTTTGCCAATACATGGCGAAATTGTCTACCCTAGAACGACTAGGCGTCAAAAATTTCACTGCGTATTGTCTAAAAAATAGCCACTGCCAGTTCCACATTTGAATGTTCAACAGACCCCAATATAATGACGCAGGCGAAAAATTAAATATTCATTCATTATCCCCATATTATGTATTAACTGAATTTATTAGAAATAAATACGATAAGGAAAAACAATATGGCAGAGAAAAATTACTATGACATTTTAGGGGTCAAAAAAGACGCCTCAGACGCCGATATCAAGAAAAAATACCGTAAGCTTGTCCGTCAATTCCATCCTGATGTCAGTGACGATCCAGACGCTGACAATAAGATTGCTGTGATTAACAACGCTTATGAAACCATCCGCGATAAAGACAAGCGCGCTGAATACGATGCGATGCTAAACAATCCGTTTGCTGGTCAAGGTGGCGCTAGTGGTTTTGGTGGTCAATCAGCGGGCGGCGGGCAAGGTGGTTTCCGCTGGGAAGACATCAAAGACCAGTTTGGTGAAGGTGAAGCGTTTGGCGATGGTAGCTTTCGCTTCGATGATATCTTTTCTGCATTTGGTCGCGGTGCACGTGGCTCAACGAATGGGCAGGCAGGTGGTCGCTCTCAAAATGGTGGCTTTGACCAATTTGGTGGCGGTTTTGGGTCGCAAGATAGCAAAGGTCAAGACCAACATGCAGAGATTACGGTTGATTTGGCCTCGGTCTATAATGGTGATGATTACAGTATTAAATTAAACGTTCCGGTTCGTCAGCCTAATGGCAGTGTCGATTACGAAAATAAAACCCTCAAGATTAAAATTCCTAAAGGCATCACTGATGGCAAACAAATTCGTTTGACAGGTCAAGGTGCGGCTGGTGGCGGTAATGGTAAAAACGGTGATTTATTTTTAAAAGTGAAAATCCGTCACGCAGACAATATTCGTATCGAAGGTGTTGATGTTTATCAAACCGTCAACATCGCCCCATGGGAAGCCGCGTTGGGTGAAAAAATTAACCTCACGACACCAGCAGGTACGCTTGGTGTGACGATTCCTAAAAACAGCAAATCCGGTAGCAATTTGCGCTTAAAAGGTAAGGGCATCCCTGCCAAGCAAGCGGGCGATTTGTATTTAACTTTACACATCGTCAACCCTGATATCAGTACCGAAACCGCTACCCAAGCTTATGAGCAGCTGAAACAAGCTTTTTCTGATACCAATATCAGTCGTTAATGATCGCCAAGGAATACTTAAATCGAAGCAGAGATAAAGACCATACGATAACAATAAAATAAAGAGCAAACGAGGATAATCGCTATGAAACACTCGCCTGAATTTACCGATATTATCATGAGCTTAGATGAGCTAGTATCGGCCTGTGGCCAAGAGCGCCAATGGGTTATCGAATTGATTGAAGAAAATATCATCGAATATGATGTGCCAGAACGTCAGCAGTTTACTGGCTATCAGCTAACGATTGTACGCCGTGCATCGCGTTTGAGTCGTGACTTTGAAGCCAGTGTACCAGCGATTGGTTTGATACTAGAGCTATTAGGTGAGGTGGAGCAACTCCGCCAATTAAAACATCAGCTGGATATGCAAGCACCAGTGATTGAAGTGGATATTGAACACTCAAAGCAGCCGCATTAGCAGTAAATAGTAGACAATAAAAAAGGGCCTTAATAGACCCTTTTTTATTGCCAGAATGAATAACGGGCTAAAACTTAACGAGAATACGTTGGATCAGCAGCTGCCGTAAATAGTACGTCAGTTGATGAATTCAGTGCTGTTTCTGCCGAGTCTTGTATCACACCGATGATAAAGCCAATTGCCACCACTTGCATGGCGATTTCGTTTGGAATACTAAACAAGCTCGCCGCCAATGGAATCAGTAGTAACGAACCACCAGCGACACCAGATGCACCGCAAGCACTAATCGTTGCCACCAAACTTAGCAGAAGCGCTGAAGCAAACGTCACTTCGATACCCAAGGTATGAGCAGCGGCGAGAGTGAGTACGTTGATCGTAATCGCCGCGCCTGCCATATTAATGGTCGCACCCAGTGGAATCGTCACTGAATAAGTATCTTCGTGCAGCCCAAGCTTACGTGCAAGGTTCATGTTGACGGGAATGTTGGCAGCCGAACTACGGGTAAAGAAAGCCGTGATTCCTGACTCACGCAGGCAAGTGAATACTAGTGGGTAAGGGTTTTTGCCAGTCTTAACAAGGACAATAATAGGGTTGGCGACCAAAGCGATAAATAGCATACAACCGACCAGTACCATTAAGATACGCGCATAACCAGCCAGCGCGCCAAAGCCTGTCTCCGCGACGGTATTGGCAACCAAGCCTAAGATACCAAAAGGCGCTAAGGCAATGACCCATTTCACCACTTGTGAGATGGCATCTGCGAAATCACCGACGACAGTACGAGCCGTATCGCTGGCTTGACGCAGCGCAAAGCCAATGATGATTGCCCATGCCAAGATACCAATATAGTTGGCTTCAGCAATGGCGCTGATAGGATTGGCCACCAAATTCATCAGCAGATTGGTCAACACCTCTTTTAAGTTCGCTGGTGGTACTTGCTCGATAGTAGCGTTCACCAACGTCAGCTCGGTCGGGAATAAGAAGCTTGCGCCCACCGCAGTCAGGGCGGCCAAAAAAGTGCCGAACATATACATAATGAGTACGGGCTTAACGAAGACTTCATTGCCGCTACGATGCTGACTAATCGCTGCGATGACCAAAGTAAATACCAGTATCGGTGCCACCGCTTTTAGTGCACCCACAAATAGCGTCCCTAACAAGCCTAGTGCTATACCAGTATCTGGTGCTAGCCAACCAATCAGTACGCCTAATATCAAACCAATAATAATGAGCGGCACCAGCCCTATACGCTGGTACATCGCAATTAGTGAACGCATCTATACATCCTCGATTTAGTCAATACTCCAAATTATTTATAAATGATGACCGCATTAACCTTGCTTAAAATACGCATTGTACGCTCAGTTGCTTGGTCGCCATTTTGAAATAATTCGACTGTAAATAAGACGTTTATAGTGAAAACAGAAAAATAATCGAAGGATGGTAGCATTTTTTAGGATAAGAGCCTACCTTTACCACCAACCGACATAGGCGGGGCAGGTGAAGGTAGAGACTTAATATGAGAAAAATTGACGTGGATTCTCTGATGAGAAATCGTGCTTTTCGTGAGAAATGAGGAGGTGTTAGGGCGCAGGCTGCAACTTAAACTTTAAAATGAGTCAGCTCATAGCCTAATTGTTGATAGGCTTTATATTTATTACGACCTTCTTGAACACTGGTCGCGTCAGGTTTAATCAGCTCAAGAATACGGGTAGGTTGGGCATTGCTGGTTGCTTGCATAAAAGCATTGACGGGCTGTGCTGTTGTATTAATAACGATACCGTTGAAATCTGCTGGCATATAGCCGCCAAGCAATACAGGTGCTAATCGTTTGTTAATATCAACCTCAGGATCATCGCCTTCAGTATTGTTAGCTAAAAGGCGTTGATGCGGTATAAAGCTTGTCGCTTCTTGTGCCCATAGCGCCTCATCAAGCGTCGATGATAATTCTGCGTCATCACCCACCAGAATGAGCAGCGATTGGCTGCTTTTATTGAGTGCCGTTTGGGTCAACTGACAAATAAAGCCCAAGAAATCTTGGGCTTTACTGTCGCTTAATACATAAAAGCTAACTTTCATAAACTGATTTTCATAAGTTGGTTTTCGTCAACGGATTAGACCATATTCGCGCTGTTTTTTAAGTATTGCATAAATAGCGGTACAGGGCGGCCAGTTGCGGCTTTATCTTTACCCGAGTTCCATGCCGTGCCAGCGATGTCTAAATGCGCCCATGCTTGACCTTCTTCGACGAAGCGCGACAAGAAGCATGCAGCAGTTACGGCACCTGCACCTTTACCACCGATGTTTTGCATGTCAGCGATAGGCGAGTCGATCTGTGCTTGATACTCGTCATCCAACGGCATATGCCAGATGAGATCGCCAGATAGGTTGCTGGCATTTTCTAAATCAAATAAGACATCTTCATCATTACTGAAGACCGCTGAGCGGACATGACCTAATGCCACCACACAAGCACCAGTCAATGTCGCGACATCGATGATGGTTTTTGGATTATAGCGCTGTACGTAGCATAAAGTATCTGCCAATACTAAGCGACCTTCCGCATCGGTATTTAAGATTTCAACGGATTTGCCATTCATGGCTTTTACGATATCGCCTGGGCGCGTGGCATCACCTGATGGCATGTTTTCTGCACAAGCAAGCGCACCAACGACGTTGATTGGTAGACGCGCTTCACATAGTGCTTTAATCGTACCGAGTACAGAAGCTGAACCACCCATATCAAATTTCATCTCATCCATCGCCGCACCGGGCTTGATTGAGATACCACCTGAATCAAACGTGACGCCTTTACCGACTAATACGATAGGTGCGTCATCATTTGCTGCTTGCACAGTGTCATCGTTCTTTTTAGAGGCTTTTTTGTTAGCAGCCTTGGTGGGTAGTTTATCAGTCAAGGCTTTTAGGCCACTAACTTTGGCACTGCTAGTTGTGGATTTACCAGCATCGGCGCTAAAGTTTGACTTGCCGCGATACTCCATGAGTACCAGCTTGCCTTCTTTAGTAGAGCCTTGCGCGACTGCTAAGAAGCAATTCATGCCCAGCGCTGACATCTCATCTTCACCCAGTACGGTGACTGTTAATAGGTCAGGGTAGGTTGCTGCTAGCTCTTGGGCTTTTTCTGCCATGTAAGCTGGGAAGCAGATGTTGCCTGGTTCGTTAGCCACATCACGAGTCAAGCTTTGACCAGCAAATACTGACTCTGCGAATTCTAATGCTGGCTGTAGTGATTCGTCAGCTAGTAGATAAATATCAGTTAGCGCAGGCGTGCTTTGCTCAGATTTGTATTTGTCAAAACGATAGGTCGCGGCCAACAGATTGAGGGCAAACTGACCAAACTGGTTTTCTTCAAGCGTGTCGCCTAACGCAACGGTGATAGAGGCTACCCGTTTTTGTGTGCTGCTATAGATGGTTTGAGTGATTTTTTGCAAGACTGTATTGTTGAGCTTATCAACGTTGCCAACACCGACCAATAATAGCTGGATAGGGTTTTGCTTAGTGGTTTTTTTATCACCCGCTAGCGCATAATCAACTACCGTTTCGCCAGCTTTACCGTTGAAGTGCGAGACTTCGATCAATTGCTCGATACGGGTGCTATAGTCTGCCAACACCGATTCAGCAAGGATGTTTTTTTTGTCATCGATTAGGACGACTAGGCAGGCCTCATCTTTATTTTTGGCTTCTTTTTTTAGAATTTTTTGAGTATGAGTTTTTGGCAGGTGCTGAGATAATTTAATATTCATATAGTTATCCTTATTAGAGTTATAAATTTAGAAGTGCAAATCAGTGATGAAGACAATATCAGCATTTTACTACTCTTATGTCGTCTCACTATTTTTTAAATTTTTAAATTGCTTATTATTATAGTGTAGCATATCAGCGAATCGCTGCGCAGTCGGCAAGGGTTAGGTAATGTTTTCGTTTAAATTTGCTGCGCTATCTTGCTAAGGCGTATGGGACGTTCTACGACGAGTCTACCCGTAGCTGACAAAGAGTCAAAAGCGAGCTAAAAGCAGGCAACCGCCATACTATCGAATGTATGACGATTACGCACAGTAATAATTACATTAATTATTAACCAAGTCGTCAGTCGCAACCAAAGCCGCAAATCTATCTTGCAAGGCCGCCATGGCAGTATCGTGCATCACTTCAGCGCTGATGCCTTCTCTTTTAGCACTAGGAAGTGCGCGAGTGGCACAGGCATCATGGCAAACAAAATTATCAAAGCCTAAATCAAACGCTGCTCTGACGCTAGAGCTGACACACATATGACTCATAAAGCCTGCAAAAATAATCTGTTTTTTTCCGGTCGCTGAGATAAGTGCTTGAAGCTGAGTGTCATGAAAGGCATTAGGATGCTTTTTGGTGATTATTTTTTCGCCATCCATTGGTTTTAGCTCGTCCACAATAGCGACGTTAGCAGACAATGGGTCAAAAACATTGCCATTGTCTTCGCCATGATGAGCGATATGAAAGATAGGAACGTCTTGCTTACGGGCTTTATCAAGCAATAGGCGCGCGTTTGCAGTGGCTTTGCTGCCTGCTTGACCTAATGGCATGGCGCCATCGACATATTCGTTTTGATAATCAATAAAGACGATAGCGCAGTTTGACCAATCAAGGGTATCAAATTCGCCACCAGCCAGCTCAAGTAGGGTAGAGGGATTAGACATTTTATTTATGCTCCAATAATTGTGGTAGAGATGAGTATTGACAATCAATCAGTCTAGCAATTAATGCTACTCATATTTGTGACTTGATACGAATGACAAACAAACCTTTCTAAAAGCAAAAACACTGGCTAATTAAATTGACGCAATACCGCAGCCAGTCATGCCTTACCATTTATGTGATTTATTGACTACTGGTAACGTCTACCAGTGTTTATTCATGCTGAATCATGCGTCATCAGCAAGGCTTGGGTGATTTTTTAGCACACATTTCACAGTCATTTTTTATCAAAATATGCTAGCATTAGCGGTTACGTTTATCGCTTATCTTTATATCATTTGACTTATAAGTGGCACCGTTACGTTGATATCTATTTAAGTGTTTGTCTGTTTAGGCATTTGAGTAGCATTAAACTGGTAACACCATACTATTGCGCTTGGCTCTGTCAGTCAGCACGCGATACACCGTCCACATATCCACTGTTAAAGAGTACCTATTGTGATATTACGCCGCTACATGACCCAACAAGTTGCCTCAACCACCGCTTTGGTATTGGGGTTTTTGGTGGTTATGATGCTTGGTGGCCGTCTGATACGTTACTTTGGCATTGCCGCAGAAGGCAATCTAGATATCAGCTTATTATTTACCATCATTGGTTATAACTTGCCGTATTTTTTAGAGCTGATTTTGCCCTTGGCTTTTTTTATTGCTCTAATGCTGGTATTTGGGCGCTTATATGTCGATCAAGAAATGGCGGTTATCAACGCCAGTGGTGTCTCACGCGGCAAGCTGGCTCGGCTGATGACTCCCTTGATACTGGCCTTATTCGTTGGCGAGGCTGCATTATCAGTCGTCGGAAAACCGTGGGGTGTACGCTCATCTGAGGCTATTTGGCAGCAGCAAGCCTTTACCAGTGCCTTTGATTTGATTCGCCCCAATGAGTTTATCAGTAGTGGCAATTACCATCTCTATGTTGGCAGCCTTAGCGACGACAAAAAACAGCTACAAGACGTAATACTCATTCAGTCTGAGCCAAAAGCTAAAGGTAGCAACGCTAAAGCGGCTGCCATGGATGTCGATAATACGATTGATCCTGAAACCGCAGAACAATTAGCGATTCCAGATGTACCGCAAGCGCTGATAAGCAAGGGCGATAAAAACATAAGTAAAGACACCATTACTTTGGCCAAAAGAGCCGAGCAAGTACAGACAGGTGACAAGGGCGTGACCCAGTTGGATTTATTCCAAGGGCGTCGTTACGAGGTCGGCGCGGGCAGCTTGAAGTATAACCAAGTCGGCTTTGATCGCTATCGCATTACCTTGACGGAATCCTCACAAGATGTGATCACCGAAGACAATATCGAAACCCAAGCAATCGGACCGTTATGGCAAGCGGCAACTGGCAGTGCCCAGTTCGGTGGTGAAAATGCGCTGCGTGCGGCACAGGGTGAGCTTGGCTACCGTTTTGCTTTGCCGTGGTTGATGATTATTGCACCGATGCTCGCTGTACCACTGGCGCAAGTACGTCCGCGCCAAGGTCGTTGGTTACGCCTATTTCCTTCGATTTTATTGTTTGTCAGCTGTGCGCTGGGTATCATTTCACTCAAAAACGCTGTGAGCAAAGGTAGTGTGAGCGTTTGGGCATATGCTTGGCTGATTTTAGGATTTATGGTATTGGCACTTTATATGAATTGGGGTAGCCGTGTGCAGCACCGATTGCGCTTTCGCAAACCAGAGAATGGGTCTCTAACAGTCACCGATCATCAAAGTAGTGGCTCACAAGGAGGGCAGTCCTCATGAGTGCTTTATTCTCTAAATCTCCCAATTCTAACTCGCAAAACGCGAATGCTAAGTTTGCCAAAAAACCTGCCAATCTAAAAGTCCTTAGCCGTTACGTCAAACTGAATGCTTTGCTAGCAATCGTCGGAGCGGTTATAGGTCTGTGGGCATTACAACTGGTATTTTCTTATTTGTCTGAGCTGGATTCGTTAGATGATAGCTATACGATGGGTGAGGCGATTAAATATATCTTTTATCGCTCGCCTTATTTTTTAGAGCAGTTTATCCCGACGGGTGCATTGCTCGGTGCAGTGGTCGGCTTGGGTTTACTCGCCAATAAAAGTGAGTTGGTCGTCATGCGTGCCGCTGGCGTTAGCGTTTATCGCATCGTTGGCTGGGTATTACAGCCTGCTTTGATTTTTGTACTGCTTGCCTTGCTCATCAATCAGTTTATTTTGCCGCACTCTAATCAATTGGCAAAAGAGATCAACGATGAAGACAGCACTTCGTTGGTCACATCGGTGCGTGGTTATTGGACAGTGCAACCACGTTTTGAGAATACAAAAGCTGGTCGTACCAAGCCGGATGGTAGCGATATTTTGTATATCGATTATGCCGATGTACAAGGTAATATCGGCGAGGTCAAACGTTGGCATTTAGACAATAATGGCAATCTACAAACGGCTGTTCACGCTGAGGGTGGGCAGTATATTGGTCGCGAACCGCTGGATACAGTCAGTAGCCAGCCGAGCGAGCAGTATCGTTACGAGTGGCAGCTGAATAACATGACCAAGCTGATGATTAATCAAGGCTTTGAGAGTAGCCAAGCGATCTCGCCGTCAGATACCTTAAGCTTGCCCTTTGCGCCTGAGTCTGTGTATTTACTCACCCGCAAAGCCGAAGATCTGTCATTGACCCAGCTATACGAGCATCGTCAGTTTATGCGCCAACAAGGTCAACGCTCTTTGAGTCATGAGCTGGCATTTTGGCAAAAATTGCTATCACCATTATCGATATTGTCGTTGGTGATCGTTGCTTGCTCCTTCGTCTTTGGCTCATTGCGTACACATAGCTTGGGCTTGCGTATCGTGGTGGCATTATTGTTTGGCTTGCTATTTAGTTACGTGCAAGACTTGGTTGGCTTTGTCTCATTGGCGACTGGATTTTCGCCATTATTGATGGTGCTACTACCGATCATTGCCAGTGCGATATTGGGTGGGTATTTGCTTAAACGGCAGATGTAGCGAGATATCATTTGCCATAAAGAAGCCCGCTAAAACTATATGTTTTAGCGGGCTTCTTATTTGTGTCACGTTCAAAAATTTATATCATTCACAAAAATTAGAGTAGCAAGGAGAAAGAGTACAAGTACTACGCATTGTAGGCTAAGCGATTTTGACACAGCTAATCGTATTTTTGGCGTTTGGTATTAGTCTTTGGTCGCCATTGTAATCGTATAGGTTTTGCCTTGCTTGACCTTGTCGCTATTGCCAAACACTTCGGTAAATGAGCGTTTCACGAATTGGCGCAAGCCATTGATTGTTACCACATAAAAACGGCCACCTTTACGCATGCGCGCATAGGCATCGAGGAAATATAGATAATGCTGCTCTTTACCCACTTTGGCAGGCAAGTTCGACATCACAAGGCTAAAGTCTTTGTCTTTTGCCACGTGATTGAAGCCGTTTGATAAATGTACATCGACATTATTAAGACCGTTTTTCTCACAATTTAGGCGCGCATATTCTACCGCCATAAAGTCTTTATCAATCAATGTATGCAGACCATTCGGACATTCACGCGCTGCCGTCATACCAAGCACGCCATAGCCACAGCCCAAATCGATTGAGTCATCATCCGCTTCAAAGTCAATATAATCAAGCAGCATCAAGCTACCATCATCGAGCTTTTGCGGTGAAAAAATACCCCATGTGGTCGCAAAATCAAACGGCTTGCCCAGTACATCTTGGCGAAAATTAATATCTTCACGCCAATGTTGGGCACTTTTCAACAGGTCAGCAGGGGGTCTATGGCTCATGAGATTCTCAGATAATGGATAAGTAAAAGGCGGTGCATTGCTCAGTTATGCAGCGTGCACATCATACGCGTATTGTAACGAGAAAAGAGCGGGTTTGCAGCTATGGATTAGTAGAATTATATGGTGGGAAATTTAGGTAGCGTACCTTATGACTTCGTAATAAAGTTTTAGGACTTGTAAGTATGTCATGTAATAGGAATTACGGAATGACTTTTGGTACAAATTTTGACTTAAGCTGTCAATTTCGTCGATACTAATTTTAGAGTTTATAAGCACACAGAATTTTACGAACAAAAATTCATTGCTAATATCTATTAACTCCGTTAGATTTGAGAAATATATTAAATATTATTTAGGGAAGAAATAATGGAATTATTTAATCAGTTGAAAGGACTAGCAGATAAAGTCGAAAACCTCAAAGATAAAATAGGCAATGAAGAAAGTACAAAGCATGCTTTTATATTACCTTTCATAAATATCCTTGGGTATGACGCTTTTAATCCTTTAGAAGTCGTACCAGAATTTACTGCAGATGTTGGCATAAAAAAAGGTGAGAAGGTAGATTACGCTATATATCAAAACGAAGCTCCGATATTAGTTATCGAGTGCAAGCACTGGAACTCGCCTTTAGATGTTAATAATTCATCGCAGTTATTCAGATATTTCCATGTTACTAAAACACGTTTTGCCCTACTAACTAATGGTATCGTTTATAAATTCTACACTGATTTAGTAGAGCCAAATAAAATGGATGAAAAACCATTCTTCGAATTCAATATCTTAAAGTTAAAAGAGGGTCACATAAAAGAAATAGAGAAGTTTCATAAATCAAATTTTGATGTTGATAAAATCGTCAACAACGCAAGTACTTTAAAGTATACCAGTGAAGTTAAAGCATTGATAAAGCAGGAAATGGAAAATCCTTCAACAGAGTTTGTTAGACATTTTGCAAGCCCTGTCTACTCAGGACGTTTGACGTCTGGAGTAGTACAAGAGTTTACAGATATTATCCAAAAAGCTTTTACTCAGATGATCAATGATAGTGTTAATGACCGTTTAAATGCGGCATTGAATAAAGAAGAAGAGAAGCAAAAGAGCCAAGCAGGTGAGTTATCTGACGATGAAGGCTTAGAAGAGGAAAACGATAATGGAATTATTACTACAGAAGAAGAGCTTGAAGGATATGGGATTGTGCTTGCGATTTTGAGACGCAAAGTTGCGAAAGATAGAGTCTATCACAGAGATACAAAGTCCTATTTCGGAATTTTACTAGATAATAATAATAGAAAACCTATATGCAGACTACATTTAGATAGAAGTGTAAAGTACATCACGATTTTTAAAGAAAACAAAGAGTCAGTCAAGGAGCAAATTAACTCTATTGACGATATTTACAACTATGAACAGACGTTGCTAAATATCGTTGACTATTACGACGCAGAAACGGTGTGAGGTAGATAGACTACCTTTGAAAAATAATTGGTTAGATCTTGATTATATTTTTCAAAGTAGTTGATCAGTTTGCCCTTTCAAATGATGCTCAGCATGCAAATTCTGTAATTTTGCCATCACAACATTGGTATAGTCAATCCACAGTAATGTCGATACAAGGAAACCGAGTGCAAGCTATACATTAGTATGGTTAGCGAGGTTATCGCTGTAGCGATTTTATAGTGGGCAGACTATATAGGTTTACGTGACCAAAATACTTGTGAAACTATTTTCTCAAACGCTTCTTAAGTAAATGATCAAACACAAACGGCCCAAATGGCAAGAAAGATCCAACTACGCCTGCAGGCATTGCCCACAGCGGCATTTTTATTTTGCTCGTTGCAATCAATAGCATCAAAATATAGGCAATAAACAATGCCCCATGCGCCATACCGACATATTTCACTGCTTCAGGAATACCCAGCATGTATTTTAGTGGCATGGCGATACCAAGCAATAATAAAAAAGAAGTGCCTTCTAAGTAACCCATGATGGTCAGGTTTTTAAGAGCAGAATTTTGCCCTTTTGTTAGGGTAGGCAGAGTAGATGGCTGAGCTTGCAACACGTTATATTCCTTTTACAATCATCAATAAATCTTTAATTTCGACTTTAACCGCGCGGATGATGCTCAGCATGCAACTTCTGCAATCTCGCCGTTGCCACATGGGTATAAATCTGCGTGGTAGACAAATCACTGTGCCCGAGTAGTAGCTGCACACTACGAAGATCCGCCCCATGATTGAGCAAATGCGTGGCAAAGGCATGGCGTAGCGTATGCGGTGATAACTCTTTATCAATATTGGCAACTTTGGCGTATTTTTTAAGCAAATACCAAAAGTTCTGCCGCGTCATATACCCGCCTTGCGCTGTCAAAAATACTGCTTGGCAATTTCCTGATTTCAAATGCGCAATCAAATCACCACGAGCATGCGTCAGATAATCTTCCAGCGCATCACTGGCATATTCGCCCAATGGCACCAGTCGGGTTTTATTGCCTTTACCAGTGATTTGTAGCCAGCCAGAGTTTAAATTGACTTGTTCTAGTGACAGGTTAATCAACTCGCTAACCCGTAGACCGCAGGCGTATAGCACCTCTAGCATGGCTTTATCACGCAGTCCCAGCGCGGTGCTGGTATCGGGTGCAGCGAGTAGATTATCAACATCCCCCTCGCTTAAGTCCTTTGGTAGTGGACGTCCGAGTTTAGGACTTTTGATACGCTCGCAAGGGTTGTCCTCACGCAGATTACTGGCAATCATCCACAGATAAAACTGACGCAAGCTTGAGAGCATACGTGCTTGGGTACGTGGGGTTTTGCCTTCTTGAGTGAGAGTTGATAAGCAGTGCAGCACGTCATCAGGCTGCCAGCGGGTCAGGGCGATAGGATTGGTCAGCTCGCAAGAGCGCAAATCGCGCACATAAGCATTACGCGTCCGCGTGGCGAGACCGCGCGCCAGCATTGCTTGACGAAACTCAGTGATGTAAGTTGGTTCGTCGTCTACTGCCAGCGCTTTTGGTTGTCGCTGTTGTACGGCGCGGTCGCGACTCATAAGTGATGGCTCATAAAATAATGCTCAATTATTAAATATTAGGCAGGTTCTAAGCACCATAACGAGGTCACTTCCGCACTACGCGCCGCATATAGAGGATCAGTATCATCTTGACTGCGACCATGCTTAGGTGTGGTATCGAGACGGTATTTTACTTTTAAACCGCTATCTGCAAACCAGTCTAGTAATTCATCACGAGTACGTAGATGTAGATGTTCCGCCAAATCTGACAGAATCAACCAAAGCTCACCTTGCTTAGCTAAGTGAGACTTCGCGCCCTGCAAAAATCCACGCAGCATCGCGCTATTGGCATCATAAACGGCGTATTCGAGCGGCGAGCTTGGCTTAGCAGGTAACCAAGGTGGATTACAGACAATCAGATTGGCGAGTGGCGCATCAGTCGGATATAAATCCGTTTGCTGCAACTGTACGTTAGCCAATTGTAGGCGTGTAAAGTTTTCGCTGGCGCAGGCTAAAGCACGTGGATTTAAATCCGTGGCAACCACCTGTTTGACACCGCGCTGCGCTAAGATAACGGCGAGTAAACCAGTGCCAGTACCTATGTCATAGGCAACCTCATGAATTTTTGGCAGTGGTGCATCAAGCAATAGCGGTACATACTCATGCCGTGTTGGCGCAAAGACACCATAATGCGGGAATATCGATAGACCTAGGCTTTCAATCGGTACGCCTTTTTCGCGCCACTGCGCTGCACCAAGCGCCCCTTGCAAATCACGAAATGATAGCACGCACGATTCGTCTATCGTTTTATCCAACTGGCCAAAAGCTGCTGTGCAGGCCGCACTGACATCAGGGGCGCGGCGTAGCTGGCTGACATAATTGGCATCAAGCTCTAGTAGCAAACGGCTTAATATGCGCGAGCGCTGAGCTTGGATTTGGCGCTGCTGATGAAATAGGTTGGGTATTTCTTTAGAGCTGGCTGAATCAGATTCTGCTGTAGACTTAGCTGCTTTGTTAGCCGCTTTCTTTATTTTGCGCTGCTCGGCGCGCTCATTGGTACGCTCGATGCGCCGAGCGAGGGCTTGTAGTAATTGCTTGGCATTATGAAAGTCACCACGCCACAGTAGTGACGTGCCTTCGCAAGCCAAGCGGTAAGCCTCATCTGCAGTCGTTTTGTCATCGACCAATACAATACGCGCAGGCGGTAGATGATGGCTTTCCGATAACCAGCGGGCATTATGGAAAGTGTCGTTTCCGTCTGTGTTTTCGAGCCACTGCACATACTGTTTTTCGGTTGGTAACACGTTATCTACCTTTAATTTGTGAATGGTATGTTTGGTACAAAGCAAAGATATCTTGATGCTATATAGAGCTAATTGAATGCGTTCAAATGTTCTTTTTCTTAACCAAATAACGATAAAGCGTGGCGCTGATTGGCGCATCCTCATCGCCAGCGACCGTTATTTCATCGGGATCGATACTTAGATCTACATTTTCAGCCAGCGTTTCTTGCTGGACAAGCTCATGCCCCAAATGACGGCAGAAATTAGGAATGTCACGAGTGGTGGCTGGGTCGGTAGCGAGTATTTCAATTACCTCGCCAGCATCGGCTTTGCGGATGGTTCGATGCAGCATCATGACAGGCTCAGGGCAGATCAGCCCTTGAGTATCTAAATGATGATTGATCGTCGTTTGCGTGGTAGAAGTGTTCATAATAGTCATTCAAGTCGATAGTATAAGGTGAAAGTTTTTTTCGTCATTTATAAGTATATTTTTATAAGCATGTTTTACGCTTCTTCAGCGATTTCAGTGTCTTTTTCTACTTCTAAAAAATTAAAAAAGCGCTTAAAGCTCACTTTAAATAAAAACGCCACACCTAGCCAACAAGATAAGCCTAACCATGCGGTATCAGCGAATAATAATCCACCA
Source organism: Psychrobacter sp. AT9 (assembly GCF_047272965.1). NCBI lineage: Bacteria > Pseudomonadati > Pseudomonadota > Gammaproteobacteria > Moraxellales > Moraxellaceae > Psychrobacter > Psychrobacter sp. AT9. The sequence continues at coordinate 87,407 of NZ_JBKOTW010000001.1, forward strand.
ATCAATATGATGGTCGAGACGCCAATACTCATGGCAATCATCGACGCTTGGTTTAAGCGATAACGATAAATCACCAGCGCATCATAAATAGTAATAGGAATCGTGAGCGCAACCAAGGCATAGGGCAGGTTATAGAAAAGTTGATAAAGCAGCTGATTGTCATGGAAGGCTTTGATACTGGCAATGGTGCCAAAGACCACAAAGGCGAGAATGGCGGCATAAATAAGATAAATCGCTATTTGATTCGCTCGCTGTGCGCCTTTGATACGGGCGATGGCAAGCGGTGCAAAACCATGTTGCGATTTTTTTTGCAGAGATTGGTCTGAGACAGTGGTCATAATAATCAGGCATTTATCCGTGTAGAGTGACGATATGTCAGAAATTGGCGCTGTTTTGACAGCAGGCTTGTCGCTGATTTAATCGGCTTTGATGGCGTCGATGGCGATACTGCTACTCGGGTCAGCAAAGTAAGTCGACATCAGAATACAGGCAGAGATGTCATCGATTGGGTCGCGTTCATGCTTAATCCAACCATTATCCCACGCGATCTCACGCGCCGCCACTGAGGTCAGGCGCTCATCACAGAGGCTCACGACCACTGGTAGATGCTGTTCCATGACTCGATGCGCTAGGCGACGGGCAAATTTATGCGCACGCTTCGACAGCATTGAGCTGCTACCATCCATATTAAGCGGCAACCCCACCACCACTTTTGTTACACCCCAGACCTTGATAATACCTAGCAGATTATCCCAGTCCGGTTGACCATTATTCATGGCTAAAATATCAAAGGCACGCGCAGTCTCGGTAATAGTATTGCCTAGCGCCATCCCCATTTTTTTAACCCCGTAATCGAGCGCCAAAATAAGATGAGGCTTAATAACTGGTTCCACCACAGCAGTGTCAGCAGTTTCGATTTCAGTGCTAGTATCAGACTCTACCATCATTATGCGCGCTTCCTGTTTCTGTTGGGCGTGATTCTTCTGTTGGGCGTGATTCATTTGGCTTAACGGCTTTAATTTGAATGCGGCTTTATTTAAACGGATAATTTAACAATCATAGCTAGTCATTAAGCATGACCAATATCACTACTAAGGTAGTCAAAGTTAACGCCAATCTTATCAGCGGCGATTTGCCAACGTTCTTCAAATGGCGTATCAAACAATAAATTCAGATCAGCAGGACAGACGAGCCAGTCGCCACTAGCAAGCTCTTGATCGAGCTGTTTTTTGCCCCAGCTGGCATGACCCAAGCACAGCTGATAATGACCAACGCCTTGACCGGCGGCGATACGCTTGAGGATATCTTGGCTGGTGGTAATACAGACATTCTCTGATATAGCAAAAGACGATGCCCATTCTGGTTGACCCGTATGCAGCACAAATCCAACCTCGGGATACATCGGGCCGCCTTCTAATGCCACATCTTCCATCACTTGTGCATCTGTCACTTCAATGTCTAAATCTTCTAGCAGTTTGCCCACGCGTGCCTGCTCTAATGGACGATTGACCATCAGACCGAGTGCACCGTGTTTATCATGACGGCAAATATAAATCAGCGCCTGCTCAAACCTTGGGTCTGACAGTTCTGGTGCCGCGATTAAGAAATGATGGGTCAAATTGGCTTTAGACATAAAGAAAAACGCAACCTAGTATTAAAGGTAAAATAACAGAGATGACACACCACTATATGGCGATACTGAGGTGAAAATCAACCAAAGCAAATATTTAGCGGTTATGAGACGCTAGGGCGTGTCCTCATTTTTAAAATGAGGACACGCCCTAATGACGACAAGGTTCTTTACTTAACGTCCGTTAATAAACTGCGGGCGTGGTCGCGGGTAACGTCAGTGATGATCACACCACCAGACATGCGTGCCAGCTCATCGATTTGCGCGCTATCGGTCAGTATTAATAGCTCGCTTTCGGTTTGCTCGTCATGGTGTTTTTGTACCAAGATATGCTGATGCGCTTGCGCCGCAACTTGTGCTTGGTGGGTAATGGCCAGTAACTGCTGCGTCTGCCCAAGCGCGCGCAGCAGCTCACCGACCACTTGCGCCGTGCCGCCACTGATACCGACATCGACTTCATCAAATACTAGCATGGGCTTGGCAGCATTATTGTCAGCATTGGTTGCTTGTAATACCTGCATCACCAGTGCCATTCGTGACAGCTCGCCGCCTGAAGCGATTTTATGTAGTGGTTGCATCGGCATGCCGACATTGGCGCTAAATAATAGGTCAATATCATAGCAACCTTGCGCATTATATTGGCTAGGTTCGGTCTTTTTGGTAAAGACAAACTCGCAGCGCGCATTGGGCAAAGCTAGCGGTTGTAACTGTTTAACCAGTTGCTTGCTGACAGTGGGCGCAGCTTTTGAGCGCTCTTTATTTAGCTGCGTTGCTAGCGCAAGGTAATCTTTCCAAGCCTGTTCAATTTGCGCTGCCATGGCATCGCTGCTTGGCTCGTTTTCTAGCTGCTCTAATTGCGTCTCCCAACCTTTGGCTTCCTCGATTAAGTCGCTCGCTGGCAAGCTATGTTTACGAGATAAGCGATGACCTAAGCTGATAAGACTGTCTAATGTCTGCAAGCGCTCAGGATCAGGCAGTTGTTGTTCAGCATAATCTGACAGTAAGCCTGTTACCTCAGTGATTTGCTGCTGCGCTAAATGCAGCTGCTCGGAGGCTTGCTCAAAGGTTTGACTGACGCTCATTTGGTTATCACAAAGCTTAATCGCCTGCCCGAGCAAGGTCATGACATCTGGCTCATCCGTGTCATTGTCAAGCAGATGCAAGCCATGACTGGCCTCGATCATCAAGGCTTCGATATTAGACAGCTCTTCGTGCTCCGCTTCGACTTCGGCATAATCAACCGCCAATAACGGCGCAATGTCAGCTAATTGACTCTGCAATAATTGCATACGGTCTTGGCGCTGAGCCTCACGGCTCGCAATGTCATCAGCACGGCGTTTAAGCTGCTGATAAGCTTGATAGCTGCTGGTCGTTTGTGCAGCAAGTGGCGTGATTTGTGCCATCTCATCAAGCCATTGCACCACAAACTGAGGCTTAAGGAGCGCTTGCTGAGCATGTTGGCTATGAATATTAACCAGTAACGTACCGAGGTTTTTCAGTTCAGCCAAACTGACTGGCGTGCCATTCAACCACGCTTTTGAGCGTCCGGTATTGCTGAGCTGACGACGAATCAATACTTCTGGTTCTTCTAATGGTCGGTCATTTTTGGCAAACCAATCGGCGACGACGCTGTTATTTTCCACATCAAACTGGGCATAAATATCAGCGTGCGCCGCGCCATGTCTGACCATCGCACTGTCTGCACGTTCGCCTGCACATAAAGATAGCGCATCCAGTAATAGCGACTTGCCAGCACCCGTTTCACCAGTGATGACATTAAAGCCTTCAGCCACACTCAACTCATGCTGAGCGATCAACGCAAACTGATGTAAAGTTAATGATACAAGCATCAACGCCTCTCATGACAGACAATTGACCTCGCATGAAATCATAAGAGGCCATATCTAAAATAGGATAAATAAAGGAATGAAGTCGTTCAGTTGATAATGTTAGTGAGACAAATATGGTTGGCAAATAGTATGATGTTAAATGCAATTAAATACAAATTTTAAAGCCATTAAATCCTGTAAGTCACCCTAAAAAGACTGTCATAAAAATTCATTAAGCTTATGATAAATCAGTGATTACTATCTTAATGATGGTCTTTGTAACGGCAATAATAGGGAGGATAACCCTAATTAGGAGTCACTGTAATAGCAGGGTGTCAGTATAGTAGCGCATCAGCAATAATAGCGCTCAACGCTTCAGTCTTATAGGCGCAAGCCGATAATCTAAACATAAATCATCAAGCGTTCTTTAACCTAAAAACCAAATAAAATTTTCATTGCCGCTGTAACAAACTTTATAGATATAATGTGGTAGCATAATCTCACATAATGATAAACTCTTACCACTAGATTTTTAATCATTGTGCGTCATGACGTGTTGTTACCATATCGCAAATGAATAGTACAACCTAGGTAGAGTAAGCAATTAAATTCGTTACTTATTTTTTAGTTTGGCAATAATTATTTGATAAGGAAGCCACTATGACAGCGGCGCAATTTACCAGTGTAACAGTCAACGCCCAAGCCACGATATCGTATGATGGTCGTTGCTCAAGCCATACCATTATGTTTGAGGATGGTCGGCATAAAACATTAGGTGTGATCTTACCTTGCGACAACTTGGTTGAGCATTATCACTTCAGTACTAACACTTCCGAACGTATTGAGATCATCAGCGGCGAGTGTGAAGTCAAAATAAATGGTGATGAAGAATTCAGCTACTATCGTGCGGGACAATCATTCGTCGTTGAAGGCAATAGTGGTTTTAACTTACGCACAGAGGAAATCGTGCAGTATATCTGTCATTTAGAAGGTTGAGACTCTCCCAAGTTAAAGGTTTTAAAAGACAACTTATAACGCCTAAGCCCTCAAAAAGAAATAAATCTTGCGATAAGGTTTATTTCTTTTTTTTGGTAACATTATTTTTTAAGCTCTTGATTAGTTGCTACAATTATCGTCATATTTCCCCTTTCTATCGCAGTGTGCGATACCCACTTTATAACCGGTAGTCCTATTATGGCAAAACCCATTTATTTCTATGGCATTCATGCTATTGACGCGTTACTCGAACACCGTCCTCTTGATGGCCTTAGCTTGTTTGTACAGCAAGGTCGCGAGAGTGACAGTCATGTCCGAGCGATTATGGCGCAGGCAGCAGACAATGGCATCAGCATTCAACCGACGCAAAAAGACAAGCTCACGCAATTGTGTGGCAGTCCGCAGCATCAAGGCGTGGTGCTAAATGCGCGTCCGTTAGGTTTCGCTGATGAAGGCTTGCTTGATATTATTATCGGCCGCGAACAGTGCTTGTTATTGGTCTTGGATCAAATCACTGATGCACATAACTTTGGTGCGTGCTTGCGTACTGCTGTCGCGATGGGTGTTGATGCGGTGGTTTGTCCGAAACATCATGCGGCTAGCCTTACGCCTACGGTTGCTAAGGTATCGGTAGGGGCGGCAGAAATGATGCCTATTATTAGCGTCACCAATTTGGCACGTACACTATCGCAAATTAAAAACGCAGGTGTTTTTGTATTCGGTACGGCACTCAATGCAGAGGCGAAGCCGATACATGAGGCAGATTTGACGGGCAAGACGGCGATGATTATGGGATCAGAAGGAGAGGGCATGCGCCGCCTGACGACAGAGAGCTGTGATGAGCTGGTTTATATTCCGATGTCAGGTAATGAACATGGCAACTTACAAAGTCTAAATGTAAGTGTTGCCACGGGCATGGCGCTGTATGAGGTTAATCGGCAGCGTACTTTAGCTGCTGGGCAAGCGTAAGATAGCTCTGATGTAGCGGCTCTAATTTTAGGTAGAGATCAGCCAAATTACCATCATTAAGCACGACATCATCGGCGTGCTGATTGCGCTCTTCGCGACTTAGCTGATTGACCATAATGGCTTTAATTTTTTGTACGCTTTGTTCATCTCGTTGGCTGGCACGGGCTAGCTGAGTATCTACCGCGGCGTCCATGACCAAAATACGCTGGCACAAGTTAGCCAGACCCGCCTCCGCCGCTTCAATAAGTAGTGGCGCTGACAACACCACATAAGGTGAGGTATTGGCGGCCAGCTGTAATTTTGCGGTTTCACGTATCGCTGGATGGGTAATCGCCTCTAGCTCAATGAGTGCCTCAGGGTGGGTAAACACATGGGTGCGCACGGCGGCACGATCCATTTCACCATTGTCATTTAATACCCAATTACCAAACTTCTTCTGGATTTTGCGTAGGGTTGAGCTGCCTTTAGCAACGACCTGATGAGCAATGACATCCGCATCAATAATATCAATGCCTTGTTCAGCGAACCAATCACTGGCAGCAGACTTGCCACTACCGATGCCCCCTGTTAAGCCAATGACTAAGGTTTTGCTTTTCTTTTGCGAGGTCTGAGGCTCATGAGAATAAGGTGAAGATGCTTGTTTTGACATAATAATGACTTATCTGCTCGATATAATGACAGTGATGGTTGTAAGTTGAGACAGTATTTTGATGCTTATTTTAAAATTTGATGCTTGTTTTAAGAGGAGCGATCAAAACACTTTCTAAGACAATCTAGTAAGTATACATGCCAAGATACCAGTTGACGATATCTGAGCCATATAATAAAGCAACAATACCAGCGATAGCGATGTAAGGGCCAAAGGCAAACGGCTTGCTCTCACCTTGTTTCTTCATCAAGATAATCCCAACGATTGAGCCGAGCAAGGAAGACAGTAAAATAATCAATGGCAGCATCATAGGCCCAAGCCAAGCACCCAATACCGCTAGTAGCTTAAAGTCGCCTTGTCCCATACCGTGTTTTTTGGTGATGAGGAAAAATACCTTGACCACTATCCATAGTGATAAAAATCCAAACAATAAACCCCAAATAGACTGAGTTGGCGAGACAAACCAGCTTTGCGAATTGACAGCCAATCCTAAGCCCGCTAAAGGAAAGGTTAGGCGATCTGGTAGTAGTTGGGTATCAAAATCAATACCGGTTAGCGCAACCAATGTCCATACTAAAACTAAGGCTGATAACCCAGCGGCACTGACCCCAAACTGATAGATGACCAATATTGACAGCAATGCAGTCACTAGCTCAACCACAGGGTAACGCAGGCCGATAGGAGCTTTACAATTCGAGCAGCGCCCACGTAACACTAGCCAGCTTATTAAGGGTATGTTTTCGTACCACTTTATTTTGTGCGCGCAGTGAGGGCAGCGTGACGCTGGTCGACTCAACGTAATAGGGGTGTCCGCTGCGACGATATCGGTCAATGGTATGGTATGCTCTTGCGGCATGTCTGCTTGCTGAGACATAAATTCACTGCATTCTTGACGCCAGCTATAGACCATCATCAGCGGCATACGGTGAATCACCACATTTAAGAAACTGCCCACACAAAGGCCCAACAGACCAAATACGACTAACGCTACCGTCATATTATTTTGTAGTAATTCTATAAATTGCATTAAATTGCTTTCCTTCCCGTCATCTTTAACCTACCACTGCACCCATTTGGAAAATCGGCAAGTACATCGCAATCACTAAGCCACCAATCAATACACCCAGTACTGCCATAATTAAAGGTTCCATTAAACTGGTCAAGCCATCAACGGCGTTATCGACTTCGTTTTCGTAATAGACCGCTACTTTATCTAGCATTTCTTCTAAACTACCAGACTCTTCACCGATACCGACCATTTGAATGGCTAAGCTTGGGAATAAATTGGTGGAGCGTATAGAGAATTGCAATTGTTGCCCAGTAGAAACATCATTTTTAATTTGCTGCGTGGCATTATAAAAAACAACATTGTTGGTGGCACCAGCCGTAGAATCTAAGGCATCAATAAGTGGTACACCTGCAGCGAAAGTGGTAGATAAAGTACGAGCGAAACGCGCGATAATCGCTTGATAGGCAATATTGCCAAATATGGGAGCTTTTAAGACTGCACGGTCCAAAAAATCTCGGAATTTTTTAGAGCGTTTTTTGGCTTCTGAAAAACCAATAATCGCCCCACCAATGATAATAATTAAAACAAACCACCATGCTTGCATCCATTCAGACATAGCTACTACCATTTGGGTGAATGCTGGTAGCTCCGCGCCAAATGATTCAAATAATCCAGAAAATACAGGTACTACTTTTACAAGTAGAATTATAGTCACGATAATGGCAACAACGATGACCGCAATAGGATATTTCATCGCCTTTTTGATTTTGGCTTTTAATAGCTCACTTTTTTCTTTATAGGTGGCAACCCGCTCTAGCATGGTCTCAAGCGCACCCGACTGTTCTCCAGAGTCAACGAGCGAGCAAAAAAGATCGTCAAAATAGCGAGGATGCTTACGCAGGGCAGAGGCAAAAGTACTGCCAGCTTCAATATCAGCTTTTATTTGCAAGACCAGCTCTTTCATACTGGGATTATCGAGGGAGTCGGCGACAATTTCAAAGGATTGAGTCAATGGCACGCCAGCCTTCATCATGGTTGCTAATTGCCGAGAAAAAATGGCAATATCAATAGGCTTAATAGACTTTTTAAAGGTATAAAGGGGCTTCGGTTTTTTCTTAATACCTTTGACGGTGATGCCTTGTTTGCGCAGAGTAGCTTTTGCCAGCTCTAAGCTACGACTGGTCGTTTCACCTTTTACTTTTTGTCCGCGTCGATTTACCCCGTCATAGACAAAGTCTAACAGCATGTCGGTCTTTGCTTTTGCCATGATACTACCCTCAAAATTTGTCTAATATAAATATTGCAAAGATGTACAACGATGCCAGACTTATTACACAAAGATGGCATACTTTATTTTAACGTAAAAAACCAGTATAACTCTGTTTTATTTTTAAGTACATCTGAGTGGATATTATTGCTCATTTATAAAAGCCAATCTATTAAATCTAAAAGCTATCGACACTGAAGTTTCTATCACCGTTATTTCACTTTTAGCATTTACGATTATTCAGAGGTGACACGCATCATCTCTTGAATACTGGTCACGCCTTGCAATACCTTCAAAATACCAGAACGGCGCAAGTCTCGAAAACCGTTTTTGAGGGCGGCATCTTTGATATCTATCGCGTTGCCGTCTTCCATGATAATCCGGGAAATATCAGGGCTGACTTTCATCACCTCATAGATACCCACACGGCCTTTATAGCCTTCGCGGCATTCGTTACAGCCTACCGGTTCATAGATCACATTGTCTGGGTTGTCTAAATCAGTGTCATTAAAGCCAAGCTCAAGCAAGCTTTGCCGTGGGACGTTGATGGGTTTTTTACAGTTTTTACATAAGCGCCTTGCTAGGCGCTGGGCGATGACCAAGTTTACTGACGTGGCAATGTTAAAGGAAGCCACACCCATATTGCGTAGGCGGGTCAACGTCTCTGGTGCTGAGTTAGTATGGAGAGTCGAAAGTACCATGTGTCCCGTTTGCGCGGCTTTAATCGCAATCTCTGCCGTCTCAAGGTCACGAATCTCACCCACCATGACGATATCAGGATCTTGACGCAAGAATGACTTCAGAGCATTGGCAAAGGTCAGACCAACCTTAGCGTTCACATTGACCTGATTAATGCCTTCGAGGTTAATCTCGACTGGATCTTCGGCAGTGGAGATATTCGTTGCACCCGTGTTTAAAATGTTAATGCCAGTATATAGCGATACCGTTTTACCAGAACCCGTCGGTCCAGTAATCAGCAGCATACCTTGCGGTTTATGCAAAGCTTCCAAAAACATTTCTTGTTGGTCCGGCTCATAACCAAGGGCTTCGATGCCGAGCATGGCGGATGACGGATCCAAAATACGCAATACAAGTTTTTCACCAAACAGGGTCGGTAATGAGTTGACCCGGAAATCGATGGCTTTATTTTTAGATATTTTAAGCTTGATGCGCCCATCTTGTGGTATGCGGCGCTCTGAGATATCCATCTGTGACATTACTTTTAGCCGCGCTGCGATTTTGCTGGCAAGTTGCACGGGTGGGTTGGCCATTTTTTGCATGACACCGTCGACACGAAAGCGGACACGAAAGGTTTTTTCATACGGCTCAAAATGTAAATCTGAGGCACCCATACGGATGGCATCGACTAGCATTTTATTGACAAATTTTACGACAGGGGCTTCATCAACACTGTCGCTAAGCTCAGTTTCACCCTCTTCTTCACCATCATCAAAATCTACATGTAAGTCACTGCTAGAAAAGCTATCAAAACTTTGCATGGTATCGGCATAAAGATTTTCAATGCGTTTTTTTAGCTTATCTTCTTCGACGACGACGGTTTCGATAGAGAGGCGAGAGTTAAAGGCAATCGCATCAATGGCATCTATACGGGTTGGGTCGCTTAAGGCGACAAATAAGCGCTGCCCACGTTTAAAGAGAGGCAAGGCATTAAACTTACGCACGATTTTTTCATCGACCAAGTCTTTTGGAATGACATCCAAACTGATCGCGTCAAGATCAAAGAGTGGATCACCAAAAGCTTGAGACAGCATTTGTGCTAGCTGATAAGCATTGGCCAATTTATTGTCTACCAAATAAGGCACGAGTCCGATCTGCTGCTGCTGTGATTCCGTCTGCGCAGTTTTCATATGCGCTTCGCTCACGACACCTTCGCTAATCAGCTGCTGGGCTAGACCACCGTATTTATTGGCTGTAATAGACATAATAACCTCTCTCTGATATCGAATGTTTTGCTAAAATCCGCTTGCTAGGCATTGATGGTTTTCATGAGTAGCCTTTTATCACTAATTATCGTTAACGCTTGTTGTAACCGTTTGAGATAAATAATTTTAAGCGGCTGCCATTTTTTAGTATTAATAACACCGTGTGGAATTGATATTGTTTTAACGGTTATATTTTTTAAAAGCTATATATAGAATATGGCACTATATATAAGGTATGTCGTATACAAGGTATGCCGCTATTTAAAGTATTTCACCCTTAACTTATACCATGAGGCATTAATCTACAGAGCGCCATAACTGAATAAAATACAATGAAAACAGGATGGCCGTAAAAGCCATTCTGCTGCAGGTCGCACTATACTATAGCACTTGTGAAATATTTGTTATACTGGCGCGCATATAAGCCAAATTGGCAGGAATACATGAGACAAGGTAGATGAGTATGCAAGCTTGGGTAATTGGCAATTGGAAGCAGAATCCAGCAACGAACCACGACGTCAATGCGCTACTAGATGACTTATTAACTGCAGTTAATACTGAAGAGCAAGTGGTCAAAAATAGCTGCAGGTTAATGGTGGCTCCCAGTTGTATTCACTTAGCTGCTGTCAGCGCCCGCTTAAAAGATACCTCAGTGTTGTGTGCCGCGCAAGATATTAGTGCGCATAGCGCGAACACTGGTGCGTATACAGGGGATTGTTCCGCGCAGCAAGTTGCTGATGCTGGCGCAACTTGGACGATACTTGGTCACTCTGAGCGCCGTCAATACCATCAAGAAACTCATGAGTGCTTGCTGCAAAAGCTGACTCATGCGTTGATGCAAAATTTGGGCGTGGTATTTTGTATTGGTGAGACCCAAGCACAATATGACGATAAGCAAACACTGGCGGTCATTGATACTCAATTATCGGTTGTAAAGGATTTACTTGCGCAACAGCCCGAGCTTGCTGCTTCATTATCTGAGCGCTTAATCATTGCCTACGAGCCAGTATGGGCGATTGGGACGGGCAAAGTGCCAACAGTCGCAGAGGTTAGCACAACGCATCAACATATTAAGCAAACCGTCACAGGCTTTTCTGAGTCGTTAGAAGCAATGACTGTACTATATGGTGGTAGCGTCAATGTTGATAACGCCGATAGTTTTGCGGCAGATCCCATGATAGATGGCGCATTGGTTGGTGGTGCTTCATTAAAAGCAGACAGTTTTCTGATGATTGCCAACGCTTTTAGTCGCGCGCTTGGTTAGGGTAAGGTGACAAAACAGCGATTTAATCGCTAACTTGTCGAAAAAATGTCTTTATCAGTTGGCAAAAGTAGGTTTAACAGTGCCCTTGCAATCGTGTACAATGCGCCTTATTTATATAATCGATTTGGCAGCATTACAAGTTAGTTGCTACCACTATTAACTTTAAGATTTATTTTCCGTTATCTGTCGTCATTACGCGGCAAAAGAGGCCACCATGTTTACGTTTATATTAGCCCTGCATATTATCGTGGCGATTGCCATGATCGGCTTGATCTTGATACAGCATGGTAAAGGGGCAGATGCTGGGGCTTCTTTTGGTGCTGGCTCGTCAGGTACGGTATTTGGTGCCGCAGGAACTGCCAACTTTTTAACACGTGCGACTGCAGTATTGACAGTCATATTTTTTATCACCAGTATGACCCTTGCTGTTCATGCACGTAAGCAGGCAGAAGATCAGTTTCGTTTAGATGTTCCTGTTTCAGCTCCGCAAACGCCGCGCCCATTAACGCAAAATCCTGAGTAAGTGTCTTTTAAGTAGGCAGTGCTTGCTATTTTGGCACGTTAGATTTACAATGCCTTTCTGTTTTCGCAAGACCTTATCTATTGATGCCTACCTTAAGCATTATTTACAGTAGATTAAACGTTAGAGAACAGAGTAGCAAAATGCGATTGTGGTGGAATGGTAGACACGCCATCTTGAGGGGGTGGTGGCGAAAGCTGTGGGGGTTCAAGTCCCCCCAATCGCACCAAGTTTTATAGACGTAGCATATAGCGTCAGGTTGGATTTTTTAGTAGAGAATACTTAATTTAGAATTTATTTAAAAAAGGTATTGACACTTCTACGAAACCTCCCTATAATATGCGTTCTAGATTGATGCGGGGTGGAGCAGTCTGGTAGCTCGTCGGGCTCATAACCCGAAGGTCGTTGGTTCAAATCCAGCCCCCGCTACCACTTTTTATACTGATGTTTTGTACACTAAATTTGTCAGTGCCGATTAGCCCACCATTATGTTTGTGGGTTTTTTTGTATCTGTGAGTCAGGGTTGTCGCGGTATCTGCCCTACTTATGCTAAGCTCTATGCCCATAGAGTACGATACTTACTATTCATCTACTTACCGCCACTTGCGTGACTATTCGCAAGCGACGCTGCCTTTTACTTCATACTCTTTTATTGATCATTTTGCTTTATACATAATAAGCACATTCATCAGCTGAGCTTGATGTTCCTAGGTAATGTCCTTATATATAGTAGATGTCAACCGAATATAATACTGAGCTAGTGCTATTATATAATGCATAAAACACCTAACGATTGCTGTGAGCCGCGCAAATAAAAAAGTAATAAATAAATAACGTGGTTCATTAAGTACGACAGATAAGTAAATAGGAAAATATAAATAAATTATGAAGCTTTCGACTAAAGTTGCAGAACTAACTACTATTATTGCCCCTGCGGTAGCTGCATGTGATGTGGCGCTGTGGGGCGTAGAGTTTACCCCACAAGGCAATCGCTCGTTATTGCGTATTTACATTGAGGCTTTACCTGAAGAAAAAGCACAGGATAAGCAGGTAAGTATCGAAAACTGTGCGGCGGTTAACCATCAGGTAAGCGGCATCCTAGAAGTGCATGATCCTATTGCTGGTGAGTTCATTTTAGAAGTTTCCTCACCTGGTTTTGATCGGGCGTTCTTTTCAGATGACCAAATGTATGATTACGTCGGTCAGACTGTGAGCTTGCGCTTGATACAAGCCATTGGTGAAGGCGATAAAAAACGCCGCAAAGCAACAGGTACTTTAGACAGTATCGATGCAACGTCTTTAAAATTGACGTCTACCGATGGTGAACAGTTTGAGATTGCTTTGAGTAACATTGATAAAGCCAACTTGATTTATGAAGATGTCTAATTTCAATATTCAATGGTAACGCAATTCAGTATTAATCAATATTTTGACCCCTAAATAGGGCGTGACTGACGATGACAACACAACGTCAATATGCCAATTATAAAATTTAAGTCAATTATAAAATGATAGGACAGGTATAGCATGAGTCGTGAAATCTTAACGGTAGTAGAAACTGTCAGTAATGAAAAGGGCTTAAATCCTGAAGATATCTTTGAAGCCATAGAAGACGCTTTGGTGGTATCAACCAAGAAAAAAGTCTATACCGAACAGCCAGAAGTAGAGGTGCGGGTATCAATTGATCGTGCAACTGGCGATTATGATACGTACCGTTATTGGACAGTGGTTGCCGATGAAGACCATGAAATGCCAGCCTGTCAGCTTGCTATTACCGACCTTGATCAAGAAGAATGGTCAATTGGTGATATTAAAGAAGAACAGATTGAATCCATTGAGTTTGGTCGTATTGCTGCCACGCAAGCCAAGCAAGTTATCATTCAAAAAATACGTGAAGCTGAGCGTGCGCTAGTAGCAGACGCTTTTGAGCCACGTGTTGGTGAAATGATGTATGGCGAAGTAAAAAAGCAAACACGCGATGGCTATATCATTGATTTGGGTGATAACGCCGAAGGCTACTTATCACGTGATCAGATGCTACCACGTGAGCAATTACGAGCGAAATCTCGTATCAACGCCATTTTATATCATGTAAACCGTGAAAATCGTGGTGCCCAGTTATTATTGTCGCGCACTCATCCTGAAATGCTCTCGGCATTGATGCAAAAAGAAGTGCCTGAGATTGCAGAACAAATCATTGAAATCCGTAACGTCGCTCGTCTGCCAGGTACTCGTGCTAAAATAGCCGTCAAAACCAACGATCATCGCATTGATCCGGTTGGCGCTTGTATCGGTATGCGTGGTACGCGTATTCAAGCGGTTCAGCAAGAGTTGGATGGTGAGCGTATTGATGTGGTGGTTTGGTCAGATGATCCAGCTCAATTCATCATTAGCTCTTTAGAGCCAGCAGATGTTAGTAGTATCATCCTAGATGAAGACATGCAGACCGCTGATATCATTTTTAGCACCAACGATCAGTTAGCGCGTGCGATTGGCTCACAAGGTCAAAACGTCCGTTTAGCTTCTGAACTAACGGGCTATAAGCTTAATATGATGCTCGAAGAAGAGTATCAGCAGCGTCAACAAAACGAATCGAAAGCGTTCATTGAATTGTTTTATGAGCGTTTAGAAGTCGATAAAGATTTAGCTCAAGCGCTTGTCGATATTGGCTTTACCAGTATCGAAGAAGTGGCTTATGTGCCAGTTGAGACTTTCTATGACATCGAAGGTTTAGACGACGAAGCGATTGACATGATTCAAGAACGTGCTAAAGAAGTCGTCATCGCTGATGAGCTAGTCAAACAACAAAACATGAAAGAGCCAAGTCAGGAGTTACAAGATCTTGAAGGAATGACCGTCAGTTGGGCTTATAAAATGGCTCAAAAAGACATCATTACTGTTGATGACTTGGCAGAACAAGCCGTCTTCGATTTAGAAGATATCGAAGGATTAGATACTGAAACCGCAGGAAAACTCATCATGAAAGCTCGGGAATCTTGGTTCAATGAATAAGCGGTAACTGCATATCGCTGTCTTTTAGTGATATGCTATCGATAATAAAGTGCTGGTATAAAGTCGCATAATACATGCAACCTAACCACCAGCCTTAACCCAATCATTTGTAGCCAACAACTGAATTGAACATATAGCAAATAATAGACAGTAGGTGATAATAAATGGCAGATAAGACCGTCAAAGAACTGGCAGATATGGTAGGCAAAACCGCAAGTGCTGTAAAACAGCAACTGGTAGATGCTGGACTGCCTGCTCGCGCAGAGGATGACCTAGTCACCGAGCTTGAGCAAGAGAAGTTGGTGACGTATTTAAAGCAAAGTCATGGTCAGCAAGATAAGCGTCGTATTAGTCTCAAGTCTAAAACAACGAGCACCGCGCGTGTGACCGGCTCTTCAGGTAAATCTAAGAGTGTCAATGTGGAAGTGCGTAAAAAGAAAGTATTCGAAAAGCCTGATCCAGAAAAAATGGCTGAAGAGTTGGCTGCGCGTGAGCAAGCGATGATTGAGTCGCAAGAACGTGCTGCTAAGGACGCTGAAGAGCGTGCTGCTACTAAGAAAAAATCTGAAGAGCGTCAAGCAGCAACCTTAGCTGCGATGCGTGCCAGCTTAGGCTCTAGCAAAAAATCAGACGATAAGAATGACGATATTTCTACTTCAGTTGTTGTGAAAAAGGGCGGTAAGACTACTATTGAAGTCAAGCCTAAAGAACAGCCGAAGAAAAAAGTTGCTGCTACGAAACCTAAAGTTGAAACAGCAGCTGAGCGTAAAGCTCGTGAAGTACGTGAAAAAGAAGAAAATCGTCTACGCGAAATTGAGACAGAAACACGCCGTGTTCAAGCTGAAGAAGCGCAAAAGCGCACACTTGAGCAAATGCGTAAAATGGCTGGTAAATATACGGATCAGCCTGCTGCTGAAGTTCGCAAAGATGAGCCATTGGCTGAAGGTCTAGTCGGTGACGCATTAGAAGAATCATTTGAAAAAGAACGTCGTGAAATCAAGCGCGGTGCAAGTAGCACTGGTGCTCGTGGTCGTCGTCGTAAAAATCAAGATGAGCGTGAGATCAAAAACCGTAAAAATGGTTTACGTTCAACGCAAGCGTCACAGCATAAGTTTGAAAAACCTGTTGAAAAAATTGTCTATGATGTCGAGATTAGTGAGCAAATTACTGTCGCAGATCTTGCCCAGCGTATGGCAGTTAAAGCCCGTGAAGTCACTAAATTACTCATGAAAATGGGTGAGATGGCTCGTGAGTCAGATACGATTGATCAAGCGACAGCCAGTTTGATTGTTGAAGAAATGGGTCATAACCCAGTACCAGTTAGTGATACTAAGGTTGAAGACGATCTACAATCTGCAGTCAATGAACGCAGCAGTAACGTGCAAACACGTCCACCAGTCGTAACTATTATGGGTCATGTCGACCATGGTAAGACTTCATTGCTAGATAAAATTCGTGAAACGAAAGTAGCGAATGGCGAAGCAGGTGGTATCACTCAGCATATCGGTGCTTACCATGTAAAAACCGGTCGCGGTGTGATTACTTTCTTAGATACCCCAGGTCACGCAGCCTTTAGTGCTATGCGTTCACGTGGTGCGCAAGCGACTGATATCGTTGTACTGGTTGTCGCAGCTGATGATGGCATGATGCCGCAAACGGAAGAAGCTATCGACCATGCACGTGCTGCTGGTACGCCGCTTATCGTTGCCATTAATAAAATGGATAAGCCGGGCGCTGATCCTGACCGCGTACTCAATGAGTTGACTGCCAAAGAAGTCGTCTCAGAAGAGTGGGGTGGCGATACACCAATGGCGCGTATCTCAGCCAAAACGGGTGAAGGTATTGACGAGCTATTAGAATATATCAGCATCCAAGCAGAACTAATGGAATTAGAAGCGCCGTTAGATGGTGCTGCGCAAGGTGTGGTGATTGAGTCAAGACTTGAAAAAGGTCGTGGTCCTGTTGTTAGTGTTCTAGTCAAAAAAGGCACACTAAAACAAGGCGACTTGGTTCTAGCGGGCGAGCATTACGGTAAAGTCCGTGCGATGACTGATGAACATGGTCAGCGTATTCAGTCAGCGGGTCCTTCTATCCCTGTAGAGATTTTAGGATTACCTGAAACACCTGCAGCTGGTAGCGAATTCCTAGTCGTTACAGATGAGAAAAAAGCCCGTGAAGTGGCTGATTTCAGAACCAATCGCGAGCGTGAACGTCAACTTGAGCGTCAGAACGCCATGCGCTTAGAGAGCATGTTCGATCAGATGGAACAAGGCAATGTGTCATTCTTGAACATTGTTCTTAAAACTGATGTCCGTGGTTCGCTCGAAGCATTACTATCGGCACTGAATGAGCTGTCAACTGATGAAGTAAAAGTTCGCGTCATCAGTTCAGGTGTTGGCCCTATCTCTGAGTCTGATGTAACGCTTGCAGAATCTAGCGAAGCGGTATTGTTAGGCTTCAACGTTCGTGCAGACGCGACCGCACGTCGTAAAGCAGATGCAGCCAACATGGATATTCGCTATTACAGTGTTATCTATGGCTTGATTGATGATGTAAAAGCAGCCATGAGTGGAATGCTTGCGCCTGAACATCGTGAGAAAATCTTGGGTGTTGCTGACGTTCGAGAGGTATTCCGTTCTAGTAAGTTCGGTGCAGCTGCCGGTTGTATGGTGGTTGAAGGTACAATTTATCGCAATAAGCCTATCCGTGTACTGCGTGATGACCAAGTTATCTTTACTGGTCAGCTGCAATCATTACGTCGCTATAAAGAAGACGTTAATGAAGTACGTACTGGGATGGAGTGTGGCCTAGCCGTTCGTGGTTATGATGTCGAAGCTGGTGATAAGATCGAAGTCTTTGAAATTCAAGAGTTCGAACGTACTATCTAAAGTCACTGCTCGATAGTAAGGTCTCTAATCATGCAAGATGCTTAATCAGCTGAGCATATTAGTATCTCCTTCATATCTAGCTGTACTTAGGCCTAGCAGGTACATCCTGCTAGGCCTTTTTTAACAAATATCAGCCCTTAAATGTATTAATAAGCAAACGGGCTAATCCATAAAAATAGGCCATATCAAATTAAGGTAACAATATGAACCAACGTTTACAGCGCTTATCCGATCAAATTCAGCGTGAGCTTGCTGTTCTTATTCGTGACGCAGTTAATGACCCGCGGCTAACTGGTTTTGTCACTATCTCTAGTGTCAAGGTCAGCCCAGACTTAGGGTATGCGGACGTTTATGTCACCATCATGGAGCCAGAGCTTAATGACGCGATGACCAAAACCAACCACGAAGAAAGCATCAAAGTGCTGAATAAAGCAGCAGGTTTTTTGCGTACCGAATTGAGCCATAGTCTCAAAACGCGTACGACACCACGTCTGCGCTTTCATTATGATGAAGTAACGGCTCGTGGCAACTATATGATGGACTTGATCAGTCAAGCGGTCATCAAAACTGAGCAGAATGAAGATGAAGTCGATAGCAAAGAAAATGATGATTAATGACAATGACTAGTCAACAAACAACGGATAAACAAAAAGTCTCCGGCGTTATCTTAGTTGATAAGCCGCAAGGTATGACGTCACAGCAAGTGGTCTCAAAAGTGAAGTATTTGTTTAAGTCTCCTGCACATGACAGCAAAAAAGCTGGTCATACAGGTACGCTTGATCCCATGGCCACTGGTCTATTGCCTATTTGTATGGGTGAGGCCACGAAGTTTAGCCATTATCAACTTGATGCCGACAAATCTTACCAAGCGACGATATTGCTTGGTAGCCAGACAGATACTGGTGATGCTGATGGTCAAATCGTTGGACAGGTGTCTATTCCAACTTTTGATCAATCAATATTGGACAAGGTTGCTCAACAGTTTTTAGGGGCTCAGCAGCAAATACCACCGATGTATTCTGCCTTAAAAAAGGACGGCAAAAAGCTTTATGAGTATGCCCGTGCTGGTATCGAAGTAGAACGAGCGCCAAGAGATATCGTGATTAAGGCTATTGGTTTAGAAGCTATTGATAACGAGCAGATTCAATTGACGGTGACTTGTACCAAAGGTACTTATGTGCGCGTATTGGCAGAGGATATTGCCAAGATAATGGGCACATTAGGGCATTTAATCGCATTGCGCCGTACGCAGGTCGGAAAGTTTAGCATAGTGGAATCGATTTCTTTATCAGCGTTAGAGGCGCTATCGTTAGATGAGAGACAGGCACAGCTCCTTGCTATTGATGAATGTGTCAGTATCGAGGCTGAGCTTACATTGACTGCTGAACAGTATACCCGTGTCCATATGGGGCAGCGGTTGAATGTTTTTGAGCAGCTTACTGATGATTTGCGCGATTATATTTCAACCAGTATTAGCCACCAGTCTTCTGTTTCAGAAAACAATGATACTCTACTAGATAGCGATATAGTCAGTAGTGACGGTGAACAACCATTGATCCACGAGATAGCGGTAGATATACGCTTGCTAGATGAGCAAGGGGAGTTTATTGGATTGGGCGCTATTAGTCTCAATGGCCGACTGCAACCTAAGAAATTAATCCAGCGGTAGGGTTATATTTGCTAAGCTTTTCATGGTTCGTATGTTTCATGTGGCTATGAGCCAATTAATCCTCTTTAAACTTACTAACAGTTTACACTAATCACATATCCTCACATTTTATTGCAGGTTTCACCTATGGTGAAGCCTGTTTTTTTTGTACATTAGATAAGTCAGCTAGGGAAGGCTAGAAGAGATAACCAATGTAATAAAAATAATAAATACACTAATAAGAAAAATTTAAAATAATAAAAAATGCTTAGGGAATAGATTTAACAAAGAAAGTTTTACTGCTGAAGTCTCAACACTAAATAAAAACAAAGAAGTACTATAAAAACAAGAAGTACTCATAACAAAAAAAACAGATAAATCAATAATAAAATTTATATATAGAATCACAAATATAAAGACAAGGAATATCATGAAAACGATCGCTTTCTTACTACACAATAATTTTGAACAAGCAGAGTATGAAGATGTTAATAACCAACTAAAAGAAAAAGGCTATAACACACTGCTTATTACTACTAACGAAGACAGAAAAGTTCAAGCGATGAATCAGGATGTCTATAAAGGTGACACTTTCACCGCTGACATCTTTGCAAGTGAGGCTAAGGTTGATGATTATGACGCGCTAGTAGTGCCAGGTGGTACTGTAAATGCGGATACCATTCGAGGCAATAAAGAAGCTCACAGTATAATCAATGCAATTAATGAAGCAAATAAACCGTTGGCGGTTATTTGTCATGCACCTTGGGTACTTATTAACACGGGTATCGCAAAAGGTAAGACCTTAACGGCGTACCACTCATTGCAAACAGATTTGGAAAATGCGGGAGCAAATTTCGTTGATAAAACCGTACAAATTGACGGTAACTTAATTACTTCACGTAATCCAGATGATATCGAAAATTTCGTTGATGCTATCGATAAAGCCTTGTCTTAACTGGCTTTGTAAGATATTAACGATGAACATATAGCATTAATCTACCAATAACTATAACCAACCATGATCGAGGAAAATATTATGTCAAACTCTAATCCAAACGATACCAAGCTTGAGCAACAACGTTCTGAATCAGCAACTGCAGCTCTTAAAAGCCAAACCGAAAATAACCATACTGAAGAGTCAGAAGCAGCGGCAGATCGTATTGCGGACAATTTAGAAAATGCTAAAGAAGACAAGTAGAGTATTTAAAGCGTCACTCATAGCTGGGTGACGCTATTACATTTTTTTAGCTTGGTATCAATAATTATAAAACTAAATAGTTCAGAAAATAATAACTTAGGAGCTAATATGAGTAATTCATCGAATAATATGGACGAGCAAGAAAAAGAGATTGAAAAGCTTGCAGAAGATATCAACCCTAGCGAACATGCCACTCCGGATAGTTTAGCGGAAGTCACTACGGCAGCACCTCTTGCTGATGATGAGCTAGGTGGCAATGCTACTGAGAGCGATGTGAAAAAGTAATACGCTAGAATCTTGTAATGGCTATGTTTGTAGTGGCTGTGAATGTACCTTAGATTATTATATTGGCAATTTATCTTGCCATGAAACTATTATGAAAAACTGCTGCTAGTTCAGCAGTTTTTTGGTATAATAACCGTCACATTTGAATTAATATTTTAGATAAAGCAGGTTGCTGAACTTACTGTTTAAAGCAGATGATTGAGTTAGGCAATATTCCGCTGATATCTGGCTTATTTTTAAGTGGTTTTTTATAACACATTGAGCTTGTCGTACACTAGGTCAACTCTAGTAATGCAGGGTTGTCCTGAATGGCGTACAAGTTACTTTATTTACTATTCTATAGCTTTTAAGATGGCTTAAATTTGAGTGCATCTTGGATGCTTTTAGCATTGCCGGAGATATTTATGCTAACTAATACTGATCGCGAACAAATCATTTCTCAATACCAGCGCGGCGAAAACGACACTGGTTCTCCAGAAGTTCAAGTAGCTTTGCTAAGTGCACGTATTAACGATTTGCAGAACCATTTTAAAGCGCACAAAGCTGATAATCATAGCCGTCGTGGTCTTATCCGTATGGTTAACACGCGTCGTAAATTGCTTGATTACCTAAAAGGTAAAGATCTTGGTCGCTATACCACTCTTATTAGCCAGTTGGGTCTACGTCGTTAATTTAACGACAATAGTACGAGCGATCGCTAAAATAACAAATGCCATCCTGTGGCGCTATTTTGAATTTTTTGCTAAATCGCTTGGAACTTGCTTGTTGCTATCGATAAAATAGATTTTTCTAAAACGGTGTGGAATAGTTTCACACCGTTTTTTTATGCTTGTTAATATAGATGATTAATCTCAAATATTTTCACGCTATAGTTTTAGAATTTTTTGTAAAACTAAGGGTTGACTCAATGCTGATTTGAGTCATATCTAGGGAAGACTATAAACAACAGCCCTGTTTTGCAATTAATTGGTCAATGGCTAGAAATCACTGTAAAATAATGCTTGGTCAGTTTTATGCCATTGCTACTATCTGTTGTAGTACCTTAGCAAAGATAGAAAAAACATCGTATATGTATGGTTGCTGCTTGGCATAAGCTTTGACTATATTGATGAAAAAACGAATTTGAACGACTAAAAATATGTAATAGTACGATGTCTACTGTAGACAAATGCATAAGATAGGCAGGTGACACTATCAGTCTCATCGATAGGACTTGCAGATAAAAGACTTGTTCCTCAGGAGCTAGAGACAAAGAATTTTAATGACAAATATCAGCGCGCTTATGACGTTGATATTATTTTCGTCAGTCAACATTAGGAAAATTATATGACAAATCCGACAATGTTCAATACTGTTAAACGTGAATTCCAATATGGTAGCCAGCAGGTTGTTATCGAGACAGGGCGTATCGCTCGTCAAGCCAACTCTATTTTAGTTCACATGGGTGGTGTTACTGTCCTAGTGGCTGCCGTTGTTAAGTCTGATGCGAAAGAAGGCCAAAACTTCTTTCCATTGACCGTCAACTATCAAGAAAAAATGTACGCAGCGGGTAAAATCCCAGGTGCTTATGGCAAACGTGAAGGCCGTGCGAGCGAGTTTGAAACATTAACGTCGCGCTTGATTGACCGCCCGATTCGTCCGCTATTCCCTGAAGGTTATGTGAATGAAATTCAGATTACTGCGACGGTTGTATCGTCAGATAAGACTCAGTCTGCAGATATCGCTGCATTAATTGGTGCTTCAGCGGCACTGGCTATCTCTGACGCGCCATTCAATGGTCCAGTCGCAGCTGCCCGTGTTGGCTTCATTAATGGCGAGTACGTACTGAACCCAACAATCGAGCAGCTCAAAGAGAGCGATCTTGATTTGGTTGTGGCTGGTACTAAGTCTGCCGTATTGATGGTTGAATCAGAAGCAGCAGAGCTTTCAGAAGATCAGATGCTAGGTGCAGTACTTTACGGTCATCAACAGCAGCAAATCGTTATTGATAACATTGCGTCAATGGCTGAAGAAATCGGTACTGCTAAGCAGCAATATAGCGCTCCTGAGCGTGATCAAGCACTTACTAGCAGCATGAAAGAGCAGTTTGGCGAGCAAGTTGCTGACGCTTATACGATTACTGATAAGCAAGCGCGCTACACTAAGCTTGACGAAATTAAGCAATCAATTATTGATACGCTTGCTGGTGATGCTGAGTCAGAAGCCTATGCTGATACGGTATCTGAGCTCAAAGAAATCTATAACGATCTTAAGTATCGTACGGTTCGTGACAATATCTTGTCAGGTAAGCCGCGTATTGATGGTCGTGACCCTGAAACCGTTCGTGCGCTTGATGTGCAAGTTGGTGTATTGCCATATACGCATGGTTCAGCATTGTTCACACGTGGTGAGACGCAAGCATTGGTTACAACCACGCTTGGCAACAGCCGTGATGTCAACATGATTGACTCGCTAGGTGGCACTATCCGTGACCATTTCATGCTGCATTACAACTTCCCGCATTTCTCAGTGGGTGAAACGGGTCGTGAAGGTATTCCAAAACGTCGTGAAATTGGTCATGGCCGCTTAGCACGTCGCGGTGTACAAGCAATGCTTCCAGATAGCGAACGCTTCCCGTATGTCATCCGTGTGGTGTCAGAGATTACTGAATCAAATGGTTCATCTTCTATGGCATCTGTTTGTGGTGCAAGTTTGGCATTGATGGATGCAGGCGTACCAATTAAAGCCCCAGTTGCTGGTATCGCGATGGGTCTGGTTAAAGAAGGCGAGCGTTTCGCTGTACTATCAGACATCTTAGGTGATGAAGATCATCTTGGTGATATGGACTTTAAAGTTGCTGGTTCTAAAGACGGTATTACTGCGCTTCAGATGGACATCAAAATCGAAGGTATTACGCCTGACATCATGGAGCAAGCGCTTAAGCAAGCCCATGCCGGTCGTATCCATATCCTAGATGCGATGAATAAAGTATTACCTGAGAGCCGTACTGAGATCAATGCGCATGCCCCTAACTATGCTGTTATCGAAATCAATCCGGACAAAATCCGTGACGTCATCGGTAAAGGCGGCGCGATGATTCGTCAGCTAACGGAAGAAACTGGCGCAGTTATCGATATCGATGATGGTGGCACGATTCGTATCTTTGGTGAAAACAAAGCAGCGACCAAAGCAGCTATCGGTAAAATCGAAGCATTGACTGCTGAAGTTGAAGTGGGCAAAACTTACGAAGGTACGGTCGCTCGTATCGTTGACTTCGGTGCGTTCGTTAACGTCTTGCCAAACACTGATGGTCTAGTGCATATCTCACAAATCGCAGAAGAGCGCGTTGAGAATGTATCAGATTATTTAAAAGAAGGTCAAACCGTTAAGGTACTCGTACAAGACGTTGATAACCGTGGTCGCATTAAGTTGACTATGAAAGGCGTTGAGCAGGGTTCAACCCCAACTGCTGAATAAGTACTTTCGCTGGATATAAAAAACCGCTTTGGGCTGTTAGTTAATAACACTCAAGGCGGTTTTTTTGTGGCTAAATAAGCATTTACCTTTATACAGTCAGTGAAAAATAATACCGCTACATTGTCATCCTCGCTAAGCATACTAATGTATAACTTGCGCTCGGTTTCCTTGTATCGAAATTATTTGAATTCAACTATATCAGGTTGAATGTTGCTGTCTCCATCCAATCTATTCAATGACATTTCATTTTAATAAAATCATATCTAAGCACTGACAATAAAAAGTCCAACGCCAAACGCCCATTTCAAACGTTCAACATTGGATTGATAAAACTCTAGAATAATTTTCTAATTAACCAGAGTAACTATTCTTGATCTAACTTGTCGATCATACCCTGATATTTTTCTTTTTTAGCAGCGATCTTTTTGCGTCTTTCTTCAGCCGTCGTGACCAAATTTTTGGCGACGTCTAAGCTCTTATCAAAGGCCGCTAATTCAAGATCTACCGCATCCAATAGTTTGCCAAGCATCATAGCCGTCGCTTTTTCAGAGACATCCTGAGTCATACCACTAGCATCAGATTTAAAGTCGTCTTTCAGCTTTGACGCCCACTGATAAATGCCTGCCATGGTAATGCTAGATTTATCCTCTTGATCAGCATTATCTTTTTTACTGGTCTTGTCTTTTTGATTAGACTTGCTGTCTTTGGTGTTTTTGTCAGACTGATCCTCTTTATCGTCACTATTAGATTTGTCGTCTTGATTAGATTTTTGATTTTTATCAGAATCTTTATTCTTACTTGATTTATCTGACGTATCATTTTTAGCAGTACTATCGTCTTTAGCTTCCTCGTAGTCATGCTCAGCGTTGTACGCTTCAAAGTCGCCGTCCTCAAATACCACGGTATCCTCTCTGACCACTTCTACGCCAGTCACTGCTTTATTGTTGGTAGATTTTTTTGAATTCTCAGCATTATTGTTGTTTGACATAGCTTGTTATCCTTATTTAAATTTGAATGTAATAATTTTTTATAGTGGTTGCCTATAAAATGGATACTAAGCTAAGCGCATTTTTTTATCAATATATGGATATAAATATACCGTTTAATGCCTACAGGAAGATACACGCCATGGTTTAAAGCATTAAACGGTAACAATTGAGCTGCATGTGATAACGAAGGAAATATTAAATTTTGTTAATCATTATTAATAGGGTTGTCAGCAATAAACTGAGCCAGTAGCTCAGCCAGTTTTTCGCCTTGGTCTTCTTGTAAGAAATGACCACCGTTAATAATAGTGCTATGGTTTTGACCTTTAGTTCCAGGGATAAGTTTTTGCATGATTCGATCACCACCACCAGTGACAGGGTCAGAATCGCTAAACAGAGTAATGAAAGGTTTGGTAAACTTGCTAAGCTCACCCCAGGCGGCACGGTTTTTTGTTGAAGCAGGATCGTCCGGTGTGGTCGGTACTAGTATGGGGAACTGTCTTGCGCCTTCTTTGTACGATTCATCAGGGAAGGGCGCATTGTAAGCATCGATTACTGCCTGTGATAGCTCGGTCGTAGTGCCACTATTAATAATGCTACCGACATGAAACTTCGGAGTATCTTGTGAGAATTGCTGCCACTTGCGGAAGCTTTCTCCTGGATCGTGATCTCCTGTGGGGAGCATGGTATTGCCAGCTGCTACTCGAGCAAATCTGTCTGGATTTTCTGCCACGAGACGTAGACCAATGAGACCACCCCAGTCTTGACAAAATAATGTGATATTTGTTAAATCTAACTGATCAAGTACGGATTGCATCCAGTCGACATGGCGCTGGTAGGTATAATCCGTACGGGCGGCAGGTTTATCTGAGCGCCCAAAACCAGGAAGATCTGGCGCGATGACACGATGTCCAGCCGCTGTCAGTATCGGTATTACTTTACGATATAGATAACACCATGAAGGCTCGCCATGTAGTAGTAAAATCGGATAGGCATCCTTGGGACCTTCATCGAGATAATGTACACGCAGCTCACCGCCTTCGCCATCATCGACCATCATATAATGCGGCGAAAAATCGTAATCGGCTAGGTTTTCAAAGCATGAATCGGGGGTTCTAAGTATTTTCATAGGGTATCCTTATCCTGATAATAAATAACCGTGCTTTCTCAAACAGTAAACACTCATTTAGCATAGCATTCAAGCCGTTATCGGTGTCATGTTTTTTGAGTGTTAAAGATTGTGCTATGCACCAACAAACGTTTTATTTGTTCTTAGATATTGATACTTTTGGGTACGTGCACATCAATACGCAGCTTAGGAAGGTCTTGTAGTTGCTGCGTCAGTAAAGGCAAGATATCGAGATGCCAGTCTAATGGCAATGAGTTTGCGACGTTGGATTCAGGAGGCGAACTGCCTACAGTACTGTGTAAATGACTATCGATAAGCGGGCGGGCAAATAGGGCAATTCTGCGGATGCCTTGATGGCGAATAAGAGGAATAAGCTGGTGGTGCAAGTCTGTTAAAGCGTCAGTGAGCCAGCGCGACCGCGTCGGATGATAAGGGTGATCTGAGATAACAAGATTGGCAATATAACTGGGTTGATTGCCATTACTGCTGACGCCAAGGCCAGACTGTTCTCGTGTGCGTTTGTGTAATAAACAGCTACCAGCGTTTAGACTACCGTCACGGCACGCGCGACGATAGTGATGGTAGTTATCAGCGAATAGCGTCTTGGTTCGTGCGAGGATAGGGTCGAGCAGGATGCCAGCAGTATTAACTGGTAAGATAAGTAATTGGGCACTGCTATTTAAAATAGGGGCATGCGTCAATTGTAGATTCGCCATCGTCAGCCCCTTCAAAAAATAGTATGTTTATTCTACCTTAGCTTGTACTGTACTTTCTGCTTCTAATTGTGCGATTTGTTGTTCGAGCAAGGCAATTTGATCTTCCTTCATATCCGTCAATTTTTTATTCATCGCTAATTGCTCAGCTGCCAGCTTTTCTTGGGCAGCCCAGCGTTTACGCTCATCTTCTAAGCGATCAATTTCTTCTTTGGCCAGACTATCCGTCTTTGGTAAAGGAGCGCTTAAGATGGTAGCAGGTTTTGGTACTTGACTATTTGAGTTGTCAGCTGTGTCAGCGGCGGTAGCATTCTGATCAAGGACAGTCGCTTCACTCGTTATAGCGTCATCACTATTGACTTCACTGAGGACATTTTCTGCTGGCATAGCAGCAGACTGTGCAGCCTCGTTTTGCTCAGCGATTGATGGTGAGCTGCTGCCAGTTTTTCTAGTCTCAGGCACAGATTGCGCCCAAACTAAATAGCCGATAACAATGAATAGCAGTGCCAATATAATCGCTATCCAGATTCTACGGCGCGATTTAGCGGCTTTCGCTTTTTCACGTTTGCTCAACAAAGGATGCTTTTTTTTATTTTTCATACTACGGTCAATTTATGTCAAAGATATAAGTAGCCATACTATAGCAAACTCAAAATAAAAAGCCTATCTATTGCTAGATAGGCTTAAAGTACTGTTAAATAATAAAGCACTTAAAAAACTTTTAAGTATCAGTATCAGTATCAGTATCAGTATCAGTATTATTTGTTTGCTTAAGTTTTAAATTTTACCGTACCACTGGTGCCTGTCGCCATCGCATCACGAGCGAGTTGGTCTTCCGCATGGTTTTTGGCACTGATGGCATCAGGGTCGGGGCGATGTTCTGCATGGCTACATTTAGTACATTCAATATACTCATCAGGCACAGGCGTCATAATATTTACCTGTACCACTGCGTCCATCGCCTGACATTTGGGACAGCGGACGCCTGCTAAAAATCGGCGCTTTGGGCGTGACGATTGATAACGCATCTAAGTGACCTCGCGATTGCTTTTGGCATTGGCGGCATCGATGTTTTTAACATTGCTAAAGCCGCTGTGACGCAATAAGGCCTCAATACTGGCGCTACGACCACGGAAGTTCTCAAAGTTAGTCTTGGCAGGGAAGCTACCACCAACCGACAAGATACTCTCACGGAAAGCTTTACCAGTCACTGGATTAAAAATACCTTCTTCTTCAAACCTACTAAAAGCATCTGCAGACAATAGCTCTGCCCATTTATAAGAGTAATAGCCAGCCGCATAGCCACCTGCAAAGATATGACTAAAACCATTGGCAAAGCGGTTATAGTCAGGTGTCTGTATGATGGCAATATCGTTACGAACCGTATTTAAGGTTGCCAAGATACCATCATAATCAAGTGCTGGCGTGTGTGCATGAATCAATAAGTCGAACAGTGAGAACTCGATTTGACGCAGGGTTTGCATGCCGCTTTGGAAGTTTTTTACCGCCAGTAAGGCTGCAAGTTTGTCTTTAGGCAAAGGCTCGCCAGTCTCGACATGACTACTAATCAGCGCAATACCTTCAGCATCCCATGCCCAGTTTTCCATAAATTGACTGGGTAGCTCGACTGCATCCCATTCGACACCATTAACACCCGCGACATCACCCACTGTCACTTGCGTTAAAAGATGATGTAGCCCATGACCAAACTCATGGAACAAGGTCAGTACTTCATCATGGGTCAATAAGCTTGGTTTGCCATCGAGGGCAGGCGTGAAGTTACCGACCATAAAGCAAACCGGTAGCTGCTGATGGTCTTGCTCGTCATAAGTGTAACGCGACTGAAAACCACTCATCCAAGCACCGCCGCGCTTACCACTGCGAGCAAACAAGTCAAAATAAAAGCCGCCAAGCAAGTTATCGTCAGCATCAAACAACTGATAGAAGCTTACCTCGTTGTGCCAGCGCGATACAGATGTGCTTTCACTATCTGTCTCATTACTACTTTGCTCTTGTACTTTGATACCATATAAACGCTCAACAATGGCAAATAAGCCGTTAATCACTTTTGGTAACGGGAAATATGGGCGTATCTCTTCTTGCGATAAACTAAATTCGCTTTGTTTTACTTTTTCAGCGATATAAGCACTGTCCCAAGGCTGCAAATCATCAATGCCATAATCTTGCGCATATTTTTGCAGTTGCGCTAAATCCTGCTTAGCAGCTGGAGTGGCTTGCGTGGCCAAATCGCGTAAAAAGGTTTCTACTTCTGCCACGTTATCTGCCATTTTAGTCGATAGTGAGACTTCTGCGTAATTGGCAAAGCCTAATAGTGTGGCTTTTTGCTCACGTAGTTGTAGGATTTGACCCATGATATCAGCGTTATTCAGCGACTCGCCTTTTTTATTTGTATGACCATCAAACTCTGAGGCACGCGTGACGTAAGCGCGGTACAACGTCTCACGTAGACTGCGGTCGTCAGCATGAGTCATGACCGCAAGGTAAACAGGGATATTTAAACTTGCTACGTAATAAGAGGTCGGCAACACATCAATATCTGCTTGCGTGAGGGCACCGCTGGCAAGCTCACGGGCTTTATACTGTTCGCCTGCGTCTGCCAATAGTGCCAAACCACTTTCGGTCAAGCCCGCCAATTGCGCTGACTCTAATGGCAATGCATAGGCTTGGGTAGCATCCAATATATTGTCTGAGAACGTCGCTGATAAGGTTGAGAGTTCACTTTGAGTCGCAGCGAATTGTTCTTGCTCAGCTCTAGGTAACGCCACACCTGACATCTCAAAGCTTCTAAGCGCAAGCTCAATGGCACGAGCGCGCGCAGGCTCAAGCGCTGCAAAGAACGCTTTATCATTCACGATAGCTTGATAACGACTAAATAATGGCTGATGCTGCCCCACACGAGTGCCGTAAGCAGACAGCTTAGGCAACAGCTCATGATGCACATGACGAATCTCATCGTTGCTCATCACGCTATTGAGATGCGACAAGATACCCCAACTGCGATCTAATGCCAGATTGATATGATCAAAATTCATCACATCGCTCAGAGCTTGCTCAGCAGTGACATCAGCAGGACTGTGGTTGCTGTCAGTATGGGCTGTCATTTCATCTAAAAAAGCATTGGCATCGTCTATCGCGCTAATGACTTGGCTTTGTAATGCACTTGGTGAAACATTGGCAAAATCGACAAGGCGTAAATCTGGAGAAATGGGTGTCATAAAGGTATCCGATATCTGATATTAGTGAATAAATTATTATTGGTTAAATAGGGTTTGGTATAAGTGATTTGCGTGATGTCACACACAGAGTATAAAAGGCTGTCAGTTACTTTTTTATTTTGCGGTTTTATACCTATATTATATAAAAGATGGGTTCATTTAATGAAAATGCAACCTACTCACTGACAATACAGAAAGTAAAGCGACGAGAGGGTCGATATTAAATATGTTTAAATGAGATAAACCTGCCTTTTATAACAACATAGATTGTTCTACTTACAAAGCGCTATCATTTGCTTGCAAATTGACCCTACAGCAAGTGAGGTTTGACTGTTAGCATCAAGGGAATAGAATAAAAATATCAAACCCTATTGATAAACGATTTATAGAAAAAATGACTCATAGAAAAATTAACAACGTTGAAAGTAAATGATAATAAAACAAGGAGCAGTATATGAAAGCGACTCTTAAAAGTTTACGTGAAACTAAAGCCAATCCAGCGGTCAGTATCTTTGTTAAGACACATCGAGCGCATCCAGCCAATGAGCAAGATCCAATCGCTCTAAAAAACCAGCTAAAAGTCGTAGAAGATCGCTTAACCAAAGAATACGACAAGAGTACGTCGACAACTATCTTAGACAAGATTCATGCTAAGACCAGTGAGTTAAACCACAACTATAATCTTGATACCTTAGCCATATTTGCCAGTACTGACGATGTACAAGTGATCCGTATGCCCATCGATACCACAGAGCGGGTTGTGATTTCAGACAGTTTTGCCACTCGTGACCTAGTTCGTGATATGGCAAGTGCCGTTCACTACTATACAGTCGTGCTGACCCGTGATAAGGCTCGCCTGATCGAAGCATCAAATGATCGTGTCATCAGAGAGTTTGATAAAGATGACGATGCACAAAACAATATGGAAAGCATCGCATTCCCTGTCGAAAATAATGGTCTGCATACGACAAGTGACGGTGGCTCTGATCGTTCTGCAAGTAATGAGAGCAGCCATCTAAAAGAGTACTTTAACCAAGTCGATAAGAGCGTACAAGAGCTGTGGGGCGAGCATAAAATGCCTCTTGTCATCGTTGGCGATGCCAAAAATATCGGTTACTACAAAGAAGTCTGTGATCGTCCAGAAAACATCATTGCCACGGTATCAAATGCGACCAATCTAGAAGATGGCAGTGCACAGCATATCGTCGATAGTGTACAAGAAGCGGTAGAAGAATATCGTACGTCATTACATCATGCTGCTTTGGGTGAGATTGATAAAGCCCGCGGTGCCAACATGTTGCAGACGGATTTGCAGGAAGTATATCGTAGCGCGTTCCAAGGTGCTGGCGAGACGCTCTATGTTCGCCGTGGCTATATACAATCTGCCAAAATTGATGAAAAAGCGCAGACTCTAAGTATTGCTAATGATGCTACCGCAGAAGGCGTCACTGATGATGCGATTGGCGAAATCATTGAGCATGTGATTCATAATGGCGGTGAGGCTGTGTTTATGCCGCAAGACATCATGGGTGAAGACCAACCGATTGCTCTAGTGACTCGCTACTGATTCAAAAAAACTGGCTATCAATGATGTTCATCGACGAATTCGCCATTGATAGCATATAGGTATAATATGAGAGCATTGGTTCGATAAGAATCAGTGCTCCTTTTACATTGATGCACTTCTACATTACTAATTGACCACTCGTTTTTGATGATAAGTTTTTATGCAGTGCTATCAACTTTTACTATCTAAATACTGAGTTTATGACTGAATCTATGACTACCACCTCTTTTGTTCTAACCAGCTATAACATTCACAAAGGCATGTCGCCTATGAATCGCCAAGTGAAAATGCAAGGTATTGCCCATGCGCTTGAAGTCATAGAGTCCGATGTGCTGTGTTTGCAAGAGGTGCAAGGTCAAAACCTCAAGCGCAATATGCAATACAACGAATATCCTGACCAATCACAGCATGAGTGGTTTGGTGAGTATCTGCAGCTGCAAAATAGCTATGGCAAAAACTCAGAATATGAAAACGGTCATCATGGTAATGCCGTGCTCAGCCGATTCCCGTTAGATCCAAAACACAATGTCAATATTACCGTCAATAAGCTTGAGCAACGCGGCGTCTTACACTGTGAGGTACAGCCTATCGGTTGGGAGCGACCTGTCGTGGTATTGTGTGCGCACTTGAATTTGTTTGAGCGCGATCGTCTCAAGCAATATGAAGCCATTGCCAACTATGTGCGCAATGAGATTGCGCCTGACCAACCGCTTATTTTGGCAGGCGATTTTAACGATTGGAAAAAACTGTCTTGTGATAAGTTGGCGTCCAGTCTCGGCATGACCGAAGCTTTCAAGCATTGTCACGGCAAGCTGTCGCCCACCTTTCCAGCCAAGCTGCCCGTCCTCAGCTTAGACCGTATTTATGTACGTAATCTAAGGATTAAGGATGCATGGGTACACACTGGAAAACCGTGGTCAACGCTATCCGATCATTTGCCCATCAGTGCTGAACTGATGTTGCCATAGCGCAAACCATCTACTGAAACGCAAACCATTGACTAAAAAATAAAATAATAGAAACCCACAAGGATGATGAACCATGTCTAATACTCAAATACCAACCACTCAACAGGCGGTACTTATTCGTGAGTTTGGCGAACCCGACGTTATGAGTTATGAGGATGGTGTTGCTGTTCCTACTTTGGCGGATGAGCAAGTCTTAGTAAAAATAGCCTACGCAGGCATTAACCCTGTTGATTACAAAACCCGTCAAGGCAAAGGGTGGGGCGCTGATAATATTCGTAAAGATAAATTTGATCATGATCAGCCAGCGATTTTAGGCTTTGATATGTCAGGAGTGGTGGTCAGTAGCAATAGCGAACAGTTTGCTGTTGGTGATAAAGTCGCCGCCTTGACTTTCAATGGTGGCTGCTATGCTGAGTATGTGGCAGTCGATGCCAAATTGCTCGCCAAAGTGCCAGAGTCAGTCACATTAGAGCAAGCAGGTGCGCTGCCTTGTATCGGACAAACGGCGCTACAATTTGTAGAGTTTGCTGATATCAAAAAAGGTGAGCATGTCGTCATAAATGCGCCAGCTGGCGGCGTCGGTCATTTGTTGATCCAGTTGCTCATGAATAAAGTGGCGCAAGATAACATTAAGGTGACGGTAATTTGTTCGCCAGAAAAATATGCCAAGCTCGATACGTTAATAGACAAATCCAAGCTAACGAGCTGGATTGACTACACTAAAGAGGAGGCGTTTCCTGACTTGCAAGCCGATGTGCTGCTTGACTTGGTCGGTGGGGGTGCAGGGGTACGCGCGCTTGATGTACTCAAATCTGGTGGCCGCGTTAATGTACTTCCAACGATCTGGGTTGATAAGCTCGTCGATGCTGGTAGTCAAAAAAGCTTAAACGTGGCGGGTTATAAAGCGCAGCGTAGTGGGCAAGATATGGCAAGAGTGTTAGAACAAGTGGGCACTGGTAAGCTCAAATTACAGATTCAGCAGACGTATCCGTTATCTGAAGCCGTGGCAGCACATCGTGAGCTACAAAAAGGCGATACCTTTGGTAAGATTGTTCTAAAGGCAGACTAGTCTGGCAGCATCTGCCGAAACGTGAGACTAATGCGTCCAGTGTTGACAGTTTTAGTCTTGGTGATAGTGTGTTTCCAGTAGGCTTGTGTATCGCCATGCATGACAATAAGCTGACCAGACTCAAGATAAAGCTCGACTTTATCTTGGGTTTTTTTATGCTTAAAGACAAATTTGCGCGTGGCACCGAGCGATAGGGCAGCGATAATTGGCTGATAGCCTAACTCTTTCTCGTCATCTGCATGATAGCCCATGCCATCGCTACCTGAGGGGTAATAATTCAACAGACAAGAATTAAAGTTAGCGACAATTCCAATATTTGCTAGTTGTTGTTCGACATGCTGTTTCATGTGAAACACTGTTTCTGACCATGGGATACTTTGGCGGGCGTGTCCAGAGTAGTGATAGCTGCTATTGTTTCCACCCATCCAAACGATTTGACGCGTGGTGACATGGGTCTTGCCAAACAAAGTGACAATGTCAGCATGCCAAGGCAGTTCGCTTAGTAAGAGGTCGTAAAGCTCACGGCTCTTCTCAACAACGCTGCCCAGATCATTGAGTATCCCTTCATAAGGCAATAAGTTATCTACAGGACTAGGAGCAAATAAATCAGTCATAAGCTAAAATTTTAACGATTAAAATTCTGTAAGATAAAAGTGGCGCATTGCTTCGGTGTTTCTATAGGTAATAAATGTCCGTTCTCAGGCATAATATTAAGCTGGTTAGCGGGCACAAATTTTTGCCAATTATTACGAACTTTATCGTTAATAAAAATAGTCGGCTTGCCAATGATAAGTTGGTAAGGCACCTTGGTTTTCGCCAGCTTCTTTAATGCACCGTCGATATAAGGGATACCAAAATAATTCGCTATCTCTTGTTCGGGAGTGAATATAAATGCATAACTGCCATCGCCTTGCTGTATTAAGCTTTGTTCGGCAAACAGGTACAAGTGCTCATCAGAGATGCGTCGATAAGCGCTTTTTTCTCGTAGGTTTTTATAGAACTCATCTACATTTGCCCAAACCTTTTGCTTGGTTAAAGCGCTTTTAAAAGGTTGACGTTTAAGCTTAACGGAACGAGGTATCAGCTTATACAACAGCGCTTGCGATTTGGTAAAAGTTACCGGCTCAATCAAATACAACTCAGAGAATAGATCAGGGCGTTTGGCCGCTGCCATAGCAGTAGCGGTAGCGCCTTGTGAATGTCCAATGCCTATAACAGGACCATCTTGAGTCTGCTCTAAAAACTGAATAAGCAGATCGGCATCTTGCTCACGCGTTAATACACGGGCTTTTGGCTGGTCGTACCAATAGCCGCGCATCGCGAGCGAGCTGATGTCAAAACCAGCAGCAAGCTCTGTCAACAGGGGTTTGTAGTTACCTACTGTAAAACCATTGCCACCATAAAAGTGCGCTTTAGGGCGTTTATTTTTATTATCAGCCGATGTATTCAATGAGCTTAAATCATAATAGCGTGCCTTTTGACCACCGATATCGATACTGTTTGTGAATGCTTCCATAAAAGTAACACTGCCTTATGATTTATTATTCATCAATAATTAATTGTTTTCGCCTAAGAAGCCGCCACTTTGACGCTGCCATAAGCCAGCATAAACCCCATTTAATGCCAATAGTTCATCGTGGCTGCCTTGCTCGATAATCTGACCTTTATCCATGACCACCAGTCTATCGAGTGCGGCAATCGTAGAGAGACGATGGGCAATGGCAATAACTGTTTTGCCCGTCATAATATCATTCAAGCTTTCAGTAATGGCAAATTCAATCTCAGAGTCGAGTGCACTTGTCGCTTCATCTAAGAGTAAAATCGGCGCATTTTTTAGCATGACACGTGAGATAGCGATACGCTGACGTTGGCCGCCAGATAGTTTAACCCCGCGCTCACCCACTTGTGTATCCAGACCAGTATTGCCTTTATCATCATATAAATCTTTGATAAATTCCCAAGCCTGTGCTTGCTCAGTGGCAAGGATGATTTCTTCATCGCTGGCATCAGGGCGACCATAGGCGATGTTTTCACGGACAGTACGATGGAGCAGCGAGGTATCTTGGGTGACCATGCCGATTTGTTGACGCAAGGACTCTTGAGTGACTTCGTCAATCGCTTGCCCATCGATGTAGATTTTACCTTTATCCACATCAAAAAAGCGTAATAATAAATTCACTAAGGTTGATTTACCAGCACCTGAGCGACCCACCAAACCAATCTTTTCACCCGGTTTAATATCTAGATGGAAGCCATCAAGTAGTTTGACTTGTGAATGGGTAAGGGCTGTTCCGGCAGTATTAACCTCGTCAATGCGCTCGCCTTCGATATCATCGTTTTCACTTTCATAACTAAAGTCAACATGATCAAAGACGATATGGCCATCAGTCACTTTTAGCGTAGCAGCGTTAGGTGTATCAACGATAGTCTGCGGTGCAGATAGTGTACGCATACCGTCCTGAGCGGTACCAATGCTTTCAAATAAGCTGGCTGTTTGCCACATAATCCACTGCGTTAGACCATTGAGTCGCAAGGCCATCGCTGTGGCTGCGGCAACAGCGCCAACACCGATGTCGCCTTGCTGCCATAAATAGATGCCAATCCCAGCCGTACTACTCACTAAAACGACACTAATCAGATGGGTTGAGACCTCTAAATAGCTGACCCAGCGCATTTGTGCATGAACCGTTCCTAAGAACTGACCCATGGCGTTCTTGGCATAACCCAGCTCACGGCGTGAATGACTGAACAATTTGACAGTCATGATATTGGCGTAAGCGTCAGTGATGCGGCCAACCATCAACGCACGGGCATCAGCCTGTACGATAGCCGTCCGTTTAAGCTTGGGAATAAAGAAGCGCAACGCAATGCCAACTAGGACAAACCAGATAATAAATGGGATGAGCAATAAGCTGTCTAAGTTAAATAAGATAACACCAGTCGTAATAAAATACACGATCACGTACATAAACATGTCAGTGACCGTCATCACCGTATCGCGTACGGCTAGAGCCGTCTGCATCACCTTAGCAGAAACGCGACCAGAGAACTCATCTTGATAAAACTGCATCGACTGCCCGAGCATGTGCTGATGAAAACGCCAGCGCATTTGCATCGGAAACACACCTTGAATCGACTGAAAATGAATAAACGAAGATAAGGCAATCCAAAAGGGACTCAATAGCATGACCGCTAGCATCAAAAGGAGCATATCACCTTTTTCAGCCCACAGCGTTTGCGGTGTATAGATACCCAGCCAGTCGACGATATTACCAATCCAAGCAAACAGCATCGCTTCATAAATGCCGATACCCGCCGACAAAATCATAAAAAAGAGTAGCCAGCCACGCAAACCTTTGGTGCATGCCCATAAAAACTTCATCAGCCCGTCACGAGGTGAGGGCAATGGCATAGGCGTATCAGGAAAGGCGGGTAGACGGTTTTCAAAAAAGCGAAATAGAGCATTCATAGGCAAGGGTAGAACATCAATAGCAATACGCCAAGACAAACGCTGGCAAGCATTGTCTTGAACATTTATTTGTGTGAATAGGAAGTTACGCTATTTTAACAAAACTTCGTAATCACGCCTGCATGCTAATTGTAAATTGACAATCAATAGCTGCCTACGTTTACTACCTGTTAGCAAAAGCATTATAAATAGATTGCTGTATAAAACATATTTTGTTACATTCTATGGTTTTGTTGAGCAGAAAACATGGCTTAGGGCCTGTTCTCATTTTTGGCTAATTTAGTCGCTTCCGTTTAGGGCGTGTTTGAGTAAACGAATAATAAATACACAAAATTGCAGCTTAAAAGGTAGACGTTCATGATGTATTTAACCATCGCGGTACTATGTAGTGTCGCTGTGTCAGTACTTTTAAAAATATTACGTCAACGAAATATCGATATCCGTCAGACTATCGTCGCCGGTTACCCAGTAGCGTTCTTACTCACTTGGTTTTTATTGAAGCCAGACATCAGCGGACTTAGTCTGTTAGGAAGCGCGTGGGGGATTATCATAGCGCTTGGCGTATTGCTGCCTGCCGTATTTATCATTCTTGGGCGCGCGATTGCAGCGGTCGGCATGGTGGCAACCGATGCCGCCCAACGTTTATCACTCATCATTCCTATCGTTGCCGCATTTTTATTATTCGGTGAGATGCTGACGGGTACTCGTATATTTGGTTTGGTATTAGGGTTTTTAGCTCTCGGTGCTTTGGTTTATCGTCCACAGCAAGGCGGCATGGATAAACAGGCGCGCCAAACGCCGCTTTGGTTATTTGGCGTCTGGGTAGGCTATGGCATTATTGATATTCTATTCAAGCAAGTTGCCAAGCAAGGGTCTGCCTTTCCGCTAACCTTATTTATAAGTTTCGGGCTGGCAGGGCTGTTACTGTTTATTTATTTGCTAATCACTCGTGTGCGCTGGCAGGGCAATGCCCTCATGGCAGGAGTACTGCTGGGTGCGCTGAATATGGGTAATATTTACGCTTATGTACGAGCGCATCAAGTATTGTCTGAGTCACCAAGCATTGTGTTTACTGGTATGAATGTGGGCGTCATCGCAGTGGCAACTATCATCGGCGTTGGCGTATTTAAAGAGCGGCTCAATCGTATTAATATAGTAGGCTTGGTATTAGCAATTTGCTGTGTGGCAGTACTGTTTTTAGCTTAGGAAACACCCTAATAATTTAGCCCAAATCCATCAACGTCGTTGCGATTTATAAAATCGTTAACTTATCAGATATAGGCACGCAGGGCATCCTATGATAAGGTTGCTTAAAAACAGCAAGGCTGATATAAGCTGACAAAAAGCGATTTGCTTTGAGACACTTGACCTCAATGAATAACAATAGGATGCACACTCAATGGAATACCAGAAGCAATTACAGCGTATAAAAAATGGTTCAGGCTTCATCGCGGCGCTTGACCAAAGTGGGGGTAGCACGCCAAAAGCACTTGAAAATTATGGTGTGAGCAGCGACGATTATGACAATGATGACGCCATGTTCGATCTCGTACATGAGATGCGAGCCCGTATCATCACTTGTGAGTCTTTTGATAATGAGCGCGTGCTTGGGGCGATTTTATTCGAAGATACCATGGAGCGTGAAGTTGACGGTAAGTCGACGGCTAACTATCTGTGGGAAAACAAAAATATCGTGCCATTTCTTAAGGTTGATAAAGGTCTGGCTGAACAGATGAACGGCGTGCAAGTCATGCGCCCGATACCTGATTTAGATGCGCTATTGGACAAAGCCAAAAACTATCCAGTATTTGGTACCAAGATGCGTTCAGTAATTTATGAGCCCAATGTCGATGGTATCGAGCTAGTCGTGCAGCAGCAATTTGATGTCGCCAAGCAAATCATCTCAAAAGGCCTGATGCCAATCGTCGAGCCAGAAGTAAATATTGATGGCACTAAAAAACATGACTGTGAGCTGATACTTAAAACCAGTCTGTTGCATAATCTGGATCGTTTAAGTGGTGATCATCAAGTCATGCTGAAATTGACCTTGCCAGAGGAAGCGGGTTTTTATCAAGAACTGATTGATCATCCAAAAGTGCTAAAAGTGGTGGCTTTATCGGGTGGCTATAGCCGGAGCGATGCTTGTGCTAAGCTAAAACAAAACCCAGGTATGATTGCGAGCTTCTCACGTGCCTTTACTGAAGGTCTAAGTAAGCAGCAAAGCGATGAGGAATTTTCTGAAACCATTAACAACTCAATTGAAGATATCTTTGAGGCGTCGAAAGTTTAAGCAATAGCTATTCAAAATAAAATTTATAATCCCAGTAAACTTTATGTTTGCTGGGATTTTTTTATTGCTTTAATTCTATATTGAACTTATTATTATCCGAATTAAGTTCATCCTTTTATGAGCTTATTTATCATAAAATGGAGCTCTTCTGATGAATGTACGTTACTCAAGCTTGTTATTAGTTTCTATATTAGCTTTATCTGGTTGTGGCGGTGGTTCAGATTCAGATAGTGGTGATTCTTCTGTTACTCCGAATACTGGTAGTCCTTCTGTAGAGCAAAATACTAACACTCAACAGCGCCAAGAGCCTGAACCTTTTGCTGGCTCTTACAGTGGCGTAATCAACAGTGATTTAAAAGACATCTATAATACCTATTTATCAATGAGCACTATCGTCAATAATGATGGTGAATTTTGGATGGTATATACCAATAATGGCTTCATTTATAATGCCAATGATTTAGTATTTGGTTTGATAAATGGTAGATTTGAAAAAAGTAGTAATCCAAATTTCACCTCATTATCATCAAATGCTACTGACTATAGTTTTACCAGTAATAGTGTTGGCACAAGATCCATTGATCTTGACCTTGGCAGACAAAATGGTGCTGATTTTACTTTTTTTGAAACTGTGGTTTATGAAGATGCGTCTAATCCAGAAGGCTTTGAGGAAGAGCTTCGGTACCCAGTATTCTTAGACTACAATCAAGGAAATTCTACAGATAAATTAGAGGATTACAAAGGGGTTTACCAAGGTGCCTTAGTGACTACGAGCACGCGTAGTACTGCTAGCATGGTCACAAACGCTATCTCAAAGGGAAGGATGGGATATAGTATTGTAGATGAACAGGGTTGTATTATTGAAGGGGATATTACTTTTGACCCAAAATCTATTTATCTTCGTGTGGATGGAAACGTAGACAACTCAGCCATCACTTGTCATCTAGAAGAGGGCAAGGTACATGGCCTTGTAACTAAAGATGATGATAAGTCCAAGGTTTTGATGCTTGTTAATGACGATAACAAAGAAGCATATGTATTTAGCGTCGTTAGTTAAGCAACCAAATATCTCTAATATTCAATTAAGACCAATAAAAAAAGCTTGCCCCTAATCTAATTAGAGGCAAGCTTTTTATTTTATCTATTTTTCAGTACTTAAAATCAAACCTCTTTATACAACTGACGATTGTCAGAATGACATTTCTTGGTCATCTTCGTCCTACCTCAACGAATTTTTTCAGTACTGGCTTCACCAAGTTGTTCAATGCGCTTCGTATTCAAGTTTTTAACCAAATGACTAGCATTCGTTCAGTCGACTGTTTAAAGCATTGCTTTTTCGCTGGCGGCATTTTTATCCAGCCCCGCCGCATAATCTCGCACGTTCTGAGTGATTTTCATCGAACAGAATTTTGGCCCACACATCGAGCAAAAGTGTGCTGTCTTATGCGCGTCTTTCGGCAGCGTTTCGTCGTGATATTCACGCGCTGTATCTGGATCGAGTGCTAGATTGAACTGATCATCCCAGCGGAATTCAAAACGCGCTTTAGATAACGCATTGTCACGTGCTTGTGCACCTGGATGACCTTTGGCCAAATCAGCAGCATGGGCAGCAATTTTGTAAGTAATGATGCCATCTTTAACATCTTTTTTGTTTGGTAGACCCAAATGCTCTTTTGGTGTGACATAACAAAGCATGGCGGTGCCGAACCAACCAATCATCGCCGCTCCTATGGCACTAGTAATATGG
The DNA here is from genome assembly GCF_047272965.1 of Psychrobacter sp. AT9. Classification (NCBI taxonomy): domain Bacteria; kingdom Pseudomonadati; phylum Pseudomonadota; class Gammaproteobacteria; order Moraxellales; family Moraxellaceae; genus Psychrobacter; species Psychrobacter sp. AT9. The sequence goes on from NZ_JBKOTW010000001.1 coordinate 129,144, forward strand.
TCATAACCTGGTGCAATATCAGTCGTTAATGGCCCTAACGTATAAAATGGTGCGTCCGCACACAGCTCAAGCTGCAAATCCATATTTTCTTTAATACGGTTCATCGCGACGTGACCCGGTCCTTCAACCATGACCTGCACATCATGCTCCCATGCCACTTTGGTCAGCTCACCCAAGGTTTTGAGTTCGCTAAATTGCGCTTCGTCATTGGCATCTTGTAAACAACCCGGACGTAGGCCATCACCCAAACTAAAGGCGACATCATAGGCTTTCATAATCTCGCAGATATCTTCAAAGTGCGTGTATAAAAAGCTCTCTTGTTGGTGCACCATGCACCACTGCGCCATGATAGAGCCGCCGCGCGAGACAATGCCCGTCAGGCGTCCGGCAGTCATTGGCACATAATCCAGCAGCACACCTGCGTGAATGGTGAAATAATCAACGCCTTGCTCTGCTTGTTCAATTAAGGTGTCGCGGAATATCTCCCACGTAAGGTCTTCGGCCACGCCATCGACTTTTTCTAGCGCTTGATAAATGGGTACGGTACCAATCGGCACTGGTGAGTTACGAATCAGCCACTCGCGGGTTTCGTGAATATGATTGCCGGTGGACAAATCCATGATGTTATCCGCGCCCCAACGTGTTGCCCACGTCATTTTTGAGACTTCTTCATCGATAGAGGAGCCGAGTGCTGAGTTACCGATATTGGCGTTGATTTTTACCAAAAAATTGCGCCCGATAATCATGGGTTCAGATTCAGGGTGGTTGATGTTGTTGGGAATGATGGCACGTCCAGCAGCCACTTCACTACGTACAAACTCAGGGGTGATAACCGTCGGCGTATTAGCACCAAAGCTCTCTCCGTCATGTTGGCGTATGTCCGTCAAGTCATGCTGCTTTTGGGTTTCACGGATGGCAATGTATTCCATTTCAGGCGTAATAATGCCGCGACGTGCGTAGTACATTTGGGTGACGTTGCCTGTTTTACCATCAACATCTTTGGCACGGCGCGGTTTATCAATGTGAGCAAATCGTAAGTTGGCAGTGCTGATATCACGCGCGCGCGTTTGTCCATACTGACTTGATAGACCTGTTAACTGCTCGGTATCTCCGCGTTCGTTTATCCAGCCTTCACGTAGTTTTGGCAGACCTTTGGTGAGGTCAATGGTGGCATTGGGGTCAGTATAAACACCTGAGGTGTCATAGACATAAAACGGTGGGTTCTGTTCCCATTCGTTCTCAGAAACGCCTTGCACAGGGGTAGGATCAAGCGTTATTTCGCGCATCGGTACTTGAATATCGGGTCTTGAGCCTTCGATGTAAATTTTACGAGAGGCAGGCAAGATACGGTGTAAGTCGCGGGCATCTTCTTCAAAGCGCGCGTCTGTTTGATGGCGATGGGCAGGGGTTTTTAGGGCATCTGCTTTTTTATCCGCTTTGCTAGCAGTCGCGTTGAGCGAAGCATTGGCTGGGATATGAGTTTGAGCAGCTTTTGTGTTCGAGGTAGTGTCTGAAATAGTCATATGCTGTCCTAGCGTGTTGGTCTAATAGTATAGGCAACACCGCCAGAATCTGCGGGGGTAAGCATACATGATACGGACAAATTCAATCGTAAAAAACCTGCTAGCGCTATCAAACCTAAACGTAGTCAGTGATCTTTCGCTGATTGAGAGACGGAACTTATTATTAACGCTATCCATCAGCACAAAAAATACTGGTAGAGGTTGGCGATAATAAAAAGGCATTTCTGCACGCCCTTTGTACTTGTATAACATAGGCTTAAGACTTCCCTGCGTCGGTACTAACCACATCAGGTTCGGCGGGTGATCTCTCAGCGAATGTATAAAGGCGGCTACTTTAATAAAGCGAATTTAATAAAGCCAGTCTTCAATACACCGCACCCCGAGTCTGTCAGTGTTGTGAATCTTATTCATACTAACAAAATTCTGCACCAACGGCTAATAGTATTTGGCTAATCATATAACAACTTAAGATGGCGTCTGATGGTTTCTATGAGTATGGTTGTATCAGGCTGTTATCTATAAATTATTGATATAATTCGTATTTATTTAAAATATAGCAGTGCTGCCTGAATATTATGTAAAGCGAATGAAAGATTGTGACAACTGTCATCAAACTGTCATAAAGATTTGGCAAGATAGCACGCATATCACAAACAATGCTTTTTCATATCGTTGTTAAACTTCAGGAGTCCTACATGCGTTATTCGTTATTAGCAGTAGCCGTTAGTTGTACATTAATGCTCACGGCATGTAATAAATCAACCGACACGGCAGAGCCCACTGCTGATACTAGCAGTAGCGCTGTTACCACGGCTGAAACCACCTCTCAAACAGCCTCTTCTGCTACCACAGGTTTTAAATCTGCTGAAAATATCGCCATGAATATCACGGGTGCAGGTGCATCATTCCCGCAGCCTATCTATGCCAAATGGTCTTATGACTACAATGGGGCAACTGGTGGCCAAGTCAACTATCAATCGATTGGCTCATCTGGTGGTATCAAACAAATTCAGTCAAAAACCGTTGATTTTGGTGCTTCTGATGCACCAATGACGCCTGAAGAGCTTGAAGAGTCTGGTCTTATTCAGTTTCCGACAGTTATCGGTGGCGTCGTGCCAATCGTCAACATCGATGGTATAGAGCCGGGCGCATTGAAGCTAGACGGTACGACCTTAGCAGATATTTATTTGGGTAAAATCAGTAAATGGAATGACCCAGCTATCAAAGCCATGAACCCAGATTTGACCTTGCCAGACGCGGCAATCACGACGGTATTCCGCTCAGACGGTTCAGGTACGACTTTTAACTTCACGGACTATCTGGCCAAAGTATCACCAGATTGGAAAGACACGGTTGGTGTTGATAAAACAGTTAAATGGCCGACCTCTGCGACTGGTGCAGGCGGTAAAGGTAATGAAGGCGTATCAAGCTACGTAAACCGTATGAAAAACTCTATCGGCTACGTTGAGTATGCATACGCTAAGCAAAACAAGATGTCACATACGGCATTGAAAAATGCAGCTGGCAATATCGTGCAACCATCAGCTGAGACCTTTGCTGCGGCAGGTGATATTGATTGGTCACAACAAGAAGGCTTTTATAAAGTCATCACGAACTCTGAGACTGACCAAGCATGGCCAATCGCTGCTGCCACCTTTATCTTAGTCCATAAGCAACCAGAGAATCCTCAGCAAGTTGCTGGCGTGTTGAACTTTTTTGACTGGGCTTACAGCCAAGGCGATGACGACGCTATGGCACTAGATTACGTACCATTCTCTGACACGGCAGTGGCCTTGTTCAAAGCAAAATGGAACGACGTAAAAGGTAGCGATGGACAGCCTGTCTATAAACCTGCTCAGTAATTCGATAGTCATTATTTAATAACGATCGAATTACCCTTTCAAACAACTATTCTCCGGTAGTTGTTTGAAAGGTTTTATCACAGCGAATTTAAGCGCAAAGCCAATGATATTTATAGCTTCTGATACTCATATCTGCTGAGTTTGTTGTGATAAAACCTGATAAATACGCTCATTTTTTAATCTTATCCTATTGAATGCTGAGACACTTATGACAGACTTAAGGTCCCAACTGGCTAAACAAAAACGTTACGATGCTTTATTCGTCAACTCCACCAAAGCATTTGCCATACTGGTATTGATGTCTCTAGGTGGTATTTTAGTGTCGCTAATTGTCGGGGCTTGGCCAAGTATTCAAGAGTTTGGTTTAGGTTTTTATACCAGCAATAACTGGGACACGGTCGCCAATGAATACGGCGCACTTGCACCCATCTATGGCACCTTAGTGACCTCATTTATCGCCATTTTGATAGCCGTGCCAGTGAGCTTTGGCATTGCCATATTTTTGACCGAAATGTGTCCTGCTTTTCTAAAAAAACCACTTGGTATCGCCATTGAGCTATTGGCTGGTATCCCCTCTATCATTTATGGTATGTGGGGTTTGTTCGTCTTCGCGCCATTCTTTGGTGATCACATCCAGCCATGGTTTATTGAACACGTCGGCCCTTTACCGATTATTGGTAAGCTGTTTGAAGGCGCGCCGATGGGACTGGGGATGTTCACAGCGTCCTTGGTGCTTGCCATCATGATTATTCCCTTTATCGCTGCCACCATGCGCGATGTTTTTTCCGTCGTGCCAGACTTATTAAAAGAATCAGCCTATGGCATGGGCGCGACGACTTGGGAAGTGATGTTCAAGATTATTTTGCCGTATACCAAAGCTGGTGTGGTTGGTGGTGTTATCTTAGGACTGGGTCGCGCATTGGGCGAGACCATGGCGGTGACTTTCTTGATTGGTAATGCCTTTAATATCAGTCCAAGCCTGTTTACCTCTGGGGTTACGATTACCTCAGCGCTGGCCAATGAGTTCGCCGAAGCGTCTAGTGAGCTGCATCTGGCGTCGTTGCTACATTTAGGCTTAATCTTATTTGTGATTACTTTCATTGTGCTGTCCATAGCGAAGCTCATGCTCATGCGCATGGATCATAAAGCAGGCAATCGCTAAGCTGACTTTATATCAGCACGACAAAGATTGATGTTGTCTAAAAAGGCTATTTAAAAAGATATGGGAAACGAATGTTATGCCTAATCAAGCTATCAGAGCTACTACCGCATTACCGTTGAAGACAAGCTTTGAGGCACGTTATAACAAAAGCCTTTATAACAAGCGTCGTCGTCTGAATAAGCTTGGATTGGGCTTTGCGTTGTCGGCGATGGCGTTTGGCTTATTTTGGCTATTATGGATTTTACTGACCCTGTTCGTTGAAGGTTTTCAAGGACTGGTACAGTTGCCAGTATTTACGGCTGATACCCCGCCACCGATGAGCGCAGGTGGCCTACGCAACGCCATTGTCGGATCAATCATGTTGGCATTTTCAGGCTTGTTTATCGGGGCACCGATTGGGCTGATGACCGGTATTTATTTGTCAGAATTTTCTCAAGGCAGTATGCTAGGCAAGGTAACTCGTTTTTTAAACGATATTTTGCTATCAGCACCCTCGATTGTGATAGGTCTCTTTATTTATGCGCTTATGGTCAAAGGCAATAACTTTTCTGGTTGGGCAGGCGCGCTGGCGTTGGCATTAATCGTTATTCCTGTCGTCGTACGTACCACAGAAAATATGCTCAACTTAGTGCCCAATAGCATCCGTGAAGCGGCCTACGCCTTGGGCACACCAAAGTGGCAACTGGTAACCAAAGTCACGATCAAAGCTGCCAAAGCCGGACTGACCACAGGCGTGTTGTTAGCCTTTGCCAGAATCACTGGTGAGACTGCACCGTTATTATTCACTGCGCTGAACAATCAATACTTTAGTACTGATATGGGTAAGCCCATTGCTAACTTGCCCAACACCATTTATCAGTTTGCCATGAGTCCTTATGACAATTGGCATACCTTGGCATGGTCAGCGGCATTACTGATTACCTTGTCTGTATTGATACTGAATATTTTGGCGCGGTTTATTGGCAACCGTGGTCACAGCAAATAACAGCTACTAAAAAATCAGGCCTTGTCGATTTTTACTTAAATTTATATCACTTTTCATTGAGTTAGGTTGGATAATATTATGAATGATGTCATCAATAAAGCGCCTAAAAAAACGGCGGTTAAAAAGTCTCATATCACCGAAGACAATCTATTAACCAACCCTTTATCGACCAGTGCACAAATGGCTCAGCCAGATGCCGCAAGCTTTAACAAGCAAACACTGCATGATATTCCACAAAATATGCCGCCTGCAAAATTGGAAGTTCGAGATCTGAATTTTTATTACGATGATTTCCAAGCATTAAAAAATATCAATATTGATATCCCTGATAAAAAAGTGACCGCGTTTATTGGCCCATCAGGTTGCGGAAAATCAACGCTGCTGCGTACCTTTAATCGTATGTATGATCTGTATCCGGGCATGCGGGCAGAAGGTAATATCAATATTGACGGTGCAAATATTCTAGACAAAGACGTCGATGTTAATTTGCTACGCGCACGAGTCGGTATGGTCTTTCAAAAACCGACACCATTCCCAATGTCGATTTACGACAATGTGGCGTTTGGTGTGCGTCTTTATGAAAAATTAAGCAAAGCTGAGCTGGACAATCGAGTGGAATGGGCGCTGAAAAAATCAGCATTATGGCCTGAGGTTAAAGACAAACTTAAAGCCTCTGGACTGTCGTTGTCTGGTGGACAGCAGCAACGCTTATGTATAGCGCGTAGTGTCGCCACCAAGCCAGAGGTATTGTTACTCGATGAGCCAACTTCTGCGCTTGATCCTATCTCTACCGGTGCTATTGAAGCGCTGATTGAAGATCTCAAAAACGACTACACCATCGCTATTGTGACGCATAATATGCAGCAAGCGGCACGGGTGTCAGACTATACGGTCTATATGTATTTGGGCGATATGATCGAGATGGGCGAGACGGATCAGATATTTACCAAACCGGCGCAAAAAGCGACGGAAGATTATATTACGGGTCGTTATGGCTAAGCGCATTGATGATTAAGTTGGGCGACGCTTAGAGTCAGCCGTCAGTCGCTTTTCATTGAGTGATAATGTCAGTCATTACGCTGATGGTTATGTACTGACCATCAAGCACTGATAATAAGACGCTGATAACAAGCAAATAGGATGAGCACTTATTGTGAGCAATCATTCGAAGTTTTTGACATTGACCGAGGTATATCGGCAGATCGGTTTTGAGCACTCAAACAATGTGCCCTTTAATAGGCACACGGTGTCATCGAAATCCAGATTTCAGGGAATACGTTCTATGCAAAATGACAAGCATATCTCTAAAAGTTTTGACCAAGATCTTGATGAAGCGATTCGACTGTTTCTGCATATGGGTGATAGCGCGGCCAATCAAGTCGCCAAGGCAATCCATGCATTGACCGATAAGAACCAAGCGCTGGCACAAGAAGTGATTGATATGGATTTTGATATCAATCGTATGGAAGTCGATTTGGACGAACATATTTTATTATTGGTTGCCAAACGTCAGCCAGCTGCCAGTGATTTGCGTTTGGTCATGGCCATCAGCAAAGGCGTGGTTGATTTAGAGCGCATCGGTGATGAAGCGGTGAAAATCGCCCAGATGACAATCAAAATTATCGCGCAAGGTAAGACTGAGTATGGGTATGCGGAAGTTCAGCATTTGAGCAACCAAGTTCGGCTGATGGTACATAATGCGCTGGAAGCTTTTAGCCAATCGAACGCTGAGCAAGCCTTTGAAGTCATGCGTAATGATAAAGTGGTCAATGATGAGTATCAGTCGGCCATTCGCGCCTTGATGACCTATATCATGGAGGACTCGCGCTACGTCTCAAAAGTCATGAATATTATGTGGGTGCTGCGTGCGCTTGAGCGTATCGGTGATCATGCGCAGAACGTGGCAGAGCTGGTTATTAACTATATCAGCGGTCAGGACGTGCGTCATTCAGACTATGCTGAGGTCGAAAAAGCGGTGCAAGAAGCCAACGATAGAATGGCTGCACGCCAAGCAAGCGCAACATCCGTTACCGATGCTGGCGCAGCAAACAAGACAGAGGATTGATAGGGTATTTAACACGCTTTATAGTCGGTGTACTCTAAAAAGAACATAGCGCTACTGGGATGCTGTCTTCAAATTTAGGTTGCGCAGCCTCTGGGAACGCAGCACGCAAGTCAAATTTATCCCAGTAGCACGTTTAAATTTATATAACAGTTTTATTTTCAACTGACTATAATCTATAAATAAAAACGCGCTATATTATTTATATAGCGCGTTTTTATTTATAGCAGAAAATCACAAATAATTAGCTTTCTGGCGTCCAACCTTGCGCGCGCTCATAATCTTCATTGTCTAAAAATTTATCACGTTGCTCGGTTAAAAACTGCTTGGCTTTAGGGTCCATCATGCTTAGATGATTTTCGTTAATCAGCATGGTTTGGTGCTCAATCCATTCTTTCCATGCTTTGTCAGAGACCGTTTCTTGCAGCTCTTGACCTTTTTTATTAGGAAAAGGTGGATGTGGCATTTTTGGCAATTCTTGCTGATATTTGCGGCAAAATACCGTATTGGCTTGTGGATTAAAACTCTCAGTCATGAGGCAGTCCTTATTGTATTATTAAATCGAATATTAGTATTCACCTATGATAACGGTCTTAGTAGATTTAGCCAAGCCTATCAGGTGTATAGAAGGTAACAGCCGCTTTATCTACTGATCTTAATAAAAAACCCGCCTAGAGAGCGGGATTTTTATTAATAGATGCTAGTTTTATTAAAGGTTTTACGCAAATACTTTTAAGCGTGCGCGACCATTAACGACGGCTTGCTTCACTTGATTGGGCGCTGTGCCACCTAAATGATCACGAGCTGCCAATGAGCCTTCTAGTGTTAAAAAGTCAAAGACATCGTCACCAATAGCATCGCTAAACTGCTGTAGCTGTGCCAAGGATAAATCACTCAAATCGACGCCTTCTTTAATACCCAAAGCGACGGCATGACCAACGACTTCATGAGCATCACGGAAAGCGACACCGTTACGCACTAAATAGTCCGCCAAATCAGTCGCTGTCGCATAGCCTTTCATGGTAGCGGCGCGCATGCTTTCTTTATTTGGAGTGATGTTTGGTAACATGTCACCAAAGGCCAATAAACAGCCGGTAAGCGTATCGACGCAATCAAAGAGCGGCTCTTTGTCTTCTTGGTTGTCTTTATTGTAGGCGAGGGGTTGGCTCTTCATTAGGCTGAGCAAGGTCATGAGTTGACCAAAGACACGGGCTGCTTTACCGCGTACCAATTCAGGCACATCAGGGTTTTTCTTTTGCGGCATGATAGATGAGCCGGTACAGAAGCGATCTGGTATCTGCACAAAGTTAAACTGCGCTGACATCCATAGGATAATCTCTTCGCTCATGCGTGACATGTGCATCATCAAGATAGAAGCAGCTGATGTGAATTCAATAGCGAAGTCGCGATCTGAGACAGCATCAAGCGAGTTTTGGCAAATGCCTTCAAAGCCCAACAGTTCAGCGGTAATCGTACGATCGATTGGGAACGTCGTGCCAGCAAGCGCGGCACTACCAAGCGGCATCTGATTGATACGGCGACGCGCGTCAACGAGGCGTTCAGTATCACGGTATAACATCTCAAACCATGCCATCACGTGATGACCAAAGCTGACTGGCTGCGCGGTTTGCAAATGGGTGAAACCAGGCATGATGGTATCAGTATGCTGCTCAGCCAAATCAAGCAAACCACTTTGCAACCGTACCAATAGTGCGATGATATTATCAGTCTCTTCGCGCAGCCATAAACGGATATCGGTGGCGACCTGATCATTACGGCTACGACCAGTGTGTAGCTTTTTGCCCACCGCACCGACGATATCTGTCAGGCGTGATTCAACGTTCATATGCACGTCTTCAAGCGCAATCGACCAGTTAAATTCACCAGCTTCGATCTCTTTCAGCACTTGTTGTAGACCGTCAATAATAGTGGCAACATCATCAGCACTTAAGATATCGCATTCTTTGAGCATGGTTGCGTGTGCAATCGAGCCTTGAATATCGTGCCGCGCGAAGCGTTGATCGAAGCCTACGGAGGCGGTAAAGGCAGCGACGAAGCTATCGGTTGCTTCACTAAAGCGCCCGCCCCACATCTGCTGACCTTGACTGCTGGTCGGGCTGTTTTGTACCGCAGCGTTTGTTATAGAAGCATCTGTGCTAAAATCAGCGACAGATGAATTTTTATTTGAATCAGGATTACTAGGGTTTGAAGAATTGGCGTTCATATCGGTCTAAGACAAATCAAGAGAATAAGAGCCCAAGTATAGCAAATGATGAGGTTGCCTTACTAGCTGCGCGCTTAGAGTTTTTTATTCCCAAGCTCATGGACGTCATGAGACCTTGGCAGTGGCTGCTTTACATCTTTTTTTGGTCGCTGTTCGTGACGGTGATTGATCGTCATGACTTGGCAACTTGGTCAGAATTTGTGATTAAATTCATGAGCCGATTTTTACAAAACACAGTAAGTATCATCCCATCATTATACCTAGTAGATTATTTACGCCCTGTCTTTACACGCATGAGCATCGTTAAAGTCAGCATTTATATTCTTGCGCTACTCATGCTAGCTTCTGCAATATCAATGACATTAGTCATGCTTATTATGATCAATGTGGGCTGGCTCGAATACGATCTGCAAGCTTTTATTATCAATGTCCTGTTTGATACCATCATTGGCGGCGGCTTTACCTTGGTGTTTCTACTGTATTTTTTACGTCGCTATCGTGAGGTTAGTGCGCTCAAAAAATCGTTTGAGTATAAATTGACTGCACAAAACGATGTGATTAAAGCACGCCTTGCCCCGCATTTCTTCTTTAATACCATTAATACTTTAGTATCCCTTATTGAGTCCAATCCCTCTCGAGCAGCCTCCTTATTGCAACACGTTTCCGCGTTATTTCGTGCCAGTTTTGAAGGTGCTCGCGAGATTAGTTTTGAAGAAGAAATCGCGCTTTGCGAGCATTATCTTGCCATTGAATCTATTCGTTTGGCGGACAAGCTCATTATCAATTGGCGGCTACCTGACGAGGATGTCATGTATGACATGGTCATCACTGCTTTGATGCTCCAAAGCGTGATTGAAAAAATGCTACTCAATGTGGTTGAAATGACCACCGAAACCATTTATATCGATATTGAAGTAACGTGGCAACAGCATCGCGTGACGATTACCATCAGTGTGCAACTGCCCAAAAAAACCTTAATGGTTCACTACGATTTGCGTCAGCACATGAATTTTTATATTCAGGCCGAACGTTTACGCGCCTACTTTGGCCAAAGTGCCGATATTCAAAGTACCGTCACTAGTAAGCAAATCGTTACTGTCATAGATTACCCTCTTCAAGACGTCAGTCTATGATTTTTATCTGGTTATATTCTCTTTAGTAACTGACCGTGGCATATTTATTGCAGCATTTATACTATTATTATTTTCGTTATTAGTTTTAAAGGATGGCGATAACAGCTTAAGGATAAATGTTATTATGTTACTGATACGATTAAAGAAATATACTAGGTACGCCGTAAGAAAGGAGTTTCCATGCGGATTGTAGTTTGTGATGATGAGCCGTTAGCACGTGAGCGTTTGGTTAGGATTGTGCAGGAGTCAGGTCATCAAGTGGTTGCGCAAGCAACGACAGGCGCAGAAGCCATCGTGGCAGTGAAAACTCAACAACCGGACATCATTTTATTAGATATTCGCATGCCTGAGATGGATGGGGTTCGCTGTGCGCAAGAGCTTGCTAAGCTTGAGCATCCGCCAGCGATTATTTTTGTCACTGCTTACGATCATTATGCGATTGCTGCGTTAAAAGCCAATGCGATCGGTTATTTATTAAAACCAGCCAATAAAGATGAACTGTTAGAGGCACTTGCTAAAGCGAAAAATCTAAACGCAGCGCAGTTAAATGAGATTCGTAAGCTCGAAGATCCAATGGCACGTCCCGTCCGTGAACATATCGCGGCACGTACCCACCGCGGTGTTGAGCTGATTAAGCTCAAAGACATTTACTACTTTACGGCTGATCAAAAGTACGTCAAAGTTCGCCATAAAGACGGTATTGTCCTCATTGACGAGACCCTAAAAGAGTTGGAACAAGAGTTTGAAGACCGCCTCTTTCGGGTACACCGTAACGCTATTATTAATCTCAGCTTTTTGGACTTTTTAGAGACCTTAGATGCGGGACAGTATCAGATACGGTTTAAAGGTATTGATGAGACGCTAGCGGTGAGCCGCCGTCACCTGCCAGCGTTACGTGAAAAAATTCAGAGTATGTAACATACCATTGTCATAGCGAAATAATCATCCCATATCATCAAACCCTTATTTATGCTTAAATAGGGGTATTTTTTTGCGTCGGCAGTCATGGTAAATGGTCTTTATCGCCATTTTATAAGGTAAATTTGCATGACTGTTTCGCATTGACATCGCATGAACATTGCACTGTCGTATCGAACTTATTGAGGCCCTTTATGAGCAATCCGCAGCAACCTGCTTTGACCACTTTAAATATCGCCACACGCCAGAGTCCGTTGGCGCTATGGCAAGCCGAACATATTCGTGATCGCCTGCTAGAGATGTATCCTGACTTGACCATTAATCTGCTAAAAATTGTCACTAAAGGTGACAAAATTTTGGACACGCCATTGGCCAAAATCGGTGGTAAAGGTTTGTTTGTCAAAGAGCTCGAGCAAGCGCTGTATGAGAACCAAGCAGATATCGCCGTGCACTCATTAAAAGACGTCCCCATGCAGTTGCCGGAAGGCTTGATGCTGGGTGTTTATTGCAAACGCGCTTCACCAACGGATGCTTTTGTTTCCAATACTTATAATAGTATTGATGAGTTGCCACAAGGTGCGGTAGTTGGCACGTCAAGCTTGCGTCGTCAGTGTCAAATCAAAGCCTATCGCCCCGATCTACAAATCAAAACCTTGCGCGGTAACGTTGGTACCCGTTTGGGTAAGCTGGATGCTGGCGAGTATGATGCGATTATTCTAGCGACCAGTGGTTTACAGCGTATTGAGCTTACCGATCGCATCCGCGGCGAGCTTGATATTGATGCTTGCTTGCCTGCGGTCGGACAAGGCGCTCTGGCAATTGAATGCCGTGAAGGTGATGACGAGGTGATAAAATTGCTTGCACCGCTCAATGATGATAAGGCTCGTATTCGCCTTATCGCTGAGCGCGCGCTAAACCGTCATTTAGAAGGTGGTTGCCAAGTGCCGATTGCGGCTTATGCCGTTCTACAAATGGCTGATGAAACAGCTGCCAACAACGATGACAATGGTAATAATGGCAACAATGATAATGGCAATGTGTTGTGGTTGCGTGGTCGTGTGGGTCAGGCCGATGGTAGTGAACTACTAAAAGCGGACAAGCGTGTCACATTAGTCGGTACGCAAGAAGAGCAAGAAATACAGGCCAATCAACTTGGTATTGATGTTGCCAAGCTCCTACTTGCCGATGGTGCTGGTGCTATCTTATCAGCGATTTATCATCCTGAATGATATTTGAGTAGATAATATTAGAATAAATAATATCTAAGCAAATGGCATCTAAGAATAGTATTTCTGTATGGTGAGTAGCTCAATCATAGAATGGTAATTACTTATACTGACTCTGATTACGCTCACTTTAATTTCATAAGCATTGTTTTATGGTCGGTTTATGCCTTGTTCAACATCACAGTTCACGGATTCGCCTCACTCAACTGAGCAATCATCAGCGCTGCCGCAAGTAGTCATCAACACGCGCCCGATAGAGCGAGCAGCGCCACTGACGCAGTGTCTACAAGCGGCAGGGCTGTCTGTCATTGAGATGCCGATGTTGGCATTGCAAGCACGTGCAGCGACCGATGAAGACAGAAAAATGATGCGGCAATGGCTGGCTGGTGACTATCAAGCACTGGTTATTGTCAGTCCGACCGCTGCGGCCTCAGGGTTAGCCATATGGCAAGCGCTTGAGGTTGAGCGTTACAAAAAAAACAACACTACTGAGCTGGCAGAGTCCGCATTGGCGGCGTTAGAGACGCCAAGTCATTTGATTGCGGTTGGTGAGGCGACTACTGCTGTCCTCAATGATGCCAAGCTACCGGTGGCAAGTTATCACGTGCTTCAACCTACCATTGCCAATAACGAAGGTATGCTGGCGATGCCTGAGATAGAAAGTCTACAAGCGGGCGATAAACTATTGATATGGCGTGGACTTGGCGGACGTCGTCTGCTGGTCGATACCTTGCAGGCGCGCGGTGTACATATCGATAGTATTGCTTGGTATGAGCGCATCATGCCTGACGAGGCGCAGAGTCAATATGAGCAATGGCTACAAGATTTTCAGGCAAAAAACGCATCAAAAACCATAGCATCAGCAGACAGAATAAAGCCCATCGTCGTGATCAGTAGTGGTACTGCCTTTGAGCATTGGGCAAGTATTGTTAAAGCAACAGTAGTAAGGGCTTCAGAAGCGACGAATTTAGAAGCAATTGCAAATCAAAGCAAGATCGACAACGCAGCGCTTAAATTATCAGACTTTACTTATATCGTATTGGGCGAACGCTTGGCAAACATGGTCGCAGAACAGCAGTTGAGCTACTGGCGTGTGGAAGATTTGGTGCCGGAAACCATTCTGGCAGCCATTAGCGCTAAAGTCCTATAGAAAAAACGATTTCTTAATAACCAGACAACACTTAAAGCTTGATACGCTTTTTTTGTTCGCTTTAAATAGGTTTAACCCTACCCATAACGGTCCTATCTTATGTCAATAAATTCTGAATCATTATCTAAGGAACCTTCTGCTATCCAGCAGCGTCGGCAAGCAAATACCTTGTTGTTGCGTCTACAATGGTTGGTGATTTTGCTACTTATCGCGGCATTATTAGTCTTATATATTAGCCATCAACGTTTTCAACATAGCGTCAATGAGCGCCTGCAAAGCAATGAGCAGGTGGTCAGCCGTCTAAATGAGATGGATGATCGCATATTTGCCATGAGTCAGCAGACCTTACCAGAGCCGAGCGTAGCGACCAATAACCAAGCTCAGAATCAGCTGGATTTATTGCGTATTCAAATACAGGCAGCCAATAGATTATTGGCCGACAATAACGATAGCGCAGCGATAGACTTACTACGTGGTCTGCATTGGCAATTGGCACAAAGCAGCAATGAGATTGCCCCAGCGTTGACCGTGGTCATTAAGCAAAGTTTGCTCAAAGATATCGAACGCCTGCAAGCAGAAAGTGCACAACCAAGCCCATGGCAAATTCAAAATCTAGCGATGCAAAATATTCAAGATTTTTTGCACAGTCATGAGCGTGCCGCGAACAGTAATGGTACTAGCAATCATAATGGTAATGAAGGCACTCAGCAAAGTAGAGCGGTAAGCAATAATAACCTTGCTTTGACACGCCGCCAGTTAACCATTCATGAAGTTATCATGACATTGAATTTAGCGAACCAAGCCAGCAATATGCGTGAACAAGATCAGCTAGTCAGCTATCTGACGCAAGCTCGTAAACAACTAAAAACCTTAGTGCCACAGTCTTCTATGACTGCTAGCAAACAACCTGCGCAAGCAGAAAAAAGTGCGACGAGCGCTGCTGAAAGTACAAATGATCTCGCCAAGAACTTAGAAACCATGAAAGCGCCAAGCGATATTCCAGAAGTACTCGATTGGTTAGATAGACTGATTGCCAATGCACCAAAACCGACGCCACTGTTGACCACGCAAATTTTGGACAAACCGCAACGTTAATGAAAGATGACGTCAATGAATGAATATTATTTAAGACAATCGTCTATATCAATATTGAAAGATAAGGTTAAAACATGGATCAGCCAGATAGAACAGTCGGTCTTGCCACTGAGGTACTAAACGATAGTCGTCCTGACGAATTGGCGCATTATCCTGTTATTCATCATCAGCCTATTCACTGGGGCGAGATGGATGCATTTAACCACTTAAACAACGTCGTCTATTACCGTTATGCTGAGTCAGCGCGTATTGCGTATTTGCAGACGTTAGGGATGTTTGATGGCAGTATGGTCACCGTATTAGCACAATCCAGTTGCCAGTATTTGCGTCCTGTGACCTATCCGGATACTTTATTATTAGGCGTTCGTTGTCAACGTTTGGGCAATACGAGTATAACCATAGAGTATCGTTACTATAGTACGGCGCAATCGGCTATCGTTGCGACGGCTGAAGCAGTGGTGGTGCGCTTAGAGAGTGATGGCAAAACTAAGTTGCCTTGGACAATCGAGGAACGCGAACGACTGCTCGCATTAGAAACAGACATTGGACACACGCCTAAATTTTAAAAATTAACACCTAATAAATAAAAAAGGCACGCTAACGGTAAAGTAGCGTGCCTTTTTTAAGCTTGATTTTTCGACTCAATAACGCAAACAGGTTTTAGTCTTGCTGCGGCGCATGCACAAAATCAACCACGTTCAGATCAAAGCCTGAAAGGGCATAAAACTTCATTGGTGATGACAATAGGCGCATATCACGGACACCTAAGTGACGTAATATTTGCGCACCCACACCAACGCTACGATATGGCTGTTGAGTAAGCGTTGATTGCGATTCATTGTCTGCAGCTTTGTCTAACGCATCCCCTAAATCAACCGGCTGGTTACTACCAATCCAAACCAATACACCACGATCTGAGGCGCTAATTTCTTTTAGTGCCGCTTGTACACTCCAGCCACTACGGCCAGTCATGTCATTTTTAGCCGCAAACAAATCACGTAATGGATGGAAGCCATGAACACGTACTGTACTGATCCCTTCGCTGACATCGCCTTTGACTAATGCTAAATGGGTCTCATCAGCACCAAACTCACGGAAGCGATGCAAAGTGAACGTACCATGTTCAGTTTCAAAAGGATGTGATTCTACTTCTTCTACTGTTTGCTCATTGGCGATACGATAGTTGATAAGATCAGCGATCGTACCAATTTTAAGGTCATGCTCTTTAGCAAATATTTCTAGATCATCACGACGCGCCATCGTACCATCAGCATTGATGATTTCAACCAGTACAGATGCTGGCTCAAGACCTGCTAAGCGTGATAAGTCACAACCTGCTTCTGTGTGGCCAGCGCGATGCAGTACGCCACCATCTTGCGCAATGATAGGAAAAATATGGCCGGGCTGTACAATATCTTCAGCTTTAGCAGTAGCAGAAACCGCTGCTTGAATAGTACGGGCGCGATCGGCAGCAGAAATACCAGTGGTGACGCCTTCAGCTGCTTCAATTGATACGGTAAAGTTGGTGCTGAATTTAGCTTCGTTGCGTTCAGACATCAGTGGCAAAGACAGCTGATGCGCACGCGCTTGTGAGATGGTCAGACAGACTAAGCCGCGCGCATGGGTAATCATAAAGTTAATATCTTCAGGGCGCACATGGGTCGCTGCCATGATGATATCACCTTCGTTTTCGCGGTCTTCATCATCCATCAAGACGACCATTTTACCAGCACGAATGTCTTCGATAATCTCAGGAATCGTATTTAAACTCATAGTAAATCTCAATATTTTATTATTTATAGATAGGTGTGATTTGGAATATAGAGCATTATCTACCTATTGTAGCAGCAGATGATACAAAGCGCTGTTACGGTCAAGCAAAGCGCGCTATAAGCAACGTCATTCAATAAAAAGTGACGCACTTAATAGCTTATATAGTTCATTATGAGGTCATTTTAACGCTTTTCATCGCAACGTGCTGTGTCATCTTCCCACTATATCGTTCAGTATGTCAAAAATCGTCATAAGTATTATCAATGACCACTACCATTTATGCATTAAAGCGTACATTACATAATGATCCGAGCCGTGTTATACATGGTTAGTCATTACTTGCTGCTTGGTCTTTCAGCCAATCCATAAATTGTTTACTATGCTGCTCGCGCTGATTATCTGCAAACTCATAAAAGCGTGTGCCGATTAAATTGTCTGGCAAATATGACTGCGGATAATAGTGATTGGGATAATCGTGCGGGTAGATATAATCTTGACCATAGCCTTGATTGCGCATTAATTTGGTCACGCCATTACGCAAATGTAGCGGGACAGGGGAGGCATCCTTTTCTGCCAACGCCATTGCAGCATTGATCGCTTTATACGTGCTATTGCTTTTGGCACTGGTCGCCAGATAAACCACCACTTGCCCTAAAATTAGACGTGCCTCAGGCATGCCAATAGACTGCACACTGCGCAATGCGGCATCAGCAAGGAGTAGGGCATTAGGATTGGCATTGCCGATATCTTCACTGGCCAAAATCACTAAGCGTCGCGCAATAAAGTCGGCAGGCTCACCGCCCACCAGCATCCGCCCCATCCAATACAAAGCTGCATCAGGGTCAGATCCACGGACAGATTTTATCATTGCCGATATAATATCGTAATGCTGCTCACCATCTTTGTCGTAACGCACCAAAGCAGTTTGCGCCACTCGGCTAACCAGTTCGTCATCAATGATAACTGGCGACTGTTTAGCATCAGCCGTTTGAATGGCAAGCTCTAATACATTTAGCGCCTTTCTAGCATCACCATGTGCCAGTTGGCTGATCGTATTTTGCGCTTGTAGATCGATAGTCAGATTTTGCAGAATGTTATCTTCTTGCATGGCCCGTTGTAAGACCGCGCTGATTTGCTGAGGCGTCAGCGGTTCTAGGCGATATACTTGGCAACGAGATAAGAGGGCATTGTTGACACTAAATGAGGGGTTTTCAGTTGTAGCACCAATCAAAGTGATATCGCCAGACTCTACTGCACCCAGTAGTGCGTCTTGCTGCGCTTTATTAAAACGATGAATTTCATCGATGAATACCACAGGTGATTCAAATGCCAATGAATCTTTATTATCCAAGACTTCGCGTAACTGTTTTACCCCAGTATTTAACGCAGAAAGCGCATGAAAGGGACGACCAACGGCATCTGCTAGCAGCATCGCAATGGTGGTTTTGCCAATGCCAGCTTCACCATGCAAGATAATGGACGGCAGGTGTCCTTGCTCCACCAAGCGTCTTAATGGCGCACCCGCTGCTAATAAATGTTCTTGACCAATGATAGCATCAAGAGTCGTGGGGCGCATACGCTGGGCGAGTGGGGTATCGGCATGAAAGTTAGGTGGCATAAGATTCTCTATCGAAAAATGAAAAAGCTATCTACTAGCTACAATGGTAGTAACGGCAAGGTTTTTACGGTTAAATTCAAATGACAGCATACTACGCTGCCTTTATCATTTTCATTGAGTTTCGACACTCATATACGTTTGGCATGATTTTCGCAGCAATTTTATAATAGTAATGAGTATTAGACATCAGCAGTAAAAGTGGGCTAGTTTATAAGGATGGTACTTGTTATAAGTTATACACGCTAGGCTAACGCAAAAATATGTTAATGAAAGCTAACTAAGCGTATAGCTTGTGTCCTGGGCACTTTAGTTTTCATTATTGACCTATATTAATGGCTTTACCGTATCGGTGAGAACAGTAAGCTAAACGTGATTATTAGAAGGAGCTTATTAAATATGAGGTATTACATTAACGATGTCTGAACCGACTCTTAAACGCTTATTCAATCGTTACTTGCGTAGTGATATAGGCAAGCAGCAGTCACGTTATCTGACAGCAGGCGAAATAGCATTGGCGCATTCAGTATTTGGTGACAGCATCAAACTAGATGAAGTGCAGTTGAAGACAGCGTGGTGGGTACTAAAACACTATGCAGTTAGCCCTAATGGTAATATTTACTTTCATCCGGCAGATTGGATAGCAGATTTTAGCCATGCGTCCATTGGTAAGCAAAGTTGGCTCATACATGAGCTAACTCACGTTTGGCAGCTACAACAAGGATTAAAGGTAGTACGCGGAGCGCTTGTCGACCGAAGATACGACTATGTGTTAGAAACAGGTAAATCCTTTTTTAGATATGGTATCGAACAACAGGCACGCATGGTACAAGACTATTTCGTACGTCGGCAACTTGGCAAAGACTGTCAAGATCTAGAAGCTTGTATTCCATTTCTGACCGTACATGCTGTGAATAATGCGACAGGTAAAAAGTACGACTAAAAAAACGACATAAACCAGCAATGGATTGCTGTGATAATTCTAACTTTTATTATTTTGCATTAACAAAGGATATGTACTCTGATGTTTAAATTTTTGCCAGAAACGCTGGATAATGAGGCTCATGATAGCGACATGAATAAAAGCTTCTCAGACAAAAGCACCAGCTCTCTACGTTATCCCTCAACGGTACTTGTGGTAATGCTAAGCGGCATATTGTTATTGAGTGGTTGCCAGCAAGCAGACACGCAACCTGAGCCAAAGGACAGTCAAAGTACTGAACAGACGAGTGCTGAAGACAGTCAACCAATGCCGCAAAGTGATTCGGCTGCTGCGCGTATCAAACAGTTTCAGCCACTGTACGTCGCTCAAGCACAAGGGTTGCAGCGTCGGCTACAAGCAGAGTATGAGTCATTACAAGCTGCTGATGCGTCCGATGGCGATGCTTTATTGCTCGAAGGAGCGACTGACACTACGGCTAATGATGATGGCAATCTTGGTAGTCAAGTGACTGCTAGTAATACACCCGATAATAGCGGTTTGCCAGCTACAGAGGCGAGCAACAGTAATGCGTCTGAACAAGCATCAGTACCAGCCGCTACCGAGGGCGATGTCACGGATACTGAGATGAATACCAGTACTGAAGTTGGTGAGCGCGATTTGACTGTACTTAAGCGTATCAGTCTCGAGCCGCGTAAACCTGTGATGATGACTGAAGCACAAATGATAGAAAGTTATCAGCAAGCGATGGACGCGTTATATCAACCAGTAACGACACCGCTTAGTGCCGAAGATAGCGATACTTTAATTAATATAGCCACTTTGACACCGCAGTTATTCGAGCATGCAGAAATCGCTGGCAGGGTCAGTGCAAAAAGCCCAGCGCTGGCTCGCTTGATTATTCAACATCAAGTCTGGGAGCAAATAGAAGCGCAGCAGGTGATGGATATGCAACAAATGAAGCAAACGCAGCAGCAAGAGTTTGAAACTCTGATGGCTAAGTTCAATGAAACCATCGAAGGATATGATGAACAGATTGCCAAGTATGAGCAGACTTTGAAAGAGTTTCAATAACTGACGATATTGAGCACGACTGAATCAGCAAATGTATTTAATAGAGCTAATATACTTATCTAAAACTAAAAGCATAAAAATCCCGCACGATGGCGGGATTTTTTATTGCTCAAATACTATTTAGCTTACTTGCGATCTTCGACCTTTACAAAATCACGGCGCGTTTCACCAGTATATAACTGACGTGGGCGACCGATTTTGAATGGTGCACTGTGCATCTCTAACCAATGGCTGATCCAACCAGAAGTACGAGCCAATGCAAAGATTACGGTAAACATTGACGTTGGGATACCGATAGCTTTCAAGATGATACCAGAGTAAAAATCAACGTTTGGATATAGGTTGCGCTCGATGAAGAACGGGTCTTCTAGTGCGATTTTTTCTAGCGCCATCGCCAATTCAAGCTTAGGATCATTGATACCAAGTGCTTCTAATACCTCATCACAAGTCTCTTTCATTACTTGCGCACGTGGATCGAAGTTTTTGTAGACACGGTGACCAAAACCCATTAGCTTCACTTCACGGCTTTTTACTTTTTCCATGAATTCAGGCACGTTCTCGACAGTACCGATTTCATCTAGCATCTCAAGAACGGCTTCGTTCGCGCCGCCATGTGATGGTCCCCAAAGGGCTGCGATACCAGCAGCGATACACGCATAAGGGTTAGCACCCGTAGAGCCTGCTAAACGTACCGTTGACGTAGAAGCGTTTTGCTCATGGTCAGCATGCAAGGTAAAGATTTTGTCCATTGCACGAGTGATGACATCGTTTTTCTGATAATCTACATCAGCAGGCGTTGCAAACATCATGTATAAGAAGTTTTCAGCGTAGTTAAAGTCATTACGCGGGTACATGAACGGTTCGCCCTGAGAGTATTTGTAACTCATCGCAGCAAGCGTTGGCATCTTAGCAATCAGACGAATAGCCGTGATTTCACGATGCTCTTCGTTACTGACGTCTAGGTTGTCATGATAGAAGGCTGATAAGGCACCAACAACACCAACCATAATAGCCATTGGATGCGCGTCACGACGGAAGCCTTCAAAGAACTTACGCAATTGGTCATGAACGCCTGAGTGCTTACGGATCTTTTCAAAGAAATCTGCTTTTTGCTCGGCATTAGGCAATTCGCCATGAACAAGCGCATAAGCCACTTCTAAATATTCAGCGTTGTTTGCTAATTGATCGATAGGGTAGCCGCGATGCAATAACTCGCCTTTGCCGCCATCAATAAAAGTAATTTTTGATTCAACAGGTGCGGTTACTTTAAAACCAGGGTCATAAGACCAAAAGCCCGACTCTTGTAAAGCCGCAACATCGATAACTGGGCGCCCTAAAGTACCTTTAATAATTGGAAGTTCGTATTCTTTACCATCTACGGTTAGTTTGGCGTGAGTGTCAGCCATAAATTCCTCTCCATTGGTTGTAACTTGTTAGAATAAAAATATACCGACGCACAGCCTCGCGCCATTACTAGTAAAACGGTCAAAATGTTTTTAACGTATTTAATATGCAGGCTATATTAGCAGCAATTCTCTATGATTTGAAAAAACTTTTAGCAGCAAAGGCACCAACTGGTGTGGTTTCATAGTGTCTATCTACTGTAAATTTTGTATCAAAATATGTCTGCTTGGTTATTTTGCTTAAAAACTGCCCTTTTAGAGCGTTAAGGCAAACTCTATTATGCGCATAATATCTGCATCGATTTACCAAAATAGAGCAAAGCGTATTTTGGCTATCTATGCTAAAAACAGACTGCGTATGAGTAGTAGGCGAACGGAATGGGTCATCTAATCCGCTGAGCTGAGTCGTCAGGGGGGATTTAGTATTGCACAAATTCGCTTGTTTGTTAAATAAGCCTTCTTATTTCATTAGTTTAGGGATAAATTTGTAATTGTCGCCCAGTCATTTTATAATTAGCGTTACTTAACTGGCACTCGCTTTGTGCGAATTGATAAGTGGTCATGATATAGTGTCGTTTAAAGCTGACTCTATCTATATTTAGTGACGACTAGACGGTGACTGTTTAGACCAGAGCTGTACGTGATGGTCTGATAGATCTTGTTAACTGTCCTATTTTTAAGTAATGAGCCTATTTTAATTAATCCGCTTATGGTTCATATTGATGTAGAGAAGACAGTGATCTTTTTCTATGTGAAAAGTATCAGTAAAAATAGAATAGTTAATCGCTCTAACGAATAGTGCGGTTACTTGTTGGTTAGTCGATGAGCCGCTATTAAAAAGCTTATCAATTTAACGAGTCCTGCTACACCGTTTACCATCCGACCATTTCTTCATATTTAGCGCAAACTAAACGAAGTCAGCTAGCTCTTCCTTACTTTATTCGTCTCGTGTGTTGCTCAATACCTAACTTGATACTATTTATATCAAGCAGTGGTTGTTAGCAGATACAGGAGTATAACCGCAAAAAGGATGCCCGCTGTGAAAAGCAACCGACCTATTGATCTGCCTTTAAGCCAAGTGATTAGCGTTAATCGCTCACCGATTGCGATCGCCTCAATCTTGCATCGTATCTCTGGCATTATTCTATTTTTATTGATTCCTGTCATGCTGTGGTTACTACAGAACTCATTGGCGTCGCCTGAGAGTTTTGAGACCGTATTTGACAACGTACTTGTGCGCTTTTTAGCATGGATATTCGTTGCGGCGATTGCTTATCACTTTGTGATGGGTATCAAGCACTTATTTGCTGATATGGGCATGAATGAAGAACTAAAATCTGGCCGCACTGCGTCTATGGTTAGTTTTGTGATTGCAGCGATTCTAATTGTCGCGTCATTTGTATGGGTGATGTTCTAATGATTAAAAATGATTCAGGAATCAAAAGTGCGACTGGTCTGACCGGTTCAGGCTCACGCGATTGGATTATCCAGCGTATTAGCGCTGTCGTTTTAGCTGTTTATAGTGTGGTATTGCTGGGCTTCTTTTTGACGCACGGCGACGTTACTTATCTTGAATGGTCATCATTCATGACCAGTCTGCCTATGCGCTTATTTAGCTTAGTGGCGGTACTTGCACTAGCTGGCCATGCTTGGGTTGGTATGTGGACCGTGTTCACTGATTATATTACCACTGGCAAACTAGGCTCAAGCGCAGCAGGTCTACGCTTAGTGCTACAGTCATTGATGATTATTGCTATTTTAGTATTTTTATTTTGGGGCATCATGATTTTTTGGGGTACTGGTTTCGGTGTTGTTGCCGTTTAACTATAGCCAATCATAGCGTTGGATATTACTGACTTAGTCAGTCACTTATATAATAGGTGCGCTATGGTTTAGTCAGTGAGCGAACCCAATATAAAGATAGATATGCAAATTAGGTGGCTAAAGGTTGTTAGCGTCATCCACTTTGATAATTTCAAGTAGAGGCGAGACAATACAGTGTTTTGTCCAGCAATAGGATGATTTTGAGACAGCCTTTTTATTTACTTCTAAGCATTAACAGGCATTAGGAAAACCGTAATGGCAACTAGACAAGATAATACCATTAGTAATATTAAGACCCTAAACTACGATGCAGTTATCGTTGGTGGTGGTGGCTCAGGTATGCGTGCTTCACTACATTTGGCAGAAGCGGGCATGAAGGTTGCAGTCCTGACCAAAGTATTCCCAACGCGTTCGCACACGGTTGCTGCTCAAGGTGGTATCGGTGCAAGTTTGGGTAACATGAGCAATGATAACTGGCATTTTCACTTTTATGATACCGTTAAAGGGTCAGATTGGTTAGGTGATCAAGACGCTATCGAATATATGTGCCGTGAAGCGCCAAAAGTCGTCTATGAGCTTGAGCACATGGGCATGCCGTTTGACCGTAACGAAGATGGCACGATTTATCAGCGTCCGTTTGGTGGTCATACATCAAACTATGGTGAAAAAGCGGTACAACGTGCTTGCGCCGCTGCTGACCGTACAGGTCACGCACTATTGCACACGCTATATCAAAAAAACCTAGAGCAAGGCACTGAGTTCTTTATCGAGTGGATTGCCCTTGACTTGATCAAAGATGAAGCCGGCAACATCAATGGCGTTATCGCACTTGAGCAAGAGACGGGTACTGTTGCGGTATTTCAGTCACCGATTACTGTCCTAGCGACAGGTGGTGCAGGCCGTATCTTTGCCGCATCTACCAACGCTTATATCAATACTGGTGACGGTATTGGCATGGCGGTCCGTGCTGGAATTCCATTACAAGACATGGAATTCTGGCAGTTCCACCCAACAGGTGTTCATGGTGCAGGCGTACTATTGACCGAAGGTTGTCGTGGTGAAGGCGCTATCTTACGTAATAAAGATGGTGAAGCATTCATGGAGCGTTATGCGCCAACTGTGAAAGACTTGGCACCACGTGATTTAGTATCACGTTCTATGGATCAAGAAATCAAAGAAGGCCGTGGTTGTGGCCCTAATGCGGACCATATCGTTATGGATATGACGCATCTAGGTGTTGAAACCATCATGAAGCGTTTGCCATCAGTATTTGAGATTGGTAAAAACTTTGCCAACGTTGACATCACTAAAGAGCCGATTCCAGTTATCCCAACCATTCATTATATGATGGGCGGTATTCCAACTACGATTCATGGTCAAGTAATCACTCCTGATCTAGAAGCGGGTACGGATGAAGAAGGTCTATACACGAAAGGCACTGTCGTTAAAGGTCTTTACGCTATTGGCGAATGTGCTTGTGTCAGTGTTCACGGTGCCAACCGTCTAGGTACGAACTCACTACTTGATCTATTGGTATTTGGTCGTGCGGCAGGTAAGCATATCGTTGATGAGTTCCATCATGCCGATCACAACTATAAACCACTTGATCCACGTGTCCTTGATTTTACAGTGAAGCGTTTAGACAAACTGCAACAATCGACTGAAGGCTATAATGCTCAAGACGTTGCGGACGAAATTCGTTCGACCATGCAGACACATGCCAGTGTATTCCGTACGCAAGCGATGATGGACGAAGGCGTTGAGAAAATTTTAGCGCTAGGCGACAAAATCGACCAGATTCATTTGGCTGATAAATCACAAGTCTTCAACACGGCCCGTATCGAAGCTTTCGAAGTGGCTAATCTATATGAAGTGGCTAAAGCGACAATGATATCAGCAGCGATGCGTCATGAAAGTCGCGGCGCCCACAGTGTGTCTGACTACGATCGTCCAGAAGATGATGACTATGCACCAAATGGTCGTAACGATCATGATTGGATGAAGCATACCTTGTGGTATTCTGAAGGCAATAAAATCGTTTATAAGCCAGTACGCAAAGTGCCATTGACCGTTGATTATATCGAGCCAAAAGTTCGCGTCTATTAATTTTTGACTGCGCCGCTGGTCTATATGAACAGCGTTAACGTTTTATCCCTTATTAATTTATTAAAAAGGTGACCGCCAGCTACATGCTCATGCCAGCGCTGTGATAAAAATACTCTATCTAGCGCTGATATGTTGCAACCTTTGTACGCCCGCCATCACCTACGTGTGGAGTTTAGCATTATGAGCCGAGGTACTCGCACCATCGAAATCTATCGCTACGATCCTGATCTGGACGCAGCGCCACGTATGCAAACCTATACAGTTGAGTTGTTAGACTCAGATCGTATGTTGCTTGACGTGTTACTACGCCTGAAAAAGGAAGATGAAACCATCACCTTCCGTCGCTCTTGCCGTGAAGGCATTTGTGGCTCTGATGGCATGAATATCAATGGCAAAAATGGTCTAGCCTGTCTTATCAACATGAACACGCTACCCGAAAAAATTACTGTTCGTCCGTTGCCAGGTTTACCTGTGGTTCGTGATTTGGTCGTCGATATGAACCAATTCTACGAGCAGTATGAAAAAGTACACCCGTACTTAATCAACGATCAGCCAGCACCGCCAACAGAGCGTTTGCAGTCACCTGAGCAACGCGAAAAGCTAAACGGTCTGTACGAATGTATTCTATGTGCGTGCTGCTCAACCAGCTGCCCATCGTTTTGGTGGAACCCTGATAAATTCTTAGGTCCATCTGCACTATTACATGCTTATCGCTTCGTCGCTGATAGCCGTGATGGTGATACGCAAGCACGTTTGGCACGTTTGGATGATCCGTTCAGCCTATTCCGTTGCCGCGGTATCATGAACTGCGTTTCAGTGTGTCCAAAAGGTTTGAACCCTACCAAAGCAATCGGTCATCTACGTAACATGCTGATAGACCAAGCAGGTTAAACGAGTTAAGCGCTGCTTAGTTTATGTACATATCATAATGAAACACCGTCTCAGTATTAGGCGGTGTTTTTTATTAGCTAGATTTGCGTATGGGTAGGAGATAGAAGAGGTATTTCTGTTTACTATTTGGAGAGGCGCATTTGGCTAAAACGCGTTAAATCGCTGGTCAAAAGTAAGCCAGTATTAACAATACGTTGGTGGTATGTAAGAAGTCCTGTTATGTAAACGAACTGTCTATATAATTAGCAGTAGAAATGCACGGAGTAAGAGGTTTATAATAGATATTCATTATGTAAATACCTACTATTGAGCAAACAAACTATGTCGTGCAAGGCATGCATGCTAAGCTATACAGCAATGTATGTTTGTCAAAAATGACAATAAATATCCTTCATAAGAAGACATTTCAGCGAAAATAGCCAATTCATAGGCTAGCTGAACGATAGGGTATTTGCAAAAGGTATTATCATTAATAAATTGGTTATAGCTGATAGCAGTATATATAAATTAATGTTGTGAAACGAGTCAGACAAGAAAACTGGACGTTCACAAATAATTTTATCAGATGGCTATTGTTTGAGCTGAGTATTGTAGTAGCGCCATCATTATTACTTGACATATTTTTTATCGATAATGATGAACGCTACTTATCACAGTAGGAACAACGATGCCTTATATTAGTCATCAGCAATTATTAGTTATCAGCAATAGCAAATCTTATTACTGTTTAAGCTCAAAAGTCAAAATATCAAATGTACAACGAACGACACAATAATAAGCACGATTCCATTCATTTATCTATCAAATAGACGATTATTATGAATAGTATAACTAAAGAAGCCGCAGACGTAGAACATACTGAACTGGCCGCTGATAATGCCAACTATATCGAAGTGCTTTATGAGCAATACCTGACTGACCCTACTAGTGTTGATACGGATTGGCAAGCGTATTTCGAACAATACAAATCGCCAAACGATGCTCAGCATAATGCTATTAAAGACCAGTTTTTGTTACTTGCTCGCAATCAAACGGCGAACAAGGGCACTCCTGCAACCACAACGACTAGCAATGCAGCTGACTGTGCCGACCCTAAGCAAATGGGCGTACAGCAGCTGATTTCTGCTTATCGTCGCCGTGGTCATCGCCGCGCAAAACTTGATCCATTAGATCTGCACCCACGCGCTGAAGTGGAAGATTTGACGCTTGAGTATCACAATCTTTCAGAAGCCGATCTAGACACCATATATCCCACCAATGATTTGAATATTGGTAAGGACGAAGCACCGTTACGTGAAATTATTGAAATCATGGAACGTGTTTATAGTCGTTATATCGGTATCGAATATATGCACGTTACCACCAGTACAGAAAAGCGCTGGATGGAAAAATATCTCGAAAGCAATCTGGGTTACATTGAGTTTGATAAAGACAAACGACTCTCTATCCTTGAGCGTTTAACCGCTGCCGAAGGCTTAGAGAAATATTTGGCGCGTAAATATACGGGCGTCAAGCGTTTCGGTCTAGAGGGTGGCGAGAGCTTTATCCCTGCTATCAATGAAATCATCCAACGTGCTGGCGGTTATGGCACCAAAGAGATGGTTATCGGTATGGCGCATCGTGGGCGCTTGAACTTATTGGTGAATATCTTAGGTAAAAAACCTGCTGATTTGTTCGACGAGTTCGATGGTAAAGTTCAGCCAGAAAAAGGCTCAGGCGACGTTAAGTACCACAATGGTTTCTCATCTAATGTGATGACGCCAGGTGGCGAAGCGCATTTGGCTTTGGCTTTTAACCCGTCACACCTTGAAATCGTTGCGCCAGTATTGCAAGGGTCAGTACGTGCCCGTCAGGTTCGTCGTAATGACCAACCTCTTTTAGACAATAAAGGCGGTAACTCAGTCTTGCCAATCGTCATCCATGGTGATGCTGCTTTTGCTGGTCAAGGCGTGGTTCAAGAAACGTTCCAAATGTCACAAACTCGTGCTTATACCACTGGTGGTACGGTACATATTGTGATCAATAACCAAGTTGGTTTTACGACCAGTCGTCAAGAAGATGTTCGTTCAACTGAATACTGTACTGACGTGGCAAAAATGGTACATGCACCTATTTTACACGTGAATGGTGATGATCCTGAATCGGTCGTGTTTGCCGCACAATTGGCATTAGACTATCGTCATCAATTTGATAAAGATATCATCATTGATCTTTTCTGCTATCGTCGTAACGGTCACAACGAAGCAGATGAACCTTCTGCCACTCAGCCTTTGATGTATGCCGTTATTAAGAAACTGCCGACGACTCGTACTATTTATGCACAGAAGCTTATTGCAGATGGTATCTTGAATGCTGAACAAGAAAAGCAATACGAAGATGAGTATCGTGAGTCTTTAGACCGTGGTGATTATGTTGCCAACTCACTGGTTCAAGAACCTAACGAACAGCTATTTGTAGACTGGAAACCTTATCTAGGACATGATTTGGTTGATGACTGGGATACCAGTGTCGATATCGAAATCCTAAAAGGTTACGGACGTCGTATGGCTGAAATGCCAGAAGGCTATAAGCTTCAGCGCCAAGTTCAAAAAGTCGTTGATCAGCGTTTGGCTATGCAAACTGGCGAAGAGCCTCTTAACTGGGGTGCTGCTGAGACATTGGCATACGCATCTTTAGTCGATAACGATAAAGTATTGGTTCGTATTACTGGTGAAGATGTGGGCCGCGGTACTTTCGCTCACCGTCACAGTGAAATTTACAATATCGATGATGGCAGTATGTATGTGCCACTGGCTCATATGAGCGAAACACAAGCGCGTTTTGCCACCTATAACTCATTGTTATCAGAAGAAGCCGTATTGGCCTTTGAGTATGGTTATGCAACGACCGTACCAAACGCATTGATCGTTTGGGAAGCGCAGTTTGGTGACTTCGTCAACGGTGCGCAAGTCGTCATCGATCAGTTCATCTCGAGTGGCGAAACCAAATGGCAGCGTGTGTGCGGTCTGACTATGTTGTTACCACATGGTTTCGAAGGTCAAGGCCCTGAGCATTCATCGGCGCGTCTTGAGCGCTTCTTACAGTTATGTGCTGAAGACAATATGCAGGTCATTACGCCAACGACGCCTGCGCAAATTTATCATGCCCTACGTCGTCAAGCAGTGCGTCCGATTCGTAAGCCATTGATCGTCATGTCACCAAAAAGCCTATTGCGTCATAAGTTGGCTACGTCAAATCTCGAAGAGCTGGCCAATGGTAAATTTGAGACTGTATTGCCAGAGATGGATGAGCACAACGCAGACAACGTGACTCGGATGGTGCTATGTGGTGGTAAGGTTTATTATGACTTGCTAGAACAACGCCGCGCGCTCGGTCTTGACCATGTCGCCATCATCCGTATCGAACAACTTTATCCATTGCCAGAAGAACGGTTGATTGCTGAAATTGAAAAATACAGCAACCTAAAAGAAATCGTTTGGACGCAAGAAGAACCGCTTAATCAGGGCGCTTGGTATTACTTGGCACCGAGTATGTTCCGTATTGTGGTACCACATCCAACCAAGGCAAAAGTCATGGAGCCAGTAGCACGTCCTCCTAGTGCTGCCCCTGCGACAGGTTCTGCGAAATTACACGTACAACAGCAACAAGCATTAATCGCTGGCGGTCTTGGTATTAGTGTGGACGAATTGTCTAAGTAGCAGGTTGTCAAAGTAACAGACTAGATAAGACAAATGAATCAGGCGATGACAGTCAGTATGGTGTAAATACTTTAGATCGGTACTGACTGCCTATCACGACTTAATAATAAATAGCAATATCCAAATCTAAGGAGTATATCGATGGCTGAGATCAAAGCCCCCGTTTTTCCAGAATCGGTTGCCGATGGCACAATCGTTGAATGGCATGTCACTGAAGGCCAACAAGTAAACCGTGATGACCTATTGGCCGAAATTGAAACTGACAAAGTTGTATTAGAAGTTGTGGCACCTGATGATGGTGTGGTAACCAAAATCGTTAAGCAAGTTGATGATACTGTATTGTCTGATGAGTTAATTGCAGAGTTTGAAGCGGGCGCAAGTGGCGCTGGTGCAGACGACAGTAATGACGGTGATGCTCCTTCCGTGAATCCAGATCAGCCAGCTGCTCCAGTACAAGCAAAGCAAGCGGCAGATGGCGGCGAGCCAGTACAAGTAACAGATAAGAAAGAAGAAGCTGATCATAAAGATCAAAGCCCAGCAGTCCGTAAAGCGGCAAAAGAGAGCGGCGTCGATCCTAAAGATGTCGAAGGTAGTGGTCGTGGTGGTCGTGTAACCAAGACTGATATGGCAAGCCCAACGCTAAAAGCAGACAGCTCTATTAAGTCTGATAGCGGTCGTCCAGTAGCTGAATCAGCTGGTGAGCGCACCGAAAAACGTGTGCCAATGACACGCCTTCGTAAGCGTGTTGCTGAGCGTTTATTATCAGCGACGCAAGAAACTGCGATGCTGACGACGTTCAACGAAGTTAACATGAAACCGTTAATGGACATGCGTACCAAATATAAAGACCAGTTTGAAAAGCGTCATGGCGTTCGTCTAGGCTTTATGTCGTTATTCGTCAAAGCAGCGACTGAAGCGCTAAAACGTTTTCCAGCAGTGAATGCATCACTGGATGGCGACGACATTGTTTATCATGGTTTTTATGATATCGGTGTAGCTGTATCATCAGACCGTGGTCTAGTTGTTCCTGTATTACGTGATACCGATCGCATGAGCATGGCAGATGTCGAAAGCCGTATCCGTGAACTTGGTGGCTTGGCTCAAAAAGGCAAGCTTGGTCTAGATGACATGACTGGTGGTACTTTCACTATCTCAAACGGTGGCGTATTCGGTTCACTCATGTCAACGCCTATCTTGAACCCGCCACAAACCGCTATCTTGGGTATGCATGCCATCAATGACCGCCCTATGGCAGTTAATGGTGAAGTTAAAATCTTGCCAATGATGTATCTTGCACTATCTTACGACCATCGTATGATCGATGGTAAAGAAGCGGTACAGTTCTTAGTTACTCTCAAAGAGTTGGTCGAAGATCCAACCATGCTCCTCTTAGACCTATAAGCTTCTAAGCTTGTATTGGCAACCGCTGATACAAGCTTTTTAACTTTGGTAGCGTGGTATAAATAGTTTTTTAATGATGCTACCGTTTCGAGTAGCAACGTCAGCAGCTATATTTTATTAGCGTTTTTTGATAAATAAATGTGTGGCGTTGATATAGTGTATTAACTAGCAGCGAGAAACATCGTTTATCTCTTAATAAAATAAACAATAGCATAAATGATAAATAAAATAGAAATAGGAACGTACTATGAAAGACAGTTATGATCTAGTCGTTATCGGCGGCGGTCCTGGTGGTTACGAAGCAGCTATCCGTGCAGGACAGCTTGGTATGAGCGTTGCTTGTATCGAAAAACGTGTTTATAAAGGTGAGCCAGCACTTGGCGGTACTTGCTTAAACGTTGGTTGTATCCCATCAAAAGCACTGCTTGATAGCTCGCATCGTTATGAAGCGACCAAGCACGATCTTGATGAGCATGGTATCAGCACCGGCGATGTCGCTATTGATATCGAAAAAATGATAGAACGCAAAGAAGGCATCGTTAAGCAATTAACTGGTGGTGTTGCGGCATTATTGAAAGGTAATGGCGTTGACTGGCTACAAGGCTGGGGCACGTTGGTTGACGGCAAAGGCGCTGATAAACAAGTTAAATTTGTCGCTTTAGAAGACGAAGCAGAAAGCACTATTACCGCTAAGAATGTGATTTTGGCGGCAGGTTCAGTGCCTATCGACATCCCAGTTGCTAAAACTGACGGCGATCGTATCGTTGATTCTACTGGCGCGCTTGATTTCACTTCAGTCCCTAAACGTTTAGGCGTTATTGGTGCTGGTGTTATCGGTCTTGAGCTTGGTTCAGTATGGCGTCGTCTAGGTGCTGAGGTTGTGGTCTATGAAGCGCTTCCTAGTTTCTTAGCAGCCGCTGACAAAGACATCTCGAAAGAAGCTGGCAAAATGCTGAAAAAGCAAGGCCTTGATATCCGTGTCGATACCAAAGTAACCAATGCTGAAGTTAAAGATGATCAAGTGGTCGTCACTAGCGAAAACAAAGGTGAGTCGAGCGAAGAGAGCTTTGACAAACTAATTGTTTGTGTTGGTCGCCGTGCTTATTCTGAAAAATTACTTGGCGATGACAGTGGCATTCAATTGACCGAACGTGGTCTTATCGACGTGAACGATCAGTGCAAAACCAATCTTGATGGCGTTTATGCCATCGGCGATTTAGTCCGTGGTCCTATGCTTGCGCACAAAGCGATGGAAGAGGGCATGATGGCTGTGGAACGTATTCATGGCGAAAAAGCTCAAGTTAACTATGACACCATCATCAATGTCATTTATACTCACCCAGAAATTGCATGGGTAGGCTTAACTGAGCAAGAAGCTGAAGCAGCTGGCTATGAAGTCAAGACAGGTTCATTTAACTTGGCTGCCAACGGTCGTGCACTAGCTCAAAGCGAAGCAGAAGGCTCTATCAAAGTAGTGGCTGATGCTAAGACAGATCGCCTACTAGGTATGCATGCTATCGCTGCTGGTGCTGGTGATATCGTCCATCAAGGTATGATTGCGATGGAATTTGTCTCTAGTATCGAAGACTTGCAGTTGATGACGTTTGCGCATCCAACGATGTCAGAAGCGGTGCACGAAGCGGCACTATCTGCAGATGGCCGTGCTATCCACGCTATCCAGCGCAAAAAACGCAAGAAATAAGCAGTTGCTCGTTTAATTATTATCGATTTACAACC
This sequence comes from Psychrobacter sp. AT9, assembly GCF_047272965.1. Classification (NCBI taxonomy): domain Bacteria; kingdom Pseudomonadati; phylum Pseudomonadota; class Gammaproteobacteria; order Moraxellales; family Moraxellaceae; genus Psychrobacter; species Psychrobacter sp. AT9. The sequence goes on from NZ_JBKOTW010000001.1 coordinate 162,946, forward strand.
TGATTGTGGTATCGCTATTTTGGCGATAGCCACGATCATGAGTGCGTCAGACGTATGATTAATATATGCATGGGCGCACTTGATTTCACTTTTTATTAATTGTAAAAAATAAAGGATACAATCAATGAATTTACATGAGTATCAAGCAAAAGAGCTATTAAAAAGCTACGGTTTGCCAATTCAAGAAGGCATCATCGCCTATAGTGGCGACGAAGCTGCTGCTGCTTTTGATAAAACACCAACTGACATTGCGGTTATTAAAGCGCAAGTACATGCTGGTGGTCGCGGTAAAGCGGGCGGTGTAAAGCTGGTTAAAACTCGTGAAGAAGCCAAGCAAGTTACTGAAGAGCTTATCGGCACCAATTTAGTTACTTTCCAAACTGACGCTGATGGTCAACCAGTTAACTTCGTATTGGTTGCAGAAGACATGTATCCAGTACAAACTGAGCTATATCTTGGTGCAGTCGTTGATCGTGCGACTCGTCGTGTGACTTTCATGGCATCAACCGAAGGTGGTGTTGATATCGAAGAAGTAGCAAACGAGACGCCAGAAAAAATCTTTAAAGTACATGTTGATCCTTTAGTTGGTCTAATGCCTTTCCAAGCGCGCGATGTTGCGTTCAAACTTGGCCTAGAAGGCAAGCAAATCAATCAGTTCGTTAAATTAATGACTGGCGCTTATAAAGCATTTGTTGAAAACGACTTTGCCTTAATGGAAATCAACCCATTAGCTGTTCGTGAAAATGGCGAAATCGTTTGTGTTGATGGCAAAATCGGTATCGATTCGAATGCACTATATCGTCTGCCTAAAATTGCAGCACTACAAGACAAAACTCAAGAAAACGAGCGTGAGCTTAAAGCTGCTGAGTTTGATCTAAACTATGTTGCCCTAGAAGGTAATATCGGTTGTATGGTTAACGGTGCTGGTCTTGCAATGGCAACGATGGATATCATCAAATTGTATGGTGGCAAGCCTGCTAACTTCTTGGACGTTGGCGGCGGTGCAACTAAAGATCGCGTTGTTGAAGCATTCAAGATCATTCTTGAAGACAGCAGCGTTGAAGGTGTTCTAATCAACATCTTCGGTGGTATCGTACGTTGTGACATGATTGCAGAAGCCATTATCGCTGCTGTTAAAGAAGTCGATGTACAAGTACCTGTCGTTGTACGCCTAGAAGGTAATAACGCTGAAAAAGGCTTACAAATTCTAGAAGAGTCTGGTCTTAAGCTGACGACAGCCCAAGGCTTAGCAGATGCGGCTCAGAAAATTGTCGACGCTGTTAAAGCTTAATATATTTGAGGCATAGTCTTTTAAATATAAGCGTTTAAGCATAGTAGTCAACGTGTAATAGCAGCTTGTTGGTATACATTTATCATTAATATTTAATGGTTAACACATCATCAGGTAGCTATTACAAGACAACCGAATACAAGGAATAAATAATGAGTGTATTAATCGATAAAGATACCAAAGTATTGGTACAAGGTTTCACTGGTAAAAATGGTACGTTCCACTCTGAGCAAGCGATCGAATACGGTACTAAAGTCGTCGGCGGCGTAACGCCAGGTAAAGGCGGTCAAACGCATCTAGGCTTACCAGTATTCAATACAATGGCAGAAGCCATGGAAGCGACTCAAGCGGACGCTTCTGTTATCTATGTACCAGCACCATTCGTACTAGATTCTATCGTTGAAGCAATCGATGCTGGCGTTAAATTGATCGTTGTGATCACTGAAGGCGTACCGACTATCGATATGCTAAAAGCCAAACGCTATCTTGAAGAAGCGGGCGACGTGCGTTTAGTTGGTCCTAACTGCCCAGGCGTTATCACTCCAGGCCAGTGCAAAATCGGTATCATGCCAGGTCATATCCATCTGCCGGGTAAAGTGGGTATCATCTCACGCTCTGGTACATTGACTTATGAAGCAGTAGCCCAGACTACTAAGCTTGGTTTTGGTCAGTCAACTTGTATCGGTATCGGTGGTGATCCTATCCCTGGTATGAACCAGATTGACGCATTGAAATTGTTCGAAGCTGATCCACAAACTGAAGCTATCATCCTAATCGGTGAGATCGGTGGTACTGCTGAAGAAGAAGCAGCTGCTTATATCAAAGATCATGTGACTAAGCCAGTTGTTGGCTATATCGCTGGTGTTACCGCTCCAGAAGGCAAGCGTATGGGTCATGCTGGCGCTATTATCTCTGGTGGTCAAGGTACTGCTGAAGAGAAGTTCAAAGCGTTTGAAGATGCTGGTATCGCGTATACACGTGACCCATCTAAGCTTGGCGAAAAGCTAAAAGAAGTTACTGGTTGGTAATTCAGAATTAATTCTGTAATGTGACTACTAAAACCATGTTGAAATGTTAAGAAGGCACCCCTACAATGGGGTGTCTTTTTTTGTAACATAAGATCGTTACAATATTATATATCCTTGTTAAAAAAGAATACATCTATGATAAAAGTACTAAGTATATTTGGCACACGTCCTGAAGCCATTAAAATGGCACCAGTGGTTAAAGCTTTAGAAGCTAACCCTCATATCAAGTCATTAGTTTGCGTAACAGCTCAACACCGTGAAATGCTTGATCAAGTATTGTCGTTATTTGAGATTACACCTGATTATGACTTAGATATTATGAAGTCGGGCCAAAGCTTAACTCAAGCCAGTTCAAGAATGCTACTTGCTCTTGAACCTATTCTCGAAGAGTGTCAGCCAGATTTAGTATTAGTTCATGGTGATACATCGACCACATTGTGTGGTGCCCAAGCTGCTTTTTATCAGCAGATTCCTATTGGTCATGTAGAGTCTGGATTGCGGACTTATAACATCTATTCTCCATGGCCAGAAGAGGCCAATAGACAACTAACCAGTATTATTACTAAACTGCACTTTGCACCGACTAAAGCAGCTGCTCAGCATCTATATGACGAACATAACAACCCTGAATTTATTTATGTCACTGGTAACACAGTCGTCGATGCGCTATTAGGCGTCAAACATAAATTAGAAACTAGCGAGTTTCTCAAGAAAGATTTACAGCAGCAGTTTTCTGAACTGGATTTTACTAAGCGCCGAGTATTGATTACTGGGCATCGTCGTGAAAACTTCGGTGATGGTTTTGAATCAATCTGCCAAGCAATTCAAGAGCTAGCACAAAAGTACCCAGATTACGAATTTGTTTATCCTGTACATTTGAATCCCAATGTAAAAGAGCCAGTCGAACGCTTACTACATGGTCTTGATAACGTTAAGCTGATTCAACCACAGGATTACCTACCATTCGTTTATTTGATGAGCACGAGTCATATCATCTTAACCGACTCTGGTGGTATTCAAGAAGAAGCACCTTCGCTCGGTATTCCAGTTCTAGTAATGCGTGAAACGACTGAGCGTCAAGAGGCAGTTGAAGCAGGAACTGTTAAACTAGTTGGTACTCATCACGCTACTATTGTGGCTGAAGTTAGCAATCTTATTGAAAATGAAGCTTTATACCTAAAAATGAGTGAGGCACATAACCCATACGGTGATGGCCAAGCGTCAGAACGTATTGCTAAAACTATTGTTAGCTTTTTTAATGAAGCAGATTCTTCAAAATAAATATAAGTTAGGTGAGAGAAAAATGAAAAATATTTGTGTGTTCGGTTTGGGCTATATTGGTTTACCAACAGCGGCAATGTTTGCTCATCATGGGGCAAACGTCATCGGTGTAGACGTTAATCAGCATGCTGTTGATACTATTAATCAAGGCAAAATCCACATTGTTGAGCCAGGTTTAGAAGCTATCGTGAAGCAAGCAGTAGATAATGGTAAGCTTAAGGCTAGTCTCACTCCCGTACATTCAGATGCTTATCTCATTGCAGTTCCTACACCTTTTAAAGGTAATGATCATGAGCCTGATTTATCCTATATTCATGCTGTTAGTAAAGCATTAGCCCCTCTGTTAGAAAAAGGTGACGTGGTAATTCTAGAGTCAACATCACCAGTGGGTGCCACTGAGAAAATGGTCGAATGGCTCGCTGAAGAGCGCTCTGATCTTACTTTTCCTAAGTATCATGAGCCTGAAAATGAAGCCGATATCTTTGTTGCTTATTGCCCCGAGCGTGTACTGCCAGGCAAGGTCGTAGAAGAGTTGATCTCAAACGATCGCATTATCGGTGGTATGACCAAAGAATCGACAAAAAAAGCGCAAGAAGTATATCGTATCTTTGTAGAGGGAGAGCTATTAGAGACTAACTCTCGCACTGCTGAAATGGCAAAACTTACTGAAAACGCCTCTCGTGATGTGAGTATTGCTTTCGCTAATGAGTTGTCTATTATCTCTGATAAGTTAGATATCAATGTCTGGGAGTTGATCGAGCTAGCCAATCACCATCCACGCGTCAACATCTTGCAACCTGGTGCTGGAGTAGGTGGCCACTGTATCGCGGTGGATCCATGGTTCATAGTTAATCAGAACCCAAATGAGGCAAAAATTATCCGTGCTGCTCGTGAAATCAATGACAGTAAACCTGATTGGGTCATTGGAAAGATTAAAGCCGAGGTGGACAAGTTAAAAGAGATAGGGATTGATAAGCCGACAGTAGCGTTATTGGGTTTGGCATTCAAACCTGATATTGATGATCTACGTGAGAGTCCGGCCGTTAATATTGCCGAAAAATTATTAAATAACAGTGCGTTGGGAGTTCTTCTAGTAGAACCTAATATAACTACACTTCCTTCTAAGCTTGAGAGTGGTGATTTGGTTGAGCTAAGCGAAGCTCTAGAAAAAGCAGATATTATAACAATACTGGTAGGACATGCTCAGTTTAAACACACAAGCTTTAATATTGATAAAGTAATAATAGACGCAGTGGGTATCGTTTAGCTTGATATGTCATATAGTAGATAATAATAAGATATTTTAAGAACTGCTTAATTTAATTCGATTGCTATAAACCAGCTACTATTTTTATAAAATGATTAACATATGAGTAATGAAGATTTTAAAGAAGGTGTATCTATCATAGTTCCTTGTACTCGTCCTAATGAGTACCTTGGTAAGCTTTTAGATTCCATTTACAACCAACAAGGACTGAATCAAGACTTCATCGAAGTTATTTTAGTATTTAATGGTTATAATGAGTTTATCATTGAGAAGTTTACTGATAAGCTGGAAAAGCTTAAGACTAAGCATCAAGTCAGACTGCTCTACAATAGTGTGGGCAGCGCCTCTAAAGCTAGAAATATAGGGTTAGAAGCAAGTACTAGAAGCTTTATTTGTTTTTGTGATGATGATGATTGGATAGGTGTTAATTACATAAATAATTTATATAAGGTATCAGACCTCTCTAATATAGCTTTTGCTCCTATAATAGATGTAAGTATGGATGGAAAAAAAGAGTCGAGAGAAGATATCAACAGATTTCTAAAGTCTGATAATTCTAACGATCTATCTTTATATTCAAGAGCGCTTACTCTTAATGCGTGTAAACTGATTCCTACCATTTACGCAAAAAAAGTTAATTTTGATGAGGCTTTAATGAGTGGTGAAGATGTAGTGTACTTTTGTGAGTACGTAAGTAGATTTAGACCAAGTTTTGCTCATGTTAATAACGGTGGTTGTTATTATTATCGTCTAAAAACTAAAGACTCTACATCTAGACAATCAATGAGCTATGAGTTCAATGTCGAGCAAAGGCTTGACGTAATAAAGAAACTAGTAGATTTGGCAACTGCTGATTTAAATAATTTTTTTCAAAGTAAGATAAATGCACAACTGTCATTTTTAAACAAATATTTCATTAAAAACTCAAACAGTCTTAGTAGTATACGAAAGTCTTTTGAAAGTAGAAGCTTATCTGATCTTACGATGTTTAAGAATGATAGGTTTTATATCAATTTGTCTTAATGGTAAAAACTATGAAAAAAAATAAATTATTCAAGAAGATGAAAATATCTTTAAAAGATAAAGTGCCTAAGCCTAAAGGTAATGATCAAATAGGAGACAGATTCAAGCTATTGGCTCATGAGTTTCTAAATAATGAAATAAACTACGATGAAGTATTAATTCGTGCTGCGGCTTTGTATTTGAGAAGAGAGCAGCACTTAAAAAATAATGAAAAGTTAGATAAGAGTATTAGTTACATACAGCTATTTCTTAATGAAACTAAAGAGTATAAAAATACTCAACTTGTCAGTATTACTAAAAACCCTAAATCATTAAGTAATGGTTATGAGTCGAAACCACCGATAATTACGAAAGCAGATAAAAGGATTCAAAAGGGTGAGGTCACAGTATTAAAATCGAAAGCTTCTAGAGCAAAAGGCAAAAGTAATCATTTACTATCAAACGAGATTTATAAGCAGTATAAGCAAGGATTGACTATAATATTTGTTAATTTTTCAATGGACAAACGGGAAATATTAACTAGTTTTTTAGATAAAAACAAACAAAGTCTAAATCTTTTAACAGTTAAATTTTTAGGAGAACTGGAAATTGGTGAGATAGACGAGTTAGCAAGGCTATCACAATATTATAAGATGAGGCTTAGGGTTTTAGACTCTTTAAATTCTTTACAACAGTTAGTCAAAGATATTGATACTAAAAGCACAGGATTTGTAGACTTCAATTCTCGGATTATTGATATCGATATTAAAGAGTGTTTGAATAAAAGTACCTACAACTCATTATTATTACCAACTAACATTTGTAATGAAAATTTTGATGTATTAGTTGATAGTAATTGTAGTAATGGGGCTATTATTCCTACCTATTTATTGAAAAAATATGATGTCAAAGTAATTGATGTATTCACGTTTAACTTTTTGCTCATTAGACTGAATAATACTTACAATATGGTTGGTGTACCTTATCCATCTATGATGAATTATTGTGCAGAGCTAACGCTAGAAGATACAGTAAAATATATTCAGAATCTAAGTAGTCTACCAGCCTTCAATGAAACTGATATCGCTACTCAAAAACTAAACAAACTCTATGCCGATTTAAGAAGTGCTGATCAGGATAATTTGCTTAGTATATCTATGCAGCAAAATGCTTATAGAATAGATTTCAGAAAAGCCTTTCCTGATAGTTTTAAAAATACTTCAACTTTGGTAATAGCTTATAACTTCACACCTTTTGTAGATCCATCGGCTATAGTAGTGGCCAAACGTATACAAGAAGAGGAGTGGTATTCGGATGTAATCTGTAATGATATGACAGCTATCAGAAAACGTTCAGAAAGCTTAGCATTCATTGGTAAACCTTATATCAATTCAGTCATTACGATTAAAACTAAACCGACTTTTGCGCATCAGCCGCATTATCAAGAGTTTGTCGATAAGTCTATTGAAGTGCTAGATCTAAGTAAGTATGAGCAAGTTTATAGCAGAAGTTTTTTTGTAGCGGCACATTTCTTAGGGTTTGACGTTAAAGTTGAAAAACCAGAAATTACTTGGCTTGCGGAGTTTTCAGACCCAGGTGTCTTTGATGTGCAAGGCAATAAAAGATATTCGTGGTTTAGAGACTTGGCAGTCCGTGATAGATATGTAGGATTAGTCTATGAAAAATTTCCTGATTTTAAAAAGTATCGTTTAGAAGAAAATGACAATATATACTTTTGGTCAGAACTTCTGCCTTTCTGCTTTGCAGATAGTATTATGTTTACTTGTGAGAATCAACGACGAGTGATGTTAAATAACTTAGAGATAAGTGAGTTAAGAAGCATTGTAGAAAATAAGTCTATTGTTAAATCTCAGCCGACCCTTCCAGAGTTTTTTTACTCTTTTAAAGAAGTTGAACATAATATAGAAAACGAATATATCAATATTGCTTATTTTGGTTCGTTTTATATAAACCGTAATTTCAATGATGTATTTGAGGCTATCAACAGACTTCCATTGGACAAAAAACAGAAAATTAAGCTGCATATTTATACCAATCAAATAGATGATGTCATTGAGGCCGCGACTGAATATAGAGTTCTAGATAATATTGTGGTATCAAACTACTTAGACTATTTGGATTTTTTAAATATTCTTGATGAATTTGATTACTTATTTTTGATGGATACTAATACTGATGGAACTTTTGAAGTAAATCCTTATTTGCCATCTAAATTGAGTGACTATTTAGGGTCTAAAGCTGAAATTTGGGCTCATTGTGAGAAAGGTAGTTCTTTGAGTAATCATAAAGAAGTAGCTTACAAGTCGTATATCGATACACCATTATCTATAGACAGCGTAATAAATAACTTATTTTCTATTGAGAGAGTTTAGTATGAAGCACAGTTCAGTTTTAATAGTATGCCTTAATAGCTCTATCGGTGGTGTATCAACTAGGATGGAGGGTGAAGTAAACGCTTTCATAGATAAAGGCGTTGATGTTTATCTTCTTGGTGACGAGCGTGTAAAGGAATGTAGTTATGCAACCAACCCTAGAGTCAAACAAGTTAAGATAGCCGATCTAGGTGAATGTAATACGGTTGATAAAATCATTGAAGCACTTAACCACGTTGAGTCTATGATTTTGGAAAATAATATCTCTTTCATCTACTCTCATCATCCAGATATGTATTTTATAAGTGCTATTGCGTCTCAAAGGTTAAAAGTACCGTTCATGATTACGCTTCACGGTATTGGCTTTCATCTGTTTAACAACCCATTCCAGCATTTTATTTTGAGAAATTTCGTTTATCCTTACGCAAGTTTAGTGACGTGCATGTCGCCTGCATTGACTACGATTAGTCGGATATATGCTCCAGAGACCAATCTTCGCTTATATCACAATCTAGTAAATACTGAACGCTTTAACCCAATCAATGCTAATAATATCGATGATGTCGATAATCGTTGGTTGATCGTAAGCAGAATAGATGCTGAAAAGTTCCCTGGGCTGGTCAAGTTCATTGAGTATGCTTATCGCGCTGGTATACCTGGAGTTGTCATAGCTGGTGATGGGGGCTTGGTAGATAAGCTTAAACAACTATTATCTGAGGCAGGGATTGTAGATTATGTTACGTTCTTAGGTGCCAGAAAAGATATACATGAGTTAGTACATAAATACAGTGCAGTTGCTGGAGTTGATAGAGTTGTTTTAGAAGCTGGTAGTAGCATGAAGCCAGTTTGTATTTTGGGTTATAACGGTGGAATCAAAGGTTTCTTGAAAGCTGATAATTTTAAGAGACTTGCCTACACCAATTTTTGTGGTCGAGATCTACCTGATTTAGATTTGAATGATTTTGTTACGGAAGTTAACAAAGTTCATGAGATAGATTTGGTTGAAATAAGAAGTATGATCGAAAAGGACTACAGTGAGACGGATAAATGGACTGAAAATGTAGGAGAGTATTTAACTTATTTGGAGTTTAAAGAAAATAAGGATATTCAAGTTTTATACGATCTAATGTGTTTTTATAATAAACCCATAGAAGGACAAATTTACACCTCTCCTGTATTTAAAAAATATATCGTCAAAGACATAATGGTACGTAAAGATAAAAATTCAACTACTGAATATCAAGAGTTCTTAGGTTTGTTAGAAAATAGTGGCAGCTTTGTTAAACCTCACAGCTATGCTATTCGAGATAGTAAAATTAAAGTAGCAGACTCTGTCAATGAGGGAGAATTGATATTTTCAAGTGAAGAAGGTGTCTATCTAAACGATGGTGTCAATGTTGAGCTTGAAAGTTACTTAAAAGCCAATTATGGTCATAAAATGAAAATAAAAATTCGAGCAATGACACATGATAAAGACCATGAAACCAATCCGATGATTATGTCAGTTCTATTTAAAGATAATAATTCTAATCAAAGTACAAAAAAACATAATGTAGAAGGCTTAAGTGTTTCAGCAAATGAGAGTATCGGCTATTTCAAATATGTTCCTGTAAAGAATTTTATGTGGGAGTTTAATTTCGATATCCTTATTAAAGATAGCTCTGAAATAGAGGAGATTAGACTCAAAAAATGGCAAGCTAAAGAGTTTGAAGAGATATTTATTGAAAAAATTGAAATTCATGTTTTTAATTAAAAACCTATAGTATGCGGTTTTCTTGTTTGAGTATTAATCTTTGAGGTAAGTGTCTATGAATTTACTAAATCCAGTTATTAAGACTGCTGATTTGATTACTCTTGGTTGTAAGCTTATTAGTGAAGAGAAAAAAAATATTATAGGATCTGAATTTTCTAACTATTCAACAGAAAATTATAGTGTATTTGCATTTTCTGGACTGATTTATCCTATTAATAGCCAGCCAAAACTATATAATTTTTCTGACTGCTCTTTGCCAAGTTTTAGTGAGGATTTAGATGACTTAAAAGGTCAATGGGTTACCGTATTAGCTAACGAAAAGCGAAGTATGTTTAAAATTATCGCTGATTATTTTGGTTTTCAGAGTGTTTTTTATCGTTATGATATTATTGATGAAGGTCATTCGCAATTATCAGTTAGCACGAGTTATAACTCGTTGATTGAGTATTCTAAAAAGAATCTACTTTCATGTACTTTTAACGAGGAGCAGTTCTATCTAGCGATGGGAGCAACTAATGTACATTTGCGTACAGCTTTCTCTACTCAATCTTTTTGTCGTGAAATAAAGCTTTTGGGAGTAGATGAGATTTTATCTTTTGATATTTTGAAAGATATATTTACAGTTCATAAAAAAGAGTTCATTAGTGATTCCGAAGAAAGAAGCTACGAAGAGCTGATTAGTATTGGAGTTAAAAAAGCTAAAAAGGATATATCTTCATTAGCCAACTTCTATGAAGATAAAAGAATATTTCTGTCTGGAGGTCGTGATTCAAGAATGGTGTTAGCTCTGCTCTCATCTTTAGGAATTGAAAGCGATTTCACGACTGCAATGGGTAATCCTCAGAGTTTATCTGGATTAGCGAAAAGGGTCGTAGAGAAGGATCTTTACGTTTCTACTTATTTAGCTAATGAATTTGGTATGAAGTATAGCAAGTTTAGTGAACACCTCAGGTTAAATTTGGATTTTGAAAAGTCCCTAGAAAGGATCTTATCGCATGGCGCCCAGTTTGCTTGGACAATAGCACCAAGTAATAGAGTAACTCTGCCTGCTCATAGCTACCTTGCTTTAAGAGGGGGAGGCGGCGAGCTTTTTAGAGCTCATGATACGTCAAAAGAGGCTATAGCTGAACTTCAGACGAAATATCCTGATTTTAACGCGTTGGACTTTGATACTCAGGTTGATGCATTATTTAATTTATACATAAATGTTAAGACTATACCAAGCAATTATGTAGTTAGATGCAAAGAGTTATTCACTGAATCTTTTGTTTTTGATAGAGAGTTCTCTCTCGAGCAAAATATAGATTGGCACTTTGATTACTATAGAAATAGAGTCCATTTTGGACACTACATAAGTTCATTCAGTAAAAATGAATTAGCCTTTCATCCTTTAATGCAGAAGGAGTTCTTATATGCGGCGAATCATCATAATATAGATGATAGAAGGAATGGCAAGATATGCTACGACATTATTGAAAAACTCAATCCAGAGCTTAATAGAATTACCTTTGATAATGGTCATTGGTCGCATATTGATATTAAATTTGGCCCTACCTTAGAAGAACTGAGTAAAGATACAGAACTGTATAAAGAGTATTATCAAGTGCAAGTTAAGAACTCTGCTTTAGCTAATAAACCTGTTGACATTAATAAATATGAAATAGATCCTGAACAAAATATCTCACGCTATAAAATATACAATCTTGCTATTAATATTCTTTTAGAGTTAGTTTTCGAACGTAAGTATACAGTCAACCATATCGAGCAAATTATTAAAAACATTCACTCAGGAAAAGCCTCTCCTGTAGAAGTTCTTTTAAAATATATTGATTACAAGAATGCTTTTGAGGAATATAATACTTCTTGTGACTTACTTTCAGTAAATATGCCAGTTAATAGGAAATATTTGGATTATCTTAATCTTGAAAGCCCAGAAAAGCTTTTATCAATAAAAAAAGAATGTTTCAAAAATTTGGATTATACATTTGTTGTAGCTGAAAGCCTCTATTTTAAAGTAAATCTAAGCTCTAAATTTGATGAGTTATTCGATAAAGTTGAGTATGCCTTCTACTTACACGAGAATGGAAAAGTTTTGGATAAGTGTTGGTATGGTAAAAATAGTGAGTATCGTTATAATAATTTAGATAAAGGAAAAAGATATGTTGTTCATTTTTTCTTAAAGATATTTGTTGATGATAAAGCTTTTAATTCTATCATTGTAAGGTCTGATTTTATCAACACTTAGTTATGGTAAATAGTTTTTAGATAACTAAAGCTGCTGAGTTATTTTGCTGTTTGGAAAAATTATGACCTATATAAAGTGTAAATATAAGATATTCCTAATTAGTGATGCCTTGACTTCTACCGCATTACAAAAAAGCAATTTTCAAATAGAAAGCTTAAAAAATAATAAGTATATTTGGCAACATCTTTTTAAAAAAACTGGTTTTATTCTAGTCGAATCAGCTTGGCGTGGTCATAAGGACAAATGGCGCTATAAGATAGCCAATTACCCTGATTATCCTGAACGTAACAATATTGAGCTGCGTAAACTGTTAGAACTGGCAGATAAATACAACATCCCTGCTGTATTTTGGAATAAAGAAGATGGTGCTCATTTTAACCGTTTTATCGATTCTGCTAGCTTATTCAAATATGTACTAACCGTTGATTCAAACTGTGTTGAACGCTATCAGTCTATACTAGGCAAAAATGTAAAAGTAGGGGTGCTACCTTTTGCGGTGCAGCCTAAGTTTCATCATCCCACTGATCTTCCACCTCACTATAACGAAAGTTTGTTTGTCGGTAGTTATAGTCATCATATTCACAATGCGCGCCAGCAATGGCAGGATATGGCGTTTACTGCAGCCTCTCCTTATGGACTGACCATCGTTGACCGTAACTCTGATCGTAAGTCTGATGTCTATCGCTATCCTGACCTATCGAATATGACTATCAAGCCTGCTGTGCCCTATGACCAGACAGGTGAGCTGTTTCGACAGTATTCTCATTGCTTGAATGTCAATACCGTGACTGACTCCCCTAGTATGTTCTCCCGTCGTCTGATTGAAATTATGGCATGTGGGAGACTGGCAGTGACCAATCCTAGCTTATCGGTCAGTACCCGTTTTGAAGGGATGTGTGAAGTCATTGATAGTAAAGAGCAAGCCGATGAGTTGTTTGCGCAATTATCCAGAGGTTATACTAAACAGCAGATAGAAATGATGCGTTACGCCAGTGACCATGTATTGAAAAACTATGACTATGATCAGTGGATTAAGCACATTGTAGAGTTTATTGAGCTATAGTCATTTCAATACGTTATTGTTTCTAACGCTTATTTATATTTCTTTCATCTTTTTAAATAGCTAAAAAACTATGAAAAAAATCACTCACGCCGTTATTCCTGTCGCAGGCTTTGGCACTCGTATGTTGCCATTGTCTAAATCTGTGCCAAAAGAGCTGTTGCCACTAGGCAATCGTCCCGCTATTCATTATGTCGTCGAAGAGGCGATTGCTGCTGGTATTAAGCATATTGTCTTGGTTGGTCATGCACAAAAAAGTGCGATCGAGAATTACTTCGATATCAATGCTGAGCTGGACAGTCAGCTTAGAGCGAAAGGTAAAGACGCGCTGGCGGATAGCTTAAACTGGTTACCAGAAGATGTGACAGTCTCTATGATACGCCAAGGCAAGGCGTTAGGTTTGGGTCATGCGGTACTCGCGGCTCGCCCCATTATTGGTGAGCATGATTTTGCCGTATTATTGCCCGACGTTGTGCTTGATCCGTTTACGGGCGATATGACTAATGATAATTTAGCTTTTATGATTGATGCTTTTGCCAACGATGCACATTCACAGATATTGGTCGATAATGTTGCCGATGAAGATGTGCATAAATATGGTATTGCTAAGCTGAGCGACGCTATTGAGATTGATGAGCAATCAGATACTAATACTAGCTTTAAAGTCGCAGGATTTGTAGAAAAGCCCAACTTAGCCGATGCACCCTCAAAATTAGCAGTGGTTGGTCGTTATGTCTTTAGCAATCATATTTTTGATTACCTAGCCAATACGACAGCTTCGGTCGGTGGTGAAATTCAGTTGACGGATGCTATCGATGCCTTGATTAGTGAATATGGCGTCAATGTCACGACTATGCGTGGCGACAGCTATGATGCTGGTGACATGCGTTCATATATGCAAGCGTTTATCTATTTTGCCGAGCAGCAATTAGCAGGTGATGAATAGTTGATGGATGAGATAAAGGGCGATAACGCTTACAACAGCGCTCGAAACTCTACATACTGGCAGCAATTGCAAACGCTTGCTAAGCAGCCATGGTCACTGGCAGCCTTGTTTGCGCAAGATGATAATCGTGCAGCGCGCTTTAGCATGCAAGCTGGCGCGCTATATATGGACTATAGCAAGCAATGTATCGATGAGCAGGTGCTGGCAAGTTTATTACAGCTAGCAGATAGTTGTGAATTGTCCACACGGATTGATGCACTCATGCAAGGCGCGATGGTGAATACCAGTGAAGAGCGAGCAGCCTTGCATACGGCGCTACGTTTGCCCGAGATGGCAGAGCTAAAAATTGGTGACCAAAATGTCGTTGCTGACGTCCATCATAGTCTTTCACAAGTAGCGCGCTTATCTGAACGTGTCCGCAACGGTACATGGCGTGGATTTTCTGGTCAAGCCATCACGGATGTGGTTAATATTGGCGTTGGTGGCTCTGATCTTGGCCCACTGATGGCGACTACCGCGCTGGATGAGTGGGCAGATACCGAGATTGAAGTACATTTCGTCTCTAACATGGACGGTACTCAGCTTGATAATCTGCTCAAGCATCTTAATCCTGAGACCACCTTGTTTATTATTTCGTCCAAATCCTTTGGCACGGTTGACACCTTATCTAATGCTAAAACGGCATTGTCATGGCTGCTTGCCACTGCCAAACTGCGTGCAGGTACGGAAGACAGTGTGCTACGTCGCCACTTTATTGGCATATCGGCCAATAGTGAAAAAATGAGTACTTGGGGTATTCATCCAGAGCATCAGCTACAGCTTTGGGAGTGGGTTGGCGGTCGATTCTCTTTATGGTCGGCGATAGGACTGGCGATCGCTATTCGTATTGGTATGTCTGGTTTTAAAGCATTATTAGCTGGTGCGCATAGTATGGATGAGCACTTTGCGCAAGCTGATTTTTCAGAGAACCTGCCAGTATTATTAGGGCTGCTTGCTGTTTGGAACAGTACTTTTTTACAGGTGAATGCCCATACCGTACTGCCGTATGATGGTCGTCTCAGCTATTTGCCAAGCTACTTAACTCAGTTAGAGATGGAGAGTAACGGTAAGTCGGTCACCCAACATGGCGATCATATTGACTATGATACTTGCCCGATTCTATGGGGTGAAATTGGCTCCAATGCTCAGCATGCCTTCTATCAGTTGCTACATCAAGGCACACAGCAGGTGTCTTGTGACTTTATTGCTTGTGTGCGTCGTTATAGTGGTCAGATGAAAAATGCGCCATTACAACAGCAGCATGAGCTGTCCTTGGCTAACTGCTTGGCACAAAGTCGGGTGTTGGCCTTTGGTAATGCTGCGCTCCAAGAGTCTGAGGTGCAAGTAGCGCCTGCTGCGGCAAAATATAAATACTACCGTGGCAATCAGCCTTCAACCACGCTACTTATCGACGAGCTAACGCCGCATAGTTTAGGTGCGCTGGTTGCGCTTTATGAACACAAGGTCTATGTGATGGCCAGTATCTGGGATATTAACCCGTTTGATCAATGGGGCGTTGAGATGGGCAAGCAGATGGCAGAATCTGTACATCAAGCCATGCAGCAAGAGGTAAGCGGTCAATTTGATACCTCTACTGATCAACTGTTAAAGCATATCAAGCGTTGGTCTTAACGTTACTCGCATACTGATATTAATATAAACATATCGAAAGGTCGTTCTATGTCAGATGAACTGAGTTATAAATGTAAAAAACCGTCCGTCTGCGTGCTCGTTGGTCATAGTATTGAAGCTATTACCAGTGCCGTGGTGCTGGCAAGCTTGGGTCAGACTGTTCATTTATATGCAGACGTAGCGATGTTAGAGCAGCAGTTGCAGCAATATAGCTTTGAGCATCACTTGCAAGCGCTGTGGCAAATGTATGAGCAGCAGCAAATCATTCTAAGTAAAGCGTTGCCAGATAGTGCTGATACATTAATAAAAAGCTATGAATCAGTAGGTCATGACGAAGCGGATACTCAGAGCATTGTGGCACTTTATTGGTTGTTTTTAGACAGTATCAAGCCAGTATGGGCAGAAGACAGCTGGATTACCGCATTCAACCACAGCCATCAACAGGCGCTGCCTGTGATTATGAGTGGTATTGAGAAACTAGGGATTGTCTCAGTACTTGCTCAGAATTTGCAGCGCGCGTGGGTATATTATGTGCCGTTTGTATTCTTGCAAGATGGCGATGCTTATAGCTCGATGCTGAACCCTGCATTGTGGTTACTCGGTGAAAAAACAGCCAACAGTAGCCAGCATCTAGAAGTATTGAAGCCGTTAATGCAGCATGCGCGTGCCGCTCATTACGCTGATATTGCGACGATAGAGTTTGCCCGTAGCAGTATCATGGCGATGCTGGCGACACGAGTGAGTTTTATGAATGAGATGTCACGCTTGGCTGACAGTCAGCAGGTTGATATCAAGCAAGTCAGTCGGATTATGGGGCTAGATGAGCGTGTCGGCAGCAGTTACCTGCAAGCAGGCTGGGGGTTTGGAGGCAATACATTGCCGACCGAGCTGGCGAAATTACAGCAGTCGAGCATGAGTCATAGTTTAGATATGCCGCTGTTGCAGTCAGTCATGCACATCAATGAAGACCAAAAAGAGCTGATATTCCGTAAATTCTGGCAATATTTTGATGGCTTTATTGATAATAAAACGGTGATGATTTGGGGCGGTAGTTATAAATCAGGCTCTGGACGTACTGCAGGCTCAGCCATACACCCATTACTAGCATTGCTGTGGTCTTATAATATTCGTACTTTGGTGTATAGCGATAAAGCACAAGATGAACTTGCCGCGCTTTATCAGCAGCAACCATTACTGCAATTGATTAATACTCCTTATCAGCAGCTAAATGCCGCACAGGCTGTTTTTATCGTTAGTTGGTCGCCACAAGATCAACTAGATATTGCCAAGCTTAATCAACAGGCGATGCCAGTATTTGATGCGCAAAATGTAATGACACGCTCGCAGATAGATAGTTTAGTGGGCGACTATTTAGGTATTGGTCGGTCTAAATAGTTCTATTCAAGTTTGTCTATTGCTAAAAAAGCTCGCTGATTATTATTAGCGAGCTTTTTTTGATTTTAAGTAGGGCGTATTAAATCGTATTAATTTACGCTGGTATAGCACCTTGTGCCGCTAGCCACTGTTGAATCTCTCGAATTTTAATCGCTAGCAATTCTTTATCACCATGACTTTCGATGTTTAATCTGATAAGCAGTTCGGTATTGGAGGCACGCAGATTAAAGCGCCACTCGCCAAAGTTAAGGCTCAAGCCATCAAGGGTCGATTTGGTCGGATTTTCGCTGCTAAATTTTTCCTCAATAGCGCTAATAATCATTGGCGCATCATGAGTAGTGAGACGAAAATTAAGCTCGCCCGAGCTAGGATAAGCTTTGATATAGCCGCTGACCAACTCAGATAGCGTCTTACCGGTGATAGATAGTAGCTCAATCGTTAATAACCAAGGAATCATACCGCTGTCGCAATAGAAAAAGTCACGGAAATAGTGATGGGCAGACATCTCACCGCCATAAACAGCGCCTGAATCACGCATGACTTGCTTAATAAATGAATGTCCAGATTTACTGATGACAGCCTTACCGTTATGTTCCTTAATCACTGCTTCAGTATTGTATATAACACGCGGATCGTAGACGATTGACTCATTTGGGTACTTATTCAAAAACGCTTGTGCAAGCATGCCGACGATATAACTACCATCGATAAATTCACCATGTTCATCGAATAGGAAGCAGCGGTCAAAGTCGCCATCGAAGGCGATGCCAAGGTCAGCTTTATTTTCCAAAACAGCATGTTGGGTGGCCACTCTATTGGCTTCAATCATAGGATTGGGGATGCCATTGGGGAAGCTGCCATCCGGTGTATGGTGCAGTTTAATCACTTCAATCGGCGCGCCAGCTTGTGCAAGCTTTTCAATCAGCAGGTCAACGACAGGTCCCGCACTGCCATTACCTGAGTTAATCACTAATTTAAGCGGTTTGAGTTTATCGGTATCAATAAAAGTCATGACATGATTGATATAAGCGCTTTTATCAGTTAATAACTGCAATGTTCCTGATCGGTTTTTAGTGATAAATTGCCCAGACTCTGCCAATGCCTGAATCTCTGCCAGACCATCATCAGCACTGATCGGTTTTGAGTGTTCTTTAACTAATTTTAAGCCGTTATAATTAATAGGGTTATGACTGGCAGTGACTTCGATACCACCCAACGCCTGATAATGACTGGTGGCAAAATACACCTCTTCTGTACCGCTCATGCCCAAGTCAATCACGTCAACTCCAGCATCTACAATACCAGCGATGGTCGCCTGTTTTAATTGCTCGCTTGAATGGCGAATGTCGCTACCAATAACGATGGCAGGTTTTAGATTTACCATATCATTGTCATGAGCCTCAACCGCCGCACTATAACGCTGAGATAAAATCTGTGCAAACGCACGACCAATACGGTAAGCAATGGCTTCGTTTAGATTTACCCCCAGCTCGCCGCGAATATCGTAAGCCTTAAATGAATCAATAATAATAGGGTTGAATTCAGTCGCTGGCTGGTAGCTAGTGGTCGCAGACGTAGACATAATGATAAAATTCCTTATGCTAAAGCAGTGATAAAATAATGAGATGGACAACACAATTATAAGCTAATAAGCGTTCAATGCTACACTAACGAGAAAATCGTTATGAACTTAACGTAATTTTATAGTCGGTACTAAATAAAATGGGTACACGACATTATGATGCGTGACTGGCACAAAATTTTCTTGCTTGCTGTGCCTACGCAGACAGAGGCTACGAAAAATTTATACCAGTCACGCTGTCTCTTTTTTATATTGACCTGACTATATCTAATAACAAACGAAAGTGTAAGAGTATCCCTCATGAGCAATCAAGACAACAAAATAGCAGCGCCTGCACCAGTACAAGGAACGCCAACTGCCAGTGGTGAATTAGACGATTTATTGGCATTGATGGCACGGCTACGTGTTGACTGTCCGTGGGACAAAAAGCAAACCAATCACAGCCTCATTCCTTATGCAATCGAAGAAGCTTATGAGCTAGGCGAATCGGTACAGAGTGAGGATGATGAGGATATCAAAGGCGAGCTTGGTGATGTGCTGCTGCAAGTTGTTTTCCATTGTCAGATGTATGCGGAGCAAGGTCGCTTTGATATGAGCGATGTTATTACTACTTTACAAGAAAAGCTCATTCGTCGTCATCCGCATGTGTTTGAGGCTGAAACCCTTGAAGATGACGCAGCGGTAAAAGCTCGTTGGGATGAGATTAAAATGGAAGAGCAGCAAGCGCGCGAGGTACGTGGTAAACCCAAACGTCGTCTAGACAATACCAAAGCGGGCAGTGCGCTGATGCAGGCACAAGATGTACAAAAGCAAGCATCAAAGCTAGGGTTTGACTGGGAAGGCGTTGCAGGGGCAGTGGATAAGCTAGATGAAGAGATTGCCGAGCTAAAAAATGAGCTGACGGATAAATCTAAAACTGAGGTCAAAACAAATATCAGAGAGATTGAAAAGGAGCTGGGCGATTGTATGTTTGCCTTAGTCAATGTCGCCCGTAAATTAAATCTTGATGCAGAAGCAGCAACGCTGACGTGTGTGCATAAATTTAAGTCACGTTTTGGCTATATTGAAGAGCAACTGGCAGCAGCTGGCAAGCGTTTAGAAGACAGCGACATAACAGAAATGGATGCATTATGGGAAGCGGCGAAACGATATGAACGATCATCATGAACGCTCATTCTAAAGTCTCGTTTACCAGTTTAGTCAAGACTGCTATTTTAGGTTATGTTTTGGCTATTCTGATGCTTAACAATGCTAATGCTGTACCATGTTTTGATAATCCTCAAAGTGCTTATGCTTATCTTTTATCGCAAGAAAATGCCAACACTCAAGCGCGTGAGCAATATACCGTGAATATCAATCGTGCCAGCGAAGGCGAGCTGGTTTCACTAAATGGTATTGGTAGTAGCAAAGCCCAAGCGATTATTTTATATCGTGAAATGTTCGGTAGTTTTAAGACAGTAGATGAGTTAGCAAAGGTCAAAGGTATTGGTGCAAAAACGGTTGAGAAAAATAGAAGACGTTTAAGTGTGCAGGATTAATGGCTATGTTTTGCATTAATTAACCCTAATATTGACAAAATAGCACGTAAGTACATGTCATAACGCACCCAGCGCGCGCAAAATTTGTTAAACTAGTGAGTACATCCGCCTGATAAACGCTGTGTTCGTCAGGGGTGGTTAAAGAATACCGGCGAGGAGTAGATGCATGGCCGAGCGTGCCGCCAAGCAGTTAGAACTGAATAAATCTGAATTACCCAATTCCATTACTGAAGTAATTGCCACCTTGACCCGAGCTGGGTTTGACGCCTATATCGTCGGTGGCGGTGTGCGCGATACCTTATTGGGTCTACGCCCCAAAGACTTTGATGCTGTCACTGACGCCAAGCCGCATGAGATTAAAGACGTCTTTGGCAAGCGCTGCCGTATTATCGGTCGCCGCTTTCAGTTGGCGCACGTATATTCAGGCCGTGAGCTGATTGAGGTCGCTACCTTTCGTGGTCCGCCCACCAGCAGTGGTACCACCAATCAAGATGGTATGATCCTGCGTGATAATGTTTGGGGTGACATCCAGCAAGATTTCTCTCGTCGCGATTTTTCTATCAATGCGCTTTATTATCAGCCACTTAAAGGTGTGGTTCATGATTTTTGCGGTGCGCTTGAAGACATTGATAATAGAATCATTCGTCTGTTGGGTCATGCGCCGGTTCGTATTGAAGAAGATCCAGTACGCTTATTACGGGCGTTACGTTTTAAAGCCAAGCTCGGTTTTGAGTTTGATGAGGCATTGTCTGAGCAATTTCATGATGGTAATTGGGCGCTGCTTGAGCAAATATCACCGCACCGTCTCTATGATGAAACGCAGAAAATGTTTACGGGTGGCTATCTTGTGCCATTGCTGCCGTTATTGTTTGAATCAGGTGCGATTGATAGCTTAATTATTTATCCGCCATCTGAGCCCAGTCCTTTAGTAAAACAAGTGGCCATCAATACGGATAAACGTATTGCGGCAGGCAAAAGTATCAACCCAGCATTTTTCTACGCAGCCATACTATGGGAAAATTACCTGCATCAGTTAGAAAAAGCCAAAAAGCGCAATATGCCATTTGCTGAAGCGCAGATGCATGCAGCTGGCAAAGTCATCGATCGTCAACGCATCAAGACCGCTATTCCTAAATTTGCAGAGCAGTTTATCCGTGATATTTGGATATTGCAGCCAAAACTAGCGGCTCCGCGTAGTAAACAAATCGTTCAGCTCTCTGAGCACCCACGCTTCCGTGCGGGCTTTGACTTTTTACTATTGCGCGAACAGTGCGGTGATGCTGAGCATCCGCTATCCGAATCGACCAATGATATGGGCGACTGGTGGCAAACGTATCAAACCTTGTCTGAACAAGAACAAGAGCAAGCGATTGATGATTTCGATGAAAATATTCGTCGCGGTGCCTATAAGAAAGGGCAGCGAGGGCGCGGACGTAATCGCCAAAAGCCAGAGTCAAATATAGTGGATGAATCGATGTCTAATCAAAACAACACTAAGCGTAGCAAAGCCAATGGCAGCACTGAAAAACATAGCATTGAAAATCACAGTACTGAGAAAAATGGTCATGAACAAGCCGTGGTAAATGATTCGTCAAATATCCCCTCACGCCGTCGCCGTGCTGCCAGCCAATCTACTCCTGCCAAGCAGTTTAGTGGTAATAAAGATAAAGGTCATGATTCGCAGCAGGTAAAACAAGACAGTAATGAGCTTGCTCAGCTACAGCAGTTGTCTCTTGCTAATACCAGCAGTCAAACTGCAAATAAACGCCATCACTCTAAGCCTGCGCCATTGTTTGTCATCGAGCACGCAAACGTCGTGCCGCCATTACAAAAGCAGCTATCACCTGCTGATAAGCCTAAGCATCGCCCAGAGCCTGTGCAGAAAAAGTCAGCTATTAAGAATGCATCGGCTGATAAAGATCGACATAATCAGAATGCAAAAACTGATAGCAAGGCTGATAGTAACGCTAATCGCTCAAATAACGCCCAGCAGCCTAAGGATAAACAGCCAGAGGTTACGTCACCTGCTGCTAATGCCTATCCTACCCGTTCGGTAGCAAGAACGCCTGCGCTCGTCACTATGAACAATGAGCCGATACCGCATAAGCGCCGTCGCCGTCAGCCAAGTGTAGACAATACTAATCTTGCTGACAGCACCGAGAAGCAAGTAGCTGCTAATAACGCCGATAAAACTGAAGCGAAGTACACCAAAAAAGCACCTAAGCCAGCAGCTCAATCTACTGGTAAAGCTAAAAAAACAGTAGAACCTGCAGCAACTAAGACGGCAGGGAATAAGACAGAAGCTAATAAAGCGACTGTATCTGCAAAAACTAAAAAACCAGCCAAAGCAGCAGAGGCTAGGTCTACTAAGAACAGTCAAAATGCTGATAGCAAATCGTTGGCCGGTCAAGTGAGCGACAATAAAATGGGCGACAATAAAGGCCCTGTACCATCGAAACGTCGCCGTCGCCAGCCCAGTACCGATAATGTCTAGTATTGTTGACGATGTGGATAATGTTAATTGGGTAACCTGCTATGTGGGCTTGGGTAGCAATCTAACCAATGAATTGGGTTCACCTACAGAGCATTTGCAGCAGGCATTGCAAGGGTTGCGAGAGCATAAGCAGATACGCGAGGTTAGAGCTTCCTCATTTTATGCGTCAGCGCCTATGGGGCCACAAGATCAGCCTGACTTCGTTAATGCAGTGGCTGGTTTTAAGACGATATTGACCCCCTTTGAGTTGCTCGCATTTTGTCAGCAGCTAGAAGAGCAGGCTAAGCGGGCGCGCTTACGACGTTGGGGTGAGCGTAGTCTGGACGTCGATATTTTGTTATATGGTGACACGCGAATTACCGAGCCGCAGCTAACCATACCGCATGCTGGACTGCTTGAGCGTAATTTTGTCTTGTTACCGCTGCGAGAGTTAGCCTCAGCGCTCATCATTGATAGTATATCGATAGATGATTATCCATCTAGTAAAGATTGGACAGGGTTAAAATTATTATCAAGCGACTGATAAATTTTGGGTTATAGGCATGATAATAGTTAAAGGTATTTATAACTAAAGGCATTGAAGATTAATCGAGGGTCATATGACGACGTTATCTACTTTAAATAAATTCAAAAAAGACGGCACCAAGTTTACTTGCTTAACGTGCTATGACTCGATGTTTGCACGCATGATGGACAAGGCACAGATTGATACCATTTTGATCGGTGATAGTTTGGGTATGGTGGTACAAGGCCACGATTCCACCTTGCCCGTGACCGTTGATGATATGGCTTATCATACGGCCAATATTGCTCGTAGCAATAAATACGCACTGATACTGGCTGACTTGCCGTTTATGAGTTATGTGACCTTGCCAGAAGCGGTCGCTAATAGCCGTCGATTGATGCAAGCTGGCGCGCATGTGATTAAAATCGAAGGCGGTAGTGAGCTTTGTGAACTGGTGACTACATTGGCGCAAGCAGGTACGCCCACTTGTGTCCATCTTGGCTTGACCCCACAATCAGTCAATGTATTCGGTGGTTATAAAATCCAAGGTCGCGGTGACGCAGCAGCTGATAAGTTGCTTGCTGATGCCAAAGCGGTAGTTGCGGCAGGTGCCGCACTTTTAGTATTAGAATGCGTACCTGCTGAGCTCGCTAAAGCGGTTACGGAAGCGGTTACAGTACCAGTGATTGGGATTGGTGCTGGCGCAGATACGGATGGTCAAGTCTTGGTCATGCATGACATGCTGGGCATGGCTCATGGTCGTGTCCCGCGCTTCGTTCATGACTTTTTAACTGATGAGCGCAATAGTACGCACAGTATCGAAGGCGCCTTTGCCCTTTATCAGCAATCAGTACGCGACGGCAGTTTTCCAACTGAGCAGCACCAATTTAGCTAATTTTTTTAGCCAGTCTTAACGAGTCTTTTGGTTTTTACGATTATCAGTAGAAGAATATTTAACGATGCCAATCATTTATCAGCAGATTTCAGAGTTGCGCGCCGCTCTACAGCCTTATCGTGGTCAAAGAAATGATAAATCAGATAGCGCTCAGCGTATTGCTTTAGTACCAACGATGGGCAACCTGCATGAAGGTCATCTGGAGCTGGTAAGCATTGCTAAGCAGCATGCCGATATTGTGGTGGTGAGTATCTTTGTCAATCCTACCCAGTTTGGGGAAGGAGAGGATTTTGATAGTTATCCACGCACCTTGGATGAAGATGTCGCTAAGCTAGCAACGGTTGGTGCAGATTATGTTTTTGCACCCAATGTCGATGAGATGTATCCGGTATTGCCACCATCGACCTCAGTTCTTGCTGGTGCCATTACCAATCAACTATGTGGTCAATCACGTCTTGGTCACTTTGATGGTGTTGGTATCGTCGTCTCTAAATTATTCAATATCGTGCAGCCTGATGTGGCGGTATTTGGACAAAAAGACTACCAGCAATTAGCGATTATCAAACAATTAGTACGTGATTTGAGCTATCCCATTGAGATTGTGGGTGCACCTATTGTTCGCGCTGTCGACGGCTTGGCGCTGTCTTCACGCAATCAATACTTGAGCGCCGCTGAACGCAAAACAGCTCCCGTACTTCATATGGAGCTGCAACGCCTAGCACAGAAACTAGCACAGCAGTTAACGAGTAATAAGCAGGGCAGGCAAGGGTTTGACGCATTATTAGCAGAAACGCATCAGCGTATTAGCGATGCTGGCTTCAACATTGACTATCTAGAAATAAAAACTGACCAGCTAGGGACTATTGATACTAGTGATAGTAGTGAAGCAAACGGTAATGGTAAAAGTAGCCATTTAATGATTTTAGTCGCTGCTTGGCTAGGGCGGGCACGATTGTTAGACAACCAATTAGTGACGGTACATTAACCGTTGTGACGTAGTAATTTGCTGGATGCAATGGACTAGGATGACGGATCATGGATGCAAACAACAGTAAGCAAACAGAGCAGGAAGTGGTGGCTGTAACGAACGATGAGCGGCTGAGTATTTTAGTCGTGTCAGGGCGTTCTGGCTCAGGTAAAACGTCAGTATTGAATATACTAGAAGATTTAGGCTATTATTCTATTGATAATTTACCGTTGTCATTGGTGCCTGACGCTGCTAAGAAGCTGGTCAGCGACAGTGGTATCAAACGCATCGCGCTTGGTGTCGATATTCGTACTCCGCGCGCTGACTTGTCTAATTTTGCTGCGACCCATGACATTCTAAAACAGACTTATGGTAAGCAGGCTGTTGAAGTAGTGTATGTGACCGCGCAAGAAAGCACCTTGGTTGCACGCTTTAATGCGACGCGTCGTGTTCATCCATTGATGTCACAAGATGTCGACAGTGATAATGCTAGGCATATCGCTTTCAATCTACCAGCCGCGATCAAAAAAGAAGTCGAGCTGTTAGAGCCCATTGCCAGCCATGCTGATATCACAATTGATACTAGTATGCTTAATATCCATCAGCTCAAAGACACGTTGCGTGCCTATGTCGGTATTGACAATCAAATTGTCATTAATTTGCTGTCTTTTGGTTTTAAGTACGGCAGCCCAATTGATGCTGATTTTATATTTGATGTTAGAATTTTGCCAAACCCACACTGGAAATCTGAGCTGCGCGCCTTGACGGGTCTTGACTCTGAGGTCGGCGAATTTTTTGCAGATTATCCAGAAGTGGTTGAAATGACCGACGATCTCGAAAGGTTTTTAAGCCGTTGGCTGCCTGACTTTTTACACAATAACCGTCATACCGTGACAGTGGCAATTGGCTGCACTGGTGGCAAACACCGCTCAGTATTTATTACCGATAGTTTACAACGTCGTCTTGCCGATGCGATGCCAAACACTATAAAAGTGCTGGCGAAACATCGTGAAAAAAACCG
Source organism: Psychrobacter sp. AT9 (assembly GCF_047272965.1). NCBI lineage: Bacteria > Pseudomonadati > Pseudomonadota > Gammaproteobacteria > Moraxellales > Moraxellaceae > Psychrobacter > Psychrobacter sp. AT9. Next base: position 189,280 of record NZ_JBKOTW010000001.1, read on the forward strand.
TTGGTAGTTATTGGTAAACATTAGAATATGTCCTCAATTTAATTGATGGGCTAAAAATGGCTAAATTTTGCCAAACAGCGTCAAATAATTGGTTAGTATCTCGATATTATCTGCGCTATTTTTCTTGTTTGACTGCAATTTTTCTTATTTTTATCGCCGTTTTTAGAATGAGAACACGCCCTAGTACTTTTATTATTCATTATTTTGGAACGCTTTTATGATTGACTGGTCAGAACATGATATGCGCGTCTCGCGCACAGAACTCAAAAAATCCCATGAGCGCTTACAACAGTTATCGATACCACTTGCCAGCTTGTCGAAAAAACAGCTGAAAAACCTGCCAGCCAGTGATTATTTTATGGCAGAGTTGATGGCTCTTGCGGATATCACCAGTGCCACTGCGCGTATTAGACAGACCAAGCGAGTCGGCAAATTGATCAGCGAAGAAAATCGCCATGAATTGGTAAAAGCCTTATTCGATGCCTTTTTCCCAAAAGAACAAGTCTCTAAAATAGAAAGCTGGTCCGAACGTCTAAATATCAATGATGAAGGCACACTAAAGCAGTTTGTCAAACAGTATAAAATTTCAGAGCGCAACAGTCTGTATCAGTTATTGCTTTGGATCGAATACGCCAAGCACACGCACGATGATGAGCTGATGATGGAGTCTAAAGAAGATTTGGCCAGCTATATTCGCGAAGTGACAATTTTATCGGATTTAAAAGGATAGTTGTCCTACAACAACTAATAGCGTTACAACGGTTGTCTGCACAAATACCAATAGATAGACGAAAAAGAAAGTTTATCGAAGTCTAAACATAAAAAAGCCAATCATGAGTGATTGGCTTTTTTAGCGGCGTTAATACAGTTTAATTAAAGACAATTAACGTCATAAACATAGACATGCCTGTGTTTATTTTTTCTCAGCACGTACTTTGTCAACTAAGTAATCGACAACCTTAACTACTTTGGCGTCTTCACCCGTTACCACGTACTTGCCTTGTACCACAACAGCTGGTACGCCCGATAGCTGATAACGCTTGGCGCCTGCTTGTGAGCGACCAATTTTTGTACCAACGGCAAATGAGTTATAAAGGCTGTTGAATTTCTTTTGATCAACACCTTGAGATGCATACCATTTGCTTAATGAAGCTTGGTCAAACAGCTTTTTGCCATCTTTATGAATGGCATCAAATAACGCATCATGGGTTTTGCTTTCATAGCCTAGGAGTTGAGCAGAATAAAAACCACGGGCACTGGCTTCCCAAACAGGGTTAAGCGCTGCTGGCGTTTTGAAGAATGCCACATCTTTGTCTTTGTTTTTTGCCCATTTTTCCATATGTGGATTAAGCGCGTTACAATGCGGGCAACCATACCAAAAGAATTCACGCACAATAATAGCATCACCGGTGATTTTTTCTGGATTGTCTAGCACGCGATAATCTTTTCCGGCGACATAATCGGCTGCTTGTGCGCCCATACTGGCGATTCCAATGGCGAAAGCCAGACCAGTCAATGTAATGACACGTTTCATACTTTTTCCTTGAGAGGTAGAGACTGAGAGTTTTAGGAGTTTCTATGGGTTTGAAGGTATAAATGACAAAGTGTCGAGTATAATCAACCTACAGTAGAGTACCGACTATAATAACGTAAAATAGGTGTGGTTGTGAACCCGATTCTTAACTAACGGTTGTAAACCTGTGAGCTATTATTTAAGGTATCTTACTTATCACTATTTGAGTTTCAAAACTGAAACTTTTAATCAGGTAAAGATAGAAACTGCCATTGACGCAATAGTTGCTATAAAGTAAACAGCACACGGTGATGATGATGTTCAAGTATTTGCTAACCTCATTCACAATCCGTGACGATGTACTCACGACAAAACCGCCGCTCGCATGCTAATATTAAGTATATAATCGTGCACTGTATACGATAATAACTCTAAAGGAAAATGCTATGAGCGCAGCTTTATCTTCGCCTTCTGTAAATGATCAAGCGACCAGCCGTTTCGATGATGCTGATACTAATAATATGGTTACAGATGATACTGTGGCTGATAGTACAACGCCTGCCACGATAAATGTGGATCCTAGCGAAGTCGACAAATTCAATAAACTGGCGAGCGAATGGTGGAGTAATACTGGCGCGTTTGCAACTTTGCATGAAATCAATCCACTCCGCCTGAACTGGATAGAAGAAAATATTAAGCGCGGCTATCAAAATAGCGATGATAGTACAAACGCTAGTAAGACTGCTGAGATGGGTCTGACTGGCAAAAAAGTGCTCGATGTCGGTTGTGGCGGCGGTATATTGTCTGAGTCGATGGCACGTCGCGGTGCTGATGTGACCGGTATAGACTTAGGGACTGAAAACCTAAAAGCGGCCACGCTTCATGCCGAACAAAGCAATTTAGAAAAGACGTTGCGCTATCAGCATATCCCAGTAGAACAGCTAGCAAAAACCCATGCGGGTCAGTTCGATGTGGTGACATGCATGGAAATGCTTGAGCATGTGCCTGATCCAAGCTCGATTGTGCAGGCTTGTTTTGAGCTGTTAGCGCCTGGCGGTGTGTGTGTGTTATCGACGATCAACCGTAATCCCAAGTCGTATCTGTTTGCTATCGTTGGCGCCGAGTATGTATTGCGCTTGCTTGATCGTGGCACCCATGATTATGCCAAATTTATCACGCCTGCTGAGCTGGACAAAATGGCAGTTACTGCTGGGTTTACACGCCAAGATATCATTGGACTACATTACAACCCAATAACCAAGCGTTACTGGCTGGCACAAAACGTCGATGTCAATTATATGATAGCCGTACAAAAGCCAAAGGCTTGATAGCTTAAGTCATTGTTTATCGTCCCATCATTAACGCACCAAACACCTCACTAATTAAAAGAGTATGCCTTATGAGCCAATTCGTCAAAGCCGTTTTATTTGACCTTGATGGGACGCTAATCGATACTGCCGCTGACTTCGTACGGATTATCGGTAAAATGAGCCGCGAAAACGATTGGCAAGCCCCGCCTGAAGCGCTTATTCGAGAACAAGTTTCTGCCGGTGCGTCAGCCATGGTCAAGCTCATGCTGCATCAAAATGGGCAAGACAGCGTTAGCGAAGATGATTTACTTGGTTTTCGTCAGCAGTTTTTGGATGATTATGCCGCAGATATTTGTATTGATAGCTGTGTATTTAGCGAGTTAGAAGAAGTGCTGACCACACTTGAGAAAAAAGGCGTACCTTGGGGTATTGTCACCAATAAGCCGCGCTATCTAGCAGAGCTACTGTTACAAAAAATGCAGTTAGATGAACGCTGTGCGGCCTTGGTCTGTCCTGAGGATGTATCACGTTCCAAGCCTGATCCAGAGCCGATGTATATGGCATTAGAGAAACTCGGTATACCGCGCGGCGCTGCTGGCTGTGTTCTCTATGTCGGCGATCACATACGTGATATTGACGCTGGCAATGCCGCTGGCATGTCGACGATTTTGGCCGCTTATGGCTATATTCCACTTGAAGATCAAAAAAGCCTAAAGAAGTGGGGCGCAGACTATATTACTGACACCCCTGAGCAGTTGAAGAAGCTATTGCTTACTTCAGGTAAATTTGAATATCTATAAACAAACCAATCATCAGTAGAGCCGTGATAGGAACATCAACTATAAGTAAATGACTCATGAATATGTCATCTGCAATAGTTGCCTTTAAGTAAGTCCTTCTAAAAATAAATGCTTTTGAAATTAAATACCTTTGATTATAAATAACAAGCAGTGAGTCATATCATGAGCGACAATGTTAAGCAGTCGGCGACCGAACAGAGCAATCAAGTAGCCACGGGAAATTCTATGCAACCTTTAACGCACGACGATATTCGTCAGTTTGTGCCACCTATTGATTGCTTAGACGGTAAGACTATCTTGGTAACGGGTGCAGGCGATGGCATTGGACGCGTCGCGGCTTTAACCTACGCCCGTTATGGTGCCACGGTTCTACTATTGGGTCGCACGAGTAGCAAGCTTGAATATGTCTATGATGAAATTGAGAGCTTGGGTGGCAAGCAGCCAGCCATGCTACCGATGAATTTAGAAGGTGCAACCTATGCAGACATGCAGAAGTTAGAAAGGCTTATCGACAAAGAAGTGGGTCAGCTTGATGGTATATTACACAACGCTGGTATGCTCGGACAATTGACGCCGCTTGAGATGTATGACATTGATACTTTTGATCAAGTAATGAAGGTCAATTTTACGGCGACCTTTATGCTCACGCAAGCGTTGTTACCGCTGCTAAAAGATGCGAATCATGGTTCCATTGTCTTTACTTCTAGCACAGTCGGTACGAACCCTCGCGCATTTTGGGGTGCTTATGCGCTCTCCAAGCAAGCCGTCGAAGGAATGAGCGATATCTTTACTCAAGAGACGCAAAATACGACGAATCTGCGTTTTAACTGTATCAATCCTGGTGGCACTCGTACCAATATGCGCGCTCACGCTTATCCGGGTGAGAATCCTATGTCTCTTAAGACACCTGAAGACATTATGGCGGGCTATGTTTGTTTGATGAGTGACGCCAGTATTGGAATACGTGGACAAGTGGTAGATTTACAACCAAAAGATTAGCAGAGAAAGATGACTGTAAAAATCATAGTGTTATATATGTTTTTTACAGTCGCTGGCGGGTTGTAATTAGGATTAGAAAGCCCCATCTATCTGTTCTTAAAGACTTTTATCTTATAAGATATTAATAATAATAGACAAAAAGGATAAGATTATGGCAGGTGGTTGGTCAAAAGATGGCGCCGAGCACGAACAAATGGATGCGACGGTCAATGATGCGCTTGAGCGCGCGAGGCGTGCGCAACCAACGGGTAAGAGTGCAGAATTTTGTGATGAGTGTGGCAACCCGATTCCAGAAGCGCGTCGTATTGCTGTGCCGGGTGTGCAGCATTGCGTCGGCTGTCAAACCGAGCTTGAGCAAGAGGCGAGAGCGGCTGAACTGTTTAATCGTCGCGGCAGTAAAGACAGTCAATTGCGCTAATTAGTACAAGTTAATTAAAAAAAGACCGACACTACTATTTTACTTAGTAGCGTTGGTCTTTTTTTTGAACGTAGTATTTTTAAAAGGGAGTCTTTTTATAGGTAACTAGGGCATGTCTTCCATCAACAGCGCCATCAGCTCATTGTCGCAAGCCTGCCAATCTAGTGAAGATAATAACGGTAGAGTATTCTCTACTTCTGCTTTGTTAGACACTACACCGTTATCTATAACTGACTGCAAAATCACCTCTAGTCGGCTATCGATTTGGGCGCTCGCCGTGGTGATAGTCAAACTGTCAGGCGTAAAATTAATCTTTAACCAACCATCAGAGGTGTTAACCAAGCCTTTAATACGTTGCCAGTTAGGCAGTCTTAACAGCCATTCTTGTAGACCATCAGCGTTAAACACATAATGTGCAGGCAAGCACCAGCCACCTAGCAGCACATCTTGTTGTTGCTCATGATAGCGGTAGGGTAGATCGGTATCTGCCTCTATGTCTCCAAGACTTTGGTCATTCTCTGTAGCTCGGTTAGACATCAAGCTAGTAAATGGCTTTAAAGAAGTACGAATCTGATTAGGCTTGGTTTTATCGGTAGCGCGTTGCTGAGAGATGGTATGGCTTGGTTTGGTCAGCTGTGCTATCAGCGTTGATGAGGGGGTACTCAAAGCAGTTGTATTATTTGAGCTATTATCTTCGGTTCGAGAGAGAGACTCTGTCCAGATGACAGCCACCTCAGCATTGAGCATTGCTATCCACTCTTGTAAAGCCTTGAGTTCATCTGCATCCAGTTGCGTATAGCGATTGATCACTAAGACATCAGCATCACGGACATGCGCTTGAAAACCATCGTGCGAGCGATACTTTTGTTGTTGCCATTGCACGCCGCTCAGCACCGTAATCACGGCCTGCATATTGAGCGCTGTCTGCCAATGTGGCGCTCTTAATTGTTGTATCAACTCGCGCGGATGTGCCAATCCGGTGGGTTCGATAATAAGACGCTGCGGACGATGGTCACTAAGCAGGCGAGTAATCGCAATTTGTAGGGGTAGTTGACTGGTACAACAAATACAGCCACCACTAACTTCACGAATGGCAATGTTACCTGCATCAGCATTTTCGTCTTGCGCACTTGCTAGCAGCGCACCATCAATGCCAATACGCCCAAACTCGTTAATCAATAGCGCCCAGCGCTCATCGGCGGGCTTGCTAGAGAGTAGCTGGTTGATGACGGTGGTTTTACCCGCGCCCAAAAACCCTGTCACCAAAGTGCAGGGTATGTTTTGAATCATGGTTGATGTGGTCAAAGCCATTGTTGTCTAAACCATCGTCATAAGTGGTTATAAAGCAGCCACTATAAAGTAAATACTATTCACTTTTCGCCGTTTCAACTTCGGCTTCGTCAGGAACGAACACGTAGCCTACACCCCAAACGGTTTGGATATAGCGGGCTTGCGAAGGGTTGTCTTCAATGAGGCGGCGCAGACGTGAGACTTGTACATCGATTGAACGCTCCATTGCACCCCACTCACGACCACGGGCTAGATTCATCAGCTTATCGCGAGTTAACGGCTCACGTGGATGCTGAACCAATGCCTTTAATACTGAAAATTCACCAGTCGTTAAGGTAACGACGTTGCCGTCACGTTTGAGCGTACGAGTCGATAAATCAAGCGTCCAAGGTCCAAACTCAACCACTTCTAGCTGATGACTTGGCGCACCCGGCAGCTCGCGATTTTGACGACGAAGTACCGCTTTGATACGAGCAAGCAGCTCTTTTGGGTTAAAGGGTTTAGGCAGATAATCATCCGCGCCCGCTTCAAGACCAGCGATACGATCAGCATCACCGCCTTTTGCAGTCAGCATGATGATTGGAATATCGCCATTGTCTTCACGCAGACGCTTACAAATACTAATGCCATCTTCACCCGGTAGCATCAAGTCCAACACCACCAAAGAAAAAAGCTCACGTTGCATCAACTTATCCATTTGACTGCCATCATGGGCAGTACGAACGACGAAGCCATCATCTTCTAGGAAGCGTTGTAATAAAGAACGCAGACGGGCATCATCATCGACCACTAAGATACGCTGAGTCAAAGTATCGGGGCTGTTATTGTCAGGCATACAGGCATCCTCTTATAAAAATTATTATTAGTAGAAATTATCAGCAAAAACACTGTCGTTATTTTATGGTTGAGCCATTTATTATAGAAATTGCATATAAATAAAAAACTTTTGTTCAATTCGTCAGTGCGTATCAATATTTGTGCTATTGGTACTTTAGTGTATAAGATTGCACCGCCAATTGCATCACCTGTAGGCATAAATGCTGTATGCGTTTGTTTAACAAGGCTACAGAACTTAGGATAGCAACCGAATTAAGCTATAAAATCACAGATAAATAAGGAAAAGATAAAAAGGATTTTTATTCATGCAGCTTTTGCTATAATGCCAAACACCATTTATCAACGATTGATACGTCTATGAGTAGCACTGATACCTTAACGCCATCTCAAACCTCGACAAATGCACAGGTTTTGGATGCAACCACACACGCGAATATTCACGACAAGCTTGCTCGCGCGCTTGGCATTAAGACTGCTCAAGTCAATGCGTTTGTCAAACTTTATGATGAAGGCGCGACCGTTCCGTTTATCGCGCGTTACCGTAAAGAAAAAACGCAGAATCTTGACGATGCGCAGCTGCGTGCTTTAGAGAAGTCGCTCAATTATGAGCGCGACATGGCAACGCGTCGCCTTAAAATTACTGAGCTGCTTAGTACGCAAGGCAATTTGACCGACGAGCTACAGACGCGTATTGATAATGCGACGTCTAAACTTGAGCTTGAAGACATCTACTTGCCTTATCGTCCGCGTCGCCGTTCACCAGCGGCCAAAGCACGCGCTGCCGGTCTCGATGTGGCTGCTCAAGCAGTCTTAACACAAGAGATTACCCCAACAGAGGCATTGGCTGACTATCAAGCGCCATCTAGTATCTCTGACGATAGCGGTAATGAGATTGAGGTCGACTTTAGCGATATCGACAAGCAGTTGGCTGGCGTACAGGCCATCATCGTTGATGAATGGACGCAGGCGTTAGATCTGCTGGATAACTTGCGCAGTGGTTTTGCCAAAACGGCCAGTATCGTCTCGGCAGTTGCCAGTGATGATAAACGAGAAGTTGGCGAGAAATTTAAAGACTATTTTGAGCACAGTGAAAGCCTTGCTCGTCTACCCAATCATCGCCTATTAGCGATGCTACGTGGTCGCCAAGAAAACGTTTTGGGTCTCAAAATTGAAGGCGAAGATACTCCTTTTATCGAAAAGATTATTGCTCATTTTGATATCGATGCCAAGGCACCTGCTGCCCGTCGTGAGTTTTTAGCAGAAGCGGCGAGTAGCTTGTGGAAAGAAAAATGGCGTCCGCATATCGAGCATCGTTTATTGACTGAAAAACGTTTGACCGCTGAAGCAGATGCGATTGATGTGTTTGCCAATAATTTACAGCACCTATTGATGTCAGCACCTGCTGGTCGTAAGGTTATCTTAGGCGTTGATCCTGGTATTCGTCATGGCGTAAAAATGTCCATCGTTGACGCCCAAGGTCATGTCATGTTGGATAACGAAGACAAGCCTGTCGTCGCTACCGTGTATCCGTTTGCCCCTGATAATAAGATGGATGCAGCTAAAAAAGTCATCGATGAGCTGTTAAGCACTTACAACGTTGATTTGGTCGCTATCGGTAACGGTACAGCGAGTCGCGAAACAGATGCGATGATTAAAGAGATTTTGGCTGCCAATTCTGAGCTAAAAGCCAAAGCGGTTATTGTTAATGAATCTGGCGCTTCTGTTTATTCGGCGAGTGAGCTTGCCAGTGATGAGCTTGCCAATTTAGATGTCTCTGTACGCGGTGCGGTTTCTATCGCGCGTCGCTTGCAAGATCCGTTGTCAGAGCTGGTCAAAGTAGATCCAAAAGCGATTGGCGTTGGTCAATATCAGCATGATGTCAACCAAAACCAGTTGGCCGATAGCTTGGATAAAGTCACCCAAGATAGCGTGAACGCGGTTGGGGTTGATGTAAATACGGCAAGTCCTGCTATCTTAGCGCACATTGCTGGTTTGAATAAAAACGTTGCGCAGCAAATCGTCACCTATCGTAAAGAGCACGGCGCGTTTGATAGCCGTGAGGCGCTCAAAAACGTTCCGCGCTTAGGTGCTAAGACCTTTGAGCAGGCAGCAGGCTTCTTACGCATACACGACGGTAGCAATCCACTTGATGCGACTGGCGTACATCCAGAAAGCTATGCGCTGGTTGATAGCTTACTTGCGCAAACCGGTAAAGCATTGCCGGAAGTATTGGGGAATGATGGTGTACTAAACACGATCGACACTACTGCGCTTGCTGCAAATGATGACAATATCAGTGTAAAAGCCATCATCGAAGAACTTGCCAAACCTGCTCGCGATCCACGTCCTGAGTTCAAAACGGCTAATTTCCGTGATGATGTCAATAGCATTAAAGATCTGAGCGAAGGGATGACGTTAGAAGGCGTGGTTACCAATGTGACGGCTTTCGGTTGCTTTATCGACGTTGGTGTCCATCAAGATGGCTTAGTGCATATCTCACAGATGGCCAATGATTTCGTTGCCGATCCAATGAACCGCGTCAAGCCGGGTGATATCGTGTCAGTACGTGTTATTTCTATTGATGAAAAACGTGGCCGTATCGGGTTTAGCATGAAGCCTGAATCTGAAAAACCTGCACGCCCAGCAGCAAAACCTACTGCGAGAGATGCTGGCTCTGATGAGAAAGTTAGTCGTCCACGTAGCAATCGCCCAAATAGCAGCCGTCCAGCTGCTGACAAGCGACCAAGCAAGCCACGTGGTGATCGTCAGGATAAAGGTAGTGCTAGCAATAATCGTAGCAAAGCGCCAAGGGCTGATAAAACAGAAGTGCCGAGCAAAATGGGTACGTTGGGTGCATTGCTGCAAGAAGCAGGTGTGACTAAAACTAAAAAATAAGTGGCTTTATGGATTTCTTAAGTCGTTTCTAAATAATTAACAGCAATAATCAATAAAAAAGGCAGCCATTAGGCTGCCTTTTTTATTGGGAATATATTTGAAACATATATTACTAGAAGTGCTTTAGCGTGGCTAATAACTCAGCTTATTGGTCGTCTTGTTCCGACTCTAATAAATCCTCTTCATCTAGCATGTCTTCTTGTGGATCTTCTTGTAGCATCTCTTGTTGTTGCATTGCTTCTTCTGGATCTTGCATCGCTTGTTGTTCGGCTTGCATAGCCTGTCGTTGTGCTTGCTGTGCTTGCTGTGCTTGTTGCTGTGCTTGCTGCATAGCCTGTTGTTGTACTTGCATATCTTGATCTTGTTGTTGTGCTTGAAGCTTAGGCGCCATTTGCTGTTGATTAGCGTTGCTATTCACGCTTGCTCTTGAGATGCGCTGAGTTTCGCTGATCTGAATCGAATTAGATTGATTTGGTACTGATTGATTGTCAGCATTTACAGCTTCAGTCTCGAGTGTGGTAGCGGTAGTAGCATTTTGCATATCTGCTTGTGCAGTCTCAGCAGGTGCTGCCATGGCCAAGCTTGGGATAGTAAGTGCGGCACCAATAAGTAACGATAAAGGCAGGGTACGGTTTTTCATCAGTTGATTCCTCAGTTTGCATTCTTATAGTGTCAGCTTAAAGTATTTCAAACTTGACGCTTATTTACATGCTTTCGTTTATCATAAATTAATTTAGTATTTTGAATATATATATTTAGTATATCTAACATTTAATGTGTAGATAAAATAAAATCATGACAACCGTATAGCGATTATCATGACCAATTTGAACGAAAAGCTTTATAAAATCATCTAATAAAACTCTAAGCAAGAGAATACCAACTAAGCCATTATTATTTCAGTAGTACATAGATTAAAAATCTAACAGACAAGCGCTCGCAGGTGACTTTGTGCAACTATTGTATTCTTATTGTCAGGTAAGAATATGAGCGTTGCTACCTTATCTTTAGGTATGTCAGCTAATAAATAAGCGCATGACCTACTGAGAGTCAAGCCTTTGTCCTGTAGAAAAAACTATTCGACGATGACATATCTACCAGTCGTAGGGTTGATAACGCGCTGCTGTAAGTCATTATCAGGGACACGGATAACTGGGAAAGTCTGGCTAATTTCTGTACTGTCAATCACCTCGGCGTCTGCTGCTTCGCCAACGACGACGGTACGTCCAGCTTCTTCTACAGCAATGGCAGTACCGTTAGCCGTGTTGACACGTTTGATTTGATCCACGGGAGCGACGATTACTTCTTTTACCCGATACTTAGCGGGTCGAATAACACGAGTGGTTTCGATAATGACTGGCTCTACACTGCGCTCTTCAGTAATCGCAATTTGTGCTTCTGGCGCGTCAGCTTCAGTGACTTCAGCCATAATCGGTGTCGGGAATTTGGTGCTAAAATGATTGTCACACTGTTGCATACTTAGACGGACAGGATTGCCGTTTTTGTCCATATAAACGTTGACTGGCATATCAGCAGCGATGGGAACGTATTTTCCGACCAATGCACCCGATACCCCGTAGCGACCATTCGATTGTCCAACGCCTAAATCACAAGCGCCTGCTGCATAGTCGCTAGTATTCAAGTTATTACTGTCAACGACATTCTGTGGAATCATAACATCAGATAAGCGCATCTTTTTGACAGAGGTTTCACCAGCTTGGCGTTTGGGATTTTGATACGTATAAGGGGTATAAAATTTGGCTGAGCCATCTTTGACAGCAGTGACGCACTCGTCGTAACTGTCGTAACCTACGTTGCCGTGAGTATCGGTCGTCATCCCAGCATTTGCATTACTACCAATCATTGCCAGACCTAAGGTGATGACAGCGGCGGTCAATATATTCAATTTCATAGTTACTTCCTTTTAATTATAAATAGATGTGTTGTAGTCAGAATGGTGGCTTGCTTATATGGCTTATTTTTATACTGAGTCATTAGGGCGCGTCATTAATGAAAATTATTAGTGAAATAATTACTTATTTAATAAATAACGTCATAGTTTCTAATTCAACGTTTCTGCCTTAATGTTTCTTTACTTTAACGTTTTTAATGCTACGTCAGTTGCTAATAGATGGCTGTGACATCAGGCTAAGAATGTGTAGCATAATGTATAAAAAAAGGTAAAACTGGCAACATTGTTCACCAAAAATGTACGTTATTATTATTTATTAACATCTGCTAAAAAATCATGGGAAATTTTACCTATTAAAAAACCGTACCCTGTTACCAAGATACGGTCAGTAAAACTTAAGACTTTATCACTCTATAATCTATAAAAGTCTAACCCTCGACTATTTCGAAGCTAAGACCTGCATGCGTTTCTAGGCGCGTTAGCAGTTTGTTGCCCATTGCAGATGCTGGCGTCCAAAACCCACCACAGACATCGTCTTTGCTAATATCTTGCGCTAAACACAAGGCCGCTTGTGCCAGCATGCGTGATGTACTGCCATAGCCAGGATCTTTGTCGCCCGTTACTTTGGTATTGATGGTGTCTTTATTGGCAGTTTGGCCAAAGAGACGAATATCGTAGTAACCATTATCTTGATCAGACTTCGACGGGCCAGAGCCAGCTTTCGGTAAGACGTGCTTGGACAGTAGCTCGCGGCTTGGCTTAATCATCATCGCGGTGGCAAATCCTAACAGCCCAGCGCTCAGTGCATAGCTCGACAGCTTACCTTTTATGCCATCTTTCATCCACATGGCTTCGTCATATTTAAAATCACGTCCATATTCATAGCCGAGTAGTTGGTTACTGCGATGCACGATACGGGTATTGATGCTTGCCATCACAAAGGGAGCCAACCAGCGTTTGTGCTCACTGTCATATTCTGGCTTGCTGATATTGGCTTGGCGCACGCTAGGCACGTCTTTATCATCATTAAGCAGATAAGGGTTTGCCACTTGCTTACGACGTGATTTATCTTGTCCCACTTCTTCAAAGATGGTCGCCATCGAGGCAATCGTACCACCAGATAAACCCCCTTTTGCCGCTTTTACGCGCATGTGAATCACATCACAAGTGCTATCGAACTGAGATTCTGCCTGCTGCTGGGTAAAATAAACGCCCAAATCTGACGGGATAGAATCGAAGCCACAGGAGTTGACGATACGAGCACCGCTCTCTTTGGCAGTTTCTTGATATTTATCCATCATGTCTTTGATAAAGATAGCTTCACCGGTGAGATCGACATAGTCTGTACCATTTTCGGCGCAAGACTTGATCAATGGCTCACCATATTTTAGGTAAGGGCCGACGGTTGAGATAATGACTTGTGTTTGTTTGGTCATCTTATCAAGACTGGCAGCATCCTTACTGTTGGCTATAATGATGTCTACTTTGTTCTCAAGCTTGGACTGTAATTCGTTAAGCTTGTCTTCGTCACGACCCGCTATCGCCCACGTGACGCTATCACCATTTTTATTTTTGGCATCAGACAAAAAGCTTGTTAAATAATGGGCGGTAATTTGCCCAACGAAACTTGTCGCACCATATAAGACGATGGTGTAAGGACGCTGTTCGCTACCGGTCGGCTTATTATCATCTGCTGCATTGATAGTCTTTGAAGTATCCGTATTTGTAGCCATATTTATTATCCTTAATAAGTGTTTTTTATATGTAATCTCATACTGAATGGTAGAAATAAAAAATCATTTTTTATATGCCATTGACTCTATTCTAAGACATGTTGGCCGTAAGTAGAAACCCGTTAGTGTGAACTGTGATGGTTTATAGCAGACTATAAGAGGGAAATGCTAGGGATTAAGGGGTGTTTTGATATCTCTACATATAAATCTCGAAAAGCCAAGAAAAAATATCAGCATATTAAGATTTGCTACAAAGGTTACATAACCTACCGATATTATTACCAAAATGAACGTTTATCGGTGCGAAATATTGCTAATCTATGTTTGTAAGCAGTTATAGACAGTATTAAAAAAAACAACAACTTAAAATGGATATTGGATGAGGTAAGGCAAATATTAGTAACGGTCGTTTATAAGGTCTGTTATATGTGTCTTAGAATCTAATTTTTGATAATTATTGAGGAGAAATCTATGTTTCGCTGGGCTATTATTTTTGCCGTAATCGCACTTATCGCAAGTTTCCTAGGGTTTGGCGGTGTCGCTGGACTGTCTGCAAACTTCGCATACATTTTGCTAGCATTGGCTGTGATCTTGTTCATCGTCGCGTTTGTTAGTCGTAAAATGTAATGATAAGTTGAATAAAATAAACGTTACTCAGTAATAAGAAAAAGTCCTCGATTGAGGACTTTTTTTATGGGGATTTTTTACTAAAGGTATTGCTTGAGGTATTAAATACGTCTCTATATATAAAAGAGGCGGGTTAAATAATTATAAATGTTTGGGCTGAATAATATGTTCCATGCGTTTGGCCAAACGAATATCAAGACTGGTAATACCACCCGTATCATGGGTCGTTAGACGCACATCTACGACGTTATAAGTATTGTGCCATTCAGGATGATGTTCGAGTGCTTCGGCATGAAATGCAACTTGGTTCATAAAGCTTATGGCTTCGATAAAGTCGTTAAATTTATAGCTCTTGGTAATACCGTTGCCATCGCGCTGCCAGCCAGCCAAGTCTTCTAGCTGTAGATCAATTTGTTTGTCAGATAAACTACTCATAGCGGTCTCCTTTATTATTATGTTGGATTTACTGGTCGAGTATTCGCTAGCTTTTGGTTATTGGTAGACTTCTCCATTTTAGTAAATGCTACATGGGTTTTATGATTAAAATAGGGCAAAAAACCCACCTACGTTTGATATCTTGTCACATATTTAACGATAAATATATGATTGTAGATAGCAAACAAATAGGAGGGTAGTGTGGCATCAATTGTTGGATTTTAATAGAGCTAAAGGATGGTATTCGACTATACCAAATCTTGATACTCAGGGTGTTTGCTGATGTAAGAGGCGACAAACGAGCACTGTGGCACGACTTTTTTATCCTGTTCGCGCGCATAGTCTAGCGCATGTTTGACTAGACCTGAACCGACACCGCGCCCACCCAATTCTTGCGGTACGATAGTATGGTCATAGACGAGTTTTCCGTCGCGTTCTTGATAGCTGATATAGCCAGTGTGACCATTGATTGAGGTCTCAAAACGTTTGGCTTGTTCATCATGGACAATATCTAAGTGTTTTTTGTCAATATTATCGTTCATATAGCACTCCATTTTTTATAAGTTTTCGCATCATTAATGTTTGTATGAAATGACTTGTTTTTATAATTAGTTATTTCTTTATATGATTCATTGCTAGTCTTTATTATGAGTCATTGCTCATAGATATAATAGATACTTACGAATGCTTATGGTAAATACAGATAGGCGAAATGTTACCGTTCATTCTTATAACCTCTACTTGGCATAAAATAAGGCGTTTTGCACCACAGGCGGTAGATATTTGCTTAAGCCGCGCATGAGCGGTTCATCTTTTGGTTCGACAACATTATTTGCATGCGCTGGTAGATTAGATTGCGCTTGCAAATGTGCCTGCCATTCTTCTGCACTTGGTTTGCTAAAATGCTTGATACGACCTATTACTTGTTTGAATTGGCGACCAAACCGACCAGTGTTATAAGACAAGCCATACTTTTGGCAGATTGCCTGTACTTGTGGCGCGATACGCGCGTAATGGCGAGCGGGCATATCAGGGAAGATATGGTGCTCGATCTGATGTGACAAATTACCCGTTAAAAGGTGAAACCATTTGCTACCTTGAATATTACTAGAGCCAAGGATTTGACGGACATACCAGTCACCTTTGCTTTCGTTAGCATCGAGATGGGTGTAGATATGCGCCTGTTCGGTAAAATGACCACAGAATATCACTGCCCACGTCCAGATATTGCGAGCGATATTGGCAGTGAGATTGCCGCTCAATGTACTTATGCCGCTACGGCGCCCCAACGTTACTGCTGCTAAGGCTGGCAGGGCGATATAGTCTTTGCCCACTTGCCGACCGATTTTGGCAAATAAAGCGCGAGATTTTTGCTGCATGATGTTATGCAGATCAGGAGAGTCCGCATACTCATCGGTGCTGATTTGAATATCATGAAAAGCAACTGCCCACTCAAATCCAAGTGCCAGTCCTGCGGTACTAAGCAAGTTGTAGCGATCTTCAGGCACCCAAGGCTGCTCATCAGTCACTCGAATCAAATGGTAACCCACATCATGATCGCGACCAACGATATTGGTATAAGTATGGTGCAAATAATTGTGCGAATGCTGCCATAGTGGGGCAGGACAAACGATGTCCCAATCAAACTGCTTACTATTCAGATGCGGATGCTGCATCCAGTCATATTGCCCATGCATGACATTATGACCAAGCTCCATATTGTTTAAGATTTTGCTAAAACTTAATAAAGAAGTACCCAATAACCAAGTCGCCATTATACGTCGTCGTGATGACAGTCGACCTGCGACAGCCAGCAGACCACGTGCCAGCACTTCACTATAGACGACGGTGGTATAAACGCGCTGAATGTAGCGAGCATCCTCAGCACCCAGTGAGTCCATCACGCTCTGATACAGAGTGTTTAACTCAGCAGCCAAGGCTTCTGTACGCGCTTTTGACAATTGCGAGCCGCTCAAGGTTGGATATAAACCTTGCTTTGGCGGTACAGTCGTTAATCCAGAAAATGTAGGCACGGCAGACTGTGCGGTGAACATAGAGGGTAATAAGCGCATAGATAGTCCTTAACCGAGACTGCTTAGGGTGTCAGACGACAGCGTCGGTCCAATGATTCAAGTGAGTTTTAGCATATAATATGCACCAATGTTAATCTATCGAAATCTGGTACAAGTTGCTGTATTTTGGTTAGTTTACCTATGGCATGTCATCAATTAGCACATTGATACATTTAGTGGTCTTAAAATGGCTAAATTTTGCCAAACATCGTCAGCAATCTTGTCAATATGTTCATATTTACGGCAATTTCTTCCTTGTTTGGCTGCAATTTTTCTCATTTTAAGCCTCACAATCTAAATGATGACACGCCCTAGGGTAGGTCTTAATCAAACAGTAATAATGATAAGAATAATTAATGAGTGAGCGGGGCTTTATTTTTGGTTCACAAAATATTTCAAACGCTTTAAAACCGTTAATAAGGCGGTATAAACACTTCGAGTCTATCTATAAAAAATATCTATGAGTCTCTATTAAAAATAGCCACCTAATAGAAGCAAAACGCTTTATACATCTAAAATAACTTCTGTCATTGGTATATTGATACAGGTCTGAATGGATTCATAACCATTGCTGCTCACTTTCCCCGTTTGGATATTTTTGACGACACCGCTTATTTTTTGGCAGCGACACAGCTGGCATATTCCTTGTCTACAACCATAGCTCAGCCGTATGCCTGCTTGCTCAGCCCCTAAAAGCAACGTGGTGCGACTACTAAACTGCTGCTGTCGCCCGCGTAAATATACCGTTTGCGCTGCTATATCTGCCGTTTTGCTCGACTCATCTGTGCCAACGTTCATATCAGCATCGGTCAATGCCGTACCAAAATGTTCGATAATCACGTTGTCTCGTAGAGAGTGCTTGTTAGTTAAGCTCTCCTCATCTGTTGGCGGGCTTAGTGTGTCAAGGGCGCGGTAAAGCCCTGCTAACAATGAGGATGAGCCGCAAGCGAATATCGTCGACTCTGCTAATGATAATGGTAGCAGTGATAAAGTATCAGCGTCTAAATGTCGCGTGCCTGCTAGCTGGCTACTGTGGTTATTTGAATCAGTGGTATTAACCATATAATAAGCAAAGTTGGGATAGGTGGTAGCTAGTCGTTGCCAGTACGCTTGAAAAGGCGCTCTTGCCAATGTCGAACGATAATAATATAACAAAGTAACGTGACGTCGTTGTGTCAATGCTTGAGTAATCAACCCTAACATTGGGGTAATACCGCTACCACCAGCGACAAATAAGAGGGGCGACTGCTCAGAGTGTGGCAGTCCACTTTTTTGCTTGGCTAATTTTTCTGATGTATCCGCTAAGGTAAAGTCACCGCTCGGAACGCTACTATTAAATACCGTACCAAGTGGCGCTTGTCTGGTCAGATAGTCCGAAACCAGCCCTTGCGATTTGATAGCAATAGTGACGGTAGCATGTAGAGTATTGCTAGCGCGATCCTCAGTATTATGGTCAGCGTTATTAGCAACACTATTGTCTACAAGGTTTTTAGTGAAAATAGCATCATATAAATTTTTTGGCTGAGGAAACAGCCCAACCAGCGAGTAACTGCGCTGATGATTGATGCCATCGATAGGTACGGTCAAATGAATATATTGACCACCTTGCCAGCTATCGTTGACCGAAAATGCCTGTCGTTTGAATGCGTGATTGACTTCAAATTGCAGCGCAATCAATTCTTCGTTGAGCACCTGCCGTGCCACAAGGCGAAGTTTGGGTGTGGTCAATGACCAAAACGGATGCAGGCGTGACCCAATAAAATCAACGAACGCGCGTTGGATAATCTCAGGGCGGTAGCCGGTCGTCATAGAATACCTTTTATCATATGCTTTTCAATCATTGTAAAGTCGTGCATTTGACTGCTCGCCTAACTGCTTTTGCCGTCGCTTTTATCAGCATTTATACATATTAGAACAGACAAAAGAACTCTACAATTATTGAAATATTTTATTAAGAATATCTAATATCTTAACGGCTATTCATTAATTTTGCGAAAAATTTGCTGCAACTTTTTGTGGGGTTTATAAAACAGAAGCGTATCAGGGTGATATGATTATTGTTCAAATTAGGGCTTATACTGACTATTATAGGCTGCATTCAAGCAAATAATATTGTGCTGATAGACGTAAAAACTCGCGCTTATAGGTGCAAAAATACGAAATCAATGCCAAAGAGTGCTAAAGCCATCTACTAGCTTGCAGGGTATGCGCCACAATGCGATAATGGCCTATAATTTGTAACCCTGATTTTGAGGTGCAGCACGCTTGGCATCATTGCTAAGTATGATTTGCTTGCCTCTTCTATGCAGTCTATCGGAGTGTTAATGGCTCAATATATTTACACGATGAACAACGTGTCAAAACTTGTTCCACCTAAGCGTGAAATCCTAAAAAATATCAACCTATCGTTTTTTCCGGGTGCCAAAATCGGTGTACTCGGTATCAACGGCTCAGGTAAATCAACCTTGCTGCGCATCATGGCAGGTGTGGATACAGAATTTAGTGGCGAAGCACGCGCGCAAACGGGCACCAAAATCGGCTATTTGCCGCAGGAACCACAGCTTGATGACAGCAAAGACGTACGTGGTAACGTCGAAGACGGCATGCGCGAAGCGTTAGATGCGCTCGCTCGTTTAGATGCTATCTATGCTGAATACGCTGAACCTGATGCAGATTTCGATAAACTTGCTGAAGAGCAAGGCAAAATGGAAGACATCATCCAAACATGGGATGCCCATAACTTAAGCACTCAGTTAGAAAAAGCCGCTGATGCCTTACGTCTGCCGCCATGGGATGCGGATGTTAGTAGACTGTCAGGTGGTGAAAAACGCCGTGTGGCGCTATGTCGTTTGCTATTATCACGCCCTGATATGCTATTACTTGACGAACCGACCAACCATTTGGACGCCGAATCTGTCGCATGGCTAGAGCAGTTCTTGCAGAACTACAGCGGTACTATCGTTGCCATTACCCATGATCGCTATTTCTTGGATAATGTCGCGCAGTGGATTTTGGAGCTTGACCGTGGCCATGGCTATCCATATGAAGGCAACTATACTGAGTGGCTAGAGCAAAAGAACACGCGTCTAGAGCAGCAGAATAAGCAAGAAGAGTCCTTTGCTAAAGCGCTGAAAAAAGAGCTTGAGTGGATTCGTAAAAACCAAAAAGGCCAACAAGCCAAGTCTAAATCTCGTGTACAACGCTTTGAAGAGCTGAACTCAACAGAGTTCCAACAGCGCAACGAGACGGCTGAGATTTACATTCCACCTGGTCCACGTTTGGGTAACAAGGTTATTGAGATTAATGACATCTCTAAATCATTTGGCGATCGTTTGCTCTATGAAAACCTAAGTTTTAACGTCCCAGCAGGTGCTATCGTCGGTATTATTGGTCCAAATGGTGCGGGTAAAACCACGCTATTTAACATGATTACTGAACGTGATACGCCAGATACTGGAACCGTTGATTTGGGTGAAAGTGTCAAAGTCGCTTATGTTGGTCAGGTACGCGACAACTTAGACGATAGCAAAACCGTTTGGGAAGAAGTGTCTGACGGCCTCGACATCATCACTGTTGGTGAATATACCACGCCAAGTCGTGCTTATATCGGTCGCTTTAACTTTAAAGGTTCAGACCAGCAGAAGCATGTCGGGCAGTTATCTGGTGGTGAGCGTAACCGCTTGCAACTGGCGAAGACGCTAAAGCAGGGTGCGAACGTCTTGCTCCTCGATGAACCATCAAACGATTTGGATATCGAAACCTTGCGTGCGCTAGAGGATGCGATTCAAGTATTCCCAGGTACCGTCATGGTCGTGTCGCATGATCGCTGGTTCCTTGACCGTATCGCCACCCATATCTTGGCGTTCGAAGAAGAAGGCCCTGTTTGGTTCGATGGTAACTACTCTGAGTTTGAGACCTATCGTAAAAAGACCATGGGTGATGCTGCCACTCCTAAGCGTATGAAGTATAAGAAGATTACGAACTAATACGGCTGTTTAGTATATTGCAATCCAATAAAAAAGACCTCTAATCGTTAGAGGTCTTTTTTTGTGCTTCATTTACTTGAGATAACTGGTTATAAATCAATTCCAGCTAGAGATTAGCGCTTGCGCCCAAATTTACGCTGCTTTTTATTACTAATCTCAGTAATCGCATGGGTAATTTCCTCTTCGTCTAAGCTGGCGACTTGCTGCAAGATTTGCATCATATCAGGCGTTAGCACGTATTTGGCATGATGCGCAATGTCATGAATACGGTGATCAAAGGTCAGTATGCCCGTTTCATCGTCCTTTTGTAGATAGTCAAGGCGAGTCAAGGCGCTAATAAAGCTAGTAAATAAGGCGCGGTCAAAGAAGTCAGGAATGTCATCCGCATACAGCACAGACAAGCGCTGACCGAGCAAGTGGCACAGATCAACGACTTCATTTTCAGTCAAGTTGCCAGAGCCTTGTTGAGCAAGGAGGGCAAGCGTCATAAAGTAACGTTCAAGGCTTTGCTCGACTGGCGTCGCAAGCACTTGTAGCTGCTGATAGCATTTGCTATTGGACTCGGGGACGCTAAGTACGCCATCACCTAACTCAACGATCAGTCCATGACTGAGCAAATTATCTACTTTTTTATTGAGCGTTTCGGCTAAGCCATGTGCTGGATAATATAAAAACAGCTCACTTTGTAAAAATGGATATAACTGCTCGGCAATATTATCCAAACGACTGCGTTCGATACGTCCATTGCGCGCGACTAAGGCGGCTAGGAATGATAGCAGAATAAAGACATGTAAAATGTTATTACGGAAGTAGCTAAGCAGTGCTGCTTGCTTGTCTGCGACCTGAATGATGTCGCCTAAAATATGCGGAATACGTTCGATCAGTTTGAGCTTGACCCCATAATCGATAATCTGTTGCGGGCTCATATCAGTGATGACCGTATCCTCTGAATAAGCCAGCTGCTGAGCAAGACCTTGATAGAGCGCGATTTGCTCACGGCAAATATCTTCATCTAGTGCTGCTTTGGGAGCAGACAGAAGCACTAATGACAGTAACGATACGGGATTGACCACCGCAGCTTTATTGATATGCTGCATGATTTTTACACCGATGTTGTCGACCATGGCGCTGGTTTTGGCATCGAGTGGGGTATCAGTGCGATCAGTCGGTAAGCTATTGGCTGCCACATCGAATTTTGTCATAAAGTCGCTAAGGTGGAGCGGTTTGCCAAAACTTAGATGGACATTGCCAAAGATGCGCTCAATTTTACGACCAACTTTGAGTAAGCCGATTAAAGATTCAGACTCTTTTGGCTTGCCTTTTAATTCACCCACATAAGTACCGCCTTCCATAATCCGCTCATAGCCGATGTAAGTTGGAATGAATACCACTGGCTTATTGGTTT
Source organism: Psychrobacter sp. AT9 (assembly GCF_047272965.1). Classification (NCBI taxonomy): domain Bacteria; kingdom Pseudomonadati; phylum Pseudomonadota; class Gammaproteobacteria; order Moraxellales; family Moraxellaceae; genus Psychrobacter; species Psychrobacter sp. AT9. Next base: position 211,512 of record NZ_JBKOTW010000001.1, read on the forward strand.
GGCGTAACTGGCTGTGTACAGTCATTGCCAGCATGCCCATCTTTGGTGGTAGCAGACGACCTGAGCGTGAGCGACCGCCCTCGATGAAGTATTCGATAGGCGTATTACGAGTAATAAGCGTATGCATATATTCGCGCAACACAGCGGTATAAAGCGCATTACCACGGAAGCTACGACGAATATAAAACGCCACCGCTCCGCGTAATAGTGGGCCTAAGACAGGCACATCTAAGTTATCACCTGCTGCAACGTAAGGGATGCTCAGACCACGCTTGTAGATAACGTAAGACAGTAGCAGATAGTCGACATGACTACGATGACAAGGCACGTAGATGATTTCGTGATCTGTTGCCAGCTCGCGCACTCGCTCAAAATGATGGACTTCTACACCGTCATAAAGCTGTGTCCATAACCACGTCAAAAATCGATCAAAGACACGAATAATCGGGTAGGAGTAGTCATTCACCATTTCATTGGCATAGCCCTTCGCGAGGCTACGGGCGTCACGAACATTGATCCCCGATGCTTCGGCCTCAGCTTCTATCGCATGCTTAATCGCTGGTGAATAGACCAGCTTATCGACCAAGTTGCGTCGATCTGATAAGTCAGGACCGAGCATACTGGCGCGCTGCTTATCTAGGTAGATCTTGAGCTGTTGTTGCAGCATGCGCACCATCTCACGATTGCCATCGGCAGCTGCGACCAACGCATAACTTGGTACGGTATTCGCCTCATTGGTGCCATCAGTAGTTGAATTGACTGAATCAGTGGCAATAGAATCAAAGACAGCAGGACCTTCTACGTGTCCTTTAAGATTGTCATTAATAAGGGCACGCAAGTCTTGCGGTGGATGGAACTGGACAAAGGTATCGCGTCCCATCACCCCAATATTAAATAACTGCTTGGTAATGCTGGGATCTTCCCAGTTATCAGCCGTTAAAAGCTTAAAGAGGGAATCTTCTTTCTCAGGTGCGCGTCCCCACAATATAGATACCGGCACCAAACGCACTTTTAGCTCTGGATACTGTAAAACAGCAGACACCAAACGAGAAAGGCGCGGCGATAGCTGACTGTCTTTGGCATGGGGATGGTGCAAAAATATAATGGCCGCATTCTCTTTAATATTATGGGCGGCGTCATTTACCCCAACCAATGCTGGTGGCAGATTGTGCTCTTGCGTCTGCAAATCGATCAAAATACTATTGGAGCGCGAATAATCTTGCAGCACATAAAATCTTAGCGTCTGATCGTCAGTATCAAATTCTGGCAACTCACCCAACAGCTTCGGCTTAACAGCGATATCGAGCAGTTGACCCGATACCTTGCGATATAGCTGATTGATGGGCGCATTCGAGTAAGGCTTAGTCGCAATTGCAGCGTCATCGGTTGCTGCATCGCTGCCTGTCGCTGACTGGCTATCGGTCGCGACTGGCGCTTTAAAAATCCGTTTTTTTAGGAACTTATTCTTTAAGAAACTGGGTATCATAATGGATATCAAAATTAGTAAATTGTATTGCCCTCATGATGCCATAAAAGCCATCAAAGCGATATATTGTGTCTGTATATACTGCTAATATTAATACGATTTGGTGACCATTTCGAGCGTTAAATACTGGGTGAGATGCTTAGTTATTTGAAGTATAAAGGCTTTAGCGCAATGATATAGTGGCGTAAACTACTACTAAATATCAAACTTTAGATCGCTATCGGTTGAATTGAGGACACGCCCTAATCTTTACTCTCACTTATTTCAATTACATAACCATAAGTTAAATACCTATGACTCCTGCTATCAAACTTGCCAAACAGCGCGGCCTTGATTATCAGCTGCACGAATATACTCACGACAGTAATGCCGCTTCTTATGGATTGGAGGCTGCCGAAAAACTGGGCATTCCAGTAGCTCAAGTGTTTAAGACTTTGGTGGTAGCCACTGACAACGGCTCACTGGCAGTGGCTATTTTGCCAGTGGACAAAATGCTGAGCTTCAAAAAAATGGCCAAAGCCTTATCGGCTCATAAATTGATGACCTGCAAAAAAGTACAAATGGCAGACCCTAAGCAAGTCGAACGTAGTACAGGTTACGTACTGGGCGGGGTCAGTCCCCTTGGACAAAAGAAGCGCTTGACGACCGTCATCGATATGTCAGCTGAACAGCAGCCAACCATTTATGTGAGCGGCGGTCGCCGCGGGTTAGAAATCGAATTACCACCGACACAATTGGTTGCCACTCTTGAGGCCTGTTTTGCTGATATTACCGATGACTAATGGTTAAAGTCAGGCTTGATATGGACACTAAATTTTCACTCATTATTCACACTTCTTTAAGGATAGACTCATGCCGCATTTAACCATCCAAGTGACGCCTAACGTCAGTATTGCTCATGAAGAATCATTGCTCAAGTCGCTCAATAAAGTGCTATGGGACAGTGGTCAGTTCAAACAACAAACTGATATCAAAGCACGCATCCTACCCATCCAAACATTTCTGGTGGGTGTGGAAGATGATGAGCAGGCCAATGGATTTATTTACGCGCATCTAAAAATGATGACAGGACGTGATATTGCCGTTCGCAATCAGTTGGCAGAGCTATTGGTCGCAACGATAGAAAATCAATTGAGCGCCGCGCAATCGGGACGTTCAGCATTGCAGATATGCGTGGAAGTTGAAGAGATTAGTGCGGTCTATCATAAAAAAATGCTTGGTGACTAGGGCGTGTCATCAATTAGCACATGAATACATTTAGTGGTCTTAAAATGGCTAAATTTAGCCAAACATCGTCAGAAATCTTGTCAATATGTTCATATTTACGGCAATTTCTTCCTTGTTTGGCTGCAATTTTCCTCATTTTAAGTCTCACAATCTAAATGATGACACGCCCTAGTATTAGTAATCAATGTTTGCCGTGCGCCTTACCGTTACTCGTATTTTAATGAATCTACAAATACTCGCACAGTGGCTCGCTGGCATACTTAGGTAAGACAATCACTTCAACGCTATAACCTGCCGTTTGACCTTGGGTGGCCATCAGATTACGAGCAATGCGCAATCGATAAGTCCCCGTGGCAGGCAAGCAGCCTTGATAAATGATACCGCCTTTGGTGCCATCTTGTGTGCCATTGGGCATATGCAGCACACCGACATTGGCAGTCTCAGGCGCACCAACGAGTGGCGCAATATTAATGATGGCATATTGCCAACTGCTGGCGTGAAAACGATACCAGTGCTCGTCTTCATTAGTCTTTATCTGACCAGTTACTGTGCTACTAATAGCACCTTTAGCAAACTGAATAGGGGTGTCGCTACTTTTAGCCAACGCACTATTCGCGCTAACACCTATTAATGTGGCACTTAGCAACAGCATTTTTATCACTCGTGCGATTAACAAAGTGCTTTTGTTATTCATGGACAACATCATTATCTCCTCACTGAGTTTGTTATCTATCTATTATTTCCAGATCTAGTATTCTCTGACTTTTAGTTAAGCATAAAAAAGCGCCTAAATAATAGGCGCTTTTTTTATCAATGATTGATGAATTTGTTTTTGAATCTTAATCTAAGAAAGCAAAGTTTTCGATTTTCATGGCAGTCATGCTGCTGCTTGGCGCAACCATACCTTCGGCGTGACCTGAGGTACGTGGTAACAGTTTATCGAAGTAGAACTCAGCAGTTTGGATTTTGGCTTTGTAGAACTCTGGTGATTCTGTACCGCCATTTTCAAGCTTGTCATAAGCGACAGCCGCCATACGTGCCCAGTGATAACCCATCATGACATAGCCTGAGTACATCAAGAAATCGTCTGATGCTGCTGAGATGATTTCACGGTCTTTACGTGCCATCAGCATCAAGCGTACAGTCAGAGTGTTCCACTCAGCACAAAGCTTGGTCAATGCCCAAACGAATTTACGCATGTCTTTATCAAGTGCATACTCGCCACACCATTTCATGATGCTTGAGGTGTAATCGCGGATGATTTTACCTTTAGACTGCAAGATAACCTTACGACCGAGCAAATCAAGTGCCTGAATACCAGTCGTACCTTCGTACATAGTAGCGATACGCGCATCACGAGCGATTAGCTCCATGCCCCACTCTTTGATATAACCGTGACCGCCATATACTTGCTGACCGTGTTTGGCCGCTTCAATGCCTAGCTCAGTTAAGAAGCCTTTGAGGATAGGTGTATAAAAGCCAAGTTTATCATCCCATTTTTCAAACTCTTCATCATCGCCATTGATGATGCCTTGTGCCATTTTATCTGCATAGCGGGCTGAATGATAAATCATCGAACGACCACCTTCAGCAAAGGCTTTTTGGGTCAATAGCATACGACGGACATCGGCATGATGAATGATCGCATCAGCAACTTTTTCAGGATCTTTCGTACCTGACAAAGTACGCATTGAGCGACGATCTTTGGCATATGGTAGGGCGTTTTGGAAAGACAGCTCAGTATGTGCCAAACCTTGGATGCCAGTACCGATACGAGCGGTGTTCATAAAGGTAAACATGGCTTTTAAGCCTTTGTTTGGCTCACCAATGAGGTAACCGACCGCATTATCAAAGTTTAGGACGCAAGTCGCTGATGAGTTGATGCCCATTTTGTGTTCAATAGAACCACAAGAAACGCCATTGCGCTCGCCACTTTCGCCTTCAGCATTCGGCAAAAATTTCGGTACGATAAACAATGAAATACCACGTGTGCCCTCTGGTGCGTCCGGTAGACGTGCTAGCACAATGTGAATGATGTTATCTGTTAAGTCATGCTCACCACTTGAGATAAAGATTTTGGTGCCGCCCAGCTTGTAGCTACCGTCATCTTGTGGAATGGCTTTTGACTTTACTTGACCCAAGTCAGTACCACATTGTGGTTCAGTCAGACACATAGTGCCTGCCCAAGAGCCTTCGACCAATTTATGTAGATAAGTCTCTTTTTGCTCATCTGTACCATACTGTAAGATGGTGTTGATACAGCCTGTAGATAGACCAGGATACATTGCCCATGGCCAGTTCGCCGTACCGATCATTTCAGCTTTGATTAGGTTCAATGAAGTCGGTAAGTTCATACCACCGTATTGTTCAGGATAAGAAATACCTTGCCAACCGCCTTCTACAAACTGGTCATAAGCATCTTTGAAACCTTTAGGGGTTGTGACTACGCCATTTTCAAAATGACAACCTTCTGCATCAGCTGGCTGATATAAAGGTGCCAAGACGTTTTCGGCAAAATCTGCCATACCTTGAAGAATCATATCAACGGTTTCAGGATCAGCGTTTTCGCCATTGTCTAAGCTTTTATAATGCGTTTGATAGTCGAACACATCATTTATTAAAAACTTGATATCACGTAAAGGTGCTTTGTAAGTTAACATAGTCGGTCTCTTTGGTTAATTCGCTGTCGTAGACTTAGGATTGAAAACCAGAGTTTATTCGAGCGGATGTTTGCTTATTTTGATACAAATGAATGATATTGTAGATGGTGAGTTAAACTTATTAAAATATCGTCTGTTATGAAAGTCGCTAAGTGTTACTTAATAAAGGTTAACTATTAGGATAGTTATCCAAGTATAAGACTTCTATAGCGACAAATATATAACTCATAACTAATATTCATAATTTGTATTATTATATATTAAATTAAGTTATGTGTCGGTAACATATTCGCGTTTAAATAATAGAATTACGAGTCATTTTCATTCAAACATCATGCAAACTAAAGTAAGAAGTACAGTGTTCCATCAATCGGCGCAATATCGAGGCAAGAGGAAAATCGATTTATGAGCGCATCAAAGCGTAAGGCAAGTTGGATAACTTGGCTGGCAGAACGGTTTGCCTATATTAAGTCGTTAGTGTTGGGTGAGCTGCCGCATTTGTTAACAGTTAATCGCAGCAAAAGACCATGGCATATGCCGATTATCGCTGCCATTGCCATTAGCTTCCCCGTTTTCGTCGGTGCTTATTTTGATGCTTTGTCTTCAGGTATTAAGGCTTCGCTGGGGGCAATGATTATCCTCAACTTGCCGTTGTCAGGCACACTACCGTATCGTTTGGTGACGGTCATGGCGTGGGGATTTGCCATGGTGTTGAGCTTTGCACTCGGACTGATCGCTCAGCAGATACCTATGCTCAGACTGCCCGTATTTGCATTGCTTGCTTTTGCCATCGTCATGTTGGGTCGTTACTATCGACAGCTGCCACCGGCAGGATTGTTTGTGATGATGGCAGGGGCGATCGCGTTATTTATTCCTGTACCGTTGACGCAAGTGCTATCAGCGACAGGGCTAGTGATGTTAGGTGGTGGCATGTCGATGTTACTAGCGCTGTTATATAGTCTGTTTTTATTAGCGACGCGTCCTACTGTGCCTGCGCCCGTTTATCTTTATGAATCGGACATGATTAGCGACAGTCTCATTGTGGCCAGCTTTGTGAGCTTGGCGTTGGCCATCGCGATTTTGCTAAAGATGCCTTATCCCTACTGGGCAGCTGTGAGCTGTTTTATCATTATTCAAGGCATGCAGCTACGCACGATGTGGATCAAACAAATGCATCGCTTACTCGGTACATTAGTGGGAATGGCAGTGGCGAGTTGGATGCTGTCGTGGGGGCTATCGATATGGGGCGTTGCGATCGCTATTTTGATAATGATGCTCTGTATCGAGTCATTAGTCGATCGTCATTACGGCTTGGCAGTGGTATTTATCACGCCGTTGACGATATTTATCGCTGAATATGGCAGCATGTCGCTGGTGCCGCCCGTCGCTGAGGAGATCATTCGTGTGCGTATGCTTGATACTACGATTGGTTGCGTGGTGGGGCTTAGCGGTGGTCTGGCCATACATTCAAGCCGTTTGCGTGTGCCGCTACGGCAAATAGAAGCTTGGCTGCTCGCGCGTTTTGGCCAAACAACGAAAGAATAAATGAAAGGCGTATGACAAAGTTGTCTGATTCGGCTTCACACGCCTTTATGGTTCAAAGCAACATATAAATGACGGTCTGATTTATTTGGCATTGAGAGCTTTAGTGGCTTGTACGACATCGATACTGTGACCTGTCCAGCGCTCAAAGCTTAGCGCCGCTTGTCCGATAAGCATGCCGTAGCCGTCTGAGGTCTGCGTCCCACGTGCCGAAAAATGCTCTAAAAACGGTAGAGTGCGACCATACATCATGTCGTAGGCATATTGCGTTTTTAGCGTGTCGTTCAGTGGCAAGGTCTCGCCCGATAGACCAATCGATGTCGCGTTAATAATAATATCAAACTGTCCACTCAACTCGCCAGTCGTACAAGTGGTAATCTGCTGCTGACTAATAGACGTACTGGCAGCTCTAAGCTCGCTGACCAAGTCGGTGGCTTTGCCCACTGTGCGATTGGCAATTGTGAGTGTTGCGATACCGGATTGAATCAAAGGTAATATTGCCCCGCGCGCGGCACCACCAGCGCCAATGATGGCAACGCGAGCACCATCCAGCGGCCAGCCTAAGCTGGTGATATGATTGATTAACCCTTGCCCATCGGTATTATCGCCGTACAGCGCCTCTGCTATTGGCGTGCCACTATTTAATAGTGCTTTATTGAGCAGTAGCGTATTGACCGCACCAGCGACTTTGGCGTGCTCTGATAAGCCACCACGCGACTGACAGCACGCATAAGCGACTTGTTTAAAGGGAACTGTCACATTGGCACCCACACCGCCACCATGAAAAAATGCCTCGACGACCGCGGCAAAGCTGGCTGCATCATCGGGACAATACTGGCGTTGATAGCAAATATCAATGCCTGCTTGCGCCGCAAATAGCGTATGTATTTCAGGAGATTTGCTGTGGGCAATCGGATTGCCAATAACGATAAAGTGCTGGGTCATAAATAAATAGTCCGCTGGCAGTAAGGGCATGAAGGAGTCAGATTGATAACCGTTCAAACCCATTCATCATAAGGGATAACGCTATGTTTGACAAATAGGGCGGTCAAGCGACAAATACACGATTGAACATAGGGGTTTAAAACGTGAGGTCTTTAACAAATCTGTACTGTCTGGGAGTGGTATCCGTAACGTAAAGGGTAGTCAAGCGTTCAGCAGTTGGGTAAACTAGTGAGCATAAAAATCGATATCAATATGCGCTAGTAACTGCTAGGTTATCACCAAGCTTTTTAATAAAACATTCTTCATTATCAGTGGCGTATCTGCCAGCTCGTTAATACTATTTTGAGATCAATCTAAAAGTGTGAGTACATTGTCCATGTTGAATAATAACCTACAGACCCTGATGGTCAGTATGATAATGGCAGTTGGCGTGACGTTGAGTGGCTGTGATAGCACCAAAGAAGACGCCCAAGATCCAGAGGCTGGCGCGGCAACCACTAGCGAGCAGACCGCCATAGATACTTCTACGCAGACGGCTCCGACTGACACGGCTGATTTAGATGGCGCGACTGCTCAGCAAGGCACACCAGTAAAATATGATGTGCTGGCATGGGGCGCTGACCAAGTAGAGCCGATCACGGTTGATGAGCTAGATGGTATCAAAGCGACCTTTGGTAAAGTGGTGAGTACCGACGAAAACAGCCTAGACTATGCCAGTAATCCAGCTTCTAAGTATCGCTTTATGAACACCGATGCGCCTTATTTAGATATTATCGATTCCGAAAAATATCTGGAACTTGGCTGGTATTATGCCAATCCAACTGACTCTGATAAAGAAAAAGAGCTGAGTCAAAATCATGCCAAAAAATCCTATATGCTAGCGCGTCAGCTGATGGGTGATGACGGTGGCAAAGTGCTCGCTGATATGCTGAATGGTCAAATTATCAAAGATAAAACCATCGGTGGGCAAAAAATAGAGCTGGCGAAATGTGAGTTTTATAGTTGTATGCTGGTGCTTAATAAAGCTGCTGCTCAAACAGACAATAGCTAAATGGTGGGAGCTATCATGCCGTCGTCTAACAGCTGGATACGTCTGCAACCTCTAAGCGAGGCTAGCGATAATGCAGCAGGGACAGCGTTAACAATGTCATTAGACAATCGCGGACTGGCATACGGTGATGGCTTTTTTACTACTATGGGCGTCATCGATGGGCTGATACTGTGGTCGGAATATCATCAGCAGCGCCTTGACTCTCATGCTGATGCTCTACAGCTCGATATCGATAGCCAAGCGCTATTGGCCACTTTGCAGACACAGGCCAAGCAATTGCAGCAAGGCATGCTTAAGCTTATCGTCACCCGCGCGGCGCAAGATGTCCGTGGTTATGGTTATGCGCCAAGTACATCCGGTAGTGCTTGCGAGATCTGGCTCAAGTCTTCCGCCATGCCTATCGCCACTGCTGAGCAGATGCCTTTACCGAATGGGTGCCTAGTTCCTCTGCAACCAGTGGCTTCAGCCACTTGCTTGTCTTCACAACTCGCCTGTCTACCGCCACCGCTTGCCGGACTCAAAAGTCTCAATCGCCTCGATAATGTGCTGGCAAGCGCTGAGCTACAACGCGTTAAAGCCCAAACATTAAAATCCAATCCCTTCTTATTAGCCAATCATTTATCGACCAATCATTTATCAGCAAATGCCGAACCCAATATCGGTGAGGGGCTGCTGCGTGATATGAGCGGGCACTGGGTTGAAGGGACGATGAGTAATGTGTTTTATCAATTATCAGAATCGCCATTCGCAAAATCGTCCAATCCTCCACATCCTAAAAACAACAATTATCTAAGCACTGGTCAGTGGTATACGCCGTCGATGGCGCAATCGGGCGTCGCTGGCGTGATGCGGCAGGTGCTTATCGATGGGTTATCCAGCACAGAGCAGCCGGTTATCATTAGGTCGTTATCAGATGAGGATTTACCCCATTTAAGCCAACTGTTCTTTTGCAATGCGTTGCGTGGCATCATGCCAATGAGTAGTTTGAAGTTATTGTCGGCTGACATGGTAGTGTTTTGAAGAGAGTTAGTTACTATCTTCTTTATTCAATAAACGATAAAAATGCTGTCTAAAAAAATCTTTTCTGCCTTCGTTTTGAAGATCTTCATATCGAGCTTGGCTCAGTTTTAGATACTCAGCTTCTTGATCGATACCAATAAAGCGCCTTCCTAGTACGCTGCTTGCAATACCTGTTGTTGAAGAACCTGCAAAAGGATCGAGAACTAATGCATCTTTTTGGGTAGAAGCTAAAATAATTTGCGCTAGTAATGCCATCGGCTTTTGTGTTGGATGTTTACCACAAGATTTCTCCCATTTGGCAATAGCTGGCAAACGCCAAACATCTTTCATTTGCTTGTCATTATTTAATCGTTTCATCAAATCATAGTCGAAATAATGCGGTATTTTAGGGTGTTTTCTTGCCCAAATGATAAACTCTGTCGAATGAGTAAAAAAGCGGCAAGAAAAATTGGGTGGTGGATTGGTTTTCTCCCACGTAATGACATTGAGTATTTTGAAACCTAACTCAGGTAGTATACGACCTAGAGTGAAAATATTATGGTGTGTGCCACTGACCCATATAGTTGCATTATCTGCCATTTTTTCACGGACAGTAGATAACCATTGATAGGTAAAATTATAAGCGTCATCGTCGCTAATTAATTTATCCCACTGACCTTTATTGACGGACTGGATTTTGCCATTTTTTACTGTCATACCATCATTGGACAAGAAGTAGGGTGGATCAGCAAAAACCATGTCTACATTGTTATGTAGTTGAGGAATAACCGTTAAACAGTCACCTTTAAATAAATTAAAATCCAAATTACTACTTTTAAAAAATGAATGACTTTCCATGTCTAATCCAGCATATCGGCTAAGAAGTAAAGAAGCTCGGGTAAATTAAACTCTCCCTCTGCAAAACCATACTGCTCGCAATCGTCTGGAATAACAACCGTTTGTTTGGAGAATCTCTCGTCTTCGCTAATGATGCGAAGCATGTTTACTAGCTCATCTCTTACTATTAGAGAGTCTTGTGAATCTAAAAATTCATTAGATACTGATGATTTAGTACCGATATTAATAGTGAGGTTTTCAATATTTACCATAGTAGCCTCCTTGTCTTCAAAACCTAAGAATATTAAAAAGACACTTATTGTGTGTTTTTAATATTAACTAATTATTGAGAATAAAGCAAATGAAAACAGCAATTTTAGTCAGATTCGGCAAAAGAATTCGTGAGTTGCGTAAAGGAAGTGATTTAAGTCAAAAGCAACTAGGTGAGTTAACAGGCTTTCATAAGAATTACGTGGGCATGATAGAGAGAGGCGAGCGCAACCCATCGTTAGAAAACATTGAAGTGTTTGCTAATACGTTTGAGATGAGCTTGTCAGAATTATTTATATTTTAAGGAGAGAATATGACGTTACATATCAGAAGATTAGTACTACCGATTGGACTGGATAGAGCTGGAATACGCAGATTTGTTGTAGAAACCTTTTTGGATGAAATACCAGGTAATGATTTAGAAAAGGAGGTTTACCAGTATATAGTTGAAGAATGCGAAAGTAATGAAATAAGGATACTTAGGCAAGCTTGGTTAAACAAGGGGATGGATTTCAAAGTCAACTTTGAACATATATATTTTCCGGGCAAAAGAAGAACTAGAAACCCATCTCATCAACATATAGTTGATGAGCTTATAATCAAAAAGAATTATGATGAAAAGGCTTACAAGGTATTAGCTGAGAAAATAAAAAAAGTTTACGCTTGTGAGGAGTACGAAGGTATTAATGAATCATTAAGGAAAATCGAATTACCTATAGGATTGTTGACTCCAGAAGAGATTTGTTTAGCGTTAAAATGGTTGTTCATTGAGCAAGATATAACATATTGGGGAGGCAGCGGCCGCAGTATGCTCTATAATTATCTTAAAAAGAATGATCTGGTTTAGTTTTTAAGAGAAAATAATCTTTTTCAAATAGTCGTTCTGTAACATCTCGATGTTTATTAAGATATTGCCGCGCTCAAAATAATCTTTAAGAGGGTTTTGAGTGCCTACCCAGCCTTTACCATCAGTTACCCAGATGAACTCTACGTTTTGATCTTTCCAAAAACGACTCATTTCAATGTATTCTGTAGCGGTGGATTTAAGTTTAGAGCCGCCCCCATTATAAAAATTAACTTCGATAAAAAATAGCTTTTTATCCTGTTCACGATAAATAACGAAATCGATAATTCTAGACGATTTATCGACCTTCAAATCTATATTCCAAGTATCTTTGATTTTTTTTGCATTGGCCTGAGCCAGATATTTAAGGTTATTATCATGGCAGAATATAGCAACGAAGGATTCAACAAGTTGCTCCATTTGTGTCCCACCGCGATTTTTGCGACCATTTGAGTCTAGTCCAACTTCTACACCTGTACAGTAATCAGGTAAGCTTTTAATTTGCTTACTTTTGATCAGCTCGCCTAGTCCACTTTGCATCACAAAATTAACTAAACTATCGATATCACTATCTAAAAAATTATTTTGTTTAAAGTTGAAGTTTTGGTGTACGTAGTTAACTTTATCGATAAGGATGTCTACTGATTTATCACGTATAGCTAATAAGAAGGGTATGGCTTTTATAGTATTTGGATAGCTCTTGAAAATATCAAATAGTACACTTTCAATATTTTCTTTACCTACCGCTGTATTCAAAAGATTTAGCTCTTTCTCAATGGGTTCAATATTATTTAAAACTTTAGCCCAGTTAACGAAATAATCGTATTGAAGAATACCTTTTAAGTTTAGAGTGCTTATAAATTTATCGAAGTGTTCTGGCTGATACAAAGTATTCATATATTAATAGTTCCTAATAAGTAATTCATTAATCTGACCACGCTTTGAACCTTTAGAGTTAATGCTACGGCTAGCCTTAACTCTCTCTATTTTATAGTTTGAATATAGAGTGTCAAAGTACGTATTTTCAGCATCAAGGTTAGTTGTATCAGAATTACTAAGTAACCATTGATAGCCTTTTTTATCTAGTAAGTCACAAAAAGACTTTAGCTTTTCCTGATCTTCGTCATTGAAGCTATCTTTAGAGTATGATGTGAAGCTAGAAGATTCGCTCAAAGGTTTATAAGGTGGATCAAAATAGAAGAAGGCAGACAAATTGTTCTTATTCAATTGCTCTAAATGCGTAAGCGTATCTTCGTAACTTTGATTATATATTTCTACATTCGTTAATACTTTCGAAGCCTGTAAAATTGTATCTTCAAAAACAAAGTTTGGTTTCTTGTAGCTTCCGATAGGAACGTTGAATTTATTCTTACTATTCACTCGATATAAGCCATTGAAGCCTGCACGATTTAAAAATATAAATAGACCCGCGTGTTTAATGTTTTCAGCTTCCCGTGCATTAAATGCTTCACGTTTAGCGTAGTAATAAGGTTGCTTAGCTTCTTTGTCATCAAGTTTGTCATATTCTGCTTGAAGTGTTTTTAGGTATGCTAATAATTCATGAGGGTAAGACTTTACAACTTTATATAAGTTAACTAAATCAGTATTTATGTCGTTTAATATAATTGCAGAAGGTGGATGCTCACTATCTAGAAGATGTAGTGCAAATGCTGCGCTCCCACTAAAAGGTTCAACATAGATATATGGCATACCCTTTTTTATATACTCAGGTAAGCGTTGAGTGATCTCTGGTATTAACTGGCTTTTACCGCCTACCCATTTTACGAATGGTTTTGCCATTGCTAATCACCTTTTTACATAGTTTTTATTGTAGAATTTGAGCGCAAAATTATAGCATTTTTCATTCATCAGTTCACAAGCTAAGCAAATACCATTGAAAAGCGCACGGTTCAGTGCTAAATTCTAGCAAACCTCTGCCTTGCGAGTTGCCATGAGCAATCCAACACCTGAAACGCCTCCTGAACGTCCTAATGATACTCCATCCAATGAGCAAGAGGGTGCTGTTGACGAGCGCATCGCTGGCACGCCATCGAATGCCAAGCCAGTCTTGGATGAGGCTGCAGGCGAGGAAGTGCCGGCAACGGATATCTCGCTCATCAGCGGCAAGACTAAGCCGCGTAAATATAAAGTGGACAATCAATCGTTCTTTATGCAGCGTGGCTATCAGGTATTGCTTGTGCTGGGGCTTATTGCTGCGTTTCTATTAGTAATAGTCTATCAGACACTGTTTGGACGGATTGAGCAGCCGCAGCAGATGGTCACGATCGAGCAAGGTCAGACCTACTACGGATTGCTGCCGCAGTGGCAACAGCAGACACCACTGTTTTCTGCTAGTGTCGCCAAGCTTTATATTAAGTCGCAAGTCGATGCACCATTACATGCAGGCATTTATCAATTACCAGAGAACCCAACCATCGCCGAGGCGCTACAAGTGCTCGCGCAGGGTGCCAAAGCGGCAATGGTAAAAGTGCAAATTATCGAAGGTAAAACGTCTAAAGACTTATATCAATCGCTACGTGATAATGACAATATCAAAAAAGAAGTGCTAATAGCAGACAGCGGTGATGCTAGTAACGCCAGTATTGCTCAAGGACTGGACTTGGTCGGTATATTGCCAAAGAGCGTGACCAACAGTAACGACTCTATCGTCAATCATAATCTTGAAGGGTGGTTTGCGCCTGACACTTATTATTACGGCGAGGGCACCAGTGACAAGCAGGTATTGACGGATTTGTATAAGCGTCAGCAGCAAGCGTTGACCAAAGCATGGGAAAATCGTGCGCCTGACCTACCTTATAAGAGTCCTTATGAAGCGCTGGTAATGGCCTCTATTATCGAAAAAGAAACCAGCGTGGCAGAAGAGCGTCCCTTAGTATCAGCAGTGTTTAAAAATCGCTTGGATAAAGGCATGCGCATGCAGACCGATCCGACGATTATCTATGGCATGGGCAGCCGCTACGATGGCAACATTCGCCGTAAAGACATCGACGAAAAAACATCCTATAACACCTATCAAATCGATGGTTTGCCGCCTACTCCGATTGCGCTACCATCTGCGGCCTCTATCGAAGCCACCTTACATCCAGCGGATAGTGAGGCGCTGTATTTTGTGGCGACAGGGAATGGTGGGCACAAATTCACCAATAGCTTGGTTGAACACAATCAGGCGGTAAAAGAATACCTGAGTGTCATGCGTGAGAAAAAATCTCAAACGCCGCCGCAGTAAACCATTGCTTTACTTTTCATAAAACCTATCATTTACTTTTCATAAAACCTATCATTTACTGAGCGCTATAAAAATTCATATAGTGCTCATCAATGACATAAGGTCATATCATGTCAGCATCTATACTAGCCAACTTGTTGCAAATCAATTCAACTCAAACCACGACTGATATTACGGATACAGCACCTATGCAAGGGCGCTTTATCAGTTTTGAAGGCACTGAAGGTGTGGGTAAAACCACTGCCATCGAGCAGTTATGTGCGCGCTTGCAAGATAGCGGTATCGACTATTTGCGTACTCGTGAGCCAGGTGGTAGCCCGTTTGCAGAGCGTCTGCGCGAGATATTATTGGATCCGGTGACGGAGATCAATGACGACACAGAGCTGTTGTTATTGTTTGCAGCGCGCTGCGACCATATGCAGCAGGTAATCTTGCCAGCACTACAGCAGGGAACATGGGTGATATGTGATCGATTTACCGACTCTACCATTGCCTATCAGGGCTTTGGGCGTGCGCATGGTGACGCTACTGTACGAGCCAAAATTGATGCGCTTATCACTCAGTTCGTTACCCAGTTGCCCGAGCTGACTCTATGGTTGGATTTGCCCGTATTAGAAGGCATGGAGCGGGCGGGTAAACGTAGCGCTGCCGATCGTTTTGAGCAGCAGGCGACTGAGTTTTTTACGTGGGTGCATACAGGTTTTAGTACGCTCGCAGCCGAGCACCCTGAGCGTATCCAGCGTATCGATGCCTCAGGTAGTGCTGGAGAGGTCAGCGCTAGAGTATGGCAAGCGGTTGCGACAAGATTTCATCTTAGCTAGGGCGTGTCTCCAATTCACTCGATATAGTCAAAATACCCCAAAGACGCTATGATGCTGCTGATATTAATTTTCACTGACTATATCATCTAAATGGGCTAAATCTTGCCAAACATCGTCAACTAGTGCCCTATAAAAAAGCCCTCATAATCATTATGAGGGCTTTTAATTTGCTTATTAGCTTTTCAGACAATATAGTCATTCCACTATAAAAGTATTACAGTGTTAACCTCGCTTGAAGTATTACATATACATCTACACTCGGTTGCCTTGTACTACTTTTAAATTGAATCGACTATAGCGTTTATGGTTTATCCACATCCTTTTTTACCGAATCCTTCACCTTCACATTGTTGGCAGTATTGTCATGATCTGAGTCGGGTAGGCGGTTAGGGTCGAGCGCACCACTTTTTATCTTGGGCGCACTACCATTACCGTTTGTACTACTATTAGTCGATTTACTGGTTTTTGACGTTGCCGTTGAGTTATCTGCCATCACCCCTTTGTTGACTGTGTTAGTAGAGACGTCTTTAGCTTCCGCTCCCTGACGTTTATCTATTTCAGCCTTGACGGTTTTTTTCGCTACGTCACTCTCTTTATCAACCGCTATGGATGGCTCTTGCTCTGGCGTATCAGCGATATCTTCCACCATCTCTTTTTCTTTGCGTTTTTCAGGCGCTTTGGAGTTGGCTTCAAAACTGGCATCTGCGGCAGCACGGGCTTGCTCTTGTTTTGGCGTGACGTCCACTGGCTTTGGCTGGACTTCATCATCAACGACCAGAGAAATCAGCTTGCGATCACGTGGTACTGATCCTTCGAACTTATCAGTGATGACTTGCAGCTTGCCTTCTTTGTCTAGGGTATAGAGCGGTACGAACTGCTTATTGTCGGCTTTATACTGCTCAAACGTATAGCTGTCCGTAATGTTGGTGATTTTAATACGGGCTTTTTTGGACAGCATACTGGCAAGTTTGGTATAGGTTACGTCTTTGCCAAACAACCACTGCGAGTGAAAGTTTGACTGCTTATCATCGCGCTCACTTTTTACTTTTTCATCGCTGAACTTGAGGCGATAGAGCTTGCGCTCGCCGAACTCATGGCGGTAATGAATCTCAGACAAGGTATTCATCTCTTTATCCATACTCATCGCGAATAGGTGACCAATACCGATAAGGTCAAGATGATGGTCGGCGTGATCGGAGATGGGGTTGCCAAAATAGGTGCGCAGACCACTCATACGCGCGCGGGCGATATTGGTATAGTTATTATGAGCGACGATGACATCGAAGCCTTGGTCTTTTAAGGAGGTTGCGATTAGCAATGCAACTGGATTGGAGCCAACGATAAGAATACCATTGGTCTCAGGCTCACGCACGCCAAGTAAATTGCCCACTACTTTTGCACCCAAGCCCTGAATCATGACCGTACCGATGATGACCATAAATACTAAAGGTACGAGCAGCTCAACGCCCTGAATATCATACTCTTGCAAGCGAATCGCAAACAGCGATGAGATAGCAGCGGCGACGATACCACGTGGTCCAATCCAGCTGATCATTAGCTTTTCATTGGTCTTTAGGTTTGAGCCAATAGAAGATGCCCAGACCGATAAGGGACGCGCGATGAACATCACGATAGCGAGTAGCACCAAGCCTGCAAAGCCCACACTCATTAAGCTTGCCAGCTCCACACGTGCCGCAAGAATAATAAAGAGGACGGAGATGAGTAGAACGGTTAAAGATTCATTGAATTCTAAAATAGTCTCACGTGGGAACTTGGGCCAGTTCGCCAGTGCGACGCCCAAGACGGTGACAGTTAGCAGACCAGACTCATGCTCTAAATGGTTGGAGACAGAGAATAAAACCAAAACAAAAGCTAAGGTAAAGACATTGCGTAAAAACTCAGGCACCATATGGCGGCGCATTAAGAACGCCAATGCCCATGCGCCAGCCATACCAAGAGCCGTTGCAAGCACGACAATTTTGGCAAATAGCAATATGCTGCTGGCTTCACCACCAGAGATAATATACTCATACACCAATACCACGGCGATAGCGCCAATGGGATCGATGATAATGCCTTCCCATTTGAGGATATTGGAAATGGTCTTGTTGGGGCGCACACTACGTAACAACGGCATAATCACCGTTGGACCAGTGACACATACTAGCGCCCCGAACAGCAGCGCAATCAATGGATCGACATCGAACAATAGATAAGTCGACAGCGCGACGATAGCAATGGTGATGAGCACCCCGACCGACACCAGCATCTGTACGACCGTGCCGTGTTGCTTGATTTCATCAAACTCAAGGGTCAGTGAGCCTTCGAACAAAATAATCGCCACGCCCAAAGAGATGAACGGGAACATCAGCTCGCCCAAGACTAAATCAGGGTCGAAAACGCCGAGTACGGGTCCAACAATAATGCCAATGAGTAACAAAAATAAAATGGACGGTTGCTTTAAGTACCAAGCCAACCATTGGGCGGCAATGCCGATCCCAACCACGCCAGATAATAATAGGGCGGTATCCATAAATTAATCCTTTTATAATCTTGTGATGCTGTCTAGCTATTAAAGTGGGTTATCGTTAGCGGCCAAAACCTTTTATAACGGCAAATTAATAATAACCATAGCCATCATGAATCATGGATGATATATATACTATATAGTAGTAAAGACAAACGCGTCTCTAGATAAATAAAAAAATGCTAGAAGCGCAAAAGATGGAAAATAAGGGCGTTAAAAGCCAATTCGATTAGTGTATAGTTCATAGCTGCCTGATATGGCTAACTATTGTTTGCTAAAAAATTTATTAGGCTTGTTATCATATCATGATTTTATTTTATATATGTCAAGGGTCTGTCTGACGCGATAGCCGCGCGCCATCGTTCTGCGCTGACACACGATTAGGTGACCGCGCTATAAGAGACTATAAAAGCGAGGGGATAAGACGACGCGGTATTAAAATGGCTTATATTCACTTCCTTACCCATCGCTACGACAAAAACTGGCAGGCAAGTAATAGTAATAAGCTGACCAGCGTTCAAGATGGTTGCTTATAAACTGTTTCTTATAAATTATTGCTATAGATTATCCCTATAAATTTATACAAGCTTGCTATCTATTATGGCGATAATAGCGATAATATTGTTGCTAACAATAATAACCACTCATATGGAGACAATATGCCTATCAATATGTTTCAAGCGCAACCCACTATTCGTATGCAGCGTTGGTTACAACGTAGCAGTTTGGCACTGGCTATCGGCACGGTAATGGCGATAGGTATTAATGCAGCCACTATGCCTCAGGCACAAGCAGCGGTCACCACTGCTGACTTCTCTGACTTAGTACAGCAAGTGACGCCAGCGGTGGCACGGGTCAATGTCACCAAAACGGTCAGTGAAGACGAGCTTGCCAAAGCACAAACCGCCGAGCTGTTACGTCAGTTCTTCGGGGATCGCTTGCGTATCCCAGATCAAGCAGCGAAGCCCGCGATTGAACACGCTTATGGCACTGCTTTTTTTGTCACCACTGATGGTTATATGTTGACCAATCATCATGTGGTTGCTGGAGCAGACAAAATCACCGTGACTCTTAATGATAGAACCGAGCTGGATGTGACATTGGTGGGTAGCGATGAGCGCTCAGATGTGGCCGTGCTCAAAGTCGTGGGTGATCAGTTCCCAGCTTTGCCCATTGGCGATTCAAATAGTCTAAAAGTGGGTGAGCCGGTGTTGGCGATTGGCTCGCCATTTGGCTTTGATTATTCGGCATCTGCAGGTATCGTGAGTGCCAAGTCACGCAGTTTTTCACGTGAGACCAGTGTGCCTTTTATCCAAACCGACGTGGCATTAAATCCGGGTAACTCAGGTGGACCTTTATTCAATCAGCGCGGTGAAGTTATCGGTATCAACTCACGTATCTTTAGCGGGACGGGCGGTTATATGGGCTTGTCGTTTTCTATCCCCATTGACGCGGCGATGGATATCTACGAGCAGCTAAAAACCAATGGTGAAGTCGCGCGTGCCTATATGGGTATTTATCCTCAAGACATCGATCGCAATCTGGCCGAAGCGTATAATTTGGCTCGTCCGCAGGGCGCTCTGCTTACGCGTGTCTCACCAGACTCACCAGCACAAAAATCAGGTCTGCAATCAGGCGATATTATTTTGCAATATAATGATGTGCAGATTATGCGCGCCGCAGATTTATTGAATCTGCTCAATCGGGCACGACCCAATGATCCGTTCAGTGCTCAGATTCAGCGTGATGGCAAGCAAATGATGGTAAAAGGCACGCTAACGTATGCGCCAAATGATGTCCGAGCGCAAAGCGGCTCACAGCAAGACGATGAGATACAACTGGGCTTACGTCTGCGCAATTTGACTCCAGATGAGCAGGCAGAGCTGGCTGTTGACAACAAAACAGGCATATTGGTCACGACCGTCGACCCGACTGGCTTAGCCGCCCGTTCAGGTATTTTCGCTGGCGATATCGTTACCAACTTTCATCAAAAGCCGATTGCGAAGGTCACTGATTTCTCCAGCGCTATCTCCTCACTTCCCAAAAAAGGGGTAGTAACGATTGAAGTCATGCGCCAAGGCATCCCTGGTATTATTGGCCTGCGCATTGAATAGCCACCATATAGTCAATTTACTATGCTTAAATAAAGTATCTTACTAAGCGTTGATAATTATACTTGTCTATCATAGAGCGCGACCTCTATAATGGCTGATTTTTTTATCGATTGATTTTGATGATATGCTATTGCTCGATTTAACTTTGATTAAGCGACATTGAGTTGGGCGCTGATTTTATTAAATAACATTAATTGACCACTGCACAAACGACTATTCATACCTCTATATACAGCTAGGTAATTATGACTGACCACGCTTTTTATACGCTCAGCATCACGACAGCGGCAGCATTGCTAGCGTATATCATCTTGTGGTCAGGATTACAGACGTTCAATGCCAATCCCACAAAACGCTTTTTGCGTATTTGGTCAAAATTGACGCTATATTATGCTGCTTATACCATGCCAGTTTGGGCGTTACTGTTGGTTATTGGGCGAGCACAAGAGGTGACGCCTCTACTGGCACAATTGTCACCAAGCGTTGTATTGATGGCTACCATCGCGATGGGTCTGTACTTTTATACTGTCGTTGTGCAGCCCAATTGTTTGCGCGTGCAGCATCATGCGGTTGATTTAGACTTGTCAGCCCCGCTCACAGTAGCGGTATTAGCAGATTTACGTATTGGCTTATATAGTGGCAAGCCGCGTCATATTCGCAAGCTTGTCGCTACCATCAATGCGCTGTCAGCAGATGCAGTGCTGATTACAGGTGACTGGCTCTATTACCCGAGCGCAGATTTGGTGGGGCAGTTGATGCTGTTTAAGGGAGTAAACAAACCCGTTTATACGGTGATGAGTACCTCGGATTTGCGTTATCAGTCGATTAATACTACCAAGCAAGGTCAGCCACTATTGAAAGATACCTTAGCCAGTGCTTTTGATGTGCTTGATATCAATTATATCGGGCAGCAATGTACGTCGTTGCCGCTTAAATGTGCCCAAACTGGCAACGGTCGATTAAGAGTAAGTCAAACAAGCTCCATTAAAGGTCACCCGAATACCCGTACACAAACAAACCCAAAGGATAATCCAGTCGTGGCGGTGCTTTGTGGTTGGCAAGATGTTCCAAAACAATCGAGCGATGCCAAAACTTTGCAGGTACCCAGTAAAGTGGCGCTCAGTGCCGAAATCGAGCAGGCGACTAAACCTGTCATTATCCTTGCGTCACGATTTGATAGTATTAGCGACTTACCAAAATCGCTACAGCCGCGACCACTATTGATAACGGGGGCTGCTAAAGCGATACAGAAAAACATACTAAAGGCGCAAAAAAAGCAAGATATTCGCCGTATAGACAATCAATCGTCATTATTGGATAGCAGCCGGATGGGTAAGCAGCGCGGTCTATATCAGCATGGTAGCGCGCAGATATTTGTCAGTAGCGGAGTGGGTACTCGAGGATTGCCTTTTCGCTTGTATCGTCCGACTATCGATGTGTTGACGATTCGTTAAAACGACTCAAAAGCATTTATCCCAGTTTCATAATTACGCTAAACTAACTATTAGGGTCTGTTGAACATTCAAATGTGGAACTGGCAGTGGCTATTTTTTAGACAATACGCAGTGAAATTTTTGACGCCTAGTCGTTCTAGGGTAGACAATTTCGCCATGTATTGGCAAAAAATAGTCCTGCCCTGAAAGGCTGATGCTAAAATCACCCCAAACGTTGTTGCAAACCTAGCTAAGGTCTCGACAGTATCGTCGGTTTACGCCTAGTTTGGGGCAATTTTAGCGATCAGCAGTCCTAATATTTGAATGTTCAACAGACCCTAAATAATAAAGTCTATAATCAGTCACTCTTGCGCATTACCATCGCGTTAAACAGGGCTTAAAATGGCACACGATATACCTAGGCTGAGCATTAATTGACTGATAGCGGTCAAATCAAAATATGCTACACTAGTAAGCGTTTTTATGGCTATCAATAAACAACATCGGCAATTGACAAAAATAATGTTAGTGCGGGTAGACCTGCACATGATTTTATAGTGCAAATGTCATTATTGTAGTTATATAAACACCCAGTATGAACATCAAGCAATACCTGTCATTGGCTTGTCTATTGACTTAAAAATGGATATGGGTAGTTGCAAGTGATCGATCATGTGACAGCTTTAATAAAGCTAGGATAATACAACAGTAAGGCACGGTTATGAGCACAGCATACGACGAGATTAAAACCCGACTACAAGGTTCAATGGTAGCCTTGGTAACGCCCATGCACCCTGACGGCACGGTCGATTATAAACGTCTGGCCGATCTCATAGACTGGCAGATTGAGCAAGGCACCCACTGTCTCGTTGCTGTCGGTACCACTGGCGAATCAGCGACGTTATCGATGCAAGAACATAGCGATGTGATTCGTTACTTTGTGAAGCATGTCAAAGGCCGCGTGCCAGTGATAGCAGGTACAGGCGCGAATAATACGACTGAAGCCATCAAACTGACGCAAGATGCGGCGGATGCTGGTGCAGACTGTGCATTATTGGTTGCTCCTTACTACAATAAGCCGCCACAAGAAGGCTTGTATCAACATTATAAAGCCATTGCCCAAGCCGTAAACATCCCGCAGATGCTCTATAATGTACCAGGGCGTACCGTGGTCGATATCGCTCAAAATACGGTTGAACGTTTGGCTGATATCGATAATATCGTTGCGATTAAAGATGCGACGGGCTCAGTCGCTCGTGGTGAGCAATTGATTAAAGCGGTTGGCGACCGTATTGTCGTGCTATCTGGCGATGATGGCACGGCGCTTGATTTGATGCAAATGGGTGCCAAAGGCAATATTTCAGTAACGGCTAACGTCGCACCGAACGCCATGAGTGAGACCTTTTCGGCCGCGCTACGTGGTGATTTTGATGCCGCGCACAAAGTACATGACGTGATTAAGCACTTGCATCGTGATTTATTTATTGAATCGAGTCCCATTCCAGCAAAATATGCGTTACATAAAATGGGTATGATAGACACGGGTATCCGCTTGCCATTGGTTTGGCTAGCAGAACAACATCATGCCACTATTGATGAAGCGTTGGTTCGCGCAAATTTACTATAGATGCGTGCGAATTTATTATAGAAGTGAAGCATTGTAAATGCTGAGCCAGTCGCTGATGACATTGGCTTGGCAAGAACTTATAAGGTTCTATCAAAACGACGAGCCAATCGTCTAAATGAGCAAAAATTGCTAACTCAGAGAGATAATATGATGAAAGTATCATCAACCCCTACAAGAACGTTTCCTGCTATGATGGTTTTGGTATTGGGTAGCACACTAGTATTAAGTGGCTGTCAAATGACCAAAGGCTTTCTTGGTAAGCGCGATAATGGCAGCTTAGAGTATCAAGAGAGTAAGAAGCTTGCACCACTAGAGCTACCAGTGACTCAGCAACCAGCAGCATTTGTGCCGTTATACACAACCCCAAATGCAGGCGTAAACACGCTCACCTTACAGAACGAAGCAGGTAAGCAGTATCAACTGCCTAAGCCTCAACGCGCTGTCGCTGTGAGCGATACTTCAAACTAAACACCGTATTTTCCTACTTACACCGCTGATTTTTTACTGTGATTGTTCAGGACATGATGTTCTCATGAATGACGTCATATAGTATTCAGCGGTCGCTGCGCGTTTTTACCACATAAGCTTGAACGAACAGGAATTCCATAATGCAAAAGCAACAACTGCTGTATAAAGGTAAAGCCAAATCAGTCTATGAAACAGAAGACAACGACCTTCTGATTTTACACTTTCGTGATGATACCTCGGCGCTTGATGGTAAGCGTATCGAACAGTTGGCACGTAAGGGCGTGGTTAATAACCGCTTTAATGCTTTTATTATGCAAAAACTGGCTGCCGCTGGTATCGAAACTCATTTCGAAAGACAATTATCTGATGACGAAGTGCTGGTCAAGCGTTTGGATATGATTCCAGTTGAGTGCGTCGTACGTAACTTCGCTGCGGGCAGTTTGGTTCGTCGTTTAGGCTTAGAAGAAGGCCAAGCATTGACGCCGCCTACTTATGAGCTATTCTACAAAGATGACGCGCTTGGTGATCCAATGGTCAATGAGTCACTTTCTATTTCTCTTGGTTGGGCTACCGAAGCACAATTAGCAAAAATGGAAGAGCTGACGCATCAAGTCAACGACGTATTAATGGCACTGTTTGATGCAGGCGATTTAATACTGGTCGATTTCAAATTAGAATTTGGCGTATTCCATGACCGTATCGTTTTGGGTGATGAGTTTTCACCAGATGGTTGCCGTATTTGGGACAAAAATACCAAGAAGAAATTGGATAAAGACCGTTTCCGTCAATCATTAGGCGATGTTATCGAAGCTTACGAAGAAGTGGCCAACCGTATTGGTGTGCCACTTAGCTAAGTCGTAAATGTTTAGCGCAAAACAAAAAAACTGAGCCATGTGCTCAGTTTTTTTATGGCATTATATTATTGATGGTTCTCTAGTGAGGATTTGAATCTTTGGCTGTAGGCTAATGATATCAACGTTTTGACACGCTGAGATAGCCACAGTGTACTTTATGGTTTACTTATCATACATACTCTATCTGTGATCGATGCGCTATATAGGTATCGAACTGCTTGTGTTGGATATGAATTTAATAACTATGAAGTCGATAGCATGGCTTAAGGCTATGGTTTTCCAAAAAATTGGTATTGATAGAGCTTTATACCCCCCAGTGAGCGTTACCAGTGCTAGCAAAAATACAGGAACATCATACTTCTCAAGGAGATTAGAGCAGTTAGTAACAGTAGTAACCTTTCTTTAAGTTTCATAAAGCTACGCAACCTCCTAATCGTTTATTATTTCCTTTGTCAACAAAGCAAGGCTTCATCAAACCATTTTGTTTGATTGTAAGCATTACATCTTAATTAATAACTCATGCTTGATAAGCATTTGGAAGGAAATGATAATGAAAAAGATAATGATGAGTTCTATTCTAGCTGCTACTGCTTGTTTTGCGATGATTGGTCAAGCAAGTGCCGCACCTGCACAGCATTTTGTAAAACATAAAGTCTCCCATGGACAGCAACACAAAGCCCCTCAGAAAGTGGTCGTTAAGAAAGTTGCACATAAGAAATTTGTGGCTCAAAACCATAAGCATGCATCTAAAGTGGTATATGTTCAAAACCGCCGTTAGTTGATGTAATTTTAATCGTATTATCTGATAAAAAACAGCTCCTAATTAGGAGCTGTTTTTTGTGTCGCAGGTTATGGTAATAGGAAAGTTATCATTAAATCTCTAGGTTCGGTACTTGCGGTTGTTTTATGTCTTGATCTGCTCGTTTCTATTATTTGTACAGAAAAAACCTTAAAGAATAAGACTGCTATTATCAAAAAAATAAGCTCAGAAACTTCTTAAAAAATATGTATCATTCTCGGTATAGTAATCATTATTGATGGCACACTTACTTCTGTAATAACATGGAAAAGTATACCCCACCGGAACCAACTAATTAGTGTCATCAATCAATTAATAGACCATTTAAAACAGACCGTTGTAATGGAACCACTCAAAACAGACTGCAAGATTTAATCACTTTTATTCCATTTAGGTAGTTATCGGTTGAATTGAGGACACGCCCTAATAATGCTCAGTGATAAAATCCTCTCTCGCCATAATTATTGATGGCTATTAGACACCATGAATATTATCTCTTTAGGCACAAGTTTGTAGCTTAACTCGTATAAAAAATCAAACATAGCGCCAACATTGTCTTCAATATCTTATCTTACTTTTATGCTAATTTATTAATACTTGTTTATTAATATTTGGTCATGTCAATTAGATGATAAAAATAAGAAAAGGTTTTGCTAATGTCTACTGCTTCATCAACTGTTTTAGACCCTAGTTGGTTTACTCGACCAACCTGTGTGGTCGCCGCTGATTTGATTGGCAAAGTACTGTGTAGAAAGTTAACGGATACCGATGGCACAGTGAAAATCTTGCGCATGCGTATCTCAGAAACCGAAGCCTATATCGGTAAGGACGACCCTGCTTGTCATTCGCATGCGGGTAGCCGAACGGCTCGTACTGAAATTATGTATGCGCAAGGCGGCATGTTTTATGTCTATCTGACTTACGGTGTGCATCATATGCTCAATCTGGTCAGCGGTGGAGAAGAGTCTCCTGAGTCGGTATTAATACGGGCTGGATTTTTGACCGACGATAGTGATCGTTTGATGGAAGAACAGCTTCTGAGCACGAATAAGCAACTTACTCATCCAACCCAGATGGCAGGTCCTGGCAAATTAACGAAGCGCTTACAAATTGATCGCGCGTTAAATGGCAAATCTATCAGTGTGGAGTCAGCAGTATGGCTCGAAGATGATGACTGCCAGCCACCAGTATCGCTGCGTCCTCGTATCGGCATTGACTATGCTGGCGATGCCAAAGATTGGCTATTGCGCTATATCTGGAGCGACCATCCTTCATTATCAAAAAAATAAAACGATGGCTGCGCTATGATGGTAATAGAGCTGCTCTCTCATGCTAATAGATAAAACAAAGGGTGACACTATGTATAAATTGACGGTTTTTGTTCCCGAAGCGGCATTAGAGCCAGTTAAATCTGCTTTATTTGCAGCAGGCGCTGGTACGATTGGCAATTACGAGCAATGCTGCTGGCAAGTACAAGGGGTGGGGCAGTTTATGCCGCTGGCAGGCAGTGATCCGCATATTGGCGCGCAAGATAAGCTCGAAAAAGTTGATGAGTGGCGAGTCGAGATGGTGGTTGCCACTGCTAATATTGAGCAAGTCATTGATGCACTAAAGCAGGCACACCCTTATGAGACGCCTGCCTATGATGTCATCGAAGTGCTAGATTTTTGAGCTTTAGAGGTATAGTTGATACTAAATAAAATGGGTACATGACATGATGATGCGTGACTGGCACAAACTTTTCTTGCTTGCTCTGCCTACGCAGACAGAGGCTACGAAAAATTTATACCAGTCACGCTGTCTCTTTTTTATATTGACCTGACTATAGGTTATTAGCAGTGGTTTAGGCTTATTTGATCTTAATTACTTGATAGCCTGGATAGCCAAGTTCGATTTTATAATCTTTACTACCACGTGTGGCCTTTACCTTTATTTTGCTATCGCCTCTTTTATATTTGACGTCTTTGACACGGTAGCCCATATTACTGACTTTATTGGCGGCTCGTTGTTCGATAGCTGGTTGATAAAGCTCTTTATCAACGTTTTTGATATCTTTTTTATGCTTTTTATAGACTTTACTGTCTTTATAAACGTCCTCGTAAAGGTCGCCATACGCATTGTAGCCGGGGGCAGTGACGCAACCTGTCGTTATCATTAACGCTGTGACCATAGCGGTGGCAACGGTTGGCTTTAGTAGGGTTGTGATATTCATAATGTCCTCTTATCAAGTTCAAGTTTTTCGCCAGTGTTATAAAAAATGGCCAAACAAACCAAGGGCTGGCTTATTTGACCTTAGACATCAATAGATTAACGATGTCACAATTTTTATTCGATACTGCATTATTCTCAACATCTTATAATCTTAAGAGTTAATCTCAGTTCAATGGATTAAATATTTAATCGTTCAAAAAACCCTAGTCTTTTTCAACTTTAATCACATTTAAGTTTGGGTAACCAAGCAGTATTTCATAGTCTTGCGAGCCACGTCTGGCTTCTATCTCGAAAACGCCGCGATTATTCTTTTCTTCCAGCTCAATATCTTTTACACGATAGCCCATAGCGCTGACCTTTCTGACCGCTCTTTGTTTAATCGCTGGATAACGTGATTCTCTTTTGATGCTGTCTTCGATATCGTCGTTCTTATAGCGATTTTTGTTCTTGTTACCTTTGTTCTTATTTCTATACTTATCTTTTTTATCATAATCATGCTTATCGTAGTCACGGTCGTTATCATACTTGTCATCGTAGCGCTTCTTAGACCAGTCTTGTCTGTTTGAGCTGATAAGCTTTAGGCTAGGATAAGTATACTTGAGCTCATAGGTTTGATTGCTCTTTTTGGCATAAGCGGTGATCGCTCGATTGCCTCGATAATTATCGGATTTGATGTCTATGACCTGATAGCCTTTACGACGTAAATCCTGACGCAGCTTCTGGCTCACACGGTTATAGCTAGCGTTATTGTCATAACCCTTGTCACCGCGATAGACAGAGTTATTGTCATAGCCTGGTCCTACGACAGTACAACCGACCATCGTACCTAGCAATGTGAGTGAAAGGCCAGCAGACCTCGCTGTTTTCAATGAGAATAGCTGTAAAATCTTCATGATAAAATCTCCTACGATATTTTTTTGATCGATAATCACGTGATTGATAATTATGTGATTGCTTTTCACCTCTAACAGCGTAATGCAGTTGATATATATTTGACTTAATAGCACCGATAAATTAGTAGCGCCGATAAAGAAGGACTTGATGCCTTCTTATATTAGCAGTCTTATTTGTTTGCTCTAATAACTGGAGAATATTGTGTTTTGAAATATTTTCTTACATTATCTATAATAAGGCACAAAACTTGATGTTAAGTGTCATTTGCGTTATTAAGTTGTAATTCCATGTTTAAGGATATGTTGCTTAAACAATCACTTAAACGACAATATGGCACATACCTGAGTATTAGCAATAAAAAAATATAGATGTTATTTAAGCTTATTTTGTTTCCATAATTTGTAGGTATAACGGTGCTTGTATGTAGGCTACTGACCAATATTTTTGACCACCATGTCAAAGACAGCCCTGTTCAATATTAGTTTATTTATCCCTTTATGCCATGTGGGGTAGGTAGTGTTTTCTCTGCGCTGGCGTTCGTTATATTGCCAAAGAGCAGGGAAGTATTTTGGGAGAAATGCTGATTTGAGAGTATTAACGACATTAGAGTAAATTGGGCTTGTAAGCATATGCTTACAAGCAATGACGTTTACGCGACTTAACATCAGGGTGAGAATTAGGCATTATACATACACGGCATCAGGGAATGTAACTCAAGGATTGAGTTGACCGCATTAAGGATAATGATTCGTTTACTGGCATCAGGATGATAACGGTAAATGAAGAAAGGATACATAACCTTTGCTGATAGCAGTTAATGCTAGTAACCGTAGTACATAGGGTAGGATGCCCGGTATCGCAACATGCTGAACGTTATGCAAGGATGCATAGATTACAGTCGTGATAGGTAACATGGATAGTTAACAATAAAACCGCATAACAATTAATTGCTATGCGGTTTTATCGTGTCTATAAGTTGAGAAATTTTTATTCAACCTGTTCTAAGTACATTATTGAGTACTGTATAAAGCGTTAAATAACTGCTAATAAAAAACCGCATGAGAATCATGCGGTTTTTTTACTTATCAAATCATCAATAATGTCATTGATGACTTAGCTGATAGCTTAGTATTTGTTTTCGCGACGCCAATCATCTACTTCACGCTCAGCATCATCCTTACTATGGCCATAACGCTCTTGGACTTTACCAACCAACTTATCACGGCTACCTTCAACGTGTAATAAATCGTCATCAGTAAGATCAGCCCATTTTTGCTTAGCTGAGCCTTTCACTTGGTTCCATTCACCTTTCAGGGTATGTTCGTTCATTGTTATATTCCTTTTTTTGATTATTAATTAATCCAGATATTTATCTTATTTAGTTTTATTTAATGCTAAGTTCAGTCGCTATTTTTATTTAGTTACCGTTTATTTGATATCTATAAAAATAAGCTAACTGACGCCCCTAATATAGGCTTTGAAAATTACGCTGTCTGTATAGGCAATGTTTAGAGTGTTACTTCATGATAGCAATCTGCATGAGTATGTTATGGAGACCATATTTGTGTAATAAATAAGGGGTGTTGTCAGTGAAATACGTAAATAACCTAAGAGGTTTTCTACCAACCTCTCAATACCATCATGCTTTATCAATAGCTCGAATTTTATATTCGTCTGTATTCAGCTCGGAATAAAATGAGGACACGCCCTAGAACAATTTTAGCAATCAACAATGCTTATTTATAAAGGTGCAACACGCCTCTTATAAAGGTGCAAACATAAACTACTTAGCCAAATAGTCTTGATAACGCTTGGTCAGTTTCTTTACTCGGAGACGATCACGAATCAATGAAAATAGGGGTGAAGCATTGGGTTTTGGTGGCTTTCCTGCACCCATGCGTTGCAGTTGGCGCTTAATGACAGCCATAGTCGCAATCGCACTCAAGGTTTTGTCTTTCCACTGAACCACTGGATCGTGGGCACTGAGCTGATCGTTTTCTTTCCAGTCATTAGGCAAAGCGGAGTTCATCGCTAAGGCTGTGCCCATCCCGACAATATCAATGCCTTGGGCTAGGACGTTTTCTGCTACCGCCAAACGCCTGACACCGCCTGTGGTCATAATGGGCATGGTGGCCACTTGCGCAATCTCTTTTGCAAAGTCTAAAAAGTAAGCTTCTCGCTGCAAGGTTCGGCCGTCTGCCGTTGTGCCTTGCATCGCTGGGCTTTCGTAACTGCCACCAGATAACTCCACCAAATCAACAGCAAGCCCATTCATTGCTAAAATAACGGTCTTTGCATCATCAGCATCAAAACCCCCACGCTGAAAATCGGCTGAATTCATTTTTACAGCGACGGCAAAGCGAGGCGAAACTTGTGCACGAACAGCTTTAATAACAGTGATTAATAAGCGCATACGATTTTCAATCGAACCGCCAAATTCATCGTCACGTTTATTGGTTAATGGCGACAAAAACTGAGAGATAAGGTAACCGTGAGCGGCATGAATTTGCACGCCGTCAAAACCAGCTTGTTCTGCTTTTAAAGCAGTATCGACAAAACGTTGAATCAGCTGCTCAATATCTTGATGGGTCATGGCGCGGGGTTTGCCAAACAGATGAGAGTGCTTTCCTAAATCAAGGGAAACATCAGAAGGTGACAACACATCACCTCCCATAGCCGCATACACTTGGCGACCAGGATGGTTAATCTGCATCCAAACTTGGGTGTCATTCTTTTTGGCCACTTTAGCCCACGCCTCAAAAGGAGCTATATCACTGTCTTTTTCTAATACAATACCGCCCGGACCGGTCATCGCGCGCCCATCGACCATCACATTACCGGTAATTAATAAGCCAGTACCACCCTCAGCCCAGCGTTGATATAGGCGCAAAATAGTAGAGCCGGGGACTTGTCCTTCATCTGCCATATTCTCTTCCATAGCAGCTTTGGCAAGGCGATTTGAGAGACTGGTGCCACAAGGTAATAAAAAAGGAGAAAAAACTGCTGATGTCATGATGGCAACCTAAAAGTATTGTTTCGTGAAAAATAAGTTTGACGATGAATTTGACTATAGACTTATAGTTTAAATGACTATAATCTTATAGTCGATATAGTAATTATTCCCATAAGTCATTTTAAAACATCAATCGAGGTCGATATTGAAGGTAAATGCTAGAACAGACTTCATTCGCATGGCTGCCAGTCCAGCAACCGAATCAAAGCGTGAGCTGGCAAAAGCTAAAACGCGTCGCGCGCTATTAAAGAGTGCCCTACAGCTGTATAGCGTAGAGGGCGCTTGTGGCATGAGCATGAATAAAGTTGCCAAGGGTGCAGGCATTGCTCAGCCTAGCTTTTACAATCATTTTGATAGCCTCGATGCCTTGCAACATGAATTAAGCGAACAGCTCAAAGACAACTATCTATCCCCCATGCGTATGGCTTGGGTAACGATGATAAAAGATTATGATTTCTTGAATAAAGAGCAATTTAACCAGCGTTGCCAGTCCTGTTTGACCCTGATTTTTGATGCGGCATTTCAGAATATTGCCTTGTTTCAACACCTCATCGAAGACCGTCCGCGCTTTGGCTCAAAGACAATAAATGCCATGAATAAGGGTTCGGAGCATAAACAACTGGGCAATCTTATTACAGAAATACAAGAAGAGTGGACGGAGATATTCATTCAGGGACTACAGTTATCTGGTCGTTCTATTGAACGCACTCACGTGAATCTCTGTGTCGATATTGCTAGCGCACAAGTCCATGAATTAATTTTAGGCTGTCATCAAGAGCGTTATTCAAGACAACAAGCGATTACCATTTTGAGTGCAAATTTTGCTGCATTGTTTGGCAATTTTTTTGCACGGACGCAACAATAAAGAAAGTAACTTGTAGTTGGTTAAAAATAAAAGGGGCACGTTAAATATAGTGTTCTGCTGGTATAAATACTCCTTGACTGCTGCGTGCTTTGCACTCCAGAGACTTCGAAAAATTTATCCCAGCAATGCTATATTTTTTTAAATTGAATCGACTGTATAAAACGAAAGTAGAACGGAAACTAGAGTCAATAAAAAACACAGGGAGCACGACTATGGCTAAAGAAATGGTAGCTGACGAACAAACACATTTTAGGACCTGCACATTGTGCGAGGCGATGTGCGGCGTTGAAATAAAGCATGATGGCGAAAAAGTATTATCGATTAAAGGCGATAAAAACGATCCCTTTTCGCAAGGTTATATTTGCCCAAAAGCCACGGCCTTACAAGACTTGCATGAAGATCCTGACCGTTTGCGTCAACCCGTTGAAAGAACCGCTGACGGTTGGAAGGAAATCAGCTGGACGGACGCCCTAGACAAAGTAGCGGCAGGCATCCAATCAGTACAGCAAAAATACGGTCAAAACGCCTTTGGGGTATATCTGGGAAACCCGAATGTGCACAACATGGGTGGCATGCTAACGGTCAAGCAACTATTGACCAGCCTAAAAACACGCAGTCGCTTTTCTGCCACTTCGATTGATCAGCTGCCGCATCATATCGTCAGCATGCATCTATTTGGTCACATGCTGCGTATCCCTGTGCCCGATGTGAATCGCACACAATATATGTTGATTATTGGTGGTAATCCGCTGGCCTCTAACGGCAGTATTATGACTGCGCCGAACATGCGTCAAAAGTTAAAAGATATCAAAGCTCGCGCGGGTAAAGTGGTTGTGATTGACCCAAGACGCACAGAAACCGCAGAGATTGCCAGCGAGCATCATTTTATTCGTCCCGCAACTGATGTTCTGTTATTACTGGCTATGTTGAACGAAATCTACGCGCAAGGCTATGCCAAGGTAGACAGTAGAGCGGCGGCTTTGGCCCCAGAGATTGATCTTATCGCCTCTTTTGCCAAAGACTATACGGCTGAGTCGGTAGCCAGCATCACTGGTATTACCGCAATTGAAATTAAACGTTTAGTGAAGGAGTTTTGCGAGGCTGAAAGCTCGGTCTGCTATGGTCGCATGGGTATATCGGTGCAAGAGTTCGGCTTGTTAAGCCAGTATCTGTCGATGGTCATTAATATCGTGAGCGGTCGCTTAGATGAAGTGGGCGGATTGATGTTCCCTAATCCTGCGGTCGATGTTGTCAATAGCTCGGGCCCAGGATATTTAGGCAAACGCCACAGCCGAGTAAGCAATCTGCCTGACTTCAATGGCGAGTATCCAGTGGTTGCGATGGCGGATGAGATGTTGGTCGCAGGCGAAGGTCAGTTGAAAGGATTTATGAGTGTCGCCGGCAATCCTGTCCTCAGTACACCAAATGGTGAAAAATTAGATGAAGCCTTGTCAGGGTTGGAGTTTATGGTGTCGCTCGATTATTTTGTGACCGAAACCAGCCGTCATGCCAATATTATTTTACCACCGGTATCGCCACTAGAACGTGACCATTATGACGTGACCTTTAATGGTTTTGCCGTGCACAATGTCGCCAAATACTCGCCTGCCTTGTTTGATCGAAAAGACAATGAAAAGCATGATTGGGAGATTTATTTAGAATTGGCTGATCGTTTGGATAAAGATGCCCCAGAAGCAATACAAAAAGAACGTGCAGCGACAAAAGCGTTTGGGCCAAAGTTTTTACTCGAGCAGGGTCTCAAGTATGGGCCTTATAAAGAGGTTACCTTGGATACGCTGATAGACAATCCGCACGGTGTCGATTTAGGGCCACTGCACAGCATGTTGCCAGAGGCCATCAAGCATGCAGACAAGCAGATTCATCTCAATGTTGATTTTTATCAAGCAGATTTAGACCGTGTAAAAGAGATGATGCAGCAATATGATGACAGTCACATTTTGCTCATTGGCCGCCGTCATGTGCGTAGCAACAACTCTTGGCTGCATAATAGCCATCGATTGGTAAAAGGAAAATCACGTTGTACGTTAATGTTACACCCTGAAACTGCTGAGCAGCAAGGCATTAAAGATGGTCAAGATGTCAGAGTGACGTCTCGGGTGGGCAGCGTTATCATTGCCGCAGAAGTGACTGATGAGCTCATGCCAGGCGTTGTTAGTATTCCACATGGCTTCGGTCATGGTCGCAAAGGTGTTAAGCAGAAGATTGCCCAAGCGCATGCAGGCGTCAGTGTGAATGATTTAACGGACGATACTTTGATTGATCAATTGAGTGGCAACGCAGCAGTGAATGGTGTGCCAGTACAATTAGAAGCGCTTGAATCAGCAACAGATGACGCATTGGCTACGGCATCATAAATCTTGATGGGCAGCACAGTAATATAAGTCTTTCCCTAAATCTAAAAGAAGGCGCTTACTATAGGTAAGCGCCTTCTTTCTTTTGCATAATATTTTAATACATCGTTTATCCGATTAAGCGCTCATACCGACAAAGTCAAAATCCACGTTAGGGGTTTCACCTTGGATTAATAAGCTAATTGCTTTTGCAGAGCCGCAAGCATGCGTCCAGCCTAGTGTGCCATGACCCGTGTTGAGCCATAAATTATCAAAGGTAGCACCATCGTTGCGGCTACCGTGTTTCACTTGACCGCAATGTGCCCGTCCAATGAGTGGGACATTTGAAGGTGTCATAGGCCGCAGTCCCGTCCAGTATTGAACGGAATTTGCAATAATCCCTTTTGGGAACAACTGCTGTACGCGCCGAGTAATGGCTTCACAGCGCGTGGCATTTAAGTCTAAATTATAGCCATTAAACTCCGCTGTTCCAGCGACCCGTAGCTTATCACCTAGTCGTGAGGTAACCAGTTTAAATTCATCATCAATCAGACTAACAAAAGGCGCTAAATGCGGTGCACGAGGGTTGATTTGATAAGTGGCTGAATATCCTTTGGCGGGAAAAATAGGTACATAAATGTTCAGCGGTTTTAATAGGGAGACACTATAGCTGCCAAGCGCCAATACATGACTATCAGCACTAAAGGTCTGCGCGTTCTCGCCTTTTGGGCGAATGGTAATACTATGCACATGCGGACGGGTAGAATTTGCATCAGTATTGAGTGCCAAAATCTCGGTATCATATAAAAACTGTACGCCAGCATCTATGCAGCGCTGTGCCAAACGATGGGTAAATAGATGCGCATTACCAGACTCATCACGGCTGGTATAGGTTGCGCCAGTGAGCTTATGCGCAATAGGGTAAAGTGCTGGTTCCAAACTAACAGCATTATTAATATCAATCACATGGCGCTCACAGCCAAGCGCTTGCATGCGTTCAGTTGGTTCGATGGCCGCATCAAACTCTGCTTGGCTGGTATAAAAATGCATGATACCGCGGGTTTGCTGCTCGTAATCAATACCGATATCAGCACGCAGCTGTTGCAAAGTATCTCTCGAATACAGACCCAAGCGCACCATTTGCACGAGATTGGCATCGGCTCTATCGGCGCGGCACTCTTGCAAAAACT
Source organism: Psychrobacter sp. AT9 (assembly GCF_047272965.1). Taxonomy (NCBI): domain Bacteria; kingdom Pseudomonadati; phylum Pseudomonadota; class Gammaproteobacteria; order Moraxellales; family Moraxellaceae; genus Psychrobacter; species Psychrobacter sp. AT9. Next base: position 247,787 of record NZ_JBKOTW010000001.1, read on the forward strand.
GCATGGCCCATTTGAGCTGCGCTTTATCCGCACGCAAGCGATACAATAGCGGAGCATCTTCTTTAAATAGCCATTTGAGCGCTTTCATCGGAGTCGCAGGATTGGCCCAAGGCGTGGCATGCGATACTGATATTTGACCGCCATTAGCAAATGATGTCTGCATACCTGCCGCTGATTCGCGCTCAATCACGGTCACATCATAGCCTGCCTGACGTAGATACCATGCGGTGGTCACGCCCACCACGCCTGCTCCGAGTACCGCAATATGTGTCATAGGATTCTCTATGCTCATGTTAATCATGACGGTAGCGCTGTATTAAACTGCCATCACCTTCGCTGCGTTGCTTGCTTGATTCGATTTACTTCTTATTTTGGACGTGCAACATCTACCTGTAGAGCAGCTGGCAAGTCCAATATGCTCAGACCACTTTCTGCTAGCTGTTCAGGACGCGCCACGACCAGAGCGGTAAAGCCATTGTCATTTTGCATGGCATTGACCACTTGGATTTTATCGAGCTTGTCACCTGCGGTTGGTACTTCACCAGTGCCCTGTACATAATGCAAAAATGCTTTGGGTGCAGACTTGAAATAAATACGGGCAATGACTTCTTGACCCAAGTAGCAGCCCTTATCGTAATCCATGCCGCCGCGCTGATGTAGACGCAGCTCTTGTGGTTGGAACTGGCCCTGAGTCGCAGCCACGATCCAATAATTACCAGTGGCTATGCTACATGCCATCCAATCCTGTGTGTCGGCGACGGTATTGTGATCGTCCTTATGGCTAAAAGTTGGCTCATTGGCTAATACACAAGGATAAATCGCTGCTGGGGCACTGGTCTCAAACTTTGAAAACGCCCCATACTTATTCAGATGTGCTTGTAAAGACTCAGCACAATCAGCACTGATAACCACGTCATAATGCTTTTCTGCTTGTTTTTTGATCCAAATACCAAATTCAATACGACCTTTTAAGTTGCCGATGGCTGCTGCCTGATAGCTAAGGCCAAGCTTAGTGACGTCACAAGTCAATTGCCCTTGCAAGAATTTTTCGGCGTCCTCACCTTGAATGGTTAATTGCGAAAACTGCGGTACGGCTGATGGATTTGAAGACTGAGTCATTGTTATTATCCTTCTGATGAGAGCTTATTTATTAATAATATAGAGGGTAAATCGAAGTGATAAAAAATTATCTGATCGCTTTTGTCACTGACAGAATAGGTGAGTATAAATCTATATGAGGCTAAGAAGAGTACCACAAAAACCCCTGTCATAAAAAACGTCATCACTAAGCGATAGGTTAAGCGTTAAATTGGGCATAGCGTCCCATTTTCAACCGTACAAATTGGTTAAAGATGGCGAGTTACGGTACAATATTAGCTCTACAATTAACCTAATGTACGATGGCTGCCGAGGATAGAATGAGCTTACCCAATTGCCCAAAATGTGATGCTGAATATACGTATGAAGACGGTGCGTTACTGGTATGTCCTATGTGCGCTCATGAATGGACGGCAGCTGAAACTGATGCAGCGCAAGCTGAAGACCAAGATGCCGTTATTCGCGATGCCGTCGGTAATGAGCTACAAGATGGCGATGCCGTGACCGTCATTAAAGACTTAAAGGTCAAAGGTTCTTCAATTGTGATCAAAGTAGGGACTAAAGCGAAGAGTATTCGCCTGTTGCCAGATGCGACCGATGGCCATGATATCGACTGTAAATTGGATGGTTATGGCCCCATGAAACTGAAATCATCTGTTGTCAAAAAAGCTTAAGCGGCTACGTTTAATTCAAAGAATAATACTAAAATCTGATAATAGTTAATCAGAAAGTTTACTTTTAATAAAATAATACAGAACCAATAAATAGAGAATAACTATGAGTACTAAAAACGAACAGCTCTTTGCGCAAGCACGCAAGCATATCCCAGGTGGTGTCAACTCACCAGTCCGCGCCTTTGCAGGAGTCGGTGGTACACCTATCTTTATGCACCGTGCCAATGGTAGCAAAATTTATGACACCGAAGACAATGCCTATATCGATTATGTGGGCTCGTGGGGGCCAATGATTTTGGGTCATGCGCATCCAAAAGTTATTGATGCCGTTAAAAAGGCTGCCGATGATGGTTTGAGCTTTGGTACACCAACGCCGTTTGAAACCACCGTTGCTGATAAGATTTGCGAAATAGTCCCGAGCGTTGAGATGATTCGTATGACCAGCTCTGGTACAGAAGCGACCATGAGCGCGATTCGTCTGGCACGTGGTTATACCCAACGTGATAAAATCGTCAAATTTGAAGGCTGCTACCATGGGCATTCAGATAGCCTGCTCGTAAAAGCAGGTTCGGGCATGCTTGATATCGGTGAACCAACATCTAAAGGTGTGCCAGCGGACTTTGCTAAACACACTATTACGATTCCTTATAATGATCCGCAAGCGATCAAAGACTGTTTTGAGAAATGGGGCGAAGAGATTGCCTGCGTTATCTTAGAGCCGATCGCTGGTAACATGAATATGATCATTCCGACTCAAGAATTCCATGACACCTTGCGCGCAGAGTGTACTGCCAATGGTGCGGTATTGGTATTTGATGAAGTGATGACTGGGTTTCGCGTCGGACTTGGCGGTGCACAAGCGCATTTCGGTATTGATCCTGATTTGACTTGCTTTGGTAAAATCATCGGTGCTGGCTTGCCAGTTGGTGCGTTCGGCGGTAAGAAAGACATCATGTCTTGCATTGCACCACTTGGCGGTGTCTATCAAGCTGGTACGTTATCAGGCAATCCTTTAGCGATGCGTGCTGGTATTGCGATGTTTGAAGACTTAACGGCAGACGGTTTTTATGACGAGTTAGCCGCGAAAGTAGACCATCTAGTGGATGGTTTTCAAGCGGCTGCTGACAAGCATGGCATTCACTTGCGCACCAATAAATTGGGTGGCATGTTTGGTATGTTCTTTGTCAAAGATACTGAAACTGCAACGCCGAAGAACTTCGATGACGTGACAGAGTGTGACATGACCGTGTTTAATACTTTCTTCCACGGTATGCTCGATCGTGGTATTTATCTGGCACCGTCGGCTTATGAAGCGGGCTTTATGTCTATCAAGCATAGCAATGAAGATATTGATGCGTCTATCAAAGCGGCTGATGAGATATTTTCAGAAATGGCCAGTGCTTAATCTATTCTGATTATTCCAAAGTCATAAGTAACATTAATCTAGGCAATCAAAGCAATAAAAAACCAGTACCTTCAGAGGTGCTGGTTTTTTTATGGACATCTATTTTTTATTGCTACTTATTTTCTAAAGTTATCTATTTACTTTTGATGTTTTTAATATCGGTGTCTAATTGTACGCGTCGTTGTTGTGTATAAGTGGTCAAACAACCATTGAGCACCATTGGATAAGCACTACCGCCACGAACTGGACTGGCAGAAAACTGGCAAGCTTTGTCTCTAAAATCAATCCATGACAATTGTACTGCTTTTAATTGCTTTTTCTCAGAGCTATTAAGTAAGCGCTGAAAATCACGGTAAGACTGGTTCAGTTTTTTGTCTTCTACGGCCAGCTCAGCTGCAATACACTTGTTAATATCAGTCTGAGTATAAGCCTTGTCGCAGGTGTTTGCTGCGGATGCTTGAACACTGAAAAATAGCCCTGTTGACAATAAAGCAAGACAGCCGACGTTTTTAATATGGCTCATGATAAACATATAATCCCGTTACTGGTATGAAATGGCATTTAGCATAACATGGCTATATTTCGGATATATCTCAAATTTATGAGAGGTTTGGTAAATGTTCGTACGGAATTGAACCTATAGTCGATTCAATTCAAAAGTAGTACAAGGCAACCGAGTGTAGATGTATATCAAATACTTCAAGCGAGGTTAACGCAGTAACACTTTTTTAGTGGAATGACTATATAGTTTTAAGCTGATCGAGCCAAGTTGTTGTTCTATATACTGGTCATAAAAGGCGATTCGTATAGACCAAAAATACTGTTAATGACAGACCTAATAGAGTGACTCAACCGCTTAGAAAATTAGGATTAGAGTGTGCTATGCTGAGAAAAACTTACTCAGCAAGGACGCTAACTCATGACTACCAGCACTAATAATATGCCTAGCACTAATACGCCACCGTTATGGCAAGCTTCGTATGAGAAGTATGGGCTAAGAAATAATTTAGATGTGTTAGAAGGTAAGCACAATCTGCTGGATTTATTACAACCAAAGATAGATCAGCATAGTGATTCTGTGGCTTTTAGTATGGGGCCCGCCACGCTTACTTTTGCACAATTGGATATTGCCAGTCGGCGCTTTGCTGCATTTTTACAAGCAAAAAACATCAAAAAAGGCGCTCGTATCGCAGTGCAGTTGCCGAATATATTGCAGTATGCGGTGGCATTGCTTGGTTGTCTGCGCGCAGGTGCAGTATTGGTTAATGTCAACCCGATGTACACCCATTATGAGTTGGCGCATCAGCTGACTGATTCTGAGTCCTGCGTACTCATTGTCCTTGATGGCATGGCATCCGCTTACGATCAGCTCGATGAAGAAGTAAAAGCGCAATTGTTATTAGTCATACATTGCTCTATTGATCCCACTGTCGCACCTGCCGATAACGATATCGCCTTGCTTACTCATATCGATCAGACAGCAAGTGCTACAAGCCAAGCAAATAACGCTCACGAAACTATAGACGATGTCGCTACAAACGATACCTCAGCACGCAGCGTCAGCTTTGCCCATATTATGAATACCTACCATGCTGAGCAATGTCAGCCCGTCACTATCGAGCGTGAGGATTTGGCTTTATTGCAGTATACAGGCGGTACGACTGGCAAACCAAAAGGCGCGATGCTCACACACTATAATGTGATGGCCAATGTCTGTCAGTGTTATGCGATGTTTGGCAAAGCGATTGAAACAGGTCGTAGCGAACAGATCAAAATACTCAACCCTTTACCGCTATATCATATTTTCTCATTTACAGTCTGCGGGCTGCTTGGTCTTTACGGCGGCTGGGAAGATATATTGGTCACCAATCCTCGTGATATTGATGGTCTGGTCAAGACCATTGAGCAGCATCGTCCGCATGTCATTCCTTCGGTCAATACCTTGTTCATCGGGATGCTGCATCATCCAACGTTTGCCAGTCTTGATTTCAGTCGATTGGCCTTATCTATCGGTGGTGGTACTGCCATCATCAAAGCGGTATCTGATCAGTGGCAACAAGTGACGGGCATGATGATTCATGAAGGTTATGGGATGTCTGAGACAGCACCGGTAATCTCATTCAATCCACCAGGAATTAAGAATTTTAATGGTAGCGTGGGTCTGCCACTCGCCATGATGGACATCAAAATCATGGATGACAACGGCTCAGCGTGTGCTATCGGAACACCAGGAGAAGTAGGTATTAAGGGGCCACAAGTGATGCAGGGTTATTGGCGTCAAGACAATACGGATACCTTTAGTGCCGAGGGTTATTTCAAATCAGGAGACATTGGCGTGCTGGATGAGCAAGGGTTTTTGACGCTTGTTGATCGCAAAAAAGACATGATATTGGTGTCAGGATTTAATGTGTATCCGAACGAATTAGAAGCGGCGTTGACTGAACATCCAAAAGTGCTTGAGGTAGCGGTCATTGGGATTGAAGATGCACATAGTGGGGAAGTGCCAAAAGCTTTTGTGGTCAAAAGAGATCCAAGCTTGACGGCTGAGGAGCTGGCTGCTTTTGCCAGTGAGCGTCTGACGGGCTACAAACGTCCACAGTCTTATGCGTTTATCGATGAGTTGCCAAAGACGGCAGTCGGTAAAATATTACGTAAGTCTTTACGCTAAATGAATGCGTCATTTCACTGATGAAAATGACCTGACATCAATGAAGCTTTTAAAACGAATAAAAAACTGGGCTGCTATTTTTAGCAGCCCAGTTTTTTAATGCGTGCTGTATATAACGATTGAGTTTTATCGTGATTTATCAAACTTGCGATCTCTCAAGCTTAAGTTGCCGCGTACCACATCGCTATACATTCGGAAGTCGCTGGCGAAGCTCTTTAACGGAAATTTAAAAGAGGCTGGTTTGTTTTTTTCAAAGAAAAAATGACCCACCCACGCACAAGCATATCCTGCGGCAATACCTTTGAGTAACGGTTTGGGCGAACGGGTTTTGACCGACTTTGCCAAGCCCAATAAGCCAAAGCTGCTGCCTGCGAAATGCAGTCGTCGGCACGCCATATTTTGATGTTCTTCTAAGTAGAAATCGTAAAACTTCTGCTCAGTGGGCGTGGCAGCTTTTATTATGTCATGGTTCACTTGGCTGTTTGTCTGAGCATTTGCTGTTTTATTGCTATGCTGTGTTTGATTGCCATGCAGTGTGTGATTGGTGGTTTGATTCATTGTCGTCGCTTCCTTGCGGGTTATTTATTAATCATCCGTCCATGACGCTTTTTGTTACCAAAGCCGAACGGTTTTACTATGCGATGAGCACGGATTGGTTTAATAGAAAATTAGAATGGATAAGTAAGTGCTTGTTCTTTATTATAATATTTATGGTTTTTAATGTAGCAAATCACCCTGGTTAACACAAGCGCCAAATGTGCTCTACTTGTCTGTGCTGGTGCGAGGCTTTAGCCAAGTGTGCGTCTTACTTGCCAGTGTTTGGCATAAATGCTTTAATGGCGAAACTCGCTGTGATTCGTTCAGTGATATAAGCTATTCATAGAGCAATTTTCATATATTTCAGCAAATATCCTATCCTTTTTATCTAACACGGTAACGATATCTCCTATGCCTAATGACTATCTAGCAAACCCACCAATCGCCGAAGATGAAATGATGGCAGCCATTGATATTGGTTCGAACAGCTTTCATTTGGCCATTGCGCGTCTCGATCATGGTGAGGTACGAAAAGTGGTTTCCATGTCTGAAAAGGTGCAGTTGGCGGCAGGATTGGATAAAAATAATATCTTGGAGGCGGCAGCTGAGCAGCGCGGACTTGAGTGCTTAAGTCGGTTTGTGGCTCGACTCGATTCGGTGCCTGCCGAGCGCATCCGTGTGGTGGCGACCAATGCCTTGCGACAAGCTAAGAATGCGAATGACTTTATTACCCGTGCCAATAAAATCTTGCCCAAGCCGATTGAAATCATCGCTGGACGAGAAGAGGCACGTTTGATTTATTTGGGCGTGTCACACACCAATGCCAGTAGTGATAAGCGTTTGGTCGTCGATATCGGCGGTGGTTCGACCGAGTTCATCATTGGTCAAGAGTTTGACCCGCTATTGACCGAAAGCTTACAAATGGGCTGCGTTGCCTTTACCAAAAGATATTTTGATGACGGGCAGATTACCAAAGAAGCGTTTAACAATGCCATATCAGGCGCACGCAAAGAAGTATTGGCGATTAACGGGCGCTATCAAAAGACAGGCTGGAGCAGCGTGGTTGGCTCTAGTGGCACAATTAAAGCAGTGCGTAACGTGCTTGTCTCTAAAGGCTGGGCGGATGAGCAAGAACGCATTACTTATAAAGGCGTCAAAAAGCTAGAAAAATTATTGATTAAGATTGGCAATGTCAATGATATTGAGCTTGAAGGGGTTAAGGAGCATCGCAAGGCCGTCTTTCCCGCAGGCGTGGCAGTGCTACGTGCAGTCATGAAAGTGCTGGGTATTGAGACCATGACCTATTCGGATGGCGCGTTACGCGAAGGCGTCATGTATGACATGCTCGGGCGCTTTGCTAGTGAAGATGTGCGTGACCGTAGTGTGCTCGCGCTGATTAAACGCTACTCAGGGGATAAAAAACAAGCCAAGCAGGTGGTAAAAACCAGTCGTAATCTGTTTGAGCAAGTGAAGGCGAAGCTATCACTCAGTAGCGACGATGGCGATTTGCTCAGGCGAGCGGCGTTTTTACATGAGATAGGATTGGCGATTAGCCATAGCAGCTACCACAAACACAGCGCTTACTTGCTTGAACACTCAGATATTCCCGGGTTTTCACAAGTAGATCAAAAGCGTATGGCGCAGCTGATGCTCAATCATCGTCGCAAGCTCAAGTCGGATATGTTAGAGCAGACTTGTACCATTGGCGGTGATTCGCTGGTTTATCTCTGCTTATTGTTACGGTTAGCAGTACTCGCGCATCACAGTCGTAGCGATAACGAACTACCAACGTTGCAGCTTCAAGTCATTGATACCAACTGCTGGCAAATCACAGTGACCGATAACAATGAGCATTATGCGTTCTTATTATCAGATTTGCATAATGAGGTCGAGCAGTTTGCTAAATGGGGCGTGACGTTAAGCGTGGTCGAGGCATAAGTGCTGAGCGCTAGCATTGAGTCGTTACTATTGTGATGAGTAAGCTACAGATCAACGTAACAAAAGCGGCTTTGTCAGTAATGTCATGCCATTTAAGATGTGCTACTATAGCTTCTATTGAGTTTACAACTGTACTTTTATTATCTACAAACCGATAACGATGCTATTGTTAAATATAATTATTAAAGGGAAAGGTCTATGAGCACTGTCTGGGATAGTGTGCAGCTTGCACGGCACGCCAAGCGTCCATTATTTATGGACTATGTTAATCAGCTGTTTACCGAATTTGATGAGCTGCACGGCGACCGTGCGTTTGCTGATGATAAAGCCATCTTGGGCGGGCTTGCGCGCTTTGACGGTATGCCAGTAATGGTGATTGGTCAACATCGCGGTCGCAGTACTCGCGAGCGTATCGCCCATAACTTTGGTATGGCCAATCCTGAAGGCTATCGCAAAGTCATTCGCTTGGTAAAAATGGCGGAGCGTTTTAATATTCCCGTGATGACCTTTGTTGATACTCAAGGCGCGTACCCTGGTATCGGCGCGGAAGAGCGTGGACAAGCGCAAGCCATTGCTGAGAGTATTGCGGTTTTTTCTAGCTTAAAAGTACCTATTATCGTGACCATTATCGGTGAAGGTGGTTCAGGTGGTGCATTAGCGATTGGTGTGGGTGATAAGGTAAATATGCTGCAAAACAGTATTTACTCAGTTATCTCTCCGGAAGGCTGTGCCTCTATCTTGTGGAAAACGGCCGAAAAAGCACAAGATGCCAGTGAAGCCTTAAAGTTAAATGCGATTAATTTATATCAAATGGGCTTGATTGATGCTGTCATCGAAGAGGGCGAAGGTGCTCATGTTCAGCCACAGCCAGTCATGATTGCATTGAAAGCACTCATTGCTGAGCAGTTAGATGAGCTTAAGGATTTAGATGCGCATGAGCGTTGCGAGCTGCGCTATGAGAAGCTAAAGTCTTTCAACTCAGAAGTGATGTTGCCTGCTTAATAGGCTGACATTGTGCTTTTTTGGATTGGGCTTGTTTAGAGTGAGGTCAATTTATTATTGAGCACCTATTAAGTATTTAAGGCTCAGCTTTTGATATTAAATAGTTATCCTTAATGTTAAAACAAAAAGTGCTAAAATAAAAACGCGTCATTCTATGGCGCGTTTTTTTGTGCCAACTAACTTCTGCATTAATAATGTATATATAGTCAGTGCAAAGTAATATCGAACCATCACGCACTGCTGATATCAATTTTTCTTGCTTGCTGTGCCTGCGCAGACAGAGGCGACAAAAAATTGATATCAGCAATACCGTTGCGTTTCTAGGATATTTTGACTATAGCAACTTAATAAATAAGATGAATTATGACCAGCAGTGCAATCCTTCCATATCCTATTGAGCCGATAGCTGAGCTGCCAATTGATACTCATTTGGCTGAGGCGTTATTGACCAGTTTGGCTGAGTACGGTGAGCAGCTGCATGGTCGACGACTTTGGCTGGCTTGTAGTGGCGGGCGCGATTCATTGGCACTGGCGGCATTGTGTGTGCAACTCTATCACCAAGGTAAATTGCCATGTTTGCCGCAGCTGTTACATGTTAATCATGGTTTGCAAGCCGATAGTCAGCATTGGGCTGTGCATGTCGCTAACTGGGCGCAAGCGCAGCAGATACCTTGTCGCATTTTACAGGTACAAGTAAACGGGCATGATGAACAAGCTGCACGGCAAGCACGCTACGGTGTCATGCGAGCGCAACTCAATCAAGATGATGTGTTGCTATTAGCGCATCATGCTGATGACCAAGCTGAAACGATATTAATGCGGTTAATTCAGGGCGCTGGGGTGAATGGGCTCTCAGGCATACAGCCGTGGCGCATCCAAACGCAGGGCACACATCGTATGACATTATGGCGGCCTTGGCTCACTGTGCGACGAGCCACTATCAGTGCTTATGCCCAACGCTTGAAATTGCCCTATATCGACGACCCGACCAATGACGCTGGCGACAATGTACGTAGCGGACTGCGCCGTGATGTCATGCCAGCACTGACAAAATATAATCCCAACGTCATTGATAACATTGCTCGTAGTGCGCAGCTACTAAGCGATGCGCAAGCGACTGTCAGCGTTCAATCAGCAAAAGACATGCATCGCACAGCTATTAGTTCGCTACAGTTACCACCTGCGCAGCGTGTGCTAAATATTGATGAGCTACAGAAACTACCTTTTTATCGCCAACGCCAATTATTGCACGATTGGCTAGGTCAAGATGAGCCATTACCGCCCGCTAAGCAGCTAGTCGATGATGTCCTAAGATTAGCTGAGCGGAATGATAATAATCACCAAACGGAACTGTTTTGGCAAGGTCGTAAGCAGTCTTATACTATTCGTCGTTATCGGCAGCAGCTTTATCGTCTAAGCAATGATTGGTTGGCATGGCTTAACATGCCGCTTAATGAACAAACCCAAACGTTAGCCCATGCCAATCTGTCCAACATTCCTAGCAATGGCTTATCTGAGAATAATTTGGCACCGATTCATTTACGAATGAGCACCGACTTTACTTGGCAGTTGCAGATATCACCTCAGGCATTGGCACAGTTATTAGACAATACGGAAGATGAGCATGCGTTACAGACAGTAGTGAAGATAACAGCATTAGATCGCAAGCAGCGCTTACAGACTGCATTGGCATCGCGCCCACAATTAGGAAAAAAACTGTATCAAACGTTGGGCATTCCATCATGGCTACGTGAGAGTTTAATAGTGGTTAGTGTAATGTGTATTCATAAAAATGAAGAATTGCCGTTATTGCTAGTATCACCATTTGAAAGTTGGGTGCTAGGGACTGATAAGTCAGGTATTCATTTCGACGACAATCAGTTGGCAAAATATATTGAGAGTAATCTCAGCCTAAATAAGAGAGTCTGAATACTTACTGAGTTCATTCTAATGTAACGAGAGCATCAAGCGCGACAGCATAACGAGCATAACGGGTACTTTGAATTTATCAAACGGTCGTAGTAGCAGTATGGTAAACTGAGTGTCATTTTAAATGCCATTATGTTACTTTGATTACCTTTGAATTTTTTGAGTAGGAGACATGTATGTCAGTATTAGATAATAAGAAAATCAGCTTCATCGGCGGCGGAAATATGGCGCAGGCTTTGATTAGCGGGCTTGTGAGCTGCGGTATCAAACCGAGTTTAATTACCGTTGCTGATCCTAGTAGCGAGGCTCGAGAGCAACTGGCTGCTAAAGGGTTGAATACGGTTGACCCCACTGTGGATGCAACTGCTGCTATTATCGGTGCTGACATTGTGGTACTGGCAGTAAAACCGCAAGTGATGAAACCGGTCGTGAGCGCTTTTGCCGATGTGTTAGACAAGCAATTGGTGATTTCGGTCGCGGCAGGTTTGTCGACGGATATTTTGTCAGGCATGCTGGGTGGATATAGTAATATCGTACGCGCGATGCCAAATACACCTGCCATGATTCAGATGGGTGCGACCGGTCTGTATGGTACGGATGATATCTCTGCAGAACAAAAGCAGTTAGCAACCGCGGTGATGGAAGCGTCTGGTCTGGTCATGTGGGTTGATGAGGAAGAGCATATGCATGCAGTCACCGCTGTGTCAGGGTCAGCACCAGCGTATATGTTTTATATCATCGAATCGATGGTCGATGGGGCAGTTGCTTTAGGTTTAGATAAAGAACAAGCCTCAGCATTGGCCATGCAAACCATGCTAGGCGCGGCAAAAATGGCGATGGATAGTGATGATGCGCCTGCTGAGCTACGCCGCAAAGTCACGTCACCGAACGGTACGACTCAAGCTGCGGTAGAATCAATGCAAGCCAATGAGATTGGTCGCCAAATCGGTGAAGCCATGCAAGCTTGTTATGACCGTAGCCAAGCGCTTAGCGAAGAGATGAAATAATACCAATAGCCACCAGATACAACCAGCCACTTCTTCGTGAGTGGCTGTCATCATAAATGGTTAATACTGGTCTCGATTATTCGTCTTTTATTAATTTTGTTGTTATTAGCGTACAAGCCCATTGAGTAGCAATTCATGAACAACCTGTTGTTTCAAATTTTTGATTTGGTCACCACCTTCGCTATGATGTTGGTCTTCATCCGTTTTATGCTGCAATTTGCAGGGATGGATGCCAGCAATCCGATGATTGCTCCGGCTTACAAAGCGACCCATATCGTCGATGTGTTTGGGCGTATTTTCCCAACTGTCGGGCAAGGTCGTATCAGTATTGCCGCCATCGTGCTGATGTTTTTGATACGCCTGATTGATATCTCTGGTAAAGCCGCGTTGACCCATAAAGGCATCGCACCTGTCCCGCTATTTTTTACGGGTACCATCAGCTTGATATTAGACTTTTTACGCATGTGTCGCTATTTGGTCATCGGCTCTATTATTGTGAGCTGGATTGTTGTGTTCACTAAATCTGAGCATCCTATTATTGGCATCATCATTAACTTGGCTGAGCCAATCTTAGCGCCCTTTCGCCGTATCACACCAAACTTAGGCATGCTTGACTTGTCACCTATGGTCGCCTTTTTTGCTTTTATTCTGCTCGAAATGCTCATTGGTGGTTTGGCAGCGAGCTTTATGCCGATGTTGGGCTAGTAAAATAAAGACAGAAAGCTAAGAAAAGATTCGCTAAAAAAGACGCTCTATTAATATAGAGCGTCTTTTTTTATTTATCGTTTATAGATTATTCTGAAAGTCTATAAAACGATTGGGTATCAATTGGGCTTGGCTATCATCAGGGTGCGGAGCATCAGCCGCACGCAAGGTTTGTGTAATCCAGCTATCGGCTGCCTTGACCGCATCGATAAGCACGTCTCCCATCGCTAACCGTCCAGCGATAAAGCTAGCCAGCGAGCAGCCAGAGCCATGAAATTCACCTGTTAGGCGTGGTAAAGTGCTTTTATGCACCATGTCACCTTGTATATATAGATATTGCTCGATATCACCGCTATCAAAATCGTGTGAGGTTTTGACCAATACGGCATAAGACCCTTGTGCGCACAGTTTTTTCGCAGCTGTATGCAAGTCTTGCTCACCACTCAAGGCTCGCAGTTCATGAGTGTTTGGGGTAATTAGAGTGGCATAGGGCAGCAGCTTCTTGAAAGCGGCGACCAACGTCTGCTCGTCACCTAAGCTGCCACCACTATTGGCAACCAATACTGGGTCCAGTACAAAAGAGGTGTGTTTCTTGATAACTTTATTAGCGAATAATCTAGTCATCATTTTTATATTATCCGTAGTGCCGAGCATGCCCGATTTGATCACCTTTACTGGCAAATCATCGAGCACTGCCATAGCTTGATTTCTGACTAATTCAGCGCTACAAGCTTCAAAACTAAAAACTTGCTGCGAGCTTTGTATGGTAATGGCCGTACAAGCAATGGCAGCATGACCACCTGCTTGACCAATGGCTTCGATGTCTGCTTGTAATCCAGCACCGCCTGAGGGATCCAATCCTGAAAAACACAGTACTACTGGTCGCATAATACTTCCTTTGACATAATCTAAAATGAGTAACAAATACTATAGACACCCACTACTAAAAAAGCCATAGCAGGTTAGAGATTGTGTATAGACGGTCAATCCACCAATCGATAACAACGCATACCGAACCCAAAAAGTACGATTAGCGGTGTCAAACTCGTTTAGTCTACAATGCGTAGCACTTACAATCGTTTTCCTTGCTACTCTAATTTTTGTGAATGGTATCAGATTAGGCTGACTGCTCTAAACCTCAATTTTACTGATTATTCTGGTACTTTGGTCGTTCAAAAGGATATAAGGCGATGTAAACAAATAAATATGATAAAAATCGCATTAAATCTGTAGACAACGCTTGCAATTCGTTTCGGCTTTGCTATAATACTCGCCCACGGGATAAGACGTATTATCAGCAATAATACTATTTTTTAGAACTTAAAAAGTCTTACATCGTTTGGTGAAGTGGGTGAGTGGCTGAAACCAGTTCCCTGCTAAGGAACCATACGTTTGCGCGTATCGAGGGTTCGAATCCCTCCTTCACCTCCATTTATAGTGTTGTTTTTAGAGTAGTATCGCAAAAAGTAGTGGTTGATTTTTTATCATTTAAAAAGTAATTTGATTTTAATAAATAAAGATGTTGACACAAGCGATATTATCTATATAATGACCAACCTAATTTACTACAAAGTTATTTACTGCGTAGTGAATGATGTGCAAAGTACGCGCTTGTAGCTCAGTTGGATAGAGCACTTGGCTACGAACTAAGGGGTCGGGAGTTCGAATCTCTCCAAGCGCACCATTTGCATTATCACTTCTTTAACCCAGTTAAAGAGACATTAAAATAATCGCCTGTCTTATGACAATTTGGCGGTTTTTTTATGTCTACAGTTTTTATAAAACTACTATTTATATTATAAAGCCATGTCCTACTTGTTATCCTCCCTCTAAATTTGAATAAACAGTCTTTTGCATCTGACGTCTTCTCTCATCATAATATACGATAAGTGCCTGAATTACGGTACAATGAACGCTCTATTTTTCGCTTGCTATGGGCTTGTATCATGTCAAAATCGTCGTCAAAAGCGGCTAATAAAGCCAAATTGCCACCAAAAACCTCCATGCCTCGCGCCTCTGAAATTGAAGAACCAACGATTGCCAAACCTAGCACTCGTATGGCAGCGATCCTTTATGATGGGATGTTGATTTTAGCGTTGTTATTTTTGGTAGGGACTTTGCTGACGGTGATTGGCACACTTATGACTATGGAGACGGGTAGCGAGTCTTCACAAGCGCAGTCGCTGCCGACATGGTATCAAAACTTCATTATGACGCCGTCTTTTATACTGACGCTGGTGGGGTTCTACGGGATATTTTGGCGTCGCGGTGGGCAGACGTTAGGCATGCAGACGTGGCGCTTAAAAACGGTCAATAATAGCGGTCATTTACTGACGTGGGGTCAGTCCTTTAAGCGCATTTTAGCCGCCTTTATCATGCCACTCATATTTGGCATCATTGGTAGTGTCATCGATGGCTCGCGGGCTATCTTATTAACCAGTGCTTTTTTGGGCTTTATCTTTAATTATGCTTTTTGCTTCTTCAACCCGCGTGGTCTCGCGGTGCAAGATATGCTATCAAATACTATCACGTTAAAAATGCCAAAAACAGAGAATGAAGGACTATGGCGAGTCATTAGAAACCGCAAGCAAGGAAAATAAACCGCATTATCATCGCCATAGTCTGTCAACACACTTTAAGCGTTACATATTGGCTGTCTGCATCAGCCATAAAGTATAGCCGACGAAAAACATGACTAAGGTCGCGCCAGATATACGACCAAATGGACGCTTGGTCATAAAGGCAAAAACACACAATACCACGAGTAATAGAGTGATCAACCCCATCGCTAAAATATCACGCGATAAGATAATCGGATTGGCAGTGATGGGGGCGATGAGGGCGGCCAAACCAACGACGCCTAAGGTATTAAAGATATTAGAGCCAATGATATTGCCCAAGGCCATGTCATGCTCGCCTTTACGCGCTGCTGACAAGCTGGCGACCAATTCAGGCAGCGATGTACCAACCGCAACGATGGTTAAGCCGATAATTAGCTCGCTTAAGCCCCAAAACGTTGCCAACTCTACCGCACCCCAGACAATGGCTTGCGAGCTTGCCACCAGCATTGACAAGCCAATCAGTAAACTGCCTAACCCACGCATCAAGCTAGGATGATTGTGCTCTGTGTCGCTCAAACTTTCTGTAATAGCATCTGCGTCATTTGATTTGCCTTCGCGTAAGCTCAGCACGATTTGAATCCCTAAGACGAGCACTAGCATTCCTAATAATACTAACCCGTCAGTTAAGCTCAGCAGCCCGTCACGCAGTTGCCATGCTGCCAATGCGGTAATCACTACCAGTATCGGTAGATCGCGCTTTATGACACCTTTATGAATGATAATAGGGCTAATCAATACGGTTGCACCCAATACCAAAGCAATATTGATGATATTAGAGCCATAAGCATTACCTAATGCCAGCTCAGGGCTGCCTTCTAGTGCGGCTAACACGGAGACGACCATCTCAGGTGCGGATGTGCCTACCCCCAATATAATCACGCCAATCAAAAAACTTGGCATGCGTAACTTAATGGCTAAAGCGGTCGCTCCATCAATAAAAACATCAGCGCTCCAAACCAAAATTGCTAGACCAATCAAAATTGCAATGACTGCCAACCACATGTAGATAACTCCTTCGTTAGGGATAAAAAATAGATATTGGATGTTGAATAAGCTTACATCATATAAAAATGGCATAAAAAAAAGCTGAATCACAATCTGGATTCAGCTTCGATATAAGTACAAGTATTTTAATGGGATTTTGACAACAACAGCAACTGTATGATGACGTATTTACCCATACTTTATGTAACAAAATTTGAAGTGATTTTCTTAAGCCACTTGTACTGGAATGATATTTGCCGTGTCTTTTACGGTGTTGTCTTCATTACAATAGACCAGTTTTGGCTGATACGTTGAGGCTTCAACTTCATCAAAATGCGCATAAGCACAAATGATGACGATATCACCCAAATCTGCCATATGCGCCGCAGCACCATTTAGCGAGATAATACCAGAGCCTGCTTCAGCACGAATAGCGTAGGTGCGAAAGCGCTTGCCATTGGTCACATTATAGATATCGATAGATTCATTTTCACGTAGACCAGCAAGATCTAACAGATCACCATCGATACCACATGAGCCTTCATAATGAAGCTCGGCATGGGTAACGCGAGCACGGTGTAATTTGCATTTAAGCATATTAAGTAGCATAGGTTGCTTCCTTAGCGTAACTGATATTAAATAACTAAATCAAAAGGTTAATGGGGACAAAGCTGCCAAAATAAAAGGCCATTATAATAGAGCCACTATATTATTCAGGTAATTTAAAGCCATTAATTTGTGAACGTGCTTTTTCGACATCACCACCTAGCAGTAACGGCAAGGCCTCAAAGGCAGCAGTTAATGCGCTATCAATGGCAATTTGCTCATCGGGAGACGCTTTAGAAAGGACATGCCCACTGACTTTAGATTTGTGACCAGGGTGACCGATACCCACACGTAGGCGATGAAAATCATTACCGATGTGAGGCGTGATATCACGCAGACCATTATGACCACCATGACCACCATCGGTTTTGAGCTTGATACTACCAGCGGGGATATCGAGCTCATCATGGGCGATCAACAATTCATCATTGTGGATGCCATAAAAATTGATCATGGGTACCACCGACTGACCAGATTTATTCATAAAAGTCAGCGGCATCAAAAGACGAACATCGTGCCCATGAATTTGCCCGCGTCCTGTTACCCCGTGAAACTTTTTGTCAGGGGCGAGCGTGATATTAAACTGCTGCGCTAAATGATGGACGAACCAAAATCCTGCATTATGACGCGTAAACATATACTGCTGACCGGGATTACCAAGACCGACAATAAGTTTTATGGCCATAAAAACACCCTGCTTAAATTTAATAAATGAGTGATAAGGTTTGAAAAGTAAGACGACTCTATAATATTTAGCCTACATAAAAGTTGTCCTAATTTTCAAACCTTACGGACAAAAACAGCAGGAGATATTTATCACCTGCTGTTTTTTTGACTAAACAAACCTTTTCTACGTAGCATACGATAAGTCGCTACATAGTGGTGGTTTATTATTCGCCGTCTTTCTTGTCTTCAGTTTCGCCGTCAGCATCTTGCTCAGTGGCTGGTACGTCAGCTGCATCAACATCTTCAGCATCTTCGTCAACTTCTTCAACCGTTGGTGGCTGCATGTTAACGATAGTACGGTCATGGCCATCTTCTAGCTCAAGCTCATGAATGACAACGCCTTCAGGAAGTTTGATGTCTGATAGACGGAACAAATCACCGATTTCCATACCAGATACGTCTACTTCTAGATACTCAGGAAGTAGTGATGGTAGGCAGATGATTTCGATGTCAGATACTAGCGTTGATAGTACACCAGCAGCAGCAGTACCAGGCGCATCTTCACGACCAGTGAAATGCACAGGAACATTCATGTGGATTTTTTGACCTTTCACAATGCGCTGGAAGTCAGCATGCATTGGGAAGCCTTTAGCTGGGTGACGTTGCAAATCTTTGATAACAGCTTGATGCTCTACGCCGTCAACATTGATGGTCAAAATGTGTGAGAAGAACGCTTCAAATTCAAGCGATTTTACCAACTCATTGATTTTGATAGAGATAGAGGTAGGCTCTTCGTTGCCACCATAAATAATAGCAGGAACTAGATTCTGCTTACGTAGGCGGCGGCTCGCACCTTTACCTTGTTGTTCAGCAGAACGATCAACTGCGTTTAGCTCAAAATGGTTAATGCTCATGGATATAATCCTATAAAAAGAATGAAAAAGTGTCTGGTCATAAAAAGTGGATTTGCGACCGATCCACTAAGACGTGATGATAGCTAAGATGGCTAATAATTAATAATAACTAACAATCAGCCTCTTAAACCATTCGCTCATAGCAAGGATTTTTATCACCATAATGATCATAAAAGTCATTATGGTGAGCATAAAAGTCATTACTTATCAGCGTGATCAGCACTTTTGGTAATATCGACCACTTTAGATAAGACAAATGGTCGGCACAGGCGCGCATTATACGTGGTTTTGTTGTGATAATAAAGACCTAGACAAAAGGCTTACCTAAAAAAAAGCGCCAAGTAATGATGCTTGACGCTCTATTTTTTGCTATTAGGGCTTCGTGGTCACAGTGCTTACTATCAAAATCACTGCAATAACGGTTTAAAATTAGGCATCAAACATTGCGCTAATAGATTCTTCGTTGTTAATACGACGTAAGCTTTCAGCAAGCATTGGGGCAATACTGACCTGACGAATTTTGCTACATGCTTTAGCTTCAGCCGATAACGGAATTGTATCGGTAACGACGACTTCGTCTAGCGCAGATTCGCTGATGTTTTTCAGCGCATTACCCGATAGAACAGGGTGAGTAATGTAAGCTAAGACGCGACGCGCACCGTTTGCTTTTAATGCTTCAGCCGCTTTACACAATGTGCCTGCAGTATCGACCATATCATCAACGATCACGCAATCACGGTCACGAACATCACCGATGATATGCATCACTTGTGATTCATTGGCACGGGCACGGCGTTTATCAATAATCGCCATGTCGGTATCGCCCAATTGCTTGGCCATCGCACGCGCACGTACCACACCGCCAACGTCAGGTGAAACCACCATGATATTGTCATAGTCTTGTTTTTTGAGGTCGTTGAGTAGTACGGGCGTACCGTAGATGTTGTCAACTGGAATATCAAAGAAGCCTTGAATCTGATCTGAATGCAAATCAACGGTCATGACGCGATCGATACTAACGATGTTTAACATGTCAGCGACGACTTTAGCCGAAATAGGTACGCGAGCTGAACGAGGACGACGGTCTTGGCGGGCATAGCCGAAATAAGGCATAACAGCTGTGATACGGCCAGCACTAGAGCGACGCAAAGCGTCAGCCATCATCATGATTTCCATCAAGTTGTCATTGGTCGGTGCACAAGTAGGCTGCATGATAAACACATCTTTACCACGTACGTGTTCTTTGATTTCCACGGCAATTTCGCCATCAGAAAAACGCGTGATGTCAGCTTTACCAAGAGGTATATGAAGGTGATCGGCTACGGTTTTTGCTAATTCTGGGTGGGCATTGCCCGTAAAAATCGCCAAATAAGGCATGACAGAAGTCCTATTGATTGACTCAAGCAGCGACCGCTAAGCAGTGTCAAACTGCTCAAATTCAGAAAAGAGTGGTGAAAATGATTGGAGACTACTATTACAGTAAAAAATGGTAGGGGTAGCTGGACTCGAACCAACGGATGTCAGGATCAAAACCTGATGCCTTACCAACTTGGCTATACCCCTGTAATGTCTAGGCTATGAACATCTGATATCTAATAGTAACTACTAGTTATTCTTAGAATGATGTCATCACCTGTTAGTTATCTGATAAACGATTAAACCGTCTAAAAAACAACTTTTTCCCTAGCGGTGTCCATTGCGAACTATACCGAAACTGGGATAACGTTGTCAATGACAATCAAAATAAGTGAGTATTTATAATACCAATTATAATCAGTGTCTATCGAACGCTTCGTACTAAAAAATGGTAGGGGTAGCTGGACTCGAACCAACGGATGTCAGGATCAAAACCTGATGCCTTACCAACTTGGCTATACCCCTATTGAGGCGACCTATTATAAGTAAATTTTCAGATTTTGCAAGTCATTTGCGGCTTTTTCTGCTATTTATTCTTAATTCATCAAGGACGGTATGATTTCGATAGGTATATGGTGAAAGTCGGTAATAAGGATTGATGCCTTACTGATATTCTCTCGTAGGGCTATATTAGTGAGCTTGAGACTAGCGTGTCTGGTACAGAATTTCCAAAGTAGTCTTATATGTTCCGAGGAGCAGCGTAAGACTCAACTGTATGCAACAGCTTTAGCAATGTAGCTAAGAACTCACTTTTCTTTATTCTTGAAGTGATAGTATTATTACTATCAAAAAATTTCCCAAAAAATATCAGACATTCATCTTCTTGGTAAACGTAAAATAGAGATTTGTTAGTAGATAAGTCATAGAACAAAAAGTTAGTTTTCTCACTACTGCTATCGTAAACTCCAGTTTCAGTTTCATAAAAAATATCGTGTAGCTTGCTTAGTGGTTTATTGATCAAGCTTTTATTTAGGTGAAATTCGCCATCAGTAATAAGTTCTATTTCTTTCTTAATATTGTTAACAAGTGGAAACGCATAATAATTATTATCTTGATAACTGATGTTTACTGAGTTCACAATAATATCCATCATTATGAATGGTTTTTCCATTTCGTGTATTTTAAAAGCAATAGTTTCTGTATTTCCGAGAGTGATCATATTTTGCTCTTAAATGCTTTAGGCTTGATAGTATTTGCGGCTCTTACCTTTTCATCTATCTATAAAAACTTGCGCAGTTATAAACTCCCAACTATATATGCCGCACAAGGAGCTTCCGCAACCCACTTTGCTAGAAGTGTTTTGTCAGTAGCAACGCTTGCATCCAATGGCAAAAACACTGCGCTACCAGAGCCGGTCATGCGTGCTGTGCCTAGTGCTTGCGCCTCTAACCCTTGCAAATAATCCAATGCCTCTCTAACAGCAGGTGCGAGGCTCATCACCACTGGCGTAAAGACATTGTGATAAGGCACATTCAAACGTTGAGTATAGTCATTGAACTGATTTTTAATCGTCTCAATTGATAGTGGCGTAATATCGCGCTGTAATTTAGGATGGGCGAACAGTTTGGCGGTATTCACATGCGCGTTTGGCGTTAGCACTAAATACTGCTGCACAGGCAAATCAATCGCTGTCAGCTCCTCGCCAATGCCCATCGCAATCGCATCTTGCCCAAAGATAAATATTGGTACGTCGGCACCCACTTTAGCACCGATTTTTATCAGCTCATCACACGTTAAATTAAGCTGCCAAATCTCATTTAATGTTAGTAGCGTCGTCGCGGCATTGGAAGAACCACCGCCCAAGCCTGCACCCATCGGTAGATGCTTGTCTAAAGTAATTTGCACTGACGCTAATTGCTTAGGTAATTTGGTTGATTCTATGGCAAATGCTAGCAATGCGCGTGCGGCTTTAAAAATCAAATTGTCATCTATACTGGCAGTTATTGCATCTGCGCCAGTTAAGGTCAGCAGTTGAAGACAAAGTTTATTGGCATCTAACCGATTATCAGCCGTAGAAATGACGGCATCATCTGTGACTGAAAAATGCAAATAATCGCCCCAATCAAGCAAGCGAAACACGGTTTGCAAATCATGATAGCCATCAGCACGCTTACCAGTAATTTGCAAAAACAAATTGATTTTTGCTGGGGACAAGCGAGTGATGGTCGTTTTAGCGCTCATATTATTTTGCATCGCCATTTGATTTATGGATGTTTTAACATTTCAACGTTTAAATGTCTCAATATTTCAATGCTTTAACGATTTTGATGATCAATCGTCATGACGACTTTATTGCCTTGTGATTGTGCAGCGCTGATTTTACTAGGCAGCTTATCGTTGCCTTTATAGGTAAAGCTAGCATTCCACTCACCATTAACTGAGCTAATCAAACGATTTTGATTGTCAAGGGTAGGGGCGGTGTCGGAAGGCGCTGGGCGACCAGATACCCAATACGGCATTTGTGAGATTGGTGCTTGCCAGCCAGTGGCTTTTTTGAGCAAGGTTTCAGGATCGTCAGCGGTCAATGTACCAGTTTTTTCGCTGACTAGCGTTGCTGTTTGACCATTGTATTCAATGTTGGTTTTACCAATCCCGAGTGCACCAATCAACTCAATCGCAAAGCGGTCGTTTTGTTGTCCCCATGCGTAAAAGGCACTGCCGCCTTGAGCACCGTTAGTATCATTAGCAGGTGTCGTAACGCCAATTTTGCCAGTGATATTGAAGCTCTCAAGCTTTTGTGGCTGCTGGCCACTTTGTCCCTGTACGGTGCTACTAGGTTGGTTTGTGCCGCTGGTGGTTTTTAATGATTGACAACCAGTCGTCACCAAAATGGCTGCTGTCAAAGCCGTCAATAGACTGAGTTTTTTGGCTTGAAAAGGGATTGTTTGTGATACTGACATGATGCTTCCTCAAAATTAACAAAGATAATAGCTTAAGCTGAATTTGTTACCCATTTATACGTCGCTGTTAGCTTCTTATAAGAGCCTTGTAGCTTTGATAACTTGGGTTTTGATAGCTTGCGCAATGGTTATGACTTATTTATTATACAAAATATCGCTTAAAAATGACGCCAGCTGTCATTAATACAGTTGTATGCGGTCATTAACATTGTGTTGCCCAAATGAGAAGCGCTGCTGTAGATCGGCGAGCAAGGCGTCGACTTTGTCATTATCCCCTAGGCCTTGATAAGCACGCAACAATAGTGTCCCTGAACGTAGAGTGGGTAAGACATCGTAAGGGGTTTGCAGGTAATTGATCACTTGGCGGTAGTCTTCGTTGGCCAAGGCATTGCCTGCCAAGATATTCAATGCTTGCAGATGTAGCTCGTTATCGTAACGTGGGTCATCATAGCGAATTTGGATGATCGCTGTCGCTAGCGCCAACCCTTGCTCAGAGCTGCGCTCATTGGAGAGCAATAATTGGGCGTAACTGAGCTGATAAGAGAGATTGTTAGGATCGAGCGCTTGCAAGTGATTGAGCAAGGTGCGTTTGACCACGTAGTCGGCTTTATCATCTAACAGCTGAGCACGGGCAAACAGTAACATCTCACTATTAGGATACTTGCGCGCTGCCCGCGTCAACAACCGCAGCGCTTCCTCTGGCTCATTCTGTTGCCATAAAATATCGGCTTGTAACACATAAGTATCAGGCGCAAAGACGTTAAATTCTTTGCGTAGTTTTTCTAAAGTAGCGATGGCTGCATCTACGTCATCATTAATCAACTCAAAAGCGACGACTTTTTTGCGTGCTTCTAGCACTAAATCTTCTTGCATAACACCATTGAGATAGTATTTCGCTTGATCAAAGCGTTGCTGGCGCTCGGCACTGATACCGAGGTAATAATAGGCTTGGTCAAGGTAAGCAGGACTTTTTGCCAGCATATTGAGTAGGCGATCGGCACTAGGATACTCTTCGATGTCCAAGCTGACCAGTGCGGCCAATAAGGTGATCTCGGCATCATCAGCAAAGCGATTGTGCGCCTCTAGTAATAGCTGCCACGCTTGCTCGCTTTGTTTCAAATCCAGTAAGTAACGAATCTCATATAGGTACAAGCTTTTGCTATCAGGATTACGCAGACGTGATTGGCTAACATAATTAATCACCATTTCAGGCTTTTCTATTTTGCGCAATATATCTGCTTTTAAGGTGATAAAAGGCACATAGTCAGGTTGACGCTCTAGCGCGCGATTGATATGGACGATGGCAATTTCAGGTTCGTTAAATTGGTAGAGCAAGCCTGCCTTTAACACCGACAGCGAGGCATTTTGTTCACTATCAAGGGGCTGTAGGGCAGCAAGTAATTCTCGTTTGTCATTATCGGTATTGGGATAAATGCCGATAAGGATTTCGCTTAAGTCTGCCCGAGGGTCATAACGCAAGATGCGATTTAAGGTTTCACCTGCCAACAGATAATCGTGCGCGCGCAAGGCCAAATGTGCCACATAAAACCATGCGGGGACATGATCAGGATTTTGATCTTGCCACGTTTTGGCAAATTGTAAGGAAGCTTCGACACTCTCATTACGCAAAGATAAGCTAAGCGCTCTCTCAAACACTGCCGTCGCATCTTCTTTAAAAGATTGCTGCTTATAAATCATCACCGCCCGGCGTCTGTCATTGCGGTCAGCCGAAAACTCTGCATCCAAAAGCGCATACAAGCTTGGCTCGGTCAGCGTTGGTTGTGCGGCAATCGTCGGTGGTAAGCTATTTACATTCGCCACACTTGTTATTGTCGTTGTTGACTCGTTCTGTGTTGGTTCATTGGAAAATGTATTACGATTAGTCGCATCTGTATTCATCATTGCGACTGAAGGCTGGCTTAATGAGGATTGATTATTAGTGGCATTATGAATGTCTGATGGGTCGAGCGGATTGGCCTGAGCGGGTGAGGCTAGGCACAAACAAATGGCCAACGATAGTGTTAGCTTATAACGTTGGCATAGACGTTCAATAATGACGTGTAATAAAGCGCGAAGGCTAGATTGATCGTTATGCACAAGTTGTGATCGAAATGATGACTCAAAAAAAATCATAAATAGCAGTGTACACCTATTGTTTACCCATTAATAAGGCAATTTTATCCTGATGATTTTAAAATAGACATCGGCAGCCAGTACCCATGATCGACATTATAAAAGGAGATTGAGGTGATAAACAATAGCGCCCGTGTTACTCAATTATTCGTCCAAAAAATCTATCAGGTAGTTGATTTGTTACTCATGCGCCCAGATACAAGCAAATAGTCACCACAGGTGGTCGAGTGTTAAATAAAGCCAGCAATAATGATATAATAAGCGGTTTTAGGTTTTCCTTTAAGCGCTGTTTGCTAAACACTGCTTTTCCAATTTATAAAAACTGCTTTTTTATAAAAACTGCCTTTGGCAAACGGCGAGTACGCTTGGCTGGCAAGTGAGCGTTATATTTATGGTCTATCAATAATGAGATTAGTGGTCATTGGGGTCAATCACAAAACCGCACCAGTCGCTCTACGAGAGCGCTTGGCGCTTGTGGGTGAGGATGTGGCTATCGCCCTTGAGCAGTTAGAGGCCTTTACCGATGGTAGCGTGATTGTCTCTACGTGCAACCGTACGGAGATTTATGCCCTCGTTCCGCAGACTTTGTCTCAGCAAGCAGTAGCGTCGCCCACGGTTACCGACGTTACCTCGCCGTCTTTTAGCAGCAATACTAGCAATGCTGCGCTCAGCACCAATATCTCATCAGCGGCCATCAGCGCCCATATCGTGAAGATTAAAACTTGGCTGGCTGATTTTAAGCAACTGTCGCTCACCGAGATTGACCCATATCTATATGTGCATCGTGATACTCACGCCTTGACTCATTGGTTGAGGGTTGCTGCTGGGCTGGACTCTATGATATTGGGTGAGCCGCAAATACTGGGTCAAATCAAGCGCTCCGTACATATGGCGCAAGAACAAAAAGTATTAAGCAATCAGCTAGGTTGGATCGTCGATCAGGTATTCGCTGCTGCCAAACGGGTACGTAATGAAACCAAGGTTGGCGCTCAAGCCGTATCGCTCAGCTTTGCTGCGGCCAAATTGGTCACGCAAATTTTTGATGATTTGCCCAATCGTACTTTGTTGGTGGTTGCCGCTGGTGAGATGAATCGTTTGGTTGCCACTCATATTGCGGGGCTTGGGGTGGGACGGGTGATTATTTGTAACCGCAACCCTGAGCGTGCTGAGGCTCTAGCGGCTGAGCTACGCAAACCCGGACGACAAGTGGAAGTCAGAACTTTACAAGCGTTGCCGCAAGTGTTGGCGGAAGCCGATATTGTCAGTAGCTGTAGCGGTAGTATGGATTTATTAATAGATAAAACCATGACCTTGCAGGCGCTAAAACGTCGTCGTTATCAGCCAATGCTGATGATAGATTTGGCGGTGCCACGTGATATCGATTCGACTGTGAGCCGCATAGATGACGTGTATTTATATTCTGTCGACGACTTGCAACATGTGATAGCGGGTAATATTGAACAGCGTCGTCAAGCAGCAGTAGACGCTGAGCTACTCGTTAGCCAATTGGTCGTCGAAATGGATCGACGTTTTCAAGTGCGCCAAGTCGGCAAAGACATTCAACAGTATCGTGAGCGTACTCATGACCAAGTAGATAAGCTGCTTAATGAGTCTATTGCTAAGCTTAACGCTGAGGGTGCGAGCCCTGAAGATATCATAGCCGAGCTGTCGAGACGTTTAACCCAAACCTTGACCCATGCGCCATCCAAGCTGATGCGTAAAGCGGCACGCGAAGGGGACAGTGAATTGTTAGACTTTGTCGTCTCAGGACTAAAAGATGCCAATCGTGGACGCTGATGAGCCCCTCATTTACCAATAAACAGTCAACAGTGCAAGTCATATCATTGCCTAGGCGTATCGTTGTCAACCCTCGGTATCGGTGCTAATATCAAGTTCTCATTAACTAAATGGTTTGGATTAAGATACCGTACTGGTGTTCGCTAAGCGTGTGGCTATGAATATATTGGCTTAGGGTTTATAGGCTTTATCAATATTCATTTTTAGCCCATTTAGTCGCTTCCGTTCAGATTGAGGACACGCTCTAGGCTAAAGTACAATATTGTCAGCCTTACGTCGTTTTCTGGTTTCTTATCCGATATTAGTACCTAGGCTGTATCCATATTTGGATATGGCTGTACTGAGACTTAAGCGCCATCAAATTATCTAACCATAAACTAGGAGCGTTCCATGACTGCATTACGTCAAGATATTGATCCAAATGGCCTATTAGAATATTCAGTGGTTTACACTGACCGCGCTCTCAACCATATGTCTAAAGTCTTTCAACAAGTAATGAACGATTTATCTAGCGAGCTAAAGTCAGTCTATAATGCTGATGCCGTTGCTATTGTGCCGGGTTCTGGCACTTATGGGATGGAAGCTGTCGCGCGTCAATTGGCAAAGGATGAAGATTGTCTGATTATCCGAAACGGTTGGTTTAGCTACCGCTGGACGCAAATCCTAGAAAAAGGCAATATTGCTAAGTCATCGACGGTATTGACCGCTGATCGTACAGAAGACACTGATGCGCCAAAGCCGTTTGCACCAGTCGATATCGATGTTGCTATAGCAAAAATCAAAGAACAAAAACCAGCCATTGTCTTTGCTCCGCACGTCGAAACCTCAGCTGGTATTATTCTACCAGATGACTATATCAAAGCATTGAGCGAAGCCGTCCATAGCGTAGGTGGCTTATTGGTCATCGATTGCATCGCCTCAGGTTGCGTTTGGTTGGATATGAAAGAGCTGGGCATTGACGTGCTTATCAGCGCGCCGCAAAAAGGCTGGAGCAGTACGCCTTGTGCTGGTTTGGTGATGCTAAGTGATGCAGCTGTCAAAAAAGTCGATGATACAGAATCTGATAGCTTTAGCCTCGATCTTAAGCAATGGTTAAACATCATGCGTGCCTACGAAAATGGCGGTCATGCTTATCATGCGACCATGCCAACCGATGGCCTGCGTCAGTTCCGCGATACTATTAATGAGGCCAAAGAAGTGGGCTTTGCTAAACTGTCTGACGCACAGTGGGAGCTTGGTAACCGTGTCCGTAAGGTAATGGAAGACAAAGGCGTCGAAAGTGTTGCCGCTGAAGGCTTTAAAGCGCCAGGTGTGGTCGTGGCTTATACTGAGCGTGATGACATGCATAAAGGTAGCGCTTTTGCTGAAGCGGGCTTGCAAATCGCCGCTGGTGTACCATTAAAAGTTGGTGAGCCAGAAAACTTTAAAACCTTCCGTTTGGGTTTGTTTGGTCTAGATAAATTGACGGATATTGATGGCGCGGTAACGCGTTTTGAAACCGCGCTTGATAAAGTATTGGCGAAATAATACTCGCCATAAAAAGTATGATTGGCTATGCCAAATTTGCTTTATCTATTTGAAGTAGCACTGATGCTCGCTTTCCTTGCTACTCAAAATGAAATCTGTTTAATTTAAAAATACTGAGCCTTTATAACAATAGGTTCAGTATTTTTTTACCTTTTTATTATATTTTATAATATAATGTTTTTTAATAAATCGAAAGTTGTCATATGAGTTGTTCTCTTATCGATGAATTAAGCAACTAAGAAAACAAGCAAGCTAGGTAAATATTATGAATATACAAATAGACTGGCAAGCATTTACGCCTATCTCCTTAGTGGGTGGTCTGATACTGGGTGTAGCGACAGTTATTCTGCTATTAGGTATTGGGCGTATCGCTGGTGTCAGTGGTATTTTCTCAAATCTGCTTAAACCCAAGCAAGTAGAGATGTGGCAGGTATTGTTCATAGTTGGCATGGTTGTCTCGCCGATACTATATGGTCTGGGAAGACCATTACCTGATATAGAGATGAGTACTTCTTTGCCATTATTAATTGGGGCGGGATTACTGGTTGGTTTCGGCACGCGTTTGGGCTCTGGTTGCACGAGTGGTCATGGTATCTGCGGTAATGCGCGTCTGTCACCACGTTCTATGGCAGCGACGGTGACTTTTATGTTGTTTGGTATTGTGACTGTCTATATTGGTCGGCATAGCTTGGGCTTGATCTAACAGTGGCATAGACAGCACGTTACGAAGGCAGTGCTTGATACTATAAATAGAAGAGAATAGCGAGACACAACCATGCTAAAAAATATAATTGGATTACTGGCTGGATTATTATTTGGCCTTGGGTTATTGATATCTGGTATGACCGAGCCTGTTAAAGTGCAGGGATTTTTGGACGTCTTTGGTGCGTGGGATATTTCACTCGCACTGGTGATGGGCGGTGGTCTTGCAGTAGCGATAGTCGGCGTACAACTGGCTAAGCGCCAACAGACCAGCTGGATTGGCACATTGATTGAGATGCCAAATAAAACCGTCATTAATAAAAAACTGCTTATCGGCGCAATGCTGTTTGGTATCGGTTGGGGCTTGGTCGGTATTTGTCCAGGACCCGGTATCGTGCTGCTTGGGACGGGACAATGGCAAGCGTATGTCTTTATCCCAGCGATGATAGTAGGCATGCTGGTGTATCAATGGCTTGAACCTAAACTTAATTAACATGGGCTTGGTTTTTGAGCTCAATAAAAGGGTCAGCCTAATTCAATTAGGCTGACCCTTTTTTATCAATGATGTTTCATTAATATTAACGATGCTTCCATATTATTCAAGCTTAATGATAAAAGCTTACTTGGTGCTGGCTGTTACTTTAGGCGTCTCATGCGCCAGTGATTTGGCGGCTTGGCGCAGCTCAAATTTCTGTACTTTACCCGTACTGGTCTTTGGAATTTCGGCAAAAACGATATACTTGGGCACTTTAAAGCCCGCTAAGTGCTGCTTGCAATGTTCTGTGACTGTATCGCGCTGCAAGGTGCTACCTTCATGGATTTCGATAAAGGCGACGGGTACTTCACCCCATTTATCATGTGGCGCGGCGACGACAGCACAGCTTTGGATTTCAGGCATTTTATATAAGACGTTTTCGACTTCGATGCTAGAAATGTTTTCCCCACCTGAGATGATGATGTCTTTGAGCCTATCCATGATTTTGATATAGCCATCAGGGTATTTGACGCCCAAATCACCCGTACGGAACCAACCATCAGCAAAGGCTTCTTCGGTCGCTTTACGGCTCTTTAGGTAGCCTTTCATGACCATGTTACCGCGCAGTGCCAACTCGCCCATTTCCTCACCATCAGCGGCAACGGGTTCAGTCGTGCCTTGTTTGAACACGTCAAATCCCGTCATCAAATGCGACGTCACCCCTTGACGGGATTTTTTCTGCGCGCGGCCAGCGACATCAAGCGTATCCCATTCTTCTTGTTCTGCGCAGACGGTGACGGGTCCATAGACTTCAGTGAGACCATAAACGTGAGAGATGTGAAAGCCCATCGCTTCCATGGCTGCGAGCATGGTCTCAGATGGCGGCGCACCAGCGACCCAGCCTTTGACCGTATGATTGATGGCTTTTTTATACTCAGGTTTGCCGCCCGCAATCATATTGTGTACCACAGGCGCTGAACAATAATGGCTGACTTGATGCTTGGCAATCAACTGCAATATCAAATCAGCATCAATGTTTCGCAAGCAGATATTGACCCCAGCGCGCTCAGCGATCGTCCACGGAAAGCACCAGCCATTGCAATGAAATAATGGCAGTGTCCACAGATACATTGGGTGCTTGGGCATGTCCCAATCTAAAATATTAGAGATTGCATTGAGAGTCGCACCGCGATGATGATAGACCACGCCTTTGGGCTTGCCCGTGGTGCCAGACGTATAGTTCAGCGCAATTGCGTCCCATTCATCTGCTGGCTTTTCCCAGTTATCTAAGCTGTCTGAGCTGGCAATCAATGCTTCATAGCTCATTTTTCCAAAGCGCTCGACATCGATAGCGTTGTCTGTCGCATGAATGACGATTAGGTTAGGAAAAGTCTCATCGATAATCTCAGCATAATCAGCAAACTCACTGTCTAAAATCAACACTTTGGCTTCTGAGTGCTGCAAGCAAAAGGTAAGCGCATTGATATCGAGACGGGTGTTTAAGGTACAAAGCACACCGCCTGACATGGGCACGCCAAAAGCACATTCGACCATCGCTGGGGTGTTAGGCATCATGACCGCGACGGTATCATTTTTATCAATACCCAGTTTACGTAAGCTATCCGACAACTGCCTGCAACGATCGTAGGTCTGTTGCCAAGTCTGCGTGAGGTCATTGTGCTCTAGATCATCATAAATGATCGCAGTTTTGTCAGGATAAACTTGTGCACTGCGAATGATAAAATCGATGGGAGTCAGCGGTTGATAATTGGCAGGGGTTTTGCCGAGACCTGTGTGAAAGTCAGTCATGGAGATAGTCCTTTATCGTACTTTGAGTTTGGCTATTTTTATAGCTCAGGGTTTTTCTATTGATAATTAGCCTTTATTATAGCCAAAGGCGTGGCGAAGTTAGGCTGATTTTGTGGTTTTTACTTAACCAAATACCATAAAACTGCGCGATTAAAGAGGGTTGTCGATATAGTGCTCACTCATCAGTCGCTCGTCTGCGTAGCTGATAATAATAGCGGTGTGTTACGATACCAGTCATGTAAAACTGTAAACTGTGTTTAGATCAACAAACCATTCATAAGGAAAATGATATGACCGCCAGCCGCACTGCCAATTCTATTGAGACCGCTAGCACCAATGAACACTATCCACATTTATTTGAGCCGTTAGACTTGGGCTTTACCACGCTAAAAAATCGCTTAGTGATGGGGTCGATGCATACAGGTCTCGAAGACCGTTTTTATAATTACGGTAAACTGGCAGCATATTTCGCAGAGCGTGCCAAAGGCGGCGTGGCGATGATGATTACCGGTGGTATTGCGCCGAATCGTGAAGGTTGGTTGTCGCCTGTTGGTGGCACGATGAACACCAAAGCTGATGTGATTAATCATCAGCGTGTCACTCGTGCAGCACATAAGTATGACAGCAAAATCATCATGCAAATTTTGCACAGTGGACGCTACGGTTATCAACCGTTTGTGGTGTCATCAAGTCCGATAAAATCACCAATCTCGCCATTTAAACCGCGTAAGATGAGCATTAAAAATATCGAGCAAACGGTAAAAGATTATGCCCGTTGCGCAAAGCTTGCTAAGCAGGCGGGTTATGATGGTGTCGAAATCATGGGCTCAGAAGGGTATTTGCTGAATCAGTTTTTATCGCGCCATGTCAATAAACGGACGGACGAGTATGGCGGTGACATTCAAAATCGTATGAAGTTTGCGGTTGATGTGGTCAAAGCGGTGCGAGAAGCTGCCGGTGAAGACTTTATTATTCTATTTCGCTTATCAGTGATTGACTTGGTCAAAGACGGTAACGTCATGGACGAAGTCATCACTGTTGCCAAAGCGTTAGAAGAGGCGGGCGTGACCATCATGAATACGGGCATCGGCTGGCATGAAGCTCGCATTCCAACGATTGTCACTAGTGTACCGCGTGCTGCGTTTGTTGATTTTACCGCTGAAATTAAAAAGCATATTAACATTCCGATGATGGCGGCTAACCGTATCAATATGCCAGAAACCGCTGAAGAGATTGTCGCTAGTGGTCAGGCGGATATGATTCAAATGGCGCGTCCATTCTTAGCCGATGCCCATTGGGTTAATAAAGCCAAAAACGGTCAAGCCGATCGCATCAATACCTGTATCGCCTGTAACCAAGCTTGTCTCGATCATACTTTTGCCAATAAACGCTCAACTTGTCTGGTCAATCCTCAAGCCTGCTACGAGACTGAATTGGTTTATAAGAAAACCAAAAAACCTAAAAAGGTCGCAGTCATTGGTGGCGGTGTCGCTGGCATGTCAGCCGCTCACGTCGCCGCGCTACGTGGTCATAAGGTCACGCTATTTGAAGCAAAAGATATCTTGGGCGGGCAGTTTAACTACGCCAAAGTTATCCCTGGTAAAGAAGAGTTCTTTGAAACCATTCGCTACTATATCAATGAGCTTGAGCACTTAGGCGTTGAGATTAAACTCAATACCAAAGTCGATAAAGCCATGCTAGAGAAAGCTAAATTCCACCATGTCATCGTCGCAACAGGTGTCGTGCCTAGAAGTTTGGCAGGTAAGCTCGAAGGAGCTGACTTGCCACAAGTGATGAGCTATGCTGAATTGCTCTCTGGTGAAAAATCAGTTGGTGATACCGTCGCCGTCATCGGTGCTGGCGGTATCGGTTTTGACGTCAGTGAATATCTCACAGCTAAGCATGGTCAGCCGCTTGATGAGCTAGGCCCTGAGCTGTTAAAAGACCCAAGCTATCGTCCAAAAGCGCAGTCAGTTAGCGAGTGGCGTGAAGAGTGGGGCGTAACTTCTGATACCGATTACCAAACTGAGGGTGGTCTGATTAAGCCTGAAGCGATCAAGCCTATTCGCCAAGTCTATCTGATGCAGCGTACCAAAGGTCGCTTGGGTAGTGGTCTGAATAAAACGTCGGGCTGGGTACATCGTGCTCATATCAAATCGCACGGTGTCATCCAAGTATCGGGTGCGCAGTACGATAAGATCACCAATGAAGGTGTTTGGATTACCAATAACCAAGGCCAAACTCAGTTGCTCCGTGTCGATAGCGTCGTGGTCTGTGCCGGTCAAGAGTCTGTGGTTGAGCTGATGCCAAATGTCGGTGATGCACCGGACGCGCAATATCATTTAATTGGCGGCGCTAAGCTTGCCGCTGAATTGGATGCTAAACGTGCGATTCGTGATGGGGCTGAGGTTGCGGCAGCGATTTAAGGTTTGATTTAAAAGCTTAGTTCGAACATAGAAGCGGTGAGATTAATTATCTCGCCGTTTTTTTGGTTTGGTTATTATGAATTTAGCATAGCAATATACCTATAAGAATTGCCCTTTAAAAGAGTTTTCCCTACAGGCCTAAATTGTATACAATTTTTTTTAC
The DNA here is from genome assembly GCF_047272965.1 of Psychrobacter sp. AT9. Lineage (NCBI taxonomy): Bacteria > Pseudomonadati > Pseudomonadota > Gammaproteobacteria > Moraxellales > Moraxellaceae > Psychrobacter > Psychrobacter sp. AT9. The sequence continues at coordinate 281,889 of NZ_JBKOTW010000001.1, forward strand.
TGCTCTCACGTCAGCGCTAAGGATAAGACCTATTTTCTTGCAGGTCTAGATTTGTTATTATAAAAGATAAAAATTAGATTAAATTATATTTAGTCATTACTTTCTATGAGATCACTCTCCAATAGCTATCATAGTATTACTATCAGCAAATGTACAGTTAGAAAAGTTGTTACTGACAATAGTTAGTGATGACAAACCCCCAAATATATTTAAACCAATAGGTTTAAGATCTATCATATTGATAACTAACCTATCGTCTACTACTCTGAACTGAATTAAGGAATGATCGTTGAACTTTATTTCATCACCATATTCTGTTGAGATTAAATCAAATCTTTCGTCAATAATTTTGTTCTCTGATATTACATTATAAAATTTCTTCGATGTACTTTCTTTTTTCTGCGCACTAAACCAAAGTAATGTTTTAGAGCTTTCCTTATCACGACCTATCAAAAAAATAGGATTTTCGTCAATACTAAAAATTATTTTACCTTCATCGAATATATTACTACAGACCCAAACTTTACTAAAAGGAATGTACTCTTTAGGTAGACTATTATTCATTTCCAAATCCTGCAGCTTTTGGTGTATTTTCTTTAAAGTGTTTTGCAATTTTTGCAATTGTTACTTTTTTTTCTGATGGAAGCATAAGATATAAACCTTCGAATGCTAAAGCCAGTGCTACTAGAATTACTAGTGTTATAATTTCTGTGCTTGATACAGTTTCAATGCCATTAAGATACTTATGATTTATCCATTTAGCTAAAACAGTAATAGAAAAAACACTCGTGCCAGTAAAAAAAGTGTGAGCCCAAATTGGCAATAAACTATTCACCTTCGTTAGCTTTAGAAAGTCACTATTTTCTAAAGGAAAAGGTGTATGTACTGTAGCTCCTCTATAAAGGCCATCAGAACTGATTCTTATGGTCTTACTACTTTGCTTTGTCCCTTCCACTAGTCAATTTCCTTAATACATATCATACAACTTATGCATTTTACACTTCTGCGCAAAAAATAGTACTTAGATAATCAATTAATTTTCATAATCATACATCAAATTATTAGTAGGATGGCATAGAAACTCTACGCTCGCTACCCGAAAATCACCTCCCAAAACTCCCTATCCATGCTAAATTAAACCCTATCAACGATAGTCATATCTATCAATCACGCCATAAAGAAGGATTTTATAATGGTAGTGTTAAAGACACTGTTTAAATGGGTCATTTTGCCCATACTAGGTTTATTAATTATTATCAGCTTGGGCTTAGTAGTGACCGGTAATGCTTATATCTTCCGCGGTTTACAGCTCACTTATCTTAAAGGTGAAGCCACTGCCAATATTGATGATTATATCGATTTTGACAATCGGACTATCCGCGCAAAAGACGCTATCGAATGGGAAAAAGATTCCAGTTTTGAGCAAGTCAAACTCACCACAACGTTGAAGAATGCTTTAGATACAGACCAAACGGTGGCCTTTGCTATTATCAAAGACGGCAAGCTACTGTACGAAAACTACTGGCAAGGTTATGGTAGCGATTCGCACACCAACAGCTTTTCGATGGCAAAAACCGTCACGACTATGCTCTATCTCAAAGCGGTGGAGGATAGCTATATCGGTAGCGTTGATGAGCCGATTACCAAGTGGTTGCCTGAATATGCAGACAATCAATACGCGCAAAATTGTACCCTCGCGGATTTATCAGCGATGACCTCAGGCTATGATTGGACGGAGGATTACTACTTTCCAATTAACCCCACCGCAGAATCCTACTATGGTCATGACTTAGTTAAGCAAATGGTCAATCGAGATTTCGTAGAGGCGTGTGGCGGTCAATTCGAATACTCGTCAGGCGATACGCAAATGCTCGGTATTGCTCTATCACGTGCGTTAAAACCTCATGGCTATACCCTATCTAGCTATTTGGAAGAGAAGTTTTGGCAGCCACTTGGTATGCAAGGTGACGCTTACTGGTCGCTTGACGGCTCAGAGAGCATCGAAAAAGTATATTGCTGTCTAAACGCCAGTGCGCTGGATTTTGCTAAATTTGGGCAGTTATTATTAAACGGTGGCGAGTGGCAAGGTGAGCAACTGCTTAGCAAAGCGCATGTTGATTTTATGATTACGCCAAACGCGGGTGCATTTGCAGAAGGGCAGGCGCAAGTTTATGGACATTCAGTGTGGACGGATATGGAGAGTCCGATTCCGTTTTATGCAATGCTTGGTCATTTAGGTCAGAGAGTATTAGTGTTGCCTGAAGAGAATGCAATCATCGTCAGATTGGGCAAGCAGAAAGGTTTGCCCGCACCAGTAGAGGGATTTCATTTAGAGCCAGATTTGGGTCAATATGTGACGGAGGTAAAAATGATTTTGGATGGTTTGGTGGAGTGATTAGGTACTTTGTAAGCTAACGATTGCAGGGTATCCCGAATTATAGATGAGCCAGTCATTTCTGACTCATCTTAAAATCACTGTCATTATATCATTTTTCAATATTACCCAACGTTAGACCAGTTTCTTGGGTACTATAAATAACGATGTCTTTATCGTCGATTTTACCATTCATGACCAATCTACCGATTCGATTACTGGCTTCTTGATTGCCTTGGTCGGCAGCTAATAAATACCATTGCATTACTTTTTGATAATCCTGAAAAAACTTTATTCACTTTCATACAAATAAGTTGCTTTAGTATTCATTACAGTCGATATTTGAGGAGTACTCAGCTCTTTTGATGTCTATAGCATTATCACCACTCATCCAGTTTCTTTTATTTTCTGGTATTTGTTTGCTATCCAAATAATTTTTAAATTTTATGAAATTCTCTGTTTCAAAACTATTACCGCTACACACATTAATGAAGAAGTACACAATATCGTCGCCTGTTGATGTTTCAAAATTTGTAGTTGACCCATAAACATAATGTTCATGAACATACCAGCTATCAACGGCTGTCACTTTACCTGTAATTTCTTCACCTTTGTAGATTAATTGGTAATTTTCACTAGAGATATACCTTAGTTTTAATTTACCTAGAACTGGCGGTTGATAAACCTTATGATTAAGAAACAACAATATAGTTATAGTTAACAGACCAATAAATAACGGAACTAATAATTTTTTAGGTTTGTTAAACAATTTTTATCCTTGATTACTTTTTAATAGTTGTGCTTATATAGTTCGACCAATTTCCTGAAATTCTATAGATTGTACCGTTTGGATCTTAATTTCTTGATATTAATTCAAAGGTATCATAAGAATCTTTAAACTCACTTCTAAAGAAATAGTTGATTTCCCAGTGATTCTGATATCACCTACTGAAATTGAATTGAGCAATGCCAAATTCGTATTTCTCAGTAGGGGTGATTTGACGATGTAGGTGTGTTTGATGGTTTCGCTGAGCAAGCAGAAGCTAACAAACCACTGGATAGTATTGTAGCTAGCAATATAGACTGGGTTAAGGTATAGATTTTTTTTGATACATTATAATTCCTCCGGACAAATTGCTTTTTATCTATAATGAAACTTTGAGGAAAATATCCTCAATTATTTATTATCTGGCATTAGTATGACTATACTATGGCTCATTTAAGTCATAACAAGGTAAGCTGTAATCGTACTCAAGCTCCACCAAAGTACGTGCTTTAAATAAATCAATAAGATAATCATTTTGCATGTCGGTCATATACATAAAAATGGTAGCTTTATCCTTACATAGAATACGGACACGTTTGGCTGTTTTATCAGATCTACTTGAGGTATTAGCTATATAATCGTTTTTGTCAATTTTATCAGTCATATCTACCCAGCCTTCTTTGAGAAGAAAGCTATGTAAATGTAACAGTCTATTCTTATCAAACTCGGGGCTTGCATATCTGGATGTGTACCACACATCTCTATTAGAATGACTATGATCGCTTACTTTGAAGTTCATAAACTTAGCAATATTATCAAGTTCGGATATAAGCCAGCTTTCTTTCTCAACCAATTCTTGTTGGTATATTTCAAGCTCTTTATTTGATTCTAAGTCTACAGTCCATATAAATAAAATAATAACGAAAGCAATAAGTGAAATATCAGACAGCTTGTATTCTTTACCTTTTATTTTCACTGACAAAATTCCTACATGGTTTGATTTAGTATCGAATAACGCTATTTTTTATATAAGAAATAAAGTCGCAATAGATAATCCATACTAAATTTTTTTAACAATCAAACTATGATCTATCTTTTTCAGTTAATATACCTTTATTGCTTTCTTGCGACTTTTTCCAACTGAAGTTTATAGTTTTAATAGAATTTGGATCAATGTTTTCATTTGAATTGATGTCGTAAAAGTGATTGATATAAACTAATTGATAGCTATTCTCTTTATCTATAAATAGATAATTGTTGTTTAAGATGTAATTCAAAGTATAGCTACCACCTTTTTTAATATTTACTATTATTTCCGGCGCTGTATCAGTAAAACTTGGATAAGGTTTAGATTCTAGGGGTTGTTCGTCATTATAGTAGATAGAAAATGGTTGAACAGTAGTATCAAAATTTATAGTACTATTAGTATTATTTTTTAAGTTAATTGAGAAAATCAAGTCACCATTTTCTTCAAATAGACTATAACTATCAATTATTTTAAAGTTATCCATATTCATTTCAGACACCATCTTTGTATCACTTTGATGTAAACTCTTGAAATTATTGGTGCAACTACTAAGTATCATAATGCTGCTAATAATTACAAATACCCATTTTAAATTTTCAAGCATATTACTTCCTAATAAGTATTTTTTATCATTCCTGACGCATAATAAGAGAAACTGTCCGCGTGCTTTAATGCTAGGTCTGGCCTATCTTGAGCCAGTTTTTTTGAAGCTATAGTTCCATATACACTCTTACCGTTGTTGTAGAATTCGCCAGTTTTTATGTTGTTGAACAAGTCTTTTGTTCCAGCAATATCATCAAAATGAGAAAATTCATGAGTTAACAGTCTAGCATTAGTCGACTTGTTTATAGGTTTTCCTGTATATGGGTCTTCAAAAAATGCTTTACCTGTATTGATGCGATGAGTAGTATCTTTTGTTGTAACATAAGCACCGACACGTGGATCGCTAGCAAGGTAACCTCCGCCTAGTACTTGTGAAGAGCTTCTTACGTCCTTGAAATTATCTAAAGTTAAATTTTTGTTTAAATCAAGCATTTTATCTACTTGAGATAACTTCATTTCTCTCGATTTTTCAATATCCTTTACATCGCCAAATGCCTGCTTGAATTCTTGTTGGTCATCTGAATTCCACCTTGTAAGGGTATTTTTAGTGTTATTAAGCATTCTGTTTTGCTCAATCACTGCCTCTTGAATAGCTTTTTTTTCAGTTCCCGTATATTCCGCTGCTGAACTGGTTTCACTAAATATAGCTAATTGTGAATTCACTTCAGTTCCATTGTCAAAAGGGCTAGAATAAACCACATTTGAATTATCAGAAGCCGTCAAACTTGCAAACAAACTATCAGGCTCAGATTTCGCAAATATCAAAGGCGCTGCCTGCGCAATACTGCCTACATCAAAGTCAGACTCCGCAAACGCCTGCTGAATCGCAATCAGCTTAGCCCCGCAGCTGGTCACATCACCGCCGCGTGCAATAGGTGCACCATCCACAATAAATGACGGATCACCCGTAAGAATAGTAGTGACCTTTTTGCACTTTTTACAGATGACTTTGTCGCCTTTACGCGAGACTGGGATGCCGTTATGAGTGGTATGCGGTGAACCAGAGATGACCGTCCCACCGTGTGAGGTTTTTGCGCCGACTGTGATATAGGCTGCCATAGTGCTACCTTGCTTAAATGCCCAACGTTTAGACGCTTATCGCGAATCTGTTATTTGCCTGACATTATAGAGGCCTAAAGCGTTAAAAATCAAACTTAAGTTCGTCAAAGCATGTCGTCTATATGCAAATTTAGGCACTACTTAGCGTAAAAGCGATTGACTGTACTAAAGATTCAATCATTTCACTTGTTTTCAATACCTAGCAAAAATCTAACCTTCCAACTCACCAATCAAGTATTCCCTGATATTTTCAATAAGGTGGTCTCGGAAGTCTGTGGAGTAAGGCGTTGATAGTTAAGATTAGCTTTATCAAACAACAGGATTGATAAATTATCATTGAATATAAAGTCTTATTCCCCATAATGTAGTCGAACTGCTCACAAGATACTTTGTGTATCGATTGCATGATTCAATCGCAAGCATGGATACATTTTATGAACTCAATAACTCATAAACTTTTCATAGCGCTGAGCGGATTGATTTATAGTAACGGGCATCTACAACAACGATCCTCATTTGTAATAACAAACCAATTAGATATAAGGCATATCATGGCACACGACAACTTATTTGAACCACTCGACATGGGCACTCAAACCCTAAAAAACCGTATTATCATGGCACCATTGACGCGCTTGCGCTCTGTCGAGCCAGGTGATGTTCCGACAGCATTGGCAAGCGAATACTATTCACAGCGTAGTGGTGCTGGGCTTGTTATCACTGAAGCGACTCAGGTTTCTTTTCAAGCAAAAGGCTATGCTGGCGCGCCGGGTATTCATACCCAAGATCAAATTACAGCATGGAAAACCATCGTTGATAATGTTCATGCCAAAGACGGAAAAATCGTCGCACAGATATGGCATACCGGTCTGGTTTCTCATGAAAGCGTGCAGCCTGATGGCAAAGCGCCAATTTCTGCGTCAGATGTTCATGTTGGTATCCGTACCTCATTGCGCGATAGCAACAATCAAGCCATCCGCGTTGAAGCAACGACACCACGTCCAGCCACACTTGATGAAATTAAACAAGTCATTGCTGATTTTGCACAAGCAACCAAAAATGCTCAAGAAGCAGGTTTTGATGGTGTAGAGATTCATGGGGCTCATGGTTATCTATTGCATCAGTTTTGGGTTGAGCAAACCAACCAGCGCGATGATGAGTATGGTGGTAGTCGCGAAAACCGTGCTCGCTTGACGCTTGACGTTATCGATGCTTGTGTCGACGCTTGGGATGCCGACCATGTGGGCATTCGTATTTCGCCACTTGGTACTTTTAATAATGTCGAAGCTGGCTATAATGAAGATGAAAACATCTGGATGATTGAGCAGATCAATGACCGTGGTTTGATGTATTTACATCTGTCAGAGCCTGATTGGGCAGGTGGCACGCCTTATAATGATGAATTCCGTAAGCACATCCGCCAAGCTTTTAATCAGACTATTATCGCGGCTGGTGGCTATACTGCTGAAAAAGCAGAGAGAAACATCAAAGCAGGTTATATCGATGCGGTCGCCTTTGGTCGTGACTATATCGCCAATCCTGATCTGGCCGAACGTATCCGCGAAGGCGCTGCGCTAAACGAGCAGCATCCAGAAAGCTTCTACGGCGGCGGTACTGAAGGTTACACCGATTATCCATTTCTAAACCAAGCATAATGGACTGTCAGCTCGCGTAAATGCTAAGCCGATAATATCTGTAAAAGGTATATCCATTAAAAAGCCACCTTACTATCAATAGTGAGGTGGCTTTTTTATTGTCAATAATTTGAAGATTTACTATGTTTATTTCTTATCGTTTTTATACTATTCAACAGACCCTACTACTTACCAAAATTACCTGTTTGATAATCGCGAAAAGTTTGTTTTAGTTCGGCCTGGGTATTCATGACAAACGGCCCATAACTGGCGATAGGTTCGCCAATGGGCTCGCCACTTAAGATCAATAGTCGAACTGGCGCTACCGTTTTTTCAGTATCAGATGTTGCTGGATAAGTCAGCTGAATAGTGTCAGTGGCATCGGCAATAAATGAGGCAGACTGCTCCGTTTGTGAATCTATAGCTTGTGAGTTTATAGTTTGAGAGTTTATAGTTTGAGAGTTTATAGTGCTTTTGGTAGGTGCTACAAACTGAATCAGTTGACCCGCTGCGATAGGGGTGTCATTGACGAGTAGCTCGCCTTCTTGTACCAATAATAAAACATTATGGCTGTTTGACACCTGTAGCGTCGTCGATCCTGCTGCATGCAGCTCGATATCCCATAAATTAATGGGTGTAAAGGTATCGGCTGCTCCAGTTATATCTTGCCACTCACCAGCGATGATAGCCACCTTACCAATAGTTGTTTGAGCCGCTTCACTATCATCTAGCAATTCAACAATCGGTATATCAGTCCGTCTGATGGACTGATATTTTGGCTCAGTCAGCTTATGGGCGCTTGGTAGGTTTAGCCACAATTGCACCATACTAAAGACGCCACCGCGCTGTCCAAAACCTTGCGAATGGAACTCTTCATGCAAGATACCGCGCCCTGCAGTCATCCATTGAACATCACCTTCGAAGATGATGCCGTTACCGCCAGTTGAGTCCCTGTGACTGATTTCACCAGAGTAAGCGATGGTCACGGTCTCGAAGCCTTTGTGTGGATGCTGTCCGACACCGTGAGGCTGCGCTTCATAATTGGGGTTTGGGGCAAAGGTCGTGGGCTTGCCATAATCCAATAATAAAAATGGGTCAGTGTGGCTATAATTAAAATTGGGATCATCCTCAAGATGATTGACTAAGGTTTTCACATAAAAACCGTCACCGACCCAATGCGGTGCTTTGTCACCATGAATATGTTTAATTGCACGCATTGTTCACCTCGCAAGCCCGTGTTTATATTTACTATTATAATGATGGTCATCACAGTCAATCGTATATACAACGGATTGACACGTCCCCAGACGATAACTGTCTATCTGGGGTCTATTTAGGGTTTATTTCTAAACTTATCAATAGACCCTATATAAAATCCACTTCTATTAAACCACTTCGCCGCAGACAAAGCCACTGGCCCACGCCCACTGGAAGTTGTAGCCACCGAGCCAACCTGTGACATCCAATACTTCTCCGATAAAGTATAGGCCGTCCTGAAAGTTGCTTTGCATGGTTTTTGACGAGACTTCATTTGTTTTGACACCACCGCGCGTCACTTCCGCGGTACGATATCCTTCGGTGCCAGACGGCTTAAGCTGCCAGCCATTGAGCGTCGTACCAAGTTCAGTCAGACGCTCGTCCTTAATATTGGCCAGCTCTGTGTCTTTGATATCATCCCACAAGTGCGTTTGTAGCGCTGCCAATAGCTTCTTGGGTAATGCACTATCGGTATAATCAGCCAAAACGGTACGAATGAGCTGTCTGGGATGCGATTTTTTATGCGCCAAAAGTAGCATTGTCATATCGATATTTGGTAGTAAATTAATGCTAATGGTTTCGCCAATTTGCCAGTAGTTTGAAAGCTGTAGCATAGCAGGACCTGAGAGTCCGCGATGGGTAAACAACACAGGCAATTTAAAGGAGATGCGCTCATTACTGGCAATCACTGGCAGACTAATACCTGCCAAAGCACGGATAAGCTCGCCCGTTTTATCGGTGAAAGTAAAAGGCACGAGACTGGCATCGGTTGCGACAAGCGTATGCCCGAACTGCTGCGCCAATTCATAACCCAAGCCACTAGCGCCCATCGTTGGGATAGACAGCCCGCCAGTCGCCACCACTAAAGATTCACAGCGGTAGCCTGTTTGCGGCAGCTTGGTTTGATTGCCCGATTCTTTTCTCTCTTGCTTTTCTTTTTTGCTGAGTTGCTTGGTTGTCAGTAATTCAAATCGGGCATTTTTATCATTTTCGATGGCTTGAACGCTTTCAACCTGCGCATTCAGCTTCACTTGCACACCTACCGCGCTACATTCATCCAGCAGCATGGTCAAAATATCTTGTGCAGAGTCATCACAAAACAGCTGACCATGCTCACGTTCGTGGTAAGCAATTTTGTGCGCCTCCACCATACCAATAAATTCCCAACTCGGATAACGACTCAAGGCTGACTTACAGAAATGTTGATTGGCACCAATGAAGTGCTCAGGCTCTACAAAGTAATTGGTAAAGTTACAGCGTCCACCACCCGACATGAGGATTTTTTTGCCAGCTTTATTGGCATGGTCTAATACCAGCACGCGGCGACCACGGCGACCCGCAGTGAGCGCACAGTATAACCCTGAAGCGCCTGCACCGATGATGATGACATCGTATTGGCTGTTTGACTTAACGGGTGCCGCTTGGTTTTGCATTTGGCTCATGATAATGACTTATAGGGTAGGTTAAGATAATAGGTTTGGATAAACGATATAAAGTATCTCAATTATACCATGGCAATAATGGAAGTGTTTTTAGGTGAGTAATATAGATAGCTTTAGTCTGCTTGCTATAAATCATTGAATAACTTTACTTTTTCTATAGACAACAATTGATGATTGGTATAATGTAAAAATATGAATGTTATTCGCACCTATTGCTGCCACTTTTGTTACCTATTAGAATTTTAGTCGTTTTTATTTGAAGGAAATGAATTTCTTCAAAAGTAGTTGAGTTAAAAAGCCAGCCGATTGAACGGCTTATTTAAACATTGTCACGGATGACAATGCTAAGACAAAAGGGACTTTATGGATATCCTACAACTGCTCATTAGCGGGATTGCTAATGGCTGTATATATGGGCTGTTAGCGCTGGGTTTTGTGCTCATTTACAAAGCCTCAGAGGCAGTGAACTTTGCCCAAGGCGACATGCTTATGCTCGGTGCCTTTTTAGGCATATCTTTCATTAATGCCGATCAGGCAAACTTTCCTTTCTTATTAGGTATCACCTTTGCGGCTATTATCATGGGCGCATTTGGCTACTTACTTGATCGCTTTGTCCTACGTGGTATCTTTGGTCAACCGCAATTTGCGATGGTCATCCTGACCATCTCGCTCGGATTCTTAATGCGCTTTGTCGCTGGTGTTATCTGGGGACATAGTCCAGTCTCACTACAGACACCATTCTCAGGCAAGATGATGGCATTAGGCTCGCTTAGCATTGCTTATGTCGACATCATTATCATCATATCTACTATCGCATTAACCTCCATTTTATACTTCTTTTTTGCCCACACGCGGCTTGGTATTGCGATGCAAGCCAGTAGCCAAAACCAAATGGCCGCCTATTATATGGGTATTCCCGTTAAGCGCGTCAACGGTATCGTTTGGGCGTTATCAGGGGTGGTTGCTGCACTTGCTGGCATACTATTTGCCGCCAAAGGCGCGATCGAACCTTCTGTCGGACTACTATTTGGTATCAAGGCTTTTGCCGCTGCGGTAATCGGCGGTTTAGGCTCCTTGCCTGGTGCACTAGCAGGCGGGTTGCTGGTAGGGGTGATAGAGCCATTTGCTGGTCGCTATCTACCGCTAGGCTTAAGTCAAATTGCGCCTTATGTGGTTATGTTGATCGTACTAATCGTACGTCCAGGCGGTATTTTTTCTCAGGTCAAACAGAAAAAAGTATAGAAGTTTTGAGTCAAGGATGACTAAAATATTTCAAGGATGAGTACTGCCCATGAAAGCCCAGTTTAAACACAGTTACGATCAAGATATCAATATCTTCGATGACAAACGCCAACTCATAAAGTATGGCGTACTCCTCTTGCTCCTCTTAATGGCACCTTGGCTGCTGAGTAACTATTATATTAGTGAGCTCAGTGCCATATTGATCTGGTCTATCTCTGGACTGGGTCTGATGCTCTTGACGGGTCACACCGGACAAGTCAGCTTAGGTCACGCCGCCTTTATGGCTATCGGTGCGTTTAGCCATATGGCACTGATGGCTCGAGGGTGGAATTTTTTCCCTGCCTTGATTGCTTGCGCGCTCATTACGGGAGTTATCGGCGCTATCATTGCCAGACCGATCTTAAGAACCAGTGGCATCTATTTAGCCATCGCGACCTTGGCGCTTAGTATAATCGTCGAAGACATCGCTATCGTGGCTGAGCCTATTACGGGCGGTATCTCTGGTACCTTTGCCTCTCCTATCAATCTCTTTGGCTATACCATCGATCGCTACATCACGCCAAAGGCCTTTTATTACTTGTGCCTTGCGCTCGTAGTGCTGGTGACATTAGGTTATATCAATTTGCTCAGGAGCGGCACAGGGCGCTCGTTCTTAGCCATCAGAGACAGTGAAGTCTCCGCCCGCGCGCTTGGCGTCAATGTACCGCAAGCCAAAACGCTCGCTTTTAGCATATCTTGTGCGATTACCGCTATTGGCGGCGCTATGTACGGGCATTTTGTGCAAGCGGTCAATTATGAAAGCTTCACCGTTATTATCTCCATCACCATACTATTGCAGATTGTCATTGGCGGTTTAGGCTCGATACATGGTGCGTTTTTTGGTGCTATTGTCGTTGTCCTATTGCCACAAGTGATTGCTATTTTAGGCGATGTCATTGGTCAAAGTACGGGCTCTAATATCACCAGTATTCCTGGTATTGATACGGCGCTATTTGCCTTAGTCATTGTCATCATGATCATCTATGAGCCACGCGGTATATACGGTATTTGGATAAAGATACGGACTTGGTTTCAGATGTTTCCGTTATATCGAAAAGGACTATTTCGCCGTTCTAAAACTTATCTGAAAACGGAGCGTATGCGATGAGCTTATTAAAAGTTGACTCCTTATCTATCGCGTTCGGTGGTGTCAAAGCCGTTGATAATATTAGCTTTGAGGTAAACGAGGGCGAGGTATTCACGATCGTAGGGCCTAATGGCGCTGGTAAATCCACGATTTTTAACTTAATAAGTCGCCTGTACGAGCCGCTTAGTGGTCGTATTACTTTTGATGGGACTGATATTACCAAGCTACCCGCTCACGATATCGCAAAACTGGGTATTGCCCGTACGTTTCAAAACATCGAGTTGTTTGATCACTCAAGCGTGTTACAGAATCTGCTTATCGGTCGCCATTCGCAGCGCAATACGTCGTGGATACAGGACTTGCTGTTTTTGCCAAAAGTGCGCCGTAGCGAGCGCGAGCATCGTCTACAAGTTGAAAAGATTATAGATTTTTTAGAGTTAGCCCCTTATCGAGATAAGCTCATTGCAGGTTTGCCTTACGGTATTAGAAAGGTGGTCGAGATTGCGCGCGCATTAGCTGCTAACCCCAAGCTTATTTTGCTCGATGAGCCTGCCTCTGGTCTGAGCGTAGAGGAGACGTCCGAGATGGCATGGTGGATCGAAGACATGCAAAAGGATCTTGGTCTGACTATCTTGATGGTAGAGCATGACATGAGTCTCGTAAATCGGGTGTCAGATCGAGTATTGGCCGTCGCTGAAGGTAAGTTTTTGGCTCAGGGCACAGCAGCTGAGGTGCAAGCCAATCCACAGGTTATTGAAGCCTATCTTGGACAGGAGAGTGTGTAATGTCAGCTATCAAAAAATCACTATCCTCTGCCGCGCCCGCCACTGAAATGAATTTGGTCGACTCTGAAGTAAAGAACAACGTGCTTGAAGTGCGAAATCTAGAATCCGCTTATGGTCCAGTTATGGCATTGAGAGGCGTGAGTCTAGAGGTGCCCGAAGGTAAGGTTGTCACTATTTTGGGCGCGAATGGGGCGGGCAAGACGACGTTAATGAAGACCATCTCGGGGGTTATCAATCCTCGCAAGGGTGCAGTGTGGTTCCACGGTGAGCGTATCGATGGCACTGAGCCTGATCGCTTGGTCAAAAAAGGACTGTCGCACGTACCCGAAGGGCGCGAGGTATTTCCCTTTTTGAATGTCGCCGAAAACTTGGCGATGGGCGCTTATACTCGGCGTGACAAGTCTGAGATACAGCGCGATGTCGAGATGATATATGAGTATTTTCCCATCCTAAAAGATCGCCGCACTCAAGCAGCGGGCACGATGTCCGGTGGTCAGCAGCAGATGTTAGCTATCGGTCGCGGACTGATGTCACGACCCTCCCTTATGCTACTCGATGAGCCGTCTCTTGGACTGTCTCCCTTATTGGTACAGGAGATATTTGCGATTATTCGCAGGCTTAATAAAGAGCAGGGCGTGACCATCTTACTGGTTGAACAAAACGCCAGAGTTGCCTTGGCAGCCGCGGATTACGGGTATGTGTTAGAGACAGGGCGTATTGTCATGGCAGGCTCAGCGGACAAACTGATGCACTCTGATGATATTAAAGAGTTCTATTTGGGACAAACCAAAGACAACACTGCGGAAGCCACTCGGTGGAAACGCAAAAAGACTTGGCGATAATAATCATGACGACCTCTATTGATATTCATACTGAAAACAATACTTCACTTTCTCCTACTGATGTGGCGGTCACGAAAGTCACATCTGCCGCGCCAGTATCGTCTTACGATTACTCCAACGATAATGATTATAAGACTAATCGAAAGATACGCAATGCGCCTTTCGATCATCCGCCCCAAATCCTAGAAGGGTGCGATACGTTAAGCAAACTTTGGCGACAGGTTTGCTTGAGCCGAGGCGACAAGATTGCTCATCGCGAAAAGAGCTTTGGTATTTGGCAGAGTTATAGTTGGCTTGACTATTATCGTCATGGCTGCGATATCGGCATGGCACTCGTCGAGCTTGGCCTGAGCAAAGGTGATACTGTCTCTATATTGAGCGAGGACAATAAAGAATGGCTCTATTGTGATATGGGTATCTGCGCTGTCGGCGGTATACCCAACGGTGTCTATACGACAGACAGTCCCGAGCAGCTTGCCTATATATTAAGTGATAGCCATTCTAAGTTTCTGATCGTAGAAAACGATGAGCAATTGCATAAGTTTTTAGAGATTCGTGAACAGACGCCTAACATTAAAAAAGTCATTGTCTTTGAGCGTAAAGGTTTGCGTAGCCTAGATGATGATCAGGTTATGTTCTTAGATGATCTATATACGATCGGTCGAACTATTGAAAACGTAAGAGAGCGTTTTGGCGATTATATCGATCAAGGTACCGCGAACGATATACGCACCTTAATCTATACTTCTGGCACGACAGGCAACCCAAAAGGCGCGATTTTAACGCACGCCAATGTCCTCTTTGAGCTAAAAACAAGCATTGATATCCTTCCTATATTGCCTACCGATGAGCAGCTGTGTTTTCTGCCCTTGTGTCATGTGCTTGAGCGTCTGACGTCAGTGGATCTGCCTATTCATAGGGGCTGCATCGTCAACTTTGCTGAGAGCACAGAGACGGTATTTGAGAATATGAAAGAAGTCTCGCCTGATACCTTTACCGCCGTGCCTAGACTGTGGGAAAAAATGTACGCCTCTATCAGTAATATGCGTAGTGATGCTAGTGCGCTTAATGGCTGGGCATTTGATCAGGCCATAAAAGCAGGTCATGACCACGCTGATATCGTGATGGCAGGCAATACGCCCACGACAGGTCAACGACTGCGTTACGAGTTTTGGAACAAGCTGGTGTTATATAAAATTCGTGACCTGATAGGCATGAGTAATATTCGCCGTGCTACCACTGGGGCCGCGCCCATATCACTAGATATTATCCGCTGGTTTCATGCGATAGGCGTGCCTATCTATGAAGGCTATGGCATGACTGAAAGCGCAGGCGTGATATCAGTCAATACGCCTGAAGCACAGATGGCCGGTAGCGTAGGTAAGGCACTACCCGATTCTGAAGTCCGTATTGCCGACAACGGCGAGATACTCGTAAAAGGGGCGAACGTGTTTGCAGGCTACTGGAACAAGCCCGAAAAAACCGCTGAGGACTTACGGGATGGCTGGCTACATACTGGCGATGTTGGCGAGATAAAAGACGGCTATATATTCATTACGGGCCGCATCAAGGACATCATTATCACCGCAGGTGGCAAAAACGTCACACCCGCTGCGATTGAGAGCAAGCTTAAATTCTCGCCTTATATCTCAGATGCCGTCATCATCGGCGATAGACGCAAATATCTGACCTGCCTGATTATGATAGATCAGGAGAATGTCGAAAAGTTTGCGCAAGACAATCAGGTAATGTTCTCAGATTTTCGCTCGCTGTGTCATGCGCCAGAAGTCATCGCCTTGATAGATGAGGTCATACAGTCTACCAATCAGACGTTAGCACAGGTGGAAACCATCAAGCACTTTAGGCTTATTGATGTGCTGCTCAGTCCTGAAGATGACGAATTGACTGCGACCATGAAATTGAAAAGAAGTTTGGTTGAGAAAAAGCATCACGCTCTTATCGACTCTATGTACTGATCTGGGGCTTGTCATCAATTAGCACCGTTCAGATTTTTTGACGTTATCTCAACCTTGATAGTATCAATCTTAAAAGTATCAGCCTCAAAAGTATCAACCTTGAAAGCATCAAACTAACAGCGACTGAAGTCGCAAGGAGAAAGGCAATGAAATGGACATTCAAGACGACGCTACTGGCACTATCTGTCGGTACGATAGGTTTAGTAGGGTGTAGCAATTCAGAAACGCCCGCCGCAGCTGGTACAGATACTGAAACCGCTTCAACGAGTGATATGCCAGTGCAAGGTGTTACGGATACGGAGATTCTATTGGGCGGTGCGAATGATCTATCAGGTCCGTTTGCAGGATTCGGTAATCCTGCGGTAGCGGGTGCGAATATGTATTTTGATGAGGTAAATGCGGCAGGCGGTGTCAATGGCCGAAAGATTCGTTACGTCGTCGAGGATCATTCTTATCAAGTACCAAAGGCGGTACAGGCTGCTAATAAGCTCGTCAGCCGCGATAAAGTATTCGGTATGCTGATGTCGCTTGGTACGCCGCATAACTTAGCGAGTTTCCCTATTATGGATCGCGCCAATGTCCCTAATATTATGCCGATCACTTTTGCAAAGCCAATGCAAGAAGAAGGGGCTTTCAATCGCCGTTATACGATGGGTAGTACGTATTACGACTCTATGAAAATGGGTATGGAATATTTGATTGCCGAAAATGATATTAAAAATTTATGCGTCATGTATATCCCCTCAGACTATGGTGAAGAGACCAATGAGGCGGCTAAGGATATCAGCGATAACAATCCTAATGTCACGTTAGTTCAGGCCAGCTCACATCGTCCTGATGAAACAGACTTTGCTGGTGCAATCGCCAAATTAAAAGAAGCCAATTGCGAGCTAATCGGTCTATCTCTTACGATACGCGGCGCTATTACTGCGGTAGGGACAGCGAACGCTATGGGTTGGACTGACGTGAAATTCATCGCTCCTGCAACGGGTTTTCATCCCGCAGTTGCCGAAGCACCAGGTGGCGCTAGTGAAGGCCTATATGCAGTTTCTTACTATAACGATTTGGCTTTGAGAGCGAATGAGCCTGAGACCAAAGCCTTTATTGAAAAGTATAAAAAAGTCACAGGGGAAGATGTATCAGCAGGTGCTATCCTTGGTTATACTTCAGCCAGAATCACTGTTGAAGGACTAAAAGCTGCTGGCAAAGATTTGAATGCCGATACTTTTAATACCGGTATGGAAACCGTTAGTTTTGTAGATGGCATCACAGGATCTACTATTGCGATTACTCCTGAAAGCCATGTTGCCTTTAACGATGTTTACTTATCGCAAGTACAAAGCGGCGCATGGAAAACCGTTAAACAGCTCAAATAAGTACGCATTATTCATTTAGTGAAATTTTGATAGCAACAAGCCATACATAAGTATGGCTTGTATCGTTTATAAACGTTGTGTTTTATATTTTAACTGTTTTGTAAGTTTAAAATTCGTACTTAATACAAAATAAGCCACTAGCTACCGATAATAAAAATTAACTAGAATGACAAATTAGTCGCTTTATAAGGACTAGACTATCTGTACCTAAGTATACAGATGTACAGCGAAATTGTTATGATTGACTGTTGATGCCTTGCAACCGTTGCGCTTATTTGTCAAACTATCATTAAGTGTCACACATTATGGAAGATGACTCTTATTGCCCGTATAGATGGTCGTTATAGACGATTATTTATATAGGTCATAATAATTAAAAAGGATGAACACTATGACCCAGAAATCATTTCCTATCGCCGCCGAGTTCATGGCTGCTGCCAATACCACGCCTGAGCAGTACCTCAAAGACTACGAACACTCTATCGAATCAACTGAGACAAGTGATGCTTTTTGGGCGAAGCGTGCTGAGCTAATCGATTGGATCAAAAAACCCACCAAAATCAGCAATGTTAATTATGATCTAGATGATTTCCATATTAAATGGTTCGAAGATGGTGAACTGAATATCTCCGTCAACTGCCTTGATCGACATATGAAAAAAAGCCCTTATAAGCCTGCCATCATATGGGAGGGCGATCATCCCTCACTACATAAAATCATCTCTTTTAAAGAGCTATATGAATCAGTCTGTCGTCTAGGTAATGCACTGCGTAAGCTTGGGGTTGAAAAAGGCGATCGCGTCACGTTATATATGCCGATGATACCAGAAGCCATGATAGCGATGCTGGCATGTGCGCGTATTGGCGCGGTGCATTCAGTGGTCTTTGGTGGGTTCTCTGCGGAGAGCTTGGGCAATCGCCTAATCGATAGCCGCTCAAAGGTCGTCATTACTGCTGATGAAGGCCTGCGTGGTGGCAAACATACACCGCTCAAAGCCAATGTCGATCACGCGTTAGATATAGATGGCACGGACAGTGTAGAAAAAGTCATCGTCGTCCATCGCACGGGTAGTGCCATACCGATGAGCGGTCACCGTGATGTCTGGTATCACAACCTGATAGACGGTGAATCAGAGCACTGCGAGCCTGAAGTCATGAATGCCGAAGATCCGCTGTTTTTATTATACACCTCTGGTTCAACGGGTAAGCCCAAAGGCGTACTGCATACCACCGGCGGCTATATCACCTATGCACTCTCTACCTTTCGTGATGTTTTTGATATCAAAGAAGACGATGTCTATTGGTGTACGGCAGATGTGGGCTGGATTACTGGTCACACATACTCAACTTATGCACCGCTTGCCAATGGCACAACGACAGTCATGTTCGAGGGTGTGCCAGAATATCCAACGTGGGCGCGCATCGGTCATATCGTCGACAAGCACGACATTACGATTTTATACACCGCACCGACAGCGATTCGCGCGATGATGAAAGAGGGTGATGCTTTTGTACGAGAATCAGATCGTTCAAGCCTACGCTTACTTGGTTCGGTTGGAGAGCCTATCAATCCAGAAGCATGGGACTGGTACTATAATGTCGTTGGTGATGGCAAATGTCCAATCGTCGATACGTGGTGGCAAACCGAGACTGGCGGTATTTTGATGGCACCTATTCCAGGCACGGTTGATCTCAAACCAGGTGCAGCGATGACGCCACTATACGGTATCAAACCAGAGATTATCGATGGTGATGGTGCGGTACTAGAAGGCGCTGCAGAAGGAAATTTGGCGATTAACAGTAGCTGGCCGGGGCAAATGCGTACCATTTATAATGACCACGCACGCTTTTTGAAGACCTACTTTAGTGATTACCCAGGTTTTTACTTCACCGGTGACGGTGCTCAGCGTGATGAAGATGGTCATTATTGGATCACAGGCCGCGTCGATGATGTACTCAACGTTGCTGGACATCGTTTGGGAACTGCGGAGATTGAGAGCGCGGTGGTCGCTCATCCTGCTACTGCTGAGGCCGCTATCGTCGGTATGCCGCATGAGATTCGCGGTACAGGTATCTGCGCTTTTATCATCCTGAAATCTGGTGAAGAAAAAACAGACGCACTCAAAGCTGAGCTAAAACGTCATGTGCGCACTGAAATTGGCCCAATTGCCACTTTAGATGCCATCTATATGGTTGATGCGCTACCAAAGACGCGCTCAGGAAAAATCATGCGCCGTATTTTGCGTAACCTTGCGGCGGGACAGTATGTTGGATTGGGTGATTTGTCTACGCTTGCAGACAGCTCAGTGATCAATCAGTTGGTCGATGTGGTCAAAGCTGGTCGCGCAGAGAAGACTGGTTAATAGGGCTATATTGTTAAAAGAGTTGTTGAGAGCCAGTTGTTCTCGTTCGTCTATCACAGCTGAATAAAAGCCATGTTATCGAGGGTAGCATGGCTTTTTTACGGAGATAATATTGATATTGAAGCCTTTCAAAGGTTAAATATGATTGATAGACATATTATTCAAAATATCCCTGCCATTGTTATATAGTCAGTGCAAAGTAATATCGATACATCAGGCACTGCTGATATCAATTTTTCTTGCTTGCTGTGCCTGAGCAGACAGAGGCTACAAAAAATTGATATCAGCAGTATCGTAGCGTTCTTGGGGTATTTTGACTAGTTTTGGGATATTTTGAATATAAGTCTTTTTTTATCAAATAATTTATAAGGTCTACTGTCATTATGACTGATCACACTTTACTCTCAACTGATGAATCTCTCCCAAAAATAGCCATTATCGGTGGTGGTTTGACAGGATTGTTGACCGCCACATTACTAGAGCGTACCTTTATTCAAAGCACAGACATTCAAAGCACAGACCAATCCTCTATACCGCAAATAACCGTTTTTGAAAAGTCACGCAGTGTAGGGCGCTTAGCCACCCGTTATCGTACCGATAGTCAAACTGGTAAAAATTGGCAATGGGCATTTGGGGCGCAGTTTTTTACCGCAAAAACGCCTAGCTTTCAGCAGTTTATTGCACCTTGGCTTGAGACTGATTTGTTACAACCGTGGTGTGCCGAAGTGGTTGCGTTAACACCCGCTAATGGCAATACTGAGTCATCTGATATACAGCACAAAGATCAATGGAATACGACGCAAGCTCGCTACATCAGTACGCCAAAAATGACAAGTTGGGGGCGCGCATTAGCCGAAGATTTGCAACATACCAATATAAAATTCAAAACTCGCGTCGCACCCTTTGCGCAATATCCCCAAAACCAAACTGATGACAAGACTGAGCTTTTCGATGAGTCTGGCAATAGCCTGGGCTGCTTTGATTGGGTGATTTGTACCGCGCCAAATGGTCAAGCGCTAGAGCTGATGGCAGAGAGCGGTTTTACGGAGTCAGCCAACATCACCAAGCCAAAGATGCAGGCATGTTATACCTTAATGTTAGGCTGGGGTGAGGTGCAATCATTACCTGCAACATTGACCAGTCAAACACCATCAAGATGGGACGTGGCTTACGTAAATGATTCACCATTAGACAGAATATTTATCGAGCATCAAAAGCCTGCTCATAATGATTTGCTGCCCAGTGTCACCATTCATGCGCGTAACGACTGGTCAGAGATACACGTTGATGACGACATCGACACAATAACAGAGCAGTTATTGCAAGCCGCGCAGCAAGCCCTAAACTGGGACAAAGATAGTGCTCCAAGCCAAGTAGACTGCCATCGCTGGCGTTATGCAGCAACGACTGTCGATGATAACGAGGCACTGGGTATCTTGGTTGATCCACAACATCAATGGATTGTCAGTGGTGACTGGTGCGGACAGGGCAATATAGAAAGTTGCTATCAAATGGCAGTAGAAACGGTTCAGGCAATTATTTCTCGTTGATGTATCCATGCGACTTTGGCATCTACAGGACCATTGGCTCAATTTAGCTAAGAGTGAGTTTAAAGGAGTGAAATCCTTTGCTAAGTTATATCCTGATTAAAGGTCAGCGTAATTTCTTAAGTACTCTTCATAATTTTCAGTGCTGTCTAGCTCTTTCAGTAATATGGAATTACATGCTTGCTCGATATTATAACCACCAACAGTTTCGGGAAATGCGTAAGAAAAATCAGATTCTAACAACCCTCTTTTAGGTGACTGCCAGCTACTTATTACCTCATCCTTAAAGCCATAATCTATACGAGCGTTGATAAAGTAATTCTGGTCTTCACATGATATGAACCATTGTTGTTTCGAATAATAAAGACCTTTCTTTCGTAATGGGTTGTTGTTGATGTATGTAGATTGAAATATAGCTGAGATATATTTAGGTTTATCCTGTAGTGAGTTGAAATTCCTACTTCCTATCACTCTAATGTCTTGTCTTTTAACGGAATCGTAATCAAGAAATGACTGCCCTTGCCTGTTTTCAGATTTACCTAAATCAATCCAATTAACCGCATTAGATATAGTTGGTAAAATTAGAAAAGCGATTAACAGTTTTTTCATAGCCCATCCTCAATTTGAATACAGTATTTATGGGCACCAAAGACGACAAGTATTCTTGTTTTTAGTATTTAAGATCTCTGCTGAAGCACAGACTGCGTTTGCATCCCCTTCAATGAAAATAACTTCATCTCCTTCATCAAATCCATAGCAATAAGTCTGTGCCTCAAATACCTCTGAATTTATTACAAGCTTGTCTTCTCTATTGTTTATAGCTTCAATTTCGTACGTACTAGCAGCCATTGCTGAAGTGCTCATAGCAGCCGCTACGATAAGGGCGGTCAATTTCATTTTTATTCCTTTAATATGTTTACAGTTAGCCTTACCTAACTGTAAACGATTGGTAAATTTTCGGCAACTGTTTAGAAATTATATTCATAAGTTTTGCGTATATTGGGGAAAGCTAGACAAGCAGGCGATAAAATTTTTAGTGAGACTTAAAATCTAAGCAACGTTACTTGCCAGCTGTCGCAACCTAATACAAGGTTAGCTGCAGCTTCATGCACGCAAATTTGCTCACATCTATTTATGTCACAACTGACTTTTCGGACAGGTATCATAGGCTGGCATGTTGAGAAATGTTGAAACTCAAAATTCAATCAAGTAAATGATAGGTGGGCTTGTTTGATCTATTTCTTATCAAGTCTTTTAATTGTGGGGCTACTACCGAGTACATTTTTCATTTGTTCAGCTTGTTCTTTTAAGATATCCATTCTTTCGCCTAGCTCCATCCCTTTATGGATAAGGCTAGTGTTCAAAAATTCTAAGTTAGCGATGATTGCATTTTGTAGGTAAGATGCGTGATCCCTTTGATTGCCATCTTTATCAGGGTTTTCAGATTTCCATTTTGAAGCAGTCTTGCCATAAACTATCACGTTAAGCATATCAGCCTCAGAGGTATATAGTCTCCAGTGGTCATCTTTATTTATACCAAATAGCAAATTCTGTTGGATTGCATCAGTTTGCAATCGGTAATTAATCTTTGCTAGTTCACGATGGGCTTGCCACTCTACAGATTGAAACTGTGCTTCTTGTTCTTTTAGTCTTTGAAACTCTTTAATAAGGTACAGTTTGAATTCAGGACTGAGCCAAGCTCCGAACTCAAATGCAATATCTTTGTGAGCATAAGTACCGCCGTAACGCCCAGCTTTTGCTTTTAACCCAATGGCATTAGTTAAACCAATCCAGCGCTTTGCAGACATTGAGAAACGGTTTGAACCTGCCTCATTTCTAATTCCCTCGAATTCGGGGGAATTAAAATCCATATTGTTTATACGTTCCCAAGCACCTAGAAAATCCAACGTATTTTTGTTACGCAGCCATGCTTCTATAAGTGATAAGCCACCTTCAAAACCTTTGACCATATCCGTAAGGCTAATAAAATCCTCGTCATTTATAGTAGAAACAGCAACCTCAATATTGTTGACCGTAATTTTCCTATTATTTTTACTCATTGTTATTTCCTTTAGAAAAGAGAGATAGGTAATTGAGCTTTAGTTACAGAGATGGTATCTAATAATCGTGATAGTAGCAGATTTGTAGATACTATAATGTGAGTCATTTTCAATATTGGCTAATTGTATAATCTGAAAGAATGTCTCACTAGCAGGACAATATATTATTTTGTGGTTATGTCATCAAAATTTCGAGCAGATGGTGGTCGATTCGATATATTGTAATATAAAATATATGTAAATCAAGAATTTATAGGCAAAAAAAGAGCCCACAGAGGAGGTGCTGTGGGCTGAGGAAAACTGATCGTGTAGATTGACTACAGGGCAGTGATGATAACTTATTATTATTGGTTTTCTTTGCTATTGTTTAACTAAGATTAGGGTAATAATGGAGAATTCAATGGGCGCATATATTTGCTTACAACTTTAAGTGTACAACTGTTTTATTACCTTCGCTATCATAGCGCAAATAATTCTCATTTGGTTATTTCAGTTACATGACATTACGTTTCTCAGTATTCTCATCCCTTGCTATGCGTTGAGCAATTATTGCTGAACGAGGAATTTGGTTTAGCAAATTGCAGGTGTTTACGACGTGTGATTGTGTTATAAAATAGACAGCGCTATCACTATTTCAGCAGTGGATAGTCAAGATTGATGTATTGAGATAAAAGTAATGGCTGTCTTTGAGTACGAGCATTAAAACAATACATCAAGAGATGGCATGACGACGTGCTGGAAAAATGCTAAGCTATCCGCCATTATTATGTCTCTACTAAACTGGGTTTGCCATGACTGAGAATACGCAAGTGCATACGCAGGAGCCGTCAAGTACGCAAAATACCAAAAGTATTTTTAACTTGCCCAATAACCTTACTATCGCGCGTATCCTAATGATTCCGCTGTTTGTGGCGATTGCCTATTGGCCACCAGCCATGGGTATCGGGATGCCAGCCATTTCAGATAATGTGATTGCCCGAGTTGGCATGAGTGAATTCAGCGACAGCTTATTGCGGCACTTGTTACTGACTGGTGTGTTTATCATCGCGGCGATTACCGACTGGTTGGATGGCTACTTTGCGCGGAAGCTCAATGTTATGTCGGCGTTTGGGCGTTTTTTAGATCCTGTTGCGGACAAGCTCATGGTCGCCGCTGCGTTGATTATATTGGTTCAGTGGCATCCCAACATCATTATGGCGATAGCAGCGATTGTGATTATCTCGCGTGAAATCGCGGTATCAGCGCTGCGTGAGTGGATGGCGGAATTGGGTAAAAGTACCAGTGTCGCCGTGTCCTATGTCGGCAAGCTAAAAACGACCTTTCAGATGGTGGCTATCACGGTGTTACTGCTCAACTGGGAATCGCTCGAAATGATTGGCTATGTATTGATGGTCGCTGCTGTGATACTGACGTTGTGGTCTATGATGATTTATTTAAAAGCTGCTTGGCCATACCTTAAGCAAAGCGGTTAAGTTCATAACCTTAGTATCAAAAACATAAATGTTAGACAACAAAAAACGCCAGTCGCATTAGCCACTGGCGTTTTTGTTTTTGCTATTGCTATTTTCTTTTAAGTAACTATTTCTTATAGCGTCACTGAGTTGTTTTCACCCAAGTTAGTCGCTTTTTTACCGTCCATTACTGCAGCAGTTGTCATCTTAAACATATTGACGACTGAACTACCGCTGAGCCAGTATTCGGCACCATGTGGTACGACTTTGATTAGCTGGACGTTTGGATCTTCTTTGCCTTGCTCATAGAATGCATTGTAAATTGGTGACCATAGCTCATCGAGTTTCTCTTGGTCTTCTACCAACTCTGCTTTACCGTTGATTGACACATAGTCTTTTGCATCTTGGCTGACATAGGCCAAGTTCACTTGTGGGTCTTTTTGGATATCGCTGACGGTTTCAGTGCTTTTATCACCAATGAACCAAATCTCTTTTGCGCCAATGCTCGTCTCGCTCGTTGTCATTGGGCAGGCATGTAAATGGCCTTCGTGAGTGCGAGTCGTCATCATGGCAAATTTCACTTCTTTTACCAAAGCTTGTACTTTATCGATATGGTCTTGTCTACTCATAGTTGATTTCCTTTTCTTTATAGTGATTAAATAATAATAGTGATTAAACAATTGGTTGTTTATATATTAGTAATTTTTATTCTGGCTAGATGCTTTCGACATGGTGAAAACAATCATTGTCCTAACAACTGGAACTAGAATACCGAGTTGTACCCATACATTTATATAGGCGACCAGTAATGCGATGTGAGTGTTTGTAAGGAGTATGAGGGTTAGGTAAAAATTGTGACGCTGTGTATTTTTGCTGTCTGATTATCCAGTACAAAGTTAAAAGAATAGCGATTAGGCCTTAGCGTAAGCCCGCTATTCTGCAAATATCTGATAGCAACAGAGCGCAACTTATCGGCAATTTATCTTGGTTTAGACCTGCTTATTACAGGGCTTCTTGTTATAATACGCAGACCATTTACTTAGCATGGCAGAGATGCCTTGATCTTACGGATTATGCCTTTATGATGACCATCGCCGGACAACCGTTTCTTACCGATTTTCAGACGCAGCAACTCATCAGTCAGTTTCAGCAAAAAACCGAGCTCAATGTCAGTCAAATAAGTACCCAGCAAGTGTATGTGCTATCACGCAAGCTCGAAGGTGATGAACATAAAAAGGCGTTAGACCTACTCGCTGTTGACAGTGCGACAGTGCTCGCTGACCCGCAGGACAATCAATTACAAGTCATCGTTGGTCCACGTTTTGGCACGATTTCGCCATGGGCAAGTAAAGCGACTGATATCTTCAACAACTGTGAAATCGAGCTCAACCGTGTTGAGCGTGTGGTTGTTTATACGTTAACAATTGATGGTGACGCAGGCGAAAAACTACCAGTAGACGCTGAGCAGTTGTTGTTTGACCGTATGACGCAGAGCTTGGTTTATGATTTGAATGATTTGAACAAATTGTTTGATGATGAGCAGCCAGCATCATTGAATCATATTGACGTCATCGGACAAGGTCAGTCAGCACTAGAATCGGCCAATACCGAGTTCGGCTTTGCGTTATCAAGTGAAGATATCGACTATCTGATGAATGCGTACGTCAATGAGTTGAAACGCAACCCAACTGACGTTGAGCTAATGATGTTTGCACAGGCAAACTCAGAGCATTGCCGTCATAAGATTTTTAACGCTGAGTGGACAGTAGATGGTGACGTTCAGCCAAAGTCACTGTTCCAAATGATTAAAAATACTTACCAGTCTAATCCACAAGGTATCTTATCTGCCTATAAAGACAACGCTGCGGTGATGGCAGGGTCTGAAGGTATGCGTTTCTACCCGATTCCGACTGACGCGATGGACGCAAACTCTGCCCATCCTTATGACTTCCATCAAGAAGAAATCGATATTCTGATGAAAGTCGAAACGCATAACCATCCAACGGCTATCGCGCCGTATGCGGGTGCAGCGACAGGTGCGGGTGGTGAGATTCGTGATGAAGGCGCAACAGGTCGTGGCGGTAAGCCAAAAGCAGGTCTGACGGGTTTTCACGTATCACACCTACATATCCCAGAGCTTGCTGAGAAATGGGAGCAATCAGGTCAGTTGAGTACTCAGGCTTATGGCACGCCAGATCGTATGGCAACCAGCCTTGAAATCATGACAGAAGCGCCACTCGGTTCAGCCAACTTTTCAAACGAGTTTGGTCGTCCTAATCTATGCGGTTATTTCCGTAGTTTCCAGTTGGATACGTCAGCGGCAAAAGACGGCAGCGAAATGCGCGGCTATCATAAGCCAATCATGCTGGCAGGTGGTTATGGCAATATCAAACGCAACCTCATTGAAAAAAACGCCATTCAACAAGGTGATTTATTAATCGTCCTTGGTGGCCCTGCCATGCAGATTGGTCTGGGCGGTGGTGCAGCGTCTTCAGTTGATAGTGGCTCACTTGATGAAGGCTTAGACTTTGCCTCAGTTCAGCGCGATAATGCTGAGATGGAGCGTCGTTGCCAAGAAGTGATGGATCGCTGCTGGGCACTAGCCGGTAGTGATGTCGATGCCAGCAATAATGGCAAAGACGGCAACCCTATCGTGTCATTGCATGATGTGGGCGCGGGCGGTATCTCTAATGCAATGCCAGAATTGGTCAATGACCATGAGATGGGCGCGGTACTAAACCTGCGTAAAATTCCATCGTTAGAAGCTGGCATGTCACCAATGGCCATCTGGTCAAATGAAGCGCAAGAGCGTTATGTCCTCGCGATTCGCCCAGAAAGCGAAGCCCAATTCGATGCCATCTGCGCGCGTGAGCGTTGCCCGTATGCCATCTTAGGATCAGCCACGGATGTGCGTCAGCTAGTCGTTGATGATACATTGCTCGCTGAGCAGCCTGTCGATATGCCGATGCAAGTATTGCTAGGTGGCACGCCGAAGATGAAGCGTAGCTTTGAGCGTCATGAAACCAGTTTACCTGCACTAGAGCTTGGCGATGTTAATTTAGCTGAGTCTATCAAAGACGTCTTGCGTCATCCAACCGTCGCTAGCAAATCATTCTTGATCAGCATTGGTGACCGCTCTATCACTGGTATGGTCGTGCGCGATCAGTATGTTGGTCGCTATCAAGTGCCAGTATCGGATTGTGCGGTGACAGCGTCAGGCTTGATTGCACTAGATGGTCAGGTGATGAGCGGTGAAGCAATGAGTATCGGTGAGCGTACACCAGTTGCCCTAATCAGCCCTCAAGCGTCAGCACGCCTTGCAATTGGCGAGGCTATTACTAACATCGCTGGTGCGCGCATTGCTCAGTTGTCTGATATCACGATGTCAGCGAACTGGATGGCCGCCTGTGGTGATGATGCAGAAGACGCAGCTTTGTTTGACGCTGTATATACCGTCGGTGAAGAGCTGTGCCCAGCATTGGGTATCGCTATCCCAGTTGGTAAAGACTCGCTATCTATGCGTGCTAACTGGACTGACAACGACAATGGCGACAGCAAAGAGAAATCAGTTGTATCTCCAATGAGCTTGGTGATTACGGCATTTGCTCCTGTGGTTGACGTGGCAAAAACGCTAACCCCTGAGCTAATCAATGGCGACAGTGCGTTCTACCGTATTGACTTGTCTAAAGGCAAGCTACGTTTAGGCGGCTCTATCCTTGCGCAAACGCTGAGCCAATTGGGTAACGATTGCCCAGATTTAGCGCAGCCAAGCGACTTGGTCGATTTCTTTAACTTTGTCCAAGCGGGTAACGCGCAAGGCGTCATCAGCGCCTATCATGATATCGGTGATGGTGGTTTGCTTGCGACCATTGCAGAGATGCAATTTACTAGTCGTCAAGGTATCAAGCTGGCATTGACTGATGATAATCTACTCGGTCAGCTGTTCAGTGAAGAGCTGGGTGCAGTCATCCAAGTATTACCAGAAAACGTCGCTGCTCTCATGCAATTGGCAGAAGAGTTTAACGTTGCTGATATGCTTAGCCTCGTAGGTCAAAGCTCGGAAGAAGACAGTCTGCTTATCCAAACGCCAACGCTCATAGGTAATGACACTCTCAGCTTTAGCCGTACTGAATTACAGCAAGCGTGGACTCAGGTCAGCTATCAAATCGCGCGTCGCCGTGATAACCCAGCGTGCGTACAGCAAGAGTATGACTTGATTGCTGATGCTAGCCATAAAGGTCTAATCGCTGCACCAAACTTTGATCTCAATCAAAAAGTTGAAGAACCATATTTAGCCAGTCGTGAGAATAAACCAAGAGTTGCTATCTTGCGTGAGCAAGGCGTCAACGGTCAGACGGAAATGGCAGCAGGCTTTACGCAAGCTGGCTTTGAAGCGGTCGATGTACACATGAGCGATCTACTGAGTGGCCGTATCAATCTACGTGACTTCGACGGTCTGGTCGCTTGTGGTGGCTTTAGTTATGGTGATGTACTCGGCGCTGGTTCAGGTTGGGCGAACTCTATCTTGTTCCATGACGAGTTACGTATGCAGTTTGTCCGCTTCTTTGCCCGTCCTGATACCTTCTCACTAGGTGTCTGTAACGGTTGTCAGATGATGGCTCAGTTAAAAGACCTCATTCCAGGTGCAGATAACTTCCCACGCTTCATCGCCAACCAATCGGCTCGTTTTGAAGCGCGTACGGTCAACGTAAAAGTCGAGCGTACCAAGTCTATCCTGTTCAAAGGTATGCAAGACAGCATCTTGCCAATCGCTGTGGCGCATGGCGAAGGCTATGCCACACTAGATAACAACGAAATCGACGGTATGGCAAAACACGGTCAGCTTGCGATGCGTTATGTCGATAGCCAAGGTCATCCAACTGAGACGTATCCGCTCAATCCAAATGGTTCGGTCGGCGGTGTCACGGGTCTGTGTAGCACTGACGGTCGCGTCACTATCATGATGCCACATCCTGAGCGTAACCTAAAAGCCTATAACCACAGCTGGAAACCAGAAGAGTGGGACGAAGACGGTGCGTGGATGCGTATGTTCCGTAACGCCCGTGCTTGGTTGCGTTAATATTTGCCAATACAGTTTGAGTTGTTTTTTGAAATAAGAAGGTGAGCTTAGGCTCACCTTTTTTGTGTTCAAGAGTTGAGTTTTCAGAAATAAAGGCTAGCGTTTATATCGTATTTTCATGAGTATAAGTGATGAGACACATGCTAAAGTTGCGGTTAGCAAAAACTAGCATTAAGTAAAATAAGGAATAAGAAAATGTCAGGAATTACAGATATCAATGAGCTATTGAGTTCGATGCAACCCGCACTGGTTGATGAGTTATTTGTATTTTGTACTGTCACAGGGCAGCTAGCAGAATACGTAAACCTAGCGCCAATCGCGACGTTTGTGGAGACAGAAGGGTTGACTTTGGTTTTAACAAAAGACAATGCTGATGAAGTAGGTTTACAGTACGAGGGCGTGTTTCGGCAAATCACTTTGACGGTGCATTCAAGTTTAGAAGCGGTAGGTCTAACCGCAGCCGTGTCAACCAAACTGACCTCAAAAGGTATCAGTGCCAATGTGATCGCTGCCTATTATCATGACCATATATTTGTGTCGGATGATAAGGCGGAGCAGGCGCTATCTGCGTTAAAAGAGCTGAGTAATATATAAAATTTCTGCACAGTATTGCTCATAATAGTTAGTATCTTTTAAGTATAGGAAAAATATTCATATACTGAGAAGTAATTGCTGACTCTATGTGTTTAGTATAGTATGAAGTAATAAAGGTAATTACTCATTACCCTATAGAATTCTAGATTAGCGAGTTCTATTCTGTATAAGGAACATAGCAATGAGCATTGTAAATAAAGCGTTTAATATATTTATCAGCCAAAAAGATAGTAAAAAAGACACTAATGAGCGTCTGATTATCGACGAGTATGGTAATTTGCGTGTGAATTATAAAAACAAGAGTGTGCAAGAGGGGATGGCGAAGCAAATTCAAGCATTGAAAAGAATGGAAGCTAGAAAAGCATCTGAAACTGAGGGCGAAGCTGGTTGATGCACCATGGGTTTATTGGCAGTAGTATATATTTTAATTTTAGGATATATGGGGGCGTCATCTAAGCCCACTAAAAAAAATGAACTTAGACGTAGTGCTGGATGGGAAGCTTATGTTTATTTAGCTTCTAATGGCATAGGCGTTATGATAAGTGGAATGTTCATCTATTTTTTTGGTTATATATTATTATACATAGTAAATTGGTTTATAGAAGCCATTTCATTATGCATTTACGACTCTGCTTTCAGCATCATAGCGTGGTTAAATAAAAAAATCTTTAGTATTGAGTTTTTTGATGAAAATCCTATTTATTTTCATGCAATTGTAGTTGCTTTTTTTTCATGGATTATTTGCGAAGGACAGAGAAACCCAAATACCTCAGAAGATGATTATAAGGCACTTATGGGCTTAGACGGTGTCCTCAATATAGTTATTCACGCTATGCAAAAAGATTCTTTCGTTAAAGTTTCTCTAAAATCTCGAAAAGTGTATATCGGTTTTGTAGTAAGTGAGCAATTTAATAATGTGGATTTAGAGAATATCATGATCATTCCGTTTCTAAGTGGATATAGAGATAAGGATGCGCTCACACTGATCACTAATTGTAATTACATGCCTATGTATGAAAAAAATCAATTTCTAGATACCAACTATAAGGTAAATTCCGATAAAGTTGATGATCTGAAAATGCTTATTAGAGTTGACGAAATTGAAACT
This sequence comes from Psychrobacter sp. AT9, assembly GCF_047272965.1. Taxonomy (NCBI): domain Bacteria; kingdom Pseudomonadati; phylum Pseudomonadota; class Gammaproteobacteria; order Moraxellales; family Moraxellaceae; genus Psychrobacter; species Psychrobacter sp. AT9. Next base: position 313,600 of record NZ_JBKOTW010000001.1, read on the forward strand.
ATATCCCTCTTTGATCCCCTTTATTATGAAGATTTTGAGGCCACTGATGTATCTCAAACACCATAATCAGGACTTCTTTTCATACTAGTTCAACAAGGCGATTTACGTTACTATTTTGGTAAAATACCGAAATTATATCTAAAAACTACTTCTCCTCCAAACCCTTCCTTGCTTCCGCAATCAACTCATGAATCTTAGCGCTTTCCTTTAGCACGCAAGCATCATAGGCAGAGAGCGGCTCAGGTTCCTGCTCTTTTTCCTGATCTTGCTTGGCTTTTTCTGCTAAATACTTTTCAAGTTTATAGGCTTCAGAATCGCCCATAATTTATCCCCCGTATAATTTTTACCATATAAAAAACGGCACTGAAATCAGTGCCGTTTTATCAGTCGTGATAATTTAAAAGTTAACCACGACTCCTCAAATACTGATGCACCACGTTATCAATCCCAGCTTAAAATCACCTTACCGCATTGCCCACTTTCCATGATATCAAAGCCTTCTTGAAAGTCATCAATGTGCATGCGATGGGTAATGATGGGCGACAAATCAATACCGCTAATCAGCATTTGCTCCATCTGATACCACGTCTCCCACATCTCGCGCCCATAAATGCCTTTTAGGGTTAACGCTTTAAAAATAATCTTGCTCCAATCCACCGTGGTAGTGTTAGGTAAAATGCCCAAGAGCGCAATTTTAGAGCCGTTATACATATTACTAATCATCGAATCAAAGGCCTGAGGCGAGCCTGACATCTCAAGCCCAATATCAAAGCCATGCATTTTTAATTGATCGATAGCGCCTTCGATGGTTTCACCTTTGGCTGGATTGATGGTCATCGTCGCGCCCATTTTTTTGGCAAGCTCTAGGCGATAATCGCTGATATCACTGACTACAATATTACGTGCTCCGGCAAATCGGCAAATCGCTGTTGCCATCGAACCAATCAATCCTGCACCCGTAATCAGCACATCCTCACCAAGGACAGGAAATGAAAGGGCAGTATGAGTAGCGTTTCCAAAGGGGTCCATAATAGCGGCCATCTCATCGCTGATACGCTCATCGAGTTTGATGACATTATCGGCAGGTATCACCAAATATTCGGCAAACGCGCCATCGCGGTCGACGCCCACGCCGATGGTGTTTTCACACACATGCAGCTTGCCACGGCGGCAGTTACGGCAATGCCCACAAGCGATATGTCCTTCGCCAGTGACTCGATCACCCACTTCAAAGTGCTTCACGCCATCACCCATTTCGCTAATGACACCGACGTATTCATGTCCGATGATCATCGGCGTCTTGATGGTTCTTTCTGACCACTCATCCCATTTATAAATGTGCAAATCTGTACCACAAATGGCGGTTTTCTTAATTTTAATTTTAACGTCATTGATGCCAACCGTAGGTTCTGGCATATCTTGCATCCAGATGCCTTTTTTGGCATGGGCTTTAACCAGTGCTTTCATACTTTTCTCTTATTTAGCTGTGTTGTGCTTAATGGTTGAATCTAGGTAAATATCGAGCGACGCTTAATCAATCACCTTCATTTGCTTGGCGACTTTGATAAAGGCGGTGATACACTGGTCTAGCTGCTCGCGAGTATGGGCAGCAGAGAGCTGGACACGGATGCGAGCCTCGTTTTTGGGTACGACAGGGTAAAAGAAGCCAATCACATAAATGCCTTCTTTCAGCAGTGCGTCTGCCATTTGCTGAGAGACATTGGCGTCATAAAGCATGACCGCACAAATTGCTGATGCGGTGGGCTTGATATCGAAGCCGGCATCTTGCATTTTTTTAACAAAATAGGCGGTATTTTCATGCAATTGGTCTTGTAAGGTATTGTCTTGCGATAGCATCTCAAACGCTTTTACCCCAGCGGCAGCCACCATGGGAGGAATGGAGTTGGAAAACAGATACGGGCGTGAGCGTTGACGCAGCATCTCAACGATTTCTTTTTTACCGGTCGTAAAGCCGCCAATAGCACCGCCAAATGCCTTGCCCAAGGTACCAGTGATCAGCTCAATGTCACCACGTAGATCAAACAATTCAGTCACGCCGCCACCCGTGTGACCGACCACGCCTGCTGAATGCGACTCGTCAATCATCACCATGGCATCATATTTTTGTGCCAACGCATAAATCTCATCCATCGGCGCGACATTACCGTCCATTGAAAACACACCATCGGTGACAATTAAGCGAAAACGCTGTGCTTGCGCTGCTTGCAATTGCGTTTCTAAATCTTGCATATCCGCATTAGCATAACGATAACGGGCAGCTTTACACAGGCGTACACCGTCGATGATTGAGGCATGATTTAACGAATCAGAAATAATGGCATCTTCACTGGTTAGCAGTGGCTCAAAGGCACCGCCATTGGCATCGAAACAGGCCGCATAAAGAATCGTATCTTCGGTATTAAAAAACTTAGAAATCGCTGCTTCTAATTGCTTATGCAAATCTTGCGTACCACAAATAAATCGCACCGATGACATGCCATAACCTGAGTTTTCGATGGCTTTGATCGCCGCCTTTTTAATCTCAGGATGGTCAGACAATCCAAGATAATTATTGGCACAGAAGTTAAGCATCTCACGGCCATCGGCGATCTTGATGAGTGCATCTTGCGGAGAGGTGATCACGCGCTCGTTTTTATACAGGCCCGCTGCACGTATATCACTGATTTCTTGTTGTAAGTGTTTCTGAAAGTCTTGATACATAAAGATTCCTTTTTTAATATTATTAGCGTTTGTATTGATAATGCAGGTATTAGGACTGCTGATAGAACCAAACTGTAGTCATTTTAAAATAAAATTGATACGCCAATATTGCCGTGCTACTGGTATAAATTTTACTTGCTTGCTGTGTCTACGCTGACAGAGGCTGCATAAAATATATCCCAGCATCACCGCATCGAGTGTAAAGTGAATAGACTATTTGCTTATTAGTATGGACTAGCCACAAATTGCTAAATACTGACGCACGACATTATCCATGCCTTGTTCCAATGATTCAATCGTAAAGGCATGACCAATCGACACTTCAGCGATATCACTAAGCGCGAGCAGATCAGCCAAATTATCCAAATTCAAATCATGACCCGCATTGACGCGGATACCGTTTTGATTGGCTAGGTTGATACAGTCACTAAAGCGTTGCTGTACTTCATCGAATTTGTCACTGTCATAAGCGCGCGCCCATTCTTCGGTATACATCTCGATCGTCTGCACATCACTCTCGATGACCGCTTTGATTTGTTCGATATCAGGGTCGACGAACACCGCACAGCGCGTACCAAACGCTTCCAGCTCTTCGCTCAATATTGATAAAAATTCATGATGTTTGATGATATCAAAGCCATGATCAGAGGTCAGCTGATCGTCACTGTCTGGCACGAGCGTACATTGATGCGGTTTTACTTCACGGATAATCTTTAAGAACTGCTCATTTGGATTGCCTTCGATATTGAACTCAATCTCTGGATAGTCCTTTAAGAATGCACTGATATCATAGACATCTTGGTATCTGATATGACGTTCATCGGGTCTCGGGTGTACGGTAAAGCCTTTGACGCCTAGATCAATCAGCTTTTTCACAAAGTATAATAGGTTAGGGTAGTCAGTACCGCGAGAGTTACGGATCAAAGCCAATTTATTCAAATTTACGCTAAACAATGTGCTCATAAAATTCCTTGTACAGCTCGTTTATTATTGATGATATGAAAGGGTTAATAAAAATCGTTGGTATCAGCATACTTCTTATTCAATGCCTTTAAAATAGCATAAGTTTCTAAATCTATTTCGCCCGTTGGATTCAGAGGTCGAAAGTGTAGCTGAAACGCATAGACGACATCGCGACTGGCTTTGTCCCATTCATCATTCTTATCGATCTGGTAGCCATAGTCACGAAACTGCTGCTTAACCTCAGGTATTGTAGCCGCTGCAAATGTTTCTGCATCCATAAAAGCAAGCTTATCAGCGTCATCATACCAAGCGCCAATGCCATATTGCCTATACAGCTGCTGCCAAGGGAACTTGGCACCGGGGTCTATTTTGCGCGAGGGTGCCATATCAGAATGACCGATGATATTCTTTGGTGAGATGCCATATCTCGCCGTGATATCTTGTACCAGCTCCGCGACCTTTTTAATCTGCCACTCATTAAAGGCGACATAATGGTCATAAGGATGATACGCCAGCTGGCCGTCTTTTAGGGCATTTTGATACTCAGGTGCAATCCCTGTATTGACGATTTCTATACCGATAGAAGTATCGTTTAATATCGTTCGTCCTGCAAAACCGCCATCACCTGCATGCCAAGCGCGTTCATTTTCTGGTACTAGATTATAAATTTTATTATCGTCATTATCTAACACTAGATAGTGTGCGCTGACCTTGCCTGTGGTCAGTGTTTTGATAGATCGGTCATTGTCTGACACTGTATAGTGCAGCACAATGGTTTTGATGCGTTCGCTTTTGCCAGTGGCTTGATAGGTTTTACTATCTACGATGTAGCTCTTGGTGGTCGCGACGGGAGAGGTTGTGGTGACGCAGCCAATTAAAGGCAGTGTTAGGCCAAACGCTAAGAATATGTTTTTTACCATGAAATGCTCTGTGTAGGAATGATGTCTTTCCAAAGGGTAGTTCAGATTGAATTATTTTTAAGATTCTATTAAATGTCTATAAGTATTTAAATAGTCCTTCCAGTTATGCAAGATATGGTCATAGCCTAGCTTTTCAGTATCACCATGCGTAGGCATATAACTTATGAATCTTTCCATATCTACAGGGTAATCGAAGTCAGCATAAATTTTATTGATTTTATCGTAATCAACACTACTATTTTCTTTATTTTCATAGAGCCAAAGTAAGAGAATGTATCTCCATTTACTGCTCACTGAGTTCCGATCAATGCTTACATCATTAAATATCAAACTTAAAGGTTTGATGTCAGTATCTATATAAAAACTGTCTAACAGCAGATTAAGAGCCAATTCTAATAAGCTCTCATCATTAGGGTACTTAACTAATGACGTATCAACAATGTCAGCTAACTCTCTTAAATCGATTAACTCATATCCTATAGAAAATCTGATTTCTTCTGCAGATAAAATAACGCTATGTTCTTGTAAGAAAGAGAAGGGAATATTAAGGTCTTTCATGATTGTATAGAAAACCCTATTCCTGAGTGCAGCTACGCAGATGAGGTACTGTCATGGAGTTTAAAATATCACTCACTTTTTTAGGTAGGAGAAATTTATAATAATTATCGAGAATATATGGCATGTTCGTGTAATGAGCATAACGATTGAACACAGTACTCCAACCGTCGTATCCGACTTTGTTTTCAATATAGTTTTCGCTGTCTAGGATATTATTTTTATAGCCGATGATTTGCAAAGGTAAGTCGTAGTCTATTAGTGCAAATACTTCTTTCTTGCTATCAAAGATTACAAATGGTGTGTTCAAGTGAGATGAAAAAAAGCTCCAAATTATATCTTCATTTATATAAGGGCATTTACCAAAGCAACCAAAGTTTGCATCAGTTGATGCTATAAAAATAGGTTCGTCTAGATTATTATTTATTAATTGAGATATTATTGTTTCAGGTACTAACTCTCCTCCGATTGTCTCTCCTAACTCGTAAGGAATACAAAAGTAGTTGTAATCGTTCGATAGTTTTGGCTTTATAGCATCGCTTCCTACTATTCCTTTACAGCCTTTTATCACTAAATTATCAAATGAATGAGTATTAGCTTCATCTACAGTTAATAATCTACAACCAAATTTGTCGAGGTATTTTCTTTCTTCCGCCCAAAACTTACTAAAGTATTCTTGGTCGCTACCTTTTAGGTAAAATGCCATTGAGTTTATCCTTTGAAGCACCTTGATTGTACTAAACGTATCTTTCTAACCTTTAATCTTCTTAGCCAACACCTTTTTCCAACTCTCTTCCAAACACTCAATCGCGAGCCATGGCTCAATCACATTAGCATCGTATTTCTCTTTAGAATTGGCCAATTGCCACAGTGTCTCAAGTGTCGCAAACGGATAAGGGCGTTCTATCAAGTAAACTGGTAAATCAGCATCTATAATGCCATCACGAACGACTTGGAAGTACCAGCCAGAGATACCTTGTTTACTGACCCATGCTGCGATATTTGGCACTTTGGTAAACTGTCCGATTTGGTCATTGATTTTGTAGCAGGGGCGGCGCGGTTGAACGATGCGTAGCTGGACGCTATCACCATTATTACTATTATCTTGTCCGTTTTCAAAATGTCCACCATATTGAAAAACGTCACCAATGCAAACCGTAGACTCAGTCATTTCAGGCAGGCCATTGACAGCTTCGGTCGTGAGGTTTTCGCCCAATGTACCGACACGTACCTTTAGGCCAAACTCTGTATTGATTTTTTCATAAGTCGCAGGTGCCAGTTGATGCACCGCTTTTAGCGGACCACCATGATGTTTACGATCGGCTTGCTCATCAGTGGCGAGGCCCATGAAATTGACCGCGACAGGCGCTTTGATGGGTACTTTATCAATGGCGCTCATTTCTTCGCGCGCGAATGGCATGGACTTGCCAGCACGGACGCAAGTTAGGTTAGCGATATGTAGTGGCAGGTCTTGGTTAAAGTCTGGCTTGCTTTGTGCCGTTGCTGGTAACGTAGATATCATCGGTTCTGTGCTCATAATCCGCTCTGATGGTTGGTTGTTTTTTGAGGCAGTAATGCTGACTGGTTGCTGATATCTTAGCCTAATCGTGAACCATTTTCAGAATATTTACGAGAACATCTCCTAGATACAGAACAGCTTATTTTTACATAAAAAAAGACCAGAATAGATATTCTGGTCTTTTTAATTTTACATGATCATTGCATTCAATAATCTTATTTGTTTTTGTTACGACGACCGGCCGTTTTCTTTTCACGTGGCACGGCGACCAGCTCAGCCAACTGCTCAGGTGATGACCATAGGCCTTCTAAGTCATAAAACTCACGAGCTTGTGGCGTCATCATATGGACGACAACAGCGCCCAAATCGATCAACGTCCAGTCAGAATCGATACCGCCTTCACGGCCAAGCGGCATAAAGCCCGCTTGCTTAGCTTCAGCACCAACGCTGTCAGCCATTGCGCGTACATGGCGCTTAGAGGTACCGTCAGCGATCACGATGCGCTCCATCACATCTGTCAAATCTTCTACATTCATTACAGTGATGTTCTTCGCTTTCATATCGTCTAGCGCAGTTTCAACAACGGTTAAGCATTCTTTTAAGCGTTCTTCAGTCATGGTGTTGGTCATAAAATTTAATCTCTTGAATCGTAAATATTAAAATAAATAGGTTAATTGTCAATTTGCCATCTCGCACTGACCAGATAGAGGCAGTGACGTATAGAGATATAATAGGCAAAAAACAAAGATAAGACAATTTTAACGGAATTGAGCAGCAGAATATAGCTGATGGGCAATAATATATTGATAAATAGCAGGATTTAGCCATTTAGCGAATGGATTGGATTCAGTATTGCCAATGATATCATTTATTGACGGGATAGATGTGATTTGCGCTTCGGCTGAAGGCATTATATTTGGTTGATTACCCAGTTGTTGTAACTGCTGGCGTATTTGTGTGCTCGATATGGCCGATATAGGACGGGGGTCTATATAAATGCGACCTTGATGAGGATTTTTCAAGACGCCACTGTCTGCTTGAGTTTGCGTGGGTGTAGGTGTAAATAGCGCGACCAGTTCAGCAGGAGAGTCGGTTGTTTTATTTTGCATTTCAATAGGTAACTGGGCGTGCAGCTGGGTTTTTAGATTAGCTAACGTCTGCATCGCTGGTTTTTTATCAGCAAGATGTTTGTTGATGTCAAAAAGGTTGTTATCACTGTCAGAAAAGCCACCACGGTTAAAAACCCAGAGGTCGACATAATCCGTCAGCCTGAGTCCGTCTTTCCATTTATCTAAGCTCCGTGCACTGTCCATCCCCATAATAAATATCAAGCTGTCATGCGGATAGCGCTGCTGTAACGTGCGGACGCTATCGATGGTATAGACGGGCGGTGCTTGCCACAGCTCCAGCTCATCAATCTGTAATGGGGTATTAAGTGTTGCGAGTTTTAGCATTGCCAGACGGTGCTTAGGGTTGGTGCTTTCATTTTTAAAAGGCGAGCGGGCATTGGGCAATAAGGACACATGCAGTGCGCGCTGTTGCTGCTTCGCTATTGGCAATAAATGCTGGTAGACGTACATCGCCATTTGCAGATGACCCTTGTGTACCGGATCAAATGAGCCACCCAAATAGGCACGAATGGCAAGGGCAGTATTTTCTGCAAGGCGGTCATGGGTAAGGTTTGGCATAAATAAGTGGGTCAAATGGTTGGTAAGAAAACGTTATGATGGATTAAAAATAGACGATACTAAATAAAATAGATACACGACATTATAATGCGTGACTGGTACAAATTTTTCTTGCTTGCTTGCTGTGCCTACGCAGACAGAGGCTACAAAAAATTTATATCAGTCACACTGTCTCTTTTTTATATTGACCTGACTATAGCGCTATTGTAGTGGGCAACAGAGCGTCTGTCATTAAAATGGCAATAAAAAGCCGACCATCATAGTGACAGTCGGCGGTGTTATATACTGCTAATCAGTAAACTTTTAATCAGAAAACCGTGTGACGCTTAAATCAAGTGGCTTAAATTAAGTCGCTATGGGCTTGGATAGCAGTTAGCGCGATAGTATAGATAATATCATCGACCAAGGCACCGCGTGATAGATCGTTTACTGGTTTATTCAAGCCTTGTAGCATCGGCCCAACACTGATGACGTTGGCGCTACGTTGTACTGCTTTATAAGTGGTATTGCCCGTATTAAGATCTGGGAAAATAAAGACATTGGCTTGTCCAGCGACAGGTGAGTCCGGTGCTTTTTGCTTGCCGACACTCATGACAGAGGCCGCGTCATACTGTAGTGGGCCGTCGACTTTTAGGTTTGGCGCACGCTCGCGGACGATTTGAGTCGCACGGGCGACTTTTTCAACATCCGCGCCTGTGCCTGATGAGCCAGTCGAGTAGCTGATCATCGCGACTTTTGGATCGATACCAAAAGCAGCGGCAGATTGTGCCGACTGGATAGCAATCTCTGCCAGCTCTTCAGCATTGGGATCAGGGTTGATCGCACAGTCACCGTAGACCACTACTTGCTCAGGCAATAGCATAAAGAAGACCGACGATACTAAGGAATACTGCGGCGCGGTTTTGATTAATTGAAATGCTGGGCGTACCGTATTGGCAGTTGTATGAATCGCGCCTGAAACCAGACCGTCGACTTCATCTAACTGAAGCATAATGGTACCCAAGTACACGGTGTCCTTTAGGTATTCGGCTGCGACGTCTTCGGATGTTTTACCCTTGCGGCGCTCAACGATGGCGGCGATATATTTGCTCATGTCGAGGCTGTCAGGGTCGATGATTTCTAGACCTTCAGGCAGCGTCAAATCACGGTTTTTGGCGACTTGCTCGACATCGCTACGCTTGGCAAGCAGTACACAGTTAGCGATGCCACGGCTTTGGCAGATGCAGGCAGCTTCTACAGTACGTGGTTCAGAACCTTCTGGTAGCACGATGCGTTTTTTGGCTTGCTGGGATTTTTTGACCAACTGATGGCGAAATGCAGAAGGTGACAAGCGCGGCTCATGATTGCGGCTAAAGTATTCCTTAATCCAGCTTAGATCCAAGTGCGCAGCCACATAACGAGCCACTTCTTCAGCGCGATCAATATCATCGCTTGGAATCTCAGAGCTCATGTGTACAAGGCTCTGTACCGTCTCATAGCTGTCGCTTTCGACACTCATGACAGGGATGCCAGTTTTGAGCGCTGAATGCCAAAGCTCTGTAACCGTCGGGCTGGGTGTGATACCGCCAGTCAATACCAAGCCTGCCAGTGGAATCCCATTGATACAGGCCAATCCAGCGGCCAGCAGCAAGTCATCACGATCACCCGGCACCACGATTAAGGTGCCACGCTTAAAGACTTCATTGACGCGTGACACTGAGCGCGCCGTTAGGCTGATACGGTTGATGCGACGTGTTTTAGCTTCCCCAACATTTAGCCATGTGGCATCAAGCTCTGTAGCAATATCCCATGTACGCGGCACAGATAGTGAGTCACTAAAGGGTACCACACCGATAAGGCGAAACGCTTCGGTATTGAACGAAGGCGATAAGCGCTGAACCTCTTGCATAAAGTTCGGGTCCAAGCTGACGACGGCTTCCCCAGGTGCGACAGGTTGATTGTCAAAAGTGTTGGGCACATCTTGCACACGCATCAAAATCACGCCTAACGTACGCGAATCGATGACACCACCGAACTCACGGGCGTGCACATCCAGTTTGTCTGCTAAATAGGCAGGTTTGCTGATGTCAGCGGTACTGACAAATATAATCTTGGCATCCAAAGCATGAGCGATTGCTCGGTTGATTTGTGAGGCATAAGAGGTCTCGGTGGTCGGTACCAAACCTTCGCAAATGACCACATCATAATCATCGCCGAGCGTATGATAATTGCCGACGACTTCTTCCATTAAATCATCAAGGTTGTCATCGCCGATCATGCGCTCGACATGCTGACGGCTGATAGATTGAGGTGGCTTTAGACCAAAGGCATGCATGGCCAACGCACTTGAGCTGTCCAAGCTGTGTTGTTTATCAAGGGTGTCATCTTGCAAAAACGGCTTCATAAAGCCCGCTTTTATACCGTTATAGTCAAACGCGCGAATCAATCCAAGCGCAGCCGATGTCACACCGATACCGCGACTGATGGGAACAAGTAAAATGGTTTGCATAAGGTTTCCTACGATTTATTATGTTTTAGACTTCGATTTATTATTGGCAGCATAAAAAATACTGAGCGTTTTATTCTATGTTTTTTATAACCATCAGGAATGATAAACGCTGAGTATAATATCTAAATAGGCTTATACCAAATGCAAGGCCTGACGCGTTTCTTGCGCGATACGGTATTCTTCATCCGTTGGTACGACCCAAAGCTCAATACTACTGTCATCTGCATGGAAGCTGCCTTCTTTACCACGGGATAAATCCGCGTTTTTGTCCGCATCTATTTTGATACCAAAATGACGCATCACTGCTAAGATGCTGGCACGCGTGGTCACTGAGTTTTCACCGATACCACCGGTAAAGACGATACCGGTAAACTCCGGTAGCGCACAGCTTAGACTGGCAAGGTATTTACCAGCGCGGTAGCAGAACATCTCGATCGCAAGTTGCGCGTCTTTATGGCCTTCACTGGCTGCTTGCTCGATAGTACGTAGATCGTTAGACAAGCCTGATATGCCCAGCAGTCCACTGTCACTATTGAGCATTTTATCAGTCTCTTCTAAGCTTATACCGAGTTGACGTTTTAGATGCATGTGCAAGCTAGGATCGACATCACCGCTACGCGTACCCATCATCAGACCTTCGAGTGGGGTCAGACCCATACTGGTATCGAGACTCTTGCCATCGTATACGGCAGCCACCGAGCAGCCATTACCGAGATGTGCTGTTAGCCAACCATGTGGCCCTTTAGACTCCGTGATTTGGCTGGTACGCTCTGAGACATAGGCATGAGAGGTGCCATGAAAACCATAACGACGGATTTTGTGTTCTTCGTACAGGTACTTTGGCAGAGCATAACGAAACGCAACGGGCGGCATCGTTTGGTGAAAGGCGGTATCAAACACCACAACTTGCGGCATATCAGGATAAATGGCTTGCACCGCTTCGATACCCAACGCATTGGCAGGATTGTGTAGTGGTGCCAGTATCTTGAGGCGTTTGACTTCTGCGAGTGCATGATCGTCGACTCGCACAGCTGCTGAGTATTCACGGCCACCATGTACCACGCGATGACCGACCGCGATGAAATGGTACTGCTCTAATAGCTCAAGGATTTTTTGTAGCGCCAATTTATGACGACCACCCGGGATAGAGATTTCGAGTTTTTCGCCATTTAGAGTGGTGTGTTTGATACGGGCAGTATCCAGACCTAAGTTTTCGGCAAGACCAGTAATACGAGTAGAGTTGTCATCACTAATCAGCGCGTATTTGATAGAAGAAGAGCCACAATTAAGGACTAAAGTAGGACTTGTCAGGGTTGATGTGTCAGAGTTTTTATCATCAAAAGTGGTGGTCAGGCTGGCGCTCATACTCTATCCTTAGATTATATTTTATAAGTGTTGAATCATTATAGATTAACACGGGTTAAATAAACAAAAACCAGCCGTATTCATGCTGACATCCGTCAAACAAAAATAGGGCTGATTTTGGTCATTCTTGCACGGCCATACTTGTCGAGTGTCGATGAGGCGCTTGCTAGCGCGCTCGTCACAGCTGCAAGGTCGGGCTATAATGTAACATATTTTTGTGCTTATACCACGACCACGATAAGGTTTAAATTCAGTACTGAGCGTGTAATTAATACAACTGTGCACCGAGTATCATTGGGGTTTAATAGCTGCTAAAGCACTAAAACCATGAGCAATATAAATTGTAAGAAAGTTTGTCAAAAAGCTGCTAAATCGCTATTTGCTAACTAAAATGGTGCTCTAGTAATAGTTCTAAAGGTAATGTAGTACATCCAAAATAAAGTAACCCCTCAAAATAATACCAACGCTTAATAAATTTTTGAGTGATTCACAATTACTATGAATAGCCATTATGAATGGTCATTATTAATAGCCACTATGCGCACAGCTTTATAGAATAATGCTATGATTAAAACCTTGTCGTATCCTCCTGTTTTGGTGCTCGATTTTTAATTTGGTTTTTACTAGGGCGTGTCTTCATTTCAAAAATGGTGATAAAAATGAGATGAATTGCCGTCAAACAAGAAAAATAGCGCAGATAATATCGGGATATTAACCAGCTATTTGACGATGTTTGGCAAGATTTAGCCATTTTTAGCCCATTTAGATGACTATCGATTGAATTGAAGACAAGCCCTAATACTGCTTGCTCTTAGCGCCTCCACACCATTGCAATGTTAAAGGTCATCTATTCTATGCTTATTAAATCCCATTTCTCCAAGTCTGAGTCTACTAACGTATTGGTTAGCAGTAGCCGCCGTGTCTTCTATATTTTCATTATTGGCAGTACCATGATGTTGGGCTTGTCAGGCTGCGGGCAAAAAGGCGATTTGTATTTAGTAGACTCCAGTAGCCAGACCGTGCAAGAGAGTACCGATAAAATCGACAGTACCAGCAATCCACAAGACGCTGCCTTCGCTAGTGTCGATGATGATGACTATCAAAAAACGCGCTACCTAGAACAGCAGCAAGTATTGCCTGAGCCGAGCACCGATATTAACGATTATTAATTTTATAGAAAAATTGTTTGTCAAAGAGCCGTTCTTGCTCGCCGCAACCGACAACCTTTACCCTTGATAACCTGATGAAATTAGAGATGTGCATATGAGTCATTCTGAGCAACACGCAGGCGTAACCGATTTTACTATTGGTGAGTCAGTTACCACCCAGACTGAGCAAGGGTTATATATCGACCCTAACGCTTTAACTGCCCACTTACCAGCACTGCACTATCGCGACGACGCTTTATATATGGAGCAAGTTAGTGTCGCAGCGTTGGCCAAGCATTATGGCACGCCTTGTTATGTTTACTCAAAACAGGCGATATTAGACGTCTATCAAGCCTATACGGATAGCTTTTCCAGTCTAAAGCATCAGGTTTGTTATGCGGTTAAGGCCAACTCTAATCTGGCCGTGCTTGGTATCCTAGCGCAAGCGGGTGCAGGGTTTGATATTGTCTCGCGTGGTGAGCTGATGCGAGTATTGGCAGCAGGTGGCGAAGCTGCGCGCGTGGTATTCTCCGGCGTGGGTAAAACTCGCGGTGATATCAAATATGCACTGACCCAAGGTATTGGCTGCTTTAATGTCGAGTCGATTAGCGAGCTGACCTTAATCAATGACGTCGCAAAGTCACTTGATAAGCCTGCGCCGATATCGCTACGGGTCAATCCAGATGTCGATGCCAACACCCATCCATACATCTCAACAGGTTTAAAAGACAACAAATTCGGCATCGCCCATGAAGATGCGGCCACTGTCTACCAACAAGCGGCAGAATTATCGCATATCGATATCGTCGGGATTGATTGTCATATTGGCTCGCAGTTGACTGAGGTTGAGCCATTTGTTGCCGCGCTCGATAAAATCATTGAACTGGTGCATAGCCTGCGCGACAAAGGTATCGAGCTACGCCATATCGATTTGGGCGGCGGCTTAGGGGTGCGTTATATTGATGAAACGCCCGTGTCTATCGATGAGTTTGCCGAGGCGTTATTACCTAAATTAAGCGCGCTTGGCCTGACAGTATTCTTTGAGCCGGGTCGTAGTATTGTGGCCAATGCCGGTATCTTATTGACCACAGTTGACGTATTAAAGCCAACCGAGCATAAGAATTTTGCCATTGTTGATGCCGCGATGAACGATTTGATTCGCCCAGCTTTATACCAAGCTGAAATGGCAGTGATTCCTGAAATGTTACCACAGAATGGTCTAGACACTGACGGTACGCAGCCATGGGATATCGTTGGTGCTATCTGTGAGACAGGGGATTTCTTAGCGAAAGACCGTTTGTTATCGCTCGCTACAGGTGATGTTTTAGCGATAACGGGCGCTGGTGCTTATGGCTTTACCATGAGTAGCAATTATAATTCGCGTCCGCGTGCTAGTGAGGTCATGGTGGCCGACGATCGCCATCAGCTGATTCGCAAACGCGAAACCATTGAAGCGTTATATGCAGATGAAACGCTGTGGCAAGCCGAGTAACATTATTAGGTCTGCCATGACATTTGAATATAAAAAAACCCACTATCGTATTGATAGTGGGTTTTTTTATGGCAGAGCTTTATCAAGATATTGGTTTCAAAGGATAAATATAACTTAGTATTTGATAGCGGTGATAATTATGATTGTATCTGACAGCGTGCTAATATAACACATACATAAAAATAGGATAGGACTCAAGGATATGCTCATAGAATTTACAAAAATGCATGGTCTGGGCAATGATTTTATGGTCATCGATTTGGTGACCCAGCGCTTAGAATTAACCAAGGATTTGGTGCAGTTGTTGGGTGATCGTCATTTGGGCATTGGCTTCGATCAATTGCTCGTGGTTGAACCGCCCATGCGCCCTGATGTCGATTTTGGTTATCGTATTTTTAATACTGATGGCACCGAGGTCGAGCAGTGTGGCAATGGCGCACGTTGTTTTGCGCGTTTTGTGCAAGCACGTAAACTGTCATTTAAGCAGCGTCTGCGTGTTGAGACAGCGAGCGGTATTATTTCTTTGACTACTGACCGTTATGGTTGGGTAGAAGTCGATATGGGCAAGCCGAAATTTGAGCCAAACGAGATTCCATTCACCCCAAAAGCCACCACCAAAATCCAAAACGCTTATCATCTAGACGTTAATGGGACGCCTGTACAGCTTTATGTTGCCAATATGGGCAACCCGCATGCCGTTATAAAAGTCGACAACGTACTCGATGCCGATGTTGAAACCTTGGGCAAAGCCATTGAGTCACATCCGGCATTTCCCGACCGTGTCAATGTCGGCTTCATGCAAGTGATGAACCAGCGTCATATTCGTCTACGTGTCTATGAACGCGGTGTCGGTGAGACTCAAGCTTGTGGTACTGGCGCGTGTGCGGCAGTGGCAGTCGGTATCCGTGAAGGCTGGCTCGATGAAGGCGAAGATGTGCGCGCACAGCTCTATGGCGGTAGCATGATTATCAAATGGCAGCCGGGCTATTCGGTCATGATGACGGGGCCAACGGCATTTGTTTATGAGGGCGTATTTAGCCCAGATGGTCTGATGGCGCAAGCGGGCATCAAGCCCAATCCAGAAGGCTAATAGACAATGACGACCGCGCCTACAGTAGATTCGAAGTCAAAATCGTGGCTATCCGCTGAGCTGGCCGCCACTATCGAGTCAGACGCTTCGTTACGAGAGCTGCTCGCACCAGTACATCGTTGGCTAAACACTTTGTCAGTGCGCAATCATTCACCTCATACATTGACCGCTTATTTTGCGGGACTGAACCAACTGGCGCTGTTTTTACGCGGCAAGCGTTTGACGTGGACGCGCTGTGATAAGCGTCAATTAGCCCAGCATATCAGCCAACGACTCGATGAAGATAAGCTGGCACTTGCTAGTGTCCAGCAAGAGCTATCCGCCATCCGCCACTTTTATGGGTGGCTGATCGAAGAGGATTTAGCACGTATTAATCCAACGACCGGCTATCAGCTTAAGCGCAGCCCTCGACCACTACCGTCGATCGCTGACGTGGATTTACTGACGCAACTACTGGATCAAGAAATCCCTGATACGCCGGAGCAAGCGCGATTATGGTTGCGTGATAAAGCGATGTTTGAACTGCTTTATAGCAGTGGTCTGCGTGTCGGCGAGTTGGTCGCACTGGATATGGCAGATGTGGATTTGTCTGATTTGCGGGTACGAGTGACAGGTAAAGGCAATAAGACGCGCCTAGTACCATTGGGCATTAAAGCAGCAGAAGCGATTACGCGCTATCTACCGCATCGTAACCTGTGGGTGGAGCAGATGGACACCGCATTATTTATCAGTGAAAAATTGGGCACACGCTTGTCAACGCGAGCAGTGCAACAACGTCTAAAAGTCGCGGCAACGCGGGCAGGCATTGCCCAAAATATGTATCCGCATCTATTGCGCCATTGCTTTGCCTCGCACATGCTGTCGGGCAGCGGTGACTTGCGTGCGGTACAAGAGATGCTTGGGCATAGCGATATTAGCACCACACAAATTTATACCCATGTGGATTTTGCTAAGCTTACGCAAGTCTATGATCGCGCCCATCCGCGTGCGACTCATGCGCAGAATAATAAAGACTCAACGTAAAGTTTAAAGACTGACGTTCAAACTCTAAAGCCGTTTATGTAAACAAACCAGCGCTACCCTTAAGCCAAACGATGGCAGTCAAAGATAGGCATTTTTTGCCGACCTTGCGCTTGGGCAGACTTATCAAAAGTTGCCAAGACGATTTCATAATTTTGCTGTTCTTGAACAACAGCTTCTTTGCCCAGAGCCTGCTTACTCAGTGCACTATCATCATAACTATTTATAATAGTGCCATCAAAAGCGGTGATGGCGGTATGTCCCCACGTCTGCCGTGTATTCCCATTTTTGTAGAGATGGTCACCGCCTTGTGCTGCGCCAATGACCATACATTGACTGTCTAGCGCCCGCGCGCGTAGCAACAGCGACCAGTGTGCTTGCCCCGTCAAATAAGTAAAGGCTGACGGCGCGCTCAATATGTCAGCACCCGCTTGCCGCAAACGTTGCGCCAAGGCGGGGAAACGCAAATCAAAACAAACCATCATCCCCAATTGATACACGGCATCATTTACCTCAATCGGTGCGATGACAGTCTGTGTGCCCGGCTCAAACGTGGCGGCTTCATTATAGTTGCCTTGCTTATCCGCCACCGTCGCTGTGAATAAATGAATTTTGTCATAGCGTGCTACCCGTTTGCCATCAGGGGCAAACAGCTGGCTGACTTGACGCAATTTACCATCAGGTACGACCATACCATCTGGGCGATAAACACAGGGCAGAGAGCCGACCAGCACATAAATACCGTAGGTACGAGCGTAATCCGCCAACGTCGCTGATAGTGCATCAAATTGCTCAGCAGTGGCAAACTGCTCACCCATGCTGCAGCAGTTTTCTGGTAAAACCACCAGCTGAGCACCTTGGGCACGGGCATCAATGATGGCAGCTTTTATATCAGCTAAGTTGTTATCCGTGTTTTGCTGACTGTTCATTTGGATCGCAGCAATGGTGAATTGCGTATTATTTATAGGATTATTCATAGTTTGCTCCTCAGTTATTCTTGAGCTGACAAGGCGCGTACTTAATCTTTCTTATCATAATAAGCTTGTCATTATTAACAGGTTATATGTGCTGAAATATTGATTCATTCAGGCAGTAAAACCTGTATCTCGGTATTTTTATAAGAAAGGTATTAAAAGCTCGTGCGCATAGGGTATAAATTATCATAGCAAAATTGTGGCAAAAAATGCTATCGTCATGACCTGATAATATGAACTCACGACCTTAATCAGCATAACATATAGTCGGTTCAACATAATTTAGATACAAAGCAGGCGATTGGAAGTGCTACAAACAGTAGGCTAAGCAAGCCAAACGCTGTATCTGATTTAGAGTAAATTAACTATAGACTATATCACCACGATTGGAGTGTAATAAGCTACCTATGAGTATGTCGTTCGGATTGGCGACCACGCTAAGTACATCACAAAAGCTCACCCCGCAAATGCAGCAAGCCATTAAATTGTTGCAGCTCTCTAGTCTTGAGCTCGCACAAGAGGTTCAGGCCAAGCTGGATAGTAATCCGCTGCTTGAACGTATCGAGGATGAGGAAGACGAATACGAGAGCAATAACGATACGATGGTAGATGACTTTAGCGAGCCATTAACCCTCGATACTTGGAACCAAGCTGCTAGCGCTGATTCATTTACCGCGTCATCTACTTCCAGCTATGACGATGATAGTACGGGCGATTACAGTGATGGTTCAGCGGATAGCTTCGATAAACTACAGCAGTCAGGTATCGATGAGGGTGCGACAGATTATCAAGCGTTAGATAACGATGACGATAGTCGCTTTGATACTGACCGTTTTGATGCCAGTCATTTTAGTGCTGGCAGTGCTTCTAGTGCTTTAGCAAAATCAGATTATGATGAGTTTGATCGTTATCAAGGTGCTACCTGCGCCACGATACAGGATCATGTGCGTTGGCAGCTTAACTTTAAGCGTCTCTCGGAGACGGACATGCTGATTGCAGAATATCTGATGGACTCGATGGATGATATGGGCTTTGTGCGCCTTGATATTGATGAGCTGTTACAAAGCTTTGAGACCATGGCAAGCTTTTATCAATGGGAGGAGCGCGTTGAGCATGATGAGGTCATGGCGGTACTGCGCGTTATCCAATCGTGCGATCCATTGGGCGTCGGTGCGCGCAATTTAAGTGAGTGTCTAGCGATTCAGCTGGTCAAGCTCGATGCTGATACTGACTATCTCAAAGAGGCGCAAGCGCTATTGTCCGCCAGTGAACATTTAGTCAGTAATAATATCAAAGCGCTGACTGAACGGACAGGGTTGGCACCTGAGCACATTACCCCTGCGCTTAACTTACTGCGCGGCTTAAACCCTTCGCCAGGTTTGCTGTTTCAAAGCAATCAGCCAGATTACGCTCAACCGCCTGCCAGTTATGACATCCCTGATGTACTAGTCACGCCTATCCGTCGCCACAATACTCAGAGCACCAATAATAGCAACAGAGCCAATGCTACTGCACAGATAGATGGCTGGCAGGTACGACTGAACCCTGAGACATTACCAAAAATACGGGTCAATCAAGAATATGCCAATTTGGTCAAACGTGGCGATGACAGTCCTGATAATCAATATTTGCGTGAAAATCTCACCGATGCGCGGCTGTTTATTCGTAGTATCGAAGAGCGCAATCAAAACCTGTTAAAGGTAGCGACCAGTATCGTGCGCTATCAGCAAGAGTTTTTGCAGCACGGTGCGACGGCCATGCAACCGCTTATCCTAAAAGTCATCGCTGAAGAGGTTGATTTACATGAATCGACCGTCTCGCGTTTGACCACTAGCAAAAGCATTTTGACACCGCAAGGCTTGTTTTCACTCAAGCATTTCTTCTCATCGCATGTCAGTAGTAGCGATGGTGACATCTCCTCGACGGCTATCAGCGCGATGATTAAGAAGCTGATAGCGGATGAAGATCCCAAAAAACCGCTGTCTGACAATCGCATAAAAGATCAACTGCTTTCTGAAGGTATCGATATTGCTCGCCGAACGGTGGCCAAATATCGTGAAGCGATGAATATTGGCTCATCTGCCCAGCGCAAGCAAAAATATTAATTGCCATAATTCAATGACTTATCCTCAAAGTCAGGAAAATTTCAATATACCTTATTATAAATATAAAAAATAAAATTTTTTGATTATATAGAAACCTGCAAGAAACAACAGCCATTGTTACACTTAGTTACAATTTACTATCTTGCTACTATCAGGTTTTCATGACAAATTAGAGTCATACCAAAGACAAAAACGACGCAAAATTTTTTTTGGTAAAAAAAGGGCGATACTAAATTGGCAATATAAGGATACGTCAACTTTTATCAAAAATTTTGTAGCGGTCGTTGGTAAGGCAAGATGAAAAGGGTAGGAATGCCGCCTCATCTGTTGATTGTAAGTCATAAATAAAAGGACAATAATATGAATGTTTCTATCAGTGGTCACCATATCAGTGTTACCGATGCAATGGACAAAGCGGTTCGCGAAAAACTTGAAAAAGTAGAGCGTCACTTCGATCAGATACAAAGTATTAAAGTGATCTTATCGCTAGACAATAGCGGCGCAAGTGATGGTGGTAAAAAGAGCCATAAAGCCGAAGCGATTATGCGAGTCTCAGGTCAAGAAATGTTTGTCCAAGCGCTTGAGGATGATATGTATAAAGCCATTAATGAGATGGCAGACAAGCTTGATAGACAAGTACGTAAATATAAAACCCGTCAGGAGCGTAAAAAGACTCAGGGTGCAGGGCGTGATGGACGCTATGAAGATCTCAGCACCGCTGATGTAGTGCCAGCCGTTTAGTTTTATTATGATTGATGCTCAATATATAGTGGCTAATAAACCCATAAATAGTATGAATAAATAATATAAATAGCCTATTGATTGAGTAAAGACATAATAAGCAATAAAAAAGACCTCAAACGTATCTAACGTTGAGGTCTTTTTATTGCTTATCATCCCGTCATTATTTAACGAAAGAGAGGATGTTATTAATAAATTTTTGCTTGTTGTAGCTACTGATATTGCTCAATTATTATTTTGGAGGTCGCTATCCAATGAACAACTAGCCGCCACCAACTGCTTGTACCACTTCAATATTCATCCCCTCAGTGATACGTAGCTGACCAAGTTCGCTCTTTGGGATCAGATCTCCATCGACCTCGACTGCATAGCGACCTTCGCTAAGTCCTAGCTCATTGATAACCAATTGCACGGTCTGATGGGTGGTCTGTAGATGTTTACCATTAACGCTAATGGTACTCATAAAATGTACTCCTTAATTGTTAAAATTCCTTTTTTTGCCATATCGTTCAGTCACATCATTACTATCTATCTTTTTCGCAGCTGTTAATCACTTTACTGTAGTCAGTGAAAAGTAATATCGATACATCACGCACTGCTGATATCCATTTTTCTTGCTTGCTGTGCCTGCGTAGACAGAGGCTACAAAAAATTGATATCAGCAGTACCGTCGCGTTTTTAGAATATTTTGACTATATTTAGCTGGCGGCATTGCTCAAGCGGAACGCTGAGACAGCAAGCCACAGCCAACCTGCAATCATCAAAACACCTCCAATAGGTGTGATTGCGCCAAACCAACGTGGTGCGCCCAATGTCATCGCATATAGGCTACCAGCGAATATAATAACGCCAACTTGCAGCAACCATGCACTCGTCTGAGTCGTATAATTTAGACGGACAAGTATGCCAACCAGCAATAAACCGAGGGCATGGACAAACCAATAGAGCGTTGCCGTATGCCACCATTCAAGCTGCTGAGAACTGACCATACTTTTGAGACCATGTGCCCCAAAAGCGCCTAAGCCAACAGCAATGGCCATATTGATCGCTGCAATACCTATCCAATTTACCATGCGAAAACTCGTATTATCATTCAAGCCTGTCAATAGCGCAGCGGTAATAGCGCATAGGGGACGATTTACTGAATATCATTGGGTAAAATGACACTATCGATAGTCATCGCCTCACGGATTTTATCCATAGCGTTCTTTTCGATTTGGCGTACGCGCTCAGCCGAGATAGAGTAAACCGCTGCCAATTCGTGCAAGGTTGATTTTTGCTCAGACAGCCAGCGCTGCTCAACGATATCGCGTGAACGATCATCGAGGGTATCCATCGCTGCAATCAATGCCGATGAGTTGTTTTCTTCCCAATCTGATTCTTCCACCATCTCAGCAGGATCGATGCCATCTTCTAAAAACAGTTGCGGCGCATAACGGCCATCATCATCGTCGCTAGATTGCGCTTCAAATGACGCATCATAGGAGGTGAGACGCGATTCCATCTCAAGCACTTGTTTACGCGTAACATTTAAGTCATTGGCGATGGCATCTGCTTCTTCAAGAGTGAGTTGGTTATTGGTCTTTTTAAGACTGCGTAAGTTAAAGAACAGTTTACGATGCGCCTTGGTGGTCGCGACTTTTACAATGCGCCAGTTACGAATCACAAATTCGTGAATCTCAGCTTTAATCCAATGCACCGCAAAGGAGACCAAACGCACGCCTTTATTGGGATCAAAACGCTTGACGGCTTTCATTAACCCCAAGTTGCCTTCTTGAATGAGATCCGCTTGTGGTAAACCATAGCCTGAATAACTGCGCGCGATGTGAATCACAAAGCGCAAATGCGACATAACGAGCAAGCGTGCGGCTTCCACGTCGCCTTCATCATAATAGCGATGGGCAAGCTCTTGCTCTTGCGTCGGGGTTAAAATAGGGATTTGGTGCACAGTATTGATATACGCGCCCAGATTGACCCCAGGCGCTGACAGATGCGTCGGCATCGCTGGCACTAAGTCACGAGTGCTCGTATCTTCAAATGCACTAGCATCATAAGGTGGACGCGCCGCAGCAGCTTTTAGGGCTGCATCGCGCGCTTCGTTTTTTTCAGGCGCTGCGCCATCTTTTTTACGTGTTTTCGCAGCATCATTAGCGGTAGTAGCCATATTCTTGACCTTGGTTAAATAGATAAACAAACAGTCAGATAAAAATCTTTATTGTTGTAATTGTAAAGGATAGCGACGCTTATTTGCTATCAGTTTTGGTAATGATGAAGTGATATATTGTATCGAAACGCTGTGATGTAGCGCCATCAACCAGTACTTTGTCGGTCATTTCGCTCATCGTTAATCCCAAACTAGGCGTCGTTTTAGCTTGCTGGCTTTGCTGACAAAAAGCGGTGATATCCGCTTTCGAGTTAGGGTCGGTTGCCACAACATATAACGACTCGCCAGCTGCTACATCGCGTAGTGCCACTTTGGTTTTTAACAGTGGCATCGGGCAGGCAAGTCCACGCCCGTCTACCCAACTTTTTATGTTAAGAATCGATTGAGCGGAGCCTGTCGTTCCATCCAACTCAATATTACCCGTATGACCAGTAGACAATAAGTCTAATAACTCTTTAATAACATGCTGCTGCGTATCAGGCAAACTTGCTGACAAACAAACAAAGTAAGACCCTTGT
Organism: Psychrobacter sp. AT9; assembly: GCF_047272965.1. Taxonomy (NCBI): domain Bacteria; kingdom Pseudomonadati; phylum Pseudomonadota; class Gammaproteobacteria; order Moraxellales; family Moraxellaceae; genus Psychrobacter; species Psychrobacter sp. AT9. The sequence continues at coordinate 337,071 of NZ_JBKOTW010000001.1, forward strand.
GTGGTAATTAACTGACTGTCAGCAGACATAAAAAACCTTGAGATATTAAAACTTGAATTGGTAGCCGTAGAGAATTTAATAGACCATATTTATTAATATTAACTTATCAATCTGTTTGGTCTATTAAGTAAACGGCACTAATGTAGACATTTTGCGACCATTCGTTATTATAGCAAATTGCCGCGATGCAGTTGCAGTTGAATATAGTCATCGTAATGTTTGGCTCACTAGAATGACTACTCAAGGCTGACAGCTAAAAATGCTATCAACAATCAAACCAAAAATTGACCATCAATAATTACATTGTCATGTTGCACAATAGTGACGCACAGCCGAGTTATTGGTAGCTAAATACAGACTAGAATTGACCTTGTATAAACAAGCTCGTATAGTCAAAATTACGTTATTATCAAGTGGGTAAGATGCGCATCTGTATCATTCTAATAGACAGTCACTGCTTGGTATAGTCAATCCTCTATAAATTGGATACGGTGTCAAGCTTGCTTAGTCTACTACTTGTAGTACTTTCACCCGCCTTCCTTGTATCCAAATTATACTGAACCGACTATAGACAAGGCAGCAATAAATTGAATGAGTGCGCCATCGTTAAGGATATACAGAAAATGATATTGTTTGTATCCAAACAAAAAACAGGTCGTTTGCTTATGCCTCATGCAATAAAACTAGGGCTATCGGCTGTATTATTGGCTCTGACAACTGGCGCCAATAGTAGCGAAAATTCTGCTGCGCCATTTGCCTATAACTCATGGCAAACACCAGCGGCAGAAGCGCTCGATTTACCCAATTTACGCGGGCAAGGACTGAGCTTCGCGGAACAGTATCAAAATAAGCTGCTTGGTGAGTGGTCATTACAACGTATCAATGGTCGCGCAAAAATGGAGCATGATCCTTGGGTGCAAGAAACGGTTAAAGAAATGACGTGGCGGCTCAATGCACAAGCGCGTGAGCAAGCGCCCTTGGGCTTGGTGATCATCGACAATCCCAGTATTAATGCTTTTGCAGTGCCAGGCGGCGTCATTGGCATTAATACAGGGACGATACTGGCTGCGAGTAGTATGGATGAATTGGCTAGTGTCGTCGCTCATGAAGTGGCGCACATTAGCCAACGCCATTATGAGAGTGGCGTTGATGAACGTAAGAAAGCCTTACTGATGCAAATAGGCGGTATGCTGGCCGCGATTGCCGCATCAGCGGTCGATGGTGATGCCACAGCAGCAGTACTGATGGGCAGCCAAACAGCACTAATGAATAGCAGCATGGCTTTTAGTCGCAATAACGAACGCGAGGCCGATCGGGTAGGGATGCAAATCATGACCCAAGCTGGGTATGACCCACGCGCGATGCCGAGATTCTTTGCCACGATGAATCAAAAAAGCCAACTTAATCAGACAGCCAATCTGTTTTTGCCCAGTTTTGTACGTTCGCATCCCTTAAGCAATGAACGTTTGAGCGAATCACAGAGCCGCGCCCAGCAGTATCCCGCCATGTCATTAAGCCAGCAGCAGCGTCATCAAGTGCAGTTTGATTTGCTTTATTGGCGTGTCCAAAGTACAGGTAAGCATGCGTCTGAGACCACACTGACAGCGGCTGCCAAAAACAGCTTAGGTGCCAAATTGGCGTTGATGACTTGGTATAGCGAGCAACAACGCTTTACTGATGCCAATGACATATTGGCGGAACTTGTCGTGTTACCAGCGGCGCAGCGCCAGTCATTAGAGCCATTGTTGTCGATTACGCATAGCCAAATGCTGAATGAACAAGGCAAATGGCAGCAAGCCGCCGAAGTATTAGAGCGTCAGCAGCGTGTTTACCCTGAGCGCCGTGATTTGCGCTTGTATTTAGCCGAAGCGTTGACGAACAGCAATCAGCCGACCAAAGCACAAGCCTTGTTAAAACCTTTGACCCAGCAGCAACCAAGCGATCGTTACGCATGGCAAAGCTTACAACTTGCCAATGAGAGAATTGCCAAAACGACTGACTCCCCGCAGCTAGCCAACATCGCGACAATCAACGCATTGCGCTATCGCAGCCATGATCAGCTATGGAATGGGCGCTATGAAAGTGCGCTTACTTCCTTAACGCAGGCCAAACGATTGGCTGAAAGCATGCAAACGACCGCGCAAGCAAATAGTGCGCGTCCGCTCTTGGCGAGCATAAATGCAGAAATTAAAGACGTAAAAACCGCCAAAGACTTTAAGCCTTAGGCGGTTGTGTTTATCTGTTCATCATTTACAGCTACGGCACATCAGTCTCAAGCAACGATGTTGACCATAAAAAATATTAACCTTGCAAAGCTTCTTTTACCAGCTTAGAGATGAGCGCAGGGTCAGCACGACCAGCGGTTTTGTTCTTTAGCACGCCCATCACACTACCCATATCACGCATAGAAGTAGCACCTTGCGTGGCAATCTCGGCATTTACCAATGCCATGATCTCGTCTTGATTCATTTGCTGTGGCATGAACTCATTGATGATATCGATCTCGAACTGCTCTTTGGTTGCCAAGTCATCACGGTCGTTTTCGGTGAAAATACCGAGCGATTCTTGGCGTTGTTTAAGCTGCTTTTGTAAAACTTCTAGTACGCCTGCATCATCGAGCTCTATTTGACGATCAAGTTCAATTTGCTTGATGACTGATTGTACGTTACGTAATACCTTAACGCGCTCAAGCTCACGAGCTTTCATGGAAACTTTGATATTGTCTGATAAAGTCTGTTTAAGTTGGCTCACTGCTATCATCCTTATTTATCTGTTAAATGCTATTTGTCATATGTTGTTTGTTAGGTTTGTAGAGCAAAACCTGCTGATCGGGGCTTTAATAAAAAAGTGGCTTTGATAAAAAAAGTGGCTTTGATAAAAAATGTATCAGCAGTAATAACAAAAATTGTAGCATAAAAAACGCCACTGATATCAATGGATAACAGTGGCGTTAGTGTAGCGCTTGTACGTAACTAAATCAGATTACTGATTAATACATACGAGTGGTACGAATAGTTTCGCGTTGTAATTTCTTTTTATAACGCTTTACGGCAGCTGCTTTTTTGCGCTTGCGTACTTGCGTTGGTTTTTCATAAAACTCACGCTTACGTACGTCTGATAATACGCCAGCTTTTTCACAAGCACGTTTGAAACGACGGATAGCGATATCTACTGGTTCGTTTTCTTTAACCTTAACTGCAGGCATGAAGACTCCTCGATTAGGATGAGATATAAGGGCATTAGCTTGGCTGTGTATTAGTATTTAGCCGTAATATCTCAAGATCACAGGCATCAGCTCAAACTAGGACAATTCTTGCGCATTAGCACAAGGGCAGGTATTTTAATAAAAAATACCAACAAAGTCAACGATTTTAATGGTTTATTGTCTATATGTTATTTGCTTAGATGAGTATTTAGGTGCAACTGTCTTGCTTTAGATTGAGTCAGGGCACAAAATTTACCGTGAATAAAAAGTCCCTACAGTCTATAACGGTTTGGTTGGAGTTTATGCTATGATAATTTCCATATTATAGGGTCTATTGAACATTCAAATATCAGGGCTGCTGATGGCTAAAGTTACGCCAAACTAGGCGAAAACCGACGATAATGTCGAGACCTTAGCTAGGTTTTCAACAACGGTTGGGGTAATTTTAGCATCAGCACTTTCAGTGCAGTACTCTTTTTTGCCAATATATTATGGCGAAATGGTTTAACCTAGAATGACTAGGCTTCAACAATTTCACTACATATTGTCTAAAAAATAGTGACTGCCAGCACCACGTTTGAATATCAAATAGACTCTAGTAAGCATATGAACCGTTTTATGTGTATTTTATTGAGGATGTCGGCATGAAAAAAACAGTATTAAGTACGGTGTTGAGCACAGCATTTATCGTTGCTTTGGGTGCGAGCGTGAGCGCTTGTGGTGGCGACAAAGAGCATGAAGTATATGCAAAAGATCGCGTTGATGAAGCAGCGGCACTTGCGATAAAAAATGGCCCACCTGCTGAAGAAATGGAGTTTCCAGAAACCGCCCCGATGCCAGCTGCGGATATGACTGCAGACGGTACGGCAGTCGATGGTGCTACTACTGCTGAAGCTGGTATGGCTGACACTGATATGGCAGAAGCAACGGCTACCGATAGTGCTGATACAGCCGCTGCTCCGACTACTGACAGCACTGATATGGCTACTGAAGATGCAGCGGCAGCCACTGCTGAATAAGTTAGTGCTGAACGAACTCTTAGACAGTCATTAGTAGTATAGGCAAGTATTTTGAGCTTATATATTGCATTATTAGCCGATTACAGACTTATTAAGTAAGGGTAAAACCATGATTGATATACAATCGTATATGAAGAAACTGAGATTGTCTGTAATCAGTATGAGCGTGATATTTGCAGTGAGTGCTTGTAGTGGCGATAACAAGGCCACTGAAGAGAGTACAGCAGCCAATGAACATGCTAATACTGCCGTTGAAGAAACAGTCGTAGCAGAACCTGAAATCACGACGCCTGAGCCTGTGATTGAAGCAGAAACAGAGTCTACCGACATGATGGTTGAAGAAGCGGTAGCACCTGAAACTGCTGCTGAGCCTGAAGTGCTGGCTGCTGATGCTGGTGCTAAACTGTATGAGTCAAACTGTCAGGTTTGTCATGCTGCTGGTTTGCTCAATGCGCCAAAATATGGCGATACGGCGGCTTGGACGGCTCGTCTGACCAAGGATAAAGAAACGCTGTATAGTCACTCCGCTAAAGGCTTTAATAAGATGCCAGCGCAAGCGGTAAATGGCGTCACTGAAGCGCAAGTGCATGCAGCGGTTGATTATATGCTAGCATCTGTGAGCTAATAAGGCTTAATGGAATATATTAGCCATTGAAATTTGTTAAACTGACCGTCATTGTGACTGACAATGGCGGTTTTTTTATGCCCGTTTTTTATTGATATCAACCTTAACGAATATGACTGACTGTGCGAAAATCATTTGTTGAACTAGAAATAGTATTTGGCTTATTTTATTCGCTATTCAAATTCCTAAAGTGATGTAAGATAAAAAAACGGCAAAAAGCAGCTCGAAAACAAAGGTATAAAGGCAAAAGTATGAAGGTATTGGGTTTAGAGACCTCTTGTGATGAGACGGGACTGGCGATTTTTGATAGTGAGCAAATGAACAGTGACAATCAAGGTCTGGTTGGACAGGTATTGTATTCACAGATAGAGCTGCATGCACTCTACGGCGGTGTTGTACCTGAGCTTGCCAGTCGTGATCATATTCGCAAGCTGGTGCCTTTGCTTAATGAGTTGCTTGAGCAGTGCGACGTCAAGAAAAGCGAGATTGATGCGATTGCTTATACCAAAGGCCCCGGGCTTATTGGTGCCTTAATGACGGGTGCATTGTTTGGACGCAGCTTGGCGTATGGCTTAGACATTCCTGCGATTGGTATCCATCATATGGAAGGTCATCTGTTGGCACCGCTCATGGGTGCAAATCCTCCAGCTTTTCCTTTTGTCTCGCTGTTAGTGTCTGGTGGGCATACTTTGCTTATCGCCGCACGTGGTGTGGGTCAGTATGAGATATTGGGCGAATCGATAGATGATGCGGCAGGTGAGTGTTTTGACAAAGCCGCCAAAATGTTGGGCTTACCTTATCCTGGTGGTCCCAATATTGCCAAACTGGCAGAGACTGGCAACCCAAATGCTTACAGTTTACCAAGACCGATGTTACATCGTGGTTTGGATTTTTCCTTTAGCGGTATGAAAACGGCCGTGCATAACCTTATCAAAGACACGCCATGCTCAGGTGGTTCGGGTAATGTCTCGGATAGCGACCCACAAGTTCGCGCGGATATCGCTGCCAGTTTCCAACACGCGATGGTCGATACACTGGTAAAAAAATCCATCAAAGCGCTCAAGCAAGCAGAGATGAACCGTTTGGTGATTGCGGGTGGTGTCAGTGCCAATATCCATTTGCGCGAGACGCTAGAAGCTGAGCTAGCCAAAATAAATGCGACGGTTCATTATGCACCGCCAGCATTATGTACGGACAATGGTGCGATGATTGCTTATGCCGGTTACGAGCGCCTGCAAGCGGGTCAATCAGATGATTTGGCGGTGAGCTGCGTGCCGCGCTGGCCGATGACAGAGCTACCAGCGGTTTAAAGATGACTTTCTCAATACGCTATTCGTTAACCTTTATTAAACCTAAGGATGATCTATGCAGTGGATTGCGATTGGTTTAGGCGCCGCGCTGGGCGCGTGTTTGCGAGGCTGGCTTGCGCGCTTTAATCCGCTGCATCATTGGATACCACTAGGTACGTTGGGCGCTAATGTGTTGGGCGGCTTGTTAATAGGGCTCGCTCTAGTGTGGTTCGGGCGGATGGGTAGCGGCTTGTCTGACAATGCTAGACTGTTCGTAATCACTGGGTTTTTGGGTGGGCTGACGACGTTTAGCACTTTTAGCGCGGAGGTCTTTACCTTTATTAATGATGGCCGTTTGCTGGCAGGATTGGCGCTTATCGGTTTACATGTGGGACTGACTTTACTGGCGACTGCTATCGGATTTTATTTGTTTAAGTTGGTTTTGTAACCTTCGATAGATATTACTCACTTAATGGTCTGATTTGAGTAGTTCTTTTATTGCAGTCTGTTTTAAGTGGTCTGTTAATAGGTTTTTGGCACCTTTTAGGTGGTTCCCTTAGGGTATACCTTTTGTATGTACTGATCTGGATAAGGTTTGCATATTTAGTCCAGCAGCTGAGTTTGAACATAGTATTCATGGCAGTAAAGCTTTTGGGAGAATTAAATGATTTATTTTCGAGATAACGAGTCTTGGGTTCAATTTGGTCAGCAAAGATTGGATGACCCTGACATAGTTGTTATAGACTTAATGGGCTGTGAGAGTAAAGAAGACTTCACTTTGACAATAGGGAAGGTATTGTACGGATCTTACAGCCCTAAGCTAGTTACAGGTAAAAGCCTAGATGCGCTTACAGATGTAGTATCAGATTATCTGATTGAAAACTGGTTAAAATGGAAAGAAGTTTACATTATTGGATGGAAATACTTTACTGATAAACATCCTATTTTTTCGCAATATATGTTGTCTTCTTTTGTGAATTCCTATATTAAAAGTCTTTCAGGGGAATTACAACTAGTTGAATGGGGAGAAAGAAATTTTCAAGATTTGTACCTTTTAGAAGCATTGACAGACGCAAGACCAAAATTTTTTTTGGTATTGAATTAATATATGAACTTTTTAATAGGTAAAAACACTAGGTAGCCAGCAATTCAAATACGATAGAATATGTATGCTAAGTACACCATTAAGTACACCGTCATTATCTTAATAATTCAACCTATTGGTATACATAGCTCACAGCCAGACATTCAAGTCCTCACTAGGGAACCGTCATTTACCATAATGCTCGTCATAACGTAAGAGAGCGGACGATATTTCTTAACTGGAATAATTTAGTAAATAGCGAAATATTAAACCGGCTTTACTATTCCTTGTAGCAAACTCGCAAACCCTTGCATATAAGCGGTATCTTGACTCGATGTGCGTGTCGCTGCATACAGCTGGCAATGCACACCATCACCCAGCGGTCGCGAGACGACCCAACCTTTTTTCTCATATTCAGCAACGACCCAATCAGGTAAGGCCGCCACACCGCGTTCACTAGCGACCAGCTGAATCAGCATCGCAGTCAGCTCTGTCGTACGAATACTATCAAAACTGACTTGAGCTGGCGTCATAAAATTGGCAATAATATCGAGACGCTTGGCCTCTACCGGATAGGCAATCAAGGTCTCTTCAGTCAAATCAGTCGGCTCAATAAGCTTCTGCACCGCTAAATCATGCGTTGGCGATAGCACCAAGCGACTCTCATACTCAAACAACGGCTGATAGCTGATGCCCTCTATCGGTAAATCACTGGTGGTAATGAGTAGATCAATATCACCTTCTATTAATAAATGATGCGGTTCAGGCTCAAAACCCGTCGCAAAATCCAGCTCGACATCCGACCATTCGCGGCGATAATGATTAAGTATCGGCATTAGCCAATCAAAGCAGCTGTGACACTCGGATGCTAGGCGTAATCTACCTGCTTGACCGTGTGCCAAGCGTTTCAGATTGGACTTGGTACGAGTGACCTGCGGCATAATGCTGTCTGCCAATGCCAGTACCGTCTTGCCAGCTGGCGTAAAAGTCAGCGGACGCGTGCGGCGATTGACCAAGCTAATATCGTAATAATTCTCTAGCTCTTTTAGCTGATGCGAGACCGCAGAAGCTGTCACGTGCAGCTCATCGGCAGCCGCAGCAAGTGAACCATGCGCTCGTAATGCAGTTAACGTATTAAGATGGCGGAGCTCTAGCATAAGACAACCTGCCTGCTAAGTTGAGAAAAATTCATTATAGTACATATGTTGCTGACTTTCATTCATAGCGTATGATTAATGAGCCATGGACAACTAGCGCTTGCGTAACAGCAACTGTGAGATAATGACCAATATCAAAGAAGCGACTAATAATAGTGTACCAATAGCATTAACTTCTGGCTTGAGTCCTACTCGTACCATCGAGTAAATTCGTAGCGGTAATATCTCATAGCTAGGGCCCGTGACAAAGGTTGAAACCACGACGTCATCTAGCGATAAGGTAAAGGCGAGCAACCAACCTGCCATTACTGCTGGCAAAATAACGGGAATCAGCACGGTACGTACCATCGTCGATTCACTGGCGCCCAAGTCGCGCGCCGCTTCCATCAAGCGCTCATCCAAGCTGCTTAACCGCGCAAAGACAGTGATGACGACAAACGGCAGGCAAAAAGTAATGTGTGCCAATAGTAGTGAGACAAAACCTAGCTGTAGACCAATCAGCAAGAATAGCGCCAATAATGAGATAGCCAATACAATCTCAGGCGACATCATCAGGACAAATAAAAGTCCATTTAATAAGCCCTTACCGCGAAAGTTATAGCGATGTAAGGCTAGGGCAGTGAGCGTTCCTATCAAAGTCGAGACAGTCGCGGCAACCAATCCTAAAACAATAGAGTGCCAAAATGCATCGAGCATCGCTTGGTTATTAAATAGTGATTCGTACCACTTTAAGCTAAAGCCATCCCAGTTGTAGCCGATTTTTGACTTGTTAAAAGACATCACCACTAGGACGATAATGGGCAGATATAGCAAGGCATAAATCAACCCGAGATAGCCTTTGGCGGCGATACTGCCAATCTTAAGCGTACGAGGTTTTTTGGTTGGTGAACTATAAGACATTAGGCCACCTCATTAAAGTCAGTCTTGCCAATGCGGCGACTACTGGCACGATAGGCGAGTAATAGTACCGCCATAGCGAGGGTCAATAATACGCTTGCCGCTGCGCCAAACGGCCAATCACGCGCATCCAAAAACTGGTTTTTGATAATATTACCGACCAACAAGTTGCGCGAGCCGCCTAAAATATCGGCCACATAGAACATACCCATCGCTGGTAATAACACCAACAGTACCCCAGAGATAATCCCTGGTGTTGTGAGTGGTAGCACCACATGCCAAAAGGTCTGCCTTCTCGATGCACCCAAATCTTGCGACGCGAGTAGCATGTCATTGCGCAAGTCAGTAAAGACTGCATACAACGGCAATACCATAAAGGGAAATAACAAATAGGTCAGTCCCGCTATGACCGCGCCTTGCGTGTATAAAATATCAATAGGAGTATCAATCACACCTATCGCTAGCAAGAATTTATTAATCAAACCATTATTAGCAAACAATAACTTGAGGGCATAAGTGCGTACTAGAGAGTTCGTCCAAAACGGCAATATCAATAGCATCATGAGCAGCGGCTGCCAGCGAGTTTTGGCTTTAGAGACCAGCCACGCAAAAGGATAACCAAGCAGCAAGCAGATAACCGTGGTGATACTTGCCATCCATAATGAATGGACAAATACCTCAAAATACAACGGATCAATTATGCGTACATAGCTGTCGATGCTGACCGGCAAGCTGATAAAAGCGCTGCTATCGCGGGTCAAAAAGCTAACAGCGATGACTAGAATATTGGGTAATAAGGCAAAAATAAGCAACCAACCCCAAATCAACCACAGCGTTGCGGTACGAAAAGGACTTTTGCTGCCCAAATTGAAACGGCTAGTACGTGCCATCAGCTGACATCCTTTTGCACAGACATGCTTTGATGTTCGCTTGAGTTGGCGGTTGAATGGTCAATTGAGGGGTCAAGTGAGGGATCAAGTGAGGGATCAAGTGAACTGTCATCTGGTAGCACCCATTCCCAGCCATCAACCCATGAGACCTTGACCGCTTCATTCAATTTATAATCAAAGCTTGGATCGTCTTCATCAAAGAATTCAGAAGCCTTGATAATATGACCGTTTGCCAATTCAATAATAGAGTCTAAAGTGCTACCTTTATAGTTACTTTCAATCACTCGGCCAAACAGTCCAGTATGGACATCGTCATTAGGATCATAAATTCGCAAATCTTCAGGGCGCAGTAGTAAATTGACGATGTCGCCTACTTGCACATCATTGGCAAAATCAGGACGACGTAAATTACGTAACGTCGTTGGGCCGTCTTGAGCTTGTGCCTCACAGACTTCGACTTCGATACGTCCGTTAGTGACTTTGCCATCACGATCTGGCTGGTCAGCGTAGACGCCTTTGACTTCTGCCTTGAATAGATTGGTCTCACCGATAAATTTGGCAGTAAATAAATTCGCGGGCGTTTCATAAATCTCGATAGGTGTGCCGATTTGCTGAAAGGTGCCGTCTTTCATCACCGCAATACGGTCTGACATCGATAGTGCTTCTTCTTGGTCATGGGTGACGAAAACAAAAGTAATGCCCAGCTCACGCTGTAGCCGTTTAAGCTCAGACTGCATTTGCAAACGTAGCTTGTGGTCGAGTGCCGATAGCGGCTCATCAAGTAACAATAATTTAGGACGATTAATGACCGCCCGTGCGATGGCAACACGCTGCTGCTGACCACCAGATAAATCCTGCGGTTTGCGATTGGCGAGATGCTCTAATTGCACCATTGCTAGCATCTCGCTCACGCGCGTTTTAATCTCATCTTTAGGCACCTTTTTAATTTTAAGACCATAAGCCACGTTTTGCGCGACGGTCATATGCGGAAACAAGGCATACTGCTGAAACACCGTATTGACCGGACGCTTATCCGCTGGCAAGCCTGACATCTGCACGCCATCTAGATAGATAGCACCAGCGTTTGGCTGCTCAAAACCGGCAATCAAGCGTAGCAATGTCGTCTTGCCGCAGCCTGACGGGCCAAGCAAGGTCAAAAACTCACCATGCTTGATGTCGAGATTGATGTCTTTTAATACTTCGGTTTGGTCATAGGTTTTTTTTATATCAGTCAGTTGCAGCAGTACCGTGTCAAGTGACGCCGCAGCTTGGAGCGTGTTTGAAGGTGATTCGGTCATAAGGTTGGTTCCTAAGTATCCAACATCTCAGTACAGCTATACGTCTAAAGCACTGCCTTCAAGGTGGTTTGGTATGAGGATAAACGATGGGTATCAATAGGGTTCGGTTGCTGCGTATTATAACAAACCTTGGATATAAGTCAGTGCCAGTTCGTTATAAGTTAGCGATGCTACTTTGTCGTAAAATAAAATTTTGCCAAACAGCGTCAAATAGCTGTTTAATCTCCTGAGATTATCCATGCTATTTTTCTCGCTTGACGGCAATTTATCTCATTTTTATAATAGTTTTTAAAATCAAGACACGCCCTAGTGAGATTAAAAGCGATTTTTTTATTATTTTTCTGCTTTTATTCCTATACAATCATTTTGTGGCTAAGAAATAAAATGTGCCGGCTGTGCATGGCAAAATGCTTAGGGCGTGTCTTCAATTCACTCGATAGTCATTTAAATGGGCTAAAAATGGCTAAATCTTGCCAAACATCGTCAAATAGCTTGTTAATATCCCGATATTATCTGCGCTATTTTTCTTGTTTGACGGCAATTTATCTCATTTTTATCACCACTTTTGAAATGAAGACACGCCCTAGCCAAGCTATGGTCAAAAAACAGAGATTTATTATTCTAATCATTTGATAATCAAGGACCCTTTATGCCTAATGATACTCGTCCACAAACAGGTCTAGAAGCGCTAGAACTACTAAGAGACGGTAATGCGCGCTACGTCGATAGCCTGACGAACACTGATCCAATGATGCAACGACGTCCAGAACTCGTGAGCGATCAAGACCCGCTGGCCATCATTTTGGGTTGCTCGGATGCCCGCGTACCAGTCGAGATTGTATTTGATCAAGGCTTGGGTGATTTGTTTGTTATTCGAGTAGCGGGTAATGTGGTTGCGCCTTCACAAATCGGTTCGGTAGAGTTTGCCGCCGAAAAGTTTGGCACAAAATTGGTGGTGGTCTTAGGACATTCGCATTGCGGCGCTGTCACTGCTTGCGTCGAGGCGCTGATTAATCCTGAGCAAAATTATTCGCCAAACTTACAGTCAATCGTCGATCGTATTCGCCCAAGCGTCTACAACCTTCATGAGCTCGCCACTGCCAATGGTCAAGATGTCGATGCTGATGAGCTGGTCGATCGCTCGATACGTGCCAACGTGCGCATGTCGGTCAGCCAGCTCAAGCATGGTTCGCGAGCGTTAGAGGATTTGACCAGCAGTGGTCAGTTATTGGTCGTTGGTGCAGAGTATGATTTAGAGACAGGAAAAGTACGGTTTTTAGACAGTTAATAGTTATTCTTTTATTAATAAACTTATTAATAAAGTCGCGCCTGCCTTACTCTTATTTGATGTATGGTTTGTGCGGCTACACCGAGTTATTTCATATAAATATCCCTATCGATTGACTGTATAGACTATCAGCTCTTACAAAACCCTATCACTAGTCCCGCGATTTTTTATTATGATGAGAGTTTCAAGCCAATCATGACAACCATGATTTTCTGGTCTTTCAATATTAATAACTCTTCAACTATTAGGATAAACATGTCTACTTCAGTGTCCCATTCAGAAAATGTGCATAATGAAGCAACGGTCGCGCAGCCCGCAAACAGTGTTAAGGCCGATGGTGTGCAGTCGATTGCCGGACAAACCACTGGCTTTACTTTTAACCATACGATGCTACGCGTGAAAGACCCTGCAAAATCATTAGCGTTTTATACTGGTGTTCTTGGTATGACCTTGCTGGCGGTAAAAAAGTTCCCTGATATGGGTTTTGATTTATACTTTTTGGCCCAGTTAACTGAGAGTGAGCGGGACAATTTGCCCACTGGTGACGACTTAGAAATATTTGCGTTCCGTCAACGCGGAATTTTAGAATTGACCCATAATTACGGTACTGAGACAAAGGCTGACTTCAGCTATCACGATGGCAATGGCGAACCACAAGGCTTTGGGCATATTTGCTTTAGCGTACCGAGTTTAGATGAGGCCGTTGCTTGGTTTGATAAAAATGATGTCGAATTCAAAAAACGTCCAGAAGAGGGTAGTATGAAAAACATTGCCTTTATCAAAGACGTCGACGGCTACTGGATTGAAATCGTACAAGCAGATTTGATGCGCTAGATGTTAGACAGTTAAAAAATATAAGCATTAATGAATAAAAAAGTTTAATAATTTAAGGAGTGATCCCTGCATGCCCAGCCCTGAGGCAAACCCTACTGCTGCTGATCCAGCGACGATTAACTCAGCGACAACGACTGATGTTTTTACTTATCAAAGTATTATTGATTCGGCGAATGGAATATTTATCGGCTTTGTTGAGCGTATTCCGTACTTTATAGCGTCGATTATCGTTGTTCTGATTTTTTGGTTTCTATCAATCGTCTTCAAAAAAATCGTCTACAAATTGCTGGGTAGCCGTAGTCGGCATCAGAACTTGGTCAAAGTGTTTCAACGGGTAGGCGGCGCGCTGATTATTTTTATTGGTTTCATGATTGCCATGGTGATCGCCGTACCAGGATTTACGCCTGCCAAGCTGATTGGCGCACTCGGTATTGGTTCGGTCGCGATTGGTTTTGCTTTCAAAGATATTTTTCAAAACTTACTATCGGGTATTTTGCTACTCATCTCGGAGCCGTTTCGTATTGGCGATCAGATCGTTTCTGGAGAATATGAGGGAACAGTTGAGGATATTAAAATCCGTGCAACCACCATCAAGACTTATGATGGTCGACAAGTCGTTATCCCAAACTCAGACCTATATACCTCAGCATTGACGGTCAATACCGCCTACAAACAGCGTCGTTTACAAGTGGCGGTCGGCATTGGTTATGAAGATGATATCGAAGCGGCGAAAGCTGAGATTATGCAAGCATTGGATAAAGTGGGTAGTGTTTCCACTAAATCTAAGCCAAGCGTGATTGCAACGGGATTTGGCGGATCGTCTATGGATCTGATGGTGCGCTGGTTTATTGAAGATGGTACGCAGGCCAATAAGGTTGCCTCTATTCACCAAGTTATTGTAGAGATTAAAAATGCGCTTGATGCAGCAGAGATCAATATTCCATTCCCGATACGCACGATCGATTTGAGTGATCCGTCCGTGAAAGCGATTGTCAATAAAATCAATGAGCAACAAAATGAGCAACAAAATGAGCAACAAGCTGTTGATGTTAATAAAGCAGCGACAGAGTAGTTGAACTGGTGAGGCAATTTTGTTTGTTCGATAGACTTGCCAAATCTATTGCCTAAGTAATCGAACTTTCAAACGACATTAAAAAAACCGCCATATCAAAGGATACGGCGGTTTTTTTGTTATCAATCAACGGGTATTTATTCAGTTTTAGCTCGGAAATCTGTATGACATGATTTGCAGCTTGCACCAACTTGACCAAAGGCAGGTTTAACATCATCCATGCTAGTGGCAGTTTGTGCGGTAGCGCTTAGCTCAGCAGTGACTTTTTGGAAGTTGTCGGCTTCTGCACGGAACTCATCCGCATTAGACCAAACCGCTTCAGTAGTATTACCTACCGCTTCTGGATCTTCAAAATGACTCCAAGGCTTGGCGGAATCTTCTGCTAAGAACGCCGCTTGCTCTTTAAATACTTCAGAATCAAATGTGTCAGGTGCTTTTGCCATATCACCCATGACGCCCATTGCATCGCCCCAGTTTTTCATAGTGTCTTGACGCGCTTGCACGTCAGGGTTAGATTCTGTTGAGGTGCTACAGGCCGTTAGACCCAGTGCAGCTGCCATCAAAGTAATGCTAACCAGAGATTTGAAAGATTTGTTGGTATAAACCTGTGCCATATGACTTACTCCTTTAAACTTGGCTAATAGTAAGCGCGATTACAAACGCTCGCTTTGTCGTAAAATATAGTTATACAAAATACTGCCTAAAATTCTTTTGAGCACAGTTGCTAATAAAGAATGCCTTCTATTGTAACGGTTATCTGGGCGATGGGAATTATATAGTTGTTATATCCTCGTAATATTTTAAATAAGTATAACTTAACTTGGGTATGGCTACTTATGGTTGGCTTTGACGATTGTATGGTAGTTACGCAACATATTTTTTACAATAACGACGAGAGGGTGGGTTGTTTAAACAGTACGGACAATAAAAAAAGCCAGCGATAGTAGCTGACCTTCTTAATGTTTTCCAAAAGTATGAATGCCGTGATATTTACAACACCTATAGCGCTAACCAATCACGAGGTTTTAAATAATAATTGGTCAACTCAAATTCAGACGTTCCTTCCGTAGGCTCAAAACGATAATGCCAGCTGGCAAGCGGCGGCATACTGACTAGAATTGACTCGATGCGCCCGTTGCTCTGTAGTCCAAATAGCGTTCCGCGATCGTAGACCAGATTGTACTCGACGTAGCGACCACGGCGATAGAGCTGAAACTCACGCTGTGCTTCGGTATAAGGCGTATTTTTACGCTGTTCAAAAATCGGCATGATACCGTCAAGATAACCATTGCCCACGGCTTTCATAAAGTTAAAGCAAGTCTCAAAGTCCCAGCCACGGCTATCAGTATTGACATCATCATAGAATAGACCACCGATACCGCGTTGCTCATCACGATGGCGCAAATGGAAATACTCATCACACCACTGTTTAAAATCAGCGTAGATATTATCTCCAAAAGGCGCACACAAGTCATAACAGACTTGATGCCAGTGTACACAGTCGGCTAGTACTGGATAGAACGGCGTCAAATCAAAACCACCGCCGAACCACCAAATAGGTGCTTCGCCCTCGGCTTCGGCGATGAACAAGCGTACGTTGGCATGACTGGTAGGGACATTGGGGTTTTTGGGATGAACAACCAATGACACACCCATGGCTTGTGCTTTGCGACCTGCAATATCGGGGTGACGCGCGGTGGCTGAGGCGGGCAGGTTATGGACATGAATATGGCTAAACATGACTCCCGCTTTTTCGATAACCTCACCGTCTGCCAATACACAGGACCTACCACCGCCGCCTTCAGGACGCTCCCAATCGTCGGGAACAAAAGTTGCAGTACCTCCACCGTCGCGCTCCTGTGCTTCTAACGCTTGGCAAATACGCGCCTGTAAATCAACTAAAAACGCACGCACTCGCATGATATCATCGCTGGTCGGAGTGACTGTTTTCTTCGACTGCAGTTTTTTCGATTCTAGGTTCTTCGATTCTAGGTTTGCAGAGTCTGTAGTTAAGGGGTTTGCATTGTTGTCTAAATTTTGATTGTTCATAAAAATATCTATTTATTCAGGTGTATTGCAGTATTGAATTCTTTATCGAGTAAATGTCCCATACGATCACGCTTGGTGGCCAGATAGTCTGCATTCATGTCATTAACACCAACGACCAATGGTACGCGCTCCACGACATCGATGCCATGGGCAGTCAAATAAGCAACTTTGTCTGGATTATTGGTGATCAGTCTCACCGCATCAACGCCCACATGGGCGAGCATCGGGCTGCACATATCATAAACGCGCGCGTCAGCAGGCAAGCCTAACATCAGATTGGCATCTAAGGTATCATGCCCTTGATCTTGCAGCGCATAGGCACGGATTTTATTGGTCAGCCCAATGCCGCGACCTTCTTGGCGCAGGTAAAGAATTGCCCCGTAACCGGTTTCTTGTATCGCTTGCATCGCTGTATTAAGCTGGGGGCCACAGTCACACTTCAATGAACTAAATGCATCACCGGTCAAGCATTCAGAGTGAATACGCACCAATGGGATAGGTCGTTCTGCTAGCGTGTCCTGCTTTTGCGTCAAGACATCGACAGCGTCTTTATTTTGCTCAACCACAGACAGACCGACCGTCAGCATCACATGCTCTTGACCGTCTTCATTTTCAAAGATATGGATATCAAACTCGCCGTGACGAGTAGGTAGTGTGGCGCTGGTGATAAATTGATATGACATTAATGTCCTACATGAGCCGATCATCGAGGCGGTAGCGGATTTTGGCATAGCCATATTATTATGGTTAAGAGGTTATCAATATAACCGGTTCGTGAAGACAACGTGTTTATAGCGCTTATTATAAAAACACACAAAGTTCACAGACGACGCACGATGATTAAAGCGACAATTAAAAAATAATGCTATTATGCCATACTATTTTAACGGATACAGTGACAAGTCTTTGCCCTTACATTACTATGTCGTCACTAACGTCTGATATTGATGCCAGACAATGAGGCATAATAGCAATACTTGGTGTCACAGCGTTAAGACCATCGTCGTCTATTATGGCGGCGTACTTATTGCTATGCGTCATTATATAAGCGATGAGCGCTATCAGTAATTTTATAGTCAATGACATCCATCATGGTGTCGTGATTATTGCTATTATTAACGCCACTATTATTAACGCCACTTAGTTATTGATAACCATAGTAATATTCTAGGGTAATCCCTTGTCAGCAGATTGGTAGGTATCGTACGGTTTATGCAGCAGTCACCTTATTCCCCACAGTCTCAGTCAGTATCTGCGTCAGCCATGGAGTCTGCTGCTAAGCTATCCAGTCTGCAACAGACGTATGCAGTGATTCCACGTGTGCGTCCTCATACACCGCTACTCGATGCGATCAATACGCCCTCTGATCTGAAAAAATTTACTACCGCGCAGCTTATTAATTTGGCTGATGAATTGCGGCTTTTTTTATTGTATTCAGCGGGTCAGAGTGGCGGACATTTCGGTGCAAATTTAGGGGTGGTTGAGCTGACGATTGCGCTGCATTACCTCTTAGATGCGCCGCAAGATCAGATCGTTTGGGATGTGGGTCACCAAGCTTATGCGCATAAAGTACTGACAGGTCGCCGCGATAAGCTCGGAACGATTCGTTCTAAAGACGGTTTGACCGCTTTTCCTGAGCGTGCTGAGTCAGCTTACGATACGTTCGGCGTTGGGCATTCATCGACTTCCATTTCAGCTGGTCTAGGCATGAGTCTGGCGCTGCGTTACCAAGGCCGCGCGCAAACCGTGGCTTGTATTATTGGTGACGGTGCGATGACCGGTGGTATGGCATTTGAAGCCATGAATGATGCGGTGCAACAAGATGCGGATCTGTTGGTTATTTTAAATGACAACGATATGTCGATATCTTGTTCTATCGGTGGCTTTTCACGGCATTTAGCCATGCTGTGGGAATCAGGTTATCAAGTTGATATCTCTGATGCAGGCGAGCCAGTGCTATGCCAGCGCCCTGATATGCAAGCGTTTGACCGCCGTAAACGCCATAAAGAAATGCGCGATGTGCCGCAGCTAGAAGACAATTTATTCAAAGCGGTTGGCTTTACTTACTTTGGTCCCTTTGACGGACATAATGTGCCTGAGCTGCTACGAGTATTGTCGCTTGCCAAGCAAGTAAAGGGTCCGGTGTTAGTCCATATTTATACCACTAAAGGCAAGGGTTTTGCGCCAGCTGAATTAGATCCAGTTGGCTATCATGCTATCGGTAAATTGCCTGTCGAAGATGATGAAGCAAAACCTACAGAAGGCAAAGTTTCAGCAACTAATATTCCAGAAATTAGCATTCCAAAAACTGACATTCCAAAAACTAGGCCTGCCTTAAAGTACTCGCAAGTATTCGGCCAGTTCCTATGTGATAAAGCGGTGACAGACGATAAGTTGTTGGCTATTACGCCTGCTATGGAAGAAGGCTCGGGGATGATCGACTTTGCTCATCATTTCCCAACGCGTTTTTTTGATGTTGCTATCGCTGAACAACATGCGGTGACGCTGGCCGCTGGTATGGCGACCCAAGGCGTTAAACCTATCGTGGCGATTTATTCGACGTTCTTGCAACGTGGTTATGATCAGCTGATTCATGATGTGGCGTTGCAAAACCTTGATGTGACCTTTGCTATCGATCGCGCGGGTCTGGTTGGTGAAGATGGCGCTACTCATGCAGGCGTCTTTGATTTTGCCTTTTTACGCTGCGTGCCCAACATGGTGATTGCTGCGCCAAAAGACGAGAACGAATGCTACCATTTGCTTAATACCTGTTATGAGTACCAAGGTTGTACAGCCGTACGCTATCCGCGCGGTGTCGGTACTGGGGCTATTATTACTCAGCCAGCACAAACTTATAACATCGGCGAAGCAGTGGTAGAGGCAGTATTAGGTAACGACAATGCGCCTAAAAAACTGGCGCTACTGGCATTTGGCACGATGGTTGCGACGGCTCAACAAGCAGCACAAGCTATCACCAATGATGATGCAGAACTACACTCAGAACCAGACTGTCAGGTGCATGTGGTCAATATGCGCTGGGTAAAACCGTTAGATACTAAATTGCTCGAAACATTACTTGAGCAAGGTATCACGCATATCGCGACCTTAGAAGAGCATATGACGATGGGCGGCGCGGGTAGTGCGGTCAATGAGTATTTGCTTAACGAATCGCTAGCCTTTAAAAATAGTCGTCCGGCTGTCTGTAATATTGGCATCGCTGATCGCTTTATCGCGCATGGTTCACAAGCTGAGCAATGGGCTGATTGTGGTTTAGATGTCCAAGGCGTGGTTGGCCAACTACAAAACTTATTATCGTGAAATGTTTTGATAGCGACCTGTTTAATTAAAAAAACAGATAGCTTGATCAATAGATATAACGCCTACTTAGCCGTGGGTGCTGACTTTTTTACAACTTGCGCAGTTCGTGACGACCACCAAAATAATGGTTGGTTTTGTGAGCGTAATGGTTTTTTCGTTTTTATCGAACAATTTTAGTATAATGCGGTTGTCGTTTATAAGTTTTTATTTATAAAAGACACGTTTTTAAATCGCATAGATGTGGTGTGATGCGGCTAGTCTAATTGGCATGTTGTGGGCACAAAGTTAGTCTTATTTTTATATTCATTCATCAAGCAAATAGGTTATTTATGGAACCCATGGTCGTCATCGCAGCACGTACTGCTGAAAAAGTTGGTAAAGAGATTTTATATGCGCATCAAAACCGCCACAAAATCGAATTGGATATCGAGTCAAAAGGACTTGATGGATTGGTCACACGTATTGATCGTTTCAGTGAAGAGCTGACGATTGAGACGCTAAAAGCCAGCTATCCGAATCATTCGTTTTTGGGTGAAGAGTTTGGTATGCAAGAAGGTCGCGGCGAAGACGCTGACTGGTGCTGGATTATCGATCCGCTAGATGGCACCAAAAACTTCGTCCATGGTGTGCCGCAGTTCTGCGTATCGATTGCTGTACAGCATAAAGGCGTTACCCAACATGGCGTGGTCTATGATCCAGTCCGTGATGAGATGTTCTCTGCTAGCCGCGGTAAAGGCGCGCGCTTGAACAATCGCCGTATGCAAGTGAGCGAACGCAAAACACTTGATGGTGGTCTATTTACTACGGGTCATCCGCTTGAGCGTAAGCGCAATGGTGAAATTGTCTCTTATGCGAAAGAGCATTTTGAAAGCCTACAGAAAGTCTCTGAAGCGGGCGGTCAAATTCGTCGTTTAGGCTCAGCGGCACTTGATTTATGCTATGTGGCCGCTGGTCGTTTCGATGGTTATTTTGAGATGTCTATCAAGCCGTGGGACATCGCTGCTGGTGAGCTTATCGTAACTGAGGCACGTGGTGTGGTCGTCGATCATACTGGTGCACACGACTCAATGACTTCAGGCTCTATCTTTGCGTGCAACATCAAACTGCTAAAACCACTGATGCAAGTGGTTGTCCCAATATGGGGTGACGCGGTATAGTAAGTCCTCGATAAACTTGTGATGGCGTGATATATGCTCAAATGATGAGTCAGTAATATTCCTAGCCTTCAAGTTTTCGACATAAAAAAAGCTGGCGCCATAATGGTGCCAGCTTTTTTATTGCGTAATAGCTTAGATATTTTTCTACTTATAGACTTTATTAATTTGCCGCTACAGTCTTAGCCTCGCTGATACCTTCCAATAAGATTAGCTCTTCTTCAAGTAACCCTAGCATGTCTTGAACGTGCGGTAGCAGCTTGCTACAAGCAGTAATACAAAATTCGATTTTATCTTGATAGCTAGAAAGCGTGATATTCAGCGCTTGTCCATCAACGATAATTGAGGCTGGGTATAGTGCTTTTAGCGGTGCGCCATTCCAATATAAGGGTTTTTTAGAGCCTGGCACATTCGAGATAATGAGGTTAAACGCCTGCTTTCTGGGGAATAAACCTGTCAGTACGTTGATGCCTTCCCACGCATAAGCGATCGCGCTATAGTTGATAATTTGCGCTTTGTTCATACGTCTAAAGCGACGTTTACCACTATTCATACTCTTATAAATCAATTGTAGACGCTTGGCTGGGTCGTCTAAGTGCGTGCCCAGATTTGCCATCAAAAATGAAATCTGATTGCCCGATGCACTTTCATCGCAACGTAAAGACATCGGTACAAAGCCGATCAATGGCTTAGTCGGCAAGGCATTCATAGAGAGCAAATAGCGACGCAGCGCGCCTGCACAAACAGCCAATACCACGTCATTAACATTAACCTCAAATGCATCAGCGATGACACGAAAGCGCTGCATATCATAAGATTGAGCGGCAATGCGCCGTGAGGCTGAGATACGTTGGTTGAGAATACTCATGGGTGCATCGAAGGTACCGACATAACCTTCATCATCACCATGCTTAAAGTTGTCGAGCAGTTCGGTAAAGACGGGCTTGATGGTAGATAATTGCTCTTTTAAGATACTGGTTATAGAGCGGTCAGCGGGTAATAACTTATCCACTGATTTACGATGACGCGCTATCAATGACCATATCGGTAAACTGACAGGTTCAGTGGGTGATTGTGATAAGGATTTTTCGACCAGACGCATGGCTGCAACACCATCGACTAATGAATGATGGATTTTAAAATATAAGGCAAAACGTTCAGGTCTACCCTCGGATTCAGGCAAAATACCTTCGATAATATGACATTCCCACAAAGGCATGGCGCGATCTAGCAAACGGCTATGCTCTTTCGAGATATACATCAACAGTTCACGAACACGCCCGGGATTTGGCAGCGCGACATGACGGAAATGATGCTCCACATCGAACTCTTCATCTTCTTTCCAAAACACCAGTCTGTCGAGCACTTGGTTGAAAGGAAAGCTTGGCGGTACCGTGGCGGTTTGCATCTGCTGCACGAGCTGATTGACAAAGTCACCATCCTCATTTTGCCCATCCTGTGGTAACTCGAATAAGAACAATCCTCCCACGTGCATGGGTTGTTTACGCGACTCAAGAAGTAAGAATAACTGGTCAACAGCGGTGAGTAGTCGCATAATAAATCCTTTTATGGCGATAAGTTTTCAATAAAAAATATATGGTCTGCCCATTATAAAATCGCTACAGCGATAACCTTGTAAGCCATACTAAGTAAGGTATTGCTTACACTCAGTCTTATTGTATCGATACTATTGTGGACTGACCATCATCAATAAGTGGCTATTTGGATGGCTACTAAAACCATGATTTAATAAAATGTCATGGCACCCATCAGCGTTATGTGGTTTCTATCTTATTAGTTTATCACTGGTTTTTCATTAAAAATATGTATTAAAAACGCTATGCTAACCAGCAACCCAGCCGACAGCTACTGGAAAAAATAGCCTGTTTGCGGTGAGCTGGCAATGGCCATTTTGCGCATCGGCATACGACCAGCTAAGAAAGCCTGACGTCCTGCCCACACAGCGTGCTTCATCGCATGAGCCATCATCACTGGGTTTTGAGCATTAGCAATCGCTGAGTTCATCAACACGCCATCGCAGCCAAGCTCCATAGCAATCGCTGCATCAGAAGCCGTGCCGACACCGGCATCAACCAACACGGGCACTTTGGCGTTT
The DNA here is from genome assembly GCF_047272965.1 of Psychrobacter sp. AT9. Lineage (NCBI taxonomy): Bacteria > Pseudomonadati > Pseudomonadota > Gammaproteobacteria > Moraxellales > Moraxellaceae > Psychrobacter > Psychrobacter sp. AT9. The sequence goes on from NZ_JBKOTW010000001.1 coordinate 360,366, forward strand.
TCGATAATGAGACTAAGGGTGTGGCGATTGAGCAAACCAAGACCCGAGCCAATCAAGCTACCAAGCGGCATGATCGCCACGCAGCCCATGCTTTCAAGCTCTTGCGCGACAATTGGATCGTCTGAGGTATAAACCATGACCTCAAAGCCGTCATCAATCAGCACTCTTGCGGCTTTTAAGGTTTCCATGATATTAGGATAAAGGGTTTTTTCATCACCCAAGACTTCCAGCTTAACCAGATTGTGTCCGCCCAATAATTCGCGAGCAAGCTTGCAAGTACGAATCGCGGTTTCAGCGTCAAAACAGCCTGCAGTGTTGGGTAAAATGGTGTATTTGTCAGGGGAGATCACATCAAGCAAGTTGGGCTCGTCACTATTCTGACCGATATTGGTGCGGCGAATGGCGACGGTGACAATTTCTGCTTCTGAGGCACCAATGGCAGCCCCTGTCTCAGTCATATCTTTATATTTGCCTGTACCGACCAACAGTCGCGACGAAAATGTACGACTACCGACAGTGAAGGTGTCTTGGGAAAGTGGCATAGGGATGGTAGCAGTGGAAGCCTGTGACATAACTGAGAATCCTAATAGCGAGGGTGCAGGGTTGGACAAAAAAAGTGTTAACAATGTAAGCCGTTAAGAAGCGAGTGTTAATCACTAGTTATTAATTAATAGCCGTCAACTCGTAGATGGTAATTACTGACTGACTGGCTAATTACTGACTAACTAATAGTAACGCATTGTCAGCAAAATAAGAAATCACATGGTAGTCTTATTGAGTATAAAGCGGTTAGCAAATAAGCCAGCCACATAAAATGCTACTCGCTCAAAACAAAATGTTATTATAACAAACTCATGCGCGCTTACTTGCAGTCTTTTTTGCTTTAGTCAATTAGGCGCACAATGCCCTTGTGAAGCATGAAAAGGCTTTTATTTCTGACGTTATATCTATTTATCAGGTCGACTATATGATGCAACTGCCGTACAGTTTTGCCAAACGCCATCAACTCTTGGTCATTCTTGCTATTGATCCTGAGCTGCCACCGACTTTAGTGCTGACCAAAGCCACACCATTGTCAGCGATTAATGAGGCGGTGCGTTTTTTACAGCAGCAGGGCATACGTGGTGTGCCGACTTACGAAAGCGTCAGCGCCGATGACTTTGAAAGACGCATGAATGCCGCTTATGCAGGCAATACGGGCGAATCACAGCATATCGCTGCTGGGCTTGAAGATCACCCTGACCTCGATAGTTTAGCGGATAGCGTGCCCGAGACTGAAGACTTGATGGATCAGCAAGACGATGCGCCTATTATTCGGCTGATCAATGCGTTGCTGTCCGAAGCGATTCGCCTCAACGCCTCAGATATTCATATCGAAACCTTTGAAAAACGTCTGGTTGTGCGCTTTCGCGTCGATGGCGAGTTAAAAGAAATCATCACCCCAAAACGCCAGTTGGCACCGCTATTGGTCTCGCGTATTAAGGTCATGGCAAAGCTCGATATCGCTGAGAAGCGCGTACCACAAGATGGGCGTATCAGTTTGCGTTTAGCAGGACGAGAAGTAGATGTGCGGGTATCGACCTTGCCATCGAGCTTTGGTGAGCGGGTCGTGATGCGTCTGCTCGATAAACAAGCAGGTCGCCTCAACATGACCTATTTGGGACTCTCTGATAATGATTATAGCGAGCTCAAACGCTTAATTCATCGTCCCCATGGCATTATTTTGGTCACAGGGCCGACAGGTTCGGGTAAAACCACCACGCTATACTCAGCATTAACTGACCTCAACGATCAAACCCGCAATATCCTGACCGCAGAAGATCCGATTGAATTTCAGCTCGATGGTATTGGGCAGACACAAGTCAATAATAAAGTTGATATGACCTTTGCCAAGAGTCTGCGCGCGATGTTGCGCCAAGATCCCGATGTGGTAATGGTTGGTGAGATTCGCGATTTAGAGACCGCTGAGATTGCGGTACAAGCGTCATTGACAGGGCATTTGGTATTATCAACATTGCACACCAATACTGCCATCGGTGCGGTGACGCGCTTGCAAGATATGGGTGTAGAGCCATTTTTATTATCCTCATCGCTCATCGGTGTGGTCGCCCAGCGTTTGGTACGTACGCTGTGTACGCATTGCCACACGTGGCAGCCTGCTGATAGCGAACAGGCAAAATTATTTACAGAAATTGGCATACCGTTGGGTGTTGAAGGTTTGGCAGCTGAGGTCATCAATTTACCCAAACCAGTGGGCTGCGATAAATGTAATCAATCGGGTTTTAAAGGTCGTACCGCGATATATGAGGTCGTTCCCGTTGACGACACCTTGCGACGGATGATTCATAGTAATACGGCGGAGTACGAGCTAGAAGAATACGCACGCCAGCAGACACCATCGATACGTGCTGATGGGTTGCGTAAAGTCATTGCAGGCAGGACAACGTTAGAAGAAGTGTTGCGAGTGACCAAAGAAAGCGCACTCACTGATGATATGATTGTATAAAGCGTGATTGATTGTATAAAGCGTGATTGTATAAAGTAGAACGGTTATTGAGTCAAAAGTTAGGTCAATTGACTCAATAACCGCGTCATGGAAAAAGCCAGTTTGGCTTATTTTTAATAGCGTTACTATTTTGCAGCGATGCACTCGACTTCAACGCTAGCACCAGCGGCCAACTCTGCGACACCGAACGCAGAGCGTACAGGGTAGGGCTTAGCCAATTCAGCTTTATAGACTTTATTAAAATCATCAAAGTCGTCCATATCCGTCAGCATCGCCATACATTTGACGATGTCAGACTTTTGATAGCCGTATTTTAGTAGCGTGGCATGGATGTTGTCTAAAGCTTGTTTTGCTTCCGCTTTGATCCCGCCTTTGACCAATTTGCCATCTTTAAAACCGATTTGTCCAGACATGTATAAAGTGTCGCCGACACGTACCGCTTCTGAAAACGGATAGTTGCCACCATCACCCAAAAAGACAGGGCTAGATTTCGCAATACTTGCGCTATTAGTTGCGGGCGCGGCATTGGTACTAACGGCAAATCCTAACGAGCACGCAGCCACTAAGAGCGCCTTGGACAGGTTGGTAGTAAATTTATAGTTATGTGTGGACATCGTTGTCTCCTTATTATAATACCAAACCCAAAAAGTACGATTAGCGGCGTCAAACTCGTTTAGTCTACAATAAGTAGTACGTTCACTCGTCTTTCTGGCTACGCTTCTTTTTGTGAATGGTATAAGCTTATGGATCAAAAATGCGCTATAAGCAGAGTATTAAGTAGCGCGCTTGTTGTTACGTTATCATTTAATTTTATCATCACTTTTAGCTGACGTGCTGTCTGTGGCTGTATTAGCAGCAGAGTCACTAGATTGCTCAGTCTCAGTTTTGGACTTATTGTTTTGTCCTTGGCGACGTGCTTCTAACTCTGATTTCGGCACCCAAGCCCATAGCATTTCAACCACGATAGGGTCGCGATCACTGTCAGACTCGCGGTCATGGATCACGCAAGGAATAACCATCTCGCCTTTTGGTGTGTTTAAAATGTCCAAGCGTTGCTCATCAGACAAGGTCGCCACTGCGGCCACTTGACCTTTTTTGATCGGGCGATAAAAATTAATCGAGTAAGATTTAATCAGTAATACACGGTCAGAAGGTAGGTTTAAGCCCAAAATAAAGCCCGTTGCGGTCTCAGCCAGTAAAGTGATGGCAACAGCGTGGATAGAGCCAATATGGTTTTGCACGGCTTTGTTATTATTCAAGCTGACCACGACTTGATTGGGGTCGACTGTTTCATAATAGACGCCCGTCGTGCCCACATACGGCACCACTTTGCCAAAAGCTTTGGATAAAATAGTAGAGCGCGCGCCAGCGGGTAAATATTTAGTCACCGATAAGAGTTTGGTGAATTGATTGTTCACTGGCTTAAGGGTGCTATTGGGTTTTTCGACTGGCGATCTTGTGCTGTCAGTGTTGTTGGCTGGCAATTTATTGGTCAGCTTACTAGGGAGTCTTTTTAATAATCCTGACATACAAAATTCCTTATTTAGGTCAGTTAGATGAGATTTTAGCATGATAAATTTTCATGATAGTGGCAAGTGAGGTAGAGATTATCGTCACTGCTATTGCGACCATATTACCTTAACCTAAGTGTCACTACTATTATTAGCATGAACTACCGCGCTTATAAAATGCCAGTAACGTAGCCATATAATTAAGGGTAATCAGGGGTAATTAGGAGTGATGAGAGCTTGTGAAATACTTTTAGACGAAGCTATCTGTTAGATTAAGCTGCTAACTGTAAAAATAACCATGCTGTAATAGTGGTATTTTAGCACGATTTTATTGTTTTTTTGATACCCATTTTGGATGCTGGACGACGTTATGCCTGAGAGAGAGATTCATGAGCCGACCAATATTATTTATACTGGCGTCGCTGGTACTGGTAAAACCTACCAGTTGCTACAAATCGCTCAGCGATACACTGACGATTTGCCGAGAGCAAACGAGGCTGATTTGCTGGCACAGTTATTACAAACGCTAAGCTGGCGTGATGTGGTATGTTTGGTGTTTTTAGATTTTCACTCTGAAAAACAAGACCTCGTAAAAGTACCTGAAATCGTCAGTCATGAATTTTTTGTCGCCAAAGCCGCACAGAATGCACGTGAGAAAAATTTAAGTAATACGGCATGGTCAGTGCTGCAAATGCACAGTCCCACCAGCTCAAAAACGGTCACTTACAAGAACCGTGCTAGCCAGGCCTACTTTGATAAAGACAATAGCGGGGCATGGTATTTACTCCCTGAGAGTATGCCATTACTAAAGGATTTATCGCAGAAACTAGCAGAGTTTCAGCAGGCGCAACATGATAATACCGCAAGCCAACACCATGCTTTTAGTGACCAGCGTTTTAGTATGGTCAGTTTTCATCAGGCCTATGGTTATGAAGAATTTGTTGAAGGTATTCGCCCCGTTATGGCGGCGTCTGGTCAGACGAATCCTCATCAGATGAGCAATAACCAAGCACAAATGAGCTACGCCATTCAAGATGGCGCGTTCCTCAAGCTTTGTCAGCGTGCGGCGCGTGACCCTAAACGGCGCTATGCCATGCTGATCGATGAGATTAACCGTGCCAACGTCTCACGGGTATTTGGTGAGCTACTCAGCCTAATTGAAGCAGATAAGCGAGCTGGCACGGCAAACGCTATGAGTGTTAATTTGGCCTACTCTGGGCGCGCTTTTAGTGTGCCAGCCAATGTCGATATCTACGCCACGATGAATACCCAAGACCATTCTTTAGCGCCATTAGACATGGCTTTGCGGCGTCGCTTTCGCTTTATTGACTGTCCGCCAAAGCCAGAACTGTTGTCCATTATCACCGCTTTTGGCAACGTCAATCAAAGTCTAGAAAGCACTCAGTCAGCAGCATCCATAGATTTGACCAAATTGCTGACAGGTTTAAACAATCGCATTAGCCAAACGTTGGGGATGGAGGCACAATTGGGTCATGCATTTCTGTTTGGTGTACAGAGTTTGGCGCAGCTACAGACCGCATTGATTGAACAAATCATTCCACAGTTGGCACAAGCGGCGGGCGGGCAAGTCGCTATCTTGCAGTACGTGTTCAGAGATGAGCAGCAGTCGATGAAGGCGCAGTTTATACAAGATAGCCAAGCGGCAATTAGTCAGCATTTGGATGACGAAATAAATGACCAGACGAATACTATGACATCAAGTCAATTATTTAGCGGTCACAATGCCTTTTTAGGACAGTCGATGCATACTGGTAGCTATAAGATTAATGAAGATTTTCTCGCAAGGACAGGCGAGTTTACCAATTCATCCGTCTACCAGCGTTTATATTAATAAGGTTGCCAAGTGTTCATCAATAGCGTCGCATATGCCCTTACGAATGGTACTGTCAATAACAGTATCGCCAATAACAGTATCGCCAGTAATGTTAATAGCACTACTATGAAGGTGCTTGATACCAATATCATGACGGTATTTGAGCATCAGCGTTTGACGGTTCATGATTTTTTGCAAGCGTCTGATTTTCAGTGGTTGATGGCGCAAGAGTTTGCCGTATTTACTATCAAACGCAAGCAGGGACAATGGCAGCTAAAGGTCGGGCATTATATTGGCATAGTGTTATTGCCCAGCGGTATGACGCTTGAGATTTTGCCCAAGATGATTGCCTCAGCGTCTACCAGTCGCACGCCACAGCAGCAGTCTTTTGAACCTCATCAAAATAGCGCTAGCGATATCAGACAAGCCCGTCAATGGGTACAAAATATGCTGTCCGACTTGATTAATACCAGTAACCAATATCATAGCAAACTGCCCAATACAAAAAACTTAGGTCAATTTAACGCGCAGGTGACGCCGCTGCCGCTAAGCGCACCATCGTTGTCGGATTGGCTCGCACACCAGTTTTTACAGCGTTTGGCATATTATCAACCGACCCAGCATTATCAGGCTCAGGTGGATAACCAGGCAACGCTACAAGGTCGGCTGTTGATCAAAGAGCAACTGCGCCGCAATAGTGTACAACCGCATAAGTTCGTCTGTGAGCGCAGTGTGTTGAGCCAAAATATGCTGAGCAATCGCATGATCAAGAGTGCATTGGTATGGCTGGCACCACTCCTACAAACAGCCATGCCGCCGAAATCCATACAGCTCTGGCAATCAGTACATGCGCTTAATTACCATGAGCGGCAGCAACTAGAGTCGGTATATCAGCAAGCAAAGCGCCAACTAGCGCTGCAACCCCTGAGTCAACTACAAACAAACGCCGCCCAGCAATTGCTAGATTTGGCTTATTGGCTATTGCAGCAGTCAAATATAGAGACAGGCAGCGGTCTTGATACCAACTTATCCTCTAATCAATCTTCATCACGACCACGTTTATGTCTGCTGATTGATATGAATCAAGCTTTTGAGCAATGGGCAAGCTTACGTATCGCTTCGATGTTTGAGCAATTAAATTTAAATTATAAAGCACTGCATCAAGCACAAAGCGTGTGGTTGAATGATGCAGAAGGGCAGGCATGCTTATCTATCCGTCCGGATTTACTTATTCATCAGACACCAAACCAAGATGATGTTTATCACGATAAAAATTGTGAAGAGAATCCTAATAAAAATAATCGTGGTGCGTCTAGTGAGAAAAAGGCTCGCGACTATAGCCATGTGATCGACATAAAGTGGAAGCATCTGAGCCATTCAGGGGCGATTAGTGCCAGTGATGCCTATCAGTTGACCAGTTATGCGCAAGCGTATCAAGCAGGGCAGGTCTGGTTGGTTTATCCGGTGCAAGGTAACATCAGGCAACCGGTAGCACTCAGACAACAAGTTCAAGGAAGCGGCGATAGTGACAGCAATCCCTCAAACGTGGCAAAGCTGTGGCTTGTGCCCTTTGATGTCTTGAGTGGCACGTTGAACGGTAAGCTCCCGCAAGAATAATAGACGCTATCATTACTATGTTTCACTAACCATGACTCGCAGCGAAAAACGGCTATTTAAAACAATTTCAATAAAATTTGGTTAATTTATGAATTAATTGAAAATAGGTGTTGACAGCATCGTCTTTTCCCCTTAATATGTGCACCTCGATAGCGAGGAACATTAAGCAGTTAGCGGCATTGCCGATAACGAATTAATCAACTTAACTATCGTGATAATAGAGAATTTCGGAGTGTGGCGCAGTTTGGTAGCGCATCTGGTTTGGGACCAGAGGGTCGTAGGTTCGAATCCTATCACTCCGACCATCTATTTTAAGAGCCTTACAGGCTTTTTTTTATGTATAATGATATTGTTTTTGATGTTATAAATTTCTAATATTATAAGCAGATCAAAATTTGTAAAAGTCCTTTAAGAGCGCCTGTAGCTCAGCTGGATAGAGCATCTCCCTTCTAAGGAGGTGGCCGCAGGTTCGAATCCTGCCAGGCGCACCATTTAGCCTGCAAATCTTGCTTTCCTTGGCAAATAGTTATGGCGGTTGTAGCTCAGTTGGTAGAGCCCCGGGTTGTGATCTCGGTTGTCGTGGGTTCGAGTCCCATCAGTCGCCCCATTTTATTTAATACTATTTTCTACTTATCTTATTTATACATACTGATTGCCCTCGTTGGCATTTTTTTTCGTCTGCATTTTTTCAATTCTCTGACCATTTTCTTCTGGTTAGACGATCGCGTGTCGCCCCTTACTTGTCGCTCCTGCCGTGTTGGTTTTTTAAATAACCAACGGATTTATTAGTCGCTAATTTTCTTATCAGTGTTTTGTCACCAATATTTTATAAGCACAGTTGATTTTGACAAAGCTTAATTTTAACAAAGCTTAATTTTGATAGGGCTTGGCTTTTATTTAGTCATATATCCCTACTTCTTTTAGGGTAAACTGCTCATTATTAAGTAAATATAAACTATTCATTAAAAATTTAGAATAATTATTTGATGGTATGGGTGAGGGTGGCTAATTTAGAGTACTGAGCCTTATTAATGTTGCTAATATTAAATATTTCTACAGAGGCAATAAAGGACGGTATTTTTACAAATTCGGGTTCGATATGTGTTTAGCGTACGTATAATTTTAAGTGCAGTCCACGATAAGTGATTTCTCTTGTGTAATATCTCTTAGGTGGTTTATTTTGCAGGGTTAAGATCAACTGCCATAGATTATTGAGGAAGTTATTGATGGACGCACTGAGTGTATTGCTACAAAATGTGCATTTGTTTGAAACAAAATATTATCGTTTAAATGGTTCTGGTAATTGGTCGTATTCACTGACCAGAAAAGACACCATTCTATTTTATTTGGTGATGTCAGGTAGCTTTTGTATCGATGTGGGCAATGGCTTACGAGAGGCACATGCCGGCGACATCATCATGGTTCCCAATGCTTATCAACATGTCAGTTATGCGCTGAGTCATCATGGGAATGATGCCAAGCCGTTGGATGAGCTGCTCACTAATTGCAAAGACAATACGCTTGATATGATAAGTGACGGTGATGAGAAGTCGTCGTTGATACTGATTGAGTGCAAATACGACAAAGAGATGGTTAATCCTTTATTGTCGGTGTTGCCATCGATATTGCCTGAGATCAATAATGACACCGATGGTCGGTTTGAGGTCATTGATGTAGAGATTAAACTTTTAACCTTAGAGTCTCAGCATGAGCGCATGGGCAAAACGGCAGTGATCAATCATTGGGCAAGTATTATGATGATTGAGTGTTTGCGCGTTTATATCGAAAGCATACCTGAGGCAACAGACAATTGGTTAAAGGCGATGAAAGATCCGTTTTTAACCAAAGCGCTAGCCGCGATGCATAATGCACCGAGCCAAAATTGGACGATTCTGACGCTTGCTGAGGTCGCTGGCATGTCACGCTCCAGCTTTGCCCAGCGCTTTAAAGATACTGTCGGTATGCCGCCACTGACCTACTTAATCGATTATCGCTTGCGTTTGGCCGCCCGTTATTTACGTTTGCAGCAAAACAGTATTAGCCGTATCAGTGAGCTGGTCGGTTATGCGTCGGACTCGACCTTTAGCCAAGCCTTTAAGCGCGTCTACGGGGTGTCGCCAAAAGCGTATCGCCAACAGTACCAAAGACAGCTGCTGGCTTAGTGTCTGACAGCGTCTTTAATCCCATCACAAAACATCATCGCAAAAATACCCTCGTAAAGCGTTAAGGTTGAATATTCGACCTTAACGCTTTTTTTGTTTTATATATGCTTGAATACTGAATATTCTCACTCGATAACGAAACCTAAATGGCGTTATTTGATTAAGAGTCTTTTGCTGCTGTAAAGCTGACAATGCGCTTAGGTTCAGGTACTATGGAGTGATGAGTCGCCTAGGTGCGACCACTTGCTTCTAGCGCTTTATATCTTACTGTCTGGCAGTGATATCTGGTGACTCAAGCGATGTTTATTTTTGAAGCTGATGGTGTGTTATGACTGAACCGACCGCAAAACCAACTGCAAAATCGTATGACCAAAAAGGCGCTTCTACGTTTGCCAAAAATAGCAGCAGTATCGATAAAAATGATATCGGACACAATCAGCCTCTGTCAGAAGATAAGCTAAAAAATAAGGTAGCGATTTTGCCTAATAAAGCAGCGTTGTTGGCATTATTCACCTTGCCCACTTCTGAAAATGTAGGGAGTGAAAGCGCAAGGATTGACAGCACAGGTATCGAAAACGCAGAGATTGAAAAATTTGCTGTCAACGAAACCAATATTGCCGAGCAGCGTGTGGCACTCTATCGTGCCCAGCACGAACGTACGCGTCTACTTTATATGGCGTCTGCCGCCACGCGACCCACTTATTTGGTGCAAACACTAAAAGCACAGTTCACCGAATATCAACAGTATTTACTCGCACAGCAGCTTGATAAGCGCGGTCTAATGGATACCGATGCGCTTGAAAGGCTTTGGCAGCAGCTGCATGTGGTCGATGATATTATCGCAGATATCGTGCGCCATATGCCCGCACAGCAGCCAGCGGGCTGGCAGCTAACTATGCAGGATGGTCACAATCCATTGCGTTTCGCAACGGTTGGCAAGCTTAAACACGGCAAGCCTATCTTAGAGCAAGCCAGCCTCAACAGTTATGTACTCAGTCACTTTGGCGTCAGCAGTTTTACCTATGACCGTGGCTATTACATCGGTCATGTCGTCGGCTATTTATTCAGTTGTTATTTTTGCGCCCATTTGTCTGTTAGCTATAGCGTGACGTCGCTTGGTCAGCAGGTCGTTGCCGATTATGAGTATGCCAGTCTTGAAACCCCGCATATGGTGCGGTTGCTACAAGGCTTGGACAGTTATTGTAAAAAACGTATCTATCAGCTGGCAGTCATCTGTGCGCGGCTTAGTGTTTTCGCCAGTGACAAACGCATTGAGAGAATGTTGATCGCTGAAGTGAATGATTTTGATAAAAAATTGCAACAGCAGCATCTGGATGTTTTATTATTACAAGGCTTGATGCCTGATAATAACGACTCAACGCCCCTGTTTTAAGTGGTTTTTTATCTAAGCCAGCCGTTATTTAAGCATTGATATTTACGCACTGATATTTACGCACTGATATTTACGCACTGATATTTACGCACTAATCCAACCCTTTTTTGACTACTTTAGGATATCCGCTGCTATGCCCGCTTATCATTATAAAGCGCTCGACGACCACGGCGGTGTCCAAAAAGGCTTACTTGAAGGGGATTCTGCGCGACAAGTACGCCAGCAGCTGCGCGATAAGCAGTGGACACCCGTTGAGGTCAGTGCGGTCAATGACAGACAAAATCAACATAAAAGCCGTTATAAAAAACCATCGGCTTATGAGTTGGCGCTGCTCACCCGTCAATTATCAGTATTACTCGCGGCTGGTATTCCGCTTGAAGAAACGCTGGCCGCCGTCGCCAAGCAATCGCCAAAAACCCATATCAAATCCTTAATGCTTGCCGTGCGTTCGCATGTTTTAGAGGGCTTGAGCCTCGCCCGTGCGTTGCAGCAAGCGGCCAGTTTTCCACCGTTATATATCGCTACCATTGCTGCTGGGGAAAAGTCCGGTCATTTGGATTTAATCCTGAATCAGCTGGCAGACTACACCGAAAACCGTTTTGCGCTGCAAAAGAAAATCCAAGGTGCGATGGTTTATCCGATTGTGCTAATGGTAATGGCAGTCGGGGTAATCATGGGTTTGATGAGCTTCGTGGTGCCCAAAATCGTCAAGGTTTTTGAGCAGTCTGAGCAAGCACTACCTTTGATTACCCAAATCGTACTTAGCCTATCGAACATCATTACCCAGTGGTGGTGGCTGATGCTGCTAGTACTGTCAGGGACGGCGTTTTTGTTCTATCGCTTTGCTCAGACACAAGCAGGTAAGCTGACGATAGATAGTGTCGTGCTTAAACTGCCGATATTGGCGCGGCTATCGAAGGGACTTAATGCCGCACGCTTTGCCAGTACCCTTGCGATATTGGTGCGCTCAGGCGTACCGCTGATTGAGGCACTACACATTGGCGCTGCCGTTGCGACCAACTTGCATATTCAAAAAACCATTATCACTGCTGCCGATAGGGTGACAGAAGGCTCAAGCTTATCCAGTCAGTTAGAAAAATCTTCATACTTTCCGCCGATGATGGTACAGATGATCAAAAGTGGCGAGAACTCAGGCGAGCTTGAAAACATGCTCAGCCGCGCGGCCAATATGCAAGAAGCGGAAGCCACCAACTTTATTAGTACTTTGCTGTCATTACTTGAGCCTTTGATGTTAGTGTTGATGGGTGTGGTGGTCATGATTATTGTGATGGCAGTGATGCTACCGATTGTGAATATGAATGATTTGGCAGGCTAGCTAATATCTTTCTAAACCTTGCGCCAGCTTTCTTAAGATTTGCTTACTGTTGTATATTGTTGACTGAGTCGCATTTTTACTATGGCAAACTCAAGCACCACGCTATAGTGAAAGCGGGTCAAAATTATACTCATCAATGTCAGCCGTTACTGAATACTGGCTGTGATGACAATATGAGCGCAGCGCTGGATAAAAATAAAACCATGGTTTATAGTGATAATCGTCTCAAGACTAATCAATACAACTTGACTGCCATTTTACGATTTAAATTACTCTGATCCCAAAAGCGATGATAAAAGCGATGACTATGATTGACAACCTTCAAGGAAAGACGGTGCCGCAACGTGAGATAAACCAAGCTCCTTCGGATACCATGGGTGAGCAAACGCCATTATCGGTGCAGCGCCGTCCAGCAAAAGCGCATTACCAGTCAGGATTTACCCTTATTGAGATTATGGTCGTCATCGTGATTTTGGCGATTCTTGCTGGTTTAGTAGTGCCAAAAGTGGTTGGGCAAAGCGATAAAGCGCGTGTCAAAACCACTGAAACCGCACTAGCGACCGTATCGAATGCCCTTGATATGTATAAGGTGGACAACTCACGCTATCCGACCACTGCGCAAGGCCTTGATGCTCTGACGACACCGCCTGCGGATGCCAAAAACTATCCTGATGGTGGCTATATCAAAGGTGGCTATCCAACCGATGGTTGGGAGAGTGAGATGCAATATGTGGCACCGGGTAACGAAGGTCGCCCTTATGACTTATTCTCGTTAGGGGCAGATGGTCAGCAGGGCGGTGAAGGTCAAGATGCTGATATTTATGCCAAGTTATAAACTATTTAGCGCCACTGACAATAGAGAATAACTGGTAGCGGTTTTAAAAAACAGGATCTACGACCTCACAGTTAATGATCGATGTATATCAATCAATAAGGCATTATTGGTTGATATTTTTTATGCATTGGTCAAAAAAATCCGACGTTATTTCGATATATAGTCAACTTAAAATAGAATCGATACGTTAATAGTTATGTGCGACTGGTATAAATTTCGCTTGCTTGCTGCTATCACAGAGGCTACGAAAAAATCATCCCAGTCGCACTGTATTTTTTTAAAGTAATTCCACTATAAGTCGATAGGTTCAGCGCTAATCGTAGCGCTGGGTTTTGAGTGCTAACCCAGCCAACTTCTAAACATTGAAAGCAGCAATCAAAGGTAGACAACCATGCCAATTAATACGCCATTCTCCAAAATGCTAATAAGCAAAGTACTAACAATCAAAACCACTGCCAAAAAACCTTACTTGTTGTCTTTCGTTTTGTTGGGTAGTACGCTACTGACTGGACTGACAGCGACTTTTATGACAGCACAAGCAGCAGGATTGAGTGACTTGTTTAGTAATAATAACAGTGCCTCGCAGTCGAAGTTTTTGCCAGTCGATCAAGCTTTTCAAGTTGTCAGCAGCACCAAAGCCACCTCTAAAGGTACGCGTTTATCGATCGCTTTTGAGATTACTCCGGGTCATTATGTCTATAAAGATAAGCTCACTTTACGTTTTCCTAAGGGAGTGAGCGCCACGCCGTTTACGTTTAATCAGTCACCTGTCTCAATCGATGATCCAACTTTTGGCAAGGTGCCTGTATTTACGCAAAGGAGTGTGATCGCAACCACGACTCTGATTACCAGCAATGGCAAAGGCGCCAAGAATGTGCCCGTTATTATTGGTTGGCAAGGGTGTGCAACAGCAGGATTATGCTATCCGCCAGAAAAAGTTAAAACGAAGATAAACATTGCTGCGACACGCAGATAACACGCAGACAAACAGCAAGCAGGTTGATTCAAGTATCGGTAATAATAGGTAGCCATTCATGTCCATCAAGACATTACGAAAATCCTCATCATTCAGCGCCACCACTCGTCAAAGAAAATCATATGTCTTAGCGCTTGCTATCGCTAGTGGTTCATTACTTACCGGTCTGACAGCGACCTCGATGACGGTGCAAGCGGCTGGGCTTAGCGACCTCTTTAGTAGCGATAAAAGTGCTGGGCAGTCGAAATTTTTGCCAGTCAATCAGGCGTTTCAAGTCAGTACGGATAGTACACCTACCAAATCTGGTACGCGTTTATCAATTAATTTTGATATCACTCCTGAGCATTACGTCTACAAGAAGCAAATTAAGCTCACGCTACCTGCGGGTGTGACGGCCGCGCCGTTCACCTTTAGCCAAACACCCTATTCAATGGATGATCCAACTTTTGGCAAGGTGTTGGTATTTGATCAGGCAAACATGATCGCTACCACCACATTGACGAATAATAGTGGCAAGAATATAGATAACGCCGCTATCGTCGTCGGCTGGCAGGGCTGTGCGAAAGCTGGACTATGCTACCCACCTGAAAAGATTAATACGACTGTCGATATCGTAGCCACATCGGCACAAATAACGGCAGACAATGCTAGTGCTGCGAACAAAGAGGCTGCGTCTAATGGCTCTACTGCAAACAACAGTTCTGCGAGTACAACCAATTCAACTATAAACTCTAACACGACATCAGAAGATACTGCTGCAACTGATCTTGACAATGCTTTGCCTGATAAAGAGCAAGCACTGACAGACGATGGTGCTATTGATTATGATCTAATTGATGATAGCGCTGTAGAGTATGACTCTTTGGGTGGTAGTGCTGCGGCGAATACGCTCTCTGGAGCAGATAGCAACGTATCGGGTGAGGCGACCAACAGCGACAACGTATTATCTAATAACTTTATCGACAACGATCCCTTTGGTTTGGCGAGCCATCCTTGGCTAGCATTTGGCTTGCTATTCTTAGCAGGTTTGGGTTTGGCATTGACGCCTTGCGTGCTGCCAATGTTGCCCATCGTTGCTAACATCGTTGCCCGTCAGAAAAATCCAACAGTCAAAAAAGGCGTGATTTTAACGACCAGTTATGCGATAGGAGTCTCTATTGCCTACGGTCTTTTGGGCGCGGTGATTGCTGTCTTTGGCGAGTCATTAGGTATCATTGGTTGGCTACAAAACCCCATTATCTTAATCAGCTTTGCCATTGTATTCGTTTTGCTAGCACTCTATATGCTCGGTGTCTTTACGATTCGTCTACCGCGCGCCATTACCAGTAAAATGCAAGGATTAAGCCAAGCCGGTGATAGCAAGTTGGGCAGTACAGGTGGTAGCTTGGTTGCTGGTTTCTTATCAGCCTTAGTGGTATCGCCTTGTGTCTCTGCACCATTGTTCGGGGCATTACTGGCCGTCTCGACCATCGGTAGTCCGCTATTAGGGTTTGCCGCATTATTTATGCTGGGCTTTGGGTTGTCCGCACCGCTGATCCTAATTGGGGCAACGCAAGGCAAAATCATGCCAAAAGCTGGTGAGTGGATGAATTGGGTCAAGCTGGGCTTTTCTTTATTGTTATTTGCCGTGGCATTGTTAATGATTGAGCGCGTCTTTATCTCACCAGTCATGCTATTGGTCTGGGCGCTATGGTTTATGGTCGTGGCGACATGGGCATGGAGCTGGATAGGCAAGGGTCGTATGCTGACCCAAGCATTGGGTTTGATTGCAGGTATTTGGGCGACGACACTGGTTATCGGTGCAGCGTTGGGTAACGATGATAGTCTGCATCCACTGGCCTCACTAACTTCCCCTATGATGGCGCAAACGACTGGCCAGACGACTGGCGTGAGTAATGCCAGTAGCAATGCTAATGATGTGCGCATTACCACTCTTGCGGAGCTGGATGTGATTACCGCAGCTAACCCTAAAGTGATTGTCGATGTCACTGCCGAATGGTGTATTGAGTGCCGTATTATGGACAAAAACCTATTCCACAATCGTCCGATACAGATGCAGGATTGGCAATTGGTGCGCTTAGATATCACGGAAACCACAGATGCTTCAAAAGCTATCTTGGCACGTTATCAACTGTTTGGTCCACCGACGCTATTGTATTATCAAGATGGTCAATTGGTGAATAAGCAAGTCGGTGAAATCGGTCGTCAAGAGTTTGAGCAAACATTGACGGAATTGAATAAGACACAGTAGGTGTGATGCTCTAGAGAGCCATCAATTTAACTAAAAAAATTATCCAAGGCACACATCGATGAACCAGCGTCTCTCTTAGCCGAATAGGCTGAGTGGTACGCTGGTTTTTTTATACCGATTTCTTAATATATGTTCAGTAATTTATCTTTTAACAATGACCGCATTTACTATTTGAGAGAAGGATTTGTCATTATGGCTGTTAAGTCATTATTAATTGAGTCTATGCTAGATTAAGTCTTGATAACGCTAGTATAATGGCAGTAATTTTATTACAATAACGCAACAATGTTCAAGCAGCAATGCTATGGCCGATGGCTACCAAAACTGGTTATG
Source organism: Psychrobacter sp. AT9 (assembly GCF_047272965.1). Taxonomy (NCBI): domain Bacteria; kingdom Pseudomonadati; phylum Pseudomonadota; class Gammaproteobacteria; order Moraxellales; family Moraxellaceae; genus Psychrobacter; species Psychrobacter sp. AT9. Next base: position 377,120 of record NZ_JBKOTW010000001.1, read on the forward strand.
AGCGACACGCCCCAATAATTTTCAATCACATATCTATATCACTGACGACCAACTTTAGCTTAGCTATTATTGATGCTACCTGCATTAGATAATCTACTGGCTTCAATGCCAATCATGACAAAGGACACTTATGTTTGCTCCTCTTACACCCCAGCATCAGACTCGAAGCCTTATGGCTTTAGGGTTTGGGTCAAAGACTCAGCTGAGCATCGCTATGGGTATCGCTTTAAGCTGTACGGCTTTGCAAGCACAAGCGGCGAATGACGTTCAGGTTTATAATGAGATACCTGTAGCAGAAGCTATGCTTGAATATGACAATGACAACTCTCCACAAGTGGTCTACGAGCGTCTAAAAAACCCTAATACGCCTATTGATCGTAGTAAGCTGCCGAGTAATGACTTTGTCGCCAAACAGGCGAAGTTGTTTTTTGAATGTACGCAAGTACAGACCAGTTCTGCCCGTCTGGCCTGCTTCGATAAGGTAGCTGAGCAAGGCGAAACGCCAAGCTACACGAGTACCAAACAACCGCTAGATTTGGCAAAAACCTTCAAATCGACCATTTCAGGTAACCCGCAAGTCGTCTTTGCTGAAGAGAATACCACGAGTATTGTGCAGGCCAATAAGACCGATACAGGTTTACTGGTCAATCAGTCAGATTCTACTGAGAGCCTAGATACCGTTGGACTGACGCAAAGAGAAGCAGAAGTCTTAGAAAACGTAGGCGTCACGCAAGGCGATATCGAAAAGTATACGCCACTTAGTTTGTCTTATGACCTTGATAAGAACAGCGAGCGTGGTACTTGGACGGTCAGACCTTATCGACCAACCTATGTGTTACCACTATTTTATACGTCTGATCCCAATTTAAATCCAGGGACACCGTCTCAAGAAACAGAGTCTTTGTCTGCAAATGACATACGTGAGACTGAGCTGAAGTTTCAGTTGTCTTTAAAGACTAAAGTTGCTCAAGATTTATTCGATACCAGTGCAGATTTGTGGTTTGGTTATACACAAGAGTCGCATTGGCAGGTTTATAACGAAGATAACTCGCGCCCATTCCGCGCGACTGATTATCAGCCTGAAATATTTTTGACCCAACCAGTAGCAGCTGACCTACCTTTTGGTGGCCGTCTACGTATGTTAGGTGTCGGTGCTGTTCACCATTCTAATGGACAAGACGATCCGTTATCACGTTCATGGAATCGTGCTTATTTGATGGCCGGAGCGGAGTGGGGTAAGCTTTCAGTCATACCGCGTCTATGGGCTCGCGTGAACAGCGATAATAGCAGCGATGATGACAATCCAGATATCGAAGACTATATGGGTTATGGCGATATCAAGTTCTTGTATGATTTGCCTGATCAGCAGAGCCTTAGTGGTACCCTGCGTTATAATCCAAGCACGAACAAGGGCGCTGCACAAATCGACTATATCTATCCGTTGTCAGAAAACGTCAATGGTATGGTGCAGTTGTTCCAAGGTTATGGCGAGTCTATCATCGACTATAATCATGAAAACACGTCTATTGGCTTTGGTATCGTACTTAATGACTGGAAGGGTTTTTAGTATCAATACTCATCCTGACCATAAAGCATGTACCGCTTAGCACCTTATCAAACCGGACTATGGCTGGCAGAGTATCTGAGTATACGTTGCCAGTTATGCCGTGTTCACCAAAGCGTCTCACAATATCAGCTGATACAAGACCAGCTCATACAATCTCAGCCAACAAAATCCCAAATAGTAGAGTCACAGTACTCATCAAATACCGCTAATTCTGCATCTGGTTCTTTGCCTAACAATCATTCCTCTATTGCCAATCTGCGCCATTTCTTTGATAAGCGTTTAAATAGCGGTCTGCTCTGTCCGCATTGCCATCACAGTATAAGCTGGTTACCTAAACCCTTTCAGGTAGACATGGCTGCTGGCAGTACATTATCTATCCAAGCAGCGACCTATTACGATTATCCGATACGCCAAGCGATTCGTGCGTTTAAGCATCACGAAGATATGACCAAGCTGCCACTATTGCTACACGCTTTGCGTCAACTCCCACGCCCGCACGGCTGTCATCACGACAACAGTATGATCGTCGCCATGCCGACCACCGCTCAACGCCTGATCAAACGTGGCTTTAACCCCGTTAGTATTTTATCAGCGCACCTATCCAAGCATTGGCAAATACCGCTATGGCATGGGGTGCAGCGTATAGATGACACTATCAGTCAGCAAGGACTGACGCGTGCTGAACGCTTGAGTAATTTAGACAACGCTTTTGCATTAATTGAAAAACCACCCAGTAAACGCTTGATATTATTTGATGATGTCGCCACCACCGGTGCCAGTCTGCAAGCGTTAGGGCGTACAGTACATAGCTTGTCTAGCATTACCTCCCTCAATAACGCTCCAACCTCTCATAAACATCCTCTTATTGCTTATGCTCTAGCGCATGGTAGTCAGTCATAGAAGTATTCTCATTCGATTGATGGCTACTATTATGTTGCTAATGTGTTACCTTATCGCTATATTATGAATATACTCTAGCTAAATTTGTTGTTTCTCTGTGCATTGCGTTATAGCTGTTACTACAATGCTATTTATGAATAAAAATGGAATAAAAATTGCAGGAAAATTGTACAAATTATTAAAGATATTAGATGAGCGGCACAGGCTTTACCACCATAAAAACTAGGTGCTCAGCACCATTAAGAAACTAGGGCTACATACAGCCATAAATAGGATTTGATGTGAACGCATCTGCGAAAAATCTACCGCACCCATTACGAATGACCAGCTCAGGATTTACCCTGATTGAGCTGATGGTCACGATAGCTGTGCTTGCTATTATTGTCGGTATTGCAGCGCCTAGTATCAGCAATCAGTTGGCCAATCAGCGTGTTAAGTCGACTGCGGCTACTATTGCTAATGCACTAAAGGAAGCCAAGGTTGAGAGTATTGTCCGTCGTCAGAATGTAACGGTTGTATATACTGACACCAGTACACCTAAAACGATTAAATTGCGCGCCAATAATACCGATATATTTAGTTATAATATTAGTGATAAGAGCACTGTTATCCAAACTATTACCCCGTCTACTGTAACCAGTATTGCTTTTCAACCAAACAAAAAAATAGTTGGTGGTGCTACAGTAGTATATACCATCTGTGATAGCGGCTCTAACAGTGAGACGCCCAAACAAGTAAAACTTACTAATATTGCTAACGTTAATACTATAAGTTCTGGGAGCTGTTAATGAAGATTGGAGCCACACAGGCAGGTGTAGGATTAATAGAGGTGATGGTGGCATTACTATTGCTAGCTGTGGCTGTGTTAGGGTTCAGCGCCATGCAAATGTCAGCGATAAAAGCAACAGACGAAAGCCTTATGCGTACTCGCTCTTTAGCTATCATGCGAGGTGGAGCAGAGGCTATGCGTAATAATCCTAGCGGTATTGCTGCTTTCAAAGCAGCGATAAATGGCTCTTCAAACGCTATTAGTATTGATGGAGGAAGCATAACAAAAGACAACTGTATAACAAATGCAACTACGGCACCCACCGCCGCGCAGACCTGCACGATCAACCAAATGGCAACGCGTGATGGATTATTATTAAAATCATATGCAAGCGCCAATGATATTAATATAGGCATGGTTCCCAACGGCTGTCCAGGCACATCAGGCAAGCAAGAGTTACAGTGTTTCGTGGCCAGCTGGGGTGATACGAAAGTTACATTAGATGATACTGCATCTGATGCTTGTGCGAATGCAAATGGCAGTTATAAAAATGGCGCAGAGTGCTTTATTATGGAGGCATACTGATGTCATATAATCATCAAAAAATAAATCTGAATAATCGTCAGGTAGGTTTCACCTTAATAGAGTTGATGATTTCCTTGGTACTCGGTTTAATCGTGTCTGCAGCCGTCATCCAAGTATATTTAATAAATGTAAAAACAAGTAGTATTCAGTCCAGTGGTAGCGAATTACAAGATGCGAGCGTATTTGGGTTACAGCAATTAGAAAAAAGCATTCGCTTAGCCAATCTTGGTAACCCAACCACTAGAATTGATGGCACTACGCCTAATGGTGGTATTGTTTTAACAGGTCTTAATATTGGCATTCCGATTACACCTACTCCTTATCCTAATACGGGGTATCTAACGAGACGCGCAGGAGATGCTACTGTTGGTACTAATGGTTGGTCAGGTATATCCAATACCAATACCAATAGCGATCAGTTGACTATTCAATATACTAACATCACAGGCTCTCCAATGACAGATTGCGAAGGTGCAGGTGCGGCTGTTAATGACATTGTCATTGAGCGTTATTTCTTACGTAAGGCAACCGGGGATACCAGTACTGGTGCTATCAAAGACTTAGTATTGGCATGTGATGCAGGGCGCGTTAATACTGCTGGTGGAATAGTCATTGTGACTCCATCAAGTGATTCACGTAATTTTGGTCAAGCAGGGCAAGAGTTTATTGTCAATGTCGATCAGTTTAAAGTGCTATTGGGTATACAGTATACAACTGGCGCTAATGCAGGAAGAATGATTTATTTACCGAGTAGTGCTTATCTGAATATAACGGCTGACACACCAGTAGTAACTGCTGTTAAGGCTGGTTTAATTGTTCATGGTAGTACACCTGTTATAGGAAGTGCTGAACAGTCTGAATTTGCTTTGTTAGGGCAATTACCAGCAGATAATAAGCTAAAGACAGATGCTAGCAGTACAAAGAAAGTTCGGACTACCTATCAAACCACAACGTTATTGCGTAACGCTCGTGTCGTAAATCTAACTAGCCCATAGCATATTGGTAAGGAGACTCAAAGTGATTCGATACCGCGATTTATCAAGTTCGACACGAAAAGATATCAATATGGCATATCGGAGCACCGAGAGAGGTGCGACGTTGATAGTGGTCTTGTTATTTTTAGTGCTTATTATGCTAGCAGGTGCAATAGCAGTTAGACAAAGCACGACAGATCTTAAAGTGGCGACCAGTGACCAAATCAACACTGTATTACTCCAATCAGCAGATAGTGCCAACCAAAAGCTAGAGGTGATGGTGAATGGGAGCGCAGACTCCACTGGGTACAGAGATGTAACGAGTGCTACAGGAGCACTGGGTCATTTTTTATTATTTGAAGAGAATAAAATTAATGAGTTCATTTATTGCTTTAATCCTCGGACACAAAGCTATCTAACAAACAGTGCGACTGTTAGAGCACCTCTTGGCGGATATGTGGATGGATTGAATAATGGTGTTTGTGATTATACCGATGCAGCTGATTATACCAGTGCTAGACAAGCCGTCATGACGCAGATGAGTATTACAGTTACGCCTCCTAGTGCCAATGCAAAGCCGTTTGAATCTGTTGTTCTTGGCAAAGAGATTGAGGATAGAACCAGTAAGAAGTATCAGTTCGATATCAGACCGACTTCTTCGCTCCCCGCTTATAGTGAACCAAAATCAGGTGCTGATAAATGTTTTGAGCAAACCAGCATTTCCTCCAACGTAGCTGCTGGGAAAAAATCATTAAATGGCTGTCTGTTAGCGGCTAACACACCTAGCAAAACGCTGTATGAGCAAGCGGATGTCGAAAACCTTTCTTCTTCTACCAAATGTTATCCGTTCGGCAAAGGGACACTAAATCCGCTATGTGTACTAGCTACAACGCCTTAACTTGCTTATTCATTACACCGATATAATATAAGGACAGATGTCATGAAACGATTTGACGACGTACAGCGAACGACTAACGTGATCACGGTACCCTTAAAGTATCTAGTCGTTGTCATGGCATCGATAATGATAATGCCTGCATCACAGGCAGATGTGGCAGGTAAAAAGATTGGCGATTTAGAGATTTATAAAGCGGCAGAAGGTGGTAAGACTACAATCACCATGATGCTAGATACTTCGGGTAGTATGAGTAATGATCAGGTAAATTACGCTTGTGACTTACCTGCTGGTGTGTCTTTTACAAAAGGTTCTGAAAACTCAAATACCACGCCTACGTATATAAAGAACTATTGCACAACTGGAACAAGATATTTTTATCGCTTGGATAGAGACAATGGTAGGTGGTATCGGTGTGGCGATAGCAATGGCTCTGGATCTGTTGACTACGGTTTTGCCGACTGTGGTACAAGAATATATAACGTTCCATCAGTCGATGGTTTTGACTATGTAACATCTGGCACCAATAATAGATACTTCTACAAGAATGGGAGCAAGGTTTATGATCGTCTCACTCGTCTAAAAGATGCGATTTTCACTTTAATGGACAGTAGTCTTCTAGATCCTAAAAAGGTATCTATTGGTATTGGTCAGTTCTCTACACAGAGTAATAGTAATAATCAATATATAGGTGCTAATGGAAGGAGTGGCAAAATACTGGTACCAGCAGCATTAGTGAATGATGCACAGCGTAGCTTAATTAAGACACAGGTAGCAGCTTTGATAGGCTCCAATGGTACTCCCACCGCAAATGCTTATGCAGAGGCCGGTGCTTACATGTTAGGCACGAATACTGTATATCTTAATGGTATCGGTAATTATAGTGGTTTTGACGAATCTGTTACTACCTCCAAAACTAGTAGTAACTATATTAGTCCATTGTCATCACCATCTTCTTGTGATGGACGAGGCATATATTTCTTAACAGATGGTAATCCTAACAGCTCGCCTGATCCTGCAAGAATAATGCGTACAGTATTGAAAAATAATAGTTTTTCAGTACCTTCAAACTCCTTACCTAGTGGTAGTGACAATAATAATGGTATGCCTGAAGTTGGAGCATTTGCCAAAGCCTTACGGGATCCAACCATCAATCCTCTAGGAACAGATAGAGAGATTTATACCGCAGTGGTTGGCTTTGGCTCAGATTTTAATGTCGATAGAGTGGCAGACGTAGCAAAGCCTTTAGCGGATCGAGTGATACGTAATCTTCCTTATACCAATCCAAAGACAGGCATTACAGTAAATCGTGATTTTTATAATTGTAAGAACATTACAAATATTGATGCACAAAACGCCTGTAACTGGGGTGAGAAGTCTCATCCTTCTCTAGCAGGAGTTGGAGGCTTTGGTGAGGGTGGGTTTTATTCAGCGCAGTCTACAGATGATATTGTCAATAGTATCGTGAGCTTCGTCAGTGATTTGAATCAAACCTTACCGTCGGTGCCATCAGGTACAATCGTTATCCCTGACGATCCTTACCGTGCTGATAGTCAGCTCGCTGTCGCCTATTATCCGACATTACAACCTAAGGTCGCTGAAAATTCAGTCATTTGGGATGGTAATATGAAAAAATATACCCTAAATGAAGGTACCTTATATGGTAAAGGTAATGCCAAGCTATTCAAAAGTATCGCAGGTGATTTGGATCCGGCGACGCAAGATATGTGGTCAGATAAGAACTACACTGGGGCCAATGATAAAGTGGAATCTGGTGGTTTTTACGCGCAATTGAACACACCCGCTACTGGCGTCACCTCAGTTAGAACGCTTTATGTCGAAGACTGGGAAAACTCATCTACTAAAAAACCAGTTTTAAGAAAAGTAGGGGTAAGTGTTGCTGGTAAGGTAGTAGTAGATGGGGTGGCTTTGACGAATACTACATTTAAAGATACTGCTACCTATAATGAAGCAACGTTAAAAAAGTTATTGAATTTCTTAGGATTCGATATTCTTCCGAGTACAGCTGTAAAAGATATGACACTTAGCACAGCTAATGTATCGAAAGCTATCAAGGTGCTTGGTGCTACTATTCATTCTACCCCAGCAGCCGTTTCCTATTCAGCAAACCTTGATGCGACTACTGGTAGAGTTACCGATACGCGTGATGATTACGTGCTATTTGGCTCATCAGAAGGTGGCTTGCATTTAGTAGATGCAGATGACCAAAGCGATGGTGGTGGTACAGAAAAATTCGTTATCATACCGAAAGAGATGTTGACGGATGTCAGTAAGTCAAATGCGCTTATTAAAGATGCAACTAAAGCTGATATAGGGTCACCAAACTTTGGCATAGATGCTCCTTGGTTAGTCACTGCTGATTATAATTATAATTTGTCTAATAATAGAGTAAATGTCAACACAGCAGGTGGTAAAGGTGTCTTTGCTTATGGTGGCTTGCGTATGGGCGGTGAGGCTTTTTATGGACTAAACCTAAATGATAGTGACAATCCAAGTATGATATTTGCTATTACGCCAGCCACTGCAGGGTTTGGTCGTATGGGTCAGATTTGGGAGAAACCTACCAAGGCTAAAATAAAAACTAGTACGACTGATACGGGTACTGATGTACTGGTATTCGGTGGTGGCTATGATATGTGTTATGAAAATGAAAGCTTTCAGGTTGGCGTCACAGATACAGCCTTAGGTACTTGTTCAACCAAAACATCGACCAAGGGTAATGCTGTATATATTATCAATGCCAAAACAGGCGCGCTGATTTGGTCGGCTTCTAATGCCTCTAATTCTCAAGGTGCCTCAAATACTGTTACTAGTATGACCAACAGTATCGTCGCTGGTGTGACCACGTTGGATCGTAATAACGATGGCTTTATGGATCATATCTATTTTGCAGATTTAGGTGGTCAGATATTCCGTGCAGACTTTACTAATGCTGGCTTTGTGAGACCAGTAACATCAGGAACTGCATCGCCTGAAACATCTTTTACTAATACCAGAGTCACTCGTGTACTCAAAAGTGCCTACACAGGCAGCGATGCAAAATATAACTATCGCTTTTACGAGCGTCCAGTTGTCAGTTTCTATCGTAATGATACCAGTAATGATTTGTTTGCATTGGTTAATGCTATCTCAGGTGACCGCAGCTCGCCTTTATCAAAAATACGTGATAACACCAAGGCTGATAGGCTGTATGGCATTATAGACAGCGATGTTACCAAGCTAGATAATGTTTTTTATTCCAATAACTTTACGACTGCAGGAACAGCAGGAGGCCAAGCAATCGTAGATTTGACCGCGAACAATACCGCCTCAAGTAGTTTAGCTGAGTTGCCTTCAGCAATTGGGACGCTTACTGCCACAGGATATACCTTAGCTCAAAAAAATGTGACCATTAATACTCTAAAATCGGGAGCCAAACAAGGCTGGTATTATCCTCTGACTCGTTTTGATGGCTACGGTAATGTGAGATATGGTAAAGGTATCGGTAAATCTGAAGTGGTTGATAGCTTTATATACACGACTGTCTACAATCCAGACATGAGCTATGGTGCTGTAGACTCTTGTTCTGCCAAGGTTACAGGTGGTTCAGAGCGACAGCTCTATTGCCTACCTTACGGTATTTGTACCGATGAGGCTTCTAAGAATGGTACTGCTGGATATGTACAAGCAGGCAAAGGCATACAAGAGCTAACACTCGGACCACGTAGCTCGAACCTATCCAATCAGCGTTTACTTATTGGTACACGTACATTGACCGAGCGTGTGAATGATCGGGTCAACTTTGGGTCTGATAATGGTAAAGGGCTTTTCAATGCACTTACCAATCCAAAGGGATTGAATCAAGGTGGTTTAGCAGCGGCTGACAGCATCATAGGTAATGGCACAGCGCCCGATTTTATATTTAACGAACGTTATACTCTACAGCCGAAAGTATGGTACGAAGTAGACTGATAGGATAGTCGCATGAATATGAAAGCGTTGAAGCAACAGCTAGGATTTACGCTCATAGAGCTGATGGTGGTCATCATGATAGTAGCTATCTTAGCGGCAATTGCGATTCCGTCTTACCGTCAGTTTGTAGTACGCAATGCCGAATCGCAAGCGCAAGCGAGTATGCAGCAACTGGATATAGAGCTAAACCGTTGGCGTGCTAGTGCTTTGACTTATAAAGGCTTCAAACCCAAAAAAATAGCAAGTAATGGGGATGTCAGTTACGCATACGATTCAACCAACAATAAAACTATTTACGTCCCTAAGGGTAGCGATAGCACTAACTACAGTTATCTAATTACATTAGTCGATGCTAGCACGGGTAACACGTTAGCCCCCGCAGGTACAAGCTACTCTACTGCGGGTAGCTCGTGGCGTATGTTTGCTCAGCCAAATACTTCCCTTAAAAATTCAGATGCGCAAATTTTGATGACCAGTAGTACAGGCGTGAAATGCAAAAGTAAGGATAGGACGGTTACTACCGCTTCTACTGATTGTGGCATTGGACAGGAGAGCTGGTGATGTCAATTTCTAGCAAAATATTAAAACCATCATCTATACAGCAGCGCGGCTTTACATTAATAGAAATGATGATCGTCGTCGCTATTATTGGTATTTTAGCGGCAATTGCTTACCCTAGTTATCAGCAATATGTCATCAAAACTAAACGTACGGACATGATGACTGAGATGCAAAATATCGCCTCAGAGATTGAAAGTCGTAAACTAGCACAAGGTAGTTATAGTGCTATTAGCGCAGGTATCAAAACGGAATTTTCCACTGCATACCCAAGACAGGGCACTGCGCTATATGACGTAACAATAACAGACCCACTCGTTACTAAATGGACAATTAATGCCATTCCAAGAACAGGTAGTCAAATCGCTAACGATGGCAATCTAAGTCTTAACTATCAAAACATAAAATGTCGTATTCAGGGTGCAAATAGGAAGTGTGGTACTGGTAATGACTGGAATAAATAACAATTTTTGCCAATATCACAAATTTTGACAAAAATTGTCACGTATAGTTACTTTTTATTATTATTATGTGGGTGTACTGACAATTTTCAGTAAGTTAGTAGCAATATTGTCAGTAGTATGTAAGTCTATTTAGCTAGAAAATAGCTATACTTCTTAAGTATTCGGTTGAACAGTGTGATTTAATGCTAAAAATAGTAATTTTCTTAAAATTGGTATGCTATATGCATGCTTTATAGTAAGAAAAAAACAAATTATATTACTAAAGATAAAAAGCGCTGATCGCCACTTGTCTTTATATACCCAAAAGGAGTTCATATGAACACTGCTCAAAAAGGTTTTACCTTAATCGAACTAATGATTGTTGTTGCTATTATCGGTATCTTGGCTGCAATCGCTATTCCTCAGTATCAGAACTATATCGCTAAGTCACAAGTATCACGTGTAATGGGCGAAACAGGCGCACTTAAAACTGCCTATGAAGACTGTTTGAATACAGGTAAAACTGCTGTTGATGCTTGTGATATGGGGTGGACAGGCTCTGATATCCTGAGCATGACAACGTCACCAGTAACGTCTGTTGCGGGTACAGCAGTAACAGATGGTAAGAATAAAGCCGTACTTGCTACTAATGGTACGATCGTTGGTACGTTTGCTGGTAATGCAGCCGCCGCTCTAAAAGCTACTCCTGAAACACTCACATGGACTCGTACTGATGCAGGAACTTGGTCTTGTGCTACTACTGCTGCTAAAAAATATGCACCAGCTGCTTGCCCAGGTGTATAAGTACTAGTCTTATGTAAGTTTAAATAAGTGATAAAAAGCCAAACATTATGTTTGGCTTTTTCGCTTTTAATTTTCACTACATAGTTATTCTGCCAACCAAAACGCAAAAAACCTCCAGAGTTAAAGCTGAGCCTATAAAACTTAGTAACCAAAAATATAAACGTTAAGCTTTGCTTTTTATGTTTGCTTAAAAGGTAATGGCATAGGGTATGCATCGATAACACTATAATTATACATTTGGCTATTATCATGCTATTAACCAAAAAATGTCACAGTACTAGTCAGTTGGGGTTTACCTTGATTGAAATAATGATTGTCGTTGCTATCATTGGCATTCTAGCAGCGATTGCGATTCCTCAATATCAAATTTATATGGGCAAAACGCAAGCAACGAGGGTGATTAATGAATTAGCCCAACTACGACTAACAGTAGAGGAGTGCCTACAGACAGGTAGAACAGTCATTGGATTAGGCAAGGAAGAATGTGACCCTCGTGCTACCGCTTCTAACTTGATAGTAGGAGGATCACAAGTAGGTGTTGTTCTACCCAACAACATGGGTGTAGCACAACTGAGTAATCCACTGACATTGACGACCAGTATTACTGCCATCGTATCTAATCAAGTGAACCCGAAACTATTAGGCAAAAAAATAGAGTGGCTACGCACAAGTTCAGGCTCTTGGAGCTGTAGCAGCGATATAGACGCGTTATATTTACCCAATTCTTGTAGCTATAACGCTAGCCTATAGCTTGCTCAGTTGATAGAGATATTTACTATCTATGCAATAAAAAACCACCTAGCAGCAGATGCTATTAGGTGGTTTTTTATTGTCTTGATATGATATAGGGACTTTAAAGAGAAAGTTATCTTTCCAAGTACTGAATCTTACCTTCCACGCCATCCCACTTTTCAGCTTCTGGCATTTGCCCTTTCATTTCAGTGATGTTTGGCCATTTTTGTGCCAGTTCTTCATTTAACTGCGTAAACATTTCTTGATCTTTTGGTACTTCGTCTTCTGAGAAGATGGCATTGGCGGGGCATTCAGGCTCGCATAGTGCGCAGTCGATGCACTCATCAGGATCGATGACGAGGAAGTTTGGGCCTTCATAAAAGCAGTCCACAGGACAGACTTCTACACAGTCGGTGTATTTGCAAAGAATGCAGTTATCTGTAACGACAAAGGTCATAGTGATGTCTACCTGTTATTGGATTGAGCAAAATAGAATAGTTGAAAAATAAGGCATATTTTAGCGCCTTTACGGCTATTTGACAATTCCCTTTAATGACTAATGAATTTCTTAAGATGATAGAGAAGGTCATGCGCTTGCTTCGGTGTTAGATTGTCAGGGTTGATGGCGCTTAGTTCATCTTGTAAGCTAAACAGCTGATTTTGCTGTGGATTGTTGAGTGTGTTTGATGCTTGAGTAATATGACTCACCTCTTGGTCTAGAGGATGACCATTATAAGCCTGCTGGCGTTTATCCTTTACTGACTTAGCTAATTCATTTTTGTCATCAACTTTATCAACAACAACTTTTTCATTTTCTGTTTTTACGCTATTTATTTTCAAGTTATCTATTTTCAAGTTATCTACTAAATAACGCTTGGCATCATTCAATACCTGAATAGGAATGCCAGCCATCTTGGCGACGTGTAATCCAAAGCTAGAGCTGGCGGCACCTTCGCGAATTTGATGTAGTAGTAGCAACTGACCATCAACTTCACTGGCAGCGACATGGACGTTACGAATGTTAGCATGATTGGCTTCACCATCCTTTGACAATTGCGTCAGCTCAAAATAATGAGTGGCAAATAAGGTTAGGCAGCCAATCTCGACCAAGCGATTGACACAGGCATGAGCAATAGCAAGACCGTCAGTGGTCGCCGTACCGCGCCCGACTTCATCCATTAATACGAGTGATTTGCTTGTTGCTTGATTGAGAATGTTAGCAGTTTCAATCATCTCCACCATAAAGGTAGATTTGCCACCTGCTAAATCATCAGCCGAGCCAATACGGGTAAAGATACGGTCGATATCACCGATATGAGCACGCGCTGCTGGGACAAAGCTACCGCAATGCGCAAGTAGGACGATTAGCGCTGTTTGGCGCATATAGGTCGATTTTCCACCCATATTAGGACCGGTAATCATTAACAGGCGTTCAGGGTTTCCAGCGCTACCAAGTGCGCAATCATTGGCAACGAATTGGTTGGTATGCTTTGCATGACTGTTTTGATTGGTACGATTTCCAATATTAGTTGGATTTAGTACGGCTTCGACGACGACATGACGACCTGCTGTGATATCGATACTGGTTTGACTGTTATTATTCAAGCCATTCTTCGAGTGATTGTTTTTTAAGCCGCTTTCTAAGCCACTATCATCTTTTGAGTTGTTACTCATTATCGGACGTTGCCAGTTATAAGTCACTGCGAGCTGTGCCCAATTGCTAAGCACATCTATTTGGGCGATCGCAGCGCTCAGCTGTTGTAGTTCAGCTAAATGGCTGCTTAAAATGGTTAACAGTTCATTATATAGCTGCTTTTCACGAGTCAATGCTAAGGTTTGTGCGCTCAGATACTCGGTCTCGACATCTTTTAGCTCATCAGTAATAAAACGCTCGCTGCTTTTGAGCGTTTGCCGACGGATAAAATGCGCCGGTGCATTTTTTGCCTGCATTTTGGGCAGTTCAAAATAAAAACCGCTGACTTTATTAAAGCCCACTTTTAGGCTGGGTAATTGGCTCTCTTGACGCGCACGCTCTACCATCTCATCCAATGTCGTTTGAATATTGTCATGCAGATGGGTAAGGCGATCAAACTCTTCATCATAGCCCGCAGCCAACATACCACCATCACGAATATGCGCGGGCGGCTCAATGACAATGGCACGCTCAATCAGCTCGGCGACGGACTGTACCGCAGGTAACTGGTCAGGCAATTGCTGCATCAGCATCGGCAACAGTCCTGACTGCTCATGGCTAATGCCTGAATTTATCAGTAGAGTAGTAATCTGCGCGCTACTAGCGATACCATCAGCGAGTTTACGTAAGTCGCGTGGCTTGGCGCTCATCAGACCGATTCGGCTACTGATTCGCTCAATATCGCCGATGGCATTTAGGGTCTCGCGTAAGTTAGTGACTAATGAATTATTTTCTAAATTTTGCTTCAGCTGTTTATTTTCGTCAGATTGATTGTCTGTCTGCAAAAGACTGGTTATCGCATTTAGGCGCATATTGATACGTGAATGCTGACGTAAAGGGCGCTTCATCTGCTGTACCAGCAATCGTCTACCCATTGGGGTCTGACAATGGTTCAGCACCGATATCAATGAAGTGCCGCTGTTGCTGACAGGCGTAAATAGCTCAAGATTCTGCTGACTATTGGCATCGATAATCAGATAATCATCGTTGTACTCGACGATGAGTTGATTGACTTGTGGCACATGACGCTGCTGGGTTTGCCGCGCATAATGAATAAGCGCAGCACAGCTAGATTGCGCCAATGGCTTGTCGCTAATACCTAAGCCATCTAGACGTTGCACACCAAACTGTTGACAGAGGGTTGTGCTGGCATGCTCACGATGGAAGTCATTGGCGGCGACTTCTATAATAGGACAGTCAAGGTTTTGACGTAGCCACAGCAGCCATTCTGCATCAGTACCACTAATAATATCGCTCAGTGCTTCGCTAATGATACATTCACTGGGCGCAAAGC
Organism: Psychrobacter sp. AT9; assembly: GCF_047272965.1. Lineage (NCBI taxonomy): Bacteria > Pseudomonadati > Pseudomonadota > Gammaproteobacteria > Moraxellales > Moraxellaceae > Psychrobacter > Psychrobacter sp. AT9. The sequence continues at coordinate 392,306 of NZ_JBKOTW010000001.1, forward strand.
GTGCGAGCACCGTCAGCATCTGGGTTTGTAAGCCTTCGATATCATTTTTATCTGCTGTCAGGCTTTGGGTAATCAACGTGCCAGCGGCTAAATCCATTTGGCTAATGGCAGCTTGTAGTGGCTGATTGCTATTCGATTTAGGTATAGCAATATCAATGGCGACCACAGTAGGGGTATGGTTTGGCGCAATTAATGCATCATCGGTAATCGTACCTGCTGTCAGAGTTTTGACCACTTCACGGCGCATAATACTGCCAGCGGTCGATTTGCTTTTATCTTTTTTCTGCTTATCGCCCATCGTAGGCGTATTGGATTTATTACTCGCATTGCCAGTGGTTGATTCGTCGATTTGCTCGCAGACGACAACTGTCTGCCCAGCCGCAATCAGCCGTGCCATATAGCTGTCAGCCGCATGAAATGGTACGCCTGCCATCGCAATTGTGTTGCCTGCTTTGTCCGTACCACGGCGAGTGAGCGTGATATCCAATATTTGTGCCGCGCGCTTGGCATCATCGAAAAATAACTCATAAAAATCACCCATGCGGTACAGCAGTAGCGCTTGTGGATAATTGGCTTTCATGGTTAGATATTGCACCATCATTGGCGTATGGTCTGCCAAATGGTAAACGGCGTCACCTATGACTAACGGTTCAGGTGAATGAGGGCTTTGAGCGATTGGTTTGACAGTCATGCACGGTCTCTTGTGGTTCTTAGATAAGTTTACGATGGGTGAAATGATGTGGTTATAAGAATGAATAGTCATCAAACTATAGCTTTGAACGAGGCGTTCAAAAGCTAAGTAGCTTAAAGGTATAAGCGCTATTTTAACACGTCCTGCGCCACTTTTACGTTGGCAAATATCTGCTCGCTGCCCTTGTATCCATCAGCGTCATAACCATATATAATGACGGCACACTTAGTTGGGCGATACTTCATTAGGCGACATGTTATCAGGCAGTATCTTATTCATGAGTGCTTTGTTAATCAGTGCTTTGTTAAGCGTTACTTAGTCGGGTAATGACAAGGATGACAAGGCAGCACACTAAACCTTAGCTAATGCGCACTAATTATCGAATATTTCCATAGGTCAAAAAATTATGTTATCAAAGATTATAGGTAGTGTCGTTGGCACCAAAAACGACCGCGAACTAAAGCGCATGCGCAAAGTGGTCAGCAAGATCAACGCACGAGAAGCTGAAATACAAGCCCTGTCTGATGAGCAATTACAGCAAAAAACCGAAGAGTTTAAAGCCCGCCATCAAAAAGGTGAGAGCTTAGATGCATTGTTACCAGAAGCGTTTGCCGTCTGCCGTGAAGCGTCACTACGGGTCAATGGCATGCGCCACTACGATGTGCAGCTAATCGGTGGTATTACCTTGCACGAAGGCAAAATCGCTGAGATGAAAACCGGTGAGGGTAAAACCTTAATGGGTACCTTAGCCATGTATCTAAATGGCATCAGCGGTAAAGGTGTGCATCTGGTCACGGTCAACGATTATTTGGCGGCGCGTGATGCTGAATTGAACCGTCCATTATTTAGCTTTTTGGGCATGACGGTTGGGGTCATTTATTCGCAGCAACCACCACAAGAAAAGATTGATGCTTATCAAGCTGATATCACTTACGGTACCAATAACGAATACGGCTTTGATTATCTACGCGATAATATGGTGTTTAGTTTAGGCGAGAAAAAGCAACGCTCATTAAACTTCTGTATTATTGATGAAATTGATTCTATCTTAATTGATGAAGCTCGTACGCCGCTGATTATCTCGGGTCAAGCCGAAGATTCATCGCGTATGTATGCGCTGATTAATACGATTATTCCTGTGCTAATCCGTTCAAAGGACGAAGAAGCCAATAAGAACAACGAAGAAGAAGATTTTTGGATTGATGAAAAGAACCGTCAGATTGAGATTAGCGAAAAAGGCTATGAAAAAATTGAGCGCTTCTTAATTGAAGTGGGCGAGCTTGGCGAAAACGAAAGTTTATATAGCCCAAGCCGTTTGCCATTGTTGGCTCACGTACAAGCTGCCATTCGTGCTCATCATGTGTTTGTCAAAAACGTTCATTACATTGTCGATGAAGGCGAAGTGGTCATCGTTGATGAAAATACTGGTCGTACCATGCCTGGTCGTCGCTGGTCAGAAGGTTTGCATCAAGCGGTAGAAGCCAAAGAAAATGCTGAAATTCAAGCAGAAAACCAAACGCTGGCAACAACGACATTCCAGAACTACTTCCGTCTGTATGAAAAATTATCTGGTATGACGGGTACGGCTGATACTGAAGCGGCAGAATTTAAGTCAACCTATGACTTAGATGTCATCGTTATCCCAACGCACGAGCCAATTGCGCGTATCGATATGGATGACCAAATTTTCTTAACCAAGTTAGGCAAATACAAAGGCATCATCCGCGAAATCAAAGAGATTCAAGCCAAAGGTGCGCCAGTCTTGGTGGGTACCGCGACGATTGAAGCCAGTGAAGAGTTGTCTTATTTGCTCGATGAAGAAGGCGTCAAGCACAACGTTCTAAACGCCAAGCAGCATGAGCGTGAAGCAGAAATTATCGCGCAAGCGGGTAGCCCAACATCTGTCACGATTGCCACCAACATGGCTGGTCGTGGTACAGATATTATTCTTGGTGGTAACTGGCAGTCGTTTATCGAAGACATTGACTCTGTCAGCCCAGAAGAGATGAAGCGCCTCAAAGCGGAATGGCAAGTTAGGCATGACCAAGTCGTTGCCGCGGGTGGTTTGCATATCATTGGTTCTGAGCGTCATGAATCGCGCCGTATTGATAATCAGCTACGTGGTCGTGCTGGTCGTCAAGGTGACCCTGGTATGTCACGTTTCTTTTTATCGCTCGAAGATGACTTGATGCGTATCTTCGCAGGCGATCGTGTCGTAAATATGATGCGTGCCATGGGTCTCAAAGAAGATGAAGCCATTGAGCATAAAATGGTCTCAAAATCGATTGAAAACGCCCAAGGTAAAGTGGAAAGCCGCGATTTTGATGCGCGTAAAAACTTGCTCAAATATGATGATGTTGCCAATGAGCAGCGTAAAGTCATCTACGGTCAGCGCGATGATTTGTTAGCAGATATGGATTTGTTAGAAGCCATTGAAATCATGCATCATGAAGTCTATAACGCCATGATCAGCCAATTTATTCCGCCAGGCTCTATCGATGACCAATGGAATGTTGACAGTCTAGAAGATGAGCTTGAAGATGAATTTAAGATATCAATGCCGATTAATGATTGGCTAGATGAAGATCGCCGCTTGGATGAAGAAGGGCTACGCGCCAAAATCATTCAGACAGCACTGGATCATTATCATGGTCGCCGTGAGCAGATGGGTGAAAAAGATGCTGCCCAGCTTGAGCGTCACTTTATGCTTCAGAGCCTAGATAAACATTGGAAAGAACATCTGACGCAAATGGATCAGCTGCGTAAAGGCATTCATCTGCGTGGTTATGCGCAAAAAAACCCTGAGCAAGAATATAAGCGTGAATCATTTGAGTTGTTCCAAATGATGCTAGGGGCGATTAAATCAGAGACCGTACAAGATTTATCACGTGTGCATATTCCAACCAAAGAAGAGTTAGAAGCGTTAGAGATTCAGCAGCGTGAGAATGCTGCGCATATGCGCATGCAATTCGAGCATGATGATGTGGATAATTTGGATAGTAGCTCGAACAGTCCAGCTGGTCAACCGCAACCACAGAACCGCAGCACTGGTGGCGGTGTTGCGGCAGCTGGCATGAGTGCTGCTGTGGCTGGTAATGGTGGTCATGCTAATGAGCCTAACCCTTACGCTGGTATGAACATCAGCCGTAATGCACCTTGTCCTTGTGGTTCAGGACTTAAGTATAAACAGTGCCATGGCAAAATCTAGGGCGTGTCATCATTTAGATTGTGAGACTTAAAATGAGGAAAATTGCAGCCAAACAAGGAAGAAATTGCCGTAAATATGAACATATTGACAAGATTTCTGACGATGTTTGGCTAAATTTAGCCATTTTAAGACCACTAAATGTATTCATGTGCTAATTGATGACATGCCCTAGTCATTAGTTGCCATAATCTCGTGTTTATAGACTGATAAATCAGTAAGAAAGCCCCTATCTAATTTAGATAGGGGCTTTCTTATATTCGTTAGAGCGTTTTTTTATGGCTAAACTATACTTTTATGGTCAGAGCATGCTCTTATGGAATTTCCAAACACCTTGTATTGATTACTTACAAATTCAGCATAGGCGTGAATTTATGGACACGCTATAGTGTTTAGCATATCTATTTGGGAGAGTATTATGAGTTTAGAACGATTAAAACAGTTGCGTACCTCTGTTGCGATGACAGCTTTATTGGCTGGCGCGTTAACCGTTGGTGCCTGTCAGCAAAAGCAAGAGCCTGAACAAAGCCTAGAAGACGATATAAGTGCGGAGCAATCTGTGCCTATGTCTGCTGAACCTGCCGAACCTAATGATGTGATCGTCGCTCCTACAGATGCGTCAGCCAGTCAGGTCGAGAACGATACGGTTGCCTCAGTGAATGGTGGTGTGACACAAATAAATTATTTGTGTGCCCCTGAACTACAAGTCGAAGCGACTTATAAAGATGCTGATAATCAAGTGGTCCTTGCTACCGCTCAAGGAACAGCAACCTTGATGAAAACCAATGATGCCAGCAATCCTGAAGTATTTGAGGCCGCGACTGGTATGGATGGGAAAGCAGGTTTTGTTCAGTGGCGTGTGGCACATGAAGCGCGCGAAACCGGTGTGATGCGAACAGCAGGTGCAGATGCCGCTAATGTGAGCACTTATGAATGTAAGAAAACATCATAATAATACCAAATCCAAAAAGCAAAATGAGGACACGCCCTAGCTTTGTCAAACTCGTCTAGTCTACAGTAAGTAGTACTTTCATTCGTTTTCCTTGCCATAGTCAGTCCTTTATAAATCAGATACTGTGTCAGGCTGACTTAATCTACTATTTGTAGTACTTTTTTCACTTGCCTTCCTTGTATCCAAATTATATTGAACCGACTATACTCTGATCTTTATGAATGCTATCAGTAAGCTATCAAGAAAAAAGCAACGTTGTCGTTGCTTTTTTTATATCTGATTTTTGAGTTATTCACAAAGGCCATCTATTTTTTATGAGTAGGTGTGCGCTCATGCTCCAAAAACCCTTCCTCTGTTACCTCTAGCTCTTCATGCTTGAGCTCGACTTCAATACGGTCAGTATGCGTATGCGTGCTTTTGTTGACGTCAACTTCTTGAATGACATAGGTATCTTTGGTGATGGTCGCCACTTGACGCGATAAGATTATTTCTACGGGCTCATCACCGATTTCAACCTGCTTATCATTGATAGTAATAACTGCTCTGCTATCAAGTGCTGGCTCAACATGGCGCAATATGTCTTTATCATCGTAGTTACCCGACAGTAAATCCTGACTTTCGGCATTATGATACTCAGTACGGACGGTAATATATTCTTCTATTAACTCAATCGGCACTTGAATCGTCTTGGTTCGAGAGTGCTTAGTGACAGTTACTTTGCCTACATCTAAGCGTTCTTTGTTGATGACAGGGCGTTCTTCTAATAATTCCAAACGTCCGCCATTTCCTCTTTGGTTCAAAGCAGTAAGTTCGTTTTCACCACTTTGTTTAGTCTCAACACCATGTTCAGCAATAGGCATATTTGTGTCAGTTGCTAGCGTTTTCTCAGTATTCACTGGTTGGTTTAAACGGTCATTATCATTATTCGCTATCATTTTAGTCTTCCTTGTTATTAGTAAATAGATTACAAAAATACATTGTTGAAAGTTTTTTATTATAAAACATCAATTTTACCAATGACGGTTAACGTCATCATATAGTCGATTCACTTTAAAAAATAGTGCTGGTGGGATAGGTTTATCGAAGTCTTTGGAATGCAAAGCACACAGCAAGCGAGAAAATTTTTACCAATTGAATGATTTATTAGTCGTATCTTTTTTATATTAAACTGACTATAGGACTTATTATAAAGTACACCAAGTTAGAAAAAATAGCATCTAGCATAAAAAAAGACCAGAGGCGAGCTCTGGCCTTTCTAAGCTAAGTTAAATACTCAGCTGCTAGTAACGGTCACTTGCTGCATGCTTGTTTGCTTATCTAATTTGCAATAACCAGCGACTGTCTTTAACGTATTACATACCGCGAGCGCGGCGCACATCTTCAGCGGTGATACCGTCGCGGTCAACAATATTGCCTTCACGATCAACCACGTTACCATCACGATCAATGTCTAACTCTTCACGTTGAATGGTGTCAACGATGGTTTCAGTATGACGTTCAGTCGTCTTACCGACGTTTACTTCTTCTGAAACATAGGTTTCTTTGCCGACGCGAGCGCGTTCTGCTGATAGCTCTACTTCGATACTTTCATTACCGTTCACGTCACCGATATGACGATCCGTAGGGCGGTCGACATTGGTACGTTCGATATTAGCGTGTTCTTCTTCTAACTCGACATCGACGTTGCGTTCTTCAGTAACGACATGCTTACCAACTTTTACCAGACCAGCGACGATACGGTCTTTATTAACGGTCAGACGCTCTTCTAGCAGCTCTAGCGTATTTGGCGCTTCGTAGTTATGCTCAGCAATTTCCATACGCTCTTCTGTTGGTACGCTGTCAGCAACGAATGATTGACGATCTTTTTCATATTGCTCTTTATAACTATACTGATAGTCGTGATCGTAGACGTCCATTGCTTCTACTTGCGCTTGCGTTAGGCTATCAAAGAATACGTCATCACCAACGATACGTGCTAAACCTGCTGGCACTAATACTTCTTTTGAGCTAAACCAACCACCCGCATCAACGATTAGATAACGAATGCGGCCAGTCGTATCTTCTACTAGAGCGCCTTCAATTTTACCGATTTTTTCTTCATTGATGCCATAAGCTACTTTGCCTGTTGGGTCATAGTAGTCATCACCAATAAGATCACGGTGGGTAGCTTGAATATCTTTTAAACGAATTAGTTGGCTCATTATTATCTTCCTTTTATATGAGTAAATGATTAACGGTTCTGTCATAAAGCTAAATTTTTTAAAACAATCATTATTTTTATGGAGCTTTTATTGTTTTACTAAAATCAAGCACTGTAGCTAGCGGTGTTAAATAGCTTCTACATCAACTTGTAATTATCATAACATCATGATTTTAGATGAGATACATGAGCAAGGTAGCAAAGTGTGCGCTTGAAGTAATCGCGTGTAATAGGCTGTAAAAGACAGGATAAATATATATTTTTGAGTTAAGGATTTCTTACTGTAAAGAACATTATTCATCTATTGAGAGGTTTTTATGCATAAAAAAACCGCATAGCAATTAGCAATGCGGTTTTTAAGTAAGACATACATACAAGATCAGATCGTGCGTTCTATTTAAAAAACGACGTTCCAGTACGGTTGATGCTTACGGCAATTCAATAGCAACCGCTACCGCTTCACCGCCACCGATACATAGCGTAGCAACGCCTTTTTTACCGCCAGTACGTTTTAGAGAGTTGATAAGCGTTATTAGGATGCGCGCACCTGAACAGCCAACTGGGTGACCAAGGGCACAAGCGCCACCTTCGACGTTTACTTTAGCATGATCGATGTTTAGCTCGTCCATAGCGGCCATCGTGACCATCGCAAAGGCTTCGTTGATTTCCCATAGGTCGACATCTGCCACTGACCAGCCAGCACCCGTCAATACTTTTTCGATTGCACCGATCGGCGCGATGGTGAATTCACTTGGATGACGCGAGTTCGAAGCAGTCGCCACGATACGAGCTTGATAACCAAGACCTTCAGCCTGCGCTTGTGACTCTTTCATGACTACGACAGCAGCAGCACCATCTGAGATTGAGCTGGCATTAGCGGCAGTGATCGTACCGTCTTTCGCAAATGCTGGACGCAAGGTCGGGATGCGATCAGCGTTTGCAAGTGCTGGTTGCTCATCAGTATCGACCGTTTGCTCGCCTTTGCGGGTTTCAAAGGTAACAGGCGTGATCTCGTCTGAGAAGTGACCATCTTTGATAGCTGTTAGGGCACGATTTAGAGATTCGATAGCAAACGCATCCATCTGCTCACGGGTATAGCCTTTTTCAATGGCCATTTCTTGAGCGAACATGCCCATTAGCTTACCAGTTTCGGCGTCTTCTAGACCGTCTAAGAACATGTGATCTTTGACTTCTTTGTGACCCATACGGTAGCCGCCACGTGACCCTGGCATGAGGTAAGGTGCGTTGGTCATTGATTCCATGCCGCCAGCAACTGCAACATTGAAGCTACCAGCTTTGATACCATCATGTGCTTGCATGACTGCTTTTAGACCTGAACCACAAAGCTTATTGATGGTGACAGCACCAGTCGCATTAGACAACCCTGCTTTACGCATTGCCTGACGGGCAGGGCCTTGACCCAGACCAGCCGTCAAGATACAGCCCATAATCACTTCATCAATATTATCCGGACTAACACCAGAGCGCTCAACAGCGGCTTTAATCGCTGTTGCACCTAAGTCGGTCGCACTCACGTCTTTTAGAGCGCCTTGGAATCCACCCATTGGGGTACGTGCGCCGTTTAAGATTACAATTGCATCATTTGACATTGTTATTCTTCCTTTCCATTTGTTTTGACAAAAATATTTTAATAAAATTACTGTGATTAATTAATAATATGAGTACTTCTAGATTTTATTCAAGGTTATAGCCCATGCTTAGCAATATCGTTATTGTTCTCTATATCAATACTTCTAAGGTGCTAATCACTTAAAGGCCTCAATGATTGAAGGCTCTAGCATTCAAAATGAGGACATATCCTAGTTATGAAAGCACCCATTATTGACCATTAATCATCGGTTCCAAACTTCTGACCTAAGCAAGCTCATCCAAACGAATACGAACGACTTTATCGGTAATCGTATCTAGCTTTTCGATTTTTTCGATGGCCAGATTCATTTGACTCTCAACCACTGGCAGCGTCAATATAATGACAGGTACTTGACCCAGTTTATGAGCAGGCTTTTGCAAAATCGCGTCAATGTTGATACCAGCATCGCTTAGGATGCGAGTAATATCTGCTAACACGCCCGGACTGTCATAAGCATGGACGCGTAAATAGTAGCCAGTAATCATCTGTTCAGCACGTAATATCGGCGTGTCTGACAGCTGTTCAGGAATAAACGCAAGATGCGGAACGTGGTGGCCGTGGTTGTTTTGATTGCTGTTGCCTTGATCGTCACAGTCAGTATTGCCTAGGACACGGACCAAATCCATGACGTCAGCCATCACCGCAGAAGCGGTTGCACCAGCGCCTGCACCATCACCGCAATACAGCGTCTGCCCAAGTGGATGCGAGTTGACCAGTACCGCATTCTTTACGCCATTAACGTTAGCAAGTAATGCGTCTTGTGGAATAAGTGTCGGGTGTACGCGCAATTCAACACCAGCAGCATCAGCATTGCCTTGGCCATCACGGCGTACGGCAAATCCTAAATGCTTGATACGGTAGCCAAGCTCTTCGGCATAGTTGACATCTTGCAGAGTAATACCAGTGATACCTTCACAGTAGACTTTGTCAAACTGTAGCGGAATACCAAAGGCGATCGAGGCGAGTAGGGCCAATTTGTGCGCCGCATCAATGCCCTCGACATCGAAAGTGGGATCTGCTTCTGCGTAACCCAGCTCTTGCGCTTCACTTAGTACGTCGGCAAACGGACGACCTTTATCACGCATTTCGGTCATGATAAAGTTACCAGTACCGTTGATGATACCTGCGAGCCAATCAATTTTATTGGCAGCAAGCGCCTCACGCATCACCTTAATAATCGGAATACCACCTGCCACCGCCGCTTCATAAGCGACGTGGACGTTGTTGGCTTCAGCGAAAGCGAAGATCTCATTGCCATGCTCAGCCAATAATGCTTTGTTTGCGGTCACGACATGCTTGCCATTTTTGATAGCATGCATGATGACGTCTTTGGCTAGGGTAGTGCCACCAATCACTTCGATAACGATATCGACATTGTCACTTGCCGCAATTGCCATCAAGTCACTGTTTTGCATGATATTTGAATCAATATCATCACGCTGACGACGCGTACCCACTTCGGTGATTATAATGTCGCGTCCGCTACGGCGTTTTAGCTCATCTAAATTGTCGTTGATTAGATTGATCACGCCTGTTCCGACGGTGCCCAGACCAAGTATCGCTAGTTTGATGGAATTACTCACAGTATCCTCAAGAGGTTAAATATAATGACGCGAGTATAACGCTGTGGCAATGTCAAATGAGCCTGCGGTACTAAACGTACAGTCTGTGCGCATTATCTGGTGCTGCCAGTTTAACTGCTTCATTATAGTTGAATAAAAAATGCTCAAATAAAAATGGGATTGCTAATATTGCATCGCGCTTTATCGTATCATACCGACAAGCGCTTGTGACGTCTACTCAATGTCGCTGGGGTCAACAATATCAAAGATATCATATGGCGATCGATTAAATAGCACCGACTGCTTGAGCCAATTCTGCGGCTGGTAGATAACCACCCACTTGCTCTCCTGCTTCAGTAAAGATAGCAGGTGTACCACGTACCCCAAGCCTTGATCCTAAAGCCATATGCGCTTGTACAGGATTGGCACAGCTAGGCGCTTGTACATTGGCGCCCATTTTTGCCTGATTCATGGCAGCTTTGCGATCCTGACTACACCAAATAGCTTCCATTTTTGGCACTGACTCTTGACCGCGTGGCCATGCTAGATAACGCACTTCGATACCGCGCGCATTGATATCATCCATCTCTGAGTGTAGTTTGCGACAGTAGCCACAGTCTGCATCGGTAAAGGCATAAACAACGGCTTTGGTCGTGCCTTTTGCTGGATAAATTACCATCTCTTTTTTATCGACGGCTTTTAGCGCTTCTTGCGCGGTACTAGCGACTAGTGCCGCACTGATATCAACTGGAGCCGCGTCACCCACAGCGATAATCTGACCTTGAATAATGTGTTTACCAGATTTATCAGTAAAGAAAGCAGGCAGTCCTTCAGCAGTCACCCAATAAATACCATCCATATCTGTCGGTACAGCTGAGACGATTTTTTCTTCAATCCCAGAAGCGTTTAAGTTGGCCTGAAGCGCTGTAACCACAGCGGCATCATTACCGGTAGCGGTTGGGGTATTGTTCGTTTTGGCTTGAGCACTGTTGACCACGCTGGCATTATTATTGGTGGCATCCGCGGTATTGTTTGAGCAGCCGGCTGCGACGATGACTAATAAGGCACCCATGATGACCCGAGACAAAGGGTTGCGTGAAAATTTATCAGCGGTTGGTATGGCTTTAGAAAAAGGAGAGAAGGACATAGGGTGTTTCCTTTAGGCAGTCACGCCTAATCAAGGGTTCATAATAAAAGGATTTTTTGTATTCTCTGACCCATCCATCATGACGAGTAAGTCGCATGATAAGAAGGGCAACGTTGACTGGTTTTATAGCATGTATTGATCATAAAGGATAAGTAATAATATAGGTTATATTAACATATTTTTTTTAATAATCTCTAAAGGCTGTTTTTTATGCCACTCGTAAATACAATGCATCGATAGCGGCTAAACCTTGCAAAATAAAATACATTTGTACTATTTAATATCGCCTCATGTCTAGGTAATCTATTGCTTATAATCACTTTTATGACAATATTAACGTCATTTTGCAACATTTACTAATTTAAGCGAATTCACGCTAAGGAACGCGTATGGCAGGTGCAAGTTTATTAACCCTACTCGATGATATCAGTGTAATACTCGATGACGTTTCGGTCATGACCAAAGTGGCCGCAAAAAAAACCGCTGGTGTGCTAGGTGATGACTTAGCCCTTAACGCTGAGCAAGTAACAGGTGTCAAAGCCAGTCGTGAGCTCCCCGTAGTTTGGGCAGTCGCCAAAGGCTCATTCATCAATAAGCTCATCCTAGTACCTGCGGCGTTATTAATCAGTACTATCTATCCCCCTTTGGTCACGTTTTTGCTCATGTGCGGTGGTCTATTCTTGGCTTATGAAGGTGCTGAAAAAGTCATCCATAAGTTTTGGCCGCATATTTTACCGCACGACGAGGAGCAAAATGCGCGTCGGCAAGCCAATGCAGATGAAACCGTCGATTTAGTCGCTTTTGAGAAAGGAAAAATCAAAGGTGCTATCCGGACGGATTTTATCCTGTCTGCTGAGATTATTGTCATTGCGTTAGGCTCAGCCGCAGGGGCAAGCTTGCTAGAAAAAAGCTTGGTACTCTCCATTATTGCGATAGCGATTACCGTTGGGGTGTATGGTTTGGTGGCTGGGATTGTCAGAATGGATGATGTTGGTCTGCATCTGATGAAGCAATCGGGCAACATTAAGCAGAAGGTGGGCGCATTTTTAGTATCGGCGGCACCTAAGCTGATGAAATTTTTATCTATCGCTGGGACGTTGGCTATGTTCTTGGTCGGTGGTGGTATTTTGGTACACGGTATCGACTTTTTACATCATGGCGTCGAAAACTTGGCGCATTTGACTGGAATGTTTGAAAGTGTGACAACGACGCTGTTGAATGGCCTAGTTGGCTTAGTAGTAGGGGTGGTCATGGTCGCCATTATTACAATCATTGGCAAAATACGCGGTAAGGATAAAGACGCATCTTCTGCGCATTAAAGGTGTTGCACTGAACATGATTGGCATATGGAGCCTGCCCACTATAAAATCACTACAGCGTCAACCTCGCTGATCATACTAATGTATAGCTTGCTCCAAGCAGTATCTAACATAAAAAAGCCCCAAAGTTGCTGACAACTTTGGGGCTTTTACATTGAAGCTCTACGATTAGCTTTCGCTGTCTGACTCATCAGACTCTAGCTTTTCAGCTTGCGTCGGCTTTTTATGGTCAGTCTTTGGCTTACGACTGCGTGCTTTTGGTACTTTGGGCGTGGTTAAATTAAACATGCCAGTTTGTGGCAGTAGTTGCTCTGCTACATTCTCAATCATGTTTTTATAACTGGCTATCGTCGTTTTTGACTTGGCCGCCTGAATTTCCTCTTTCGTTGATTGCTCTACTATAGGCTGCTCAGTTTGCTCAAGTTCAACCTCAGCACTTTTCACCTCAGCACCTTTCACCTCAACCTCTTCAACATCATTGCTTTTGGTGTCAGGACTTTCAACGCTTGTTTCCTTTAACGCTTGTTCTGCCTCTAGCAGTTGCTCGCTATCAGCGCTAACATCATCTGTTTGCGCTTGATTGGCTAAGGCTGTCGCTTCTACTTTGCGCGCGTCAACGTCATTACTGATTTGCTCAGACTCAGTGACTGGCTCGCTAGCAGAAACGGTTGGTTCCGCTGCTTGCTCATCAGGGATAGTGAGTACAGCTGGTTCCTGATAATCAGGATGTTGACCGCGTGGATCGTTGCTGGCACGTTTGCCAATAGTGCGTGGCTCAACGGCTGTTTTGCCTTGTGCCGCTGCAAACTGACTGACCGCTTGCGTCATTGCTTCAAAGCGGGCAAGGTAATCCGCTGCTAAAGGTTGATAGCCGTAGTTGCTAAAGTCAAAGCGACGAGTGGCAAAGTCGTTGTCGTCGCCTTTGTTCTCGCTTGAATCGCCTTCAACGTTAGTGCCATTGCCAGCCGTTTGAGCTTTCTGCGTATGCGCTTCAATAGCAGCAATAAAGCAGCTGATGACACCATCACTTTTTAAACGACTTTCTGCATCCGTTAATGCTTTACGAACAAAATCACCAACCGAACCACGAATGGTCGGTGCGCTTGCTACTGCTTGCTCAGTTGCTTGAGGCTGCTCAGCAGATTGCGCTTGCTGACTACGAACGACACGCGGGTCATTGCTCGCTTGTCCGAACTTCTTAGCTGTCACGTAGCGTTTGGCAAACAATGCGTCATGTGTCAGCTCAAGCGCTGAGTTACTAGGGCTGCTAGTCTCCGTCGCGGCCGTAGTCGCGTTGTCATCGTCAGTTTTTTGCGCGCTTGGTGCTGTTGCTACGCTAGCTGCCTCAGTAGTTACTGGCTTCTGACTATCAGTTTGACTGTCACTATTGCTTTTAGAAGCTGCTTGCTCATCTACCGACGCTGTTTTGTCATCGACTTTACGGTCGTCTGTAGGTGCAGCCTGTTGCGCCGGATCTGCCGCAGTGCTCACTTCTGCATCAGTGCTTTCGGCAGTATTTGCTTGTGTACTGCTTTTTTGCGTATCACTAACAGGCTCATTGTCCTGTTGAGTACTATCTCTTATATCAGAGCTTTTTTCTGCAGTGATTTTTTCTTCAGAGCTTTTTACCTGAGTACTTTTTTGACTAGTACCGTGCTTGTCAGTACTTTCCACTGCACCGTTTTGCTGGTTAGTACTCTCTTTAGCAGCGTTCTGCTGAGTTGCACTGTCTTCTCTACGTTCTTTTGTAGCTTCATCTTTCGTAGTGTCACGCGCCGAGCTTGGTTTTTCAGCAGATTGATGAGTGACCTGTGTAGGCTTACTATCATCCAGAGATAAGTGAACCACTTCTGGTTTCTTAAGCTCATTGGTTGCTTCATTGACCTGTAGCACCACTTCGTTAGGATCTTGATTACGGCGTGTGCTCGCTTGATTTTTGTTAGCACTGGTAGTCGTTTTTTGAGTATTTTGTTTAGCATTATCAGCTGTTAACGTCTCGCCGCGCTCAAGCTTGCCGCGTGAACTACGCTGAGTGTTTGACTTACGCTTAGTGCGGGTTTGCTCATCTGCCGTGTTGCTGTCTTTTTGCTCAGCATCGTCGCGGTTGCTATCGCTATGCCCGTTGTTATTACTATTACGGCTGTTATCTTGACGATTATTACGGTTGCGATCACTCGTGCGTCTATTATCCTGCTGACGTTTGTCTTGGGTGTCAGCTGATTTGTCATCAGTGCTACTGGCAGCGCTGCTATCGGCACTACTGCTGGCTACATTATCATTGCTTGTGTCATCACGCGGCTCTTTTCTTTGATGCGGCTTAGAAGATCTCGATTTGCGTGGCTTACGTCTTCTTCTATCCTCAGCACTGTTGTCGTCAGTATCACTGTCAGTGTTGCGACGTGCTTGTTGACGGTTAGCATTATTATTCGGCGCTTGATTGTCACTTTTTTGACTACTGTCTTGTTGAGTCGTTTGCGATGGATTCTGAGCATTGCCGGTCAGCGCACTGCTATCCACTTGTCCAAAAGAGCCTAAGCTTTGCGCACCATTATTCACCAGCGCTTCGATGGCTTCAGCCGCATCACGACTACTGATACTATTGGTTGTTTGTGCCTGCGGGGCTTGCGCAAATAAATTGGACAACCAAGCAACAGCTTGTGGTTGGGCAGTCGTTGCAACACTAGGAGACGGAGTCGTTATGGCAGCGGCAGGTGCTGCAACAGCGACGTTCGCCGCTTTATTATCTTGTGGCGCATGCGTCGATGAAGCGTTATTAGTGCTCGTATTATTACGACGGTCATTGCTATGATTGACGGTGCTGCTCTGCTGCTCAGCAGTATTCTGTGGTGCAGTAGTTACAGGGCTAGTTGCTTGGTTCGTAGCGCTGCTATCTCTTGTTTGACGAGGCTGGCGGGTAGGCTGCTGTTCGGGACGTTCCTTTTCAGCCGTTTGCCAATCAACATTATAGCCAAGATCACTGTGTTCTTGGGCAGTATCAGTGATACGCTCGTAGCTTGAAGGGGCAAAACCGTCACGGTTGAAGTGCAGTTTAAAGTTTGGCGATTCTAAATGTGCGTGTGGCAAGATGGTGATACGCGTACCACTGTCTTGCTCAAGATACACTAAGGCATCACGTTTTTCATTCAATAAAAATGCTGCGATATCTGTCGGTACTTCGGCTTGCACTTCACCTTGACGCTCTTTTAGCGCAATTTGTTCAATCTGACGCATAATCGATAGTGACAACGAGCGCAAGTCACGAATCATGCCATTGCCATGACAGCGTGGGCAGATATAACCGGTCGACTCTTCTAATGACGGACGCAGACGCTGACGGCTCATTTCCATCAAACCAAACTTAGAAATATCGCCAAATTGAACGCGGGCACGGTCATATTTGGTGGCATCAACCAGACGTTTTTCAACTTCTTTTTGGTGCTTATTGTCGTTCATGTCGATGAAGTCAATGACAATCAAGCCGCCCATATCACGCAAGCGCAGTTGACGGGCAATCTCGTCTGCTGCTTCTAAATTGGTATGGTAAGCAGTCTCGGCGACATCTGAGCCTTTAGTAGATTTGGCAGAGTTGATATCGATAGAGACCAATGCTTCAGTTTGGTCAATGACGATCGAACCACCTGATGGCAGACGCACTTCGCGCTGATAAGCCGTTTCGATTTGTTTTTCGATATTAAAGCGCGAAAACATCGGCTCGTAATCGGTGTATTTACGCAGTTTTTCTGCTTGTTTTGGCATGACCGCATCGATAAAACCTGCCGCTTCAATATAAGCATTTTCGTTATCGATCCAAATCTCAGCAATATCATCACGCAGATAATCACGCACGGCGCGTGTAACGACGCCTGCTTCTTGATGTACCAAGCGCGGTGATGGATATTTTTGGTTTTGTTCTTGGATGGCTTGCCAGATATTGAGCAGATGGTTTAAATCATGTTGTAAGTCTTCTTGGGTTTTGCCGATACCAGCAGTACGAATGATGACGCTCATACCTTTTGGCAAATCCAAACTGCCCAGCATACGCTTCATATCTTCGCGTAATTTACCAGAGATTTGACGAGAGATACCGCCACCACGAGGGTTGTTTGGCATTAATACCAGATAACGTCCAGCCAATGATACGTAAGTCGATAAGGCAGCGCCTTTATTGCCGCGTTCCTCTTTCTCGACTTGGACGATTAGCTCATCGCCTTCTTTGATCAATTTTTTGATGTTTTCGTCACGAGGATTGCCGCTTAGATATTCAGCAGAAATTTCACGAATCGGCAAAAACCCTTGGCGCTGTGAGCCATATTCGACAAACACGGCTTCAAGCGATGGCTCGACACGGGTTACGTGGCCTTTATAAATGTTAGATTTTTTTTGTTCGCGGGTACGGTTTTCTAAATCGAAATCGTAAAGATGGTTGCCTTTACATAAGGCGACACGAATTTCTTCGTTTTGAGTGGCGTTGATCAGAATACGTTTCATACTATTATCCTATGAGTACACAGGACAACGACAAGAAGGGTTATTATATTGAAAAACTCTGAATGATAAACTTTTACGTTAAATGACTTTTATAGCAAGCCACATTCACGATGTATTCAGACTGCCAATTGGACAGCGATCAATATAAAAATAACCAAAGCAAGAAGGTAGTAGTATCAAGTGACGCTAATATTGATATCAGCTAAAAATACCAGATGTGAGAGGAGCGTCGTGCTCAGATAAAGTTGGATAAATAAAAAGGAGCATTAAGAGGCGCTCATAAAAAACTTACCTGTTAACTCACAATGAATTGACTACGTTTGAGCGTACCAGACAGATGGTTCTAAGTAGCTACTAATACAGGGTGTAAGGCTGTAAGGTTATCTACTGTTAATATTTTAGTGGCTCGCAATGATTGCCGCTAAAGTATTAACACCGAATGCCAATCGTTTTGTATCGATTTAGAGGCTTGGCTATTAACATCCTTGCCACCATAAATTTTACCAAGATGATTAACATGTAAAGTGGTGAAGGGCATTTAATATACTTTGTAAGAGTCTATCGAAGCGCTTGCCACATGGTTACAATTTATTCGCTGTACTGTTTATACTTCAAACCGTTAAATTCAGCGAACCTCTCAATATTAGCTCAAATCAATTCAATTGTTTTATCTATTATTTTAACTTATAACATCTATATATTTTGGTATCTGATTTTAAGAGTGCCACTGCGCTGTTGCTCAGCGGGGCGTACTTGGCAAACAGAATAGGTAACCGGCTCATTAGCTCGGTTGGGTATATCTCTTTTATAATGCATCTATTTTATCTGTTTGACCGCCAATATTCAGGCAGCTCTAAACTCTTAATATCGGACTACCGTCACTTGCTCAACTGCGCTTGCCTAATATGATTAAAAATCAAGTCGTGGTCGTGCGTTAAATGAGTAGTTGTGTACTGCTATCGCTCGATAAACGAACTTGTTTGTCACTATTATCGAAGCAATTATGTTTGGTATAAATACCGCTTATTGGACGCTACGCCGTGTATTACTTGGCATTTAGTCCTAAAAATTAGATGATGCGTGCAAAATTAGCTTGAGGAACAAGGCATGCCTCGTTACTAGCAAGTAGTAAAGATGACGACCGGTCGTTTGAGACAATAAGGATTATTGCCGCAACCTCTGCTTAATTGGCGCTCAACATGTTAAACTATAACAAATCTTTGTGTAAATACCTAACTAAAAATGACAAACTCCAAAATGACTGACGACGCAACTACCCATGAAGCTCCTGCTATTTTTAATAGCAAAACCCGTCCGCAAAGCGCCGACGATGAGATTAGTAACTTTGGAAAGGTTAACTACCTTGAAGTCACTCGCCATCAGCACGACCAGCGCTTGGATAACTTTTTGCTGAACCGCCTAAAAGGTTTGCCAAAACCGCATATCTATAAAATGATTCGCTCAGATGAGATTCGAGTCAATAACAAGCGTTGTAAAGCCCACGATAGATTACAGCGTGAAGACGTGGTACGTATCGCGCCAGTGGTACTCGCCACCCGCGAAAAGCCCATCATCAGCACCGAGTTTGCTAAAAGCCTATTAGCACGTGTGGTCTACGAAGATGATGGCCTGCTGGTGCTTAATAAGCCTTCTGGCATTGCAGTACATGGTGGCAGTGGTCTTGATTTTGGCGTCATCGAAGCCATGCGTGAAGTGACTGGTAAAAAGTATCTAGAGTTGATCCATCGTATCGACAAAGATACCTCAGGTCTGCTGATGATTTCTAAGAAACGCTCAGCGCTAAAGACATTGCAGCAGCATTTGGTCGATAAGACTATTCAAAAACATTATCTATGTATTGCCAAAGGACAACCCGCCCTGAATGAGCAACGTATCGATGCGCCATTGCTTCGCTACACACTTGATAGCGGTGAGCGCCGCGTTAAAGTAGAGGCTCAGGACGCACAATCTAAAGAAAGCCAGACAGATATTATTGTCCATGAACGTTTTATGATTGCCGGTCAACCAGTCAGCTTGATAGAAGCTAAGCCACTGACGGGTCGTACCCATCAAATTCGTGTGCATTTGGCTCATATTGGTCATGCTATCCTAGGGGACAGTAAGTATAACGTCCATGATAAGTCTGGCGTGCATCGTCTGTGCTTGCATGCATGGCGCTTAGACATTCCTGGTTATAAAACTATCACGGCACCATTGCCCGATGAGATGGTTGACTGGCTGCCAGAGCAAACCAAATTGCCTGAATAAGCTTGAATCTCTCGTGTTTCAGGTTACATTTTAGCTGGTATTAAGTATCGATCCTAAACGTCATGCTCACTTATTTATTTCTACCAATAAGTCGGCGTGACGTTTTAGCATCTGTAATAAATGCGCACCATTTAATAAGGCAAACTCATGAATAAACAGTCTGATCATCGCTTAGCCGACAAGACGCTAGTTATTTTTGATTGGGATGGTACGTTGATGGATTCAATCGGTCTGATTGTTGAGTCCATGCATGTGGCAGGAGAGGCACATGGCTTTCAAACCACCGATCAAGCCGTCAAAGACATCATTGGTCTTAGCCTGATGAATGGTATTGAGATTTTGTATCCGCAGGCCAGTGACGCGCAAAAGCTTGCCATTCAACAAAGCTACGCTGACTATTATATTCCAAACAGCCACCGCACACCGTTCTTTGCCCCTACAGAAACCATGCTAAAGACTTTACAACAGCAGGGTCGTAAGCTTGCTGTTGCAACCGGCAAAAAGCGGCGTGGACTGGATCGCGTACTGGATGCTTCGGCAAGTCATGATTATTTTGATATTACCCGCTGTGCCGATGAGTCAGGTTCAAAGCCTGATCCGCAGATGCTGACGGATATCTTGAATCATACGCAGCAGCCAGTATCTGACGCCGTATTTATCGGTGATAGTATTTATGATATTCAAATGGCAAATAAACTTGGCATGACTAGTATTGCTGTTAACTACGGGACAGCGTCCAGCGCTGAGTTGGCTGCCCAGCTACCTACTTATCAAGTTGACACACCGCAAGCGTTAGCTGAGCTGTTGTGTGGCTAGACTCAGAGCAGACAGATAAATGACAATAAAAAAGGGTTTATCACTATTAGCGATAAACCCTTTTTTTTATCAATTTTTATAAAATGCTACTAACTAATGGCTTGCTATCTACCTATCAGTTGGCGATTCATCATTAGGTTGTTCATTAGCAGGCTGACCACTATCAGACTGTTCGTTATCTTCGAGCAATTCTTCTTCTTCTTCTTCTTCGAGCGGGTCATCATCAAGCAGATTAAAAGAGGATTCAATGATTTTGTTGTCATTAAGCTGGTAATCGTACCAATTCCCCATCACACCAGCCAATTCATCGAGGCCTTCTTTCCTCAAGGCTGAAAATAACTGAATGGTACATTTAAGACCTAACTCTTTCAGTCTTTTACGGGTATTGAGTAAGGCGTTTTTAGAAGCACCATACTTCAATTTATCTGCTTTAGTCAGCAAAATATGGACGGGTAGCTCACCTTCTTTGGCCCAAAATAGCATTTGCTCATCAAAGAATTTGAGCGGATGACGAATATCTGTCATCAGCACTAAGCCTGCTAGGCTTGAGCGCGATACCAAATATTCTTCCAACTCGACCTGCCATTCTTTTTTCATTTCCAGCGGCACGGCAGCATAACCATAGCCTGGCAAATCAACCAGACGTCTGTGCTTGTCGCCAATACTAAAAAAGTTAATCATCTGCGTACGACCAGGGGTCTTGGACGAGCGCGCCAACTGCCGCTGATTGGTCAATGCATTAATGGCCGAGGACTTACCCGCGTTTGAGCGTCCTGCAAAAGCAACCTCTAACCCGACATCAGGCGGACAAAGGCGAAAAGTAGGCGCTGACGTCATAAACTCAGTTTGCTGAATTCGTTGGCGCGATTTGGTATTAAACACCGCATGTTCGGCGGCGACATCTGTAAACGGGGTACTCATAAATGGCTCATTAATCTGCAAAAAATTGGATACGGTAGTGAGAATTGGTGGTTGGCTAATCATCAAAGCGACGCATTAAATAGATAGAATACGAGTGGCTCTTGCTGACAACAATCGCTGTTTTAAACCAGTGACTATTCTATACTATTAACCGTCTTACTTATTGAAATTACGGTGATTAGTCTTATATAAATGACAGCATACCATTAAAGTGTAGTAGCGCTTAGCGAAAGTTTTCCTCGCATAAAAAAGCGTTACTAAAGTCAAACTCGATTCATGTATACTAAATTGACATATATTGTTACAATGTTTAATGAAAAACGTTTATTATAGTATTTAATTAAGTTGGTATCTAATTAAGCGTACGAAAAAATTAAGGAGGTGCCCTATGTCTGCAATCACCACACTTTTTACCAAAACTGGCCGTCTACTAATTGGCAGTGGTGCAGCGCTTGTCCTAACGACAGCCATGACAACCAGCGCCAGTGCTGCTGATATTGCCACCACCTATGACAATTCATGTGCAGCTTGTCACGATAGTGGCGCGTTGAATGCTATCAAAAAAGGCGACAGTGCTAAGTGGCAGCAGCTAATACAACAAAAAGGCATGCCAGCCCTGATTAACTCAGTCAAAAGTGGTATGACACAGATGCCAGCTGGCGGACTTTGTGATAACTGTAGCAATGATGATTACCGTAAACTGATTGACTACATGAGTAAATAACAGCTGCTGGATCAAAATTTTAGATAAAAGAAATAAAGCGCTTGAAGCACTCACTTCATGCGCTTTTTGTTTTTCAAGCAGCATCCTATAGTAGCGCTAATAGAAAAACCAGCGGTTACTACGATTAAGTAGGCAAATACTATAAAGTCTTGCTATAATAATCCAAAATAAACCCTGATGTTAGTAAGTACTTTCAGACTGTTTGTGACCAACCCATAAAATATATGCTGACTTCGCTATATAGTAGCGCGACGTATATCAATGTGCTTGTCGATGCAATCACTCTAAATAATACTTACGCCGAGTTAGTAGGATTTGTATCAATGAAAAAGTTAATCGCTGCTGCCAGCTTATGCGTTGCAAGTTTCAGCGTACAAGCTGCTATTGTTGTTCCCGAATATGACGTTAACGCTGGTAAGCAAATTGCAGAAACAGTCTGTGCTGCTTGTCATGGTGTTGACGGTGTCAGTGTGGTTCCTGCTCAGCCTAATTTGGGCGGCCAAAATGTTAAGTATCTCTATAAACAGTTGGTCAACTTTAAAGCCGGTTACCGTAAGAACGGTATTATGCAGTCGCAAGTGGCGAACTTATCACAGCAAGATTTGGCCAATGTGGCAGGCTATTATGCTAGCCAAGCGCCTTGGGGAGTTGGCTTCGGTAATCCGGCAACCAACCAAGAAGCGACCAAGCTGTTTTTAGGTGGTGACAAATCTCGTGGCATTATTGGCTGTGCAGGTTGTCATGGTCCAGATGCGGCTGGTAATACATGGGCAGCGTTTCCACGTTTAGGTGGACAACACTCTCAATATATCGCCACTCAGCTAAAACTGTTCCGTGCAGCTGGACGTGAAGATGACATCGATAGCGATGATCAAAAACGTGCCAATGATGCGGCAAAAGAAGGCGAAAAAGGTATGATGCAGACGGTAGCCTCTAAGCTATCAGATCGCGATATCCGTATTTTGGCAGATTATGTGAGTGCTGTTCACTAAGTGCAAGCATTTTCAGCGTTTGCTTTATAGCACACTGCCATTAAGCCGCTGATTACGTGTCAGTCATTATTTAGTTATTAAACCCCGATTTCGGGGTTTTTTTATAACTGCCAGTCCCTTATATTGTACATACCTTTATATTATATAGACGATTATAAGCCTACCTACAGATGCTTTTGCTTGGTCTGTATAATTATTAATTATCGTTATTCACTTTAGATCGTTTGGATTTAGATTATGATGACCCGCTATGCTTCTTATTTTATCGCAGCGCTGTTACCACTATTATTGTTTCGCTGGTTTGCACCTGCAGCCATTGGTGAAATCGACTTTTGGTTGCTTTGGCTCTTGGCGATGGTCCTAGTATCACTGCCCGTGGTATATGCCGAGATTGCGCTCGCCTATCGTAGTGTCGATGCGCCGTTCGCAGGTATGCAGAAACTCACTCGTGAGGCTGATGCCAGTCCATTATGGCGCAGCTTTGGTTGGTTGGCAGCGCTGGTTTCGATTGTTATTGCTGCGCTAGTTATATCAGGTGCTAGCACTGGTATTGTATCGGCACTTACTGACCTTAATAGTGCACCTGACGTCCCCAGCTTTGCGATCGCTGCGGGATTGATGGTCATTGCTATCTTATTGAGCTTACTCGGTGTTACGCCTTTACCGATTGGTTTAGGTTTAATGCTAGTAGGTTTGGTGCTAGGCGTGGCAAATGGTTTGCCAAATATTAATTTTGCGATGACTGGTATCAGCTTAGGTGAATGGGCGCGCGCGGTTGCTTTAGCGTTGGTCAGTGTGGGGGCAGGTACAGGGCTATATTGGTTCGGTCAACACTTATCAACCAAGCAAGTCGTCACAGCGGTAGATGTGAATAATATCAATGCACAAAAACCAGCACGCACTCGTGCCAATCAAGAATATCGTGCGAGCAAATTGGTATTGCCCATCTGGATAGTGCAATTGTTGGTTGGGATTGTGGCATTATTTATCAGTGGTATGGCATTACCACCGATCGGACAGCTGGTATATTGGCTAGGGGTGTTGTTTGTGGCCAGCTATTTGCTACATTATAGCGTACAGCAGTTAGCGCATAAGTTTGGGCTGTTGGTCAGCTTAGTGGTCACTTTTTCGGTAGCACTGGTACTAGTCATCGCCATACCCACTATATGGCTGGTAGGTCTATTGGTTATTATCAGTAGTATCGCGGTATTGTTGTTGTCCATCTTCGCCGGTTGGCAGATGAAGATCAGTCATTTGCGCAAGTCTCTAAACTTTGGCAATGAAGCGTTCTATAATCTATGGCGGATAGCGATACGTTTGGTTGTACCAGTGGCGCTATTATTGGCGTTGATAGGTTGGGTGATACAGTGGGTAAGCTAATGACGGTCTATCTGGCGTATGCTGAAGAGGCGCAGCGTCAGCATTATTTGACGTTATCAGTCGCTGAAGGGACTACTTTGTACGAGGCACTCGCGCAAGCAGGCTGGTTGATGAAATTTCCAGCATTAGCAAGGTGGTGTGAGGAAGTGGAACAAGTGCCAACGCCAGCAGCTAAGCGTTGGCATGTAGGGATATATGCCCAAAAGCAGCCGCTCAGTTATCCATTGCAGCCGTTCGACCGAATAGAAGTCTATCGCAGCTTAAGCGCTGATCCTATGTCTCAGCGCAAAACTAAGTCTCGAAGTTAACGGTTTAGCCGGACTGTTATTTAGCTTAAGCATTATTAAGTCTGCTATTTTGAAACGAAGACACACCCTAACAATCATTAAGCATAAACTTATAATCAGATTTATTGAGCAGGAAGGGTTTCAATGCCTTCGATGCGACTGACTAAGCCGTTGTCATCAAAGTAAATAACCAAATGCTGGCTGGCATTTTTGACATCAGCGATGCCTTTACGGCTGCCTTCTGTGCCTGCTTTGTAATCATAAATATAGTCCCAACGTTTAGGCTCCAGCGTGTCTTTAATCGCTGGGCTACCCAAAATATAGAGGACTTGGTTTTGATTCATGCCCACTTGCAATTTTTGAGCTTGCACTTGGGTAATGGCTGTCCCTTGAGGCAAATCAATTTTATAAACACTCAGTAATGAGCAGCCAGACATCACAACCGAGGCACTAAGCATACCGGTCATGACAATCTTGCGTAATGTACTTGCACGGCTTAACGGACGAAAATTTAATGTCTTTATCATGGTAAGATGACTCATAAAAAATGGATTAGGTACGGTCAAGGGGTGTTGGTGCTGGTCTTGCCGACAATCTTGGACAAATGATACGTCATTTACTTGCAATTGCCTACCACTTACGACATTATTTACCAAACACTACCTAAGGCATTGGATTATTTATATTTTAAATTCATAGACTTGCGGTGAGATCTATATACCTTAACCACGCTAAAAATTTATGCAAGACAAGCTGGGCTACTGAGATTTGGATCTTTAGTATTTAATTAATAATAATCACTGGCGATTATTTACCTCATATTTTTTAGTTTTTATTTGCTAAGACTTAACAGTCAGAAGGGATATTATGGCTTCTTTTACCAATCAAGATTTACGTAAAGCAGGATTAAAGGTAACGTTACCGCGTATCAAAATTTTAGAGTTGCTTGAGTGCGCAGAGCTTCATCATATGAGTGCAGAAGAGGTGTACAAAGCACTGATTGAACAAGGTGAAGATGTGGGACTGGCGACCGTCTACCGAGTACTGACGCAGTTTGAACAAGCAGGTATTGTTGAGCGCCATAACTTTGAGAACAATCTATCTGTGTTTGAGATCACTCAGGCAGAGCATCATGATCATTTGGTTTGTGATGTTTGCGGCAAGATTATCGAATTCCATAACGAGATTATCGAAGAACAACAACTCAAGGTAGCCGCCGAGCATGGCTTTAAGCTATCGGGTCATTCTCTGGTGTTGTACGGCATTTGTAACAATCAAGAATGTCGCGACAGCGCAAAATAATAGCCTTAAGAGTATTTATTTTTGCAGACAGCAGCGGTATCACAATAAAAACAGCCCTCAATCATGAGGGCTGTTTTTATTGTGTGACTTGCTTACTTGCTACAGATTAGCTGACATCCAACGATAAGCTATCAGCACCTTCGTCTAAATTAGCCGTACCATTTTTACTGCTCAGTTTAATTTTGAGACGTAAGTCATTAGGAGAGTCAGCGTGGAGAATGGCTTCTTTATAAGTGATTTCGCCTTGTTCATATAAATCAAAGAGCGCTTGGTCAAAGGTTTGCATGCCACTATCACGGGAGCGCGTCATGACATCTTTGATTTCGTGGACTTCGCCTTTACGGATATAGTCACTGATCAGCTGTGAGTTTAGCAAAATCTCAATGGCTGCCCGCCGACCTTTACCGTCTGGGGTTGGAATCAATTGCTGGGCGATAATGGCCTGTAAGTTAAGCGACAAATCCATAAATAACTGATTGTGGCGACTGGTTTCAAAAAAGTGAATAATACGGTCAATTGCTTGGTTGGCATTGTTGGCGTGCAAGGTGGCGAATACCAAATGACCAGTCTCTGCATATTGGATCGCATAACTCATGACCTCGCGGTTACGAATTTCACCAATCAAAATAACATCTGGTGCTTGGCGCAAGGTGTTTTTTAGACCCGCCTCAAAAGAGTGGGTGTCTATACCAACTTCACGCTGAGTAATGATACAACCACGGTGTTTATGAACAAATTCAATCGGGTCTTCGATAGTAATAATATGACCATGAGAGTTTTGATTGCGATGACCGATCATGGAAGCCAGAGTGGTTGATTTACCGGTGCCAGTTGCGCCAACCAATAAAATAATACCGCGTTTTTTCATGGCCAGCTCCTTCAATGCTGGCGGCAATCGTAGTTCTTCAACGGTTGGAATTTTATTCTCAATTTTCCGTAAAATCATGCCCGCCATATCGCGCTGTACAAAGGCACTGACTCGAAAGCGTGCTTGCTGTGCTTCATCAGTAATGGCGAATTGACATTCATTTGTCTCTTTAAACTCTTTTTGTTGACTTGGCGTCATTACCCCTTTGACCAATAGCATGGTTTGCTCAGCGCTCAGGGGCGTCTTACCAACGGGTAGAATTTTCCCATTTATTTTCATGGAAGGCGCTACATCAGCGGTAATAAAAAGGTCGGAGCCGTTTTTATTGATCATTAACTGTAACAGTTTATCAATATCCATATCTTACCTACATTCGATGTAAATCGATTAAAAATTGTCTAAAGTCCATTTTTAAAGATCAATAATCATGACTATTAAAAATAAATAACGTGTATAAAAAGGTATATAAAAAAGTCACTGGCTATTAGTAGTAGTTAGGAGCTCTGATCAAATCAGCACTGCTATAAAAATGCATCAGGCTGCTTGGCATAAGGACGAGCAACGTCTTTGCTGATCGTGCCTTTTGTCACAAGATTTTTAAGCGTTTGATCTAGAGTAATCATGCCATCACCGGCACCTGTCTGGATAGCCGAGTACATCTGGGCAATTTTATTCTCACGAATCAAGTTACGAATCGCTGGCGTACCCAGCATAATCTCATGCGCGGCAATTCGTCCACCAGTTTGACGACGCAATAGAGTCTGTGAGATGACCGCTTGTAGCGACTCCGACAGCATGGCACGAATCATATCTTTTTCCGCTGCAGGGAATACGTCGATCACGCGGTCAATGGTCTTAGCCGCTGAGCTGGTGTGTAGGGTGCCAAAAACTAAGTGACCGGTCTCAGCAGCAGTCAAGGCCAGACGAATGGTCTCAAGGTCACGTAGCTCACCAACAAGGATAATATCAGGATCTTCACGCAGTGCTGAACGTAGCGCTGGCTCGAAACCTAAGGTATCACGGTGTACTTCACGTTGGTTAACCAGACTTTTTTTAGATTCGTGGACAAATTCAATCGGGTCTTCGATGGTCAAAATATGCTCTTTACGGGTTTCATTGATATAATCAATCATAGCAGCAAGAGTCGTTGATTTACCTGAGCCTGTTGGACCTGTCACTAGGACGACGCCACGTTTGAGATCTGATACACGCTTGAATACTTCGCCCATACCCAAGTCTTCCATAGTCAGTACTTTGGAAGGAATGGTACGAAAGACAGCGCCTGCACCGCGATTTTGGTTAAAAGCGTTGACCCGAAA
The DNA here is from genome assembly GCF_047272965.1 of Psychrobacter sp. AT9. Taxonomy (NCBI): domain Bacteria; kingdom Pseudomonadati; phylum Pseudomonadota; class Gammaproteobacteria; order Moraxellales; family Moraxellaceae; genus Psychrobacter; species Psychrobacter sp. AT9. The sequence continues at coordinate 420,398 of NZ_JBKOTW010000001.1, forward strand.
ACGCGCTAAGTTGGGAATCTCGAAAGAAAAATCCGTCTCATAAAACTCTTCAAAGTCAGCACGCTGCTTATCATTCATGATGTCATAAATCAGCTGATGCACGACTTGATGCGTCATCGTTGGCATATTGATGCGTGTCATCTCACCGTCGACCCGAATCATCGCTGGCATACCGGCTGAAATATGTAGATCTGATGCCTTATGTTTGACCGTAAAGCGCAGCAGATCTTCGATGCTTAGATTGTTTTTTTCAGCCATAATCAGGCATTCCTATCAATGAATAAGGGTAAGACAAAAAGAGCATAGCAGCAGGCTGTAAACGATAACCTTACCAATCATCCTCTGCTAGATCAGTTATTTAGCGATGAGCTGGGCTATGGTTGTTACTATTACTATTATTTTTAGCAGTATATGTTAAACCATGTAACAATATCATAACAAGACTCTTGGCATTTAACCATCTACTAGGCTAAGAAAATGTAAAATTAGACAGTCATTTATTTATTGTGTAAATTTTGCTCATGGCAAAATTTTCATGAAATCTTTAAATAGCGCGATCAATAAAAATCAAAACAAATAATCGAACCATTTATCCTTGTGAGCTGTATATGAAAGATACTGAAAATAATTTTGATAAATTAAGCCTTATTGATAACTGGCAGCAGGTCACACGACAAGTGATGCAGGCAAGTGAACAAGCCAAAGATACCGCATCAGACGAGGTCATTTTACTTGCGGTTTCTAAGACCAAGCCTGCCGAGATGATTGCTACTTTAGCTGAGCAAGGACAACGCCACTTCGGTGAAAACTATCTGCAAGAAGCTATCGAAAAAATCAGTACTCTAAAATCTCAAGCAATAGGCGAGTCTGTTGTTTGGCATTATATTGGTAGTATTCAACGTAATAAGACGCGTGATATTGCCGAGCATTTTGATTGGGTACAAACGGTTGAGCGCGACATCATTGCGAAGCGTCTGAATGAGCAACGTCCAAGCGAGTTGCCGCCATTGAACGTTCTGATTCAACTCAATATTGATAATGAAGACAGCAAGTCAGGGTGTTTGCCAGCGCAGTTACCGGAATTGATAACCACAATGAAAGGTTATGAGCGTCTGCAATTGCGTGGACTGATGATTATCCCTGCTAAAACCAACACTGATGCTTTTAGCCGCACCAAGCAATTATTTGAAGCTATCAAGCGTGACCATCCAGAATTAACTGGCTGGGATACGCTTAGTATGGGCATGAGTGATGATATGGCAGAGGCGATTGCCAATGGCTCAACCATGGTGAGAGTCGGCACCGCCATATTTGGTAGTAGAGGTTAGTGCATGTTGAGCCGATTAAGCCACTTCTTCGAGCTTAGTCACTAATAGCTGGTTAATTTTGAGGTTATTAGTCGCAAGAATTTCAAAGCGATAATTGGCATATTCGATGCTGTCAGTTTTCTTTGGAATTTTGCGTAGCATATACACCATAAAACCACTGATCGTTTCGTAGTTCTGGCTGTGCGGTAGATTGACAATGCCAAGTGAGCGAATCACATCTTCGATTGGGGTCATGCCGTCAATGAGCCAAGAGTTATCAGTACGCTGAACAATGGGCTGATCTTCTAGGGTGACCAGCTCGCCCATGACAATACTCATGACGTCTTTTAAGGTAATTACTCCAACGACCAACGCATACTCGTTAATGATAACGGCAAAGTCAGCACCGGTTGATTTAAACATCTCTAACACTTCAAACAAAGATAAAGTATCAGGCACAAACAGCGCCGGTTTTAATAAGGCTTTGTTGGTTAAGCTGACCTCTTGTTGGTTAAGCACTAAGGCTAAAAAACTTCGTGACTCCACATAGCCAATGATATGCTCTAGATCATCGTCATGGCAGACCAAAAATTTATTATGTGGTTGTTTGATCATGACCTCAACCACTTGCTCCGTACTGACCTTGGTATCAAAGTAGACGATGTGTTCGCGTGGATTCATCACTGAGGTCACCGTGCGCTCTTGCATCTCAAAGATATTCTCGATCAAATGATGCTCTTGATGTTTAATCACCCCAGCTTCTGCACCAGCATCCATCACTGCGTAGATATCCTCTGACGTCATCTCATCCTGACGGACAGTCGATATACCCAATAAATTAAAAATCAGGTTCGCTGCACCATCAAAGACCCAAATAATCGGCTTTAATATAAAAATTAAAAAAATCATTGGCCGCACAACTTTGATAGCAATCGGTTCAGAGTTGGACATGGCGAGACGTTTGGGCATCAGGTCGGCAAACAGCACAAAGACACTGGTGATGATGATAAATGACACAACAGAGGCGAGCGCTTCATGACCGAATAGACGCTCTAAATAAGGACTGATGGCTGATTCACCGATAACACCTGCCAAAATGGCCACCGCATTGAGCGCGATCTGTACCACAGTAATAAAGCTGCCAGGATGCTCTTGCATATTGAGAACATCAAGCGCGCGCACTTCGCCTTCTTTGGCCATCACTTGTAGTTTGATTTTTCGGGCGGAGGCTAGTGCTAGCTCGGAGCTGGAGACAAGGGCGCTGAGCGCAATTAATAAAAAGATAAACACACCAGCAGTTAGCAAGCTCATGAGATACTCGGATAGAAATAGGTAGGGTAGTTAGGTTAAAAATAAAGGGTTCAATTTGTGGACGCGAAAAGATTATTTGTGAATGTTCAACACATTCTAGTCAGAAACTAAAAAAGCTGGGCAAGCACCCAGCTAATAATTACAGATTGATTTTTGAACAAGGAGGTTGTCATTGTCTGACTTCTTTACGGTAGTAGTCAGACAATGGTTGCAACCTAGCCTTTTATCGACCATTTATTCACCAATGGATAACGACGCTCACGACCAAAGGCTTTATGGCTGATCTTCGTGCCAATTGGTGCCTGACAGCGTTTAAATTCGTTATTGTCGACCATTTGGATAACCTTGGCGACCAAGTCAGCATCGAACCCTTTATCTACGATATCTTGATAGCCCATGTCTTCATCGATATAAGACATCAAAATGCCGTCTAAGATGTCATAGTCAGGTAAGCTGTCCTGATCTTTTTGGTCAGGGCGTAGCTCGGCTGAGGGGGGACGGGTAATCACACGCTCAGGAATCACAGGCGTGTCTTCTAGGCGGTTGCGATAGCTGGCCAGTTTATAAACCTGTGATTTATAAACATCTTTTAGCACATCGAAGCCACCTGCCATATCACCATATAAGGTTGAATAACCAACCGCCAGCTCTGATTTATTGCCAGTCGTGATGACCAAATGACCAAATTTATTGGACAGTGCCATCAATACAACACCGCGCGCACGTGCTTGGATATTTTCTTCAGTGGTGTCCGCAGGTGATTTATTAAATAGCGGGGCAAGTGTATGACGAATGCCTTCGACCGCATCAAAAATTGGACAAACCGTATAAGAAACATTTAGACGACGGGCTTGTGCTTGTGCGTCTTCTAAGCTGATTGGTGACGTATATTCATAGGGCATCATGACCGCATAAACTTTATCCGCACCCAAGGCATCGACTGCGATACAAAGCGTTAATGCCGAATCAATACCACCTGATAAACCGACGATAATGCCAGAGAATCCTGAAAGGTTGACATAATCACGCAAGCCAACCACCAGTGCTTGATACATCTCTGATTCGCGGCTGAGGGTCAAAGGTGCTTTAGACTGCGCATTGAATTTGGCAGTTTTGACATCTAAGGTCGCGAGTAGCAATTGGTTCATAAAGCGTGGCGCTTCGTGGGCAACGCTACCATCAGCTTGCACTGCCATAGAGCCACCGTCAAAGACCAAGTCATCTTGACCGCCAACAGCATTGACATAGATGATGGGGAGGCCATTCTCACGGCTGCGTTTGGTCAGCATGGTTTTACGACTGTCTTGTTTTTCAATTTCGAAAGGTGAGGCATTTAAGCTGATGACCAGATCCGCGCCTTGCTTTTTGAGGTCAGAAATAGGGCCTTTTTCCCACAAGTCTTCACAGATGAGTAGACCAATAGTGATGCCTTTATAATCAAATAGGACTTGATTGCGACCTTTGTCAAAGTAACGGCGCTCATCGAACACGCCATAGTTTGGCAATATTTGTTTATGATAAAAGCCTTTTTGATGCCCATTATGCAGGATGGCTGCTGAGTTGAACGTACCATGGTGATCGACGTGCGGATAGCCAACGATCATGACGATGTCATCGATATCACTTAAGCTAGATAAAGCGCTTTTGATGCGACCTGACAAGCTTGGGCGCAGCAGTAAGTCTTGGGGTGGATAGCCCAATAGTGCGAGCTCTGGAAAGACAATCACATCAGCACCTTGCTCGCGAGCTTCTAGTGCCAGCGTGCGCATTTTTGCTGCATTGGCGGTAATATCACCGACCAAAAAGTGTGACTGGGCTAAAGCAAAAGTAACGCTGTCTTGGGTTTTAGTGGTCTTACTCGCCTCATTTGAGGCAGTAAGGTTAGGGTTATCATTGTCTTTTGACATTGTTATTGTTCCTATGAATATAGTATTTAAAATTTGGTGGATCAGTGTTGGTTTAAAATAAAAATTAATCCGAAATTACATCAAAACATTGCGCGTCAGTCATGGTTTTTTTTACATTGTTTTTAACCGTGAGTTCGTATATCGAACTCGCATGATGCGTACAACGCTTGTATAAGCATCAATGTAATGCTTATATGGCAGACCCAAATTATGCCGCACTACTCTAAAAAACTAGACATTAATAGCGTTTAGAGAGGAAGAATAAAGAAGGGTTATGATAAAGGGTGCGCTCTAATAATGACGAAAATAAATAAGGTCAAATTAAAGTAGCGGCACTTAAAATTTCAAAACAATTATTCTAGTATAACATCAATTGTTGATACTAATAGAACGCGCCAGTGATTTACCTTGCTAGATAGTGACTCATAAAGTGACAGCAAATAGTACTCAATGGTTATTGTTTTTCGGCATTCATTCTATGTATGATGGTTTGGTTAACAACGTAACGGTCAAGTGAAGTTACCCCAAAAAAATTGTAAGGAAAGATTACAACATAGGGTTATTTATTTGACCTACTTTGTTGCATAATACCTGTCGGTAGGTAGTCTGCTTCTTGTCCTATTTTCTAAGACATTATTGACATCAACTGTGTTACGGTTGACGTGAGGCAAGCTTACTTGTAGCCAATATTGACCTGTATATTTATAGCCAACCACCCTCGCTAATGGATACCCTCTACGGAAATTGTCCGTAGATTGCTGTTCACCTATTTATAAACTTTGCAGCAATGCCGTATGAGGTTTTGCTGTCCGCTTTTGGTTTATACACTATGATAGAAAACTGGACAAAAGAATTTATTATTCAGCGCTTATTGGCCATTACTTTATTGGTTGTGCTGTTTATATTATGTTTTCAAGTGGTACAGTTTTTTATTGTACCGGCACTATGGGCGGCGATTTTAGCGTACGTTACTTTTCCTATTTATAACTTTTTTCACCAACGCGTAAAGTTCAGCTCAAACGTTAGCGCCGCTATTATGACCGTGAACATCTCTCTTATGATCGGCGTGCCGCTCGTGGTCGGTATCTTTATTTTGCAGCAGGAAGCCTTAAGTATCATCAGCAACTTAATCTATCGTATTAAAGTAGGTTATTTGGACGTGCCTGATTCTGTCAAAGATTTACCGATTATCGGTCAACAAGTCAAAGATGTGCTGTGGCGCATCAATAAGAACCCTGAAGGGACGCTAGAAGCGTTTCGTATTTGGGTACAGTCCCATTTATATTATGGCAAAATCGCCTTTGATGTGGTGTTCAGTAGTCTTGCCAAGCTCGGTATGGCGCTGATGACCCTGTTTTTCTTTTATCGTGATGGCACAAGCTTGATTCGCCAAATCCGTCAAGCCTTACGTAACATCATTGGCAATCGTATCGATGGTTATATTGACTCTGTGGGTACGACCACTCGCGCTGTAGTATATGGCATTGGGCTGACCGCATTGGCACAGGCGATACTTGCTGGTATTGGTTATTATTTCTCTGGTGCGCCAAGTCCTATTTTACTGACAATTATTACTTTCATCATTGCCCTAATCCCGTTTGGTACGCCATTTGTGTGGGGCGGGGTGTCGATTTGGTTGTTAAGTCAGGGTCATACGGTAGAAGGTATTGGTTTGGCATTGTGGGGCGTGTTGGTCATCAGCTGGGTCGACAATCTTATCCGTCCTATCGTGATTAGCGGTGCCACCAAGATTCCTTTCATCATTATTTTTATCGGGGTCTTGGGCGGTTTAACAGCTTTTGGTTTCGTTGGTCTGTTCATCGGTCCTGTGGTATTGGCTATCGGTCTTGCGGTATGGCGTGAGTGGATATCGCAACACAAAAATGAGATATTCGCCCCACAAGAAATAATGCTGAGCGATAAAAACACACAATCAGCGGTTGATGAGTAAAGTGAAAGCAGCTGAGTCATAAAGAATAAAATACCGATCGATAAAGATATTTAATAAGGCTTAACGCGATGACGGATACAGTAACAGGAATCACTATTTTGGCGGATAGTAATATCGCCAGCCTTGATGAGTTTTTTACTGCCACTATGCTTGGTCAGGCGACTGAGCAGACGGTAAGTATTATCAAAGTGGCTGGACGTGATATCAATGCGCAATTGCTTGCCGAATTACAGCCAACTATATTGTTAATACGCTCTGTAACGTCAGTAAACGAAGCGTTACTGGCTGATAATGAAAGTGTGGAGTTTGTTGGCTCTGCAACGATCGGTACCGATCATGTTGATCAAGATTATTTGGCTGCACGCAATATCACTTTTGCCAATGCTGCTGGCTGTAGCAAACATTCGGTCGCCCAATATGTACTGACGGCTATCTTAACGCTGCGTCCGCAGTATTGGCAGCCATCAACGACGCTATTAATGACATCATCAATGCCACCATTAACCTTGGGCATCATTGGGCTTGGTAATATTGGCAGTACACTCGCTCAGTATGCGACTGCTTTGGGCTGGCAAGTACTGGGCTATGACCCGTTATTACACCCTTCAGATACGAATAATGCCAGTTTTGAGCAAGTGCTTAGCCAAAGCGACGTTGTCAGTTTACATGTGCCCCTCACGGACAAAAAAAGTACGCATAAAAAGGCTGCGGCTGGACAAAGTTTTCAAAGCAGTAATGGCAGTGATTATCCAACGCGTCATTTAATCAATGCCGAGGCTCTAGCAATGATGTCGCCGCATACCATGCTCATTAATAGCGCGCGTGGACCTGTTGTTAATGCGAGTGATTTAGAAGCAGATATTGAGCGTAACGAGCGGCAAGTGGTGCTTGATGTGTTTGAGCACGAGCCAGAGATTTCTGAAGGCTTGTTGGCCAAATTGGCTATCGCCACGCCGCACATCGCTGGCTATACCGTAGAAGGGAAGCTGCGCGGCACGCAAATTATTTATGATGCGTTATGTGAAAAACTGGCGGTCGCACCTGCTCAGTCTATGCAAAAACTGTTACCACTAAATATGTTTTTATGGTCTGAGTTGAAGGCGCATCCAGATAGATTGATTAAGTTCTACGACATTATGCAAGATGATGCTTCTCTGCGGAGTCAGGCGGTTGATGGACAAGTTAATGGCGCTGATTTTGATCAACTGCGCCGTGATTATCATTTGCGCCGTGAATGGCAGTTTTAAAGCCAACCCTCAGTTTGCAAACCTATTTTTATTATTCATCAGCCACAGTAAATAGTCATGAATCAATCAATCAATTCTTCTGTTAAGCCAAATGCTAAGCCCAACTACGCACCCACCATGACGCTAGGTATGGCGCAGCAGCGTGCGCAATTCATGCAGGATATTCGTCAGTTTTTTAATAAGCGGCAAGTACTAGAAGTGCAAACGCCGCTACTGTCGCAAGCTGGCAATACAGATACTTTTTTGCAGTCCGTCGCTGCGCAAGTTACCTATCAAGATCGACCTTGTACTTATTACCTGCATACGTCACCTGAATTTGCCATGAAGCGTTTACTGGCTAGCTGGCAAGTGCCTATTTATCAGATTTGTCCCGTTTTTCGAGATAATGAGATAGGCGTACGTCACAATATTGAATTCACTATGCTGGAATGGTATCAGCCACATTATAGCTTAGCCGATATGGCGGCTGAGCTTGGCGAACTACTAGAAGCGCTCTATGGCTATCCGATTGTGATGAACCATTACCGCTATGTGGATGCCTTTATGGACTTCGTCGGCATACATCCGCTGACGGCTAGTCTAGCCGCTCTACAAGCAGTGGCAGAGGATAAAGGGTTGACCGGTTTTGATTTTAATAGTGTAGAAAGCAGCGCAACCAATAGTGAAGAAGATATTCGTCAAAGTTGGTTGGACCTATTGTTCAGCCATGCAGTCGAGCCAAACTTGGGTCACGATCTACCGACTTTGATTATAGAATATCCGCCAGCAACGGCAGCATTAGCAAAAACGGCTTTAGATAAAGACGGTAATAAGGTGGCTAAGCGCTTTGAGTTATATATCAGTGGTATTGAGATTGCCAATGCTTATGACGAGCTGGCAGATGGGCAGGCATTAAGGGCACGCTTTGAGCAAGACAATCAATTGCGTCAGCGTCATAACCTGCCAGTCATGCCAATCGATGAGCACTTATTGGCAGCATCCGATGACTTGATACCCTGTAGCGGTATCGCCGTCGGTATCGATAGATTGCTCATGGTGATAACAGGGGCGAATAGCTTAGAGGACGTCATTCCGTTTCCGAGTGGTTTGGCGTAATATAGCCGACACTGTATAGTCAAGGAATGTTGGAATCGCTACAAGGCGACCGACCGCAGATAGTAAACTGAGTACATCTAGGACGGGTAACACCGTAGCGGTTTAAAAGTGCTCTTACTATATGTATCAATGAGATAAAGTGTTAGGCGTACCCAGTTTAAATAATCACTTTCCTTACTGATTTTGAATACCGTATAAAGCAAAAGGGTCACTTATCGATTGGCTGTTTGAACGCTCGCCAATAAATAAGTGACCCTTCTTTTAAGCTTTTTAAAAATCTAATATTGTTAGATTTTTATGAGCTATTATCAAATAAGCTTATACACTGGCTACAGCTTCATCGATTGCTGTCTCACCGTTATGCATACCAAAGACTTTTTTGGTTGTATTGCTCGCGTTTAATACAGCCACTAAAGTAGCGGCAACGTCTGCAATCGAATTTTCACCAGAATTGTTGTCGTTGACGATAATTTTGCCAGTCGCTTCGCGTTCTTTTAGCGCCGCTGCTTGTACGATAGTGTAGTCAAGGCTGCTGTTATTTACCAACCACTGATCGGCATAGTGCTTAGAGATGTAATAGCCTTTTAAGTCGCCAAGTCCTAGCTCGTCCCATTTTTTGGTGTCTAATGAGAACACTGTACTGAGCATGATGTAGCGTTTGATACCTTTGTCCTGTACCGCTTGCATGGTTTTGATCGCACCATGTAAATCGACTTCTAAGATATCTTTACCACCAGAACCAGCTACAAAATAAACCGCATCGATATCTTGATCGATTTGCTTCTGAATCGCGTCTTTTTGAGCCGTAATGTCTAAATCCAACTGGCTATAATTGTCATCACTGAACAATTTTTCTTGTTGACGGGTCGTGCCTACCACTTGGTGATTATCAGCCAATAACTGCTTGACCAAATCTGTTCCTACTCGACCGCTTGCGCCAATTACTAAAATTTTCATAGTCATTCCTATTCTTATGTACGTTACTGTTGTTGTAAAAACTGAATGTAGCGTAACAAGAATGGTTGGCACACTTCGTTATGAAGCGTGCCGATTGCATAGTGTTTGGTTATGATTGTATACGGTTTGCAAAGAGCACAGGCTATGAGAGATTTAGAGTGGGTGGAAGGGAAATAGCATTATTAAAAATTAACGTACTAAACGATTTAGACCATCGGCAAAGGCTTTTTTATCACGGTCGCCGTATGGTTTTTGTCCACTCATCTCTTGTAGCTCTAGCACACCAGTACCGCGCATGGTATCCATAAAATCGCGCATATTGAGCTTTTGCTTGATATTGTTTTTGTCATAGACCATACCGCGTGTGGTCAGTACCATGCCACCTTTGTCCAAAATGTCATTGGCCAAAGGAATATCACTGGTAATCGCAAGATCGCCTGGCTGTATTTGTTCTACGATATAGTCATCCGCTTTATCAAATCCTGATGGCACTACCGTCATGATGAGCAACGGAGACTTACGCAGCTTAATTGGCTGATTGGCGACAAAAATAGCCATTGTCTGCGTCCGTTCAGCCGTTTTGATAATCAAATCTTTGGCAATTAATGGCACCGAATCAGCATCCACCCAAATTTGCATTATTTTTTAGCCTTCTCTGTTTTTGATTTAGCCTCTATAACTGGCTTAGTTTGGCTGTCTTTAATAGCGTTATCATTTTTAACCGTGTCGTTGCTGTCTTTAGACGTTTTATCAGCTGCTATAACCGCCGAATGATCTGTCACTTTTGGCTGATTATCGATGACACCAGAGGCTAATTTTTTATCAAGACCAACTTTATTGGGAAGTACCGCGACGAGTTTGGCTAATGCAGGCTCTAAATCGGCAACATCATTGGGCATCAATGTGATGTGTGCAATTTTTCGATCCTCGCGTTCAGCCTTATGATAACTATGATAATGTGCGCCATCGATAGCTAGCACGGCGCTGATATCAGGATATTGCCCTAAGACGTTGAGCATAATCGCTGGATGAACATTGTCTGTATCGCCCAGTGGCAGATTGACCACGGCACGAATATGGTTTTCAAATTGACTGGTAACAGCGCCTTCAATACTCCAGTGTCCAGAATTGTGTACACGCGGCGCAATCTCATTGGCGAGTACAGCGTCATTGCCACGCGCGTCTTTGGTAACGAACAGCTCAAGCGCCATCACGCCCACATAACCCAAATGATTCATGACCGTGGTAATCGCATCGGTCGCTTGCTTAAATAAATGGCTAGTCCCAACCGCGGGTGCTTGGGTCTTGGCCAAAACACCCTGATGATGATGGTTTTCAACTAAATCGTAACAGCGTACCTGACCGTTCTGTCCTCGTGCCGCGATAATAGAGACCTCACGACTAAAATGAATAAAACCTTCTGCAATCAATGGCGCGGGCGTTGGTGTCAGCTCACCTTTACCACTGACAGCGTCTTTGAGGTCTTGCCAGGCGGCTTTGATATCGCTGTCTTGCTTAATGACAAATTGACCTTTGCCATCATAACCGCCGCGGCTGGTCTTGAGGACGATGGGCAGTCCAAGCTCACTGCAAGCTTGCTGTAGCTCGGCTTCAGAGTTGACTGCTTTAAAAGGGACGGTGGCGATATCAAGGGCATTAAACATCTGCTTTTCTTTTAAGCGATCTTGGGCGATATCAAGGGCAATCGGTGGCGGAAACATACCTTGCTTACTGCCAGATGTTGATAAATTGGCCAGTTGTTCAACCGTCGCCGTCGGTGTGTTTTCAAACTCCAATGTAAATACATCGGCCGCGGCAATAAAGGCTTCTAATTGCTCGCTATGAAAGACGCGCCCATAAAGGCTGGCAGGGCAGTCGGCGTTGTCTTCTAAAAACACACACTGATAGCCTAATGGCATGGCCGCTTCGGCAAGCATCATGCCAAGCTGACCACCGCCTAAAATACCGATAGTACGAATGGTTTGGGTAACAGGATAAGCGTTCGCTGTGGTCATGGCAGGCTCTTTGAATTAAAAATGAATAAAGGGTATTCGGTTTAGGGTCTGTTGAACATTCAAATATTAGGACTGCTGATCGCTAAAATCGTATCAAACGTTTTATCAAATCAGGCGTAAACCGACGATAATGTCGAGACCTTAGCTAGGTTTACAACAACGTTTGGGGTGATTTTAGCATCAGCCTTTCAGGGCAGGGCTATTTTTTGCCAATACATGGCGAAATTGTCTACCCTAGAACGACTAGGCGTCAAAAATTTCACTGCGTATTGTCTAAAAATAGCCCTGCCAGTTCCACATTTGAATGTTCAACAGACCCTATTTAGATCTGAAATCTAATCTATTAAAATAGGAAAAGGTGCACTGTATGCACCTTGTATTTAGTAGAACTCATCTAAGCATAAATATCAAGTTTAGAACATTTATAATCAGATAATGGGTCTTCGTGTTTTTTAGAAACTATCATCAACTCAGTTGTGTCTTTTAACTGTTGATAATGCCCGGTGTTGGGCTGGCAAGGATGGTTTCGGTTTGTGTTTGGCGTAGAGTATCCAGCTTAGTAGCGATTGCGTCGTCATGCAAGGCCAAGATTTGAATCGCCAGCAGTGCTGCATTATAAGCGCCTGCCGCCCCAATTGCTAACGTACCAACCGCAACACCTTTTGGCATCTGTACGATAGATAATAAGCTGTCCCAACCGCTGAGCATCGAGGATTTTACAGGGACACCAAATACTGGTAGCGGCGTTTGACTGGCACACATACCCGGCAAGTGAGCAGCGCCACCAGCCCCAGCGATAATAACTTGTAAACCATTACCTTTAGCATTTTTGGCATAGTCAAATAATCGGTCAGGCGTACGGTGTGCTGATACCACTTCACAATCAAAAGCGATATCAAAATCTGCAAGCAATTGCGCAGCGGCGCTCATGGTTGCCCAATCAGACTGTGAGCCCATGATAATACCAACTTTTGGCTGACCAGCAGGAGAGGCGATTGGACTGTTTTGCTCAACAGAGTTAACACTAGCTGATTGGGTACTCATGCTTTGATATCCTCAAAACGACCATCATACAAAAGTTTTGCCGCCTTCGTAAAGCCAAGTTTACCGATTAATGCTAAAGCGAGTGAAATGGTATTTCGATTATGACTGTATCACTGGGTCTTTGTCATGGCGATATTGCACAAAATTGCTGGCTTTAAGTGGCAAAGGCTGCTCGGTATCGAGCTGATAGCCTGTTAGATAACCGCTATCTACCGCTGCCGAATAATCAGTACAAGCAACTTGTGGACTCAATGGTTCAGGTGTTCCAGTTAGCCAATAATGACCGACGAATACTGGTTTATCGGTTTTGAGTGCAAAATTGATATTTTCTGCCAAAGCATCTACTGGAATTTGTGCCAATGCGGAGGAGGGGGCACGTGCAACTTCATATAGCGTACGCTCGTTAAGACCTTCAAGCCACCAACGTACCCGCACTCGTGTGCGCTTAGTACCTTCTTTATCAACCATCACCATGCCATCAGGTAGCGGGGTCTCTACGCCTTTTAATACCCTCTCCAACGCTTCAAAATTCTCGCTATGCTCTTGGGCAGTTACGACAAGTCCTTTAGGCGTTAAGCAGTTATCAGCAGTCAATAAGGGTGCTAATACCGCCATGCTGTCCACATCCCAACAGGCATGCACAAAGCAAGCATAGTCAGTCTCCAGCCATAAGGGAATTTCATATAACCGCTCCAGCCAATAGTGATGACTTTCTGAGCCAAAGGGCACTTCTGCGAGAAAAGCCTCGTGTTGGCGCGTATGTGTCTCATTGTGTGAGCGTAAGTATTCCTGAGGGTTATTAGGGTTGAGCGTTGCAAAAGCTAAAGCATTGTATTCATGATTGCCCATTACTGCATCGGCAACATCCGCATCCAGCATGGCAAAAACGATTTCTAACGTGGTCAACTGCTGCGACCCACGGTCGATCAAATCACCGATAAACAATGCCCGATGACCTGCTGGCGGCACGAAGTACTGTCCGTTATGGCGATAGCCTAGCTGGGTAAGCAGACCCACTAGCTTGTCTGCATAACCGTGAATATCACCGATAATATCTATAATCATAAGTCACTGTCTAATCTTAAAGTATAAAATTGCTCGACATGCCGAGCAACGCGACGAAATTAAAAAGGAGTTAAATTTTTTTAACTGGTTTAGATTTAAGCGTCATTCGTTTAAGTAGTTTAACCAAGTGACGCTTCTTTCTTAAAACAGACCTCTAAAAATCATACTTTAAAGGCTTGGCGATAATAACGCGTTTAAAAAATGCGGGAGTACTTGTGGCTCCAGAATAATAGTGGCGATTATCCCGAACGCGCCGCCCCACAGATGCGCCATGTGATTGATGTTTGAGCCACCGCGTTTGTCCGCATAAATGCTATAAGCCACGTAAGCGACAGCAAATAATATCGCTGGGATAGGAACGACTGCAAATAAATAGATTTTTTCCCAAGGTGCCAGCAAGATAAAGGCAAATAATACCGCTGATACACCGCCTGATGCGCCAAGGCTGAGATAGCTGGCATTGTTTTTATTTTTAATATAACTTGGAATCATCGCGATAATGATAGCCAACACATAGAACACCACGAAACCATAACCGAATAAAAATGATTGATATAACCCTTCGATAGCACGACCGAAAAAATACAAAGTAAACATATTAAACAGTAAGTGCATACTGTCAGCATGAATAAAACCATGGGTCACAAAACGATCCCATTGACCATTATTTACCGCGGGTGGATAAAAAATGAGTCGATTGAATAGTGTCTTGTTTTGCCAAGCCAACAAGCTGACAATAACAGTGATAATGATGATAAGGGTCGTATGGTTAAGCAAAGGGTAATCCTTAGGCCGAGCCTAGTGTGTGATTGTGGTGTATACAACAGGGTGAACCGCCTAAATGCGATGGCTAAATAACCACTGGGTAAGACAATCAATAATAAGTAGTGATATGACAGTGCCCATAATGATTGCTGATCATCGATTCAGCAACGATCAGGGTAAGTCAAAAACCCATTATGTAGAGAACTGTGCTTTAATAATCATTTATTATTAACAATATAACAGTGTATAAAAGAGAGTAAGTAATGCTTCGTATACTGACCGTAACGTTAATGCTAAATGCATTTGTAGCAAGCAGTCTACAGCGCCTTAAAAATAAACTTAAGTCTACATATATATTTAAGATAAGATAAAATCGTTTATATGAGCGACGCATAGCAACAACTACCAACAGCACAGCCGTTTCATAGGGCGCGACTTATAAAGTATAAGCATTTAAAGTACAGGAATTTAAAGTACAGACATTTAAAGTACAGACATTAAGCAAAGCGAATAAAAAACGATTTACTTCTTTTATATATTTAAACATTAAAGCCGGTAGAGGCCGTCAGTTATGAGTATTATTGAGCAACTAGAACAACATGTCACGCCAGCTGTGTTGGGTGATAATAGCAGCGTCGCACATATCTGCCTCCTCGAGCAGTTTTATGCGATTTTGGTAGCCCGCTTGGCTTTGCCAGAAGTTTATTCGCAGTTGCTAAGGTCGGATCAAGTCGTGGTTGCTGATAGCGTGCCAGAAACTCCTCTCTTTGAGCAGCTATGGCAAGCCCCAAGTATGCGGCAAACTCTAGTGCAGGAACTTGCCGCCACACATCATATCGATGAGCTTGCTACCGTACAGTTACTTATAAATGCTGCGCCACTGGCCTACCGTGAGCTAAAAGTACTGGCGAATGGGCAGTTTTTACCTGCGTTTTTGCAAAGAGAACAATCGGCGTTGCGCCAGTATTTACCCACATGGTCAGCACCTTTTATCACGGCTCCTCAAAGTATCCATCAACCATCCGGTGCACCGAGTGTCAGAGCGGATGCTACTATAGCAGCTGTGCCAGATAGGCCAAAGGACAAAGTCAGCGCCCCTGATACAACTGCGATAACGCCGTCGATAGCAGCTGCCATGGAGAATAGCAGTGTTCATCCAAATACTAGTGTGAATTTAAGTAAGCATCGCAATAGCAATTTAAACAATCTTACTGATGTTATGCATACCAGTCCTGCTGACCATCATTTGGCAGAAAATGGCAGCATGAAGCGAGAGAAAGTCCGTACCCGTAATCAACGCAATGATTTATTGGTACGGGTATTTTTATTGATACTGGCAGTGGTAGCGATAGGCTTTGCGGCATGGGCACTGTTAATTAAGCCTAATGGTGCGACAACAGTAGAACCTGTGGCTACCGCCCCAGTCGTTGTTCCGCCTACCATTGAACCAGCAGCACAAGTATTAACACCAGTTGAGCTCATCGTTAGAGTAGATGACAGTGGCAGTCTATATACTTGTAGCGCAACGGTCGGGGATGAAGCGTTGCAAAGCATACTACAACAGGCACTCAATACAAGTTTCGGTGAGCAGGCAAGTATCTGTGAGTTGACCATACAGGTAGGCGTGGCCAGTAGTATGAATAGTATACCAGCAGAGGTGCTGCCCAATATCTTGACTATGTTGAGATCAACACCATTTGCTCGACTGCATTTACAAAATGAACGAGTGACCTTGGAAGCGCCAGACAATATGCTCCTACAACGCTTGGTCACTGACATACGTACGTTAGCGCCAGCGCTGATGATTGACAGTGTAGCACCATTACCATTACCCAATAATAGTAACGGAGTAGGTGATATGACGGCTATGAATGGTCAGAATCCTCAGTTTGAGTCCGATGCCAGCGCTGCAAACAATGCTTATAACAATAATGTTAATAGTAATAATTTTGCCGACAATGCAAGCAATAATGGTGCTGGAGAGTATCAAGCAACAGATGACGATACCGGTGATAGTATGATACCCGCACCAGCCCGCAATACACCAGTGCGTAGCAATAACGGCAATCTTACTAATGTGCCTAGCAATTTACCGAATAATTCCAATAGCCGCGCACCTACAAACAATAGACCATCAGGCCCTATCTCCTTGTCTGAAGTAGATAATATGGCCAGCAATGTTATTGTGGCTGAGCCCGCGCAAGTAAGAAACTGATTAGACCGACCCTTGAGATGTAGTATGAGTCATATTACATCTCAATACTTTTATAAAAAGTGATGGCTAAAGGTGATGGTTATAAGCAATCAGATGAAGTCGTTTTATTGCTATAGTCAATCCACTATAAAAGCGTTACAGCGTTAACCTCGCTTGAGGTATTAAATATACATCTACACTCTGTTGCCTTGTACCACTTCTAAATTGAACCGGCTATATAGTCAGTTCGGAATAAAATCGATACATTGTTAGTTATGTGCGACTGGTATAAATTTTCCTTGCTTGCTGCTATCACAGAGGCTACGAAAAATTCATTCCAGTCACACTGTATCTGTTTTAAAGTGAATCTACTATATTAATTTCTGTTGTTCAATAAGCAGTCCTGTTTCTACCGAAAGCACTATTGATATGTTAGGGATTTGTACTTTGTCATCTTTCTAGTTACGCGTAACAACTGAAACATTACCTAACGTATCATTTGCACAACAACGTGTTGATTGTTAACACTTACTTAATACTTTTATAATAATGAAAATTGAATATTGCCAAGATGGTTTTAACGGTTACGGCTCTTATCTCTTAGCAAAATTTTTGAGTATTTTAATTATATAGATTGATACTAATAAGTATTAATAGGAGAGTTATATTATGGATGTTATCAGCCATTTGACGCGAACGGTAAGCCCCGCAGTATTGGGAGATGACCGTAGCCCAGCTAAGAAAAACTTGCTTGAGCAATTTTATGCTATTTTTGCCGCTCGCTTGGCAGACAAAGATACTCATGATCGCTTTTCTAGCGAGAATATCGCTCGTGATGATCAGGGATTTCATGAGCGCGTATGGACGGATAGCACACACCGTGACCAAATAGCTCGTGAGCTTGCTGGCAAACACAATGTCGATGTCACTGCTTCTCGCGGTTTAATCGCGATGGCAGCACCACTTGCGTACCATGAAATAAAAAGCTTGGCAGGGACGACACCTGTGCCGCAGTTTTTAAACGACAACTCGGCTAGCTACCAACATCATATTCCTGCTTGGGCGAGCACAGTTTTGCCAGCAGGTATGATTGCCGCTGCGCCTGCAGGCGCACGAATTTCTGATACGGTCAGCACCGCACCCCTTCAGCGCGAAGAAGAAACAGAAGGCAGTTTTATGAAAGCGCTGCTGCCCATCATTGGTCTGATTATTTTAGGCGCTTTGGCTTGGGCATTGCTTAGAGGCTGCCAAGAAAATCCTGAGCCCGTTGCTACGCCTGCTGTTACCCAAGAGCAAGCCGCCGAAGGTAATGCAACAGCGGTTGCCGCTGATGTTGAGCCTGCGTCATTACGTATCGCCACAGGTGAGAACGGTGAATTATATGCTTGCCGTATGAACGTTGGTAACGAGACGCTACAGACCAATGTCATGAATGCCTTGACCAGTGCATTTGGTGATGAAGCCAATAATTGCCGTGCCGATGTCGATGATAATTTTGCGATAGATATGCCTGCCGCCGCCCAGCTGGCTGCTATCTTGCCTATCGTCAAAAACGTACCGAATGCCAGTATGCTCATAAAAGGTGATACCATCACGGTCAATGCACCTGATGCGGCAACTTTAGACAAGCTGGTCGCTGATTTGCAAGCAGCAGCGCCTGCGATGACAGTAGAAGCCGAAGGTGCATTAGACGCACAAAGTGAGATTGACAACAGCTTAACTGCTGCCGACACCGCGATGAGCAACCTTGGTGAAAACCCTGATCCACGTGATGTGGCGCGTGCCTTGAGCTTGCAGGTTATTAACTTCGAAGTAGATGCAGCGTCTATTCCTGATGCCAACAAATCATTCCTTGACCGTGCCTCTAAGATAATCACTGAAGTACCGAATATGAATTTGATGATTATCGGTCATACTGATAGCCAAGCAGATGACGCTTACAACATGAAACTGTCTCGCGATCGTGCCGAATCTGTAAAAGAATACTTAGTGTCTCAAGGTATTGATGCAAGTAAACTAAGCACTAAAGGCATGGGTGAAACAGATCCTATCGCTGATAACTCGACGGAACAAGGTCGCTTTCGCAACCGCCGTATTGAGTTCGTAGTCAATGATGAGACCACCAGTGCAAATGATGGTATGATTATGAGCAGCGATGCGCTTGATCCTGATTTGAATCCATTAGACAGCAACAACGATGACCTATTGCCAGATAGTGATGATGCGAGTCGTGGTACAGCAGTAGATCCACAAATGAATACTCAGTAGTCTCTAGTCAGTAATCTTTAAAAAATTATTGATAGTAAGAAAGTGATTAATATAAAAAACCGCATCTTAAAAGGTGCGGTTTTTTATTTGCCAAAAAATGAGCGACTGTTATTTATAGGTAGTAGGATCTTTTAGTTCACTATTAGCTGTAGATGATTGCTCTGTTGACGTATTAAAAAAGGTCTGAGTCACGTTTTTCTTTGCTTGCTGCCAGTAGTCAAACTGCTGACAAGTAGCGTCAAGGTCACCTTGCCAAACGGGGATAGTGCCACACATGGTTTTGATGCGTTTTTGATTGGGATAGGGTAGGTTTTGCGCTGCTTTAGCTGCTTCATGGGCTGCAATTCTATCATTACATACCAAGGCAATGTCGCAACCAGCTTCAATTGCTGCTTTGACGCGCGCGCTAATATCTCCAGCTGCTTGCGCGCCTGCCATAGATAAATCGTCAGAGAATAAAACCCCATCAAATTTAAGCGAATCACGGATGATGTCTTTGAGCCAAATTTTAGAGAATCCTGCTGGCTTGTTATCCACTTGTGAAAAAATCACGTGTGCTGGCATCAGCGCATCAAGCCATGGCAGCGTTTGGGCAAACGGCTGCATATCGCTGTTCATAATCTCATCTAAACTACGGCTATCGATGGCTTCTGATACATGGGAATCAGGAGCGATGGCACCATGACCGGGAAAATGCTTCCCAGTGGTTGCCATCCCAGCCGCTTTCATACCATGCATAAACTGGGAAGCCAAAGCGGTAATGGCTTGCGGGTCTTTATGGAAGCTACGATCACCAATGACTTGGCTGATACCACCTCTGTCGAGTACAGGGGCAAAGCTCAGATCAATGCCCACGGCCAGCACTTCTGCTGCCATTAAATAGCCGCAATCGTAGGCACAGCTAAGCGCATGGCTGGGATCTTGATTAAATAAATCACCCAGTCGCCCCATAGCTGGCAATAGGCTAAACCCATCACGTAACCTTGCGACGCGTCCACCCTCTTGATCAACACCGATCAATATATCCGCATTGTGATAGCGTATATCGTCACACAGTGCGCGTACTTGTGCGGCATCTTTGACATTTCGCCCAAACAAGATGACCCCGCCAACTTGAGCTTGCTTGATTAAACTCACATCTTCAGCAGTCAGTGCGGTACTATCGATATCAATCATTAAGACGCCGTACATCGCGTAATCCTTATTATGTTATATCAGCAGTTGCATTTATATCAGATTCAAATGCAACCGACTGTTCAGTGTTATATTATGACAGCTATTATGAATTGAGTATAATCTGCTGGTCAAATCGGCCAAAAATAATGGCTATTAACTGTTAAATAGCGATCAGTAGCCACGAGCAATAAATGTGATAGAAAGTTTGGTATGTACCGCGGTAAAGTGTAATATTGCTTATACAGATTGAGACAATGACGCATTTATGGTCATGCTAGTATTGAGTGATTTTTCGCAAGACGCGAGTCGTATTTTTCCAATAATTAATATCGTTAAAAAGCCAAATAGTGAAAAGGCTGCGCCGTAAAAAAATAACTAATACCATTCACAAAAATTAGAGTAGCAAGGAAAACGAGTATAAGTGCTACGCATTGTAGACTAAACGAGTTTGACACCGCTAATCGCACTTTTTGGGTTTGGTATAAATTTGATGGATAGGGACTCACCAAGCAAATACTTTCGATGACAATTGATAATACTTTCAACTTAAAATAACTAGGTATATATGATGAAAAAACAACCAGCACAGTGGTTACTCAGTGCAGCGTCAGTGGGCATCGCCGGTCTTATTCTCACCCAAAGCTACGGCACTGCAGTGGCAGATACTAACACCGAAGGTTTCGTCCAAACACCTGAACAAAAAGTCACCACTCGTCAAGTAGCCGCCTTGCTGGATCGCAGCCATTATCTCAATCAGCCGCTCGATAGCAAAACAGGCAGCGAGATTCTGTCTATGTATATTGATAGCCTTGATCCAAACCATACCTTGTTTTTGCAGTCTGACGTCGATGAGCTAAAGAAAAAGTATGCCGCCGAATTCGGTGATCGTCTCAAGCGTGGTGATTTGTCTGCAGGGGTAGAGGTGTTTGAGCGCTATCGTAAACGCTCAAACGAATATTTTGCCATGGCAAGCAAAATGCTAAAGACGGATCTGGATTTGACCAGCAATGAGACTATCGTACTTGACCGTGAAAAGCTCGGTCACTTCAAGTCCAAAAAAGAGCAGCGTGATTACTGGGCGCGTCAGTTGAAGTTTCAGTTGATGAGCATCACGTTAGGTCAAGAAGACGAAAAAGCCAAAGAGCAAGTATTCTTGAATAATCCAGACATCACTCGTGGACAGGATTTAGTACGTAATGACGAGCGTACGCCCAGTGAGATTTTACTCAATCGTTTGTCACGTCAACAAGAGCAGTTTAAGCGTCTCAAAGATGATGAAATCATGGAGACAATCTTGAACACTGCCATGCTGACCTATGATCCGCATAGTAACTACTATGCACCAGTTCAAGCAAACGAATTACAAATCCAATCGAGTCTACAATTAGAAGGTATTGGCGTCTCTATCCGTCCTGATCGTAAAAACCCAGACTACACGCGTATTGTGACTCTGGTGGATGGTGGCCCAGCAGCCAAATCTGGTCAGATTAAACCCAATGATTTGATTGTCGGGATCGCCAAAGACGGCAAAAACATGATCGACGTGGTTGGTTGGTCGACACGTGAGATTGTCAGTCTTATTCGCGGTAAGCGCGGCACTTCGGTCACGCTCAAGTTACGTCAGGCTAGTGCCCCAGAAGCCAGCGCTCGTACCGTCACTGTGGTTCGGGACATCATTCAGCAAGAAGAGTCAGGCGTGACCCAGCGCGTTGTAGAAGTACAGCGCCCTAATATCGATAAAACGCCAAAACGTATTGGTGTCCTTGAGATACCAAGCTTTTATTTGAACTATCGGGCGCGCCGTAACGGGGAAGATTATCGTAGCGTCAGTATCGATACCGAAAAAGCACTCAAAGAATTGAATAAAGAAAATATCGATGGTCTCGTGGTCGATCTGCGTAATAATCCTGGTGGGTCATTAGACGAAGTGGCCAAAATGCTCGGCTTCTTTATCAAGAGTGGACCACTGGTGCAAATTCGTGACAATCGCGGCAACATTCAAGTGTACCGTGATGATGATGGTGGCGAACAACTCTATGATGGAAAGGTGGTCGTCATTACTAACCTAGCATCTGCCTCCGCTAGTGAAATTTTTGCTGCTGCCATTCAAGATTATGGCCGTGGCTTGGTAGTCGGTAGCACCACTACGGGTAAAGGCTCTGCTCAGATTCAACTGGACAATTTAGCGCTAGGTTCTGCGACTTTAACTCAGCGCAAGTTCTATCGTATCACCGGTGGTAGTACGCAAAATAAAGGCGTTGTTCCCGATGTCGAATTGGTCAATATCTACGATGATGCGACCTTTGGTGAGCGCGCGCAGAAAAAAGCACTGCCTTGGGATACCATCAAAACCGCACCTTATAAGCCTGAAGGCAAATTTACCAATGATACGTTAGCAACGCTGAATCAGCAGTCTACAATCCGTCAGCAAAAAGACCCACAGTTTACTTACTTATCAACGTTGAACGATATTCGCAATATGGATGATGAGAAAAAACCTGTCAAGCTCGATATCAATAGCCGACGCGCCAAGATGCAGCTGATCGAAAAGCGTTCATTAGAGGCGGAGAATAAACGTCTCATCGCCACAGGTGAGCGTCCGTATGCCAATTGGAATACCTATCAAGCCGCGATGGATGCGAAGTTTGAAGAGCGTAGTCAAATGAAAGCTAATGAGCGCCCAGAGCTACCTGAAGATGAAACTTTCATCAATGAAGCGGCTTATATTATGCTCAGCGCTGACTCAAAAAAAATGATCAGCCCTGAAGACAGTCTCTAGCAAGCATATCACTGTGAGCTAGAAAAGCGGTCAAATAAAAATCCGTGTAAGCATAGGCTTACACGGATTGACGCTTAGACCTCTTACTAACTTATCATCAATCTGCGATTATAACTGTACGGCACGATTGAACGAAACGGTTCATTGATACTAGGGATTGGTATCTTAAAATCGCGTCAGGGATAGATGGTTTGCTAATTAAGGACAATAAGGCTGGATGCCTGCTAGTTATAAGATACTCCGGGATTAAGTATCATATAGCGTTAACATGGATGGTTGGTAATAAAAGCCGCATAGCGCTCGTCGTTACGCGGCTTTGTTACGTTTGGAAGAACGTGTTTTTCTATAAATAAATCATAAAAATCCATAAGCCATAAAACACAAAAAAAGGTCAGTAGACGTATCTACTGACCTTTTAGAATAAACGACAAGCTTCATCTTACTTACTTGTCGTTTAAGCGTTTTACTAATGCTCTAATAGAGATTAGTGTTCAACGCCACCTGCGCCATGTACATGGCCGTGGCTTAGTTCGTCTTCAGTCGCTGCACGTACTTCTTGGATTTCAACATCAAAAGTCAAACGCTTACCAGCTAGTGGATGGTTAGCATCAACAACTACTTCGTCATCATTCACTTCAGTAACCGTAACCAACATTACTTGGCCACCGGCTTCTGACTGAAACTGCATGCCAGGCTGGATGTCATCAACGCCTTGGAAGTTATCGCGTGGTACATGTTGTACGGCTTGTTCTTGATATTCGCCATAACCATCAGCAGGCTCAACGACAGCGTTAACTTTTTCGCCAGCAGATTTGCCTTCTAGTTGTTGTTCTAGGCCTGGGATGATGTTGCTGTGACCATGTAGATAAGCAAGTGGCTGACCTTCTGGTGATTGGTCAAGCACGTTGCCTTCGTCGTCTTTTAGCGTGTAATTGAATTTGACGGCGGTGTCTTTTACGATAGTAGTCATAAATTATCCTAAATATATCTGTGTAAAAAATTAAATACGGTTGCAATAAACCTAAAAAAGCCAATCGGCAAGCCAGATAGCCACGTCATTAGTCAGTTATCATCAGTTTATTAAAGTAACTTTAGCAGTTAGCATCTTTAATTGCGATGGCCCACATAACTTTCAAGGGAAAAACCATAAAAAATGCCAATTAATGTCATAATTTATGAAAATAAGCACTATTTTTTATGCTTTACCGTACAGCTGGTTGCTTGTAAAGGGTCAGCCAGTTGCATTTTCGGCTAAGGACTTCTACCATAACGATAAAAATGAGGATGAGAAAGACGATGAATTCATTGACCAATAACGCTAACGTGCCTACTTCTGACGCCAACACTGCTAATAATGAGTCAACAGAAATTGCCTCAATCAGTAAGGCTGCTCGACCTGTGCCTAATATTAGCTATCGATTCGATTTTGAGCGTTTTTTTGAGCATTTGGTTGATGTGTCGCTCACCTTTACTACAAACGTAGATGCTCCAAATCTTTGGTTGCCAGCATGGATACCAGGTAGCTATTTGATGCGCGAGTTTGCCCGAAACATTACTGCGGTACATTATCAAATTATGGACGACGATAATAAAAGCGCTGAGATGCACCGCGCGATAAAGACAGATAAACACACTTGGCAGTTGCCACAAGTCAAGGCGGCTCAGACAGTAAATGTTCATTATGAAGTCTACTGTTATGATTTATCCGTACGCACCGCTTATGTCGATCAGCAGCGTCTATACGGAAATTTTACCTCTTTAGCATTAGCAGTCGATGGGCAGGAGCAGACGCCTGTACAAGTCAGCTTGATAGTGCCAGCCGCATTTTTGGCGGATAAACAAGAAAGCCATGTGCTTTTAGCCTGTGGTTTAGACGCTACGCAACTGCGCCTTGATGGACAGCAAAAGAATGGACAGCAAGAGGATGGTCAATACAGTTATGAGCTACAAGCAAACAGCTATCACGAGCTGATTGATTATCCTTTTGAAATCGCTGAGCAGGATACATTTGATTTTATCGTCCAAGACCACGCGCATCAGACCTTACCTCACCGTTTTTATCTGTCGGGTAAGCATAATGCCAATATGGGCAGGCTACAGCAAGACGTCACTCAAATTTGTCAGACGTATCTAGATTGGCTGGGTGAGGCACCCTTTAATGATTATACTTTTATGACTTTTGCCAGTGGACAAGATTATGGTGGTCTTGAACACATCAATTCGACCAGCCTGATTACGCCGCGTCGCGACTTGCCGAGTATTGACGAACCAAAAGTACCCAGCAGTGATTATCAGCGTTTTTTAGGCTTATGCAGTCATGAGTATTTTCATGCGTGGTGGGTCAAAACCGTACGCCCCGATGTCATGTTAGAGGTAGATTTGCGCCGCGAAGCCTTTACGCCGCTGCTTTGGGTATTTGAAGGTTTTACGTCTTATATCGATGACTTTATGTTGCAAGCATCAGGCGTGATCGATAAGCCAAGCTATCTCAAGCTACTGGCTGAGCAAGTAAATCGCTATTATCAAACGCCTGGACGCGCCTATCAAAGTGTCGCTGAGTCGAGTTTTGATGCGTGGATTAAGTTATATCGCAGTGATGAAAACACAGGTAATGCTGGGATCAGTTACTACAATAAAGGCGCATTGGTGGCGCTTTGTTTGGATTTAACCTTGCTCGAAAAGAGCAACGGTCGTTATCGTTTATTTGATGTGGTTAAGGCTTTTTATAGCCAAGCAACGCAGAATGACAACCGACGGATTGGTATCAGCAGTGCCGATATGGGTAAGGTTGTCGGGCAGTTTATGTCGCTTGCCGATTGGCAAGAGTTTGAGCGCCGCTATGTCAATGGCGTTGATGAGTTACCGATTGAAGCACTATTGACTGCAAATGGTATAAAAATGCGTACCAATACCAAGGAAACTGCTGACAAGTATGTACCTTGGGGTATGCGCTGTCATGAGACACCAGCTGGACTCAAGGTAAATCGCGTGACACGTGACAGTGTGGCTGCCAAAGCTGGTATTTCGGCGCATGATGTTATTGTCGCCATTGATGGTATCAAGGCAGACACTAAGCAGTTAGCGTCGCTTAGTACGGCAGAGCATGATGTGGAATGTTATCTGTTTCGTCGGGACGAGTTGATGTGCGTCAGCGTATTACCTAAAATAGCGCTTAGTAGTGGACAGCAGCAAGGCATGACTGAGAAAACCTTTCCGCATAAAGTAAGTTTACATTTGGCAAAGACAGATCCAGTGCCCGATGATAATAGTGACCATTTACCACTACCGGCGGGCTGGCAGACATGGCTTAATGTTATGGAGCGTCAGCAAGTATAGATATATCAAAAGTATAGCGGTATCAATTCGATAAAAACCCCTGCTAACCATTTATGATTAGCAGGGGTTTGACGTTATAGGTTTTACACTTATTGATATTGATTGACCGTATTTAGGTAGTGGGCTACTCAGCAGATTCTTTAGCATCTATTTCGTTTTCGACAGTTGCGTCATTACTAATAGTGTCATTGTTGAGCTTATCGATTTTGTTAGCGGCAATCCAATTTTTCATCACTTGAATCTCAGGCTGCTGGGCGTCGATGATGTCTTGAGCCAACTTGCGCATCTCTTCATCCGTACCATACTTGAGCTGTATCTTTGCCATGTCTACAGCGCCAATATGATGTGGCAACATACCGCGTGCAAAAGCCATATCAGGTAGCGGATCGGTAATAGCGAGCATCATGTCACCATGCATCCCGTCCATACTCTTGGCATAGGCTTGTTGCATGGCTTGGGTATTAGGCTTAGGTTTGGCAGCATCAGGATGGCCGGCAAGCCATTTATTCAGAATGTCTATCTCAGCTTGCTGCGCTACCGTAATTTTTTGCGCAAGTTCTCGCATGGCTGCGTCAGTACCATACTTCAGCTCGATTTTTGCCATGTCGATGGCGCCGCGATGATGCCCTAACATGCCTTTCGCAAAGGCGGTATCGGGATCGTTATATGCCATACCGATCATCATCTCATCATGCATTCCTGTCATCGACTTAGTGTAGTCTTTGAGAATGTCTGTCATTTGCTGCTCATCTGCCATTGCATCGCCACCTGCCATATTATGACTATCCATATTCTCTTGATCAGCCGTCATCTCAGTTGCTGGTGCCGCTACTTCTTCTGCGGGCATCACCTCACTATTCTCTGTTGCTGGCTGACAGGCGCTCAGAATAAAAGCAGCAGAAATGCTGGTGGCGAACAAGGCAAAACGACGAGAAGCAATCATGACATATCCTTATAGAGACAAGCTAAACAGTAAATAAACGCAAAATACGGCACTAATATGACAGTCAGGCAGTAAAGTGCTGAATCTTAACAGATAAACCTTACCAGTTCGAGACGCTATGTTTAACAGGTCGTAATATATTTGCTAGATTTTATTACTAATCTATATAAAACCACTAATCTACATAAAACAGGCATAGTCAGGTCAATATAAAAGAGATGCAGCGTGACTGGTATAATTTTTTTGTAGCCACTGCCAGTACCACATTTGAATGTTCAACAGACCCTAGACGTTGTTCGATGTGTCTATGATCTTATGTAAATTATCATCAGTCAATACGCCTGATGACAGAGCAAGTTAATTACTGACACCCAATTCCCTCAGTTTCGCACTATCTAAATGAATACGTACAAACTCACCAACCGCTAGTTCCCCCAATTCGAAGCCTGCGACTGACCAACGAATAAGACGCAGGCAAGGCAATCCAACGTGAGCCGTCATGCGTCTGACTTGGCGATTCTTTCCTTCATAAATCGTCAGTATCAACCATGATGTCGGTATGCTTTTACGCTCACGGATAGGTGGCTCACGTTGCCAGAGTGGCATTGGTAAATCCTCTTCACTAAGCTGTTTGATGTCGGCAGGTAGGGTTTTGCCATCTTTGAGAATGACGCCCTGTCCAAGCTTATCAAGTTGCTCAGCAGTAGGCATGCCTTCAACTTGCACTAAGTAAGTCTTACCTTGCTTACGTCCAGCATTGGCTTTTGGTGGATGGGTAATGGCTTTGTTAACCCTGCCATCATTCGTCAGAATCAGCAAGCCTTCAGACGTCGCATCCAGCCTACCAGCCACGCGCAAAGACTTGTCCGTGAAATATTCCGATAGGGTGGTGTGGTCGTTGTTGCTGTCATCACGGAACTGACTTTGCACACCGTAAGGCTTATTAAACAGAACGAGACTGGTGGTCGACATAAGGTAGCGTTTCCTAAATAAAGGTATTGATGAATCATTGCGAAATATGAAAAGTAATAGTCAAAATAAAAGGTGTTCAACACGCCCTGATTGCAGATCAATTATAAGAGGGTTGATGACTTAATTAACGGCATTTTAATGAAAAGGAAACACATAAAAAATAATGTATTAACTTGTCAGAAGTAGGCTATTGACATAAAAATTTATATTCAATATAAAACCATGTTATTGTAGTGGTATTTATAACATTGATATCTGTACTTGAGCTATGCACAAGAAAAATCATTGCTCAGACCTTTAGCTTAGTACAATGGCTAGGATAACATGTGACATTTATTGCGTACTCAAACTTATAGAGCATTGATATTTATTAATTTTATCTCAGCTTTTTTGTCGTTTCTCTTTTTTATGTCCATGGCATTATATTTTCAGGTACTTTTGTGAGAAAGGTTTTTTATCTTCTTATTAATTGTACTATTTTGCCAATTTTTATTTCGAAGCTTTGAGTGTAAAACGGTTTTGTAAAGCGGTTAGGTACAAGGCTATTAATATAAGATCGTAAGTGCGCCACTTATGCTTGCTCAGCTAACAGGCGCTAACCACGCAGACCTATAATAGAATGGCGAGAGCATAACAGAGTGCCCAGTATACTTGCGACGTCCAACATACAACCAAGGAGTTTTATCCATGTCATATGATAAAGTTATCGTACCAAGAGACGGCGAAAAAGTAACCGTCAACGCTGATTTATCGTTGAATGTCCCCAATCATCCAATTATTCCCTTCGTTGAAGGCGATGGGATTGGGGTGGATATCACTCCAGTTATGATTAAGGTGGTTGATGCCGCAGTTGATAAAGCTTACCACGGCAAAAAATCCATCATTTGGATGGAAGCGTATTTAGGTGAAAAAGCAGCGAAAATTTACGATGGTGATTACTTACCAAGCGAAACGCTAGAGATTTTAAAAGATTACGTGATCAGTATCAAAGGGCCATTAACCACGCCAGTGGGTGGTGGCTTTAGTTCGTTAAATGTGGCTGTACGCCAAAACCTTGATCTGTATGTTTGTCAGCGTCCAGTACGCTGGTTTGAAGGCGTGCCAAGCCCCGTGCAGCATCCTGAGCTGACGGATATGGTTATCTTCCGTGAAAATACAGAAGATATCTACACGGGTATCGAGTGGAAAGCGGGCAGCGATGATGCCAAAAAAGTTATCAATTTCTTAAGAGATGAGATGGGTGTGACCAGTATTCGCTTCCCTGAAGATTGCGGCATTGGTATCAAACCCGTATCAAAGGAAGGCTCGCAGCGTCTAGTGCGTAAAGCCATTCAACACGCTATCGATAACGATTTGCCGAGTGTGACTTTAGTGCACAAAGGTAACATCATGAAGTTCACCGAAGGCGCATTTAAAGACTGGGGCTATGAATTAGCCGCAGAGCGCTTCGATGCAGAGTTGTTAGATGGCGGCCCTTGGATGACGATGAAAAATCCAAAAACGGGTAATGACATTATCATCAAAGACGTCATTGCTGATGCATTCTTGCAGCAAATTCTGATGCGTCCTGCTGATTATTCCGTCGTCGCCACGCTTAACCTAAACGGTGATTACATCTCTGATGCCCTAGCGGCTGAAGTGGGTGGTATCGGTATCGCACCGGGTGCTAACAAAGGCGGCGCAATCGCTGTCTATGAGGCAACTCATGGTACTGCACCTAAATATGCTGGTCAGAACAAAGTAAACCCCGGCTCGTTGATTTTATCGGCTGAGATGATGTTACGTGATATGGGCTGGATCGAAGCAGCCGATCTTATTATTAACGGTATTCAAGGCGCTATCGCTAATAAAACGGTCACTTATGACTTTGAGCGTTTGATGCCTGATGCTATCTTGCTCAGTACTTCTGAATTTGGTAAAGCCATCATTAAGCATATGGATGCATAGATAGTCATCGCTTTATCATGAGCTAAAAGCAATTTAAAATAAGCTATAGTCATTCCACTATAAAAGTATGACAGCGTTAACCTCGCTTGAAGTATCATATATACATCTACACTCGGTTGCCTTGTACTACTTTTAAATTGAATCGACTATATTAAAAAAGCCATCT
Source organism: Psychrobacter sp. AT9 (assembly GCF_047272965.1). Classification (NCBI taxonomy): domain Bacteria; kingdom Pseudomonadati; phylum Pseudomonadota; class Gammaproteobacteria; order Moraxellales; family Moraxellaceae; genus Psychrobacter; species Psychrobacter sp. AT9. Next base: position 450,843 of record NZ_JBKOTW010000001.1, read on the forward strand.
ACAATCATGTAGGTGGCTTTTTTATGGTAAATTTTTCTATGCTGATGTTATAACTATGGTCAAGGAATTTTAGAATCGCTACGATACTGCTGATATTAATTTTTTGTAGCCTCTGTCTGCACAGGCACAGCAAGCAAGAAAAATTGATATCAGCAGTGCGTCATGTATCGATATTACTTTTCACTGACTATATAGGCACTATTACCTTTTTATCTACGGATAATAAAAAACACCCCACAACTCTATAGAGCGGTGGGGTGTTTTATTGTTTTTAACTGACGATAGCGGCAAAAGTATGAAGAAGTAACGTTACTTAAGACCAGCCAGTTAAATCTATTACAACGATGCTAACGCTTCATTGAATAAGGTGCTTGGACGCATGACTTTTTCAGCCAACGCTTCATCCGCGAAGTAGTAGCCTTTGATGTCTACCGCTTTGCCTTGAGCTTCATTAAATTGTTTAATAATCGCGTCTGTATTGCTCTTAAGCTTTTGCGCAAATGGGGCGAATTGCGCTTTTAGATCAGCGTCTTGGTCTTGCTCAGCGAGCTCTTCAGCCCAGTACATCGCCAGATAGAAGTGACTGCCACGGTTGTCCAACTCACCCGTCTTACGTGACGGTGACTTGTCATTTAGCAGCAATGTTTCAGTGGCTCTATCAAGCGTATCTGCTAAGATTTGCGCTTTAGCATTGTCATCGTTTTTGGCCAAATGCTCCAACGACTCAGTCAAAGCTAAAAACTCACCCAATGAATCCCAACGTAGATGGTTTTCTTCTACCAGCTGTTCAACGTGCTTGGGTGCAGAACCACCAGCACCAGTTTCAAACAAACCGCCGCCTTTCATTAGTGGCACGACTGATAGCATCTTAGCGCTCGTTCCTAGCTCTAGGATAGGGAACAAGTCTGTTAGGTAATCGCGTAAGATGTTACCCGTGGCAGAGATAGTATCTAGACCGCGAGCGACACGCTCCAAGGTATAACGCATGGCACGAACCTGCGACATGATCTCAATGTGCAAGCCGTCAGTATCATGATCTTTCAAATACATGTTAACTTTTTTGATTAGCTCGTTCTCATGTGGACGATACGGGTCTAACCAAAAGATGACAGGCGTATCTGAATCACGTGCACGGCGGACGGCAAGCTTCACCCAATCTTGGATAGGGTCGTCTTTAACTTGACACATGCGCCAGATATCACCTTTTTCCACATCTTTTTCAAGCAATACTTCATCGGTATCAATATCTACAATACGGGCAATACCAGTAGCACTAGACTCAAAGGTTTTGTCGTGTGAGCCATATTCTTCTGCTTTTTGTGCCATGAGGCCTACGTTAGGAACCGTACCCATGGTAGTTGGATCAAAGTTACCATGCCATTTACAGAAATTGATCATTTCTTGATAAATACGGGCGAAGGTAGACTCTGGCATGACGGCTTTACAATCATATAGTTTGCCATCAGCGCCCCACATTTTACCACCATTACGAATCATAGCAGGCATTGACGCATCGACAATAATGTCGCTTGGTGAATGGAAGTTGGTAATACCTTTTGAAGAATCAACCATCGCTAGACGTGGGCGATGCTCTTGGCAGGCATGCAAGTCTTGTTCGATCTCTTCACGTTTAGATGATGGCAGGGCAGATATTTTGTCGTATAGATCAGCCATACCATTGTTGACGTTAATGCCTAGCTCGTCAAAAAAAGCACCATGCTTATCAAATGCATCTTTATAATAAATTCTAACCGCATGCCCAAACACGATAGGGTGCGAAACCTTCATCATGGTGGCTTTTACGTGCAATGAGAATAAGATACCAGCTTCGCGGCAATCTTCCATTTCTTGCTCATAAAACTCTAGCAGCGATTTTTTGCTCATGACCATCAGGTCAATGACTTCTTTATCAAGCAAAGCAATTTTGGGCTTCAATACTTTCGTCGTGCCATCATCAAGTAACAGCTCCATACGCACGTTACGGGCTTTATCCAAGGTCATCGACTGTTCGCCATCGTAAAAGTCACCGCTGTGCATATGCGATACATGGGTACTTGACCATTGCTTCCACTCGCCCATAGAATGCGGATGCTTGCGCGCAAAGTTCTTAACGGCTTTTGGTGCACGGCGATCTGAGTTGCCTTCGCGCAATACAGGGTTGACCGAACTGCCTAGACTCTTACCATAGCGCTGACGAATTTCTTTTTCTTCGTCGGTTTTTGGATCTTCTGGAAAGTTAGGGATGCCGTAGCCTTTGCTTTGTAGTTCTTTGATACAGGCTTTTAGCTGCTGAACAGAGGCACTGATATTTGGTAGTTTAATAATATTAGTGTCAGGATCTTGCGTCAGTCGACCAAGCTCAGCTAGATTATCAGGAACGCGCTGATCTTCATTTAAATATTCTGGGAATTCAGCCAACACACGCGCGGCAACAGAGATATCAGTGGTTTCAACTTCAACTCCTGCAGTCTGGGTAAATGCTTTGACAATAGGTAAGAAGGACAAGGTTGCTAGCGCTGGGGCTTCATCAGTTTTTGTATAAATAATTTTTGACATTATAGTAGTGTATCCCTTTAGGCTGTAGTTAATATTAATGCTTAAACAAACGGGTATTTCTATAGAGACTCTATGCGATAGTGAATCGTGATTGAATCAAATGTATCATGAGTCGTCTCTTTGAGACTCTCGGTGCAAAACTGCCTGAAAATAGCTGGCTGGTTATCATTAACCCACTATAGATCCTATGCGATGTCAATCTCGCATAATGAACCAATTGTACTATTTTTATTCATATCTCATGTATACAAATTATATTAAGCTAATAATAGGCTTATTCTACCAGTCATGGGCTTTGATATCATCTTTTCTGTACAATTACCGTTTTTTAAACCCGTTTTTTAGAAGTGTTAAAGTGGATACCGACAGTCATAATATCAAGGCAATCAACAGATAAGCGGTTCACCACATTATTTATAAAAATAGAACGGTTAGGGCAGTTAGGGCGTGTCCTTATTTTTAACCCATTTAGGCGTTTTCGTTCAGATTGAGGACATGCCCTAGTTTAGTAAAGTCATCTACATTCGTGTGGCTGGCTTTTTTTATGCTATTTTGATAGTTAGGCGTGCTGCGTAATATTTCAAGAAATATTGTTATTTTTGCAAATTGTGACAGCAAAAGCACTCACATTTGGTAGGCTAGACCATTACGAAAAACAGTGTAGGTACTATGACTTTACAATATGCGCTACTCAATGATACCAGCTGGCAGAGCCAAGCACAGTGGCAAACGCCAGATACCCCTTTTATGTCATTTGCTTTTTGGCAAATACTGACTGACACGGGAGCGATTGGTGAGCAGGCAGGGTGGCTACCGATATTTATTCTGGTACATCGTGTTGCCGATTATGCTGATAGCGCCAATAGCGTAACAGACAGTGCGGCAGACACAGCCCTGCAACCTGTCGCAGTCATGCCAGTATTCATAAAGGGTCATCATCGCGGTGAGTTTGTGTTTGATCACTCATGGGCGGAGGCTTATGCGCGCTATGGCATCGATTACTATCCTCGGCTGGTCACCAGCGTGCCCTATACACCGATTACAGGTCAGCGTCTTTGGTTGGCAGCTGGTGAGCATTTGAATGATGATATTCTCAAAACAGCCATTGCTGGTGTTGATGATGTCGCTCAGCAAGTGGGCGCCTCAAGCTGGCATGGTCTGTTTGTCACGCCTGAGCTTGCATCTATTGCCACCACGTCTATGCCCACTGAAATCGATATAGAACTTGCGATAGCTGCCCAAGAAAGTGGTGTAGAGTCCACTCCTATTGAGATGCCAATACTTGAGCGTCAAGGCTGTCAGTTTTTATGGCAAAATAAAAACCTCAGCCAAGACAGTCAGCCATTTGCTGATTTTGACGGATTTTTGGCGACACTAAGAGCCAAAAAACGTAAAACCATCCGCGCTGAACGTCGTAAGGTCGCCGAGCAAGGCATTAGCTGTCAGCGTAAGTGCGGTAATGACATCACCGATGAAGACTGGCAAGCGTTCTATCATTGTTATGTGATGACTTATGCAATACGCGGGCAAAAGCCTTATTTGACGCTTGATTTTTTCATGGCGTTAGCTGATAGTCTGCCTGAGCATATTATGTTGGCGCAAGCCATGGATGCTGACGGTGAAATTATCGCGAGTAGCTTATTTTTATACGATAAAGCCGACAGCGACAAGGCTGATGTTGATAATAATGCTACCTTATATGGTCGCTATTGGGGCGCGCTCGGTGAGTATGATAGCTTGCACTTTGAGCTGTGCTATTATCAAGGGCTTGAGTTTGCCATTGAGCAAGGGCTAAAATCCTTTGATCCCGGTACGCAAGGCGAGCATAAACTGGTACGTGGTTTTATTCCAACGACGACACACTCGCTGCATCGTATCTATGATCCACGCTTTGTACCTGCGATTGGTGACTTTTGTGCTAGAGATCGTGAGCATATGGCACAGTATCGTCAGCAGGCATTTGATGCATTACCATTTAACGCCGACAATATGCCAGACTTTGATATCAATCATTAATGCTCGATTTTACGAATATTGACTTTTATTAATGTCGCTTTATTAACAGACACTCGCAGCCGTTTATTTTCTAAATTCTCACTATTAGCCGTTAACTATGTCCAGTAACTCTTATGCTTGTCCTGCCACTTTTATCCCGCCCTCTGAGCTACTGCCTTGGCTCAATGCCGAAGGCTCTCTCACTGCCGTATTAGAAAAAAGAGCAGGGCAGCCATTACGTGTAGAACGCAGTTTTGAGGGCTTTCGACCCTTAACGTTGCAACAAAAAAGACAACTAGGGCTACAAGGCTCAATGCTGAATCGTCCATTACTGGCGTGGATACGTGAAGTACAGTTATATGGTAATGATGAGCAGCCGTGGGTAGAAGCGCAAAGTATCTTTCCTTTATCGACTCTAAAAGGCAACGCGCGGCGGCTGCAACAGCTAAAAGGCACGCCCATCGGCTATGTTTTATTTAAACGTCGTCGCACTCTACCCAATCAGCGTTTTATCAGCCATACCGATGCTGGCTGGCAACGACAAACGCGTTATGATTGGTATGGGCGCACGCTAATGATTAGCGAAACCTTTTTGCCAGCATTCTTAGCCAATGACGCATAGCAAATTGGAATGGCTATGAAAATGACAAGTGACGCATGATAAATAAAAAGATAAATTGGCACTATTATTGAATTAACAGTTGTTCGGTAATTTAAGAATATGGTATAAATACATTCGGGTAACATTTTTATACTTTTCTTAACATCAGGAACTTCTTATGAGTTTATTAAAGCCGTTGCTATCTGTATCGTCAAAATCTATGGTCTTGCTAGCGGTCAGCACGTCATTGCTTGCTTTATCTGTTAACGCAAACGCTGGTTTTTTGGATAGTATTTATGAGGTGCAAAACACCATCAGCTCAATTGGTAGAACGGCCGATACCATCAGAGGTAGCAAACAGGCGGTGTCTGACTTAGGCGAAGAAGTAGGCTTTACAGAAACAGTGGCTCAAAACACTCAGAGCAATACGGGAAAGCTGGTTTCTGGTTCTATATTGTCTGGCAAATTACAAAGTACCAGACTGCATTCACAGGCCAATAAAGCTTCAAACCCAATCGCTATCTTATCTCAGCAAGAAATTATGATTTACATGGGCACTGAACAAAATGGCTACTATCATGTACAAAGTAATAAAGGTGAAGGTTGGGTTTCTAAGCCATTGGTCAGCATCCAATAGTTCATTAGCGCCATGCTTTAATTAAATGCATATGGCTGTAGATTAAAAAATAGATTTGAAAACAGTCATCTTCGGGTGGCTATTTATCTGTGTTATATGACCATTTAATTCACTCATCTTAAGGTGAGATTTTTTGCGCTCGCAGCATGAAATTTCATGTTACACTTAGTCTAAAGCGATGATAGCGATACCCACTCGTATCTTATTTATTGCCGAACTGGATAAGCCAATGACAGACCGATTTCCTCGCTTACTCCTATTAATCTTCGCTAATACAGCCAATCTAAAATAATTCTAATACTGGTAAACTGCGCACAAAAGTGCCAATGTACTTTAAGCGATGTTGGCGCAGTAATGGTTTTATTGCGGGTAGGCTATAGCTTATTTTCAATGACGTTTTTTAATAACGTCTTTTAACGAAAGTCACTACCTAGGACATCACTATGTTTAAAGATATTTCTATCAAAGAGTTTGATCCAGTACTTGCTGAAGCGATGGCTGCAGAAAGCGTTCGTCAAGAAAATCATATCGAATTGATTGCTTCTGAAAACTACTGCTCACAAGCAGTGATGGAAGCGCAAGGTACTGACCTTACTAACAAGTACGCAGAAGGCTATCCTGGCAAGCGTTACTATGGTGGTTGTGAGCATGTTGATGTCGTTGAACAATTGGCCATTGATCGTGCAAAAGAGTTGTTCGGCGCTGAGTACGTCAACGTTCAACCGCATTCTGGTAGCCAAGCAAACTCTGCGGTATTTTTAGCGTTGCTAGAAGCAAATGACACGGTACTTGGCATGAGCTTAGATGCTGGTGGTCACTTGACGCATGGCGCACACATTAACTTCTCAGGTCTGAACTACAATGCCGTACAGTACGGATTGGTAGATGGTACTGGTCTGATTGATTATGACCAAGTAGAGAGCTTAGCGCGTGAGCACAAGCCAAAAATGATTATTGCTGGTTTTTCAGCGTATTCGCAAGTGGTCGATTGGGCACGTTTCCGCGAAATCGCTGATGAAGTAGGCGCTTACTTATTGGTCGATATGGCACACGTTGCTGGTCTTATCGCTGGTGGTGTTTACCCAAGCCCAGTACCGTTCGCTGATGTCGTGACGACCACCACACACAAAACTCTACGTGGCCCACGTTCCGGTATGATTTTGGCTCGTGATGAAGTGCTAGCTAAGAAACTAAACTCAGCCGTATTCCCTGGCAACCAAGGTGGCCCGTTGATGCATGTCATCGCGGCAAAAGCAGTTTGCTTTAAAGAAGCGTTAGAAGACAACTTCAAAACGTACCAGCAGCAAGTCGTGAAAAACGCACAAGCAATGGCAAAAGTCATTCAAGAGCGTGGCTATGAAATCATCTCTGGTGGTACTGAAAATCATCTCATGCTGATCAGCTTGGTTAAGCAAGAAATGACGGGTAAAGAAGCCGATAAATGGCTTGGCGAAGCTCACATCACTGTGAACAAAAACGCTGTACCAAACGATCCAAAATCACCATTCGTGACGTCTGGTATTCGTATCGGTACACCAGCCATTACTACTCGCGGCTTCAACGAAGCGCAAGCGGGTAATTTGGCAGGTTGGATTTGCGATGTGTTAGACAGCCGTGGTGATGAAGCGGTTGCGACTGAAGTACGCGGTAAAGTAGAGGCGATCTGTGCAGAATTGCCAGTCTATGCTAAAAATCAGTAAACTTTAGAATGGTAATAAGAAAAACCGCTAAGCTTTTGCTTAGCGGTTTTTTTGTTATTGCTTTCTACAAGTCTTAGATCATTTAACGCAAACCTGTGTTGATATTGTCATTTAGCTCTTTTAATTATATTTAAGTCTGTTATTTATACTAAAAAATACTACCGACATTTTTCGATAATTATAGTGATCTTGACTGAGTTCGGCTATCAGCTTTAAAGCGCTAAGTTGATGTTTAATTGAGAAAAATGTGTAAATGTTTTTGTTTATACAAAAGTATTAGTATATAGTCGGCATTGAACATTTAGTAATAATACTGATACAAAGTACAATAAATAATTACACTTTGTACCAGTATCGCTGTAAATAATTGTATAAATATTATTTTCACTAAAGGGATTTACATGAAAAAACAATATTTAGTCGCAACGATGCTATTACTTAGCACTACTCTTGCGCAAGCAGCAGAACAACAATCAGGTCTAGCAGCATTTGGAGCAGGTCTCGATGGCTTTATGGCCAGTATATTTGGCTGGTTCGTCGATCTTATTTTCTTTTCAGTACCTCTTGGCGAAGTAAGCTTTCCGCTAATTGTAGGTTGGTTATTAGTTGCCGCATTGGTCTTTACCTTTTATTTTGGCTTTATTCAGTTTCGTCATATAGGCTTGTCTTTAGATATTGTCAGAGGCAAATATACTGATCCAAACCCTGCTGTCAAAGAAGAAGGCGAGGTCAGCCATTTTCAAGCACTAGCTACTGCTTTGTCAGGTACGGTTGGTCTCGGTAATATTGCAGGTGTCGGTGCAGCACTCGCTATTGGTGGACCTGGTGCTACCTTTTGGATGATTATGGTTGGTCTGTTCGGTATGGCGACCAAGTTTGTAGAGTGTACGTTAGGTGTTAAATACCGTACTATCCTGCCTTCTGGTGCCGTATCAGGCGGACCTATGTACTACTTGAGCCGCGGTATGGCTGAACGTGGTATGGGTGGATTGGGTAAGGTGTTAGCCGTCGGTTTTGCCCTTATGTGTATATTGGCCACTTTTGGTGCTGGTAACATGTTTCAGGGTAACCAAGCCTTTGCAGTCATGAGCTCTACTTTTAGCATTCCAACGGATTACAGTATATTCTTTGGTATTGGCTTAGCGTTTTTAGTCGGTATGGTTATCATTGGTGGTATGCCGCGCATTGCAACCGTTACCGAAAAAGTCGTACCTTTTATGGCTTTATTGTATATCACAATGAGTGTCATCGTACTGGTTGCAAACTTTAATCATATCGGCGCCGCATTTGGCGAGATTTTCACAGGTGCCTTCACTGGTGCTGGCGTGGCTGGTGGTTTTATTGGTGCGTTAATCCAAGGGTTAAAACGTGCGACTTTCTCTAACGAAGCGGGTGTTGGTTCAGCCGCTATTGCTCACTCAGCGGTAAAAACCAAAGAACCTGCTACTGAAGGTTTAGTAGCGCTGTTAGAGCCTTTCATTGATACGGTTGTTATCTGTACTATGACGGCGCTCGTTATTACTATCTCTGGCGTGAACACTGTTGCAAACTTGCAAACCCAAGCGCTCACTGGTGTGGATCTAACCCGTGCTGCCTTTATGGAAACGGCGCCTATCTTCCAGTATTTCCTAGCTGTCGCGGTATTATTGTTTGCTTTTTCAACGATGATCTCATGGTCATATTATGGTCTAAAAGCTTGGACGTATCTCTTTGGTGAAGGTAAAGGCGGCGAGATGATATACAAACTTATCTTCTTAGTTTTCGTTGTTATCGGTACCATCGTACAGTTTAGCTTCGTTATCGACTTCTCAGATGCGGCTCTGTTCGCTATGGCGATCTTTAACATCATCGGTCTATACTTCTTGATGCCAATTGTGAAAAGAGAGGTTAATTCTTTCATAGCTCGTGTGAAAAGTGGTGAAATTAAAAAGTACAAATAATGGTTTTGATGGAACACTCTATTATAACTTGATAATTAAAAAAGCCCGCCAAGATTAGTTTTGGCGGGCTTTTCGATGTCTAGCATTCGTTATTTGCTAGATAGCTATTAAATTTTGATCTGTGACAGCATCAGCCTACATAAACGGCAACTTTGTAAATATCTGCAATACCGTCGCATTGACAATATCAACAAAGAAAGCACCAACCATTGGCACGATTAGAAAGGCTTTAGGCGAAGGCAGATAGCGGTCAGTGACTGCCTGCATATTCGCAATCGCTGTGGGTGTTGCACCCATACCAAAACCGCAATGTCCCGCTGACAAAACAGCCGCATCATAGTTTTTACCCATGACTTTAAAGGTAATAAAATAGACATAAATAATCATGATGACTGTCTGCACCAACAAGATAATCAATACAGGGCCGGCTAGATCAGTCAATTGCCATAGCTTCAAAGACAGCAGCGCCATGGCTAAAAATAGACTCAAAGAGGCATTACCGAACACATCAATCGAACGGTCAAACATATCAAAATTGAAGACCATCGTTAGCACATTTCGAATGATAACGCCGCCTGCCAATGCCCATACGAAAGTAGGCAACTCAAACCATGTACCCTCTGCTACCAGTGTCATCACTTCTGCAAAAGCCAATGCCGCAGCAAAGAGCGCTAATGTTTCGATAGTAGAAGACGCAGTGATAAAGCGCATGCTATCTGGTCTCTCAAAGATTTCTTTATCACTGTGCGCGTTATCCTCGTCATGCTTGGTACTATATAACGACTGCGCGCCCGCGACTTTTTCAATATCACTAGGGTGTGGGTTGGCAGGTGTGGGCTTTAGTCCAAGTCGATTAATTAAACGACGGGCAACAGGGCCACCGACGATACCACCTGCGACCAAACCATAAGTAGCAACAGCAATACCAAGCGTTGTCGCACCGACCACGCCGTAGTCTTCTTCTAAAGTAATGCCCCAAGCACCTGCCGTACCATGCCCACCAGTCAAGGCGATAGAGCCGGTGACTAGACCGAGCAGAGGATCAAGCCCCAAGGCACTTGCCATTGCCACGCCAACGATATCTTGTAAAATGATGAAGACGGAGACTACGACAGTGAAAATTAATAAGGGCGTACCACCGGCTTTTAGCCTGCCAAAATCAGCACTTAAGCCAATAGATGCAAAGAACATCAGCATGGTCGCCGTCTGTAATCCTTGGTGAAAATTGAAACTATACCCCCAAACCATATTGAGAATATAGACGATAATAGCAGCGACCAAACCACCGGCAACCGGTTCGGGAATATTAAAATCTTCTAAAAACTTGACTCTCTTCACCAAAAATCGGCCAAGTAGCAGCACCAAGGTGGCTAATATCAATGTGTAATAACCGTTTAAGGTAATCTCCATAGGTTAATCCTTTCTATAAAATAAATTAACCTGAATTCGGGATAAATATGGCTTTATCTCGAATTCAGGTTTCTATGATTACGACTAATTATCGGTGACTATCAGCTACGCTCAGTGATTAGAGTTCGTCCTCAGATGGCACAATGATCCACAGTTGTGGTTTGCCAAATTCTCTATAGGCATCCTCAATGATGCTCTTAAAGACATTGAAATCTTCGGTATTTATCCTTTTTATCACCGTCAAATCAAGCATTAAATGCACCACCTCGCTATCTGTCAAGCAGTCCCACGCGCTGTCCCAGTTGTGCGAAAAATAACTGGGGAAGTCACAGGCGCGGGCTAGACTCATTAATAGCGTGGTTTTATCCAGTGCGTCACCCACGGGTATGGTAACAGCCTCAGTAGGAATGACCGCATGTAGTGCTGTACCGTTTTGGTTAATGTGGTTTTGATTAACATAGTGGATGGCTTCACTCATTTTAATTCACCTCCAATTTTCTAAAGCTATCATAATGGTCGACCGTCAAGTAATAAACGGTAGGTGGATAGTCTCCGGTAACGATACGCCGCGCGCCGCGATGTGACATATTAGGGGTAGGTACGGTGTATTCACGGTAATAGCCTTGCGACTGCGCGGGTAATCTGCCCTCACGATTATAAAACGTCGTGCCATCTTTATTCGGATAAGGAAAAGGCCCACCTTGCTGAATGAGCGCTACCGTCCTATCTATCTGAGCATCACCCGTTACGCCAGAGTTGGTTGCTGGGCTTGAGCTTTTAGATGCCGATATGGTCGTCGACTCAACACCATCAGCAAAGAAAGTGGATTTTAAGTCACCAAAGAAATAAAACGCGACGGCGATAATAGCGATGAGGCTAAATAGGGTAGAGCCTAAGCTTCTCCTATTTTGATTACCGCTTTGATTACTGCGATTTGAGACGCGACTGCTGTGATTTGAGCTACGACTGTTGTGCTGGCTATTTCGTTTGGCATTATTAGGCCTGTGCTTGGGCACATTTGACGCAGTGTCATTGTCAGTGTCTGGTTCAATACTCAGTGAAGATGACGTGACTTCAGTGGCTCGTAATTGGTCTTTATCATTACGTACACTATTGAAATAGACGCTTTGACCGACGGTTATCGGCTGTGACAATCGAACTTTACTGACATGAAAAAACACATCCTCATTTTGATCGTCTACATCGATAAAGCCATAGCCTTTATCTTGGTTCCAGTGCTTAATCTTGCCACTTTGCATGGGTCAGTTTTCCTGTAGATTATTTGTATACAAAATAACGGGTATGCAGCATATATAACATATTGTCATTCATAAAAAAACGCCAGCAATTAAGCTGACGTTTTTTTTGATTATACGTTAAGTTAAACGGTAGATGATAGGGTGGGACGCAATAAGCTAAGCGCGTGTCTCACCATGACCATAAACGATCCATTTTTGTGAAGTCAGACCTTCGAGACCGACAGGGCCACGCGCATGGATTTTGTCCGTTGAGATACCAATCTCAGCACCCAGACCGTATTCGAATCCATCAGCAAAACGGCTAGAGGCGTTAATCATGACGCTGGCAGAATCCACTTCGCGGATGAAGCGTTGCGACTTGGTATAGTTATCAGTAATGATGACATCGGTATGATGGCTGCCATGGGTATTGATATGTTCGATGGCTTCGTCAATACCTGACAAGACTTTTACCGCCAAGATAGGGGCTAAATATTCGGTATCCCAGTCTTCAGCAGTTGCGGCAGATAGATGGCCTTTGAGCGCAGCATTGTCATTCAAGATGGCTTGCGACTTGTCATCAAGGCGTAGTTGCATGGCATCATCGGCTTGAACGATGGCTTCAGCAATTTTTGGTAATAGCTCACCCGCGACTGATTCATCGACCAATAGTGTCTCCATGGTATTACAAGTGCCATAGCGATGCGTTTTGGCATTGACGCTGACTTTGATAGCAATCTCAGGATCGGCATCACTGTCAATAAAGGTGTGGCAGTTACCGTCCAAATGCTTAATCACAGGGACTTTGGCATCACGGCTGATACGCTCAATCAAACCTTTACCGCCGCGTGGGACGATGACATCGACATATTCTGTCATCGTAATCAGCTCGCCGACAGCAGCACGATCGGTCGTTTGTAATACTTGCACACTGTGCTCAGACAGTCCGACTTTTTTTAGACCTTCTAAGATACATTTGGCGATTGCTTGGTTGGATTCAAAAGCTTCAGAGCCACCGCGCAAGATAATCGCATTGCCTGATTTTAAGGCTAAAGAGGCGGCTTCCAGCGTTACGTTAGGACGCGACTCATAAATCATACCGACCACGCCGAGCGGTACACGCATTTTGCCCAAATGAATACCCGATGGTTGGTAAGTCATGTCAGTGACTTCGCCGATAGGATCAGGTAGCGCCGATACGTCTTTTAGACCTTGTAGCATACCATCGAAGCGCGCATCGTTTAGCTCTAGACGGTCAAGTAGGGCGGCGTCTAAGTCGTTCTTTCGACCGTTGTCCATATCGATTTTATTGGCAGACAAAATATCTTTTTTCGCCTCTAGCAATACATCATAGATTGACATAAGGGCGGTATTTTTGTCGCTCGTATTGGCTGCTGCGAGAGCACGTGATGCCGCGCGTGCTTGCTTACCAACAGATTGCATATAAGTGGTAACGTCTGTGATGTTTGATTGACTCATAAATTTTTCCTTATAGTGATACATGTTCTAAATAAATAAAAGCGCCTAAAGAGGCGAAAATTTGGCAAAAAAAGCAGCTTTGGATGCCCATATGGCATTATGCTATTTAACATAGAGGAGATTGAGGCGATAGTAAAGATGATTTTGTGAACAGAGCCTGCTTTACAAAGCGCTTATGAGGGCTTATCTGATGCTGTTTTGTTTGTCTTATTCTGCGTTTCTTATTGGATAACTGTTATCAATACACCACTCTATCTTTACGTGTCTTTAACAGAAATGTGCTGTAAATACTAAGGTAGCCGTGATGTATCGTCAGTATAGTAAGCACTAAGACAGTAACGCTATCGATAGATAGTGTTGAATCAAAAGACCATAGGTAATGGAGAATTGACATGGCTACTAAACAATATGCATATAAAAACTGGCTGACGGTTGGGCTGGTCGCAGGAGCACTGGCGTTAAGTGCTTGCGGTAAAAAAGATGAGTCACCAATGGAGACTGAACCGGCAGTAGATGCACAAACAGCAGTAGAGGAGAGCGCGACTGCAAGTAGCTCTGATGATATTGCCATTGCAAGTGCCGATGATGGCATGGCTGTTGGTGCAAATGATGATGTGGCAGTAGCAACCGCAGATGATTCAGAAGTGTTGGATGGTACTGAAAGCTCAGAGCATGTTTCAACGTACTAATCGCAGGCTATCAATAAACACTATTAATAGACACTATTTAAGATGCGATGTTACCATCAGATAAAACAACGCCTAGTACACTAAAGTGATAAAATAAAGCTCAGCACCTAAATGCGGTCTGGGCTTTTTTTGTGCCAGCAGTCCATTGAATGATTCATGAGCTAATGCTGCGCAAAGTTTGCGTTTTCTCTGCATTATAGGAGACAATACCTCTCTTATGGTGTCTTAGCCATCGCGCTATCCTATTAAGGTGGTATGTAAGGCATTGCTTTATACTCTATACGATGCTGTTTTTTATTTTCGTTCTCACTCATATATATTGGAAGCCTGCTGAACCATGCTTGATACTGCAAAAAACCCGACTCGTCCTATCGCCTTAGATCTACAAGACGTCCATAAAAGCTATGGCTCATTGGCAGTGCTAAAAGGGGTGTCGCTCACTGCCTATGATGGTGATGTGATCTCTATTTTGGGCTCTTCTGGCTCTGGAAAATCTACCTTATTGCGCTGTATTAATTTGCTTGAAAAGCCCAATCAAGGTCGTATTATCATCGGTAATGAAGAGCTGATGTTAAAGCCTGGCAAATCAGGTGAGCTACAAGCCTCAGATATCAAGCAACTGGAGAGTTTGCGTGCGCGTGTGGGCTTCGTCTTTCAGAACTTCAACTTGTGGCCGCACAAAACGATTTTGCAAAACATCATCGAAGGGCCAACGCAAGTTTTAAAAATTAAAAAAGATCAAGCAATCAGTGATGCCGAGCAGCTGCTTGATAAAGTGGGTTTGCTTGATAAAAAAGATGCTTACCCTGCTAATCTATCTGGTGGTCAGCGTCAACGTGTCGCCATTGCCCGTGCTCTTGCTATGCAGCCACGGGTATTGTTATTTGATGAGCCAACGTCCGCCTTAGACCCTGAGCTAGTGAATGAAGTGCTGGCAGTCATGCGTGAGTTGGCAGAAGAAGGGCGCACGATGCTGATCGTCACTCATGAGATGCGTTTTGCCCGCGAAGTGTCTAGCCAAGTCGTATTCTTACATCAAGGAGTCGTTGAGGAGATGGGCACGCCCGAACAAATCTTTGATAATCCTACCTCTGAGCGTGTCAAAGACTTTATGGCATCGCATCGTCAAAACAGTTAGCCGCTTATTGTGGACTATCTTTTATGACATATAGCTTAAGCCACTCAACTTTCTGATTGGTAATTGTCGTTAGCTATTTATTACCCAATAATAACAGTCGGTATGCAAAACGTTTGTTTTTGATATTTTACTCAGGTATTATCAAAAGGCTTACAGACGGTCAATAATGACGGCTGCTTGTATCTTCTGCTATCTATATTTCTTGTCTGGCAGGGAAGTCAGAGAACAAAATATCAGAGCCCTACATTAAAACCCATTAGAATTTAAGGAATGTATGATGTCTAATTCTCGCCTATTATGGTCATCGATGACCGTCACTGCAGCATTAATGCTGAGTGCTTGTAGTCAGCCTGCCGATGAAACGGCTGGTGCCAACGCTGATGCACCCGCGGCAGAAACGGCTGGCAAGACCATTCGTATCGCAACTGAAGGCGCTTACCCTCCTTTTAACTATACCAATGCCGATGGCACGTTGGCAGGTTTTGATATCGACGTTGCTAATGCCTTATGTGACCAAATGCAGGCCAAATGCGAAATCGTTGCCCAAGATTGGGACGGTATTATTCCGGGTCTATTGGCACAAAAATATGATGCTGTGGTCGCTGGTATGTCTATCACTGCTGAGCGTCAAGAAAAAGTTGATTTCAGTGAGCCTTACTTCGCCAATACCATGGTATGGCTAACCGATACCAAAGGCAGCTTTGATCCTACGTCGATCAAAAGCCTAACGCTGGGCGGTCAACGTTCAACGACGCCTGGTGCATATCTACAAGATAATTATGAAGGCAAAGATGGCAACACCGTTAAGCTTTATGATAATTATGACAATGCCTATTTGGATCTAAAATCTGGACGTAGTGATGCAGTATTGGCTGAAAAAGTCTCAGCCAAATCATGGTTAGCAGACAACCCAGAAGGTTTCGGCATCGTTGGTGACGAAATTGACAATGACGATAATATTGCCATTGCCGTCCGTAAGGACGACCCACTCAGAGACGACTTCAACAAAGCGCTGAGCGAAATCCGTAGTAACGGTGAGCTGGCACGTCTTGAGCAAATCAACTTCGGTCAGTAAGCGTTGATAAATGAGCTTGCAAGAAAGTGCGTTGATTAATCAGTATCGATCAACGAGTAGTGGGTTAATACACGGCTGGTAACTATATTAAGGAACAATAGGTATGACAATTTCAATGACATCATTAATGACTAAGAAAGCTTTGTGGCTTGCGCCGCTAAGCGCAGCAATGCTAATGCTGGCAGGGTGTAATAACAGCTCAGCACCAGCAGACAGTGCCGAAGCGGATGCAGCGAGCGACACCCCTTTGAATATCAAAATCGCGACCGAATCAAGCTATAAGCCTTTTAGCTATACAGATGCCGATGGCAAACTGATTGGCTATGAGATTGAGTTGGTTGACGCATTATGTGCACAAATGAAAGCAGAATGTGAAGTTATCTCGCAAGATTGGGATGGTCTGATTCCAGGACTGAACGCACAGAAGTTTGATGCAACCATCGCTGGTATGTCAATCACCCCTGAACGCAAAGAAGTCGTAGAATTTAGCGACCCTTATTTTCACAGTGGCATCATCTTAATCGGTAAAAAAGGTGACGATATCAGCGTAGAAGGTCTCGAAGGTCAGCCAGTCGCTTCACAGCGTTCAACGGTTGCCTCGCAATATCTGCAAGATGAGCATGACAATGCTGATATCAAGCTTTATGACACTCAAGACAATGCCTATCTGGATCTGACCTCAGGTCGTGTGCGCGCGATGATGTCGGATAAAGTAACGGGTATCGACTGGTTGAAAACTGAAGCAGGTAAAGACTACGAAGTCAAAGGCCAAGAAATCAGCACCAACGATGATGCCATGGGTATTGCCTTCCGTAAAGGTGATCCATTAGTTGCCAAGTTTAACGCAGCGTTGGCCGAGCTAAAAGCCAATGGCACCTATGATCAAATCACTGGCAGTTATTTTGGCACCAGCACTACGGCTGCCGCGCAAAAAACGACTGCTACTGGCAGTGTTAAGCAAGTAGTCGTCGTTGACGAAGGTAATGTCGATGCCAATGCGATGATTGCTGAAGAAGAGCAAACAGAAGCCGCGACCAACTAAAACAAGGCTTGCCTGTATCAGGCAAGCCTTGTTTTACGAAGTTGTTTCTCTAATATAAAAATCAAGGATGATCATGAGCAACTATCTTGTTCCAGCCAGCAGTATGACTTGTGCCCCAGTCAAAAAACTGGCAACGACCAGCCGCTGGTCAATGTCGCTGCTGGGCATGGTATCGGTCTTTATGTTAGCGGGTTGTAGCAATAGTCAAGATAGTGCTGATGATAGCAATTCAGAAGCTACCGAGGCCACCGCTGCCGATACAAAAGAAATATTACGTATTGGTACTGAAGGCGCGTATGCCCCTTTTAACTATACCAATGCAGATGGCACACTGGGTGGTTTCGATGTAGATATAGCAAATGCTATCTGCGACGATATGAAAGTCACTTGCGAGATTGTCGCTCAAGATTGGGATGGTATTATTCCTGGCCTCAAGGCCGGTAAATATGATGCCATCGTCGCGGCGATGTCGGTGACACCTGAGCGTGAGCAGCAAGTGAGTTTTACGGATCCTTACTTTAGTAATGCTTTGGTTTTTTTGGCTAAAAAAGACAGTAGCTTTAATCCGAGCAATAGCGATGATATCAATGCGCACTCTATTGCCGCGCAGCGCTCGACCATCTCATCACAGTGGTTAGAGGATACCTATCCAAAAGCCAATATGAAGCTCTATGATACCTTGAGTAATGCGTTCTTAGACTTAGGTTCAGGTCGCGTCGATGCGATGATATCTGACAAACTGCCAGCCATAGAATGGCTCAGCTCACCATCAGGCAGTAGCTATGTGCTAAAAGGTGAAGAAATTGATATCAATGATAATTTTGCCATAGCCGTACGCCCAGGCGATCCGCTACAAGCGAAATTCAATGAATCATTAGCCAATCTAAAAGCCAACGGTACTTACGACAAAATCAATCAAAAATACTTTACTGTATCAGCCGCCAGCACCAGTGCAGCGACAGTAGAAAACACTGAGCAACCAGCAGCAGATAGCACAGCGCAATAACCATTTGCTATCATGGTGCTATTCGCTATTGCAGTATGAATAACGAGGACATCGCCATCATGGTAATGTCCTTTTTTATTTTTTGGCGAAGTGCCTTATGTTTTTTATACCGTTATTTGAGTGTTATTAAGACATCCTGTTGTTTAAATGGTTATCGACTGTCAACTTTGGTCAAATCTCGCTTATTTTTCTTCTTCTTGCAGGGATAAGTAGCTATTTAGAGCGCGCTTTTACGTGTCAGTATTAACATAGCGTCCAGCGAGTATGATAAAATCAGCGCTCATTTTTACTGTGTCAATTACCGCGTCTATAATCGTGTAAATATTTTTTCGTGCTATTAACTAGGTTGTCCGTATCAATTTGATATAAGATACGGTTTTAGGCCGCGCTCAGCTATTGATGCTGATCCTTTTAACTCATATTTTGCTAACATTGCTAATATAAAGAGACTGAGTGGATAATTGTGTTTGATTTACAAGGATTTGGTGCGCTTTTATTAAGCGGCGCTACCGTCACCATACAACTTGCCATGACCAGTTTGGTCATCGGTATGTTTTTTGGTCTGCTCGGTGCCACAGCGAAGCTGTCGAATATTTGGCTGCTACGTAAGCTTGCGACTGTCTATACCGCCACGATGCGCGGGATTCCTGAGCTACTTTTGGTACTGTTTATCTATT
Organism: Psychrobacter sp. AT9; assembly: GCF_047272965.1. Taxonomy (NCBI): domain Bacteria; kingdom Pseudomonadati; phylum Pseudomonadota; class Gammaproteobacteria; order Moraxellales; family Moraxellaceae; genus Psychrobacter; species Psychrobacter sp. AT9. The sequence goes on from NZ_JBKOTW010000001.1 coordinate 470,026, forward strand.
ATGGCGGTTCTATACTGCTGATGAGCATTCTCAAAAAGTTCGGCTATAACGACTATGTCGAGATTAGTGCGTTTTGGGGCGGTGTCATGGCATTGTCGATTGCTTTTGGTGCCTATGCGACTGAAATTTTTCGCATGTCGATTCAAGAGATTCCGATAGGGCAACGTGAAGCGGCGCAAGCGATTGGCATGCGTCCTTTCCAGACTTTCTATCGCATTACCTTGCCGCAAGTCTGGCAAATTGCTTTGCCAGGATTGGGCAATTTGTTTTTGGTGTTGCTTAAAGACACGGCATTGGTATCGGTGGTTGGTCTCAAAGATATCATGTATCAGTCCTCGCGCGCAGCGCAGTCAACACAGCAGCCGTTTACTTTTTATATGGCGGCGGCGATTATCTATTTGGGTTTAACCATGCTGATTACCGGCTTTATGATGTGGCTTGAATGGCGTGCCAATCCAGCGGCGCGCTATGCTAAAAAGCTGAGCCGTCAATCCGTTCAACGTCAATCGACCATAGGGTAGAGGAGAGATACTATGGATTGGAATTGGCAGGTTATTTTTGAGCATATCCCTGACTTACTAGGCGGCGCGGTTTTGACCGTTCAACTAGTGATAATATCAGGTGTTATCGGGCTGCTCTTTGGTTTGGTTTTAGCTTTGTTAAGACTGTCTAAAAGCTGGGCGGTACAGATAATTCCTTTTCTGTATATTTTCTTTTTCCGTGGCACACCGCTGCTGGTGCAGATATTTTTGATTTATTATGGTCTTGGTCAGTTCGAAGCGGTACGTGATTCGTTCTTATGGGAGCCAGTACTGAGCAAAGCCTATTGGTGCGCTATTATTGCCTTTACGCTCAACACCAGTGCCTATTTGGCAGAAATCATTCGCGGTGCGATTCAAAATATTCCTATTGGTGAGCTAGAAGCGGCCGATGCGATTGGCATGTCAAAATGGCAAAAACTGACACGTGTTACCTTGCCGCGTGCTTTTGGTATTGTGATTCCAGCCTACAGTAACGAAGTTATCTTTATGCTAAAGGGTAGTGCGTTGGCATCCACCATTGCCTTGATGGATATCACGGGTGTTGCTCGTACGATTAGTGCCCGTACTTATACCTTAATGGAGTTGTTCTTTGCAGCTGGTATCGTCTACTTGTTATTATCATGGGTGATCTTATTTAGCTTTAGACTGTTTGAAAAAAGAATGAACCGTCATGCCAGCTATGTGCCACCAGATGTGATGACCAATACGATTCCTTAGTTGTTTGTCATCAGATGGCTTATTATTGAAACGATTTAACGCTAACGTTATGCTAGATAGTGCTGAATTTGCTAATAAAATCTGATAATTTTGCTATGAGAGCCTGGGGCGTGTCCTCATTTTAAAAATGGTCACAAAAATGAGATAAGTTGCAGTCAAACGAGAAAAATAGCTGATTAATATCGTGATATTAATCAGCTATTTAACGATGTTTGACAAAATTTAGCCATTTTTAGCCCATTTAGATACAATCACTTGAATTGAGGACCCGCCCTATTATGAGCCAATCACCACATATGTCTTTAGTTAATGCCATTGCCGCAAGTGTCAATGATGATGACAGCGCTGAAAATGCCAATCAGAGCTTACGCGCGCCCATCGGAAAGGTCGTCTGCGTTGGTCGTAACTACGCCGCTCATGCCCATGAGTTGGGTAACGAGGTGCCAGCCGCGCCCATGCTATTTATGAAGCCAGCCTCTGCGGTGGTTTCTATTCGTCAAGGCGTTATCCGCCCAAATCCAGACCTGTTTGGCGATACGCATTATGAAGCGGAACTATGTGTTCAGCTATCGGCAGACCTATCAGCCGCGACGATTGAGCAAGCACAGCAAGCGATCGGCGGGGTGACATTGGGACTGGATTTGACCTTGCGTGACTTGCAAACTGAGCTAAAAGAAAAAGGTCATCCATGGGAGCGTGCCAAGTGTTTCGACGGTGCTTGTGTACTCGCCGACTGGATCGATCCGCAAGCGTTCGGGGATTTTACTGAGGTGCATTATCAGTTGACCATTAATGATACGCTGAAGCAAGACGGCGATAGCGCTTTGATGTTGTTTCCAGTTTATGAATTATTGGCCAATATCAGTCATGCGTTTAGCTTACAAGCAGGCGATGTGATTATGACGGGTACGCCAAGTGGCGTTGGTATATTGCACGCAGGCGATAAGCTTATGCTAAAATTGGACGCGCATGAATGGCAGGCACAAGTGCAATAAGCTTGCTAAGATTACTATCAAATATCAAGTATCAAAAATCCCAAGTTAACGCTTGGGATTTTTTGTTTTATCTGTTGCCATAAAATTTTATCATCAGAAAGCTTGTCATCAAATTGTCATCTAGCTTTCAACGTACTGTCATAAATGCTAAGTAGACTTAAGCGTAATTCGTATTGTTGTGGCGGACAAAATACAGCCGCAACGAGCCTTTTTACGCCAATCCAGCCTAACAGCAAGGTGACTGATAATGACAGTATTGAATAATAAGCAACTGCTTGCCCACGAAGTCGTTGAGGACTCTAACCCTAGCGATAATATCGACTTTCAAACCATTATTAGCCGCCGCTTGAACCGCCGCAGTATTTTAAAAGGTGGCACAGGATTGACGGCAGCCGCTTTTTTTGGCGCGTTACCGTTGGTCGGCTGTAGTGACGACGATGACGGTAATACTGTCAATAATAGCGCAGGCAACAATGCTGCTATTCCTGCACAGGGTGATCTCAAGCGTCCGGAAGCTTTGAAGTTTACCGCAGTGGCACACTCCACTGCCGAAACGATGAGCGTCGCTGAAGGCTACAAAGCGGAGATGATATTGCCACTGGGTACACCACTGATTTCTGGTATCGATGAGTGGAAAGACAATCGTGAGCAGTCTGCCGAGTCGTTCGAATGGCGCATGGGTGACAACCATGATGGCATGTGGTTCTTCGGTAAGAAAGGCGGCGCGTATGATGCTAAAGCGTCAGACAATGGTCTGCTGGTCATGAATCATGAATATGTGAATAGTAGCGAGTTGAGTCCGTTTGGCTACTATGTGACCCAAGATGATACTGCCGCCCCGATATTTCAAAATCGTCGCCTTGCTAGCGATGTGCGCCGAGAGGTCAATTGCCATGGCGTTGCGGTGGTCGAGATGAGCAGACATGCTGACGGTACGGGCTATGAGATGGTGGCTGATTCAAAATACAATCGCCGTATTACCAGCAGTACGACCGCGCAGCTAGCCGGTCCTGTCGCTGGTTCTGATTTGGTCAAGACCAAATTTGATCCGACAGGCTTTCAGACGCGTGGCATCAATAATAACTGCGGTGCAGGACTGTCACCTTGGGGCACGTATCTGACCACCGAAGAGAACTTCCTAGGCGTATTTGCGCGTGGACAAGATGCCAGTCAATTGAGCGCTGGGCACAACTACGGGCGCGAACGCTACGGGGCTATGGAGAATTTTCCGGGTTGGGAGTACCTGTGGCACACACCAGAGGCCAAAGACGCCAAAATCCCTGACGAATTCTCACGTTGGGACATGACCGCTGTTGGGGCAAGCGCTGCCGATGATTACCGAAATGGTTTTAATACCTTTGGTTATATCACAGAAATCGACCCATTTGACCCAAAATCTGTACCTCAGAAACGTACCGCACTGGGGCGTTTTGCTCATGAAAACTGTGCCTACGCACCTGTTGAGCAAGGCAAGCCCGTGGTCTTTTATATGGGTGATGATGCTCGCGGTGAATATATTTATAAGTTTGTATCCAAAGCCACATGGTCAAATGCGGATATCGGTGGCGGCCTAAAAGCTGGCGACAAGTATATGAATGAAGGCACGCTCTACGTTGCGACCTTTAATGAAAATGGTCGAGGCGAATGGAAGGCACTGATTCATGGTCAAAACGGACTGGACGCTTCTAATCGCGACCTGCCATTTAATAGTCAAGATGAAGTGCTAGTCTTTGCCCGAGCCGCCGCCGATGCAGTTGGTGCAACCAAGATGGATCGACCTGAATGGGTGTCAGTTAGCCCTATGACTGGCGAAGTGTACGTGACCTTGACCAATAATAAATATCGCGGCGAGCGTGACGACCAGCCCGTTTCAGCGTCCAATCCGCGCAGCTATGAAGCAGGTGGCAAAGCGCGTGGCAATGACAATGGGCATATCATCCGCTGGGCAGAAGCGGGCGGCGATCATGCGGCAACGACCTTTGAATGGGATATTTATCTGTTTGCTGCGCCTAGTGGTTTGTCCGCAGAAAACTTATCGCAGTTAAATGCCAGCAATGATTTGTCTTCGCCAGATGGCCTGTACTTTGACCCACGTGGCGTGTTGTGGATTCAGACCGATGATGGTGCTTATACCGATACCACGAACTGCATGTTACTGGCGGCGCTACCGGGCAAGGTGAGTGATGGTGCGCTTACCACCACCTCGGCTGGTCAACAAACGCCAGTCGGCATGCTTGCTAGTGATGATAATATCAAACGTTTTTTCGTTGGTCCCGAAGGCTGCGAAGTGACGGGTATTACCATGACCCCAGACTTCAAAACGTTATTTATCAATATTCAACATCCTGGTAATACGTGGGGCGCTATCGCTGGTGGCAAGACACCGCGCTCAGCTACAGTTATGATTACGCGCGAGGATGGCGATGTCATACTGGCCGAGTCATTTATATAAACAATTAATACTATATAGCAGATTTATAAAAAATTAATCAGTCTAAAAAATCCCAAGTAATGGCTTGGGATTTTTTTGTTTTATGAGATCCATGATATCATTTAAGGCTTATCTCTATAAAATTATTAAGTTATTTGCTAAGAAACGTACCCGAAAGTCAAATCATTTCCCTTCTATTTGTCTCATTTAAAGGATAGTATGTAAAACTATCCCCTTTGCTGAATGTTTCAATATTATGAATCGTCCAAATTTATCTTATGCTGATAGTGTTATCCCTGATAGCGCTTACAGTAATGCCCGCACCCGTCATGAACTTGAGGCACATTTCGTCTCAGACGATAACATGCCGCCGCTGCACGGTGATTTGTACGAGCAAATAGATCAACTTGAAGCCATCGATGTCGATGAGCTGGTCAAATTGTTGGCAGATGATAATAATGTGACGACGCTGCGTGAGCCTGTCTCTCTGGCTGATTTTTTTGAGGGCTTAGCCCAACTGGCGACGATGGGGGTGGTTGAAGTCACTGACATCGTAGAAGCCATCCACCGTGAGGTTATTTTGCGTCCTTTAGGGCGTTTTAACGAAGGCAATGTTAACAATTGGCAACGTGGTATCACTGGACGCATCTATGGGACGATACGCCATATTATGCTGATTGTTGGTAATAATCTCGCATCAGTGCTACGCATCTATAAAAGGGCGATCGATCAAAAAAGCTCACGACCATTGCCGGATTCTTTAAAGAAATTGGTCAATGTCATCAATGGCGTCATGGGTGATCACCTCGTTAATAATGACAATGCGCTTGCTGTTCCGATGGTGCTATACGACAGAGACGGCAATCTACAACGCGAAACGCTATCAGGGCGTGTCGCTATTTTATGCCATGGTCTATGTATGAGTCACTTAAGCTGGCAAGCCCAAGAGGAAAACAGCCTAGGCGATGCCATTAGCCTTAGTCAACCTGATACGACAGTGTTGTACTTGGATTACAATACAGGTCGACGTATCTCGCGCAGTGGTCGCAAGTTCTCTCAATTGCTGCAAGAGTTGGTCAATAATAACCCAAACATCAGTCAGATAGATTTGGTCGGACACAGTATGGGCGGCTTGGTCTCTCGTAGCGCGCTGTTTTATGGCGAGCAAGAGCGCCTAGACTGGATAAAACGAGTGGGCAATCTCATCACGTTAGGCTCGCCGCATCATGGCGCCGTGCTGGAGCGTATCGGTAATTATGTGCAAGACATCATTGCCAAGCTGCCATTTGCAGGTTCGCTTGCCAAGCTTGGTGATATGCGTAGTGCGGGTATCATTGATCTGCGTCATGGTAGTATTCGTGATGCTGACTGGAATTCTCTAGAAGGTCGTAATGTGCTGCCGCAAGACTTTCGTCACCCTGCACGGTTGCCAAGTGGTATCAAAACCTATTTTGTCGCCAGTGCTTTAATCGAGACGCATTACGAGTCTAAAGTGACAGATTTGCTAGGGGATAGTCTAGTGTCGGTCGCATCAGCGCTGGGCGAGGATGATGCTGAGCATGCGCTATTTGTACCAGATGGTCACAAAGCAATATTTTATGGCGTCAATCATATGAACTTAATTCATAGTAGACGGGTGCGCGAGCAAGTCGTTGAATGGTTGCTCGATAATGGACGAAGTGACTATGCTGGTAGAACGCGCATATATTCTTACCCTAGAAGTTTAGATGTGGCAGTTTAGAGAGCGGTGGGTATTATTTGGAATCATTTCAGTAAAATTGATTAGGTATAATAAAGACTTATAGGTTTACTTTAAAGATTCTGAATGAATAAAGCGTCCAATTTCTTTTATATCCTGTTCAATTATAATAGTAATTTTTGCAATTATATTAGATGATTTTTCGTAAGACTCTCCGTATATGCTCTCTTGTAATTCAATTTCTCTCTCTTGTAATTCAATTACATTTCTTTGCTGGGAATGACTGTTACTCTGGTGCAAAACAGATATTCTTTGACTTACTTCTGCTTTGCCTTCCAAATATAAGTTAAACCACTCAGAGTTATTGCTGTAAAGATTTGGGGTAATATAAGTAGAATTTGAAGTAATGTACTCGCTTATCTCTATAAACGAGCTGATTGATTTATATTTTATAGAGTCATTGTCAAAACCTTGGCTATAGTCGGTATAGTCTTGCGATTGGTAACTTGAGACTAGATTATTTAAATGATGGTATACCTCGATTTTATGTTCAAACAGTTTCTGATATGTTTGCTGTGATATTTGATGAAAATGATCCCTTTTAGTTAAGAGGTTTTCATGATCTTGTTCAAGTTTTTTTAGTCGCTCATCAATAGCTGCTTGTTCATTGCGACCAATTCTTTCGAGGTAAATCTTGCCAAGATAGATTATCAATCCACCTAAAACAGCATTCCCGCCCCAATTTATAATCAACTCTTGCCAAAAACCACTCATGACGAATGCCTATAGTTAAAGACTCAGTATAAAACAAAACCCTTCAAGCATTACACTTGAGGGGTTTTTATAAAGGCTAATTCATAGTGATGAAAAACTACTCAGCAAATATCGCTGCTACATCATCTTTATTGAACTTATAGACTTCACCGCAAAATCCGCAATCCATCTCAAACGTACCGTTTTGCTCTTCGACGATGTCTAACGCTTCTGCTTCGCCGATTTGTTCAATGGCTGTTTCACACTTTTCGCGCGAGCAGGTGCAACCAAATGCTAGGGGAGCAGGGTCGGGTGCGACGATGTTTTCTTCATGATACAAGCGATAAAGAATCTCGTTGGCATCCAGCGTCGTCAGCTCTTCTGGCTTGACCGTACGCGTCAATACAGACAAACGCGTCCATAAATCATCATCAATACCAGCATCTTCATTTTGCTCGACTTCAGCCGTTTCTTCAGCCGTACGCGGTAGCATTTGTACCAATATGCCACCCGCTTGCAAGCCGTCAGATGCGAGGTTAATCAACGTCGGAATCTGTGCAGATTGCTTTTGATAATGTGCCAAGCAGTCTGCCAAATTGTCATGGCTACGCTCGACGATACCTTGATATGGCTCGCCGCCCTCAGGCTGAATGTTGATAAACAACACGCCTTGTCCAGTCGCGCCCAGCTCAGCAAACGCTTCTTTGGCATGGGTCATATCATCCCAAGCTTGCACTTGCTCATCAGTCTCGCCCTTCCAGCTGGCAAGCGCACGGATAATACCGTCTTGATCGCATTCTGCCATCGCCCAATTCAGCAAGCTATCGCTGTCTGATGATTGCAACTGAATAGACAGGCGACCGTTTATTTTAACCGTACTGATAAGCAAACTCGCTGCCGTTAACATCTCGCCCAATAGGCGTTTAATGGCTTCAGGATAAGGCTTTTGGGCAATCGTGCTCGCATAGCTGCGTGATAGGCGTACCACATCACCGCGTACAGGCGAATCTTCAATAAAAAAACGTTGGCGTACGTCGTTGTCACCATGATTGCCAGCAGTTTGGCTGTCCGTATTTGGGACTTGAGTATCTTGTGTCATAAGTCATTTATAGTATTAAGAAGTTGTTAGCTTTATGGGGATTACTGCTGATTTATCAATCACAGTTACCATACTGTTTTATCACTTATGGGTAATAGTGATCGATAAGTGCCCTTATAGGTTCGTCAGATATCTGTGAACCTCTGTGGTGCTGTAATAGCTGTGAGCCATCGAGTTTCAACCAAAAAATAAATAGATTTCAAAATAACACTTCCCTCAAAAAAAAATCACCCTCTACCGTGAATTTGTTGTACAGTAACATTAAGTTGCATTGTGTTAAACAATAGCAACAACCGTACGGATGCGGGGCAGTCAGGTCAGCCAGACCTATGTCGTCCAAGCACTCATTTAATCTTGTGATAAAAGGATGTATTTCATGACCTACTCATTTTCCAAACCGTTGACTTTAGCTGTGTTAATGGCATTGGGCCTAACAGGCTGTAATAACAGCAGCCAAACCAGCACTGACGCGCCAGCAGATGATGCAGCGACTTCAGAGACTATGAACGGTACGCTACAAAAAATTAAAGATTCTGGCACTATCGTGGTCGGCTATCGTGACTCTTCTATTCCTTTTTCATATGTTGCCGATGATCCTAACCAACCTATGGGCTATGCACATGATCTAGAGATGAAAGTGGTTGAGGGTATTAAAGAAAAACTCAACATGCCAGATCTAGAAGTTCGTTATAACCTCATCACCTCACAAACTCGTATTCCTTTGGTTCAAAACGGCACGGTCGACTTCGAGTGTGGCTCAACAACCAATAACGTCGAGCGTCAAGAGCAAGTGGCTTTCTCTAATGGTTTCTTTGAGATTGGCACCCGTCTATTGACCAAAGCAGACTCTGGTATCAAAGACTTTGAAGACCTAAAAGGTAAGCGACTGGTGACTACCGCTGGTACGACGTCAGAGCGTTATATTCGTCAGTACAATGACGAGAAAAAGATGGATACCGATATCATCTCTGCTAAAGATCATGGCGAAGGTTTCTTGATGTTAGAGAGCGGCCGTGCTGATGCGTTTATGATGGATGATGTATTGCTAGCAGGCGAAAAAGCCAAAGCTAAAAATCCTGATGAATGGGTTATCGTTGGTACACCGCAATCATTTGAGATTTATGGTTGTATGATGCGTAAAGACGATCCTGAATTCAAAACAGTCGTAAACGACGCGCTGAACAAAACCTTTAGCTCAGGCGAAATCAATAGCATCTATGACAAGTGGTTCCTAAACCCAATTCCACCAAAGAACGTCAACTTGAACTTTGAGATGTCAGACAACCTAAAAGCACTTATCGCCAATCCACATGATAGCGATCAGCCTAAAGTAGCAGTTGCACAGTAGTATTTGTCCTTCAATCTAGCTTGCTTACGTGTTCAGATCGGACTCATCGTCCATCTGATACGTAAGTTTTTCAATCGCTGTTCGGAGAGACAATCATGAATTATAGCTGGAACTGGGGTGTGCTCTTTGAGCATACGGGTATTGGCAACGAGCTGTATATCCACTGGATGATTACTGGTCTTGGCTGGTTATTACTGATTGGTAGTATTGCTTGGACCATCGCGATGGTCGTCGGTACTGTCTTCGGTATCATGCGTACCTTACCTAACAAAACAGCTCGTCGCATTGGCACCGCTTATGTGACCTTTTTTCGTAATATTCCGCTGCTTGTGCAGCTATTTTTTTGGTTTTATGTGGCACCTGGTTGGTTGACGCCAGCGCTACAAGAATGGTGGTTTAGAGATCTATCGCCGAATACATCCGCGATGCTCTCAGCGAGTATTGGGCTTGGCTTATTCACAGCAGCACGTATCGTCGAGCAAGTACGTACGGGTATCGAGTCGCTACCAAAAGGACAGATAAACGCAGCGTATGCACTAGGATTCACCATTCCACAAGCTTATAAGCAAGTACTGCTACCACAAGCATTCCGTATTATCTTACCGCCGCTTAGCTCTGAGCTGACTAACTGTTTTAAGAATGCCTCTGTCGCCTCATTAGTTGGTGTCATGGAGCTCATCAGTCAAACCAAAACCATCAGCGAATACACACAGAATAGCCTTGAGATTTATACTTATGCGACGATTATTTATCTCGTCTTTAATCTCTCACTCATCGCTATTATGGGTCTGATCGAGCGTAAATTAAGAGTACCAGGGCTTATCGCAGGGAGTCAGAAATGAGTATGATGACCGAACTTGCGACCGCGTATCCAGGCTTAATGGGTGGCATGATTACCACGCTAAAAGTCCTGTTTTTGGCTATTATCGGTGGTATCAGCTTAGGTACCGTATTGGCGCTCATGCGCTTATCAGGTATCAAAGCATTAGAGATCCCCGCTAAGTTATATGTTAATTATTTTAGATCCGTACCGTTACTGTTGGTGCTACTGTGGTTCTATTTTGCCGTACCGATGATTTATTTTTGGGTGGCGGGTAAGTATCTACAACTAGATGCGGCCTTTGCCTCTTGTGTGGTCGCCTTTATGATGTTCGAAGCGGCTTACTTCTCAGAAGTCGTCCGTGCGGGTATTCAGTCTATCGGTAGTGGTCAGGTTAATGCGGCTAAAGCGTTAGGCATGACTTATGGGCAGACGATGCGTCTGGTTATTTTGCCACAGGCCTTTCGCAAGATGCTGCCATTGATTTTACAGCAATGTATTATCTTATTCCAAGATACGACTTTAGTGTTCGCTATTGGTCTGACTGATTTCTTCCGAGCGGCATACGTACGTGGTGAGCTAATGGGACTATTGACGCCTTACATCTTAGGAGCTGGAGCGGTGTATTTTGTCTTGAGCTTGGCGGCTTCGGTAGGCGTACAACGCGTACAGAAAAGGTTAAGGTTTTAATAAAGGACTGTTAAGCGTTAGAGTCGATCAATGCATGGTTATCTGAACATGGTTATCTGATCTCATTGGGTAGACTCTAACTCTTTCAAAATTTAACTGCGTTGATTATTAATATATTTTGCACGACTGCAATTGGGCAAGAGTAAGAATAAGGCTAGGAGCCAATGATGAATGATGCTAAAACGTTTATAAATGACTTTGGTGGACTGGTCACAAATAGTGGTCATGCTAGCAGTGAGATGGTCGTTGAGATAGATAGCGTTAGCAAGTGGTATGGCGACTTTCAGGTACTGACTGACTGTACCGCTCATGTCCACAAAGGCGATGTCGTCGTGGTCTGTGGTCCATCGGGTAGCGGTAAATCAACCTTGATTAAGACCGTGAATGGGCTAGAGCCTTTTCAAAAAGGTAATATCATGGTCAACGGTATCTCTGTTGGTGATCCAAAAACCAACTTACCGAAGCTACGTAGCCGTGTCGGCATGGTGTTTCAGCATTTTGAGCTATTTCCTCACTTGACCATCATCGATAATTTAATGGTCGCACAAATCAAAGTGTTGGGTCGTAAAGAGAGTGAGGCCAAGAAAAAGGCGATGGCGTATCTAGATCGTGTCGGCCTAACGGTTCAAGCCAATAAATATCCTGCTGAACTATCAGGTGGTCAACAGCAGCGAGTCGCAATTGCTCGTGCGCTCGCGATGGATCCCATAGCGATGTTGTTCGATGAGCCAACCTCAGCACTCGATCCTGAGATGATTCAAGAAGTGCTCGATGTGATGGTGGAGCTGACTCGTGATGGCATGACGATGATGTGTGTGACGCACGAAATGGGCTTTGCCAGTCAGGTGGCCAATCGTATCATCTTTATGGATGAAGGTCATATCGTTGAGAACTGTAGTAAAGATGAATTCTTTGAAGGCGCGAAAAGTGAGCGTGCGCAGCAGTTCTTATCGAAGATTTTGAATCATTAAATAGATTTTGATTTACGATTATTTATAGCGCTGTTTCTAACATAAAGACATGTTCTAAAACTTATTTTTCTTTCCACTGCTACTGGTTATACAAAGCGCCCCATTAAAGACAGTTAAACGCTATCTTTAATGGGGCGCTTTGTATTCAGTTTCTTTTGTATAGCTATTTGAAAAACGACTTGGAGCCTATGATGTTCACCCCCAAAGCATTTAAAGAGCAGCCTCAGGCGACTGTCATCGTACAAACAAATACTGGACTAGATACTTGTCATATTCCAATGTACTGGCAAGATGATGGCAGTCAATACGGTTGTCTATATGGGCACATTGCCAAAATAAACACTTTGAACAATAGTGATAATATTGATGCACCATGGCTGGTTATATTTCAAGATACTGGTCATTACATCAGCCCCAATTGGTATCCAAGTAAATCAATAACCCATAAAGAAGTACCCACATGGAACTATCGTAGCGTGCATATCACGGGATTAGTTCGCCTGATAACTGAGCCTGAAATGCTGATTGAAATCTTAACGAAGCTAACAACAGATTTTGAAGCCAACCAACCTATTCCCTGGTCACTCAGTGATGCGCCAGTGAACTACATTTAAGCACTTTGTCGAGCGATTGTTGGTATTCGCATCAATATCACGGATGTTCAAGCACAGTTTAAACTTAGTCAAAATAAGACTGCTGAAAATAGAGCAGGTATAATAGCAGGACTAGTGCGACTGCGAACGGAAAAGGCAGATGAAATGGCTAAGCTAATTGGTTAGTCAAGTTTGAGAATATAGTATTTATGATACTGACTGATGTGATTTTACTTAATGATATCAACTTAATTAGGATTGACTATGACGCTAAAGCGAACTGTTGGCATACTACTGTTTGATGAAGTAGAGGTGTTGGACTTTGCAGGACCTTTTGAGGTGTTTTCGTTAGCTGAAAATGCGGCTAATAATAAGTATTTTGACGTTATCACTATAGCTGAGAACCAAGCGCCAATATCTGCTAGGAATGGTCTGCAAGTTATTCCTGATTATAGTTTTACTAACCATCCAGACATTGATGTATTAATAATCCCTGGTGGTTATGGTGCCGAAAAAATAGAAATACATAATAGGGTAGTGATTGATTGGATTAAGACTCAAACAAATTTGGCAGAGCTTACACTTTCAGTGTGTACAGGAGCGTTACTATTGGCAGAAGCAGGTTTGCTGGCTGGTAGGTCAGCCACCACGCATTGGATGGATTTGGATAATCTGGCATCGTATCCTGATATCGATGTGATCTCTCATACTCGTTTCGTAGATGCCAGTGATGATACATGTAATATTGTCACATCAGCGGGAATAAGTGCAGGCATTCATGCAAGTCTATACTGTATCGAAAAACTAATAGATAGTGAAACCATGCGTGCAACAGCACATCGCATGGAGTTCGATATTAACTAGGGCGTGTCATCAATTAGCAGAGATATTTCAGGATAAGCTATACTTAGATCGTATTTAGTAATTTGAGATCGGACACTATGACAAGACGACATGCCTTGGCGCGACCTACCTGAACGTTTTGGCGACTTCAGAGTGGTTCATATTCGCTTTAGCCGCTGGTCAAAAAAAGGGGTATGGGAGCAGGTTTTTAATCAGCTGTCTGAGCAATCAGATGATGAATACGCCATGCTAGATGCCACGATTGTCAAAGCCCATCAGCACAGTGCTGGAAAAAAAGGGATCAAGCCATTGGACGCAGTAAAGGTGGTCTGACGACTAAAATACATACTCGTACAGATGCATTAGGCAATCCTACAGGTTTTTATCTAACAGGTGGCGCAGCTCATGATTTATGTGGCTCAGATGAACTGCTCGATGTCAGTATTAGCCAAACTTGGCTTGCCGATAAGGCTTATGATGCTGATGCCCGCGTCATTGAACTAATCAAAGCAGTACACGGCAATGCCGTCATACCGTCCAAATGTCATCGACTGCAGCCCAGAGACTTCGATAAAGAACTTTATAAAGCGAGGCATCTGATAGAGAACTTCTTTGCCAAGATTAAGCAGTACCGTGCGATTGCCACTCGTTATGACAAGTTAGCCAGTCATTTCCTTAGTGCGATTCATCTGGTTTCTTGCGTGGTCTGGCTTAATTGATGACACGCCCTAATTAAGTGAGTTATTGGATAGATGAGTGCATGGCTGTTTACTGATACAATAGCGGTCAATATTCTAACAACTAAAATAATCTCTTATTTATATTGGAGCTAATATGAGCGCTGAAAACTCAGAAGTATCAAACAACAGTATTGTTATCATTGGTGCAGGTTTGGCAGGTTGGCATGTGATTGATGCGATTCGTGCAAAAGATACAGAGATTCCGATTACTTTGGTGACAGCTGATAGTGGCGATCGTTATCATAAACCAATGCTGACGATGGCGATTAGCCAAAAGAAAAGTGCGGCAGATTTGGTACGGGCATCTGGTAGCGATGCAGCAAAGACAGCGCAGATTACCTTGCTCGCCAATACACAGGTGACAGATATTGATCCGGTAAGCCAAACAGTACATCTACGCTCTGCTACGCAGTCAGATGACGCGCTGACGACTATCGGCTATGCAAAAATGGTGTTAGCGATGGGTGCGCATCCTATCTTCCCAAAAAGCTTGCCAGAGGATTTAGTATGGCATGTCAATCATATTGAGCGCTTTGGACAGCTGCAAGAAAAGCTAGCAGCAGGTAGCCAGCATGTTGCAATCGTCGGTGCTGGGATGGTGGGTACAGAAATCGCAGAAGACTTACTCAAAGCTGGTCATCAAGTGACGCTCATTGATTTGAACGATGCGCCGCTATCACAAATGCTACCAACAAAAGCAACGGCTCGTATCGCTCAAGCGGTCAAATCACAAGGGATTAACTTTTTAGGAGGGTATCAAGTGTCTGCTGTTACTCGTGTTAGTAGCAATGACAACGACAGCAACGATGTCGAGAAACTACAAGTAGACTATGCACCGTTAGCATCGGGTGTAGACAATACTGATACTCAGCCGCTCGAACCATTAATTGTAGATCATGTGATTGCCAGTACAGGTCTGACAGTTGATGATAAGCTGCCTGCCGCTGCTGGTGTAGAGTTCAATCGTCGTACTGGTATCGTGGCTGATGCAGCGACCTTGCGTACCAATGCAGCACACATTTATGCTATTGGTGACTGTATGTCTATCAACGGTGTCGCTTGTCGTTATGTTGCGCCATTACGAGCGCAGGCTGCGACCATCGCTGATGATATCTTAGGTCATGAACACAGCGGCTATGATCATAAGCCACCGATGATTCGCCTAAAAAATAAAGCCATCTCTGTGATGGTGACGGGTGTACCGCAAGCAGCGGGTAATTGGCAAGTTAAAACAGAAAGCGACGATGAGCTGATTATGGATTTGCTTGACGACAATGAGGTTGTCAGCGCAACGGTAACGATCAAAGCACCTGCAGTGCTTAAAGTCTAAAGGATAAAGCATAATTGTAAAAGTATTACAAATCATAGCCAGTGTTGCCATCTTAATGCAGCGCTGGCTTTTTTGTGGCTACTACTTTTTATCTCAACCATAATCGATACGTACTGTATCTATATGATTGACAGTCTTTTGTTTAAGGCGCTATATTGGTTGAGGCGTGATTTGACTATCATGTTTATTGACCAAGCATATTCAAGGAAGAATATCGTATTTACGCTAGTAGCGCATTTCTGCTTTCTACGATTATAGATAGATATGTCATAAGCAACTGTATAATAAGACCAACACCAAACAGCAAAATGAAAGGATTCGTGATGACTCAGTTTACCGGTTTCGACAGTACTATTAATAACAGTATTCTAAACAATGTTCCCAAAGTTAATATAAGCGCACGTTCTGCAAATGCGCCACTCACCCAAAGCCATGATAAAGGTCCTGATGTGCCGCTGATTGAGGCGACCATTGGAGACTTCTTTGATGCGATTGTTGATAGATATCCTGAGCGTGAAGCTTTGGTGTCTCGCCATCAAAATATCCGCTGGACGTATCGCGAGCTACAGCAGAAAGTCAATCAGTTAGCGAGTGCCATGATTGAGATGGGGCTTGAAATCGGCGATCGTATCGCTATTTGGTCGCATAACAATGCTGAATGGCTGTTGATGCAATTAGCCACGGCAAAAGTCGGTGTTATCTTAGTTAATATCAATCCTGCTTATCGAACTTTTGAGCTGCAATATGCGCTGAATAAATTGGGCTGCTCGGCATTGGTGTTGATGCGTCATTTTAAAACCAGTGACTATACGCAAATGATTCGCGAGCTATGTCCTGAAATTTATCATAAGAATTATCAACAGCTTGATTTGGTTGAGATTCCAACGATTGAACGCATCATTTGGATTGATGAGCCAGACTCTGACGAAGACTTTAACTTTATGCAAAAGTTCTCTGCTTGGATGGCAGAGGGTAATGCAAACGACCCACGTGTAGCGGAGCGCCAAGCCCAGCTGCACAATACAGACTCTATCAGTGTGCAGTTTACCAGTGGGACGACAGGTACGCCAAAAGGTGCCACCTTAAGCCATCGTAATATCCTCAATAATGGCTATTTTCTTGGTGAAGGAATGAAGCTAACCTGCGATGATAGGCTGTGTATTCCATTACCGCTTTATCATTGCTTTGGCATGGTGGGTGGTAATTTAGCCATTTTAACCCATGGTGGTTGCGCCGTTTATCCTAATGATGGTTTTGATCCGCTAACCGTATTGCAAACGGTCGAAGAGGAGAAATGCACCGCCTTGCTTGGTGTGCCGACGATGTTTATCGCGGAGCTTGATCATCCAGATTTTGATAGTTTTGATTTGACCAGCTTGCGCACAGGCGTTATGGGTGGCTCTAGCTGTCCGATAGAAGTCATGCGCCGTGTCATGGATAAGATGCACATGAGCGAAGTCACTATTGCGTATGGTATGACCGAAACCAGTCCAGCGTCTTGTCAGACCAGCTCACAAACCCCACTCGAAAAAAGAGTATCTACCGTCGGGATGGTGCTGCCAGCGCTTGAGGTCAAAATCGTCGATACTGAAACAGGCAATGTCGTCCCGATTGGCGAGACGGGTGAGCTACTGACCTATGGCTATGCCGTCATGAAAGGCTATTGGGGCAGCCGATTTAAAACACGCGACGCGATCTCTGATGGCTGGATGCATACTGGTGACTTGGCAGTGATGGACGAAGATGGCTATATCACTGTGGTTGGTCGCAGTAAAGACATGGTTATTCGCGGCGGTGAAAATATCTATCCCGTAGAAATCGAAAACTATCTCTATCGTCATCCTAAGATTCGCGATGTACAAATCGTTGGCGTTCCTGACAAAAAGTATGGTGAAGTGCTTGCAGCGTGGATTATTGCAAAAGAGCCGAATAGCTTAAGTGAAGAAGAGGTAAAGCAGTTCTGTCAGGATCATATTGCTCATTATAAAGTGCCGACCTACTTTCGCTTCGTCAATGAATATCCGATGACAGTGACTGGAAAAATTCAGAAATACAAAATCGTTGAGCAAATGATAGAGGAGTTGGGTCTAGAGTAATTTGGCATTTTGAGCAGTAGCCGTTATCCAGTGTGAAAGGCTTATGCAGTGAAACTATCAAGCATTGATGCCATTAATTGCTAAAGAGGCCAACCATACTACCAATTGTATGGTCGGTTTTTTTATGTCAAATATTTGCCATGATTCTATGCTACCTTTTACCAAGTGCAAGTATTTAATGACTAATTAAATGATACATACTGTATTGATATTGTTGACACGCTTTCATTGATGGCGTTATAGTAGCTGAATGCTATGTAAGACCTGATCAAGGAAGAAAGCTTGCCCACAGGCTATCAATAAGCACTATCTATAAATACTATAAAAAGTAAAACGAAAGGACTCGTTATGACTCAACATTCCGATTTGAATGCGACTCACGTTGATTTCGATGCTATTTTAAATAATATTCCTAGTATCAACATGGGCGCACGCTCAGCGAATGCACCGCTAACTCAAAGCTATGACAAAGGTCCTGATGTGCCGCTGATTGAAGCGACTATCGGTGATTTTTTTGATGCTATTGTCTCTAAATATCCAGAGCGTGAAGCACTGGTCGTGCGCCATCAAAATATCCGCTGGACATATCGTGAGCTACAGCAGCATGTTAATCAGCTGGCCAGTAGCATGATTGAGATGGGGCTGGAAATCGGTGATCGCATCGGTATTTGGTCACACAACAATGCTGAATGGCTATTAATGCAATTAGCGACGGCAAAAGTCGGCGTTATTCTCGTCAATATCAATCCCGCCTACCGCACCTTTGAGCTGCAATATGCCCTGAATAAATTGGGCTGCTCGGCGCTTGTGCTCATGCGTCATTTCAAAAGCAGTGATTACGCCAGTTTAATCCGCGAGCTGTGCCCTGAGATTTATCATAAAGACTATACGCAGCTTGATTTGGTTGAGATTCCGACGATCGAGCGTATCATTTGGATTGATGAGCCAGCATCTGATGAAGAGTTTGGCTTTATGCAGAAATTCTCTGCATGGATGGCGGAAGGCGATGCCAACGATCCACGTGTTGCCGAGCGCCAAGCCCAGCTTAAGAACAATGATGCTATCAATGTACAGTTCACTAGTGGTACAACTGGTACACCAAAAGGTGCAACCTTAAGCCATCGCAATATTCTTAACAACGGTTACTTTATCGGTGAGGCCATGAACCTTACCGAAGAAGATAAGCTGTGTATTCCAGTGCCTTTATATCATTGCTTCGGTATGGTGCTTGGTAACTTAGCGATTCTCACGCATGGCGGTTGTATCGTTTATCCAAACGATGGCTTCGAGCCACTGACAGTCTTGCAAGCCGTTGAAGAAGAGAAATGTACAGGTCTACATGGTGTGCCAACGATGTTTATCGCTGAGCTCGATCATCCTGAATTTGAAAACTTTGATTTATCAACTTTGCGTACTGGCATCATGGCAGGCTCTAGCTGTCCGATTGAGGTCATGCGCCGCGTCATTGATAAGATGCACATGAGCGAAGTCACCATCGCATATGGTATGACAGAGACCAGTCCCGTATCTTGCCAGACCAATGAGCATACGCCACTTGATAAGCAAGTCTCGACGGTGGGGCTGGTGCAGCCTGCACTTGAAGTCAAAGTAATCGATACCGCAACGGGTGAAATCGTGGCGCTGGGCGAGACAGGCGAGCTACTCACACGTGGTTATTCAGTGATGAAAGGCTATTGGGGCAGTCGCTTTAAAACACGCGAAGCCATCCAAGATGGTTGGATGCATACGGGTGATCTGGCCACCATGGACGAAGATGGCTATGTCAAAATCGTCGGTCGTAGTAAAGACATGGTGATTCGCGGTGGCGAAAATATCTATCCGGTAGAAATCGAAAATTATCTCTATCGTCATCCAAAGATTCGTGATGTGCAAATCGTCGGAATTCCTGATAAAAAGTATGGCGAAGTATTGGCTGCATGGATTATTCCCAAGGAAGCTGGCTGTTTGACTGAAGAAGAAGTACGCCAATTCTGTAGTGAGCATATTGCTCATTATAAAGTGCCAGCTTACTATCGCTTTGTGACTGAATATCCAATGACCATCACTGGAAAAATTCAGAAATATAAAATCATTGAGCAGATGAAAGAAGAGCTGGGATTATAGTTAATCTAACTATTATGTCTAATTTATTAAAAGTTATGGTCGATACCAAGTGGAATAAATACGTTATGGTATAACGCGAGACTTGTATTAATTTTTCTAGCTTGCTGTGCATACGCCGACAGAGACTACAAAAAATTCATCCAAATCTCGCTGTATCGATTATAAATTGAACTGACTATACGAATAAGAATACGAATCCAGACTAAAATAACCAGTAGCTAGAATCATTTGCATAAAAAGCTACTTGTATCTACGTATTAAAGAAAAAGGGATATCATGAGCGCTATCATAACCAGTAAACTGAGTCCAAACTCAAGCGACTTTCAGCAAAACAGTGCCGCGATGCAAGAGATAGTCGATGACTTGTATGTACACTTGCGTAAAGTCGCTCAAGGCGGCTCAGAGCGCGCACGAGCCAAACATCTAGCGCGTGGTAAGTTGCTACCACGTGAGCGTGTCGAGCGTTTGCTCGATGTGGGTACGCCATTTTTAGAAGTGGCACCGATGGCAGCGCACGATATGTATGGCGAAGAGATTCCAGCGGCTGGCGTGATTGCGGGTATCGGTCGTATCAATGGTATCGAGTGTATGATCGTCTGTAATGACGCCACGGTAAAGGGCGGCACGTACTATCCAATGACGGTCAAAAAACACCTGCGAGCGCAAGAAATCGCGCAAGAAAACAACTTGCCTTGTGTCTATTTGGTGGATTCAGGTGGAGCTAACTTACCTAACCAAGATGACGTGTTCCCCGATAAAGAGCACTTTGGTCGTATCTTCTTTAATCAGGCTAATATGAGTGCGGCAGGTATTCCACAGATTGCTGTGGTCATGGGTAGTTGTACGGCTGGTGGTGCGTATGTGCCTGCCATGAGTGATGAATCTATTATCGTGAAAGAGCAAGGCACGATCTTTTTGGGTGGTCCGCCACTGGTCAAAGCAGCGACTGGCGAAGAGGTCACTGCAGAAGACTTAGGTGGCGGCGATGTGCATACCCGTCTGTCAGGGGTCGTCGATCACTTAGCACAAAGCGATACGCATGCGTTGTCAATTGCGCGCAACATCGTTAGCCATCTAAATCGTCCTGCGAAGCAAGTGCCCAATCAAATCAAACCACGCCCACCACGCTATGATGCCAAAGAACTATATGGCGTCATTCCAACCGATAAGCGCAAGCCATTTGATATCAAAGAAATCATTGCTCGTATCGTCGATGACAGTGCTTTTGATGAATTTAAATCACGCTTTGGCACGACGTTGGTTTGCGGATTCGCTCATATCGAAGGGATGCCAGTCGGTATCATCGCCAACAACGGCATCTTATTTAGTGAATCAGCGCAAAAAGGCACGCACTTCATTGAGCTATGTTGCAAGCGTAAAATCCCATTGGTATTTTTGCAAAATATCACTGGCTTTATGGTCGGTCGCAAATATGAAAACGAAGGCATTGCCCGTCATGGTGCCAAAATGGTCATGGCAGTCGCCAATGCAAAAGTACCAAAATTCACGGTCATTGTCGGTGGCTCGTTTGGCGCTGGTAACTATGGCATGTGTGGTCGCGCTTATAGCCCACGCTTCTTATGGATGTGGCCAAATGCGCGCATCTCGGTGATGGGCGGCGAGCAAGCAGCATCAGTATTGGCAACGGTCAAGCGTGACAATTTTGACCGTAAAGGTGAAGCGTGGAGTGATGAGGATGAAGCGGCATTTAAAGCGCCGATTCTTGATATGTATGAAAAGCAAGGTCATCCTTACTATGCCACCGCACGTCTATGGGATGACGGCGTGATTGATCCTGCTGATACCCGTCATGTATTGGCACTAGGGTTAAGCGCTGCCTATAACGCACCGATTGAAGAGACGACTTTTGGTGTTTTTAGAATGTAAGCGTTCTAAAGTCTTCCCATAATAAGTTTTTGTTCATAATAAAGTATTGCTGCGGCAATCTTTTAGGAAATACGATTTGTACATCTGCGCTTGGTCTTTGCACTTGGTATCCTTGTATTATTATGGATTAACTGAAAGTTTGATTAAGTATCTATAGAAAGAAAGAAAGAAAGAAAGATACATACATAAAAAATATAGAGAAAATTATGAAAAAAGACAGTGATAAAAAATCTGAAAATTATAAAAGTTTATTGGTTAACGTTGAGCAGCATGTGGCGACAGTGACCTTAAATCGCCCTGAGATACGTAATGCCTTTAACGATGAGATGATTGCCGAGCTAACTGATGCATTTAATACGCTTGGCGCTGATGATGAGGTACGTGTCATTGTACTAGCCGCTGCTGGCAAGGCATTCTGCGCGGGTGCCGATTTGAATTGGATGCGTGCTATGGCGGATTATAGCTATGAAGAAAACCTAGCAGACGCGGACAAATTAGCGCAAATGCTCAAAACTATTTATGAATGCCCAAAGCCAACAGTTGCGGCTATTCAAGGTGACGTTTATGCAGGTGGTATGGGTTTAGTCGCTGTCTGTGACGTGGCCATCGCTGTCAAAATTGCTAACTTCTGCCTCAGTGAAGTGCGTTTAGGCTTAGCCCCTGCAACGATTAGCCCTTATGTCATACGAGCGCTAGGCGCCAGAGCATCACAGCGTTACTTCTTAAGTGCTGAAGTATTTGATGCCAAAAAAGCACGTCAGCTTGGCTTTATCCATGAGCGGGTTAGCGAAGAATGGCTGGCTGATGAAGTGGCTGCGTTCTGTAATAAAGTAGTTAAGAACAGCCCTGACGCAGTGAAAACCTGCAAACAGCTACTACACGACGTCGCTGGTGCGCCCATCACTGATGAGCTGATTGCCGATACGGTAAAAGGCATCGCTGATATCCGCTCATCAGAGCAAGGAAAAGAGGGCGTGCAAGCCTTTTTGCAAAAGCGTAAGCCCAATTGGTTGACGGCAGATTGATAATGCATGAGAGATAAATGAGTAAATAGATAAGACATTAAATAAAAACGATAACACACAGGGATAGTTATGTTTTCTAAAATTCTAATTGCCAACCGTGGTGAAATTGCCTGCCGAGTAGCCGCGACTGCCAAGCGTCTGGGTGTCAGCACCGTTGCCGTTTACTCTGATGCGGATCGTGAAGCTAAGCATGTTGCTGTCTGTGATGAGGCTATTTATTTGGGTGGCTCAGCTCCTAAAGACAGCTATCTAAAAGGTGATGCGATTATCGCAATAGCGCTTGAGACTGGCGCACAAGCGATTCATCCGGGTTATGGGTTTTTAAGCGAAAACGCTGACTTTGCGCAAGCTTGTCAGGATGCAGGATTGGTCTTTATCGGTCCATCGGCTGATGCTATCCGAGCTATGGGCGGTAAGTCTGAGTCCAAGCGGTTGATGGAAACAGCTGGCGTGCCATTGATACCCGGCTATCATGGTGACAATCAAGATGCAGAATTTTTGCAGCAGCAAGCAGATAGTATTGGCTATCCAGTATTAATCAAAGCCAGTGCAGGTGGCGGCGGTAAAGGTATGCGTATCGTTGAAAAAAGCAGCGATTTTATTGACTTGCTAGACTCATGTCGCCGTGAAGCCATTACCAGCTTTGGTGATGATAAAGTGCTAGTTGAGAAATACGCGCTGAAACCACGTCATATCGAAATCCAAGTATTTGGTGATACGCATGGCAACTATGTACATTTGTTTGAGCGTGATTGTTCCGTACAGCGCCGTCACCAAAAAGTATTAGAAGAAGCGCCTGCACCGGGTGTTGATATTACGATGCGTGAAGCGATGGGAACAGCTGCCATCGAAGCAGCTCGTGCGGTCGATTATGTTGGCGCAGGCACGGTCGAGTTCATCGTTGAGCAGCGTGAAGATTCTATGAATTTTTATTTCATGGAAATGAATACGCGGTTACAGGTTGAGCATCCAGTCAGTGAAGCGATTACGGGTGTCGATTTGGTTGAGTGGCAGCTTTTGGTGGCGGCAGGTCAGCCATTGCCAAAAACCCAAGCCGACCTCACTATCAACGGTCATGCAATTGAGGCACGCATCTGTGCCGAAAACCCTGACAATAGCTTCTTGCCAGCGACAGGTACGTTGTTTACGTATCAAAAACCTGAACACAGCACCTTTATGATTGATAAAGAGGGTACTGGCGTGCGTATCGATGATGGCGTGCGCGAAGGTGATGTAATTAGCCCGTTTTATGACTCTATGATTGCCAAATTGATTGTTCATGCACCGACGCGAGAGCAAGCATTAGCCAAGCTCGATCGAGCACTTGCCCAAACACGTATCGTAGGTTTGCCGAATAACGCGGCATTTTTGCGCTATATTTTAAATACGGAATCTTTTAGCAAAGCCAATCTCGATACTGCTCTGATTGAGCACGAGCGTGATGCGATTTTTAATCAGCAGCCTTTAGCTTTATCCACGCTAGTTGTGACCGCCATTACTCGTCAGCTTGCGAGCGAGATGGCGATGCAAGAGTCAGATATCGATCCATTTAGCAAACCTACTGGCTTCCGTGCTTATAACGATTACACCCGTTCATTTAGCTTAGTTTATGATGAGAGTACTTATACGGCCCGCATGAGCAACTGGCACAATGCAAGTTGTTCTGATAGTAAAAAGGGCAGCGATAATCTCGGCAGCTTTACGCTTGTTATCGAAAAAGAGATCGCGAATACACAGGATAATAGCAATATTAACGTAGCTGCTCAGACCGAAACAGTTTATGAAGGTCAAGTGAGCTATGTTAGCAGTGACGAAAATAATCATACGTTATGGTTGGATGGTGCACGTACTAGTGCGCAAAGCTGGGTGCATAATGAGACCGTTTATGTGTTCACAGACAGTGGCCGTGACGAGATTACGCTTGTCGATATTATGGCGCACGTAGGCGAAGAGTCCGCAGCAGTTGGTAGTTTAAAATCGCCGATGCCAGGACAAGTAGTGGCCTTTAAAGTAGCGGTTGGCGATACTGTGAAAAAAGGTGAGCCATTAGCAGTCATAGAAGCCATGAAGATTGAGCACACCATTACTGCGCCGACGGATGGTATGGTGGCAGAATTGCTATTTGCAGCAGGTGATTTGGTCGCTGATGGTGACGAGTTATTACGCATTGACACTGAAAGCAAGTAGCTGACAGAAGAGTAATATAGTCAGTGCAATATAAAAGAAGTACGTTCAAAATAGCTTTCTGCTGGTATACATTTTCCTCGCTCGCTGTGCACTTCGCGCTCCAGAGGCTTCGCAAAATCTATACCAGCAACACGGTATTATTTTTAAATTGAATCGACTATAGAAAGGCGAGCATTAAAAAGGATGATAAGCATGAAAAATGCATACCCAAAACACGTCAGAATCGTTGATGTCAGTCCGCGTGATGGACTGCAAAACGAATCCATGACAGTGCCGACCGCTATCAAGCAGGCGCTCATTAATGATTTAATCGCGGCGGGTGTCAAAAAGCTAGAAGCAACCAGTTTTGTTTCGCCAAAGTGGGTGCCACAAATGGGTGATAACAGAGCGTTGCTTGACGCGCTAGCGCCTGCGCGGCAGACAGACGTTTGTTACTCGGTACTGGTACCCAATATGCGCGGCTTTGAAAATGCTATCTTGCATCGTCCTGATGAGATCGTCATCTTTGGCTCAGCCAGCGAAACCTTTAGTCAAAAAAACATCAATTGTAGTATCGATGAGAGTATTGAGCGTTTTGCACCAGTAGCTGCGGCAGCAAAAGCACAAGGCATCAAAGTACGAGGCGTGATCTCTTGTACGGTTGGTTGTCCCTATGAAGGCGAGATTGAACCTAGCCAAGTAGCGTATGTCACCAAGCGATTGATTGAGATAGGTTCAGAGCAGATTGGCATTGCCGATACGATCGGTGTGGGTACACCGCTCAAAGTACAACGAGCGTTGCAAGCTGCACTTGAGTATGCTGATATCTCTATGTTATCTGGGCATTTTCATGATACTTATGGTCAAGCATTGAGCAATACGCTAGTCGCACTACAAATGGGTGTCAGTGAGTTTGATACCTCTGTCGCTGGCTTGGGCGGTTGTCCGTATGCTAAAGGCGCAACGGGCAATGTCGCGACCGAAGATGTGGTGTATATGTTGCATGGTATGGGTATCAGCACGGGTATCGATCTGGATAAATTGGTCGTGGCAGGTGAACGTATCAGTGAATTTTTAAAGCGTCCAAATGGCTCAAACGTGGCGCGTGCCTTAATCAATAAACGTCAGTCTTAAAAATTATCGCAAAAATTAAATACTAAAACACAAGGAATAGTTATGAGTTTACCTGGATTGAATTTTCAGCTTGGCGAAGATATTGATGCATTACGCGATATGGTGCAGCAGTTTGCAACCAATGAAATCGCCCCACGTGCAAGCGAAATCGACAGTAGCGATGAGTTCCCGATGGATCTGTGGCAAAAGATGGGTGACATCGGTCTACATGGCATTACCGTTCCTGAAGAATACGGCGGATCAAACATGGGCTACGTCGCACATATGGTCGCGATGGAAGAGATTAGCCGTGCTTCGGCATCGGTAGCGCTTAGCTATGGCGCACACTCAAACCTATGTATCAACCAAATTAAACGTAATGGCAGTGAAGCACAAAAACAAAAGTACTTACCAAAGCTGGTCAGCGGTGAATTCATCGGTGCATTGGCAATGAGTGAGACCGGTGCTGGCTCAGACGTTGTCAGCATGAAGCTCAGAGCTGAAGAAAAAGACGGCAACTATGTGTTGAACGGCACAAAAATGTGGATCACCAATGGTCCTGATGCGGATGTGATGGTGGTCTATGCGAAGACCAATCCAGAGCTAGGTGGCAAAGGCATGACCGCTTTTATCGTTGAAAAAGGCATGGAAGGTTTTGGCACAGCGCAAAAGCTCGATAAGCTCGGCATGCGTGGTAGCCATACTGGCGAAATGACCTTTAACAATGTGACCGTGCCGAGCGAAAATATCTTAGGCGGTCTCAATGAAGGTGTTAAGGTATTGATGAGTGGCCTAGATTATGAGCGTGCCGTATTGGCTGCAGGTCCTATCGGCATCATGCAAGCAGTGATGGACAATGTCGTGCCTTATATCCATGATCGTAAGCAGTTCGGTCAAGCCATCGGTGAGTTCCAGCTTATCCAAGGCAAAGTTGCGGACATGTATACGATATTGCAAGCAGGTCGTAGCTTCTTGTACACCGTGGGTAAAAACCTCGACATGTTGGACGCGCGTGGTGCTGGTCATAGTCGAGAAGTGCGTAAAGACTGTGCCAGTGTGATTTTATGGTGTGCCGAAAAAGCTACTTGGATGGCAGGTGAAGGTATTCAAATATTTGGCGGCAATGGCTATACCAATGAGTATCCACTTGGTCGCTACTGGCGCGATGCTAAGCTGTATGAGATCGGCGCAGGAACCAGTGAAATCCGTCGTATGCTAATCGGTCGTGAGCTGTTTAACGAGACAAAATAAAGCGCGACTAAATAAAATGTAACCACGATTTAAAAGTTAACTTTTATCGAATAATTTTATTTTAAAATCTAAAAATGTGCTACGTTATATGTCTCATAGCGTGGCACTTTTTAATGACTGAAATAAAAGAATTTTACAATGACCCATACATCACATACCAAGCTAGCCTTTAATAACATAGCTTACAACAAGACAGCTTCTCATTTTCTAACCAACATAAAACCTATCAGTACTTACAGTCTGTTAGTCGCTTTGTTTGCATTTTTTACGATAACAGTGAGTATAACGCCTGCACAAGCAGAGCTGGTTGACTTGTTTAATCCTGAACCTGTTATTCAGCTCTCTACTCGAGATGCTAGCTGGCTGAAACCGCCGATATTCGATCGTGCTATTCGTCATAACCCCATAGATAGATATTTAATTCATTGTTCCTATGATGAAAATGGGGCTGCTATCAAGCCTTGTGATAGAACGGATTTAAAAATAGTTTTGTCATTACGCGTTGATAAGCAAGGCAGTATTGAAAATATAAAAGTGATTGAGAGTAGTGGTGTAGAAAGGATCGATAAAATGGCTATTAGAGAACTGTACAAAGCTCGATTTAAGCCTTTCTTGAAAAAAGGAAAGGCAGTAATGGGAAATGTTGATGTACCGATTGTATTTACAGCACGATAACCGTCGTATTTAAACCAAAAAAAGCAGTACGCTTCAGACGTACTGCTTTTTCTATTCTAACTTTATAAAATACGACAACGCACGTCAATTATTTACTATGATCAAAATATCGTGCCAGACCATTTAACAATAAATCATCACGAAGACGTACAGGACGATTAACATGCTGAGAAATAATAGCTGCATCACCACCCGTCATGATAACTTCAAAGTTGGGATGACGATGGCTAATCTCATTAATCGCACCGACGATTGATAATAGGATGCCGCGATGTACCGCATCTTGTGTGGTTACACCTTGGCCGACACTGTCGAAAGTCCCATTAGAGATGGTGATTTGCTTGGTACCAGAAAACAACGACTCACGTTGCAGGTAGATACTCGGGAAAATATAACCACCCAAATGCTCAGCATGATCGATCAAATCAATGGTCACTGCTGTACCGCAACCAATCACACATTGACGCTTTTTCTTATCCACCGCGCCGAGCATTTGTAGCCAACGATCACAGCCGAGCTGCTCATCATTATATTGACTCTTCATGAGTGTGTGAGCTGCATCGACATGGACGAATTCAAACGGAATGTTAAGACGGCTTAAGGTCTCTGATACCTTAGCATTCAGCTCGTCACCTAGTACGGACGAGATACCGATAAAGTCAGGAGCAAAACGCTCAAAGCGATCCGTCAGACCCATCAGCAATTCGGCTGGTGCCTGCAAATGTTGTTTGGCATCATGTGTGACTATCTGACCGATATCATCGGTGAGCCAGTATTTCAGGCGGGTATTTCCAAGATCAAGCCAGAGCATAAAATTCCCTTTATATACAGTGAAGCAATTATCAACATCCTATCCTGATAGCTACTGCACTTTAGTGCTCGTTGATTAAACGATTAAGTCGTTTGAATAACGTCAATGCGTCCGGTGAAAAGTGCAGAAATCTTACCGTTATCTTGGCGCAATTGCAAACATCCATGTGTATCGATACCACAAGCGTAACCCGTGAGTATATTGGTTTGACCGTTATGCTCTTGGGTCACACGTAATCGCAGCTCGCTCAGTGCATCCATCGAGTCAAACTGTTTTAAAAAGCTGTCCAGATAATAACTATGTCCCGTTGGCTTTTCTATACTTAGGTGCTCGAAGCGCGTCATAGCAGCCATTAATGCTTTACTCATTTGCTGATAAAGCACACGTAAGCTCGGTAGACTGGCAGCCTGCGCTTTTGGCTGTAGCGTCTCAGCAATATCTTGTAAGCTAATGGCCTGATAACTCATGCCTTCAGAGGTTTGGGCAGTTAGCTTTGGTGTGGCTTGGACATTGAGGCCGACACCTATGACCACGCCAACCAGTTTGCCTGCTTGCGATACGGGTTCAATCAGAATTCCAGCAAGTTTATTAAACGGCAGCGTCTGATGATTTAATTCCGTATGATGCACATCAGCGTTATCTAAGGCAGATTGGCTTTGAGATTGATTTTGACTTTGATAAACCCCCAAATCATTTGCCCACTTCACGCCGATTGGCGTCAGTCCTTGCATTTGTAATTGCTCGTTTAGCACTTGGATGACGGGCATTTTTGCCAGCTCTACACCGATGATTAGTGACAGTAAGCCGCTAACAGGTATGTGAACAGGATGATAGAGCGATAGGTAGACATTGCCACGCGGTGATTGCCATGAGCGCCCGTGTTGTCCGCGACCAGCGCTTTGGGTTTCAGCCGTTAGCAGGTGCATTTCGGTCGCATTCAATATGCCATTCTGTACATCCGCTATTAGCTCGCTATTGGTAGAGGCGCTACTGGTAAGATGGCGATGATTCAGCTCAGGTAAATGCTCAAGTGTTAATGACTCAGACACAGAGTGAGATGATTGATTAAGTATCGGCATAAGTTTATTCTACTTGAGTAATGTCGCTGGGATAATCTTTGATATACTGGACGGTTTTCGCGAACAGACAGCATAAAGATTGGGGTGTGATTTGGCAAATGCAATTAAGAAGATGTCACTAAGTGCATAAACAGGCAAATCAGTAAGATAAAAATACCGTTCAAAATACAAGCAAGATAAAAGGCTAATTCGATGATGCTATATGTGTGGTTTGTGATTGCAGGGGCGTTTGCTGGCGTGAGTGCTGGATTGTTTGGCGTTGGCGGCGGCATGATTATCGTACCAGCATTGGTATGGATTTTTACCGCATATGATTTTTCGCCAGAAGTGGTGACTCATTTGGCCATTGGTACGTCACTGGCGACCATCGTTGTGACCTCGATTAGCTCACTCACTGCTCATAATAAGCGCGGCGGTGTACGCTGGGAAGTATGGAAAAAAATGGCACTGGGTTTGGTCGTCGGTAGTCTGGTGGGCGCGGGTGTTGCGGACATGATTGACGGCAAGGTACTACAAGCCATTATCGGTATCGGCGCGCTTTTAGTTGCGATAAAGATGCTATTTTTCTCTAATAAAGAGCAGTTGGGCAAGCCACTGCCATCTGCTGGCGTCCAGTTTGGTGCTGGTACAGGTATTGGTATGGCATCGTCTATCTTTGGTATTGGCGGTGGTAGTTTGACCGTACCGTTTTTAAACTGGGCGGGACTCCCGATGAAACAATCGGTCGGTACGTCAGCGGCGTGCGGTCTACCAATCGCATTGGCTGGCGCGGCAGGGTTTGCATGGTTCGGTCAAGACGTGGTCAATCTGCCTGAGGGTACGATAGGATTTGTGCATATCACGGGATTTTTATGTATTTCAGTGGCTAGCTTTGCGATGGCAAAAGTCGGTGCCAAGCTCGCCCATGTACTGCCTGCCCTTATGCTTAAACGAGCGTTTGGCGTGTTGTTAGTGTTTGCTGGTGGACAGTTATTATTAAGTGGGATTGGGGTGATTTAGTCTTGGTTTGGTAAAGTAGTTATTAATAAATAAATTGAGGATTTAATATGGCTATTGTTGATCTATTCCATATAAGACAAAAGAGGATTAGAGGTGAATACCCTGACGTTTACCAATACGAAGAACTATCAGACACATTAAAGGTTCAAATAGTTCATATGTGGAAAGAAACAATGGGCGAAGATCATTCAGGGGGAGAGTGGCATACTAGTAGTGACAATCGAAGATATCTTGAGGCATGCTACAATATTTTGTGTAAAGAGCTAGGTGTGTTTGAGTTGAACAAAGATGATACCTATTTAGGCAGTACTGTTAGTTATCTACAAAATATATCAAAATACTTCTTAACTGAGAAAAATATTGAGAAAGCATTAAGTGTCGTAGAGTTAATGGTAAGGTTTACTAAGATTTTTGCTGACCAATATCCTCATGGAATAAACATTAGCGATATTATAGAAGAGCTAAATCAAAGATTCCGGGAACATGGCGTAGGTTACCAATATGATAACGGTCAAATTATTAGAATTGATTCCGAATTTATTCATGCTGAAGCAGTTAAGCCAGCTTTACAGCTATTAAGTAACCCAATGTATAAAGGCGCACAAGAAGAATTCTTAAAAGCTCACGAACATTATCGTTATGGTCGTTACGATTCAGCACTGACAGATTGTCTCAAAGCTTTTGAAAGCACTATGAAAATTATATTAGATAAACATGGTTGGGAGTATGATAAAAATCGAGATACTGCGAGCAAACTTATAAACTGCTGTATACGTAACGAGTTAATACCAAAATTTTGGACTGATCATTTTACTTCGTTGAATAATATGTTGACTTCTAGCATACCCACACCTAGAAATAAGTTGAGCGGTCATGGTAAAGGTAATAAAACTGTAGAGGTTCCTGAGCCCCTCTTGCAGTATGTACTACATATGACAGCATCTACGATTGTGTTTTTAGTCAAAGCAGAAGAGTCATTAGACTAAATTATATAAAGAGTGACAATAATGTCACTCTAACTTTCCTATTTTTTAAACCCACAAACCCTAAAAAACCACCCCAACTTCAGGTAGAATAGCCGCCTGTTTTTACTACGTTTATTGATTCTTTATGCGCCCAAAACCCCTAAAGCTGACAGGCTTTAAATATCTTAGATAAACTTGACATATTGTATAGTCGATTCAATTTAAAAGTAGTACAAGTCAACCGAGTGTAGACGTATATGTGATACTTCAAGCGAGGTTAACGCTGTCATACTTTATAGTGAAATGACTATAGCAATGACAAACCTTTATAAAGCTAGTATGTAAACCATGAGACATCATTAGTATGAAAGCTGCAGAAAAATACCGCCGTATTTTCGGCTCAATGAGTCATCTAAAAGACCAGATATCATGGACGGCTGGCCTATCTAATATGATAGAGTTTTTGGCGTGGGAGCCGCAGCGTATTTTAGGCATTACTAAAAAGCAATATGTACGCCAAATCATTGAGTGGGCAACCCATCCTGAGCTTGCAGGCAAAAATATAGAAGAGATTGAGCAATCAATCATCAAAAAACTCAATACAAAAATGAGTGAATCTGAGCAGCTAGAGACCTATTCAACGCAAACGTCAGGCATCTGTGATGCAAGAGAAGCCGTGCGCCGCGTCACGTTTTTTTCTGAAGATTATCTGAATAAAGAATTCGATATTTTTTTGAGTTTATGTAGTGATATCTACTTAGATTTATTTTATCAGCAATTTATATCCTTTGAGCCAAATAGATCATGGTCGACACACGGCAACAGCGGTATGTTTGAAAACAGTACAGAGCTAAAAGCGATGTATATGGATAACTTAGCCTATAACCATCAAGCGAACGTGCTGGTAGCAAATGAGTTAAAGCTCGCTGGTCGGAAAAACCCAGACCAAATCCTAAAGTACTGCCTAATGTACGAGCATTTATTAGAAAAAGGCTTCATTGAGCAGGGTACAAAGTTTCTACTATTATTTATCGGTGGTGACGCGCTAAAGCAAAACAAGCAAACGCTCGTAGACCGAGAGCTGGCGTTATGTCATAAAAGACCGAGGAAGTATCAGCATCTACTAAGAACAGAGCTGTTGGAAATAGTCGAGCATTTAGAAGTGGCCAGTATCTCTTGGTCCGCTCTTATTGAGTTTAACAATCGCTATTTAGCAGAAAATGACACCTGCCAAGTAGAACAAAAACTGCTGCAGGGGTTTCACCAGAGCCTTGAATCAAAATCGTTTATGCAGTTAGCTGTTTAACCCTAAAAACCCACCACAATTTCAGGTAGAATAGCCGCCTGTTTTTGCTAAGTTTACTGACTCTTCATGCGTTTAAAATCTCTAAAGCTGGCAGGCTTCAAATCCTTTGCCAATCCAACGACTTTTACCTTTCGCCATGGTATCACTGCTATTGTCGGGCCGAACGGCTGTGGCAAATCCAACGTGATTGATGCCATTCGCTGGGTACTGGGTGAGACCTCTGCCAAGCAGTTGCGTGGCGGCGCGATGAGCGATGTCATCTTTGCTGGTACGCAAGATAAAGCTGCCAAAAGTGTCGCCAGTGTCGAGCTGACGTTTGAGCATACGCAAGATGAGCATACCGGCATTCGTCATGAGTTTAACCTGTACCAAGAGCTGTCTGTTCGCCGTCAGGTAAATAAGGATGGCCGCTCAGATTACTTTATCAATGGCACACGTTGTCGTCGCCGTGATGTGGTCGATGTGTTTTTGGGCACAGGGCTTGGTGCGCGTAGTTATGCGGTGATTGAACAAGGCATGATTGGGCGTATTGTCGAATCTAGTCCCATGCAGCTGCGTGAGTTCATTGAAGAGGCCGCAGGGGTGTCTCGCTATCAAGCGCGCCGTGAAGAAACGCAAAAGAAGCTAGAAAAAACACAAGAAAACCTAGCACGTCTGCATGACATGCAAAGCGAGCTGGTCAGCCAACAAAAGCGCTTGTCGAAGCAAGCCGCCAGTGCGCAGCGTTATGAAGAATTGGCCTTAACACTTGCTGATATCAAGCAGCAACTGGCCATTCAGCAGTTGTATCAAGCCAAGCATACGCAGCAGCAGCAGAAAATCGCCCATGAGCGTAGCACCGCTGAAGTCGCTACATTACAAGCCGACTATGAGACGCTAAAAGCGCAACAAGATAAGCTCGCCACGCACATTAACCAAGAGCAATGGCTCAAGGACGATGCTCAAAGCGCTCATTATCAGCAGCAGCTTGGCTATCAACAAGCTGAGCACGCACTGAGCGATGCCAAGTCACAATTGACTGTGATTGAGCAGCAACTTGCCAACTTAGATCAGCAGCGCGCGCAAGCAGTGGGTGAGATTGATCGATTGAAAGCCGAGCAAGCCGAGCAGCAGAATATATTAGAGTCGTTACGCCCACAGCTCAGTGAGTTGATGGGTAAACGTGACACGCATAAGCGTAATGAGCAACCGTTACAACGCGCATGGCATGACGCGCAAAACCAGTTATCACGCTTGCAAGATAATGCGCGCATGCTTGAGCAGCAGCAAGCCATCAATAGCCAAGCGCAAAAACGCCATCAACAGAACCATGACAAATGGCAGCGCCGCCAACAAAACTGGCAAAATCTATGGCAGCAATTACAACAATCGCTATCAGCATCTAGCAATAATGATGGTTTTGATAAGGAATCTGATAAGCGCTCTGATGAACAAGCGCCAACGGATGCACAAAACCTACAGCAGACGTTAGAGACGCAAGTTGCAGAGCTAAACAAACAATTGCAGCAGATAGAGCGCCAACAAGACAGCGTCGATGAGCGTCTGTCGGAACTACAACCGCAAGCACATGGTTTACAGCAGCGCTTGAATACGCAGCAACGTGAGTTGAGTGAGCATGAGAAGCGTCACGCGGTATTGGCCAGTGAATATGATACCCTGCATCAGATATTGCATCCAAAACCTACACCGCAAAATCAACAGCAAGCCTCTGTCTCTACAGCAGGCCATCTAGACGATGGCTTGGAAAGTAATGTCGTCAATCGCTATAACGAATTGGCCATTACTACCTTACGTGAGCAGATTGAGCTGAGTGAAAAAGGGCAGCAGCACGCGGTATTACTCGATAGTGTCTTAGCGTTATGGCTAGATAGTCATGTGCTGTTCTCTGACCAATCTAATCAACAAAACGTTGATGATGTGAGCAGTGATATTGAGAAAGCGCACAGCTTATGGCACATGCTTGAGCATGATCTAACGGATATTGTTACTTATCAAACAGCGCAAAATGAGCAGGCTAATACAGAAGGAAAATCTTCAATAGAGAGTGGTCATAGCTTGTGGCTAGCTGCCAAAAATGAGGCAGCTACAAAGCCATTTTTCAGTAATCTGCCAGACCACTTTGCTGATCAAGTCTTGCCGTTATCACAACTGATTAAGCAGCCTGCATTGGCGCTTTGGCAGCAGTGCTACTTGTATATTGCGCAATCAGAAGCGACCAGTCAGCAGACTCTTGAAGACTTTGCTAGTATCTTAAAAGCATTGCCATCGTCAGCTATTTTGTTGACCGCAGACGGTTGGCTCATCAGTCGTCAGGGTACGATTAATCTGAGTAAGTTTACAGGTGCACAAGGTGGACGAGATGACAGCAACAGTCAGTTTTTAACACAGCGATTGCAGCAGCGCAGCCGTTTGCAAGCATTAGAAGATTTGCTAGATGAGTTTGAAACCAAAATTCAAGAGACACAAAAGACCATTGCAAAGAATCAATGCGACTATGATGCGTTAACGGTCAATCTAGAAGAAACCCGTGCACAAGCGGATCAGCTCACCCGTGATAAACATAAATATCAGCAGCAGCTAACGACTCAGCGTGCCAATGCTGAGCGTCTGCAAGCAGATAGCCAGCGTCTCATGGCGGATAAATCTGCTCTTGAGCAAGAGCAGTTAGAGTTAGATCAAGAGGGACAAACGCTCACTCATGAACAGCAAGATATTCAAAGCCAGATAGTAGCGTTAACACCGCAAATATCTGATGCCCGTGTGACCAGTCAGCAGTTACAGGCTGAGCGCAGTGAGCTAAATCGCACACGCCAAGCCGATGATGATGCATGGCAAGCATTGCAGCTGCGTATCCAGCAGAGCGAGATGCGCTTAGAGCATAGTGTCAGTAGCCTTGCACGGGCAAATGCGCAATACGACCAATCGCTACAGAGCGAGCAGCAGCTAAAAGCCAGTCATCAGAAGCAGCAGGATAAGCTAACAGACTTACAAGCAGCATTACAGACGGCGCAGACAGCACGAGATAAGCAGCAAGTGCTATTGACCGAGCGTGATACGGCATTGGCTGCGCTAAAGCAAGACTATGCTCAGCAGCAGACGGCGCTGGATAGCGTGCAAAAGATGCTACAAGTTCAGCAGGGTAAGCTTGCGAATCATGCTACTGAGTTGGCACTAAGCATGGCACGTTTGGATGATGCGAGCACTCATACCCATGACGCTTTAGAGGCGTACTATAAAGTGAGCCATAAATATAAATCGGAGTCGCATTCAACACAGCACCCGCAGCATCAGCAACAAGTGATGAGCGTCTCAAACCTGCTCGCCGATTTTATTGCGCATGATCGTCGTGTGCGTCCAGATAAAATCGCAGAGTTGGAGGCTGAACGTGCCACGCTTGAGCAGCAGCTAGGCAAAATTGGCCCAGTCAATCTCGCTGCAGTGGCAGAGTTGGCTGAGGTCAATGAACGTCTGGAGCCATTGGCGCAGCAGACAGCAGATATTGCGGCCAGTATGCAGACGTTGACAGCAGCGATTGAGTCTATTGATGAGACGACTAAGACCCTGTTTATGCAGACGCTAGATGCGGTCAATACTGAGCTTGCCAATTTATTTGCCAAAGTCTTCGGTGGTGGTCAAGCCAGTTTGACATTGAACACAGACGATATGCCAGCCAATCTCCCTGCTGACAAGCATAAGTCAGAGCAGTGGCGGGCAGGGCTTACCTTAATGGCACAGCCAAAGGGCAAGCGTAATAGTCGCCTAGCTGTACTGTCGGGTGGTGAAAAAACCCTCACTGCGCTGAGCTTGATTTTTGCGATATTTAAGCAGCATCCCGCACCGTTCTGTGTGCTCGATGAAGTCGATGCACCACTTGATGATGCCAACGTCGAACGCTTTACCAGTTTGATTCATGAGCTGGCAGATGATTTACAGTTTATTTTTATCAGTCATAACAAGCTGACAATGCAGATTGCTGATGAGTTAAAAGGCATTACTATGCCAAGCGCAGGTATTTCTACATTAGTCAGCGTCTCGCTAGATGAGGCCGCGCGTTATGTAGAGAGCTAAGACTCAAAAATCTGATACTAAAAGTGCTATGAGAATCAGCGAGATGCAAATATAATCAATCAATTGGCATAAATGCAAATAAGCCTTACCTCATTCAAGCTTACTGGTTATAAAGTACACAATGTGGTGACGACATAGGTCAGCCATGCTAGAATATTGCCATTTATGCTCGTTTGTGTATTCCCTTTTGTTATATATACTAGGATGTATTTATCATGACCGTTATTCAGTTTATATTGATTGCCATTGCCGCGTTTATCGTGCTCGCAGGGCTGTTTATGGTCATTCGTAGCTTTAAGCGCCGCGCTGCTACCGAAGCTGCTGCGGTCAATTATGACAAAAATGGTATTCCCATCATACCGCGTCACGAGCGTAATATCGTCGATCAGCCAGACCTTGATGATACGGTCGCTGGCGAGACGAGCATCGGTCCAGATCGTAGCTACTTGGATGCCGTCGTTGAAGAAGAGCCTTTGACGCAAACGCATACTAACGTTGACGCCCAGCTAACAGCCGAGCATAGCAGTACCGTAACTGACGACCATGACGTCATCGATGAAGCTGACTATGCGCGCTGGCAAGATGAGCAACGCCGTGCCGATAGTGCTGAATTTGTAGAAGCTGCTGATCAGATGCATATCGAACAAGAGCCTGATGCGTTTTCAAGCCTTATGTCGGCAACGGATAATCTGATGCCATCGATTGACACGGCAGAAGAGCCTAGCTTCGATGACAACAGCCCGATACTTGATCAGCATCTATCAGAGTCAGGCGACGACGCGCAAAACGGTCCATTGATCAATGCCAAAGACAACATCAATATCACCATCTTGCCGCACCAATATCGTGACCGTCCAACGGCGACTATCCGTGGCCGTGATTTATTGGCGCTGATTGACAAATATGGTCTGCGCTATGGCGCGATGAATATGTTCCATCGCTACGAGCAAAAAGACGGCACCGGTATGCTGTGGTTTAGCATGATGGGTATCACTGATAGCGGTATCGCACCATTTGATCCGCATAGCGTGGCGACCAATACCTATACTGGTGTGGTGGTATTTTTATCGTTGCCACACCCACAAGCATTGCGCAGCTTCGATAGTATGATGAGCATTGCTTATATGATGGCCAGTGATTTGGATGCCATTATGCTGGATGAAGAGAACGAACCAATCACCTCTGAATACAAGCAGCAACTACGCAACCAAGTCCGCGATTATGAAGGTTAGAAGCTTGAAGATTAAGAGCTTGAAGGCTAAAGGTTACGGAAAGTAAGAGCTGGTTAATGTTAGAAGTCATATAAAAGGCAAATAGCGATTGACGTTATTTGCCTTTTTTAATGTGCTTTCATTTCTGCAAAATTCTAGAGTCGGTTCAAGATATAGTTGATTCCAAATATTTTCGATACAAGGAAGCCGAGTGCAAGCTATACATTAGTATGGTTAGTGAGGATGACGATGTAGCGGATTTATATGGATTTGACTATAATTTAGATACAAGGAAGGTGAGTGAAAGTACTACACCTAGTAGACTGAGCGAGCCTGACACAGTATCTGATTTATATGGGATTGACTATACCGAGTCTCTCACAAACTTGTTATTATATCGACATCTTGAATTGCAAAAAAGACGCCGACTATGACTGACCCTATCTTACCGACCGCTGCTCAAGCTGAAACCAATAAAAATGCGGCTCATGATACTGGCGATACTATCGTCATCCAAATGCGCACGTTTATCGATGCTCTTAAGCAGCACAATTATGCCTATTATGTGCTCGACAATCCCATCTTAGAAGACAGCGAATACGATCAGTTGCGTCGTTCCTTGGTCACGTTAGAAGAGTCGCATCCTGAGTTGGTACAGCCTGATAGTCCGATTAATCAAGTCGGTGACATGCCGCTATCTGCCTTTACCCAAGTCACTCATGACATCCCCATGCTGTCACTGGGCAACGTCTTTGACTATGACGAATTACATACCTTTATGCGCCGTGTCAATGACCGTCTAAATGACGCGCAAAAAAATCCTGAGTATGAAATGGAGCTAAAGCTTGATGGATTGGCCGTGTCGCTAAAATATGAGCATGGCAAATTTGTACAAGCTGTCACGCGTGGTGATGGGCAAACGGGCGAAGATATTACCCAAAATACCAAGACCATTCGCAACTTGCCACTTTGGCTTGCGGATGCTGCTGATATTGAGCTGCTAGAAGTGCGCGGTGAAGTACTGATGCCAAAGGCAGGGTTTGAGCGTCTCAATCGTTTAGCAGAAGAGAGCGAAAATAAAACCTTTGCCAATCCACGTAATGCTGCTGCGGGTAGTCTGCGTCAGCTCGATCCTAGTGTGGCAGCCAGTCGCCCACTGGCATTCTATGCTTACTCCATCAATCAGGGATTGCCTGAAACCATCGAAACCCAATCAGCAGGCTTGGCGTGGCTAAAAACCATTGGCTTTACCGTCAGTGCCGTAGAAGTAGTCGCAAATCCACGCGCGGCACAGACGTATTATGAGTCAGTGATTGAAGCTCGTGCCGATTTGCCGTTTGAAATCGATGGCATGGTGATTAAGGTAAATAACCTATCATTGCAGCAGCAGCTTGGTTTTTTATCGCGTGAGCCGCGCTGGGCCACCGCTTATAAATTCCCTGCCGAAACGGTGATGACACGTCTAAACGATATCGAATGGCAAGTCGGACGCACCGGCGCGATTACCCCAGTGGGTAAGCTCGAACCCGTCAAAGTCGGCGGCGTCACGGTTAGTAATGTCACCTTACATAACTTTGGTGAGATTCAGCGCTTAGACGTGCGTGCAGGCGATATGGTCAGCGTCCATCGGGCAGGGGATGTCATTCCTAAAGTCACCCGCGTTTGGCATGACCAGCGCTCAGCAGACTCAAAGCCAGTGACGCTGCCGTCTACCTGTCCTGTCTGCGACTCTCCTGTCGTCCTGCCAAAAGATGAAGCATTGGCACGTTGTACGGGCGGTCTATTTTGTCCCGCGCAGCAGCAAGAAGCGTTGATTCACTTTGTCTCGCGTCGTGCGATGGATATCGATGGGCTTGGCGCGAGTTGGCTCATTAGCTTCTTTGAGCATGGATTGGTCAAGACGGTGGCAGACATTTATCAATTGCACAATCATACAGACGAGCTCGTCACGCTAGAAAAATTGGGCGAAAAATCCGTACAAAACATCATTAGCGCTATCGAAGCCAGCAAGCACACAACACTGGCTCGCTTTATTTATGCACTTGGTATTCGCGGTGTGGGTGAGGGCACAGCGCAAAACTTTGCACAGCAATTTGGTGACCTCGATAGCCTGATGGCAGCTAGTATCGAAACCCTGATTAAAACCCCTGACGTCGGCACCATCACTGCCGAACTGGCTTACGAGTTTTTCCGTGCGCCACACAATATCGAAGTGATCAATTCGCTGCTTGAAGCAGGTGTGCATTGGGATAAGATCGAGCAAAAAGCTGCTGGAGACTTACCACTTGATGGGCAGACGTGGGTCATTACGGGTGCGCTTGAAAAAATGGCACGTGATGAAGCCAAAGCCAAACTGCAAGCACTGGGTGCAAAAGTATCAGGCAGCATCTCGGCAAAAACCACCGCGCTACTGGCAGGGGATAAGGCTGGCTCTAAGCTGACCAAAGCAGAAAAGCTAGGCGTCAAAATTGTGGGTGAGGAAGAGTTCTTGGTGTTGGTTAGGGAGTAGGGCAAGTCCTTGTCATTAAAAGAGGAAAAAGACAGAAACGGAAAAGCATGGCCTCAGTATTTCGCGCTTTTAAAGCCAAGAAATACACAGATCATAGACCATTTTTCTTTATGATTTACACGGCGCTTGTCCCTTGAGAAATAGCAAAACATTGTATCAGCCGAAATATGAGCGATAGGGAGCGCCTTGCTTACCATTAAACCATCTTATTTCAAAAGCGTGATTTGATAACTAGTACCTTTACTGATTATGTCTATAACCTTGAGGTTGCAGATACCCATAATTATTTTGTAGGAAAAAAAGGCGTTTGGGTACATAACACTAATTGCGATGTAAAAACGCATCAAAAATAAAAAAAAGGAAAAATAATGAACAACAAAGGATTTGTCGCGGGAACGCTCGTTCATACGGATAAAGGGTTAGTACCAATTCAGGATATTAAAGTTGGTGATATGGTACTTTCACGTCCTGAATGGGGTGACAAGAATGCGCCAACTGAATACAAACGCGTGATTAGATCATTTTGTTCAGGTAAAAGTGCAATATATAGAGTTGTTTACATAGATAATGACGAAGAATATATAGATGGAGAGAAAATTAAAGCTAAGGCAATATTTGTTTCTAAGAGTCATCATGTTTGGATCGAGAAAAGAGAAGAGTGGATAACAGTTAGGGACTTAAAAGATTACGAAACAGTATTATCTTCATTTGACTCAAGTAAAGATTATACTGTTGTATCTGTTTATCCAATATTTGAAATAGAAGTATCTAGTACATACTTGGCTAATATAGCTATCTCATTACCTTTAAACAAATTTGGACACTGCACACAAAGTGATATTAGACCTGATATTGATGCAATAATATTTTCTACTTCAAATGAGTTGCAATGTCATAAAATAGAAGAGTGGGGCGACCTTTATGATATAAATTATGGAAAAAACTCAATTCCTGAAGAAACTATCAAAGAGTTCGATACTTTAGATGTCAATACAAGTAATAATTTTTTTAATACTAAAGTATATAATATTGAACTAAAAGATTTTCATACCTACTTCATTGGTCACGCAGGACTATGGGTACATAACACCAACGTGGTCAACCAGTCCCATAAATAATAAAAACAGTAAAAGGAAAGCTAATGACCAATTCAGGGTTTGTCGCAGGGACTCGTATAACGACAGACAAAGGGATTGTACCGATTGAGCAAATTAAGGTAGGAGATAGAGTCTTATCCAAACCAGAATCTGGAGATGGTGAGCTAGTATTCAAACCTGTGATTCGTACTATGACTCATGAGGATAAGGAATTGTGGCAATTAACTTATGTGGAAATAAAATGTAATACTGACCTTAGTAGACTGACCTTAAGTAAATTAAAGCAGATGGCCAGAAAGGATAAATTTACCACAATTAAAGCTACACCAAACCATCCATTTTGGGTGGAAGGAATAGGTTGGACACGTCTTGACCACCTTGAGTATGGACAAATCATTCATTCCAAAAAGAATGGATCATTATGTGTGATATTTGAAGTATCTCCAGTTTTTTCAACTAGTGTAGATAGTGTGGCCGCACAGTCTTCAATTCGAAATATCCTAGATGCTGATAAGAAAGGCCAAGGAATTGATGATGTTGATTATTATAATTTTCCTAGATATGGTGACGATGGCTATGTAAAAGAATTTTTAGGTGGAGAAGATGCGCCCAGTCCATTGATTGTTGAAGGCTGTGAGCCTATTGAAGTCTTACAGGAGGTTTACACCACATCCGTTTATAACTTAGAGGTAGAAGACTTTCATACTTACTACGTCTGGGATTTATGGGTACATAACACCAACGTGGTCAACCAGTCCTATAAATAATAAAAACAGTAAAAGGAAAGCTAATGACCAATTCGGGGTTTGTCGCAGGTACATTGGTACATACGGATAAAGGGTTAGTACCGATTCAAGATATTAAAGTTGGCGACTTAATTTTATCAAAGCCTGTACTCTCTAAACCTGAAAGTGGCATTGGTGACATAGAATATAAGCCTGTCATAAGTACGTTTACATCCCCGAAAAAGGAAAGAATCTTTAAAGTTGAATACTTTAACGAAACGGTAGCCAAGCAAGGTGAAAAAGGTAGAAACTATATCTTATGTACCAGTAACCACCCATTTTGGGTAACTCGCCAGCCTGACGATACGGAAGGTGAATGGCTATCGGCGGAGCGTTTACCAGCTGGATATCTAACGTCTGCTCATGGTGATACGATTGCACTTGATGACTATTCGTTTATCCCTGTACGCACCTTACCGAACTTCCCTGAAGGTACAGCGTATACTCAAAGTATTGAGGAACATGACTTATGGGAGACAAACGGTCTGGTTCAGTTTGTGAGATTTACGGATGATGGCTACGAGTTTGTTAGTTTAGCCAATACAGAAGAAGCGTTCAAAGAAGAAATTAAAACACTTAATTGGAAAACCTCTGATGCCAAGTTGCTGATCAATCAAAAAGCACCGTTCTTAGTTGACCCAGAGCTATATAAGGCTTTGAACATTCGTCTATTACAGGATAATGTTTCTTATACTCATTCAGTAGAAAGTTATATTGAATATGTAAACGCGCCTTTGATGTTTAATGGCAAGGTAATAAGAGAAAATAAGATTTCCGACGAATTCATATATAAGAATAATGTACGTGGAATTAAAAAATATGGTAATGCAAAAGGTTTAACAGAGGAAAGTATCCATGAGCAAATGGAGAATTACTATGACGCTTGCCCTAACTCTTATGAGGATCATGTCTATAATATAGAAGTCGCGAATCATCATACTTATTTTGTCGGGCATGATGCGGTGTGGGTACACAATACCAATTGTACGAAAACAACACAAGAATGAGCATTATTAAAACGATCAATAGACCTCTTAACGTCATTGTTCGATATGGAAGCCTTTTAATATTTCAGTCAAGATAGATTAAGACTATAAGATCTCTTAAAATGACGATTGTATTTTACTAGCTAAGTAATCTTACTCCGCCACCTCACCATGCGCCTTCGCTTCACTTTTCTTACCATCAGGTTTAATCTCAATCGGTAATACCAACCCTTTAGCAAAGTCATCAGACAGCACATAATCGTAGCTGCTGGCAGCGACATCGGGCGTGGTATGAATGATAAGCGTCATCTCATTGCCATCGGTTACCTCGTGTGAGACATAGGTCTCACTCAGCTGATCCAAGGCTTTCGATACTGCCTCATTACTTGCCATACTTATTGTGAGGTTGT
The DNA here is from genome assembly GCF_047272965.1 of Psychrobacter sp. AT9. Lineage (NCBI taxonomy): Bacteria > Pseudomonadati > Pseudomonadota > Gammaproteobacteria > Moraxellales > Moraxellaceae > Psychrobacter > Psychrobacter sp. AT9. The sequence continues at coordinate 514,160 of NZ_JBKOTW010000001.1, forward strand.
GTTGAGCGGTGGCAGCATCCACTTTGAAGTAATCCGCATAATCACGGACGTTTTGACTATCGAGCGCAAACGGATACTGATAATTGGTGGGGTCAGCAGGCTTTTCACCACTGTCTACCAATGACCAGTCTATCGTACCGACTGCTGATTCGCCTTTTGGCGTCGATAAGTTTGCTTCTGTTGCTGCTGCCTCAGGGGTTTGGTCGGTCGCATCAACAGAATCGGCAGCGTTATTGCAGCCTGTCAGCGCCCATATACTTGCAATTGCCATCATACTTATCAGACGCTTAGCCATCGAGTTATCCTCTTTATTATTGGTCATGATTAATATGCCCTAGTTTGACAGCTTTCTGTATGGTTCTCTAGCGAAATGCAGCAAACGAGCGCTTGTTGTAAAAATATTGAATATGAAAATATCGAAGTAACCGGCATATTCTTAAAAAATGCGCACAAAAAAAACAGCCACCATAGGATGACTGTTTTTTTGTTTACTACTTGTGATAGCTTTTGCTTGTGGCTACTGATTATATTTGGCAGTTTACTTGGTATTCTTTACCATTTGCCCATTTGATGGCAAAAATACCTTTGTCGCCTTTCATGTGCCATGCATAGACAGCTTCTGGGTTTGATTCATTGACGTAACTTGCTACATCGCCTTTTACCTCACCATTTAATATGATTGGTTGATCTGCCCAATTTGCTTTAGGCAATGTCGCGTTTAGCATCACTTGTTTTTTATTAATAGACTGCTTTGCCATGATTTTGCTGTCATCAGTACAAGTATAAGGCGCTGGTGCCATACGATCATAAGCGGCTGTCACTTTTTCTGGAACAGGTGTATCAGTGGCATCTGGGGTAGTCGGTGCGGTAGTGGCGCAAGCACTCAGTAGGGCAAGGGCTGGTAGGGCGGTTACAATTTGAGTTATCGTTTTCATCGTTTTCTCCAAAGTATTAACTTGATTCATTTAACTGTTCTTAATAATGCGTTAAGCATATGGCGCCATAGTAGCGAAAATATAGTCAGAGCGATGTTAGAAATTGTTTGTTACCTATTAGCTTTCTTACTTAACCGATGACTAATGTAATTTCTAATTTAAGGGGGACGTTATTCGGATAATAATTCATTTAGGGGACGCCCCATAGTCAAAATACCCCAAAAACAATACGATGCTGCTGATATTAATTTTTTGTAGCCTTTGTCTGCACAGGCACAGGCACAGCAAGCAAGCAAGCAAAATTGATATCACCAGTGCGTCATGTGTCGATATTACTTTTCACTGACTTTTTCACTGAATATAGATACTCACAGTTGCCTTATCAATAAAAATCGCCCACCAGCTTGAGAGCCGGTGGGCGATTTTTATTGATAAGGATACCTAAGCTGTCGCTGACCAATCTTAGTTTATAAGTTTGGTCAGCGGAATTAATTACTTAGTTTTGCGTGGCGGCAGACCCGTATGCTGTGTCTGGAAATTACCTTTGCTCACTTTCTTTTTGGTATTCTTACTAACGACATTGTTATTGATTGAGCCATTGCTGCGCTTCACCGAATCATTACCTAAGCGGCTGTTCTTTTTGCGCGCCGATTGGTAACTGTCTTGTGCGGCATCGCGACCTTCTAAGCTGGCGTTAAATGGTGGAATCAAGCAACCACGATTTTTACCAATCAAATCGCTACGACCCATATCTTGCAATGCTTTACGCAACATCACCCAGTTTTTTGGGTCATGGAAGCGCAAAAAGGCTTTGTGCAATTTACGCTGCTTGCCAGATTTGACGATATCCATGTCACCTTCATCACGACTGACCTTATGTAGCGGATCTTTATGGGTGTGATACATAGTGGTCGCTGTCGCCATCGGGCTTGGATAAAATGCCTGCACTTGGTCAGCACGGTAGCCATGACTTTTTAGCCAAAGCGCAAGGTTCATCATATCTTCATCTTTCGTGCCCGGATGCGCGGCAATAAAGTAAGGAATCAGATATTGCTCTTTACCTGCTTCTTGACTGTACTGCTCAAACATGGCTTTGAATTTATCATAGCTGCCCATGCCCGGCTTCATCATCTTCGATAGCACGCCTTCTTCAGAATGCTCAGGCGCGATTTTTAGATAACCACCGACATGATGACTGACCAATTCTTTGACGTATTCAGGGTCTTTCACTGCCAAGTCATAACGCAGACCTGAGGCAATAAGGATTTTTTTCACGCCTTTGATATCACGCGCTTTGCGATACAGCTTGGTTAAATTACTGTGATCGGTAATCAAGTTTTCGCAGACATCAGGATAGACGCAAGAAGGCTTGCGGCAGTTCTTTTCAATCGTCTCATCTTTACAGCTGAGACGATACATATTAGCCGTTGGGCCACCAAGATCAGATATCACGCCAGTAAAGTTGGGTGCAGTATCACGAATCGCTTCCACTTCGCGCAAGATAGAGTCTTCTGAGCGGCTTTGAATAATGCGGCCTTCGTGCTCAGTAATCGAGCAGAATGTACAACCACCAAAACAGCCGCGCATAATATTGACCGAAAACTTAATCATGTCATAAGCAGGGATGCGCGCATCGCCATAGCTTGGATGTGGCAGGCGGGCATACGGCAAATCAAACACGTAATCCATCTCTTCGGTTGAGAGTGGAATCGGTGGTGGATTCAGCCAAACGTCAATCGAAGTATGCGAATTACCAGCACCGCTGCTATGACGCTGTACCAGCGCACGAGCGTTCCCTGGATTTGTTTCCAGATGCAAAATACGGCTGGCATGGGCATAAAGCACAGGGTCAGATTTGACGTGCTCATAATCAGGCAGTCGAATCACCGTTTGCTCACGTGGTGGCATTTTGAGTTTATGTTTACGCGCCGTCATGGGCTTATTAAAGCCACGCAGTTGTACCACTTGCGTTTCTTCATCGACTTGTTCAGCGTTGATGACTCTATTGGTGACAGGTTCTGCGACAAAGCCTTTATATTGTGACGACATAGATGACATGGCTTGCCCAACGGGTGAGTCGCTTGGTTTGTCTTGTTCGATTGAGCAGCTATCGATATCTTCAGTCATCACATATGGATTAATAATAGGATCGACACGGCCGACGGTATCGACATCATTACTGGCAACTTCGGTCATGCCAGCTTGCCAATGGCGGCGTGTTGGCGTCAATAGATATGACGTACCACGCAATTTACTCATTTGCTCAAAGCTATAGCCTTTTGATAAGCCATGCACCACATCGACGATAGCGCGTTCAGCATTACCATACAATAAGACGTCAGCACGGGCATCCAGCAAGATACTACGACGGACTTTATCTGACCAATAGTCATAATGCGCGATACGGCGTAAGCTGCCTTCAATACCGCCTAGGATAATTGGCACATCAGGATAGGCTTCACGGCAGCGCTGGCTATAAACGATAGCAGCACGGTCGGGACGTTTATTAGCGACATTACCTGGTGAGTAAGCATCATCACTACGGATTTTGCGATCTGCCGTATAGCGGTTGATCATGCTGTCCATGTTGCCCGCCGTCACGCCATAAGCATAGACAGGCTTACCCAGTTCCATAAAGGCGTCTTTGCTCTTCCAATCTGGCTGAGCGATGATACCGACACGAAAGCCTTGCGACTCTAATAGACGACCGATAATCGCCATACCAAAGCTTGGATGATCGACGTAGGCATCGCCTGAGATGATGATGACGTCACAAGCATCCCAGCCCAGATCGTCCATCTCTTTACGGCTCATCGGCAGATAAGGCGCAGGCTCGTAGCAGCTCGCCCAATGTTTGTCATAATCATAAAGTGGCTTGGTGCCTTGCTTAAAGGCAGTGCGGGCAATGGTATCGGCAGACATGGGCGGACCTGTTAATTAGAAAATGGCACTAAAAATACGTCCCTTATTACTCACTGATAATAAAGGCGAATTTAAAAGCGCTCATTTTAACATGAATCGCCTTCACTATGCGACCTATTCTATGAGGGGTGATTGACGATAAGTTATTGATAGTGTAAGACAATCTATCAGCCTATCAACAAGAATGGTTTTGGGAAATGCAGAGCCATTCTTGCTTTAGATTATGAGTCAGGAGGTGATCAATGCATTGGCTGACAAGTTCTTTAATTGTCTAACAATTGCAGTGGAAAAGTCACAACATCAAAGGCTAGGGCAAAGGGTAATAAGACCAATTTTTGCGCCGTATTTGCGCCACTACGAATGACTTGGTCTTGCTGTGTTTCTGTATGAAAGCTAACCATATAAGGCTTGGTTAAGGCGCGATAGTTCGACTGTATCAGGCTTAAATTACTGACCTGCGGATAGATAGCGCCTTTGACAGGAACGCTAAAGCAAAAGCGCTGAGCATTGATACGTTGATCGCTTGCTGAGGTGCACTCTTTACCATTATTTTGCAAAAAGAACTGGTAGTCAGAACGTTTAAACTCATCTTTTAGTTTGGCATAAGAAAGCTTCATTTCTCCCTGAAAATAGCCGTCATTATTGGGCACAGAAAAGCTCATGTCATTATCGACTTGGATGTTCTTTGGCGTCAGATTGGTGAGTAAATTGACCATTTCCGTCCCGCCTTGGGTCAGCACATAGCTGTTCTTTTCACCGACGATTACCATGGTCGCATTTGGCGTTTTTGGCAATGCCTGTGCAGGACGACCAAAAGCCACAATTTGATCTTCAGACAACACACTCTTAGTCGTTGTGGTGTTGACTCGATTGCCACTGTCTAATAATGAGCTAGTGGCACAGCCTGAGGTGACGAGCAATGCCGCAAGTGACACCCCTGTTATCACTGTTTTGAAGCTTAATGCTTTTAATACTGGATTATTGCTTTCTTCTTTTTTAACGGCACGGGTGTTTTTAATCATGCTAAGGCTTCCTTGTCTACTACCGACGGACTATTGAGGTGGTATCTATTATTTATTGCCAAACTTTCGTTGGTATCGTACCTTGTTTGAGCGTGACTTAGCTACTTTTAATTAACCAGCCAAGCAGTTTTTATAGCCAAATTAATCCAATAAAATCTTTGTACCACTTTTAGTAAAATTCATCACAAATTGGCTTTTAAAGTTGCGCACATTATTCTCATAAATATGATTCAAGATGGGATAGTTGATTAGTTCTAATCCAGATTTAGTATTAGGGGTGACGGTAGGTCTAAAGATGGTCTTTATACTGGGGGCTTCTATTTTGGTATTGCAGTGTTATTTCCCTCACGAGAAAAGTGCATTTTGGCATACGTTTTGCTCTCTCTTTATTAGAGCCTACTTGTCTATATGGATTAGCAAGAGTAGAGCATTAATAGATGTTGATTTGCTGAATAATTGTTTGGAGAGAAGTGTGTGAAGAAATTATCTTTTAGGCTGGATGCGATATCTGTTTTATTTAAGTCGTCATTATTCAAGACCCTGTTGATGATCGGTTTACTGGCTGGGGCAACCAATAGTGCCAATGCTGCTGAGGAGGCCACATTAACGGTGACGCAATTGCTCGAATATCAAAACATTGCTTGGATTATATGGGGCGGGGTATTGGTGTTCTTTATGCAGGCAGGATTTGCCTTGCTAGAGAGTGGCTCAGTACGGGCGAAGAATGCTGTGAATGTGATGATGAAAAACTATACTGATATGTGTATTGGTGGTCTGGCGTTTTATTTGGTAGGTTTTGGACTAATGATGGGCACCAATGACTCTGGGTTTTTTGGTACTGATCATTTTATGCCAGTAGAGCTGTCTAACCTTGATTGGGCACTGATGTTTTTTCAGATGATGTTTGCAGCGACAGCGGTGACGATTGCTAGTGGCGCTATGGCGGAGCGCGTGTCATTTATTGGGTACGCGGTAGCCGCCTGTCTTATTTGCCTGCTTATCTATCCGGTGTTTGCCAGTTGGGTTTGGGGTGGTTATTTTGGTGGTACAGGCTGGCTTACCGAGCTTGGTTTTATTGATTTTGCGGGTTCTACCGTTGTGCATTCTATTGGCGGTTGGTTGGCGCTGGCTGGTATTTTGGTCATTGGCCCGAGATTGGGACGTTTTGCACCTGATGGCACGCCTAGATTGATAGCAGGACATAACATGACGTTACTGGCTCTTGGCGGCTTTATATTGTGGTTCGGTTGGTTCGGGTTCAATGCCGGTTCGACATTATCAATTACTGGCAATATTGGTTTGATAGCAGTCAATACTTTCGTCGCAGCTGTCAGTGCTGTGGTGAGCTATATGATCATATCGAGGGCTCTAAACAAAGCTATCTTGCTCAGCGATAGTGTCAACGCCAGTTTAATCGGTCTAGTATCCATTACTGCAGGGTGTGCCACGACGACGCCTGTGTTCGCCATTATCATTGGTGCGATCGCCTCAGTGGTCTATATCCTAGCGACCCAAGCTTTATTGAAGCTAAAAATCGACGATGTGGTATCAGCAGTTGCGGTTCATGGCTTTGGCGGGGCATGGGGCACACTGGCGGCCGGATTGTTCTATTCAGGGGATTTGTTCAACTTATCACGCTTGGGTGTGCAAGCCCTAGGTGTGGGTGTGGCGCTCGCTTGGGCCTTGGGCTTAGGTTTGGTGATGTATAAACTCATTGATATGACTTTCGGCTTAAAAGCCAGTCGCCTCCACGAGCAACGTGGCCTTGACTATACCGAGCATGCAGAGATAGGCTATCCCGAGTTTCAAAAGCAGATGTTTGATTCTAAAAGTTTAACAGAGCGGCATTTATAGGAGAAAACTGATGACTATCGAAACTCAATCAGTAGAAAAAACCGTGTCCGCGATGGCAAAAGTATTGGAAAAATATTTAAATCATGAGGAAGTATTGCTTCTCACGGTTCAATGGCGACAGTATCCTACGGTTTCCATAAAAATGATGCAACAGTGCGTTTTGGAGGCAACAAAACGCTATCCTAAGCTAAAACCCTATCGGTCTGATATCCGTAAAGATTTTTGGGGTACGATGCAAGCAGCCAGTCATCAATCGACTGAGGCAGCTACTGAGGCTAATACTGTTAATGGACAAAAGTCTGAATTTGAAGGGGTTCAAGCATTTTATACGGTAATGGAAGCGTTTAACAATCAATTGACCGCACCAGATAATCGCAGTCTGTTTCAGACCTTGCACCAAGCTGTTTCGAAAGAACGCACCTTCAAAGGGCATACGCTTAACATTAGTCAATTTTTAGATGGCGGTCGTCCTGTAGTACCTCATGATATGTATATTTTAAATAATGTGCTTCAACTTGCTTACGTCTGCTTATGCAATATTGTAGGGCCCGTCGAGGCTGATGACATTTTATTTCAGGTGGCGGAGATTGCCAAACAAAGTCATCCAAAAGCAGTGGTCGAAAAGCTATTTTGATTTATTGCTAGGGCGCGTTATGAATGAGTTCCTATGCTAGTTCATGACACGCTCTAACGCTCAATTCTAATATTTTATAAGAATTCTATTCATCGCAAACAAATTATCATGCTAGCGTCAATCCAATAAAATCTTTGTACCACTTTTAGTGAAATTCATCACAAATTGGCTTTTAAAGTTGCGCACATTATTCTCATAAGTGAGTAAACCAGTCGTGAATCGATGATAATCACTCATATTTTTGGCATTGACCATCAGCATAAAATCCGCGTCACCTGACACTTCATAGCAGCTCATGACCTGTGGCTGTGTATTCATCAAGCGCTCAAACCGATGCTGCATCGAGGTATTAGATCGCGCCATCTCTATCATCACCACGGCAGTCAGTCCGTAACCCACCTTGTTTGGGTCCACAATAGCGACTTGCTTGGTAATGACGCCGTTGCTGATTAATGCTTGGATACGGCGCTGGGCAGTAGCGATAGACACATGCACTTGTTCTGCCACCGTTTTTAATGGCAAGGTCGCATCGTCCTGTAGCAAATTTAAAATCGCTTTATCGATATCATCTAAAATTTGGCTCATTATGTTCTCCCTTCTATGAAATGCTTTCATTATCTGTTTTTATCATTATTATCACCATAAATCAAAAAATAAGAAAATATTCAGTTTTGAGCGCTCAAAAAGATAGATTTATTTATAAATGGGTTGTTATAGCAATAATATCTCATCGTTACTTCGTAAAATAGATGCTGTTAAGCAAGATCAACAATCAAAGCTTAGCAATCAGAGCCTAGAGCTCAAAAAAGCTTAGTCATGACAAATCAAAGCTAATAGCTGGTCTCCTAATATCTATTTAAATGTACGGTGCTTTTATGTCTACTTCAATCCTTTCTACTGTCTTTGCAAATACGCTCGCAACGACTGTTTCGCGCTTGCCACTGCCTACTATTTGGACAGCAGGTAGCGCACAGCAGCGCACATTAATGTTAGGCGTAGCGTTAGCCGTGCTGTCGAATTTGTTGTTTGGCGTACTTTATGCTTACAGCAGCTTTTTAGCGCCATTATCAGGTACGCAAGTCTTTATCTGGCGTATGCTCGCGATGTGGGCGGCACTGATAGGATATTTGCTGATTAGTGGGCGCTTAGGTGTTCATATTGATAAGTTAAAAGTGCTAGGTACTGTGAAGCAATGGGTGTGGTTGTTATTACCAACGCCGATATTCTTAAGTCAGTTTTGGTTATTTATGTGGGCACCCGTGAATGGGCAAGGTGTACAAACCGCGATGGGTTATTTCTTATTCCCACTAATGATGGTTATATTTGGCTGTGTCTTTTTTGGCGAAAAGTTGAGCCGTTTGCAATGGTTGGCGGTTGGCTTTGCCGCATTAGGGGTCGGCAGTGAAATTATCCGTACGCAAAGTATCTCTTGGGCAACGCTTTGGGTCTGCGGTACGTATCCTATTTATTATATCTTGCGTCGTCTGCAAGGAATTGGTGCAGTGACTGGATTATTGGTTGATTTAACGATATTCGCGCCATTTGCTTTGGCTTATTTGTTTTTCATAGCACCTAGTAGTTTAATGCTCGTTAGCGGCTCTGGATTTTTTATCATGATGCTGGCAGGACTCGGTGTCATGAGTGTGTTAGCCATGAAAACCAACGTGGATGCCAGTCAAATGCTGCCGGTAAATGTCTACGGTATGATGAGTTATTTGGAGCCTGCATTATTGTTTATACTGGCCATCACCGTATTGGGCAACCCGTTTGAATCAGCGATGATTTATAGCTATGGTTTGATTTGGCTGGGTATTGCTTGTTTGGTCACTCATGGCATTCGCCAACTGCGCCGCACTCGTAAAAACCTATCATTTTCGGTCAAAAAACAAGTTGCGTAAGAGCTATGATTGACAATATGAATAAGCGATAAAAAAGGACGGCTCAATTAACTGAGCCGTCCTTTTTACCTTAGATTAAAGTGAATATTTTCATTCATCCATTAATCTAAATGCTGTTTAAAGCCACGTTGCTTATCACGTTCCCAATCACGATCTTTAAGCGTTTTGCGTTTGTCATGCTGCTTTTTACCCAATGCTAAGCCAATTTGACATTTCACCAGCGAGTTTTTCCAATAGCAGGATAATGGCACGCAGGCATAGCCTTTTTGGTTGACTGCACCCATCAATTTTTCGATTTCGCGGCGATTGAGCAGCAGTTTGCGAGTACGGATACTATCAGGACTGACATGCGTTGAGCTGGATAGTAGCGGCTGAATATGCGCGCCAAATATGAAAGCCTCGTTATTACGGAAGATGATATAAGCTTCGGTAATGGTCATTTTGCCCGCGCGAATGGCTTTGACTTCCCAACCTTGTAACGACAATCCTGCCTCAAACGTTTCTTCAATGAAGTACTCGTGTCGAGCTTTTTTGTTCGCACAAATTTGATTTTCCGGTTTTTTTGATTTTTTTGACATAATTTCTCCATAAGAATCACTCAAAAGTATCGTGTTCTTATCTGACCAGTCCTACTAATTCCTCATCCTAACCCGTTTAATTGGATTATCTTACATTCGAACGATAAGACGGATGAGTCGAACCGCCTATTGTAGCAAAGCACCTCACAAAAATGTAAGTCAGCTGTTAGGACAAATGTAGCAGATAAGTATTAAGTTCGGGCAAAATTTGCTAGCATATGGCGTAATATTACCGACTATATTAGCCATGTTATGAGCCACTCTATTACTTCTAATTCCTCAAAGCTGCACACCAAGATTTTATATCCTGGCACCTTTGACCCGATTACCAATGGTCATGTGGACTTGGTCAAGCGCGCAACCAAGCTGTTTGATGAGGTCGTCATCGCCGTTGCATCAGGACATCATAAAAAACCGTTGTTTAATTTCGAAGAACGCGTCACTTTAGTAGAGACCGTGTTTGAAGATTTACCCCAAGTTTCGGTCATTGGTTTCGAAGGCTTGCTAGTAGATTTTATGCGTGAAAAAAACGCCACTGCGGTATTGCGTGGTCTACGGGCGATGTCGGATTTTGAATATGAGTTTCAGCTCGCTAATATGAATCGCGAGCTCGATGAAAACTTTGAAGCGGTGTTTTTGACCCCCTCTCAGAACTATTCATTTATCTCGTCGACGATGATTCGCGAAATTGCTAGACTTGGCGGCGATGTCAATAAATTCGTCCCTCCATGTGTGGCACAGGCTTTTACAAAAAAACTGGCTATTAAAGACAGCTAGCCCTTTAATAAGCTCATAGCTACAGCATATAAGCTAGTAATAAACAATAAGGAGCAGTTTATGGCGCTATTAATTACTGATGAATGCATCAATTGTGATGTGTGCGAGCCTGCCTGCCCAAACGAAGCCATCTCAGAAGGCGATGATATCTATGTCATTGATCCTGATTTATGCACGGAATGCGTCGGTCATTTCGATGAGCCGCAATGCGTGGTTATTTGTCCGGTTGACTGTATTCCTCATGATCCTAACCATGTCGAAACTGAAAGTGATTTGATGTCTAAATACAAACGCATTACTGGTCAGTAAGTGACTCATATACTATTGATAACATCTGGATTTAAAGCGCTTTAAGGACAATGCAATGACGATAAATGCAAGCCAGATAACGAGCGATTTTGACCAGCAACATCTTTGGCATCCGTATGCTAGCTTACCGCCTAGTTATCCTAATATCATGATTGACCATGCCGAAGGTATTTACATCGTTACTGAAGATGGTACGCGCCTGATCGATGGCATGTCGTCGTGGTGGGCGAGTGCACATGGTTATAATCATCCCAAACTGAATGCGGCGATGATTGAGCAGTTAGGCAAAATGGCGCATGTCATGTTTGGTGGTTTGACGCACCAGCCAGCGATAGATTTAGGCAAAAAGCTGCTCGATATTGTGCCTACTGGTTTAAAGGCTATTTTTTATTCAGACAGCGGCAGTATTGCGGTAGAAGTTGCGCTTAAGATGGCATTGCAATATCAGATTGCCGCCAAGCGTCCACAGAAATGCCAGTTTGCTTCAACGCACTCTGGCTATTATGGCGACACGTGGCACGCGATGAGTGTTTGCGACCCTATTAATGGTATGCACAGCTTGTATGGCAAACAATTACCGATGCAGCACTTCGTTCCTGCCCCGCCATTAGGGTTTGAGCGTGTTTTAGTGGAAGAAGAACGCACCGCACTGACAGCATTTTTTGATGAGCATAGCGATAAGCTGGCAGGCTTTATTATCGAGCCAATTATCCAAGGCGCTGGTGGCATGCGTTTTTATAGTCCTGAATATCTGCAACTATTACGTCAACTGTGCGATGAACATGATGTACTATTGATTGCTGATGAAATCGCCACTGGTTTTGGCCGTAGTGGCAAGCTGTTTGCTTGCGAGCATGCCGATATTAGCCCTGATATCATGACGATTGGTAAAGCCTTGACTGGCGGCTATATGACCTTTGCCGCGACTTTATGTACTCGCCATATTGCTGATACCATTAGCCAAAGCGATTATCCAGCTCTGATGCATGGCCCAACCTTTATGGGTAATCCGTTGGCATGTGCAGTGGCGTGCGCGTCCATTGACTTAATACTGTCCTATGATATTGAAGCGCGTACAGCCAATATGCAATCTGTCATGGAACAGCAACTTGCTCCAGCTGCGAGTTTAAATGGCGTTGCTGAGGTGCGTTGTTTGGGTGCCATAGCAGTAATTGAGCTGCAAGAAGCCGTTGATATGCCGACCTTTCAAACATTGCTGATTGAAAATGGTATTTGGGTCAGACCCTTTGGTAAGTTGGTCTATATTATGCCGCCTTACATCATCACTGATGATGAGCTGGTAACGTTATGCCAGTCATTACTAACCGTCGTCACTGCTTACTTGGGTCAAATTTCTACGACCGATAGAGTTCTGCTATGAACGTGCTATTTATCTCTGGTATCGATACCGATATTGGCAAAACCTATGCCACAGGTATGCTTGCAAAAGCCTTAATGCAGCAAGGCACAAATGTTATCACTCAAAAACTGGTCCAAACGGGCGTTAGTGTCAATCCAATGACCGATGAAATGGGTATTGCTGATGATATTATCACGCACCGCGCGTTAATGGACATACCGCTACAGCCGTGTGATTTGGATTTTACTACTTGTCCTTATCGTTATCAAAAGCCTGCTTCACCGCATCTTGCGAGTCGACTATCCAAACAAACACTCGATCCTGAGGTTATTACGAGCGCTACAAAAAGCTTGCAAGCTGATTATGAAGTAGTGTTATTAGAAGGCGCAGGCGGGCTACTAGTGCCCATTACTGAGCAGTTATTTGTCTTAGACTACATTGCTACTCAAGGCTATCCGATTATTTTGGTCACATCAGGTCGCTTGGGTAGCATTAATCATACCTTGCTTAGTCTCGAAGCTATCACCCAGCGCGGCTTACAGGTTCATACTGTTGTCTATAATCATATCCATGATGATACCGATAATACTGACGCCGAGATAGCTGATAGCACAATTGAGTTTTTACAGAACCATCTACAGCAATATTATCCAAAGACACACTGGCTACAGTTACCCCACTTAGAAAACCATGCAATGTCTGATACTAAAACACCGTTAAAGCATCAGAAATGGTCTTTGCCAAAGGACTTTATTTAAGTGGTTTATGAATAATATCTTTGTGAATGCAAATAAGCGTAAAAGATATTCCTAGACGGCGATTAGATTTGCTATACTAGCGCGCTTGGTAGACTAGGCAATCGCCGCTGCACACTGGCAACAGATGAGCAGGGGAGGAAAGTCCGGGCTACATAGGGCAGCGTGCCAGCTAACGGCTGGGCAGGGTAACTTGACGACCAGTGCAGCAGAGAGTAGACCGCCTTTGGCTTATATGGGTATCGCAAGATATTCATGTCATCGGTAAGGGTGAAAGGGTGCGGTAAGAGCGCACCGCGTGGCTGGCAACAGTTCACGGCATGGTAAACTCCACGCGTAGCAAGACCAAATAGGCATCGGCATGGCGCGGCCCGCGTTCGATGCGGGTAGGTTGCTTGAGCGTACGAGCGATTGTACGCCTAGAGGAATGATTGTCCACGACAGAACCCGGCTTATCGGTTTACCAAACCTTTTTAATGGCTGAAATTGTATTTATAAAATGCTTACTGTATGTTGGTGAGTATTTATTTGCAGAAAATGCCATGTTTTTTCGAAAAAATGCCTTTTGGGGGTTGACGAGGTTAGTCAACTTGGGCATAATACCGAGCCTAAAATGGCGATGTAGCTCAGCTGGTTAGAGCGCATGACTCATAATCGTGAGGTCAAGAGTTCAAGTCTCTTCATCGCCACCATTTATAGTAAGACTAGTAACATTAAAAAAGCCAATCCTTTGTGATTGGTTTTTTTTTGCCTAAAATAAATCAGTAAAAGCTATATTTTGCAGGAATGTAAATAGAATGCTTAATTATATTTACTTACTGTTTTCTTGCTAAATCATAGGTTTATCTGTCTAGACACAGATTAATTGTTGTAACTTATGTCGCGCTTACTTATCATAGGGGCTGTTTTCGGTAAAGTCCTGTAACGCCATGTCTGTACAATTACCTCCTTATCGTCCAATTAAGCATCGTAGTGGCCTCAAAGTCATGGGTGCCGCATTTCATGCATTATTGATGCGTGAGCTGCAAACTCGCTTTGGTGGTTATCGCTTGGGCTATCTCTGGGCGCCATTAGAAATCATTTTTCAAATGCTCATATTTCTAGTGATCTTTGGTGTAATTATCGAGCGCGCATTACCAGGAATGAGCTTTCCATTGTTTTTGGTTGGTGGAATGGTTCCTTTTCGTATGTTTCAGACTATTGCGACTAGAGCACTAGGGGCTGTTGAGGCCAATCAAGGACTTTTGATGTACCGTTCAATACGGCATATTGACGTCATTATTGCCAGATCAGCTTTAGAGCTTATTATTTATTTTATAACATTTATTATATTATTGATTGGCTTGGCATTTTTTAATGATTATGCCAGTTTGGGAAATCTACACATTGTATTATTTTGCTGGATAACGCTGTTTATGTTCAGCTTCGGTGTTGCTCTAATCATGATGATTGTAGGTTATTATGGCGGTGAAATTACCAAAGTAATTTCGATTCTCTTTACCATATTGTATTTTGCTTCAGGTATCATTTATCCCATTCATATTATTCCAGAGCCATACTTCAGTTATTTACTATATAATCCTTTTATCCATAATATTGAGTTGATACGACACGCTTTAGCACCTAATTATCCAGCTTATCATATTGATATAATGTATTTTTTAAAGTGGACAGTTGCAGTAAATTTCTTAGGTCTACTCATGTATAAAGCGGTAGAAAGAGACTTAATACGTTCTAAATAACGGCAGGTAAGTGAATGATTGAAATTAGAAATGTTTCTAAGTCTTTTATGACCAAGCAGGGTCGGCACTATCTGTTTAAAGATTTGAATCTGACTATTGGTGATAAACAAAGTGTCGGTTTACTTGGTCGTAATGGCGCGGGGAAGTCAACTTTATTACGTATTATTTGCGGACTGGATAAGCCGGATCATGGTGAAATCATTACTGATTCCACTATTTCTTGGCCAGTGGGGGTAGCCGGTGGTTTCCAAGGCAGCTTGACGGGTCGTCAAAATGTTCGTTTCGTCTGTCGTCTTTATTCTAGTGGTCCTTATATTGATGAAAAGATTCGTTTCGTTGAAGAGTTCGCAGATATTGGCAATTATTTTGATATGCCGGTTAAGAGCTACTCATCAGGTATGAAAGCGCGCTTGACGTTTGGCTTAAGCTTGGCCTTCGATTTTGATTATTATATGCTTGATGAAGCAGGTGCCGTCGGTGATGCGGCTTTTCGTAAGCGTAGTGAAGAGATTTTGGCAGCGAGACGTGCACAAGCAGGGTTTTTAATAGTATCGCATAACATCGGCGATATTAAGCGTAATTGCGATATTGGTATTGTGCTAATGGATCAAACAGCACACGTCTTTGAAGACACAACAGAAGCGATTGAGATATATGAAGAGCATGTCCACAAAGCGAAAAAATAAGATAATTGACTTCTCGCTGTTTATTGGCTTGGTGGTCCTCCCTTGGGTGCTAGTGATATTTTATGTCATGACCCTTGCACATCCGCGCTTCATCTCGACCGCTGACGTGGTTGTGAAACAAGTAAGCGAGTCTAGTGTGCCCTCTGGTGGCGGTTTATCGGCCTTATTGGGTGTGAATAGCACCAGTAAAGAAGATGCCACCTATCTGACTGAATATATCTTGTCTAACGATATGGTGAAGCGCCTCGATAACAAGTTCAAGTTCCGAGAAGCTTATCATGTCGATGGCTCGGATCCTCTCAATGAAATTGACCCTGATGCCTCGCAAGAAGATTTACTCGAATATTTCAAAAGCCGTGTCCATATCAATCTTGACGAACAAAGCTATGTGCTTTCAGTATCGACAGAGGCCTTTGATTCTGATTATGCTTTTGAGCTTAATAAAGCGATTTTGAGTGAGTCTGAGCAGTTTGTAAACCGTATCTCACAAGAGGTTGCTCGTGATCAGCTAGTATTTGCAGAGACGCAACTCGATGAGTCACAAGCTCGCTTGAATGAAGCCAAAGAACAGCTACTTAACTATCAAAACGAAAATGAGATTTATGATCCGCAAGCCAATGCGCAAATTGTCAATCAGCTGATTGGTAGCTTACAAGCGCAGCTTAGCTCATTGCGCACAGAAGAGCGACAACTGCTCAGCTATTTGAATCCAGATGCACCGCAAGTAGTGTCATTAAGAAGTCAGATAAAAGCGGTTGAAGAACAAATCAATCAAGAGCAAACCAAACTAACTTCACCAAACACCACCAAATTGAACCGTCAAGCGGTACAGTTTGAGACGATTAAAGCCGACGTTGAGTTTGCCACTGAACTATATAAATTGTCACTATCATCGCTTGAAAAGGCACGTTTAGAAGCCTTCAAAAAGATGAAAAACTTGATTGTGATTTCAAGCCCTTATGAAGCTGAAGAGTCATCATATCCACGTCACATTTATATTATTTGGACATCGCTTGCATTGCTTTTGATGCTTTATGGCTTCGTACGTTTAGTGATGGCAGTGGTTCGTGACCATCGTAGCTAGATTTGATCAAGGCAGTTTTGACAAACCAGATACCAGTAATGATCGACAGATCTGCAAAGGAATACAACGCATGAACATGAAACCACGTCCTATCGTGACGATGATTAAGGTAATGAGCTTGACGATGGCTGCGACCAGCATCTCAGCACTCGCAGCGACCAGTTATGCGGATCAAATATCAGGATCTAGCTTTGGCACTAGTAGCAATAGCATGAGTCAAGACCAAAACCGCAGCAATATCAATGTCTCCACGCAAGCTTTTGCTGGCGGTGTGCCAGGTCAAGCAACGACTCAAGAGGCAGTCGCTGCAGCAAGCTTACCGAGTCAGTCGGTTATTAACACCACACGACCTTATCAAGACATCAATACTCAAGATTTGATGTTTGGCGAACAGTTATTTCGTGGTGCGTTCTCGACGACTTCTGGTTCTACTTTCAACGACAGCTATGTGATCAACCCTGGTGATAATGTACAGGTGCGGATGTGGGGTGCGTATCAATATGCGGCAACAACAACCGTTGATCCGCAAGGTAATATCTTTTTGCCAAATGTGGGCCCAGTCCGTATTTCTGGTGTGCAAAATGGCAGTCTACAAAACGTGGTCAAGAGTGCTGTCAGTCGCATTTACCGCTCGAACGTTGGTGTTTATGCATCTTTAGAGCAAGCACAACCGGTTAAAGTTTTCGTAACTGGCTTTGTCAAACAACCTGGTTACTACGGTGGACTTGCCGCAGATTCGGTATTGTCTTATTTAGATCGTGCAGGTGGCGTCGACCCAACACGTGGTAGTTATATTGATATCCAAATCAAGCGCAATGGTCAAATGCTACAGCAAGTCAATCTATATGATTTTTTACTGGCGGGTAAACTGCAATCATTTGCGTTTCGTGACGGTGATGTGATTACGGTTGCGCCGCAGAAAAAAACGTTTGTAGTGGGCGGGCAAGTTCAGAATGAATACACCTTTGAATTTGATGTGAATGATTTGACCATTGGTGACGTATTACAAGTGGCCAGTCCAGCAGCGAATGCCACCAACGTTAGTATCACTCGCAGTGCAGGACGAGCGCAAACGGCAGAGTATTATTCCCTTGCAGAAGCGCAGAATGTCCCTGTCTATAATGGTGATCAAATGGTAGTGACCTCAGATCGCTATGCAGGCACAATCGCTGTACAGGTGAAAGGTGCGCATACGGGTAATGGCGCGATGGTTGTACCATACGGTGCTCGCCTAAAAGATATCGTCCCTCAATTGCAGCCGAGTCCACTGGCGAAACTGACGCATCTCACCATATATCGTCAATCTGTTGCTGAACAACAAAAACGCATGATTAATGAATCGCTTGATCGTTTGGAAGAGTTAACACTAGCCACTCAGTCAACGACTCGTGAAGAAGCAGCACTACGCCAAGATGATGCTGCACTGGTTAAGCAGTTCGTCGCCAAGGCGCGTAATGTACAGACTGATGGTCAGATTGTTGTTGTGCCAAACTCGTGGCAGGATATTATTCTGCAACAAGGCGATATTATTGAGATACCAGCGCAAACATCAGTCATTACAGTTAATGGTCAAGTACGAGCACAAGGCGCACTTACCTTTAATCCTGATTATACCGTTGGTGATTATGTTGCCAATTCTGGTGGTTTCTCTGATAATGCCGACGTTAAAGAAATTTTGATTATTCATCAAAATGGCGCTAGTGAAGTGGTCAACACTGCCTACCGTATTCAGCAGGGTGATGAGATTATGGTGCTCCCGAAAGTCAAAACCAAGCGTGTGGAAATTGCTCGTGGCTTATCGCAAATTATCTATCAATTGGCAATTGCGGCTAAGGTTGTATTAGATCTATAACGGTTCATACTGGTTATGTAGATTGAGACATCAATGACTAATAAAGGTATCGAGAATGGCAAAAAGTGTAAAGCATAAGGATGAGATGCAAGGAATGTCTACCTTTGATGACGCACTATTTTCGCCATTATTGAAGCCTGAGGTATTGGAACATGAGGTATTAAAACCCAAAGTACCAAAACGTCTGGCGGTAGTCGGTAAAGGTATGCGCCGTAATAACCTTTTACTATCGAGCGTCCTACGAGCAGACATTCAGCGTTGGTATCCTTGGTCAAGCTTGCAACAACGTCTTAATATAAGGGTTGAAACCCCTGATGCCTTTATCGGCTGGGGTCATAAGAAAAGCTATCAACGAGCAAAGCATGCTGCCAAACGCCAAGATATTCCTACATTAAGTATCGAGGATGGTTTTTTACGGTCGTTAGATTCAGGGCTCAGTAGCCGCTATGGGCTGAGCGTCGTCACTGATGATATTGGTATTTACTTTGATTTAACGCAGCACTCACGCCTTGAGCAACTGATTATTGAGCGTATTAAAAAGGCTATTACGACCAATAATAAAAGTATAGATGGAGAACGCGCTCGACAACTGATGGTACGCATATGCGACGAAAAGCTTAGCAAGTATAACTCAGTTATCGATTGTCCATCATTGGACAAGTTGGCTAATGAAGAAAATACAAATCCAAAAGAAAGCGCTTCAACATCGCATGTTTTATTGATTGACCAAGTGGTTGGCGACGCGTCTATTAAAGGTGCTGGTGCGAACAAACGTCAGTTTAAGAAGATGTTAAAATCTGCATGCCGTAGTCATCCAAATGCTCATATTTGGATCAAGGCTCACCCTGCCTCAAAATCAGGATATCTGACCAATTTAAAGTTACCAAAAAACGTCCGACTATTGACTCAGGCGCTCAACCCTATCGAATTATTAACGCAAGTTAGCGATGTTTATACCGTTAGCTCGCATATGGGCTTTGAAGCGTTGATGCTCGGTAAAGCAGTACATTGCTTTGGTGTTAATTGGTATAGTGGCTGGGGACTGACCGATGATAGCGGTGCACCCAAAAATCTGCTTAAAGCGGTCGAGAAACGTCGTCAAAAACTTGCCACCAAACTACGAGAGGCTAAGGGGAATTCAACTCCTGCATTATTTCCTAAATCATTTCCTACATCATTTTCTAAAAAAATATCTGCTACATTAGAAACGTTATTTTATAGCGCCTATATCGATTACAGCCGCTATGTAGATCCAGCCACCAAGCAAGCCTGTGACATTGATACAGCGATAGAATGGCTAGTGACTAATCGCTATTGGCAAGGATGTCTTGAAGGTAATTTAACGGTATATGAGTTTAGCCGCTGGAAGCTGCCGTTTGTGAAGGCTTTCGTTCATCTGCCCCGTACTACTCTGTTTATAAAACCCAAACCACGCCTCAAGAATTTGCTGCACCCTGATCACTTACGCGTCAATTATCAGCAGCCGCTATTGGTATGGGGCTTAGCCAAGCGTCAACAGGTACAAAAAAAACTACATACCAAGATTTCCAAGCAGCAGCATTCACCGATGCCGCCTATTTACTGCATGGAAGATGGGTTTATTCGCTCAAACGGTTTGGGTGCGACCTTGCTGGCGCCATTGTCAGTGGTTATAGACAAGCAAGGTATCTACTATGACGCGACGCAGCCGTCAGATTTGGAAACGTTATTACGTCATTGTCAGGCGATGAGCCCACAGCAAAGTAGGCGTATAAAACAACTTCAAGATAAGTTGCTTAATCAGCGGGTGAGTAAATACAATGTTGGGACCGATATAGGCAGTGCTGATAGCCAGCATACTTCTTGGGTACATAATGCAAAGGTATCTGGAAAACACCGCATTCTTATCGTTGGACAAGTCGAAGATGATTTATCGGTGCAATATTGTGGTTCAGAAATAAAGACCAATAACGGCTTGATTGAGCGTGTACAGCGAGACAATCCAGAGGCTTATCTGATTTACAAGCCTCATCCAGATGTTGAGGCGGGCTTGCGCGTAGGTAAGGTAGGAGAGGCGCATCTAAAACAAGTTCAAGCGGTCGCTTATGATACAGCGATGCCGGACTGTTTAGAGGGTGTCGACGAGGTGCATACCATGAGTTCATTGACGGGGTTTGAAGCCTTGTTACGTGGCTTAAAAGTGACTTGCTACGGTTTACCGTTTTATGCAGGCTGGGGCCTAACGACTGATATTGATGCACAGCTACCATTAAAAGCGGAGTATCTAAGCAGGCGCAAACGAGACACAGCATTGACACTTGAACAACTGCTGCATTGCACGTTGATAGACTATCCT
Organism: Psychrobacter sp. AT9; assembly: GCF_047272965.1. Taxonomy (NCBI): domain Bacteria; kingdom Pseudomonadati; phylum Pseudomonadota; class Gammaproteobacteria; order Moraxellales; family Moraxellaceae; genus Psychrobacter; species Psychrobacter sp. AT9. The sequence continues at coordinate 534,903 of NZ_JBKOTW010000001.1, forward strand.
TTATATCGACTTCCCAATGGTTATGGGCTGGCGCAAGTCGAGCAAGTCATTGATTACTTGTACCCGCCAAAAAATAACGCTTTTGCCGCAACGCAAAATGAAATAAATAATAATTCGGTCAAAACAATCTCTATTTCCAAGAAAATTTCAGCCGTACCCAGTCAGTTGAAGCGCCAAGCTGCCACCCGTTTTATGCAGCAGCGTTATCAATGGCAGCAGCGTCTACGTAGAGTGCTTCGTTAATTTTATCTAAACACGTGATGTAAAACCACTGCGACAAGTATGGGCTTTTTCGGTATAATCATTGATAATTAATGTCTATTCACACGGTCTAACGACCACGCTTGCTTTGATCTTCTATCCTTCAATTAATGGTAACTCAATACTATGGCAGCTTCGATGTCTCATTTGCTTACTCATCGACACGTTTTGCTGTTACAGGGAAAGATGGGCGGATTTTTTGACCGTTTTTCTACATTTTTGCAAACTCAAAATATTCAAGTGAGTAAAATAAACTTTAATGCAGGCGATGCTTTTTTTTATAGCCATCCCAATACGCATGAATATACGGGTACTTTGGCGCACTTTTCATCTTGGTTGCAGGTTTTTATTGCTGAGCATAATATTGATGCGATTGTATGTTTTGGTGACTGTCGCCCACATCATACGCAAGCGTCCTGTATCAGTGAAAAATTAGGCACCTCATTTTTTGTGTTCGAAGAAGGCTATTTACGACCTGATTATATTACCTTGCAAGAGTATGGTATTAATGGCTATTCACGCCTAAATACTGAAGATATTAAAGCGCTCAAAAAGGCCAATGACCATCCAATCTATACACATAATCGCTTTTATCGGCTAAGTATTGCCGCTATTGTTTATTATGTTATCGCTTGGCTATACAAAAGCCGCTATCCGCATTATTCACATTACCGTGGCATGACGGCATGGCAAGAGGCAATCGCGTGGCTCAAAGCGCCATGGCGTAAATTGCGAGGGTATTTACCTGATAAACAACTACAAAAGAGGCTGACCAAACAAGAAAGTGATAATTATTTCTTGATCAGCTTACAAGTCCATAATGACTCGCAGATTACCCATCATAGTGATTATCATGACATAGTACAGTTTATTGATGAAGCCATTGCAAGCTTTGCAAGTCATGCGAATCAGACACAGTTATTGGTATTTAAACACCATCCCTTAGATCGTGGTCATCGAGACTATCGTGAATTGGTCTCCAGTTTAGCCACACGCTATCAGGTCAGTCACCGCGTCTTTTATGGCTGCGATATGCATCTACCAACCTTGATGAAGCATAGTATCGGCATGGTGACGATTAACAGTACAACAGGATTGCAGTCGGTATACCACAAAAAACCGACTAAGGTGATGGGTCGGGCGATTTACGACACCCCAAAACTGACCGACCCAAAGCCGCTTGATGATTTTTGGCAGCATCCTAAAGACCCAGATAATGAGTTCTATTTAAGATTCCGTGAATATCTGATCGAGCAGACACAAATCAATGGGGCTTTTTATGGTCGATCGCCATGGATGTACAAATATCTAAAGCAAACAGATAGAGACACCAGCGCAATCTCTGATACGGCTAAATAGCTCATCAAGCAGGAGTTGGCTATCAATGTTCTTTGATTAATTTAGCGTTCAACGTTGCGTTATAAAATGCTAAATTAAGCGCTTATTTAACCATTAACGCTATTCAGTCGTTAGTGTCAGCAGCCATTCCAATTCCTACTAATAAAATCGCCTTACTTTACAGTGGAAAACTGCTAGAATACCTGCATATATCGGTACGTCGCAGCAATGGATGTTATTGCCCTTTTTGCGAACCGATCATTATTCTATCACCCTTAATTTAGTAGGCGCTTTGTGACTGCATTAGCCAATATTCGTAACTTTTCTATCATTGCCCACATTGATCATGGCAAATCGACCCTTGCCGATCGTTTCATTCAAATGTGCGGTGCCTTGCAAGACCGTGAAATGCAGGCGCAAGTACTCGACTCAATGGATATTGAGCGTGAGCGCGGTATCACCATCAAAGCGCAGTCAGTGACTTTGTTTTATGACCACCCAAATGGCGAGCGCTATCAGCTCAACTTTATTGATACGCCAGGCCACGTTGATTTCTCTTACGAAGTCTCGCGTTCATTGGCTGCCTGTGAAGGGGCGCTATTGGTCGTAGATGCGGCGCAAGGCGTGGAAGCACAATCGGTCGCTAACTGCTATACCGCAGTCGATCAAGGCTTAGAAGTGATGGCAGTTTTAAACAAAATTGACCTACCACAAGTTGAGCCTGAGCGTGTTATTCAAGAGATTGAAGACATCATTGGTATCGATGCTGTCGATGCTCCACGTGTATCAGCGAAATCTGGTCTTGGTGTGGATAAATTACTAGAGGCTTTGGTTGCTTTTATTCCTGCACCCACTGGCGACCGTGAAGCCCCGCTACAAGCGTTGATTATTGACTCATGGTTTGACAATTATTTGGGTGTGGTCTCTTTAGTACGTGTACGTCAAGGAACCATACGTAAAGGTGACAAGCTCTATATCAAGTCCACCAAAGAGGCGCACTTGGTCGGCTCTATTGGTGTTTTCACACCGAAACCTCTAGATACGGGTGTTTTGGAAGCCGGTGAAGTTGGCTTTATTATTGCCGGGATTAAAGATATTGCTGGTGCGCCCGTTGGTGATACGATTACCCATGCCAAAACGCCTGATGTTGATCGTATTCCTGGATTTAAGCAGGTAACGCCGCAAGTCTATGCCGGTATGTTCCCTGTTGAATCTACTGACTTCGAAAAATTCCGTGAAGCGTTGCAAAAATTGCAAATTAACGATGCCTCGTTGTTTTTTGAGCCAGATACCTCAGATGCGCTTGGTTTTGGTTTCCGTTGTGGCTTTTTGGGTATGCTACACATGGAAATTATCCAAGAGCGCCTAGAGCGTGAGTATGACTTGGATCTCATCACCACGGCACCGTCGGTTATTTATGAGATTGTAAAAAAAGATGGCAGTATTATTTATGTCGATAACCCATCAAGACTGCCTGAACCTAATAACATTGAAGAGTTTCGTGAGCCGATCGCCCGCTGTCAGATTTTAGTACCGCAAGATTATTTGGGTAACGTTATGACGCTATGTATTGAGCGTCGCGGCGTCCAAGTTGATATGCGCTTTATGGGACGTCAAGTTCAGCTGATATTTGATATTCCGATGGGCGAGGTGGTGATGGATTTCTTTGATCGCCTAAAGTCTGTGTCACGTGGATTTGCCTCGCTTGATTATAACTTTGAACGTTACCAAGTCGACAAGCTGGTCAAAATAGATGTGCTGATTAACGGCGACAAAGTCGACGCCCTAGCCATGATTGTGCACGAAACCCAGTCTCGTTACCGTGGTAATGCGCTTGTTACTAAAATGAAAGAATTGATACCACGCCAAATGTTTGACGTGGCGATTCAGGCTGCTATTGGCAGTCAAATCATTGGGCGTAGCACTGTCAAAGCCATGCGTAAAGATGTATTGGCCAAGTGTTATGGTGGTGATGTTTCTCGTAAAAAGAAACTGCTGTCCAAACAAAAAGCAGGTAAAAAGCGCATGAAGCAAGTGGGTAATGTGGAAATTCCACAAGAAGCCTTTTTAGCAGTATTGCAAGTCGATTAAGATATTGATATACGTATAATCATCGCTAGTCTTATAAATTTAAATAGTCAGATAAGCAGCTCGTTAATAGGCAATTTAGTATGGATTTCGATTTTAATTTGATTTTAGTGCCATTAACTATTGGCTTGGGTATTATTTGGCTATTAGATAAGCTAGCGTTTAAACAGCGCAAAACACGTGGTCGCGGTCAAGAGAGCTTATTGGTACGCTGGGCTTACGATTTTTTCCCTGTATTGGCAGTGGTATTAATAGTGCGCTCGTTTTTGATTGAGCCTTTTAATATCCCATCATCTTCTATGGTGCCGACGTTATATACGGGCGACTTTATTGCGGTCAACAAGTATGCCTACGGCGTGCGTTTACCACTGACTTATAATAAAGTATTGGATACAGGCGCGCCTGAACATGGCGATGTGGCGGTATTTCGTTACCCAGAAAACCCAAGTATTTATTATATCAAGCGCGTCATTGGCTTACCGGGTGATACGGTCAGCTATGATCAAGGCACGCTTGCTATCAATGACGTACCAGTAGCAACCAAATCAATCGATTTTGATGCCAATGCTGAGCTCACTGCACAGCTGTATCCCCCAGGACAAATTGCACCAGGGCAAGTACTTACGGAAGAAAACGCTGCAGCAATGGGTCAACAAGAAGAAGGTGAGGCGCAGTATTTTCAAGAAACACAGGGTGAGCATGAGCATCTCGTTCGCTACTTGAATGGTATGAATAGTTCGCAGTATGGGCCGTTTTTGCAGCAGCAGTCACCAGAAGTGGTTAGCTCAGAAGGGAACGAGTGGCGTATTACGGTTCCTGAAGGTAATTACTTTGTGATGGGTGATAACCGTGATCGCAGTGCTGACGGTCGCTTTTGGGGCTTTGTCCCTGATGAAAACCTAGCAGGCAAGGCCGTTTATATTTGGATGCATAAGCCACCTGGTCTCAACGTACCCACCTTTTCGCGTAATGGCTCTATTGATTAAAGTCATGGAACAACAGCGTGTTTATTTATGGACAATAGTTTCGTGCTACTATTATGATGATCCGATAATGTTAAATATCCAATCATTGTGACTGTCTAATGGTTTAATAAATGGATACTTAGTGTTATTGAGGTATCTAATAAAAATATAGCAATTTACCCGTTGAGAGGTGTTATGGTGCAGCAGTTATCTGGTTTGTCTACCCAGCGCGGCGCTAGCGTGACTAGCATTGTATTATTTATCATTGTTCTCGGTATTGCCGTCAAGTTGATGATTGCTATTGTACCAGCACAGATCGGTGATTATCAGCTGACTAAGCTTTTAGGAATGGAGCTCAAAGAAGCCAATGACAAAGGTGAGACGGCCAAGCAATTCGTCGAGCGTGTGAATCGGCAGTTATCTATCAATGCTGATTATGATACCAATGCAGAAGACGTGTTTACTTTCACTAATAAAAAGACGGGTCAGTTGGCTATCTATAAGAAATACGAACAAACCAATAACCTTTTCGGTAATGTCGATATTGTCAATCGCTTCGAAGGTGATATTGACGCAACCATGGCAGAGTAGCCTGAATGAGTATATAGCTCATTTCTTATTTATTCGTCAAACATCATTTACGACCATATTTTTTATTAATTAATCGTTATTAACCAGTCATTATTAACCAATTACCTCAGTAAAACAAAAGGGATAACCACAAGCCACGCATGAAACCAACTTCGCAGCACTCTCAGGCGGTTCCTACTCCCCAAACAAATAACACGTCTGTCGACACGCTTATTGTTAGCTCAGAATTCATCCAACGCTTGGCCATATTAACGCGCAAGCTGGGTTATGTGTTTAATAATCTAACACTTCCCAAGCTGGCACTGACTCATCGCTCGTTTGATAGCAAAAAAAACTACGAGCGCTTAGAGTTTTTGGGCGATGCATTATTGGGTATGATTGTGGGTGAGGCTCTATATCATCGTTATCCCAGTCAAAACGAAGGGCGTTTGACGCGTATGCGTGCCACTTTGGTACGCCAAGAATCGCTGGTCATCATTGCTCAAAATTTAGAGCTTTCCAATCATTTAATATTAGGGATAGGGGAGCGTAAAGGTGGTGGTCGTAATCGTGCTTCTATATTAGCGGATGCCGTAGAGTCGCTGATTGGTGCTATCTATTTAGACAGTCAGGATATGACTATTACTCGTGATTGCGTGCTCTCATGGTATGGAGACCTGATTGATAATGTCAATGACCAGAAAGCTCTAAAAGATGCTAAGAGCCGCTTGCAAGAATGGCTACAATCTAAGCAATTTGATTTGCCGCATTATGAGCTTATGGAAACCCGTGGCAATGCACCGCATCAAATTTTTGTGGTGCGCTGTCAGGTAAATATTAGTAACTGCCCTGATATTACTGAATCGGGTGAAAGTCGCCGTATTGCTGAACAAAAAGCAGCAGAGCTGATGATTAATCAGCTGCATAAACTGCCAAGCTTGCCTAAAACTCGCTCGTAATCTAGATATCCCAAGCATGTTCTAACCAAAAAATGAATTTATAATATTTTTTAAGTAAGGGTTATTTTTAAATAATACTTATTTTAAAACCGCAAATATTCTCAAGCCAAGCATGGTGCTGCTATCTTATTTGATACTACTTTATTTTAGATAGCAGTAGAACTGTTGAGCTGATGATAAACCCCACAGGATAAACCTATGAGCAATCATACTGACTTGCCATCAAACAATGAAGATAATACCAACGCTATGACCCAAAAAACAGACGTAAAACCAATACTAGAAAATGCTGAATTAAAAAGTGCTGACTTAAATTCCGAGCACTCAGAAAATAATGCAGCAGAAAGCAACGATGTAGAAAACGATCTGGCCATCGAAGAGTTTTTCTCGCCAAATAATAATGCGAGTATGGCTGATGATTTTAAAGCTGGCTATGTGGCAATCGTTGGACGTCCAAACGTGGGTAAGTCGACCTTGATGAACCATTTATTGGGTCAAAAATTATCTATTACGTCACGTAAGCCGCAAACAACCCGTCATCGTATCCACGGTATTTTGTCAAATCATGAAATGCAGGCAGTATTCGTTGACACACCAGGTATTCATCGCAATGAAGTACGTGCTATCAATGAGCGTATGAATAAAGCCGCAGTATCTGCATTAGTAGATGTTGATTTGGTATTATTCGTTGTTGATTCAGATCAATGGCGTGATGATGATTTGTTAGTTTTACAAAAGCTTGGCGATACTAATCTAACTGTAGTTTTAGTGATTAATAAAGCGGATACCTTAAAAGACAAAGGCAGCGTTTTACCGCTGATGGAAACCTTTAATGACAGCTTTGATTTTGCTGATATCGTACCAGTATCTGCTTTAAAAAACCAAAATCTAGATCGCCTGCAAGAAGTAATCGCCTCACATCTACCTATTGCTGCCCCTATTTATGATACCGAGCAAATCACTGATCGCTCAGAGCGTTTCTTAGCCAGTGAAATTATCCGCGAAAAAATCATGCGTAGCGCCGGTGACGAAGTGCCATATGACTTAACGGTACAGATTGACGGTTTCAAAGATGAACCTGCGCATACCGATCCAAAAACAGGTCGTCCACGTAAGGCTTGTACTTTCATCGATGCAACTATCTACGTCGAGCGTAGTGGTCAAAAAGCCATTGTCATCGGTGATAAAGGTCAGCGTATCAAGCAAGTGGGTATGGATGCTCGTAAAGATATGGAGCAGTTGTTTGATAAAAAAATTATGCTGACACTGTGGGTGAAAGTGAAACGTGGTTGGTCTGATGACGAACGTGCATTGACCAGTTTGGGCTATTAATAGCGATTAAAATTAGCCTTTTATAATCAGCGCTGAGGTAATGATAGATGCGTAATGAAGCATTGATTGGTTATTTGTTACACCAGCGCCCTTACCAAGAAAAACGTGCCTTATACTATTTATTTTCTCAGCAGCATGGTGTCATACATGGGATTGGTAAAAAAGGCGCGCCTTTATTTATGCCTTTACAACTGTTTGCCACGGGTAAGCGGGATTTAAAGACATTCAGTCAAATTAATATTGCACCTCAGCACGTCGTACAGACAGACGTGCTTCCAGAAGACGATGCCGCGAAAACGTTAAAAGCCGTTCCCTACGAAAACATCACTGGTCAACATCAATATGCTGCCTTGTATCTAAACGAAATACTATGGCGCTTATTGCCCACCGAAGATCCGATGCCAAAACTATGGCAACATTACCAAGACAGTTTAGATAGGCTAAAACAGCCATTAACGGCTAATGAGCTGCGCTTGTGTTTGCGGCAGTTTGAGCAGTATCTATTTAACGAATTGGGTTTTGCCTTGACACTAACGCAGGATAATGTTCAAGATAGTATCGAGCCTCAGAGTATTTATCGATTCTTACCCGATGCCGGTTTAGTGCCGGTTGTGCAAGGTGATTTTTTAGAAAGTGCTGATATGGGGCGAGCAGTTTTTGAGGGCAGTGAGATAGTGATGATGGTGGAGCAAGGAATAAGCGATGTCACACTTAATGCTTGGTCGCGTTTGCATCGACAACTGATTGACCACCTCCTAGATTATCAGCCGCTACAAAGTCGCTTGCTTTGGCAGCAGCAACAGCGCTATCAGTTATAGCTAAAGCATGAAAAAATTTAAAAGCTTTAACCTCAAAGCATGTCAGTCACCACACCCAGTCGGATGGCTGTCATTAGGCTTAAAAGTAATATTGGCGCCTTGACTGAATGATATTTGATACATAGCTTGGCTGTATGTAGAGTTTGCACAGTACTTAAAATGACCGAAATGCCCGCGTGGTTTACCGCTATCACCATAGAATCTGATGTAACGACGTTTTCCTGCACGCAGATGCAAAGTGCCATACTTAGGGTTTAAGGTTTGTTCTTCTAACAAATCGTCTGTCCCTTTATCAAAATGCTGGTTATCGTTGTTATCTACAAAGAGCAACAAGGTTTTATTGCTGTTTTTATGACATAAACCATTGCCATCCGACAAACACACTAATAAGTTTTGGCGACGAATGACACTTTCCGCTTTCGCTAATTTCAGCGTGTCTGTTATTCCGTACCTGATACGCTGAGCTTCCATGCGGGCCAATTGTGTCAAGATAGCGGGTGCGGCAATCATCATGATAATTGCTAATACTGCTACGGTCACCATAAGCTCTATTAATGTAAAGCCATTTTGATATGAGTATTTAAAAACGCGCTTATTGAGTGTGGATTTCTCGTTTAAGATAGCCTGTTCAGTGCTTATAGAGCAAATCTTTGGCGCTTGCATCATGACGGTGGAACTCATAAGCTTATTTCTACCCAAAACCAATTTAAGTAAACTAAATGCAGATAGTTGTTGGTAATTTGACGATATTTTATATACTATAGCCATAGGATTATTACTTGTAACAAATAATGTATTTGACACCTTGTCGGAATGAATGTGACCAATACCTGTGATTAAGCCTCATAAATATTTTTGTTAAGAATATTTAGGTTCCTGGGATATTAATCACTCTATATACTCATCACTTTAGCCAAAGATAAAAAATTAGATTAATGTTTGTTATTACAATATAAACAGAATATATGTCTACTGTCAAAAAATGTTTCAATTAGTGAATAGGTAGTTTTAACAATAGAGAAAAAGTACCAGTTGTATTAAAATACCCTCAACCAAAAGAGACACTTCGGTTGAAAGTCTATTGCGAACTCATACACAAAAGGCAAAAAACGTAAGGTGTGTTTGTTCTCAGTAACTTAAGCTGGCTATTGTGTTTTAGTTACGACATTATCGTGTAATAATGTGTAGCTCGTTAACGAAAAAAGTTGTAAACTGAATCGATAATCGCTAAGCTACTTCTAAATTAGTTTTGCTTTGTCATTTAAAATTCGTAAAAGATGTCTATTCTGGAGCATCTTGAGAAGTGGTTTTGCTTAACGCATCACTAAAATTATCCTTTGGAGGAAGTCCATGAAATTGAATAAAATCGCTCTAGCTCTAGTTGCCGTAGCAGCTGCGCCTCTAGCAGCTAACGCTGGCGTTACTATTAGCCCATTGTTACTTGGTTATCACATGGTTGATGACGAATTCAGTGATACAGCTGACAAACAGCGTGAAATCCTACGTACTGGTAAAAACCTTTATGAAGATGCCAATGGCAATCAAATCGGTGACGGCTCACGTGGTAACAGCAACGGCGGCATCGCTAAAGAAAGTGGTCTATATACTGGTGCTGCACTAGGTATCGAACTAACTCCTTCTACTCAGTTCCAAGTAGAGTATGGTGTGTCAAACACGAATGGCGAAGCGTCTGAAGATTCTGCAGATGCTGGTATCAACCGTTTTGACGTTGAACAAACCATGATCTCTGGTAACTTCTTAATCGGTACTGAAGAATTTACTGGTTATACTGATGGCGCACTTAAGCCTTATGTATTAGTTGGTGCTGGTCAGTCTAAAATCGAAGTAGAAAACCAAGAGCGTTACATTGCTTCTAATGGCGACACGGTTGACGCTGGTACTGAAGTATCAAGCTCAAAAGACACTATCGGTAACCTAGGTCTAGGTGCTATGTATCGCATCAACGACGCGTTAAGCCTACGTGGTGAAGCTCGTGCGATTCATAACTTCGACAACAACTGGTGGGAAGGCATGGCTCTAGCCGGTCTAGAAGTTGTACTTGGTGGCCATCTAGCACCTACAGTAGCTGTTCCTCCAATGGAAGAGCCTATGGTTGATACTGCACCAATCGTTGTTGTTGAATCTGATCTTGATTCTGACGGTGATGGCGTACCTGATAGCATCGATGCATGCCCAGGCACTCCAATGAATGTTGTTGTTGATGAGCGTGGTTGCCCAGTACCAGTAGATATTACTGACGAACTGAAAATGGAACTTCGTGTATTCTTTGATAACGATAAATCAGCTATCAAAAACCAATACAAGCCTGAAATCGCTAAAGTAGCAGAGAAAATGCGTGAGTATCCTAACTCAACTGCACGCGTAGAAGGTCATGCTTCTAAAACTGGTCCTTCAGCACGTTATAACCAACGTCTGTCTGAAGCCCGTGCTGTTGCTGTGAAATCTATGTTGACTAACGAATTTGGTATTGCTCCAAACCGTCTATCAACAGTTGGTTATGGTTATGACCAACCAATCGCACCAAACGACACTGAAGAAGGTCGCGCTATGAACCGTCGTGTTTATGCCATCATTACTGGTGACAAAACTATGACTGTTGAACAAACTAAAGATATGGTTGTTCAGTAAATAATAGCTAGATAGTTATCTTCTAAGTTATATCGTTACAAAAAAAGCTACCCATTGGGTGGCTTTTTTTTATTTATGTACTGAGAAAAGTAAGTTATTACATAAATTTATCGTGCAATAATGTTATACTATCGACCCAAACACTTTGTAGATTGACAAAGTGTACATTAGCATAGCTATCTGTACGATGGATTTTCCAGCATAGGTATTTGATTTTACTACTATTAATTAAATGAATTCACCTATTGTGTACTCATTTACAAGTCCTGTAGTCATATCTCTCTGGTTGATGGTAAAAGTTTATCCAGCGGTGCTTACTGCTACTGCATTTTTTTAAGACGAAAAGAGCATTTTATATGGCGAACGATATCAAACACCTGCGTAACATCGCAATTATTGCCCACGTTGATCACGGTAAGACAACTTTGGTTGATAAACTATTACATCAATCTGGCACTTTTGGCGATCGTGCAAACATTGCTGAACGTGCAATGGATTCAGGCGATATTGAGCAAGAACGTGGCATTACCATTTTGGCTAAAAACACAGCTATCCGCTGGACAGATAAATCTTCGGATACAGAGTATCGCATCAACATCGTTGACACCCCAGGTCACGCCGATTTTGGTGGTGAAGTTGAGCGTGTCATGTCGATGGTTGACTGCGTACTTCTAGTGGTTGATGCTGTTGATGGTCCAATGCCACAAACTCGTTTCGTAACGCAAAAAGCGTTCGAGCAAGGTCTAAAGCCTATTGTTGTTATCAACAAAATTGACCGTCCTGGTTCGCGTCCTGATTGGGTAATGGATCAAATTTTTGATTTGTTCGATAACCTAGGCGCAACTGACGAGCAGCTTGATTTCCCAGTTGTTTATGCGTCAGCATTGAATGGTATTGCAGGCTTAGAAGCTAATGATTTAGCTGATGATATGACGCCACTGTTCAAAACTATCGTTGATGTCGTGCAGCCACCACAAGTGGATGCAGATGCACCGTTCCGCATGCAAATCTCAAGCCTTGACTTCAATAGCTTCGTTGGTGTTATCGGTATTGGCCGTATCCAGCGTGGTAAAGTTAAGCTTAATACGCAAGTAACTGTTATTGATAAGCATGGCAACACGCGTAATGGCCGTATTCTAAAAATCATGGGCTATCATGGTCTTGATCGTATTGATGTTGAAGATGCACAAGCTGGTGATATCGTTTGTATCACTGGTATTGATGCACTTAATATCTCAGATACGATTTGTGATCCAGCTAACGTTGAAGCATTACCAGCACTAACGGTTGATGAACCAACCGTATCAATGAACTTCCAAGTAAACAACTCACCGTTCGCTGGTCGTGATGGTAAGTTTGTGACTTCACGTAATATTCGTGAGCGTCTTGAGCGTGAATTGATTCATAACGTTGCACTACGTGTAGAAGACACAGAGTCTCCTGATAAATTTAAAGTATCAGGTCGTGGTGAGCTTCACTTATCTGTGCTTATCGAAAACATGCGCCGTGAAGGTTTTGAAATGGGTGTTTCAGGCCCAGAAGTTATCGTTAAAGAAGTTGACGGTAAACTACAAGAGCCGTATGAAAACGTTGTGTTCGATATTGAAGATGAGCATCAAGGTTCTATCATGGAGCAGGTTGGTCTACGCAAAGGCGAGATGACTAACATGGAACTTGATGGCAAAGGTCGTATGCGTATTGAAGCAACTATGCCAGCACGTGGTTTGATCGGTTTCCGTTCTGAATTCTTGACCTTAACATCAGGTTCAGGAATCATGACGTCAAGCTTCTCACATTATGGTCCACAGAAAATTGGTGATGTTGGTGGCCGCTCTAACGGTGTACTCGTTTCTATGGCTAAAGGCGTTTGCCTAGGCTTTGCATTGTTCAACTTGCAAAAGCGCGGTAAATTATTCGCTGAGCCACAGCTTGAAGTATATGAAGGTATGATCGTTGGTCTTAACTCACGTAACGATGATATGGCTGTTAACCCAACGACTGCTAAACAGTTAACTAACGTTCGCGCTAGTGGTACTGATGAAGCATTGACGTTGACTCCAGCAGTTAAGTTTACGCTTGAGCAAGCACTTGAGTTCATCCAAGATGACGAATTGGTTGAAGTAACACCTAAAGCGATTCGTCTACGTAAGCGTTACTTGACTGAAAGTGAGCGTAAGCGTCATGGTCGTAAGAAAGGTGCTTAGTAGTTTATATTAGTACCAATAAATTTCTAAAAAAAAGGCTAACATCATGTTAGCCTTTTTTATTGTCGGTCTATAAATAATTGTTGGTAGTAATTAGTTGGTTGTAAATAGTAATTAAACAGTATTCAAATAAATCTGAATATTTAGCAGGTGCTCATCTTGTAGAATGATCGCTTGACGGAGTGATTGTCTTAAGGGGTAACTATCACATAATCATTTGTATTGATCAAAATCTCTGATGGTTGGTCAACGACAATACGTACGATATTGTTATCGCTGACTTGTGACTTATAGTAGTTGTCTTCGGCAACCGTACAGCCTAAGCACCGTCCCATCGCATCCCAAGGCTCTACAAATAGCTTCTGCTGAGCTTGATCAGTGTTACCACCGATTAGAGAAAAAGGCAGGCTGACAATATAAGCTGCCGTACCAGCCACGGCAGTCACTAAACCCAGTGGCTTGCCAACGATAGTATCTACTGCCATAGTGCCATAAGAAGGCCCAAAGTCATCTTCATCAATTTCTATCGCTGCCAAAGCAGGTTGCATACTGGCCACAATCAAGCTTACGCTTGTAATCAGGGTAAAAATTTTGCGCTTGACGGTGCGCTGTGTATGGGCTTTAACAGTCATAATGATATCCTAAAACTCGTAAGCAGTATAATGGATGGCTGCTGCTATTTTCATACAGAGACAACTTCCCTATACGAGCAATGCGGCAACGATAAATAGATTAATTATTACAGATAAATAAATGGTTTGCACTATTTATGTAAGCTCTTTCACTATTAAAGCAAGACGTAGGCCAATAAGCAACAAAAATGCGTGTGATACAGCTACTGTAATCACAAACTTTACTAACCTTAAAAAATGTTTTCTACTGTATCAGTGAGGCTTGATAGCATTAATACTTATCAAGTATGTCGTAGCATTTCTCTTACTACGCTAAGGGCTGGCAGTTGGGGCAGTAAACGCTAGCACGTCCATTTAGCTTGATATTTTCTAGCGTCGTTTGACAGTGTGGACAAGCTTCACCCTGTCTACCATAGACATTTAGAGTCTGTTGAAAATATCCGGTTTGCCCGCTAGCGACCGTGAAATCTCGTAAGGTCGAGCCACCAAGCGCTATCGCTTTTTGTAGAATGGTTTTAATATGATCGACCAAAATAACAATATCATCATACGATAATTGATGAGCAGGGGTCGCAGGATGAATCCCTGATAGATACAGGCTTTCGGTCGCGTATATATTGCCAACGCCAACGACCACTTGCTGCTCCATAATGACGGATTTGATGGCTCGCATGATTGGCCGCTTTTTCGATTTTGCTTTACTCGCTGTTTTTTTACCAGCCGTAGTTTCAATGGCGGTTTTATCAGATAGATTCGTGCGTTGGATGAGCTGATACAAGTAATCAGCAGTGAATTCCTCTGATAAAGGCTCAGCACCCAAGTGATCTAATAGCTTAGCACCATAATCCTCATGCCACAGCACCGAGCCAAAGCGTCTAGGATCATGATAGTGTAATTGTATTTGCTTTTTATCAGTGCTACCAAATACCATCACCAAATGGTCATGTTTTCGCTTCTCTGTACCCTTACTGTGCTGCTGTAAACTACCGGACATACCCAAATGAATGAGAAGCTGCCGCGGTGCCAATGTAGCAAGCTCAGTAGTAGCGTTATGCTTAGATAAGGGTGGTAAGAAATTTAATATCAAATACTTCGCTCGTCGCTCGATGCTGCCTAAGGTATAACCATCCAAGGCATCTAAATCGTCAGGCATAGACCAGCGCAGCTTTGGCTGGAATACTTTTACATCAATCACTTGTTGCCCCAATAAAGGGGTTAAGCTGGTTTTGGTTGTTTCTACTTCAGGCAATTCAGGCATAGTATTTTTGGTAATAACTCGATTATTAAATGGATAGGTTTGCGCAAAGCCTTAGCACTTTACTTAAGCAACCGCACGCCGTGCATGCAATATGCCATGCTGCTGTTCAAGTTTGGCTAAGAGTTTGGACAAATGCGCCAATCCTGACACCTCAATATGAAACTTTAAAAAGGCAATATTGTCATCATTGCTCAGGGTCTCAACTTGACGAATATTGACATTTTCTTTGTCGATAATTTGAGTTAAGTCGCGCAACAATCCACGTCTATCATAAGCTTCTACATGAATGTCTACGGGTTGGTAGCGACCTGATTTTACACGCCAAGCAGCATCTATCTGGCGCTCAGGGTCACGTTCAATAAGGCGTAAATATTCTGGACAGCCCCGATTATGTACACTAACGCCGCGTGACAAAGTGATGTAACCTGCAATCGGCTCACCGTGTACAGGATGACAACAGCCTGCTAAGTTGACTTCGATATTGTCCAGACCGTCGATATGAATTTTATAGGCATCAATTTTGCCAGCATCTCTAGCATCGACACTGGGTGTGAAATCTTCCTCAGGTCTCTCTGGCTCTAAGTGTAGCTGACGAGAGATATGGCTGGTGAGCTGGTTTAGGCTGATATCACCTGTGACCAAACCAACAATGACGTCGTCTGTATTATTGACGTGAAAAAACTGAGTGTAATCATTCAAATCAATACTGTTAGGATGGACGGATAAACGCTCCAATTCCTTACTTAGCATGTGCCGACCAATCTCAATGTTCTTATCGCGGTCTTGCTTATTAAACCATTGACGCAGCTTTGAGCGTGCTCGATTGGTATGAATATAACCGAGTGAGGCAACCAGCCAATCACGATTGGGCTCGCGAGAAGCTTTGGTAATAATCTCAACTTGCTCACCAGTTTTGAGCTGATAAGTCAGAGGCACATAGCGTTGATTGACCCGAGCGGCTTGCGCACGGTTACCGACCTGAGTATGTACATAGTAGGCAAAATCAAGGACGGTCGCGCCTTTTGGAAGTTCGGTAATATCACCGTCACGACTAAAGATGTAAATGCGCTCAAGCTCATCAAAATCAACCAGTTGCTCTTCTTCGTCGAACTCTATTTCTTCTAGCTCATCACCAGTCAACATGGATGAGCGTGGCTGATTGCGTGTTTCATTATTGATAGAAAGCAGTTGACGTAGTGAGCTGATTCTCTGGTTAAGATAATTGTCTTTCTTGTTTTTTAGCCCTTCTTTGTAATTGACATGCGCGCACATGCCAAGCTCAGCCTCAAAATGCATCTCATGGGTACGAATCTGTACTTCAAGCGATTTGTTTTCGGCAATCACCGCCGTGTGCAGCGAGCGATAGCCATTTGATTTAGGATTGGTAATATAGTCATCAAACTGTTCAGGAATATAGCGCCACAGACCGTGTACCAATCCTAAAACGTGGTAACAGTCGGAAGGATTGGTCACTAACACACGCAGCGCACGAATATCGTAAAGCTGATCGAAGGATAAGCCTTTGAGCTTCATTTTTCGATAAATAGAATAGATGTGCTTGACGCGTCCTGACACTTCACCCGCGATATCTGCTTCCGCCAAGGCTTCATTGAGCTTATCTTGCACACGCTGAATATAAGACTCGCGTTCGCTACGTTTTTCTGACAATAGCTTGGCTATTTCTTTGTAACGCTCAGGGGCGAGATATCGAAAGGCAAGGTCTTCAAGCTCCCATTTTAGTTGGGCAATACCCAATCTATGGGCCAGTGGCGCATAGATCGTCATGACCTCACGTGCCACTCGATTTTGCCGCTCTAAGTGAGAAAAGGTCAATTCGCGCATGGCGAAGGTACGTTCAGCCAGCTTAATAAGCACCACACGCACATCATTGGTGACGGAGATGAGCATGCTATAGATGTTTGATAATTGGTCACGCTGATTGTTTACGAAGTGATCTTCTAAGCGTTTGTTACTTTCGATAATTTCCGACAGTTTACCCATTGCCAAAGTATCTTTGACCAATGTGGAGATGTCTTTGCCAAATTTTTGCTCAATTTCAGTCAGACTGATGATTGATTTGCGGGCACTGCGATAGAGCATCGCAGCAACCAGCGCATCTTCATCTTGATAGAGGTAGGTCAATATATCGGTCATACCGATACCAGTGACATAAGCACCGGAGCGCTCAGATTCGCTGGTATTCATATGACTACGAATAAAGTCACAGGCAGCGCTGAGGTTGGGCACAGACTCTTGGCCGATACGCTTGGCCACGTTATCTAACCACGCAGGGACATCAATATTGGCATTGTCTAGATCGATTGCTTCAAGCTCTTCTTCTGAGAGAATATGAGCATCATCTAAAAGCTGGTTGTCCAAATATTCATTTTCAAGATTTGGGTCATGACTATGGTAAGCATGCTGTGCAGAGCGATCAAAAGTCGTATGCAGCTTGTGAGTGGCCAGTTGGTATTTGATATCGAGTGGAATTTGAGCATAGCTATTAGCAGACTGATGAGAGCGTTGACTCGCAACCAGTTGTGCCGCTAACGTCGCACTGTCGGCTTGTGTGGTCTGTCCATCTACCAACGGTAATCCTTCACGAATTTTTACCATAGCCGACTCCTCTTAGCTATTTCGAATTGATTATAACCTCATCTACTACGTACGAAACCCAAACTTATACAATATATAAGTGGGCAACTAAAAATCAATACAGCTGCTAAAAATCCATTTTTAGCAGCCATAGAGTTGTATGTAGAATATGTAAGATTATGAGTGTTAATAACTGCTGTATGCTGATTAAATAAGCATAGAAAGAACGACTATTATCTCATTTTAAGACGACAAATCAAGAGAGGCTCTGTAATGCTCATGTCACTATGATTAACATATCGGCTACTTTAATAGCATATTTTGACCTAATTTATGAATAAGCAAAATGTGTTGATAGTATGCCTAGTCACTCATACGATGACATATGCGAAAAAAATCAATGTTAATTAGTGACCTTTTCAAAGCGCGCAATAGACTCAACATGTCCAGTATGGCAAAACATATCCATTACGCCAGCATGAGTCAGACGGTAGCCTTGCTCTAATAATGCTTTTGTATCGCGGGCAAGCGTTGCAGGGTTGCAAGAGACATAGACAATACGCTCGGCGTTAAACTTCGGCAGATACTGCATAATCTCCCACGCGCCAGAACGAGGCGGATCGATCAATAGCGCATCAAAGCCTTGATTGGCCCAAGGCTTATCAGTACAGTCTTGCGTCAAGTCTTGGCTATAGAATTCAGTGTTATTGATCCCATTACGACGTGCATTATCAGCGGCGCGTGCGGTCATCGCTTCGCTACCTTCAACACCGACGACAGAGCCAGTCTCGCCAACCAATCGTGCCAATGGCAAGCTAAAGTTACCTAGACCACTAAACAAATCGAGTACGCGTTCACCGGCTTTTAGGTCTAATAAATCACAAGCAAGTTTGGTCATCTGACGGTTCACAGATAGATTAACTTGGGTGAAATCTGTTGGGATAAATTCAAAAGTAAGGTCGTACTCTGGCAGTTGGTAATACAAACGTCCAAATTTCTGACTCAGGTCATCAGCATCCGTCAAGGCGATACGCTGGATGCTATCAACGCCTTTCGATTGTAAATACAGCTGCCAATTACGCGCGGCAAAAAACACCTTTAGCTTCTCTACATCGGCATCAGATAACGGCGCTAAGTTGCGCACAATGAGGGCGACTGGCTGGTTGCCATCTGGTAGCTCTGGCATCTCTTCACCCATCGCCAATTCAAGCTGGGCAATCTTGTCACGGCTCTCTAGAGTGCTGATAAGGGTTTTTAAGTTTTCAAGCTCAAAGCCAATACGGGGATCTAGAATATGACACTCATTTAGCTCAGCCAAAAAGTTACTTGAGCGTTCACGAAAGCCCACCAAGGCGGTTTCTTTTTTGGTCACATAACGCACACCCATTCTTGCTTTGGTGCGATAACCGAGGCGATCACCGATTACAGGTGCTAGCCAATGATCAGGCTCGGCTTTGGCTTGATGCATCAGCATTTCAGCAAGGACAGACTGCTTAAAATTAATCTGAGCATCTGGCTGCCAATGCTGTAAGTTACAACCACCACAGACACCGAAGTGCGGGCAGGGCGGTACCACACGTTCAGGATTTGGGTTGGCAGTGATGCTGATCGCGTCACCTTCCTCAAAGCTGGTTCGGCTATTGGTAAGCTTGACCAAAGCGCTTTCACCCGGCAAAGCAAAGCTGACAAAGACTTTTTTACCATGCTTGTCTATGGCATGACCTTCTGCTTCACCTAAGCCATTGCCATACACTGCCACGCCGCGACCATCATGCGACAACCCATCAATATTAAACGGTAAGGGTTCAGCCTCTTTTAGACGGCGACGGGTCTTTGATGACGGTTTGGATTTTTTCTTGTTAGGCGGGATGGTAATGGTTTGGGTATCGTTCGCCTGCAGCGTTGCATCAGCTGCGGTAGATGTTTTTGAATCGGTGGGTTGCATAAACCTGCCTTAAATAAATAATAAATAATAAATAACTAAAAGGTGAGTACAGAAATTGGTACAAAGAATCATGCTTATACTGACGGCGTAAATGACCAATCAGCAATAAATTCTTGATGACGTGCACTGCCATCGGCTTGGGTGTATTTTGCTAAATAGTCATGGCTTTGCTGCTGCCAAGCATCAAAATCTTGTGAGGACAGTTGACCCGTTAAACGCAGCCAGCGCAGATAGATTAGCCAGGTATTCATCACGTCAGACTCGCAATAAATAGACAGCGTCTGCCAATCATCATTGCTGACAAGATCGCCAACCATACTGCCATCGACACTGGTTTTGCCGGGAAGTCCATACAAGCTTGCGACGATATCCATCGCTTCGCGGCGACTGGCACCGTATTGGCTAAATCTGTCCATTAAATCAAGATGGCGAGTATGGAAGCGATTGACATAATTATCAAAGCGCATGTTTTTGATGCGTGCGCCTTCTTCAAATAGCCATGGTGCTGAAAGGTCATACTGCATGGCACGGTAAATCAATACCGGAATATCAAAACCTGAACCATTCCAGCTGATCAGCTGTGGCAATTTTTCAATGTCACTAAACGCTCGAAAGAATTTAACGAGAATGTCCTTTTCGCTGAATTTATCTGCAGTCAACGAAAATAACGACAACTTGCCATCTTTTATATATAACGCCGAAATACAAACAATACGTTGCAGCGGCAAACGCATAAAATCGTGCCCAGCCTCTTGTGTACGTAGCGCTGTCAATGCGCTCAGTGCGTCCGCATCATTTAGATCGGTCAGCTGCGGGTAAATACGGCGCGCGGCAGCTGTATCCGCGACAGTTTCAATATCAAAGACCAATATAGGGTCGGAGGGTAGGGCATGTGACATAGATAAACCTAATTAATTTCGAGATTATGGTGCTGCATTGTCTACGCTATCATCGATACTATACAGCCCCGTCGATAAATAACGGTCTCCACGATCACAGACAATAAAGGCGATAACGGCATCAGGATTTTCTTTAGCCACCTGTACGGCAGCCCATGCAGCGGCGCCTGAAGATACACCCGCGAAGATACCTTCGGTTTTGGCCAGTTTGCGCATATAAACTTCAGCGATATGTTGGTCGATATCCATCACTTCATCGACCAAGTCTGCATCAAAAATACCCGGCATATAAGCGGCAGGCCAACGGCGGATACCGGCAATAGACGCTTCCTCGTCAGGTTGCAGCCCGATGATTTTGATCGCTGGGTTTTGTTCTTTTAGGTATTGCGAGACACCAGTAATGGTGCCAGTCGTGCCCATCGAGCTGATAAAATGGGTAATTTTACCCGCAGTTTGCGCCCATAGCTCAGGGCCAGTTGTTAGATAATGGGCTTGTCTGTTATCAGGATTATTAAATTGATCTAAGACGATGCCTTTGCCATCCGTTTGCATCTGCAACGCCAAATCACGCGCTGCTTCCATACCTTCATCCACTTCAATCAACGTAGCACCATAAGCAATCATGGCGTCTTTGCGCTCTTGAGTCGAATTGGTTGGCATCAGTAGGGTGATCGGATAGCCACGCATCGCAGCGACCATAGCCAACGCAATGCCTGTATTGCCACTGGTGGCTTCAATCAGCATATCTCCAGGCTTTATGTCGCCGCGCTGTTCCGCTTGGTAAATCATATTAAAAGCAGGGCGGTCTTTGACAGAGCCAGCAGGATTATTGCCCTCAAGTTTGGCGAGCAAAACCGCACCGTTTGTAATGTGCTCCTGCTCAGGCAGACGCTGAAGTTTCACCAATGGTGTTTGACCGACGCAATCGGCAAGGGCAGTCACTTGCGTGATAAAGTTGGCATTTGACGTGGTCGTCGTGGACATAAGGTATCCTTATTGGTTTTTTAGAGGACAATTTATTTAATATTAGGTATTTTTTAGAGCGTTATTCATTTAACAGTCGTCTGAAGCACCGCGTTTTAAATAACGGCTTGCTGATTAACACACTGTTGTTATCGTCCAACAATCGCTTGAGACCATCTCTGTAAATTCTGAGACTGCCACTATAAAGGTTGTTACTCAATCGTCAGCCAGTCAATTAGTGCGAGGGTCGTAATTACGCCGTTAATCTGGTCATATGACGAGGTATAAATGATGACAAATAAAAAGTTGCGTCATTATATCATTTTGTTTTCAGCCGCGCTGATGACATCAGATATTATTGGTAAATGCATTGCTACTGATATTAAAGACTTGAACATGGATACTGTCAAAATTATCAATGGATAGAGGTTCTCTTATCAGGATTATAAAGGTTAAGGTACGCGCTATGAATGTTTAACAGCCATTCATAAAATCCTGTTAAGATAATATCGAGCACCAGTTATTGGCTGCGGCATAAGACGTGAAAGCAGCATGAGTATTTATCGCAAAAATATCAGTGGAGAGTAATCCCAGTATGGCATACAAGAAACGTTTTGATACCAGTAGCGCTTATGGTCAGCTGATTATATTGGTGTTTTTGCCGATCTGTTTATTAGCAGCGGTCGGTGGTATCTTGGTCTTTCACGAAACCATGCGTGCTAGCAACTCAGAGCAAGAAGCATTAGCAGAGGCAATGCTTATTCGTTATACACCCACGATTGCCGAGCGTATTCCCGAACTACTAGAGCAGCAGCGTCAGCAAGCGAGAGATGAGGTCAATACAAGTGAGGCACCGCAAAAATCAGCTGTTACACTCAGCGGCCTCCAAGATAGGCTTGGGCGTATGCAGTCTGAGCAGCATGTACAGCGTATTGCGATTATTGACGAGGGCAATCAAGTACTGGTGACGGTAGGTTATGGAGCGAATGAAGCGTGGCCTCTGATCGCCACGACAGGGGAGTTTTTATCGCAAAAGCCAACACCTATCGGTACCGCCTATGGCAGCATGCTGGGTGATTTTGACGGTCAGCAACTGTGGTTAATGATTGATATGGACAACGAGCCGCTCTATATCGCTCGTTACCGTATCGCCATGGCACTGGTCATTACTGGCTTGTTTACTATTTTAATCTTGTTGCTGAGTTTGAATATTTATTCAAAACGTTGGATTGCACCAATTTATGAGTTGCGCCTGCAATTACAACGTACCCATGTCGACAATCTATACCAACCCGCTTCGGTCGAGTCAACTGGTGAGCTGAATTTATTACAACAGGATTTAATTAGGACTCTACGCCGTTTGCATGGTAGCTTTCAAGAGCTTAAGGACCATGCTGAGCAAACCGAAGATGACTTGCGTTTGGCCTTTGATGAGATGGAAATGCAAAACATCTCTATTAGAAATGCACGTGATGCCGCCATCTCAACCAGCCAAGCCAAATCTGCATTTTTGGCCAATATCAGCCATGAGCTGCGCACACCGCTCAACAGTATTGACGGCTTTATTAATTTGCTGGCGCGTCATGGCGAGCTCAATCCTGAACAAGACTTGTATGTGCAGACCATACGCAAATCGTCGGCACACTTGCTCGCTTTAGTGAATGATGTCTTGGACTTTTCTAAAATCGAAGCGGGCAAATTGGTGCTCGACCGCCATGAGTTTGACCTGTATGACACCATCTATGACGTGGTCGACATGCTGTCACCGGTATCCTCAGAAAAGGGGCTGCGCATGGCGGTGTTGTTCTATAATGATGTGCCCATGCGCGTGAATGGCGATGCCTTGCGCCTCAAACAAGTACTGACCAATATCGTGGGCAATGCCATTAAGTTCACAGACAGTGGCGATGTGGTGGTGCGCGTCAGCTTAGATGACCATCGCGACAATTACTTGATGATTAGCGTACAAGACAGCGGTAAGGGTATTTCCTTAGCCGATCAAAAAATGCTGTTCCAAAGCTTTAGCCAAGGCGATCCGTCAATCACTCGCCAGTATGGTGGTACGGGGCTAGGCCTAGTTATCTCCAAGCAACTAACCCGTTTGATGGGCGGCGATATTGGTTTTTATGATAATGCACAAGAAAACATTGCCAATCAAGGCGCGACGTTTTGGTTTCGAATGCCAGCCCATGTCGATGTATTAGAAGCCGCTACTGGGCAGACGATTGCGCTACCCGTGTTAGCACCGCTGGCGAGTGCCACCGATGAGTTCAATGTGTTGGTATGGATTAATCATCCTGCTTCGATACAGGTACTCAAAGCCAGCTTGCAATACTTACCGATTAAGCTGACCCAAGCCAATTCGTTGCCAGGCGTGCTTGAGTCACTAAAAGAGCGCGGCAATTATTGGGATTGGGTCATCGTCGATGATGACAAACAAGACGATATGATGGCGCTGCTCAAACAGATTCGTCTGCATTATCAAGGCAAGCTGGCAGTGTTTGGTTATCAGGTCGCTGCCGATCAAGCGCTGTTAAATCGTTATCATGCCAATATATTGTATGAGCCGTTAGACAAACGCCAACTCTACGGTATGCTTGATACGCAGAAGCGCAGCGCACCCAAAAATATGCAAGAGCCGCGCTGGAAAGGCGTGACCGTGCTGGCAGTTGATGACCATCTGCCAAACCTACTGGTGCTCGATGCCTTACTCAGTGAGCTTGGCATTCAGGTGATTACGGCGAATAGTGGTTTTGAAGCCATAGAGCTTATCAGCAAGCAACAAACCAAAAATATCAAAACCGCCAAAGCTGATAAGCAAAGTTTGTCGAAAAAGACCCAAATTTCAAAAGCGGAAACGCGCGACGAAGTGGGTAAAGCCGCCAACAGTTCCCTATACTCTGAAGATAATAATAATGAAGACAAAAGCACTACTCAGAGTACAACCAATGCTCAGAGTAAAACCAGTAATCAGGATAAAAACAGCATCGACTTGATATTTATGGACATACAAATGCCGCGGATGTCAGGGCATGAAGCCGCTCGACAGATTCGTAATATCGAGAATGCTGATAATCGTATTCCCATTATTGCGTTGACGGCACATGGATTGGCTGACGAGCGCGACAAGCTCATGGCGAGTGGTATTAATGATTATGTGGGTAAGCCCATTAGCCAACCACAGTTGTTACAAGTGCTACAAAAATGGCTAGGACGCACAACGACAGTGCCGCAGTTAACCGCTGTGGCTGGAGTCAATGCAGAGCAAGAGGTTGGTACTCAAAATACTGGTACTCAAAATATCGGTACTGATGTTGGTACTGATGTTGGTACTGATATCGCTACTAAAGATTTTGATGCAAAAGGTTTTGATGTACAAAGTGACCCCTTAACGAATACCGCTGTGGAAAAACCTTTAGGTTCGTATGTAGGCACTACAGCACCGGCTTATCCGATGGTTAAAGGTAGTGACGATTATAATGGTCAGGTGTCCGAAGCTATCAATCAGCAAAAAGTAACCCGACCTTTATCATTAAAAAAAATCCGTGATGACTATCTAAAGGATAGCCAGCCTCGTGAGGACTATAGACAAGGAACGCTACGCGAAAGCCAGCCACGTTATGAAAGCTTGCGCTATCAACAGCAAAGACAAGCATCGCTACTGTACCCTCCGTACCAAATATCAGGCAGCAGCAACCCTGAGGTACTAGCAAGTACCGAGGATAAGTTAGACGAGCACACAAACCTCGACCTAAGCGCTAATGATACGAGCACCTCCCATATCTTAGACTGGCAAGATGCGTTGACTCGCTCAGCGAATAAACCGGATCTCGCAGCCAAGCTCATAATTATGATGCTCGATACGATCAATGAGGAAAAACGCGCCCTCACTCAAGCGTGGGATGCCCGTGACCGTAGTGCTCTTGCACAAATTGCCCATCGTATCTTAGGCGGTAGTCGCTATACTGGTGTACCAGAGCTACGTCAGGCCAGCCAAGATCTGGAAGACAAGAGCTTGTTGAATATTCAGCACACTACGCCTGCACAGTTTGCGATGCTTGAGCCGTATTATGAAGCGTTATTAACGGCATTAAATAACTTACAAGCGCTGGATTTATCGTCTTATGCGCAGCTGAATTATCATCGTCTGAGTGAAAATGATATGACGTGGAAGATGATTTGAGGCAGCTAATATATCAGATGGTTTTGTCTGCAAATTGGCCGTTTTCTATTGATTGATGGATGGGTGGTATCCTGACAGTCAGTTATTCATAAGATATGGCAGATATAACCCTGTTATATTGGCATCATTAGCAGCATATTTATTTTATTTATTAATAAGGATTGTTATGAACGCGATTGCCACTTACCAGTATAAAACGTTACAAGTGAGTGTGACTGACCATATTTTAACCGTTACTTTAAACCGCCCTGAAAAAAAGAATGCCATGAGTTTTCAGATGATAGATGAGTTGATCAAAGTAGCAAGTCGCATTGGTAAAGAGAAAACGATACGTGCGGTGATTTTGAATGGTGCTGGAGATACGTTTTGTGCAGGTATCGATTTGAGCGACTTAAACCACCCAAAAAACAAAGCTTTTGCACTTTGGGAGTTAATGAAACCTTGGCAGAGCCTTTTTCAGCGTGTCTGTCTGGTTTGGCGTGATGTGCCTGTCCCTGTGATTGCGGTACTAGAAGGGTATTGTATTGGTGCAGGGCTACAACTGGCGCTGGCGTGTGATGTGCGCATCAGTCATCCTGATTGTAATTTGTCTATTATGGAAGCCAAGTGGGGGCTCGTGCCTGATATGGGATTGACCCAGTCGGCATTGGGCGTGGTTCGCGTCGATGTCTTAAAAGAGCTGGCGATGAGTGCCCGTACGATTGATGCAACCGAAGGCAAAGAGTTAGGTCTCGTCAGTCACTGTAGCGAGACACCCTTAGCACAAGCACAACAGCTCGCTGCTGAATTTGCAGAGCGCTCACCAGATGCCGTACTGGCCAGTAAGCGTGTCATCAATGCGATGTACGAACAATCAGCGTTGACGTTATATCAAGAAAAAGTCTGGCAGCTAAAGATGATGTTAGGTCGCAACCGTAAGCTTGCGCTCAGAAAAGCCAAGCAAGCCAGCACTGCATTTGCCAAGCGCCAATTCCGTTAGAATCTTAGACATTTCTTGAGAAGTTGTTAGTGTTTGTTTTATTAACATCATATGGCTATTGAAATACAAGCAGACAGTAAGATATAACACTGTCTGCTTGTGTATCTGTGCATAAATATGCATTATTGATTTGCTGCCAGTTTTTTATTTTGAATACCTTTATCCTGAATAAAAACTGGCCACACGCAAAGCCTGAATAATAAAATAATAACCATTATACAAAACGGTCTCACTATGTCTGCTCCAAAGCCTTCTTTGCCCAATAAACCACTTGCCTCTGAACGAGTGCGCTCTGCCGATTTGCCTGTAGCATGGATCATGATGCTCGGACTCATAGTGGCAGTAGGGCCGCTGTCTATTGATATGTATTTGCCAGCATTACCATCGATGGCAGATGACTTTGGTGTATCCACTGCTTTTATGGCCAATTCTGTGCCAGCGTATTTTTTGGGCTTGGTGTTTGGCCAGCTGTTTTATGGTCCGTTTAGTGATCGTGTTGGCCGCGTCAAACCTCTATATATAGGTATGACGTTGTATGTCATCGCATCCATCATCTGTGCAACCACAAACGATGAATATGTATTGTTTGTGGGACGTACCCTTCAGGCACTGGGGGCTTGCGTGGGGGCTGTGGTTACCCGTGCCGCGATTCGCGATCGCCTAACAGCCAAACAAACTGCCAAAGCCTTTTCTATCATGATATTGGTGATGGGCTTAGCGCCGATATTAGCGCCATCACTTGGTGCGGTATTTTTGCGTTTTTTTACATGGCACTCTATTTTTTGGTTTTTAGCGGCTTTTGGCACGCTCAACTTATTACTTACCAAATTTTTCTTTTTTGAAACACTAACTGAAGAAAACCGTAATGTGCGTCCCGCCAAAGAAGTCCTGAGTCAATACTGGGACTTACTGAAAGATCGCACTTTTAGCTATCCTGCGATTGGTGGCGGTCTGTTGATGGGTGCGATGTTTGTTTATATCAGCTCAGCTTCTGAATTGATCATGGATACATATGGGGTATCGGCGACCCATTTTGGCTGGCTCTTTGGCATGAATGCGGCTGGTTTTGTCGCTTTAACGCAGCTGAACCAATGGCTCACCAATCGCTTTCGTATCCTGAGTATTCTGCGTTTTGGTGCGATGATGCAGGTTATTTCTGCAGGCGTGCTATTCGTGATAGGTCTGTTTTTGGGTACTGATGCCTGGCTACCACTAGTATTGGTCTGTATTTTCTTTTGTATTGCGGGTCTTGGTTTGACGCAGCCGAATGCTTCTGCGATTGCTTTAGCCTTCCAAAAACGCCGCGCAGGTATGGCAAGTGCATTGCAAGGCTCTCTTATGTTCTCCGTGGGTATTTTTGGCGGTTTATTGTTGAATCTATTTCCGGTCAATCCAGTACTTAAAATCGGCATTGCCATGTTTTCTTTAATGAGTCTCGGTTGCTTTTTGATTTGGCAGATAGATCGTAATTTAAATCTTGATGATGCCGAATAAGTCCCAAATGAGCCATTAAATGATCAATTAAATCATGCCTTACTTACTCCCTGAAAAGCACTCAAACGTCAAAGGCGTTGTGAGTGCTTTTTTGTGTGCTTTGTACTAAAAAAATGTATATACATTTTTACTTGTTAAAATAAACAAATGTCCTTTATAAAATTAAAATAATGCTTGTTATTAGGTCGTAAAATACGATAAAGCGTAAATAAATATACTTATGTTTAATAATTATATATGCGGCCTTTGCTATATATAACAATTTGTATGTATTCTCTAAACATAATTATTGCAATCACAGAGTTGCTCAATTATCATCCTAAGTAACTTTCTGTAAGCAAATATTATTTAATGATTATTCGACCTTGCTAGATTGTTATTCACTAAAATTTAGAAAAACCTTAAACTTTAAGGATGGGATATGAAGCAAATATATCGGATGTTACCGATTGTATTAAGTGTTGGCTTATTCGGATGTGGTAATTCTTCTACACAAGAGAGCGCCAACTCGACTGGCAAGGCGATAGCAGCAGAAAGTAAAGATGAGTTTGTCAGTAAACTGCCTGATACTGCGCCAACCTTAAAGGTTGCTACCACAGGGACGATGCCTCCATTCTCGTTCCAGGATGACTACGGCAATATGCAGGGGATTGATATTGATTCTATCCGTGCTCTTGGTGAAGAGCAGGGGTTCAAGGTCGAATTTTACAAAGAAACTTGGCAAAATATGTTCGACAGTGTGGCGTCAGGCGGTCGTGATTTAGCGATATCAGGTATCTCTTATAAAGATGATCGTGCAGAAAAATATGGCTTATCTGACCCTTACTTTTTTAACCCGTCTTCAATCATGTATGCCAAAAGTGACACAAAAATCAAAGGCATAGAAGATTTAGCTGGTATGCATGTTGCGGCGATGGAAGGCTCTAAGCAAGAAGATCAGCTAAATGCGATGGGTCAATATAGTGAGATGACCACTAGAAGTACGGCTTTTTTGCTGTATGAAGACTTAATGCAAGGCAAGGTCGATGTGATTTTGCATGATCTACCTATTTTGCAATATACGGCAAAAAACCATCCAGAATATGATGTCACCATCGTCCCTTATGAAGGCGCGGATAATCCTTCAGCACAGCAAGTCATACTGATGGCAAAAGGCAATAGTAAGCTTATCAATACCGTCAATGAAGGGATTGCTAAGCTTGAGAAAAAAGGCACGTTTAAAGCAATCGATGAGCAGTGGTTAGGCGCGTCTGAGCCAGCTACTAAAAGCGCTACTACCAATGAGCAATCGAAATAAGGGGCTATAAAAGATGGCAACCACACATAATGTTGACAACAAACGTTATCGCAGTCTGATTGTTTCAATTGCACTGTTTTTATCATTGATTGGTGCTTTGCTGGCCTTTACTTTTTATACATCCAGCTTGCTCGAAAGAAACACGGTTTTAATTGACCAAACCAACCAAGTCGCTAATAGCGCCCAAGCGGTAATCAAAGATCTATTTGACTTAGATAGCAGCTATGGTGAAGACACCAGCTCTCCGCATATTCAACGAGTTTTGGAGCGTTTGGAACAAAACACCGCGCTTATTACCAACTCAATTGCAGCTATTGGGCAGGGTGGACAGGTTACAGATCTTGATGGTAATGACTACACGCTACCAAAGATTAATGAAAATTCGCAAGCCAAAATTTCTGCCGCCAATGAGCAGTGGCAACTTTTAGAGCCTAAGATTCAAAGCTATCTCAAAGATGCTGATAACATCATGGTTGATTCTTCTGATGAGTTGATTCAAGCGGTTGAGCAGGCCAAAACATCCAGTTTGTTTATTAACGAATCGTTAGATGAACTCACTGATGAGGTGTTTATCAACGCTGAGCGCCAAGCCGACACTATCCGTTTGATTCAGGTATTAGGTGTTGCAGCTATCTTTGCTTACTTCTTGATTTTCGTTTTCTTCTTCGTTCGTCGTCTGCGTGATACCGATGCAGAAGCTTTGGCCGCTCGTCGTGAAACCCAAGAAATCATGGAGACGGTGAATACGGGTCTCTTCTTGCTAGACAAAGATTTGAATATCGGTCAGCAGCATTCTCGCGCACTGACCAACATTATCGGTGCTGACACCCTAGCAGGAGAAAACTTTACCAATGTCTTGCGTGGTCGTATTTCTGATAAAGACCTAAACACCACCCGCCAATTCATTGAGCAGCTATATAATCCGCGTGTGAAAGAAAAGCTGGTCGATTCTTTAAACCCACTGAACAAAGTCATGTTGCACAATGCTCACGGAGCAGATGGTGCCGACAGTCGTTATTTAGACTTCAAGTTTTCGCGGGTTTATGAAAATAAAGACATCGCTCGTATTCTCGTCAACGTCAATGACGTCTCAGACGCCGTATATTTAGAACAGCGTCTAGAAAAAGAGCGTTCACAAAATGACATGCAGATTGAGATGTTAACAACCATCTTAAACGTCAATCCAAAAATCATTAACGAATTTATTACCAATACCAAAGCGCACATCGACAAGATGAATAACATTTTGAAAAACCCAGGTAGCTCACAATTTGAGCTTGAAGGTAAATTAAAAGCCATCTATCGTGAAATGCACAGCCTAAAAGGTGAAGCTTCTGCGCTGAAACTGCACAGCTTTACTAAGATTGCATCCGATGCGGAAGACAAGCTGGATGCGTTGCAAAATCAAGGTAAATTATCGGGTAATAACTTCTTGCCGTTAGCAGTGCATTTAGATGATTTGCTCAGCCTATCTAATACCATCGAAACATTGGGTGAGCGTATCAACCAAGCCACGCCAAAAAGTGTCAGTGTAACAAACAATACTCATGCGACCCAATCGGTAGCATCATCAGCCACGCCTGCATCAAATATTAAGACACCAGCCGCTAGCGAAAACCAATCAACGCATCAATCAGCCATGAGCATGCCTGTTGCAAGCGGTAATGATATTGATATTGATTTGAGTGATGAGTCGGATGATGATCAGTTGTCTTATTATCAAAGTTTTGCGCAAGACATCGCGGCAAGACAAGGTAAGCAAGTGCAGTTGAGCAGTCAGACGTTAGCGCACACGGCGATACCAGCCCATCTTAAAAATGTCGTCAAAGAAATAAGTATTCAGCTGTTACGCAATGCTGTGGTACATGGTATTGAGACGCCTGCGGTACGTCAGTCAGCTGACAAACCAGCCGTTGGTACTATTGATCTAGAAATACAGAGTGATAGCCGCGATCTCGTTATTACTTTGCAGGACGACGGACAGGGTATCGATTACGACAGCATTCGCCAAAAACTCATCGCCAAAGGTCGCTTTGATGCAGAAGCTACTGCTCAAATGAGTCAGGGTGAGCTATTAAAGCAACTGTTTACGTCAGGGTTCTCGACCAAAGAACACGCTGATGAAGATGGTGGTCGCGGTGTTGGCTTGGATATTATCAAAGCACAAGTAAAAGAGTATGACGGTAAGCTCAACGTCAATAGTGAGCTTGGTAAAATGACTCGCTTTACCATTACCTTGCCTAAAGCTTAATTGAGGATAAGAAAGACGTTATGTATAAATTAATGATTGTTGATGATTCTAATATCATTCGAAACCGAATCCAGCGTGCGTACGATTCAGGAGAGTTTATGTTGGTGGCTACGGCGACCAGCGGTGTGCAAGCTATTGAGAAGTTTAATGTGCATCGTCCTGATGTCATTACTATGGATTTGACCATGCCACAAATGGACGGTCTAGAGTGTATCGAAAAAATAATTGCGATCGATCCTGAAGTTCGTATTTTAGTGGTGTCAGCCTTATCTGATAAATCGACTGGTATTGAAGCATTATCGTTGGGTGCAAGTGGATTTTTATGTAAGCCTTTTTCAGAAGAAGAGCTTGTCGAAGCTTTACATGAGCTTATGCAAGACTAACTTCAGCCAACGATTTAAGCAGATGTCATTATGAAAGAACAACATTTACATATTTTTTTAAATATCATCACCAACTATTTTGATCAGTTCGGTAGTGAATCACTTATCGTTGATACGCCTTATTTGCTGGAAAATCAACAGCCAAAAGTCTACGACTATACCGGTGTCATTGGTATATCAGGGGTACAAAAAGGCGTGGTGTATTTTTCGGCAACCCGTGATTTACTGTCTTCAATATTGGACAGCATGGGTGAAACGGATAAAAGCGATGAAAACTACATCGATTTGGCTGGTGAAGTTGCCAATACGATCGCGGGTAATGCGCGCAAAGAGTTTGGTTCAGAGTTTCATATCTCTGTGCCGTTTGTTTTTAAAGGCGCACCGCAAAGTATTGTGTTGCCGCACGATGAGCGCTCTTTTATCATTCCTGTTACTTGGCGCGGTCAAGTCGGTGAAATTGTGGTTTGTTTGCAAGATTAAACTAAGCACCCACACATCATCGATGTTAGCTATGGACAATACACTATTATGGTTAAAGTAGAAAAATTAGGCGTCTTTTTAAGCTCAATCAGCGCATTCTTTGCGCAGATTGATGATACGCCAGTGGCGATTGATACGCCATATTTGAACAGTAATAAAAGTGCCGTTGGTTATGATTATAGTGGCATCATTAAAATATCTGGACCTATCGAAGGCTGCGTCTATGTGAGCGCGCCAAGCGTAATGTTGCGAGAAGTCATAAAAGTGATGGGCGAGCCAGATTCATCGATTACGATGATGAAAGACTTGTTGGGTGAGATGACCAATACCATCTCAGGTAATGCACGTACGGAGTTTGGCTCAGATTTTATTATCTCACCGCCTAAGATTATTGAGGGCGCGCCAAGCATCGCTTATTTACCAAAAGACCGCCAAAGCTATGTCACGCCATTTACTTGGCGCGGTTACGAAGCGGTGATTGGTATTTGTATCGCTTAGGGCGTGTCTGATCCTTTGAGCATGGCACTGAACGTAGCTGTCTGTGGATCCAATGATAGTAATCAGCGAAAAAAACGACGTTAAAGCGTCGTTTTTTTTATGGTTTTTATCCAAAGATATGTCACATAGCTTGTTCATTTATTTGATATTTAGCTTGTGCGGCTCATGATAATAGCGCTAGCAGTAAGCTGTACTTTTATGATAAAATACAGCGCAGCTATTTTATAACTTAGTGTTTATCGCTAAGTTCAAATCATAGCTCATTTTTTAAACCAACCCATCAACCAATGACACACACATCATGGCAAAAAATTGCTGGGTGTTTGGCGACTTGATTAATTTGCAAAAAGTTAATGCGGTATTCATAAGCATTGACCCTCAGCAGATGCGTGTCGCTAGATAGGCAGTTTTTGTGATGTGGAGGCATAACCCAACCACTAGGAATTTCACATGGCTACAAAGAATCCAACCAAAATCGAAATGCGCGACTTACTACAAGCCGGCGCTCACTTTGGTCACCAAACACGTTTTTGGAACCCAAAAATGGGACCATACATCTTTGGTGCACGTAACAAGATTCACATCATCAACTTAGAGCACACTGTAAAAGCGTTTAACGAAGCATTGACTTACGTAAACGGCTTAGCTGCTAAGAAAAACAAAGTATTGTTCGTTGGTACTAAACGCGCTGCTAGCGGTATCATCCGTGAACAAGCTGCCCGCGCTGGCATGCCATACGTTGACCATCGCTGGTTAGGTGGTATGTTGACTAACTGGAAAACACTTCGCCAGTCAATCAACCGTCTAAAAGAGCTAGAAAAACAAGCAGAAGACGGTACTTTCGCTAAGCTTACTAAGCGTGAAGCGTTAGAGCGTACTCGTGATATGGAAAAACTTGAGCGTTCACTAGGCGGTATCAAAGACATGGGCGGCCTACCTGACGCAATCTTCGTTGTAGACGTAGATCATGAAGCGATTGCTATCAAAGAAGCTAAAAATCTAGGTATTCCAGTTATCGGTATCGTTGATACCAACTCAAACCCAGATAACGTTGATTACATCATCCCAGCAAACGATGATGCTATCCGTGCAGTGACTTTGTATGTAACTTCTATGGCTGATGCGATTATTGCTGGTAAAGAATACGCACAGACTCAAGCAGGCGGCAAAGCTGAGCAAGAAGCACCTGTTGCAGCTACTGAAGCAGCACCAGCTGAAGCGGCTACTGAAGAAGCAGCAACTCCAGCAGAATAAATAGCTGACCTAAAAGGTTTACCTTTGTAAGGATGTATTAATAGTTATGCTATCAGCATCCATATAAAGGTATTAACAGCGTATACGTACAAGCTCACAATAGGCATGATGTAGTTTTACTCGTCATGCCTTATTGCTGATGGATTGTTTGTTAATAGGCGAGTATTATCGTTTATAGTTGCCCTCATGATACACAAGATCTGTTATCACAACGACTTCTGCTATCACAAGCAACGATGAGCACTCTCATCACAATAGCAATCATCACTACAAGAGCAATATAGTACTTATAAAATATAGTACCTATAGATAGTTTCTATAAATAGTATGAAAATATTGAATAGAAGTTAAGCACTCCCATACATAACAATATAAAAGGTAACTCTTATGTCAGAAGTAAAAGTATCTGCCAAAATGGTAAAAGAATTGCGTGACCGTACTGGTCTTGGCATGATGGAATGTAAAAAAGCGTTGGAAGAGTCAAACGGCGATGTCGAAACTGCCATTGATAACCTACGTAAGTCTGGTCAAGCCAAAGCCGCTAAAAAAGCGGGTAACATCGCAGCTGACGGCGCTATCATCATCGCTCAAGGCGACAACAAAGCATTCTTGCTAGAAGTTAACTGCCAGACTGATTTCGTTGCAAAAGATGACAGCTTCAATGCATTTGCAGAAAAAGTGGCTAGCATTGCTCTAGAGAACAACGTGACTGACGTTGCTGCTATCTCTGAATTGCCTTATGGCGATGGTCAAACCGTTGAAGAAGCACGTGTATCTTTAGTACAAAAAATCGGTGAAAACATCCAAATCCGCCGTGTTGAAGTACTTGAAGGCGCTAACATTGCTGCATACCGTCATGGTCTACGTATCGGCGTAGTGGTATCTTATGAAGGCGGCAGTGCAGACACTGGCAAAAACCTTGCCATGCATATCGCTGCGTTCAACCCAGTTGCAGTAGATGACGAAGACGTCGCTGCTGACGTACTAGCGCGCGAAAAAGACATCATCGAAGCCAAAGCAAAAGAATCTGGCAAGCCTGACAACATCGTTGAAAAAATGATCGAAGGTGGCCTACGTAAGTACCTAGACGAAGTAACGTTATTGCGTCAGCCATACGTCATGGACAATGAGAAAAAAGTTGGTGACGTATTGAAAGCTGAAGGCGTAAAAGTACTTGGTTTTAAACGTCTAGAAGTTGGTGAAGGCATTGAGAAGAAGCAAGAAGATTTCGCTGCTGAAGTTGCTGCAACTCAAGCACTAGCTAATAAGTAAGTTTCAAAATGCAGTAAGTGCTGAGTTTGTTTTTGCTCAGTACTTATAGATTGTTTGACATAAGAAGCAATCAAGCATAAAAAAGCCCGTTATTTATTAACGGGCTTTTTTGTGTCTGCTGATTTAGTTATATCATTAACAGTTATATTAACGTAATGCCGCATACGCTGAATTGGCATAACTGGCGCTATTGGTATTGCTACTAGTGCCATAGCTGACGTTTTGTAGGCCATTACTAGCAGTGGTATTGCTGTTGCTGGCGCTCATGCTACTACCAGACAGACCTGAGTCATTTTTATATAAGCTGTGATAGCGGCTCATCACGCTTTTGACATAGTTGCGGGTTTCTTTAAACGGTGGGATGCCACCATATTTATCGACGTTGCCTTCACCAGCATTATAACCGGCCACCGCATGTTCGACGTTGTTATTAAAGCGACGCATCAACCAAGCGATATATTTAGCAGACCCTTCGATATTGTCAGCAGGATTCCAAGGGTTGCTCACTTTAAAGCGGCGGGCAGTGGCTGGCATTAGCTGCATCAGGCCTTGAGCACCCACAGGTGAGCGTGCGTTGGGATTGAATGCGGATTCCGTATGCATCATGGCTTTCATGAGGGCAGGATCTACACCATTACGCTCGGCAGAGGCGCGAATATAACTGTCATAAGCATTGCGGCTACCGCTACTACTTGCTGTGCTGCTACCATAATCACTACCGCTGCTATTACTGCCATCATACATCTTGGAGTCTTTGTAGTAAGTCACCTTTACTTTTTTGGTGAATTTATCAAAGTTGCCGCTAGGATTGACATTGGTGAGCAGTACTTGTCCACCTTTGTCTTTATAGATATACATATTGCCTGCGTGAGCAGTCATCGAAAGCGTTGAGAGGGCAAGTGTACTAGCAATGGTGCTGAGTAAAAGCGGAGACAAACAGCGGGTAATCAAAGGGGAGATACTTATCATAGAGATATCACTTTTTATCGAATAATAGCAAATTGTTTTGCCTATAGGCGCGTCATGTTGCGCGTTAGAGCGGTTACCGTGTTTGCTGGATTTTACAGCTACATTGAAGATAGCTACCTAGCAATGGTCACGCTTAACAAGAAACCACTTGCGATAGATACAAAAAATAATAGTTGCTTACTATAACATATAATAACTTTTTAGCGCATAGGATTAGCAGAACAAAGCACAAAAGCCGCCTTTAATTTGTAAAAAAATCAACAGACTAAGGCTTTTAAGCACATCGATTACATGTCTGCTTCAGTGTTTTTAAGCTGATACAAACGCCTCAATATGCTCACTGCGACGGTAAATTTTCAATAAAGACGAAAAGTTATTTAAGATAATGATGGGTTTTTTAAACGCTATTAAATGGAAAACGCACTGATAAAAATAGGCACCCACACGGCAGTGACCAAACCATTGACCGCCAGACCAAAGGCAGCATAACGACCAGCAGTGTGACTGATTTGCCAAGCTTCTACTGTGCCAAAAGCATGGGCTGCCAAGCCAAGTGCCAAACCTTTGGCACGATCATCATCGATACCACGAAACAAAAATCGCGCTAAAGTGCCACCGATTATACCTGAGACAATAATAATCAAGTTGGCCATGGCCAGTGGCGCTTTAATCAAATCGGCGATGCTCAAGCCAATGGGTGTGGTCACTGAACGGGTGGCAAAGGCGAGTATCGTGTCGTGGCTTAAGGAAAATAGATAAGCCAATGACATAGGTAGTAATGCACCAATTACGCTGGCCATGGCTACGATCAAAGTCAGCTTTTTAACTGGCAAACCCTTGAAGTTCATTGCCGCGAGTGGCACGGCTAAAAGTACAGTGACATAGCCTAATAGATGGTCAAATACAGGTTTGGCAACGCTATAATAATTATTGTAATCCCATTGCAGGATAAACAAGAACAAAAGAACAAGAATCAACGCGGTAATCACCATTGGCAACCACGATAGCTTACGAGCCAAGACGCGGGCAATGACATGTGCTGTCAAGGTTAATAATATCGCTGCGAGGGTCGCCATCAATACGCTATCAAAAGTCATTACATTTCCTTGGTTATACAGCTCAAGGCTGCTGTTTTTGCTTATGAGTAGTATTGGTATTTGCGCTATCGCTTAGCCAGTGGTTGGCAAGAATAGCCAGTCCCCATAGTGGTATGAGCGTACTGATTAACATGGTCAGCATCACGCCCCACAGCTCGTCACCTAAGGCGAATAATAGCAAGCCTGCACCGGCTGACACGGGCAAAAAAGCAAAGCCACTATCGACCAATAAGACATTACTGGCTTGGGTAAGCCAACTGGGCAGGCCTTTAAGTAAACGCCATGCCATCAAGATAAAGAACATCGCGATTAAACCGACGATATTGGCGGCCTTTTCGATACCCGCCCACTGACAAATGATAACGGCAGATTCACGGACAAAAATGATCATGACCAACGTTAGGATGACGGCCATCCATAGGGGCATACGCGAGGAATGAGTGGAGTTCATAAGCAGTGCTGGCCAAGTCAGAGATAGAGAGTATGTTCATAAAATCGAGTAGGCAGTAGCGCCAAGAGCATAGCAAAGAGGGGTGTCTTTGCTCGGTTATGTTTTCAACGTAGTCGATAACGTCTAAATGGGTTAAATATATAAAAGTTGATTATATAGAGAGCAAACCAACTAATAAAGCCTCTAAAACGCTAGGACTGGTTATTGATCTTCTAAGTTTTTAGTCGAAAAATCTAGTCACACATGATGGTGAAAAAATGGAGGTCAAAAAAATAGACGATATCGTTGATACCGTCCATTTATCATTTAACACTCTATGTTAAGAAACCACTGATGAAAAGGCCTATTAATTGAGAAGCCAAGCGTTTTGGGAAGACGCTATTTGAATTTGTAAATCCAAATCAAATCTATACACCCAAATTTTACGCTTATTTTTCTTCTGATGTTTCTGAGTGCAATGTCTCAGAGCTCAACGTCTCAGAGTTAAGGGCATCAAAATCATCAAAAGCTTGTTCTTCTGCTTTCGTCATAAGTTGGTCTTCGTCTTCATCTTCATCAGGCTGCTCGAACTCTTCAAGGACTGGCATCAGTAGCGTGGCTTGTGCTAATGGCAATACATCTAGAGGATTCAAGTCGGCTTGACCAAGGAGCTGTCTGAGTCTGTCACTCGGCAAACGAATGGTCAAGCATTCATGACCTGTATCATCGTAGCTTTCTTCTAAAATGACGCCCAGCTCATACAAGGTACTTTTGAATTGACCTGCATTATAAGGAAGAGTCAAATCAAATGTTGTTAAAGCACCAGTCAGCAGCTGTTGCACAGCTAGTGACAACCCTTCCATGCCTAGGTTCTCTCTAGAGGAAACATAGACACGGTTGGGTTGACCTTCGCTAGCATAACCGATATGGGCGGGCTCATCCGTCAAATCAATCTTATTGTAGACATTGAGTACCGGCACATCATTGTCAATCTCTGCCAATACATCTTTGACTGCTTGAATTTGCTCGTGCATGTCTTCACTAGAAGAGTCGATGACGTGTAGCAATAAATCTGCCTCTAATGTCTCTTCTAATGTCGCATGAAAAGACTCGACTAGCTCATGCGGTAGATGACGGACGAAACCAACCGTGTCGACCAAGACCACGCGCCCAACACCCTGCCAGTCTAAACGGCGCAAAGTTGGATCGAGCGTGGCAAATAGTTTATCCGCCGCATAGATGTTTTCATCGACTAAGCGGTTGAATAATGTAGATTTACCCGCATTGGTATAACCGACGAGTGAAATAGTCGGCACGTCTGATTTTTGCCGACGTGCTCGACCTTGAGCGCGTGTTTGGCGCACTTTTTCCAGTTTGCTTTTTAGCTGATTCACACGAGTCTGTAATAAGCGACGATCGGTCTCAAGTTGGGTTTCACCGGGTCCGCGCAGACCGATACCGCCTTTTTGACGTTCCAAATGCGTCCAACCACGTACCAAACGTGTCGATAAATGGTTTAGCTGCGCCAGCTCTACTTGTAGCTTACCTTCGTAAGTACGGGCACGCTGCGCGAAAATATCCAAAATCAGACCAGTACGATCCAGTACGCGACATTGCACCAAGGCTTCGATATTACGCTCTTGTGATGGCGATAAGCTGTGGTTAAAAAGGACGATATCAGCGTCATGCTCGCGCACCAATTCTGCTATTTCTGCTGCTTTGCCGCTACCGACGAAGTATTTGGCATCGGGTCTTTGGCGTGAGCCTGTGACCAACGCCAAACGATCAGCCCCTGCTGAGTCTGCTAATAGCTCAAATTCACCTAGATCGTCAGGATCTTGAATTTGGCGGATGTCTAAATGTACTATAATGGCGCGTTCGCCACCTTCATGTCTTTCAAAATAATCCAAAGAGTATCACCTATTAATAAAGTAAATAAATCGCTATTATCAATTTAGTAAGCTTTGATTCAGTAAGCTTTGATATAACGTTCAGATGGTTGTCTATATGTGGTCTTATCACTTGATATTAAAGCGTATTGGCATAATTAGCGATGATTTTATGTTACAGCATTTATGGTGGCTGATTTTCTATAAATCTGCTTCATTACCCATTTGTATAAAAGTAAACACTCACTGAGTGAACAAGCTATCACTGAGTGACAGAACTTTGTTATACTTAGCTCGTTTTTTTAACTATCTAAAAACCAAACATTCAATCATGAGGGACGAAGATGAGCCAAGCTAAGTCAGGCTTTTCACTCAAACAACAATGGGGTCGCGGTAAACAAATCGCGGGAATGACCACGACGATCGCTGGTGGTCTTAGGGCTGCTCAGCGTATTGGCGCATTTAAGCAGCCACCACGCGAAAAACTGCCACGCTACATTCAAGTATTTTGTCGTAAGATGGCAGGCTCCTTTGGGGTCAAGGTCGTTGAAGTTGAGCCAGTGCAACAGCATCATGGTCTATGGGTATCCAATCATGTGTCATGGATGGATATTCCGGTCGTGGGCACGGTGAGTCCTGCCTTTTTCTTATCCAAAGCCGAAATCGGTGAGTGGCCAGTATTTGGCAAGCTGGCTCATGCGGCAGGTACGGTATTTATTGAGCGTGGTTCCGGTGATGCAGGCTCGGTGGCAGCGCAGATTGCTAGCTTTTTAGCAAAAGGATTTTCGGTGATATTTTTCCCAGAAGCGACGACTACCGATGGTAAAAAAATCAAACGTATTCATGGGACATTGCTACAAGCAGCGATAGAAGCAGACGTTCCGGTTCGCCCCATCGTTATCGCTTATGTCAATAAAGACGGTACATTAAGCGAAGCACTGCCATATTATGGCAAGCTGACGATGAAGGACAGCATGAAAAAAGTGCTTGATAGCAAAGACGTAACCGCTTATGTATTGCCATTAGCGCCGATAGATCCAGCAGGCTGTAGCAAAAGCGAGCTGACCAATGTATTGCAGTTACGTATGCAAGAGGGGTTGGCTGAACTACATTCAAGAGTACTTAACGTACCGGCTAAAGACTAAATATTTGCAGTTGAAGTAATAGTCAAAAAAAGGGCGCGAATCGCAGTGATAATGCTAGCGATTTGCGCCCTTTTTGGTGGGAGCTTCAATAGAGCGTACTTAATTTAATCCACTACGCTCTGATAGAGGGCAGATTATGGTGACGGATTAGGCTGCTGTGTATGTACAGCTTCTATCGCCTCTAATACGTCTGCTGTCAGCTCTACATTGACACTATCGATGTTGGATTTGAGCTGCTCGGTAGTCGTTGCCCCAATGATATTGCTGGTGACAAAGTGACGAGAGTTGACGAAAGCCAATGACATCTGTGCCATGTCCAAACCTGCATCAGCGGCTATCT
This sequence comes from Psychrobacter sp. AT9, assembly GCF_047272965.1. Taxonomy (NCBI): domain Bacteria; kingdom Pseudomonadati; phylum Pseudomonadota; class Gammaproteobacteria; order Moraxellales; family Moraxellaceae; genus Psychrobacter; species Psychrobacter sp. AT9. The sequence goes on from NZ_JBKOTW010000001.1 coordinate 576,340, forward strand.
TGGCATATTGCTCAGTGGCTGATTTGGCTTGTTCGTTTACGTAGCGCCCAAAACGGTCGTACATAGTCAGACGTGCGCCAGTCGGACGTTTGCCATCGAGATATTTACCAGATAACACACCAAAACCAAGCGGTGAATAAGCAAGTAGACCTACATTTTCACGATGTGCAATCTCTGCCATATTGACTTCATATAAGCGGTTCAGCAGGCTATAGGGATTTTGCACAGTGATGGGGGCAATCAAGCCGTTTTTATCTGCTTCCCATAGGTAGCGCATCAGACCCCACGCAGTATCATTCGACAGCCCATAAGCACGAATACGACCTTTTTTGATCTCATCATTTAACGCTTGAATGGTCTCTAAAAAAGGCGTTAAATCGTCTAGTGACTGCGCTGCCATCGCTTCAGTATAACCGCGCTGACCGAAGAAATTCGCTTGGCGTTCAGGCCAGTGCAGTTGATAAATATCAATATAGTCGGTTTGCAAACGCTCAAGATTGCCATCAATGGCGCTGCTGATTTGCTCAGCATTAAAGCGCGTTTGCCCGTCGCGTAAAAAATCCATCGGTGACATTTTGCTGGCAAGGATAACTTTGTCACGCTGTTTGGTTTTGCTAAACCATGTGCCCATAAAGCGTTCGGTATCGCCCTGCTTGTCTTTGTCCGGCGGCGATGGATACATCTCTGCCGTGTCCCAAAAATTCACCCCTTCGCTTAGCGCCATGTCCATCTGCTCATGCGCTTGGGTCTCATCATTCTGTTGTCCCCACGTCATCGTACCTAGACAGATTTTGGAAACGTCTTCATTAATTTGTGGCAGTTTTTGATATTGCATTTTTTATCCTTATCGTTCATTCAACAGAGTGTTTTTAAATGAATTGTTTTACATGAGCTTTATGCCCGTTACACCGGGCGGTGTCACTTTGAATATTTTTACTTTAAACAATACGGCTTGCCCAGCGAGTGGATGATTGAAGTCTACTTCGACTTGATCATCATCGATGGCACTGATAGTACCGGGTAGGGTATTTTTGCCTTTATCTTCAAATTCTACCATCATACCAATTTCAGGGTTATCAGCGACCAGCGCGAACTGAGGGCGGCTAAAATGCTGAATATTGTCAGGATTCCAATCACCAAATGCTTGCTCTGGATCAAGGTGGGCAGAGCGGGTGTCACCCGCACGCAGGTTCATTAATACTTGTTCAAAACCGGGTAGTAAGCTCTCGTCACCAATGGTCAGCGTCACAGGCGCATCGCGGCTAAAGGTAGAGTCAATCATCGTACCGTTCTCTAATGATACTTCAAAATGCAGCTTTACCAGACTGCCAAAAGTGATGCGCGTGTCTTCATTGGGATTGATAAATTGTGAGTCGGTCATAGTCAAAAGCCATCTGTTGCGGGATTAGAAGTTCAGGTCAAAAAATTAATATAAGAAATGATAAGCCATCTGAGAAAGGTTGTAAGCGTAAATAGTGTAACGCAAATAGTGTACTATATTTGGCAAGTCTAAATTAGGTTTGGAGGAACCATGGCAAATAAGCAACAAGGCCACATTAAGAAGTGGCAAGACGACAAAGGCTTTGGCTTTATCGACACTGAGCAGGGTGACTCAGTATTCTTTCATATCAATGAATTTAAAGCACGCCGTCGCCCTGAAGTGGGTGAGCAAGTCGTCTTTACGCTTGGGCAAGATAGCCAAGGGCGAATGCAGGCAAAAGACGTGCAAGAGCTGAGCTTTGTGCAACAGAAAATGGCACAAAAGAATCAGCAAATCCGTCATCGTAATGCAAAGCGTAGTCATCAAGCGGAGTTTGAAGCAGGACAGAAAAAACGCTTGTTCCTTGGTGTGGGATTTTATGGTGTCTTAGCTCTATTAGCGGCCATGAATAAGCTAAGCTGGCTGGTCGTGGGTTGGTATGTAGCTTTGGGTTTGATTACTTATATGATGTATGCCAAAGACAAAGCCGCTGCGCAAAGTGGCGCTTGGCGCACGCCTGAGTCAACGTTGCATCTACTCAGTGCGTTGGGTGGTTGGGTAGGAGCAATGGTCGCACAGACTTACTTGCGGCATAAATCACAAAAACCTGAGTTTCGCATGGCGTATTATTTGACCGTGGTGATTAACATGGCAGGGTTATTGTTTTTATTGGCAGGTGGCGGTTTAGAGGCTTTGAAAGAATTGCTTGATTCTCTGATATAAAAAAGATGGCTAACAAACAACAAAAAAGGTGGGTTACTTATTCGTAACCCACCTTTTAAATCTAAAAACTATGTACGATTATAAGCGCTAAACCTCACGCTTCTTTTCTAAAAATAGCATATCGATGACAATCATCGCGACACCGATACTGATGCCCATATCCGCGATGTTAAATATCGGATAATGCCAAACGTCAGCATTGTGTACATGAATGAAGTCGATCACGTGACCGTGTAGCAGACGATCTATTAAGTTACCAACTGCACCGCCAAGCACTAAAGCCAGTCCGAGCGATAATAGCGTGGCTTTACGAGGTGCTTTAATCAGATAGATGATTAAAAACAGCGACATGATTAGAGCAAGTCCCGAAAAAAACCACTTCTGCCAACCGCCTGCATCCGCCAAAAAGCTAAAAGCAGCGCCATAATTGTATGCTAAAGTCCAATTAAGAAACGGTTCGATAACAGGCACTGGCTCATGAAAAGTCAGGTTAGTTTCTGCCAGCCACTTCGTCCACTGATCGATGATAAGTACAACCAGTGACACCAGATACCACATAAAAGCACGACTGCCATTAGCAAGCATCTTTGGTGCTTTAGTTAAGCGACTTCTCGGTGTCGTTGAGCTGCCCGTTGTTGCATGGGCAGGGGTTGGCGAGTGGTCGACCTTAGACTGCGGCTGCTTGTCTTCAGGTGGCTCTGTTGGGTTGGGCGCTGAGTTAGGTGTCGTGTTAGGCATAGTGGCGCACCTCGCCGTTACCCGTGACATTAGTGACGCAGCGAGCACATAGTTCAGGGTGTGCGCTATCGGTACCGATGTCATTACGGATATGCCAGCAGCGCACGCATTTGGTACCAGTCGCGGCACTCACATTGACTACTAAGTCTGATACTTCTTTAGTGCTGCTTTCAGCTTGCTCTGTGGCGTCATTCTTAGCAGCAGCAGGAGCATCGCTCATCGGTTTTAAGGTTGCGCTACTGGTAATAAGTACAAAACGCAGCTCTTCGCCAAGCTTGGCTAAGCTTTCATGCATCGCACCGTCAGCATACAAATCAACGTCAGCAGATAAATTAGCATTGATGATTTTTTCACCACGCGCGGTTTCTATATGCTTATTCACCATATCTTTGGCTAGCATGATACGTTGCCAATCATCAGTACTGATCGCACTTAGCTCAAACTCTGGGAAGGTATACCATTCTTCGGTAAACACATAGCCTGCTTCATTGCCGTTTTTACCTTCTAACACTTCCCACGCTTCTTGGGCGGTGAACGACAAAATCGGCGTAATCCAGCGAATCAACGCTTGGGCGATATGATAAATAGCCGTCTGCGCAGAGCGACGCGGCTGTCCATCAGTCTGGGTGGTGTACTGACGATCTTTAATAATATCTAAGTAGAAGCTACCCAAGTCTTGCGAGCAAAACGCGGCAATAAGTTGAGTGACTTGGTGGAAATCCATCGCATCATAGGCGTCGATGATTTGTGCTTGCACCGTTTGCGTACGCTCAATGATAAACTTATCAAGGCTGACCAGCTCATTAATATCAATGCTATTGGTTGCTGGATCGAAGTCATCGGTATTGGCAAGCAAGAAACGCAAGGTATTACGGATACGGCGATACATGTCGATTGCGCCTTTAAAGACCGTTTTGCCTGCGCTCATCTCATAACGATAATCGCTCGACGCAATCCACAAGCGCAGCATGTCTGCACCTGTTTTGTTAATCTCTTCTTGTGGCGTGATGATATTGCCGAGTGATTTACTCATCTTGCGACCGTTTTCATCAACCACAAAACCATGGGTCAATACTTGCTTGAACGGAGGACGCTCGTACATGGCTTCAGAGGTTAATAACGACGTCTGGAACCAACCGCGATGTTGATCCGAGCCTTCTAAGTACAGATCAGCAGGATTGGTCAATTCATCGCGTTGCTCCAGTACGGCAAAATGCGTCGTACCTGAGTCAAACCAAACATCTAATGTGTCAGTCGCTTTGTCATAGTCAGCCGCTTCCGCACCCAAAAAGTCTTCACAGCTGGCATCAAACCAAGCTTCCACACCGCCTGCATCAATTTTTTGTGCGGCAGTTTCCATGAGTTCAAGCGTGTTTGGATGTAGTTCACCCGTTTCTTTATGAGTGAAAAAGGCAATCGGTACGCCCCATGTACGCTGGCGTGAAATACACCAATCTGGGCGACCCGTCATCATTGACTCAATGCGGTTCTGTCCCCATGCTGGCGTCCAATTGACCGCTGGAATATCAGCAAGCGCGCGCTCACGTAAACCTTTGGTTTCCATATTGATAAACCACTGCGGCGTGGCGCGGAAGATAATCGGCGACTTATGACGCCAGCAATGCGGATAGCTGTGCTCAATCTTGGTATGGCTAACGAGATGACCATTGTCATGTAGGGCAGCGATGATTTTTGGATTGGCTTTATAGATATGCTCGCCCGCAAATACCGCCGCGCTGTCTAAATAGACGCCCGTACCACTCACTGGGTTTTCAACTGGTAAATCATATTTCAGACCAACGATATAATCGTCGAGACCATGACCCGGTGCGGTATGGACTAAGCCAGTACCGCTATCCGTGGTTACGTGATCGCCTAAGATAAGTGGCACTTGACGGTCTACAATCAGTGGATGCTGGGCGCGTAGACCTTCAAGCTCACGTCCGGATACAGTTGCCAATACACCTTCATTGCTAAGTTTAAACTCAGTCAGTGCGCTTTCAACCAAATCAGTCGCTAATAAGAAGTTGCCTTTTTCAGTCGCCACCACACTATAGTCATGCTCAGGATGTACGGCGATGGCTTGGTTAGCTGGTAATGTCCAAGGCGTCGTCGTCCAAATGACCGCTGCGATATTACCGTCGATTTCGCTCAATGCGGCAACTTTTTCGGTATCAAGCACATCAAAACTGACATAGATCGCATCTGAGACTTTGTCTTGGTATTCCACTTCGGCCTCAGCCAGCGCAGAGCTACAGTCCAAGCACCAGTTAACGGGTTTCATACCGCGAGTGACATGACCATTGTCATGGATTTTGGCCAGTGCGCGTACGATGTTGGCTTCTTGATGGAAGTTCATCGTTAAATAAGGATTGTCCCAATCACCAAACACACCCAGACGTTTAAAGTCTGCCTTTTGTAGCTCAATCTGCGTGCTTGCATATTCGCGGCACAGACCACGAAATTCAGTCGCAGAGACTTTTTGACCGACTTTGCCGACCTTGGCTTCGACCTTTTGCTCGATAGGCAGACCATGACAATCCCAACCGGGCACATAAGGTGCATCAAAGCCTGATAAGGTTTTTGACTTTACGATAATGTCTTTGAGCACTTTATTGACCGCATGACCCAAGTGAATCTGCCCGTTGGCGTATGGAGGGCCATCGTGCAAAATGTACTTGGTCGCACCTGTACGCGCCTTGCGAATTTTGCCGTACACGTCATCCGCTTCCCACGCAGCCAGCCAATCTGGCTCACGTTTGGCAAGGTTTGCGCGCATGGCAAAGGGCGTATCGGCAAGATTTAGCGTGTCTTTATAGTCTTGGCTTGGCGTATCAGTACTTTTATCAGTCATAGAAGGTGTCTTTTTAAAAAGTAGGTTAAAAGATAGGTTAAAAAGTGACTAAAAAATTGATGTAAAGTCAGGTGTGAAATTTAAGCTTAACGTTAAATATAATATGGGGTCAAATATTTGATAATCGATACTCGTTTTTTGTCTTAGACAACGTTGCTTACAATAGGTTGCTTGTGAATAGTTACGTCCATAATAAATACTAACGGGACGATTGCAACAAAAAATGCATTTATCAGAATAATTAGTCTAGCACCGATGATAACGGCAGCTATTATATGACAAAACGGGAAGGGTAAAAAGAGCTGGTCAGTATCGTCCTGTTTTTAGCCAAAACCAAATTTACGTCAGCATAAATACTTTGCTCATTCAATCATAGGTCTGGCAAGCTTGATTGGTCAACAGACCCTAGATGATACCTAATTGGCGTAGGTCTAAAAAACGGAGGATAACCACAAGCGCAATTTAAGCGACCAGAGTGGTTGAATACCTGTCAATCCTTGCGTCATCTCGCCATCTTTTAAGATGACATAAGAAGGCGTGACTTGCCCTTGCCAATCAGCAAATATCTCTCCTTCTTGATCATTGACCGTGGTAAAGCGATAACTGTTTTCATTAAGGTAGCGGTGCAGCTCTTGATCAGTGCCTGATTTAATGGCCACCGTAACGACTGGATAATTATTTGCGGCGGCAAGTTTGTTTATGGTTGGCGAGGTGAAACTACAGACTGAACACCACGTACCCCAAAAATATACCAGTGTCGGCTTCTCCTGACTCAGTGCCGCTAAATCAACCGTTTGTCCTTGGTAGTCTATCAATTGCAATTGTGGGTTGGCTGGCATGACGGGTTGTCGCCACCAATTGATGGCGGTATAAATAACGGCAAACATCAAACCATATATCAACAAGGTTTTAACTATAGAAAGCACTTTTTGCTTTGGTTTTTTCTTAAGAATATTTTTTTTATTTGTGAGATCAGTCGTCATAATGGCTGCATTTTTGCTCTAAATGTGTTTGATAGATAAAAATAAACGGCTGAAATGTCAGCCGTATTACTCATCAATTTTATGTAACTGTTTTTAGTGGTTACTTTTTAAGTTAACCGATTAAGGCTTTTGTGCACGATTTTGCAATGGATCACCAATGAGTACGCTGCCTGAGTTTTCAAGGCGCTCTTCGTCGGTTAATTTGCTCGCTGGAATTTTTGCTTTTCGTTTCCATTTTAAGCTAAACAAATCATCACGGCGGTCAATCAGGTTATGTACCGAGCCTTCGTTACGGACGTGAGTCAGCTTATCTAAGTTCACATCTGAGAAAAAGATCATCTCAGTGTTTGCCGTTGTTTCGGCCATAATCGCATCATGCGGAAAAGCAAAGTCTGACGGTGAAAAAATCGACGACTGCGCGTATTGAATATCTAGGCTTTCAACTTGCGGTAAGTTGCCTACTGAACCACAAATCATGACATAGCATTCGTTTTCAATGGCTCGCGCTTGGGCACAGTGGCGCACACGTAAATAGCCATTTTTGGTATCTGTCCAGAAAGGCACAAACAAAATATCCATATCGTCAAGTGCCAGTAAGCGGGCAAGCTCAGGAAATTCAACGTCATAACAGACCAAGATGCCAATACGACCGGCATCCGTGTCAAATACTTTGACCTCGTCACCACCTTCGATCACCCAAGCGCTACGCTCATGCGGCGTAATATGGATTTTGCGCTGCTCTTCGACCGTACCATCGCGGCGACACAAATAGCTGACATTGTACAACGTATCGTTTTCGTCTATTAATGGCATGGAGCCGACAATAACGTTGACGTTATAACTGACTGCCAGATGCGAGACTTCGTTTTTGAACCACTCGGTGTAACCGGCCAAAAAGCGAATCGCGATGTTTTGATCGGTAGATTCACACAGACCCATTAATGGCGCGTTAAAGAACTCTGGTAAGCAAGCAAAGTCTGAATTGTAATCGGCCATGACATCGACAAAGAATTCTACTTGTTGCAAGAGCTCCTCAGGCGATTCAACTTCACGCATTTGCCACTGAATACCACCGATACGCACTTCTGACTTACGGGTATTCGGCTTATAATCTTGCGGCTCATAATAAATATTAGCCCACTCAAGTAGAGTAGCAAAGCCTTTAGACTGAGCGTCATCTGGCAGATAAGCGGTCAAAATACGCTTAACGATAAAACCGTTGGATAGCTGAAAGGAAAGAGCAGAGTCATGGATTTCACGCGATTCGACCGCATCGATATACTCACCAGGGGTCAAATCTTTGTGATTATAGTAATTAGGAATGCGGCCTCCGGCTAAGATAGCTCGGAAGTTCAGCTGGCGGCACAGCTCTTTACGCGCATCATAAAGACGACGACCCAAACGGTAGCCACGATACTCAGGGTCAATCAGCGCATCCAAGCCATAAATAGCATCACCTTCTGGATTGTCTCTAATGATTTCTTTGTGCCCAATCAAATCATCATAAGTATGTGGGTTAGAGAACTTGGCATAGTCCACGCGCATAGAGAGAACGATACCGATCAGCTGATCATGATCAAACATTGCAATCTGCCCTTCAGGAAAGGCATCAATCAAGGTATGAATAGTGGTCTTTGACCATGCGCCGCCCAAATTCACATAAACACGGTCCATCAAGGCTTTTAACTGCGGATAATCTTTTTTCTTGATCTCAGCAATCGTGAGATGAAAGTCGTCTATTTTTTCGATTTTACTCATAAGGTTCCTGTCTGCGGTGTTAATGAACATCGTAAAATTAATGCGTTGTGCGGTGTAGTATCTGATGTAGTGTCTATAGCTATATATAGACCTAAAGATTTTTGTGTAACAAAAGCGATAAAAATATTCCAATACGCTTATATAATCGTTACAATAATTTATCTTTTTATTTACAATGAGTTATAGCGATTACATATTATCTAAAAATTTTAATGAGGGCTTTAACAGGTTTGCAAGTGTCTACATTTAAGAAGACTGGCCTTGTTAGTAGCTGAATCAATCGTACTTGTATGAATAGCATCTGTTCTAATAGTACCTAGGGCGTGTCATCAATTAGTACATGGATACATTTAGTGGTCTTAAAATGGTTAAATTTTGCCAAACATCGTCAGAAACTTTGTCAATATATTCATATTTACGGCAATTTCTTCCTTGTTTGGCTGCAATTTTCCTCATTTTAAGCCTCACAATCTAAATGATGACACGCCCTAGTCTAGTAATTAGTATCTAATCTAACAGTCTCTATTCTAACAGTACCTAATCTAACAGCATCGAAATTCTGTAGCGTCTCCTATTACTTTTGGCTTCGCTTATTCATCATGATTTGGCTTATTACTTTATATTTCGATAGTTATCATACCAATGTAGCGGGTCAATGACAGTCCCGCGTAGTAAATATTTGCTACGTTTTTGTGAATCGATGTCCCTGTCTTTGCTTGGTCTGAACGTGTTTTTTGTTTGACTTACTTCATTTTGCGGTCTATAGGCGGCTTTTTAGGATTATTTTATGGCACCCTTGACACATACGGTCGACCCTCTAGAAACAGTAGAGGATTCAGCATTGGTTCAATTGGTGTATGTCAGTAGTATCACCCTCAGCACGCGCTTAAAAGCCTCAATATTTGATGAAGTAGAAGGTCATGCTCGGGACTATAATGAGCAGCATGGCATTACGGGTACTTTATGTTATGGCAATGGTCACTTCTTACAATGTATTGAAGGTAAAAAATCAAACGTGCTTGCTTTGCAAAAGCGTATTTTTGCCGATAGTCGTCATAAAAATGTGCAAGTCTTGCTATTACGAGTGATCGATCAGCGTAGCTTTGCTGATTGGCGTATGCGCCTGCTATTTTTGGAGCGTTGGTTGTGGTCACCAGCGACCAAGAAGCAAGCCATGCAATTATCGCCTTTTTTACCGTTTGCCCCGCATGGCTGGACCTCGAAGCGTACGGAGCAATTTTTGCAGATTATCAAAACGTTTGACAGCCCGCCACATATAAAAGCCGCTGGCATTACTTATAATGCACTGGGCAATATGTTTCGTCATATCGCGGCACCGCATCAGGCCTTTTTAATCGTTCAAGGCTTTTTGAGTATGTTGCTGGTAGTAGCGCTGATACTGTTATATTTATAAATTATAAGTTTTATAGCTGAGCTAAAAAAGACGCTAACTTTTGAGTTTAGCGTCTTTTTATTTGAGGTAAGCGATTAAAATACCAATCACATATCAAAAATCTTACCACGGTTCATAATGTTATTGGGATCAAAGACTTTTTTGACCTCTCGTAAGTAATCAATCTCAGTCTCGCTGCGGCTGTAGTGTAAATAAGGCTTTTTGGTCATACCCACGCCATGTTCGGCAGAGACTGAGCCGCCATACTTCTGTACCGTCTCAAACACGTGTTTGTTGACGATCTGACACTCTGCAAAGAAATCATCTTTGCTCATGTTTTCAGGTTTTAGAATATTCAGATGCAAATTGCCATCGCCGATATGACCGAACCAGCACACTTCAAAGTCAGGATAGTTACTGCTGACAATGTGATCAATCTGTTCTATAAATTCAGGCACATGGCTTATCAGTACAGAGACATCGTTCTTATAAGGGGTAAATACTGAGATGGTCTCAGAGATGTATTCGCGCAATTTCCACAGCTCTTCTGCCTGCGCGAGGCTTTGACTCATCACCCCATCGACGACCCAACCTTGCTCCATGCAGTGCTCAAATATTGCCATCGCCTTATCCATGATCGGCTCATATGGCGCTTCAAACTCTAGCAATGTATAAAACTTGGTACGCGACTCAAACGGCTCTTGTACTTGACCATGTGCCATTAACTTGTCAATCGCCACGTCGTCAAAGAACTCAAATGCCGTTAAGTCAATTTGTGCTTGAAAAGCCGATAGTACATTCATCACATCGTTAAAGCTGTCCATACCGAGCACCATGACGTTTAAGTCTTGCGGCTGACGCTCAAGCTTGATCTGTGCATGGGTGACAAACCCTAGGGTTCCTTCGCTACCGATGAACAGTTGACGCAGATCATAACCTGTGGCGTTCTTTACCATACCGCGATTCAGCTGCAAGATATCACCTTTACCAGTGACCACAGTCAGCCCCATGATCCATTGACGGGTCATGCCGTAACGAATGACTTTAATACCGCCTGCGTTGGTACCGATGTTGCCACCGATTTGACTTGAGCCTGCTGAGGCAAAGTCGACAGGGTAGTAGAGGTCTTTAGACTCTGCGAACTGTTGCAACTGCTGAGTGACCACGCCTGCTTCAATCTCGACCATGCGATCCGCCGGATAAAACTGTCCGATACGGTTCATTTTATCCATACTAACGACGATTTCACCATTGGCGGCGACCGCGCCAGCAGACAGTCCAGTACGACCGCCACTTGGAGTCAGAACAACGTTGTGCTCGTTGGCAAGGAGTACGATAGATTGCACTTGCTCGGTGGTTTTCGGAAAGACAATGGCAGCAGCAGCTGGAGCAAAGTGCTTGGTCCAGTCTTTGCCCCAATGTTCTAGGCTCTCAGCGTCGGTTTTGATTTGGCTGGCATCAAATTCATGAGTATCAATTAAAGTACTCAAAATAGCTTGGACGGCAGCTGTATTGGTTTCGGGTGTAGGCTGAGCGGTAGTTGGCGTCATGATAAAATCTCAATATTAGCGTAAACACGATGCTGGGGTTGACTATTATATAACGAAATATCTCTAAATTCAGTGATCAGTCAGCTCGTGATGGCAATAAGTAGGTGATAATCTGTCTATATGGCAGGCTGTAAATCACAAAAAAATGGTCTGGTCAGTTTCAAACAGAATGATTCACTATAGCATAAAAATTTTTCAGGCTTGATAACCAATAATTCATCTAATCTCCTAACATCGACGTCGAATTTTGTGTAAGATATCGGGACTGTTTTCGTTTCATCCCTCAGACTTATCCCACTGATGATTTTTATAAGACAATTATAGGACAGTTCTCATATGGCGTTATCACTACAGAAAGACAAAATACGTTTTTTATTGCTTGAAGGTCTACATGCCAATGCTCTAAAAGTATTGGAAGGTGCTGGCTATCATAACATCGAAAATATCAGTCACGCGCTGGATCAAGATGAGCTGATCGAAAAGATTAAAGACGCTCACTTTGTTGGTATTCGCTCGCGCACGCAGCTGACTCGTGAAGTACTTGAGCATGCGCACAAGCTGATCGGTATTGGTTGCTTCTGTATCGGTACCAACCAAGTAGACTTAGAAGCCGCTCGTGAACTGGGTATTCCAGTCTTTAACGCGCCATACTCAAATACCCGCTCGGTGGCTGAACTGGTATTGGCCGAAGCTATTATGCTGTATCGCGGCATTCCTGAAAAGAATGCGACTGTGCATCGCGGCGGTTGGGGTAAGTCTGCCACCAACTCACATGAAGTGCGTGGTAAGACCATCGGTATCGTCGGTTACGGCTCTATCGGCTCACAACTGTCAGTATTGGCAGAAAGCTTCGGTATGAAAGTCATTTATCATGATGCTGTCACCAAGTTGCCATTAGGTAATGCGGTACAAGTGGGAAGTTTAGAGGAGCTGTTATCAACGGCTGACATCGTGACCTTGCATGTACCTGATGTGCCAAGCACGCGCTATATGATGAAAGCTGAACAGTTCGCACAAATGAAAGAAGGCAGTTACTTTATCAATGCTGCACGCGGTACGTGCGTCGAAATTGACGACCTAGCTGCTGTGCTTGAGTCTGGTAAAATCTTGGGCGCGGCGATTGATGTGTTTCCGAAAGAGCCAAAATCTGCTGACCAAGAGTTTGAGTCACCACTACGTAAATTTGACAATGTTATTTTGACCCCGCATATCGGTGGTTCAACTCAAGAAGCGCAGGCTAATATTGGTTTGGAAGTAGCGGATAAATTCGTCAGATACTCTGATCAAGGTGATACGGCGACCGCTGTTAACTTCCCAGAAGTGTCTGTTCCATTCAAAGAAAACTCGCATCGTCTGCTGCACATTCACAAAAACGTACCGGGCGTACTGTCACAGATTAACCGCTTGTTTGCTGAAGCGCATATCAACATCTTGGCACAGAGTTTAATGACGGAAGGCGATGTCGGCTATCTGGTCATGGATGTCGATTACAATGATTCGACCGCTGCGTTAGATCAGCTGAAAGACGTAGAAGAGACTATCCGCGTACGTATCTTATTCTAGTATAGTCAGTCCACTATAAAAGAGTTACAGCGTTAACCTCGCTTGAAGTATTACATATACATCTGCACTCGGTTGCCTTGTACCACTTTCAAATTGGATCAACTATATCAGCGTTGATTGTTGCGATAAGCACTGACAATTTGTCATAAAAAAAGAGAGGCTCTATTAATTAGAGCACTCTCTTTTTTGTTTAGCTTGAAGTAAGACTGTTTATCTATTTTTGGCTTGATTTGCTGCATCGGCTAATCGTTGTGCTTCAACCTTAGCGGCTTTGCGTTTCTCTATCACATCTATCACGTCGCTGCCGATATGCGCTTCACCACGTTTTTTGGCCAATTGCATTTGATGCTCGCGTTCACGAAAGCGCGCCTTTTGTTCATCAGTTGCTTTATCGATACAATGTGGGCATGACTCGCCTTTAATGTAAGCACTGCTTTGCATCTCTTCTTGAGTAATCGGCATACGGCAAGCGAAGCATTGCTCATAGCTGCCTTTTTCTAAATTGTGATTGACCGACACGCGATTGTCAAAAACGAAGCAATCGCCTTGCCACATAGAGTCGCTGGCAGGCACTTCTTCTAGATATTTTAGGATGCCGCCTTCTAGATGATAAACCTCTTCAAATCCTTGCTCCCGTAAGTAGGCAGTAGATTTCTCACAGCGGATACCACCCGTACAGAACATCGCGACTTTTTTATGCTTCGTTGGATCAAGCTCTTTTGCCACGTATTCTGGAAACTCGCGAAACGTTTCCGTATTCGGGTTGACCGCATTTTGAAACGTACCGATTTTTACCTCATAATCGTTACGCGTATCGATGAGCATAACCTCAGGATCAGAGATTAGCGCATTCCACTCGCTTGGTTTTACATAGCGACCGACCGATTGCAAAGGATCGATATTTTCGACACCCATGGTGACGATTTCTTTTTTGAGCTTCACTTTAGTACGATAAAAAGGCTGAGCATCAGTATAAGACTCTTTGAAGGTAAAACTGCCAATCGCTTCGATACTACGCAGGTAGTCAAGGACGGTGTCAATACTTTGGCGCGTGCCAGAAATCGTCCCGTTAATGCCTTCAGCGGCAATCAACAAAGTGCCTTTAACGTCATTATCGAGCATGGTATTTAAGATTGGCTCACGGTGTTGCTCAAAGTCAGCAAAGCGCGTGAACTTATAAAGAGCGGCAACGACGATATTATTGGTGACGCTATCGTAAACGGGGGCTGACTTGTTATCAGTCAGGTTACTATTAGAATTGCTATCTTGGACCTTACTGTTTTGAGTAGTGCTCATGTGTTTCTCCTGCTGGCTAGGTCGCAAACCTAGTGCGTTGGGTTAACAGTCTGGTTCAAATAAACACGCTATGGTGTCATCCTCGCTTGATGTACTTTGGGTACAATCTGTGCTCGGCTTCCTTATATCGCATTCATTTTAAATAGACTTGGTTGGTTTAGAATGAGGTATAACACTAGCCCTATTGTGGGATTAGCTGATGCGCGGGTAGTGTAGCAAATTTTGGTAAGATTTTGAATAGTTTAATAGCGAATGGTATCGCTAAAGCAATGCCGACTCACTAAAGAAATCTTATCTGAGCGATTATCAATTTTAGGCGTTTATCCGATGAGTAGAGCTTGCTATAGTAGACGTTTGCTCATCGTTTGGTTCTATTTATTTCATTATTAAGGCGCTCGTATGTCTCTGTTTCAATCTATCGTCATCGAAAAGTATGTCCGCGAACTTGATAGCACTCAGCTAGAAACGGCTTGGCAGACTTATAGCCATTGTTTTTTAGACCTATCAAAGCAGGACAACATCCGCCTAAGTAAAGAAGAGCAATACCAAGAAGGATTCTTAAGAGATTTATTCGTCGATGTTTTTGGTTATACACTCAATCCCAATCCTAATTATAATATAACGACAGAGTTCAAAAACCAAACGGGCAGCAAAAAAGCCGATGGCGCGATACTCAAAGACGGTCATGCTGTTGGCGTGATTGAGCTAAAAGGTATGAATACCACTGACCTTAGTAAAATTGAGCAGCAAGCCTTTGGTTATAAAAATAATCAGCCAAAGTGCCGCTATGTCATTACGTCTAATTTTCAAAAGCTGCGCTTATATATCGATAATGCAGTCGAGTTCATTGAGTTCAATCTGTTCACCTTGACCCAAGACAATTTCGCATTACTATATTTGCTACTGCATCGTGATGGCATCATGGATGATTTGCCTGCTAAGCTAAAGTCGGCATCTCTATCGCAAGAAGAGGCGATAACGAAGCAGCTCTATAAAGATTACTCAGTATTCAAACGTGAGCTATTCAATGATTTGACCACCAATAACCCAAGCGTAGACAATTTAGTATTGTTTCAAAAATCACAAAAGCTACTCGATAGATTACTGTTTATTTTCTTCGCTGAGGACAGTCATCTGTTGCCTGCCAACTTTGCAAAGGGAATCATCAGCGAATGGGAGAAGTGGAAATCGCTAAAAATGACTGTGCCTTTGTACGATAGGGTCAAAGCGTACTTTGGTTATTTGGATAAAGGTCATAAAGATGAGTATAGCGAGATATTCGCCTATAACGGTGGACTGTTCAGCACTGACGAGCTGCTGGACAGCGTCATCATCAGCGATGATATTCTACAGACCCATATCAAGATACTCTCCGAATACGACTTTGACAGTGAGGTAGACGTCAATATCTTGGGACATATCTTTGAAAACTCATTATCAGAGCTTGATGAGGTAAAGGCGCAGCTGACAGGTGAGGTGGTCGATAAATCGCAGACCAAGCGTAAAAAAGACGGGGTGTTCTATACCCCGAAGTACATCACCAAATATATCGTCGAAAACACAGTAGGCAAGCTCTGTACGGATAAAAAGCTTGAGCTGGGTATTAACGAAGAGAATTACTATCAAGAAGCGGTCATCAATAAAGATGGTACTAAAAAGAAGAAAACTGCCAAGCAGATTGCCACAGAAAAGGTAGCGTTCGATAGCTTAAATACGTATCGAGATTGGCTATTACAAATCACCATTTGTGATCCGGCAGTAGGGAGTGGGGCGTTCTTAAATGAGGCGCTAAACTTCCTAATCGCGGAGCATGACTATATCGTCGAGCTAGAAACCAAGCTATTCGGTAGCGGTCTGGCATATCCTGATATCGAAAACAGTATTTTAGAAAATAACTTGTTTGGTGTCGATATCAATGAGGAAAGCGTCGAGATTGCTAAGCTGTCACTGTGGTTACGGACAGCGCAGCCACGACGTAAGCTAAATAATCTCAATGATAATATCCAGTGTGGTAATTCACTCATCGATGATGTAGAGGTCGCAGGCGAGAAAGCCTTTAATTGGCAAACGGCGTTCCCACAAGTCTTTGCAAAAGGTGGCTTTGATGTGGTGATTGGTAATCCGCCTTATGTGAGAATCCAAAATCTTAAAAGTACGTTAGTAGATTATTATTTCCAAAAATATGAAAGTCCTATAGGTAAGTTAGACTTATCAGTTTTATTTTTTGAAAAAGTTTTTTCGCTTATAAAGAAGGAAGGTGTGGCAGGTTTTATTTCATCATCTCAATGGATGCAAACAGACTACGGTGAAAATATCCGTAAAATTTTATTAAATAGTAAAATATTAGAAATAGTTGATTTTGGCTAACTTCCTGTTTTCGAAGGTGTAAGCACTTACCCTGCGATTTTTATTTTAGGCTTTAATAATAAAGAATATGTGAGATATAGAAAGATTCTTTTTAAAGAGCATTTAGACTCATTAGGAATAAAAAATACTGAATCAATTTTGATACCGTATAGTAATTTGAGTGGAAAATCGTGGTCATTTGGCTCATTTGATCTCTTTAATAAATTAAAATTATCAAAAAATCCATATCTTAAATTATCTGATTATGGAAAAGCTTACTACGGAATAGTAACTGGGATGGATAAAGCATTTATCGTAAATGAAGAAGTTATACAAGAAAATAAACTTGAAACTAGTATAATTTTTCCATTTGCTTATAAAGGTGAAGAAGTAGGCAGATACCTAAATACCAATCCTGAGTTTTCTATAATTTATCCCTATGAAAAAACAGACGACGGAAGTCAGCAGCTAATAAATCCTGAGAAGTTACAAGCGAAATTTCCTAATACCTATAAGTATCTTTTACGCTTTAAAGATCAATTAGAAATAAGAAAAGATTCAAGGAGGTTATATGCTACTGGCAATAATTGGTTTAGTCAGGTTAGACAGGGCAATTTTGATTTAATAAAGGCTGATAAATTACAGATACGTGGAATAAGCCACAGTATTAGATGTGGTTTTTTAAAGAAAGGAATTGCCTTTAGTGGTGCGAATTGTCCAGCCATCATTCTAAATGAAGGGGTTTCATACTCTGTGATTATAGGAATTATTAACTCTTCTTTAATAGACTATTATCTCAAACAAATCTGCCCCAAAAAGCTTGGTGGTTATATTCGATATAATACAAAAAACATAAGTGATATTCCGATTATTTACCCTTCTGAAAAAGACCTTCTCGAGTTTTTAGTTAATAAAATAATGAAACTAAGAGAAGAATTACAACTTTCTGTTGAGAAATTCTCATTATTTATTAAAGGAAATATAAATATATGTTCAATCTCTCGTAAACTAGAAAGTTGGCACGAACTCTCGTTCTCTGACTTCGTAAAAGAGCTAACCAAAGCTATAAAGGCAACGAATAAAATACGTACTAAAGAAGGGCAGCCCCCAATCCTTGAATTGACTAAAAAAGATGAATTCGAATGGATGGAGCTTTTTGAATCTAAAAAGCTAGAAGTGCAACAGTTACAGCAAAAGATTAAGCAAACTGAGCAAGAAATAGATCAAATGGTCTATCAACTATATGATTTAACGGCTGATGAGATTGCCATTATCGAAGCCAGTTAATGTAAGTATTTATCATTATGTAAACACAAAAAATCCAGCTCAAAGGCTGGATTTTTATTTTCAAACTAAAACTGTACGTGGCTAGAGTTACTTACTCTGAAACCAAGTATCCGCTTTGCTACGGGCACTAGCGATATCTGAGCTTGATAAGTTCAATGCCAACTGACCGATTTTGCCGCGTGCTTTGTTACGGACTTTTTCATCTAGCATGCCATCACGGGCAGCCAAGTCGTACCACTTATAAGCATCGACTAAATTCTTTTGCTTCTCATCTAATAGTGCAAGCGTATAGCTGGCACGGTTATCACCACGCATGGCGGCTTTCTCTAACCAAACTTTCGCTTGTTGCAAGTTAGGCTGCACACCTTCACCGCGCAAGTACATGATGGCAAGATTCAACTGAGCAGGGGCAACGCCTTGCTGAGCAGCTTTGGTATACCATTGGATGGCTTGCTGGGTGTTTTGGGCAATGCCTTCACCTTTTTGCAAACGTTTGGCTAAGTAAAACTGAGCGTGATCGTTGCCTTGGGCAGCACGATTAGACAATTCACTGACAGGCATTAGCTCAAAACGTGAGGTATCAAGTGGCACGTTTGATATTAACTCAGCGTTGGCAAGGCCGGCACAAGAAAACAAGGCAGTGAACAACGCAGCTTTTAATAATTTCATAGCAGCTCCAAAATTAGGCAGTTAATAGGCAAAAAGAGTTGTACCGCTCAACATTGTCTCGCTAAAGACAGTTAGACGGTGATAACAATTAGGTGAAATCTTGCGATATAAACCTACCTAATTATTAGCAATATAATTAATCGTTGAGTGTCGCAATCACCGTTAGTCGGACCGATAAACGGTCGAAATCAGGGTGCGGTTGACACTATTTTGCTAGCTTAACACCCAAACTTACGAAACTCAAATACTAATTACATGATTTAATCCTCATTACTACCTTAGCGTCCTCAACAAAATCATAGAGTTACTAAGAGGTAATAAAGAATTAACAATGTATTAAGGTTTAAAAGGTGTTTATTAGCCATCACTAGATAGCTCAAAAGGAAGTGAAATTGCCTATAACTATACGGGTTTTTGTTTGGTCACGCGGTAAATAGCGACGTCTGCCAGTAGATTTGGCGCTTGGCGTATCAATGCTTTCATGAGCGGTGTGTGACCTTTTTCTGAATCACTAACGGCAAAGCGGTTAATAATATGAATGTCATGCTTGGCACAAAGCTGCTCAAAGTCTTTAAAGGTACATAGATGAATATTTGGCGTGTTATACCATTCATAAGGCAGCGCTTCTGAAACGGGCATCATCCCTTTAAGCCCTAAATGCAGCCGGTTTTGCCAATGGGCAAAGTTCGGAAAGGTAATCACTGCCTCGCGGGCAACACGCAGCATATCGAGCAATAGTACATCTGGTGACTTGACCGCTTGCAGGGCACGCGCCATGACGACGGTATCGAAGCTATTATCAGCGAAACGCGCGAGACCATCGTTCAGATCTTGCTCGATGATGGACAACCCTTTGGCGATACCATCATTGATTTTTTCTTCGTCAATCTCAAGCCCATATCCCGTCACGCCGCGATTTTGTTGTAAATGCGCGAGCAATTCGCCATTGCCACAGCCTAAGTCTAGTACATGGGACTGCGGGGCAATCCAACGCTCAGCCAATTGATGATCCATTCTCATGAGCGCTCTCCAGTTTTCCGATGGCTGTTTTTTGACTGGCTATCCGTGATAAATGGCGCGGTCAAAAACCCTCTGACGGCACCCATATAACGGGGGATATCGAATAAGAAGGAATCGTGACCATGCGGTGCATCGACATTGATATAGTTGACGGGTTTGCCAGTCGCCATTAAGGCATCGACAATCTCTTGCGAGCGCTCAGGGGCAAAGCGCCAATCGGTGGTAAACGACACCACTAAGTACTGACACTGAGTGTGGGCGAAGGCCGCTTTGAGCGCCGCTAATTCTTGCTGACGATCAATTTCATTGTCAGTTTGAGCGTCATTGTCATTGTCGGTTTCATTATCAGTTTTTAAGTTGTCAGTTGCTACATTGTCAGTGACTAAGTCATCTGCAAGCTCATATTTAGCGGATTTTTCGGTCGCATTTTTGGTCGTTTCGACAGACGCTGCGATTGAGTCCTCAAGTAGCACTACGGACTCCGACGAATTTGTAGAGTCTACTGATGGTGTTGATGGCTGTACGGATGACTTTGCTGATGGCTGTACTGACAGATAGCCACGCGTTGGGTCAAAATAGTCTAACGCTTTGGTCATGAGCAAATAAGTATTGGCATCGAAGTTTTCACTAAAGCGCTCGCCTTGGTAGCGTAGATAGCTTTCTACCTGAAACTCGACATCATAGCCATACATAAATTTGCCAGATTTTAAATCACGACCAAATTTGGCTTTCATCGCATCATCAGTCAAATAGGTGATATGACCAACCATGCGAGCCAATATCAGTCCGCGACGAGGGTAGGTGCCTGCTTGTAAATAACGCCCATCTTTAAAATCAGGATCGGAGAGAATAGACTGCCGCGCCACTTCATTAAAGGCAATATTCTGTGCAGAGAGTTTCGGCGTACTGGCGATGACCACACAGCGCTTCAGCCTCTCAGGATAATCGACCGACCATTGCAGCGCCTGCATACCGCCCATTGAGCCACCGACGATGGCATGCCAAACATCGATACCGAGACGGTCTGAGAGCATGGCTTGGGTTTTGACCCAGTCTTTGATGGTGACTAGCGGAAAGTCAGGGCCATAAACTTCTGATGCGCTAGCGTCGTCTGCTTTTTCTGAATCGACGCTGTTTGAATCGATACTGTCTGGATTAATCGTCGTTGGACCCGTCGAGCCAAAGCAGCTGCCAATATTATTGAGGCACACCACATAAAATTGATTGGTATCGATGGCCTTATTAGGGCCAATCATATTATCCCACCAGCCTGCCTTTTTATCATCGGCACTATACCTGCCTGCCGCATGATGATTACCAGATAAGGCGTGACAAATTAATATCGCATTTGATTGATCGCTATTGAGGGTGCCATAAGTCTCTACCATCAAGTCAAACGAGGGCAAGGTTCGATTGCACTCCAAGGTCAAGGGTTCAGCGAAATGGAAGTTCTGTGGTGTGACGATTCCAACTGAGCCAACGGTATCGACTGAGCTATCCACATGAGCGTGATCTTTTGGGGAGTGGTCACTGGTAGTACTATCAGGACGTGCGTTCAAAGCTACCTCGCAAGACGACAATTATCAATAAAAAATAGGACGGCAATATGCTTGCCTATTGTATGGCGATGCGTGGATGAGCACAACCTTCGAGTTGAGTCTTTCGCGCACAGTAAAAACTCAGTGCGTATCAAATTGTAGGGTTGCTACTTTTACCATGCGTTATCGCGCTATAAAATGCTACACTAATAATCGTTTATCCTATATTCTTTTTTAATCAACCTAATAATAAAATAGTACTTTATGAAACCAAAACTGCCCCCACGTATTGCTGTTCTATTGGTCAACCTTGGTACGCCTGATGAGCCGACAGCGCCTGCCGTGCGTCGCTACCTAAAGCAGTTTTTATCAGACCCGCGTGTGATCGAGATTCCGAAATTCCTGTGGGCGATTATCCTGAATCTGTTTGTGTTGCCAAGCCGTCCTAAACGCGTGGCAGAAGCTTATGCCAGTATTTGGGATGGTGACTCGCCAATGCGCAATATCCTGAACCAACAAGTAGCGATGTTAGATACGCGTTTGGCTGAGCAGGCTGCACCATTTCGCGTTTCTGTCCATTCTGCAATGAGCTATGGTAATCCAGGTTTGCCCGATGTGATGGACAAACTGCGTAGCGAAGGCGTTGACCACTTTGTGATGTTACCCGTATTTCCACAGTATTCAGCGACTTCAACGGGTGCAGTGTACGATGCCATTACTAAATGGTCTCTAAAGCAGCGTAACTTACCTAATATTACGATCGTTAAAGACTACTTCGCGCATCCTTTATATATCAAAGCATTAGCGGATAGTATTCGTCGCTTTCAAGCGGTACATGGCAAACCTGACAAGCTTATGTTTAGCTTCCACGGTATTCCGCAGCCGTATATGGATAAAGGCGATCCTTATCCTAGACGTTGTAAATGTACCGCAGCGCAAGTGGCACAAGCGCTTGGCCTAAAAGATGATGAATGGATTATCAGCTTTCAGTCACGCTTTGGTAAGCAAGAATGGGTTAAGCCTTATACCGACGTCATACTCGATGAATGGGCTAAATCAGGTGTAAAATCAGTACAAATTCTCAGTCCAGCGTTCTCAGCGGATTGTCTAGAAACCTTAGAAGAATTGGCGATTGAGAACCGTGAGAACTTTCTTCATGCTGGCGGACAAGAGTATCACTATATCCCAGCGCTGAATGCCGATGAGGCACATATTGATTTATTAGAAGCCATGAGTGCGCCATTGGTCAAAGGCTGGGCAGGCACGCTGGATGGTTGGGCTTAATTGATTAATCCAAAGCATAAAAAATACCGGACATCGTTTCCGGTATTTTTTTGTCTAAATGGTTTTAATTGAATTGACTAGAATGAAATAAAGTTGGGGTATTCGTTATCAATGTGTAAGAATATGCCAAACAACTATTTAAAACCTTTGCTAGCTTTATATTTGCGTAACTTTATCTTTAAGGATGACTATGTCCAGCTCTAACTCTTCACAATCCAATGTGTCTCTACAAAAACCTAACGGACAACCACCAAATTTACCACCAACTGATGAGTATGGCGGCCTATTACCGCAGTTATTGGCAAGTCCAAGAAAATGTGATGCAGCGGCTGGCATGAGCTGGATTGTTAAAGCGTTTGGGCTGTTTAAAGATCAACCACTATTATGGTTTGGCATGAGTGTGACATTTCTAATAATCGTTGGCATTGCTTCTTCAATACCTTTATTAAATATCCTGATCATACCGACTCTATTTATGTTTCTTGGGGGCTTTATTAAAGGTGCAGCAGCTCAATCGCAAGGGGCAGAGCTGCGTTTTGACCATCTATTTTCAGCATTTAAAAGCCATTGGCAGCCCTTGCTAATCCTTGGCTTATTATATTTAGTGGGTATTATTATTTGTATGATTCCGCTGTTTATCGCTATGGGTAGTATGATGTTTTCTATGATGACAGGCGGTATGGGTAGTAGTTACGGAATGATGAATGATATTTCTCTAGGAAGTATTTTCCTTGGTTATCTGTTGTCTATGCTACTGATAATCCCCCTTTATATGGCACTGTGGTTTGCGCCAGCGTTAGTGGTACTACATGACCTCGACCCCATTGCCGCCATGAAAAAAAGCTTTGAAGCAGGCAAAGTTAATGTCGTGCCTATTTTAGTGTATGGTTTAATATCAGTGTTGTTGTTACCTATCCTGACTATGCTGACCTTGGGACTGGGTGTATTTTTAATACTGCCAATTATGTTGCTCACTTACTACACCAGCTACCGTGACGTTTGGACCGATCAGCCAGTGTCAGCAGTGTAGTTTTTGAATTTGATAAAACGTTAAAACTTAAGCACCTTCTAAGAAACAAAAAATCCCGCTCAATGCTATCGAGCGGGATTTTTTATGACTGAATAGTTATCCTAAAAAGAGTCATCGTTACTACGTTCTGCTGCCTCTCTATCAGCGATATCCATCGCATCTGGATAATCACTGTCATCTAAATTGTCTTGAACCAAGACTTCATCGACACGTGATTCGTCGATATTTTGGCGGTGCATGGGCGTTAATCCTTGCGTGGCATCTGTACCGACTTCTGAATTATCAAACCCAGCACTATTGTCAATCACATCATCATTATCAATCGTGTGCAGCATAGGATTGTCTAGATTCACTTCTTGACTGTTATCATTGATGTTTGTATCACCTTCAATGTGATCCATATTTTCTGGTAGCGGACTCTTTGAATTGTCCATAATGGTTTCCTTATTATTGGCGGTTATTATTAGGTCGGTGGTTATTATTAGATAGTTATCAGCTGTTATTGTTGATTTTGTTTATCAAGATTCATTTATCAAAGTTAGTGTGACGCGTTATGATAGCTACTGATAGTAGTAAGGTGTCACAGGATGTTCAAAAAATGTAAGACGGACAATAAATAAGAGGTGCTTAATGGTAGCCAGCAAGAAGGGTTTACTCACATTCTCGTTAATAACAGCCTCATTGATGGGTGTCACGGTAGGCATGACAGCTTGCGAACGTTTGCCTTTTATTAATCCTGAGGGTATGAGAGAAACGAGTCATGTACAGCCGCCGCTTATAATCGATGCCAAGCTACCAAAAGCTACGACGATAATAAATTGTGCACCATTGAAACCTAAGCAGACAGTGACGGTAAAAGGTCATAGCGCACTCAGTAACGGCTGTGATTTGACAGGCAAGTCGATACGCTTTGAGCTGAACCACTCAAACAGCTCACTCGACTGTCGAGGCGCACTGCTTAGTACCACGGCTGATGACCCATCAAAGGCCAGTGCTATTACCATTAAGCCTGAAGCGGATGTGGCTATCGACAATATTGCAGTGGCCAATTGTCATGTGGAGGGCTACGGTCATGCGCTGCACATTCGCCAATATAGCAATCCCAATCAGCGTTACGCGCGTGGCTTTATTCATCCTGCTGCCAACCGTGCCCTTGCTCCAAATAGTATTCGCGTCATTAATGTCAGCAGTCGCAATAGTATCAATAGTGGGATGTTCGTTGGCGATCATGTGCATGACATCACTTTTGATAAAGTGCATATCCAAAACGCAGGCACCGTTGGGCTCTATTTAGAGTTTGGTAGTCGCGATAACGCGATTAAAAACTCTGTGTTCGTCGGGAATGGTTTTCGTACGTTTAAACCCAATCGTGAAGCTATCGCCGTCGATTCATCGAGCAACAATCGTATCGAAAACAATCAATTTATCCATAATGGCGCAGGCAGTATATTGTTATATCGCAATTGCTTTGAGCACGCCGATGACCCGACGCGGGGCAATCATTTTAAACGTACTGAATCGAGCCGTGACAATATTATCGCCAACAATATTTTTGAAGATGAGCCAGTTGGTGTGTGGGTGGCATCCAGACAGTCGCGCAATCTCAAAGGTTTTGAATGCGGTGCTTATTTGGTTAAGCAAACGCCATTTGCCAGCTACCATTTAGACAGTGCTAAAGACAATCAGATCATTAATAACCGTTTTGAGCAAGTCGAGCAGGGGATTATCGTAGAGGATGACGGCACGCTGATTAAGGGCAATAAGTTCGCAGCAAACGTCCGCTTACCTATCAGTGTTGGTTCTGAGATTCGTGAACAAAGCACAGTCGGAGCAATAATAAATACGCAGATTAAAAACAATACCTTTATCGATAAATCTATCGAACAAGCTATTCAGATTAGCGCTGCAAGCAAAACGGCTACCCATATTGAGTAGCCGTAGATATTTAAGCAACATTGATAGACCATAAACACTGCACTGACAGTTTTAGTGATTGGCGTGGCTCAATCCATCATTTAACTTGTGCAACAGGCAGGATTCAAAGTCGTTTAGTGTAAACTTCCATAAATATAGCAAGGCAATCAAATAAATAAGGGTTTCAGCCAGCTCTTCAACTATCCCACCAAAAGTGTGAGGGAACACGATAGCGTTCTCTCCCATATATTGTAATATCGCCAATGTGGCGACGCCAAGATAGAGCGACACATCAACATTTTTTAGTACTGCCCAAAGATAACGCCTCGAGTAAATCAGCAAACCGACACTCGTCAGGTACAGGGTCAAAAGAGCTGCGTCCTCCCACCAGTCATAAGACTGATTGAGAAATGAAAAATCACTGGGAACCAGTAAATCTGGTAGATAGTTCAACTCTCGACGAATAACAGCGACAAAAACCAGCACTGTTGCCAACCAAAAAGCCTTAATTTGTCTGACATGACTCTGTATAACATACTGTGAGCTGCGCAATAAACATGCTATCAACAGTATAATGCCAGGGGCTTCAATGATGCCATCTGAACTCAAAATAAATGACTCCCGATTTTTTAAAAACAAAAAAGTGAGCGCAAAGGCTCACTTCAAAGCAAAAAATAATGAATGAATAATTATGATTTAATGTGCCACCATTATAACGCCTATACTGAGATATTACCGTTATAAAATATAACCAACTGGTCATAAGTGATTGTTAATATGAATAATAGTTAATCATTCATTGTAGTCTTGGTTATTAGAAATTTTTACTTTTTCTAAGCATCTAAAGACCACTTATCTCAGGTCTAAGCGAGTGACAGTCTGTAATTAATGCGCCTCATCCCAGTTTTGACCACTATCAGTCTCGACCAATAGCGGGACTGCAAAGTTGACGTTCCAGCCTTTTTCCACGGCTGTCGTCCTTAAGACATCTTGCATTGCATCGGTAATCAACTGGCTAATCTCATCGACCTTATCGGAATCGACTTCGAACACCAATTCATCATGGACTTGTAGCAGCATCTTAGCTTGCTCTTTTGGCAATACCTTATCGACGGCAATCATAGCAAGCTTAATTAGATCTGCCGCTGAGCCTTGTAGTGGCGCATTAATCGCCGCACGTTCAGCGCCTTGCTTGACCATGCGGTTGCTATGGGTGATATCAGGCGTGTAAAGCTTACGACCTAATATCGTCTCGACATAGCCTTGCTCATGGGCACTGGCACGAGTATTGATCATATAGTTTTTGACACCCGGATAGCGATCAAAGTACATGTCGATATAGTCTTGCGCCTCATTACGGCTCATTTGCAATTGCTTGGCAAGCCCAAAGGCACTCATACCATACAGTAGTCCA
Source organism: Psychrobacter sp. AT9 (assembly GCF_047272965.1). Lineage (NCBI taxonomy): Bacteria > Pseudomonadati > Pseudomonadota > Gammaproteobacteria > Moraxellales > Moraxellaceae > Psychrobacter > Psychrobacter sp. AT9. The sequence goes on from NZ_JBKOTW010000001.1 coordinate 603,180, forward strand.
AAATTGATGGCTTTGGCATTACGGCGCTCAGTTGGCGTAACATCTGCGACATCTTTGCCAAGCACTTCGGCGGCAGTCGCAGCATGAATATCTAACCCTTCGTTAAAGGCGTCAGTTAAGTTCTTATCACCTGAAAAATGCGCCATGAGACGCAATTCGATTTGTGAATAATCGGCTGCGAGAATCACGCGACCTGCTGGAGCAATAAAGGCTTGGCGAATTAGGCGACCAGTTGCCGTACGAATAGGAATATTTTGTAAATTGGGATCAGTCGAAGATAAACGACCAGTGCTGGTCAATGCCTGATGATAGCTGGTATGCACACGATCAGTCTCGCTATCTGCGACATTATCAAGCGCATCGGTATAAGTGCTCTTTAGTTTAGATAGTCCGCGATATTCTAAGGTGATATCGACCAATGGGTGATCAATTTTCGATAGTATGGCTTCACCAGTAGAGTATTGACCGGATTTGGTCTTTTTGCCACCCGGAACGCCGAGTTTCTCAAATAACATTTCGCCGAGCTGCTTAGGTGAGCCTAAGTTAAATTCTTCGCCAGCGATTTCATAAGCCTGTTTTTCAAGCGCGATAATTTCTTCATCGAAGCGCTTAGATAATTCGTTTAAGAAGGGGCGTTTAATTAAAATGCCATTTGCTTCCATTTGACACAGAATCTCTGCCGTTGGAATCTCTAACTCATGTAGCAATTTGGCATTATTGGCATCGTTCGCCATCTCGACACTAAACACCTCAAATAATTGATAAGTAATATCGGCATCTTCACAGGCGTAGTCACTGGCGATATCGATGGCGACTTGGTCGAACGTAACTTGCTTAGCGCCTTTGCCAGCGACGTCTTCATAGCTGATGGTTTGCGTTTGTAGATAATGACGTGCCAAGTCATCCATACCGTGACGAGTGGCGGCAGCGTTAATCACATAGCTGGCAAGCATGGTATCCATGGCCCAATTATTGGGTTGTTCATGAATGGCACCGACCAAATCGATATCATAATGACTGAGAATATGAGCATCGTATTTTAAATGTTGACCGATTTTACCGATATTTGAATTTTCCAAAATTGGCTTTAGGCGTGTCAAAACGGTATCACGGTCGAGCTGTTTAGTTGTTAGCTCGTCACCTTCCAGACTATGCGTCAGCGGAATGTAGTACGCTTCATGTGCTTGCACAGCAAAGGAGAGACCGACGATTTCAGCTTGACGCCAATAGATGCTAGTGGTCTCGGTATCTATAACGAAATGTGGAGCCGCTTTTAGTAACGCAATCAAACTATCAAAAGCTGGTTCGTCGAGCACAGTATGCCATGCTCTATCATGCGATTCGCTATCTTGGATATTCTCAATACTGCTTGATTGTAGCGACTTAGCGATTTGTGCTTGTGATTCAGCATCTGCTTGACTGTCAGCGACACTCTGCGAGCCATTGGCAGGGTGATTTGGGTGGTCAAGAGACGCTAGCTCGTTTCTAAACTCAAGCTCATTATACAATTCGCGTAATTCGTCTATATGAGCACAAGGATCGGTATTGATTTTCAGATCGTTCCAGTCCTGACCGATAGCTAAGTCTGTCACGATAGTAGCCAGCTTCCTATTAAACGGAATATCGTCAGCGTGTTCAATCAAACCTTTGGCACCGCGACCTTTGATAAAACCAATATGCTTTAACATATTGCCGATATCGCCATACTCAACGAGTAGGTCTTTTGCTGTTTTTTTACCGATACCAGGCACGCCTTTGATACCGTCTGAGGCATCGCCCATCAATGTTAAAAAATCAATCATTTGGTTTGGCGTGATACCAAGTTTGTCTACGACCGCTTGAGTGTCCGTGACTTTGCCAGTAAAGCTGTCTTCTAATATGACGCAGTCATTAACCAGCTGCATCATGTCTTTATCGCCAGTTGAGATGACGACGTGATGGCCTTGTTCGACTGCACGATGCGCCAGTGTCCCGATAATGTCATCGGCTTCTGCGCCCTCGATGCGCAACAGCGGAATACCTAATGCGGTTACCAAGCGATGGATATAAGGAATCTGCTCTACCAGCTCTATGTCGATGGGCGGGCGAGCTGCTTTATAATCAGCAGACATATGGTGACGAAAAGTCGGTGACTTGGTATCAAAGCAAACCGCCATATGAGTGGGATGATAACGACGCATAAGCTTGAGTAACGCATTGAGCGTGCCACGGATGGCATTGGTTATCAGGCCTTGCGAGTTTTGCATGGTCTTTGGTAAGGCATGATAAGTGCGAAACAGATAGTAAGAGCCATCAACCAAAATAAAAGGGGGCTGATTGCTGTCCACATGACTGGTGTCCATGGTCGCTACATTGGGCATGGTATCAAAGTTTGGCAAAGCGGCAGGATCAATCGCTTGATGGGAATTGTGGTCACTGTCGGTAATGGAGTCGGTCATAGGATCAGTCATAAAGGTCACTTATCAGCTATTAGATAGAAATATGTGCTTATTATAACGATAAAAATGACGTGTGCCGAACTGCTTAAAAGTTATGATAGGTTCTATAGTCAAAACATTCTAAAAACGCGACGGTATGGCTGATATCAATTTACCTTGCTTGCTGCTATCACAGAGGCTACGAAAAATTCATCCCAGTCGCACTGTATCTGTTTTAAAGTGAATCCACTATAGCGTTATTGTTTTTTGACCAAAATTTAAGAAAAAAAAGAACCCAGCGTTAACTGGGCTCTTTTATATCTATTACTGATACTGTCATTGATCAGGAATTATTTTACTTCTGACGTCACTTCGCTATCGATATTACCGTGTGTGGCTTTCGAGTATGGGCAAACTTTATTGGCTTTTTCGACCAGCTGTTGAAATTCATCGGCAGATAGCTCTGTATTTTCAGCAGCCACATGAATTTTCACCGCCAATTGAAAGTCTAGACCTTCACCTTTACGTAAATCTACCGATACTTGAGTGGTCGAGTCAAATTTTGCTTTTTCTTCGCCTTTGACTGCCGCAAGTGCGCCATCGAAGCAAGCCGCATAACCCATGGCAAATAATTGCTCTGGATTATTACCGTCTTTACCTGAACCCGGTGCGACCATATTAATGGTCAAATCACTATCTTGCAGACTAGCCTTACCAGAACGACCGCCAGTGACGGTTGCTTGAGTAGAATATAGATTTTTCATAACACATCCTTTGTAATTGGTTTATTTATATAATTATTAAATTCAATCAGCCATTAAGCATAACAAACTATGCGCCTAGCTCCATAGGTCAGTCGTAACTATATGCTACGACTTTGTAAGTGAGCATTTGCATGGATAATGAGAATATTTTTAACATTCACCAATAAGCCCTGCTACACAATTAATGGCTTTAAATATATAAGTCATGGCGACATTGATGTAAACTAGTAACATGGTTTTCATACCCACATTATCAGCAGAGATGTGCAAAACATCCTAACCGTAAGGACACCTTATTATGAAAGCAACAGTATTTTTGCCTATGACCTTATCCTTGCTCGCGATGGCACTCGTGGGATGTGGCGAAGACGATGACGGTGTCTACGGTTCAGGCGGCAATAAGATTACGCTGACGAGCTTTTCTAATAGCTATGACAACCAAGCCAACGCGAGCGCCATTGCGCGAATCGAACAGACCTACCGTACTGGTGGACGTGAAATAAAAATAAAAAATCTGGTCAACAGTTACAACAACCAAAGTCTTAATAACTTAGACAGAACCGTGCTGGCAGATGATTTTGAAGGCAGACTGGAAAATAACGATATTGAAGTCAATGGCCGCACGGTTAAACGTCCTATTTATGAGACAAACAGCAACAATAAATTGAATTATGAGACCACCTATAAAACCCTTGATTTAGCAGGTTTGAACGCTGGTAGTTATAGTTCTGGCAACAATATAGACAACAGCCGCGGCATCATTACTGATTTGAACAACTATCCTGATATACCAGCCAATGTGACGTTCCCAGCTGGCTCGGTTTGTTATATTCCTGTTGTCACTAGCGAGCGCTCATTTTTGGCTTTTAGTGACAGTAATAAAACGGGCTATAGTACGCTGAACAGATGGATTGACGCGGCCGAAGAACGTTTTAACGACGATAGAGACTTTAGCACCTCGCGCTTTGGGGTGGGTTTTGACAACGACCAAAAAGCGGCGCAAGTGACGTTTTTTGAGTTTAACAACCAGCCTGCTTATCGATACAATGGTGTTGAATATGATAATGATATTTATGAAGCCGATTATGTGGCGCAAGGCCGCATTGACCCGAATACCAACAGTGTGCGCGGTGTCGTTGACTGTACGCTAGTCAATGAGGTGGCAGGGGACTTCTTGGCAGCGCAAATCACGCGCTATTATTAAATTCCAAAAAATGACTGACACTCTCTATTTAACGATCTAGAGAGTGTTTTTTTATGCGCTAATTCTGCACCCTCACGCTAAATCCGCTACAATACGCCCATTATTTATTTTATTTATTGAAATTAATACCCAAAAGAAAGTTACTGTCTAAGAGACAGCCTTTTTGAAGTTAAGGTTGAAGCCAAAAATTATGAGCGTAGATCCAAAGAAATTGAACAAAGAAGTGGCCAAACGCCGCACCTTTGCCATTATCTCGCATCCTGATGCGGGTAAGACCACCATGACCGAAAAGCTGCTGCTATGGGGTCAAGCGATTCAGGTGGTTGGCGAAGTAAAAGGCCGAAAAACTGACCGTCATGCCACGTCCGATTGGATGAGTATGGAGCAGGAGCGTGGTATTTCTATCACCACTTCAGTCATGCAGTTCCCTTATCAAGACCATATGGTCAATCTACTAGACACCCCGGGTCACGCCGACTTTAGTGAAGATACTTATCGTACGTTGACCGCTGTCGATAGCGCGTTAATGATGGTTGACGGTGCGAAAGGCGTTGAGGAACGAACCATCAAATTGATGGAAGTTTGCCGCATGCGTGACACACCGATTATCTCGTTTGTGAACAAGCTAGATCGTCAGATTCGCGAGCCGCTTGAGCTACTGAGTGAAATTGAAACAGTGCTTAAGATTAAATGTATTCCGTTGACGTGGCCGATTGGTATGGGGCAGGATTTCGTTGGCGTCTATCATTTGACCGAAAATAAGACTTACCTTTACGAAAAAGGTAATGGCGGCAAGATGACGGTTTCTGAAACCCGTGACGGTTATGATTATCCGGACATACGCGAGCGTCTTGGGAAGCTGATGTTTGATGCTTTTGAAGAGTCGCTTGAACTGGTACAAATGGCGCTAGAAGACTTTAGCGAAGAGGCATTTTTAGCGGGTGAGATGACGCCAGTATTGTTCGGTACGGCGCTGGGTAACTTCGGTGTCAATATGGTACTCGATACCCTTGTGAAATATGCACCGCCCCCAAAAGCCCATCCGACTACTGAGCGTGAAGTCTCAGCATCTGAGACAGACTTTACAGGTTTTGTCTTTAAGATTCAGGCAAATATGGATCCGCGTCATCGTGACCGCATTGCGTTCTTACGCGTGTGCTCAGGTAAGTACGAAAAGGGCATGAAGCTGAAGCATGTACGCTTGGGTAAAGACGTGCGTATTGCGGATGCACTGACCTTTCTCGCCGGTGACCGTGAAGCGCTAGAAGAGGCTTATCCGGGTGATATTATTGGTCTGCATAATCATGGGACGATTTCTATTGGTGATAGCTTTACCGAAGGCGAAGAGCTAAACTTTACCGGTATCCCTCATTTTGCGCCTGAATTGTTTCGCCGTGTCGTTCTAAAAGATCCTCTGAAGTCCAAGGCTCTACAAAAAGGTCTACAGCAGTTAAGTGAAGAGGGCGCTACACAGGTCTTTATGCCGCAGATTAACAATGATTTAATCTTGGGCGCGGTGGGTGTGCTACAGTTTGAAGTGGTCGCGCATCGTCTCAAAGAAGAATACAAGGTTCAATGTATTTTTGAGCCAGTATCGATTGCAACGGTACGTTGGATCCATTGCGATGATGATGTGGCCTTGGCTAAGTTTAAGAAAAAAGCCCACGATCAGTTATCAATCGATGGCGGTGGTTATCTGACCTATCTTGCGCCATCGCGAGTCAACTTGCAGCTGATGCAAGATCGTTATCCAGAAGTGACTTTTAGCAATACTCGCGAGCATTAATATCTGTTATTTAAGTATGAGTAAATGGTCAAAACCTATTTTCTATTTTTTAAAAGACACGCTAGCCGTGTCTTTTTTATTGCCTGTCGTTTAGTCCATTATTAAATCGCTACTTCTCATAAACATCGATACATCAATACTTTGGAACTAGCACCTTGACACTGGCACTTTGAAACCAGTCTTTTGAAACTGGCACTTCAAAAGATTAATACCTCAAAAACACAAACAGTGTTTCAACAATACATCACAGTAGTTACGGTAGAATATTATTAACCATTATATTATTAACCATTGTTTTTTTATGGAAAAAATTATGACAGTCACACCTCAATCTAGTAGCGCCACACCAAAAGCCAACCAGTCGTTAGTACTGAGAAGGACCAGTCTACGCCGAGTTGGTACGTTAGTGACTGGCCTACTATTTGGGGCAATGGCGATGTCAGCTAATGCGGGTAATCTCATTAGCAGTACCGATTATTTGGATTATGAGTTGCCCAACGATGTGCAAGAGAAATGTGCCGAACGACAGAATTGTCCAGAGATCGAGATTAAGTATCTCAAAACCAATCATGATTGGATAAACGGTATTACCAATGCCCGTATCAATCATTTCGTCGTCAATAGTAAACCGACCGAGTCAGCATCTATTAATACCAGAGCGACGCCAGCCATTGTCAAGGCAGCTATCGATGACTTTGCAAGCTCACAATTTATAGATATGCCAAACGACAGTTCAGGGTCGTATAATTTGATGGTCACGCCTGATTATTTGGGGCATGTGAGTGATTTTGAGTTGTTTGAAATCAACTCGTATGTGTTTACAGGTGGCGCGCATGGCATGCCCTATAGTGAGTATTTAATATTCGATGCCAGCAGCAAAAAACAAATCCAACTGGCAGATATGTTGCAGACAGGCAAAAAATCACGTTTTGAGGCGCAAGCTTACGCTGCTTATAAAACGTGGGTAAAAACGGTCGATAATGACTTGAGCAGCTATGAGAAAAACTGGCCATTTACCCTGAGTGATAACGTCACATTGACGGATAAAGGCGTCGATATTCGCTATCAACATTATTCTATTGGGCCTTATGCTTATGGGATGCCAGTCTTAAGTATCCCTTACAGTAAGCTTGGTGGTGTGATCAAGCCGCGTTTTATGCCCAAATAACCGTTTTATTCCGAAATAATATGAGTCATAAACTTTAGAGAACCATTGAACATTTAATAATAAATTAAGGAGCGATGTTATGACGAGCGATATAGAAAACACAGCAGCGACAACAGAGTCAACAGTTACAGATACTTGGCGTCTCAACGCCTTAACAGTAGCGCTGGGTGATCTGGCACTAACTGTAAGCGACAGCTTGTCTGTGGGGCGTGGTAGTGATAATGACGTGGTACTTGGCAGCAAGGAAGTATCACGCAATCACGCGGTACTGAGCGTACTAAACGGTAAGCTGTACGTCAAAGATCTGGACTCCTCTAACGGGACGTTTATTAATGAGCAACGTATTGATAGCAATAAGTCTAAGCACCTTGAGGCCAATGATACGCTTGGTTTTGCCAGTTTTGCCTTCACAGTAACGCCGTTGAGTGTCGTAAATGAAGCTGTAGTGAATGAAGCTGTAGTGAATGAAGCTGTAGAGCAGCCAGTCATCGCTAAAGAACCGATAGTCGACCACGAACCTGTCGTTGATGTTACTGCTGCGCCAGTTCTCGCATCAGATTCTGTTAATACCCATGATGCTAATACCCATGATGCTGAGTCTAGCGTTGCCGATTCGAGCAGTGTTGATTCTGAAACTGTTGCTTCCAAAACCATTGACTCTGAGATTAGTCCGTCTCCCGTCGTAGAAGAGCAGGTAGCACCGACTGTTGCTGACAAACCAGAGATGGCTACTGATACACCAGAAGTGAATCCTGAGCCGCCTGTAGAGGTTGAGCCTATCGTGAAAGAAACCATCATTGCAGATGTGTTGTCATCAGTGAATAGCTCGGATAGCACTCCTGTTCAACCAGCGGATATTACCGAAAGCAAGGTTGATAAGACTAATGAGGCAGCTACTCCAGTCGTTAAAGAAACGATGATCGAAGAAGTCTTGACCGCCAAAGATACTGTGGATACCACACCTGTGCAAGCGACTCCAGTTGCCGCCGCCGCAGTAGACGAGCCGACGCCCATTACTGAGCAAGAGAATGCCATGTCTAAAGAGGTCATGCCTAAAGAAACAATAACTGAGACGCCTGTTGCTACTGAAAAGCCTTTAGCCAAACAGTCTGTTGTCGAGCAACCAGCATTAGACAGTGCAGAGCATGACAAAACCACCAAAACTGAACTGCAGGAAGAGGCTGATCCGGATGTCTTACGTGCTAAGCAAGCAGCAACTGCTCAGTTTTCAGGTACGGCCAATCTAGGACAGGCTCACGATCTCGGTACCAAAGGTAATAATGCCATGGATCAAGCCGTTGATAACCCTGCCAATGCTGGATACGTAGAGAAGAAGCCCAGCGGTGGTTGGTTTATATGGGTGTTTGCCGTCATTCTTATCATTGGCTTAGCGCTATGGCTGTTCAATATGGGCGGTGTATAAGCCAAGCTCTGTCATGTCCATCATGTCATGCTGAGATGAGTTAAGGCTAACATCTTTATCCTTATAACTAGCGTTCTATAGCGTCAACGTTCATGAGAGTGTTGACGCTATATTTTGATTATACTTTCATTCTCTTTTTAAGATTGTTTTTAAGTTTATGGCCTTTTGCCAATATCGTGTTAAGAGACAGCTACTATGATGACCTTTGTAGAATATCAAGCTTTCAAAAATCAAGGCTTTAGTCATGCCCCTTTGGTAAAAAAGCGTTTGATGGATGCGCAAACGCCCGTGTCGGTATTCTCTAAAGTACGTGATTTGAATGGTTCTGCTTATCTGTTTGAGTCCGTGGTAGGTGGTGAGCGCTGGGCACGATACTCTATGATAGGCTTGGGCAGTGATCTGATTGTACAGTATGCCGACGGTAGTATGACGACCAAAAAAAACGATCATACGGACACCGAGTCAGTAGAAAATCCATTTGAATATATTCGTCAGTTAATGGCTCAGTACCAGATGCCAACAGTTAAGGATATTCCCACATTACCGAGCTTCAGTGGCGGTTTGGTGGGTTACTTTGGCTATGACATGGTGCGGGTCATTGAGCCTAGTGTAGGCCTGTCTGATGCGCCTAATCCGATGTTAATGCCAGATATGTGGCTGATGCTCTCGATGAGCGTCATCGTCTTTGACAATTTAGAAAATACTTTATCAATTATTGTTTATGCTGATTGTCAGGCTGAGGATGGTTATAGCATGGCCATACGTGAGCTAGAAAAAATCGAAGAGAAGTTGGCAGAGCCGTCAAATTTATCTGCGCCAGTTATGCCGACTCCAGCTTTTACCTCGCAGACAAGTGTAGAAAAGTATGTTGGCGACGTCAAAAAGATAAAAGCTCACATCGAAGAAGGCGCTGTGACGCAAGTGGTCGCATCACAGCGTTTGACGGCAGATTATACAGGTGACTCACTGGCTGTTTATCGTGCGCTACGATACCTTAATCCATCACCTTATTTATTTTTGGTACATGGCTATACGCTTGATGATCACAAGCGTTTTGATATCATTGGCGCTTCTCCTGAAAGCCTGTCACGTATCGAAAACGGCAAAGTGACGGTGCGTCCACTGGCTGGTACCCGTAAGCGTGGCCGAGATAAAGCAGAAGACCTAGCACTCGAGCAAGAGCTACTCAACGATGAAAAAGAGACTGCCGAGCATTTAATGTTCATTGATTTAAGCTGCGAGGATATTGGCCGTGTCTGTACAGATGGCAGTGTGAAAATCACTGAAAAGATGTCTATCGAGCGTTATTCACAAGTCATGCATATTGTGTCCAATGTTGAGGGCAAGGTGCTGCCTGATAAAGATACGCTAGATGTGTTTTGCGCTACCTTTCCTGCTGGTACATTATCAGGTGCACCTAAAATTCGTGCCATGCAAATCATTGACAAAATAGAGCCGGTGCGTCGAACAGTGTTTGGTGGCTCAGTAGGATATCTAGGCTGGAATGGGAATATGGATACGGCTATCGCTATCCGAACAGCAGTGATGCGCCGTGGCCAAATACATATCCAAGCAGGGGCAGGGATCAATGCCGACTCTGTGCCAGAGGCGAAGTGGGATGAAACCAATAAAAAAGCACTTATATTGGTGAAAGCGGTAAAAATGGCCTGTAATGGATTGTATATTCGTTAGCGATATTGTCAGTTGTATCGCAAAAATAAGAGTCGCAAGCATAAAGAGCCATCAAGCTTGAATTTTTATCTGAAAAAAATAGCAATATAATCAATGTCTTGAATATTATTATTAAAATAATTGGAAAAAACATTAAAAAGAGCTTGCGTCTGTCCAAATATTTGATAGAATAGCCACCACTTTGAGAGAACAAGCCGACTTAGCTCAGTTGGTAGAGCAACTGACTTGTAATCAGTAGGTCGCCAGTTCGATCCCGGCAGTCGGCACCATCTCTCTCAAAGTAGCTTTTTATGAATATGTCTTGAATTAAAGCCATTTTTATTCAAAGCAACCTAAGGTGGGATTGGGGAGCGGTCAAACCCAACAGACTGTAAATCTGTCGCGAAAGCTTCGAAGGTTCGAATCCTTCTCCCACCACCATATTTTCTAAGTTTGTCATAGCGCCAAGCATACTCGATATATAATCACTCTTTATTAGAGTGAGCTTACAGAAGAGTAAATGCGGGTGTGGTATAATGGTAACACCTTAGCCTTCCAAGCTAATGACGCGGGTTCGATTCCCGCCACCCGCTCCATATAGGCACAATCGCAAAAACTATTAAACATTCATCACGACAGTCAGTATATTATTGCTGTATCGTGATATTTTTTTTAGTGCAACCCACTGGTTGGCTACTGTAGTTGTTAAAAGCATGCTCATATAGCTCAGCGGTAGAGCACTCCCTTGGTAAGGGAGAGGTCTCGAGTTCAATTCTCGATATGAGCTCCATTTATTATTTAGCCTTTTATGTTTGCTTTGCTACTTTAACACACCGCTTTATGTCGATATCGAAATTATAGAATATTGAAAACAATAAAAAATTGGTACGGTAAATAAAAATTTAAGGGTGACACTGAGGTGTTGCCTTTTAGTGCTGTCAATTTCTAAATCAATTGCATTCACAAAAAAATACTGTAATGACAATGTTGTATAATACAGTGTAATGCTTGAAAAGCTAGTGATTGAAAAGTAGGTATAATGCCTGCATATAAAAGTATGGTGTTTACATTGTACTAAAGCATTTAACAGCAATACGATAAAGTAATTTTTAGTAGATAAGCCATAGCGTCAACGGTTTGATGGTTTTGTACGCATCATAAGCCGTCAAACAGCTATTCATCGATCTTTGACTGATAAAGATTCACCAAAAAAAGAGGAAATACCCATGGCAAAGGCCAAGTTTGAACGCAGCAAGCCACACGTCAACGTCGGTACCATCGGACACGTTGACCATGGTAAAACAACCCTAACAGCCGCTATCGCAACCGTAGCAGCAATCACCTCAGGTGGCGAAGCCAAAGACTACGCGTCTATTGACTCAGCCCCAGAAGAAAAAGCACGTGGCATCACCATCAACACCTCACACGTAGAATATGACACCCCAGCACGTCACTACGCTCACGTTGATTGCCCAGGTCACGCCGATTATGTTAAAAACATGATCACCGGTGCAGCCCAGATGGACGGCGCAATCCTAGTAGTATCTGCAACTGACGGCCCTATGCCACAAACACGTGAGCACATCCTGCTTTCACGTCAGGTTGGCGTACCGTACATCGTCGTATTCATGAACAAGTGCGACGTTGTTGACGACGAAGAATTGCTTGAACTAGTAGAAATGGAAGTTCGTGAATTACTAAGCGACTATGACTTCCCAGGTGATGACACCCCAATCATCCATGGTTCAGCTACTGAAGCTCTAAAAGGCTCACAAGAAAAATATGGCCAACCAGCTGTCGTAGAACTACTAAACGTTCTTGACACCTACATCCCAGAGCCAGAGCGTGACATCGACAAAGCATTCCTAATGCCAATCGAAGACGTATTCTCAATCTCAGGTCGTGGTACTGTTGTAACGGGCCGTGTTGAATCTGGTATCGTTAAAGTTGGTGACGAAATCGAAATCGTCGGTATCCGTGACACTCAAAAAACCACCTGTACTGGTGTAGAGATGTTCCGTAAACTGCTTGACGAAGGTCGTGCAGGCGAAAACTGTGGCGTACTACTACGTGGTACTAAGCGTGAAGACGTACAACGTGGCCAAGTACTTGCTAAGCCAGGTTCAATCACGCCTCACACCAAGTTTGACGCTGAAGTATATGTATTGAGCAAAGAAGAGGGTGGTCGTCACACACCATTCCTAAACGGCTATCGTCCACAGTTCTACTTCCGTACTACTGACGTAACTGGCGCAATCCAATTACAAGACGGTACTGAAATGGTAATGCCTGGTGATAACGTTGAGATGGGCGTAGAGCTTATCCACCCAATCGCTATGGACAAAGGTCTTCGCTTCGCTATTCGTGAAGGCGGCCGTACTGTAGGCGCTGGTGTTGTTGCTAACGTATTGAACTAATCTATCAGTCTCAGTAATGAGCTTGTAAGTTAGTTATGAAAAAGCCGCTCTCTTTATTGAGGGTGGCTTTTTTTTGGATGAAATAAGTTGATTGAGTGATATGAGCAAATAAAAATCAGTATTTACGATAAAATAGACCCTAATAAGAATAAAGGATAGGCCATGTTCACTATAGAAAATATAGAAGAGCTGCTAATTGATGCAATAGAGTTTGAACACATGATTCAAGCAGTAGCAAATATTGAAACTATGGTACAGCCGCAAGATGCTTGGGGTTATCAGACAATAATAGAATTGCTTGAGCAAGATAGTATTGATTTATTGGTCGTTTATCAAATTGATAAAGTCGTTGGCTACTGTCTCTATCAAGTTATCTTTGAGCAAGCAGAGATACTGCGCATCGGCACGCATCCTGATTACCAACGCCAAGGTATTGCCTCGCAAGTTTTTGCTAAATTGAATACTGAATTGATGAATAATAAGGTGGAAAATTTACTATTAGAAGTACGCGCAGACAATTTTTCAGCGATTGCTTTGTACGAGCAGCAAGGGTTGGCAGTGATTCATCGGCGTAAAGGCTACTACCAAATGCCTCATCGCCCAGCCATTGATGCGTTGATTATGCAGCGTGTGTATCTTTAATAGCCATAAATAGTACAGATGCTATTGGATTGATAAACGTTAGGAATGAAGACAGGCTCTAGATTACTCGGGGATGGTCTTTTTGCAGACTTCAATATCGAGCTCATAGTCACTATCTGCTTGCATGCGTTCTAATATTTCGATGCGCTCGCTTAAGAGCTCTACCATGACATTGATATTGGCCTGCTGTTTTTTGACTTGAGCCAGTTTTTGCTGAGTGAGACTTAGCTGTAAATCAATATCGAGCTGCCCATCATAATAGTCATTAAGACTGTCTCTGATTTCAGTGAGCGTAAAGCCAATAGCTTGTGCGCTCTTAATCAACTCAATGCGCTCAACGCATTCAGGATGAAACTCAGTATAGAGCCGTGAGCCTGCTTGTCGCTTACGCGACTTGAGTAGCCCTAGCTCATCATAATGACGCACGGTGTCTTTGGTGGTATTGGCTTCGCTCGCCAGCTTTCCAATTAATAAAAATGATGTATCAGGTGCCATAATAACCTCGTTGTTTTGTCGCTGTCACCACCATCATGAGTTGAGCTGCCAAGATTCCTTGCTCTCAAGGAGCGATACACTTAGGGACTTGTGAGAGTTCTTTTGCCATTTGACTGAATGAGTGGCTATTAGCGTATCCAATTGGGAAAGAAATTCAGCACGTGGTAGGGTGGTCGCACCTAAGCTCATGAGATGCTCATTGGGTAATTGGCAGTCTACGAGTGCCACGTTGCTCTGCTCACATAAGCGCATCAAACCCCAAAATGCTAACTTAGAGGCGTTGGATGAACGGTGAAACATCGACTCGCCAAAATAGATATTGCCTATTTTTAATCCGTACAATCCACCAATGAGTGTGCCTGCGTCATCCCAAACTTCGATACTATGTGCAAATCCATGAGCATGTAGTTTGGTATAAGCCTCGATCATCTCATCATGAATCCACGTGTGCTCGCCCTCAGGTAGGTCAGTATTGAGACCATCACTGCGCGGTAAACTACAGGCGTGAATGACGTCATCAAAAGCTTGATTGAGTGTCACTTGCCAACGCGCGCGGCTTGCTTGCTTGCGTAGAGATTTGCTGGGTTGATAGTCGGTCGGCACAATCACGCAGCGCGGTTCAGGGCACCACCAAGCGATAGGCTCATCTTCATTAAACCAAGGAAACAAGCCTTGCGCATAAGCAGAGATGAGCGTCTCGGGTGCTAAGTCACCGCCCATGGCGACAATACCGACTCCATCAGGATCAATAGAAATAGGATCAGGAAAGTCATAACGCCCAAGACTTTTTAAGGTCTCAGGCGTGATAAGCTGCTCGTTGTTATTGGCGTTATATTGTGAGAAGCTGTTCATTTAGTCTTCTTGATCAGCAGTCAGCGTTGACGCATAAGTATGGTCTAACGCAGTGGCTTCGCCAATGGCATCCAAGTATTTTTCAGCATCAAGCGCGGCCATACAGCCAGTGCCAGCAGAAGTGATGGCTTGACGATAGACGTGATCAGCCACGTCGCCTGCTGCAAACACACCTTCGATACTGGTTTGTGTGGCATTACCATTTAGGCCACTGTTAACGATAAGATAGCCGTCTTTCATGTCGAGCTGACCTTTGAATAGATCGGTATTAGGCTTGTGACCAATGGCGACAAACATACCAAATACATCTAGTTGCTTAGTACTGCCATCAATCATAGATTCAATAACGACGCCATTGACGCCCATGTCATCACCGACGACTTCTTTTACTTGATGGTTCCATTCGATTTTGACGTTGCCATTCTTGGCTTTTTCGAACAATTTATCTTGTAAGATTTTTTCAGAGCGTAAACCATCACGGCGATGTACTAGCGTGACTTCAGCAGCAATATTGGATAAGTACAAGGCTTCTTCGACAGCTGTATTGCCACCGCCAATCACCGCGACTTTTTGGTCTTTATAAAAGAACCCATCGCAAGTGGCACAAGCTGACACGCCTAAGCCTTTAAATTTGGTTTCTGACTCTAGCCCCAAATACTGTGCAGACGCACCCGTTGAGATAATCAAGGCATCACAAGTATAGGTGCCATTGTTACCTGTCAATTGAAAAGGACGCTCGCTTAAATTGACATCATTGATATGGTCATAAACCAATTCTGTACCAAAACGTTCAGCATGAGCTTTCATGCGTTCCATCAGTGCAGGGCCTGTCAAATCATGAGCATCGCCCGGCCAGTTGTCGACTTCGGTGGTGGTGGTTAATTGTCCACCCACTTCCATACCAGTGACCATAACGGGCTTGAGGTTAGCGCGCGCAGCATAGACCGCGGCAGAGTAACCCGCAGGGCCTGAGCCTAAAATAATGAGCTTTTCGTGACGTGGAGCGGTAGTATCAGTTGCCATGAGTGGTTCCTTGCAAAATATACGAATTAAAAATGTGAGTGATAAATATAATAAAAAGACAAACGTCAAAAGGTGCGACTAATATAGTTTTTCTAATTGCTATGAGATAATAACATAAGGGCACAGCGCACAAAGTGCAAGTTTGCTAAAACAAACACAGGTATTATTAGAATCAAAGAATAAATAGCTTTGGAATATAAGTGCAAAAAACAGAGGCTATTTTATAGAATTTAGGCAATACAGTGAGCAATATTTTGCCACTAATGTTTCGCTAACCAGCTGTTTTCTTGTGCAAAGTGTCTATTGATTTACTTTCTTACACGCTTTCTTTATAAGACTGTCGCCACTGCACCTATGTATTTGTTATTATAAGAAGTTATGCCAAGTGTAGTAGGAGCCAAGCGATAACGGTTGTTTAAAGGCTCTATGATCGGCACCTGCCAAACAAACACTTCGCTCGGTACATTTATGTCAACACTTTATGTCAGCATGATTAGGCTTAGTCATGCACTGGCGACCATTTAGTATTAATAACAAGGCAGATTTTACGTGATATCAGCACCGCTTATTGAGTATTTAAAAAAGGGAATATTTACCCTCCTTGGGTTAATACTGGCCGTTTATCTGTTTGTCATTCTGATGACGTATACAGGCAACGATCCTAGTTGGTCGCACATCAGTAGTGACATGACCACCATTAACAATATGGGTGGCGAGATGGGGGCGTGGTTGTCTGACCTGCTTTATAGCTTTTTTGGTTTTGGCGCATGGTGGTTGTTGGCGTTTGTGGTCTATGAGTCTATTCTTATTTGGTGGGACAATAAGCCGACGTTTTGGTTGCTACGTGTAGTCGCTTACGTGTTTTTGATTCTAAGTGCCAGCGCCTTATTTGCGCAGTTGGTCGCTTTAGTGCAGCAAATAGCAGATCCAGTTACCACAGGTCTGACAGGGGTCGCGGGTGGTATCATCGGTCTCGAACTGCAAGCGCGTTTGGCTCAATTATTGTCGCAGTGGGGGAGTGTGGTTTTTTTAACGGTATTCGTAATTATTACGGCGACTTTTGCTTTTAATATTCATTGGCTCGCGATATACCGAAAAATCATGACCCTGTCATGGCTTGGTTCTGGTGTAAAAAACCAAGATAGTCAGTCTGAGAGTGTGCAGGCCGCTGAAAAGAGTCGTCAGCAGCATAATGAAGCCCTAACCGACGAAAAGGTATCGCACGCTGTTCCGGAGTATGACCAGCTGTCCCTTGAGCTGCAAGCAACTGAGCATGAGGCTAATACGCAACAATCCGATAGCAGTGGTCGCTTTAATCATGTACTCACCGAATTTTTAGCGAGTTCTGGCTTGGGTGCCAGTGTAAAAGCTTCTATGGCAGCAGCGGGTGAGAGCGAGCATTTACAAAGCGTACCTGCCACGCCTAGTAGCGCTGGCGTAAGCAACTTTAGTGATAATAAGGTATCTGCTACCCCAAGCCCTGTCACGACTCCTAGCCGTAAAGTAGAGCCGAGTTTTGCTTGGAATGATGCCAATACTGTTGATGACTTATTGGCAAGCGATATGGCTATTTACGACCAGAGCATCCACAGCGCCACTCATGATTCTGCTACTCCTGCTTATATCAATAATGCTGAGTCGCCAAAAGAGACAGCAGTGTCTACAAACACGGCAACAGACATGGCAACGCTAGAGCTGGAGACACCAAGCGCGAGCTCTACTGTTAGTCCTAATAAAGAAGATGTCGACCAAGCAATTACAGAGACAGCAAGCAAGCAAATCGCGCCTAATTCTGCCGATGCGCCTCAGACTATGGCATCAGATGACAGCCATGCAACAGATGAAACGAACGAAGCGGTTGATACATTGGCAGAATCTTGGTTGTCAGAACATGCGCCTGTTTCACCTTCTCAAGAAACAGAAGAAGATACTAATGAACCCGAGCAGCCAGCACTAAAGACGGCAGCGGATAATACTTATGACGCCTCTGCTGGATCATCAAACAAGTTAGCAGACAAGTTATCAAATGAAGAGCAATGGGAAAGCTCATTGTCAATACAAAGTCCTGCTCCAGAAGAGGATGATGTAAGTATCGTCGCACCAGTCGCTGATATGACCCCGACCAATACGCCACCGACCAACCCAGCATTACCTCCTAAGGTAGAAACCAACGTTTCAGCGCCAGCTGCTGAACCGATAGTCGCATCTAAGCCAACGGTCAGCTTTGCGGTGCCAGAGGGTGATAGCGGCAACCATATTACGGATATGATGCCTGAGGATGACAGCCGCGATGATAATAGCGATACGCCCGTTATGCCGCATATCAGTGACGATGGCGCTTTTAGTCAAAAATCACGCTCGATGCAAACGGCCGCCTATCGCAGTAGCTTAACGCCTATTCCAGAGATCTCTATTTTAGATAAGCCAGATCCTGATCGTAAGCCAAGCTATACCATTGCTGAGCTTGATAAGTTGTCTGAGCTCTTAGAGATTAAATTACAAGAATTCAATGTTAAGGCCGCAGTAGTCAATGCCATTCCGGGGCCAGTCGTTACACGCTTTGAAGTAGAGCTTGCTGCTGGGGTAAAAGCCAGTAAAGTCACCGGTATTTCACGTGATTTGGCACGGTCATTATCAATGGCATCTTTGCGTGTGGTTGAGGTCATTCCGGGCAAGCCTTATATCGGTATCGAAGTGCCGAACAAACAACGCGAAATGGTGCGTTTGATTGAGCTGTTGAATACCGAAAAATTCCAAGATCCTAAAGCCCAAATCAGCATGGCGATGGGTAAGGATATCGGTGGTAATGCTATTATTACTGACCTTGCGCGCGCGCCGCATATGTTGGTTGCTGGTACCACAGGCTCTGGTAAATCCGTATTAGTCAACTCAATGCTACTCTCTATGCTACTCAAATATACACCGAACGAGCTGCGCCTGATTTTGATTGATCCAAAGCAGCTTGAGCTGGCAAACTATAATGACATTCCGCATCTATTGACGCCAGTCGTTACCGATATGACTGAAGCCGCCAGTGCTTTGTCATGGTGTGTGGCAGAAATGGAGCGCCGTTATCAGCTGATGAGCTTATTAAAGGTACGTAAGCTTAACGAGTTTAATAAAAAGGTCATCGCTGCTGAAAAATCGGGCAATCCAATGCTCGATCCTTTATGGCGACCCAATGATAGCGTGAGCATCAGCCAAGCACCAAAGCTCAAAACATTACCGATGATTGTCATTGTCGCGGATGAGTTTGCTGATATGATTATGCAGGTCGGTAAGCAAGCAGAAGAATTAATCACCCGCCTTGCGCAAAAGTCACGCGCAGCAGGAATTCATTTAATGCTTGCCACCCAGCGTCCATCGGTCGATGTTATTACTGGTCTAATTAAAGCCAATATCCCCGTTCGTGCAGCGTTACGTGTGAACTCAAAAGTGGATTCACGGACGATTCTAGACAGTGGCGGTGCCGAAGACATGCTGGGTAATGGTGATATGCTGTTTTTAGGCCCAGGGCAAATTGAGCCAGACCGTGTACATGGGGCGTATGTCAGCGATGAAGAGGTCAATCGTGTCTGTGATGCTTGGCGTGAGCGCGGTGCGCCTGATTATATTGATAACATGGCAGGCAACTTTGAATTGTCTAGTCCTGGCGGTGGTGGTAGTGGCGGCAACGCTTCTGGTGAGGACGATGACTTATATAATGATGCCGTGGCTTTCATCATGGAGACGCGAAAAGTATCAGCGTCTAGTATCCAGCGTAAATTTAGTATCGGCTACAACCGTGCCGCTCGTATCGTTGATTCAATGGAAGAGGCTGGATTGGTCAGCTCGATGGGTAAAAGCGGCAAGCGTGAGTTATTGATGTAAAAGATGATAAGTTTGATGAATTATAAAAAGCGAGTCACGAGAGTGGCTCGTTTTTTTTTGATTCTCAGGTCTGACATTGAAAATCACATAGTAAACGTTAAAATATTTCATTGAAACTTAAAGGTTACTCCTGTATAAAATAGTGAACATTAGTTTTTTTTAGCCAAATTGATTTTGTCGTCATGGAGGATGCTGATAGTGCATATGCGAAGTATAAAAGGTATTAAGAATATAACGAGATACTATGAAAAGTATAGACTTGGTGTTTTTAGTATAATTTTACTAGTCGTATTAGTGTTTAACATAGGGTTTTTGCCCTATTGGCTCTATAGTTTAGGACACAAATATATCGTTAGTTTGACTCCGATAAATACTCTATTTGGTGTTGTTATATTAGGTTTGATTCCTACGCTTATCGCTAGCGTAATTTTCGGTATCTATTTCGCTAAAAGGTATGATAAAAAACTGATGGCTAAGTATCTATATTTTTTAGAAGATGTTGCTTCGGGTATTTATAGTATTGTTCTGTTTTTATTAGCTACGATCATATTAATTGATATGTTGAGCGTACCATTTTCAGATGCTTTTTATATTAGTATTTTTATTATGGGTTTAGGTCTTACATTTTTTGAATCTTATTATAAATATTATTATAAATAACTGAATATATCATTTATTTATGAGTACATATGTATCGGAGTAGAACAATGGAAAATAAAATACATCTTGATAGTATTGCTAATAAGCAAATTGAATTTACTAGTTACCGACTGGTTATCCTTAGTTTTATCGTCATATTAGCTGTTTTTTTAATGTTCGCTCTTCTTGTCTTTCCAGTTTTTAGTATATTAACTCTACTGTGGAGTATCATTGACTACTTTGCACTTTCATTAGAAAAGATAAAGATTCTTTTATTAATACTGTCAATTGTACTCTTCTATGGCTGCTGGTTTTATTTTAAAAGCAAGAATGAGCAAATAAGTGAAAAAACAAAAAGTACCGAAGCCGTGTTATTTCTTGGTCTGCTGATGACTAGTTTTTTGGTAGTCACCTTTGGTTATCTAAATATGTACATTATTGATTATAAGCTTAATGATGTGACTTCTTATTGTATATTTTATGCTAATTTACATATCTATTTTAAGTTGAAATCACAATAATTTTATATTTTCTTTAATTACCAAGAAGTAGTAGGTTTGCACTGGCTACCTGTATTGTTTACGCGATACAATCAAGTAATCCATCCAGCAAGGACGCTACTATGTTTAAAGAATACACCCAATACGATGCCCTAGGTTTAGCCAAGCTCGTCAATTTAGGTGAGGTCAGTGCCAAAGAGCTATTAGACGCTGCGACTCATCAAGCCAACACACTGAATCCTAAGTTAAACGCCATCATTCATCGCTTTGATGAGCGTGCTTATAATGCTGCGCAAGCAGGATTGCCAGCAGGTGCATTTAATGGTGTGCCGTACTTACTCAAAGACCTATCATTTTATTTTGCTGACGAACCCATCACGATGGGCAGTCGTAGCGTGAATGTCATGCCAGAAAACGACAGCGAAATCGTTAAGCGTATGAAAGCGACGGGTGTCAATACTTTCGGCAAGACCAATACGCCAGAGTTTGGTTTAATCATCACCACTGAACCCAAAGCGCACGGTGCCACCCATAATCCATTCAAAAAGGGCTATAGCTCTGGTGGGTCATCGGGTGGTAGCGCGGCGGCAGTGGCGAGCGGTATCGTACCGATGGCAGGTGCTGGCGATGGTGGCGGTTCGATACGTTTTCCGGCAGCGTGGTGTGGGGCGTTTGGACTCAAACCCAGTCGTGGACGTAACCCAATGGGTCCCGCATTTGGTGAAGGTTGGGAAGGCGCGGTCGCTGATCACGTGATTACCCGTAGTGTGCGTGATAGTGCTGCGATGCTCGATGCCACGAGTGGCGCTGAGATTGGCGCGCCTTATGTGATTGCGCCACCCGATGGGACATTTTTGCAAGCAGCGATGCGCGCCCCTCGGCAATTAACGATAGCTTTGCACCAGCAGCCATTAGTCGCCAATACAATAGTGGACAAAGAAGTACTGGCTGTACTGGAGCAGACGGCAAAGCAATTAGAAAGTATGGGTCATCGTGTAGTGCCTG
This sequence comes from Psychrobacter sp. AT9, assembly GCF_047272965.1. Classification (NCBI taxonomy): domain Bacteria; kingdom Pseudomonadati; phylum Pseudomonadota; class Gammaproteobacteria; order Moraxellales; family Moraxellaceae; genus Psychrobacter; species Psychrobacter sp. AT9. Next base: position 625,056 of record NZ_JBKOTW010000001.1, read on the forward strand.
CTGAGCCGAATATTAATATCGAACAATTTTGGCATGATTTTTTAGTGGTGGTTTGTACGCATACAGCCTTTACCATTGATAATATCGAACGCAAATTTGGTGCGGAACATATAAAGAACCTAGAGCCGCAAACGTATAATATGGCAATGCTAGGACGCTCGCTCTCTGCCGTTGACTTGGCACACGCTAAGCATGGCTGGCATGATAACCAATATCAAACGGGTCTATTATTAGAGACCTACGATATGATTCTGTGCCCGACCATACCGACGCCTGCGGTTAAGCATGGCGTGCTACCACCAAGTCGTATGGATGAAATGCTCATGCGTAGCGCAGGTCTACTAAATAAAGGCATTGATATGGGGAAATATGCCTTTAGCTCAGGCATGATCGAAAAGCTTAGCCAGCCAGTGCTGGGAAAAATGGCCTTTACCTTGCTGGGGAATGTCACTGGGCTGCCTGCCATGTCATTGCCAGTAGGCATGAGCAAAAAGGGTTTGCCGATTGGCATGCAGCTGATTGGGCGTATGAATGACGAGACTACTTTATTTAGTATCGCTGGCGAAATGGAGCGCGCAGGGTTGTTTACCAAGGCAGCTTTTGAGAAGTAGTTTTATTTTTGCTATCGCTTGATTGATGGTTGCTTAATCAAAGCGAAAGATATCCATTCCCAAGCTATGGTGCGCCATGCTTTGATGTACCACCGAGACGCGTTGACCGGCTCCTAGGGCAAAAAACAGCGGTAGTAAATGCTCGTCGCTTGGGTGTATGTCGCGAAAGTTGGGATACTGCTGCCAGTCTAATGCCGCTGGGATGTCTGTTTTGAGCTGCTGTAGCAACCAGAGCTTAAAGTCTTGTGCGGTCTCATCTATGCTATCGGCTTCCCAGCGTAAGGCTTGTAGATTATGAGTGATATTGCCTGAGCCCACGACAAGTATTTGTTCCTCGCGCAGTTGCGCCAGTTGCGCGCCCAGCTGATAGCAGGCAGCACTGTCATAGTGCCGTGGCAACGATATTTGTACGATAGGCACATCGGCCTGCGGATAGAGATGTCTGAGCGGTGCCCAGACACCATGGTCACTGACGCGCATCGGATTGACGCTACAGGTAATACCGCGTGCCGTTAACTGCTGTGCTAGCGATTCAGCGAGTGCCGGATGACCTGCAGCAGGATATTGTAGCTCATACAGTTCAGGTGCAAAACCTGAAAAGTCATGCCACGTCTTTGGTTGTGGGTTGCTGCTGATTTCTAGCTTCGCCGACTGCCAATGCGCCGACATAATAACGACGGCACGTGGCTTGGGTAGGTTTTGCCCGATACGAGCCAGTGCACTGGTCGTGGCCGATTGCTCAATCGCCAGCGTTGGGGCACCATGCGAGATAAATACCGCTGGTAGCTTGGCTAAGTTGGTCGCAGTTGACTGCCCAGCTTGGGCGTTTGCCAAAGCTGCTGTGGTCGTAATGGGCGTATGCGTCTCTTGGTGAGGTTGCTCACGTCGCTGATGCGCATAAGGGGCGTTCGGTGTCGCTCGTTTTGGATATTTCATGTTCCGTTTATTAGGGCATATGCTCATTTTTCAATCGTTTTGATGAGGTATAACCAGTTCAAAATAAAAACGGTATGCTAAAAACAGCGTTCTGCTGACATGAGTTTTCCTCGCTTACTGTGCGCTTTGCCCTTCAGAGGCTTCGAAAAACTCATCGTAGCAGCACTGTATTCTTTTTAAGCTGTATTCTTTTTAAATTGAATCGACTATATCTGTCTTAAGCAAGCAGTCATTTATTAGCACATTTGCTCATGCTATTTTCAGTTACTATAATTTCGAGTAACTACGATTTTTAATTGCCACGATGGTAGGGATGGTTGTGATTGACACTCATCGCCCGATATAGTTGCTCCATCAAGACCACACGTACTAATGGGTGCGGCAACGTCAGCGCGGATAATGACCATTTCACATCGGCTTTTGCCAATACTTCTGGTGATACGCCGTCAGCGCCACCAATCACTAGGGCGATATCATCGCCTTGCTGCATGGCATCGGCCAACTTATCTGCCAACCCTTCTGTCGAGAGCATTTTTCCTTTGACATCCAATACCCATAATTGCTCACGTCCCGCTGCATTGTGAGCGGCTAATATCGCCTGACCTTCTTGCTCGCGATACTGAGCAAGATTGGCATCCGAAGGGTTTTTGGCACGTTTGGCGGCAGCAAGTTCAACAATTTCTGTACTGAGCATTGGTTGGATACGTTTGAAATATTCATCAAAGCCAGTCTGTACCCAGCTCGGCATCTTGTTACCAACGGTCAAAATTCTTACTTTCATAATACCTACCCTGTCAATACGTGAGAAAATGTAACAAAAAAAATCTAAGCTTAAGTTGCCGTAACAAAGACCTCTTTTACAAAGCTTTTTTTTATGCTTTACTAGCATTCGACAAACAGTTGTTCTTTAGTTCGCAATCATCTTGAGAAGTGATGAGCAATTATACAATGTCTTTATGCAATATTTTTATGCTAATTTTTTGATGTACCATAAGTTCAATTGAAAGTTTTTTTAACGAAAGGAGTCGTTCATGAATCGTACTATATCTAGTGCACTTACCCTTACCGCTGGTGCTCTGCTGTCTACCTCTGTCTTTGCTGCCTCTTTAAACGGCACACAATGGCAAACCATTGATGATAAAACTGGTGAAAAAAAGGCCATCATTCAGCTGAATGAAAGCAACGGTAAAGTCTCAGGAAAAATCATCAAAGTACTCAATAAGGAAGAGGCTAAAGCTGTTTGTACCAAATGTCCTGGTAGCCTCAAAAACAAGCCAATCGAAGGTCTACAGATTCTATCGGGCTTAAAGGCTGACGGTAATAATAAATGGAGCGATGGTAAGTTAGTAGACCCTGAGTCCGGCAAGACGTACTCTGGCAAACTCACGTTAAGTGACAATGGTCAAAGCCTAGATCTACGAGGTTATGTCGGTTCGCCACTCTTTGGTCGTTCGCAAACGTGGCAACGCATCAAATAACGTGTGTAATGCCTGTTGGATAGACTATTGACCAAGACTGTCATTTTAGAAAGCTTGCCATTGAAGCAAGCGTATCATTGAGATATAAATTAACCAGAAAGGATAGCCGATTAGATTGGCTATCCTTTTTTATGTCTGTTTGTTCAACAGACCCTAACCAATTGCTATTACTCTCTAATGACATTATACAAGTGACATTACATAAGTGACATTACATAAGTGAAGCAATGGTTTGCGAGACTTTGTCTTCTGTATTTTGGCTATCAGCATTATCGCTTGGTTTTGGAATGATGGTCAGCTTAGCATCAGATTCAAAGACAATGGCTTCAATATCATCGAAGCTGTTCATGCCTTCAGAACGCATGGCACATTCGATTTCTTGACGGGTCAGCCGCTCATCTCGCATAGCATCGGGCAAAAACTGCCCTTGATAAAAGACAATACGCGGCTCAGATAAAATAAAATTGCTAAATTGCGGTGAGATGGAAGCGTATTTGGTGACCAAAAATTGTAGTAGGTATAGCACCAAGATAGAGGCCACGCCTTCGATAAAAGGGATGTCTTTGAGCAAAATAGTGCTAGCACCCAATGAGCCGATCATTACGGTGACGATCCAATCAAAGTTATTGAGCTGTGATGTGGAGCGCTTACCCGAGATTTTGGTGGTCAGCACGACTAAGACGTAAACCATGACGGTCGTTAAGACGATGCGTCCAAGCTTGTCTATACTGTCAAAAAATAGCATGTCCATAATATTGACTCCTATCAATAGCACAAAGTGATTCAATGTTTAAAGGTCAGGGCGCGTTCTCAATCTGAGCAAAAGCGACTAAATGAGTTAGAAATGGCTAAATCTTGCCAAACTGTGTCAAACAGCTGGTCAATATGACGATATTATCTGCGCTATTTTCCTTGTTTGGCTACAATTTATCTCATTTTTATCACCATTTTCAAAATGAGGACACGCCCAAGCTGCTAAATATCACACCAGCTAAAACCAGCGTAACGGAATTCACGCCCTAATGGTGAATAAACTTTGTAGTACGTTGTAGACAGCAGCGCGTGTTCACCCTGTTTTACGTTTGGGGTTAAGGAGATGATTCAGCGCCAAAATACTGATGCGGGCACTGATAAAAGTCAGTACCAATATCATGACTATGGCAGAAATGAGCGGGAGAGGTTGTTGCATAGCCATCTCAATCAATACTTCACGATTCACTGCATCAAATAAAAAGAACCATATGCCTAAGAAATAAATAGCAGTGAGTAACCAAACTACTGCGACGCCGCCAAACATTAAGCGATTGATTTCACTTTTACTAAGGGCGCGCTGTTGATGCTTAATAAATTTACTGACTGCAATATAAGCACCGATAATGATAGAGAGCACAGTCACCAGTTGCGAATTCAGAGCAAGTTTGGTTTGAATCATCATAAATATTGCGCTGGCAAGAATATAGCCCACCGCAAAAAAACCCACATATTGTGCCAGTTGGGATTGAGCTGACTCATGATTTTTCGGTAGCGCACTGCGATTTGAATGAGTCTTGGATTTATTGAGATTGGTTGTCTTGCGTGACATGAGCGACCCTTTATAAAGGTGAAAAATAGGATGTTAAAAACACTTAATGCTGCGCTGTCCAATCAAGCATCGCATCTAACACGGGTCTAGCCGTATAAGCGTTTAATGCTTGCTCACTATTAATGAGTCCAACAACGACATAATCTTGTCCCGACAACCCTTTGACATAGCCTGCCATTGAGGTGACATTATTTAGAGTACCCGTTTTTATCCATGCACGCCCTGTGGCGGCTGAATCGGGTAAGCGTGCGCCATGAGCAGCAATGGTACCACTGACTCCAGCGATGCCTAACGAATTGACATAAGCATCGAAGCTTGGATGGCTATAAGCGTAAGTTAATAGCTCGCTTAAGTTGGCAGCCGTTATCGTACAATCACGGCAGAGTCCTGAGCCATTGGTTAGATACGGTGCTGGGGTGTTCAGATGGCTCTGCCACCACTGATTTATCGTTTGTAAGGCCGCAGGATAGTCCGTAACAGCAGGTTTGCCAAACTGATATAAGCTGGTTGTCTGCTCATTTATGGGTTTATTATTTGCAGCTTTATTATTTGCGGCTTTGACATTGCTTGGTGTATCGCTATTTGCACTAGTTATATCAGATTCTGCGTTGCTTTTAATATTAATGGCTTCAACGTTAATTGCTTCAATACTATTTGCTTTGGTTTTATTTTTCACCATAGTGGATTGGCTATAAGCGCCAATCGATAGAGCCACTTGTTCAGTCATGACATTGTTTGAGAAGTGATTGATATCATAAATTTGCTGAGTCAAATTCAAGGACGGATAGCTGGCAATGGGCAGCGGGGACATAGACAGTGCTGACAAACCATGCGTGGGTTTAATGCTTTTTGCTGTAGTGTAAGGCGTTTCTTGGGTGATGACATCGCCACTTAAGGTATTGCCTAGCTCTTGCCATTTTGCGGCGACAACACGTGCCGAAAAATCTTTGGCATCAGGATAAGCGACATAAAAAGCGTGCTCTTGGCAGCTATTGGGCAAACCGGTATTTAACACAAGCTTTTTCGTTTGCCACTGCGGTGCGAGACTATAACGCGCTTGTCCACAAGCAGCTGAGCGCGTATCTATTATGCTGGGCAAATCATAATTTGCTAATTGCGGTGTATAAGTCAGGCTTGCTTGGTCATCGTTTAACGGATAGCTTTTGATACCAATGGTACTGAAATTCACCAAAAAGCCATCGGGACTGGCGTTATAAGGGCGCAGTGGTGAGTTATCAAAGGCGGCAGGATCTTTAGTGACATTTTTAAAGACGGCACTGTCGACAATAATATCACCCTCGATATGATGAATACCTGATGATTTTACTTTATAGAGAAGCTGTTTTAAACGCTCGTGGGTCATTTTTGGGTCACCACTGCCTTGAATAATCAGATCACCATGTAAGCGGTCACCGATGACAAGGCCTGTATGATAGACACGGGTATGCCAGACAAAATCAGCGCCTAGGGTGTCTAAAGCAATAAAGCTGGGAACGAGCTTCATGGTGCTGGCAGGCGTGCGAGCGATATCGGATTGGTGATTCAATATTGGTGAAAATGAAATCTTTATGGATGCAGCATCAGTATTAACATTACTGGTTTTATCGCTATTTTCTGTAATATTGGCATTACTACCATCGTTGTTAATGATGGTTGTTTTTGCCTTATCGCCCAATATCGTTGGGATACTTTCTAAGCTTTGATAAGTGTAAGGATCATCGGTGTAAGCATGCAGTTTTTGCTCATGTTTTTCAATGGTTCGCCGCTCAATGGTAACCAATGTACTCTGTTGGAGCAGATGGCTGTTCTCATTGAGTTTGTCATTATTATTTTGCGTGGCTGTCTGGGCGTTACCCTTTATGTCAGAATTTACGTTAGCGGTTTGTTTCGGTTGAGAAATCCTTTTAGAGGAGCTATCCGAGCTGCTATCGATTACCTGAATCGGAGCGGGCAGGTGACTGGCGTTTTTATCACCAACTGGTGTGATGATGATACTAATATCAGCTTCTATTAAGTCAGCTCGTGATAATGCCGCTTGAATAGCTTTGGGCAATGCTGCTTGCGCATACAGCGGGGCTGCCACTAATGTCAGCGCAACCAACCATTTGTGAGTCTGATTAAACGATCGCAAATGACTAAAAATAGGCGATAATTTGGCGGTAAGCACGGAGGAATGACAGAGTCTAGAAGTAGGTCGCATGAGCATCTTTTATTCGGTAGCAAAAGCCGCCTATACTAACATGAGTTGCCGTTTTCGCGTAGATGGCAGGCATAGATGAAAACCTTTTTAGCTGAATTTTCAAAATACGAACGCACGCTAGCGTATATGTAAAAATGCCATGGCGGTCATGATCGCATCGTTATAAGCATCGTGAGCGCCCAGATCAGGGATATTATAGTGCGCTAAAATATTGCGCAGCTGTTGTGATTGGTTGGGGACACCCTGAGTGCGATCACCCATGCGCCGACTATATAAATGGCGCAAATCTATGACTTCGTTGGGTAGTGCCGTGCCCATATAGCGTTTGACCAAAGGGTTTAAAAACGCTGTATCTAAACTCGTACAAAACCCCACAATCGGTCGATTACCTATAAACGGCAGCAATCGCGCCAGCATCTCATCGTAGCTCATGCCATGCTCAACGTCAGCGGTACGCAGACCGTGAATCACAATGGTATCACGGTCTGGCATCACTGGAGGCATGCATATGATATGCATGCCATTACCGGTGTCAATCGTATTGCCATTGATATGAATCGCGGCGACGGACAATAAGTGGTGCTTTTTTGGATTGAGCCCCGTCATTTCGCAGTCAATCGCTACCCACTGCTTAGCCAAAGGTTTGGTAAACATCGATGCCAATTCTGGACGCTGTAGCTGTTTTTTCTGCCAAGCGCAGGATAACTGTGTTAGCCAACTCATATTTGTCGCTCATCCATTGATGCGAGTTCTATACTTATACGATTTTCATACTTATGCAATTTCTAATTGATAATGCTGACGTAGCTGGTTTTTAAAGCTTTTGACGACAGCCAAACACTCTTTTAATAAATCACGCTCAAGCGCGGTCAAGGTCATTGGGTTCACTTGCCGTGCATGTCTATCATCGGTGGAGAGCGCAACGGATAGGCGCTGCGCCATAAAAAATTCCAAGGCTTCTAGCAAAGTATCTGCCCGCTCTTGGGTCAAGGCGCGCGCTTGTACCAAAGCTTTAAGGCGGTTTTTGCTACTAGGCACGTCTAAGATATCGTTTTCTAACGCCAAGGTACGAATACCATGAACCAGTGGAAAGATACCGGCTTTTTTTAGATCAATGTCTTCTGACCCGGATTTGCCACCGAGCAAAGGCACGAACTTTTGCCACCACTGATTGACATCACCGAACTGTAGCGCGGCACGTGCAAACTGGCGTACAAACATAGGGTCTGACTGCCTGTGGGCGACCTTTAAATGTTGACGCACCTGAGTCAATAATGACTCATCTCCGCAGACGTATTCGCCATCAAGTATGGCGGACAAATAAATACCATGCATAGGATTGGTGTTTTTAAACCATAAACCAATCTGAGCATTAAACTGTTTTAGCGGCTGTCGCCACATCGGGTTGGTCATCATGATATTGCCATCGCACAACGGATAACCGAGGTCTGCTAAATGGTGATTAAAAGTATCCGCAAATTGCGCCAGATCAGGATGAGTATAGCCATCACGTAAGATGAGTGCATTGTCTTGGTCAGTACGCATGATTTGCTCACCTCGACCTTCTGACCCCATCACGATTAAGCAGGTATTATTCATGACTTCAGCAGGCACGATAAGTTGCCAAAGCTTGGTAAATACTTGTGCATTCAAGGTCTGTACCATACGGCTGATATTACCGATTTTGACGCCGTTTTGATGTTGTGCGCGAATGTAACGACCGATAAGCTCGACGGCGGTATCTAAGCTCGATAAGTCTTTTGCTTGCTCGATTTGGATACTAATGAGCTGAGAGTGATGGCCAATATGCGCAAGCATATCGCTTTGTCCGAGTATACCGACGACATCCCCATTTCGATCAATCACTGGTAGCCGATGGATGCGATAGCGGGTCATGGTCAATAATGCATCGCCAATCTCATCACTGGCTTTGATGGTACGCAGGTTAAAGTTAGCATAGCGCTGGCATGTAGTCGTGGCAGGGTTTTGCTGGTCACTCACGGCGCGGCAAATATCGGTGTCGGTTAAAATACCTAACAGATGACCAGTACCATGTCGAGTTTCTTTCCTATGCTCTAGATGGTTCAATGGACGTACTAGTACATGTTTTAGCCCCGCTTTCGTCATGATAGAAGCGGCTTCGTATAAACTATTATTGGCATCGACGATATGGACTGGCAATAGATTGACGTCAATGACAGGCTGCAACATGATCTGTTGCACTTCTTGTTGGTCATTGTAGCTGGCAGGGTCTATGGTTTTATTGTGACGGCGTTGCTGTAATGCTTTTAGCCGTTCGGGCAGCTTATCTGACAGCATTTGACGGACTAGATGGTTTTGGGCACTGATTTTATCGACTGCGCTACCAGCGACTTGCAGCAATAACGTATCTTCAGCGGCTCGAAACTGATAGGTCTGCAGTGCTTCAGTATTAGAGCTGTTTTCAGTCAATGATTCAGGCAGACGACGGCTGTCGAACCAGTCGTTATTATTGAGCTGGTCGGAGTGGTTACTACCCAAATAAGAGGCCACAAACTCACCGTCAAGCAATTGCTCAATCTGTCCTTTAATGACGACATACAGATACTGCAATTCTTCGGCAGTTAGATGCTCATTTTTGGCAAGGTAGCGAATTTGAGTGTTTTTTCTAATGCTTTGGCGTTCAGCCAGACTCAACACATCAAAGGGCGGCTGGGTAAAATCAAGATGGGGCATGGCATCATCCTTGATGGCATATTTGATAAAAGCCACTTTACTATAGCATTATTAAAGCAAAAAACCTCTAATAGCCACAGTTAAATTGTGGTTATTAGAGGTTAATATCTCGCTTAATACTTTTAAATAGACTGCCTACGCACCCAGTAGTTTACGAATACGGCTGATCGCTTCACGGCTCTCATCGACACTAGCGACAAGCGCAATGCGCACATAACCTTGCCCAGGGTTTTTGCCATTGACTTCACGTGACAGGTAACGCCCAGCTAGTGCATGGATATTGGCCTGCTCGTACAAGGCTTTGACAAATAGTTCATCATCACCATTGAACTGCTTAGGTGCTTTGATCCAAAAGTAAAATCCAGCTTCTGGCATCCGCAATTCTAGTAGCTCACCAAGCTCAGACATCCATAAGGCAAACTTTTCTTGATACAGCGCACGGTTATGCTCAACATGCTTTTCATCCTGCCAAGCCGCGATAGAGGCAAGCTGATGGGGTATTGGCATTGCGCAGCCTTGATAGGTACGATATTGCAAATAAGCCTGCAAGATTTTGGCATCGCCTGCCACAAATCCAGAGCGTAAACCCGGTAAGTTTGAACGCTTGGATAACGAGTGGAATACCACGCAGTTTTTAAAGTCATGGCGTCCAAAAGCAGCGCAGGCTTGCAATAGACCAATCGGCACCGTATCAAAATATAGCTCGCTATAGCATTCGTCGCTAGCAATAATAAAGTCGTATTGATCTGATAGGCGAATGAGATATTCCCAATCATCCATTGTCATGACCGAACCTGTTGGATTATTCGGACTACAAACGAATAGTAACTGCGTGCGCATCCATACTTCTTTTGGTACCGCGCGATAGTCACCTTTAAAATCATCGTCTAGTGTACAAGGCACAAAGTAAGGCGTTGCTTGTGCCAGTATCGCCGCACCTTCGTATATTTGATAAAACGGATTGGGCATAACTACAGTAGGAGATAGACTGCTCTCCGGATTCGCTACGTCATGATCAACAACCGCTTGTACAAAACTAAAAATCGCCTCGCGCGTGCCCATGACTGGCAATACTTCCGTGTTGGCATCGACATGATTTAAGAAAAATCGCTTTTCTAGCCAATGGGCGATGGTTTGACGTAGCTCAAAAGTACCATTAGTAGTGGGATAACGGCTTATTTTGTCCAAGTTTTCACGTAATACGTCCAGTACAAATTCAGGTGGTTCATGTTTTGGTTCACCAATGCCGAGCTTGATTGCACTGTAGTTATGGGCTGGCGTGCTATTAGCAAGTAACGTTGCCATTTTAGCGAAAGGGTAAGGATGCAGAGAGGTTAAGTTGTGATTCATAAGTAGGGTAACTATAATAGACAATTAATAATAAAGTTATAAAGAAAATTTACATTCAAGCAGTGTAGCACTTCTCTTATTTTTTGTCTTTTGCTTATCATGGCTAATTTATCTCCTCTCGAATAGAGGCTCACAGCAAAATTGTGACGTGATAAGTAAATCTAAGGCATTGGCATAAGTTTGGTGCTTTATAACTGATAATAATATAAAAGTGACTGTCAGCGGTAACGACAGATTATGGTAAGGATAATTTGACATGGCTAGTGTCTCAAAAACTGATGATCTCAATGCCAAAAATATCCAGAATAAAAATTTGGGTAACAGTACGCCGCGCACAGAGTTATACAAACAATTGAAACAGCGTGAGAATCATTGGTGGCAGGCGCGCCATCATTTGATTCGCCTGCAAGAGCGGCAGATGTTTTGGTTCGGTGACAACAGCTTTATGATGTGGCTACTGTGGCAGTTGGTCAGCTATGTGGTCGTGGCTACGGTACTTATGTTACTTAGTAGGCTATTTAGCATATCGCTACCTTTGTGGCAGTATGTCGCTTTATTTGTGCTACAAACGCTGATTTTCATCATTATGCTGGCTTTCAAAGGTCGATTGGCCAACAACTTGCAACGCCGAATTAATGAACAGGAAGTACTGCGGGAAGAGGCACTAAACGAGATGATTATCTTGGCAGATGACAGTCTCTATCTCGATGTTCATGCCAAAGCACCTATTTCCTTGCAAGCGCTTTATGAGCATTATGATGCCAAGTTCCATCTTTCAAGTTTGCAGTGCTTGCTAAAAAAAGAGGTCGATGCTGGACGATTACTGTTAGGTCAACAACAGGTAGAGGCAAATATCTTGCCACCAGATTTGGCTGATGACGAGCTCAACGCTCATGCCAGCGAGATGATATATAGAAGTATCCTATAAACTCTGCTATCTATTCCGATAACTTTTTATCATGAAAGTAAGATTTTTACTGTATGAAAAATAGATTGATGCTAAACGGCATGACCTGCTTATCTAGCACCAATCTACTTTTTACGTTAAAGCGCCAATCCCAATCCACAATATTCGTTACTCGTTAAACTTCTTAATAGACCACACTGCTTAAGTTGCAGCACTATCGCTATGTAAGCTCAGACTCGTTGTCAATGCCGTTTTTAACGTTTCTAACTTGTCGGCAGACAAAGGCTCGTCATTTTGATCACTGATATAAAACATATCCTCTGCACGCTCGCCTAGTGTGGTAATGCGAGCCGCATGTACCTCAATTTTCTCCTGCAAGAATACCTGTCCCACCCGTGCCAGTAGCCCTGGCTGATCGAGGGTCTCTAAGCTCATAATGTGCTGACCTGATGCTTCATTAAACTCAAAATTAATCACCGTCTTCACCTCAAAATGTCTGAGCTGACGCGGCATTCGTTTATTCGTAAGCTTCAGTACGGTGGGGTCTTTAAAGGCATTGATTAAGCGCTGCTTAAGCTCTTGCTGACTGTCTTCATCGACCAATAATGTGCCACTAGGATCTAGCAGTACATAAGAATCCAACGCAAAATCACGAGTGGCAGTAATGATGCGTGCGTCTAAAACATCTAGATTCATTTGATCAAATACGGCCATAGTGACGGCAAATAGGTTTGTCTGATCTTGGGTGTAAACGAAGACCTGCACAGCATCAAGTGCCAGCTCGCGATGCTCTCGCAGTACAACCAATGGTGGGCTATCGGCATTAGAGGCAAGTCCAATCGGTGGATGGTTCAAAATGGCTTCGGTATGCCATAAAATATCTTCAGCAATCTCACGCAAGAAGTACTCATCACCTAAGTCATCCCACAGTCTAAGTACCTCACTGCGGTTCATGTGCTGATTATCGACGTTATCCAACATGACCATTGCTTGCTTGTGCGTGGCACTGATCATGTCTTGACGATTGGTTGGCGCATCGATATCAGCACGTAAAATACGACGCGTTTGCGAGTATAACTGTTTCATCAAGGTCGCCCGCCAGCTGTTCCACAACTGTGGATTGGTCGCGTTCATATCAGCGACGGTCAGTACGTACAGATGATTCAGGTGGGTAACGTTGCCAACCAAATCAGCGAAAAGTGTCACCACTTCTGGATCTGAAATGTCTTTTTTCTGCGCGGTCATTGACATCAATAAATGGTAGCGGGTCAGCCAACCAACCAAATTGGCATCTGCTTTACTCATGCCATGTGCCAAGCAAAACTCAATCGACTCAGTTTCACCAAGCAAGCTATGATTGCCACCGCGACCTTTCGCAATGTCATGAAACATGGCTGCTAATACTAAAATTTCTTTGCGCTCAATACGCTGAAAGAGGGAACTGACCAGTGGAAAGTCTTCATAAAAATTCGGATCGGTAAAGCGGTGCAAGATGCGGATCAAAAACAACGTATGGGCATCAACAGTATAACGATGGAATAAATCATACTGCATCAGACCGGTGACTTGGGAAAAAGCAGGAATATAATTGCCCAAAACGCCATAGCGGTTCATGGTACGCAGGCGATGAAACAAGTAGTTTTGTTCTTTTAAATTGGCCAAAAATAGCGTTTGGTGATTAGGGTTGTCGCGGTAAGTTTGATCGATACCGCGCGCGGCGATTTTTAGTGCTCGTAATGTATGCGTCCGGACGTTTTTGATACCGTACTGACCCATGAGTAAAAACATCTCTAGAATCGACTCAGGATGCTGAGCAAAAACGCGATGATGCGCCATGGCGATTTGGTCGCCAACTTGATTGAAACGCGCATTAATAGGCTGCTTTTTTGGGCGCTCATCATCAGGTAGATTGGGCTCTATGATTGTCTCATAATAGTGATTGGTCAGCATCTCAGACAGCGTTGATATCTGCATGGCACAGCGATAATAGTCGCGCATAAAGCGCTCAACAGCGGCATTGGGTTGATCATCCGGCTGTGCCTCATAACCCATCAGCTGGGCAATGTCACGTTGGTAATCAAACAGTAGCTTGTTTTCGTTACGTCCAGTCAATTCGTGCAAGTAATGCCGTATTTGCCATAAATAACCTTCGGCAAAGCTCAGCTCGTCGAACTCTTTTTCGGTCAAAAAGTTCTGCTGTACCAGATCATAGAGCTTAGTGACCCGAAAATAACGTTTGGTTACCCAGCCGATAATATGGATGTCACGCAGGCCACCAGGTGCTGTTTTGATATTCGGTTCTAGATTATATTCCGTCGCATTATGCTGCAAGTAACGCGCTCTGGCTTCCTCGGTTTTTACCTCAAAAAAAGCGCGCGGCGACCATTGCTTATTGACAATTTGAGCTGGAAAATCTTGCAAAGTATCATTACCAATCAGGAGCCGAGCTTCTAACTGCGCACTGGCAATCGTATGATCAAGCGCAGCTTCCAAAGCATCATTCACGCTACGTACAGAGAGGGCGGGCTCCAGCCCTATATCCCACAACAGCGCCACCAACCGATCGATTTTCCCACTGGCATCAGTGCCAACCTCATCAGGAGAGAGTAGTAAAATATCAATATCTGAATAAAGCGACAGCTCACCGCGACCATAACCACCGGTGGCAAATAATGCCAAATCGGTCTTATCCAGCTCAAACCATTTAAACAAGGCGATGAGTAAGCCATCAATAGCACACGCGCGTACTGCCACTAATTGACGAATATTGACACCACGCTCAAGCGCGCGGCTGATATCCAAATTTATTTGGGTTAACCATTCAGGAATACCGAGTAGGGTTTTTTCCGTTGCATTCGTCGCCGGTTGCAAGGAGTCGACAGTCGCGGTCTTAGATGAAAATGAAGGGAGCGGTGTCAGATCAATCGATGCGGCATCACAAGTAAACATGAGTGTTATCCCGTTAAGAGTTTAAAAATAAAACGTTTCAGCTGAAAAGCGTAGAATCACCAATGTGCTGGTAGCTGATAAAAGCCACAAATAGAAGTTACTAATATAAGTTATTAAGTCATCAGAGTATAAAGATAAAAAGCGGGTAAGCACAATACTCAATATGACCTAATTGTTGGCCAAAAAAAAGACCGCCTAAGCGATCTTTTATGATGTTACTGTGTTAAAAAACTTAAATCTTCTTCAGGGCGGGCAGTAAACACCTCACAGCCATTGTCTGTGACGACCATGGTGTGCTCCCACTGTGCTGATAGCTTACGGTCTTTGGTGATTGCCGTCCATTCATCAGGTAAGATTTTGGTCTGCCACTTACCTTCATTAATCATGGGTTCGATGGTGAAGGTCATACCTGTTTTTAGCTCGAACCCTGTGCCTTTTTTGCCATAGTGCATGACTTGTGGTTCGTGATGGAATTCATTACTGATACCATGCCCACAGAACTCGCGCACGATACTAAAGCGCTCAGGCTCGACCACTTCTTGAATCGCAGCACCTACATCGCCTAGGCGTGCGCCATCTTTGACAACACTCATGCCAGCATAGAGGGCATCTTGTGCCACTTTACAGATACGCTTTGCCATAATGGAGCCATTGCCCACGATCCACATTTTTGACGTATCGCCATAATAGCCATCTTTGATCACGGTCACATCGATATTAATGATGTCGCCATCTTTTAGCAGTTTCTTTTCACTTGGGATACCATGACAAACCACATGATTGACCGAGGTGCAGATTGATTTTGGGAAACCATTGTAATTAAGTGGCGCTGGGATAGCACCTTGTACATTGACAATATAGTCATGAGCAATTTGATTCAATGCTTCGGTGCTGACGCCCACTTTAACGTGCTCGTCTAACATTACCAGCAAATCGCTAGCAAGTTTACCGGCCACGCGCATTTTTTCTATGGCTTCTGGGGACTGGATAAGAGATTTTTTAATCATCATCATCTATCTTATAATTATGGGTTTAATGTGAGTAGATTATACCATAAATGGGTTGATGACAGTTTTACGTTAAGTGATAGCCAACCTATCATTATGATTGATAATAATTGCTTTACAGCCAAATAAGGGCGGTTATGACTGTTCAGTCACGGTAATATATTCATATTTTGACAAATTAGTTGAATGTTACAGAATATATAAGTAATGTAATTTTGTCTGCTAAAGGGATTAGCAGCAATCTTTACTCCTTTTGGGAGGTAAAGATAACCAAAATTATTGATGACAAGGATGTTGTTATGACTCTAAAGACCTCTTTTGCTGCAGCTGTTACGCCCAGCGCATTTTTACCTTCACTCGGTGCTATCGCTGCCGGCATTCTCCTGATGACCTTGCAAACCACATCTGCTCAAGCAGCTGGACAGTATTATAACTGTGCTAATGCCAACGGTTGCAAGCTGGTTGATAGTAAGTACTTCACCTCGAGCTACACTAAAACTCAGTATCCGGTCGTCATGGCTCATGGACTTGGTGGCTTCACTACGATGTTTGGGCTCGTTGATTACTTTAATGGAATACCTGGAGAATTGATGAAAGGTGGCTCAGAGGTATATACCACCAAAACATCAGCCGTCAATAACAGTGAGATTCGTGGAGAGCAGCTGCTACAACAGGTCAAGACCATCACTGCCATTTCAGGCAAATCTAAAGTCAATCTATTTGGGCACAGTCAAGGCGGTATAGACATCCGTTATGTCGCTGGTGTTGCGCCAAAATATGTGGCGTCAGTGACAGCAGTATCAAGTCCAGAGCAAGGGTCAAAAACGGCAGATTTTGTCAAAAACACGCTTGAGCCAAATAACAATACTGGAAGCCCGTCAAACATCACCACAGAGTTAGTATCAGGGCTGTTTAATTTGATTGGTGGCTTTACAGATATCGGCTCTGGTATCAGCTTCTCAGAGATTCAAGAACAAGATGGCTGGCAAACATTGATGGCGCTATCGACCGATGGTGCTGCTCAATTTAACGCTAAATTCCCTGCTGCCATGCCAACCAGTTATTGTGGTCAGCCGACTAGCACTGCTGCCAATGGCATCAAATACTATTCATTTAGTGGTGTTGGACAAATAACGAGCGTACTTGATCCTAGTGATTATATATTGGCAGTAACGGGTGTACCGTTTGCAGGCGAGTCTAATGATGGTTTGGTATCTGCCTGCTCAAGTCGTCTTGGTTATGTGATTCGTGATAATTATAGAATGAATCACTTAGATTCAGCCGATCAAGTGCTAAGTTTGACAGCATGGGGAGAGTCTGAGCCAAAATCTATTTATCGTACTCAGGTTAATCGTCTTAAAAATGCCAACCTTTAAGCTGACTTATAAGATAAGAACTCTCATTTATGTCGAATAATCGCCGTCCAGCCTATTTATCAATCGTTATAATTGCCGTGGTCACCATAGTCGTGACGGCGGCGGTTATTATGTGGTTCAAACCTGATCATACGAGTATGGCTCTAGCGCAACCAGCATCCAATGCTCTGGGCGAGGAGGCTGAGGGTACTCTATCAACTGCGCTGGCGGCGGGTCAAATGCTACCAACGACTGCGACCCAAAATCAGTCTTTATTTGTCACAGGATTGGAGCGTTTGCCGCGTTCCTTAAAGGGTACTCAAATTGATGGCGAAATCATCATTGATGAAAACAAACAGTTGGTCGTCACTCAAGGGCTACGGCGCTTATTTGATTATTTTTTATCCGCACTAGGAGAGGAGGACGAAGCCGTTATATTTGCGCGTGTTGAGAGTTACATTCGCCATCACACCCCAGAGCCTGCGGCCAGTCAAGCGGTCGCTATATTTGGCAAGTATGTTGCGTATCTTAAAGCGCTCCCAGAGATAGAAAAGCGTTATGGCAATCTACAACTACAAGCGACAAAAAGTGGTGAACTGGATTTAAATGCTGTGGCACAGCAACAACAAGATGTGACCAAGCTACGTCAGCAATATTTTGCAAAGGACACCATTAGTGCGTTTTTTGGTACAGAGGATGACTATGATGACTATAGTGTAGAGATGGTCAGAATCAACCAAAACAAACAAACCTCTGAGGCACAAAAAGAAGCCGCCAGACAAGACTATATCAGCCGCTTGCCAGATAGTGTCACCAAAGCCAATATCGTTCAGCAAGCCAATCTTGGTGAGCTTATGGCTCGTACTGAACAAATGAAAGCTCGTGGCGCGACGCCTGAAGCACTATACAATATGCGCCGAGAGCTAGTAGGTGCGCCAGCAGCAAAGAGACTGGCGCAAGTAGACCAAGAGGATGCCAGTTTTGACCAGCGCTTTACTCAATATCAAACACAAAAACAGCGTTTGTTAAGCCAAAGTGCAGATCAAGCTCAAGCGCAAATCCAGGTAAACCAACTTGAGCAGCAGCTATTTGACGATGCTGAGCGTAAACGCTTGTCAGGTTATGCGGCTCTACAAGAGACGAAGACTCAATAAGCGTATTTCATTAACATTAATTAACTTACAGTGATGTAAGAGACAAGTATGCTAAAAGTGCAAATAAGTTATGATCATTGGGAGAAGGACAGCCCACTATCTATAGCCTTAGTACAATGATATTTGTACTTTATTTGAACCAAAAGTGTTTTAAAACTATTCTAGGAGCTTATATGAAAAACATGACCAAAGCATTGATGACAGGTATTTTAATGGTGACAGTATTGGTAGGTTGCCAATCTATGTCAAGTATGACGGCACCTGCTACTGATCAGCCAAATATAACTGGTACAGACGTTATCTAAAGTGGTGGCTAATAATTTTACTGAAACCAGATTGATTATTTAAGGTATCAGTAAGCGGCACTAGCAGTCATATGCAGTGCCATATTATAGTTATACGACATCAAAACACCTCACTATTTAGTGGGGTTTTTTTATGTCAGCGCTCACCTGACACCATAGTCAGAGCACTTTTAAACCGCTACGGTGTTACCCGTCCTAGATGTACTCAGTGTACTATCTGTGGTCGGTCGCCTTGTAGCGATTCTAAAATTCCTTGACTATAAGGTGTATCATCATTTTAAGAACACTAACTATATCAATGTGCTAATTGAGGACACGCCCTAGCTGCTTTAGACAAGACATCAGTAAGGTGTTAGCATCGTTAGTGAATAAGGTCAATAGCAAAAATCCGGTCAACTTCGCATTGCAACAAAACCTACTTCAAGTAACCACTCAATTCATAATGACAGCTCATTGTGAGTCATACAAAATATCGCCATTGTTTAAAACAATGAATAAGACAATAAACGAATCATAATAAAACCAAAATTTTCACTAGGTCTGTAAAGGGTGCATTCACTGCAAGATTTATAAGTAGTGAAAATTTTAGGTTCAATAAGACGAGGAACTTATATGAAAAGCATGACTAAAGTAATGATGGTAGCTACCTTGGCCGTTGGTACGCTTGCCGCTGGTTGCCAGACTACCGCGAATCTACCTGCTCCAGTTAGTCAGCCAATCACTGCAGATATCTTACAAGCTCATCATTGGCAGCTTGTTGATGCCAAACGCAGCAATGGTGATAAGGTAACTCAGCTATTTTTTAATCCGGCAAAACCTTTAACTTTGAATTTCATGAATGACAACGGTAGAGATTACGTGGCATTTATGAACACCTGCAACAGCATGAGTGCTGGATATAGCGTTGTCAATGGCAATGTAGAGATCAAAAATGGCATCAGTACTATGATGGCGTGTCCTGAGCCGCAAGCAAGTTTTGATACGGCAACCATGGCAACCGTACAAGGTAAATATAGCATCAATAACAATGCGAATAATGTGCCTATCTTGACTATCCGCAATGACGATCAAGTTGCGTATTTCAAAGCTATTTCTAAATAATTTGATGATTGAGTAAAAATTAGATATTTCGGCTGAATTTAATAATGCCTCACTAGTCAGTGGGGCATTTTTTTATCCAAAATTTAGTCCGGTTTAGGATACACTAGAGTAATGTTTCTGTAATATATTTGATTTTTTTAGAGGGATAGTTTCGACTTTAGGCTCATCACTAGTGGTGCTCACCCTCTAAAACTCTCAACACGTTTATCATTAGGCTTTATTGGACATTACTCTATGCTAAGAACCTCTATGCTAAAAACCTCTATGTCAAAACCCGTTATAAATAGACTGACGATAAAAACGCCCATTGCCATTACGCTGTTTGTACTCCTCACAGGCTGTCAGACATTGAACAGCACATCAGTCAATAAGCCTATTAGTACAGTTGAGACCAATCCGTTGACGGCTCGGATGCCTGCGATCGATCGTCAAGGGCGCATAGCCTACGTGGATGAGCAGGGCACAGGTGCCGCAAAAATATCGACACTGTATAGCATCCGTCCTGATGGTAGCGATCGTCAATTAATTGATCAGCTTAAGGGCTATATCTATGCGCCTGCGTGGTCTGCGGATGGTCAGTGGCTTGCTTATAGCAAACAAGCACCACGTCAAAACCCCAAAATTTATATTTATGATCGTAGCAGCGATACGCGCAATCTAGTGGTAAATGCTGAAGGCAGTAACATGTCAGCGTCATTCTCACCTGATGGTCAAAAACTCCTCTATAGCTCAACCGTCGGCGGCAACGCAGATATTTATGAGATGCGTCTGAACGATGGCAATACCAAACAGTTGACTACACTATCAAGTACTGAGGTACAGCCAAGCTATGCGTCTGATGGCAAAAGCTTTGTCTATACCAGTGATAAAGTCCGTGCTGGACGCCCAAGTATCTATCGCTATGACTTTGCCACTGGCAATGCAATACCTATGCCGACTAGTGGCTATGTCGCGAGTCCTCAACTCAGTGCAGACGGTCAGCAGTTAGCGTATCTCAACGGTCGCAAGGCTGCGGTTATGACATTGGCTACTCGTCAAACCATCGATCTCGCAGAAACAGGACTTGATGAGCCTGCACGGTTATCACCATCTGGACAGTATGCGGTTTATCCAATGCGCAGCTCGCAAGTGAGCAGCCAAGGCACTAGAAATATAGGCAGCCTCGTCATCCGCTCGTTATCTGGCAACACAAGCTACAGTATTAATAGTGACGCTGGCGGGATGGTGCGTTCACCGATTTGGGGACGCTAATGGCGAAATCTATGTATTATAGAGTGAGATGTCTATATAATTAATAAAGAAACATAAGTTGATTCTATAGCTTAAGTTTTCATGAACATCATATAAATTTTATAAATGGTTCATCAAGATTCTGCGTATCAAAATACTATATAAACATGCTTTATATAGAGATACTGGATTAGGTGAGCAAAAGGAGAAAGTACGTAATGCAAGAGTCGTTTTTGATATTCATCACCAAAATCAGCTTGTACCCGACGATAGTCTTTACAGGATTGGTGATGTTTGTGACCTTGTATTGGATGGTTTCTCTACTTGGTATGGCAGATATGGATACGGTAGATATTGGTGATGCAAGTGGCGAGGGTAGTAATTTGACCTCATCAGGATTTGTGTCGGGGCTGCTGCTCAAATTCGGTCTGTATGGCGTGCCACTTATCGTCATTCTTAGCCTAATCAGTTTAATTGGTTGGTTGTTAAGTTACTTCTATACCAGTTTTTTACATCAAAATTTTGACTCAGGCATTTTATATTACCTATTCGGCACCGGAGCGCTAATCTTTGTATTGGTCATCTCCATGTGGCTGACAGGTATCATTATTTCTCCCATCCGCAACAAAATAGCCAAAATACCTAGACGCAATGCCGCTAGCAATATCGGCAAAATTGCGGTTGTGCGTACCCTTAGTGTCACGGACAAACACGGCGAAGTAGAATTGAATGATGGCGGTGCAGGATTGATACTCAAAATTCGCTCAGACATCAATGATGGCTCGCTGAAACAAGGTGATCGAGTGATGTTGGTGGAGTATTTAGAGGCAGCCAATACCTATCGTGTAACCCCTGTAAAAGATAAATAACCACTATAGTCACTCCACTATAAAAGTGTTACTGCGTTAACCTCGCTTGAAGTATTTGATATACATCTACACTCGGTTGCCTTGTACTACTTTTAAATTGAATCGACTATATAAATAATTTAGCCACTAGTAAGTAATTTAGTCACGATGATTCGCCATCGTTATTTTCAGCACATCATTATCGCTATTAGCACAGAATAAGTTCACAGAATGAACAGGGATTTAGCCAGAGGTTTTAGAAGAATCTCTGGTTTAGGCATAATATTTTTAGCAATGATTTAAAAGGTTTTAAATTTGGTGATAGTCGGTTCAGAATAATGCAGATATAAGAATGGTGCGTGACAGGGCTACAAAGCACACGTGCTATAAAAGGTGCTATAAACAGTAAATTTAACAAACCTGATAGCGTATCTGATTTATATAGAATTGATTATGGAATGTTTTAATTAAAGGAATGGATATGGACACACTCATTATCGTCGGCGTGGTTGTAGTGCTGGCGTTTGTTTTTATGATGGTCGCACTACTGATGCTCAAGGCCTTTTATTTTAAGGTCGAGCAGGGCAAAGCACTTATTATCAACGGTGTGAGTAAAATTGCCGTACGTTTTGATGGTGGTTTTGTTTGGCCGGTTATCAATAAAAAAGAATTGATGCGCATATCGCTCATCACGTTGGAAGTGGACAGACGCGGTAAAGAAGGTTTGATTTGCGCAGACAACATGCGTGCTGATATCACCGTGGCATTTTATTTACGCGTTAATGAAACCGAAGAAGATGTGCTAAAAGTCGCCAAATCGGTTGGGGTTGAAAGAGCCTCAGATAAAGTCGCTGTCAACGAGCTGTTTAATGCTAAGTTCTCTGAAGCGCTAAAAACGGTTGGTAAGCAGATTGATTTCGTCAAACTGTTTGAAAACCGCAGCGAGTTTCGTGACAGTATCGTTCAAGAAATTGGTAACGATCTGAATGGCTATGTCTTAGAAGATGTGGCGATTGATTACTTAGAGCAAACGCCAAAAGCGTCATTAGATTCAAGTAATATTTTAGATGCTGAAGGTATCAAAAAGATTACTCAATTAACAGCCTTTCAGAACGTCATCACCAACGAGCTTGAGCGTGACGAAGAGCTGGCCGTTAAGAAAAAGAATGTCGAAACCAGAGAGGCGATGCTAGAGCTTGAGCGTCAGCAAGCCGATGCCGAAGCCAAACAGCAACGTGAAATCTCGTCAGTAATTGCACGCGAAACGGCTGAAACTCGCAAGATTGAAGAAGAAGAGCGTAAAAAGTCTGAAACGGCCGTTATCTCGGTTGAGCAGGATTTGGCCATTCAGCGTGAGAATCAGCAGCGTGAAATCGAAGTAGCAGGTCAAAATCGTCTGCGTGCAGTCGTCATCGAAGAAGAAAAAGTGACGCGTGCTCGTGATTTAGAAATTGTCTCTCGTGAGCGTGAAGTTGATCTGCAACGTATCGAAGCTGAACGTGCGATTGAGCTTGAGAAAAAAGAAATCGCCAACGTCATTCGTGAACGTATCGCAGTAGATAAAACGGTCGCGCAAGAAGAAGAGCGTATCAAAGAAGTTCGCGAAATTAGCGAAGCCGAGCGTTCTAAGCAAACACGCGTCCTAGCAGCAGAAGCCGATGCAGAAGAAATCAAAGTACGTCAGGTAAAAAAAGCCGAAGCAGAAGAGCTATCTGCCAAGCACAAAGCCGTCGAAATCACCACATTGGCTGCTGCTAATCTTGAAGCATCTGCTAAAGATTCAGAAGCCAAAATTAAGATGGCCGAAGGTACCAAAGCAGAAGAGTCAGCACATGGCTTCGCTGAAGCAGCTATCCAAGAAGTCAAAGCGGCTTCTTTGGAAAAAGAAGGCATTGCGAAAGCCAATATTATTAGAGCGACTGGACAAGCTGAAGCGCAATCAGATCGTGAAAAAGGTATGGCAGATGCTGAGGTTATCGCCGCTCGTGGCGAGTCTAAGGCAAAAGCTGAGCGTGATATCGGTATGGTCGATGCAGAAATCATCGCCGCTCGCGGTGAATCTACCGCCAGAGCTGAGCGTGAAAAAGGCATGGCAGATGCTCAAGTCATCGCGGCTCGCGGTGAGTCAAATGCCAAAGCAGAACGTGAAGTTGGATTGGCAAAAGCCGAAGTTACTCGCGCACATTTCCAAGCCGAAGCAGATGGTCTGGTCGAGAAATTCAATGCCATGGGTAGCATGAGCAAAGAGGCACGTGAGCACGAAGAGTTCCGCATGAGCCTTGAGACGGCCTTGCAAGAAGCGCTTGCTTCTATTGACGCTGGTAAAGAGATTGCGAAAGAAAATGCTGAAGTATTGGCAGTTGCGTTACAGAAAGCCAAAATCGATATTGTTGGCGGCGAAGCGCATTTCTTTGACAACTTTGCTAAGTCACTGTCTATCGGTAAAGCCATCGATGGCCTAGCGGGCAAGTCAGACACATTGAGCGGTATCATCAATGGTGTGATGGCCAGTCAAGCCATGAAATCAAACCAAAAAAATGATGATAAAGCGGTTTAATGCTATATCAGGTCAAATTGACGGATATTTATATATCCAGAATTAGTAAGCAACATTAATATCAATAAATCATCTGTCGTTTAGGCGGCAGATTTTTTTGGCTAACTCAGGGTGATTCAGAATAACGAATCATGATGAGTTGGTTAATCTAAAAAAATAGCAGTGACCACTTGTTTTTTTAGATTAGCCAAGTGCTTCTTTACTTTCAATGATTCTTTATTGCCCAAAATTCTCTTGTAGTGGATTCAGTTTAAAAGAGATACAAGGCAACCGAGTGCAGATGTAACTGTGATACTTCAAGCGAGGTTAACGCTGTAGCTCTTTTATAAAGGATTGACTATATTATGTAAAAACAGAAACGGACGAGCAAAGATGGCGGACACGCAAAACTCAACAAATTCAGACAGCAACGATAACGCTAATCAAGCCAACCAAACCGATCAGGCAGTTGCTTCAGGCAATGCTTATGAGCTCATCAAAAAACGTCTGACGGAACAAGGCGGTCGTTTAGAGACGCAGACGCAGACGCTAAATAATGCGCGTCTCGAAGAGTTTGGCAGCACTCAAATGCAAGTCATTGCCCGTACCCGTATTCGTACTGAATACAACTGTGTGGCACAAGACATGGTGCAGGTCGGCGATTATTTGCTGTTTGGCTACAACGTTTTTATGGGGCTCAAACGCGCGAGCAACATCAAGGATGTATTATCGTTATATCGTCTGAACGAGCCAGCTGGTAATGAAGAAGAGTATCAGCTCGAAGAAGTCGATTTAAAAGGAACGTTTTTAGATCAAGATGCCTTTGTTCAAGACTTTAATGAGTTGTATCGATATTACAAGCAAACGCGCCTGATTCAAATAACGGTGAAAGACAGCAAATTGCTATTGGCGTTTCAGATTGGCGAGCGCATCACCGATATTCGAGTGTTTCGTTTTGCGCTAGATTTTAGCCAAGGCACACCAGAGTCAGCGCAAGTCGCTTATGTAGACAATCGAGGCGAGCGTGACATTGAACTGCCACCTGCTTATGATTTTGACTGGATTGAGACCACACGCGATCAAATGGTGAATGGCAAATATCCCCATATGAATATCTTAGACACGATATTTGTAGAAACGGTCGGTGGTGATTTGACCATTAAGATTGAGGACAATACGCAGTCGGGGCAAGGTATTTATAGCGAACCGGTCAATGACCGCACCCAGTCGCTGACGGACGCTGAGATTGCTTATGCCAAAGTTGGCAGTCTAATACTGCTCAAAATATTGCCCTATCGTGAAGAGGACTACCGTTATTTTGTTTATAACACCTTGACCGAAGCGGTGCTGCGATTGGATGCGATTGGTCAGTCGTGTGTTCAGCTACCAGAAGACCACGGCATCATGTTTCCGGGTGGTTACTATCTACAGACGGGTGAGTATAAGCTGTTTGAGGCCAATAACGTTGGCGCTACTGACTTACGGTTTAAGCGTAAAATTGTATCGCCGAATGGGGAAGATGTTTTATTCTTATTTTACGACCGAGACTTGGGCGTCACAGGGCTGTTTCCTTATAACTTGATTAAAAAGCAATTGGCAAATCCTATCTATTGTAACGGTATGGCTTTGGCTGAGAATGGCCGTTTGGTACTGTTCAGTGACCAAAGTGAGCCGTCTCGTATTCACCCGATGCAGATATGGCATACGCCTTACGCCTCGCATGAGTATGTCAGTGAGTTGCCAGAGAGCACGAGTTTCTATGGTAAGATTGGCAATAAAGAGCTGGTACGTGGTATCTCAGATCTTTATAGCATTACCCGCCTGATTGACAATCAAAGCGTGTCACAGAAGCTCTATGAAGAGCTTAGCAATAATACCAGTCGTCTCTTTGACAGCTATTACTGGTTGTCTGAGCCTGAGCTGAGCGAAGTCGCCAGTAGTATTAAAGAAGTGACGGCCACGGCTGAACTGGTCATTGACGAGTTCGCTAAAGTACAAAGTATCCAAAAGCAAACCCAAACCGCGTTAGC
This sequence comes from Psychrobacter sp. AT9, assembly GCF_047272965.1. Lineage (NCBI taxonomy): Bacteria > Pseudomonadati > Pseudomonadota > Gammaproteobacteria > Moraxellales > Moraxellaceae > Psychrobacter > Psychrobacter sp. AT9. The sequence continues at coordinate 651,350 of NZ_JBKOTW010000001.1, forward strand.
CGATGCCGATACGCAGCAAAGTGAGATTTTGCGGCAGATACGCGTTACTAGCTTTGAGTCGGCCAGTGATTATGTCGATCAGTTGTCAGCATTAAGACGCCAAAAAGGCCGTTTGGTCAGCTTGGAGGATTTGCGCTATCTAGATGCTGATAAGTTACAAGCATTGCAAAAGCAATTAGAGGAAGCAGAGAGCGAGCTGGCTGAAAAAACGGTATTGTTCTTAAGTGGTGAAGAGGCGCTATCAAGCTACGAAGGCATATTGGTCGATGTCAGTGAGCGCTTAAACACCGCTGAAACCAATGCTGAGCTAAAACCCGTACTAGAAAAAATCGATGAGACAGCGCAAGGGTTAGATCTATTAACCGAGTTGCTAGGGACGCTAGATGTGGCCGATGCCACAGTGCGTACGCAAATCATCGATGACATATCGACCATTTATGCCAGCCTGAATCAGAGTAAAGCCAAACTTAATCATAAACGCAAAAATCTAGGATCTGCTGAGGCCGTAGCGCAATTTGGTGCTCAGTTTAAACTGTTCGGTCAGTCGATTGCCAATGCGTTATCCATTGCCAATACGCCTGAGAAATCAGACGAGCAAATGGCAAAACTATTAGTGCAGCTAGAAGAGTTGGAGAGTCAGTTCGCTGATCCAGAGACCAATAGTGGCGATCAGTTTTTAGCCGACATCATCAGCAAGCGTGAAGAGATTTACGAGACTTTTGAAAACCATAAGCAGCAACTGCTCGATGCTCGCAACCGTAAAGCGCAAAATTTAGGTGATGGTGCGCTGCGAATGCTTGAAAGTATTAAAAAACGTACGCAAAGCACAGGTGTCACCGGCTTTACAGAGGAAGAAGCGTTAAATACGTATTTTGCGGCTGATGGTCTGGTGCAAAAAGTCCGTAATATCGCAAAAGAGCTGCAAGCGATGGGCTTTAGCGTAAAAGCCGATGACATCGACGCCCGTCTAAAAGCCATTCAAATCGAGAGCTATAAGAGTTTAAAAGACAAGTCGGACTTGTTTGAAGATGGTGGCCAAATCATCAAACTGGGTAAGCATCGCTTTTCGGTCAATACTCAGCCATTGGATTTGACCTTATTGAGTCGTCAGCAGTCAGATGGCAAGCGTGTGCTGAATTTGCATCTAACGGGTACCGACTATTATGAAGTGCTTAATAATACTGAGCTAAACGCCTTGCGCCCGTACTGGGACATGAATATTGCTTCCGAGTCTGACAAGGTATATCGCGCCGAGTACTTAGCCTATAGCATTATCGAAAGTGCTAAGAGCAGTCAAGACGGACTAACCGAAGAACGTTTATATCAAGCATACGATGCGACTGTCATTACCCTAGATGTTAATGGCGACATTGATAATGACAGCTCATTGTCTAAACTGGTCAAAGCTTATGCCACCCCTCGCTATCAGCTTGGTTATGACAAAGGCATTCATGACCATGATGCCACGCTATTATTGATGCAAATCCTGCCAACGTTGCGTGAGGCAGGGCTACTGATTTATACCCCGCAAGTACGTGCCTTGGCACAGTTGTTTTATTGGCAACTAAACATCGTACAAGCGCTTGGTTTAGATAGCTTACGCCAGTTCGGTTATGACAAATGGCTGAATGAATCAGTGCTGACACGTGCAAATAACTGGACGGATAGAGCCGCTACCGCCGAGCAACTGCGCCGTGCATTGGGCAGTGATACGGCTAAATCTTTACTGGTCGAGGACATGAGCCAAGTGATGCGTCATTTTGTTATGGCTCATAATGACGACAGTCTTAGCGCTGATAACGGTGCTAGCAAGCATTCAGAACCAGATTCAAATACCAGTGATACTCATAACGCCAACATCTTCAAACCAAGCTACGTTCAGCTTGCCTGTGAGTATCTCGTGAGTGTCATGGGGCAGTCGGCGGAATCGAATGCAGGTGCATATAACACAATAAAATGGCAAACCAGTCAACAAGCACAGCAGTTGTGTGAGCAGCTAAGCCAAACGTTGAATAGCGCTTCAGGTAGCACGCAAAATACCGCCAGTTTTGACCAACTACAATCTTCTATCAGTAAGCTTGGCTTCCAACCCAAATCAGCCTATGAGCTATTAGCCACATGGTTTCATGCACTACTTGATAAGACTTATGGTGGTACGGAGTCGGCTGATGGCACGGATGAGGCAGGCGAGACACTCAGTGAAGAGCAGCTTGCCGAGATTGAAACACAAAACGCGCTACGCAAGCAGCAATTAGAAAGTGGCCGTCATTATGTGCCCGAAGCCATTGCTGTCTTACTTACCCAGTTAAATGATGCTCAGCGTGAAGCCTTGGTGCAACGACTCATTGATTCAGGTGCTAGCTTTGATAAAGGGGCTTTTAATAAAGGGCTAAGTGCTAAAGGATTGGGCAATCAAGGTTTAAACAGTACAGGCGCAAATGCTACGCCATCAGCCTTGTCATTTTCTTCAATCACCTCGTCGGCTACGTCATCGACTACATCATTGACCAGTATTAATAATCCGCTCAATCAAGTGCAGAGCTTTGAACGTAGCACGGGTAAGGTATCGCTTGAGAGTCAGGTTAATAACTTACTGGGTGAGCATGCGCGTATTCATCAGCAGACCTTAACCTTTGCCGTCGATGATTTCTTAAATCGTCTACATCATCATGATACCCAAGTTATCCCTGCCTATAGACGTTATCTGGCCATGCGCTCAGAGATATTGCATGACTCAAAAGAGACGTTGCGACTGGACGAATTTATGCCGCATCCATTGTCCTCGTTTGTACGTAACCGTCTGATTAACGAGAGCTACCTGCCGCTCATCGGTGACAACCTCGCCAAACAGATGGGCACGGTCGGCGAGGATAAGCGTACCGATTTGATGGGTATCCTCATGATGATATCGCCACCAGGGTATGGTAAAACCACCTTGATGGAGTATGTGGCAAACCGTCTCGGACTTATCTTTATGAAGATTAACTGTCCGTCACTCGGTCATGACGTCACCTCATTAGATCCCGAAAAAGCACCTAATGCTACTGCGCGAGAAGAGCTGAATAAAATCAACTTGGCCTTTGAGATGGGCAATAACGTCATGCTGTATCTTGATGATATTCAGCATACGCATGCGGAATTTTTACAGAAGTTTATCTCATTGGGCGATGGCACACGCCGTATCGATGGTGTCTGGCAAGGTAAGACTAAGACTTATGATATGCGTGGCAAAAAGTTCTGCGTGGTCATGGCAGGTAACCCATATACCGAAAGCGGTGAAGCTTTTAAAGTGCCGGACATGCTCGCCAACCGTGCTGATATCTACAACTTAGGCGATATCATGAGTGGCATGGAAGAGGTGTTTGCACTCAGTTATATCGAAAACTCGCTGACCTCTAATACCGTCCTCGCACCAATGGCCAACCGTGACTTAAGCGATGTGCATCGTTTGATTAAAATGGCAAAAACGGACAATGCCAACCTCGCACAAGCACAAAGCAGCGATTTGACGTATCCGTATAGCACCTCAGAAGTTAACGAAATTATCGCCATCTTGCGCCATATGTTTAGGGTGCAAGAAGTCATTCTGGATGTCAACCAAGCCTATATTGCCTCCGCTTCGCAAGATGATAAGTATCGTGTTGAGCCGATATTCAAGCTGCAAGGCAGTTATCGTAATATGAATAAGATGACCGAAAAGCTATCGGCGGTCATGAATGAAAGCGAGCTGAACCAGCTGATAGACGATCATTATCTGGGCGAGTCGCAGCTATTGACCCAAGGCGCAGAGAGTAACTTGCTCAAGCTTGGCGAGATGCGCGGTGTCTTGACCGAAGCAGAAATGCAGCGTTGGGCGCAAATCAAAGCCGACTTTTTACGTAACAAAGCCATGGGCGGTGAAGATGGCGATACGGGCGCACGTATCGTTGCCCAGTTGGTCGACTTGGCCAGTGGCTTCAATGCCATCAGTAGCCAGTTTGAGACATACTTAACGAAAAACGATCCAGAGCAAATCGCTCGCTTACGAGAAGCAGGACAACAAGCGCAACTCGATGCCCAGCTAAACGCTCAATTAGAGTCACAAAAAATCCTCGCCGATAGTGTGGTCAATAATGCCAAAGTTGTCAGCGACAGTATCGATAATGGTTTTGAGAAAAGTGTGAGTCAATTGCTGCAAATATATAAGCACGATCACAATGCTGGAAAGGCAGAAGGTGAGTATCTCAAGCAAAACCAAGACGTGCAAAAAGCACTGATGGTGCAGCTGGTCGATGCCGTTGAACAACTTGCGCAAAAAATGGCGGATAGCCTGTCTAATAGTTTAACTGAGACCCTAGCTAAGAGTGATGAGAATCAATCGGCAGATAGCGATATCCCTGACATCCATCAGCAGACCGCACTGATGGCAACTGCACTCAAGCAAGCGCTAGAGCCATTAACGATGCGTATGGATGAAAAGCTAGCGATTGATACCAGTACCGATCAATCTGGCAAGCTAATCGTTAATAGTCTCAATCGCCTAAATAAAATCTTTGACGACTATGATTAATAGCTGACGATTAACAACTAATGGTTAGTTATTAACGCTTATGAGCAATGCTGATGATTAGCATTTATGAATAGGAATAGCACGTATAAATAGGGCTTATGATTAAGAGACAATGGTAATATAGTCGGCAACAGCTACTTTGGATACAATGATGGCGAGTAAGAGTGCTACAAACAGTATGTGAAGCAAGACTGACACCGTATCCGATGGTAGTGAATCGACTATATCAAACCAATGAGAAAATTATGGCGCACAAAAAAAAGAACGTCCGCAAAAAACTTTGCCCTGTCTGCGAGCGTGAATTTAGCTGGACTAAAAAGTTGGATAAAAATTGGGAGAGCATGGTCTATTGTTCCGACCAATGCCGACGGGTGAAAAAATATGAAGGACTGGATCATCAAAAAGAAGATAAGTAGGCAGTAAACATTAACCATAGATATTAGATATACGGCACAAGAGGGCAGATGATGGCACACAAAAAAGTAAATTTACCGCAAAAAATCTGCCCCGTCTGTCAGCACCCGTTTACGTGGCGTAAGAAGTGGGAGAAGGACTGGGAGCAGGTGATTTATTGTTCAGAGAAGTGTCGGCGGGGGAAGGGTAAAGATTGATTAGTTTAAATCTAAAAATTCAGCCGATCATAGATTGGCTGAATTTTTATTAAATTAATTACTACTAACAATCACACTACTTATCACTGCTACTTTGTACCTTTCAGGCAGTTGCTCATTAATTTTGAGCACAAGTTCATTGGTAAAACTGTGTAAATCATGAATCTAGTAAACCAGCCTTGATATTGGAATTAAAAAATTCACTAATTGTTTTCAATGAGTGCTTACTCTATTCGAGACCGTTATCTAATTTATAGAAGAGTTGATACCAGTCGTTTGTGTATAAACACTCTTGCCTAGAAAGACTAAAACCACTATGACTGCATAGCTTCACAGGCTGTCAGTAGCTGTTACTAGATTAAGGTCTTGAGAATTTAAACATCTCTTCATCGTCTATGACATCGTCTTGGTTATCATCTACTTCAATAGTAAGGGCAGTATTACCTGTCACTCGAGCGTAACGCGTGCGTGGTTCTGATAATCCAGTACCCGCGTTATCATCATAAATTATTGTAGTAGATAGTTGACCAGTAACAGCATTAATAGTGTAGTTTCCCCATTCCATACCATTTTCGGAATTATTGACTGAACCATCCTCATCAACTTGCACCTGGATATAAGTGCCATTTTCTAAGAATGCCAAGCCAAGTAGCTCGTTGTCATCAGCATCATCAAAATCCCAAGGTCCTAAGATACCTTCAGACTTAGTTTCTGAGAAGCGATAACTTTCGTTACTATCAATGATGCCATTTTCGTTCTCATCTACTTTCAGGATAAGCTTACTGTTAGATACTTGAGCATAACGCATGACAGAATCTGATAATCCAGAGGTACCGTTTTTATCAAAGATAGGCGTAGCGGTTAGTTTGCCTTCTGCACTACTGACGCTATAACTGCCTAATTCCATACCATTTCCAGCTTCACTGGTTGACTGGCTACCATCAACTTGGGTCTGTATATAGGTCCCATCATCCATGAATATAATTGTTGATAGTTCTCCATTAGGGGTATCATCGCTACTCCACATCCCAATGATTTCGGTATCTATATTAGGCTGATCGGGTTGTGTGATATCTGGTTGATCAGGTTGCGATGTTGGTGAGTCATCAGAATCGGAGTCGTCCCCACATCCTTGTAAAATGAGAGCAGTTGTAATGGCTAATAGTGTTAGTTTAAATGATTTCATTTTTATCGCTCCTTGATTTAAAAATATAAAATCTTACTCAGCTAAAGATAACTACCTTGAACCTCCTTAATACAATAATTAAAGAAAATATATACGTATGAACGAATATATCAAACATTTTTCAGTTAATCCAATCCAAAAAGTATTTTCTAAATCAGTAAAATGAAAAGGTTGGTTATCAGATAAAAGAGTGTAAAAACGGAAGAGGTCTATTGAAGGTAAATTTATTAGCAAAATAATCGTATTATTGAAGATTTTTTCATTGCGGATACTTTTGATGGAGGAGATTGAACAATAACAGTGTTTATTTTAAAAATAAGAAGATATACATAACGAAATACCGTCTGCTCTACTGCATTTTTACTAAATGAAGTAGAGCAGACGGTATAGCTACATATAGATTTACAGTAATTGACTGCATAATAAAGCACTCAATTACTGCAAATTAAAGAATTCCTCAGTAGTATTCTCTTGACGCATCATAATTTATGTTTTTTATAGTTTTCTGACTGATCACGGCTGATTTTACCCACGTTGAAGTATTCACTATCAAGATACAAGCAATAAAACCACTACTTACTATCTCTTTTCGCAAAAATATTCGCAACCAACGCACCACTAAAATTATGCCATACACTAAATATTGCACTAGGTAAGGCAGCGACAGGGTTGAAATAAGTTGCCGCAAGAGCAGCGCCTAGACCAGAGTTTTGCATGCCCACTTCTATCATAATCGCGCGGCGTTGTTTCTCCGTAAAGCCAAACAAGTGAGCGATTACATATCCCAAGGTATAACCCGTCATATTATGTAAGGCAACCACGATAAATACGATAGCACCACTATCCAAGATGGTCGCTTTAGACACGGCTACCACTGCCGCGATGATAATAGAGATACCCAATACTGATACCATCGGTAATACCTCGGTGACGAACTCGATCTTTTTACCCAAAAATTTATGAAAGATAACACCCAGTAATATGGGCAAGATTACGATTTTTGTAATAGTTATCATCATACTGGCCAAATCGATATCAATCAGCTGCCCCGCAAAAACACTGAGCAGAATAGGAGTCAGAAAAGGTGCAAGCAGGGTAGAGATAGAGGTAATCGCCACACTCAATGCCACATCACCTTTGGCTAAGAACGTAATCACGTTACTAGAAGTACCGCCAGGGCAACAACCAACCAAGATAACACCGACCGCGATTAAAGGATCAAGGTTGAAAATTACTGTTAATAAGTAAGCAATGAGAGGCATGAGCGTGAATTGTGCTAATAGACCAACCAGTACAGGTTTGGGGCGTTTGACAATTTCCAGAAAATCTTCCGTTTTGAGCGTCATGCCCATCCCAAACATAATGATGCCAAGTATGGGAACGATCAAAAAAGCCAACGAGGCAAAAAATTCAGGAAAAATAAATCCCAAAACAGCACTGACCAATGCCCAGATTGCAAAGGTTTTGCCAATCCAACTAGAAAGTAATGCAATCTGATTCATAGCCTATCTCACAAAGATAAAAGTAATAGAATAGACAATAATCTAGCATGGTTATTGTTAGCAAATGATGAAAGTATTTTACTATGAACGTAGCGATAAGTTTGCTGATGGTAAGCAAAATGAAATGCCATAAAAAATGGCTTACCCATATTAAATAAGTAAGCCAAAAAAGTACTATTAGGTTTCTATAAGTTGATTGGTCAATCGACTACAAATTCGGATTCAACCACTTCTCAGCAGTCTTCATATCCCAGCCTTTACGCTCAGCATAGCTCTCTAACTGGTCACGGCTGATTTTACCGACATTGAAGTACTCACTATCAGGATGCGAGTAATAGAATCCGCTGACCGATGACGCAGGCCACATCGCATAGCTTTCAGTTAGCGTTGTACCGATCGCATCTACCGTACCGAGCCAATCAAACAACTTGCCTTTTTCGGTATGCTCAGGACAAGCAGGGTAGCCAGGGGCAGGGCGGATACCGACGTATTTTTCTTTAATCATCTCATCATTGGTGAGTGACTCAGTCGGCTGGTAACCCCAATATTCTTTACGAATGAGCTCATGCAGATGTTCAGCGAATGCTTCAGCTAAGCGGTCAGACAGTGCCTGTACCATAATGGCATTATAGTCATCACCTGCCGCTTTATATTGTTCAGCGAGTACTTCTGTACCGACGATGGAGACGGTAAAGCCGCCCAAGTGATCGGTGTGAGTGTCTGATGGCGAGATAAAGTCCGCCAAGCTAAAGTTCGGCTTGCCGCTTGCTTTGTCGCTTTGCTGACGTAAGTGTTCAAACTGATAGGTTGGTTTGCCGCCATTAGCAGGCGCATTGTCATAGACTGTGACGGTATCGGCACCAGTACGACGCGCTGGCATGAGTTTAAACACGCCTTTGGCCACGAGTGATTTCTCATCGATCATCTTTTGCATCAGCTCATTGGCATTTTCAAATAAATCACGAGCCGCTTCGCCAACCACATCGTCTTGCAATATTTTCGGATACTTACCGACCAGTCCCCAAGAGATAAAGAACGGCGTCCAATCGATATATGGCAGTAGGTTGATAATAGGGTAATCATCCAATATCACTTGGCCTAACTTATTAGGCACTGGTGGCACATAGTTTTCCCAATCGTACTGAAATCCAATCTTGACCGAGTTCGCATAAGAGATCTTGGCCGCTTTTGGCTGACGCTTGGCCAGACGCTCACGTACCTTGACGTACTCTTCGCGTGTCTCATCGATCAGCGCTTGACGATGCTCTTTTGATAATAGCTTGGTGACCACACCAACAGAACGTGAGGCATCAGTGACGTAGATGACACCATCATTTTGATACTGCGGCTCAACCTTGACCGCAGTATGCGCTTTAGAGGTCGTGGCACCGCCAATCATCAATGGTAGCGTCATGCCGCGCTCTTGCATTTGCTTGGCCACGTACACCATTTCATCGAGACTTGGGGTAATCAAACCAGACAGTCCGATGATATCGACTTTTTCTGCAATGGCGGTATCGAGGATTTTTTCACAAGGTACCATCACACCCAAATCAACAATGTCATAGCCATTACAGCCAAGCACCACGCCGACGATGTTTTTGCCGATATCATGTACGTCGCCTTTGACGGTCGCCATCAGAATTTTACCTTTGGTTTCGCCTTCTACTTTTTCGGCTTCGATATACGGGTTTAGCCACGCGACTGACTGCTTCATCACGCGTGCAGATTTGACCACTTGCGGTAGGAACATTTTACCGGCACCAAATAGATCACCGACGATATTCATACCGTCCATGAGTGGGCCTTCGATGACTTCTAGCGGTTTGGGATATTTCTCCCACGCTTCTTTGGTATCGGCTTCGATAAAGGTGGTAATACCTTTTACCAGTGCGTGAGCAATACGCGCTTCGACGGTGCCTTCGCGCCAGCTCATGTCGACCGTGCTTTCTTTTTTCTTGCCACCATCTTGATAGTTTTCGGCAGCTGTCATCAGGCGTTCAGTTGCGTCCTGACCTGTTTCGCCTTGATTGCGGTTGAGCATGACATCTTCGATAGCGTCCCGCGCTTCCTTTGGAATGTCATCGTATAACTCAAGCATGGCTGGGTTGACGATACCCATGGTCAGGCCGTTTGTAATCGCATGAAACAGGAAGACAGAGTTGATGGCTTCACGAATCGGGTTACCACGGAAACTAAACGACACGTTGGATACGCCGCCCGATACCATAGCATTTGGCAAGTTATCTGTAATCCACTTAGTGGCGTTAATAAAGTCTGCACCGTAGTTATTGTGCTCAGTGATACCAGTAGCAACGGCAAAGATGTTCGGGTCAAAGATAATATCTTCAGAAGGGAAACCAACTTCGTTAACCAACACATCATAGCTGCGCTGACAAATCTGGATTTTACGCTCATAAGTGTCGGCCTGACCATCTTCATCAAAGGCCATGACGATAACGGCGGCGCCATAGCGCATACACAGTTTGGCACGCTCGACGAACTCAGCATGACCTTCTTTTAGAGAGATGGAGTTAACGACAGATTTGCCCTGCGTGCGTTTTAGGCCTTCTTCGATGATGTCCCATTTAGAGGAGTCAATCATGAGCGGTACACGGCTGATGTCTGGCTCGCCAGAAACTAGATTGACGAAATGAATCATCGCCTGCTTGGAGTCGAGCATGCCCTCATCCATGTTGATATCGACGATTTGCGCGCCACCTTCTACCTGATCACGCGCAACATCGAGCGCTTCGGTGTAGGCTTCCGTTTTGATCAAGCGCAAAAACTTTTTAGAGCCTGTCACGTTGGTACGCTCACCCACGTTGACGAACAAACTGTCTGCTGTGATGGTAAATGGCTCAAGCCCAGACAAGCGGCAGGCAGGAGCGATTTCAGGAATCACGCGCGGCGCATAGTTTTTCACCATGTTAGCGATTTGGCGAATGTGTTCTGGTGTCGTACCACAACAGCCGCCCACGATATTTAAGATGCCCGCTTTGGCAAAGCCTTCTAGCAGCGCAGTGGTTTCATCAGCCGTTTCATCATATTCACCAAACTCATTGGGTAGACCCGCGTTTGGATGCGCTGACACATAAGTATTGGCGATATTAGATAACGTTTGAATGTGTGGACGTAGCGCATCAGCACCAAGCGCGCAGTTGAAGCCAACTGACAGGGGTTTTGCATGACGAATTGAGTTATAAAATGCTTCGGCCGTTTGACCTGATAAGGTACGACCTGAGGCATCAGTAATCGTACCCGAAATCATAATCGGTAATTCAAAACCGATGTCATCAAACACGCCAGTAATGGCAAATATCGCCGCTTTTGCATTGAGCGTATCAAAAATTGTCTCAATCAATATAAGATCAACACCACCCTCTATCAAGCACAAGGTCGCCTCACGATAGTTCAGCACTAGCTCATCAAAGGTAATATTACGAAAGGCTGGATCATTGACATCTGGTGATAGCGAGCAAGTACGTGAGGTAGGGCCCACGACACCAGCGACGAAACGAGGCTTGTCAGGTGTCTTGGCAGTGAACGCATCTGCTGCACTGCGGGCAAGTTGAGCTGCCGTCTTATTTAGCTCAGGTACCAAATACTCCATGTCGTAGTCGGCCATGGATAGACGCGTACCGTTGAAGCTATTGGTCTCGATGATATCCGCACCAGCAGTCAAATGATCGTTATGGATGTCTATAATCATTTGTGGTTGCGAGAGTACGAGCAAATCATTATTGCCGCGCACGTCTTGGTCTATATCCGCAAAGCGCTCACCACGATAATCCGCTTCTTCTAATTTATAGGTTTGAATCTGCGTACCCATTGCGCCGTCTAACATCAAAATTCGTGACGCCATTTGCTCGGTGATACGGGCACGTGCGGTCAGTTGTTGTTTCTTGTAAGGAAACACGGCAGGTGGCGTGAGGATGAAATCATCAGCAGATTGCGCTGAGCTAGAGGTGGCGTCATGTTGAGAAGTAATCGTTTGAGTCATAGGAGCGCTGCTTATATCGTCAATGTCATAAAAGGAAGGAATAACAGATAGGGTGCAAAATTTTATAAAAGGAATAGGCAAATCCGCATTATTTTAGCATGAAAATAATATCCCACGCGGGATAGTGCTTATTCCTCTTTGGCAATATGGCAAATACAAAATCTGCTTTTTGAGCCATCAAGTTTGGAGTTTATTGCATAAAATAAATAGGCACAAATGACTATCATTTCGTTTAAAGATTACATAAAGCTTTGTTTTTAAGGTTAAAACCTATCAAGACTATTAAAAGTCCGACAGAACTTACATGCCTACGACAAAAAGTAGCGTAAAAGTGAATTCATAAGGCTTTTCTATATGTTAATTTAATTTCAGAAGAATTGGCTGTTGGTAAGAAAAACTTACAAGCAAGTGTTCATTGTTATTACTATTTGGTAAATATTATCAATAGCGCAATCAACACATTCTAAAGCCAATTATCTACTTTGTAAGTCAGTAATACAATAATCAAGAATGATTCAATCATGAAGGGATATATTATGAAAATTACTAAAATTGCTACTATCGGTACACTTGCTCTTTCAATCGCAGGCCTAAGCGCTTGTAATAATATGATGCCAAGCAAAAGCGCGGATATGAAAGCGCCAATGCACAGCCAATCTATGGCAAAAATGAACGTTGTACAAGTGGCTCAAAGCAATCCTGATTTTTCAGTGTTAGTAGAAGCAGTACAAGCAGCAGGTCTAGCAGGCATGTTGTCTGATCCTAATGCTCATTACACCGTATTTGCACCGACCAATGCTGCCTTTATGCAAGCATTACAAGAAACAGGTATGACCAAAGCGCAGTTGTTCGCCAACAAGCCTTTGTTAACTAAGGTATTAGGTTATCACGTCGTGAGTGGTGATATGGCCATGTACGCTAAAGACGTTAAGCCTGGTAATGTCATGACAGCCAGCAAAGATACCTTGATGGTAACTAAAGAAGGTAAGTTGATGGATGAAAATGGCCGCACAGCTAACATCTTGAAAACTGACATCGCTGCCAACAATGGTGTGGTACACGTGATCGATAAAGTATTGTTACCTAAATAAGAATAATTAAAACCTGATATCTCTATTTTCTATGAGGTAGAGATTGAACCAATAACAGCCGTTATCTGTATGAGTCAATAATCAGATAATGGCGTTTTTAGATATATGGCATGTCAAATAGTGCTACTTCAAAATAGCGTATTAGCAGTTATATCGCCAATACGCCATATCTAGAATAAAAGTCAACAACAGCGTACACGTGATTGATACAGTGTTGCTACCTAAGTAAGTACCAATTAAAAATTAAACCGTTAGAATTATAGTTATCGATATAGCGAATTTGATATCAGGACTGGATAATAAGTAGTCGGTACTGTCTGCAAGATATCAGTCACTTTTATCTTTATTCAAAATGAATATTTTTTAATCACATTATTTAATTAATTATTTACAAGGAAATACCTATGTTAAAGAAAAACTTACTATCTATCGCCGTAGTTACAGCCGCCATGTCACTAGCCGCTTGTAGTGACAAAGAAGCCGCTACTGATCCAGTTGAGCCTGAAGTTACCACCGAAGAAATGGCAGTTGAGCCAGTTGCTGAAGCTGATCCAATGGTTGAAGCAGAGCCTATGGCTGAAATGGACATGGAAGCTACACAGACTATCGCTGAAATAGCGGCAGGCAATGAGAACCTAACTATCCTTACAGCAGCGCTTCAAGCAGCTGGTCTTGATACTATGTTGATGGAAGATACCAAATACACGGTATTTGCCCCAACTGACGATGCTTTTGCTCCAGTACTAGAGAAGCTAGGCGTGACTAAAGAAGAGTTATTGGCTAACACTGATTTACTTAAGAAAGTACTTCCTTACCATGTAGTACCTATGGAAGTTAAAGCTGCTGATATCCCTTACGCTACTGATATCAAAACCGCTAACGGCGCAACGATTTCTATTAGCGATGCTAACGTCATTACAGATGCTACTGGTGGAACGGCTAACATCACTGGTACTGACATCATGGCAACCAATGGTGTGGTACACACTATCGATGCGGTATTAATGCCTGAGTAATTTTTTACAGACTACTGGTCATGACTTATCAGTAGTTGACGTATAGATAATACTGAAAGAGCCTAGCCATTGAGCTGGGCTTTTTTGTGCCAATATATTTATCTTGGTATTTTTTACGACGATCTATAAGAATATCGGCACAAAAAAGCCCGAGACAATAGTCTCGGGCTTTTTATACGCAATGAGTAGGATGTAGCAGTACCAAACTAAAGAATATTATACGTTGTCTTTACGTAGTGGATCTGCGTTCATTCTTTTTTGTTCAGCTAGATGACGCTCTTCCCAATACGGTGCGTTTTTGATACCAAATTTGGCAGGATCAAAACTATAGCGTTTCACGCCAGCTTTACGCTGAGCTTCATAATCTTTTAGCATAGTCAGTGTTGGACGAGCCACAATGAAGATGACCAAGATACCAACAATATTGAGCCAAGCCATGAGACCAACACCAATATCACCAATAGCCCAGATATAACCAGCTGAATTCAAGCCACCGTAGGCAACCATCACCATGATTAGAATTTTGACTAAGAATAGACCAGTTTTATTGGCACCGCGACCGAGGAAGCGAGTCAAGTAAGCCACGTTTACTTCAGCGATGTAGTAGTAAGCCAAAATCGTAGTAAAGGCAAAGAAGAATACTGCGATGGCAATAAAGGTATTACCATAGGTGCCATAGACAGATTCCATTGCCATTTGCGTAAAGGCAGGTGAGTTAATCTCAACACCAGCTGCAACATTCTGTACGATGAACTGACCATCTGGAAGCGTACCTTGAATGTTATACATGCCTGTAGATAAAATCATAAAGGCGGTAGCAGAACAGACTAGCAACGTATCGACATATACTGAGAATGCCTGTACTAAACCTTGCTGTGATGGATGCTCAACTTCAGCAGCAGCAGCAGCGTGAGGGCCAGTACCTTGTCCAGCTTCGTTAGAGTAAATACCACGTTTTACACCCCAACCAATAGCAGCACCGAAACCTGCTTGTGCAGTGAATGCATCACCAATGATCATACCAAATACATCTGGGATCAAGCTGACGTTAGAGAACATAATAATTAAGGCTAAAACGATATAACCTAGTGCCATAAAAGGTACAGCAAACTCGGTAAAAGTTGCAATACGCTTAATACCACCAAAGATGATGATACCTAGAACGACTAGAATGATACCTAGTGCCACTAAACGCATAGAGCCAACTTCTAGGCCTCCGACGTTCATGATAGTACCTTCACCCATCACCTGTGCGAATGCACTGATAACACCGTTTGCCTGTACGCCTGGTAAGAACATACCGCAAGCTAAGATAGAAGCGATGGCGAAGAGAATACCGTACCATTTTTGACCAAGGGCACGCTCAAAGTAATAAGCAGGGCCACCGCGATATTCGCCGGTAATCACATCTTTTTCTTTGTAGATCTGTGCAAGGGTAGACTCGACGTAGGCAGTAGATGCCCCTAAGAAGGCCACAACCCACATCCAAAATACTGCACCTGGACCACCGAAGCCGATAGCAGCAGCTACCCCAGCGATGTTACCCATACCCACGCGTCCTGCGAGTGAGACGGCAAGTGCCTGAAATGATGAAATACCTTGTGCGCTAGATTTACCGGTGAATAGTAATTTGATCATTTCACCGAATAGACGTACTTGTACGAAGCGCGTCATAATGGAATAAAACAGACCCGCACCCAGACACAGATAGATCAGTGCAGGGCTCCAGATAATTCCGTTTACTAAATTGACTAAACCTTCCATATGTATATTCCTAATACTGTCTCAAAGTGGCTATTAATACTAATACCGGCGTCAACCAATTGCTCTAGTGGCTCACTTAGTTTGCCTGCATAGACTTACACATCTCGTTAAGTCTTATATGTACTTAGCCACTCAGAATGGACTGTAGTTGTCTGTATTTATCCGCTTGGCCTATTCGCAACACTGACCATGTGTATACCGCTCATCAGAGTCAATTTCAAAATGAGCTGCAGTTGCAATCCTTTGCTGTCTTCATTATGCGGTACATCCAGTCATTACGTCATCGACGCAATAGCTGTTATAAATGGACCAGCGGATAAAACAGGCGGTTATATAATTAAATACTTATCAGTAAAGTGATAGCATTCAACTTGCTATGAGTCGTATCGATTGGCTACACTGGTAAAAGCTTGTCGATTTGTAAGTTGAGGCTTTGGCGATCCCTGAACAGAGTCAACCAGACGTTCGTAATCCTCTAATACTAAACAAACGATAAGTCCACTACCAAATGTATTCAAACCGTACGGCTACGTAACTGCAATTTGCCATATTTTTGGCACAATTACTAGAAATTTCTTTAAGAGTAGTAGGATATCTCGATGTTTGAGACGACAGACCCCACAATAAATAGCGATGAAACAAAGGAGTTTTGTAACTGCTACATTATTGTTTTACCCGCAGTCCGGAGCGAAATGGTTTATTAGTCAACATAATTAGGCTTTTGGATAAATATAACCATAGTGTAAGCAAGTATAAATGCCAATATAATTAGGCGTGGCGGTTGTGTTTTGGTAACGATGAATTGTAAAAAGTGGGTTATATCGCCATTATTGGCAGAATGTCTTGTAGGCTATAAAATGTAACCGTTACTGACGACTATCATTCTATTGAATAAAGTAGCAGTTGATGGACTGGATAATAGACGTACAGGATGGTTGAACAAGTGGTTATATCAGCTGTAAAAAACGTGTTACTAGGTATTTGTTATTTAACATTATTAGGAGAGACAACGATGACGCGTAAATCCATTGTAAAACCCATGTTGCTATCAGCAGTATTAGCGACTTCTACCGTTGGTTTGACGGGTTGTGGTTATAACAATCTGCAAGCACAAGATGAGCAGGTAACGGCTTCGTGGTCAGAAGTAGTCAACCAATACCAACGCCGCTCAGACCTAGTGCCAAACTTGGTCAAAGTCGTACAGCAATACGCAGAGCAAGAGCAAGAGGTGTTTACCCAAGTTGCTGAAGCGCGCTCACGTGCTGGTGGTATCACCGTGACCCCTGAGGTGCTCAACGACCCTGAAGCGATGGAGCGTTATGCGGCTGCGCAAGAGCAGATGACTGGCGCTTTATCGCGTCTAATGGCTGTCTCTGAGCGCTATCCTGATCTAAAGTCAGATGCCTTGTTCCAAGATTTGCAAGCACAGCTAGAAGGCACGGAAAACCGTATCGCCGTTGCTCGTAACCGCTATATTCAAGAAGTACAAAGCTATAATACGACGGTGCGTCAATTCCCAACCAATATCACTGCCAAAGTATTTGGTCTAGATACCAAGCCAAACTTTACAGTAGCCAACGAAGAAGCCATTTCAACAGCACCCAGTGTTGACTTTGGCGACGACGATGCAGCAGCTGCTCAGTAAAGTACGATGCATAATAAGGCTTGATGCTTAAAAGATAAACGAAGCTCATAGTTATTGCAGTATTCGCCATTCATTCAGCACAGACGTCATTTGAGGTGGTATAGATTAGATGAATCATTCAAAAGCAATCTTATCAGTATTACTATTCACACTGAGCATCAGTAGTGCGCCAGTGCTGTATGCGGCACCTAATGATACGGCAGTGGCTACCGATAGTGGCTCAAACAGCCCCTCGAATCTGCAAAACCGCAGTGTCGAGGATCTGGTAGCCATTGCCAAAGCAGGCGAGTCCAACGAAGCCATAAATGATGCGGTATTGGGTAACGAGGCAATTAACGAAGCCATACTGGGCAACGATGCGATCAACCCTAATGCGGCTGACAGTGACACGGCTAATAGTGAAAATCCAGCAACACGAGCGCCTGCTAAGCCAGCTGTTCAATCAAATGCTGAAAGTGTCGATGCGGACAAGCTCATATTAAACAGCCCTGTTATTGACCAAGCCAATATTTTAAACCCGCAAGAAAAGCAGCGCTTAGAGGCGCAGCTCAGAAGTATCTATCAACAAGGTTTGGCGCAGGCAGCTGTCGTCATTGTGCCGACTACCAATGGTTTGCCCATCTTTGACTATGCTTTGCAGGTTGCAGAGAAATGGCAGTTGGGTGATAAAGATATCGATGATGGTTTGCTGATTGTCGTCGCAGTCAATGACCGTGATATGTATGTCCTAACGGGTTATGGGCTAGAGGGTGTGTTACCAGATGCTGCGGTCAACCGTATTATTCGTGAAGACATCACACCATTGTTTAAGCAAGACAACTATGGCGCAGGGATACTAGCAGGTGTCGAGGCATTCAAAACGCGGCTGACTGCTGATCCTGACGTATTGGCCCGTGCCGATGCTCAAGCTGCGGAGCGTAATGTCCAACAAGGCTCAGATGAGCTACCGTCACCTATTTTCTTATTTATTATGGCAATGATATTTGGTAGTTTTATTACCAACATTTTAGGCCGAGTATTTGGTTCTATTATTACCGCAGGTGGTTTTTTTGCTGGCTCGCTGGCACTGGGCGGCGGGTTCTTCATGACATTGATTATGGCGATATTTATATGGCTGTTTTTGATCTCACGCGGCGGCGGTGGTGGCAAAGGTGGCGGCGGTAAAGGTGGCAGACGACGCGGCGGTATGATTTTCTTACCCGGTATGGGTGGCGGAAGTGGTGGCGGCTTTGGCGGTGGTGGTTTCGGAGGCGGCGGCTTTGGTGGCGGCGGTGGTGGATTTGGCGGTGGCGGTGCTGGTGGCTCATGGTAAGTAACTATTAAAAATTGGTTAGTAAAAACCAAGCAAATGAAGCCGCAGTAAAACAAACGCAAACAACCTGCAAAAATGATGTCTGTGAGGAAACAATTAAATGTCAGAAAACAATGCTCCAAAAGCCAGTTTTGCCCGCTGGTGGTGTCAGGTCTTATTCGTGCCTTTGCTGCACAGCAAATGGCTGACAGCAGAAGCCAAAGCCCGTTTGACAGATAAGGTCACTAGCGCAGAGCGTGGTCATCGTGGGGAAGTGTTTTTAATTATAGAAAACCATCTACCGATTCAGGATGCTTATCATATCGATTGCCGCGGACGTGCGGTTGATTTGTTTAGCGAGTATCGAGTTTGGGATACTGAGGAAAACACGGGCGTCTTGGTGTATGTCAATATCTGTGAGCACCAATTAGAGATAGTTGCAGATCGAGGTATTAGCGCTCATGTGAGCCCCACAGTTTGGCGGGCAATGTGTGAAAAAGCAGTATCAGGCATTGCGAATAAAAACACTGAAGAGAGCTTGGCTGAACTGTTAGACGAAGTTGGGCAAGTATTGCGCCAGTACTATCATCTTGAACATAACCCAGCAGGTAATGAGCTGTCCGATACGGTGGTATTCTTGAAATAGCGTTTATGAAGTAGCATTTATGAAGTGATGCTTATAATAAGGTAGAACGTTTTGATCTTAATCTATAGGGTTTTAGGCGAAATCCAAATATAATAGACTTTTAAACAAGAGGGCGCTTCCAAACACATCTATAGCCAGACGCATTTATAGAGAGCAATCCTCAGAAAGAAAGCCTTGAAAAAAGCCTTTATCAAAAACCATTACTGGAACACTATGATTGAGTTAATAAAGAAGCTACCAAAAGCGGAACTTCATCTACATATTGAAGGCTCGCTAGAACCTGAGCTGATGTTTAGATTGGCGAAAAAAAACCAAGTAGAGATTCCTTATACAGACATAGAAGATGTACGCAGTGCCTACAACTTCACCAACTTGCAAACCTTTTTAGATATCTACTATGCGGGTGCCAATGTCCTGCTCACAAAAGATGATTTTTATGATTTGACGTGGGAATATATTCTTAAATGTGTTGAAGACAACGTCATTCACACAGAGATATTTTTTGACCCACAGACGCATACTGAACGTGGTGTACCTTTTGAAGCCGTAATCACTGGTATCAAAGAAGCGCTCGTAGAGGCTAAAGAAAAGTATGGTATTACGTCTTGCATCATTATGTGCTTCTTAAGACATTTATCACAAGAAGAAGCGTTTGAAACCTTAGAGCAAGCATTGGCGTTCAAAAACGATATCATCGGTGTTGGTCTTGATTCATCAGAATTGGGAAATCCGCCATCAAAATTTAAAGAAGTATTCAAAAAGGCCAAAGAAGAAGGCTTTAAGTTGGTTGCTCATGCAGGCGAAGAGGCAGATTTTTCGTATATATATGAAGCTTTGGATTTGTTAGAGATTAATAGAATTGATCATGGTGTGCAGTCTATAAAAAGCCCAGAATTGATGCAAAGGCTCAAAGACGAGCAAATGCCGCTGACAGTTTGTCCGAACTCAAATGTCGAACTCAAGGTCTTTGAAAATTATAAAGAACACAATATCAAAGAGCTGCTGGATTATGGTTTGAACATTAGTGTCAATTCAGACGATCCAGCATATTTCAAAGGTTATATGAATCAGAACTTTATAAATATATGCGAAAACTTACCGCTAACGGAAGATGATGTTGTTACTTTAGTAAAGAACTCCTTTAACTCCTCATTTATCAGTGATGAGTTAAAAGAATCCTACTTAGCGAAGGTTGATCTTGCGTTGAAATAAGCTTTAATGCATTTATTTTTTAGCAGTAAAGGCTTAACGGTTGATATCAATCGTTAAGCCTTTTTTATTGTTCATTTTATACCCATACTTATAAAGCAGTAATTTCTTCTATAAGTAACGGCAAAATGACGCCAGCCTTTTCTGCTAAAGTGATATCAACGATGGTGTTTGGCGTCGGGTCGGGGTTTATCTCTATAATCTTGGCACCATTTTGCTTGGCTAGCTGTGCGAGACCTGCGGCAGGGTAAACAAGACTTGATGTGCCAATACTGATAAATACCTCGCAATTAGCCGCTGCTTCTTCTGCAATCTGCCATGCTTGTATGGGTAAGGCTTCTCCAAACCAAACAATATCCGGTCGGATATAGCCACCACAATGCGGGCAGGTCAGCAGTGCCTCATCGAAGCTCATGGTGTTTCGGTTATCGTATGAAGTTCTTGGTTGATCTTGATAGGGTGTCTGACATTGACCACAGCAGTTGCGCCACAGATGACCATGTAAATGAGTCACCGAGCTACCAGCTTGCTCATGCAAATCATCGACATTCTGAGTGATAAGAGTCACTTGCTGATCGGAAGTTTGCGCATGGTATTGCCACTGAGCCAACGCATGATGGGCTGGATTTGGCGCTTTATCTGCTACCAGCTGTCTGCGCCACTGATACCATGACCACACCAGCTTTGGATCACGAACGAACGCTTCAGGTGTGGCCAAATCCTCAACGCCGTAGTTCTCCCACAGTCCTGTCTGCTTGTCTCGAAACGTTGGAATGCCGCTTTCTGCTGAAATGCCAGCGCCAGTCAAAATGCAAATATGCTGTTTCGCTGCCAACAGTTTTGCCGCAAGTTTTACTTCTGCTATTAACGCTGGTGATAATTCTGCTAACATGAGCCAACCCTTGCTAATAATGGATATTTTTTCTTATGATAGACGGAATTTGGTGGCTTGTCATATTGTTCGCTGTCATCGCAGCCTTATGGTTCGCGGCAAAATCGCGCGGGGCAAAAGTAGGCGAAAAGACTGGCAATTCAAAGTCAAAAAATGCGACACCTAATGATGCTCTGCAAAAAACATCAGTGCTATTAAAGCAGTACTTTCCTGATTATCGAGTCACACGTAAGGCAAATCATTTACTCGTTAGCAAACAAGGCAAGAAAGTCGCAATGATTACAATTGATAAGAAGATTGCCGCAAGTCAGCGCCGTCTAGGCGAGATACCTGTCATTAATTACCACAGAGTCCCCAGCCGTGAACAACTGACTGCAAATTTGCAAGAGGCAGAGTAAATTTTGATATATAGTCAATTCTCTATAAATTGGGTACGGTGTCAGTCTCGCTCAGTCTACTATTTGTAGTACTTTCACTCGGCTTCCTTGTATCCAAATTATACCGAACCGACTATAGGTGAGAGCCTCAGAAGTATACGGGCACAGAAAAACCGCAAAAATTTTGAAGTGTAGGTTTGATGAGTATGGATAGTTTAGGGCAGTGCTAAGGAAATGGTGGAGCGAGGTTGTAAACATCATAATTGGTGCGCTCGGCGGGAATCGAACCCACGACCCCCGGCTTCGGAGGCTAGAACCACCATATTTCATTAAGTTATATTAATGTATAACAACCTACCATACTATACAAATAAAGGGGTGTAAAGGATTTATCGGTGTGACGTTTAGCGTATTTTAAAGGGGTTTATAGCAACATAAATATCAATTTTGGTCACTAGTTAAGTATAAAGTTTAATCATTATTTATGGTTTTAATGTATGTATTTTATACTTAAATTTTTCATAAATTACTGATTAAGCGAATTATTAACTCATCAAAGTAATATCGGAATAAATTACTGTAGAAATGAGTTGCTATAATTTCGAAAAAATAGTCAGGCATTTCAGCCGTAGTTTAGATCTTAACGAGTTTTCGAATGCGTTGAAGAAACTGTTCTGGACTACACTTGCAAATACGCTGATATTGAGTTTTTGACAACAACGTTTTGAGTTTATCTTCTTTTGATTTACCTTGTTAAGCCATCAATAATCCTACAGTAACCTCAAAAAAATACTCATCTTTGATAGTGATACTAACCGTACCTTTATGAGCATTAGCGATAGCCTGAACGATAGACAATCCCAATCCTGTGCCTGAATGCTGATGGCTAGTCTTATCGTGACGATAGAATCGCTCAAACAATTTATCAGCTTCACTCTGGTTTAACGGTTTATCTAAGCGATTGGTCATAGTTACTCTTAACCATGGCTGCTTTGATGGTCGAACCTCATCTTTAGCCACATTAAGTGAGGTGGTTGAGGTGAGGGCGGTAGCGGATATCATGATAGTACTATCACTAGCTGCGTAATAAATGGCATTTGACATCAGATTGGCAAACAGCCGCTGCAATAGGCCTTCATCACCTAATACTGTCTTAAATTCGCCTGATCTTTCAAAAGTTATCCCTCGATCCTCTGCAATCATTTCATAGTAATCAACGAGCTTGGTGATTAGGTTTTCAGTATCTACGTGACTAATTTGCGAGTCACTTAATCCTTTCTGAGTTTTTGCCAGTAGCAACATATTGTTTATCATGGCTGACAGATGCTCTAACGTATCATGCTGATGATGTAGTTGCTCGATGTATTCGTTGCCTTCTCTTGGCTTAGTTAACATGACCTGCGTTTGTGTACTAAGCGTCGCTATTGGGGTGCGGAGCTCGTGAGCGATATTGTCTGAAAATCGTGACAAAGATTCAAAGTTGCTTTCAAGCTTGACCATCATTGAGTTGTAAGATTCTGCTAGCGGTCGCAGCTCTAATGGCATGTCACTGACAGTTACTCTTTCATCCAACCTTTCAGGATTGATTCTTTTCATTTTTTGTACGATAGTGGCCAAAGGCGCAAAACCCCAATACACACTCAATGCCGCTACTGAAACCAATAATAAGGTGATGGCAGTAAGTATCAAGGTCAGCTGGCGATTAAACTGGATAAGATATTGATGATGCACATCGATAGGTAATGCAATAAACGCCAAAACCTCTTGATTTCGAATAATAATTGCTCGGTAATGCCTATTATTTATCTTGATCATAAACTGCTGATCGTGATGATCCTGCCATAGTGATAACAAGCTAAAATCGGGCGGTAAATTATAAATGAAATTACTAGGGTCACTGGATAATAATTTGCCTTTTTTATCTGCTACTAAGGTTTTTAAATCATAATCTAGCCAAGAGGAATGCAAGTGATTGTCATTAATTAGTGATTGGGACTTTGACACTGTGAATGGTTCTATGTGATCGTTAACATCACCCATGCGTTTACGCAGGTTAAAAGCCGCATGGGTGATAATCTCTGAGTCCATTTGCTCAAAGTGTCCACTCACAGAGCGCTGCACCCACGCATAGATGATGACCTGAGAGATAATAACGAAGACTGTCAATAAGAAAATAGTTCGCCATAGCAATGACCAGCGCCGATTTTTGAGTTTATAGTTCATGCTATTTAGAATAGTCTCCGTCCGCACCACTTTGGACTTCAGTAGCTAGCGCCTCCAATCGGTAGCCCATACCACGCACAGTATGAATCAGCTTCGCCTCATGCTCATCATCTATTTTTATGCGAAGACGCCTTATCGCCACATCAATCACATTGGTATCATTTTCAAAATTCATATCCCATACTTGAGAGGCGATGACTGAGCGCGGTAGCACCTCACCTCGGCGCTCTAATAAAAACTGTAATAATGAGAACTCTTTTGCCGTGAGCTTAATAGCCTTGTCTTTTCTATGCACAGTGCGCTTGGCAATGTCCATTTTAAGATCCGCTATTTGCATAATCGTACTTTGATAATCGGATTGATTGGCACGTCGTAATAAGCTTTTGATTCTAACGATCAATTCTGCAAACGCAAAAGGCTTGGTTAAATAATCATCGCCCCCAATCTCAATCCCTTTTATCTTATCACTTAAGTCATCTTTTGCCGTTAGAAACAGCACGGGCGTACGCTTACCTGCCGCTCGGTAATTGCGCACCAGCTCAAAGCCACTAACATCAGGTAGCATGACATCCATCAGTATCACGCTAAATTCTTCCGTCATCAATGCATGATAGCCATCTAAACCTGTTATGTGATGATCCACAATAAACCCAGCTTCCGTTAAGCCTTTTTTTATGTACTCGCCAAGCTTCAACTCATCTTCTACCAGCAGTACTTTCATGGTGATTCCTCAGTACGATTATAATTATTTAACGTTTTAACCCACACAGATGACAAAATTGACTGCTAGCTGACAAAGATGTCATCTGTTCGTAATCAGATTGTCAGTCTTCTTTTGCTAATCTGTATGAATGAAACATAGTTGTTCATACCTAGCGACTATGAATTATTTTCACAGGTAATCAATTCAAATATCTAACAACTTAAATATCTAACAACTTACAAAAGAGGTTTTACATGAAAACATATGGTTCATTCAAAAAAGCAGTACTGCTATCGGCTTCTGTACTTATTGGTATTACTGCGGCTAATGCGCACACTACCGAGCTAAGTACTTCAATCATCAATAACTGTGATGCGGTTACTGACTTTGCAAAAAACTTGGATCACAACGATGCTCAGCTCTCAAATTCACAAATGAAAAGTTATATCGATGCGAGAGTGGCTTGTGAGATTGAACACAAAGATCAACATCTACAGTCTGAAAAATACTTCATCAACAAATATGGTAGCGATAAGTAACATTAGCTCTGATGTTATACTAAAGGATTGATGACAACATTAAAAACTAAAAACAGCAAGATGACAATATTGTAATCTTGCTGTCATCTCTCTGTCAGAATCAATGAAGTATGCTTTAAAATAACTTAACATCCCAAAGATTTTTTGACTTTATACCAAATCAAATAAGGATTTACCATGTCATTATTCAAATCAATGCCACTATCTAAATCAATCGTAGCCACTGCTATAGCCTTGGTCGTTTCAACGTCAGCTTTGGCGCACGACCCAAAAATGCATGCGCAGAAAGATCAGATGAACTGCGAAAAGATGGAAAAGCATATGGATATGATGGGAAAAATGGATCATAGCAAAATGGATATGAACGATCCTGCTATGAAAGCCATGATGACCAACATGAGCAAAATGAAAGCGATGTATCAAAAGCACTGTGTTACTAGTAAAAGTGACTCTTAGGCATTGATCTTATAGAAGTGGATCGTAGAAATTCAATATTATTGTTAGATGGTTTTGTCGAGCAGTAATTGGATATTAACAAAAATGGATTTTTAGGACAAACCTATGA
Organism: Psychrobacter sp. AT9; assembly: GCF_047272965.1. Lineage (NCBI taxonomy): Bacteria > Pseudomonadati > Pseudomonadota > Gammaproteobacteria > Moraxellales > Moraxellaceae > Psychrobacter > Psychrobacter sp. AT9. The sequence goes on from NZ_JBKOTW010000001.1 coordinate 677,162, forward strand.
AGTTTTTACTAGGAATACTGTTTACCGTCTTTGTCGCGATTGTGGGTGTTTTTATTGTAGTGACGAGTGGTGTGATAAATATCGGCGCTGATCAAGCCCATAGTCCGCTAGTTTACAATTTTTTAGAGACTGCCCGCACGCGTTCAATAGCGAATGCTAGTAAGGACATTACGGTTCCCAACTTAGAAAAGACAGAAATGATCAGCTCGGGCGGTGCCGATTACAAAGATATGTGTGCAGGTTGTCATTTGTCTCCTGGGGTAGAAAGCACTGATTTTAGTGCAAGTTTATATCCTAAGCCGCCAAGTTTTACCAATACTGAATTGGTTGAACGCTATAAAACAGATGCCGGTGCTCAGCAAGCTTTTTGGGCCATCAAACACGGTATTATGGCATCAGGTATGCCAGCATGGGGCGCTTCGCACGATGACGATAGAATGTGGGCAATGGTCGCTTTTATCAGATCGTTACCTGACTTAGATGAAAATCAATACACCATGCTAACGACTAGGATAGACGATGATATGTTAGACATGTCATTTGATGGCAATATGAATATGTCAGATGATGGTGAGATGGATATGTCTGGTGATGGATCCGGCATGCAACATTGATTATTCGTAAGAAATGCAGTACTAAATAGTGCTGCCTTTTGCGATTTAAGCTTTACCAATACTACTTTGGTCAGTGTTACGGCTTTAATTTTTATAAATTTGATCGTCAGATAAACGCTCAGGAGTGATTTTATGAGACGCTATACCAATATATTTTCTAGTGAACACAACCGGTTATCTGGTCGTGTTCTTTTAGTGATGATGACATCTTCACTATTATTAGCGGCTTGTAGTCAACCTAACGCTGCTGCTGACTCAACACCAGCGACTGAGCCAACGACCGCTACGCAAACCGCGCAAACAGAGCAACCAAAAGCGGAAATAATGCCTGTCAGTGCTCATTCAGACACCCAGCCAACTATCCTAAAAAATATCTCAGCCACCGTTTATAAAGATGCCAATTGTGGCTGCTGTAAAGAATGGGTCGGTTATGCCGAAGGTCATGGCCTAAATGCAACCGCACAGAACGTCGAAGATTTGTCCTTGTTTAAAGAGCGCTACAGCGTACCGCAGCAGATGCGCTCTTGTCATACCGCCGTCACTACTGACGGCTATGTATTTGAAGGTCATGTCCCTGCCAAATATATGGCACAGTTCCTAAAAAACCCACCAAGTGATGCGATTGGTCTTGCCGTACCTGGCATGCCAGTTGGTAGCCCTGGTATGGAATATCAAGATAAATTTATGCCGTATAAAGTGATGCAACTTAACAAAGATGGCTCAACAGCCATTTATGCAACCATTGAATCACCGCAGCAGCAATTATAGTTTGAGTGACGTTTAAATAGCTTATCCAGCTCTACTAATGGGCTGTCGAAGACATAAGCTTGACTGATAAATATATAGACTCAACTCCCATTTCATGGATTAAGTTAGGTAAATAATTATGAACAAGAATATGCTTAACCGCAGGCGTTTTTTGACAGGGTCCTCTACTCTATTAGGGGCCTCCATGCTATCCACACTGCCATCTATTGCCAATAGTGCGCTCGGTAAAGGTCAACAAAACGTAGCCGTCAATAGTGATAAATCTGACCATATCGTACCTATCCTAACCGGTAATGAGTTTGACCTGTATGTCAGCAAGAAGCCCGTTACTGTCAATGGTAAGTCGAGTATGGCAACCCTCATCAATGACTCACTGCCAGCGCCAACGCTAAAGATGCAAGAAGGCGATACCGTGACCATCCGTGTCCATAACCAGATGAATGAGTCGACCTCTATTCACTGGCATGGCTTGCTCGTCCCATTTGAGATGGATGGTGTGCCAGGTATCAGCTTTGATGGTATTCCCGCGAACAGTACCTTTACCTATAAATTCAAACTGATTCAATCGGGTACGTATTGGTATCACTCCCATACTGGCTTTCAAGAGCAAACTGGAATGCGCGGCGCTATCGTCATTGAGCCTAAAGGCCGCGAACGCCATCCAGTCGCCGAAGATCACGTGATTTTATTGAGTGATTGGACACACCGCGATCCGCATAACTTGTTAAAGCTATTGAAGCAGCGTGCTGACTTTGATAACTACCACTTGCCAGATTTTAAAAAGCTGCTGTCTGATATTGCCGCAACAGATCTAGAAGCCGCTTATGACAAGCGCAAAATGTGGAATAAGATGCGCATGATGCCGACAGATTTTACCGATCTATCTGGTGAGAAGACCTTTACTTACCTTATGAATGGTAAAACCACCGCCGCCAATTGGACACAGCTAGTAAAAGCGGGACAGCCCGTCAAACTGCGCTTTATCAATGGCTCAGCACAGACGATATTCGATGTGCGTATACCGGGTCTAAAAATGACCGTCGTCTCAACGGATGGCAATGATGTCGCGCCTGTTGCGATTGATGATTTCCGTATTGGGGTGGCTGAGACTTATGATGTCATCGTCACGCCGACCAAAGATGCGCATACGATATTTGCCCAAAACATTGATCGTTCGGGCTATGTTGCGACCACGCTTGCGACCAAAAAAGGCGCTCGTGCTGCAATACCTGCTATGGACAAGATCGAATGGCTGACCATGGCTGATATGATGGGTGCGATGGGTGATAAAGGCTACAAAGCAAAACATGCTAAGACCGAGTACGACTTTAAATCTGATATGCGCGTCGACAGTCCACGTATGAACCTCGATGACCCCGGTATTAACCTGCGTGATATTAATAGAAAGGTTTTGACTTATGACCAATTACGCTCCGTGGATGAGCAAGTATTGGCAGAGCAGCGCAAACCTACTAGAGAGATCGAGCTACATTTAACGGGTAATATGGAGCGCTATATCTGGGCGCTAGATGGTGTGATGTTCAAGGATGCAACGCCTGTCAATATTAAGCCAAACGAGCGCGTGCGTATTACCTTAGTCAATGACACCATGATGAATCACCCTATGCACCTGCATGGTATGTGGAGTGACTTGCGAACCCCATCTGGAGACTTTCAGGTACGTAAACATACGATTGTGGTGCAGCCAGCGCAAAAGATTAGCTTCGATGTGACGGGTGAAATTGGACGATGGGCATGGCATTGCCACCTGCTTTATCACATGGAAGCTGGTATGTTCAGAGAAGTTGCCGTCGTTTAACAAACCTTCGAATATGAGGCTTATTATGAAAATATCTAAGAAAAATCTGCCATTCATTGGTTTGTCATCGCTAGTCTTGCTCACCTCATCGTTTGCAACGGCTGCTGATATGTCTGGCATGGATCACAGCGGTATGGATATGTCAGGCGATATGTCTGGTATGGATCATAGCGGCATGGATATGTCAGGCGATATGTCTGGTATGGATCATAGCGGCATGGATATGTCAGGCGATATGTCTGGTATGGATCATAGCGGCATGGACATGTCGGGCGATATGTCTGATATGGATCATAGCGGCATGGATATGTCAGGCGATATGTCTGGTATGGATCACAGTGGCATGGATATGTCAGGCGATATGTCTGATATGGATCACAGCGGCATGGACATGTCAGGTGATATGTCTGGTATGGATCATAGCGGCATGGATATGTCAGGCATGGATCATGGCAGTATGGATATGTCTGGGATGCAAGGCGGGCAGCCGCCAGCCGATGCTCGCAGTCCAGACTATTCAAACGGTGTTCCCTATGGGCAGTATGGTAAGCCAATGATGATGGGCAGCATGCCGTTATGGGGAGTATCAGTAGACGACTTGGGCTATCAGTTTGATGAGGATCAAATCAACTTCGAAGCGACGGGTTGGTATGGTACTGACAGTAATCGTATCAGGCTACGCACTGAAGGTAGTGCTCAAACTAAAGATGATAAAGAAATCGATAGCTTAAGCTCGCTTGCTTATTGGAAACCACTGAGCATTTTCTGGAATGGTGAAGCTGGTGTCGCTTACGATACTGAAAACGATAACGCTGCCCTTATGGCAGGTATTGTCGGTACCGCGCCGTATTTTATCGAAACAGATGCGAGAGCCTATTTATATACCGATGGTCAACTTCGCCTTGATTTAGGCGCAGAGTACGAATGGCGTTTGGATCAGCATTGGGTGGTCATACCAGAGGTGGGGTTAACTGCCTTTAGTAAAGATGACCATGATAATGGTATTACCAAGGGCTTTAATGAGATGGAAGCTGAGGTCAGGCTGACTTACGAGACGTTCAGTCGCCAGCTAGCCCCTTATGTGGGTGTCAGTTATGAGACAGCGCTTGGCAAGGCTCGTGGTCAACGACGTCAAGAAAATGAATCGGTTGATAGCAGTAGTTTGACTGCGGGGGTCAAATTCTGGTTCTAATATTATTAAAATAATAGGGGATATACTATGAATGCTTCAGATCAAAACAACATGGATCATCAACAGGGCATGAACCCGTATGTAAAGTTCACTCTGATGATTGTGACGTCTACGATTGTGATGTACATCATGATGTATTTCAATACTTATGAATGGAGTCATATTTATTTTAGTGAAACCCGAGCTTATATGGCGCTCTATATGGGTGCTGGTATGGCAGTGGTCATGTTGGCATTTATGACTAATATGTATAAGAAGACCAAGGTCAATTTGATGATCTATGGTCTGAGCGTATTGATGTTTGCTGTTGGTATTTGGGGCGTTAGATCTCAAGCGACTGTCGATCAAGTCGATTGGATGCAAGCGATGATACCGCATCACTCGATTGCTATTTTAACCAGTAGTCGTGCTGATATTGAAGATCCGCGTGTACAACAGCTTGCTGACGATATTATAAAAGCGCAAAAGCGTGAAATCGCTGAGATGCAAGCGCTTATCACAGATCTAGAGTAAAAGATTATAAGAGTGTTTTAAACTAAGGAAATAGTAATCTATCGAATGGTTACAGTACTCATGTAGGTCCCTTCACTCAAAGTTCTCATCCACCGCAGATTCAAAATCCTACTAGTCAAAAAGGTAGTGAAAGGATTAATAGGCATGGAACAAAACAGAACGACTCGTTATCAGCAAGATAGCCTAACCTTATCAGGCACAGTTATGCTAGGTACCGGTGTCATGATTGGCGCCGGTATTTTTGCATTGACTGGGCAGATGGCTCAGATGACAGGTTCGCTTTTCCCATTGGCTTTTTTGGCTGCTGCAATCGTTGTTTCTTTTAGTGCCTATTCCTATATCAAAATATCTAACGCCTATCCGTCAGCTGGTGGTGTTGCGATGTACTTGCATCAGGCATACGGAGATCGTTTGCCAACCGGGTTTAACGCCTTACTGATGTATTTTTCTATGGTTATTGCACAGAGCTTTCTGGCTCGGACGTTCGGGTCATATACGATGCAGCTGTTCGGTGGTGATGATAGTGGCCGTATGGTGTCCGTCCTTGGCGCAGCACTTATTCTTGCCGCATTTCTAATTAACCTACTCAGTAATCGTTGGATCCAAGGGGTCGCCTCCTTTATCGGTATCCTAAAGATTGTCGGTATTCTCGTTTTTGGATTGGTAGGTGTATGGCTGGCCGATAGTCTTGCAGTTGACTCTTCTACTTTAGGCGATGCGAGTACCGTTGGTAATTTTCTTGGCGCAACGGCGCTAGGTATACTGGCATTTAAGGGCTTTACCACAATAGCTAATAGTGGCTCAGAGGTAAAAGATCCACATCGTAATGTTGGTCGGGCTATCGTTATTTCGATTGCAATCTGCGTAGTGATTTATACACTTGTGGGTTTCGCTGTAGCAAGCAATCTATCTCTTGCCGAAATTATTGAAACCAAAGACTATTCCTTGGCTGCTGCAGCACGGCCAGCGCTTGGCGATTATGGTCTGTGGTTCACAGTGGCAATCGCAATGGTAGCTACCGCTGGCGGTCTCCTTGCTAGTATCTTTGCAGTCTCGCGGATGCTTGCTATGTTGACCGAAATGAAGCTAGTACCCCATCGTCATTTAGGGATGCCAGGAAGCGTTCAAAAACACACGCTCGTCTATACCGTAGTTCTAGGATTGGCTTTCACGACATTGTTTGATTTGTCACGGATTGCAGCGCTTGGGATTGTTTTTTATCTAATCATGGATATTGCCATTCATTGGGGTGTTCTGCGATACCTTCGGCAAGACGTGAAAGCTGTGATATGGGTACCGGCAGTGGCCATACTTCTTGATCTTTTGGTTCTCGGGGGCTTTGTCTGGATTAAACTGAATTCAGATCCATTTGTGATTGGCGTGGCAATTGTCACTATTATAGTGATTGCTGTGGCTGAGCAGATTTACCTCAAGTCGTCAGCAAGGAAAAAGGCTATAGAAAATGATGCGCTTGCACACCAGCATTGACAATAACATTACTAGCTGTAGGGATATGCTATGATGAATGAAACAATGATGCAAGGCATGGGCTGGGGCGGTGTGATTATCTGTATGCTATTTGCTGTACTGTTTCTCACCGTGCTCGTGTTGGCTATTATGGCAATTCTGAAATATTTGCGCAAAGAAAGCAGGGAAAAAGCGTTGTGAATGAACTATTTGAACACGCTGGCGCTTGGGGCATCGCGCTAATTGTTATTGTTTTGATTTCTTGGTTCTTTTACCGTTATTTCGCACCGAAGAACTGGCGTGAATGGGCTGGAGCCGGCGTAGTTCAGGCTTTTATTATCGCGCTCTACGCAGAGATGTATGGCTTTCCGCTCACCATTTATTTATTGATCCGTTTCTTTGGTTTGGATAGCGAATATGTCAGTGCCAGTTTATGGTCAACTCTTGTTGGTCTAGGTGAGACGGGCATGATGATCTCAATGCTACTTGGCTATGCTATTGCATTTTTAGGAGTTGGTCTTTTTGCTCAAGGTTGGCGCCAAGTCCATAAAGCACGGGTCGAAAATCGCCTAATGACTGAAGGACTTTATGCCTACGTGCGACATCCCCAGTACACTGGGCTGTTTATTGCGCTATTCGGGGAAGGCGTAGTGCATTGGCCAACGCTATTCTCAATCGTTCTATTTCCAGTGATCATACTAGTGTATACATGGCTCGCTCGACGTGAGGAACAACATATGCTCGAAACATTTGGTGAAGACTACCTTGCCTATAAACGGCAAGTGCCGATGTTCATCCCCCGTTGGGGACGTTGGCGCCAGCTGGCTGCCGCCTCACAAGTTAAAAAGTGATGTCAATTCAGCATGAAAATTTAACTCACACCAAGTGTTTATAGTTGAAATAGATAATCAAACGGTCGGTGAGCTAGCATGGAATGTGTTTTGTAAAACTAAGGAGAGTCAAGATGAACGAAGTGAATTCAAAAGCGAATACTTTAGGAATTGGCTCTGTGGGCAACAGTGTGTCTCTGTTTCTGCTCATCAGCTATCTCTTGTGCATAGGCTTTGGCCTACTCGCACCTGAGCAGATAAGTATGCATGAGGCTTGGGCACCGCTGCTACCTGGTTTTGAATGGCTGACATGGTCAGGTTTCCTAATTGGATTTGTCGAATCCTATCTTTATGGTTGGTATTTTGCGATTGTGTTTGTACCGCTATATCGCTGGTTTGCCAAAGCAGGATGAGTCTAGCGTAGCCATTGAATCTTCGGCTCAGATAGGTCAGCTATGCTTAGAACGACGAACAGTGCCCTAATCTTGGATGGGATCAAAAGCTGGCGACTTAGCCCTAAACTATCATTGCAATCAATAACGGGAACATAGTCATGAAACACGATACGACAAAAAATACTTCGAACAGCGAAGACCATGATTGCTGTGACGGTACAGTGAATACAGGCATAGAACCTAATAAAGATATCACTTACGATAAGGTGCCAACTGGCTATAGCGGAACCGTTTATACCTGTCCTATGCATCCCGAAGTGAGAGACGTTACAGATAGCGGCTGTCCCATATGCAAAATGTCTCTTAAACCTGAAGACACTGTTACCGAGATGGTAGCAATGAAAGATGACCATACAAGCTGCCATAGCCCGTCAAATACCGATGCCCATTCTACTGAAGATAGTAAGTACGATAAAGTACCAGAAAATTATAGCGGAACCGTTTATACCTGCCCGATGCATCCTGAGGTCAGGGATACTGAAAAGAGCGATTGTCCGATATGCGGCATGTTCCTTAAACCTGAAGACGAGGTTGTTGATGAAGACAGTCATGCAAGTTGTCATGGTCATGGAGCGGATACTTCTAACAGCACTGATGTAAAATCTATCAAAGGCGGTAAATACGACAAAGTTCCTGCTGATTATGATGGCACGGTCTACACCTGTCCTATGCACCCTGAAGTCAGAGATGTTGAGAATAGTGGCTGTCCAATATGCGGCATGGCACTTGAGCCTGAAACGCTTACTATCGGTGAAGAAGATACCTCAGAGCTCGATGATATGACTCGTCGATTCTGGGTTTGTACAGTACTGACTGTACCGCTATTAATATATGTGATGAGCGGTATGTTTGACGTAAACGTAGTTAATTTCAGTCAGTATGGTATCTCATCACAGATCTTACAATGGGCTGAGTTAGTGCTTGCGACCCCTGTCGTGCTTTGGGGCGCCGCCCCGTTTTTTGTCCGTGGTTGGCAGTCTATAAAAAGTCGCAATCTCAATATGTTTACTTTGATTGCGATAGGCGTAGGCGCTGCTTATATTTTTAGTATTGTCGCGACTTTTTTTCCCAATATTTTCCCAGACAGTTTCAGAGACGCTAATGGTCAAGTCGGTGTGTATTACGAAGCGGCAGCTGTCATTGTAACCTTAGTACTTTTGGGTCAAGTATTAGAGCTCAAAGCCAGAAGTCAAACTTCAGGCGCGATTCGAGCATTGCTTGAGCTCGCACCGCCGACTGCAAGACGTGTCGATGAAAATGGCAACGAAGTCGAAGTCTCGCTTGATGAGGTCGTCACTGGCGATAAGCTACGGGTTAAACCGGGTGAGAAACTACCCGTAGATGGTACAGTGATCGATGGCAATAGTAATGTTGATGAATCAATGGTAACGGGTGAGCCAATCCCTGTATCAAAAGCACAAGGAGATACAGTCACTGGCGGTACGGTGAATGGCACCGGAACACTATTGATCGAAGCGGTCAATGTTGGAGCAGATTCGGTATTATCCAAAATTGTACAAATGGTTGCTGAAGCTCAGCGTAGCCGCGCACCTATACAGAAATTGGTAGATAAGGTAGCTGGGTGGTTCGTACCGATTGTGCTTATCTGCTCCGTCATTACCTTTATTGTCTGGGCGATATTCGGCCCTGAGCCCGCTATGGCTTATGCTTTGGTTAATGCGATTGCGGTACTGATTATTGCTTGTCCTTGTGCCCTTGGTCTGGCGACGCCGATGTCAATCATGGTTGGTACTGGCAAAGGCGCACAAAACGGCGTCCTCATCAAAAATGCTGAAGCGTTAGAGAGTATGGAAAAAGTCGATACTATTGTCGTCGACAAGACCGGAACATTGACCGCTGGTAAGCCCGAGCTTACTGCAATTGACGCGCAGGTAGGTCAAGATGAAGACGAGTTCCTCGCATTGGTAGCCGCAGTAGAAAGTGCCAGCGAGCATCCTTTGGCAGAAGCTATCGTTAGAGCGGCTCAAGAAAGATCACTCATTATTCCTAAAGCTACTGACTTTAATTCGACTACTGGCGAAGGCGTACAAGCCGTGGTCGATGGTAAGAACGTCGCTATTGGTAACTCTAAGCTTATGGAAAGCCTAAATAGTTTTGATAATGAGCTGTCCATTAAAGCTGATGTCCGTAGAAAAGACGGTGAAACGGTAATGTTTGTGGCTATAGATGGTAAAGCTGCTGGTATTATTTCAGTTGCTGACCCTATTAAACCAAGCACCAAAGAGGCTATTTCACTGCTTCATGACGCGGGACTAAAAGTCGTCATGCTAACGGGTGATAACGAAAAAACCGCGCAGGCAGTCGCCAATAAATTAGGTATCGATGAAGTCCATGCCGACGTCTCACCAGAGGACAAAAACCGTATCGTCAAAGAGATGCAAGATAGCGGTAAATTGGTAGCAATGGCAGGTGACGGTATCAACGATGCGCCCGCACTAGCGCAGGCGAATGTTGGTATCGCTATGGGTACAGGAACAGATGTGGCGATGGAGAGTGCGGGTATTACCCTGCTAAAAGGTGATTTAATGGGTATTGCTAAAGCTTATAAGCTTAGCCACGCCACCATGCGCAATATCAGACAGAACCTGTTTTTTGCCTTTATTTACAATGCACTTGGTGTCCCAATTGCCGCAGGTGTGCTCTATCCCGTATTTGGGCTTCTACTTAGTCCAATGATAGCAGCGGCAGCTATGAGCTTGTCGTCATTCTCGGTGATTGTTAACGCGCTTAGACTACGTAGGTTAGACTTGTGATATGAATGTTAGGAAAAATTGTCAAAACGTAATGCCCAATACGGGTTTTATTAGAATTTAAAAATAAGGATATCGTTATGGGTAGTTTTTCTATTACACATTGGCTGATTTTATTGGTTGTGGTGGTGGTCGTATTTGGCACCGCTAAGCTTAAAAATGCTGGTAAAGATTTAGGCGGTGCAGTAAAGGGTTTTAAAGAAGCAGTCAAAGATGAAGAAACCGAGCGTGCTCGCAATAATCGTTCACTTGACCATGAAAATAGTACGCCAGCTACAAGTAATGATTTAAATACGCAGGTAGGGGCTCAGGCTGATGGTACAGAAATCAGCCCTGTCACCACTGATGATCAGCACAAAGTATGAAGCGAGCCGCTTATAATTAGCGGCACTAAATAGTCTTTTAATATATGTGACTGTTATGTTTGATATCGGATTTTCCGAGTTACTCTTGTTTGGCGTCATAGCCTTAATCGTATTGGGCCCAGAAAAACTGCCGCAGGCCGCGCGTACGGCTGGGCAATGGTATGCCAAACTGCGCCGTACAGTATCCACTCTACAGTCTGAAATAGAAGCTGAGCTTGATCTGGCTGAAACGCGCCAACAAATGCAAAATGAGCTTGCAAAAATTCGTCAGACTGAGTCAGATATGAAGCGTGAACTAGCAGAGATGCGCGGTAGTATGCAAAAGTTTGAAGACTCGCAGAACCAAAGCTTAGATGCTTCACATCAACCAATCACCTCTTATGATAAAGAGCATCAACCGAATACTTCCTCCTCGTTCATTAAACAGGAGGCGGATCAGTGAGCCTATTTGAAAAGCGAAAAAGTCGACAAGAAAAAATCGCTGCTACGGAACTTGAGGCGCCAACAGATACAACACAGAATAATGAGTCTGGAGATAGGTTAGGTACGCTCAGTGATATGCCTATTACCGAACATTTAATAGAGCTGCGCAAGCATCTCATCAAAATATGCGTGGCCGTCTTAATTATATTCTTAGTATTGGTAGGATTTTCACGCGAGCTTTATAATCTTTTATCAGACCCATTAGTGGCTCAGTTACCCATCAATTCGACCATGATTGCCACTGATATAACGTCAAACTTTATGGCTCCCATTCGCTTAACGATATTCGTCGCCGCATTTTTAGCAATGCCTTATATCTTGTATCAAATTTGGTCATTTATAGCTTCTGGCTTATATAAAAAAGAGAAGAAAATTGCTATTCCTGTGCTGTTGTCTTCGATATTTCTATTTTATACGGGGGTTGCTTTTGCCTACTTTGTCGTGCTCAAAGGTGTATTGAAATTTTTTATCCTATTCGCGCCGCAGAACGTTATACCGATGACCGATATTGATAGTTATCTGAGCTTTGCCCTCAAGTTGTTTATGGTGTTTGGACTGACTTTTGAGATTCCAGTGGTTACCTTACTACTGATAATGGTTGGAATCGTTTCTACTCAGAATTTAGCAGACAAGCGTCGTTATATTATTGTCGGCTGCTTTGCGGTTGCAGCGGTAGTAACACCGCCTGACGGCATATCTATGCTATTGCTAGCGATTCCGATGTGGCTACTGTTCGAGTTAGGTTTGTTTTTAGCAAAAATGTTAATCAAAGAAGAACATAAAACTGTCTAACCTCGCAAAATAGCTATAGCGCACAATGACTATTTTATAAAACAACTATAAAAACAACCTTATCTTAAACATTTCAAATACCTTTTTTACTTTGGCTGTTTTCTAAACCTTATCAGCATACCCACTAAACTTAGTAATGAGATTTAAATGGAACACCTAAGCAATAACCAAGATAAAGTGAATGACAATCTTGCAGATCAACTTAATAAAGAGTGCTATTGCCGTACTTTAGATCGTAAAGTACTTAATATTATCCTTCAAAATCAATTGTCAGACACTAGAGACAACCCAATAGGAGCTAATGAGCTTAATAAGATTTTTTCAGCAACACCGGTGTTTGTCCCTAAAACAGAGATAGAGACAATGGTGCGAATCGTCGCAGCTATTGAGTCGGCTGCTAAACTTCCATCTTACCAACAGCAAGTATTGTCATGGGCACCCAAAATTGCTGCTTTCGATCCAGGGCCAATAGGAGCCTTTATGGGTTATGACTTTCACTTAGGTAGCGATGGCCCTCAACTTATTGAGATCAATACTAACGCTGGAGGCGCATTTTTAAACGTAGCACTTGCCCGCGCACAAAAACAATGCTGCCACCCTTCCGAGCAAAGTGCTGAGACTACTAAAATGCTTGATGGGTTTGAAGAAGCCGTCACTAACATGTTCATACAAGAGTGGCAGCGACAATCGGCTACTGCCATGCCTAATCGCATAGCTATTATCGATAATGATCCCAAAAGCCAGTTCATGTATTTAGAGTTTCAGCTGGCTTGCCGACTACTTCAAGCTAAGGGCATTGATACTGTTATACTTGATCCGTCTGAACTTAACTATGTTGATGGCAAGCTGACAGCGCATGGTAAGCCCATTGATATGATCTATAATCGGTTGGTCGACTTTGCATTTGAAAACCCTAATCACGCCGTGCTTAAAAGTGCCTATCTAGAGGATGCTGTGGTGGTGACACCCAATCCCCATGTGCATGCTATATTTGCGAATAAGCGTAACTTAGCCTTACTATCCGATCCGCAGACATTGCGCGCTTGGGGACTAGATGAGGCTGCAGCGAGGTACCTTGAAAAGTCTGTACCAAAGACTAAGCTTGTATCAAAAGACGAGGCAGCAGAGTTGTGGCGTACTCGGCGACAGCTGTTTTTTAAGCCAGTTGCTGGTCATGGAAGCAAAGGGGTCTATCGCGGTAGCAAGCTGACTCGACGCGTTTTTGAGAACATTCTGGATGAGGATTATATCGCACAGACCTTTGTTCCTGCAGGAGAGCGATCAATAAAAATCGATGATGTTGTGACGACCAAAAAGGTAGATATACGTCTCTATACCTATGCAGGACAGCTGTTACTAACTGCTGGGCGTATCTATCAAGGTCAGGTGACTAATTTTCGTACACCAGGGGGTGGATTTGCGCCTGTTTTCCAAGTGTAATGGTGTAGTGAACTAAATAGCACCAACTGCCTTTAATGCTAACCTCTATTACTTGGATATCTGCCAACCTAAGAACATCCATTTGACAGTGTAGATTAACAGTATCGGAATGACCACCCACTGAACGAGCGGCAACGCACCTATGCTTAGTAACGGAACATCAGGCATCAGCCCACTATAATTCCACCTTTGGCCAGCGCCAGTTGCCCAGTATTCAAAGAGTATTGTTATGGTCAGGCCAACGGCAAGGTATATCGATAAAGTCGACAGACGCCACGGCTTTGCAATCCAGAGCCAATCTTTTACAAACAATGCCGCAAGCACGTAAGCGCCAAAAGCAATATTGGCATCACCGACGGTCGCACGTGTACAAAGCCAGACCACGTCCCAGTGTCTCGCTTCGGCCATGCCGGAGAAGAACGGTACCTGTGCCATCTCCCAAAAAAAATGGAGAAAGAAACTTACGCTCCATACCATCAGGGCAAGCACTGCTGATGTTGCTGCTCGGCGGGATTGGCTTACAAGAGTCATCATTCCTCCAAAAATAGCCATAGCAATAAATACAGTTCCATGTTTACTCGTTCGTTATTATCAGACCGAAACGCCGTTTACTGGGGTCTCCCGACGGCAGATTAGTATGTTGCCTGCTGCACGTGTTTATCAAGGTCAGGTGACTAACTTGCGTACACCAGGTGGTGGATTCGCACTTGTCTTTCAGGTGTGAAGGTATACCTCAGATCGTGTATGATACTCTTAGAACACTTTTTAAAACACCTTCTTAGTTCGGAAAAAGCGATGAGTCAAACCGTTATCCATTATTTTCTACATTTTGGCATGCCGTTGATCATCGCCTATATGTTTTTTCGTAGTGACTATAAGCGAGTTTATTTGATTCTGTTAGCAACAATGCTAGTTGATTTAGATCATCTGCTAGCGACACCTATCTTTTCGCCCAATCGCTGTAGTATTAATTTCCATCCGCTACATACTTATTATGCGATGGCAGTATATGCGGGCATGTTGTTTTTACCAAAGCCCTATAAGATAATTGGTTTAGGGTTATTACTGCATATGTTGACTGATTTAAATGACTGTATAATGACCTATATTGATTGTCCACAGTGTTTGAGTCAGGCTCCTGCCCGTGAGTTGGTAGCGTGGTTAGGTAGAGCTATTAAGTTTTAATACGGTTGTGATTACATCCCTTTGTATCTCTCTCATAAATCATCTCTTTAATGACTCCTAGAAGTAGATATATCGCTATCCAATCCTGAATAAGTCCTCGCATTAGACCGCTTGTGTTCCAATTCGAGGATTAAGTTTGTCTAGCTTGTTACTCTAAGCTTAGTGAGATAGCTCTGTTTCTAATCAGGCATAGCGGAAAGAACTAACCGCTACTTCTTCAGTTTAGTATGACTATTCAATGTGCCACGTGTTGTATCAAGCAGATCGGCGACGTTATTTAATAAAATATAGTCTCTTTATCAACAAAAAAGGAATTTAAGCTATATCATTGATGATATTAGACAGATAAGTGGTTATGCAAGAGACGTGGGTATACTGGATAAGCTAGGCTACCATACGGTAGAGGAGCAGTCATCAAAGGTTGTTAGTTGCGTTGTTATCTACACTGATCAAGATAAGGGAAATAAGCTACCTATAGTTTAACTGCTGGCAAATCGATTGACAGGTGGAAGGCATGCACACAAACTCATAGCTCATTCATTGTTAAAGAGTAGACTGTCTCTTATGTTTTTATATGTATAAAATAGCCAGCCCTTATAAATAAAAGGCTTAATCTAAAATTCAAACACAAAAAAACCTCAAACAATATAATGCTTGAGGCGAAATTTGAACAAAACTTAAGCTATAAATAGTGGTGCGCTCGGCGGGAATCGAACCCACGACCCTCGGCTTCGGAGACTGTGAGCAAGCAATATTCAGTTACAGAAGTTTACAATTTAGTTAGTAAGGACATTAACGGTATTGCTTCTAATCATTCTCAAAAGTTATCAATAAGCACCTGCAGCCAAGCCTTATTGATAACTGTTTGTTATATCGTTGAGTTTACGAAATCTTTTCTACTGCTCCCACGTATTGCGAATAATCAAGGTGTGCATAGCGCATCGTACTAGATATGTCATTGTGTCCCAATAGCTCTTTTATCGTGTAAATGCCTACGCCACTTTGAAGCAACCAGCTCGCATATGTATGCCTTAAATCATACATGGTACAAGTCAAATTTGCTCTATCTTTGCAGCGCCCAAACGATTTTGTAAAGCTCTTATAACGGTCATTTGTCTTTAGGTTCATAAACACATATTTACCCTGTCTTTGTCTTTTGCTCAATACCTCCAACGCTATCGAGTTCAGGTACTTGTAAAGCGTTTTATTCGATTTACTGTAATAATTGCGGACTATGAACTGCTTATGTTCTAAGTGTACATTGCACCATTCGAGCGTTAATAACTCCTTAGGACGGCAGCCTGTCATTGTGAGCATGACTATAAAATCATGTAGATCAGTATTAGACGTTATCAAGGCGGACTTTAAAAGCCTTTGATATTCTGAACGTGTCAGGTAGTTTGCAATGTGGTCTGTCTCAACAAATTTTACCTTGTTAAAGGGGTTGTTCAAGTGAATGTCATAATCTTCATTTACTCTATTAATTGCAGCCCTCGCAAAACTGCATTCTCTGTTTATGGTGGCATTGGAGACTTTGCAGCGCCTTAACGCTGCATACTCTTTTACGTCCTTTTTCCTCAAATCCTTTAAATCCCAGACATCAAAAAAGCGCAAATTATGCGCTCTGTAATGATATTTGTTTTCTGTTAAATGATAAGACTGATAATACTCTATTACGTCACTTAGTTTACTAAACATAATTTCACCTATTTGTTAAAATCAAATAGGCTCAACCGTTCTCTTTTGCACTGTCTGTCCGTCACTGTCCTTGTCTCTCTCCAATTGCCTAGACTTTGGCATCATTCCGAACTCATTAACCATCTTACGGCAAATGCTGTCGTCAATAGCTAACAGTTCGCCATACTCATTCAAGGCCATGCAGGTTTCATTGTTCGATACAACGGACACAGGGAGTATATCAGGTGATTTCGTTAGCTCAACGATATGATCGGCTAGATATTTTGTTTTCAAATCCTCTATTTCGTTTTGAAGGGCTAATATTTTTTGCTGTTCTGTCTGTGTTTCGGCTTGATTGTCCAATGGTTCACCGTTTTCATCAAGCCTTGCTTGCTCATTGGCTTTGATTATGTCAGTTTCTCCATTTTGTACCATTGCTTTAATGGGGCTGGTATTGTAGCGCCATACCATTATGGCTAGAAGAAACGATATGCCTAGCAGCGCAAGCGTCCATTCCTTTGGCATCTTGAACTTCATGGAGTCATGAGCAGACGCAGATTTGTAGCAGTTATAATACTTTTTATTGAATTTGAACGTCTCTTTCTCAAAAACATCGTCCATCGTCGATTTTGAACGTGGAGTCGTTTTGAATTCATTCCATTTGTATATTTTTGATTGATTTAGTGCGTTGAACCTTTTGACGTGATAGTGGAACTCTACGAGGCCACGTAAATGTGTATGTATGTATTGAGGGAATTGCGTTATCAATACGAAGATAAAATCCTCATGACCATGCTCATTCATTGACATTGTAGTGCCATGTTTAGATAGCATACCTGTGCTATCTTTTATCCAATCTACCTTGTGACATTCGTCATAGATGAATATTGAGCCAGCTTTAGGACATATAAAGTCATCAGGTTTTGCTTTATCGTCATGCTCTCCAAACCATAAAGGCGTTTCACCAAAAACAGCCCACTGATTTTGAACTGATGGTAATTGAACTGGTGTACTTGGCGCATTTATCCCAGCTATATCGCAGTATATTTCCCTAGCTTGTTTGCCTTGCTCTTCTCTTTTCTTATTTTGCTCGATAAAGTCTAATATCATTTTCATGACATATTGACTTTTGCCGTGTCTTGGCTGACCTGTTACCACGTAAATCATGTCTTTTATCCTTTAGGAGTAGGCGTTAAAATTTACGCCGTGCTCGTACCTGTGCGCGGCGTAAAAGTTAAGCGCCTACGCCTGTCAGCTTAATACCCATAGCTTTAATTGCTGCACAGATAACCATTGCCCCTACAAGTATGCTAATAGCGTCATCAAGTCTAGATAAATTCATTATCATGCCAATAGATTCCGTTTGAAGTAATTCAGACAGGGCAGCGTTTATATATTTTGATATTAGCCTCTGAGTAAAGGCGTAACTAACCAATCCCAAAAAACCCGTAAATAAATACTTAAAAACGGCATAGATTAAATCACGAGTAAGAAAACCGAGAACAATACCAATAATAGCAGGCATCAGATTGTCCTTATAATGAGCATACCGCCACTTAAATAAGCAACCGCAACGATTATTCCTGATAGCTTGCCTAAAATGATGCAAAGGGGCTGATAGCTCAAATCTATGCTTCCCATCATTATGTTTATCGTTTCATCAGGAGGACATTGACCTTCTGCATTGATATAGCTCTCTCCTATATCCTTATCATCAAATTTAGTCGGATCGTCAATTTCTGGCTTATACTCGTCATCTGGCCCAGCTTCCAAAGGCGGTTCTTGATTATAATCATCAATGAAGTCGCAGACTTTCCACGCCCAGTCACAAAATTCTGGCCATTCATTTTCTTCTGGCTGTGGTTCAGGTTCAGGTGGCAAAGCATCTTTTTCTGCTTCTCTGTCTTTGTACCAGTCTATGAAATCACAAACTTTAGATGCCCAAGTGCAAAAGACTGGAAACTCTGCTACAGCACCATCTTTGCCGTCTAATCCATCTTGACCATCTTTGCCATCAATGCCATCAGCACCAGTTAAACCAGTTGCACCCATTCGACCTGTTGCGCCATCTGCACCATCTTTGCCATCAATGCCATCAGCACCATTTAAGCCATTGATACCATCTTTGCCATCAATGCCATTAGTACCATTCAAACCATCTTTGCCGTCTAATCCATCTTTGCCGTCTAATCCATCTTGACCATCAAGGCCGTCCAATCCGTCATCACCCTTATCGCCTTTATCGCCTTTATCGCCTTTATCGCCTTTATCACCCTTATCGCCTTTATCGCCTTTATCGCCTTTATCGCCTTTATCGCCTTTGGTTGGGTCATTAGGTTCATCAGGATCACCAGGTTCGTCGTCACATTGCCAATCATCAACAAAAACAGAGTTAACAGATACAGCAAAATTTGCATTGTTTGCATGAACTGCTGAAAAATTTACGGTACAAGTAGAGACACTGACAGGATTAACGGGGCAATTGTCATTAGAATAAGAATAACTACGAGATGGGACGTCATCAATTAATTGCTGTATTCTGCCATATTTAGCAGCAAAGACAGGTGACGGATTTTTGACACCAGAAGAAGTATAAACCCATGCGCCTCTTGTGCCCGCAGGACACTCCCAAGAACCACCAGCACCACCACCACCCATACCATCATCAGCTATTGCGGAAGTTGAAAGGAAGAGAGCAAGAATCAGAATTATTTTATTCATTTGATTCAACTATTTAATGTATTGAAAAATAGGTTAAGAGCAGCGACAAATGAAAAAACTATCAACCAATTAAGAATATGGGCTTCAGGCATTTTGCAATCCTTTTAATTAACTTTGTAATACTGCCTACGATTATTTGTAAGCAGCACTCAAAGCAAACTTTGATTAAGACAGTGAACGCTTAATCATTTTGTAACCTACAAATAGGGCAACGAGCGTTAAGACCGCAAGCATTACCGTTTGCATTGATGCACTATTACTAGCGACTTCCGTTTCAAGTGCTGTGGTATCAAGCGCAGCAAATGCAGGAGCAGTAAGTGCAAAGACACTAGCACCCAAGCCGACTTTACCTAGCTTTTCAGTGACTTTTGTTTTTGCAGGTGCTTGAACTTCATTGATTTCTGACATGGTATTTCTCCGTTGTTTACGTAGACAAGCTTACGCTTGCATCATTGTCTTCCCTATTAATCCGCCAATATAAGCAATTACTAACAAGGTACAGATTGCTATTGTCAGCCCTGCTGCACTTTCTTTGGTAATAGCTAACGTGTCGAGTAGAGAAGTTTGCTCGACCCACTCATAACAAACATTGTCAACGAGCGTTTGGCAGACGTACATGATTAAACCTTATTCGTTGTTTGTTGCGGCTTTGCTAAGGTCTTTACGTCCTTAACAATAAGCTTTGTTCTTTTGCCGCTTGTTACCAACTCGACTTTGATATCCGCATCAACTGGAAAATCTAGCGAATCAAAATCTTTCATATCTTCGGCAGTTTTATAATTAAATTCTTGCACGGACTGACCTTTTCCGCCTGTGCTGTCGTCCAGCGCAACCAAAACATACAACTTTGTTGTATTCTCGACGTAATCTTCAATCTTAAAATCTGACGGTTTAGCGCCAACGATTGTTACGCCTTGCATTGTTGATATTAATGACATAGTGAAACCTCTTTTTTATGCAGCCATGAGAGCCTGTTGTAAAAACCAAGCGTGGGGAAGATGAAGCCTATCGGGTATTGCCTTAGCATCATCATTTTTTATCAGCTCGATAATCTCGGTATCTGATAGGAACGTTCTAAAAAAAGTCATGTATTTCCCTGTCTGGTTCTTGATCCAGTCAAAGGCATGATTTATTTGTACTTTCGATGTTAGGCGATTGGTAGCGATTCGGCAGGACGTTTCATACATGAAAAGACCTTCAAAGCAAGGATACGACCCCATTGCATAGGTGGAGGGGTTGAGCAGTACGTCAAACGGTATAACACGGTCAACGCCTTTATATTCAACCTCACAGCGAACCCATGCACTGTCTTTATCTCCTTCCTTTTTACCTTTTTCGTAAAATCTGCAAAATTTACCACTTGCTCTATTGCCAATATTTAACGTGCGTCCTTTATTGTTTGGGTCTTGATACTTCCAGTTGCCTAAGTGACTAACCGTGGGCTTTGCGCCACCACAATGGAAACCACCATTCGTTTCAAGTTCGTCTATAGATTCAACGTCTAAGTAATTGCCTTCTAAGTCATCATGAGCTAAATCAACACGGGTTATCTTTGGCTCTATGGCGTACTTTGTTAGCCACTCATAAACGTACTGCTGCCAACCGTCAGGCGCTAATGCACAACCTGTACCGTTAATCATTATTTGAAACTTACCACGCTGTCCACCAATGCAAAGCAAACCGTAGTTTTCGCCAATCACAAAGCTGTACTTAAAGAAGTTGCGACCTGTTTGATTTTGTTTTGTTATTGCGAAACGTTTGCCAAACATTCTAGTGATTAATACGCTTATATCTAGAGCCGCCGACTGACAAAGAGACATGTACTGTTCATCATCTTCATCTGTCCTACGGTACTTTTCTTCGACTGATGCGATATCAGCAGTTATAGATAGCCAATCAATGAAGAATTCTTGACCATTGCACGGCACTGGTACAGATTTAAGAACTGGTTTATTATTTTTACCTGTTAGAACTATTGTGTCCGTGGTAGAAATTGCGTTTTGTTTCCTTTGCATTAAGCGTAAGGCAAATTTGGCACGTAAGTCGGGGTTGTCGCCCTGAGTTACCCTCATGTTATTGATGAGGGTATCAACTTTCGAAATCGAGCTATCAGCGAATTCATTGGGCGTTAGTGTGGGGTAATCATTCTGGCGCATTATTTTCTCCACCCATCTTGGTCATCGTTTTTGTCATTTTCTTCGTTGACTAAATCATAAAAGGTATTGATTGTTGTATTGCTATAGCTTGCAAAAATGGCGGTATAAGATAAAACTTGTAAGGCCTTGCATTCGTCATGCACTGGATTGCCATCACGTAAAATATTACTAGCACGGTCAAAGACCATACGAGCGGCAATATCTAAGGCAGCTTGGTTATGCTCTCTATCCGTCATGTAATTGTGCATTGCCATACCTGTTCACCTTTTAGCCTAAGTAAAGACTCTGTAAGATTTGATTGCTTAGCGACATTGTTTGTCGTCTTTGGGTCAATCATTAAGGTTAAATAACGATAAAGCCTGTTATCTAACCTTAATAATTCGACCTTATAAAAAAGGCCTAATTATTAAATTTTGCTTAGCTATTTATGAAACCTGCTACTTTCTTTTGTAATTTATGAACATCATTCACATAATCAATAAAGATTTTCTGAACTGGTTTGATGCTTATCTGCTGTACTTCCTGTTGTTGCAATGCTATTTCATAGTTAAAAAAGGCATCAACAATAATCTGCAATTCCTCTTGTGTGAAATCGTCTATCGAATTTTCGTTAATTGCTTGACCCATCTCTATTGAACTCCTTTTGCTGTGTTGGCTTCATTGGTAGTTGCTGTTGACCAGAATAAGGCACTAAGTCGAACCAGCGCATTTGCAACCACATAAAATAAGATAGCCGTAAATATAAGGAATAGGATCAGCGTAAATTTGTTTTGATTTATCTCAAGAAGCAAAGGGTCTGAAATCAAAACGTTCATTTCTAAAAACGATTGATAATTCATCTTTTGACCCCTTTACTATTGGCATAATGAATGCCCCCGTCCAACTCACCAATGGCATCTAAGACGGCATTGGTAGAGGTTTCGGGAGGACAGGGGCAAGCGGTATTGTTATTTTTCTTATAAATAGGGCGTAAAAAGAAGTAATGCTGTGACTTGCTAAGATACTCATACATAAAAAACACTCCCGAATAGTGTAATATTGAATTGTCGTTATCTGTGATAAAGAACGATTAATCAAATTTATACCACTTATTCAAATTTTGCAAGCGGAGAGAATGACATGAAACTAGAAATGCTAATTGCAAGGGCAAAATATTTTGAAAGAACTCAAAAAGACATGGCTAAAAAACTAGGTACTTCACCTAGCAGATTCGCAGACTGGAAGAACGGTAAAACGAAGCCATCACCTTATGAAATATTCAAGATAGCAGAGATGGCAAGGCTTGAACCAGAAAGTACGTTCTATGATGTAATGACAGAAATTGACGAGGATAATGCAGATTATTGGTGCGCTCGGCGGGAATCGAACCCACGACCCTCGGCTTCGGAGACTGTGAGCAAGCAATATTCAGTTACAGAAGTTTACAATTTAGTTAGTAAGGACATTAACGGTATTGCTTCTAATCATTCTCAAAAGTTATCAATAAGCACCTGCAGCCAAGCCTTATTGATAACTGTTTGTTATATCGTTGAGTTTACGAAATCTTTTCTACTGCTCCCACGTATTGCGAATAATCAAGGTGTGCATAGCGCATCGTACTAGATATGTCATTGTGTCCCAATAGCTCTTTTATCGTGTAAATGCCTACGCCACTTTGAAGCAACCAGCTCGCATATGTATGCCTTAAATCATACATGGTACAAGTCAAATTTGCTCTATCTTTGCAGCGCCCAAACGATTTTGTAAAGCTCTTATAACGGTCATTTGTCTTTAGGTTCATAAACACATATTTACCCTGTCTTTGTCTTTTGCTCAATACCTCCAACGCTATCGAGTTCAGGTACTTGTAAAGCGTTTTATTCGATTTACTGTAATAATTGCGGACTATGAACTGCTTATGTTCTAAGTGTACATTGCACCATTCGAGCGTTAATAACTCCTTAGGACGGCAGCCTGTCATTGTGAGCATGACTATAAAATCATGTAGATCAGTATTAGACGTTATCAAGGCGGACTTTAAAAGCCTTTGATATTCTGAACGTGTCAGGTAGTTTGCAATGTGGTCTGTCTCAACAAATTTTACCTTGTTAAAGGGGTTGTTCAAGTGAATGTCATAATCTTCATTTACTCTATTAATTGCAGCCCTCGCAAAACTGCATTCTCTGTTTATGGTGGCATTGGAGACTTTGCAGCGCCTTAACGCTGCATACTCTTTTACGTCCTTTTTCCTCAAATCCTTTAAATCCCAGACATCAAAAAAGCGCAAATTATGCGCTCTGTAATGATATTTGTTTTCTGTTAAATGATAAGACTGATAATACTCTATTACGTCACTTAGTTTACTAAACATAATTTCACCTATTTGTTAAAATCAAATAGGCTCAACCGTTCTCTTTTGCACTGTCTGTCCGTCACTGTCCTTGTCTCTCTCCAATTGCCTAGACTTTGGCATCATTCCGAACTCATTAACCATCTTACGGCAAATGCTGTCGTCAATAGCTAACAGTTCGCCATACTCATTCAAGGCCATGCAGGTTTCATTGTTCGATACAACGGACACAGGGAGTATATCAGGTGATTTCGTTAGCTCAACGATATGATCGGCTAGATATTTTGTTTTCAAATCCTCTATTTCGTTTTGAAGGGCTAATATTTTTTGCTGTTCTGTCTGTGTTTCGGCTTGATTGTCCAATGGTTCACCGTTTTCATCAAGCCTTGCTTGCTCATTGGCTTTGATTATGTCAGTTTCTCCATTTTGTACCATTGCTTTAATGGGGCTGGTATTGTAGCGCCATACCATTATGGCTAGAAGAAACGATATGCCTAGCAGCGCAAGCGTCCATTCCTTTGGCATCTTGAACTTCATGGAGTCATGAGCAGACGCAGATTTGTAGCAGTTATAATACTTTTTATTGAATTTGAACGTCTCTTTCTCAAAAACATCGTCCATCGTCGATTTTGAACGTGGAGTCGTTTTGAATTCATTCCATTTGTATATTTTTGATTGATTTAGTGCGTTGAACCTTTTGACGTGATAGTGGAACTCTACGAGGCCACGTAAATGTGTATGTATGTATTGAGGGAATTGCGTTATCAATACGAAGATAAAATCCTCATGACCATGCTCATTCATTGACATTGTAGTGCCATGTTTAGATAGCATACCTGTGCTATCTTTTATCCAATCTACCTTGTGACATTCGTCATAGATGAATATTGAGCCAGCTTTAGGACATATAAAGTCATCAGGTTTTGCTTTATCGTCATGCTCTCCAAACCATAAAGGCGTTTCACCAAAAACAGCCCACTGATTTTGAACTGATGGTAATTGAACTGGTGTACTTGGCGCATTTATCCCAGCTATATCGCAGTATATTTCCCTAGCTTGTTTGCCTTGCTCTTCTCTTTTCTTATTTTGCTCGATAAAGTCTAATATCATTTTCATGACATATTGACTTTTGCCGTGTCTTGGCTGACCTGTTACCACGTAAATCATGTCTTTTATCCTTTAGGAGTAGGCGTTAAAATTTACGCCGTGCTCGTACCTGTGCGCGGCGTAAAAGTTAAGCGCCTACGCCTGTCAGCTTAATACCCATAGCTTTAATTGCTGCACAGATAACCATTGCCCCTACAAGTATGCTAATAGCGTCATCAAGTCTAGATAAATTCATTATCATGCCAATAGATTCCGTTTGAAGTAATTCAGACAGGGCAGCGTTTATATATTTTGATATTAGCCTCTGAGTAAAGGCGTAACTAACCAATCCCAAAAAACCCGTAAATAAATACTTAAAAACGGCATAGATTAAATCACGAGTAAGAAAACCGAGAACAATACCAATAATAGCAGGCATCAGATTGTCCTTATAATGAGCATACCGCCACTTAAATAAGCAACCGCAACGATTATTCCTGATAGCTTGCCTAAAATGATGCAAAGGGGCTGATAGCTCAAATCTATGCTTCCCATCATTATGTTTATCGTTTCATCAGGAGGACATTGACCTTCTGCATTGATATAGCTCTCTCCTATATCCTTATCATCAAATTTAGTCGGATCGTCAATTTCTGGCTTATACTCGTCATCTGGCCCAGCTTCCAAAGGCGGTTCTTGATTATAATCATCAATGAAGTCGCAGACTTTCCACGCCCAGTCACAAAATTCTGGCCATTCATTTTCTTCTGGCTGTGGTTCAGGTTCAGGTGGCAAAGCATCTTTTTCTGCTTCTCTGTCTTTGTACCAGTCTATGAAATCACAAACTTTAGATGCCCAAGTGCAAAAGACTGGAAACTCTGCTACAGCACCATCTTTGCCGTCTAATCCATCTTGACCATCTTTGCCATCAATGCCATCAGCACCAGTTAAACCAGTTGCACCCATTCGACCTGTTGCGCCATCTGCACCATCTTTGCCATCAATGCCATCAGCACCATTTAAGCCATTGATACCATCTTTGCCATCAATGCCATTAGTACCATTCAAACCATCTTTGCCGTCTAATCCATCTTTGCCGTCTAATCCATCTTGACCATCAAGGCCGTCCAATCCGTCATCACCCTTATCGCCTTTATCGCCTTTATCGCCTTTATCGCCTTTATCACCCTTATCGCCTTTATCGCCTTTATCGCCTTTATCGCCTTTATCGCCTTTGGTTGGGTCATTAGGTTCATCAGGATCACCAGGTTCGTCGTCACATTGCCAATCATCAACAAAAACAGAGTTAACAGATACAGCAAAATTTGCATTGTTTGCATGAACTGCTGAAAAATTTACGGTACAAGTAGAGACACTGACAGGATTAACGGGGCAATTGTCATTAGAATAAGAATAACTACGAGATGGGACGTCATCAATTAATTGCTGTATTCTGCCATATTTAGCAGCAAAGACAGGTGACGGATTTTTGACACCAGAAGAAGTATAAACCCATGCGCCTCTTGTGCCCGCAGGACACTCCCAAGAACCACCAGCACCACCACCACCCATACCATCATCAGCTATTGCGGAAGTTGAAAGGAAGAGAGCAAGAATCAGAATTATTTTATTCATTTGATTCAACTATTTAATGTATTGAAAAATAGGTTAAGAGCAGCGACAAATGAAAAAACTATCAACCAATTAAGAATATGGGCTTCAGGCATTTTGCAATCCTTTTAATTAACTTTGTAATACTGCCTACGATTATTTGTAAGCAGCACTCAAAGCAAACTTTGATTAAGACAGTGAACGCTTAATCATTTTGTAACCTACAAATAGGGCAACGAGCGTTAAGACCGCAAGCATTACCGTTTGCATTGATGCACTATTACTAGCGACTTCCGTTTCAAGTGCTGTGGTATCAAGCGCAGCAAATGCAGGAGCAGTAAGTGCAAAGACACTAGCACCCAAGCCGACTTTACCTAGCTTTTCAGTGACTTTTGTTTTTGCAGGTGCTTGAACTTCATTGATTTCTGACATGGTATTTCTCCGTTGTTTACGTAGACAAGCTTACGCTTGCATCATTGTCTTCCCTATTAATCCGCCAATATAAGCAATTACTAACAAGGTACAGATTGCTATTGTCAGCCCTGCTGCACTTTCTTTGGTAATAGCTAACGTGTCGAGTAGAGAAGTTTGCTCGACCCACTCATAACAAACATTGTCAACGAGCGTTTGGCAGACGTACATGATTAAACCTTATTCGTTGTTTGTTGCGGCTTTGCTAAGGTCTTTACGTCCTTAACAATAAGCTTTGTTCTTTTGCCGCTTGTTACCAACTCGACTTTGATATCCGCATCAACTGGAAAATCTAGCGAATCAAAATCTTTCATATCTTCGGCAGTTTTATAATTAAATTCTTGCACGGACTGACCTTTTCCGCCTGTGCTGTCGTCCAGCGCAACCAAAACATACAACTTTGTTGTATTCTCGACGTAATCTTCAATCTTAAAATCTGACGGTTTAGCGCCAACGATTGTTACGCCTTGCATTGTTGATATTAATGACATAGTGAAACCTCTTTTTTATGCAGCCATGAGAGCCTGTTGTAAAAACCAAGCGTGGGGAAGATGAAGCCTATCGGGTATTGCCTTAGCATCATCATTTTTTATCAGCTCGATAATCTCGGTATCTGATAGGAACGTTCTAAAAAAAGTCATGTATTTCCCTGTCTGGTTCTTGATCCAGTCAAAGGCATGATTTATTTGTACTTTCGATGTTAGGCGATTGGTAGCGATTCGGCAGGACGTTTCATACATGAAAAGACCTTCAAAGCAAGGATACGACCCCATTGCATAGGTGGAGGGGTTGAGCAGTACGTCAAACGGTATAACACGGTCAACGCCTTTATATTCAACCTCACAGCGAACCCATGCACTGTCTTTATCTCCTTCCTTTTTACCTTTTTCGTAAAATCTGCAAAATTTACCACTTGCTCTATTGCCAATATTTAACGTGCGTCCTTTATTGTTTGGGTCTTGATACTTCCAGTTGCCTAAGTGACTAACCGTGGGCTTTGCGCCACCACAATGGAAACCACCATTCGTTTCAAGTTCGTCTATAGATTCAACGTCTAAGTAATTGCCTTCTAAGTCATCATGAGCTAAATCAACACGGGTTATCTTTGGCTCTATGGCGTACTTTGTTAGCCACTCATAAACGTACTGCTGCCAACCGTCAGGCGCTAATGCACAACCTGTACCGTTAATCATTATTTGAAACTTACCACGCTGTCCACCAATGCAAAGCAAACCGTAGTTTTCGCCAATCACAAAGCTGTACTTAAAGAAGTTGCGACCTGTTTGATTTTGTTTTGTTATTGCGAAACGTTTGCCAAACATTCTAGTGATTAATACGCTTATATCTAGAGCCGCCGACTGACAAAGAGACATGTACTGTTCATCATCTTCATCTGTCCTACGGTACTTTTCTTCGACTGATGCGATATCAGCAGTTATAGATAGCCAATCAATGAAGAATTCTTGACCATTGCACGGCACTGGTACAGATTTAAGAACTGGTTTATTATTTTTACCTGTTAGAACTATTGTGTCCGTGGTAGAAATTGCGTTTTGTTTCCTTTGCATTAAGCGTAAGGCAAATTTGGCACGTAAGTCGGGGTTGTCGCCCTGAGTTACCCTCATGTTATTGATGAGGGTATCAACTTTCGAAATCGAGCTATCAGCGAATTCATTGGGCGTTAGTGTGGGGTAATCATTCTGGCGCATTATTTTCTCCACCCATCTTGGTCATCGTTTTTGTCATTTTCTTCGTTGACTAAATCATAAAAGGTATTGATTGTTGTATTGCTATAGCTTGCAAAAATGGCGGTATAAGATAAAACTTGTAAGGCCTTGCATTCGTCATGCACTGGATTGCCATCACGTAAAATATTACTAGCACGGTCAAAGACCATACGAGCGGCAATATCTAAGGCAGCTTGGTTATGCTCTCTATCCGTCATGTAATTGTGCATTGCCATACCTGTTCACCTTTTAGCCTAAGTAAAGACTCTGTAAGATTTGATTGCTTAGCGACATTGTTTGTCGTCTTTGGGTCAATCATTAAGGTTAAATAACGATAAAGCCTGTTATCTAACCTTAATAATTCGACCTTATAAAAAAGGCCTAATTATTAAATTTTGCTTAGCTATTTATGAAACCTGCTACTTTCTTTTGTAATTTATGAACATCATTCACATAATCAATAAAGATTTTCTGAACTGGTTTGATGCTTATCTGCTGTACTTCCTGTTGTTGCAATGCTATTTCATAGTTAAAAAAGGCATCAACAATAATCTGCAATTCCTCTTGTGTGAAATCGTCTATCGAATTTTCGTTAATTGCTTGACCCATCTCTATTGAACTCCTTTTGCTGTGTTGGCTTCATTGGTAGTTGCTGTTGACCAGAATAAGGCACTAAGTCGAACCAGCGCATTTGCAACCACATAAAATAAGATAGCCGTAAATATAAGGAATAGGATCAGCGTAAATTTGTTTTGATTTATCTCAAGAAGCAAAGGGTCTGAAATCAAAACGTTCATTTCTAAAAACGATTGATAATTCATCTTTTGACCCCTTTACTATTGGCATAATGAATGCCCCCGTCCAACTCACCAATGGCATCTAAGACGGCATTGGTAGAGGTTTCGGGAGGACAGGGGCAAGCGGTATTGTTATTTTTCTTATAAATAGGGCGTAAAAAGAAGTAATGCTGTGACTTGCTAAGATACTCATACATAAAAAACACTCCCGAATAGTGTAATATTGAATTGTCGTTATCTGTGATAAAGAACGATTAATCAAATTTATACCACTTATTCAAATTTTGCAAGCGGAGAGAATGACATGAAACTAGAAATGCTAATTGCAAGGGCAAAATATTTTGAAAGAACTCAAAAAGACATGGCTAAAAAACTAGGTACTTCACCTAGCAGATTCGCAGACTGGAAGAACGGTAAAACGAAGCCATCACCTTATGAAATATTCAAGATAGCAGAGATGGCAAGGCTTGAACCAGAAAGTACGTTCTATGATGTAATGACAGAAATTGACGAGGATAATGCAGATTATTGGTGCGCTCGGCGGGAATCGAACCCACGACCCTCGGCTTCGGAGACCGATACTCTATCCAACTGAGCTACGAGCGCATAATACGAGTTGACTGCTAGGTTGCTCAATACTGCGTTTAATTGAGTATTCTTGGCAGGGCAGTCTGTCGAAAAATAAAGACCGCCTAGTCTAACAAATAAAAGCCAGAAAGCCAATGAGCGAAGCCCGCTATTGACGTTTTTTAAGAAAAAACAGGATAGTCAGTAAACAAGCATGGCAATTTGCCCGTCTTTTCCCTTATAATGTCAGGGAAAATTCATATTTATAATCACCGATTACAAGTGCGCGCGCTGACGGGATGGCTGTTTGCTATTGATGACGAAATGTTTGTCGTCGAAGGAGGATAAACAGAATGTCCAAATCATGCGAGCCCTTGTATCTGTAATAAGAGAACGTGACGAATGAGAAAAGTAGTGATGTTATCGGCAGCTGCCATTCTAGGAATTGCTAGTATCGCGGTGAGCCAAGCGGAAGATGTTGCAGGCACACCTGTAACTGTCTCTGATGTAGCAGAAGCGCAAGATGTGGTCGAAAACGCGCCACAACAGTTAGGTGATGATACCCAAGCTGCCGCCGATACTACAGATGACACTGCTGCGGTCGATGCGAGCGGGCAAGCAGACGGTACTACAGATGACGCTGCGGCAACGGAAGAAGTAGCAGCAGCGGCGGATGAAGAACCCATTCCACAAGATACGCCGCAAGTACAAAAGCTCATTGCTTTGTATCCTAACTTGATTGCTCGTATTCAGCCTGTCGCTACAGTATGTTTCGAAGACGATGAGGTTTGTGATGTAACGGCACGCTCATCAGGTCCTTCGGCAGGTGATGGCCCTCGCGATGGCAAAGCAGTATACAATGCCGTGTGTCAGACTTGTCATGCTTCAGGTTTGCTTGGTTCACCTATGTTAGGGGATACAGGGGCTTGGGGACCACGTATAGCAAAAGGTAAAGATACTCTATACACCCATGCGATCAATGGCTTCAACGCGATGCCTGCTAAAGGTGGTGCGGATATCCCTGATGAAGAAGTTCAAAATGCGGTAGATTATATGGTTGGTGAAGCCAGCTAATTATTGCTCAGCCATTACTGACCGTGATGAATAGCTTACTAAGCTTTTAAGATACGCATTGACTAAGCGCTTATTTCATTTAATGAGGTAGGCGCTTTTTTAATGATGAGTATTATTAATATGGTGCTTCTAATAGAACACAGTTGAAATTCGTTGCTAATAGCCTCACCTTAAGACATTAGATTGTCTCTTCCAAATATTAGGGCCTGTCATCAATTAGCGTATTTATACATTTGCTGGTCTTAAAATAACTAAAGCCTGTTAAACACTGTCAGAAATGTTGTCAATATATTCATATCTACGGCGATTTCCTTCTTATTTAGCAGCAGTATTTCTCATTTTAAGCCGCACGATCTAAATGATGCCACGCCCTAGTATTTTAATAGTCAATTTCCACATAAATTTATAACAAATAAAGAGGTTTGCATGTCTGAGGCACCAGCGCTTACGATAAAAAATTTATCCAAGACTTATGACAATGGCTTTTCGGCATTGAAGGGAGTAGATCTCACAGTACCACAAGGTGGATTCTTTGCGTTACTTGGTCCCAACGGGGCGGGTAAATCAACAATGATTGGCATCATCAGCTCACTTTTTAAGCCCACAACAGGCAGTGTGCATATTTTTGGCAATGACTTGTTAGAGAACCCTTCGGTTGCTAAGCAGTATCTTGGCGTAGTACCGCAAGAGTTTAACTTTAATATGTTCGAAAAAGTCGAAGATATTCTGATTACACAAGCAGGCTATTTTGGTATTTCTGCCAAAGAAGCAAAACCTCGGGCCGAGAGACTATTGACCGCCCTTGGTTTATGGGACAAGCGCGACAGTATGTCACGCGAGCTGTCAGGTGGTATGAAACGTCGTTTGATGATTGCCCGAGCGTTGATCCACAAGCCTAAACTATTGATTCTCGATGAACCAACCGCAGGGGTAGATATTGAGCTGCGCCGTTCTATGTGGGAGTTTATGCAGCAGATTAATATCGAAGAGAACACCACGATTATTCTGACCACTCATTATCTTGAAGAGGCAGAGCAGCTCTGTAAGCGTATCGCTATTTTAGACCATGGTGAGATTCGAATTAATACGGATATGAAGGATTTGCTCGCGCAGTTATCGGTTGAGACCTTTGTCTTTGATATTTCTACTCCGCTTGAGCATCCGTTACAATTAACAGGTGTCACCGAAGTGACGCAGCCAGACGATTTTACGCTTGAAGTGACCTTAACAGAAGGTGAGTCATTGAATGGCGTGTTTGCGCAATTGTCTGAGCAAGGTATTACGATTGCTAGTATGCGTAATAAATCCAATCGGTTAGAAGAGTTGTTTATGCGCCTTGTCGACAAAAATATCCAGAATGGAGACAGTATGAAGGAGTCAGGACTATGAATCAGAAAATAGTAGTAGACCCTAGTGACAGCATGTCATGGTCCAAAAAATGGATTGCTTTTCAGACGATTTTGCTAAAAGAAGTGCGCCGTATTTTACGTATTTGGCCACAGACTTTATTGCCACCCGTAATTACTATGACGCTATACTTCGTTATCTTCGGTAGGATGATAGGCGATAGAGTGGGTGAGATGGGCGGTGTGCCTTATATGCAATTCATCGTTCCTGGTCTTATTATGATGGCGGTGATTACCAATAGTTACTCTAATGTGGTCTCCAGCTTTTTTAGCGCCAAGTTTACTTCGAGTATTGAGGAGCTGTTGGTTTCTCCTGTCTCTAAGCACGCTATCTTGATGGGTTATGTCAGCGGTGGTATCTTCCGCGGCTTGGCCATCGCTATTATCGTCTCCATCGTCGCGCTATTTTTTACAGATCTTGGCATTGAGCATTTATTTGTGACGGTATTTACTGTGCTTGGCACTTCGATACTCTTTTCGCTTGGCGGCTTTATTAACGCCGTCTTTGCTCGCTCATTTGATGATATTTCTATTATTCCAAGCTTTGTATTAACCCCTTTAACTTTTTTGGGTGGGGTATTTTACTCAATGGAAGGGTTATCAACATTTTGGCAAACTGTCTCCTTACTCAATCCCATTGTCTATATGGTAAACTCGTTTCGCTACGGGATTTTAGGGTATTCTGATGTCAATGTCTGGTATTCAATGGCAGCGATTTTTGTATTCTGTGTGGTGTTTTATATCATCTCGTATCGTCTGCTCAGTGATGGTTCGCGTGTGCGTTTATAATGTCTATGATTTAACTTATGATGTCTATGATTTAAAAGACAGCGCATGCACTGTCTGATTAGTATTTTTAGAATCAATTTTTAACTGTTCAATATTAGGAAGACAGATGAGTATTCACGGCATCTTGGGTGAGCAAACCACCGACTATCCAACTGAGTATAGTCCAGAAACCTTGTATCCTATTGCCCGCAGTATGGGGCGCGCTGCTATT
This sequence comes from Psychrobacter sp. AT9, assembly GCF_047272965.1. NCBI lineage: Bacteria > Pseudomonadati > Pseudomonadota > Gammaproteobacteria > Moraxellales > Moraxellaceae > Psychrobacter > Psychrobacter sp. AT9. Next base: position 710,478 of record NZ_JBKOTW010000001.1, read on the forward strand.
GGCTGGCAAGACGATAAGTTGATGGTTGGCGTCGATTGGTGGCAGGCATTCGAGATGTCTTGGCTTAACCAGCAAGGTATTTCACAGGTTGCCATCGCGCGCTTTAGTATACCCGCTAGTTCTCCATTTATCGTCGAGTCAAAATCACTCAAGCTATATCTAAACAGTATCAACTTTACTGAATTTACTAATTGGGTAGAAGTGCAGACGCTGATTGCCAAAGATTTATCCGCCTGCGTGCAAGCAGACGTACAAGTTGAGTTGTTTGGTCTAAATGATGACCTGAATGATAAAGCAACAGGCTTATTGATTGCTCAGCCTGAGGGTGTCTGTATCGATGATGCCTTAGCAGGTAGCAATGATAAAATCGCATTATGCGAGCATCCTGATGCATCGTTATTGAGTGAGGCCAAAGCGCATGCTAATTTTGAGATAGACAGCACTCAGCATTATAATTTTTATTCAAATCTATTGCGTAGTAATTGTCCGGTGACCAATCAGCCCGATTGGGGCACGCTTGCGGTTTCGATTATCAGTGATAAGACATTCGACGAAGCTGCAATGCTGCGTTATATTTTAAGTTTCCGTCAGCACAATGGCTTTCATGAACAGTGTGTGGAGCAAATATTCGCTGATTTGAGTCAGTACTATGAGCCAAGCGAGCTGATGGTTCGTGCGTGGTATACGCGCCGAGGCGGTATCGATATCAACCCTTGTCGCGTGAGTGATATAAGCTTATTGCCGAAGCCAAGCCGCTTAATTCGTCAGTAGACTAAGAGTGCTTGCTAATATTCATCAAATCCGTTTATATACTTATATAGGCAAATGTTATTTTGCTTTGCTTGGGAGGTCGAGATGAAAGATGCAACTGGTTTTTTGACGGCGCTAGCAGTAGCTGCTTTGTCTGTTTCTCTCATGCAATCGGCACAAGCGGAGTTTATCGAAAATCAATATAACTGTGAAGACGCTTATATGGAAGTGGCTTATGATTGTGGTAACGATGCGATTATAGTCGAAAAAAATCGTCTTAATAAAGTTTATATGAGTGCTTATCGTACTTTGAATACGACACAAAAAGAGCAGTTGGATAAAGAGCAGCGTATATGGTTAAAGGATCGTAATGATAAGTGTGACTTTGAATACGAAGGTCCAATGAATAATTCTGTGGTGTACGCCCAGATTTACGCTAATGTCTGTACTGCTAATGAGAGTCAGAAACGTAGTAAGGCGATTGCTAAAAAATATAATATCAAATAACAATTTTCATTTTTTTATAAGTAAAAAAAGCGCCTATCTCATTAATCGAGATAGGCGCTTTTTATGGCACAGTCTGTGCTAATCAGACTATTTGCCGCTTACTTTTGCTATGACTTCTTCACGGCTAAGCATTTGCTTTTCTGTTTCACGGCGATTGACGTACTCGTATTTGTCTTCAGCAAGATTGCGGTCAGAGACCACGATACGATGCGGAATACCAATCAATTCAAGATCAGCAAACTTAACGCCTGGACGCTCGTTACGATCGTCGAGCAACACATTGACACCTTGAGACTTTAGCTCTTCATACAGCGCAGTAGCGGTTTGCATGACGGTCTCTTCTTTCGACTTCATCGGTATGATAGCCACTTCGAACGGTGCAATCGAGTCAGAAACAGTCGGCGTTTTTGGCCACATGATACCGTTTTCATCGTTGTTCTGTTCGATTGCAGCGGCGATGATGCGACTAACACCAATACCATAGCAACCCATCATTAGGGTAACTGGCTTGCCATCTTCACCTGAAACCTTACAGTTCATCGCTTGTGAATACTTATCACCCAGTTGGAAGATATGACCCACTTCGATACCGCGTTTGATTTTTAGGCTACCTTTACCGTCAGGAGAAGGATCGCCCTCTTGCACATTTCGAACATCGACGATGCGGGTGAGACGGGTATCTCTTGCCCAGTTCATGCCAATAGTGTGCTTGTTAACTTCATTCGCACCAGTGACAAAGTCTGATAAGGCTGCTGCCGAGCGATCGACAAACACAGGCATATCTAAGTCAACACCGATATAACCTTTATGCAGACCAGCTGCTTTCAGTTCTTCATCAGAAGCTAGCGTCAACGGCACGTTGGCTTCTTCGATTTTTTCTGCTTTGATGGTGTTTAATTGATGATCACCGCGCAGCACAATCGCAATCAGCTGTGGCTCATCGTCTTCGGTATGACCATGGACGATTAAGGTTTTAACCGTGGTTGATAATGGGATGTCTAAGTGTTCTGCAACCATTTTACAGCTGGTCATATCTTCGGTTAAGACGTCTTCACGTGCCATCTTAGGCGGCTGACGCTCAGCAGTGCTGACAGATTCTGCTAGTTCAACGTTGGCTGCATAGTCAGATGAGTCTGAGAATGCAATATCATCTTCGCCACTGTCTGCCAAGACATGGAATTCATGCGAGGCAAAACCACCGATAGAGCCTGTGTCCGCTTGTACTGCACGGAAATCTAAGCCCAAGCGGGTAAAGATACGCGTATAAGCGTCATACATATCATGATAAGTTTTAGCCAGTGAGGCCTGATCAACATGAAATGAATAAGCATCTTTCATGGTGAACTCACGCGCACGCATCACGCCAAAACGTGGACGAATCTCATCACGAAATTTACCTTGAATCTGAAAGAAGGTAATCGGTAGCTGTTTATAACTACGTAGCTCGCCCTGAGCAAGATTGGTGATGACTTCTTCATGGGTTGGACCAAGCACAAAATCGCGATCATGGCGGTCTTTAAAGCGCAACAGCTCAAGACCGTAATCATCAAAACGTCCGGTCGTTTGCCAGAGTTCTGCTGGCTGAGTCATTGGCATGAGCACTTCTTGTGCACCGACATTTTGCATCTCTTCACGAACAATACGTTCGACTTTTTGTAAGATGCGCAGCCCCATGGGCAACCAAATATACAGTCCAGAAGCGATTTTGCGAATAAGACCGGCGCGCACCATCAACTGGCTAGAGGCGATATCAGCATCACTAGGGGTTTCTTTTAGAGTGGCAAACAAAAATTGACTGGCTTTCATAAATAAAGCGTAACCTTATCAACGATAAAAAAAATAAGAAATAGTAGGATGTTGAGCGTGTGGCTGAGAGTTTCAGAACCGCCGCAAGCTTACCTTTATTACTTGGTAATAGGCTAGGACATCGCCTAGCTAAAGGATGATTTCACAAAAAATACTTCAGTAACTACTTCCTGCATACAGCAGGGGAAGTTTTTAATTTATGCATCAATATATCGGGCTATTCAAACACCAATTTTCAGGTTAGAAGCCCGAAAAATAAATATATGCTGACATTTTTGTTCATGCAATCTGACTATGTTAGGTAAAGTTTGCCTAAGACGCAATGACTTTTTGTTTTTTCAGGCCGAACGTGACGTAAACAGGTAAATATCACCACAGTAACCCGATGATTTACTGATTTTAAAGGCATTTGTGTGGAAATGTGCGGAAAGATATCGTGCTTTACATAGAGGTATTCATTAAAAATTATGTAGAGGATTGGTAGTTATTACTTGAAGTCGTTGCTCAAAAATAGCATTTATCATTTAGGACGTGATCTTTTGTATAGTCCTAAATGTATAGTCCTAAATGTGTAGTCCTAAATGTGTAGTCCTAACTGTGTGTAGTTATAAAAATAAACGATGAAACTTTAAAGGTGCTTATATGAACCGTCCTGATAATCGCTCTCCTGTTGATAACCGTTCGACTAACACACAAGCGAAAAAACCCATTGCTTTGATGTCGTGGCTGGTGTTACTTATTGGGTTGGTCGCTATCGTTTTTGCTATTTATACTGCGCAAAATATAACTGAAGAAGCGCCGATAGAGACCATCACTCGTGAGGGTGTGGTCACGAAGATTCAGCAGCTCAATCGCCTACAAACGGTCGCCTTTAGCGTAGATACTGTCATCACAAGCCAGCGTCCAGGGAGCTGGATGAAGTTATGGCAAGATGAGCAAAAGGGCTTGTTTATCGCCCGTGGTCGCGTAGAGGCAGGGATTGATCTGAGTGCATTGACGCCTGGAATGGTGCAAGTGATACCACCTACTACAGCACAAATTAATGCCACACTAGAGGAAGCGCAGGAAGGCGATAATAATACATCAGCTACTCCAGCTTCTATAATGCCGCAGATTAATATTACTTTGCCACCTTCAGAGATATTTTCAGTCTATTTGGATGATATCGAGATTTATGATTGGCAGACAGGGGCTTTTGGCATGATGCAAGTTGATCCTAAAATATTTGACCAAGCTCAAAGCATGGCAAAAAAAGAAGTGTTAGAGCGTGCCTGCCGTGGTGATGTCATGAATATGGCACTACAGAACGCCCAAACGCAGTTGCAGCAACTGTTTGCGTTGACAGGTGCAATTGTGACGGTTACCACTCAAGGGGCAGGCGCGTGTCAATTGCCAGTAAGTACGTCGTAGATTTTGAGACCTAAATGCTTATTGAGGGCTCTAGTCAAGGCATCTCTTCATTTGTAGCCCACTTAGTTGTTTCCATTCAGATTGAGGACACGCCCTAATATTTTTAGTTTAAAATTATCGATAACCACGCTATCATAGTGGTATATAATGAATTTATTCTAAAAAAAGAATAAAGTACTACTGAAATTGATTTTTCAAAGGCTACGTCTAAATGATGACAAGTCCTAGAAAAATTTATACCAGTCTTATAAATATTGATGATAAGAAAACTCATATAATATAAGAGGTGATGCATATGACAATTTTCAATAATCAACCTGCTGCTAATGATAAGCGCGATAAATCGAATAAAAACCTCAAGCTGACAGAAAGACTTCCGTTTGCGACATGGATATTGTTAATTATCAGCTTCACCTTATTAGCATTTGCTTTATATAGCATTCTAATAAAAACATTAGAGACGCCAAATAACACTCACAATGTTGATGTTCCCGAAAGCACTATGACGGAAGTTAAGTAGCGAAGCGGTTAGTCAGTCACGTGTTTTTTAGCCAATAGACCTTATTCTATGAATATTCGTCTCCCTATGATGCCGTGCTTCATTATTTTTTAAATTCAGCAATCGCCAGTTGCCGTACCGCTTTGTGTTCGACCATTGGTGCGGGGTAATCTACCTTCCCAAACATATCGTCGGTGTTGATAGCTTTACGTATTTTGTCTTCGCTATGCAAGGTGCTGGCAGGCATATCCTTTAATTCAAGTAACCATTCCTTTATAAATTCCCCATCAGGGTCATGCGTTTTGGCTTGGCTAAAGGGATTCATAATACGGAAGTAGGGTGCAGAGTCCGTACCGGTCGAGGCGCTCCATTGCCACCCGCCATTATTTGAGGCAAAGTCGCCGTCTATCAGCTGCTGCATAAAATAACGCTCGCCCCACCGCCAATCAATCAATAAGTCTTTGGTCAAAAACATCGCGGTGACCATGCGCAAGCGATTGTGCATAAACCCCGTGGCATTTAAGCACCGCATCGCGGCATCGACTAAGGGCACACCAGTCCTGCCCGTACACCACGCATCAAAATCATCCTCATTGTATGACCAATTAATCTTAATATCGGTCTCGTGTTTATAAGCCTGATGCTGAATAAGCTTTGGTTTATCCGCTAATACATGACGATAAAAGTCTCGCCACGCCAGCTCACTGATCCAGCGGTTAATATCTTCATTGTCGCCATCATTACCATGCAGTTTCTCTTGTGCTTTAGCGGCTTGCAAGTAGCAAAGTCTGGGACTGATGACCCCAATCGTCAGATACGCTGACAACTGGCTAGTGGCGTGCAAGCTTGGCACATCGCGGCTCACATCGTAGTTATGAATATCATCCGCAACGAATTGATCTAAGCGGTGACAGGCGGCGACTTCTCCAGCAGGATAGGCGTCACGTGCGTTAGTAAGCTGTGCCTCACTATCAATATGACTGAGCTGGGTATTATCTGCTAATGACTGTTGGTAGTCTTCAACCACTTTTTGGCTTAACGCTTCTATCGCGTCGACAGTATTGACGGCCTGTTTTGATATTTCCAAAGTAGCCTTGTTGCTATCGATAGCTAAAGCTTTATGCATTTGTATGTTGCTAACTTCTAAAGTATGCCGCCACTTTTTATAAAATGGGGTAAATACCTGATACATACTATTGTCATTGGTGGTGATGCTTTTCGGTGGTAAAATGCATTGATCATGCCAGCGTATAAATTCGATGTCGTTTTTTGCTAGCAGCTTGTTCGCTTGTGCATCGCGCTCAATCTCATTGCCCTCGTATTCATGATTGGCCATGACGCCGCTAATATTATTGGCTGCACATAAGGCGTTTAATGAATCCGCACAATCAGAGAAACTATCGCAAATCTGTACATGCAAGGTGATATTTAATTGTTTGTGCAAGTCATTTGCCAATATAGGCAAGGTACGGGCGATATGATCGAGTTGAACCAATGACATATCGTGCGTTTGCCATTGCTCAGGCGTGAGGAAAAATACAGCGCTTACTGATGCGTCATTATCATGGGCACGCTCACAAAGCGCTGCTAAAGCAGTGTTGTCATGTAGGCGTAGATCACGGCGAAACCACATCAAATAATGGGCGGGGCTAGTGCTGGTATTATCATTGTTATTGTCATCGTTGTTATCAATGGTATTGGTAGTTGCCGACGCAGTGTTAGACATTAAGTATCCTCATATTAATCAATCGCAATCATAAACAAAACTATGAATAAAAGTATGCTAGGATAAGTTTTTGGATGCAATTGATTTACTCATTGAGTAACAAATCCTCATCATTTTATGCTTAATCGCTATGACAGCCAATCACTGGCTGCTGTACTTTAAGGTCACACCATGCACGTGAAGTTTTGCGGGTTTACCGACGTAGCTGATATTCATACCGCCACCCAATTGGGTGTAGATGCGGTCGGCTTGGTATTCTATCCGCCCAGTCCGCGTGCTGTGACCATTGAACAAGCCAAAACCTTAAGCACCGCCGTTCCTGCCTTTGTCAGCGTCGTCGCCTTGGTGGTTAATATGTCACACGAAGCGCTGGTTGAACTGGCGGATAATGTCGCATTTGATATCATTCAATTCCACGGTGATGAAAGCCCTGAGCAGTGCCAACAATTGGCAAACGCGGTCAATAAACGCTGGATAAAAGCCTTACGTATCAATGCGGAGCAAGACACCCTTGCTAGCGTGAGCGCGTGTATTGATAGCTTTGCAGCGGCAGGGGCGAGTAGTATTTTGCTCGATGCCTATCATCAGCATAAATATGGCGGTACAGGTGCGCGCTTTGATTGGAGCCTTATCCCACATAATAGCTCGTTACCGATTGTCTTAGCGGGCGGTCTTGATGCCCAAAACGTCGCTGCGACGACAGCGCTACCCATTTATGCCGTTGATGTCAGCGGTGGCATCGAGGCAGCTAAAGGTAAAAAAGATGCTGCCAAAATGCGCGCCTTTATGAAAGCGGTCAAACGCGATCGATGGCAAAGCGTGACGGTCACTGACGCCATCTAAGCGATTCATAAAGCACCTTTATCCTTATTTGCTCGTTATTCCGATTTTCTGCTTAAATCTTATTTTTTCGTTCTCCACTATTTATATTAAAAAATACCACTTATTACAGTAGGAATTATCATGAGTCATGTCGCTAACAAAGATTTATCAGCCACGGCACAAGCCGTCAATACCTTTACCAATCCAACTGATGTGCAAGACTTCAATCAGTATCCCGATGCTCGTGGGCACTTTGGTGTGCATGGCGGTCGTTTTGTCTCTGAAACATTGATGGCAGCACTAGAAGAGCTAGAAGCGTTATATAACAGAGTTAAAAAAGACCCTGCATTTTGGGAAGAGTACCATAACGATTTGGTCAATTACGTCGGTCGCCCAACACCGCTTTATCATGCTAAGCGTCTCAGTGATGAGATTGGCGGCGCGCAAATTTACTTTAAGCGTGAAGACCTTAACCATACTGGTGCGCATAAGGTAAATAATACCATTGGACAAGCCTTGCTTGCCAAAATGAGCGGCAAGCAACGTATCATCGCTGAGACGGGCGCAGGGCAACATGGTGTTGCGACTGCAACGATTGCCGCACGTTTAGGGTTAGAATGTATCGTCTATATGGGTGCCGATGATGTCGAACGCCAAAAGATGAACGTTTACCGTATGCGTTTGCTTGGTGCGACAGTAGTGCCGGTCACTTCTGGCTCACGTACCCTTAAAGATGCGATGAATGAAGCGATGCGTGATTGGGTCACCAATGTCGATAGCACTTATTACATTATTGGTACGGTCGCTGGCCCGCATCCTTATCCTCTACTCGTGCGTGATTTCCAAGCGATTATCGGTAAAGAAGCGCGCATTCAGCATTTGCAAATGACTGGCAAATTACCAGACGCCCTAGTCGCCTGTGTCGGTGGTGGCTCAAATGCGATTGGTCTGTTCTTTGACTTCTTAAATGATACTGATGTCAAAATGTATGGCGTCGAAGCGACGGGCGACGGTATCGAAACGGGTCGTCATTCAGCGCCACTTGCTGCTGGTCGTATCGGCGTATTGCACGGCAATCGTACTTATCTAATGGCAGATGATGATGGACAGATTCAAGAGACGCATTCTATCTCTGCTGGTCTTGATTATCCTGGCGTTGGCCCTGAGCACAGCTTCTTAAAAGATATGAAGCGCGTTGAATATGTGGGCTGTACTGATAAAGAGTCGTTAGAAGGCTTTCATGAAGTGACGCGCAAAGAAGGTATCATCCCTGCGCTCGAATCTGCGCATGCCGTCGCTTATGCATTGAAGCTAGCTAAGACGATGACACCTGATCAAACGATTATTGTCAATATGTCGGGTCGCGGTGATAAAGATTTGCATTCAGTAATGAAGGCAGAAGGGATTGAGCTTTAGATTACTACGATTTTAGAGTTCCTATCATTCGAATCTACTTTAGTTCCATTATTAACTTGAGAGTTATCTGATGTTGAGGGTACGGTGAATCATAATTTATTTGAGCTAAATAGCTTTCCAGATAAGCTAACACTTAGCCTGCCCTTGAGCATTAATACGCTACTGCCTAAGAAAGAACTAAAGTTTTTTCAAAGTGAAAAGTTTGTTGATAGTATGCAACTAGCTTTGCTCTCGGTAGCGATCGGCTTTATTTTGTATCTAGCAGAGAAGTTCTTAGGTAGTAATGATTTATTAAAATTTCAATCCATTTTTGTTATATGTAGTATGTTCATGTTATGGCACATATTTTCTCATTACTTAGCATTTCGTAAAGAAAAAGGCCAAAACTTACCTAGTAAATATGTGGCAAAAAATATTGATTGGCATTTAGAACCTATTCTGTCTATTACCTCTGATAAATTAAGAGTCCTCTCAAATAGTCGCCGTAAAGAGAAAGTGATTTGTTTTGATAATATAGATGAAATTGTTTATAACATTGAAAAAGATGATAGTGGTATTTCAGTACTCTACAAGCCTAATACCAGTGAAAGGTTCGAGGATAATATTATTCCTGACTCACTTGATGGGGATGGGTTATCAGAATTTGTACTATTAAAGTCAACGCTTGGAAGTTATGTTTTAAACGATAATTTAGACAATCATTATCAGATTCATAGAATACAAGTAGCGTTATTATTAACTCATATACTCTATAACCGTACCGAACAGCTAAATATCGACTGGTAAGGTTATTAGTAGAGAGACTATGTGTGTTACGCGACTCAATAATAAAAGATTAACTTTAAATTAATTAAGAGAACACTATGACCCGAATTGAAAGCACTTTTAAAACGTTAAAATCACAAAATAAAAAAGCCCTTATTCCTTATGTAATGGCAGGCGATCCCAATCCAGAGACGACAGTAGGCTTGCTTCACGACTTAGTGAAGCATGGTGCAGATATGATCGAATTGGGCTTACCATTCTCTGATCCAATGGCTGATGGCCCAGTCGTTGCCTTAGCAGGTGAGCGTGCATTAGCCGCAGGTACCAGTACGCGTGATGCCTTAAAAATGGTCGCTGAGTTTCGTCAAACAGATACGCAAACGCCAATCATTTTAATGGGTTATCTCAACCCAGTTGAAATCATTGGTTATGATAACTTTGTTGCGCTGTGTGAGCAGTCTGGCGTCGATGGTATCTTGATGGTTGATTTACCACCAGCAGAGGCGGGCAGCTTTACCCAGCACTTAACTGACAACTCGATAAATGAGATTTTCTTACTATCACCAACCACTTTGCCTGAGCGCCGTAAGCAAGTATTAACCCATTGTGGCGGTTATATCTATTATGTGTCATTGAAAGGCGTGACAGGTTCAGCAACGCTAGATACAGCTGCCGTGGCGACCCAAGTCCAAGCCATTAAAGCCGCGACAGACCTTCCAGTATGTGTCGGGTTTGGTATCCGTGATGGGGCTTCTGCAAAAGCGATTGGTACTTATGCGGATGGTGTCATCGTTGGCAGTGCGTTGGTACAGAATTTTGCTGATATAGATGCGAGCGATGCGACGGCTGTTGCGGCTGCTCAGCAAAAGATCATGGCTAAGATGGACGAGCTACGCGGCGCGTTGGATAGCTTGAGCGCTTAGATTTATATAGTCATTGCCTTATATGGCGATCTCCTATAAACATCATCGGTAGAGCAGAATGGGTCGCGGTTGCTGATGGCAGGCGACTCACTGGCATTCATCATCGAAATTATATAAGTTCCACTGTGTGAACCTGAGAAATAGTCAGTAGCGTAGCCACGTTAATTTATGGTTTATAAAGACTTAATATTTATGAGCGCTTAGTATTTATAAACACAAGATCAAATGACTTTGCTAAATTTAGTTTACGAGTGTAAACTAATATAATTATGATAGTGGTTTTTAAAATAGCATTTATTGATACTCCTATCGCCGATCTTTATCCATAAGTACGATAGACTGCGATATGGATATGTAAACGTGTCCCATAACTGCTCATGTTATGCTGGTATTTGACACTTTGTTTAGACAACCATTAAACTCTCAAGGACAAGGGAATGAGCCAACTTGTCGATAAGCCTTTGATGATGGCAAATAATATGACTGATACAATAACAAAACCTGATATGACTAATCCTAATAATACTGAAAAAAACAACGTCGAGCCGAACGGCAACACCGCTGGGCAATCGTGGTTTAATCGTTCGGTACCAGGCATCAAGCAGCAATTGACGGCGCCTTTGACGGCAGTAGAAACCGAACCGTCAACCAAGTGCAGTAATTGTCATTCGATGATTACCAACACTGCCCTTATCTTTAACTGCTATGTATGCCCGCACTGCGATCATCATTTACCGATGAGTGCTCGCGAGCGTCTGCATTGGATATTGGATCAAGTAGATGGTGAGCTTGGGCAAGAGTTTACGGCAAAAGATCCGCTGAGATTCGTCGATAGTAAGCCATATCCAAAGCGTATGAGTGAAGCACAAGAAAAAACGGGCGAATCTGAAGCGCTGATTGTCATGTATGGTAAGTTGCGCAATCTTGACGTCGTCGCTTGTGCTTTTGATTTCCGCTTTATGGGCGGCTCTATGGGGTCAGTCGTCGGCGATCGATTTGTCCAAGCGGCTGAAAAAGCGCTTGAAGATAAAGTACCTCTAATATGCTTTGCAGCCTCAGGCGGTGCGCGTATGCAAGAAGGACTATTGTCTTTGATGCAAATGGCTCGTACCGCAGCGGCGATTGAACGCTTAAGAATTGCTGGCGTGCCGTATATCGTCGTGCTGACCAATCCCGTTTATGGCGGTGTGACCGCATCGCTCGCTATGCTCGGTGATATCCATCTGGCAGAACCAAAAGCCATGATTGGCTTTGCTGGCAAGCGCGTGATTGAGCAAACCGTCCGTGAGACATTAGAAGAGCCATTCCAGCGTGCCGAATTCTTGTTAGAGCATGGCGTGGTCGATGAAGTGGTACATCGTCATCAGCTTATCGATACCATTTATCGCTTGCTGGCGAAGTTATGCCGCGTTCCTAATGTTAGTGCTTAGCACCAAATAAACAGCGGATTAAGTTTATAAGTTTTATAACTGCTTAGCAGCGTGTTAATATCTCTAAAATATGCAAAACTCCTTAATAGCATTTATCGTCATATAACGGTAAATGCTATTTTTGGTTTTAGTTAGCAGATACACGGTTTTTATTTTCATAAAATTATATATAGGTTTGCGCCATGTCTGATTCTCAAGCTTCTAATCCCGCTAGCCCCAATGATAAAGCCGACTTAACGGAATGGCTTGATTATATGCAGCAGATACACGTCTCAGCGATAGATATGGGCTTGTCGCGCGTGTTGCCAGTCGCTGAAGCACTGGGTGTGGTACAGTCAGCGAAAGATGATGCTTATGTATTTACCGTGGCAGGCACCAATGGTAAAGGCTCAACGACGGCAGTGATTGCACAGATGTGCCAAGCAGCAGGCTATAAGACAGCTCTCTATCAATCACCGCATCTCAGCGCCTTTAATGAGCGGGTCCGCATCAATGGCGAAATGGTCAGCGACCAAACGTTGATAAATGCTTTTAACAAAGTAGAAGCGGCGCGGTTACAGTGTGCTTTGACCTTATCGTTTTTTGAGATGACGACATTGGCTGCTTTATTGATATTTTCCGAAGCTGATTGTGATGTATGGGTATTAGAAGTGGGACTCGGTGGGCGCTTAGATGTGGTCAATATCATTGATCCTGATATGGCAGTGATTACCAATATCGGCATCGATCATGTTGATTGGCTCGGTGACAATGTCGAAGATATTGGTCGCGAGAAAGCAGGAATCTTACGCAATGGTATTCCCCTGATTTACGGCGCTACCGACATGCCAACCAGCGTGCAACAGGCTATCGATAAGAATCAGGCGATTTGTTATCAAGTTGGCAAAGACTTCCATTATCGCGAGATTGATGCAATTACTTGGCAATATAGTAATGCCGCTGTTACTCTACAATTGCCACGACCAGCACTATCGTTAACCAATACTGCCAATGCCTTATCAGCAGTGTTAGCCAGTTCATTAGCTGTCGATATTGCTGCTATTGAGCAGGCGCTACAGACCGTTAAATTGGCAGGTCGCTTTGATTATCGAGAGTTAGAGAATCGTCACTGGCTATTTGATGTGGCACATAACGAGCAAGGGGTTGAGTTTTTATTGGCGCAATTATCACCGCTCTGGCAGCAGCATGTGGCGAAGCAAAGTAGTGATGAACAAACCAATAGCGCACCTGCAACTATTAAAATGCTATTTTCCATGCTTGCGGATAAAGATATCGACAATGTCGTGCAGCGTTTGACCGAATCAGGCTTGCCAATTAGTGATTGGTTCATCGCTGAAATTGATTATCCACGCGCGGCAAGTACTCAGCAGTTGCAAAATATCTTAAGCAACTATGTGGATAGTGCGCAGATACATGAGTTTAAACGTTTATCAGAAGCGACACAGGCCGTTATAAATAGCAGTCAACCACAAGATCTCATTGTCGTTTGTGGCTCCTTCCATACTATTGGTGAGGCATTGGCGGCACTTGAAAAATGAGAAATTAAGTGAAAATATGACGGGTTTAATGTTAATCTTAACAGCAGCGTGAGAGCAGACAGCATAAAAAATATACTTTATAATCAAAGAGCTTTTGCAAACAAAGAGGCTTTTTATAAGGTATTTTATAAAGTGTTTTGTAAAAAGTACTTTCATAAAGAATAGCTTTCATAAAAAAGTGCTGTTATAAATATGACATAATCTTTGAGAGAGGATGGCAGTAACTGGCGGCAGTGGCTATTTATCAAGACGACTGGTAGGATATTAGCTGATAGGGTTTTAACAATAACCGCGCTGACCAATCAACCTTATTACCAACTAAGAGACGTAAACGGATGAACTTTTCGAGACAAGCCTTATTGGGCATTGGGATGATTATCGGCGGTAGCGTGATGCTATATGCCATGGTACAACAAATTGGTGATGGTAATACATCCGAGCCAGCGACGGCAATGGTCGATAAGCCAAGTGCCGAGCAAGAGGCGCCGCAGCCACTGACCACTGACATCGACACTGAAAAGCGTATCCTGGCGCAAAAGCAAAAAGAACGTGCTGCGCGGGTAGCTGAGCAAGAAAAACGGGCGCAGCAGTTTTTGACGGAGCAAGAGACTGCGGAGGCGCAAGCCTTGGCAAAATCGCGTGCGGAAAATCAGCAGTATATAGCCAATAGTGCACCCGCTGCCGCCGATGACGACAGTTCAGAAGTTGCTCAAAATGTGGTTCAACCCTCAAGCGCACAGCCTAGTACTAATGATGAAGCAACTGCCGCGGCGACCAACACGAGCGATAGCGATAAGCAAAAGGCCGCTCAAGCCCAGCAACAAGAAGCCAAAAAACAGGCCGCACTAAAAGAACAAGCTGCCGCCAAAAAAGAAGCAGAAGCCAAACGCCAAGCGGAAGCTAAAAAGCAAGCTGATGCTCAGACCATGGCTGAAAAAAAGAAACAAGCGGTGGAACAAGCAGCAGAAGCCGCCAAAAATGAGCCACCAAAATCGCCTTCTGACTATCAAGTAAAAAGAGGTGATGGGCTGATAAAACTGGCGCGACAATACAACATGCCCGTAGAAGTTTTGGCACAAGCGAATAACCTTTCGCCATCGACATCGCTACAACTGGGTCAGAGTATTACTATTCCATCGCGTAAGCAGGTGGATCGTTTAGCACGTGAAGCAGTAGCAGCTGAACAGGCTCGTGAAGAAAAACGCAAAAAAGAAGACGCGCTCGCAAAAAAATCGACTGATGCCAAACGCGACGCTCAGCAAAAACTCAGTGAAGCCCGTAAAGAAGTCAAAGAAACCGATGCCAAAGGCAGCTTTGGGGTACAAGTTGCACTGGCGAATGACCAAGCTAAAGCCGATGAGCTGGCCAAAAAATTCAAATCAGCAGGCTATCAAGTGAAGACCAGCGCTACCAGTCGCGGCGTCCGAGTCGTCGTCGGTCCTGAGCGTGGCAAAGTCGCGGCCTTGGCATTAAAAGACAAAATTAATAGTGATCCCAAAGTAAATACGACGAGCGCTTGGGTACTTTACTGGCGTTAAGATAGAGGCTCGTCTACTATCATTAAATGATTACATCTGAATAGAAGAGATATTTTTCAAGATATTGGTTGGGTCTTTATTCGCTTTCTATCAAAACACGACAGTTACTGTCGTGTTTTTTGCTTTATAGATTGCCGATTGGCGCATCCTTAGTTAAGATGAGCGCCATTTTTATTATCTCTTTTTGTATAACCTGTCAGCCTATAAAGGTTGCCCTGCTGTGATCGGCCTGTCATGGATTCAGTGCGAATGATGACACTCAGCCAATCACTTTCATATTGTATAAGGTAAAACCATGTCATTTGGCGTTATATTTTTAATATTGGCTGTTGGGTTTTTAGGGCTGATTACCGTACCAAAGCTATTGAAAAAACCCCCAGTCGTTGAGCCTGATCCAAAGCCTGTACGTGGCGATGAGCTGGCTATTTGGCCATTTGCACCGATGCCCATCATGACCGATACCGAGGTAATATTTTTTAATAAGTTAAAAAATGCATTGCCGGAATATCATATATTTGTCCAAGTTCAGCTGTCACGCATCATCGAAGCCAATAGTGATGAGACCTCTGAGCGTAGCTTTTGGTTCAATCGTATCTGCCGTCAAAGCGTGGATTATGTGATCGTGGATGTCGATGCTCAGACTACATTAGTCGCTATAGAACTTGATGATTGGACGCATAGTAGCAAAGCACGTCAAAAAGCAGACGATAAAAAAGACAAAGCTCTAGCCAGTGCAGGCATTGCTATGGTTCGCTTTCACGCTGAGCGCATGCCCAGTGCCGATATGCTCAGATATGAGCTGATGCAAGTGATTGAGAGTTATTGAGCGTTAGTAGATAAAACTTTTAGGAAAAATACTTAATCAGTCGCTTTTCTCATCATGCTGCTTCGGGTAAATGACGATGGGTCTATCACCTTCAAAGTATAATCCTGTTTTTAAGATACCGTTTTCAGAATGGATAAGTACCGACGGACGTCCATCATAAAAGTCGCGTTTGCTAAACCATTCAATATAATGAGCAGCGCGCAACTCTTTGATATCAAGCGTCGCGAGAGTGCTCGTGTCGTACTTATCGCACCATTCGTGCATGGGAAAGCTTGGTGTTAGCCAAGACGTATGGACGAGATTAGTGATGTTCTTTGGTAAAAAGAATCTCCCTTTTATCACGCCATAACGCTTGTCGATTTTGACTTGCCCATGATTTTCGGTATCTACCCATACGGTGCGAAACTGCTTGGTTTGCATATGGGTCATTTTGCGCTGCAAATTGTCATTGGAGTTAATCCCCACCCAATTCTCCGGCTCAAACGGTGCTGATCCCATAAAAAACTTAATCGCCAGCTCCCAATGCTCGACCAGATTTTCCGCATGGTTATGCAATATCAAATCCAGCTCACCAGTCGTCTGTTTGCCGTTAAATAACTGGACGTTACTGGCTAGCGTCTCGTACGGATGCAATTTGCGCGCAAATCCATCCTCTAACCAAAATGACAGCAACCCCTCAAAGTGAAAACCTAGTCGATTGGGACTTGGGCGCTTGAGTAAATAACGGGTCAGCGCCTGATAAGCATTGGTAGTATCTAGCACTTCTAAACGCTGCTGATACGCCTCAAACTGCATTTGCCAAAAGCTTGCGCTATGTACGGCGATGGCATGGGTATTCTGATGTGGCGCAAAGTCCAGCCATTCGGTTAAGACGTTAGGGCATGCCAGCACATACGCCAGATCACGCACATAAGGTCGTCGGTACGCTTCCCAATGGGCAGCATCTATAAGGCGGGTAGATGTGGGTTGATCGACAGGCTCGGACATAGGATAAACCATCGTAACGTTGTAGCATTTACCCTAACTGTTGGCTCTATGAAAGTCTATAGGACACGAGTATCGGCTAGGGTAGTGCTTAGTTTTTTGACTTTAAAACATTATATTAATGTGATGGATATGAATACTGATATCAGGCGGTGATAGCAAGTAAGGCAATAGAATACTGAGTACTATTTTAAGTATTGGGAGTAGCAATTTTGATAAGTTGCTAGGCGCGTTATGCGGTGGCTGTTGTTCTAAATTATGTGAGGTATGATTTTGCTGAGTCATTATTTAGCTCCATATTTGCCGTAACTTGATTGATACGGCTGGTATGGATGTATTCTATGAAATAGGGTAGTTCGATAGTTCTATATAGAAAATGACAGAGTTCTATAGAACTTCATTAGCCTTCTTTAACCATTTTGCAATAAAGTCTTTTTTAACTGATAATCCCAACACTTCAGATTTTGCTTGAATAAGCTTATTAAATTCTCCATAAGGATCGGCTAGGTCTGCTTTATCATATTCAGCCATTTTGATAAGTGTGGTGACTAACGCTTGCATAGAACCTACACTTTTATGGTGTGTTGGCTCGTCACCAACTGAGTTATCTTCTAATTCAGCTTTGGTTTGTTCCAGTTGACTTTCAAGATATGCCACCTTTTCTTGAGCTTCTTTTAATTTGTCGTTACTAGCTTCTATCTGCTTACTAGATTTGTTATTGATTAAAGGTTTAGCTGGCTCAATAGCCATCCAATCATTAAATCCTCTAAAGAAATAGCCGTTTTGACCTAAGTAATCTTTTAAATCAGCAGCTAATATCTTATCTTCACAGATATGTAAATCGCCATCTTTTATTGCAAGCTCAATCATCAATTTATAACTAATATACTCTGAAAATACTTGAGTGAACTCAAGGTGACTTTGAAATTTTCGTATCTCTGTTGGACTATCACCTGACAGTAGGCAAGCTGCATACATAACGCTATAAGTATCAAGTACCGCCAATTTATCTCGAGCAAACTCATTTATATTAAGTTCGTGTATTTTATTATGCTCTGGGTTTTCAAGATCAAGACCATCGTCTGCAATCCTAAAGATATATGGATTAATCTCATTATTGTATTTTCTCGAAGCCTCACCTACTTGAAACATAACACTTCTATCAAAATCGATATTTAAATTTTGTATACATTCAATAGACTCTAACTCATCTATTGAAAATAAGAAGTCATCATTTAAATCATCCTCTTCACTGTATAAAAAATATTTACATAATGAGAACTTTATAGAATCGCAGTGTCTTAGGTATTCTCTAGTATTTAAATCAAAACCAAAATTTTCTCTATGAAGATCTTTACTATAGCTTTTACCATTTTGAGAGTAGTAAGAGGTTACTTGCTGGTCAAAATTTTCATCTATAAGATATGCAGCTATGCGTTCGATTTTTACATTAGGTCTAGTACTAAAGGAAATTAACTCTATAAAATCAGAAGCATAAATATACTTACTATCTTCTAATGATTTCTTATAACTTGAAAGCTCCATGATTTATAAACCCTTGAACGAAAATAGGCACAAGATAAGCCAGTACAAAGTATTGTGAATGGCTGATTTAGGATAGTTATCCCTAAACTTACGAAATATTTTATGCTAAATGTTAGTCTTAAAAGTTGACTAAAGTTTAACTTGTTGTTCCTCTATTGCATCATGTATTAGCTAACCAAATTTAGCACAAAAAAAAGCCAACCATTGAAAACAATGATTGGCTTTTCTCTTTACTACTATGTTTGGTCGGAACGGCAGGATTTGAACCTGCGACCACTACACCCCCAGTGTAGTGCGCTACCAGACTGCGCTACGCCCCGAATGACTGACTATTTTACGCAAAATTAGGCATATTGCAAGGGCTATTTATTTTAGCCAAAATCTATAACCTTAATTTACGTATCACAGTCAGCATAACCAATCAGCAATTAACCCAGTAGCTCTTTTAGAATTTGGTTGACTTGCTGCGGGTTGGCACTACCGCGACTGGCTTTCATGACTTGACCGACCAGACCGTTAAAGGCTTTTTCTTTACCGCCACGATACTCATCCACCATTGCTTCGTTTTTAGCAATGACTTCTTCAACGATGGCTTTGATAGCGCCCGTATCGGTTTCTTGCTTGAGACCTTTTTCTTCGATGATTTTGTCAGCGGCATCATCAGCATCGCCGCCCGCGCGTTCATACAGGGCGCTAAAGACTTTCTTAGCCAACTTGCCAGATAGGGTATCGTCTTTGATACGCGCTAGCATGCCAGCCAATTGCTTGGCGCTGATAGGGGAGTCGACGATGTCTTTATCGTCTTTATTCAGTGCACCTAGTAGATCGCCCATGACCCAGTTGCCTGCCATTTTGGCATCTGATTGTCCTATTTCAGCGACGACGTCTTCGAAGTAATCGGCTAGCTGACGGCTACCAGTCAAGATGCGAGCGTCATACTCTGACAGACCAAGCGCTTCTTCAAAGCGAGCACGACGAGCCACTGGTAGCTCAGGCATCGCAGCTTTGATCGCATCAACCGTATGCTGCTCGATACGAACAGGCAACAGGTCAGGATCAGGGAAGTAGCGATAGTCGTTGGCATCTTCTTTGGTACGCATGGTGCGGGTTTCATCGCGCTCTGGATCATATAGCATCGTTGCTTGCACGACTTTACCACCGTCTTCAACGATGTCGATTTGACGCTCGATTTCACGATTGATGGCGCGCTCGATAAAGCGGAACGAGTTTAAGTTTTTCAGCTCAGTACGCGTGCCCAATTCTGCACCAGGCTTACGCACAGAAACGTTACAGTCGCAGCGGAACGAGCCTTCTGCCATGACCGCATCTGAGATACCCAACCACGTGACCAGCTGATGAATGGCTTTGATATAAGCCAGTGCTTCGTGAGCAGAGCGCATGTCTGGCTCAGAGACGATTTCGATTAATGGTGTACCAGCACGGTTGAGATCGACACCTGTCATACCATCGACGGCATCATGGACAGATTTACCAGCATCTTCTTCTAAATGCGCGCGGGTGATACCCATACGTTTCGGATATTCGTTCTTTTCGCCTTCATTAACCACGACATCGATATACCCTTCGCCAACGATAGGGTTGGCCATTTGAGTAATTTGATAGCCTTTAGGCAAATCAGGATAAAAGTAGTTTTTACGGTCAAAGGTATTAAATAGACCCAGCTCAGCATTGACGCCAATGCCGAATTTTAGCGCACGATCGACCACGCCAGCATTTAGCACTGGCAAGACACCAGGCAGACCTAAATCTACAATACTGGCTTGTGTGTTTGGCTCGTGACCAAAGTCAGTGGGCGCGCTAGAGAATATCTTACTTTCAGTATTGAGCTGACAGTGAATCTCAATACCGATGACGACTTCATAGCCATCGACGAACAGCTCTTTACGCACAGCGTGCTCGCGAACGGCATTGTTATCAGTAGTTGCTGTGTTCATTATACCGTCTCCTTTGCGATGGCAGAGTGCTGTAGATGATGATCCGTATGCTGCTGGAATAGATGCGCAGTCGTGAGCAGTTGACTCTCTTGCCAATGCTTACCGATTAACTGTAAGCCAATAGGTAGGCCTTCTGAGTTTAAACCAACCGGCTGGCTCAGCGCAGGCAGACCGGCTAAGTTAACACCGATGGTATAAACATCGCCCAGATACATGGTGGCAGGATCGAGGTCTTCAGCAAGCTTGTAAGCAGCCGTTGGTGCCGTTGGGCTGGCGATGACATCACAGTTGGCAAAAGCGTCTTCGAAGTCTTTAACGATTAAGCGGCGGATTTTTTGTGCCTTAGTATAGTAAGCATCGAAGTAACCAGCAGATAACGCATAAGTGCCCGTCAAGATACGGCGCTGTACTTCAGGGCCAAAGCCTTCAGAACGTGAGCGCGTGTATAGATCGATGAGATCTTTTGGATTCTCACAGCGATAGCCAAAGCGTACACCATCGAAGCGTGACAGGTTTGATGACGCTTCTGCAGGGGCTAGCATGTAGTAAGTCGCCAACGTGATCTCAGGATCGGTGATATTGACTTCTACGATGGTTGCGCCCAGCTCTTCGTATTTTGTCAAAGCAGCGCGTACGGCTGTTTCTACTTCAGCATCAAGCCCTTTACTAAAGTATTCTTTAGCAACACCGATACGTAGACCAGCAAAGGGTTTATCACCAGCGGCTGCTTCTGCATCGTTGATGTCTTGTACGTAGTTTGGCATGTCATACTTGATAGACGTTGCATCGCGTGGATCGTGCCCAATCATTGGTTGCAATAGATAGGCGCAATCTTTGGCACTACGACCCATACTACCAGCTTGATCCAAACTTGAGGCATAGGCAATCATACCGAAGCGAGAGACGCGACCATAAGTGGGCTTGATACCGGTTAGACCACAAAATGACGCAGGCTGACGAATAGAGCCGCCCGTATCACTACCGGTTGCGACTGGCACGAAACCTGCGGCAACTGCGGCAGCACTACCACCTGATGAACCACCAGGGACGCGCTCTAGATTCCAAGGGTTTTGCACCGTACCATAGTATGAGCTGCTATTGTCTGAGCCCATCGCAAACTCATCCATATTGAGCTTACCAAGGCTAATCATGCCCGCTTTGTCGATGTTTGACACGATAGTGGCATCATAAGGCGAGATAAAGTTATGTAGCATTTTAGAGCCACAAGTGGTGAGCACCCCTTGGGTACAGAAGATGTCTTTATGCGCCATCGGTACGCCAAGTAGTGGGCGCTGATCGCCTTGCGCCCGCATCTCGTCCGCTGCTTGCGCTTGTGCGCGTGCTGTCTCAGACGTATGAGTGATAAAGCTATTAATCTTGCTGTCTAGCGCATCGATACGCTTGATATAGTGTTCTGTCAGCTCAAGGCTACTAAATTGTTTGTCTTGCAAGCCCGTAATAAGCTGCTGGGTACTTAATAAATGAAGTTCAGACATAAGGTGTCGTCCGTCAAAATGTTAATAGCATAAAATAAAATGAGACAAAGGCAGAAATAGAGCCGACCAACTATTCAATCACTTGAGGCACTAGGTACAAGCCCTCTTCAACTGCTGGCGCGACCGATTGGTTACGTTCACGATTGATATCGTGTTTGGCGACGTCGGCACGCAAGTCTTGGCAAGCTTCATGGATATTCGATAGTGGTTTAACATCAGTCGTGTCCACATTACCAAGCGTATGCATCAGTTTTAATACTTTGCTGATTTCGTTGGCATAGCTGTTGGCGGTCGTTTCATCGACACCCAAGCGCGCAAGGCTGGCAACTTCTAGGATTTCTTCACGGCTGACATTGCTGTCAGACGTTGCTGGTTGCTGTGACATAGTTTCTCCAGTGAAGGACAGTTTTTGTTAGAGTAAGTAGGTTTAAAAGTAGCGCTTAAAATAAGCACTTAAAAAGCCGCTGTTAAAACCAGTAATGAAAATTAAATCGCTGTTAAAAGCAACCACTATAACTGGCTACTAAAATAAGAGTGAGATAGCATAGGCTTATTATAAAGCATCTGACCCAAGTTTACAGAGCCTGACGCTTGATTGCTGCACAATCTCAACTAAGCCACCATGATTCACAAAGATTTGCAAAATTGACCGCATGATTCTCAATTGCTTACCCATTACGTTCTGAAATACGTTACAGTATGCACCTGTGATGCTAGGCAAAACTATCATTTGCCTGTAGAGCCTTGTTAGTTATTGAATTAAATGATGTTTCATTAGATCGAATGGTATTCACTGCCATTTCAAACTTTGTAACAACTTTTAGCGTTTAAGATCAAAATCCTGCCTTACTGATGCAAATACCTGTGTTTTTTTTGAGCTAAATCGGTATAATTTAGCTCAGTTTTGTCATTTCATCATTATTGCTTAGGTTTGACTTGTTGCGATGCACCAATTTCGCCACAGTTGATGTCTAACGACGACCTGCTCAACACTGACGAGTAACCCTCTCAGTCACTCTCATTCGCCTCATTCGTAAGACGCTGGATATATTAGTCATGAACCTGTTTGGATTTTTATCAAATAATATCGCTATCGACCTTGGTACTGCGAACACTTTAATTTTTATTCCTAATAAAGGCGTGGTGCTCGATGAGCCTACGGTGGTCGCGCTACGAAGCAATCGTACCCATAACCCTACCGTTGCTGCGGTTGGCATCGATGCCAAGCAGATGCTTGGTCGTACGCCTGCCAATATCACGGCGATTCGTCCCCTAAAAGACGGCGTGATTGCTGACTTTGAAGTGACCCAAAAAATGCTTAAGCACTTTATCGGCAAGGTAAAGGCGAAGCGTTTTATGGCACAGCCCAACGTGGTCGTTTGTGTGCCATGCAAATCAACTCTCGTTGAACGCAAAGCTATCCGTGAAGCCGTATCATCAGCGGGCGCAAGCAAAGTGCTATTGCTAGAAGAGCCGATGGCCGCTGCTATTGGTGCTGGCATGCCAGTGCATGAAGCGAGTGGCTCAATGGTGGTTGATATCGGTGGTGGTACAACTGAGATTGCGGTTATTGCTCTATCAGGTTGCGTGTATGCCGAGTCGATTCGTATCGGTGGCGACATATTTGATGAAGCCATCATCACTCATGTACGCCGTACCCACGGTTGTGTGATTGGTGAAACCACTGCTGAGCGTATCAAAAAAGAAGTTGGCTCTGCATTGAACGAAGAAGGCCAGCTAGAAGTAGAAGTTCGTGGTCGTAGCATGGCAGAAGGCGTGCCAAAAACCTTTACGGTCAATTCAGAAGAAGTGCAAAAAGCGTTAAGCGACCCACTAAGCGGTATTGTCAGTGCGGTAAAAGCAGCACTTGAGCAAACCCCACCTGAGCTGTCATCAGATATTGCCGAGCGTGGTATTGTCTTGACCGGTGGCGGTGCATTGTTGCGTGATTTAGACAAGCTGATTTCAAGAGAGACGGGTTTGCCAGTGACAGTCGCTGACGATCCATTGACTTGCGTCAGTCGTGGTGGCGGTATCGCCCTCGACTTTATCAATAATAAAAGCTTAAACATGATTTTTGTTTAAGTGATCATTTGTTTAAGTAGCTTTTTATTTAAATGAACATCAGTTGCTGTTAACCGTGATTTTTTACAAGCATGCTTCAGTGACGGTTAACACGATTGTCAAACATTCGATTTAACGATAACAGTAAATAACGATAAAGGTAGCCAGTTGCGCTGCCTTTAATCATATTACTAATTGCCAGCTACAAGCATCGCCACTAAATGCTGATAACGATGAGATCATTAAACATTGTTATAATTAGCGCTAGGTATTGCTCACATTAGAAAACCTTAATTAGATGACTTATGACGCCAAGTATTTTTGCACGCCAGCCATTAGCATTTCGTAAGGCTGCTATTGTATTGATAGTAGCGTTGATAATGATGTGGTTCGATAGCAAAAATCCGGAATGGTTCAGTCCTGTACGCAATACCAGCCATGCCGCTATGCAGCCTATCTATGAATTGTCACTATTGCCAAGCTATGCTAAGCATTGGGCAAGTGGCAGCTTACAATCAAAAGAAGCGCTACGCCGCGAAAACATGCAATTAAAATCGCAGTTGATTCACGCGCAGGCCAAGCTCCAGCAGCAAGATTATATTTTGGCACAAAATGCGCGCTTGCAAGGCATCTTGTCGACCACCAAACCTGAACAGTTTGAGCTAAATTTGGCACAGGTTATCGGTACAGACACCAATTTACTTCGCCAAATCGTCGTGCTCAACAAAGGCGCGCAAGATGGGGTGCAAGTCGGTCAAACGGTCATCGACGAAGACGGCATATTGGGTCAGATTATCAATGTCTATCCCAATACTAGCCGCTTACTACTCATTACTGATGAGCAGCAGTCGGTAGCAGTAACGGTTAAACGTACGGGTCAGCGGGCGATTGTGACGGGTCAGGGAATACCCACTTCTTTAAGCCTCAATTATGTCTTCAAAACCTCAGACGTGCGCGTGGGTGACGAGCTGGTTTCTTCAGGTTTAGGTGGTCGCATTCCAGCAGGCTATCGAGTCGGTAGGATCGCTCATGTCAAAGACACGCAAGCAGATAACTTCAGAAGTATTGAAGTCACGCCAGCGGCAAATTTTATCGATAATGCCTACGTATTAGTGCTTCAAGACAAGCTGATAGATAAAAGTAATGTGGGTTTCGATAGCAATGGTGGCTGATATTCAATTTATACATCGCTAACCACTTTGCCGGGCTCGCTCTATAGTGTCTTCACCCATACCTTTTTAGTGATGTTTTTTCAGCTAAATAGACGTTCAAATGGCCGCTGCCAAACACTCGCTAAGGTAGGTATTCATGACGTATTCTGACTCTAGGCACCCAATCGGGATCTTGCTCATTGCGATTGTTACCAGCTTTGTCGTTGCCTCATCGCTCAATGTCTATCCATTAAGTCCTAGTATGGCTACCTTGCGTCCCATGATTATGATCATGGTGCTGATTTTTTGGCTGCTGTTTCAGCCACGTTACGTTGGTATCTTTACCGCATTTACCATTGGTTTAGCGGCAGACCTTTTGATGGACACCCATTTAGGTCAGCAAGCCTTTGCTGCTGTGATGGTGGCACTTGTTATCAAGATCAGTAGCATTTATGTCAGAAAATTAAACACTGTCAATGCTTGGCTTATCGCCTCATTAGGCTTGCTGCTGTTTCAACTGAGTTTGTGGATGCTACAGATGTTTATCCAAAACATTTTTGTCGCGCAGTCTGCCTTTTCTTTATTGATGAGTATAGTCAGCTGGCCTCTAGTGCTACTAGTGTTACGAAAATTTGCGCGTTAATCAATTCAGTTATTACCTTAATAATTGCTTTTGAGAGCCTTTCTGTTATTAGTAGTGTTAATGTGATTGGCAGTAGAATTTATGCTCAACATGAAAGCTGCCAATCCTGAAAGTCTCTGTGCCTTTGATAATTGGTATGATCATAAAATAAGAGAATAGCGATGGATATTATTTTAGCCTCTGGTTCACCGCGTCGTCGGGAGTTGCTCGCTAGAGCGCAGCTGGATTTTACGGTTATGAGCGTTGATATCGATGAAACGCCACAAGATAATGAGCTACCAAAAAACTATATTGAGCGCATGGTCGCTGCCAAAGCGGCTGCCGCAGTACAACAGCTAAATGACAACACCGTTGAAACAAACAAAGATAACCTCGCTGAGCAGCTTATTATTTTGACCTCTGATACCATTGGTGTACTACCAGATGGTCAGACGGTACTGGTAAAACCAGCCGATCGCGAGCACGCTTATCGCATGTGGCAGCAAATGTCAGATAATACCCATGAAGTATGGACGGCGGTACAAGCTACCCATGTATCCTTAGTTTCTACGCACACTCATACAGAAAGCCATGAGCCAGTATTCCAAGTCGTCAAGCAACAACAACTCACCGAACGTACGGCAGTCACCTTTATACCTCTGACGACGGAGATGATGAGCTGTTATTGGGAGAGTGGCGAACCTGCTGATAAAGCAGGTGGCTACGGTATTCAAGGTTTGGGTGCTGCATGGGTTAGCCGTATCAATGGTAGCTATACCAATGTCGTCGGCTTGCCGCTTTCGCAAACGCTGGCATTGCTTAAAGATATTCTAGATACTGGCACTCATTAAAAAGCCACAATGGTAGAGCAGCCCTTGTCAATGCGCTAAAAGCCCGCCGTTCATTGTCTGCACATAACGACACGCTAGGGTAATGGGCAAGAGCAAGTTGCATTTGTTACACTGTAAATCTAATAGACGATGACTGTCTAACAAGAAAGTTGAAAGATAAGAGAAAACATTATGTCCGAAGAGCTGCTGATTAATATTAGTCCAATGGAGTCGCGTGTCGCCGTGCTAGACAACGGTATCCTAGGCGAGATCTATATTGAGCGACATCACAAACTGGGTTTGGTCGGTAATATCTATCTGGGTACTGTTGTGCGTGTCCTGCCGGGTATGCAAGCGGCCTTTGTTGATATCGGTCAGTCACGGACAGCGTTTTTACATGTCAATGATATGCAGCGCGAGCCTCGCCCAGTAGTAGAAAGAAAAAGTAAAGCACCTGAGGAGGGTAAGAAGGAGGCAAATACAAATACAGACAACACTGTGGTGGAAAACGGTGTTGATAGTCTAGACGTCAGCCCGCCAGTGGTCAGTGCGCAAAGTACCGATGTCGTTCCTGTTTCTAAAACCCTTATCCAACACCGCTTGCACGAAAGCCAACGTATTCTTGTCCAAGTGACAAAAGACCAGCTGGGCAGTAAAGGCGCTCGCCTGACCACCAACGTCTCTCTGCCGTCGCGCTATCTGGTATATTTGCCATCGAGTGATCATATCGGTATATCACAGCGTATCGATGGCGAAGAAGAGCGTAACCGTCTCAAGACTGAGCTAAATAGTTTGATGCAAACCGTCAACCTAAAAGGCGGATTGATTGCCCGTACGGCTGCCGAGCGCGTGCCTGTCGATAAACTAGAAGAAGACATTTATTATTTGTTGCAGCTTTGGCGGACTATCTGCGCGCGTCGTCAGGAAATCAATCATCATCAAAGCTCAGAGCTTATTTACCAAGAGTTGGCTCTACCACTACGCTCGATTCGTGACCTAGTACATACCGATACCGCAAAAGTCGTCATTGATAATGCACAAATCTACGAGCAAGTCAGGCAGTTCGCTAAAGAGTTCGTGCCTTTCGTCTATGATCGAATTGTGCATTATACCGCGGAGCAATCCTTATTTGACGTTCATCGGGTTGAAGACGATTTACGTGATGCTTTAAAACGTCGCGTTGACTTAAAGTCAGGTGGTTACTTAATTATTGACCAGACCGAAGCGATGACCACGATTGATGTCAACACAGGCTCTTTTGTTGGTGGACGTTCATTAGAAGATACGGTTTACAAAACCAACTTAGAAGCCACTCATGCCATCGCTCGACAGCTGCGTTTGCGTAATCTTGGCGGTATTATTATCCTAGACTTCATTGATATGCTGGAGCAGCAGCATAAAGATGACGTGCTGGAGAGTTTGCAGTCGCAACTGGCACAAGACTATGCCAAGACGAAGATTACCCAAGTCAGTGAACTTGGTTTGGTAGAGATGACCCGTAAACGTACTCGTGAATCGCTAGGGCAGCAGTTGTGTGAGCCGTGTTCAACTTGTCAAGGCCGCGGCTTTGTCAAAACCGCTGAAACCGTCTGCTTTGAGATATTTCGTGAAATCATGCGCTGTGCTCGTACCTATAATTCTCCTAAGAAGTTTACGGTGGTTGCCCATGCCGCAGTCATTGACTTGTTACTAACTTCAGAGTCGGATACGGTAGCAGATTTAGAGTATCTGCTGGGTAGAGTGATTACTTTTGATGTCGAAAATCTCTATACCCAAGAGCAGTACGATATCGTTTTAGACTAATGGTTTGCCCATTACTAAAATATTCGGCGCAAATTATTGACTACAAGTGACATTGTTTATAAAGCCTAATATCTTGAAATGCCATAGATATTGCTCTTGCAATGACTGAAATACTATGTATAATATATACCACTGAATTATATATGCGCAGCCAATCAAACAGCTGGCGCTATGACAGCTAGAGCATCGTTTCTAGCACTATTTCATTATGCCTTTGCTGACATCCTATTATGGAAGGGTCGGCGGGGCTTTAAACTATTTTGCTTTTGGCACGCTACAAGTTCGGATAAAGAACTCATTCTGGTTAAGAACAGAAGGCAGCTTTAAGTAAATATTTAACCAAACGGCTTTTGGTCATATCTTTGCAAAGCAAGAATGACGAAAGCACATATTAGGAGCTTGCTGGCATGGCTAACCAGAGAATCCGTATCCGTCTTAAGTCTTTTGATCATCGTCTGATTGATCAATCTGCACAAGAGATTGTTGATACTGCAAAGCGCACCGGTGCGCAAGTTTGTGGTCCTGTACCGTTGCCGACTCGCATTGAGCGCTTCAACGTTCTAACTTCACCACACGTAAACAAAGACGCTCGTGATCAGTACGAAATCCGTACTCATAAGCGTATGGTTGACATTGTTCAACCTACCGATAAAACTGTGGATGCGCTAATGAAGCTTGACTTAGCGGCGGGTGTTGACGTTCAAATTGCTTTGGGTTAATGCACATAAACACCCAACCCATTAATATAAGATATAAAGAGGTCTAAAATGGCGATCGGTTTAGTCGGTAAAAAATGCGGCATGACCCGTGTCTTCACTGAAGCAGGCGCATCTATCCCTGTAACAGTGGTTGAGATCAGTGCTAACCGCATTACTCAAGTAAAAAATACTGATGTAGATGGCTATCAAGCCATCCAAATCACCACAGGCACCCGTCGTGACAGCCGCGTAACAGCAGCTCAAAAAGGTCACTTCGCTAAAGCCGGCGTTGCCGCTGGTCGTGGTGTTTGGGAATTTCGTGCCAATGACAGCGATCTTGAAGGTCGTGAGATTGGTGGTGAGATCCTAGCTGACTTGTTTGAACAAGGTCAGATGGTTGATGTCACAGGAAACAGTAAAGGTAAAGGCTTTCAAGGCGGCGTGAAGCGTCACAACTTCAGCATGCAAGATGCCACTCATGGTAACTCAGTATCTCACCGTGCCATTGGTTCAACTGGTCAAAACCAGTCACCAGGTAAAGTCTTCAAAGGCAAAAAAATGCCAGGTCAGATGGGTAACAAACGCGTTACCGTTCAAGGCCTAGAAGTGATATCGGTTGATGTTGAAAATGGGTTACTTGTCATCAAGGGTGCTATCCCAGGTGCCACCGGTGGCGATGTCATCGTACGTCCGTCAGTCAAAGCCTAAGCAAGGGGATTAACGTGGATTTAAAAACAGTTACAGGGGCGGCAGTTGAGCTTTCTGATACGGCTTTCGGTCGTGAATTCAACGAAGCACTAGTGCATCAAGTCGTCACCGCATATCTTGCTGGTGCTCGCCAAGGTACACGCGCTCAAAAGACCCGTGCCGAAGTTTCTGGCGGTGGCATTAAGCCATGGCGCCAAAAAGGTACTGGTCGTGCTCGTGCAGGCTCTATTCGTAGTCCTATCTGGCGTGGGGGCGGACGCACATTTGCGGCCAAACCACAAGATTGGTCACAGAAAGTCAACCGTAAAATGTATCGCGGTGCTATGCAGTGTATCCTAGCCGAATTGATTCGCCAAGAGCGTTTGATCTTGGTTGAAGAGTTGAGCGTTTCTGGACCTAAGACTAAAGAGCTTATCGCAAAGTTAGGTGAGTTAAATGCATCACGCGCATTAATCGTCACCAAAGAAGTTGACGAAAACTTATACTTAGCTGCTCGAAACATCCCACATGTCAATGTACTTGATACAAGTGAAGTGGATCCAGTGAGCTTGATCGCTTTTGATAAAGTGATCATGACAGTCGAAGCTGCGAAACAATTTGAGGAAGCACTAGCATGAATAACGCAAGACTTTATCAGATCCTAAGAGGACCTGTATTCTCAGAGAAATCTCAAATGCTTGGCGACTCACTTGGTGTGCAGGTATTTAAAATTGACTCTAACGCTACTAAGTTAGAAGTTAAAAAAGCAGTTGAGATGATGTTTGAAGGTGTTGAAGTTTTAAAAGTAAACACATTGAACGTTAAAGGTAAGACAAAGCGTTTTGGTAAAAGTATCGGCCGTCGTAATGACTATAAAAAAGCCTATGTTACCTTAAAAGCTGGTCAAGATGTACAAATGGCTGATGCTGGTGAAGAGGTCGCAAATACGACTGCTTCTACTAGTGAAACAGCGAATAACGAATAAGGATTACACTCATGCCTATCGTAAGAGCAAAGCCAACATCACCAGGCCGTCGTTTTGTTGAAAAAGTAGTGCATCCACACCTTTATAAAGGTCGTCCGTTTGCAGCGCTTCTAGAATCAAAAAGCAAGACCGGTGGTCGTAACAATAATGGCCGTATCACTACTCGTCACATCGGCGGTGGTCATAAGCAACATTATCGTATTATTGATTTTAAACGTACTAAAGACAATATCCCAGCTACAGTAGAGCGTATTGAATACGATCCTAACCGTACTGCGCATATTGCTTTACTTAAGTACGCTGACGGCGAACGTCGTTATATTATCGCTGCTAAGAAGCAAGTAGTTGGCGATACTGTAATGTCAGGTGAATTATCACCAATTCGTCCAGGTAACTGTTTACCGCTAAAAAACATACCACTAGGTACTGTGATCCATAATATCGAACTTAAAATCGGTAAAGGTGCACAGATGGCTCGTTCTGCGGGTGCCAGTGTTCAGTTGCTAGGTCGTGACGGTATTTATGCTATTCTACGTATGCGCTCTGGCGAAACACGCCGTGTACACGTGAACTGCCGTGCTGTTATTGGTGAAGTTTCTAACACTGAAAACAACTTGAAATCACTTGGTAAAGCTGGTGCTTCACGTTGGCGTGGTGTTCGTCCTTCTGTTCGTGGTGTCGCTATGAACCCGGTTGATCACCCACACGGTGGTGGTGAAGGTCGTAATAAAGGTCGCCATCCAACTAGCCCTTGGGGTCAGAAGTCTAAAGGACTTAAAACGCGTCACAATAAGCGTACTGACAACATGATCATCCGCCGCCGCGCCAAGAAGAAATAAAGGAAGAATTTCATGCCTCGTTCATTGAAAAAAGGTCCATTCATAGACGCGCACTTATTTGCTAAAGTTGAAAATGCATTAGACACCAACTCACGCAAACCAATTAAGACTTGGTCGCGCCGCTCGATGATTCTGCCACAAATGGTTGGCCTAACTTTATCTGTTCACAACGGCCGTACTCACGTACCGGTTATTGTGAGTGAGCAGATGGTTGGTCATAAACTAGGTGAATTTGCCCCGACTCGTACGTATCGTGGTCACGGCATTGACAAAAAAGCTAAGAGATAAGGTGCTTACCATGGAAGTAACTGCAAAATTACGCGGTGCCGCCATATCGGCACAAAAAGTTAGACTCGTTGCTGATGAAGTTCGTGGCAAATCTATCGAGCGTGCTTTGGATATCCTAACGTATAGTAATAAAAAAGGCGCTGTGTTTGTTAAGAAATGTCTTAACTCAGCCATCGCCAATGCCGAAAACAACAACGGTTTAGATATTGATACGCTTAAAGTATCAACCATCTACGTTGATGAAGGCATTACGCTAAAACGTATCCTACCACGTGCCAAAGGTCGCGCTGATCGTATCAGTAAGCGTACCTGTCACATCACTATAAAGGTAGGAGAATAAGTTATGGGTCAAAAAGTACATCCAATCGGAATTCGTCTTGGTGTTGTAAAAAAGCATAATGCAAATTGGTATGCTAACCCTAAACAATACTCAGAATACCTCATTAACGACATTCAAGTTCGTGAGTATCTACGCAAAAAGCTAGATAACGCTATGATCAGCAACATCATGATCGAGCGTCCTACTGGCGCCGCTAAGATTACCATCGCCACTGCGCGTCCTGGTATTGTTATCGGTAAGAAAGGCGAAGATATTGAAAGACTTCAAAAAGAATTGACCAAAATTATGGGCGTACCTGCTCAGGTCAACATTGAAGAAATCACGTCACCTGATCTTGATGCACGTTTGGTAGCAGACGGTATCGGAAGCCAGCTTGAGCGTCGTGTTATGTTCCGTCGTGCGATGAAACGCGCGGTACAGAACAGCATGCGTTCTGGTGCTAAAGGTATTAAAGTTGAGCTGTCTGGTCGTCTTGGCGGTGCTGAGATTGCTCGTAGTGAGTGGTATCGTGAAGGCCGTGTGCCATTACATACACTTCGCGCTGATATTGACTATGCGTCAGTACGTGCAGAGACAACTTACGGCACCATCGGTGTAAAAGTTTGGATCTTCCGCGGAGAGATCCTTGACGGTATGAACAGTGTTTACAATCCCGTCAAAGAAGAGCAGACTCGTGCGCCAAAACGCCGTGGTCGCGGAAACGGAAACCGTCGAAACTCAGACAGAGGTTAAACTATGTTACAGCCAAAACGTACCAAGTTTCGTAAAATGCATAAAGGTCGTAACACTGGGCTAGCTCATCGTGGAAGCACCGTTGCATTCGGACAAATTGGTCTAAAATCATTGACGCGCGGTCGTATGACAGCCCGTCAAATCGAAGCAGCACGTCGTACCATCACTCGTAAAATTAAGCGTGGCGGTAAGATTTGGATTCGTGTATTCCCAGACAAGCCTATTACCAATAAGCCATTAGAAGTACGTATGGGTAAAGGTAAAGGTCCTGTTGAATATTGGGTATGCGAAATCAAACCTGGTAAAGTGCTATATGAAATTGAAGGGGTACCAGAAGAGCTTGCACGTGAAGCTTTCACGCTTGCTGCAGCAAAACTGCCCTTTAAAACTACCATTGTTAAGCGGACGATAATGTAATGAAGATCAGTGAATTACGTGATAAATCATTAGAAGAACTGACCCAGTTACTTGATGAAAAGCAACTTGATGCTTTCCGTATTCGTATGGCTAAAGCAACTGGTCAGTTGGGTAATACCCATGAAGTCAGAGGCAATCGTCGCACGATTGCTCAGATTCAGACTTTGATTAACGAGAAACAACGAGGCGACTCATGAGCGATAACAATCAAACAGCTAATGCTAGCGTATTGACAGGAAGAGTTGTCAGCGACAAGATGGACAAGTCCATCACAGTTTTGATTGAACGTCTTGTACGTCATCCTTTGTATGGCAAGCAGCTTCGTCGTTCTACAAAAATCAAAGCTCATGATGAGAATAACGTTTGCCAACAAGGCGACCTTGTCCGCATCAAAGAAACGCGTCCAATCTCAAAAACCAAGTCTTGGACTTTGGTTGATGTGGTTGAAAAAGTAGAAAAAATCTAAGTAAATTGCATTAAAAGCCAGAAGCTGTTAAAATAGCCGCCTTTTTAAGGATGCTGATTGCGCCGAGCGTATATCACTCACATTAAGAGTAGCAGCGGTTATTTATATTACAATGCCGACTACTCATACTGTGCTAGCGGCAGCAACTGGTTTTTATTGCTCATACGTGTGGAGTAACGCTATGATTCAGGTTGAGTCAATGCTGGAAGTTGCAGACAATAGCGGTGCAAGGCGAGTTCAGTGCATTAAAGTACTGGGTGGCTCTCATCGTCGTTATGCATCAGTTGGCGACATTATTAAAGTAACGGTTAAAGAAGCCATTCCTCGCGGTCGTGTTAAAAAAGGCGACGTGATGAATGCGGTAGTTGTACGTACCAAAAAAGGCGTTCGTCGTCCTGATGGTTCTGTTCTGCGTTTTGATGACAATGCTGCGGTATTGTTGAACCAAAACAAAGCACCGATTGCAACTCGTATTTTTGGACCGGTAACTCGTGAACTACGTGGTGATCAGTTTATGAAAATTGTATCCCTAGCACCAGAAGTATTGTGAGGTAATCCATGTCAAAATTACGTAAAGGCGATACAGTTATCGTGATTGCTGGTAAAGATAAAGGCAAACAAGGTACTGTACAAGCTGTAAAAAACGATCGTATTAAAGTTGAAGGCATTAATATTGTTACTAAACATCAGAAGCCAAATCAGGCAACTGGCGTTGAAGGTGGCATTCTTAAGCAAGAAGCTTTTCTGCATATCTCAAATGTCGCAATATTAAATGCGCAAACCCAAAAAGCTGATCGTATTACTTATCAGTTCGGCGAAGACGGCAACAAACAACGCGTCTATCGTTCGAACGGTGAAGTAGTGGCGACTGCGTAAGACACTAAGGGTGTAATGGTAATGGCAAGATTAAAATCTTTATATAACGATGAACTAAAGCAGCAAATCAAAGAAGACCTTGGTTTAGCGAATGTGATGCAAGTGCCTAAAATCACTAAAATCACACTTAACATGGGTGTAGGCGGCGCGTCTCAAGACAAGAAATTGCTTGAAGGTGCTGTAGCTGATATGACCGCGATTGCTGGTCAAAAACCTGTGGTCACTAAAGCGCGTAAATCAGTTGCTGGCTTTAAGATTCGTGAAGAATGGCCAATTGGCTGTAAAGTAACGCTACGCGGTGAGCAAATGTACGAATTTTTAGATCGTCTCATTGCCATTGCAATTCCTCGTATTCGTGATTTCCGCGGTTTTTCACCTAAAGCCTTCGACGGACGTGGTAACTACTCATTGGGTATCAAAGAACAAATCGTATTCCCAGAAGTAGATTTTGACAAAATTGATCGTATCCGCGGTATGGATGTGACAATCACCACGTCAGCTGGTAATGATGAAGAAGGTCGTGCGTTACTCAAAGCATTCGGCTTCCCATTTAAATAAGGTAAAGACGTTATGGCAAAGAAGAGCATGATTAACCGCGAATTAAAGCGCGAAAAAATGGTTGCTAAATATGCTGAAAAGCGTATCAAGCTAAAAGAAACTATCAGTGATATGACTGCAAGTGACGAAACTCGTATGGAAGCGATGCTAGAGCTACAAGCTCTTCCACGCAATTCATCACCAGTACGTCTGCGCAATCGTTGTGCTATCACCGGTCGTCCTCACGGTTACTTCCGCAAGTTTGGCTTATCACGCAATATGCTGCGTGAGCGTGTCATGCAAGGCGATGTGCCTGGTGTTCGTAAAGCAAGCTGGTAAGGAGTAACTATATGAGTATGCAAGATACCGTTGGGGATATGCTAACCCGTATTCGTAACGCACAAATGGCTAACAAAGTATCGGTAGCAATGCCGAGCTCTAAATTACGTAAATCAATTGCTGATTTACTGGTTAGCGAAGGTTATGTAGCGAACGCTGTTGTTACTGAACAAGACAACAATAAAGCCACATTGACTATTGAACTGAAATACTTCGAAGGCAAAGCTGTCATCGAAACTATCCAACGTTTTAGCCGTCCTGGTTTACGCCAGCATCGCGGTAAAGACGCTATCCCTACTGTTAAGCAAGGTATGGGTGTTGCTATCGTATCGACTAGCCAAGGTATCATGAGCGATCGTGCTGCACGCGCTGCTGGTATCGGTGGTGAAATCGTTGCATTCGTTGCCTAATTAGCATTTATGCTATTGGTGATGAGACGACAAAGTCTACTTGAACCCCTTTAAGCTGTTGTAAGTCCATAATGATTTGTAATGAGCTTAAAGAAAGCTAAGCATTTGAAGTTGATAAAATTGAATAGTGCTTAATGGGAACAACTATGCTAAACTAGCAGGCTTTTTAGCCTGTTAGTTTTTTCGCTAATATAAAGAAGTTAATTTTTTAAGGAATATTCCTATGTCTCGTGTGGCTAAAGCCCCAGTGACGCTGCCAAACGGCGTAAGCGTTACTTTGAACGATCGGCAGGTCGAAGTGAAAGGCAAGAACGGCAATTTGTCTTTACGCCTGCATGAATTGGTCGAGCTGAAACAGGAAGATGATGCGATCATTTTCTCACCTACAGTCGATTCAAAAGAAGCCATGATGCACACTGGCACCATGCGCGCCCTGCTTAACAATTATGTTACTGGCGTGAATGAAGGCTTTGAAAGACGTCTTCAATTAATTGGTGTTGGTTATCGCGCGCAAGCTACTGGTAATAAAGTAACGCTAAACGTTGGTTACTCTCATCCAGTAGAATATACGCTACCTGAAGGTGTGTCAGCTGAAACCCCAACGCAAACTGAAATTGTTTTGAAATCAAACAATAAGCAGCAGCTTGGTCAAGCAGCGGCTAATATCCGTGGTTTCCGCCCACCAGAGCCTTATAAAGGCAAAGGTATTCGTTATAGCGACGAACATGTGGTTCGCAAAGAAGCTAAGAAAAAATAAGGTGAGTTGAAATGTTTGATAAAAAAGCAGCTCGTCTGCGTCGAGCTAAGAAAACCCGCGCGCATATCCGTCATTTAGGCGTACATCGCTTAACGGTTAATCGCACGCCAAAGCACATCTATGCCCAGATTATCTCTCCGAACGGTGGTGAAGTGATTGCTCAGGCATCTACCTTAGACGGCAGCTTGCGCTCAGGCGCGACTGGCAACGCTGATGCAGCGACGTCTGTAGGCCAAATGATCGCAGAACGCGCAAAAGCAGCTGGGGTTACTAAAGTTGCCTTTGACCGTAGTGGTTTTAAATATCATGGTCGAGTTAAAGCTTTAGCTGAAGCAGCTCGCGAAAACGGATTGGAGTTTTAATCATGGCTAGAAATGATAAAAATGATAAAAATGAGCAAACAGACGGTTTAGTAGAACGCTTAGTTACCGTTGACCGCGTCGCAAAAGTAGTTAAAGGTGGTCGTATTTTCTCTTTCACCGCATTAACTGTTGT
The DNA here is from genome assembly GCF_047272965.1 of Psychrobacter sp. AT9. Taxonomy (NCBI): domain Bacteria; kingdom Pseudomonadati; phylum Pseudomonadota; class Gammaproteobacteria; order Moraxellales; family Moraxellaceae; genus Psychrobacter; species Psychrobacter sp. AT9. The sequence continues at coordinate 747,750 of NZ_JBKOTW010000001.1, forward strand.
TGGTGATGGCAATGGTCGTGTTGGTTTTGGTCGTGGTAAAGCACGTGAAGTGCCAGCTGCTATTCAAAAAGCGCTAGAAGCTGCCAAACGCAATATGATTACTGTTGAGCTAAACGATGCAACTTTGTATCATCCGATCAAAGCACGTCATGGTGCTAGTAAAGTCTACATGCAGCCTGCATCTGAAGGTACTGGCGTAATCGCTGGTGGCGCAATGCGTGCTGTGTTAGAAGTTGCTGGTGTCAAAGATGTTTTGACTAAATGTTATGGTTCTACCAATACTGCTAACGTGGTTCGCGCTACGTTTAACGGTTTACGTGATATGTCAACTCCAGAGAAGATGGCAGCAAAACGTGGTAAATCTGTAGACGAAATCTTGGGTTAACTTAGACTAGGTGAGTTACGATGAAAAAAATGAAAGTCACTCAATTTAAATCGGGTGCCCATCGCCTAAAGAGCCACAAAGCGAGCTTGAAAGGATTGGGTTTACGCCGTATTAATCATACTGTTGAAGTAGAAGATACTCCTTCAACCCGTGGTATGGTCAATCGCGTCAACTACATGGTAAAAGTGGAGGAAGCGTAATGGGTCTTAGATTAAATGAATTATCACCAGGTGTTGGCGCAAAGAAAACTGCCCAACGTCGTGGTCGTGGTATCGGTTCAGGTCTTGGTAAGACTGGTGGTCGTGGTGTAAAAGGTCAGAAATCTCGTTCAGGTTCTAGCATACGCTCAGGATTTGAAGGTGGTCAAATGCCTTTATATCGCCGTCTACCAAAATTTGGTTTTACCAGTAGAATGGCAATGACGACTGCTGAAGTCCGTCTGTCTGAATTGAATAAAATTGAAGGCGATGTGGTCAGCATTGAAACACTTAAAGCTGCTAACCTTATCCGTCATGATATGAAGCGTGCTCGTGTAATGTTGTCAGGCGAAGTGACTAAAGCTTATACCTTTAAAGGTATTAAAGTGACTAAAGGCGCTAAGCAAGCAATCGAAGCTGCTGGTGGTAGCATCGAGGAGTAGTAACGTGTCAAAACAATCAATGTCATCGGCTGGTATACCGCTTAATCCATTTGCCTTCATACGCAAGTATGACGAATTATGGACGCGTTTATTATTCTTAATCGGCGCATTGATTGTTTATCGTTTAGGGTCACATATTCCAGTTCCGGGTATCAACCCAGTTAACTTGGCTGATCTGTTTTCGCGCAACGAAAACACCATTCTGAGCATGTTTAATATGTTCTCAGGTGGTGCGCTAGAGCGTATGTCTATTATGGCGCTTGGCATTATGCCATATATTTCAGCATCGATTATTGTACAGATGATGTCTGCAGTACTGCCATCGCTTGAAGCCCTCAAAAAAGAAGGTGAAGCGGGACGACGCAAGCTAAACAAGTACACCCGTCAAGGGACACTTGCTTTAGCTCTAGTACAGTCATTAGGAATGTGTGCTGGCTTAATCAGCCAAAATCTTACTTTATCCTCTGGTTTGACTTTTTATATTCCAGCCGTTACTTCATTAGTAGCGGGCGCGATGTTCTTAATGTGGCTTGGTGAGCAGATTACAGAACGCGGCGTTGGTAATGGTATCTCAATGCTTATTTTTGCGAGCATTGTGGCTGGTACGCCAGGTATGATTTCGCAGTCTATCGAACAGGTCAATCAAGGTCAGATGAACTTGATTGTACTGTTCATTTTTGTACTATTAGGCATCGCGGTTACTGCAGGTATTGTTTATATTGAACGTGCTCAGCGCCGTGTCCCTGTCAACTATGCACAAAAACAGCAACAAGGTCGCAAGATATACGCTCAACAGCAATCACATTTGCCGTTGAAGCTGAACATGGCAGGAGTTATCCCAGCTATTTTTGCCAGTTCTTTGTTACTGTTCCCTGCAAGTTTAGGGCAGTGGGTTGGTCAATCAACTGATCCTACTTTTGTACAAAAAATATTGCAAAATATGGCATTGGTGTTGTCCCCAGGGCAACCGCTATATTTAGTACTATTTGGCGCGATGATTATTTTCTTCTGTTATTTTTATACGGCATTGGTATTTAGCCCGCGTGAAGTAGCAGAAAACCTTAAGCGTAGTGGTGCGTATATCCCTGGTATTCGCCCTGGACAACAAACTCAGCGTTACCTCGATCATGTATTAAACCGACTGACCTTTATTGGCGCGATGTATATGACGGTTATTTGTTTAATGCCGATGGTCGTCCAGTCATCGTTTGGTGTGCCGTTTCAACTTGGTGGTACATCTTTACTGATTATGGTGGTTGTGGTAATGGACTTCATCTCGCAGATTCAAGCGCATTTGATGACCCATCAATATCATGATCAGACGTTAATTCAATCGCCCACTCAACCTTAAATGAGCGGTACGATATTTCAAGGAGTATGCTATGAAAGTTCAAGCATCAGTTAAGAAGATTTGTGGTAGCTGTAAAGTTGTGCGTCGTAAAGGCCGTGTACATATCATCTGTACAGCAGAACCGCGCCACAAGCAACGTCAAGGTTAATATTTAGTATCATAAAGTTTTAAACTTTTGTTACTATCTAAATTAATACTTGAAAAATAACGGCGGATGGGATATCATCCGCCACTTGCCGTGTTTATGCAGAATATTTTGTAATGCTGTCAGTGTTTAGGCTTTTAACTAAACCAAAACAGCGACAGTGACTATAATATATTTAGTATTAACAGCAACAATTCTGAAGAATAATGCCTTATTGATAAATAACGCTTATTTTTCTTTAATGGAGAGAAATCAATGGCTCGTATTGCCGGCGTAAACATTCCGGATAATAAGCATGCTGTTATTTCACTAACTTACATCTTTGGTGTAGGTCGTACCACTGCTCAGAAAATATTAGAAGCAGTTGGCATTGCCCCTACTACTAAAGTTAGTCAGTTAGATGATACACAGTTAGATGCTATCCGTGCACAAATTGCAAATTACATGACTGAAGGTGATCTTCGTCGTGAAGTTTCAATGAATATCAAGCGTTTAGTTGATCTTGGTTGTTACCGTGGCATACGCCATCGTCGTAACCTACCAGTTAGAGGTCAGAACACCAAGAACAACGCTCGTACTCGTAAGGGTCCGACACGCCCTCTCAAAAGATAATTAACTTAGGAAGCTAAAAGATGGCAAAAGACACTCGCAGTCGCAAAAAGGTGGCTCGTCGTTCAGTATCGGAGGGCATAGCCCATATCCATGCGTCTTTTAATAACACCATTGTTACGATTACCGATCGTCAGGGTAATGCATTGGCTTGGGCCACTTCAGGTGGACAAGGCTTCCGTGGTTCACGTAAATCTACACCATTTGCAGCTCAGGTTGCAGCTGAAGTCGCTGGTAAAGCGGCTCAAGAATATGGTGTTAAGAATATCGACGTTTTGGTCAAAGGACCAGGACCGGGTCGTGAGTCTGCGGTAAGAGCACTAGGTGCATTGGGTTATAAAGTTAACAGCATCTCTGATGTAACCCCAATCCCACACAATGGTTGCCGTGCGCCGAAAAAGCGCCGCGTCTAATATTAAAGACGAAGCTTTTTATCCCAAAAGCTTATAGGAGACATAACAATGGCCCGCTATATTGGACCAAAACTCAAATTATCACGTCGTGAAGGTACAGACTTAGGCCTTAAGTCTGGTGTTAAACCATACGATGTTAAAACGAAAAAAGCTGGTCGTCCACCAGGTCAACACGGTGTAAGCCGTAACAAGACCTCAGAATATGCTCTACAGCTGCGTGAAAAGCAGAAAGTTAAGCGTATTTATGGTGTACTAGAGCGTCAATTCGCTAACTACTATAAAGAAGCTGCTCGTAAGCGCGGTGCTACTGGTGAAAACCTACTAGCCATGCTTGAGAGCCGTCTAGACAACGTTGTATATCGCATGGGCTTTGGCTCAACTCGCGCAGAAGCACGTCAGCTAGTCAGTCATCGTACTGTTATGGTAAAAAAAGCTGGCCGTGATGAGTTTGTTCGTGTGAACATTCCATCAATTCAGCTTCAAGATGGTGATGTCATCGCTATCCAAGAGAAGTCTCGCGAACAACTACGTATTAAAAACGCTATCGAATTAGCGACACAACGTGGTATTCCAGAATGGCTAGATGTTGATCACAGCAAACTACAAGGCACGTTTAAACAAGCGCCTGATCGTATTGATCTACCTGCTGAAATCAACGAAAGCTTGATCGTTGAGCTATACTCTAAGTAAATGACGTACTGCTCGATGTCATGAAAATGGCATTGAGCAATTAACGTTAATTAAACCAGTTTAATAAATCGAGGTGACATCATGATGCTAAATGCAACTGAGTTTCTAACGCCGAATGCCATTAACGTGGATACGGTTAACGAAACGATTGCGAAAGTCACGCTCGAACCGTTAGAACGCGGCTTTGGGCATACCCTAGGTAATGCCTTACGTCGTATCTTGTTATCTTCATTACCTGGTGCTGCAGTCATTGAAGCTGAGATTGATGGCGTTGACCATGAATACTCTACGCTTGAAGGGCTACAAGAAGATGTACTTGACTTGCTTTTGAACTTAAAAGGCTTGGCAATTACGCTTCATGACCAAAATGAAGTATTTTTGACCTTGGATAAACAAGGTCCAGGCACTATTACTGCTGCAGATATCGCGTTACCACACAATGTTGACATCATCAATCCAGAATTGGTATTGGGTACATTGAGTGATCGTGGTCATCTTAAGATGCGTTTGCGCGTAGTAATGGGTCGTGGATATGAGCCAGCAAACCAGCGCCGTGAAGATGGTGATACTAAGGCAATTGGACGCTTAAAGCTTGATGCAAGTTTTAGTCCTGTGCTTCGTGTTGCCTATCAGGTTGAGAACGCTCGTGTAGAGCAGCGTACTGATCTTGATCGTCTTATCATTGAGCTTGAAACTAATGGCACTATAGATCCAGAAGAAGCAATTCGTAAAGCAGCCACTATTTTACAACAACAGATTTCTATCTTTGTTGACCTAGAAGCTGAAGAAGCGCCTGAGCCTGTGAAAGAGAAAGAAGAGGTTGATCCGGTGCTATTACGCCCTGTGGACGATCTTGAACTAACGGTTCGCTCAGCCAACTGCTTGAAAGCTGAAAACATTTACTATATCGGTGATTTGGTACAACGTTCAGAGACTGAACTTCTAAAAACCCCAAATCTTGGTAAGAAATCATTAACGGAAATCAAAGACGTTTTAGCGTCTAAAGATTTAGAGCTCGGTATGCGCCTAGATAACTGGCCACCAGCTGATTTACGTGTTGATGATCGCTTTTCTTATCGTAGCCGTTAAACTTTAAGGATTTTTGACTATGCGCCATCGTAAGAGTGGAGTCAAGCTGGGTCGTACCGGCAGTCATCGTAAGGCAATGTTTCAGAACATGACTAACTCATTATTTGAGCATGAACTGATCAAAACAACTTTACCAAAAGCTAAAGAACTACGTCGCGTTGCCGAGCCATTGATCACTATGGCTAAAGAAGACAGCGTTGCTAACCGTCGTTTAGCATTCAGCCGTATGCGTAGCAAAGCTATGGTAGGCAAATTATTTGGCACGTTAGGTCCTCGTTATCAAACGCGTCCAGGTGGTTATTTGCGTATCGTAAAATGCGGTCATCGTGATGGTGACAATGCGCCAATGGCATATGTAGAATTAGTTGATCGTGACTAATTTTGTACTGAATATATGATTCATAAAAAAGCTCCAATCGATTGGAGCTTTTTTTTATGCGTTTAAATAAGTAGTTATAATAACAAAGAACTAACGTCAGCAGCACCTTGTCTGATGATTTCAGGCTGGCTACTGGTCATATCAACGATAGTGGTTAGCTTAGTGGTTTTTATACCTGCGTTGATGAGACCGTCTATTTGGTTGCTTAACAGATCTTCTATTTCAAATGGATCATCAAGTATATCATCGCGATTTGGTAATATTAATGAGCTGGTTAAGATAGGCTCGTCCATGGCTGCCAAGAGTGCTTGGGCGATAGGATTACTTGGCACACGAATACCAATGGTTTTTTTCTTCGCATGTGCCAGTTTCTTTGGTACGTCTTTTGTGGCATTAAGAATAAAGGTAATAGGAGCTGGCGTATGAGCCTTAAGCTGCTTAAATTGCACATTATCTACTGCTGCATAATTAGCAATTTCACTTAAATCTCGGCACAATAGCGTAAATTGATGCTTATCATCAAGCTCACGGATTTGTTTTAATTTTTCGAGGGCGTCTTTTGCGCCTAAACGACAACCAAAAGCATAGCTAGTATCAGTAGGATAAATGATTAACTGATCCTTACGTAATAGATCAGCGGCTTGCTCAATAAGACGTGGCTGCGGATTTTCGGGATGTATATAGAGCACTTGCATAATAGTTCCTTGTCTTATAATTATAGGTTATATACTTTTGAGATGGTGGATGAGTTGTTATCAAATAAATAACGCTAGAAAGAAATAACGCTAGAAAGAAATAACGCTAGAAAGAAATAAGAGTAATAATGAGTTAATCTTTTGCTAGCTTCGCTTTATCTTAGCTGCACCACAAAATCTACTTATCTATCAGTATAGCTTAAAGCAAATATAAGTTTATTGGCAAGGCGTTACGGTTGGTAGGAAATCGTTAACAGTTTACAAGCATCGCTATCATTAACCTTATAGAGATTTATCGTGGCTCGCTGTTAGTTAATTTATCGTTACAAACACTTAATAATACCCGTAGCAAAGTCTTGGCATCACGTGGCAGCGTTACTGGCTTGGTAATATAGGTTTCAACTTGTAAATAAACGTCATGAGCAAAAGTGCTACCACTGGTATCGAAGTCGGCAAACAGATTGTCCTGTGAGACTCGAAAGTGATATCCACAGGCAAGAGTAAATAAACACTCAAGCGCCTGCGGTTTAATCTCTACGCGCTCAAATGCTTGCTGCTGAGAGGCTGAACGCCCATCTGGTGCATACCAGTAGCCAAAGTCGGGTAAGCCTCTACGTTCTTTACCAGCGACACACCAATGGCTTAATTCATGCAGCGCACTGGCAAAAAATCCGTTGGCAAACTCGATTCGTGCTGGCTGATTGTTCTGAGCAGGGAAATATTCTGGTTCACCATCACCAGATGCTAATATCACTTGATGCTTGGCAAACACGGTATTAAATAAACAAATAAGCCAATCGGTTGCTGCTTTTTCAGTATCTGCTATAGAAGCACTTTCCTTAGACAGTTTTTGCCATTGATCTGCTAAATCTTTTAGGTTTGTATTTATTTTAGAATTGAGTGCGCAAGTCTCTAGAGTGCTCATAGGGCATTCTATAGCTGTATCTTCTAAGTCAGTGAGATGTTGAAGCAAAAGAGCCTTATCAATAGAAGACCACAATGCAGAAAAATCAGGGTTGGCGGTAGGCGATATCATAGATAGAAGATTGACCGAATAAAAAATAAGAGACTGTTGGTACTCTATACATGAAATGAGTAAATAAAAATGTGAGGCAACCCAAAGGTCAAAAAATCTTAACATACTAGCGCTAGCGCTACTCAGCGCTTTCCGCTAGTATGGCAGGCAATATTATACACCGTTTTTGATGAATGAGGCCGCGTATGTCAAGCACTCCAGTAAGCAAGCCTTCAGCGGCTCAAGCTGATAATATGCAGAATCCTATATCGAGTAATATGCCCGAACACCTTTCCTTAAATAAATGGGAAGATACTGGCTTTGAGTGGGCAGGAGAGATAGAACCTACCTCTTTTGAGCGTCTTTCCGCTATACTGACGACCGAGCATGAACAAGAAAAAATCCAGCTCACTGCCAATCTTTATCGTCGTAATAATGTCTTACATCTGTCATTTGAATTGGCGGGTGATGTATGGCTAACTTGCCAGCGATGCTTGCAACCCGTAGCCACTGACTTAACTGATGATTATGATATTGCACTACTCGATGACGAGAGCCAAGTGCGCCTAGTCAATGAAGAGCAGGACTATTTATTGCTTGATGAAGTCATTACTGAGCAGTCGCCAGAGCGCTTATTGCCTTTGAAAAAATTGGTTGAAGATGAAATATTGCTTAAAACACCGATGGCACCGAAGCATGATGACTGTGAAATGACGGTTGAGCAATTTGGTGAGATACCTGAAGAAGAAGAAAATGAAAATCCTTTTGCCGCTTTAGCATCGTTGAAAGGCAAGTTATAAAAGAAAACATGCTGTATTCAATTGATTTAGAATGCCTTTTATCGGCTTTGTGCAGAAGAGTCGTACGCAGGGCTTTATTAATCGATGAAACATGCGTATAATGTCCCGTTTATTGCATTCTAGCAACAGGTTACTTGCAGATAAAAACTGACTAGGCAAATTGACTATAGATTTTAGACGTAGTTAGCATTTTAATGCACGTGGCAATCTATTTAACTAATGATGCGTAAGACTTAGGTTGTTGTGATTATATAGCCTCTGTCAGTATCGACTAAAGCTGAATTTTAAGCTTATCCCTTTTAAGTATAGGAGCTATATCATGGCTGTTCAAAAAAGTCGTAAAAGCCGTTCTCGTCGTGACATGCGCCGTTCACACCATCGTATGGAAGTGGCTGAGCTAAGCGTAGATGCTACCACTGGTGAAAAACATCGTCGTCATCACATGACTAAAGATGGTTTTTATCGTGGTCGTCAGTTGTTCAAGGTCAGTCAAGACGCTTAATTGACTATTTAATCAGTGATGCAACAATACGATGGTGCTGATGGCACTTTACGGCTTTTTGTACCGCTATTATTAGGCAATAAGTTTTGAGCTAAAGAAAGCCAAGTTATTTCGCTACCATATATTATGTGGTGGGATAACTTGGCTTTTTGCTATGAATTTTTTATGACGTAGCTCCCTATCATTGGTTTTTATCACGTAATTTTTTATCAAATGCTGTGCCTAAAAAACTGTCAAAAGCTAAATATTATCTTACCTTAACGCCTCATTTTTTCATCAGCTATGATAATAGTATCTGTCAGTGTATAGTTTACTTATAATCAGCTGTCTGAGTGATCAGTTAAAAATATAACTCTAGACCGCCCCTAATTTTACAATACTCCCGATTATCTTTAGGGATGTTTTCAATTACATAAGGAATATTGGTTATGGCCTCTGTACCCGATATGATAAAAAAACAGCCAACCCGCACTGCGGTGCTTTTCCCTGGTCAAGGCTCACAAATTGTCGGTATGACCAGCGAGCTCGCTGAAGCTTATCCAGAGATTCGTGATACTTTTGCTGAAGCAAGCGAAGCACTAAGTGAAGACTTATGGGCAATTTGTCAGGATGAAGAAAAGCTCAATCAAACGCAATATACTCAGCCAGCCTTATTGACGGCTAGTATCGCCATTTGGCGTATTCTACAACCAAAATTCAAAAAAGCGCCGTGCTATCTAGCGGGTCATTCTCTAGGTGAGTACAGCGCCCTTTGTGCCGCTGGAGTGATATCGCTTGCTGATGCGGTGAGATTGGTACATACGCGCGGTCAGTTGATGCAGGAAGCGGTAGTAGGTATCGATACAGCGATGGCAGCAGTGCTAGGGCTCGAAGATCATCGTGTGGAAAACTTGTGCGAGCAGGCAACCGAGCATGTTGATGGCGCGATTGTCGGAGCGGCAAATTTCAATAGTCCAGGACAAGTTGTGGTCTCAGGAAATGCGGCAGGCGTCACAGCTGTCATCGATAAAGTAAAAAATACTGGCAAAAAAGCCATCCCACTAAAGGTGAGCGTGCCATCACATTGTGCGCTTATGGCGCCAGCAAGTAGTGCTTTAGCGGAAGCCTTAGCAGCTATTAAGTTTGATCAAGCAACCATTCCGGTTATTCAAAACCGTCATGCGCGTGTTGAGAGTAGTGCGGCAGGTATTAAGCAAGCATTAACCGAGCAGCTAAGTGAGCCAGTACTATGGTCAAAGACCATGCAAGAGCTGGCTGATAAGCAAATTAATATTTTAATCGAGTGTGGCAGTGGCAATGTATTGAGCAATTTGGCCAAGCGTCAAGCGCAACCAATTGCCAGCTATCCTACTGACAAGCCCACCCGTCTTGATAAATTAATGGAGGTATTATCATGAGCCGTACGATTACCCTAGTGACTGGTGCCAGTCGCGGTATTGGCAAGGCAGTCGCCAAACGTTTTGCAAAGGAAGGACATTTCGTGATTGGGACAGCCACCACAGAAAAGGGTGCTGAACTTGTTGATGGTTATCTACATGATAGTGGTGGTATTGGCCGTGTATTAGACGTACGCGATACGGCACAAATCGATAAGCTATTTGAAGAGATTGAAAGCGTCTATGGCGCGGTGCAAGTGCTGGTCAATAATGCTGGTATTACCCAAGACGGTCTATTGATGCGCATGAAAGATGAAGATTGGGAGAACGTGGTTGATACCAATTTGACATCGGTTTATCGCATGAGCAAACGTGCGGTACGCGGTATGATGAAGGCGCGTCGTGGTCGTATCATTAATATTACCTCTGTCGTTGCTCAAATGGGCAATGCTGGTCAGTCTAATTACGCGGCGACTAAAGCGGGCGTAGAAGGTTTTAGCCGTACACTTGCACGTGAAATCGGCTCACGCCAAGTCACGATCAACTGTGTGGCACCCGGTTTAATTGAGACGGATATGACGGATGAGCTTGACGAGCGCCTACTAAATTCGATGCTAGATGCCGTGCCTATTAGTCGTCTTGGGCAGCCAGAAGACATCGCAGCTGCCGTACATTTCTTAGCCAGTGACGAAGCCAGCTACATCACAGGTGCTGTTATTCCTGTCAACGGCGGCATGTATATGTAGGTGACGCACAAGTGTTACATACTTATAATAAAAAACTGTGTGAACGAGTGTAAACTATAATAAAGGGTGCTATAATGACGAATACTTTTACGTCAAAGCCCTGTATGATAGCAGGGCTTTACTAGACATTAGACAGAACGTATAACGTGTCATAGAGTACTCAGACGGCAATGCTGATCTGGCAAATTCCATTTTATATACTAGGCGATAACGTTTAACTATCGCGCTATCGCAGTTTATTAAAAATAATAGATGATAAAGGAGTAATCTACATGAGTAATGATACCGAGCTAAGAGTAAAGGCGGCAGTAGCTGAGCAATTAGGTATGAACGTTGAAGACATCAACAATGATGCTTCATTTATGGAAGATTTAGGCGCTGATTCATTGGATCTAGTCGAATTGGTTATGTCATTCGAAAGCGATTTTGGCATCACTATTCCTGATGAAGATTCAGCTGAATTGACAACGGTTCAAAAAGCAATCGACTACGTACAAGCCCAGCTATAACTCGCTATTTGCTTAGCAAGTCTTACAATGCCGCTTATCTATACAGCATAGATAAGCGGTTTTTTTATGTTCGTTATTTATTCTAAGAGTCTATCCCAGTCATTTATGCTCATCTAGTGATTCATTTCATTAACATAAGCTACGCCAAATCAACATTACTCAACATACTATTACTATTCATCATATATGTCTTTGCCTATACTAATAATGGTAAACAAGAAATAATAGTAATTACTAGATATAATTACCATTAAAAGAATAACGATTAATAATAAATAATAGTATTTCAAGGAGCAGTTATATGGGTATGTTTAGTTTCGCAAAAGACATTGGTGATAAGATTTTTAATCGTGACGACGAAAAGCATGATGCTAAATCAGAAACCAAAGCAGATGCTAGTACGCCTGTCGCCAGCGGTGAGCCTTCAGCACAATCGGTTGCCAACATTTTGCTACGTCGCATCCAGCAGCAGAACCTCAATATCAGTAACCTAAAAATCAAATATAACGGTTCGACGGATACCGCTGAAATCAGTGGTAACGCCAAAACACAGGCTGACCGTGAAAAAGCCATTATCGCTATTGGTAATGTCCAAAACGTCGCTAAAGTCATTGATAACATTGACATCGAAGAAGACGCGCCTGAATCTACGATGTATACCGTAAAATCTGGTGACAGCCTATCTAAGATTGCTAAAGATGTTTATGGTTCATCTGGTGATTATACAAAAATCTTTGAAGCCAACAAGCCTATGCTGTCTGATCCAGACAAAATTTATCCTGGTCAAGTATTGCGCATTCCAAAGCCGTAATTTCTAATCCATAACTTCTAAGCTTAATTAGCATTAGAATGTCTAATAGAATAAAAAATGCCTCTTTAGTAAGAGGCATTTTTGTGTCTAAAAGGCATAGGTTTACCGATTATTGATATTTAATTTCTCAGTTTGTTCCGTAAGCGCCCAATTAATATGTTCGTCCAGCATGTCGTTATGCAAGCCTAACTTAGATCGTAGATGAGTGACGATTTCTATACTGGGATTAGCGTTGCCAAGTCCAATGGCGATATTGCGTAAAAAGTTAACATAGCCTGTGCGCCTGAGCGGACTGCCTTCAGTTTTTTTCATAAACTCTGCTTCTTGCCATTGCCACAGCTCAAGCAAACTGCTGTTGTCAAGCTGATGCCGTGGCGTGAAATCTTCTACGATTGTAAGGTTGGCGTAGCGATTCCACGGACAAATAAGTTGACAGTCATCACAACCGAAGACGCGATTGCCAATTGCGCGACGATATTTGGTATCAATGATGCCATCATGCTCAATCGTTAAATAAGAAATACAGGCAGAAGCATTGAGCTCGTAGGGCGCGACAATCGCTTGGGTTGGGCAGATATCAATACAGGCGCTGCAACTGCCGCAGTGCTCTTTTACTGGTTCATCATCCGGTAACTCAAGACTCATAAACAACTCACCCAGCACAAAGAATGAGCCCGCTTGTTTGTTTAGCAATAGCGTATGCTTGCCCGTCCAGCCAAGTCCTGCTGCATCTGCAATAGGACGCTCAAAGATAGGGGCAGAGTCACTAAAAGGTCTAAAAATAAATTCTGCCTCAGCTCCAATATCTAGATGCTGCCATTCAGCAAGCATCGCTTCTATCTTTAAGGCTAATTGTTTTAAGCGGCTGCGCATCGTCTTATGATAATCGCGGCCTCTGGCATAACGCGCAATGATACCCTGATTGGGATGATTATCATCAGTGACCGCACGCGGGGTAGGTGTCTGAGTGAGGTAGTCCATACGCACGCTGATGATGGTTTTTGCTCCTTCTACCAGTTGGGCAGGATGCGCACGTAGGTGGTGATTGTTATGCATAAACTGCAATTGGCCTTCATAGCCTTTATCCAGCCACCGTTGCAATTGTTCAATTTGTTGGGTAAATAAAGGATGATGCACGGATAAGAAACCACAGTCGGCAAACCCTAAATACTGTGCTTGGGCTTTAATCCATTGCTTTACCTCTGTGGTGGTAGCAAACGTTGGGCTATTACTCACAGTAATCTTTTTTTCGGGCGCAGGGTTAGGCTCAGGAGACGTTTTCTGAGCTGATATCTGCTGAGTTGAAAAGTTAGATAAGTTTACTTTAGAAGGATTATTCATGTGTGATAGCAGGTAATAGAGTGAATACCGATATGATAAGCCAGTGAGCTAAGAGCGCAAGTACAAAAGCAAATAATCTCACATTTCATATTGATACATAAGTCAAAGTGAGCTTTTGCTAAGCTTAGACAAGCGAGTAACCAGCAAGTTTCAATGTGATAAAAAACCAATAAAAATAATCGAGGAACGGTATGCAAACTCAATCCAATGTATTTTCATCAGACACAACGAAACCGATAGCCCTATATAGCAGCGAGCAAGTCTACGCTATGGAGCAAGCATGGTTTGCAGAAGGTCATGGTAGCTTTGGATTAATGAAGCAAGCTGCTTGGCAAATGGCGCAGCATATAGAACAGCTCTATGAACAAAAGTATCTGAAAGCTCGTGCCTCAGCTGATCATAAAGTCTATCGACGTAATACTTGTCAGCAACGAGCGAGTATCTGGGTAGGAAAAGGGAACAACGGCGGTGATGGTTGGCTTATAGCTTACTATTTGCAGCAGGCTGGCTGGGAGGTAAAAGTAATCACAGTTGGCTATGCTGCCGAGGATCTAGAGACAGACAATCAAGTGAAAATTGCTAACAAAGTAGACAAACACGACGTTCTATCTGATGCTAGGCAAGCGCAACAAATAGCGCTCTCTGCTAAGGTGAATTATCAACGCTTTGAGGATAGTAGTGCCAATCAAAGTGAGATAAAAGAAGCGGACTGGCAAGCTGATATTTATATCGATGCATTATTTGGTATCGGACTGGACCGTGCACCTGAAGGGGTTTATGAGCAGGCTATCAATGCCTTTAACAAGGTAGTGCAATCAAATAATGCTTTGGCAATTGCCGTTGATATCCCGAGTGGCTTAGTGGCTTCTACTGGTCAAGTATTTGAGCGCATCGCCATACAAGCTGACGTGACGTTGTGCTTGATTGCCCGTAAATTCGGCTTACATACCAAAGATGGCATGGACTATAGAGGGAGCGTGATCGATATACCGTTAATACCGACTCAGTCAAATAACTCAGCCGCCACTCTAGTGACTGTAGCGCACGCTTTAAATGCTCGTCGACAGAACAGTTATAAAGGCAGCTATGGTCACGTCTTGGTCATTGGTGGTAATCGAATTGATGGCTCGCAAGGTATGGGCGGGGCAGCCATACTATCTGCCAGTAGTGTCATGGCGACAGGTGCGGGCAAAATTACCGTGGCTTGTCACGATGCCTTTCATGGCGCTTTACTAACGTCATTACCCGATGCGATGACGATTGATTTGCATGATAAAGAAGGGGTGAAAGCATTAATTAAAGAAGCTAACGTTGTTACCATTGGCATGGGATTGGGGCGTGACAAAAAGGCGCAAGCATTATTCATCAGTTATGTTCAGGCTGCTATAACAGAGAAGAAGCCACTGGTCATTGATGCAGATGGTCTTTATCATCTGGCATCATTGCAGATGGAGAGTCGTGAGCATCCCCATAAACACGAACTCATCGCTCAGCTGCGACAACACAGTATGGAGCATCAGGTTTGTTTGACGCCGCACAGTGGTGAAGCGGCTAGATTGCTCGATAAGAAAATTAGTATTGTAGAGGATGATCGATTAGCAGCTATAAAACAATGTGCTAAAACTTATGGCGGTGATTGGGTGCTAAAAGGCGCTGGTTCATTGGTACTGGAGCAAAGGATATTAGAACAGAAGGGTTCGCAAGCGCATATTTATGTTTGCGGCGTAGGTAATGCTGGCATGGCCACCGCTGGCATGGGCGATGTATTGTCTGGGGTGATTGCTGGGCTGTTGGCACAAAAAGATCTAGAAGACGAAGCGCGCTGCTTACACCAAGCGGTTCTGCTGCATGCGTTAGCAGGAGACGCCTTGGTGAATGATACTGACCATTACCAACATAATAGCTCGCTACTGATTGGACAGCGCGGGCTACAAGCGCAAGACATGCCAGCAGCCGTTCGTCATGTCATGCAATTGATTACCAATAAAAATTAAGTAGGGTAGTGTGCCGTATTAAATAAAAACTAGGTCGTAGAGCCATTACAATACTGAGTGATGGCTTGTTGCACGCGCTCACGCTTAAGCTCGATTTCGCGACCATCTAAGTATTCACGTTTGCCATCACTATCCATCTCATAGATGCGCCCGCCAACGTTTAGATTGGTTAGGTTATTACGCAGTGATTGACAGCGCTGCGCATTAGCCTGCGCTTCTTGGTCCTTGATACGTGCTTCTAGCTGGGCAACGCGCTGTTCTTCTGCACTTTGAGTAGGTATGTTTTGGTTTGCCTCTGTTTTACCCGCTAGCTGACCTGCGTTATTCTGCCTACCATCGCTACGAAATTCGATCACTTCAATATTTCTGCCTTCTTGCGGCGCATGCTGGCTGTACTTCACTTCACCGTGCGTACCAATCGATTTATACACTTGGATAGCATGACTGGCATTCATTGACAGCATTATCATACATGCAGTACTGATGCTGATGAGCAGCTTGGCAGGGGTATGTATGGTAGACATGTATGCCATAGTAGCGGTCCTCTTAAGGGGGTAAAAAATGAAGGTAGATATTTATTTGAAGGCAGTATTTACATTGATAAATAACAATATGAATACAGTAGCGTTTGATTTTAGCAAATAATGCTTATGAATGTACATTATTTAATAACTAATAGTTAGGGGTGGGTTTTAGAAGTTTTTCTTGACAATAGGACTCAAACCATTGAATATAATAGCAGTTGATTGGTCAGTGAGCGGCTTTTATGATATTGCCGTGGCACTTGAGAATGAGAACTACGGGTTACTTATCGGTAGCTTACGTCGTTTTATTTTCTTTGTGATAATGATATGGCAAAAATGATGATCATAGCGATTATTGTTAATGACTGTATATGTTGTCTCCGGACTTATCTGTCTACAATGACTAAGATAAACTTATTATTTGAAATACGCTAAGTGTGGATTTTTGCGGTTGTATTGCTTGCATTAAATGCAAAACAATATTTGGTTATGATGTTTTTTATTAGCCTATTATAAGATCAGATGATCTTAGGACGTAGTATTGGCTATTAGAATTATTTTATGACTTTAGCTATAGCAGCGCCTCTTTTATAAACACTATCGCTCATAAGTAATAAGCCTCTTTTATAGATGCATTCGTATCTTGTCATGGTATATCGATAAACTCCTGTCACAAAACTGACCCCAAATACATTGCTGTGTTTGAGTATTATCTTGCGTTGTACGACGCGATTGCTTAAATATAGTGGGCAGACATTCTTGATATGGACAAGGATTGGCAATCATTTTTATAAGATTTAAAATAACGCCCAAACGTGGTTGTTTTCTTTTATAAAATAATGCAAATTCTCGCCGCAAAAAAAGGTGATGACAGTGACGCAAACCACGCAAAGTCCGAATATGACGGGACATACCCAAACAGGTAATGCCGCCAAAAATTTTGAAGAAAAGCAACAACGTCTTGCTGAAGGTAGCAAGCAGCCTGTGATGCTATCTGGTGCTGAGATGCTGGTGCAATCGTTGACGGATGAGGGTGTCAAATATATTTTTGGCTATCCAGGCGGCGCAGTGCTGCACATTTATGACGCGTTGTTTCAGCAAGAAAACATCGAACATATTTTAGTGCGTCATGAGCAAGCAGCTGGCCATATGGCAGATGCTTATTCGCGAGTAACTGGTAACACAGGTGTCGTGCTGGCCACGTCAGGTCCTGGTGCTACCAATACAGTAACTGCGATTGCCACCGCCTTCATGGACTCAGTTCCGATGGTCGTGATTTCAGGTCAGGTACCGAGCAGCCTAATCGGTGAAGATGCGTTCCAAGAAACCGATATGATCGGGGTCTCTCGTCCTATCGTGAAGCATAGCTTTCAAGTACGCCATGCTAGCGAAATTCCAATGATTGTCAAAAAAGCCTTTTTTATTGCGCAGTCTGGTCGTCCAGGTCCTGTGGTTATTGACGTACCAAAAGATATGACCGCGCCTAGCGAAAAATATGCCTACGAATACCCAGAAGAGGTGTTTATACGCTCGTATCAGCCTTCAGTGAAAGGGCATGGCGGCCAAATTAAAAAAGCGGTTGAGACCTTATTATCAGCGCAGCGTCCTGTTATCTATGCCGGTGGTGGCGTGATTTGGAGTAAAGCCCATAAAGAGCTGACCGAACTGGCACATCGTCTAAACTTGCCAGTGACCAATACGCTAATGGGTTTGGGAACATTCCCTGGTTCTGATCGTCAGTTCTTGGGTATGCTCGGTATGCACGGTACTTATGAAGCCAACATGAGCATGCATCATGCAGATGTTATTTTGGCGGTTGGTGCGCGTTTTGATGACCGTGTCACTAATAATGTCAAAAAATTCTGCCCGAATGCGACTATTATTCATATCGATATCGATCCAGCTTCTATCTCCAAGACTATTCTTGCCCACATTCCTATCGTTGGTGACGTAAAATCGGTTCTTACGGATATGTTGGAGATTATCGGTGAAGATAAAGAATTGGAGCAGCATGCCCTACTAGATTGGTGGTCACAGATTAATGAATGGCGTAAGCGTCATGGTCTGCGTTATGACACCAGTACCGAAAACGGCATCAAGCCACAAAGTGTCGTACAAGCACTAGACAGAGTGACCAACAGCAACGCCATTATTACCAGTGACGTCGGTCAGCATCAGATGTTTGCCGCGCTTTACTATACTTATCTAGAGCCGGGTCAGTGGCTCAATTCGGGTGGTTTAGGTACGATGGGCGTTGGCTTACCGTATGCAATGGCAGCCAAGCTTGCTAATCCAGATCGTGATGTGGTCTGTATTACTGGCGAAGGCTCTATTCAGATGAATATTCAAGAGCTATCGACATGCCTGCAATATAATCTACCGGTCAAAATTTTGAACCTAAATAACGCTCAGTTAGGTATGGTAAAACAGTGGCAAGACATGCTGTATGAAGGTCGTCATGCGTCATCCTATATGAATTCATTACCAGACTTTGTCAAGCTAGCTGAAAGTTATGGTCATGTCGGTATTAAGATTACTGATCCTGCCACCATGGAAGCACAAATTGCAGAAGCCATGGCAATGAAAGACAAGCTGGTATTTATTGACGTTTATGTCGATCGTAATGAGCATGTGTATCCAATGCAAATCGCTGGACAGACGATGCGTGATATGTGGTTAACCAAAGGGGAGCGTACCTAATGCAACAACAACATCTGATTTCGGTATTGATGGAAAACGAAGCGGGTTCGTTGTCGCGGTTAGTCGGCTTGTTCTCACAACGTGGTTATAATATCGAAACCTTAAACGTCGCCCCAACGGAAGATCCGAGTATTTCGCGTCTGACAGTGACGACGATTACTTCCCCTGAAAGAATTGAGCAGATCACCAAGCAATTGCATAAATTGATTGAAGTGGTTAAAGTGCTTAATCTATCAGACACCGTTCACGTTGAGCGCGAGTTAATGCTAGTCAAAGTTCGCGCAACGGGTAGCGTGCGTGAAGAGATCAAACGCAGCGCAGATATTTTCCGTGCACAAATTGTTGACGTCAATGCCAACCTCTATACGATTCAGATCGTTGGTGATACGGCTAAGCTCGATGGTTTTATCGATACTATCGGTCGAGAACGTGTCTTAGAAGTGGTACGTTCGGGTGTGATTGGTATTGCACGTGGAGAAAAAACACTGAGTATTTAATACGCTTAGTGGCTGAGCAACTGAATAGTTAATCAAAATAATTTTAGTTAGAATCTATCTATTTACCATTAACATAACGCTTATGTTAGTGACCATTTTACGATAATGGCTACTGCATAAGCGTTTATTATCCATGGCACGCCATGATTGAGGAAAAGGACTCTATTTATGAACGTTTATTATGATAAAGATTGCGATCTATCGATTATCCAAGGCAAAAAAGTTGCGATTATTGGTTACGGTTCACAAGGCCATGCACACGCACTTAACCTACAAGATTCAGATGTCGATGTGACTGTTGGTCTACGCGCAAACTCAAGCTCATGGAAAAAAGCGGAAAACGCTGGTCTAAAGGTTGCTGAAGTTGCTGATGCAGTTAAAGCTGCTGACGTGGTTATGATTTTGACCCCTGATGAGTTCCAAAAAGAGCTTTATAACAACGAGATTGAGCCTAACATCAAAGAAGGGGCTACGTTAGCTTTCGCTCATGGTTTCGCGATTCATTATAACCAAGTTGTTCCTCGCAGCGATCTTAATGTCATCATGGTTGCTCCAAAAGCACCTGGTCACACAGTTCGTAACGAATTCACCAAAGGTGGCGGTATTCCAGATTTGATCGCTATCTATCAAGACGCCTCAGGTCAAGCCAAGCAATTAGCTTTGTCTTACGCAGCTGGTGTTGGTGGTGGTCGTTCAGGCATCATCGAAACCACGTTCAAAGACGAAACTGAAACCGATTTATTTGGCGAGCAGGCCGTGCTTTGTGGCGGTGCTGTTGAGCTAGTAAAAATGGGTTTTGAAACGCTAACAGAAGCAGGCTATGCCCCAGAAATGGCTTACTTTGAGTGTTTGCATGAGCTTAAGCTTATCGTTGACCTCATGTATGAAGGCGGTATCGCTGATATGAACTACTCAATCAGTAATAACGCTGAATATGGCGAATATGTGACTGGTCCTGAAGTCATCAATGAGCAATCACGTGAAGCCATGCGTAATGCGCTAAAACGCATCCAATCTGGCGAATACGCAAAAATGTTCATCAGTGAAGGCGCTACTAACTATCCATCAATGACGGCTCGTCGTCGTAACAACGCTGAGCATCAAATCGAAGTGACTGGTGCTAAACTGCGCGGCATGATGCCTTGGATTGGCGGCAACAAAATCATCGATAAAGACAAAAACTAAGTCAATATTTTATGATAATAAGGCTTAAGAAGTCTTAAAGAAACCCGTGTTATCGAGTGATAGCACGGGTTTTTTATTGCTATCAATACAAAGATATTTTTGAAAATGTCTCAATAGTAACGGTTGAAAACTAGCAATAGCACCCAATATAAGCAAGCGTCGTCGGTTCAGTTAGATGACTATGTCGGTGGTTGTTTCTCTTTTTATTTTTTCCATAGATTACAGGTTGTATGTTGTGCAAATATCTTTTCCAGACTGGCTAACGCCGCAATTCGTGTATATTACTCTTAGTGCTGTTGTGGCTGTTTTGATTTGGATCGAAGGTGAGATGCTCAAAGGCACCGATGGCAAGCTGCCACAATCTAAGTTTTTTCAAATCAGCTCGCTGCTAGACACTTCATGGTTTTTTATCTCTGTGGTGATGTTATACGTGATCGATCTAACGCCGTTAGCGGTTGCAGTACCTGCGGCATACGGGATTTATACGGTGTTTGGTTGGGTTTACGGCACCAAATTGTTAAAGCGTAAAGGTATCCCAGATTCACCTAAAGATTTGGTCATACCAGCTAAGTATATTGCTTATAGCCAATCGTTTTCTTTAATATTTTTTGCCCTTTGCTTACTGGTGTTGACCTCACCATGGCTACCTATAGCACAGTAAATGTATGCAAAAAGTGATAGGATCTAATTTTTATTATTGAATATATATAACAAGAATATTAAAATTGACAGTAATAAACAGGGTCTAGAAGAGATAACGAGCCATCAAAATATGATGCCAAAGGGTTATCAAAGGCTTCTTATATTGTTTACAAAACTCTGTAATTTAATATGTTGCAGTCAAAAAAAACTGTTATAATCAAGCTGTACTCAATGGATTTGAGGCAAAAACCATAAGTTATCTCTTTGATATATTATGAGTTTGAGCCGTCGCATTCAGCAAAGAATCTAGGGTATATATCAATTAATCGGTGATGACACACGTCTCGCCAACAGTTAAAGAGTCAGGAAAATTTATGTCAGATAAAGTTGAAGGCACTGTAAAGTGGTTTAATGAAGCTAAAGGTTTTGGTTTTATCGCTCAAGACAATGGCGGACAAGACGTATTCGCTCACTACAGCGCTATCCAAGGTGGCGGTTTCAAAACCCTAGCTGAAGGCCAAAAAGTATCTTTCATCTTAGGTGATGGCAAAAAAGGCCCACAAGCTGAGCAAATCGAAGCCATCTAATTTTAATGGCTGTTGAGTATCACTGTTGACAGTATTCTCAGCAATGTTAATTTTAACAAGATGTATAGATTTCTTTGTTTGTTAAAACAATAAAAATACTGTTTAGACTTTAAAGAAAGGCAACCTCTCATCAGGTTGCTTTTTTTGTGCCATTTATTTCACATTGAAAATCACTGTCGTTAAATACTAGCGGTTTGAACGGTCGATGATTCCAGATAATGTAACGTATTTACGTAATAAAAATGTAGGAAAGAGGGTGTTTTATGAAGTGGCAGACATGGTTTTCAATTGAATGGCAGCAAGTATTAGGTATTTCATTATCAGCGCTTGGGTTTTATTTAGGACTCATGTTATTTACGCGATTGATGGGGCTACGAAGTTTTTCTAAGCTCTCGAGCCACGATTTTGCCATGACAGTTGGTATTGGTAGCATACTGGCCTCAACAGTGTTGTCCGATAGCCCGTCTTTGTTACAAGGCTTATTCGCCGTTGCTGTGCTATTTATGATTCAAGGGGTTATCTCAGTTATCAGACGTAAAGTCAAACCCTTGAAATCCTTGATTGATAATCAGGCCATCATATTAATGGCGCATGGTGAATATTTTTTGGATAACCTAAAAGAAGCGAATTTGAGTACCAGTGATGTGCAAGAAGTACTACGCAAAAATGGGCTCAAATCCAAGAGCGAAGTTTTTGCAGTTATTATGGAAACCACAGGGGACATGAGTGTCATTAAAAATGATAACACCACTCCCGATTGGTCATTGTTTGATGATATTCGTGATAGTGATTTGTTGATTAAGCCTGAGAAAAGCACTTTATAAAGTGTTTTAAGCGCATAAAAAGCATTGAGGTGATAAATAATAACAAAACGTTAAGTAAGTAAGGCGATGATAATGCTATAAAGGGCAAAAGGTTAAGCCGCTTATTAGAATGAAACCGTAAATAATAGGTCTATAAACTATTTTTTTAAGAATAGTGACAAATTTATGACGCATTATTCACGGCACTGCCTTGACCTTAAGGCGCTGCTCGCGCAAGATAGATAGGTCTGATAATAACGGTTGGCTTAGCTTTAACAGATTTGATGAGTAGGGAATAGTAGACCGATACCCTTTGGTATTGTTTTGGCATTTCTGACTATTAATTTGCTGTTGAGGCAGTAACGACCTTAAGTAGCACTTTGAACGACGATTTGAACGACAGTTTAAAAGATGAACCTTTGGTTCTTAACTGACAATTTTTTAATTCATAACATTAATAAACGAGGAACGTATGAAAGCATTAGTAGCGGTCAAGCGTGTCATTGATTATAACGTAAAAGTTCGTGTAAAAGCTGATAACTCTGGCGTGGATCTATCTAACACTAAGATGTCAATCAACCCTTTTGATGAAATTGCAGTAGAAGAAGCCGTTCGTCTAAAAGAAGCGGGTGTGATTGATGAAATCATTGTGGCGTCTATTGGTCCAAAAGAGTCACAAGAGCAAATCCGTGCAGCGCTAGCATTGGGTGCTGATCGTGGTGTTTTAGTATTGACTGACGCCAAGCCTTATCCACTGCAAATCGCTAAGATTCTTAAAAGCATTGCTGAGTCTGAATCTACAGATATTATCCTATTGGGTAAGCAAGCGATTGATGACGACAACAACCAAACTGGTCAGATGCTAGCCGCATTGATGGGCATTGGTCAGGGTACGTTTGCCTCAGAAGTGAAAGTTGAAGGCGATAAAGTTAATGTCACGCGTGAAATCGATGGTGGTTTACAAACGCTTGCACTTGACTTGCCAGCGGTGATTACGACTGATTTGCGCTTGAATGAGCCACGTTATGCCAAGCTGCCTAATATCATGAAAGCGAAGAAAAAGCCGCTTGATGAAAAAACGCCAGCTGATTTTGGTGTTGATATGGCTTCTAAGCAAGAGATTATTAAAGTTGTGCCACCTGCTGAACGTAAAGCTGGTATTACAGTGAAGTCAGTTGATGAATTGGTCGATAAGCTAAGAAACGAAGCAAAAGTAATCTAGTACTTTGTTATAGCGTATTCTGCGTAAAATTATCATGACGTTGCTCGTGTATTTTAAAGCTAAGCGTACGAATAATTTTATGAACAGATGACCACATGAATAGATGATACGAACAAATAAAGGATAAAAACAATGGCAATTTTGGTATATGCAGAACATGACAATGCCAGTCTAAAAAAGGCAACTTTAAACACTATCGCTGCTGCTAAACAAATGGGTAGTGATATCCATGTATTGGTCGCCGGTAGTGGAGCGCAAGCAGTGGCTGATGAAGCAGCAAAAGCTGAAGGCGTGGCTAAAGTACTATTGGCTGACAATGCAGCTTATGAGCATCAATTGGCTGGTAACATAGCGCTATTGGTTGCTGATATTGCTGGCGATTACAGCCATATCATTGCACCTGCTACAACGACTGGCAAAAATTTCATGCCACGTGTTGCGGCATTACTTGATGTGAGCATGTTGTCAGAAATCTCTGCTGTCGTAGATGCGCAAACTTTTGAGCGTCCTATCTATGCAGGTAACGCAACAGCGACTGTTAAAACATCAGAAGATAAAGTGGTATTGACTGTACGTACGACCGCATTTGATCCAGTCGCGAGCGAAGGTGGTTCAGGCACAGTTGAAGCAATCGATAACGTACAAGAAACAGGTAAATCAAGCTTTGTTAACGAAGAGATGGCGAAATCTGACCGTCCTGAATTGACTTCAGCTGGTATTGTTGTTTCTGGTGGCCGTGCATTGGCCAATGGTGAAAACTTCACTAAGTACATCGAGCCATTAGCCGACAAATTAGGCGCAGCGGTTGGTGCATCACGTGCTGCTGTTGATGCAGGCTATGTACCAAACGATATGCAGGTCGGTCAAACGGGTAAAATCGTTGCACCAGACTTATATATCGCTGCTGGTATCTCAGGCGCGATTCAGCATCTAGCTGGTATGAAAGATTCTAAAGTCATCGTTGCTATCAACAATGACCCAGAAGCGCCTATCGCTAGCGTTGCGGATTACTTCTTAGAAGCTGATTTGTTTGAAGCATTGCCTGAGCTAACCAGCAAGGTGTAAGCTTGAACGATTAAGCGTCTGATATCGCTTAATCTATGATAAATCGTAAAGCCTCCGATTCAATGAATCGGAGGCTTTTTTATGGGATATTTTAGATGCTGATATTTTCTATGCCACTTTTTATATCGCTGTAATTTAGCTTATTTTTATTACTATTTTCAAAATGGTAATACGCCTTAGAATTTATCTAGATTTTATAAGACCTATCAAAATGAGTGCACACGCTAGTCAAATCGATAAATGTCAGCTACTATACTGATAATATCATTTGATTTGTATTTTTTTAGATTGATCTGACTATAGATGACTAATGATAGACCAATTAATTAGTACGTTAAGGGATTAGGAGATACTAATGGAGGCAGGATTAAACATGTCAAAACGCTTACCTCAGGAATGGAATGATTGGGTAGCAACGAATATGATGCGCGGCGTTCGAACAGAGACAATCGTTCAAACGCTAAAGGATAATCGCTTTTCAGATGCTCAAATAAAAGTCGCACTGAGTGATGATTTTAAGGTAGCAGCAAACGACAGTAAACAACCGATTCGTAGGCTACCAAATAACTGGAAAGAATGGGTCGCTACCAATTTGCTTGAAGGCACGAGTAAAAACAGTATTGCGAACGTATTGACGCAGCAAGGGTTTAGTCATGCGGAGATATTACTAGAAATAGAGACGGCTTCTAAAAGTCCTTACCTACAAGCAGGCGTTAAAGCCGCTAAGCTCCTAAAAAAACGAGAATGGCTGCTTAGCACCTGCGATGACTTGGCCAAGTTAGATCCTGGTTATAACAAGCAAATTGATGTGATCGATACGCCACCGTTTGAGGTGTTTATTAAAGATTACTATAGTAAACATAAGCCTGTGGTACTGAAAAAAGGCATTGATCATTGGCCAGCATTAAAAAAATGGAGCCCACAGTATTTTGCAGATACGTTGGGAGATGCAGAAATTCAGGTGCAGTTCAACCGCGAGAATGATGCGCTTTTTGAACGTCATTCTGATAAGTATCGTAAATCAATGCCGATGTCTGAATTTGTCAGTATGATAGAAAATGACGGTGAAAGTAACAACTATTATATGACTGCTAATAACACGCAACAAAACGTTGAAACCATTAAACCGGCACTTGATGACATCGGTGATTTTGGTAAAGGTTATCGACAGCTTTTAGACAATGATGCGGCCTTTAGTACGTATTTTTGGATGGGACCCAAAGGAACATTTACACCGCTACACCACGATTTGACCAATAATATGCTGGTTCAAGTATATGGTGCTAAGAAAGTAACATTGATTCCAGCATGGCAAGTACCTTGGTTATACAATGATTTGCACGTATACAGTGAAGTAAATTTTCCTACTTTCGATCTGAAGAACCATCCTTTGATGCGGCATGTGACCCCAGTTGAAATCACTATTGAAGCTGGCGATGCGTTATTCATTCCTATCGGGTGGTGGCATTGTGTGAATGGACTGGAAAAATCTATTAGTATTAGTTTTACTAACTTTAATGCACCGAACAACTATTCTGCAAGCTTTATGGAAGCACAAAACTGATGTGTATGTAGAGTTGAGTGAATCAGATCTAAATAAAAAAAAGACTGAATAAATATATTTATTCAGTCTTTTTTTTATCAATCTTTTATCTGTACTACATAAATGACACTGCGCTTTAGGAATAGCTTCTTTGACGTAGCGTTTCATATAAGCATAATGAGCCTGCAATAGCGACATTGAGGCTTTCTTGACCATTGGGCTGTGGTAGAGCGATAGGGGTGGCGCACTGCATCAGTTCATCGCAAACGCCTTGACCTTCATGTCCCATAATCCAAGCGATTGGTTCTTTTAAGTCATGTTGATAAATAATTGTATCGGTATGTGAACTGGTCGCTAAAAGTGGTACTTGGACATAATCTAAGATGTCTTGCACACTTAGACCTTCATAGATAGTTAGGGCAAACTGCGCACCCATACCTGCTCTTAGCGTCTTAGGAGACCATGCTTGCGCTGTGGCATCGGTACAGAGTATGTTTTTGATACCAACTGCTGCTGCGGTGCGTAGTAGGGTACCAACATTACCACTGTCTTGGACATCATTCAGAATCAGGCAGTCATCATTAATTATCGCTAAGCTAGGCGTCGGTATATTAATAAGCGCCATGATATCGATACCCGTACCCAAGCTACGAATACTCTCATATAGCGAGTCTGATAGCGTTAGAATAGGCGTATAGGTTGGCAGACGAGTTAAAACCTGCTGCACCTCAGAATGGTTATGGGCGGATTCTGCTAGCAATATTTGGGTAAACGGGTAGTCGCTACGTAGAGCTGCATCGATGAGATGAATCCCTTCGATGACAGTCTGACCTTGTTTTTTGCGCTGTCGAGCTTGCGCCAATAGGGCCTTGACCAGCTTGACCGTCGTATTTTTATCTGAGGTAATCAGCTCGGTGGGATTTGCTACCATAATGGATCGCTTAGAAAAAAAGATAGAGAATTTGGACACTCATTATAAATCAACATCAGTGATGGACATTATAATGAGTGTTGCTGGACTGGTTTGGCTGACTTATTGACCAGCATGCTTCACATGTAAGTCTTTAATATAATTGACTTCATTCTTGCTACCGAGCACCACTGGGACGCGCTGATGAATATCCGTCGGTTCGATATCTAGGATACGATTGACAGCATCAGTAGCACCGCCACCAGCACGCTCGATTAATAAGCTCATTGGGTTGGCCTCATACATCAAGCGCAATTTTCCTGCTTTGTGAGCGTATTTGGTATCAAACGGATAAGTGAAGAGACCACCGCGGCATAAGATACGGTGCACATCACCAACCATGGCAGCAACCCAGCGGGTGTTGAAATCGCGACCACGCACACCAGCTTCGCCAGCAATCAGTTCATCGATATACTGTTGCATGGGTGCGCGCCAGTAGCGATAGTTTGAGCTATTGATAGCATACTCGCTTGTATCAGCATCGATTTGGACATGGTCTTCAATGAGTACATAATCATTGGTGTCTGGATCTAAGCTAAACATGACAACGTTATCTGCTATGGTCAATGCTAGGACGGTAGAAGTGCCGTATAACAAATAGCCAGCTGCTAGCTGCTTATTACCCGCTTGCAAATAATCGCTATTTTCACTTGTCTGACCTTGACGCTCATACGGTAAAATAGAGAAAATAGTGCCCACTGCCATATTGATGTCGATATTTGATGAGCCATCAAGGGGGTCGAACAATACCAAAAGACTGCCATCAGCATTGGCGGCGGTAGCATCATCAAGCTCTTCTGAGGCAACACCTGCGCAATGGGTATTTTTTGCCAACGCATCAAGCAATAAATCATTTGCCAGTACGTCTAGCTTTTTTTGCTCTTCGCCTTGGACGTTTTGATTGCCGGCTTCACCCAAGATATCTGCCAACGCTCCTTTTCTAAGCAACTGCGAAATAGTTTTGCCAACGTCTGTGACCGTCATAATGACGTCATTCAGTGCAGGGCTGGTCGCATTGGCGTTTAAATAGTGTGCTAAGGTCGTCATGAGGCTTCCTAATAAATGGCCTAGAAATTTGAAAAAAGATAAGCGCTAAAGCAGTTTGCAGGTAGCATTAACCACTCTTGGAACAGGTAAATATTTAAATAGGTGGTACGGCGTCTTTGTCCCACACACAAAATCAGCTACACTATCTCTGTTATTATTCATTGATAGTTTTAGAAAACTGGTTTTTTATTGTGGTGGGTATAGGTCTATGACTATTATCTAATAGCGCTGCCGAACTTGTTTTACATCGCTTATACTATTAGGGTAAATTGTAGCAAATAAGCGCCTAAATGTCCCTGTATCTGTGCGTATCCGCTATAAATGAACAAACAAAGATGAATAATCCGTTATTATTGACTCATATAAACCAACGATAAAGACTTGTCATTATGTCAAATTCTATTGATAGTAGCGCAACACACACGATCTCACCGACAGATTATGCCAAATTTGACCCCGATACTATTCATCAAAAACTAAATACCTCGTTGAGTCGTCCACAGCTTAATACAGATGGCGGCATCCGGCATTTTTTGGGCGTAGAAGGGTTAAATAAAGCCCAATTGCAGGCGATTATTGCCAAAGCTGAGACATTTTTTGATGATAGTGGACAATTAATTAATCGTCCTGAGCTGGAAGGCTACACGGTGATGAACCTGTTTTTTGAGCCCTCAACGCGCACGCGCACGACCTTTGAAGTGGCAGAAAAACGCCTAGGTGCTAATGTGCTCAATATCGATATTGAACGCTCTAGCACCAAAAAAGGCGAAAGCCTGCGAGATACCTTGTGGAACCTACAAGCCATGACGGCGGATATTTTTGTCGTACGCCATTCTGCTTCAGGCGCTGCCCACTTTATGGCGACCGAAGTCACACCAGACATTGCTATCATCAATGGCGGTGATGGCTGGCATGCCCATCCGACTCAAGGCATGCTGGATATGCTCACCATTCACCGTGAAGCGCCGCGTCCTTTTGAAGAATTATCGGTGGCAATCGTTGGAGATATAAAGCATTCACGCGTCGCGCGCTCGGACATCAGCGCCTTGCAAACGCTAGGCGTTACAGATATCCGCGTCTGCGCACCACGTACATTATTGCCCAAAGGTATTGAGCGTTTTGGTGTACAAGTTTATGAAAATATGGATGAGTGCGTGACAGACTGCGATGTGATTATGGGCTTGAGAATTCAAAACGAGCGTATTGGCTCGCCATTACTGGCGTCATCAAATGAATACTATAAGCACTATGGCATCACTCCAGAGCGGGTCGCACTTGCTAAACCTGATGCGTTGGTGATGCACCCAGGACCTATGAATCGTGGGGTGGAGATTGCCTCTAGCGTTGCCGATGGGGCACAATCTGTGATTTTAAAGCAGGTGAATAACGGTATTGCTATTCGTATGGCGGTATTGTCGCTTGCGATGGAAGGTCAACGCGCTCATCAAGCAGCTAGTAAGTAATCGCTGCCGCGCTGTTTTATTCTCACTTATTTTATTGATACGGTAATAACGCTCATGTCTACTATGCTCAATACTGATGCACCGCTCATTGACCATCTCCCTGATACTTTTAAAGCATCACTTTCAGATACTGCGAGAACTAAGCTGGCTAGCCTTGAGGCTGGACGCGAGATGTGGTTGCTGCCACCGTTGGTTGATTTATGTGCCCGTCTACGTGAACCAGGCCAACAACAACACGGTACGCTAAAGTCAGAAGGTTGCGCTGCTCGAGCCAATGGTTTTTTGCATGTAGTGACGCCACCCGATACCAATCCTATCTTAGAAAACGGCTCGCTGTTAAAAGGTTTGCGTGAGCGCGCGCTTGAAGATGGCGGTATTTATTTGCATATCCTGGGTGCACTAACGGCAGGTTTGGAAGGTGAGCGTCCGTCTAATATCGCAGGACTCAAAAAAGGGGGCTGTATTGCTGTGTCTAATGCGCGTAGACCTTTTGCCAATGACTTGGTACTGCTGCGTACTTTAGAATATGCTGCAACCTTTGGGATGAAGGTGTTCTTTTATCCTAACGAGTCCAGTCTGTCAGGAGATGGGGTGGCACATGAGGGTTATATTGCCTCATATCACGGACTAAAAGGTATTCCATGGATTGCAGAGACTGTGGCCTTGTCTACTCAGCTATTGATGGTCGAAGAGACGGGTATCTCCGCTCATTTTAGTCAATTGTCATGTAAGTCTTCCATTGAGCTAATGCGCTGGGCGAAGGATAAAGGTTTGCCGGTTACTTGTGATGTCGCCATGCATCAGTTGTATTTAACCGATGACAATTTAGAGGGTTTTAATGCCCAAGCTTACGTGTTACCGCCACTGCGCAGTAATACAGATCAGCAAGCCATCCGTCGTGGATTAAAAGATGGCACCATTGATGCGATTTGTAGTCATCATGAGCCATTGAACAGTACTGCCAAAAAAGCGCCCTTTGCCGATTGTACACCCGGTATTTCAAACTTCGATACCTTTATGGCGCTGGCATGTCAACTGGTCAATGATGACGTATTAACGCTAGAGCAGTTGGTCGATAAAATCTGTCTGAATCCTGCAAAAATCGCTGGCATTAGCACGCAATATGAACACATTGGCGGTGCCGTATTGGTCGATCCAAATATCGAGTGGCAAGTCACTGCGCAATCGATGCTGTCAAATGGTAAAAACACGCCGTTCTTTAATCAGAAATTGCAAGGGCGCGTCGTGGAGACGTTCTTTGGCTAATTTTCCCCAACGGGACGAGGATTTACAGACATCTTCGAGGGCTAATCGCCATGACTGGTCAAGTCATGATGATAAGTTGCGCGGTGAATCTAGTGAGTCGATTAAAGCGGTGGCCGTCTATGAAGTGGCTAAAGGGGTCAGCGCGCTACTCGGGGCAGTCGCGTTATGGTTATGGCATACTGACCTTGAGCGTTGGCTCGCCACTGCCACAGAAACTTGGCAGCAGAACTTTGGTCATTTGCTTGCACCGCAAATCGACAGCACTGTGCGGATTGCCCAGCAGGCAAGTAAAAATTGGCCTTTATTTCTATTATTTATATTTGTCTATGCAGCAATACGTTTCATTGAAGCTTATGGCTTGTGGCAAGATAAGACATGGGCCTATTGGTTCAGCGTCATCGGCTACGGAATATTTATTCCTATAGAACTGTATTATTTGATCGCCCGTCCCTTTGACTGGTTTAAGCTGGCTATTTTTATTTTAAACATTATCATCGTTATTGTGGTGTATCGTAATATGAAGCAAAAAGGTCTAATATAAAGCTTTATAGTCAGAGCACTTTTAAACTGCTACGGTGTTGCCCGTCCTAGATGTACTCAGTGTACTATAGTCAATCCACTATAAAAGCGTTACAGCGTTAACCTCGCTTGAGGTATTAAATATACATCTACACTCGGTTGCCTTGTACCACTTTAGAATTGAACCGACTATATCTGCGGTCGGTCGCCTTGTAGTGATTCTAAAATTCCTTGACTATAGATACTGATTAAAAAACCCAGCATAAAGTTAATGGCTTTATACTGGGTTTTTATTATCTGCAAGCTTTTATAATTGATATTTTTATCGTTTACATAGTCAGTGAAAAGTAATATCAATAAATCACGCACTGCTGACATCAATTTTTCTTGTTTGCTGTGCCTGTGCAGACAGAGGCTACAAAAAATTAATATCAGCAGTATCGTAGCGTTTTAGAGTTCTTTGACTATAGCTAAACGGTTTTCTCATCCGTACGAATGCTCTTGGCGACTTTGCCGACGCTCAAGCCTTGCACCAAGATGGAGAAAATGACGACGGCATAAGTGAGTGCCAATAAGATATCGCGCTCTGTGCCCATAGGCAATTGCAGTACTAGGGCAACCGAGATACCACCGCGCAATCCGCCCCATGTCAGTACTTTCCATGCACCAGCTGGCAAGTTAAGTTGACGACTAAAGGTCTTAGTAGTCATGCCAACCACGATCAGCCTTGCTAATAGAGCGATGATAATGGTCAGACCACCTGCGATAAATAAGTTACCCGAATAGGCGATTATCACAACTTCAAGACCAATCAAAACAAACAAAATAGCGTTGAGAATCTCGTCTATTAACTCCCAAAACAAATCAATATAGTGGCGAGTCTTATCACTCATTGCCAGCTCGCGACCGCGGTTGCCGACCATTAATCCCATCATTACCATGGCCAGTGGCCCTGATAAATGCCAATGACTGGCCAGCGCGTAGCCACCTATGACACCTGCTAAGGTTAATAGCACCTCTTCTTGATAACTATCAATGCTCTTTAGTAAATAATACAAAATCGCACCGAGCACTAAGCCAAAGACAACACCGCCACCAGCCTCGACAGCCAAGGTATGTGCCACATAATTAGCGGTCGGAATATCACCGCTAGACAAAATCCCAAGCAGCAAGACAAAAATAACGACGCCGATGCCATCGTTGAATAAGGACTCGCCAGCGATGACCGTTTCGATGCTCTTTGGCGCACCAGCTGATGCAAGGATGCCCATGACCGCAATCGGATCAGTCGGTGATATTAAAGCACCAAACAATAAGCACCACAGAAAGGGTAGGCCAAAGTCAAATAGGGGCAGCATAAAATACAGGGCAGTGGCAATGAGTAACGATGACACTATGGTGCCGATACCTGCAAGAATACCAATGGGTAATTTATAACGTTTTAAATCACTAATATTGACGTGCAACGCTGCTGCAAATAACAGCATAGAAAGCATGCCATCGAGCAGTACTTCAGTAAAATCAAGCTGCTCTAATAAGCTGACTTCATAATCAATGAGCTGGTCAAAGCCTAAAAAGCCCAAAAAAATAGCGGCTATAGATAAGAGAATGGAGATGACCATGACACCAATGGTGGTGGGTAAACCAATAAAGCGATGATTAACATAGGTCAATAAAGCGGTAATAGATAAAAAAATCGCGCTGATTTCAAGGATGGTCAGACTGGTGGTAGATGCCATGAAAGAAGTCTCAGGGTGAATGTAAAGATATCTCTAAGCTAAAAGCTTATGAGTGTTGCGTAAATAGAGTGTTCGTTCTTATCTGCTGGCATTCGATGTGCCAATAACTCAGATCATTAGCTTGATTCTGTCTGTAGCGCTTTATCAATTTGGGCAGCAAACTCACCAACATATGCAAAATATTGATGGGCAGCGTCGTCGTCAAGGATAAATTGCTTTGCCTGTTGGCACATGGCTTTTAGATCATCGATTAATTCGATATAGCTCAGATTTTCCTCGCCTGCGCGCGCGACCAATTTCAGCTCGTGCAGCAGGGTTTGCTGTTGTGCTGTATTTACTCGAGCGTAGTTCAGATCGACCATTGCCTGACAGAGGGCTTTTAGCACCATCAAATCGGCAGTCGCGTAACGGCGTATCTCACCAAGTGAAGTATCAATAAAGTCTGATATTCTTGGTGTATGAGTGACGACAGCTAGCATTGTAAATCGTTGCTCACTGCCAGTATCAGCGTCGTCGTTTTGCGTTGGTGGCGTATAAAAGTGATAAGGACTTGGTGGTTGACGACGCATGATAATACTCAAGCAAGTGGTCAGTGACTGTACACAATTGACCGCCGTTTTGGGATCATTGATACCAGGAGACAGGGCACGCACGGCTATCTCGGTCATTTGTCCTAGACTATAAGCGATATCATTAGAGTGTGTGACGCGCTGCTCAATACGTATGCAGGTGGCAAAGCGCTGCCAAAACATGCCATCGGGTGTACGCGGAATAACAGCCAAGTGTGCTGTCTTCGTCCTTTTTAGGTTGTTTGGATGATCAGCTGGGCGTTGATAAAAATAGCCAATAACGTTTTTGTCAGTGGCAAAATCGCCCAAATTGGCATGGAGTTGCACCACGCCACCGTAGTCTTGTGTCAATGTGATCAACGATTCTAGATAAATTTGTTGTAAGTAACCACAGCTTGGCGAATAGATAGTCGTCTTCGGCCAAGCGTAAAACTGCTCAACGTCATTGTCTTCAACATCACGCTGATGTGTGATATCACACTGGTCACTATACCAATGATAAATACTTTTAATCGCATCGTTGCTGGCATTTTGAATGACATGCGATGCTTGAATGGCATGTACCATATGTTGGACAAAATATACCAATAACAAGGCACAGATAATCGCCATGATAATGGCAAAGGTTACTGCTAATTGCGGCACACCAAACGCAACGTCATACTTATGAATCGACTTTAAGACCAATAAACTATAACTAAAGGTACCGATAAACGCACCAAGGACAAATTGGTTTGGCGTATCTGTCAAAAAATTACGTAACAATCGCGGCCCAAATTGCGAGGAGGCCATCGATAGTACGGCAATAGTTATCGAAAACGTGGTGCCTGCGACGCCAAGTACCGCCCCTGCAATCGCGGTCATAATTGCGCGTGCCGCATCATCATCGCCCGTAAAGGCAAAACTTAGCTCCCTGACGGTTTCACGGTCAAAGTGCTCATCAATCGTGACTAAGATAGGCGCGAGTATTATACCCACGAGTACACAAGCAGTCGGGATAAACCAATAAGAGCCAATCAAATGCTCCCAAAGGTTTCTAAAGCGATCAGGCAAGTCGGTTAGCGTCTTTAGCGACCATAACTGTGCGAGATTTTTTAATCCGTTTTGTCCTGTATTGACAGCGCGGGTAAAGAGGCTGTTTTTAGCATGGTCATTGGCTGCCATAGGTATTGAGGTATCCAAAATAATAGTTATTTGACAGTTATATGGCTTGGTTGGTTAAAATTCATCATCAGTTCAATATAAGAAATTACGGCAAGCATGACATCCAACCGGAGTGGGTTCCCTCGCTAACCGTACTCTTACCGCTCAATTACTGATGTTACTCATATTGCTTTTGGATTGTCTGCTTCAGTAATGATAGTGTTTTTACCTTCGCGTCTACCAGCATCGGTTTTTACTGGTTGTTCGCCAGT
This sequence comes from Psychrobacter sp. AT9, assembly GCF_047272965.1. Classification (NCBI taxonomy): domain Bacteria; kingdom Pseudomonadati; phylum Pseudomonadota; class Gammaproteobacteria; order Moraxellales; family Moraxellaceae; genus Psychrobacter; species Psychrobacter sp. AT9. The sequence goes on from NZ_JBKOTW010000001.1 coordinate 782,996, forward strand.
GTCTTTAGGAATAACAATTTCATGGTCATGATTGTCGCAGTCTACATCGCTGTCTTTATCATACGCCACAGGGTCAAAATGCGGGACATCATTATGAACATCTGAAGTATCTTTGGCTAATTGCTGAGTTGGGGTAGTCATCGTTTTTCTAAACAGTTTGTCCCTCTTATGCGGATGAGAGCTTGCTTCGTCATTTGCTGATTTTTTGCGAGGCTCGCTGTTTGTGAAGATAGTGCCCAATGGTAAGTTTAGCTGTGCTTTGGCAAACGCCTCAGTATTCTCAAATCGAGTAACCAATAAGCTTAGCCAAGGTTTCTGATCTTCTTGATTCATCTCGTCCAGCTCATCCTTGATAGGTAACGGATAAGGCAATGTACGATAAAAGTCCCATAACGTCATGTTGCGCAAGTCTTTTTTGAGCACATAGTCATCGTCTTCGGTCATGGTAATGAGATTGCTATCTTGCAGATAGTTAATATAGGTATACCACTTTGGTAACTCTTTGCGGCCCAGCACATTACGTAGTGCTTGCTCGCTAACCGCTTCACCCTCTAAGTGATGGGTATACACGAGATTTAGCATGTCTAACAAGCTAAGCAGCGGATGGCGTGGGTAGACTTCCTTAGTTTCAAAAATCGTCAAGGTATAACTAATCTCAACCCCTAATAAAATTAAATTCCAAGACAAATATATCCATAATAAAAAGATAGGTAGCGCGGCAAAAGCACCATAAATCGCCTCGTAACTGGTAAAGTTTGCCATCACAGTACCAAAAAGATGCTTCATCAACTCAAAGACGATGGCAACAAAGATACCAGCAATCGCAGCGTTTTTTGCTGGCACGCGAGCTTTTGGGATAAACCAATACATCCCGATAAAACCAGCGATGGTGATGCCAATTGAAACGGCTTGTACCCAAAAAGACCAATCAATGCCATAACCCGCAATTTGACGGTTTAAAAAACTCAGGCTTTGGACGGTACTCGATGCGATAAATGCCGTACCCAAAACCAGCGGTCCTAGGGTAACGATGGTCCAATAGCGCAGCATGCTTTTGATGCCACCTGAACGATTTTCTACGCGCCAGATTTGGTTAAAAGCGCGCTCAATGGTCGTCAAAGTCATGATGGTCGTAAAAAACAACACCATCGCACCAATGATGGTGAGGTTTGATGATTTTTCCGCAAAGCTATTGATATACTCGCTGACCTGCATGCTTGATTGTGGCAGCAAGTTGCTATAAATCACCTCATAAATCTGTGCTCTGACCGAAGCCAATGCTGGTACTGAGGATAAAATCATTAGTAGCACCGTTAATATCGGTACAATAGATAGCATGGTCGTATAGGTAAGTGACGCCGCTTTTTGTTGGCAGTTGTCTTCAAAAAAATGCCGAATCAAAAATCGTAAGAACTGAAACCAGCGTTGGTGTAAAAATGGGATTTTTTTTAATAAGTTTTCCATGTCGACCATTTAGCAGCGATAAGAGTGACAATAGTGTAACAAAAATGTACTATCCGCATCTGCCAAATAATTGTGTCAAAATGCACAGCGGCAACCGTTAACGGGTTTGGCTCGCTACAATGTCAAGCAGCGTTTGTTTGCATGTCAGTCAATGACTGGGGCATAATGTGCACATATATTCTGGTGTTTAATCCTGCACGATACATGGGCATAGAAGTGGCTGCGCAAAAACTGACAGCCTAATGGCAGCGTAAAACGCTGGTACACTGCGAATACTGCTAAAGACAATAACGTCGATGATTTTATGAGGAAGTTTTGCTAATGAGTCAGACCACCCCTTATGTTTTGGTGCTTTATTATTCGAGTTATGGTACGACTAAGACATTAGCATATGCGATTGCACAAGGGATTGAGGATGCTGGCATGACCGCACGTATCCGTACTGTGCCTACCGTTGCACCCGAAACCACGGCAAGCAAGCCTGCGATACCGGACGACGGTGATTTGTATTGCACGATGGATGATCTCAAAGATTGCAGCGGTCTGGCGCTGGGTAGTCCGACGCACTTTGGCAATATGGCCGCGCCCATGAAATACTTTTGGGACAATACGGTCACCCTTTGGCTGGCAGGCAATCTACAAAACAAACCAGCTTCGGTATTTACAGCGACCGGCTCGATGCACGGTGGTCAAGAGACGACACTGCTGACCATGATGTTACCGTTGATGCATCATGGTATGATGATCGTGGGTATACCGTATGCAGAACCCGCCCTCAATCGTACCAATCGTGGTGGTACGCCTTATGGTGTGAGTCATGTTAGCGGCGCGTTGCATGATCAACCGGTATCTGCTGATGAGCGTGAATTGGCAATTGCGCAAGGTCGTAGACTTGCCATTACGGCGACGGCTTTAGCACAGGCTAACTTTGGTCGCTAAGCCGCACTGATATATTGCTTATAAGGAAAAGATACTTCTAATGGCTATTAACCGTTCTGATAACGAGGCTAATGCCCCAATAGAGAATGCTGCTGATGCTGGCAAACCTACTGCACCGATGCGTCAACGCTTGCTGCTCACGTGGTTGGTTTGGATGGCATACCGGTTACTGGCCTTGCCGATTATGATTAGTGTTTTTAATCCGACTAGCCCTGATATCATTGGTGGCATTGCTTGGCAAACGCTGTGGTTGATTCCGGCTTTTATCTTGACACCAGTAATATTACGCGGCCGCTCTCCCTATATGTTATTGATTGGCAGTATGCTGACCTTAGTATACTTAGGGGCTAGTGGGGTCGTGCTGTTTACTCGTTTTTATGGCAGCAGCGTGATTGAAATTCTGGTCTATTTGCTTGATTTTGTCTTACTATTTGCAATCAATGTTTGGTTGTTTATTTTACTAAAGCGTCTGCCATCGATGAATAATGTCGTTAAGCAGCCTCGTTCTCGCTAGTCGTTCATTCTTGATTTACCAGCATAAAAAAGCGGCGCTCTACATTAGAGCGCCGCTTTTTTTCGTCTTTTTACTGGTGTGATAAAAGCCTTAATTGACTTTGGTTAATTCTAAGTCCATCTTTTTGCCATCGTTAATCTGACTTACTTTTACCGGTAAATAATCTAAGCTTGGCGCTAACCAAAAACTGGTAGAGCGGCTATTGTCATCATGGATACGATCGACACGCACGGTATCAAAGGTACCAGCTGGCACAGTGATTTTGGTATTGCCAGATTTTTTAAAGGGTGTTTTCTCAATTTTATCTTTCTTCGCCATATAGTAATTACCTGAGAATTTACCGTTCAGTAAATCTTGGCGAATTTGCACCTCAAGGCTCAAATCATCAAAGGCTTGCTGCGCCATACTCATGGTTGAGGTTTTACCTCTATAGTTACTGGTGACCTTTTTGCTACTTGGGTTAAAGTCTAATTTATGTGTACGTCCAATACCTAGGAGCTTATAGGTGGTACTGGCCTGAGTTGGGATCACATTGTTACCATTGATGGTAAACGTACTATTTTGTGCCGCACTTGCGACGCCAGCCACCCGTGCATTGACATTGTACTTCCATGTATTGCCCGATTTGTTGAGCGTACGGGTAGCCGTGCCTTTATATTTGTCTTCAACGGTAAAGCTATAATTGGCGTTCGATGGTTGAATGGTTTTTGCGCTGGCAAGGGTAGGTGCGGTCATACTTAAAGCTCCGATAGCAGCAATACTAGCGCCCGAGGTCAAGGCAGTTAAGAGTTTGGACTTGCTACGTGTGGTGTTGTTAGAATCGGCTATTGATGACTTTTTATTTTTTGATAAAAAACTCATGGATGTTCCTTAGTTAATATGATGCTGATATAGCAGCTTTTATCGATAGTTCTTATTATGTTGATAGCTTATATTTCTAGCCCCTATAATGGTCATACTCTGTTACATTTTCAAGAGCAACAGCAGACTGGCACGTGTAGTGCTTGTAGCAAATGTTGCTATAAAGCTTAATACAACGGTTAGAGGTAACTTGCTGTAAAGTCAGAAATAAGAGACAAATAAAACATAGGTTTTATATTAAGTACCGCGATTTAGCAGCCTTTTATCCAGCCAACATTCCTCAATATATTCACTTCTCATTTTTCCAAAGTTAGTACATGGTATTTGCCAAATACTATTAAATGATAGAAAACACTGAATACCGAATTATCATTAGGGTCTGTTGAACATTGAAATGTGGAACTGGCAGTGGCTATTTTTTAGACAATACGCAGTGAAATTTTTGACGCCTAGTCATTCTAGGGTAGACAATTTCGCCATGTATTGGCAAAAAATAGCCCTGCCCTGAAAGGCTGAAGCTAAAACCACCCCAAATGTTGTTGTAAACCTAGCTAAGGTCTCGATATTATCGTTGGTTTACGCCTAGTTTGGGATGATTTTAGCGATCAGCAGTCCTAATATTTGAATGTTCAACAGACCCTAGAATAATCTTGTAAATTTTTGGCGTTTACACTTGAAGCTAGCCCATCTTGCCCCCACTTTTTGATACAAGCTCAAAGCTTATCTTTAGAATGCTGCTTTTAAGCGGTAATGCTTATAGATATTGGTATTGAGACCATTAATTCAAATAAACCCTTATTGTAAATAACTAAATTATTGGAGACATATTGATGAATATTCGTCCTTTACATGATCGTATTGTTGTCCGCCGCATAGAAGAAGAAACAAAAACGGCTGGTGGTATCTTGCTTCCTGGTTCTGCTCAAGAAAAGCCTTCACAAGGTGAAGTGCTAGCAACTGGTAACGGTCAGATTCGTGACAACGGTGAAACTCGCGCGTTAGATGTAAAAGCTGGCGACAAAGTTTTGTTCGGTCAATATGCTGGTCAAACTGTCAAGGTTGACGGCGAAGAACTACTTATCATGAAAGAATCTGACGTATTGGGTGTGCTAGAAGGCTAGTCCTTTTGAGTATTAATTTATACTCAGCGCATTTTTGACAATATCATTGAAACATTTAATTGCATTCTCATACTTATAATAGTGGAGTAATTTAACATGGCAAAAGACGTAAAATTCGGCATAGATGCCCGTAAACAAATGATGGACGGCGTAAACGTTCTAGCAAACGCAGTACGAGTCACACTAGGCCCTAAAGGTCGTAACGTGGTAATCGATAAGTCGTTTGGCGCACCTACTATCACTAAAGATGGTGTTTCAGTTGCTAAAGAAATCGAGCTTGAAAACAAATTCGAAAACATGGGCGCTCAATTGGTCCGTGAAGTCGCTAGCCGTACCAACGATGTTGCTGGTGATGGTACGACTACTGCAACGGTATTGGCTCAGTCAATCTTGCAAGAAGGCATGAAATCAGTTGCCGCTGGCATGAACCCAATGGATCTAAAACGCGGTATTGATAAAGCGGTACGTGCGGCTGTTGAGCAAATCCATTTGCTATCTACTCCAGCTGACGATTCAAAAGCGATTGCCCAAGTTGGTTCTATCTCTGCCAACTCAGACACCAAAATTGGTGAATTGATTGCGCAAGCGATGGAAAAAGTCGGTAAGCAAGGCGTTATCACTGTTGAAGAAGGTTCAAGCTTTGAAGATACCTTAGAAGTTGTCGAAGGTATGCAGTTTGACCGTGGTTATATCAGCCCGTACTTTGCGAACAAGCAAGACAGCTTAACTGCTGAGTTTGAAAACCCATATATCTTGCTAGTCGACAAAAAAATCAGCAACATCCGTGAGATTGTGCCATTACTTGAGCAAGTCATGCAGCAGAGCAAGCCATTGCTAATCATCGCTGAAGACGTAGAAAATGAAGCATTGGCAACTCTAGTTGTGAACAACATGCGTGGCGGCTTAAAAACTTGTGCCGTTAAAGCACCAGGTTTTGGCGATCGTCGTAAAGCGATGCTAGAAGATATCGCAACGCTAACTGGCGGTACGGTTATCTCTGAAGAGATTGGTCTGAGCCTTGAGACTGCGACTCTAGAGCAACTTGGTACCGCTAAGAAAGTCACTGTCGGTAAAGAAAACACCGTTATCGTCGATGGCGCTGGTAACAAAGCAGATATCGAAAACCGTGTTGAGTCTATTAAACGTCAAGTTGAAGAATCAACGTCTGACTATGACAAAGAAAAGCTTCAAGAGCGTATGGCTAAACTGGCTGGCGGCGTTGCCGTTATCAAAGTTGGCGCTGCGACTGAAACTGAAATGAAAGAGAAGAAAGATCGCGTTGATGATGCGTTACATGCCACTCGTGCAGCGGTTGAAGAAGGCGTTGTCCCTGGTGGCGGTGTTGCTCTAGTTCGTGCAATGAATGCATTGTCTGAGCTACGTGGTGATAATGACGACCAAAATGCTGGTATCAATATCTTACGTCGCGCGATGGAAGCACCATTACGTCAAATCGTGACCAACTCTGGCGAAGAAGCCTCAGTGGTAGTCAACGAAGTGAAGAGCGGTAGCGGTAACTACGGTTACAACGCAGCTTCTGGCGAATATGGCGATATGCTAGAGATGGGTATCCTTGATCCAGCTAAAGTAGCTCGTTCAGCGCTAGAGAACGCAGCATCTGTTGCCGGTCTAATGCTAACCACTGAAGTTATGATTACTGATTTGCCACAAGGCGATGACGGTATGGCTGGCATGGGTGCTGGCGGTGGAATGGGCGGTATGGGTGGAATGGGCGGCATGATGTAATTTTACTTCTGCTGCAAAGCGATTTTTCTTCGTCAGATGCGCTTAATATACAAAATGTACAATAGGTACTATTTTCGCTAGTCTTCCTCGACAAATCGCTTTTCGCTAGAAATATTACCAACGTCACAAAGTCTGTTTAATCATAAAAGCCCTGTTATCGAAAGATAGCAGGGCTTTTTTTGCGTTTAATATAAGAGTTAGCGTCACACAGAAAAACCCCAGCGAGCTGAGCTTACTGGGGTTTTTGATATCAAATGTGATTAATATTTCTAATATCAATTTAAATTTTCAATTAACTGATTATTAAGATATAGTTGTTATAGCGAATATATTCGCTATGAGTCACAAGCAACCAATCAAACCAGAAGGAATTAACAGATGAAAATACTATCGATTGTGATGGCAGTATCAGCGTTAGCTCTATTTTCTGTTCCTAGTTCAGCTGAATATAAATTTCAGAATAGTATGCAAACGTCTCAAAAAGCGATGAGCATGTCTCGGGTTGAACGGCCACAAGTGATGCAGCTGTCGTTTAATAACAAAGAACGCAATACCAATGAAAAGGAGATTTACGAAAAGGTTATGAAAAATGCCAAAGCGAGCGGCTTTGAGATCAAAGAAATAGAGGCGATGAAAATAGCACATATCGTCAATGGCGCTTTAGATAATGAGCCGCCAGAAGCAGCGTCTATTAATATTAAAGTGACTATTCATCTAAAAAGACCAATTAAGATAGAGGTTGAGATTTCTCTATAATTTATTCGTTCTCTCATCAACAATTTTAAAAGCCATACTTTATGAGTCACTTACTCTATATACATAAAATAAGACCCTAATAGACTTTATATTTATTAGGGTCTTACAATTAGAGATTAATCACAGGCAGAGGTTGATTGAAGGTATTACTGCTACTGATTCGCCTCATCCCGTCTAAACGTCCACGTCTTATCATCAGAAGCATCTTCACAATAGTAGTATCCAGCCAAATCAAATTGCTTTAGCTGTTCAGCATTGGTCAGCTTATTATCTGCCGCATATTTCACCATTAGTCCACGCGCTTTTTTGGCATAGAAGCTAATGACTTTATATTGGCCATTCTTTTCATCTTCAAATCGCGGCGTGATAATTTCTGCATTCAACGCCTTTTTCTTCACAGACTTAAAGTACTCATTAGAGGCTAGGTTAATCAATACTTTGTCATCGCTATCGGCCATACGTGTGTTGATAGTGTCAGTCACGTCTTCGCCCCAAAACTCATAGAGGTTAACACCGCGCTCATTTTTCAGCTTGGTGCCCATCTCTAAGCGATACGGCTGAATTAAATCCAATGGTTTTAGTACGCCATAAAGACCGGACAAGATACCCAAATGTTCATTGACGTAAATGGCGGTGTCTTTGTCCATGTGATACATATCAAGACCTGTATAAACATCTCCATCAAACAAATAACCTGCAGGTTTAGCATTACTGTCCGTAAAGTGAGTATTAGCACTCCAAGACCAGTCCTGATTACGCTGTGCATTCAGCTGTGCCAAATCATCAGAGATGCTCATCAGCTCTTGCAAATCAATCGGCTCTTTCGACTTCAGGATTTTCATCAGTGCTTGTGAGTGCTCAATCAGCTCAGGCTGACTATAGTAGTTGCCTAAATTGACTGGCATAGCATCTTTTTCATTCAAAGATTTGGCAGGGGAGAGTACAAAATACATCGTTATTCCTTATTATAGTGAATCAATGACCGACCTATTGAGGTGTCAAGCTTTCTCATTATACGATATACACAGGTTTAACTTGACTTACTCGTCGCGGTTTTGTATTTTTTAACAGTATACTGGTAGTTTATAATTATGTCACAGGTCGTTACTGGTTCTCTTAGGCTACGTACCATAAGGGCTGACAAGTTAGTTGAAAAATAAAAATTTTTAATATAACAATAAAAGTTATACAGATGGTGTAAATGCCTAACTTTTTATTTTACTTGTGGGTCATCATTAGTCAATGAAAGTTAGCCGATGATATCTCTATAATAAAAAGGCATGATGGCAAACCAGCTATCATTTATTAAATTGATAATCTTTGGTCGTTAATGTTAAACCAGTAGTGACCAAAGGTTTTTTTGTCCCCTGTGCTTTTTCAATGTGCGTTGAGGGTATTAAAAGTAGTCATTAAGACGTAAGTAAGGAGACGGTATGAAAATCGGTGTAATCAGTGCAGATATCGCGAGCGAAAGTCGCGTAGCGATAACCCCAGACGCAGTCAAAAAATTGCGTAAGCTTGGGTTTGAAGTCGTCATACAGTCAGGTGCAGGTCAAGCAGCATATTATGCTGATGAGATGTATCAAGCTGCCGGTGCCGAGATTGCCAGTAGTAGCGCCGAGGTCATTACACAGTCTCGAATTATTACCACGGTCAATGACTTATCTGCTGCGGCGATAGAACATTTGACCACGGGTCAAATCGTCGTTGGTATGCTCGATCCGTATCGTAATACACAGCTAGATGCTTATGCTGCCAAAGGCGCTACTGCTTTTGCGATGGAGTTATTGCCGCGCACATTGTCACGCGCACAGAATATGGATGTCTTGTCATCACAAGCCAACCTTGCCGGCTATAAAGCGGTATTACTGGCAGCCAATGAATACTCGCGTCCTTTTCCAATGTTCATGACCTCAGCGGGTACAGTTAAGCCTGCCAAAGTGGTCATCTTAGGGGTTGGGGTTGCAGGTTTGCAGGCCATTGCGACGGCAAAGCGTTTAGGCGCAGTGGTAGAAGCCAGTGATCTACGTCCTGCTGCTAAAGAGCAAGTTGAATCCCTAGGCGGTAAATGGCTTGATGTACCGATGAGTGAAGAAGAAGCGCAAAAAGCCAAAGCGACAGGCGGCTATGCGTGGACACCATCAGCACAATATATCAAAGACCAAGCCGCTGTGGTAGACAAAGCGTTAAGCAATGCCGATATCGTGATTACGACAGCGCAGATTCCTGGTCGTAATGCTCCGCGCTTGGTACATGGAGCAACACTTGTCAAGATGAAGGCAGGCTCAGTGCTGATCGATATGGCTGCTGGAACGGGCGGCAACGTAGAAGGCAGTGTGCCTAACGAAACCATCACTACGGACAATGGCGTGCGTATCGTTGGTGCCGCCAATATTCCATCGATGCTAGCGGCGCAGTCTTCAGATTTGTATGCCAATAACTTGGTTAACTTTATCACGACCTTAATTGCGCCTGCTGGCGATGACGCTTCAGCAAGTGACACATCAGCTAACTTGGTACTTAACTTAGACATGGAAGACGAGATTCAGGGCGCACTGGCGGTGACACATGACAGTCAGGTACGACTGGCCAAACGCTAGTTTGACTGGCTAAGTTTTGACAGCCTGTCATCACAACATTGTCACTACTAACGTTGTCACCATACATTTGCCAGTAACGAATAAATTTTTAGGAGGATAAGATGATTGCCACTATTTTAGCTGCCGCGCCAGCCGGTGCCGCCATGAGTAGTACACCATTTGTAGCGATTTTCACTGTATTTGTGCTCGCTATTTTTGTTGGATACTACGTCGTTTGGGGCGTCACGCCTGCATTGCACACGCCACTGATGGCTGTGACCAATGCTTTATCAAGTATTGTCATTGTTGGTGCGATGCTACAGACCGTCACGATTGATGGCTCTATATTTACACCAACCAGCTTGCTGGGTGCCTTTGCGGTATTTCTAGCCAGTGTCAACATCTTTGGTGGTTTTGCCGTGACTGAGCGTATGCTTGCGATGTTTAAACCCAAAGTGAAAAAAGCACCCGCTCTTGAAACTGGGACGACTGAAAATGGAGGCAACGCATGAATGATTTTTCAACAATGATTGCGGCAAATGCAGATTGGTTTTACCTAGTCGGCGCTATTCTTTTCGTTTTAACCCTACGTGGTTTATCTAGTCCAAAAACGGCTATTCGCGGCAACCGCTTTGGTATGGCGGCGATGGCGATTGCTGTTGTGACCACTTTCTTCTTAGCAGAAGGCCCTGTTCTTTGGTTGATTATTGGTGCCATGGTATTGGGTGCGGTCGTCGGTATGTGGAAGGCAAAAACGGTCGCGATGACCCAAATGCCAGAAACTGTTGCCTTGATGCATTCTTTCGTCGGTTTGGCAGCAGTTGCGATTGCCTTGGCAACCGTATTGCATACTGAGCAGCAGCATGGCGCGGTTGCTCGTGTCGAATTGTTCATCGGTTGCTTTATTGGTGCGATTACTTTTTCAGCGTCAGTATTTGCTTTCGGTAAATTGGCGGCGAAGAGCTGGGCCAAAACATTGGTCGGAGGATGGGTCAAACCTGTCCAAGCGCTACTGTTCATTGCGATGATCGGGTTTGGTGGCATGTATTTCGTCACTGATTCATTACCTGCCTTTTATGCAATGGCAGTGATTGCGGTCATCTTTGGTTGGATGTGGATTGCACCAATCGGTGGCGGCGATATGCCAGTGGTTGTATCACTATTGAACTCATTCTCAGGTTGGGCAGCAGCGGGTATTGGTTTTACCCTCGGCAACTCAATGCTTATTATCGCAGGTTCGCTGGTCGGCTCATCAGGTGCGATTCTGTCTTATATCATGTGTAAAGCCATGAACCGCTCATTACTCAACGTATTGTTCGGTGGTATGGGCACGTCAGCTGTGGCAGCAGGCGGAGACGATGGCGCGCCAAAGAACTACAAGGCTGGTTCAGCAGAAGATGCTGGCTTCTTGATGGCTAATGCCAGCAACGTTGTGATCGTACCGGGTTATGGTATGGCGCAAGGTCGCGCGCAGAATGCAGTAAAAGAGCTGTATGAGCTGTTAAAAGAAGAAGGCGTTAATGTTCGTTTTGCCATTCATCCAGTTGCTGGTCGTATGCCTGGACACATGAACGTCCTATTGGCTGAAGCGGATGTGCCTTACGATGACATTCTTGAGATGGATGAGATTAACTCAGACTTCGCTAGTACGGATGTGGTCTTGGTCATCGGTGCCAACGATGTGGTCAACCCATCTGCAAAAGATGATCCGACTTCTCCAATCTTTGGTATGCCAATCTTAGAAGTCAGTAAAGCGCAAACAGTGATGGTTATCAAGCGTTCGATGAGTACGGGTTATGCAGGACTTGATAATAGCTTGTTCTACATGGACAAAACCATGATGATTTTTGGCGATGCGAAAAAGATGGTAGAAGAGATGGTACGTAGTATCAATGGCGCTCATTAATCTTTAGAGTAAGCGGTTAAATATTTACTTCTAAATATAAGCTTTTAAATAAAAAAGTCACTGAGGTGGCTTTTTTTGCGTTAAGGTACGCCTCGCTTATATTCAATCATTGTTTACATCAAATAAGTTTATACAAAATAAGAGTTAAGAAGGTTATTTATGAATATGTTGATACGTTTTTTTATTATGGTTAGTTTGCTAAAACAACAACTTAAGCAGCAATCAGTGAGTGAGACGCTCAGTATAGAGACATTGACTGCACCGACAGTTCGCCATTATCGAATCTTGCCACATGATATGGGTTTTCGCGACCATCTACCTAACTACCGTTACCTATCTTTTATTGAGCTAAACATTACGCGATGGGTAATGAAGCACTGTCATCAAAAAGGCATTAAGCCCCTAAACTGGGTCATCGCCATGCAAGAGATGATTTATCTTAAGCAAATTAAGTTTTTGGACAAAATGACGCTCAGTAGTGCAGTCGCAGGATGGGATCACAAATATGTATATTTTGAGCATCGCTTCTTTGTAAAAAACCAGCTAATGGGCGTCGGCATGACTAAGTTTGTTTTTACAGACGATAATGGTATGCGCACACCAAAGGTATTGGATATGACAGGCGAGCAGATGACGAATACGATTACCACGTGGAATGAACACCAAGTAGCAGTTAAATCTACCAAATCTGCTGAGCCAGCTGAAGCAACAGAGACAGCTTAACGAACTTGCCTATAATCATAAGACGAATTTTGGTAGGATGGGGGCTATTAAAGCGATAACATTTTTTCTTAAAATTAAAAAAGAAGGTACCATTATGATCCCACAAAAACTAAAATGGACAGACAGCTTGGATATCGCTATCGAGCTTTATGAAAAATTCCCAGAGACCGATCCACAGTACATTCGCTTTACTGACTTGCATCGCTGGGTGACTGAGCTTGAAGGCTTTGATGATGATCCACAAAAATCTAATGAAGGCATCTTAGAAGCCATTCAGATGAACTGGATTGATGAAGCGGATTAGAGTAACTTTGCTACTAACTATAAGCTACTAACTATAAGCTACGTACTCTATAAGCAACTATCTATAAGCTACGTACTACTTCAAATAAAAAATCGACTAAATATACAGGACAGGCGCTATCATGACTTCACAAATTAAAGAGCTATCCGAAGCGATAGTTTGCAAAGGCATCAGTGCTCGTACCACTAATAACGCTGAAATCAGCCATGACACTGCTAAATTGGGTCGTTTATGGCAAAAATTCTACCAAAGTCATGTGAAGCAACTTTCTGAAGGTGAAGACATTTATGGTGTTTTTCATAACTATGAGAGCGATGATTTAGTAGGCGCTTTTGATGTCGTGGCAAGTTGGAAGGTAGACAGCGAGCAAGAGCAGCAAAGCGCTGGTAATCTAGTAACGGTCAGCATTCCTGCAGGGAAATACTTGGTATTCTCTGAACAAGGTCGAATGCCTAATACAGTGATGAACGCTTGGGAGAATGCTTGGACTTACTTTAACGATCCAAGCTGTGAGCATACTAGAACTTATCAGGTCGATTTTGAGCAGTATATCGGTGGTAATCTAGAGTTTGGGCAAATAGATCTTTATATTGGTATTGAATAAAGCTATTCGTGTTATAAGCCGCCAAAAGACAGTTTTTATCTAAAATTGGCTGCAAAAAACATGAAAGTGCATTGATAAAAGCTATCAGTTAGTAATTAACTTAAGTTATTGAATTAATGCCTATCAAAATCATAAATAAAAAAGCGCCAATCTAAATCAGATGGCGCTTTTTTACTTTAAATAACTACAATTAGTCCAGTAGTAAATTTTCTAAAATCCCCTCATAAATCTGCGCAAGCTTTCCTAAATCATCAACTTCGACTTTTTCATCAACTTGGTGAATCGTGGCATTACGCACGCCAAGCTCAACCACTTGTGCACCCGTTGGCGCAATGAAGCGTCCATCTGATGTGCCGCCAGACGTAGATAACGTAGTATCAACATCGGTCACTGCTTTAATCGCACGCTGGCAAGCAGACACTAGCTTACCTTCTGGGGTCAAAAATGGCTGACCTGACAATTTCCAATGGATATCATAACTGGCCTTATTCTCTAAAATCTGGCTATCCGTAAAATACTTATCAAAAATGGCGTGCGTTTTCGCCTTTAACTCATCTTCGGTCGTTTCCGTTGAAAAGCGGAAGTTGAACACGACTTTAAGTGTCTCAGGAATGACGTTAGTCGCGCCTGTGCCACTATTTATATTAGAAATTTGTAGAGACGTCGCAGGGAAGTAGTCATTGCCGTTATCCCAAGTGGCGTTTGTCAGTTCTGCTAATGCTGACATAGCGGCATGGATAGGGTTGGACGCGAGATGCGGATAAGCGACATGACCTTGCTTACCAGTGACAGTTAGCACCGCACCCAATGAGCCACGACGACCATTTTTGATAATATCGCCCAACGTATCGGTGCTTGATGGCTCGCCAACCAAGCAATAGGTAATTTTTTCTTGACGTGCTTCTAAGGTTTCAATGACTTTGACTGTGCCGTTAATTGATGGGCCTTCTTCATCTGAGGTGATTAAGAAAGCAATAGAGCCGTTATGCTTAGGATGATTAGCAACGAAACGCTCGGCTGCGACAGTAAAGGCGGCAATACCTGTTTTCATGTCAGCAGCACCGCGAGCCCATAGATAACCGTCAGCGATAGTTGGTGTAAATGGTGGATAAGTCCAATTGTTTTCATCGCCCGTTGGCACGACATCCGTATGCCCAGCGAAACAAATAACTGGATCGGTTGTACCACGGCGCGCCCATAAGTTTTTGACTTCAGCATGCTCGCCAGTCTTATCTCTATCGCCAAAATACATAAACTCGCAGTCAAACCCCGCTTGCGCTAATCGTTCTGACAACATATCTTGGCAGCCATCATCATCTGGGGTGACGGAAGGTCGTTCCAATAACGCAATACTTAAATCTAGAGTTTCTTGCTGATGGGTAGGGTTTTCTTTATTGGAGTCAGACATGAATAAACCTTTTTTATTATAAATTAAGATGATAAATATTTGATATTAAACGCTAAGATAGAGCCAGTCGCTGCTTCGTATTTTCTAAGGGCTTTACATTCTAAGGGCTTTACATATTGTCTTCAACGAACGGTACCAAGCCATCACGGCGCATCCAAGTCGCAATAGAGTAGCGTTGACGATGAGCGATTTGTACTTGATGCTGTAGATCGCTAGCAAATATGATCAATCTGTTGGCGACAGGCATGACGTTATGATGAATGCCATGTGTATCGACGATTTCTAGTGCGCCGCCGTCAGTTGATGCCCATTCATCATTGAGATAAAACACTGCCGAAATAACACGTTCGTCACGACCAGCCGGATTGTCACTGTGCCATTGATAGCCAAAACCAACTGGATAGCAAGCATAATGCGCTTCACTATGACGAATACCAGCAAACAAACTGCGATTGAACAAAGCGGCAAGTGTATTGATACTTTGCAAATAATAATAACCAGCAAAGAAATTTTCCGTGATCCAGCGGATTTTATCACCACGAATATCACTGAGGCGAATGCCAGCAGTCAGCTCTGCATCACGATAGTCAATAAAACCACTTTCCGCTTGTAGCGCCAATAATGCAGTACTGTCAAAGACATCATCAATGATTAGCCAGCCATCCTCTACAAACTTATCAAACTGCGTATCTGTTAGCTTGTTTTCCCAATTAACGTCAAAGTCAGATGTTTGAAGGACGTGTTGAGTTGGCGGCTCATGGCTATAGTCTTCACTTGGGACAAACAGCATGGGCGGATTATCCTGACCGATTGGCTGATCGACAACCAATTGTGTCACCTCAAGATTGCTAGTAATCTTCGTCATTTCGTCTCGCCGTTATCAATAAACACTCAATTAGCTGACAATACACAGCCAATCGATGCCTTTTTACCAAAACCATCGTTATCTTTTACTCTGCCTATGCTACCATAGATGCAATTTTTCTTATTTAAACTTTTGAACTTATGAACTATAAACACGCCTACCACGCTGGTAACTTTGCTGATGTGGTCAAACACATTTTATTGGTACAATTACTCAACCAGCTGGGGCAAAAAAACAAACCTTTTTATGTGCTTGATGCTTATGGCGGTCGTGGATTGTATTCACTTGCTAGTGAAGAGGCGCGCAAGACAGGAGAAGCTAAAGGTGGTATCCAATCTTTAGTAAAGGCCGATGTCGAAAAAGCACCGCCTGCTGTCAAAGACTATATAGAAGGTATCAAGCAAGCCCGTTTCACTTATGACAAAAAAGTCTATCCGGGTTCGCCTTGGTGGATTGCGCATCATATCGAAAAAAATCCAGATGCAGGCGTGCGCGGCGAAGCGTTTGAAGCCAAAGCCAGTGAGTACGATGCGCTTAACTATCAGCTACATAAATTGCCAATCGGCATTCATCATCGTGATGCGTTTGAAGGTATTCGTGCCGTTATTCCACCACAAGAACGTCGTGGTCTCATATTTTTGGACCCTCCTTACGAGCAAGAACACAAAGACTTTACTCGCCTGATCGACCTATTGGTGCACTCTTATAATAAGTGGCCACAAGGCACATATGCATTATGGTTCCCGATCAAAAACATTGAAGCGGTAGAGCTGTTCTATAAAAAGCTAAAACGTACTGAAATGAGACGTCAGTTGGTTTGTGAGCTGAATATTTATCCTAACGATATCGCCGTGGGTCTTAACGGCACAGGAATGCTGATTATCAATCCGCCATGGCAGTTCGATAACCATGCGCGTGAAATTCTACGTTTCTTGCAGCCAGTACTAAAAGTTGCCAACGCCCCAGATTTAACGCCTGATAGTGCGACCAATGTGCGCTGGCTCGTCGGCGAATAATAGCGCCAGTAAATAAGGGTGTCAGTAAATAACGGGGTCAATGAATAGCAATGTCGGCCAATGAGGATATCAAGATGACAAACGTGCAACCACCTACCGGCCAACCAAACAATGCGCCTCAAAACGATGGTTTGCTGCAAGATAATGCAGCCACCCAGCCACCTTTTGTTGATGAGCATGAGTTTAATATCCGCTTAGCGGATAATGACAGCTACGATGGCTTGACCTTTGAGGTGATTGAGGCAGAAGTTGCTGAAGGGAAACGTGTGGTCAGTCGCGGTGTGTATTTAGCGCCCAATTTGATCACTACGTTGTCATTACTGTCAGGCTTTTACTCGATTTTGGCGAGTACGCAAGGTGAATTTTACAAAGCCTCTTTAGCCATCTTTTTATCTGCCATTCTTGATGGGGCAGATGGTCGCGTCGCCCGCATGCTCAATGCCCAAAGCCCGTTTGGGGAGCAGTATGATTCTTTAGCCGATATGCTAGCCTTTGGCGTTGCACCTGCCATCTTGATTTATAGTTTTGCGCTACAGCCCTTGGGTCGTATTGGTCTTGGCTGTGCCTTTGTATTCACGGCTTGTGGTGCTTTCCGCTTGGCACGGTTCAATGTGCAGGTTGGTACTGTCGACAAAAAATACTTTGTTGGTTTAGCAAGTCCACTTGCGGCTATATTGGTCACCTCAGCTGTGATGGTAGCGATAGACCATAATCAGTGGATAGGACAGTACGATACACTTGTCATGTTCTTGTTCGCGGCTTGGGTCGTTATTTGCGGTTTACTGATGGTCAGTAATGTTAAATACTACAGCTTTAAGGAATTTGACAAAAAGAAAGTACCGTTTGTGGTTCTTATCATTGGTGTGCTGGTCATGAGTATTGTGCTTTATGACATCCCTGTTGGTATTTTAGCGATCGGTATTATTTATGCTTTATCAGGTATCGTGACTACGATAAAAGCAAATTTTAAACACTAAATTTGATGTCTTCCATATCTTATTTTAGACTGCTATTAATTATTTTCAAACTTTAATCATTTAAGTTAGTTAATGCTAAAACAACTCTAAGTATATCTTGTAAGAGCCGCTTATTTATTAATAAGCGGCTTTTTTGTGTCTTATAAAAAATCATTATTCTCTTTATAACTTGTATATCGTCATACATAGGTCATTGAAGTTATCTATATTCAACAGATAACTTCAATAAATAAAAACTCTGTACGCATACATGTCATAGCCAGTATTTTTTTCTAGCATCACGATATATTCTTTAAAGGATATATTTATATGTTACACATTAAAAACAATGACTTTACAATCAGCATATAATATTCCAATATGTGTCCATAACGTTTCTTTTTATATCCAAACAGAATATAAATATTTCTAGAGATGAGAGGTTCACCTCTTAAAGTTTTAAAAAGAATGTCTCAACCTTCTATTGGACATGCCGTTCATGGAATGCCCCAATCAATAGCTTCTTTGTTTAACTGTTTATCAACACTAACGTCTATGCCTAATAGTGCTAGCCCAACGATCAGTCTATTTGTATAGTCATCATACAGTTGCTTCGATAGTGGCTTTACATATACAGGATACTCTAATGCTAAACCATGTCTACCGCGTTATCTTTAACCGCTCAACAGGCTGCTACATGGCAGTGAGTGAACTTGCCAAATCTGGTGGCAAATCAAACCGTTCAACTCAAGTGGGTACGGTGCCAACCAGTACGACAGGCGCGATATTACGTCACCCTGCCATCGCGGTGGCGATAGGAAGTGCATTGGGGTTGATATCGATAAGTAGTCAGGCAGATGTATGTTTTCTCGATGGTGTTAATCAAACGGGTGGCAGTACTGGCAATGGTAATCAAGCTATAGCTTGTGGTTTTGGCAATGTAGCATCAGGTAGTGACAGCTCAGCAGTAGGTAGTTCTAACGAAGCATCAGGTAGTGACAGCTCAGCAATAGGTTACGACAATACAGCCTCAAAAAATTCCAGCTCAGCAATGGGTAGTCGTAACACAGCCTCAGGAAGTTTCAGTTCAGCAGTAGGTCATAGTAACACAGCCTCAGGTGGTAATAGCTCAGCACTAGGTAGTCTGAACGTAGCTTCTAAGCTGCGTAGTTCAGCGCTAGGTACTTATAATAACGCTTCGGGAGAACGTAGCTCAGCAGTGGGGTATGGTAATACTGCATTAAGTAGTGATAGTTCAGCAGTAGGTTCTAATAATAGATCAAACGGAATAGAAAGCTCAGCAGTAGGTAGTAGTAACACAGCCTCAGGTCGTTCGAGCTCAGCAGTAGGCAGTGATAATGAAGCCTCAGGTAGTGACAGCTCAGCATTAGGTTTCAACAACACAGCCTCAGGTTTTGCAAGCTCAGCAGTAGGTCGTAGTAACACAGCCTCAGGAGTTTACAGCTTAGCAATGGGTTTTGAAAATGAAGCCTCAGCAAATTTCAGCTCAGCAGTTGGTCATAACAACACAGCCTCAGGAGTTTACAGCTCAGCAGTTGGTTTTGAAAATGAAGCCGGGGATTTTAGCTCAGCAGTGGGTTTTGTCAACGAAGCCTCAGGACGTTTTAGCTCAGCAATAGGTAGTTTCAACACAGCCTCAGGTTTTAATAGCTCAGCGGTGGGTAGTTCTAACACAGTATCAGAGGCAGGCGCTGCTGCTATTGGTAGTGGTAGCGAAGATACGCGAGTTGCAGTAGCAAATGCAGTGGTGCAAGCTGAGTTTACTGCTGCGACAACCCCTATACAAACAGACTTTAATGGTCGACGTTTTAAAGACGATGGTAATGGTGGTCGAATTTTTGAGTTTGCAGATGCTGATTACGAAGACTTAGGCATAGGCGCAACCGCAAGTGGCATCCGCGCAACCGCTATCGGTAATACCTCAGTCGCAAGCGCTCGTGATAGCCTAGCCATAGGTACAGGGTCAACGGCTGATATTCGTAATAGCATTGCTCTAGGTGCACAGAGTACTACAACAGTAGATGCAGGCGTACAGGGGTTTGGTGCGGACACCAGAACCACGCCAGTATGGCAGTCTACTTTAGCGGCAGTCAGTGTCGGTGATACTAGCGATGCTGATCCTGCCAACTGGCAGACGCGCCAAATTACAGGCGTGGCAGCAGGTACGACAGATACCGATGCAGTCAATGTGGCTCAGCTGAAGCAAGTCGCAGAGTCAAGCGGTGATACCACGCGTTATGTGAGTATTAACTCAACTGAGACAGGCGCAGGCTCTAATCGCGACAATGATGGCGCGACGGGTACTGATGCTGTTGCTATCGGTGTTCGTAGTCAAGCATCAGGTAATGAAAGCTCAGCAGTGGGCTATTTTAATGAAGCATCAGGAGATTTCAGCTCAGCAGTTGGTTATAGCAATGAAGCCTCAAGAGGTTTCAGCTCAGCAGTTGGTAATGATAATACAGCCTCAGGTTTTTCAAGCTCAGCAGTAGGTTATTCGAATGAAGCATCAGGAAGTTCCAGCTCAGCGATTGGAAGCTCTAATAAAGCCTCCAAGAACTCCAGCTCAGCAGTCGGTTATTTTAATGAAGCCTCAGGAGGTTTCAGCTCAGCGATGGGTAGTAATAACACAGCCTCAGGTGGCTTTAGCTCAGCATTAGGCTATATCAATAACGCTTCAGGTATCCTTAGCTCAGCGGTTGGTGTTTCAAACACAGCCTCAGGTAATAATAGCTCAGCAGTAGGACTTAATAATGTAGCCTCAGGTGATGATGGCTCAGCAGTTGGTCGTGGCAACACAGCCTCAGGTAATGAAAGCTCAGCGCTAGGGAATCGTAATACAGCCTCAGGTTTTAATAGCTCAGCGTTAGGTAGCCGTAACACAGCCTCAGAATCAGGCGCGACTGCCGTTGGTAGTGGTAGCCTTTTTACACAGGTGCCAGTAGTAGGTGCAGTAGTACAAGCTGAGTTTACTGCTGCGACAACCACTATACAAACATACTTTAATGGTCGACGCTTTAAAGATGATGGTAATGGTGGTCAGATATTTGAGTTCGCAGCAGCAGACTATGAAGCTCTCGGCATAGGCGCCACCGCGAGCGGCATTCGCGCGACAGCTATCGGTAACTCATCAGTTGCAAGCGGTCGTGACAGCCTAGCGATGGGTACAGGGTCGACGGCTGACATTCGCAACAGTATCGCTTTAGGCAGCCAAAGCGTCACCACAGTCGATGCAGGCGTAGCAGGATTTGGTGCTGACACTAGAACCACGCCAGTATGGCAATCAACATTAGCCGCAGTGAGTGTCGGAGATACCTCTGATGCTGATAGCGCTAATTGGCAGACGCGCCAAATTACAGGCGTGGCAGCAGGTACGACAGATACCGATGCAGTCAATGTGGCTCAGTTGAAGCGTACAGAGACCAACTACAGCACAGCGTTGGGAGGTGGTGCGTCTTTTGGTGCTAATGGCGCTTTTCAAGCACCAACTTATCGTATCAATAAGACTGACTACAGTGATGTCGGTTCAGCATTTACCGCAGTGGATGGCAGGTTGACAGATTTGCAAGGACAAATAACCAACATCGCATTAACCCCTGGACCTAAAGGGGACAAAGGCGATAAAGGTGAAACTGGCCCTCAAGGTCTAGCAGGGTCTGACGGCATCAATGGAACAAACGGTATTGACGGTCAGAATGGTACTAATGGCGTAGACGGCATTAATGGTCAAGATGGTGCTGATGGAGCTCAAGGTCCAGCAGGTCAAAACGGAACAGATGGTTTAAATGGCACTAATGGTGTTGATGGGATCAACGGTCAGAATGGTACTAATGGCGTAGACGGCGTTAATGGTCAAGATGGTGCTGATGGCACTAACGGTAAAGACGGTGTTGATGGTGCTCAAGGACTTACAGGTCAGGATGGTATCGACGGCGCTAAAGGAGACAAAGGTGATTCAGGTATTAGCGAAGAAGCTAAAATTGAATTAGAAAGTAAAATCGAAGACAGCCAAGCTCGATTCTTTAGCGTTAATGGCTCTAGTGACAGTGAAGATGCAGGTAATTATAACGGTAATGGCGCTACTGCTGACGGTGCGATAGCGATCGGGGTTAACGCTCAATCTAAAGGTAAGGACAGCATCGCCATAGGCACTAATAATACAGTGACTGGCGATCAATCTACCAGCGTGGGTAATGGCAACATCATTTCAGGTGATCGCTCAGGTGCATTTGGAGATCCTAATATTGTTGGTGGTAACGCCAATTATGCAGTTGGTAACGACAACATCATTGGTGATACTACCAGTAACTCAGTAGTACTAGGTAGCAACGCAACAGTGGGTGCTACAGCGGTAACAGTTGATACCAATAGTTCACCAACTTTTGCGAACGAGACTAATGCCTCAAACTCCGTTGCTATCGGTGAGTCGGTGAACGTCCAAGCAGCCAATGCAGTGGCTATCGGTGCTAATAGCAGTGTGACTAATGATAACTCTGTCGCGTTAGGCGCAGGATCACAGACCAGTGCTGATAACACCGTATCGGTGGGTAGCGCGACTAACCAGCGCCGAATTACCAATGTTGCTGCTGGTGTTGACTCCCATGACGCAGTCAATCTGGCACAGAGCCAAGCGGGCGATAGTCAAACTTTAGATACTGCTAATGACTATACCAATCAGCGTTTTGCAACAATCGATCAGAACTTAAACTCATTTAGGGGCGATGTGGATTCACGCTTCAAAGAGCAAGATCAGCGTATCGATAAAGTCGGAGCGATGAGCGCTGCTATTCAAAACATGGGTACTAGTGTGAGTGGAATGAATCAGCGCAATCGCATAGGTCTAGGTATGGGCTTTCAAGGAGGCGAGCAAGCAGTAGCTATCGGTTATCAGCGTGTAGTTTCTGATAACACGTCATTGACCTTTAGTGGTGCCTTTAGTGACGATGAATCATCTGCAGGGGTAGGTGTAGGTTTTGGCTGGTAAATAAACGACTAAATCAATACCTCTCTAATCTACATATTAAGAAAAGCCAGTTCTGAACTGGCTTTTCTTAATTCCTATAAGGCTTATATCGTCCTACTAGCCATTTGATAGCAATGTTTTGTACATACAATACTCTCAGTGCGCTGGTTCAAATGTTTAAAATAATAGTCTAAAATATATAAACTGATTCTATCTAGCTAAGATAAGTCTATCAAACCCCTTGACCCAGTCTTAAAACCCCGTATAATGCGCCCTAGTCGAAAGGGAAGGCTGTTTAGAATGAGTGATGAGACATTTACTTCAAACTAAATAGAAATTATCTCTTGACACGAGATTTAAAGCGTCTATAATACGCCCTCATCAAGACGAGCTGGAAGTAACTAGTGTGTAGATTACACATTAATAACCCAGTTAACCTGATGAAACAAATTATAAAAAAGCTTGACAATCCCAATCATTATGATAAGATAGTCGGCTCGCTAGATAGCTTAACCCGCAAGGGTTTGAGACTAAACAGCAAGAGAGATACCCAATATATCAGTTACTGGACGACAGTGATTGAGCACTATTTAAAAGCATAACTAAAGAACAACTTGTGTGGATTTTTGCTGATTCAGAATGCTAAAAAATAAAGTTGGTTTTAGCTCCTTTTCGGAGTTCATTCTAACTATAAAAATTATCATTTAAGATAGCAGAAAAACTCAAAGTTAATTCATTACGAACATAATTTTTAGCGATTTTGCCAGATTAGATGAGCCAAGTTTAGAAGTCTCTTTAAAGGACTTCATAGCAAGATTAAACTGAAGAGTTTGATCATGGCTCAGATTGAACGCTGGCGGCAGGCTTAACACATGCAAGTCGAGCGGAAACGATGATAGCTTGCTATCAGGCGTCGAGCGGCGGACGGGTGAGTAATACTTAGGAATCTACCTAGTAGTGGGGGATAGCACGGGGAAACTCGTATTAATACCGCATACGACCTACGGGAGAAAGGGGGCAGTTTACTGCTCTCGCTATTAGATGAGCCTAAGTCGGATTAGCTAGATGGTGGGGTAAAGGCCTACCATGGCGACGATCTGTAGCTGGTCTGAGAGGATGATCAGCCACACCGGGACTGAGACACGGCCCGGACTCCTACGGGAGGCAGCAGTGGGGAATATTGGACAATGGGGGAAACCCTGATCCAGCCATGCCGCGTGTGTGAAGAAGGCCTTTTGGTTGTAAAGCACTTTAAGCAGTGAAGAAGACTCCGTGGTTAATACCCACGGACGATGACATTAGCTGCAGAATAAGCACCGGCTAACTCTGTGCCAGCAGCCGCGGTAATACAGAGGGTGCAAGCGTTAATCGGAATTACTGGGCGTAAAGGGAGCGTAGGTGGCTCGATAAGTCAGATGTGAAATCCCCGGGCTCAACCTGGGAACTGCATCTGATACTGTTGAGCTAGAGTATGTGAGAGGAAGGTAGAATTCCAGGTGTAGCGGTGAAATGCGTAGAGATCTGGAGGAATACCGATGGCGAAGGCAGCCTTCTGGCATAATACTGACACTGAGGCTCGAAAGCGTGGGTAGCAAACAGGATTAGATACCCTGGTAGTCCACGCCGTAAACGATGTCTACTAGTCGTTGGGTCCCTTGAGGACTTAGTGACGCAGCTAACGCAATAAGTAGACCGCCTGGGGAGTACGGCCGCAAGGTTAAAACTCAAATGAATTGACGGGGGCCCGCACAAGCGGTGGAGCATGTGGTTTAATTCGATGCAACGCGAAGAACCTTACCTGGTCTTGACATATCTAGAATCCTGCAGAGATGCGGGAGTGCCTTCGGGAATTAGAATACAGGTGCTGCATGGCTGTCGTCAGCTCGTGTCGTGAGATGTTGGGTTAAGTCCCGCAACGAGCGCAACCCTTGTCCTTAGTTACCAGCGGGTTAAGCCGGGAACTCTAAGGATACTGCCAGTGACAAACTGGAGGAAGGCGGGGACGACGTCAAGTCATCATGGCCCTTACGACCAGGGCTACACACGTGCTACAATGGTAGGTACAGAGGGCAGCTACACAGCGATGTGATGCGAATCTCAAAAAGCCTATCGTAGTCCAGATTGGAGTCTGCAACTCGACTCCATGAAGTAGGAATCGCTAGTAATCGCGGATCAGAATGCCGCGGTGAATACGTTCCCGGGCCTTGTACACACCGCCCGTCACACCATGGGAGTTGATTGCACCAGAAGTGGATAGCTTAACCTTCGGGGAGGCGTTCACCACGGTGTGGTTGATGACTGGGGTGAAGTCGTAACAAGGTAGCCGTAGGGGAACCTGCGGCTGGATCACCTCCTTATAGATGGCATTCGGTCAGCAAGAATTCACAACAAGTTGTTCTTTAGTTTAGCTAGTATTTATTATTAGCGCTTTGCCTTTACAGGCAGACACAGGCCTGTAGCTCAGCTGGTTAGAGCACCGTGTTGATAACGCGGGGGTCGGCAGTTCAAGTCTGCCCAGGCCTACCATTTATTTTACGGGGCCATAGCTCAGTTGGTAGAGCGCCTGCCTTGCACGCAGGAGGTCAACGGTTCGACTCCGTTTGGCTCCACCATAATAAATACGATAGTAAATATATTAAACAAGCATAAACAGAAACAAATAATTCAGATATTACATCATACGATTATTTCTTTCTGTTTTATACAGAACTTATGACTCGACGAGAGCGTAAGAACTATTTAAAAACATAGATATGAGTCTGGGTTAGGAACACGTGTTCACGCGTTGTTCCTAACCTTAATAACTCACTACTTAACGACATCAGTTGTTATCCCAGTAGTGAGTTATTAAAAAAGTAAAGAGAACTGAATCAAGCGTATAAAATTAGGTGATATCGTTATCATAATTAGACTTTATGACACTTTGAAGTTAAAACTTATTTATAAGTTAAGACTACTTGGGGTTGTATGGTCAAGTAATGAAGCGCACATGGTGGATGCCTTGGCAGTCAGAGGCGATGAAAGACGTGACAGCCTGCGATAAGCTTCGGGGAGGCGGCAATATCCTGTGATCCGGAGATTTCTGAATGGGGAAACCCACTTACCATAAGGTAGGTATCTCGTACTTGTACGAGAAGCGAACGAGGGGAAGTGAAACATCTCAGTACCCTTAGGAATAGACATCAAATGAGATTCCCCAAGTAGCGGCGAGCGAACGGGGAGAAGCCGATTAGTGCTAATGTAGAAGAACAGCGTGGGAAAGCTGACCGTAGTAGGTGATAGTCCTGTATTCGAAACATTAGCGTTAACATATTAAGTAGAGCGGGGCACGAGAAATCCTGTTTGAAGATGGGGGGACCATCCTCCAAGGCTAAATACTCCTGACTGACCGATAGTGAACCAGTACCGTGAGGGAAAGGCGAAAAGAACCCCTGTGAGGGGAGTGAAATAGAACCTGAAACCGTGTGCGTACAAGCAGTGGGAGCCTTAATTTATTAGGGTGACCGCGTACCTTTTGTATAATGGGTCAGCGACTTATGTTCTGTAGCAAGGTTAACCGTTTAGGGGAGCCGTAGGGAAACCGAGTCTTAATAGGGCGTTTAGTTGCAGGGCATAGACCCGAAACCGAGTGATCTATCCATGAGCAGGTTGAAAGTTGAGTAACATCAACCGGAGGACCGAACCCACTGTCGTTGAAAAGCCAGGGGATGACTTGTGGATAGGGGTGAAAGGCTAATCAAACTCGGTGATAGCTGGTTCTCCCCGAAAGCTATTTAGGTAGCGCCTCGGACGAACACCATTGGGGGTAGAGCACTGTTTCGGCTAGGGGGTCATACCGACTTACCAAACCGATGCAAACTCCGAATACCGATGAGTGATATCCGGGAGACACACAGTGGGTGCTAACGTCCATTGTGGAGAGGGAAACAACCCAGACCGCCAGCTAAGGCCCCAAATTCCTAGTTAAGTGGGAAACGAGGTGGGAAGGCATAGACAGCTAGGAGGTTGGCTTAGAAGCAGCCATCCTTTAAAGAAAGCGTAATAGCTCACTAGTCGAGTCGGCCCGCGCGGAAGATGTAACGGGGCTCAAACTAGGAGCCGAAGCTGCGGATTTGAATTTGTTTTCAAGTGGTAGGGGAGCGTTGTGTAAGCCTGTGAAGGTGTGTCGTAAGGCATGCTGGAGGTATCACAAGAGCGAATGCTGACGTGAGTAACGATAATGCGAGTGAAAAGCTCGCACGCCGGAAGATCAAGGGTTCCAGTCCAACGTTAATCGGGGCTGGGTGAGTCGACCCCTAAGGCGAGGCCGAAAGGCGTAGTCGATGGGAAATCAGTTAATATTCTGATACTTGTTTATAATGCGATGGAGGGACGGAGAAGGTTATGTCAGCCTGGCGTTGGTTGTCCAGGTGAAAGGATGTAGGCTTGTGGCTTAGGTAAATCCGGGCTACTACATGGCTGAGATCTGATAGCAAGCTGTACTTGTACAGCGAAGTGGCAAATACCATGCTTCCAGGAAAAGCTTCTAAGCAATAGTTATAAACGAATCGTACCCTAAACCGACACAGGTGATCAGGTAGAGAATACCAAGGCGCTTGAGAGAACTCTGCTGAAGGAACTAGGCAAAATGGTACCGTAACTTCGGGAGAAGGTACGCTGTTGATGGTGATAGGACTTGCTCCTTGAGCTGTTGACAGTCGCAGATACCAGGCTGCTGCAACTGTTTATTAAAAACACAGCACTCTGCAAACACGAAAGTGGACGTATAGGGTGTGATGCCTGCCCGGTGCTGGAAGGTTAATTGATGGGGTTAGCGTAAGCGAAGCTCTTGATCGAAGCCCCAGTAAACGGCGGCCGTAACTATAACGGTCCTAAGGTAGCGAAATTCCTTGTCGGGTAAGTTCCGACCTGCACGAATGGCATAATGATGGCAGCGCTGTCTCCAGCAGAGACTCAGTGAAATCGAAATCGCAGTGAAGATGCTGTGTACCCGCGGCTAGACGGAAAGACCCCGTGAACCTTTACTACAGCTTTACATTGAACTTTGACCTGACTTGTGCAGGATAGGTGGGAGGCTTTGAAGCAGACACGCTAGTGTTTGTGGAGCCAATCTTGAAATACCACCCTGGTCATGTTGGGGTTCTAACTCAGGTATAACAATACCGAGGACAATGTATGGTGGGTAGTTTGACTGGGGCGGTCTCCTCCTAAAGAGTAACGGAGGAGTACGAAGGTGCGCTCAGACCGGTCGGAAATCGGTCGTAGAGTATAAAGGCAAAAGCGCGCTTAACTGCGAGACCCACAAGTCGAGCAGGTACGAAAGTAGGTCTTAGTGATCCGGT
Source organism: Psychrobacter sp. AT9 (assembly GCF_047272965.1). NCBI lineage: Bacteria > Pseudomonadati > Pseudomonadota > Gammaproteobacteria > Moraxellales > Moraxellaceae > Psychrobacter > Psychrobacter sp. AT9. Next base: position 811,081 of record NZ_JBKOTW010000001.1, read on the forward strand.
GGTTCTGTATGGAAGGGCCATCGCTCAACGGATAAAAGGTACTCTGGGGATAACAGGCTGATACCGCCCAAGAGTTCATATCGACGGCGGTGTTTGGCACCTCGATGTCGGCTCATCTCATCCTAGGGCTGAAGCAGGTCCTAAGGGTATGGCTGTTCGCCATTTAAAGAGGTACGCGAGCTGGGTTTAGAACGTCGTGAGACAGTTCGGTCCCTATCTACCGTGGGCGTTGGAAATTTGAGAGGATCTGCTCCTAGTACGAGAGGACCAGAGTGGACGAACCTCTGGTGTTCGGGTTGTCACGCCAGTGGCATTGCCCGGTAGCTACGTTCGGATGGGATAACCGCTGAAAGCATCTAAGCGGGAAGCCCACCTCAAGATTAGATTTCCCTAAAGAGCCGTTGAAGACTACGACGTTGATAGGCAGGGTGTGGAAGCACAGCGATGTGTGTAGCTAACCTGTACTAATTGCTCGTTTGGCTTGACCATACAACACCCAAGTGGTTTGTATCAAAGCTCTAATTAATCTATCTTGTATAGCCTAGGCTATAGAATAAAAGAAAGAATATTTCGATATCACCTTTAACCTTGATTCAGTTAGGTTACAAGTTGGTCGACCAATAGATAATATCTTGACGTCAATAATAACAACATCAGACTCATATCTAACCCCCTTTGCTGACGACAATAGCGCGATGGTCCCACCTGATCCCTTCCCGAACTCAGAAGTGAAACATCGTAGCGCCAATGGTAGTGTGGATTCGTCCATGTGAGAGTAGGTCATCGTCAGCTCTCTATTCCTCAAAACCCCCTTTGCGAAAGCAGAGGGGGTTTTGTTTTGTCTGCGGTTTGGAAAAAAAGTTAATTTTGCTTTTGGATTTTAATAAAGTGCATAAAATAGGTTTTCTTGTTACATTGGATTTCTAGCTTTTAATAATATTAAATATTTAGAGTGTATTCAAAATGGATGACTATAAAAACCCTCAAGCTGGAAAAACATATATAAGCCCAAAACTAGATGCCTTTCGAGATTCTACTAAAAAAGTACGTATTGCTTCAAAACTAATTGAATCGCCAGATGCTTACACTTTCGTGAAGGTTAAAGATGAAGTCGTACTTCGCCACAAAGAGAATGCAAAGTCGTATATAACAGCGAAGTTTATTGAAGATTCAAGAGATGTTTTTGTACTAAATATACAGAAGTATACTGTTGGAACGGACAATCCGCATAGTCTAAGCTTTTCGTTTGTGAATGAAGAAATTGGCAAGCTTCTTGAGTTTATACATAATATACAATCAGTTAATTTAGACCGCTCATCACCAATGAACATCAAAGATGAAGAGTTGAAAAAAATTATATTATCAGATAGTCAAGCTAAGAAGATAATTCAAGAAAATCATGAATTGCTTACTGAGGTACTTCGTTCGGAAGTCACAAAAGAAGATATTATTTCAGTAGGATTTCGAAAGAAGCAACTTGAGTGGTATGAAAAATTATTAAATGACTCAAAATGGTTTGAAGAAATTAAAGACAGAAAAAAAACAACCAATGAAGGACTTTGGCAGTATTACTTCGAGAAAAATCCTTGGATATTCGGTTATGGCCTTGGCTATATTTTCATAGAAGGATTAGACGACAAAAAACTAGAACAGGTAGTGCAAGGTCACAACGTAAATAGTCATGGTAAGCGTGTTGATGCTCTTATGAAGACCAAAGGTATTATATCAAACCTTTGCTTTGTAGAGATAAAAACGCATACAACTCAATTGCTTGACTCTAAGCCATATAGAACTGGTTGTTGGGCACCTTCAAAAGAGTTGGCTGGTGCAATCGCTCAAGTACAAGGAACGGTAGCTTCTGCTGTCGATAGTCTCACTAACAAGGTTAGTGTAAACGATAAGTTAGGTAATCCAAAAGGTGAAGATATATATAATTATCAGCCGAAAGCTTATCTCGTGATTGGAAATATGGGAGAGTTCTTGACTGAGAATGGAATAAATAAAGATAAACTTAGATCATTCGAGCTTTTTAGAAAAAATATATCAAGCCCAGAAATAATTACTTTTGATGAGTTATATGAACGTGCTAGATTCATTGTGCTTCATAATCAAAATCAGCAGGGTGCTGCAAGCGAATAACCTGTTTTTTTAATTCTGATGTAAGTGAATTTTTTTCGTATGAACTTATCGCTACAATAACCATCAAAGAGAACCCTATGACAACTTCAAAAGTAACTTATCAAGGTGATCTACGTACCACCGCGATTCACTTGCAATCAAATAATGAGATTATCACTGATGCGCCAATTGATAATCACGGCAAAGGTGAAGCGTTTTCGCCGACTGATTTATTAGCGACTAGCTTAGCCAGTTGCATGTTGACGATTATTGGTATTAAAGCCCGCGATATGGACATTGATATTGCAGGTACTACAGCTGACGTAACTAAAGTAATGGCAGCAGATCCAAGACGGGTTAGTGAAGTGCATGTTGCTATTACTTTTAATCAAGAGTTAGATGATAAAACGCAAAAGATATTTTATAACACTGCCCTGACTTGTCCAGTAGCTAAGAGTATTCATCCTGATATTACTCAGAACATCACTTTTAGATGTGCAAAACCGCTTTGATAAGGTGATTACTATGGCTGTTAAAACGCTACTTATCGTCGCTCACGCGCCATCGCCCAATACTCAGAAATTGGCGCAGGCCGCTTTCGATGGTGCCAATCATCCTGATATAGATATCAACGTCATTTTGAAATCACCACAGGATACACAGCCTGAAGACGTGTTGGCAGCTGACGCGCTACTACTAGGTACGACTGAAAATCTAGCATATATGGCAGGGCTGACCAAAGACTTTTTTGATCGTTGCTATTATCCAGTGCTAGAAGAAAAGCAAGGTATGCCCTTTGCGTTGTATATACGAGCAGGCCATGATGGTACGGGTACTAAGCTTGCGATGAAAACGATTACGACGGGACTGCGTTGGTCATGGATCCAAGAGGCGCTGATACTACAAGGTGATTGGCAAGATAGCTTTGTTGAGCAAGTAGAAGAGCTTGCTATGACGCTAGCAGCTGGGGTAGAGGCGGGTATTTACTAGTAGTGAGATGTTCGGCGATGACTGAGTTAATATTTGATGATGCTCATTAATCTATCGAAATCAATGCTAAGAAAATAATAGACGGTCTGGAGAGAGTAGTGATGCATGACGCTAATCTAAATAGTGACAATCTGAATAATAAAGTGGATATTTCTGCATTGCCGTTTTCTCAAGCGTGTGAGAATAATAAAAAGCCCATCCTGGAAGTACTCGAAAGCAAGCTACAAGGATTTAATCATGTACTAGAGATTGGCTCTGGAACGGGTCAGCATAGCGTGTATTTTGCACCAAACTTACCTTATCTCAAATGGCAAACCAGCGATGTTATTAGTAATCATCGGCACATTCATGCTTGGCACAGTGCCTATCCTGCGCCCAAGTTATCTCTGCCATTGGCGTTTGATTTGGCGCAAGATTCGGTACCTGTTAGTAGTCATTTAGATAACAATGATATAGCCAAACCTTATGATGTGATATTTACGGCAAATACTTTGCATATTATTAGTTGGGCTTTGGTTAAACGGTTATTTGCATTGGCTGGTGATGCGCTACCTGTTGATGGTAAGCTGATTGTATATGGCCCTTTCAATGAGCATGGTAACTATACCAGTGAGGGGAATCAGCGATTTGATGCGATGTTGAGAGCAGGCAACCCTGACAGCGGCATTCGCGATAAAGAAGACGTTGTTAGTCTAGCAAATGCTCATCATCTACAACTTTCGAAAACATATGCGATGCCTGCCAATAATCAGTTATTGGTATTTCATAAGCGCTAAGTTTGAAAGCGTTAGCAAGAATTAAATAAATAAAAAGACACCTCAATGGATCGTTATCAGATCTTGATTGAGGTGTCTTTTTTTGTCTACTTATTTGGTTACTGATATTTTTTATGCTGCTAGATTACTTATATTCTTCTGCTAAAAAATCCAAGTAACGTTTCCAAGAGCGCTGATCGGCACGTGCATCATATCTATCGCTGCCAAATACGCTAAAGGCATGTGGTGCGCCGCTATAGGTGACCATCTCATGCGGTATCTTGGCTGCTTCTAATGTCTTACCCAAAGTCGCAAAGCTCTCTAGCGAGACAGATTGGTCAGCTGAGCCGTGGAATACTAGGATTTCTCCAGTCGTATTATCATAACTTTGACCGGTTGGAATATCAAAAGCACCGTGGAAGGGCACAAATGCTTTTTGCTCAAAGCCTGAGCGTGCTAACTCTAACGCGACTGTACCGCCAAAACAATAACCCATAGTCGTGCCTTTGCGCACATCATTGCCTTGTAGTTGTCCTGCCGTTAATGCCCCTGCTAATATTCGACGCATTTTATTACGATCATCATATAGCTCGCCAGTTAGGCGTTTGTTTTCTTCTATAGAAGTTGGACGAATGCCTTGTCCAAACATATCGGCTGCCAATACGTTGTAGCCTTCAGCCGCTAACATATCGGCACGTTTGCGCTCATAGTCAGTTAGACCATCCCAATCATGAATCAATAAGATAAAAGGTGCATTTGGTTTATCTGCCTTGGCGTAATAGCCTTCGTATGCTTTATCATCGACCGTATAGGTAACGTTTTTGGTTGTGATAGCAGCAGCTGTCTGACTGAACGTTAATGCCGTTAGACCCATTGACGCGCCTACTAGCAAGGAGTGATAAGGTTTTTTAGTCGGGGAGCTTAGAGTTGGTAACATAATGGATTGCCTTATAGTTATATAAAATAGTCGCATCGTCAAATCCATATAAACCCGCTACATCGTCATCCTCGCTAACCATAATAATGTATAGCTTGCGCTCGGTTTTCTTGTATCGAAATTATTTGAATCCAACGATATAAAAAAGATAAATATAAGGCTAAAACCATGCCAATTTATTTATCAATAGTCTCTGATACTTCATAAAAAGCATACCTTAAAGAATAACTACATTACAAGATTCTATTGTTAACGTTGATGCTCTTTTAACGCCTTCTAAAATACTGGTTCATAGCGACTGTAAACCTTAACCAAACATCAACAAGGTTTACTATATACGCAACTATATTTGACTTAATTTTTGGGTAGTATAAGTCCTAAGCCTATTATTCCTTTATGAATTTTAGTGCTTTATAAATTTAGCGCTAGGCAATGCTGAAGACACAGACAAATAATTGACAGATGAAGTCATCATTATCTCAAAGGATATCAAACCTGTGTAGGCACTCTTTTAGTGGTTTAAAAAGAGCATTCTCAATCTATTAGCTAGGACTTTTTATGAATAATAATATCGATCATACTGACCCCGCCAAAGACATGAATACTGAACGTGGCAACGGTGGCGAAACCCATCAACGCGCAGGTAATGACACCAAAGTATTGACCACGCAACAAGGTGTGGCTATCGCTGACAACCAAAACTCTCTAAAAGCAGGCTCACGTGGGCCGACGCTGTTAGAGGATTTTGTGCTACGTGAAAAAATCAATCATTTTGACCATGAGCGCATCCCTGAGCGTATCGTCCATGCTCGTGGTAGCGCGGCACACGGTTATTTTGAGCTGACAGAGTCATTAGAAGAATATACGACTGCCAAAGTGTTGACCGAAACAGGCAAGCAAACGCCATTGTTTACGCGTTTCTCAACGGTAGCGGGTAATAAAGGCTCAAAAGATACGCCACGTGATGTGCGCGGTTTTGCTGTGAAAATATATACAGAAGAAGGTAACTGGGATATCGTTGGTAACAACATGCCAATCTTCTTTATCCAAGATGCAATGAAGTTTCCAGATTTGATCCATGCGGTAAAACCAGAACCAGATCGCGGTTTCCCGCAAGCAGCTTCTGCTCATGATACGTTTTGGGATTTTGTCTCGTTAAGTCCTGAAACCATGCACAATCTAATTTGGCTGATGAGTGATCGTGGTCTACCACGTAGCCTACGCATGATGGAAGGCTTTGGTATTCACAGCTATCGCTTAATCAATAAAGACGGTAAGAGCACCTTTGTACGTTTTCATTGGAAACCAGTATTAGGCGTACAGTCAACCACATGGGATGAGGCAATAAAAATATCAGGTGCTGATCCTGACTATCATCGCCGCGACTTGTTTGAGTCAATCAACAATGGTGACTATCCTGAGTGGGAGTTTGGCGTACAGTTATTTACTGAAGAAGAAGCCAACGAATTTCCATTTGACCATTTAGATGCGACCAAACTGATTCCTGAAGAATTGGTGCCAGTGAAAGTCGTGGGTAAGATGGTATTGAACCGCTATCCAGATAATTTCTTTGCAGAAACTGAGCAAGTAGCATTCTGCCCATCGCATCTGCCACCTGGTGTTGATTTTAGTAATGACCCATTATTGCAAGGTCGTCTGTTCAGTTATTTAGACACGCAGCTATCACGTCTAGGATCACCGAACTTTGCCCAGATTCCTATTAATGCACCAAAATGTCCGTTTGCTAACAATCAGCAAGATGGTCATATGCAGATGCAAGTGCCTAAGACGCGTGTACTCTATGAGCCACAAAGTCTAGATCCAACTCGTCCTCGTGAAAGCGCTAAACGTGGTTTCAACTCATTCCATGAGCAGCTAGATGATGGTGTAAAAGGTCGCGTACGTGATGAGAGCTTCGCTGATCATTACAGCCAGCCACGTATGTTCTACCGTAGTCAGACGGCTATTGAGCAAGCGCATATTGCTTCTGCTTATGCATTTGAGCTGGGCAAAGTAGATACGGCACATGTACGTACTCGTATGCTGAGTCATTTGATTCATATCGATGAAGATTTGGCCAACCGTGTAGCAACGGCGCTGGGTATGGAACTGCCAGAACCTGCTGACGCGGCTGCACCTGTACAGGATATGGCGACTTCTAAAGCACTACAAACCATTGGTCTGACGCCTGACAGTCTAAAAGGTCGTATGATCGGTATCTTGGTCGCAGAAGGCTCTAATAGTAGCGAAATTAAAAAGTTCGAAGATGCTGCTAAAGCGCAAGGCGCTAGCGTCAAAATCGTCGCCCCTAATAAAGAAGTTGTGTTGGATGATGGTACACGTATCCAAGCTGATGAGCGCCTCGCTGGTGGTCCGTCAGTGATGTTTGATGCCGTGGTTAGTATCATTATGCCAGAGCAGGCTAAGAAGCTAGCAAAAGACAGTGCAGCGCTAGATTGGTTCAATGATGCTTATGCTCATTGCAAAGCCATTGCTTATTGCGGTGCGACCGATGAATTTATCTTAAGCAAGCTGCCAATTGAAAAAGATGAATTTGTGACGCCATTGGCTGAATTAGATACCTTTATTACCAATGCCAAGTCTCGTCTATGGGAACGTGAGCCAAAGGTTCGTGACCTTGCATAATCAATAGGTAGGTAATCTCGACTACGATTTATTTTAAATACTAAATGTTTTCTTAAACCCAGCCTAAGTGCTGGGTTTTTGCTTTTTGATAGTAAAGTGAGAGTGACCATGGATAAAACTATGCATGCAGTTGTTAACCGTTATTAGTTGCATTGTCTCTGTGTACTGCATTGCTTTTGTATATAGTCACGAGCGTTCACTCAAAGTCGTTTTTTTTGGACTGACGGACGTTATACTAAAGATTGTCTATAAAATTGAATAAAAGCCTCACAATAATAACGATGAATGAGGTAGGGAATAACAATGAGTTTATGTGAAATCGTACGTTTAGAAGGCTATATCCAGAGTACCTACCTTGCGGTATATCCGGATAAAATCATGCTGCTAGATGGTGGCTGCCGTACTGATGTGACGATGGTGCTTGATTATATTAAAACGACGCTAAAGCGACCGATCACTGATCTAAAAGTAGTGGTGGTCACACACATGCATCCTGATCATGCAGGCGGGGCAAATAAATTTCGACAAGAGACTGGCTGTCTTATTGTCTCAGCGGACAAGAAAGATCAGTGGTATAGCGGTATTGGTGGGCGAGCGATGCACTTCGTAGACATAAACCTAGGGTATTATGTGGCCAGACGTCAAGGGCGACCATTTAAAAACTTGTATTATTCTGCAAGCTTGAAACCAGATATAACGGTAAAAGATGGTGAGCTTGTGCCAAAGTTTGATGAATGGCAAGTTTTAGAAACGCCGGGACATACGGATCGTGATTTGTCTTTATTTCACCTGCCTAGCCGCCAAGTATACACAGCTGATTTGATCATCAAGCTACGCCATAAATTCGTTGCACCCTTTCCTGTCTATGACCCTAAAACATACATCCAGTCTTTATACAAGATAAGAGATTTGAAACCCTCAATGGTGATGATGGCGCATGGCCGAGAGCTGGCTATGGACACAGCAGATTTTGATCATTTTATTACCCAAGCGCCTAAGCATCCACGTACGATTAAGGATACGATCAAGCATAAATTGCTATGGAGAAAAGGAGGTAACTTTAGACTCTTTAAGCGTAGGCGTGATTGATAGCTATCAATGCTCATAAATCTACACTCATAAAAAGACAGTCGAAAAAAAGCCCAGTCACAAAATGACTGGGCTTTCTAAATATGGTGGGCTGTCCGCGACTCGAACGCGGGACCAATTGATTAAAAGTCAACTGCTCTACCAACTGAGCTAACAACCCTGAAGAGTGTATAAAAAGCATTTGCTTTTTAACTCTGCAAAAGAAAATCCTATGTAACGAACTTTCTAAAAACTAAACATCTTAACGATGTCTTTTAAACTTATCTTTATTGGTCTACTACCGGATAGGGCAGAACGATTAATAAAGATCAAACTAAATATGGTGGGCTGTCCGCGACTCGAACGCGGGACCAATTGATTAAAAGTCAACTGCTCTACCAACTGAGCTAACAACCCTAACGTTTAAAGTGTTTGTATCCCTAAACGTGAGAGCACATTATATATATTATTAAGACAATTACAACCCCGTATTAGGAAAAAAGTGTAAATCTCTCGTAAAACTGCGTATTTCTTTGATTTTTTATCGTTACTTCGATATTTCGTACTGAATATTTGGCCAAAACGCTCAGGTGTCTAGGTATTAATCTCGAGACAGTGCCTCTACAGGATCCAATTTGGCTGCATTGCGCGCGGGCAAGAAACCGAAAATAACACCAATCAGCGTCGAGCAGACAAAAGCGGCAATGATAGAGGTCGGTGAGTAAATGACTTTAAAGTTATCACCGCCAACACGATTGATCAGCTCACCAATAGCAAATGCTAAGCCAATGCCTAGCAAACCACCTAAAATACAAACCAAGATAGCTTCAATCAAAAACTGCTGCATGATGTCGTTTTGACGTGCCCCTACAGCCATACGTACACCAATCTCATTGGTGCGCTCGGTGACAGACACCAGCATGATGTTCATGACCCCAATACCACCAACTATCAGTGAAATGACAGCAACAGATGATATCAATAGCGTCAAAGCACCAGTTGTCGATTCGATCGTTTGACGAATAGAGTCTGAGTTGCGAATCTGAAAATCCTCTTCGCCATGACGGTTTTGTATCAAGTCGGAAATCGCAGACTCAGCCACACTTGAAGAGATATCGTCACTTATGAGAGCCACAAACCTATCGATATTCGTACTGCCTCTAATCCGTGACATAACGGTAGTGTAGGGCATATATATGGTTGGCGTGGTTAAATCTGCACCAAAACCGCCATCATTCTCTTCCAGCACACCAATGACTCTACCAGGTACACTACCGATGAGTATCACCTCGCCAATAGGGTTATCAAGGTTTGGGAAAAAGGTTTGCTTGGCATTATCATCAATAATGACATCTTGGCTGCGTAAGTTGATGCTCTGTTCATCAAATCCTTGACCCAATGCCAATGTCTCACCAGTGACTTCTAAGTAGTCTTGACCGACTCCATTGACGGTAGACTCTTCTTGTACGCTGCGATAACGAACGCTAGAGTTGGCGTTCACCTGAGGGCTAACGCTGATAATATAAGGCTGATTGCCCACCGCTTGTGCATCTTCAGGTGTCAGGTTGTCATCGTTGTAACGTCGTCTAGGGTCGCCTCTAGGATAGCCGTCGCTGACGGTAATGGTGTTGGTACCTAGTGAGCTGATATTAGCCAAAATCTGCTGCTGAGAGCCTTGACCTAAGCCTACGATAGACACGACAGCGGCAATACCAATAATGATACCTAACATGGTCAGCAAGGTACGCATTTTATGCGCGCGCATGGCAAGCAAAGACATTTTAAACGCTTCAAGTAGCCGATCAACAAAGCTACCAAATGCGCTTTTACGATGCCCACCGAGGATAGAGGCAGGCTTTTTGTCTGTGTGCTTGTAATGCTCAGTTTGATAGTCGGCAATGATATAGCCGTCTTTTAACTCAACAATACGTTCAGCTTGCGCCGCCAAGTTGGGATCATGAGTCACCATAATAATGGTATGACCTTGTGCTTTGAGGTCATGCAAGATCTTCATGACATCTTCACCGGACTTACTATCGAGCGCGCCAGTCGGCTCATCTGCCAAGATGACATCACCACCATTCATGAGCGCACGAGCGACTGAGACTCTTTGTTGTTGTCCGCCTGACAGCTGATTTGGCCGACTATTGACCTTATCTCCAAGTCCTAAATCAGTTAAGAGCTTTTCGGCACGGTCAATTCGAGTTTCTGTATCCATGCCAGCATATACGGCAGGAACTGCTACATTGTCTTTGGCGCTAATGTCACCAAGCAGATGATAACGCTGGAAAATAAAACCAAAGTGTTCACGGCGTAGTTCAGCGAGCTCGTCAGCATCAAGCTTGCGTGCTGACTTACCATATATTTTATAGTCGCCAGCCGTCGCCTGATCGAGACAGCCCAAGATATTCATCAAAGTCGACTTGCCAGAGCCAGACTGCCCAATGATTGCCACCATTTCGCCTTGATTGATAGTCAAATCGATATCATGCAACACCCGAATCGTTTGCTCACCAGCTGCGAACTCACGAATGATGCCAGATAATTGCATGATGGGCTGGCCAGATGCCGATGAAGTACTAGGCTCTGGATTTGCTGCTGTAGTGGCAGAGCTATCGGCAGGCATGGATTGCTCTAAGTCTTGAGCCGTATCATCTTTAGGCAACGGTTTAGAAGCTGGAGGTATAGTCATAGCAGTGTCTTCAATCAAGTGTGGTGAGCGTCGTTATGAAAGGGCTGCCGCGCTCAAGCCCCCAATCGTCATATATAAAAAAGTTACATTCTTGGCGGACCGCCAGATTTACGACTGCTTCCTGAGTTTTCACCACTGTCTTCACTGATGATGACTTCTTCACCTTCTTTTAGACCACTTAATATTTGTGCGCTTACTCGGTTGTCGATACCGACTGTTACGGCTCGTTCTTCTACGCTGCCGTCATCTTTTAGCACGCGTACAAACTTGTTTGCTTTGGCTTGTCCAGCCGTTTTGTTTTTAGCAGGACTTTCTTGTATGACAGCTGATGGTACCAATAAAGCATTTTTAGCTTGGTCGATAACAATATAGATCTGAGCGGTCATATCTATGCGAAAACGCCGATCAGTATTAGGCACTTCGATGTAGCCGACATAGTAGATAGCAGCATCTGTTGAGCTGGTATCACTAATCGTTTCGGGAGCAGGTTCAATGGCTTTTAATATGGCATCAAATTTTTGATCAGGATTGCCGATGACATTGAAATAAACCGGCATGTTTGCTTTGACATTAATGACATCAGCTTCAGAGATTTGGGCGTTGATTCTGACGGTAGACAAATCTGCCAAGGTCACGATAGTCGGTGCTGTTTGATTGGCATTGACAGTCGTGCCTTGCTCAGTGGTCACCGATACGACCGTACCTGATATTGGCGCGCGAATCGTCGTATAGCTAAGATCTTCTTTAGCCGTACTAACGTTGGTCTGAGATTTTCGTAACGCGGCTCGTTGACTATTGACGTTGGCTGCGGCAGTGGCAATGGCCGCTCTCGCCGTATCGATAGCTGCTCGAGCATTCGCAACAGCAGCATTCGCGGTTTCCACGTTTGTCGCCTGAGTATCATATTCTTGCTGTGATATAGCATCAATAGCAACAAGACCCTGCAAACGTGAAAAGTCTGATTGCGCTTGTCTCAATTCTGATTGACGACTGGTAAGATCGGCTTGTGCGCTTTTTAGACCTGCTTGACGGCTTAGTACCTCAGCTTCGGCGCTTTCGATAGCAGCGACACTTTGCTCAAGGGTAGCTTGCTCGTTGCTTAGATTATTATTCTGAGTGACTTGATCAATTTGTGCGATTAAATCGCCTTGTTGTACTTGATCACCTACTTCAACATACAAACGAGTGACTTCGCCAGACACCTGTGCACCAACGTCGACCGTATTAAGCGCTTTAACCTTACCCGAGGCCATGACGTTGTTTTCAATATCGCCCATTTCAACGGTTGCCGTTAGGTAATTCGGAATCTCTTCTTTAGGTTTAAAGGTGTTATAAGCTAAGGCGATGAGTATCAGAACTACTAAGGCGATGATGCCCCATTTGATAGCAGGTTTTCTTTTCATTTTGGGCATAGGGCAATCCAATCACAGTAATAGCAAGTGTAGGTATAGTAGAGGCTTCATGTAAAAAATGAAATGGGAATTAGTTTACGAAAGGTTAAGGTGTTTTGGATAGGAAAAATATGGACGCATCATAGCCAGCAATGGATGCTTATATAATGTTGTATCGACGGTGTTTTTAAAGGTGCATAGAGCTGATGATGAAGAGTGGGATTGCAGAATGGACGATAGTGACTGTAAAACTGTAAAATCTAGTTGAAATATAATAAAATTATCGCATGGTAAACAAGCGCTTACCTGCTAATTCAAGCGCGGCCTGCAATAACAACTCCCACGCTGGCTGACGAACAAGCCCCTTAATCGCTTGATCACAACGATACAGCAGCGCAGGCCATTCAGCCGTTTGCGCTTTTGCTTGGCGGCGGCATGCTTGTTGATAGAGACCTTGCTTGCTACGCCAAATACCCAGTGCTTGCGGATCTTGGCCGTCCATTAATTGTATGATTTGGCGCATGTCTTTGCTGATTGCCCACAGTACCAAGGTCGTCGGCTCATCAGTGGCTTTCAGCTGAAAAATGATTTTTGCCACTTGTGCGCTATTGCCTGTCAGCATCGCATCGGACAGATCAAAGACACTGAATTGGGCGTCGCTGACCAAGGCGGCTTGAAGATCCTTGATATCTAATGCTACGTTTGGCGCGGTCGTTGTAGACTGATTACTGCCTTCGTGAGTTGCGTCATGACTACTAGCATCCAACTGCGGCGCAAATAGGTAAGACAGCCGCCATAAGGTTTGATAAGCACTTAACAGGTGATGCTCGGTGTGCGACATGAGCAGTTGCCATGCTTCTTGTGACAGTCTGAGTCCAAACTGCTGGGCTTGAATCTGCAACAGCTGCTGACGTTGCTGTTCATTGTATAAATTGCAATCAATGACGTGACCGTATTGAGAAAATGGCGCAAACCACTTGCTGCTTTGCGCTCTTTTGTCTTGTTTGGGCGTTAGCCATAATAAGCTATGACTGTGCGCCCCTGTTTGTGCCTCAACGGCAAAGCGCTCAAGCTCAGCGATAACCGATTTGTCTGGTTTATGATTGCCGGTCACGATCAGCGCGCTAGCATCATCAAATAAAGATTGGCTGCCAAGCTCTGACAGTACTTCTTGCCAGCTCTTAACTGATATCAGTTCTATACGTTTAATCGCGTAATTTTGTGCACGCCAATGCGGACGCAAGGCGTCAATCAGCCACTGACTCAATAAGGGCTCATCTCCATGTGCCAGCCACAAACCTGCTACCGCCACGGATGACTGTAGTAGTTTGGGATAGGCTTGTATAAAAGTATCTTGCATAGACTAATGAGGACACAGGTTTATGAGGATGGATGTGCAGAATGCCGTACGCTAAATATTAAGGGTTTGGTGCGTTTGGTACGATAACTGCCGTAGATGCTGACCCTGTTTGTGATGGTGTATTGGCGCTGGCAGGGGCGACTCTAGGCAGAGCAATGGCGACATACTGATCAGTGATACGGCGTGCCAAGCTGTCATAGAGCCAGTCACGAACTTGGTCGCCTTGCTGGTCATCGGTACTGACAGATGCTTCATTATACTGGTAGCTGCGCTCAACTTGGATGGGGTTGGTCAGCGTCACAACTTTGCCATTTTGTAAGGCTTGATAGCTGACATCTGCTGATATTACCAAGCGAATTTCTGTTAAAACGCCGACCAATTCATAACGCTTAAAGCGTATATTATTGACGCTAATCGCGGCAATGGGTTCCGCTGTAGCGTTTTTATTGTTATTGGCGACATCAGCCGAGGTCATATTATCAGTCACCTCGACACCCAAGGCCTCTAGGCGTCGTGTCAATGGTAACTTTAGTGGGAAGGAGGTACGATTGTCTTCGATAATGACTGCTGTTTTAGCAACATTAAATAGCATCGGCGTGTCATAACCTCGTAGCTGGAAGCCACAGCCGCTCAGCGCTGCTGTCGATCCAAGCACAGCAAACAGTGGCAAGCTTGTGAGTAATGCCGTCGCTAGCTTCTGTCCACTAGACCTTTTTGCCATACTGCATTGCCCACTTGGCTTACTTAATTTTGTTTGAGATGACTGCACAGCTCGATGCTTATACGACATAATCGCTATCCTTATGTTAATAAAAAGGCTTAAAACACTAAGTTTAAAAAGGTCTAGCCTGCAACCACGATATTGACCAGTTTATTCGGTACGACGATTTCTTTTTTGATTTCACCGGTCAAGAATTTTGCCACACTATCCATCGAGCGTGCTTGCGCTTTTAGCTGTTCAGGGTCGCTGTTCGGCGCGACATCCATCTTACCGCGCATTTTACCATTGACCTGTACCACCATCGTGATCATATCCTGTACTAGCGCACTTTCATCCACGGTTGGGTAGTTTAGGGTTAATGTATCGAGCCCTAGCTGCTCAAGTAAATGCTCGCCCGCATGCGGCGCATAGACCGACAGCATAATAAGCAAATCAATCAGCGCTTCGTGCTGGACTTGTAGATCCTGTCCACTATCGGCTTTAAAGCTCGAAAGTTCGTTGGCAAGTTCCATGAGGCTTGATACGGGCGTGTTTAGCGCCAGACGATCGCCCAAATCACTATCAATCTTGGCAATAGTCTCATGGGTCTTACGGCGTAAGTTTTTCGCTTCTTTACTTAAGTCTTTAGTGTTTATAGCTAATCCATGAAATGAATCAATTTCTAAGTTAGCATCAGCTAGTGTTTGGATATGCTCAGTAGCAATGCGCCATACTTTTTTAACGAAATTATAAGGACCTTTTAGCGCGTCATCTGACCATTCTAGCGTTTGATCGGCAGGCGCAGTAAATAGGGTATAAAGGCGAACCGTGTCAGCGCCATACTTATCAATGGTGATTTGTGGGTCAACACCATTGTTCTTTGACTTAGACATTTTTTCAATTTTGCCAATAGTCACTGGCTGACCATCTAACTTTAAAATGGCTTTAATCGGTTGACCACGCTCGTTGTAGTCAATATCAATATCTTCTGCAAAATAATAGGTCGTGCTGCCATCAGCATTAACACGGTAAAAAGTACCGGCAAGCACCATGCCTTGAGTCATAAGGTTGGCAAATGGCTCATCGCCTGACACCAGTGACTCATCGCGCATGAGCTTATGGAAGAAACGTGCATATAGTAAATGCATGACCGCGTGCTCTACACCGCCAACATATTGATCGACCGGCAGCCATTTGTTGGCAGCGGACTTGTTGACCATGTTTTGTGCATCATTTGGACTGGCAAAACGCGCATAGTACCAGCTCGACTCCACAAAGGTATCAAAGGTGTCGGTTTCGCGCTCAGCAGGATTGCCACATTTAGGGCAAGTGGTATTGACAAACTCTGGGATGTTTTTGAGTGGGTTACCGCGACCATCAGGAACAACATCCGTAGGCAATACTACTGGCAAATCTTGCTCTTCGACTGGTACGGTGCCGCAATGTTCACAGTTGACCATTGGAATAGGGCAACCCCAATAGCGCTGGCGAGAGACGCCCCAATCGCGGAGACGATATTGGATCTTTTTCTTCGCAAGTTCCCGTGGCTCAAGTTTGGCTAACATCGCTTCAAACGCTTGCTCAAAGTTCAAGCCGTCAAATTCACCTGAATTGACCAAAATGTTGCGCTCAGTATAGGCAAGATTTGGCTCAGAACCATCTGTTTTGGCTTCGGCGATAACAGACTCAGTATGACCATCAGGAGACTGGATAACTTGTTTGATAGGCAAGTCGTATTTAACGGCAAATTCATAATCGCGTTCGTCATGCGCCGGTACAGCCATGACTGCGCCAGAGCCGTAGCTCATCAGCACATAGTTGGCAACCCAAACAGGCACTTCTTCGCCAGTCAATGGATGCGTCACGGTGAGACCAGTGTCCATACCGATTTTTTCTGCTTTGGCTAGGTCTGCTTCCGCGACTGAGCCTTTTTTGCAAAGCGCACAAAACGCAGCAATCGTTTCATCATGCTCAGCTGCATACTGCGCCAATGGATGCTCAGCGGCAACCGCTACATAAGTGACGCCCATCAAAGTGTCGGGGCGGGTAGTAAAGACGTCTAAGCTATTGGCTTGGCCGGCAAGCTCATAAGGGAAGTGTACTTCCATACCCGCACTACGACCAATCCAGTTGCGCTGCATGGTCAGTACTTCAGATGGCCAGTGACCTTCTAATTGATCCAAATCATCAAGCAATTCGTCGGCATAATCGGTGATATTAAAGTAGTACATCGGGATATCGCGTTTTTCGACCGCTGCACCACTACGCCAGCCTTTACCGTCGATAACTTGCTCGTTGGCTAAAACTGTATTATCAATCGGATCCCAATTGACCGTCGCCAGCTTCTTATAGACCAAGCCTTTTTTGTATAACTGTAAAAACAACCACTGCTCCCACTGATAATACTCAGGGCTACAAGTGGCAAATTCACGCGACCAGTCAATAGACAAGCCAAGCAATTTTAGCTGCGCGCGCATGCTATCAATATTAGCGAACGTCCATTTGGCAGGCGGCGTCTGATTGGCAATCGCGGCATTTTCAGCGGGCAGGCCAAAACCGTCCCAGCCCATTGGCTGCATGACTTCATAGCCCTTGAGGCGATAGTAACGGCTCAGCACATCTGAGATGGTATAGTTACGCACGTGACCCATGTGCAGCTTGCCGCTTGGGTAAGGGAACATCGACAGCATATAGCGACTTGGCTTATCGCTAGGCTCGTTGCCCACTTCATAACGCTTATCCGTTGCCCATTTGGCTTGTTGCGCCGCTTCAATTAGCTGCGGCTGATAGTAGGTGCTGTCATTGGTATGATTAGTATTAGAAGGTTCTGCTGTCACGGCGTTGCTCATAGTCGGCTCGAAATTGATTAATACGAATAAATTGGGTGAAATTTCACAATGCCATAGCATAGCGTAATTTGGCAAAAATTGCGACGATATGATGGTGCGCTTGCTCGATATGTTTGATGTTTTAAAAACTAACGATGGCTAAGTTTCCGCTCTCATGCTCGGTAGTGTTAGGTATAATAAAGACAATAATGATAATTGACTTGGAGCTTATATGACCATCACCATTTACGGTATCAAATCTTGTAGCACGATGAAAAAAGCTTTTACTAAGCTTGATGAGCTGAATGTAGGTTATGATTTTCATGACTATAAAAAACAAGGCATCGATAGAGAGAGCGTCCAGCGTTGGGTAGATGAGTTGGGCATCGATAAAGTGCTCAACAAGCGCGGCACCACATGGCGCAAACTAACCGATGAGCAAAAGCAAGCTGCTGATGATAATGTAAATAATGCTATTGATTTACTTGTCGAAAATACCAGTATGATTAAACGTCCAATTGTAGAAGGTCAGATCGACGATAAAAATCAAGCTCAGCAAATACTATTATGCGGCTTTGATGCCACTGAATTTGAGGCAAATTTTCAATAAAAAGCTATCACTTTGGTGAATTATAAACTATGCTACTTATTAGTAGAATTAAGTTTGTTCGTTTGTAATAATCAAGGATAAGATTATGAAAAATTTATTGTTAATGGCAGCGTTGGCGGTGAGCCCTTTAATGGTTACAAGTGTGCAAGCAGCTGACTCGTCTACCAAAATTACCTTTGCAGATAATAGCTATTGCGGCAGTTTTACCGGTAATATTAAAAATGGTAAAGTGTTTCGCTTGTGGCTCATGCCAGATCAAAATCTGGTCATTCGCAATGTGGGTGACGATCGTATCAATGTTGCTTATGTCACAGGGCCAAATGGTCGCCTCGATGGTGACCGTTACGAAGATAGCACTTCTTATTTTACCGAGCGTAAAGGCAATCACCATATGAAAGTATACGGGAATAGTAGTTATAGTTCCGTAGAGTTCTGCGCTTATTAGGGTCTGTTTAGCGATCAGCAGTCCTAATATTTGAATGTTCAACAGACCCTAAACTTATTTGACTATGATTTGATTTGATTTCATAGCATTCAATCAATAAAGCCCGAACTTAGCATTGTCTATGTTCGGGCTTCGTTTTTCATATATCTGATTTGGTTAGTTGCTTGTTAGATCACCGTAGAATCTATCTCACGACTAATCAGCGTGCCGACACCTTCGTTGGTGAAAATCTCTAACAGCGTCGCATGAGGCACACGACCATCAACGATAACCGCACTTTTTACGCCACTGCGCACCGCATTGAGCGCACATTGAATTTTCGGAATCATACCACCTGAGATAGTACCGTCTTCAATCAAGCTGTCCACTTTCTTTGGCGTTAGTCCGGTGACGACTTCACCGTCACGACCCAGTACCCCTTTGATATTGGTCAATAGCATGAGCTTTTCTGCTTGCAAAAATTCAGCAACTTTACCCGCGACCAAATCGGCATTGATATTATAGGTATTGCCTTCGCTGTCGACCCCAAGTGGGGCAATCACAGGAATGAAATCAGAAGCAATTAGCATATTAATCACGTCTTTATTAACGCTGACAACATCACCGACAAACCCTAAATCGACGGGCACAGCGATACCATCTGCACCAATTTTTTCCATCATTAGTTTTTTGGCTAAAATTAAATTGGCATCTTTACCCGTCAGACCAATCGCGCGGCCACCGTGTTTATTGATTAAGCTGACGATAGATTTATTGACGCTACCGCCCAATACCATCTCGACGATATCCATCGTACTTTTGTCAGTCACTCGCATACCATCGATACGGTTGGACTGGCGACCGAGCTCTTTTAGTAGATTGTCTACCTGTGGGCCACCGCCATGTACGACGACAGGGTGTATACCGACGGTTTTTAGCAAGACGATATCACGAGCAAATGAGCTCTCAAGCTCAGGGTCGGTCATGGCGTTGCCACCGTATTTGACCACAATGAGCTTATCCACAAAGCGCTGGATATAAGGCAGTGCTGTGGTTAATACTTCAGCGGTATTTTTGGCTTCATCCAAATTAAGCGTCATGATAAGCTCCTAAAATTTAGTTCTAAAAGAGATGGGTTTAAAAAGTTGGTTTATTACGGCTGACTATCGTTAGACAGGCTTATCTTAGGGCGTGTTGAACATTCACAAATAGGCACTGACAGAGACTATTTTTTGCCACTTCATGGTTAAAAATAGACGTTTAGAATGACTAAACTTACTGTTTTAACGTCGAACTGTCTAAAAAATAGTCTCTGTCAGTGCCATGGTCGAATGTTCAACACGCCCTAATTATTCTCAGATATGCTTGTCTTTATAATGATAAAAAACAATTTATACAAGGATTGGTAGCGAGATTTTATGTCAGCGGCTAGGCAATGATGATAATGAAACAAGGTAATTCAATCAAAGTCAGTTCAAAAAACTATTCAGAGAGAAGTGCTGCAATCTGCTCTGCCAAGTTTTTATCAAATGGGCGACACAGCGCGACGAAGCGGGCTTGTATGTCTTTCAAATCTGTAAGGCTGTCACCAGCAAAGCGCACGGTCAAATGATGACTGGTGTTTGATTGGCGTAATACACCAAAACCATGGGCGAAATCTAAGCGCACGCCATCAATACAGGTCAGCTGCGTGCCGCTCGGTAATAACTGCTTTGCTTGTGCTAACGTTGTGTGCTTGACGCTCGACGATACACAAGTGCATTGTGATGAGACATAAGCCGCAGTCAGTGCGCTGTCGAGGTCGTCAGAAGGCGCGGCAACCAAACACTGCAAATAACAACAAAATTCTGCCAATTGCTGCACGATTGGGCACTGCACAGGTGCTCTATTGGGTAAAGGTAAATAATGATCTGCTGTACTGACCAACATTGGTAATTGATGGGTAATATCAGTCAAGCGAATAGGGCGTGACTGTTCAATCGGCTCACCCCATAAACCAACAGCAGCCGATGATGTGTCACGATGCGTCGCTGTATAGGCCAACCAATGTAGTAGGCGCAAGCCCGCATACATCGCATCATCATGAGCAGTAAAATAACCATCGTTAAAAATAAAGTGCCCAGACAATTCGCCTGCGAATAAGATTTGACTGTCATCGGCCTGTAGCTGTTGACGCATTAAACTACTGCCAGTTTTACTCAGGATTGGAGTCGCTCCCAAATCGCTCAAAAGAATAGGCAGATGGTGTGAGCATTTAATATCGAACAGCACTTGCGGGGACGCGGTATGAGTTTGCCATGTCTCTGGACGCTCGCTAATGGCGACTGAGGCGAGCAAATACAGCAAATGATCGGGCATGACTATTTTGCCACTGTTGTCGACGATCATCAGTCTATCGCCATCACCGTCGAATGCTAGACCAATATCAGCAGTATTAACGATGACATTTTGTTGCAACTCTGCCAATCGATTCGGCTCAGTAGGGTCAGGGTTACCCATGGGAAAATTACCATCAGGGGTGTCATTGATGATGATGACGCGCTGGCAAAAAGTGGTAAATAAGGGTAGGGCAATCCTGCTAGTGGCCCCATGCATACAATCAATAACGATGGTGAGATCAAGCTTTTTAAAGGTTCGTTTGTTACTAGCTGATAGGTTTTGCTCAGGATAAATACTGACAAATACTTCGGCAATGGCATCAATATAAGGCGTTGCCACAGTGTCAGTCGGCAAGCCAATGACCGATAGCACTGAAGTTGCCTGTTTGTCATTACTTTGGCTAGCACTTGGAAGCTTAAGGCTGTCACTATTACTATCGATCTGATTGTGGTGTTGGTTGGTATCAAACGCTATCAAATCTTGATGAAGCATTTGAATATCTTTAGCACTAGGAGAAGTATTACCGACCAGCCATTTAATACCTAAGATGCCTTTTGCAGAATGACTGGCGGTGACCATGATGCCATGACCAGCGTATTGCTCGGTCCAAAATGCCATCATCGGGGTCGTAATCAACCCTAAGTTAATCACTTGGAGGCCTTGCTTTTGTAGGATCGATGCCAATGACTGAGCCATACTGTCACTACCGCAGCGTACATCATAGCCGATGATGACCGTGGTTTCTTTCGGCTTTTGATGCGGTTTAACGTTGCTGTTAGAAATATGGCTATTAGCAATGGGGCTACTAGAAATGGTGCTGTTAGAAATGGGTTTGCTACGTTGTTTCGCATTATGGTTTTTATAAAGTCGCACAAATGCGGCGCCCAAAGCCTGTATAAAATTCGGAGTAAAGTACTGCTCGTCGCCGCGAATATCGTAAGCACGAAATAAGGATTGCTGCGTCGCAAAAAACGGCATGACTTTACTCTCCTTATCGTCGTGGTTGATATTGTCGTGATACATGCAAAATGGCTAGCCAGTGACTATCTATACAGATTAATCGTCTTAGTGACGACCCGAATGTCCAAACCCGCCAGCACCGCGTACGCTTTCGTCACTGAATTCTGCCACCACTTCAAACTCAGGACGGGCGACAGGCACTACGATATATTGCGCCATACGTTCTGCTGGACTGAGTACAAAGTCGTCTCCACTACGATTCCAAATACTCACCATCAGCTCACCTTGATAGTCCGCATCAATCAATCCGACCAAGTTACCCAAGACGATACCGTGCTTATGCCCAAGCCCTGAGCGCGGCAAAATCATACCAGCATAGTTGGGGTCTTGAATATAAACAGCGAGACCAGTACCGATCAAATGCGTTGCGCCTGCTTTAATGGTCAAAGGCTCGTCAATGCAAGCACGTAAGTCGATACCTGCACTGCCATCGGTGGCGCGAGTAGGTAAAGAAAACGCTTTATCTTCAACGATTTTAGGATTTAACACTTTTACTTGTACAGCTTGCATAACGCACTCACTTAACGATTTGATGGTTTTTAAATTATGATTTTGAACAAAAGTTATTCAAGATTTCTATGTAACAAGATCTCTATGTAAATAGCAGTTCTATATGTTGACTGGGTAATTATTGATTCAGTCACTTAATATTCAATTAAAGTATCAGCACACTCGCCAAGCCCAAGAATGACATAAAGCCGACGATATCGGTTACTGTGGTCAAAATAACAGAAGCAGATAGCGCAGGGTCGATATTCATCCGCTTTAGCATCAGCGGTATACTAATACCTGAAACATTAGCGGCGGTCATGTTAATCGCAATCGCAAAGCCAATCACGGCGCTGATTTTGATATCATCAAACCATAATTGGGCAATAAATGCCATGATTATCGCCCAAATGATACCGTTTATCGCACCAACCCACAGTTCTTTGTTTAGGAGCCAGACACGGTTAGAACCACCAATTTGACCCATTGCCATACCACGGATGACAACCGTGAGTGTCTGTGAGCCAGCGATACCGCCCATACTGGCGACTACTGGCATGAGGATTGCCAGTGCCACGACTTGTGCCAATACTTCCTCAAACTGTCC
Source organism: Psychrobacter sp. AT9 (assembly GCF_047272965.1). Lineage (NCBI taxonomy): Bacteria > Pseudomonadati > Pseudomonadota > Gammaproteobacteria > Moraxellales > Moraxellaceae > Psychrobacter > Psychrobacter sp. AT9. The sequence goes on from NZ_JBKOTW010000001.1 coordinate 834,095, forward strand.
AATCACCGCTGCCGCCAAAAGCGCGGTACACAAGTTGATGCCCAGCCAGACACTACGGCTTTTGGCACTGGTTAGGATAGGTGCAAACAACTCTTCATCTTGACTGACACCAGCGAGGTTTTTCATGGTGCTATCGACATCATCTTGGATAATTTCCATGATATCTTCGCCATTTAACTGACCGACCAATTCGCCATAACTGTTAATCACAGGCGCGAAACGAATGTCTTCTGAACGAAAAATCGCAGCGGCATCTTGAATGTCTAAACGATCATTGATCGTAATGGCTGTATCAATCAGCGCTGACACCAACGTGTTTTGCTCATGCTTAATCAAATCGACCAGACTCAGCAGTCCAAGTAATTGCTGGCTTTGATCGACGACCAGTAGCTCTTGGCTTTGGTCATCAAGCAAGTCGTCGTTTTCGCGTAGCCAATGCTGTACATCAGAAAGGTGGATGTCATCTCTTATCTGGATAATGTCAGGATCCATGTAACTACCCACTTCCCAGTCGGCATAAGTATCCAGTTTATTAACTTGGACACGAGTTTCTTCATCCAGCGTTGCCATGACTGAGGTACGCACGCTCTCAGTAACGGTGTCCAAAATTTCTGAGATGTCTTGGGCATCAAGGTCTTGGGTAAATAACGATATTTCTTGAGAAGAGATATTCTCCATCAACGGCTGGCGCGTATCGTACTCTAGTTCTGCAAGCACTTCACCTTTGATGTTTTCTGGTACTTGCTCCCAGATTAGTAGACGGTTTTGAGTGGGAAAAGACTCGAGTAGGTTGGCAATTTCATATTCCGACTGCTTCTCTAAAAACTCAGTAATCGCCTCATAAGCTTTATCAGCAACCAAACCCTGCAAGTACAGCAGTTTATATTCGGCGCTATATTCAGCCGGATTATAATCTCCTGATAGCATAGAGGGGCGTTCCTGATTGGGCGTCTGGGTAGGCATAAGGGTTCCAATGTTTTTAGAAGATAGAAATGATATCGTCAAAGTATCTGTAAATGATTACAGCGTTAACTTTGTTTAATGTGCTAATTGATGACACGCCCGAATATTACTTTGCAGCCATCAATAGTGCTAATGCTGCGGTTAGCGCTTACCCAGTAACGCTCGAATATTGGCCAAATATTCATCAGCAACCGCTTCTGGGTCTTTAGTCGCCTTTTTCTTTTTCGCTTTGGCAGGCCAATCAATATGATCCTCAGGCAGCTCATCCAAAAATCTTGATTCTGAGGTAACGCGCATTTGTCCGCCAGCACGGCGCTGGGTCGCGAGCGTCAGTGTCAGCTCACGGCGTGCACGGGTAATGCCTACGTACATCAGACGGCGCTCTTCTTCGACCGTCTCGCTCATGATAGAGTTGCGATGCGGCAGCATTTCTTCTTCAAGCCCCATGATGTAAACAAAATCAAATTCCAGACCTTTTGCGGCATGCAAGGTCATCAAGTTAACTTTATTAGTGTTCTCTTCTTCTTGCTGCTGCTCAAGCATATCGAGCAACACTAGCTTACGGATAATAGTATCAATCGTCCGATCTTCATCTTCTTCAGCACGATTGATTAACGACTGAATACTGGTATAAAGCATGTCGATATTATCGATACGGTTTTTTTCTTGTTGTGGCGTTTTGGCATCACTACGCACAAAATCAATATAACCGGTCTCATCAATCATCTGGCGCACGATTGGCACGGGGTCAGGATGTTGATCCAACTCGCGGGTATAATGCTCGATGAATTCACCAAACTCTTTTATCGTGCCATAAGCCTTCGATGGCAATACGTGAGCAAGACCAGCGTGCGTGCAAGAGGCCAATAATGAGATGCTATGCTCTTGCGAAAACAAACCAAGCTTTTCGAGGGTTGCAGGTCCCATACCGCGCTTAGGCGTATTGATAATACGCAAAAACGCGCTGTCGTCTTCGGGGTTCAAAATCAGACGCAGATAGCCCATGATGTCTTTGATTTCACTACGCGCAAAGAAAGACTGACCGCCGGACAACTTATAAGGCACTTGCAGTTGCCGCAATTGCGCTTCCAACATGCGCGCCTGAAAGTTACTGCGGTAGAGGACAGCGTACTGTTCCCACTCATTACCAAAGCGCAGTTTATGGGTGACGATCTCTTTCGCCACGCGCTCGGACTCGTCGTCATCATTACGACAGTTGATAATGCGGATTTTTTCGCCTTGACCTTTATCTGACCAGAGTTTCTTTTCGAATAAATGCTCGTTATTCATAATAACGGCGTTAGCAGAGGTCAAAATACGCGTGGTCGAACGATAGTTTTGCTCTAGCATGACGATTTTTAGTTTCGGAAAGTCTTCTTTGAGCAGCGCCATATTTTCAGGCTTAGCACCACGCCATGCATAGATAGATTGGTCATCGTCACCCACGACGGTAAAGCGCCCTTGCGGTCCGACCAGATATTTAATCATTTCATACTGCGCAGTATTGGTGTCTTGATACTCATCGACCAATAGATAGCGAATGCGATTTTGCCATTTATCACGCAGCTCTCTGTTTTCACGCAGTATTTTGGTCGGTAATACAATCAAATCATCGAAATCGACCGCATTATAAGCGCGCAAATTACGCTCATAAAGCGCATACAAGGTCGCAAAAATCATATCTTCTGGATCGTCTAAGGTTTCCATCGCCTTGTCAGGTTCAATCAGATCGTTTTTCCAATCAGAAATCATTTTAATGGCTTTACCAACCAGCTCGCGACTTTCAGCCCCGCTTAAGTTATCACGCATCATCAGCTCCATCAGCAAACGCTTACTATCGTCGCTGTCCATGATGGAGAAGTTGCCTTTTAGCGGCGTATGAATCAGCTCATAGCGCAAAAACTGCAAGCCAAACTGGTGAAAAGTTGACACGGTCAGTCCGCGCATTTTTTCACTTGGTAGCAGCTTGCTCACCCGCGCTTTCATCTCACGTGCCGCTTTATTGGTAAAGGTCACCGCCGTGATGCGCTCAGCTGGCATGTTGCATTCTTCGATCAGGTAGGCAATCTTACGCGTAATCACTGAGGTCTTACCGGATCCGGCACCTGCTAGTACGAGTAATGGACCAGATACGTAGAGCATCGCTTCTTGTTGTTTGGGATTAAGTTGACTCATAACGTGACCTGTAAGACAAAAGCAAAAAAGAGGGTAGAGCTGATAGTATCGTGGCTAAACGAACGCGGCGTGTATGATTAAAGTCGATATCGTGGCGATATTTTTAATCAAATTAATCAGGCAATTAAAGTAATAGGGTGTGCTGTTTATTGAAAATGTGCCATTAAAATTGGCTGGGCTATTATAAAGCAAAAACCATAACTTTGGGTAAGGAGTTGGCTGATGACAATGGCATGATAAAGCATGCAATATTTAGCAGCAACGCTACTGATGACGGTTGGCAATAAAAAGTAAGGATTTGGTGTTAATATAAGGTAACGTCTATATCATAATTTATAGATAAAAAAATATGTTTTTTTTGCTTATAAAGTGACCGTCCAATGCAGTTAAAAACTAGCTTTTGAACCATGATATGCGTATAGTACGTAAATAATTTATGCCAGTTGTCACGTCACTATTGACCACGTGTAATGAGCTATTAAATCAATTAAATAAAACATCAAATATGATATTGATTTAATACGTTGATCTTACGTTGTTAGAAGATGCGTTAGGCGACCAGCTTTCTCCGCGCGCGTATCGGGATTCTACAGTTGGGCACGTCTGACACCGTCGTCAATAAGCTTGATAATTGGTTATTACCAGCACAGTACCTATAATCATCATCGAATTACTGATAAAGAGTGACTCGATGACAGTTACTTTGTGTTTTCGTCTGCGTTACGCCTGTCGCAAAATTGCCTTAATGGGTATATCTGCGCTGCGCTTGACACTCGATTGGGTGAGGAGCACGTATTATCATGTCTGCTTTTAATTGGTCAGCAGTTGCGTTTATTTTAGCCGCTATTGGGCTAGTTGTTTTTATGCTGGTCGTTCCGCGCTTGCTTGGCGGTCGCTCTCAGGGCTCACAAAAAGAAGAAGTATTTGAAGCGGGTGTTGTCGGATCTGGCAACGCCCGTATTCGTTTGTCTGCCAAATTCTACTTGGTCGCCATCTTCTTCGTCATCTTTGACTTAGAGGCGTTGTACTTATACGCCTATGCGGTCTCCGTTCGTGAAACTGGCTGGGCTGGGTTTATTGCGGCGGCAACCTTCATCATTGATTTGTTAATCGGTCTGGTATACGCTTTAAGTTTAGGGGCGCTAAACTGGGCGCCTGCTGACAAACTGCGTAAAAAAGCACGTCTCTATGCTGCGCCTGCGCCCTTTAATTGGGCGGATATCACTAAGTTTGATGGTGTCGATGAGCTGATGGTCGACCCGACGGGTAAGATACCAGCGCAGTCTTCAGGACAGATTAACGTCTCTAACAATATTGAGACCAATCGCCGTCATTTACAGAACATCGATCATATTAATACCACGGGTAACGTTACTTCTGTGGACTTTGCGACGTCTGCACAGCCAGACAAAGCGGGGCGTTAATGCCAGCTGTTGATCTTAGCTTATAGCGTTCGTAAAAAAGATGAGCAGCCAGATATAAAAACGTTTGTTTATATTGATGATCGTTGATGATTAGCCACTTATTAATAACAGAAGTTATGGCGCTAGTGCTGGCAAGATGATTGCCCTGCTGAGCCTAATATAAAGGTTGTATGTTATGAAATACACATTAACAAAAGCCAACCCTGATGCAGATGTCTATCCTGCACAGACCAGTCAAACGGTCAACGATCCTATCGAAGACGAAGTCAATAAAAACGTCTTTATGGGTCGCCTAGAAGACCTCGTTCACTCGACTGCAAACTGGGGGCGCAAGCACTCACTGTGGCCATTTAACTTTGGTACCTCTTGCTGTTATGTCGAGTATGCCACTACTCTGACGGCGGTTCATGATTTGTCACGCTTTGGGGCAGAAGTTATTCGCGCCTCACCGCGTCAGGCAGATGTGATGATCGTCGCTGGTACTTGCTTTGTCAAAATGGCACCCGTTATTCAGCGTCTTTATGAGCAAATGCTTGAGCCAAAATGGGTTATCTCGATGGGCGCTTGTGCCAACTCAGGCGGCATGTATGATATCTATTCGGTCGTGCAAGGCGTGGATAAAATCATCCCTGTCGATGTCTATGTACCAGGTTGCCCGCCGCGTCCAGAAGCGCTGATTCAAGGCTTGATGCTACTACAAGAGTCTATTACCAAAGAGCGTCGTCCGCTGGGCATTCATGTCAATGAGCAGGGTATCTACAAGCCACAAATGACCCCTGAGCGTGACCGTAAGCAAGCCGACCGTATTGCGGTCAAAAACTTGCGTAGCCCAGACAGTATTTAGATTCACAGTAACAACCTCAACGTTTTATACGCTCATCACAGTGTAGTTATGATGAATCAGTTATGATTAATGAAGGAATACATCATTCATGGTCACGGTAGTCGAAAACATAGATCCTAAGATTAAGCCTGTTCCAGCCGTCATCAAAGAGCTGGAGCATAAATATGCCGGTAAGTTCGTGGTGCAGCACACTGTTGATGAGATTCCAACGGTTTGGGTAGCGCGTGCTGACTTGCTGGATATTCTCTTATTCCTACGTAAATTGCCTAAGCCTTACGTCATGCTATTTGACTTGTCAGCGATAGATGAGCGCTTGCGCCAACATCGCCAGGGCATGCCTGACAGTGACTTTACGGTCTTCTATCACTTAATGTCGTTTGAGCGTAACAGTGATGTCCGTATCAAGGTCGCGTTGAGCGAAGACGACGTCAATGTACCGAGCGCTACGCAGATTTGGCCAAATGCCAACTGGTACGAGCGTGAAGTTTGGGACATGTTCGGTATTGTCTTTACGGGACATCCGCATTTGACCCGTATTTTATTACCGAAATACTGGGAAGGTCACCCACTGCGCAAAGAATATCATGCGCGAGCGACCGAATTTACCCCATACTTCTTGAATACGGCTAAGCAGCAATACGAGCAAGAAAACCTGCGTTTTGTTCCAGAAGAGTGGGGCATGAAGCGTTCAGGTCGTGATGAAGACTTTATGTTCTTGAATATCGGTCCTAACCATCCCTCTGCTCACGGTGCCTTCCGTTTAGTACTACAGCTGGATGGTGAAGAAGTCGTTGATTGTATCCCTGATATCGGCTATCACCATCGCGGCGCAGAAAAGATGGCGGAGCGTCAAACGTGGCACTCATACATTCCTTATACCGACCGTATTGATTATCTCGGCGGTGTGATGAACGAGCTACCGTACATTATGTCGGTCGAAAAGCTGGCTGGGATTACGATTCCACCACGCGCTGAAACCATCCGCGTGATGATGAGTGAGTTTTTCCGTATTACCAATAACTTGCTATTCGTCGGTACTTTCATTCAGGATGCGGGTGGTATGACCCCTGTATTCTATATGTTTACCGATCGCCAAAAAGCCTATGACGTCATCGAAGCCGTGACTGGCTATCGTATGCATCCCGCTTGGTTCCGTATCGGCGGTACAGCTGCTGACCTGCCACGTGGTTGGCAGCGTCTGGTTCGTGAGTTCTTAGATTGGATGCCAAAACGCTTGGACGAATATGTCAAAGCGGCATTACAAAACAGTGTGCTCAAAGGCCGTACTCAAGGTGTTGCACAATATAATGCCAAGCAAGCATTGGCTTGGGGCGTCACTGGCGCTGGTCTACGTGCCACTGGTGTGGATTTTGATCTACGCAAAGCACGTCCCTATATGGGCTATGAAAACTACGACTTTGAGATACCAGTTGGCTACAACGGCGATGCTTATGACCGCTGTATGGTAAAAGTTGAAGAGATGCGCCAGTCGTTACGCATCATCCGTCAATGTATGGATAACATGCCACAAGGTCCATACAAGGCAGACCACCCATTAGCCGTGCCACCACCAAAAGACCGTACGCTAAACGATATTGAGACCTTGATTAATCACTTTATCTCCGTATCTTGGGGTCCTGTGATGCCAGCGGGTGAGTGTACGACGATTGTAGAAGCGACTAAAGGTCTGAATAGTTATTACATTACCTCAGATAAGGCGACGATGAGCTATCGCACCCGTATTCGTACACCGACATTTGCGCATTTGCAGCAGATGCCATCAGTCATTAATGGTTCGCTCGTCTCTGATGCCATTATGTATTTGGCATCGATTGATATTGTGATGGCGGATTGTGATCGCTAGTGCTTTAATCTAAACAGTGCTTTAATCTAAGAATAGTGCTTTGCTCAAAGAATTATAGTTTTGAAAAAAGATAAGTTAATCAATATATTACTGCCAAATGGCACACCAAAATGCTGTAATATTTCAGTGCAATGATAGTCAGTGTTTAGACCGTCAATGTAGTGTGATAAAGCGTGATGAGTGAGGAAAGATAGAAGATTATGAAAATTGTTTCCGACAAAATGCCAAAAGTAGATGTGGCAAGTATCCTCACTGCTGAGGAAATTGCTGCCATTCATGAGTTTATGCATCATTACCCACAGGCGCGTGCCGCCTCGCTAGATGCGCTGAAAATTGTGCAAAAGCGCAACGGCTGGGTCGATGATGCGCAAGTGAATGCTATCGCTAATATCTTAGATATTCCGATGTCAGATATGGACGGCGTTGCCACGTTTTTCAACCGTATCTATCGTCAGCCTGTCGGTCGCCACGTGATTCTTATTTGTGATTCAGTGGCTTGTTATTTGACCGGTTATGAGGCGTTATCGGCTGAAATCAGATCGCAACTAAACATTGAGTATGGTCAGACGACCACTGATGGTCGTTTTACGCTATTACCGATTTGCTGCTTAGGTAACTGTGATAAAGGGCCTGCGGTGCTGATAGACGAAGACACTTATGGCCCTGTCCAGCCCTCCGAGGTCGCGCAATTATTGGAGCTATACGCATGAGTTTAACGATTTCAGAGCAAATTGCTCGTCGCGGTCAAGGCCAAGCGCCAAGCCAGCTAAATGCACAGCGTGTTCCAATCTATGGTGATAAAGAGACAGCTACCAGCGAAACCAAGCCTTTGACTTGGCGTTTGGCGCATCATGATGCCGTGCTTGATTTATCTACTTATGAATCTCTAAAAGGCTTTACTGGTTTAAAAGAAGCGTTATCTAAGTCGCCTAAAGCAGTCGGTGATATGATTAAAGCTGCCAACGTCAGAGGTCGCGGTGGTGCGGGCTTTAACGCTGGTTTAAAGTGGACATTCATGTCGCCACCAGATGGTTTGCCGCGCTATCTCATCTGTAATGCTGATGAGATGGAGCCGGGTACGTTTAAAGACCGTCTATTAATGGAGCGTCTACCACTTCAGCTTATCGAAGGTATGCTTATCACTGCGCATGCTATCGGTGCAACTGACGGTTATATCTTTATCCGCGGTGAGTACATTTTAGCTGCTCAGCGCTTGGTTACTGCTATCGAAGAATGCTTGGCCAATAATCTAATGGGCGATAACATTCTTGGCTCAGATTTTAGCTTTAATCTGCATGTACATACTGGCGCTGGGCGCTATATATGTGGTGAAGAAACAGCATTGATTAACTGCTTAGAAGGTCGCCGTGCTAACCCACGTACCAAACCACCTTTTCCGCAAATCTCTGGTGCATGGGGCAGACCAACGGTTGTCAACAACGTTGAGACCTTGTGCAATATGCCTGCGATTCTAAATCATGGCGTCGAATGGTATCAGTCGTTGTCTGATGTTAAAGGCAAAAGTAAAACGCCAGGCACAAAACTGTTTGGTTGTTCAGGCTTGGTCAATGACCCCGGTTTGTGGGAGCTACCATTTGGTTATACCGCTCGTGAAATCATCGAAGATTTGGCGGGTGGTATGAAAGACGGCAAAAAGCTTAAAGCATGGTTGCCGGGCGGCGCATCGACCGACTTTTTGACCGCTGATCATCTAGATGTGGTTGTAGACTTTGACACCATTCAAGAAGCGGGTAGCCGTATGGGTACGGGGCTGATTATGGTCGTCGACGAAGCACAAGATATGGTGCCGCTACTACGCAATCTCGAGATTTTCTTTCAGCGCGAATCCTGCGGTTGGTGTACACCATGCCGTGATGGTCTACCGTGGGGCGTTAAACTGCTTACCGCTATCAATGATGGTGAAGGGCAAGTGGGCGATGTCGAAAAACTAGAAGGCCTTACGCGTGACTTATGGATTGGTAAAACATTCTGTGCGCATGCACCGGGCGCGATGGAACCACTGATGAGTGCGATTAAATATTTCCGTCCTGAATTTGATCAAAAAATCGCGCAGGCGGTTGGTGTCGATGTCATTGATGCGGCAGCCAATCAACAGCCAGAAGTGAAATAAGGAGAGCGGCATGGCAGTCATACATATTGATGGAACCACTGTCGAAGTAGATAGCGCAGATAACTTGCTACAAGCCTGCTTATCACTCGGCATTGATGTGCCGTATTTTTGTTATCATCCAGCCCTTGGCTCAGTAGGCTCGTGCCGTCAGTGCGCGGTCAAGCAATTCCAAAACAAAGAAGACATGGAAGCAGGTCGCGGTCGTCTCGTGATGTCATGTATGGTCGCTCCTGGCGATGACATGTACATCTCGGTCACTGATGACGAAGCCAAAGCATTCCGCAAGTCGATGGTTGAGCTACTGATGACCAACCATCCACATGATTGCCCAACTTGTGAAGAGGGCGGCCATTGTCATTTGCAAGACATGACCTATATGTCAGGTCATAGTCGTCGTCGTTATCGCTTTACCAAACGCACGCATCATAACCAAGAGCTTGGCCCATTCATCGCGCATGAGATGAACCGCTGTATCGCTTGCTATCGCTGTGTACGTTTTTATAAGGACTATGCGGGCGGTGAAGATTTGGGCGTTTATGGCTCAAATAACCGCGTCTATTTTGGCCGTGATAAAGATGGTCAGTTTGAAAGCGAGTTCTCAGGCAACTTAACCGAAGTATGCCCAACGGGTGTATTTACCGATAAAACGCATTCTGAACGCTATAACCGCAAATGGGATATGCAGTACGCACCAAGCATCTGTCATGGCTGCTCGGCTGGTTGTAATATCTCACCGGGCGAGCGATATGGTGAATTGCGCCGTATCGAAAACCGCTATAACGGTGAAGTAAACCGCTACTTCTTATGTGACCGTGGTCGCTTTGGTTATGGCTATGTCAATCGTGACGATCGCCCAACGCAAGCGCTTGAACGTATCAATGACAAGCATGTCAAAATCAATATTGACTACGCACTTGATGAAACCATCAAACGTATCAAAGATAAAAAAGTCATCGGGATTGGCTCACCGCGTGCCAGTCTAGAGACTAACTTTGCGCTAAAAAATCTCGTTGGTTTTGATAACTTCTCAACGGGTTTGAACCATCAGCAGCAAGCACTGGTCAATAAATGCATCGAAGTGCTCAGCACTGAAGGCATCTATAACCCAAGCATGACAGACATTGAAAGCCATGATGCGGTATTAGTATTGGGTGAAGATATCACGCAGACCTCATCACGTGTCGCGCTGTCAGTACGCCAAGCCGCAAAAAATGAAGGCCTCAAAATGGCAGCGGCATTGCAAACGCAACCTTGGCTTGCTGAACCTGTTAAGCGTATCGCGCAAGATGCGCTAAGCCCAGTTTATGTCATTGACGTGACGCAGACTAAGCTAGAAGACATCAGTAAAGTGAGCGTGGTCGCGACCCCTGAAGACATTACTAAACTTGGCTTTAAAGTCGCTGATGAGATTACCAACTTTGCTGATGATCTAGCAGAAATAGCAGATCCGCAAGCGGCTGAACAAGATGCCAATATTGATACCAGTACTGAGACTGACGGTATGCAAGCGTTAGCGAAGCAAATCGCTTATGACTTGATTCAAGCGGATAAGCCACTGGTTATCTCGGGTAGTAGTTTGTCATCTACCGCATTGATAGAAGCGGCTGCACAGATTACTCAGGCATTAACGAAAAAACGTGCGGCAATCAAAGCGACTGAACAGCATCAAGTTGAGACGCATAATGCCAAAGTAAAATCTCAATCGCAGTCTGCTAATGACCAGCCTGAAGAAGACCAAGAGCTATCAGCCAAACCAAATAAGCCTGAAACGGGTGTAAATACAGAAGTGCAGGACGATATAGAGCGTGAGCCTGCTGAAAAACTTGAGCTGAAAGAGATAAACAATAAGTATCAGGCACAAGCAGGTATTTACTTAACGGTTACCGATGCTAATAGCATGGGTGTTTGCATGCTTGGCGGTCAATCAGTAGAAGAGTTGTTAGCGACTGATTTCGATGTGGTTATCGTCGCTGAAAATCAGCTGACTGATGCCATCGATGCCAATAAACTGACGCAGTTATTATCTGATAAAACCGTCATTGCACTCGATCATCAGCTGCTTGATTGGCATAAAGATGTCGATATCGTATTGCCAGCGGCTAGTTTTGCAGAAGCAGACGGTACGTTGATATCTGCTGAAGGCCGTGCACAGCGCTTCTTCCAAGTCTATGATAACGAATATTATCATCCGATGAGCAGTATCAAAGAAGGCTGGCGCTGGTTGCATGCAGTGCATAGCAGCATCGAAGGTCGTGATGTCGATTGGACGCAGCTAGATGATGTCATCAATGCGTTGATTGCCACGCATCCTAAACTGGCTGGTATCAAAGGCGCTGCGCCTGATGCTGATTACCGTATGACGGGTCTTAAAATTGCCCGTCAGCCACGCCGCTATTCAGGTCGTACCGCTATGCGTGCCCCGATATCAGTCCATGAGCCGATGCAGCCAAAAGATTTAGACACTGGCTTAACCTTCTCAATGGAAGGCTATAGCGGCAAACAAACACCAAGCTCGATGATTCCTTTTGCCAATGCGGCAGGCTGGAACTCACCGCAAGCGTGGAACAAATACCAAGACAAAGTCGGCGGTCATCTGAAAAATGGCGATCCAGGTGTACGCTTATTTGATCAGCTAGCACGTTTAGAAACACGTCAATATGTTGCGCCAGAAGCGATGTCTGCGACGACGACTGATATGCAGCAAGGCCAAGCGAAGCTAGTGCCTATCTATAATATCTACGCCAGTTCAATGATGGCCTCACGTAGTCCAATCGTCGCTGAGCAACTACCTGTTGCCGCATGGCGTATCGGTATGGATGATGCTAATGACTGGAATATTGCTGCTGGTGATTACTTGGCGATTGAGATTGATAAGCAACAAATCACTTTGCCAGTACAAATAGTCGGTTATTTAGCGGAAGGTTGTATCGGTTACCCAGTCGGGCAAGTGAGCATCATTCACCCATCGATGCCAGCGTCGGTACGTAAAGTTGATGCGCCAGTGACCATGATGGGTAGTATGGCTGACGATAGTTCTTTGATAAATAATGATGCTGGAAACGGCATGAACGATAATAATGCCGCGCAAATGAATACAGCGCCGACCATCACACAGGAGGTGTAATATGCAAGTTACCCGTATTATCCCTGATGTGCCAAGCTTTTTGGCGAGTAGCATGAGCTTTGATGCTTGGTCTATTCTTTTTTTGGTCAGCCAATCGCTGGTCATCTTTTTAGTAGTGGTCATCGTTGCCGCTATGATGATTGTCTATGAGCGCCGCATGCTGGCCTTATGGCAAGACCGTTACGGTCCAAACCGAGTTGGGCCTTTTGGCTCATTGCAGCTGGTCGCAGATATGCTCAAAATCTTCTTTAAGGAAGATTGGACACCAAATTTCACCGATAAGTTTATGTTTACCTTGGCACCTGCGGTCGCAATGTTTACCGCATTGGCTTCATTTGCCATTATTCCTATCTCACCAACATTTGGTGTGGCTGATTGGGATATTGGTATTCTGTTCTTCTTTGCCATGGCCGGTATTGCTGTCTATGCAGTGATGTTCGGTGGTTGGGCATCTGCTAACAAGTTCTCGTTATTGGGTGGCTTACGTTCAGCGGCGCAAACCATCAGCTATGAAGTCTTCTTAGGTTTGTCGTTGATGGGCGTCGTCGCCTTGACCGGTTCTTTTAATTTACGTGAGATTGTCGAGTCACAAATTGACGGCTGGTATATCATTCCGCAGTTTTTTGGATTTTTGACCTTTGTGGTCGCTGGTGTGGCTGTTACGCATAGGCATCCATTTGATCAACCAGAAGCAGAGCAAGAGCTTGCCGAAGGCTATCATGTCGAATATTCTGGCATGAAGTTCGGGATGTTCTTTATTGGGGAATATGTCAACGTCGTATTGATTTCAGCATTGATGACTTGTCTGTTCTTTGGTGGTTGGCTTGCGCCTTTTAATTTAGATATTCCATTTATTCCACCAGCTTTTTGGTTCATGATTAAGACGCTGTTCTTTATGACCATGTTTATTTTGGCTCGAGGCTCACTCATGCGTCCGCGCTATGATCAGGTGATGAACTTTGGCTGGAAAGTCTGCCTGCCGGTAACGTTGATTAATTTATTGGTTACTGCCGCAGTCATTTTGATCTTTTCGCCAACGTTGTAATCATTACTAGCCATCATTGATGAACTAGGGTAAAGCTGATAAGGATAATAATCCCATGTTTACTAGCATAAAAAAGATCGTCATTGGCCTATTTACCATTGTCCGCAGCATGTGGATGGTCAATAGCCATGCGATTAGACCGCGTGACACCATTCTTTATCCTGAAGAGCCCGTACCTGTACCACCGCGCTTTCGTGGACGCATCATATTGTCTCGCGACCCTGATGGTGATGAGCGCTGCGTTGCTTGTAACTTATGCGCCGTGGCATGTCCGGTCGGCTGTATCTCATTACAGAAAGCGGAACGTGAAGACGGTCGCTGGTATCCGGAGTTTTTCCGAATTAACTTCTCGCGCTGTATCTTTTGCGGCTTATGTGAAGAAGCCTGTCCGACAACAGCGATTCAAATGACGCCCGATTTTGAGCTGGGTGAATATAAGCGCCAAGATTTGGTCTATGAAAAAGAGCATTTGCTCATTTCAGGACCGGGTAAGTATCCCGATTATAACTATTATCGTGTGACGGGTATGGCAGTCGCGGACAAACCAAAAGGCGCGGCACAAAACGAAGCTGCACCGATTGATCTAAGGAGCTTGCTGCCATGATGAATATTTTGAATAGTCCTGAATTGGCAGGATTTTATGCACTTGCTGCCGTGGCTATCTTTGCCAGTCTACGAGTAGTCACCCATGCCAATCCGGTACATGCAATTTTGTCGATGATTGTGTCTTTACTAGCAGTCGCTGGCATATTTTTCGTGCTTGGTGCGCCATTTGCTGGTGCGCTAGAGATTGTCGTATACGCTGGGGCAATTTTGGTGCTTTTCGTTTTTGTCATCATGATGCTCAACTTGGGCATGCGTAATGACGAGCGCGAAGAGCGTTGGCTCGATTCAGGCACTTGGGCGATACCGACAGGATTGACCATTATTATCGCGGTTGTGCTCTATGCGATGATTGGTCTCAATCACGACGAAGCTGCTGTTATTGGCGGGGTCAGTGTTTCCTCTAAAGCGGTAGGTACTGCATTATTTAGCAAATATATTATGTTGGTAGAAATCGCTGCTTTACTATTACTAGCGGCGCTAGTGGCTGCTTATCATGTGGGTAAAGAGTCATCTGATGATGAAATTGTCGGTAATGACAGTCAAGACTTTAAGCCCAGTGTGGGCAGTATCAAGCAATACGATAACGAAAGCACTCATACAGAATATGATGCGGTAAAAATGGCTAAACCCTACGAATATAAAGATGTCGATCCGCATGACTACGTTGGTAAGAAGGTAAGTATGCAAGTGGGTATGAAGAAAGTCACGCGCAAGGAGTCAGACTGATGGTACTAGCAGCAAGCGTGGCACAAGATGTGTCGAACGTGCCGTTTGCCCACGAGGTGGCAGGCTTAGTACAGCCGGTTGCTGAGGCGCAGAATGTACTGGGTATGATACCCATGAGCCATGGATTGATTTTGGCGGGTATTTTATTCGCCATTGGTCTGTGCGGTGTCATGGTACGGCGTAACTTTTTATTTATGCTAATGAGCCTTGAGATCATGATGAATGCGGCAGCATTAGCATTTGTGGTTGCAGGCAGTCGCTGGGTCGATCCAGATGGACAAATTATGTTTATCTTTATTTTGACGTTGGCCGCCGCTGAAGCCTCTATTGGTCTGGCAATATTATTGCGTTTTTATCATCAGCGTGGGCATCTCGATGTCGATAGCGCCAATGAGATGAAAGGATGATGTCATGAGTTTATTACCATTAACCTTTATATTCCCGCTCGTTGGCTTTTTAATTTTAGCCTTTATGCGCGACAAATTATCAGAGCAAGTGGCCGCGATGGTCGGTGTTGGCAGTATGCTGCTATCAGCACTATGCACATTGGTGGTCAGCTATACCTTTTTAACCAGCAATCCAGCAGGTACGGTCATTGAGATTCCGCTATGGACATGGTTCCAAGTGGGAGACTTTGCACCAAACTTTGGCTTGAGCTTTGACGGTTTGGCATTGACGATGACGGGTGTTATTACCGGCATTGGTTTTTTAATCCATCTGTTTGCCGCTTGGTATATGAAAGGCGACACTGGCTTTGCCCGTTTCTTTAGCTATATGAACTTGTTCGTCGCCAGCATGCTATTGCTGGTATTGGCGGACAATTTATTTTTGCTTTATCTCGGTTGGGAAGGCGTCGGTATCTGTTCTTACCTTTTGATTGGTTTTTATTATCATGATAGAGCCAATGGTCGCGCAGCGATGAAAGCCTTTACGGTCACGCGTGTTGGTGATGTGTTCTTAGCGTTTGGTTTGTTTTTATTGTTCCGTGAATTTGGTACGCTTAATATTCAAGACATTATTACGCGCGCGCCAGAAGTCTTTGACATCAATAATCCAACGATGATGCTAACCACCGTGATGTTGGTCGGCGGTGCAATGGGTAAGTCAGCACAGTTGCCATTACATACTTGGCTTGCTGATGCAATGGCAGGTCCGACACCGGTATCAGCGCTGATTCATGCGGCAACGATGGTAACGGCAGGTGTTTATCTGATTGCTCGTTTACATCCATTGTTTGAGCTGACGCCTGGTATCTTATTGTATTGGGTTGGCGGTGTAGGGGCATTGACGTTAGTCGTTGCTGGATTCTGTGCGTTAGCGCAAACTGATATTAAACGTATCCTTGCCTATTCAACCATGAGCCAAATTGGCTATATGTTCCTAGCGCTCGGCGTGGGTGCTTGGCAAGGTGCGATCTTCCATTTGATGACGCATGCTTTCTTTAAAGCCTTGTTATTCTTGTCATCAGGTGCGGTCATTCTTGCAGTACACCATGAGCAAAACATCTTTAAGATGGGCGGCTTACGTAAAAAGATACCATTGGTATTTTGGTGTTATATCGTTGGTGGCGGTGCACTTGCAGCGATACCTTGGGTCACCGTTGGTTTCTATTCTAAAGAAGCGATTCTTTGGGAGACCTATGCAACTGGTCACATGGTCTTATTTTATATGGGTGTATTCGGTGCTTTCTTAACGGCACTTTATACGTTCCGTATGATTTGGATCATATTCTTTGGCGAAGAAAAAACGCCTGCGCACAAGTTGTCAGGGATATCTTATTGGCTGCCGCTGACTGTATTGCTGGTGCTATCAACTGCGGTTGGCGCATTGATTACGCCACCATTGCAAGGGGTGCTGCCAGAGAGCGTTGGTCATTTATTAGAAGTTGCTGGTCAAGCGCATGCCAAGCACACCGCAGAGTATATCGCGATGGGTGCAATGGCGGCAGGTTTGATATTGGCGGCACTATTATATGTCGTGGATAAAGGTCGTCTACTCACCAGCTTTAAGCGCTCACGTATTGGTGGGGCGCTATATCACTGGTGCTATCACGGTCTAGGCTTTGACGCGCTATACGATATAATTTTTGTAAAACCCTTTTTGTTCATCGGCCGCTTATTTAAAGCCGATCCTGTTGATAAAACGTGGCTTTTATTACCTAAGCTGGCTTCAGCAGGTAATAAGATATTGTCTGCGACGCAAACAGGGTCACTTCGAGGCTACGCTACAAGCTTTGGCTTGGGTATTGCTGTATTGCTGGTGCTGGTAATGATGACGGTGGTATAAGATGATAGAGTTACAACAAACGTGGATGCTACCAGCATTGATTGCGATTCCGTTTATTGCAGGATTGCTATGTTGGTTGGTAGAGCGAGTTAATAAACGTCTGCCGCGCTGGATTGCTTTAATCGGTATGACGTTGACCTTTGTATTGTCACTGGTACTGTGGCAATACGGTGATTTTGGCGGTATGAGCAAGCAGGTGATTGCACCAGATGCGGCTGTGCCTTGGGTCGCTGAATTTAGTGTGCCGTGGATACCGACTTTTGGTATTAGCTTTCATTTAGCCTTAGATGGCTTGTCACTCATGATGGTGGCCTTAACCGGTCTACTGGGTATTGCAGCGGTTGCCTGTTCGTGGAATGAGATCCAACGTCGTGTTGGTTTCTTCCATCTGAACTTGCTATGGAGTTTGGGCGGCGTCATCGGTGTTTTCTTGGCCATTGATCTGTTTTTGTTCTTCTTCTTCTGGGAGATGATGCTGGTTCCTATCTACTTCTTGATCGCCATTTGGGGTCATGATGTGGTCGGTGGCAAGACCAAAGAATACGCGGCAACCAAGTTCTTTATCTATACTCAAGCGTCTGGGCTTATCATGCTCATTGGCATATTGGTATTGGTCATTATCAGCTACGCGCAAAAAGGCGTGGTCAGCTTTAATTACAATGATTTGCTCGGTACGTCGCTCGGCGGTTGGGAATACCCCATCATGCTATGCTTCTTTATTGGCTTTGCGGTCAAGCTGCCGATTGTTCCTTTTCACGGCTGGCTACCTGACGCGCATGCGCAGGCACCAACGGCTGGTTCGGTTGATTTGGCAGGGGTACTGATTAAGACAGCTGCTTATGGTTTGATTCGTTTTGTCTTACCGTTATTCCCAGCAGCATCACAAGATTTTGCGCCGATTGCGATGACTTTAGGTACGATTGGCATCTTCTATGGTGCTTGGTTGGCCTTTATGCAAACCGATATGAAGCGTTTGCTGGCTTATACCAGTATCTCGCACATGGGTTTTGTGGTCTTGGCAATCTATGCTGGCAGCTTACTCAGCTTGCAAGGTTTGATGATTCAGATGTTAGCGCACGGCTTAAGTTCGGCAGCATTGTTCATCATGGCAGGGCAGTTATACGAGCGTCTACATACTCGTGATTTAACCTTGATGGGCGGCATGTGGGGACAATTCCGCTACTATGCACCCATACTGATGTTCTTCTGTGCCGCCTTATTGGGTATACCAGGTACAGGGAACTTCATCGGTGAGTTCATGATTCTATTAGGTGCATTTGCCCAGTATCCCGTGTTTGTGGTATTAGCCACTTTCAGCTTGGTATTGGCAGGATTGTACTCGCTGATCTTAATCCATCGTGCATTATTTGGTACCAATAATATTGAAGCATTGGCCATGCGCGAGACCAAGTCACACGGTTTGCCGAACCGCAAATTAAAAGATTTAGGCAAACGTGAGCTGTCGTTATTACTGATGTTGGCCGCTGGTTTGGTCTGGCTTGGACTGTATCCACAGCCGTTCCTTGATACCTCAAGCCACGCTATGCAATGGATCAATAATGCCTATATATATAGTCAAGTAACACAAGTAGATGCATCACAGCTGCTTGATGCAATGGAGGCACGTTAAGTCATGAATGAATTTACGATGAATGATTTGATGGGACTGATGCCTTATGCACCGATCATTGCCGTCGTCATTACGGTATTGCTGGTAATGATCGCCATCACCATTAAACGCTCACATATTGTGACGGGTACTATTACGGTCGTCGGCCTAAACATTGCTCTGTTTACTTTAATTGGGCAAATGGCAGGCATAATCACCAGTGGCTCGGAGTTACCAATCGCTGAACAGCTTTTTGTGATTGATAACTTCGCGCAGTTCAATATGGTGGTAATACTGATCTGTGCGCTGGCTTGTTGTACTTTATCTTACGCCTATTTGGCTGATTTTAAAGACAATAAAGATGAGTTGTACTTGCTGATGCTGCTATCGACCACGGGCGCGCTGCTCATGGTGTGTGCTCAGCATATGGCATCGTTCTTTATGAGCTTAGAGCTGCTCTCAGTACCATTGTACGGTCTGCTGTCTTATACTTACATGCGCAACCGCTCGCTGGAGTCAGGGCTTAAGTATTTGGTACTGTCAGCGACGGCATCGGCCACCTTGCTGATGGGCATGGCCTTTATCTATGCACAAGTTGGCTCATTGGCTTTCAAGCCGATTAGCATCATGCTGGTCGATGTATTTGAGTCGCCATTATTAATACTTGGCGCGGCAATGATGATGTTCGGTATTGCCTTTAAACTGTCGGCAGCACCGTTTCATATGTGGACGCCCGATGTCTACGAAGGCGCACCTGCACCTATCGCGACTTTTTTAGCTTCAGTATCAAAAGTTGCTATGATGGCGCTTGCGGTACGATTCTTGATCGATACCTCTTTATTGGCGCTGCCGTCGGTGCAAATGCTATTGATGGTCATGGCGACCTTATCGATTTTGGCAGGTAATTTGTTGGCGGTTCGTCAAACCAGCCTCAAACGTCTATTGGGTTATTCTTCAATTGCGCATATGGGTTATGTGCTGATCGTGATCGTCAGTATTGGTTCAGCCGCAGATAGTATCTCTAGCATGTATATGGCGGTTTATGCCTTTACCTCTATCGGTGCCTTTGGTGTCGTGACCTTGATGTCGAGCCCTTATCGCTTGGCTGGTGAAGCGGATGAGCTGACCCACTATCAAGGACTGTTTTGGCGTCGTCCAGTGTTGACTGCTGTCATGACCATTATGATGTTGTCATTGGCTGGTATTCCACTAACGGCAGGCTTTATCACGAAGTTATTTGCTATATTAGCTGCTGTACAAGGAGCCAATTGGTTCTTAGCAGCGATGATTATTTTAGGTAGTGCGATTGGCTTATTCTATTACTTACGTGTCTTACTTACGCTGTTCAAACGTCCTAAGCAATTCATTGAGTTTGATGTTTCTGGGCAATGGGGTATTCGCACTGGTGGTATTATGGTGATTGCAGTGACTGCGATGATAGTCTTCTTTGGTATCTTGCCAAACACGCTGATTGAATGGGCAAGTCTGGCGCGTATATGGTAATACCATTATAAATATAAGATAAGTCGCCGTATTTGTATGGTGCTGCTTATCTGCTGTTACGGTTAGAAAACCCAGATGCGCCAGCTTTATGATAAGCTTGGCGCATCTTTTTTTATTGTTTAAATTCTTATAAAAATAAATTTAATAAAGTATAAGTGACGAATGATTATGAGTGACAATATCCAAACCGTAACTGTTCTGAGTAAGACCACTTGGACACCGAACCTGTTTAGCTTTACGGTCAGCCGTCCTGATAGCTTTAAATTTACGGCGGGTCAATTTGTACGTTTGGGTGTCAACCCGAGTCAATTACAGTATTATCAGCAGCAAGATGAGGCCTCTAGCGACGTATCTGATGCTGCATTGAATGAAGATATCTTTCGTGCTTATTCGATTATCTCCTCTCCCTTTGACGAGGTGTTAGAATTTTTCTCTATCGTCATTCCTGATGGTGCGTTTACTTCACAGCTGCAACATTTACAAGTGGGCGATGAGCTATTGCTCAATACCATGCCGTTTGGTTTTTTAACCTTAGCGCGTTATCAAAAACCATTGCCCAAAGATTTATGGCTGCTCGCAACAGGTACTGGCCTCGCACCGTTTTTATCCATGCTACAAGACTTGCAAACGTGGCAGGATTACGAGCACATTGTATTAGCCTATAGCGCGCGGTCGATAGAAGAGCTGGCTTATGTGGATAAGATAGAAAGTCTACAAGAAGACTTTGGCACGTTAGTAGATAATCCAGCCAAATTAATATTCATCCCTATCGTTACTCGTGAGCCAGTTGAGGGCACACTGGCAGAGCGTCTACCAAAACTGTTATTAGATGGCACGCTACAAGAGCGAGCAGGTATAGCGTTAGACACTGATAGCACGCATGTCATGCTGTGCGGCAATCCAGACATGGTAGAGGATACCAAAGAGACGCTAAAGTCATTAGGGTTAGTGATGAATCGTCGCGGTGAGGGCAATATTGCGGTCGAAAACTACTGGTAGTCGTATTATCTCTTTATGCTAATGAAAATTGGCTCGATAAGAACAAAAACGCTGACTCTTAAAAGACCATAGTCTCCAAGAGTCAGCGTTTTTTTGTGAGCTAAAAGTATAGTCAGTGAAAAGTAATATCGATACATTATGCACTGCTGATATCCATTTTTCTTGCTTGCTTACTGTGCCTGTGCAGACAGAGGCTACAAAAAATTGATATCAGCAATACCGTCGCGTTTTTAGGATATTTTGACTATAGTGGGTTCTAAACTTGACTCGGTTCGGTAGCATCATCAATCGGGTTGATTGGACCTTGCATAAGTTCAGGCTCATCATCGTCGCCAATGATGTCCTCGTTGCTGCTTGCTGCCAATAGATCGCGATAATTGATTTGCGTTTTCAAAATCATTTGCTCTTCTTCAATTTCGCCATAATTCACTTGTACCTTATGCAAAGCACTCATGATTTTTTTGTTCTTTTTTAGCCAGCGATTGATATCAAGATAAATAACTTCATCTTTTGCGCGCGCGATATTGATATAAGACAAAATAAAACCCAAAGGATCTTTTTTTAGGATGCGATGGTAGAACCAAATGAACAGCTTGACGCCTTGACGTTTGATAAATGACTCGCAGCGTAAGTTAAGCACATCGGTATAAGTTTGTTGCCCAAACACAAAGCGCTGTACATTACGATCAAGTTGTACATGAACCAAACTAAAATTACTGGCGATTTCTACATAGATACCGGCTACGTTGATGGTGCAGTACAAGCGAAACCAATCATCATGCATCTCAACACGCAGCTCTAAAATAGCTTTGACATTGTCGGTCACGAACTTTTGCAGAGCATCATTGACATAGCTTTGAGCGACTGGCAGAGACAGCTCATCTTCAAGTTTATCAGTCGTTCTGTCATATAGGTTCTTGATGGTTTGGGTTAGGCGATCCCAACCATCGCTGAATGACTCGTCAAAACGATAGCCGATACTATCGAAGAAGTCATCAAAACTGTCTGAATTATTCACGTTATCAAAATCACTCAAACTTATTATCCTTATAAATATAGGGCAGCAACATCAAAGGCGACGCAAAGAATCGTTTATGAAGTATGGATGGTCAATGATGGTTTTTTAGTTGTTAGGCATACTAATAGTAGTCAAAAACACGACGCCATGGAACTTGCTTGGTTACAGCATTTTTTACTAAGCTCGCCGAGTGCTAGGTACTGCCTTAGCAAACACAAATGAAAAAGTCATGCTTAATAGGGTAATACCTAATAGTTGATAATGTTGTCATTAGAAACAGTATATAACAAAACAGAAGCATGCAAAATGAACACATGCGTTTTGTCGGTATTCATTTGATAAGCATACTTAATATCAATGAACCAATCACATAATCTTGTGGGGTTATTTTTTCTATACGACTAGGGTGTGTTGATAACCTTAGTACCGCAAAATGATGCATAGGTGGCATAAGGTTGGTCAGCCACGGTTATGCTAGCGACATAATTATATGTCATGTTATGATAGCGCCAACATGTGCCACAGATAACGCGCCTTACTTTTATTCAGCATATTGTCTGCTGCCTTTATACTTATAAGCTTATATTCAGAAGCTGAGACCAATTGTGGCCTATATCAAAGACTCACAAAGCTACCACTTTTCAGCGCAAGCACCCAAGCGTGATATTAGTTTGCCTGTTGCTATTGCCATCGCGGTAGCCGTCCATGCGTTGATTATTTTTGGTATCAGCTTTTCTATGGGTAAAGATCCTGCAGCGATGATGCAAGACGTGGCTAAGGCGCTAGCCGATAATATGCAGCCAAATGAAGATGCCCATTTTATTGCCAATGCCTCTCAAGAGGGCGGTGGTACGGTACGTGAGCTTTTGAGGCAAGAGACCGATCAGAGCAGTCCATTGTCTGCTGAGCAAATGAGCGAAACCCAAGATGTGATCAGTTTGCAGCGTCAAGTTCGTCAGCAACGCTATCAAGAAAGCTATCTGCGTACCACGCTAAGCTGGCGGCAGGCTACGGTAGAGTCTGATAATGACAGTAAGCAAGTAAAAGATGATCTCATGGCACAAGAAGAGCGACTCCGTAAGCAAATTGCCACCCTAGAGGCGCAACTGTCTCAGCGTCAGCAGCTCTATGCAACCAAGTCGAAAGTAGTGACGGTCGATAGTAATTCAACGACGCGTGGTGCAGCCGCTGACTATATCAATACTTTTCGTGAACATGTCGAGCGCGTTGGTAATTTACAATATCCTGCTCAAGCACGTGCGCAAGGTATCACGGGTGAAGTTCGCCTCATGGTCATTATCAGTCATGATGGTAATATTAAAGCCATTCGCCTGCTTGAAAGCTCAGATTCTACGATATTGGACGAAGCTGCTAAGCAGTCAGTACGGCAAGCCGCGCCCTTTGGTAAGTTCACTAAAGACATGCATGATATAGTCGAGTTGCGTTTGATACGTACCTACCGTTATAGTGACAAAGTAGATGTGACTTATTAGGATAACAAGAATCAGTTCGAATCCCTAATAGTACATACCCAAATTCATAAAATACAGCGATAGAATAAAGAGTCATTATGGAATTTTTAGGTTTTACAATAGATGTGGCCACGCTAACAAGCACTGCAATAGAGTTAGTCATCAAAGTGGCTTTGGCAATACTCATATTTATCATCGGACGCTGGCTGGCCAAAAAGGCGGTCGCTTTCTCTAATCGTCTTATGATGCGTAGCCATCTAGACGAGACAGTCGCTGGCTTTTTGAGCCGTCTGTTGTATGGCGTGTTACTGGTCGTGATTACCTTGGCTGCGCTAAGCAAAGTTGGCGTGCAAACCACCTCGGTTGTCGCTATCTTGGGTGGTGCCGCCGTTGCCATTGGTCTGTCACTAAAGGATCAGCTGTCGAACTTTGCCGCTGGTATTATGATTGTGACTTTTCGCCCGTTTGTACGCGGTGACTATGTCCAGATCAGCAGTTATACCGGTACGGTGACTGAGATTAGCTTGGTTAATACCCATTTAACGACCATTAACAATCACGATATCATCATTCCTAATAGCGATATCACCACGTCAGCCGTTGTCAACTATACCGCGCTACCCAATCGCCGCGTCGATATTACGGTTGGTATTGGCTACGATGCCGATATAAAAACGGCCAAAGAGGTGATGCTAAGCCTCGCAAGAAACAATGCATTGGCGTTTACTGATCCTGAGCCTATCGTGCGAGTGACCAATTTGGGTGATAATTCAGTGGATTTAACCCTAAACGTTTGGACGACCAATGCTGACTGGTGGTCGATGCAATGCGAGCTACTAGAGCAGTTCAAACATGCGCTCGATGATGAAAAAATTGAGATTCCATTCCCGCAGCGCAGTGTCCATGTTAAAGGCTTAGATCATATGATTAATCAGATGGGGCAAGCGCAGAAACTGCCATTGGCTAAAGACTAGTCCATAACGCCCTAGTGAGTAAAGGCGCATATATTTAAATATAGGGATTTGGTAGGTTCAAGCCTGCCAAAATCTCAATCTCAAAGCTTTCCATCTCATCTTGCTCGGCTTGCCCAAGCTCATGATCAAACCCTAATAAGTGCAGTACACCATGTATCAATAGGTGACTAATATGCTGCGCGACGGTTTTGTCTTGCTCAGCGGCCTCACGTACCATGACCTCATGACAAATAATTAACTCACCCAGCGGTAGCGTTGGCATCAGCTCAATGATGGCAGCTGGCATATCGCTTGGGTAGGATAAAATGTTAGTCGCATAATCTTTGCCACGCGCTTCCAAATTCAATTCGCGTCCTTCTGTCTCATCCGTAATATATATATCGAGTGCTTTTGGCTTTTCTTGCCATTGCTCAGAGTCAATATCTGCAAAGTAGGGTAGAGTCATACCAGTGTTAATACGTTCATCGATATAATTCAGCGTTGCCATTATGACTGGTAACAGATTATCTGCACTATAAAAGCGATCAATCAAATTATCATCAATACTGTCAATCGCGCTGACATTGAGATCTGCGCTGGTCAGATTATTTGCACCTGTTTCAGTCATACTATTATCATTAGCTTGGTTCATTTTTCTATCCTTTAAGAAATAACACGCCCTAATAAAAAACCGAACTACTGTCTTTAGTAATCCGGTTTTCATTGTTTTGAAAGCTAATGTTTTGAAACGTAATGTTTTAAAGCTCAACGTTTTAAAGCTTAACGTTTCATTACGGCTACAATTTATCAGCCATAGCTTATAACTTAGCAGTCGCGTTGCTGATCGCTTGTCTACGTTCTTGCTCAGCTAAGCGTTCTTGTTTGCGCTTTTCTTCTAGGATCAACTGCTCAGTGTCAAACACTTCATAAGCTTCAACGATTTGTTGTACCAATTGATGGCGTACCACATCTTTTGAATCGAATTTAGTGATATGAATCTCTTCGATACCGCTTAAAATTTCGAGTGCTTGCGTCAGCCCTGACTTGGTACCGCGTGGCAAATCGACCTGAGTAATGTCACCAGTAATGACCGCACGTGAGCCAAAGCCTAAGCGTGTCAAAAACATTTTCATCTGCTCAGGTGTGGTGTTCTGTGCTTCATCCAAAATAACAAACGAATTGTTCAAAGTACGACCACGCATATAAGCAAGTGGCGCCACTTCAATGATTTGCTTTTCAATCATTTTGCCGACTTTTTCAAAGCCAAGCATCTCGTATAACGCATCGTATAACGGGCGTAAGTAGGGATCGATTTTTTGTGACAAGTCACCGGGTAAAAAGCCTAGCTTTTCGCCTGCTTCTACCGCAGGGCGCACCAATAAAATACGCTCTATCTCATTACGCTCTATCATATCGACCGCACAGGCAACAGCAAGATACGTCTTACCCGTACCCGCAGGCCCAATACCAAACGAGACATCAGAACTCAAAACGTTTTTCACATAACTTTGTTGATTGCCACCGCGCGGAATGATTTTACCTTTGCGCGTGCGCAAGCTGATTGGGGTAAACTCACTAGCGGTTTCTAAATTGTTCTCATTTTCTTCAGCAGTAGCTTGCTCATCTGCCTCGTTATCTTGATCGCGCGCGATGCTTGACTGAATAATGAGGTGCAGCTCTTCTGCGCTAATATCTTTTGAGTTTTGAGCTTCATCGACCATTTTATAAATGATACGTTCGCCACGCTCAACGCCAGTGATATCACCACTCAGGCAAAAGTCCCCTTGGCGTTGGCTGATTTTGATATCGAGGCGTTCTTGGATATATTTCATGTGGTTGTTGTATTCACCAAGCACGGTTTTGAGCTGTGCTGGGGTCAATGATTCGAACTTTATGCGGCGGCTCATGGAATCAGTCAATCGATTATCCTTATATTGGTAGCCCGATGCTATTGCTATTTATTGATAGAAGCATGGGTGTAATAGATAAAATAGTCAGTAATACTTTTAGAGAGTAGAGACAACAATGACGGTAAAATTATTATGTAATTTATCGATAATAACAAGTGAATGGCCTTCCTTTATTATGGTAGATAGATTTTAAAATTCAAGCCATAGATGGCATGGACAGCCTTGTTTTTGTATGGCGATTGCAACCGCTGTACCAAGATTTTGCAAGCACTGCCGTTTAAGCTGAGTAACTTTGTGCCTCAAGTAAGCTGGCGCTGTTATTTTAGATAGTCGATGCTTTTTGTACACGCTGTCTGTACCGTCAAGAGCACTGAATGACGGACAATTTGTGGTAATCTATCAGCCATATCATCGCTATTTACATCGCTGTCTAAATAGCAAACTTAATACTGAGCTTCAGCTCTTAATAGAACGATGGCGTTTGTATATAGAATCATATAACTTCTATAATAATAAAATTTTTGAGAGTTTATCAATAACTCGTTTTTGCTGATGACGGATAGCCAGCCAGCATACCAAACAGATCACAATAGGAATAATCATGATGCAAAATACGGATTCAAATTTATCGAATGCTAAAAACAAATTTGGCAATTCAAGGACTGTCACTGACCAGCACGTTCTTATCGTTGGCGGTGGGCACGTGGGTTTGTCTTTTGCGTTGCTACTAGCGCATCATGGTATCGCCAGTACTTTGCTCGAAAAGATGGGCTATCCAACCATTAGTCCAAATGATGACAGTAATCGAAGCCATTATTTAGACAGTCGTAATACGGCACTATCACGGCGTACGGTACAAATTTACCAAGAGATAGATCTATGGGATGAGCTGCAAAGTCATGCTTGTCGCATTGATGCAGTTCAAATCAGTGAGCAAGGGAGTTTTGGACGCGCGCAGCTGAATAAAGACGAAGAAAAAGTAGAGTCATTTGGTCAAGTCATGGAAAATGCTTGGCTGGGACGTAAGCTATTGCTTGCCGCTCAGCAAGAGCCGCTCATTGCCTTAATTGATCATGCGAATGTCACGGCAGTTGCGCAGAAAAACGACATGGTGACGTTGAGCTTTAGCTACTATGGTAAAGAGGAACATGAGCAGCAGTTGCAAGCCAGCGTCTTGGTCGCTTGTGATGGTCGCGACTCTACGGTGCGTCAGCTATTAGGTATCGGCACGACGACTTATGATTATCAGCAAACCGCTATCGTCGGCGTGGTAGAGACTGACAAACCACACGAGCATGTGGCGATTGAGCGTTTTAGCCCAGCAGGGCCACTGGCGGTATTGCCATTGACAGATCCAGATGGCGATGGCAATGATGAGTATCAAATAGGTTATAGACGTTCGGTCGTTTGGGTATGTCCAACAGGTGAAGAAACCAAGTATCTAGAGGATGACGCACACTTTTTACAGACCCTACAGCAAGCCTTTGGTGAGCGCGCTGGCACGTTTGTCACGGCTGGTCGTCGCGGTGCTTATCCATTAATGCGTGTATTAGCAGACAAACAAGTCGATGGTCGCTGTGTGGTTATGGGCAATGCGGCGCATACCTTACATCCTGTCGCTGGTCAGGGATTTAATCTCTGTATGCGTGATGCTCATGTGCTGGCGCAGATGATGAGTACGCAAGTGCTAAAAGGTGAAGATATCGGCGATATGCAACTGTTAAAACGCTATGAAAAGGCACGTCAAACCGATCAAAAACGCGTCATTCGCTTCTGTGATGCCGTGGTACATGGCTTTACGCATCCTAACCCCGCCATTAAGCTAGCACGGAATGTGGCTTTGGTTGCTTTTGATAAACTGCCAAATATTAAGCCACTAATCGCCAATTATGCGATGGGACTAAAGTCGTAGTTTGTCACATTACGTTATATCAATGGTCTATACCAATGTTCTATACGATGGCACTTAAATGTAGGAATAACTTATGAAAAATAATCATACGCTGATTATCGGTAGCGGTATTGTTGGGGCGACATTGGCGTTAAAACTGGCGCAAGCAAAAATGCCCGTGACGTTGATTGATGCACGTCCTGAACGTTATGAATCAGAGTGGCAAGACATATTGAAGCAACGCGACGCTCGCGTTTATGCACTGAGCGTGGCCAGTATTAACTTGCTCGACGATGTCGGCGCGTGGCAAAAAATTGCTGCCTCTGAGCGTAAAGCGGACTACTCACAAATGCAGGTATGGCAACTCAACGGCATGGGTGAGCTATTATTTGGCGACAGTGCTGATAATCATTCTAATACTACGCTACCGCAAATGCTTGGCAGCATGGTTGAGCCAGCCGTCATTGAACATGCGTTATGGCAGCGTTTATCTGAGGATGATGTCAGTGACTATCTAACCGTTATCGCCGGACATAAAGTTATCAATATGGATTGGCTGGGTGCACAACAAGGCTACCGTGTGACTTTAGACGATCATACTAATATCGATGCAACGCTGCTGGTCGGTGCTGATGGTCGCGGCTCATTTATGCGCCAGCAAGCAGCCATTGGGCTAGATACACTCGATTATAATCAAACTGCTATTTGCTGTGCCATTCACACCGAAAAACCGCATCAAGCAACCGCGCGTCAGGCGATGCTGCCCACAGGTACGCTGGCGTTATTGCCATTAGCAGATATTACTGATGAAGACAAAGCCAATCCACAGCACTGGCAGTCGATTGTATGGACGTTGCCGGGCAATCAAGCATTGGCATTGATAGAGGAAGATGACCGAGTTATCGCCGATAAACTGGCTGCTGCCTGTCATTATGAGTTAGGCGCTATCAGTCAGATTGAATCAATCGCTAGTTTTCCATTGACTGCGCAACAGGCGAAAAGCTACGTCGCGGACAATTTAGTCTTGATCGGTGATGCCGCACATGGCGTGCATCCGCTGGCGGGTCAAGGTCTTAATCTGGGCATGCTCGATGTGCAGACTTTAAGCGAGCAATTGTCACACGACTTTGCCCGTAGTGGTGGAACCAGTTGGGGCAGCAACCAAACGTTGCGTAGCTACGAGCGTTTGCGTCGTCCACATAATAGCCTGATGATGCATAGCTTTTCCGCGCTTAATTGGCTATTTGCAGGGTCGCTTGCACAGATGCGTCCTATTCAACAAATCCGCAGCGAAGGTATGTATCGAGTTGGCAAAATTAAGCCATTGATGAGACTGTTTGCTAAGCAGGCGAGTGGGGTTTAAGGTTTTGACTTAGAGATATTGAGCACTTACCCATTATCTATCTTAAATGACTTATCCAAAGGCAAACCCCATGCTTATCCCAAAATACTGGGCGCAATACAAACAGCGCTTTGAATCGCTAGAGACGTCTAGTAAATCCTCCAAGCAAGCCACTATTAAACGTTATGGTTGGTCAGATGTCAGTCAAGCAGAAGCGCTAAGCCATGCTAAATCTCGCGTGAGTGAGGCGCATAACTGCTGGCTGGCAGGTGAAGATATCTTACGTCGTGAGCGCAGGGAAGAATATAACGCAAGCAACGGTATTCCCATTCGTGAAGAGATTATTTCTGAGCATGATTTTCCAGAAAATGAATTATCCAATAATAGTGCAGCAGTGACGAAGCTTATCGTTACGCGTAATAGTTACGGCGCCCAAGTCGCTAACGTCGATAACATCGCAATCATTGATGTCGATAATAAAGATCTACTAGGTCATTTATATCCCGAACATTACAGCTCTAATGGTTTTATGCCTGCTATACCCACTTATCAAAGTAAACCATCAAGCAAATTAAAAATTTGGGTTTTTATCCTTGTGTTTATTCTTATCGCCAGTGTCATCGCTTGGCTAGGATTATCTTGGTTGTGGCTATTGGCAGTTATGTTTGGCGTGACTGCTTATCTATGGCAACAGGCCAGCCAAAGAGACAAAGCCCGCGCACAAAAATATACCGATGATATCGCCTCATTACTGCCTTACATGACGGATTTAATCAAAAAACGTGTTGTCAATCATCCTACCGAACGCTTTCGTTTATATCAAACGCCAGCAGGATTTCGCATTATTGCCACACACGATACTATCGCGCCAAGTGATGAGTTGGTCGCGGAGTGGTTTGAGTATTTCCATGCGGATGCCAATTATGTGCGTCTGAGTCAAATACAGCAGTGCTTTCGAGCGCGGCTCACTGCTAAGCCGTGGCGTATGAGTGAGGTTGAAAACAATAAGTTGGCTAAAGATATCCCTGCTAAGGACTTTTGGTTTGGCTCTAATAATATCGATGTAGATAGTAGCATTGAGCAACGTCAAGATGAGTTAAAAGCGCGTAAACAGTGGATTGTTGACTATGATCGTTTTGCCCAAGGCTATCGTGCTTGTCATTATGTTGAGAGTTTTGCTGGCAGGGAAGCCAGTCATCAATTAGAGTCTGTAGCGATAAAGGCTTTTGTCGATTGGCATGATAGAGCTTGTCGAGTGGATAAAGCGTTACCGATGGCTTGATTATTAAATTTAAGATATTATCGGAATAATGTTTGTTCATTATCAGTAAAGTCTGTGAGGCCGTTAGTTATGATTATGAGAATACCAGTGTACTTAGCGATAGCAACTACTGTCTTAATAGGCTGTCAAACCACTACAACTGTGTCGTCTAAAGTTATGACTCAATATGAAAACATTAGAACGATGCCAGCAGATAGCGATTTAGATGGCGATGGTGTGCTTGATGCCATAGATGAATGCCCAGGTACACCTTTTAACGTGGTGATAGATGAAAGGGGTTGTCCGGATTCCTTACTTCCTGATGAAAATAGCTTTAAAATGGAAGCTAGAGCCTATTATGATGAAAATAGCAGTGAGATAAAAAGTGAGTATTATGAACAGCTAGATAACGCAGGCAAAAAAATGCAAGATCATTTGGACGCTGTTATGCATATCGAAGGGCATATATCCAAACGTGAAGACAATAATGCCAATCAAACACTATCAATATACCGTGTGGAAGGAATTAAAAATTATATGACCATGACATATAATATTGATCCTGATCGTATTAAAACTTTTTACTATGGGTCAGAACGTCCAATTGCGCCAAATGATATCGAAAACAGTTGGCTCAACCAGCGTATTTATGCGCTTATTAGCAATGTTGAGTAATATATTGAGCGTTTGAATAATCGAGAAAGCTGTGAAGTGTTTTGAGTTTAGTATTTTCTGTGAACTTTAAGGGATGTAAGCAATGAAACTCTATAGCGCATGTTTATTAACCGCATCGATAAGCTTAGTAGGTTGCCAAACTACTGAGGTTGTACCGCCTGAAACTGTGCCTTATTCTGAAAATATCAGGACAATGCAAGCAGAGACTCCTGATTCAGATAGCGATGGGGTGCTAGATAATACAGACGAATGCTCAGACACACCAAATAATGTAGTGGTTGATAAAGTAGGTTGCCCTTTATCTGTATCAACAGATGTTGGTCATGGTATCGGAGGCCAAGTTTCTTTTCCTATGAACAGTAGTCAGCCTTATGCAGAAGATATAGATAGCCTTAAAGTTTTTGCAAATATTAACGATAAATGTTTAATTGGATTAGACGGTAATATTAGTAAATATGAAAATATTGAAAGTAATAAGACACTAGCAAGAGACCGCGCCGAGTATATTGCGAGTTATCTTATTCTAAATTATCAAATTGATCCTAGACAAATCAAGACAGCTTACTACGGTGATGAGAGATCAAAAGCGCCTAGCGATAGCTATGAAGATAGTAAGGTAAATCAAAGAGTAGATACGACTATGTGGTTTGATGACAATTGTAAGAACAAGATTGATTGAGCTAAGGTGAAAGTCTTTTTATCTCTTAGACGTATAGTTAAAAATAGAAAAAAAGTTTTGTGAAGTAAAGCTTATCATTTTTTCGACATCATCCCAACGCCGAGAATACCACCATCAACACTGGCGAGACAATATTAATAATAAAGCCAAAGCTAATCGCTAAAGGCACGACTTTTAGACCGCCAGACTGCTGAATAATGGGTAAGGTAAAGTCCAAGCTCGTCGCACCGCCAAGTCCTACTGCCGCTGACGGATATTTACGCATAAACACAGGGATAAATATCAGCGCAAAAAATTCACGTACCAAGTCATTGAACAGCGCGACACTGCCCCACACAGCACCGTAAGCATCGGTCATGACGATTGCAGATAGCGAGTACCAACCAAACCCTGATGCCAATGCCAAGCCTTTTGTCCACGATACCTCACTGAACATCAGCGCAAATAGTAAGCCACCAACCAATACCGCTAGCGTAAAGATGACACTCATCTCAACGCCGCGCTTATTCAGCAGCACTTCTTTTAGAGTAATACCCGAGCCTTTTAAACCAATACCGACCAGCAAAATTAATATCATTAACATCACCGTCATGGTGTTTTCGGGTGGCATATAATTGTCTGGCAGGAAGTATCCAATCACCATACCAATTACCACACAAATCACTTGTGCCAAGCTACCACGGATGCTGACGCGATGCTCTTTAGATTTTACGCTGGGTTTTTTGGCATGCCATGGACGCAAATGATCGAACAACATCAGGGAAAATAAGCCCGTACCAATCGTCAATATCGATAATATAGTCACATACAGCGCAATCTCGCCTATCTGACTGCCAAGCCCTTCCACTTGCGACAGCTCAATACCAATCAGCGCTAAGATGATAAACACCAAATAAGACAAGCCTTTATCCGCAAGCTTGGTCATTTTAGGATTAGAAGGAATGGCAAAACCAATAAACATTGGCATTAATACCAGAACAAGGGTAATCAGGCTTTGCATGGTGGCAGGCTCGTAGCATTTTTGAAGGTGTTTTTGAGAAGGTATTTCTAAGAAGCTGAGGATTGTAGCATATCAAGCTATTAATACTGACATGAGCGACTAAGATTCCTTGTGAAAACTGACTGTTTAACCATTAAATGTTGGCTTATAAGGAAAGCGCCTTTGTAGCGAGATGGTAGGATAGGGTTTTATGCATGATAATCCGGCTAACAGCCATACTTAAGTATTTACCTAATCAACTTTTGTTGCTACATTAAAGGACTGAATATATTTGGCTCGCCTTATGTCGCTCTATCAGCTCAAATCTCAGTTTCAAGATCAATTGCGCCCAATTAGCGATGCATTGGTCGAGCAAAAGGTTACCGCTAACCAAGTGACGGTATCAGCCATCTTATTGAGCCTTGGTACGGCTTATGTGATTGCCAAGCCTGCAACTGAGAAGCAGGAATTATGGCTTTTATTGCCTTCATCATTGTTTGTACGCATGGCGCTCAATGCTATCGATGGCATGATGGCGCGCGAGCACGGGCAAGCATCAATGCTTGGTGAAGTGCTCAATGAAGTGGGTGATATCGTGGCTGATACGGCGCTTATCGCAAGTCTTGCTCCGCATGTTGCTAATGGTAATTTGCAAGCGTCGGCAATCAATTTGCCAAACAATATATCAATCCATCAGCAACATATTGTCGGTCTAATCGTGCTTAGTATCGGCACCGAGTTACTAGGTATCGCCAGTAATAGGATGTTAGACATTAGAGCGAATCAAGGGCCTTTGGGCAAAAGTGATCGTGCTTTTGTGCTCGGTGTGCTTGGCACTTTTATGGCAAGTAAAGTACCGCCCGCGTTATTTCATATCAGAGTAGGGCAATTATTTATACTCACAGAGGCGCTGCTACTAAAAACTTGTCTCAATCGACTGCGTTATATGGCAGACTTATATTTGATGCGTAAACCACCTGTGCTGCGCTCAGACAGTCTTGAGTCAATACCAGACGCATCGTATCAATCTATTTCATCTATCGATTGCCAAGCGATTATTGATCAACCTGATACGCTATCTCCCAATACCTTGTCATCAAATTCTCCTTTATCGAACTCTCCTTTATCAAACTCTGCTGCTAAAACGTCCCTTTTGGAGTCCCAGACAATGCCCGCTATTTCTAAAAATTCCCAGTCTACCAATGCCAAAGCTGCCCCAAAGAAGGTTAGCGATGACCTTCATCTATCATCGTCCGAAGTTGTTAGCGGTGAAAGTTGCTACAACGCGTATGATGGCACGGCAATCTATTATCGCTATTGGTTGACGATGCCTTTAGAGAATATCAAACAAGCCGGTCAGCAACACACACAACAGCGCCAAGTCATTCTGTTGCATCGTGGTCACGAGCATTCAGGACGCTTAGCAGAACTTGGGGAACAATTTGCAAAAGCTGGCTATCAAGTATTTGCTTGGGATGCGCGTGGTAATGGGCGCTCAGGTGGTATCAAGGATCATGCCGAAAGCGTCACCGAGCTGGAGCGCGATTTAGACGGTTTTGTGCAATTGGTTATCGGGCAAACGGGCATTGCTATTACCGATACGTTAATCGTCGCCAGTAGTATCGGCGCGGTACTCGCAGCAGCATGGGTACATGATTACGCGCCAAATATTCGCGGAATGATATTGGGTACGCCAGCGTTGAGTATTCGCTTGTACATGCCATTTGCCATACCATCGCTAAAGGTAGCTCGCGCGCTTGGACTGATGTCACGCGTGAGCAGCTACGTCAAGGCGCAAGTCTTAACCCATGATAAAGACGCGCAGCAAGCTTATAATGCCGATCCGCTCATCTCAAACAGTATCTCGACCGACTTGCTCATCGATACGCATGCAACCGGTCAACGCTTGCTCGATGATGCGGGTGCTATCACCGTGCCAACCTTTATATTATGTGCCGGTAAGGATTATGTAGTCGATAAGCAGGCTGAACGCACGTTTTATGAAGCGATTAATACCACTGATAAACGCTGGCAGTTATATCCAGATAGCTATCATGCGATCTTTCATGAGACCAATAAGGCAGACGTCTTCGCGGATTGTATCGAGTTCGCTGAGCAGGTATTCAGTAAGAACGTCAAAGCGCCTGATTTAAGCGCCGCTCATCTTAATAGTGCCAGTAAAGATAAGGTTGACCGTTTAGCGATTAAACCCTTTAACCCAAGCTTTGCCATTACCCGATTTGCCATGCAAAAATTTGGTCATGTCAGCGACGCGATTGCCACAGGACTGGAGCATGGATTTGACTCGGGTCACTCGCTTGATCACGTCTATTACAATCAGCCGAGCGGTCAAAACAAATTTGGGCAAGCAATCGATAAGTTTTATTTAAGTAATATCGGCTGGCAAGGTATTCGTATTCGCCGTGAGCACATATTGGAGCTAGCACGTGAAGCTCTGGCAGATATAAAGTCTAGCAAGCAAAACCAAGCTAGTCAAAACCAAGCTAAGCAAAACCAAGCTAAGCAAAACCAAGCTAAGCAAAACCAAGCTAAGCAAAACCAAGCTAAGCAAAACCAAGCTAAGCAAAACCAAGCTAAGCAAAACCAAGCTAATCAAAACAGCACTGAGTCATTCCAGCCGAAACTACTCGATATCGCTAGTGGCCATGGCTTTTATGCCTTTGATTTATTGACAGAATTTACCAACTTGCACGCTGAGCTACGCGATTATGAGCAGCATAATATCCAAGCCTTACAGGCAAAGGCGGAGCAGTTAGAGATTGCTGATCGTGTCCTTACTTGTCAAAAAAATGCGTTTGACCCTGCCAGTTATTCTCATGTACAGAAGGGAGGCGGCGATGCTAAAGGTCTTGATGATAAAAAGTTCGATATCGCCATTGCCTCTGGCGTGTTTGAATTATTTTCTGACAATACACTACCCGAAACGGCATTGGCGGGTATTTATGACAGTTTAAAAGCGGATGGCTATTTAATTTATACCAATCAGCCGTGGCATCCTGAGCAAGAATTTATTAGTAAAACCTTAAACAATCATCGCGGTAGCAGTTGGGTGATGCGCTGTCGCTCACAAGCGGAAATGGATCAATTGGTTGAGAATGCTGGCTTTAAGAAAGTCGCCATGCGTATCGATCGCTTTGGTATCTTTACCGTGTCATTGGCAATTAAAGTCGCCTCAACCAATCATGAATAATACGCATGCCAAGCCTTATGAGCGCGTCCAGCTTTTTTCAGGGGGCGGCTCACGTTTCGCCTATTATTTGGGCAGTTATGCGGCGTTGGTTGCCCATGATTTGATGCCGGATATTATCGTCGGCACTTGCGGTGGCAGTCTGTCAGCTTATTTAGTCAATTTAGCGCCCGCCCCCAAAGATTTGCAGGAGCTGATGTGCAGCCGTGAGTTGTATCGTGTCATTACTGCAATCAGGCATATCGCGCCAGACGAAGCCAATAAGCGACTAAAAATACGTTATATGACTCAGGCGCTTAAACGCTGGCGCTTGTCACGGCAGCTGTCCAACCGCCAAAAACAGCAACAAGCAGATAACTACGAACGACTATTAGATGAGTTGCAGCAGTTGGCAATGTTTCGGATAGATAACGATGGGCAATGGCTCGATGAGTTGTCTCGTTTTTCTCCCAAGCAGAATAATAATTCTTTTAATACCGCCGCGCCAGAGATAGCCATTATTGCTAGCCGACTGTATCAAGCGCCCAATCAAGCACTTAATCAAACGCCTACTGCTGATAATTCTGTTTACGATGAGTTTAAACTACAAGAGTTGTTATTTGCGCCACCGCGTTTGGCAGTATCAGAGCATTTTGATGAAATGCTCAACTCACCGGCTCATACGTTTGCTGATGGGCGTATTCATCAGTCAGTAAATGTCGTAAAGCAGTGGGAATTTAATTCAGCGGTTCGCGCTTCCATGGCAGATATGTATTATCTACCGCCAACGCCTATAGACGATTTGGGGTGGTGCTTAGGCGGGGTGATTAATCTTACGCCCGTTGAGCTGGCGTGTCAGTTAGGACAGACTGTATTTGCAGAGACCAAGGCAGGTTATGATTCATGGCTGGCGGCACCAGCGATTCAGCGCGTTTTTGGTTTTGACCCCAATGAGCGTTTGGCACAAGTGCATGGTTATCAGCCAATGAAAACGTCATCACTTGTGAAGTCAGAAAGAAATAGCCATCAATTGCATTGGTTACCCTTTGCAGATAATGGTCAGCAGTTGGCAGGACAGCATGTACAAAAGCGTTTTAATATAAAGCAAATGACGGTTGAACTCATTCACAGTGACTATGACGGTTTTGTGCAGCAAATGCAGGCGCAATGGCAGTATGGCTATCAGCGTACGACTGACTATATACGGCAGCAGGGTCTATGAGCTCTAAAATGAAAAACATCACACAGTCTACTTCCACTCATAAGTCATCGCATATCATTGTCTTTGGCGGTACAAGCGGTCTTGGCTTGGCGTTAGCGCTGCATCATCATCAGCTTGGCTGGCAAGTGAGCGTGGTTGGTCATAGTATGGAGAAGATAGATAATATCAATAGTCAGTATCCTAATATTGTCACTTATTGCTGTGATTTGATGGATAGTGTGCAAACACAAAGTTTGTTAGAGAGCTTGTCAGATATCAGCTTTCAAAGAGTGATTTATAGTGCAGGCAGTTACACCAATGAGCGTGTCCATCGTCTCAATCAAGCGGACAGCGATAAAATGCTCGCGATTAACTTTCAAGCCTTTGAGCAGGTTTTTAGGTGGGCAAGCGAGCAGTTAAAGCGTCAAAGCTTGTCATTAGATTGCAAAGAAAATAGCAGACTAAGTCTGATTTGTATCGCGTCTATCGCCGGTACTATGGATTATCCTTACGCCAGTCTTTATGCCAAAAGCAAACGTGCCATGATTGCGGCTGCCAGCGCTTATCGACTTGCACTTGCACCTTATGATATCCAAGTGAATTGTATTGCCTCAGGCTATATTGATACCCAAGCGTTGCGTGATTTAAATGATGGTGATGCCAGTCATAAGCCCTTTATAATGACGACTCAAACAGCAATTGACCATATCATGCAAGCGATTGATGATGATATTGAGCTGGCAATCTTTCCACGCTCCATGCGCTATATTACTCGGGCGCTCAATCATTTACCTAAGCCGTTGCTTAATTGGATATTGCGCAGTAGATTGGATAAACCTACTGGATATAGTTAGTCCTAAATAAAAGAAAGACAACTATTATAACGTGCTCCTGGTATCAATTTTTCTTGCTTGCTTGCTTGCTTGCTGTGCCTACGCCGACAGAGGCTGCGAATAACTAATCCCAGTAGCACTGTATCTTTTAAAAGTAGATCGACTATAGTCATTCCACTATAAAAGTATTACAGCGTTAACCTCGCTTGAAGTATCACATATACATCTACACTCGGTTGCCTTGTACTACTTTTAAATTGAATCGACTATATAACAACTTAGCCGAGCAGCCAATAAAACAAGGTAAATAACGGTACGCCAATCAGCAAACTATCCACTCTATCTAATACACCGCCATGTCCAGCGAGCATAGTACCCGTGTCTTTTACCCCGTGCTGACGCTTAAAGGCGGACTCTAATAAATCTCCAGCAATACCACTGACCGCTAAGCCATAAGCGGCTAATAAGCAAATCCACCAACTAAAAGGCGTGAGCCAAATGCCTAATAGCGTTGCCAATAGCGCCGCGAGCATACTACCGAAAAGAGCACCTTCGATACTTTTATTAGGGCTAATGGTTGGGGCAAGACCACGCTTAAACAGCTTGTGACCAAGCAATCGTCCACATAAATACTGTGCAATATCATTAAATTGACTGGCAAATAACACAAAAAATAAAACGCCATACTGCTCGCGCTGCCAGATTAATTGTTGTAAGGCAATAAGGCTGACAATCAGGGTGATAAAAGCAAAACTAAAGAATAGGTCTAACAGATTTAAACGTGTGTAAGCTTGAGGAGAATGAGGAAGAGTTTGGCTAAAAGGCTGAGTATTCGCTTGTAAACCGCGCGCTTGGAGCTTGTGAATCAGCACAGCTTTGTTGCGCAGGCACCATAAGCGTTTGATCTCATAGCTACCACGCAAACCAATTAAGACGAAAAAGGCGATGAGTAGCCACTGGTAGGGGTAGGTAGGAGGCTGTGAGGGCTGGCTATTATCCGTTATCTTAGCGATAACATAACAAGCGCAAAGCGCCGCTAACATGAGCCACCACGAGCGTGCAATCAGATAAATTTTTGGCAGGCGCTTACGCAAGCGAGGTAGGGCCAGCAAGGCCCACGTCAAACTGACGACAATCATAAGTCCGATCACAAACAGCGTATCAGTAGCCATATTTTAAGCACTTTGGGGTCAATAAAGAACGGCAATTTATCGTTTTTCATGGCTAGAACAACAACCTTCAATCGCTGTTAAACGTTAGCAACTGTATGCTGTTCCAACTTCTGTGTCATCGATTATAGGCTGAACCAACCAATCAATGCCACCCTCTTTGTTACCTGTTTTGTCACCTTCTCTCAGCTTTGATAAGGGCGCAATCACACTGGTTCGAGGTGTGGTCGCCAAATGCGGATAATCTTGACGATAGTGACCACCGCGACTCTCATAACGCTGATAAGCCGACTGAATAATCAATGTCGCTAATTGTAATTGTCGTGCTAATTGAAAGTATGCCAAGCTGGCAAGGGTAGTTGTATCGCTCTTACTACTGATATTGGTTGAATGAGACTTGAGGCATCCAAGCTGCTGCTGCCAATTTTCTATTTGTAGCAATGCTTGTGCTAATTGCCCAGCGCTGCGAGTGATACCCATATGAGCAGTCATCAAAACTTTTAGTTTGGCGGTTATCCCAGCTATGTCAGCATCTATATTGACGTTATGATGAGTATTGCTTTTATAGTCAGTAGACGGTGGCAGAGTAATGGGCTGAGTATCTTTAAGCGTTGGCGGCGTCCAAATGCCAAGGGCTGATTGATTTCCTTTATTAAAATATGTCGCTTGACTGAGCTCGGTCACGTATTTTAAATAGCGCGGTAAGTCAGCAGCGATATTACGTCCAACCACCACACATTCCAATAAAGAGTTACTCGCCAAGCGATTAGCCCCATGCAAACCTGTATAGGCAACTTCGCCAGCGGCATAGAGACCTGCCACATCGGTCATACCATTGACAGATGTGACTACACCGCCGCAGCTATAATGAGCGGTAGGCGCGACCGGAATTGGGTCAGTAGTCATATCGATGCCCAGCTTTAATAACGTTTGATAAATTTGCGGGAAGTGCTCTCGTAAAAACTGTTCTGGCAGATGACTGACATCAAGGTTTACGTAGCCAAGTCCATTCGTACTAATCTGTTCAGCAATAGCACGAGCGACGATATCGCGTGGTGCCAGTTCTGCACGCTCGTCAATTTCCAACATAAAGCGCACACCGGTTTGTGGACAAGTCAGCCGCCCACCTTCACCGCGTAGGGCTTCAGATATGAGAAAGCTGCTGTCATCTAATGCCAAACCAGTCGGATGGAATTGAATGAATTCTAAGTTTGCTAAGCGGCAGCCTGCTTGCCATGCCATCATTACGCCATCACCGACACAGACGTTGGGCGCACTGGCACGCTTAAACAATTGACCCAAGCCACCACTAGCCAGTACGACTGCGCGACTATAAAAAGTCAGTTGTCGTTGACTACTATGATCAAAAACTTGCGCCCCTTGGCACTGATTATCACTGCTTGTTAAAAGGCTCAGCGCTTCATAATAAGGCAAAATAGTGATATTGGCAGCAGATTGAGCCTTTATGGTCAAGGCTTCCATAATATGTCGACCAGTCGCATCATCCGCATGCGCGACCCGCCTGCAACCATGTCCGCCTTCTTTGGTTAAGTGTAAGTTAGCAGTCTGTAGTTCAGTCTGTAGCTCGGTGAAAGGTTTTGCATTATCATCTTGCTGTATCTGGGTAAAAGGCACACCTTGCGCACATAACCATTGCACAGCCTGCTGTCCGGCACTTAAAATGCTACTGGTATTGTCAGCTTCGCATAAGCCTGCGCCCGCAATTAGCGTATCAGCGATATGGTCAGCGACAGAGTCATCCTTATCTAGGCTGGCAGCAATACCACCTTGGGCATAATGGCTTGAACAAACTTCCAAGTCGGCTTTGCTCAATACGGTAATATTCAGCGATGTTGGTAACGCTAGAGCCGTGCTTAGCCCTGCCAATCCGGCACCGATGATAAGGACATCGGTTTGTACCGCCCCATCAAAATTATCAGCATTTAGTGCTTCCGCTGTAGACACCGCATTCATATTAGGCTGCTCCGACATTGGCGAACAGCTCGCGGTCTTTAACAATATCGCCACTGGCTGCCACTCGTTGTTTTTGTGATTCAGCAAAATCAAGCATGCGTTGCAAGGGCTTTTTAGCCGCGACTGCCAGATCAGGCGTCATCAAAACTTCGCCACTGCGCTGCGTCAAGCATTGTTCAATACCTTTGAGACCATTCATCGCCATCCATGGACAAAAGGCACAGCTCTTACAGCTTGCGCTTTCACCAGCAGAAGGCGCTGCTAAGAAACGCTTATTTGGCGAGCGCTTTTGCATTTCATGCAAGATACCTAAGTCGGTGGCGACGATAAAGGTATCGGCATCCATCTCATAAGTCGATTGCAACAATTTGCTAGTAGAGCCGACCACATCGGCGAGTGCCACCACGCTATCAGGCGATTCAGGATGCACCAATACTTTAGCGTTTGGATGCTCCTCTTTTAATTGCATCAGCTCGGTCGCTTTAAATTCATTATGTACGAGGCACGATCCTTGCCAAAGCAGCATATCTGCACCAGTCTCTTTAGCGATATATTTACCTAAATGGCGATCAGGGCCCCAAATAATTTTTTCACCATTATTATGCAAATGGCGAATGATATCGATGCCAACGGATGACGTCACCACCCAGTCAGCACGGGCTTTGACGGCGGCGCTAGTATTGGCATAAACCACGACGGTACGCTCAGGATGGGCATCACAAAATGCGGAAAACTCGTCAGCAGGGCAGCCCAAATCAAGCGAACACTCAGCTTCTAGGTCTGGCATCAGTACCGTTTTTTCCATACTTAAAATTTTCGCCGACTCGCCCATAAAGCGGACACCTGCGACCACCAATGTCTGTGCACTGTGTGCTTGCCCAAAGCGTGCCATTTCTAGCGAATCGCCCACGCAGCCACCAGTCGCTAATGCCAAATCCTGAATAAAGGGATCGACATAATAATGGGCGACCAATACCGCATTATGCTCTTTTAATAGCTTCTTGATGTTTTCTTCAACCACG
The DNA here is from genome assembly GCF_047272965.1 of Psychrobacter sp. AT9. Classification (NCBI taxonomy): domain Bacteria; kingdom Pseudomonadati; phylum Pseudomonadota; class Gammaproteobacteria; order Moraxellales; family Moraxellaceae; genus Psychrobacter; species Psychrobacter sp. AT9. The sequence continues at coordinate 876,960 of NZ_JBKOTW010000001.1, forward strand.
ATGCGTTCAGCGCGCGGCAAGTCTGCTGGCATTTTAGCTTTGGCATATTCGATGTTAATTTGAGTGGCGATGCGATTGTCCGTACTCATGATAGGTGCGTCGTAAGGATAAGTTTTCATAAAGGCAAACCTTTTATACAGTAGCGACAAGTAATATGCCGCTAAAAATAAGTCAATTGAATATTGCTAATGAATAAGATGTTTTAATTATGCTCATTTTGAGCATAAATACAAGTGTTTTTTTATAACTGCCTCGATGAAAGTACTTATTTTTTAACTCATTAGACCGTAAAGTCGTTGAATAAACCGCAGTTTTAGTTTTGTAGAATTACAACCGCAGGCTATGATAGTCTGGGATTCACGTTATACTGATCTACAGTATCAAAGCCGCATTTTATGAACTTATTATTCAATGACTACATTTAAAGGATTGTCGCCAAAACTATGACTTTGTCTTATTCACATGCGCATCAACAGGGAAGTGGCACCACTGAAGTGGTCGCGGTGCTAGTCGCCATTACTGACCACACAGCCCGTGTATTAACAGTGGATCAAGGCAAGCTGCTGCCCAATGGTCCTTTGATGCCGTTGCATCGCTCTTTGCAAGCAGGCGTGCGTCAATGGGTGGAGGAGCAGACGCAACAGCCGCTTGGTTATCTAGAGCAGTTATATACCTTTGTTGATACCAATAGACGTAATATCGATGGTCATGCGCTGGTTTATGTGAGCTATTTGGGTTTGGTGCAAGAGACGCAGATGCAAGAGCTACAAAGCGAGGCACTGTGGCGAGATTGGTATGATTATTTCCCGTGGGAAAATCACTTAGATGGTATGCCCAGTATCATCACAGATTTTATCGTGCCTGTACTATTGGAATGGGCAAATACTGCCGAAGACTTGATTGTGCAACAGCGTCGACGCCAACGTATTGGGTTGTGTTGGGGACTGAGTGAAGCGTTTTTAGCAGGTGGCGAACTGACAGACACAGAATTGGTTGGCGACCATGCTCATGAGAATAGGGAGTGGATCGCAGAGCACGTACTGCTCCGCTATGAGATGCTGTATGAAGGGGGGCTGATACCCGAAGCGCCCAATTATCCACCAACTTATCAAGCCGTCATCTTGCCAGACGATTGGTCACAACGTATAGGCGTCCCGATGTATTACGATCATCGACGCGTGATTGCGACGGCTATTTCGAGGCTGCGTGCTAAGATTGAATACAGACCGCTTATTTTTGGTTTGATGCCAGATGTTTTTACTTTGTCACAGTTGCAACAAAGCGTCGAGGCATTATCAGGGGTGCGTCTGCATAAGCAGAATTTTCGCCGTTTGCTTGATTCACAAAACTTAGTAATGGAGACAGGAGAGAGTAGTAGCGCTCAGCGCGGTCGACCTGCCAAGCTCTATCGCTTTCGCCACGATATTGAGCTACAAAGCTTACTGATGGACAGCAAATTGCCCAAACGAAATAAATAGTTGTCAGATTATTCCTACGATATTTCTGTCATATGCTGTGTTTATAAACGTTGACTAGGGCGTGTCCTCATTTTGAAAATGGTGATAAAAATGAGATAAATTGCAGCCAAACAAGAAAAATAGCACAGATAATATCATGATATTGACCAGCTATTTGACGCAGTTTGGCAAGATTTAGCCATTTTTAGCCCATTTAGGCGCTTTCGTTCAGATTGAGGGCACGCCCTAAACACATAAAATACCGACCTATCCTTGCGGGAAAGCTAACTTTGCGCTATATTTATGCTCATTTTGAGTTTAAATCAATCGAATTTATATTCATAGCATACTTATATAAGGGTTAAAGATGACAGTTGAACGAGAGCCAGCATTGGATGAAGTATTGCTTAAGCCCTTGGTTGAGGCTGCCCTCACCGAAGACTTGGGTCGACGTGGAGATGTGACTTCGCAAGCCACCATTCCCGCCGATATGCAGGCGCAGCTCCAGATTAAGGCGCGCCAAGCAGGCGTGATCTGTGGTATGGATTTGGCGCGTCTGTCTTTTGCTTTGGTTGATGCGCAGATAGAGTTTATCGCTCAGGTCATCGATGGTGAGAAGGTTGATGCAGATACAGTATTGGCTATCGTACGCGGTAATGCACGTCATCTATTAACGGCAGAGCGTACGGCATTGAATTTCATGACGCATTTGAGTGGTATTGCGACGGCGACACAGCAGATTGTCGATACTGTGGCGGATTATCCCGCGCAAATTACCTGTACGCGCAAGACCATTCCCGGTTTACGTATCGTGCAAAAATACGCGGTGCGCTGCGGCGGTGGTCGCAACCATCGTTTGGGTTTAGATGATGCGATTTTAATCAAAGACAATCATATTGCTATTGCAGGCGATATTAAGACAGCTATCAAGCAAGCACAAAATTTCGCGGGTCATCTCATTCCGATTGAAGTAGAAGTCGATACGCTAGCGCAATTAGAGCAAGCTTTAGACGCTGGTGTGAGCTTGGTACTATTAGACAACATGTCACCTGAAATATTGTTGCAAGCAGTGGCCATGTGTAAAGGTCGCGCCAAGACAGAAGCCTCTGGTGGTATCACCCCTGAGACTGTGCAAGCGGTCGCAAAAACGGGCGTTGATTTCATTGCGATGGGTTATTTAACGCATAGCACCACTGCTCTAGATATTGGTCTTGATTTTAGTGCGTAACGTTTGGCTTTATATAGTCAGTTCAATATAAAAAAGAGACAGTGTGACTGATATAAATTTTTTGTCGCCTCTGTCTGCGTAGGCACAGCAAGCAATAAAAATTTTTACCAGTCACGCATTATAATGTCGTGTATCTATTTTATTTAGTATCGACTATAACGGTGTAACGAGCCGTTTCTATTGGCGACTATTGATACGATTATTTATCCGTTAAAAGTTGCTGAGCGACCCATGGCAGTCAGCTATTGCCGCTAATGCGCTTATATCAGAATGTTAAGCAAAGTTAATGATTTTATTAGCTTATCTGCCTATGCTACAATGTTACTGCTAACCGCCTATTGGTCATCGTTGCACTCGCACGATGGCCTTATCTTTTTGCCCAAGTTTTACCGATAGATAAGCGAGCGCTCAGTGGATACTGAAATTATTAAAATCATCTTAGCCTTTGTGGTTTTGATTAATCCTTTTGCAGCTTTGACGCTGTTCTTGGACTTGACGCGCGGCTACTCGATGATTGATCGACGTAAAGTAGCACGTATTGCCTGCTTGACTATTTTTATCACCATCAGCTTTTTTACTGTAGCAGGCGAGGTGCTTTTGAAGGCACTTGGTATCTCTATTGGCTCGTTCCAGCTGGCAGGCGGTATATTAGTATTTTTGATTTCTTTGAATATGATGAACGGCGATGGTAATCCCGCTAAGCCTGATCAAGAAAATTTCGATGTTGAATACGATAAACATGCACTACCAAGTACCGCCTCAGCAGTAGTACCACTGGCTATTCCTATGATGATTGGGCCGGGTGGTATTTCTACGGTCATTATTTATTCTTCTCAAGTTTCAGGCATATTGCGTGTTTCTGCGGTTATCGTTGCAGGCTTTTTAATCAGTCTTTTTTGCTATTTGGCATTGATGGCGGCAGGTCGTATTAGTCGTTTATTGGGTGATACTGGACTTAATATCATGAGCCGAATCATGGGTATGTTATTGGCTGCGGTTTCTATTGAAATTATCGTCAATGGATTGCGCACGTTATTTCCTAACTTAATATAGCTTTTGTTAATCCTAAAAAAACCCAAACACGTTTATAGAATGTGTTTGGGTTTTTTGATTTTAACTGTACATTTATATGAACTTGACTGTAGTCGGTTCAATTTAAAAGTGGTACAAGGCAACCAAGTGTAGATGTATATTTAATACCTCAAGCGAGGTTAACGCTGTAACGCTTTTATAGTGGATTGAATATATAGCTGTTTTCTAACTTTGGTATAGATGCCAAGCCAAATAAAACATCAATATACCCACCAAGGCATCAAGTATATTCCACGCTTTTGGCTTGGCAAACAGAGGTCTGAGTAAGCGTGCGCTATAGCCTAATGCAAAGAAGAAAAAGAATGAGGCACTGACAGCCCCAACTGCAAAGGCCAGTTTACTACTAGCGCCAGTTGAAACCATGCCAACGAGTACCAAGGTATCTAGATAGACGTGTGGGTTGAGCCAAGTAAAACCAAAGCAGAGCAATAGCGCCTTTTTTAAACTGGTCACAACTTGTCCATCGACGGTGAGCGCATGGGATAGGCGTACACTGGCATACAAGCTTTGGAATCCATAGCCCAGCAAAAATATGACGCCTGCAATCTTGGCAATGTTGACGACTTGCGGATACTGAGCGGTCACCGCGCCAAAGCCCGCAACACCTGCAGAGATTAAAAACGCATCGCTGACCGCACAGAAGAGACAGATAAAAAAGATGTGCTCGCGTTTGAGTCCTTGTTTAAGCACAAAGGCATTCTGTGAACCAATCGCGATAATGAGCGATAATCCCAGCAAAAAACCAGCAATATAATCGGGTGCATTCATAACCATTTACTCAATGTTAAAGACCAAAACGTTGACGTTTGCTTACTGGCAGCGTGATAAAAAACTGTTAAGATAAGGGATTGAGTGGTCGAATGCAATCAGTAAATGGGCAAGGGGCAGAGCAGAACATGGTCGTAAGTTTGACAAGAATGTTACAGTCATTTGGGCAAGCTCAAGATGATTTGCCAACGCGAGCTGCCAAACATGTTCAGCAAGGCGCTATCGCTCCTAATGCAGAAGATGATGCCAGTCCTGCTGATAATATTATTCACAATGAAGACAGTGCTGGTGATGAAAACGGCATTAGTAAACGCCAGCCATTGACTGCACCCGAGCGTGCCGATCGTATTTGTGAAGCGTTATCGCAAGTCAACGATATTCGGACGGCAACGCCACTGACCGATCGCTATTTGTCCAATCGTGCTGCGATGCGCCCGACCAATAGACCGCCTTTCGACCCCGATACCCTATGGTATCTCAAACATGGACGCTGTCCGATTATGACTGAGATTATTGATGTGGTTGATGAGGCCACCCTAAATGCTATGCCTATAGAAGCTGTTGCGATACTAGATCGAATTAACGGCAAGCTCAAGCGTTACCGTGAGTGGAGCAGTGAGCTCAACGAGCAGCAACAGCAGCAACATAACGAGCGTCAGTTTGTCATCGACAAGCTGGTGTCAGAGAGCATTCCAGAAGCACTACATCATTATGAGCAATTGCAACGTTTTAGTCCACATCGCACCAAAAACACGATGATGCAGGGAAAAATGACGGCAGGCGACATGCTGACTGATTTGTTTTTAGAAATTGATTATGAGCTTGATGAGTTGTTGGACGAGTTGCATCAAACGGTTATGAATCGTCTGGCTTCAACGCACCGTTATGTCAAAAGCCGTACAAAAAGCTAATGTGTATTTATTTTAATGACTGCTATTAATTATCAGCTATGAGCAGTTAAATACATAACAATATGGGGCTTTAATAAAGCCTTATTTTTTTGTTTAATCTCATAGAGTTTAGAGTTTAGAGTTTAGAGTTTAGAGTTTAGAGTTTAGAGTTTAGAGTTTAGAGTTTAGAGTTTTAAGGCTATCTAGAACAATAATAACTACGATGAATAATGAGGACAATCCTATGACCCAAGTAACGGCGATGTTAGTGATGTTTGTTTTATACGGGATGCTACCAGCAGCTGGGTTATATCTAGGATATCGTGGTATCAAAAAAGTGACCGCGCCAAAAATGCTTGAATATAAAGCGATGCCGCAGTTGGGTTATATTCCTGAAAAAAGCTTACCCGTTGAAGTTAAAACAGCCCTTGACCAAATCAATGAAAAAGGTGAGAAGCTACGTGTCATTTATGGTGATACCAATAATGATGGCAAGATAGATGATAAAGACACAGTCAACGAAACCTATATTATGATTCAAAACTTGATGGACAGACATATTCCGCTAGCGGTAGCTGACTATCGACGCTTGCATGACTTAGATGTGGGGGATGGGGCGCTTGCTGATACCACTAAGATTAAGCATTCTAATGTCACCGGAAAAGAGGCGTTGCTAGATGTACTGAGTACCATTAATACTCAGTTTGATGATTTGCTCAATGCCTCATATCACCAAGATGGACAAAAATTGCTCGCAACCAATCGCTATTTGCAAAAACGCTTTGACAATCCTGCTGATAATACAGAGTTTCAAAAGCTCGATAGTAGTGTCAGTAATGATGTGAATATTCAAGAAATTGACAGTCAAACTGGTGCAAATGTGAGTGCTGAGGATATTAAGCTGTAGATGTAGAGTCGTATTATCAAAGAATAGGGTAAAGAGTAAATATATATGAGCATATTAATCGGCGTTGGGGTTGTGACAACCGTCACGGTCGTTTATTTGGGTAAAAAAGGCTGGCAAGCTTTGCATAAAGCCGTTGGTATTACGCCAGGTATGCTTACTTATCAAGATTATGATGCGCCGCTATCACTATCCAAACTCAGTTGGCAGCAATTGAATTTGCATAAGAAACATCTGCAAAGTTTGTCAGAGCAGCAACTGCGCCAATTAAAACGTATCGATGAAAAAGTAAATCACTATCAACGCTATCAAAAGGCCCTGCAAGCACAACATAAAATGCTCGAACTCACAGAAGCGCAGTTTGTGTTGCATAAGCTGCTGCATACTCGTTTGCCCGAAATGCTTGCCAGTCATTACCACCTAGCGAATGTGAATATAAATGCTCACAATGTGAGTAATGACAAGAAAGCAGAAGCGAGTGCGTTATTACAACAGGTATTCAATAATATTGAGCAGCGTTTAGATAATCTGTTAGCGCAAATGGACACGCAGCAGTTGCAAGATTTACGAGTCATGAAAAACTATATTAATAGTCATGATAGCTAAATATTGGGTTAGTAAAATTATTATAAAAAACCCATAAAAAAGCTGCCCATAAATATTCATTATGGGCAGCTTTTTTATGGTCTAATTTAAATCTATTGCAGGTTTAAATTAACGCTTGTCGTTGCGGTCACGGGTATTGCGTGTACCACGACTGGCAGGGCTAGCACTGCTTTTAGGCTTCGCGCTGCTGTTGCGATTGTCGCTACCACTGCGGCTATCGCTACGACTGTCAGTAGTGCGACGTGCTTTAAGTGGTTTGTTTCTGATACGCTCTTGCTTCTCTTTCGCCGCGCCATGTAGACCCGTACCATAACGTGGACGTAAGCTCACTAGATCAGTCAAGGTATTGATGTCTTTTCTGTCGAGCTCTAAGAAACGACCAGTACGCAACTCTTTTGGTAATGCAATCGTGCCATAGCGCGTACGCAGTAGACGACTCACTTTTAGGCCTTGCGACTCAAATAAGCGACGTACTTCGCGGTTACGACCTTCTTTTAGCTGGACGTGATACCATTTATTGACGCCTTCACCGCCGCCTTCTTTGATATCTTCAAACTTTGCTATACCGTCTTCTAACATCACGCCAGCTGTTAACGCACGCGCGATATCAGACGTCACTTCACCCAATACACGTACTGCGTATTCACGAGTGACTTCACCAGAGGGATGCATCAAGCGATGCGCCATTTCACCATCATTGGTAAACAATAACAGACCTGTTGAGTTAATATCCAAGCGTCCGACCATGACCCAGCGATCATGAGTCAGCTTCGGCAAACGCTCAAAGACCGTTGGACGACCTTCTGGATCATTGGCAGAGCACACTTCACCTTCAGGCTTATAGTAAGCCAATACGCGGCGACGCTTCTCATTTTCGGCAGTATATTTAATTTGACGACCATCAACACGAATCTCATCACCTGGTTCGACGCGATCACCGATGGTTGCCGGGCCGTTATTGACTGTTACGCGTCCAGATTTAATAACTTCTTCCATCTGACGACGTGAGCCAAGCCCCATACGAGCGAGCGCTTTCTGTAATTTTTCATCTTTCATAATCATGTCCTTGAGTCGGTGGGTTTACATTTCTCAATGTAAAAAAATTAGACTGACTATTCTACGCTATTTACGATGGCTATACAGCCCCTAGTTACTGTTAATTATAATAGCTTCTAAATCGTGAGGCTTGTTAGTGATGAATGCTTCAAGTGTATTATTAGAAAGGCTATCCACTTAAACATGCGTTAGGCGGCGATGCTGAGAGTATTGCGGCTGGTGGTCGATTGTGGCTAGATGAGCGTATGACTGTCGACTGAATTGAGGACATGCCCTAATACAGGCTAGGATTTTTAGACGTAGGCAGGTACAATATCAGTATAAATCACACCTTGATTAAGGATAAGACAGGCATGCAAAGTATTTGCGCGCGCTGTCTTTATTTTTTTATATCGTACCCTCTATTGGAGTTACTATGTCTACCGCGCCTACTGCCCAAGAGTCCGCCACCGTTTTAGATGGCAAAGCACTTGCCAAACAAATAGAACAGCAACTACGCGTGCGCGTGGATACGATCAAGGATAAGACGGGACGCACCCCAAGCCTTGCGACGATATTGGTCGGTGATGATCCAGCTTCTGCCACTTATGTCCGTATGAAAGGTAATGCCTGTAAGCGTGTTGGTATGGACTCTATACGTGTTGAGATGCCGAGTATCACGACCACTGAGCAGCTCTTGGCTAAGATAGATGAGCTCAATAATAATCCTGATGTCCATGGCATCTTGCTACAACATCCTGTTCCTGAGCATATCGATGAGCGTGCTTGCTTTGAGCAGATCGACTTGGCAAAAGACGTCGATGGCGTGACTTGTCTTGGCTTTGGTCGGATGGCGATGCAGCAGTCTGCTTATGGCTCATGCACACCGCAGGGCATCATGCATTTATTAGAGCATCATGGTATCGAGCTGGCAGGTTTGGAGGCCGTGGTCGTAGGGCGTAGTGCTATCTTAGGTAAGCCAATGGCGATGATGCTACTGAATGCCAATTGTACCGTAACTATCTGTCATTCAAGAACTAAAGATCTAGCGGCACATATCAAGCGTGCAGACATCGTTGTTGGTGCTGTAGGTGTGCCTGAATTGATTAAAGCGGATTGGATCAAAGCTGGCGCGGTAGTTATTGATGCAGGCTTCCATCCTACAGATGATGGCGGTGTTGGTGATATTGAAATGCAAGGTGTGGAAAATATTGCCAGTGCTTATACGCCAGTGCCAGGCGGCGTTGGCCCAATGACCATCAACACGCTGATTCGCCAAACGGTCGATGCAGCTGAAAAATCAGCTGGATTGAACGCTGGCTAAAAAGATAGTCATACGAATACTGATTGCCGATAGATAAGGGGCCTGAGTCTCCACAGTACAGAGACTCAGGCTAAATCAACCACATCTCAGTTGATAGGACTTAAACATGGCTAAAAAAAACGTAGGTATTCACGAGCGACTGCAAGGTATTGGTAGAGAGTTTGTCGATATCTGTCATTACGTTATTTTATTTCTAATCAGTGTGGTTGTCGTTTGGACCGCCGGTAAAGAGTTCGTTGGTATTATTCAAAAAGGCTCAGCAGATTTAAAAGATATCTTGATGTTATTTATCTATCTTGAGCTGCTCGCTATGATAGGTATTTATTTTAAAACCCATCGTCTGCCAGTACAGTTTTTGATATTTATTGCGATCACCGCTTTGTCACGGCACTTGGTCGTCGATGTACAGGCGGTCTCAGATTATTTTCATCTGTGGCTACTAGCGACGATTTCTGTCGCCATCATGCTATTGAGTGGCTCTATCGTGGTACTAACGTGGACGGCAAAAACATTCGGTCGTCCAGAAGACAATCTCGATAAACAGCAAGCCAATCTAACGGTTAAAGCACTGTTGCCTGATAATGCCCAAGCGCCTGATAGTCATACCAAGCACCGCCGTGAATAATTAGATAGCAATATAAAAAAAGAGCGACCAGTGGTTGCTCTTTTTTTACGGATGGCGTTTGGCATTACAGCCATTTCAATCTTTTGAAATTGTAGTACAAGTAACTACACAAAGCGATAATAACAGTCATGATAACAAGGTACGAGTACTTCCAATGCAGCTCGGGCATAAAGTCAAAGTTCATCCCATAAATACCAGCGATCGCTGTAGGTACGGCTAAGATACCCGCCCATGCCGCAAGCTTACGCACGACTTCGTTCTGTCCCATATTGACCATGGCCATATAGGTATTCATTACCACGCTGAGCATCTCATTGAGACCATTGATGGCATCTAGCGAGTGCAAAAGGTGATCGTTGACATCGCGAAAGTAAGGTTTTGCTGCTTGAGAAAACCCTGAGACCAGCTCACTTTTTTTGTGGTTAATAAAAAAGCTACAGATGTCTTGCACGGGCAAAATAATAGCGCGCATATGTACTAGCTGAGATTTGAGCTCATAAAGATTTTTTAGAGTGCCCTTGTCAAACTCGTAGGTAAAGACATAGCGCTCTTGCTCGCGCAAATATCGACCCAACCGATCGGTGATCGGCATATAATTATCCACGATAAAATCGAGTATGGCATGCAGTACAAATATCGGGCCCATACGCAGCTTTTCAGGGCGACGGTGACAATGTTCGCGGACAGGCGCGTAGGAGTTTGACGGACCATTACGGATGGTAATCAGGTAGTTTTTACCCATGAATATCGCGGTGGTGCCATAACGAATGACATTGTCCTCTAACTTCGCCGTACGCAGTACCACAAACACCATGTCATTGTCGTAGTTTTCAACTTTGGCACGTTGATGATCGGCAAAAGCATCTTCAATCGCCAATTCATGTAGACCAAAGGCTTCTTTTACTTTGACCATGGTCTCTAGACTGGGATCGTAGAGACCGAGCCAAATAAACTGACCATTATTGTTTAGCGCCCGACTGACATCATTGAGCGCTACTGTATCGAGATTTTCCCCAGTTTTACGCGAGTAGGCATAGCAGCTGACCACCTCATCCCCACTTGATGAGTCAATATCCTCATAGCGTTCAGAGTCGGGGTCATAGACCGTCATGGTCTCGATGGTGTCCTCAGTAGTGGCAGCGGCATCACCATAGATATAGCTATCATCATCGTCTAGATAGAGATGCTTGTCACTCATGCTGGCATAGATATGATCCATATTGGAGTCAGGTGCAATATGAGCCGTTTTTTTAATCAATTGATTATTATCATTTTCCATATACTTTCCTGTCATATAATAAAAAACTTCAATAATCCAAATCTGTCGTAAACGCTACTATCGTTTGCTCACCTTAGCTATAGGGCATAGCTTTTTAGGGTTTCAATATCGACCAAGCTTAATAAGCTTTCGTGACAAGCTTCTAGCTTTATTTGTGGCGCGATATCGAAATCTAGGGCTTCGACCCAGCGCAGTGCACAGATACACCAGTAATCACCGGGCTGTAAACCAGCAAAGTTATACTCAGGTAGCGGGGTGATAAGATCGTTGCCACGGCTGGCGGAGAAGTTTAAAAACTCGCTGGTCATCTTGGCACAAACGGTATGTTGACCGACGTCGTGATTGCCAGTGTGACAAAAGCCATTGCGATAAAAGCCGGTAATAGGATCAAAGCAACAGCTGGCAAGGGCAGTGCCTAAGACGTTGCTTTGGTTAGTGGCTGGGTTTGGGTGGTAATCAGATGACATAAGGCTTCCGAGATAAAAATATAGGGTAGTGTACCATGAGTCTGAGTCGAAAACGTGGTTCTAACCATGCTGATGACAGTCTTCATTATACCAAGGCGATATTAACATTTTTAGTTGAACCACAACGTATCTAACACGATTATAATCGCCGTGTCTTTGACACTAATGACCAGCAATTAGATAGTGATTGTGGCGAATTGTCACTAGGCGAACCTTAACTGCTATGCTAAACTAAAGCATAAAGTGCCTTGGTGATTTATTAAGGTTTATTAGCTTATCGCGGTTTATTAACGCATAAAGATACTCGTCTTATCGTCCTAACTTATACTTATTACTCACCCTTTTGCGGTTACCTAGTTTGTTCATAAATAATTGGGTCAATGATGTTGCGCGTTAAAAATAAAAATGCACAGTGTCAATGCAATTGTAAAGATAACCTTTAAGTACTGCATAAGTACCGCATCAGTACCGCGTTTTTGGTAAGCGATACGCCAAACAAGGATTTATTGTGTCTGTCAGTTCTGATTCTGCAAAACTTGCCCAGTTAAATACGACAAATGAAGCGGTGGCTCAGCCTGCCGAAAACACGGCTACCTCCACTAGCATGCCATATTTGAATAACTTTGCCAGCGACGTTGCCAATAGTTGGTTGTTGCCTGATGGGGTGGTGGATGTGCTGTTTGAAGATGCCCAAAAGCAAGAAGTGCTCAGGCACAAGCTTACGCAGCAGCTGATTACTCACGGCTATCAGTTGGTCAATCCACCAATGATTGAATTCACCGAGTCGCTGCTGAGTGATGCCTCAGAAGATCTAAAGCGCCAAACTTTCAAGATTATCGATCAGCTAACTGGTCGCTTGATGGGCGTGCGTGCTGATATTACCCCGCAGATTTTACGTATCGATGCGCATCACGGTGGCACGGGTATTGCTCGTTATTGCTATGCAGGTGATGTGATTCATACCTTGCCGTCAGGGCTTTTTGGCTCACGGACGCCATTGCAATTGGGTGCTGAGATTTTTGGTTGCGGCGAACTGGCTGCCGATATCGAACTGATAGATGTGTTGTTTAGCATGGTGAATAGCTTGGATATGAGCGCCACCTTGCACATCGACTTGGGTCATGTGGCGATATTTAAGCGTTTGGCTGAATTGGCTGAACTGCCAGCGCATGATACTCAGCAGTTGATGAGTTTGTATGCCAATAAGAATTTGCCAGAACTAAAGCGGGTTTGCCAAACACTACCGATGGGTGATGATTTTTATGCATTGGCGCGCTTTGGTCATGATATGGCGCATTTATTGGCAAAACTGTCAGCGACAGCACAGCAGGATACGCAAATCGCAACGGCTGTTGATGAGTTGCAACGTCTCACTGCCTATCTACAAGAGCAATGGCAATGTCCGGTCAGTATCGATGTGACAGAGCTGTCAGGCTATCATTATCATACAGGTATTGTCTTTAACGGTTATATCAATAGTGAAACCCAGCCGTTGGTACGGGGCGGACGTTTTGATGGTATGCAGAGCTATACCCAGCAGCCGCGTGAAGCCACCGGCTTTAGTATGGACGTCAGCCGTTTACTCGCGCATACACAGCTTGATGCGCCAAGCATTGTTTTGGTGGATTATACTGCATTGCATAATGCCGATAAGACCCAGAAGCAGACGCTGTTACAACAAGTGGAAAGTCTACGTCAGCAGGGCTATCGCGTTACCATGCCATTAGATACTCAAGACCATCCAGCAGATGTCACGCATCGCTTAAGTTTCGCAGACAATGAGTGGCAGTTACAGAGCGTGTAAACACAGCTTTATTAAGCCATACTTAACGTTGCTATCGTGACTGTTATTTTTTGACATTATCAAAATCATTTTAGTTTTTTAAACCGTTATTGCACACACCTCAATACATAAAGGTAAGGATTGATCATGGGTAAGAATGTCGTAGTTTTGGGTAGCCAATGGGGCGATGAAGGTAAAGGTAAGATTGTTGATTTACTAACCGAAAAAGCCTCAGCAGTTGCTCGCTTTCAAGGCGGTCACAACGCAGGTCACACGTTAGTTGTCGATGGCAAAACCACCGTCTTGCATTTAATCCCATCAGGTATCCTGCGTGAAGGCGTCACCTGCTTCATCGGTAACGGCGTGGTGTTAGCACCTGACGCACTGTTAAAAGAAATGAAAGAGCTGGAAGACAATAACGTACCAGTACGTGAGCGTCTGCGCATTTCACCGAACTGCCCACTTATCATGCCTTATCATGTCGCACTTGACCAAGCACGCGAAGCCAAGCGCGGTACTGGTAAAATCGGTACGACGGGTCGCGGTATCGGTCCTGCGTACGAAGACAAAGTTGCGCGCCGTGCCATCAAGCTTGCTGATTTATTCCGTGATGATTTAGAAGAAAAATTACGCAATCTTATCGAATATCATAACTTCCAATTGACCCAGTATTATAAAGTTGAAGCGATTGATTTTGATGAGACATTGAAGCTTTGTAAAGAATGGAAAGAAGAAATTAAAGGTATGGTTACCGATGTGACCGAAGACCTTAATCAATTGCGCCTTGCTGGCAAGAACCTGATGTTTGAAGGTGCTCAAGGTACATTACTTGATATCGATCATGGTACTTATCCGTTTGTGACCAGCTCAAGCGTCACTGCTGGTGGCGTATCGACTGGTACTGGTATCGGTCCATTGTATTTAGACTATGTACTTGGTATTACCAAAGCTTACACCACGCGTGTGGGTAGTGGCCCGTTCCCAACTGAATTGTTTGATGATGTTGGTGCACATTTAGCCAAAGTCGGTCATGAGTTTGGTGCCACCACTGGTCGTGCGCGTCGCTGTGGTTGGTTCGATGCAGAAGCCTTACGTCGTGCAGTGGTATTGAACTCACTATCAGGTATTTGCTTGACTAAGCTTGACGTGTTGGATGGCTTAGAAGAACTGCTTATCGGTGTGGGTTACGACTTGCCTGAGACTGAATGTAAAGGCGCGCACGATGCTGAATTCTATGAGTCAGTTACGCCAAAATACGAAACCTTACAAGGGTGGAGTGAGTCAACCGTTGGTATCACTAATTATGACGACTTGCCAGAAAATGCGAAAAAATACATCAAGCGTATCGAAGCATTGATCGATTGCCCTATCGATATTATCTCAACTGGCCCTGACCGCGAAGAGACCATCGTATTGCGTGACCCATACGACGCGTAATTGCAGTAACATCTTTATATTTGTCCCACTATTAATAGTTGTATTGAATGATAAAACCCCAGTGCTTAGCATTGGGGTTTTTACTTTTATGCAAGGTACGGTCATAAATTAACCCTATCATTTATAGTCTTAATCATTATAATAGGCAGCAATCCTATGTTGGCGCTCATATTATCGTATTGATAGACAATGAGTTATTTAAGTTTGCCCAAGTCAGCATTGTGGCCAAAGACAAAACAAAGCATTGACCATTTTATTTTTATTAAATTTATCATTTATTAGGAGCTTTTCATGGCTAACGAACGTACTTTATCTATCATCAAACCTGACGCAGTTGCTGGCAATCACATCGGTGCTATCTATAGCCGCTTCGAGCAAGCTGGTCTAAAAATTGTTGCAGCAAAAATGATGCAACTTGATGACGAAAAAGCAGGCGGTTTTTATGCTGAGCACGCTGAGCGTCCATTCTACAACGATCTAAAATCTTTCATGATGTCAGGTCCAGTATTGGTATCAGTACTAGAAGGCGAAAACGCTATCGCTCAGCATCGTGAAATCATGGGCGCTACTAACCCAAAAGACGCTGCTGAAGGTACTATCCGTGCTGATTTCGCTAGCAGCATCGATGAAAACGCCGTTCATGGTTCAGATTCAGCTGAATCAGCAGCACGTGAAATCAGCTACTTCTTCAATGAAGATGAAGTTTGTGCACGTACGCGCTAGTAGCAGCAATTATTAATATCCGTTTATAGTGTTGGTTATTAATAATTAGTTTTGCAAGACGGCTTATATCTTATGGGTATAAGCCGTTTTAGCTATTATAATAATCCTATAGTCAAAGAATTACTAAACTGCTACGGCGTTACCCTCCTTAGATGTACTACTTGTACAATCTGCAGTCGGCTGCCTTGTATCCGCTTAGAATTCTGTGACCATATTATTCATTGAAATCTTTAACGACTTGCCTCATTATTGGTTTTACGTAGCGTTATCAATCCCTTATCAGCATGCTTTTATCAAATGCGCTCATAACGGATTGCTCATGCACTCATATATTATGTATGTATGACAACATCCATATAAACAATTGCACCGCTTATTTAAGCTTATGCAAAAAGGTTATCTATTATGTCCACTGTTCAATCACCTATCCAGCACGTACCTACTCAGCCGACGAGTAGCATTAAATTAGTAGATGAAGCGCAGGCAAAAACCAATCTGCTAGGAATGACACAAGCCCAACTAGCCGATTACTTTAAGAGCATTGGCGAAAAGCCTTTTCGCTCAACGCAGGTGGTTAGGTGGATATATCAGCAGGGCGTGACAGATTTTGAGCAAATGACCAATCTTAGCAAATCACTGCGCGATAAATTGTCAGCCAATGCTTGCGTCGTTCCGCCAAAAGTCATTCATCGTCAATACAGTGATGACGGCACGCGAAAATGGGTGTTCGAAGTGACTGGTGGCTCATTGGTTGAGACGGTACTAATTCCAGCAGATGACAGCAAGATAAATGGCCGTAAGACTTTATGCGTGTCTTCACAAGTTGGCTGTGCGCTGGATTGTAGTTTCTGTAGTACTGGCAAACAAGGCTTTGAGCGCGATTTAACGGCGGCTGAAATCATCGGACAATTATGGGTAGCTAATGCCTCTTATATGACTGACGAAAATGACAGCTTAGAAAACGTCGATCATAGCCTATGGGAAAATAATGTCACCAACGTGGTTATGATGGGCATGGGCGAGCCACTACTAAACTACAAGCCAGTGGTTGGTTCGATGGAGCTGATGCTGAGCGATCACGCCTATGGTTTGTCAAAACGTCGGGTGACATTATCAACCTCAGGTGTCGTACCCAAAATGTACCAGCTAGCGCAAGACATTGATGTGGCGTTAGCGATTTCACTGCACGCACCTAATGATGAGCTGCGTAACGAGCTAGTGCCGATTAATAAAAAGTATCCGCTAGAAGAGTTGATGGCAGCCGCTCGCAATTATGTTTATGACGTCAATCCGCGCCATAAAAAGCATGTGACGATTGAATATGTGATGCTAGATGGTGTCAATGATAGCAATGAGCACGCTCATCAATTGGTGGCTTTATTAGGTGATTTGCCAAGCAAAATTAATCTGATACCGTTTAATCCATTCCCACATGCCAATTACGATAAATCAAGCAATAACCGTATCCACGCTTTTAGCAATATTTTGAGTGAAGCGGGATTTGTCTGTACGATTCGCCAAACCCGTGGTGATGACATTGATGCGGCCTGCGGTCAATTGGTCGGACAAGTTGCTGATCGTACTAGACGTTCGGCAGCGTGGCAGCAAAGTATTAAAGACCGTGAAAACGTGTAGGATGATGTCGTTTGTGATATTGATGGTTTAGGGCAGCGTTGATAAAAGTGATAAACAACCTATAAAGGTTGGACAATTAGCTGTCTTTTATCCATCACAACGGTAATAAAATTGTAGTCATAACCGCTAATAACCATGAAGGCAGCAATTAATAGTAACTAAATTGTACTTATGGGGGCTAAATCTATTAAACTGATGCTTCTTTGATCCCCTGTACTGAACCACAGTTTTATGATGGCGGCTATGATGACTTCTAAAGATTCTTGTCAGTTCAAATATCAAAAACCATTTCTTTCAGCGTTCAAACCGTTGATATCAGCGATTGAGTCACTGGCTACGCCAAAGCGTATGCTGCTGGCAAGTGCATTGGCAGGCTTGCTAGTGAGCGGCTGTCAAAGTACGACGACCAATGATCTAACGGGTAGCAGCACCCCTTATCAAACGTCCACGCGACCGACTAGCGATCGCAACTTGGATCAACAAGAGATTGCTCGTGTGCGCACCTCACTTGCCGCGCAATATATCCGCAAAAATGAGCTTGATACCGCGCAGCGTCAGCTAGAAAAAGCCTTTGCTGCGGATAGCCGTTACGCGCCAGCCTATGATATGATGGGCGTTTTGTTGCAGCAAGAAGGCAGCCGCATCAATCTTGAAAAAGCCGACCAGTATTTTAAAAAAGCCATCGCGCTTGATAAAGATTTTGAGCAGGCGCACAATAATTACGGCGTTTATTTGTCGCAAATGAAACGTTACAAAGAAGCAGCGGCGCAGTTTGAAATCGCCGGTGCAGCATTAGGCTATGAAGGCCGTATTGGGGCGTTAGAAAACTTGGGTCGCACTTACCTGCAACTCGATGATCATCCGGCAGCCGCCAAAGCATTCTTGCGGGCGTTAGATGGCAATCGCAACAGTATTATTGCCCATATTGAATTGGTAGATTTATTGCTTGAGCAGCAGCGTGTGCAACAAGCACAGCGGCTCTATGATGAGACTTTGATACTGGTACAAGGGCAGGGCATTAGCCCGCGCTTACTATTGCAAGGCATCAAAATTGCCGCTGTACAAAATAACAAAACAACGCGCCAGCAATTGGCACAGCAGCTTTTATCCGCTTATCCGTTAAGCGATGAGGCAAAACAACTTAAGACTTGGCTTAATAATCCAGAGGCACCATGGAAATGACCACCCCATCATCAAACACTCAATCTAACCAGCAGGGATCATTTGGTGCTGTATTGCAACAAGCCCGAAAAAATAAGCAAGTCAGCTTAGAAGAGGTGGCAGCTGAGCTATTTATTTTAAAACGACATCTACAAGCGCTAGAGAGTGAGAATTTCTCCGAGCTACCGCAAGCCGCTTTTGCTCGTGGTTTTGCGATTAATTATGCCAAATTTTTAGATTTAGATCCGGTAAAAATTGCAAGCAGCTTTGATGCCGCTTATCCCAAAGAGCTCAAAGCTCAATTGGCAAACAATACCGATACGCCTTTGCGTCCAATGGGTACATTGCAGCGTGATACGCATAACCGTATTCGTTTTAACCCTTTGTTAATCATAGGTGTTATCGGGCTAATCATCTTAGCGATATTTCTATTTCGTATGGTGAGCAATGCGAGCAAAGAAAATAACCAAGAACCAACCGTCGCTGTCGAGGACATATCAGCCGTCGAGCAAGCACAAGGTGCAGCGATTAATACGAATGCCAATGGGGTCGGCGCGTCTGGCTCTGCGCTCAATTTAGGCGGTGATGCCAATACCAATGTGGCAGTTTTAGACGTCAAACTGACAGATGACGCCATTATCAGCATTACTGACGCTTCTGGTAGCAACTTGATGAATGGTGCGCAGACCGCTGGTGACTATAAATTATCAGGTATGCCACCATTTAATGTACAGATTGATAATGTCGATAATGTTAGCTTAATGCTGAATCAAGAAGCCGTCGCTCTAGATACTTATGCAACGGATAAGCAGGCCAGTTTTGAGTTGGCTCCTTAGTCTTTTTTGTATTTAAGCCTATTGCTTTTTAGTTTTAATTAAAGGATTTATGTATGTCAATGCCATCGCCTATTAACCGTCGTTTGACCAAAAAAATCTATGTCGGTGATGTCGCGATTGGTGGCGATGCACCGATAAGTGTGCAAAGCATGACCAACACGGACACCTGTGATGTGGCCGCGACCGTGGCTCAAATCGAACGCTGCGTCGAAGCTGGTGCCGATCTGATGCGCGTATCAACGCCAACGATGGATACGGTCAAAGCCTTTGGTGAGATTCGAAAGCTGGTCAGTGTACCATTGATAGCGGATGTGCATTTTGACCATAAAATAGCGCTAGCGGTTGCTGAAGCGGGTGCAGATTGTCTACGTATCAATCCAGGTAATATCGGTAGCGATGCCAAAGTACGTGAAGTCGTCGCTTGTGCCAAATATCATAATATTCCTATTCGTATCGGCGTCAATGCTGGCTCATTAGAAAAAGACATTCAACGTAAATATACAGAGCCGAATGGCGCGGCGATGCTAGAATCGGCGATGCGTCATATCGATATTTTAGAGCGCCTGAACTTTGATCAATACAAAGTCTCGGTCAAAGCCAGCAATGTGTTTTTGACTATGGATGCCTACCGTCTTATCTCTGCCCAAATCGACAATCCGCTGCATTTAGGTGTCACCGAAGCTGGTGTTTATCGTACCGGTTCGGTCAAGTCCGCCATTGCTCTCGGTGGCTTATTATTGGATGGTATTGGCGATACCATTCGTATCTCGTTGGCAGCAGAGCCAGAAGAAGAAATTAAAATTGGCTTTGATATTTTAAAATCGCTCAATATTCGTTCTAATGGCGTGAACTTTATTGCTTGTCCGAGCTGCTCTCGTCAAGAGTTTGATGTGATTAGAGTGATGACCGCATTAGAGTCACGCTTAGAAGATGTTCGCGAACCGATGAATTTGTCAGTGATTGGCTGTAAAGTGAACGGCCCAGGTGAGGCGAAGGAATCTGATATAGGTATCGTTGGCGCTGCACGTAAGTCATTGGTCTATCGTATGGGTGAAAAAAGCCATCTTATCGACACCAATAACTTGGTTGATGAAATAGAAAGTATGGTTCGCGCGCATGCAGAAGAGCTGGCCAAGAAACGTGAGAATGAAATTATTCGGGTAAAATAAGCTGGGATAATTCCGATAGCGCTCATTGAAACGTCACAACAATAATAGAATACTTGTTAAAATTTTTAAGGATATGACCGTACCATGATTAAAGCTATTAAAGGGTTTAATGATATTTTGCCTGACCAATCCGCAAAATGGCTGCATCTAGAGGCGATATTGGCTGATGTGCTGGGTAGATACGGTTATGAACATATTCGTCTGCCAATTGTAGAACAGACTGATTTGTTTGCCCGTGCTATTGGCGGGGCAACTGACATCGTCGAAAAAGAGATGTATAGCTTTACCGATAAGTCTGAGCCACCAACACCACTAGCATTGCGTCCTGAAGGCACAGCTGGCGCGGTACGGGCTGTGATTGAGCATAACTTGCTGCGCGGTGATACACCAAAATTATGGTATATCGGCCCGATGTTCCGCTATGAGCGTCCACAAAAAGGTCGCTATCGCCAGTTTCATCAATTGGGTGTCGAGAGCTTTGGTAGTGCACTACCGGATGCCGATGCTGAACTGATTGCCATGACGCATCTGATGTGGCAAGAGCTGGGTCTAAAAGATGAGATGCATTTGCAGTTGAATAGCTTGGGCGAGCTGGATGAGCGTCATGCTTATCGCGAGGCACTAGTTGCTTATTTAACCGACAAACAAGATCAGCTAGACGATGATAGCAAACGCCGCTTGACGACCAATCCATTGCGCATTTTAGACAGTAAAGAGGCGAGCACCCAAGCGGTATTGGCAGACGCGCCAAAGCTTGCTGACTTTTTAGGGGCAGAGAGCGTCGCGCATTTTGAACAAGTGCAAGCGTATTTGACCGACCTTGGCATCAGTTTTGAGATTAACCAGCATTTAGTACGTGGTCTTGATTACTATAACAAAACCGTCTTTGAGTGGGTAACCGACAAGCTTGGTAGTCAAGCGACGGTTTGTGCTGGTGGGCGTTACGATGGTTTGATTGGACAGCTAAAGTCTATCGGCGGACGTGATGATAAAGACGACAAAAAACCAGTAAAGTCTGAGCCTGCGGTTGGTTTTGCTATGGGACTTGAGCGTTTATTATTGCTCATGGAAGCTGTCGCTCCGATTGCTGATGTGCCAGCTTGCGATGTCTTTGTTGTGGCTCACCCAGATGTTTATAGCGCGGGTATTGGTTATGCGCAAAACTTACGCTATAGCCGCGCAGACTTACGGATAAAAATGGCCAGTGCGACGAGTCTGAAAGCGCAAATGAAAAAAGCGGATAAATCTGGTGCAGCGCTGACCGTTATTATTGCGCAGCAAGAGCTGGACGATCATACCATTAGCATCAAAGACATGCAGACAGGCGAGCAAAAGACCGTCATGCAAGACTGGTTGTTAAGTAAAGATAATTTTTCTCGAAAATAATCAGTTTTGGCTTTTTTGGTTTTCAATATCAGTAATTTAATAACAATTATATCAGGTAACTACCTATGGCTCTGACACCCAATTCGCCGAATGCAGACAACTCAATGCAAGCCCTAAAGCAGTACGGCAGTTATATTGTCACTGCGATTCTGTTGGCACTGGCTGCCTATTTTGGCTGGACGTATTGGCAGGACAATCATGCCCGTGTGGATACGGTTGCTGCTGATCATTATGCGGACATCCAGCGGTTGAATGAAGAAGTCAGTCTGGCATCACAGAACCCAGATCTAGAAGCAGAGGCGAAAACGGCACTGGCAGAGAGCCGTACGCAGTTAGACAAAGATATTGATACTTTGGTGAGCACGCATGGTGAGTCAGTTTATGCGTGGCAAGCACTGATGATTAAAGCGCGCCAGCAAGTTGATAGTGATGACTTTACAGGGGCAAGCGAGACGCTAAAAAAAGCACTGGCAATCGATTTGGGTGATGCAGGTTTAACAGCAATTACCCGTCTACGTTATGCCAAAACGCTATTGGCTGCTGGTGATGCAGATGCAGCCTTAGCCGAAGCCAACAACGATATGCCAAGCTCATTTGAAGCCAGTCAGCAAGAGTTATTGGGTGATGTGTATTTGGCACAAGACAATAAAGAATCAGCGATTAAGTCTTATAACAATGCTTGGGAATTATTGCGCAGTCGTCAAGAAACACGTGCGGTATTGGCTTTAAAAATGGAAAGTCTTGGTATCGTGCCTGAGCCTATCGAGTCGCAAGCTAGCCTAATTCAAGAGTCTGCCAATGCTGAGCAGCCATTAGTGATTGAAAATACGACAGCTGCTACTGAGCAACCCTCTTAGTTTTAATGATTTATCTGATAACTCAATTATCGAATGACTAAAACCGTTCTACAAACTAAGTAGCGCAGCAAGTCAGCAGGGTAGTATTCAAAGTTAAGGTCAATATACCGAACTTTTTTATTACGGATCAATTGCTTATTTACTGATGGCTAATTTATTAATTGTTAATTTATTTGTAGTGAGAATTTATAATGACTCAATCTATTCGCTCTAGCAACACGTTAAAGGCTAAAACCATCAAGATGACAATCATGCATGTGGCCGTCATTGCAGCGATGGCAACAGCTGTCGCTGGCTGTAATCGCGGTATCAAACCTGTCGTCAACGATCCTGTTAAACTGGTGCAAATTGCGCAGCCTATTAGCGTGCTACAGCCTGTGTTTAGCACTGATGTCGGTAACAAAAAAGCCAGCAAAAAAGATCCACTTGATTTGCAAGTGGGTTACGCCAACTCGCAAATTGTTACTGCTTCGCGCGGTGGTGATTTGACTGGTTTTAATAATGCCGGTCAAGAGCTGTGGTCAGTCAATGTAGGTGATCAAATCACAGGTGGTGTCGCAATAGATGCTTTGAGTCAAACTGCGATTGTCAGCACGCGTGGCGGTCAAATTATGGCCTTTGATAGCACTACTGGCGCAAAACGCTGGCAGCAGCAGTTATCAGGATCGGTATTGTCACCAGCACTTATTACTAATAATCGGGTGATTTTGTCAGCTAATGATGGTTTCTTGCACGGCTTATCACTACAGACTGGCCAGTCAGTATGGCAGTTTGCTACGCAAGTACCCGCTATCAGCGT
Source organism: Psychrobacter sp. AT9 (assembly GCF_047272965.1). Taxonomy (NCBI): domain Bacteria; kingdom Pseudomonadati; phylum Pseudomonadota; class Gammaproteobacteria; order Moraxellales; family Moraxellaceae; genus Psychrobacter; species Psychrobacter sp. AT9. Next base: position 900,421 of record NZ_JBKOTW010000001.1, read on the forward strand.
ACGTGGTAGTGCGGCACCAACTTTGTTAGATGATAAAACAGCATTATTGGCTACGGCTGATGGGCGTTTACATGCTGTGACTACCGATAGCGGTTTACCGCAGTGGTCAAGACGTGTTGGTGTTGGTGCGGGCAGTAGCGAAGTTGAGCGTATGAGCGATGTCGATGGCAAGCCTGTCGTCAGTAACAATCAGCTGTTTGCCATTAGCTATAGTGGGCAATTATTAGGGATTGATTTAGCTTCACGTCAAGTCATGTTCATTAATGATCTTGCCAGCCTAAAAGCGCTTACAGTAAACAACCAGCAAGTCATTGCCACCAGCTTGGACGGAAAAGTGGTTGCTTATGATCGCAACAGTGGTGAGATGTTGTGGGAAAGTGAAGAGTTGGCTTATCGCCACTTAACCAACCCTGTTATGATTGGAAACTATATTGCAGTGGGTGATTATGATGGGGTCGTGCATTTATTTGACCCTGCTAGCGGAAAAATCGTCAGCCGTGTAGAGACCAAAGGCGCGCTCACCAACTTGCAAGCAGAAGGTAGCCGTTTGCTGACCCAAAGTACCTCTGGACAAGTGGTTATTTGGCAATTGGCTCGCTAAGATTTTATGGGCAGGCGCTTTATTAATAAGGTTTTTTTAAGCCTGTGATTAAGCATACTGCTCAACGTCGATGCTATGATGAGGCTATGCCGACGTTACGAGGAATAAACGCTGCTTCGTCGGCGTTTCGTGCCTTTTGCAAATGGCTTGTTTAACGCTGAGGTTTCGCGTACTCTATGCGACCGATGCGCTGCCAACATTATCTCTATATAATAGTGGTATGTAGTGCCTGTATAGAATACCTATAAACAGTATTCATAAATAATGCTACTAGCTAGGTATGCCCACTATTCACTGTAAAATAGCCAATAATTCATTTTTATTGCTATAGTCAGTTCAATATAATTTAGAGACAAGAAAGGCGAGTGAAAGTACTACAAATAGTAGACTAAGCGAGCCTGACACCGTATTTGGTTTATAGAGTATTGACTATATCGTTTTATATTTATCATTCATTTTAGTTTACGGTCAAGCGCAGTATATTTACTCATATCATTAAACGAGTAGCTGTCTTATCCGTCATTGTACCCTTCACTGAGAGTAACCCATGAGTATCAAGCCTGTGGTCGCCTTAATTGGTCGTCCAAACGTCGGTAAATCTACCTTATTTAATCAGTTCACTAAAAGTCGGCAGGCACTGGTTGCTGATTTGTCAGGGCTGACTCGTGACCGTCAATACGGCGATGCGGTATATGAAGGCAAAGCCTTTATTGTCGTCGATACGGGCGGTATTGGTGAAGCTGATGATGGTAGCGGCAACATCGATGATTATATGTCTGAGCAGTCGCATACTGCTATTCACGAAGCGGATATCATCGTATTTGTGGTTGATGCCCGTGCTGGTATGATTGGCGCTGATGCCGAAATCGGTAAGTTCTTGCATACCCTTGGTAAACCCGTTTATGTGGTTGCCAATAAAGTCGATGGTGTACATGACTCCGCGCCTGCAGAGTTTTATGCTCTAGGCTTGGGCGAGCCGTATCCAATGGCTGCCAGTCATGGTCGCGGTGTCGGTAATTTGCTAGAAATACTAACCGCCGACATGCCTGAACAAGATGCGATGGTAGAACCAAGAGGCTTAAAGCTTGCCATCATTGGTCGTCCAAACGTTGGTAAATCTACCTTGGTAAACCGCTTACTGGGTGAAGATCGCGTCGTGGTGTTTGACATGCCTGGTACCACACGTGACAGTATTTATATCCCTTATAAGCGCGATGGCAAAGACTACGTATTGATTGATACCGCTGGTGTTCGTCGCCGCGGAAAAATCGATGAAAAAGTAGAGAAATTCTCGGTTATCAAAACCTTGCAAGCGATTGAAGACTCTAACGTCACGGTTATTGTCATTGATGCCCACGAAGGTATCGTTGACCAAGATTTGCATATGATAGGCTATGCACTCGATGCAGGTCGTGCCTTAGTGGTAGCGATCAATAAATGGGATGGTCTGACACAAGATCAAAGAGACTATATCAAAATTGAGATGGATCGCCGCTTTAACTTCATTCCGTATGTAAAAGTGCACTTAATCTCAGCATTACACGGTACTGGTGTGGGTAACTTATATCCATCCATCTTACGCGCTTATCAATCTTCTATGTTTGAAGTGTCAACCAACCGTTTGACCCAGATTTTACAAGATGCAGTGACCGCCAATCCGCCACCGACGGTTGCTGGTCGTCGTATCAAGCTACGTTATGCCCATATTGGTGGTCACAATCCACCCGTGATTGTTATCCATGGTAACCAAACTGGCTCGCTGCCTAAAAGCTATCAGCGCTACCTAGAAAACCAATTCCGTCAGGTTTTCAAGCTCGAAGGTACGCCACTTAACGTAGTCTTTAAGCTGAACGAAAACCCATACGCCAACAAAAGCGATACGCCGACCAAAGCGAAGGCACAGCAGTTGCGTCAGCGTGAGCGCAATCGAGCGCAAAAGTTCACCACCAAAGATAAAAAACCTCGTTAAAGCGGTAGGCTTATTACTTTTCAGTTCTTTATAAAGCCCCAAAGTATACTCTGCTGCAGCTTTGTTATAACAAGGCTGCAACAGAGTATACTAATGTTGCTCTTATCATGTCTTGCAAATACCTGTAATATAAATAACCAGTCGTCTTAACTCAGTTGAGTGACATGAACAACCAGCCGTTGCAAATCCTTCCTAAGTTTATCTGGCGCTCTGTCGTGCAGGCCATCATTTTGGCTGTGCTGGTAGGTATTCTATTGTCTTTTGTCTATGGTTTTGTGCATCACTATCAGCAAAAGCATCGGCATATTCAGCAGTTGGCTGCCTTACTGACGAGCAGTGCATCGACGATAGACGGTGCAGATACCGTTGCCAAGCAAGTCAGTATTGTGTTGGCGGCAGAACCCAATATCCAAAGTATTTTATTTTATTCAACACCGCAGCCTATTGCAGATATAGATAGGTTCACAGCCTACCAGTCACATGATGATTGGCAAAACGCTTTGTTCTCTGATACGGTCAGCTTCAATTATCCGGTTGTCAGTGATGATATCACTACCGATAGCGCTGCAACGATAGCCACTACTGAGCAAACAGACAAGCCTTTATCAGACAACATGATCGATCCGCCAGACCTTGAGGCGTTAACTGATGATAGTACCTTGGTTGGCTATATTAATATAACTTTGGACGTAGATAAACTGCGTGCCAACTGGTTGCGCAGCAATTTACTATTATGGCTTATCACCACTATATTGGCTGTCATCTGGATGCTATATATTCTGCGCAAACTCAGCTGGCCTGTCAAAGATATTGCAGCGCTAACCGACGTATGTGAAATCGTTAGCAAGCACCCAGAGCTTGAACAGCTGCCCGTTATTTCGCAGCAGTTTAAGTTTCAAGAACTGCTGCAAATTAAGCAGACTTTCACTGTTTTGTTTGATCGCTTGCAAAAGGCACAACAAGACTATGAAGCACTTGCTGTTTTTGAGCAGCAGTTACATCATAAGGATTTGTCTTTAAATGTACAGCTGCATAATTTTCAAAGTATGATCACCCATGAATTAAAAACCTCGCTGAATGCTATTGTGGGCGGCTTACAGATATTAGATGATGAGCGACTAAGTGATGAGCAAAAAGACGCGTTAGATATCATTCGTAATGGCAGTGAAAAATTGGTATTGTCGCTTGACCAAATCATTCAGTTGAATCAAATACAAAAAGGTCAGATTAGCATCCATTCGAGTGAGTTTAATCCGCTTCAGTTAATTGCTGATCTGTTGGTGGATTTTGAGTCTATTGCTAAACAAAAAGGCTTGACATTACTCAGCCATGTCTATCATATAGACTATACTCTCGAAGGCGATGTCGAAAAAATAAAACAGGTATTATCGATACTCCTTAGCAATGCGATTAAGTTTACCCCAGTAGGGCAAGTGAGTATTACCTCGCAATTGACCCACTTTGACAACAGTAACCGTTGGCAAATCACTATTAAAGATACCGGTATTGGGATCGATAGTGATTATATCGAGGATATTTTCAACCCATTTTTTCAGGTGGATTCATCACAAACCCGTCAATATGAGGGGACGGGTATCGGCTTGCCAGTGGTCAAACAAATCGCTCAGCTAATGAGCGCGACTATCGAGGTTGAGAGTACCTTAGGCGTCGGTACACAGTTCATGTTCACTATTCCTTTGCCCAATAAACACCAAGTTCATCAGCAAAACCTGTTGGCTGGTTTGGTTGTGGTTTACTATTATATTCATGAAACAGGGTTTTTGGTGGATGAGCTCCAGCGTTTGGGAGCGGTGGTCATCTGTCATCAGCAGGGGCATCTCGTTATCGATGAGCTAAATACGAGAAAAGTCGATATGGTGATGTTTGCAGAAGACGTACCATCGAGTAATGCTGAAGTCATAGCCAAGCGTATACGCCAGTTCGAAAGCTACGAGAGTGAGTACCGTGCTTTATTAGTGTATTGGTACGCTCCAGATCAAGCGCAATATTTAGACAGTTTTGAGCATGGGCTAAAAGCGGCTGGTATCGATTATTGCCATAGCGCCGCCTATGATGATAAAGCCTTAAGTGATCTGTTAAAAAGTTGGCTAATATGGGCTTAACTCATTATAAAACCTTCTTATTTTAAAGGGATGGCTTTTAAATAAATTATTCTGAAAGTGATTAGCCTAGACAGACTAAGTTTAGAGATAACCTTACATCAAATGAACTGGTTTCAATATAAATTAGCGTAAACCTCAACACGCCTTAACATAGCAATAAAAAAGACGCCCAAATTTGAGGCGTCTTTTTTGTTGGTTGATACTTTTATAAAATGATTTTGTTAGCAGACAGCGTCACTTTAAAATAAGTTCTGTACCCAGCGTACGGCATGTTGCCACATACGACTCATAAAGCCTGATTGCTCGACATCATTGGTCGCGATGATAGGCACTGATGCGACTGCTTTGCCATCAATGACAGCCATCAATTTGCCAACTTCTTGACCCTTTTTGATAGGTGCTTCCAGGCTTTCAGGGATATCAACCACGGTCGTGATTTTATTTTTCTGCGTTTTGCTGGTCAAAATTTGCAGATTGTCACCCGTGGTTAGCTCTACTTCCTCAGCTTCTCCAAACCATACAGGGATTTTGCTTACGAATTGGCCAGCAGGTGCTTTGGTTACGGTAGTAAAATGACCAAAGCCCCAGTTGAGTAGCTCACGTGACTGATCGGCACGTGCTTGCTGGCTTTCTGTACCCATAATGACAGAGATTAAACGCATGCCTTCGCGGTTGCTTGAGGCGACTAAGCAATAGCCAGCGGCATCGGTATGACCTGTTTTTAGACCGTCAACAGTAGAGTCGGTGCTGAGTAGGGCGTTACGGTTACCTTGCGTAATGCCATTGTAGGTAAACTCTTTTTCGGCATAAATACCATAATAGTCACCGCTATTTTTGACGATAGCGCGCGCCAACTTGGCCAAATCCAACGCAGAGGCTTCATGACCTTCGTCAGGCATGCCGGTAGAGTTAACGAAGTGGGTGTTCTCCATACCAAGCTTTTGCGCTTGCTCATTCATTAAGATGGCAAATGAGTCTTCGCTACCAGCAATATGCTCTGCCATCGCTTTTGAGGCATCATTACCTGATTGAATGATAATACCGCGCAGCATATCGATAACGCTGGCCGTCTTGTTCACCGGCACATACATACAAGATTGACTGCTACTACCGCGACACCAAGCATTTTTGCTCATCAATACTTGTTCTTCTTCTTTGAGATCACCTGATGCTAAGCGCTGCTCAATGATGTAACTGGTCATCATTTTTGTTAGAGACGCTGGTGGAAGAGCTTGATTGGCATTTTTTTGTGCCAAAATTTCACCAGTATTGTAGTCCATTAGCACATAGGCTGTATTTTCCATTTCAGGTGGCTGAATGGCAGCGCTCGCCATCACTGCACTCATAGAAATACTCATGCCAACTACCAGCTGCACCAGCTGTTTTTTTACACGCTTTACTGTCATAGATTGTTACACCGCATCATGGAACCAAATGTATCTGTCGCATCATAGCTGGTACTAAACCTCACACCTTCTATCAAACCGTATATGTTAAATATAAAGGTTTAAAAGAGTATGTGAATGAGGAAAACCATGCCTGAGCGACGGACATAAAATTAACGCCTTATCTTAGCAAAATGCCAACCGATGGGGAATCGATAAATACAAAAAATAGGACGCGACTAAAAAAGAGAGACAACGCTTATAGAGCGTTTCGATATATCAGGATTTATGCATATTTTTCACGTACCACAAAAAAGCTTGCCGCACCCACTGCAATTGAACAGTCGGGTGACAGCAAGCTTCTTCTAAGCGTAATGAGCTTATTCATTAAGCCCATTACGCTATCATTCCAGTTATTGAATTTGATAGGGCAAAAGCAGCAATATCTGTGCTTTTTATGGTTATTTATTGCTGCTTATATCCGATTGAATAATAGAGCTGGTTATATGGAGTAGTATTTTTAGGTTTAGTAAAGTCTGCGTTTTAGTCATAAAACTAAAAGCATCGTAATTAATATTCAGCATTTGCCAAATCTTCACACAAGGCTTTGTTCTCTTGCTTGGAGAAGCCCATGGTCCAGCTACGGATGCCTTGTAATATTTGGCGATAATCCTGCTGTGTTGATAGATATTGAATCGCCGCTTTTGGATCTTCTAAAGACGGCATCAATTCATGCAACTGAACGGTATAAGACTTATAAAAACGCTGTTTCTGTTTGCCATTTAGCATCGGTGGACAAATCTCAGACAATACTTGCATCACGGCAATTTCATGCTTGGTGATATTCATACCAGACATATCCAATGGGATAGTGGTTGCTGGATTGGGTGCAGCATTGGTCGCTTGAGACAGCATGGCAACAGACGTTATCAGTCCTGCAAAACCAATTTTTGAGGCGGTCTTTGCTATCACAGAAGCTATAGATAATATCGATTGATTATTCATTCAGTATCACACTCGCTTATCTTTATTTAATGGTCATATGTTAATGGGTAAAAAAACAAAAGTCACATAAAATATTGATTTATGTGTAGATATATTGTGAGCCAAATGCATTTTGCAGCAACATATCAGTAGTATCAGCTTATAAGTTACGTCAGCATAAAAGTATAAGTTTATATTGTTGTGCGTTGTTGTCTATTGTAACGTGTTACCGACCAGTTTTACTTTCAGATTGCGATTTGACTGCCGTGAAAGATCAAGGATCATGTCAAGCAACAGGCAAATTCAGCGCAAAGAGTGGGTTCGTGTCTCTTCACGATTAAGGTATAATTGCCCACAATGTCGTTGCACCTAACACCGTTATAAGGGTAAGGTGCTACCTAATAATGACCATTGCTATGAGAAAACTGAGTGATAACAATCGTTTTTAGCCGTCCGTCAGTGTGAGTTGCGCTAAGCAATAAACCGTCAAATAACGGGCTGAGTATAACAATTTTATCCTTTTAAAGTAGACAAGCAGACAGACGGTCAAACCTAAATATATTGAGTACAAATGAAATTTTTAGTGAGTAATGATGATGGGGTACATGCACCAGGATTGTTAGCATTGGCGCAAGCCTTATCAAAGGTTGGCGAGGTGATGGTAGTTGCCCCAAACAATGAGCAGAGTGGCTGTGGTAGCGCCTTAAGCATCTCCCAGCCGTTATATACTCATCAATTACCCTCGGGGTTTATCGCGGTTAATGGGTCGCCTGCGGACTGTGTTTATTTGGCGTTACACGAGCTATATCAAGACACACACTTTGACTGCGTGATTACCGGTATTAACTCAGGAGCTAACTTGGGGCAAGATGTATTGTTTTCGGGCACTTTTGGCGCGGCATTGACCGCGCAGCTCTTTGGATTGCCTGCAATTGCGACTTCTCTGGTAGGGGCAAGGATGACAGGCAATGGACAAGATCAAACGAGCCGCTATCAAATGGCTGCCGATGAAATCGTCAAACTGCTAACCGAAACATCTATAGTAGAGGCATTCAAAAGTTTGCCCTATCATGTATTAAACGTTAATATCCCCGATGTAAATGATGCTGATGATATCAAAGGTCGAAAAATTACCTGTCTGGGACATAGCCAAATAGCACGGCCTGTGCATCATGTGGTGGATCCGCGCGGGCGAGATGCCTATTGGCTATCGCTACGTAAGCAGCAATACGAGTCGCCAGCAGAAATTGAAGACACTCAGTCATCGGCAACTAATATGACGGATGACCAAGCGGTGGCAGCGGGTTATATTAGTCTATCACCAGTACGCTTGCATCATACGCCAGCAGGCACTCTCAATAGGCTGTCGGCGTTAATGCTATAATTTAGCGCTGCCAAAGATTAGAAAAATCATTTATTATCGAGTTGTTGATGATGGTATTTGACAAAAATTAAACGGTATAAAAGTTAGCAAAATGCTTGTGATTAGCACAAGGAGTTTGTGAGTAACATAAAGAATAGGAAATCTTGTATGAAGAAGCTTATTGCTGGATCGCGCTTGGCAACGGTAGCATTGATAGGGACGTTGACAGCAGCATCGTTAGCGATAGTCGGCTGTGCGACGAAGCCTACTTACCAATCAGCTAACCAAGCGGGACCTAAGATTATTACCAATGCTAAAGGCGTTCCTAACTATCATCGCGTGCAGCGTGGCGATACGGTCAGTCAAATCGCTGAGCGCTATCGCTTGAGCTATCGTCAAATTGGGGCGATGAACGGTTTGGATAGTAAATATACCATCTATAGCGGTCAATGGTTGAAGCTATGGGAAGGCGCGCCAGTAACGGCAGCTAGCAACAATCGCTATAACACTTATAATGGTGCTAATACCTCTGCTCCGTCACAGCCGACTTATACGCCTCCTGTCACCAGCACACCAACGCCAGCATATGAAGTAACGGCCAACGCGACATCAGGCTATGACTATCCAAGTCGTAACCAAGTGGTTCGCAACTTTGATGCGGCAGCCGGTAACATGGGCATGTGGTTTGCTGGTAACGAAGGTGATCCTGTGCTTGCTAGCCAATCTGGAACTGTGCTGTATTCGGGCAGTGGTCTACCAGAGTATGGCAACCTCATCATGATTCGCCACAGCGATAATTACATCACCGCCTACGCTCACAATAATCAATTACTGGTCAAAGAAGGCGAGCAAGTACAACTTGGCCAGCGTATTGCCAGTATGGGTAGCAGTGGTCAAACCAACCAAGTCGGCCTAGAGTTTCAAGTGCGCTTGAATGGCAATCCTATCGATCCACGGGCTGTACTTGGACGTTAAATGCTTTGACGTTAAATGCTTGGACGTTAAATGCTTAGACGTTAAATTTGATGAACTGCTGCTAATTGTTGCCGCTAATCGCTAAGTCACTTATTCATAATTGAGAGTTTTTATGATGTTAAAAAAACAGTATATTGCCCTTTTTCCTGCCTTAGTGATGGTAGGTTGTACCAGTCAACAGGCAATGCAAAAACCTAGCAAGCCTGTGCGTCAAGGTAATGTACAGATTACCCAGACTCAAACCATTCAAGTAAAGCCAACACCAGCACCGGTCATCAAGCCGCAGCCAGTGGCAAAACCAAGCTACAACAGCTTTTCTGATTGGAAGTCTGACTTCTCCATGCGTGCGCTGTCATCAGGCTATGATGCCTCAACGGTTCGACGTCTGATGGATTCTGCTTACTTAAATCAGCAGGTCATCTCGCTTGACTCAGGACAGCCGGAGTTTTCAAAGATGCCGTGGGAATATGTTGATTCTGCGGTATCAGATGGGCGTGTGAGTACGGGTAAGCGCAAGTTTGCTGAGCAACGCGCATTTTTGTCACAATTAGAATCGCAGTATGGGGTAAGTGCAGAAACCGTCGCTGCGATTTGGGGCATGGAGTCGTCATATGGTGTGGTGACTGGCAATAGCGACTTGCCAAGCGCACTCTCTAGCCTTGCTTATGATGGTCGTCGCCAAGAGTTCGCCGAAACGCAGTTGCTATCATTAGCGACGCTATTGCAGCGCGGTGATGTGTCTTGGTCGCAGTTAGAAGGCTCTTGGGCTGGCGGTATGGGACAGACGCAGTTCATCCCAGGTACTTGGTTAGAGCATGGTGTCGATGGCGATAGTAATGGTCATCGCAACCCATGGTCAACGGGTGATGCCTTGGCTTCTACTGCCAATTATCTCAGCAATTCAGGCTGGGTTCGCGGTCTGGCGCCTTTTTATGAAGTAACGGTTCCGGCCTCATTTGATTACTCAGTTGTCGGTAGCAAGCAACCTGCGGCTAGATGGGCAGCGCTTGGCGTTGATACCATAGATGATATTTATCTTGATGCCAATACGCAAATGGAGCTATGGCTACCAGCAGGTAAAGATGGCCCAGTGCTATTGTTAAGCCCAAATTTTGATGTGATCAAAGTCTATAACAACTCATCGAGCTATGCGCTGGGTGTGAGCTTGCTCGGTAAAGCACTGGCTGGGCAAAGTGGTCTACGAAAATCATGGCCGCGCTATGAAAACCCGTTATCGACTTCTCAAGTGACTAGATTGCAGCAGCGCTTAACCAGTGCAGGTTATGACACCAAAGGCACAGATGGTATTATCGGTACCAATACCCGCAAAGCATTCCAGCGCTGGCAAGCCGATAATGCTCAAACACCAGACGGTTTTATCAGTCAGCGTAGTGCTTCTTCATTGACATCATGGTGAAGTTGGTTGCTGGCGCTATTATGTAATAATCAACGCCACCGTTTTTGACAAATATGTTCATGATTATAAATAATTATGAACACAAAAAAGCACCTTAACCTAGGTGCTTTTTTATGCCCTATCTAAAGGCATTGATTTCCAGGTGTCAGCTTACTTAAAAGGCACTGAGTTAAACGGTACTGAGTTAAACGGCTCGCATTGAAAATTAAGCAGTTAAAATTAAGTACTCACTATTCGGGCATGTCATCATTTTAAAAATGGCGATAAAAACGAGATAAATGGTAGCCAAACAAGAAAAATAGCTGGTCAATATCGAGATATTGACCAGCTATTTGATACAGTTTGATGGTATTTAGCCTATTTAGTCTCTTCCGTTCAGATTGAGGACATGCCCTGATGTCGATTATCTGTTAGTGTTTAACGAGAACGGTGCTATATAAACCTATTTGTATGATGCTATCAAAAACTTAAGTATGCCTACATTGACGTTATATAAAACCGGCTACAACAATATAGAAAGGATGCAATTAACGCTGATAGCAAAAAATACGGGCTGCAAATGATAAACTGTCAGCAATGCCTCACTATAATGAATAATTATAATGTAATACTAATAACAACCGACAAACTGAGTGTGCTCTTATGATTACGATGGAAGCGTTACAGACAGCGATAAAGCTGCGCGTAGATACTTATAATAATAATGACTTTCCACTACCAACAAGGGTGCTCAACACCTGTGAGCTGCTAGACAGTCGTAACCAAATACTGGCGCAAGATATCACCGCAACATTCGATATACCAAGACAGAATCTATCAGCGATGGATGGTTATGCCATTGCTCATGGCAGCGATATATCAAACGACAGCAGCATTCAAATCATTGGCGAATCACAAGCGGGCAGTGCTTATACTGGCGAGTTAACAGCGCGACAAGGTGTGCGTATCTTTACTGGCGCGGTCGTTCCAGATAGCTGTGACACGGTCATCATGCAAGAGAATACTAACTTTGCCGCTATTAGAGACTCAATCGATAAATCAAAACCTTACACGGTGACGCTGTCGCAAACGGCTCAGATCGATAGCAATATTCGCAAACAAGGTGAAGAAATTGAATCGGGCGAAGCCGTTTTAAAGGTAGGTAAACGCCTTAATGCTACTGATATTAGCTTATTGGCTAATTTGGGAGTCAGCCAAGTCAAGGTATTTCAGCCGTTGATCGTAGGCTTGTTAGCAACTGGTGATGAGCTGGTTGCTATTGGCAATGAGCTGACAAGCTTGGCGCAAATATATAATTCCAATACGCCCACACTCAAAACCATGCTGGCTGATCTGCCAGTGACCATTCGTGATTACGGCATTATCCCTGATAATCTAGAGCAGACGACTGCCGCTGTTCATAAAGCAATGCAAGACTGCGATGTCCTGATATCAACGGCTGGCGTCTCGGTTGGTGATTATGATTTTTTGACCACTGTGATTGAACAGCTGGGTCAGATTAACCACTATAAAGTCGCGATGAAGCCGGGCAAGCCGTTTGTGTTTGGTGAATTAAACCAAAATATAGCTAAACCCGTGTTATATTTTGGTCTGCCGGGCAATCCACTATCGACGGTCGTTGGGGCGCTACAGTTTGTGATACCAGCCTTGTGGCAAATGTCAGGCGCTGGTCTAACAGAGCGACCTATGCAACTGAGTGTCAAAGCAACGCTCACAAACGATATCAGAAAATCAGCCGGTCGTAAGGACTTTCAGCGGGGCGTTCTCACACAAAACGATGCTGGCAGTTATCAAGTTGAGTGCTTCTCAGGTCAGCAATCACATAGAATTAAACAGCTTAGCCGAGCGAATTGCTTTGTTGTTTTGGACAAAGACAGTGGTAATGTGGCATCAGGTGATAGCGTCATTGTGCAGCCGTTCCCTTGGCTACATGCGTAGTGACAGTTTTCTAAATCTCTATAAGATGAATACAAAAAAACTGAAAATAAATCATACAATGGTAGGCCAAACACGAATAATAAAGTAATGCTGCTCACAAGCACTACTGATGGTAGGAAAATATGAGTGATGACAACATTAAGATAGGCCATGCACAACTGTATTCGCCTAGTATGTCTACAGTAACAGCAGTCGCCGCTTTTGATAACTATCAAGCCGCGTCTGTAGCAGCACCTACCGAGCAAGATATTGAGCACTCTCAACCGTTAACTGATGGTTTTGCTCGACGTCTCACTTATCTGCGTTTGTCTATTACTGACTTCTGTAATTTTCGCTGTGAATACTGCTTGCCTAACGGCTATCAAGGCAAACGCCCTGATAATGAGCTCAGCCTCCCTGAGATTACCACACTGATACGCGGCTTTGCTCAAGTCGGCACCAAAAAAGTTAGAATCACTGGCGGTGAGCCCTCTATCCGTCGTGATGTCGTCGAGATTATTGAAACCATTAAACAAACTGATGGCATTGAAACGGTGGCGATGACCAGTAATGGTTATAAGCTGGGTAAGCATTTAGCCAGTTGGCAAGCGGCTGGGCTCGACCAGTTAAATATCAGCATGGACAGCTTTGATGCTGCTACCTTTCATAAGATGACAGGCTTTGATAGCTTGCCACAACTGCTCGCTGATATGGACACCTTACTCCAAACCACGGATATTAAGCTTAAAATTAACAGTGTGTTGATGGCAGAAACTGCCTTTGAAAATCTGATGGATGCCATTGACTACGTCAAAGATAGACAAGTGACTTATCGATTTATTGAGTTCATGCAGACCAGTGACAATAGCGATCTGTTTTTTGCCCAGCATGCCCAGTCCGATATTATCACCGATTATTTATTAGAGCATGGTTGGCAGCCGCATGAGCGTGGCAGTAGCGATGGTCCTGCGGTAGAGTACAGCCATCCTGATTATCTGGGGCGCATTGGTATGATTGCCCCTTATGCGGCGCATTTTTGTGATACCTGTAATCGCCTACGGGTGAGCAGTCAAGGAAAAGTGCATCTGTGCTTATTCGATCAAGGCAACTATGATATTCGTCAGCATTTACAGAACGATGATGTGCAGGGTTTAGTCAATGATCTACATAGCTTTATGCCGATTAAACCTGAGCATCATCATTTGCATGATGCAAATAGTGGCATTATGCACAATCTGTCAATCATTGGCGGTTAAATTAGTGAGCACGTTACGCTTTTTTAAACATTAACATCACCTTCTCTAGGAAATTCTATGAGCAAACCCGCTGCAGCATTTACACCGCTTAATATTGCCGTATTAACCGTCTCTGACAGTCGCACAATCGCAGAAGATACTTCAGGACAATACTTGGCAGACAGCTTAACCGAAGCAGGGCATCGCTTAGCAGATCGTCAATTGATCTCTGATGATATCTACCAGATAAGAGCGGTTATCAGTGGTTGGATTGCAGATCCAAAGGTTCATGCGGTGATTACGACGGGCGGTACGGGATTTTTTATCAGAGACAGTATGCCAGAGGCTGTTAAGGTGTTGTTTGATAAGTCGATCGATGGCTTTGGTGAAATGTTTCGTCTCATCTCAAAAGATGAAATTGGCATGTCTACGGTACAATCAAGAGCAGTCGCTGGCATGGCAAATGGCACGGGTATATTTTGCTTACCGGGCTCATCAGGCGCGTGTCGTACTGGCTGGGAAAATATCTTAAAAGAGCAGTTCGATAGCCGTACTCGTCCGTGCAATTTTGTGCCACACTTTTTGGCACAAAACCCTGGCCATGACTGATATTTAATGATGGCTAATACTGCACCACATCTAAATAGTTTGGCAGGCGTAGTCATCTTAGCGGGTGGCGCGTCCAAGCGTATGGGCGTGCCCAAAGCGGAACTCACCCTACCGACAGGTGAGCGGCTGTTAGACTATCATGTGGGTCATGTCCTTGAACTAAAAGCAGCTGCCGAAAATGCAACTGATTTCAATATACCGATTATGATTGCGGACAATGAGCGTGGTTTTACGGTTGATTTAGATTTAAGTATTGGTAATCCACAATCTCCAATTATGCATATTGCTGATTACACTCCTGTCAATGATGACGAGCAGAGTGATAACGGTGGAGCATTGGTTGCTATTGAATCAGCTTTGCAGACATTAGCCAAGCTCACTGATACAATGCCAAACCAAAAATCCGGCTCATCATGGTTACTCGTTATTAGCTGCGATAGTTTAATACCGGCAACAGGCTTGTGGCAGAAATTACAACCAGTGATTAGTCAAGTGGCCGATAAAAAAGTGGTTTGCCTAACCGATGATAGCCATCTATATCCGTTGTTAGGGCTGTATCAATTGAGTATTGAGGCCGATTTAAAGGCTTATATTGATAGCGGTCAACGCCGTGTCATGTCATTTATTAAGCCTCTTACGCAAGCTGTGCCTTTGACAGAAAATTGGCAGCGTCTAACCAACTTTAATACCCCTGAAGATTTCCAACGTGCCTGCGCAGCGTTAAGCGATTTATAAAAAAAGTTTATCAAGAGAAATTACCAATGAATAGCAACAGTCAAGACAGCAGACAATCTAGCTTATCGCATCTAGATGGCAATGGTGATATTACCATGGTCGATGTCAGTGGTAAGACGGCAACGACGCGAGAAGCCAACGCGGTCGGACAAGTGCGTTTTCCAAGTGATATTTATGCTCAAATCAAAGCGGCTGATGGCATGACCAAAAAGGGTAGCATTACTCAGACGGCGCATATCGCCGGTATCATGGCTGCCAAGCGAACTCATGATTTGATTCCATTGTGTCATCCATTGCCGCTAGACAAGATTGGTCTAGCCTTTGCCTACGATGATGCGCTGCATGCCATTACCGTCAGCGGCACTGTCAAAGTCACGCATAAAACTGGGGTGGAGATGGAAGCCTTAACTGCCGTTAGCATTGCTTGTCTGACGATCTATGATATGACCAAAGCACTATCGCATGATATCGTTATTGATAATATTCATTTGGTGACAAAAACAGGCGGCAAATCAGATTATAGTCATGCTTAAAATCAGGCTTAGATTGATGGGATTTTTTCACGATGAGCATTATTAAATAAGCAGTAATATCAGTATAACGATCGATAGCTTACACAGAATGGAAGGTTTTTATGAGTACTATTGATGTAGCACCAAACACTGAAGCAACGATGACTATTAACGTGCTATATTTCGCCAGCTTAGCGGATGAAGCCAACTGCCAAGAAGAAGCGGTCAGCGTTGAGCAGTCGACCTCATTAACTGAGCTGTATGAACAACTTAGTCAAAAGCATCGCTTTAGTCGCCCGCAGGCAGAGCTACGCGTGGCGGTAAATGATTACTTTGCTAAATGGACAGACCAGATCCATGATGGTGACAGTGTGGTATTTATCACGCCAGTCGCGGGTGGTTAAATTTTAGTAGAGCGCTTCGTATTTAAAAAGATAGCACATAGAGACATTAAATAGAGATATCACATGACAGATAACGTCCATAGCCACTCAATGACCATCAAGCGTAGCATCGACGAAGCCTACCTAATCGCTGAGCGTGATGGCTTTGCGTTATTGGATGTGGTGATTGATGAAAACCGACTCAAAAACACCCTCGATGATGATAGCTGCGGTGCTTTCGTTTGCTTTGAGGGCAGAGTACGCAATCACAATAATGCCGCCAGCGTTGAGCGCTTAACCTATTATGGCTATGAAGACTTGGCACTGAATCAAGGTCGCGCAATTATCGAAGAAGCCAAAAAGCGTTTTGAAATCACTCATGCTATTGCCATCCATCGTATTGGTGCTTTAGAGATAGGCGATGTCGCTGTCTGGGTGGGCGTGGTTTCTGCCCATCGTTATCCCGCTTTTGATGCTTGCCGCTGGATACTAGATACGATTAAAGCAGACATTCCGGTGTGGAAACAAGAGTATTACGACAATGATGTTTCGAAGTGGCTTAGCAATAACGGTTAAGAACGAGGATGGTTAGTAATGGCTAAGTTGATGGCAGTGACACCTATCTTTGCATTTTTACTAGTAGCGTTAAGCGCTTGTACAGCAGAAAATACGGTTGACACGGATTCTGCTAGCCAGACACCTGAGCAAACCCAAACCCTGCGTATCGCTGCTGCTGCCAATTTATCGGATGTGTTGCCTCAAATTATTGACGGTTATAAAACAGATGAAAACTTAGCGGCACAAGATATTGACGTCACTTATGCCTCGTCAGGCAAGTTATACGCGCAAATAAAAGCAGGCGCACCTTACGATATATTCTTATCTGCCAATCAAGAATTTCCTGCCAAACTGGCGGCTGAAAGAGTCGTTAATAACGCTAAAAATAATGAGAGCTATACAGCGTTTACTTATACGCAAGGCCAGTTGGCACTATATAGCGTCACTAAGTCGTTGGATAAATCGAGTCCAGCAATGCTGAGTGATTTACTCATAAAAGACGCTAATGGCAAGATAGCCATCGCTAATCCTGAGCTTGCCCCTTATGGCGCATCGGCACAAGCCTATTTACAGTCGCAAAATTTATATAACACTTTAAATAAGCAAAAACGCCTGATACAAGCAGAAAATATCGGCCAAGCATTTCAATACGCACATACGGGCAGTGTGGACTATGGCTTTGTTGCACAGTCGCAAATCATCGCTATCAAAGCCAAACCCGAACAATTTATCACGTTAGCACCAACCTCTTATCCAGCGATTTTGCAAGATGGAATCGTCATTAGTGATGCACTCATTGCCACAGATTTTACAGATTATTTACGTTCAAAAGCAGGACAACACTATTTCTCACAAGCGGGCTATTTAATGGTTAAATAACCAAGCATTATCCTTATACTAAACCCAAAAATACGATTAGCTGTGTCAAAATTGCTTGGCCTACAATGCGTATTACTTGTACTCTTTTTCCTTGCTACTCTAATTTTTGTGAATGATATAGTGAGTGAAAAGTAATATTGAACCATCAGGCACTGCTGATATTAATTTTCCTTGCTTGCTGTGCTTACACAGACAGAGGCGACAAAAAATTGATATCAGCAAGACCGTCGCGTTTTTAGTATATTTTGACTATATTACTTGTTACGATCATTAATGGCTAGCAACGACCAAGAAAGAGCAATGACGTTATGATAGCCCAATCTTTTATGGCAGACATGCTCAGTCCATTGTGGGTGAGCGTTAAGCTCGCTAGTGTTACGACCTTATGCTTATTACTGTTTGCCACGCCTGTCGCTTATTGGCTCGCCAAACCGAGCCGTGGCCGAGTACTTAGTCGTTTTAAAGTCTTACTAATGGGCGTTATCGCGTTGCCGTTAGTATTACCGCCTACCGTGATTGGCTTTTATTTATTACTGCTATTAAGCCCCAACGTGGGTATCGGTAGATGGCTCGCTGAGCATGATATCAGCCCATTCATCTTTACCTTTGAAGGGCTTGTCATCGGCTCTATTATTTACTCGTTGCCCTTTTATATTCAGCCTGTCTACGCTCAGTTTTTGCGCATTCCAGCCAGCGTCATCGAAGTGGCGCATTTATTGGAGCCAAGTCGTCTGAGGCGCTTTATGAAAGTAGCATTGCCACAAGCGCGCGTTGGTATTATTCTTGGCAGCTTAATTAGCTTTGCCCATACCATTGGCGAGTTTGGAGTGGTATTGATGATAGGTGGGAGTATCTCAGGTGAGACCAAAGTCGTCTCGATTGCTATCTATGAGCAAGTTGAGGCGCTGAATTATGAAGCGGCACATATGATGTCCGGCATTCTTATTATCATTGGTATCATCATGGTCGCCTTGATTGCCACTGTCAATAAGCTAAATCAACGCTGATGCTCAATTAACGCCAATAGAAGCGACGCAAACCGCATTTTTAACATACTCTAATTTCTAGCGGTTCTCATCTGAGCGCTTAATACTGTCTGGGCTTGCTTGATAAACAGCATCCAGCTCATCCTCTGTTAGATACTTCTCTACAATAGGATATAGTTCGCGCTCCTCAAAACGAATATGGTCGTATAGTAACGTGCCAAGCTCTCTGACTTGTACTCTCGTTAGAGACTGACTCGCCGTTTTTTGACCCGCATCTATCAGGGTCTGCAAGCGTTTATGCTGACCAGCAAGCGCCGCTAATACCGATGCTACTTCAGGTTGAGATGCTCGATAAGGCTCTAACGCATTAGCAATTAAGTTGTCTTCAATCTGAAAATGATCTTCAATCTGAAAGTGATATTGCATATCGTCGATATAAGCGGTGAGATTATGCCAGTGCTTGGCAATCTCTGTAACCGTGTCAGTGCATTCTTTCGCATGACGAGACAAGTTGAGACCAAGATGATGCTGGCGAGATAATGGCTGTAATTGATTGGCACGTTTCATATTTAAATACCTTGATGAGTCAGGGCGTGTCCTCAATCTGAACGAAAGTGACTAAATGGGTTAGAAACGGCTAAATCTTGCCAAACAGCTAGTTAATATTCTCTGCGCTGTCTCTTTCTTGTATTGACCTAACTATAGTCATGCTCTAACCACCAAGCATGCTTTTTGACACCCCACTCACTTTTTTAATGTGGGGGTCAAAGTATCAAAATATATAAGCCTTATTTATTAACTTTTCTATTGATTGGTTTAGACGTCAGGACGGTTATCAAATTCAGCCAGCATAGCGCTAATACGCTGATCTTTTTGATGCCACATTTCCTCTATCCAAGCAAACATTTGCGCCTTGATGGCCTCATCATTCTCATAACCACCGTTTTTGACTGCATCAAATAGTGCATCAGGTATCTCGACATGTCGCACGTCGACACCCAAACGCTTAATGTTGCCCTTCCACAGATCACTATACGTCGGCACCCCGTCAGGATAAACGATGGTCATATCCAAGATGCCATCCATCTCTTTACCCAACGCATTGATCGCCAATGAGAGACCACCCGCGCGAGGCTTGAGCAGATGCTTATAAGGTGACTGCTGTTTGTCATGCTTGTCTTGGGTAAAGCGCGTCCCTTCTAAATAGTTCAATAAGGTAAAGGGTTTGTCTTTGAGGAGGGCGCACGCGCGTTTTGCTTCCTCAATATCCTTACCTTGTAAGGCTGGGTTTTTAGCAATCGCTTCTTTAGAGTGCCGACGCATCATAGGAAAGTCTAAAAAGTAAAAAGCTTGACCAATGACAGGAATATATATCAGCTCAAACTTGGTGAAAAAGCGCGTCAACGGTAAGCGATTTTCACTAATATATTGCACGATACTGGTATCTACCCATGATTGATGATTACTCATCAGTAGGTACTTGCCTTGCATATTGACGTCATCAGGTAGGCTGATACGCCAGTCTTTCTCCGGTAAGATATTATCGATTAAAGCGTTATTACTGTTTATCCAATAATTGGTCACTTTGATCATCGTGTCATCAGCGATCGCTGCACCGGTCACGACTTTGGTAGCACCCATCAGCCATACGGGTAGCGCAACGATTAAGCTATTACCAGCAAGCACACCTGTCGCCGTTGCAAGCGAGGCGACTTTGCCCAGTTTAGGGTTGCGTTTGTGCATTTTTTGCATGAATGATGACAGTCGCATGTTAAATCCTTTTATTCTACTAACTGATAATGACTCCAGTTCACTGAACGCTCGTTAACCATAGTCGGTTTAATATAGTTTGGATACAAGGAAGGCAAGGGAAAGTACTACAAATAGTAGACTAAGCGAGCCTGACACCGTATCTGATTTATAGAGGACTGACCATATTTGGTTTTTATGAGCGTATAAACTGGAATTGAGAAGATTCGACCTATCATTATCCACTTGTTGGCGGTGTTTTCTAGCGTTTTTGAGTAATTTCTAACGCCATTGACTCAGTAAATAAAATTGGAACACCATTTGTGTACCAAAATAAGCTATAAATTTTTGTTGACCCGCTATTTAACACTGTTTGGCAAGATTTATCTATGTTTGGCTCATGTAGTCGTTTCCGTTCAGATTGAGTACACGTCCTAACGCGCCCCGAATTGTCACAGTAGGCATCATCAATGACTCGAATGCATCTATTGACACCTGCAACAATCTTGTTAGATTTAAGATGTTAATAGATAACATACTTGATAAGGATATCACGATGATAAACAGGATCACTCATGCTTAATCTAAAAAGACTAACGTTAACCACCGCTATCATTATCCGTTTTCAATCAAGCCGTTCAAAACACTAAGATGCCATAAGATGCTGCTGGCGTACTAAGGGACTTCTTACCCACACTTCAATACTTTACTAAGGCTGAATTTTAGGCGTTAAGTTTTGATGCTTATACGTCGTAGGCTATCTGCAGTTCTAAAGATTTCAGCACAGACCCCTAATATATTTCGGTATAACTCTATACCGTGAGAACAATGGCGATGCGATATGGTTAATTTGGTGACCATCTCTAAAGGCATTCTACCGCCATCGAATTGATCTAAATCAATGGTTTGCATCCTAATTTCAGGAGTGTTGTGAGAGCGGTGAATCTTAAATAAATAGAGAACCAAGATTTTTCCATTAGAGAGAATCATACTTTTATGATGGCTGACGATGTAGAGATATAGTCGCTTGGCGCTTGAATCAACATGCGAATAGCACCTTTTTAAATTTCAGATATGTGGTTCTGTCTTTTTATGGCCATATTCTGTCAGATCTAATAGATATTCGATTATATAAATATATGCTTGCAATGTTTACAAAACAATAATAATATTACATAGTCACTTAGTTTCAATTACATTTAAACAACTTTTATTTACATCATCAAAAAGCCCTATTTAAAGATGTAATATTTTTCATATCGGTACAATTTATTCAGCATTTTCTCAAATAATTTTCTGTAAACCCCTATATGAACTATCTATCAAGCATGTGAAAAAATACGAAATTTGTTTGCAAATTCAAAAATATTTTTGTTCCATGCTGTAATGAATTCCTATTTAAAATAGAGTATTTATCATGATGAAGACAACTAAAACACCTATTTTACAAAGAACTGCTCTCATAATTGCAATGAGTGCAGTCAGTTTTCCATCATATGCGTTAGGTCCTCTTGATAATAGCTACGAATACTTTGATGAGGGTCAGGTCATTGTTAGTAATCGTGATCGGATCACTGCAAATGAAGCTCAAACACAAACTAACACTAATGAACTCAATACCAACCGGCCTTATATAGATCAGTTAATAGACAGTATAGACAATCCACCAGCACCCGTAGTTGTGCCAGATGATCTGCCAACTGCACCAGTAGGTGGTACGGCTCCACAGTCTACAGGATCAGGGCCAGGGCCAGGGTCATCAGGATATTCAGATAGAACTAATAGAAAATGTTCAGAAACTATTGATAATGAAATTCGTACTCTAGAATATACTCAGATAGGTGTTGATTTAGCTGCAATAGCTGTAGAAGCAGCTGGTGAAGCAATACAGGCGTTACCTTTTGGTGCCGGGGCTGGCGGTTCTATTCTTGTTGTTGGCTCACTAGTGACTCAAGCAGCAGGTATTGCACTTGGATTTACTACACTTGCATTGGATGCTGATGCCGCAGATGCGCCGTCATGTGGGCAGGAGTTCGTCGGTGATGTCGAGGTAACAGAGGGTGCAGCTGTTGTTGTTGAAAATAGAGCTGGTACTTCATCAGTATCATTAGGTCCTGATGGAGCAGGTAACCTACAATCGGGAGTGTCTATTGGTGGTGGACAGATACTAGGGGCTGGTGACAGTAACAATGGAGATGCCGCGACAGCATCAGACCCAACAGCGATTGCCATCGGTAATGGTTCTCAAGCATTAGTAGCAAATAGTACCGCTATTGGAGAGAGCGCCATAGCAAGCGGTGCAAATTCAAGCAGCTATGGCGCACAGTCTCAAGCAACGGGTGGAAACAGCACTGCAATTGGACGAGATGCGCAAGCGACCAATACAAATACGACAGCAGCTGGTGTGAGTAGTAGAGCGACAGGTTCAAACAGCACAGCAACTGGACAAGGTGCACAGGCGACCAATACAAATACGACAGCAGCTGGTGTAAGTAGTAGAGCGACAGGTTCAAACAGCACAGCAAACGGACAAGATGCACAAGCTACCGCCATCAATACAACGGCAACCGGTGTGAGTAGTAGAGCGACAGGTTCAAACAGCACAGCAAACGGACAGGATGCACAGGCGGCCGCCATCAATACAACGGCAACCGGTGTGAGCAGTAGAGCGACAGGTTCAAACAGCACAGCAAACGGACAGGATGCACAGGCGACCAATACAAATACGACAGCATCTGGTGTGAGTAGTAGAGCAACGGGTTCAAACAGCACCGCAAACGGACAAAACGCACAAGCCACTCAAGAAAATGCAACGGCAATGGGTCAAAACGCACAAGCTACCGCTGTAAATACAACAGCAGCTGGTGTGAACGCTCTGGCAACGGGCGCAAACAGCACAGCAAATGGACAAGACGCACAAGCCACCAATACAAATACGACAGCATCAGGTGTGAGTAGCAGAGCGATAGGCTTAAATAGCACAGCAGCCGGACAAGATGCACAAGCTACCCAAGAGAATACAACGGCAACCGGTGTGAGCAGTAGAGCAACAGGTTTAAACAGCACTGCAACTGGACAAAACGCACAAGCCACTCGAGAGAATGCAACGGCATTGGGTCGCAATGCGAAAGCCACCGCTGTTAATACAACAGCAACTGGTGTCAATGTGAAGGCAACTGGTCTAGAAGCCACCGCCACCGGTTTTGAAGGCACGGCATCAGGATCTTATGCGACCACCTCAGGTAGTAGAGCCATTGCTTCAGGATTTGGCTCAACAGCAAATGGTGCACAAAGTGAAGCAACGGCAGACCGTACTACTGCAATAGGTTACGACAGTGTGGCGTTGGCTCAAAACAGTACAGCAGTTGGCGCAATTGCTCTAGCGACAGGTTTAAACAGCACCGCAACTGGACAAAACGCACAAGCCACTCAAGAGAATGCAACGGCGTTGGGTCGCAATGCGAAAGCCACCGCTGTTAATACAACAGCAACTGGTGTCAATGTGAAGGCAACTGGTCTAGAAGCCACCGCCATCGGTTATGAAGGCACGGCATCAGGGTCTTATGCGACCACCTCAGGTAGTAGAGCCATTGCTTCAGGATTTGGCTCAACAGCAAATGGTGCACAAAGTGAAGCAACGGCAGACCGTACTACTGCAATAGGTTACGACAGTGTGGCGTTGGCTCAAAACAGTACAGCAGTTGGCGCAATTGCTCTAGCGACAGGTTTAAACAGCACCGCAACTGGACAAAACGCACAAGCCACTCAAGAGAATGCAACGGCGTTGGGTCGCAATGCGAAAGCCACCGCTGTTAATACAACAGCAACTGGTGTCAATGTGAAGGCAACTGGTCTAGAAGCCACCGCCATCGGTTATGAAGGCACGGCATCAGGGTCTTATGCGACCACCTCAGGTAGTAGAGCCATTGCTTCAGGATTTGGCTCAACAGCAAATGGTGCACAAAGTGAAGCAACGGCAGACCGTACTACTGCAATAGGTTACGACAGTGTGGCGTTGGCTCAAAACAGTACAGCAGTTGGCGCAATTGCTCTAGCGACAGGTTTAAACAGCACCGCAACTGGACAAAACGCACAAGCCACTCAAGAGAATGCAACGGCGTTGGGTCGCAATGCGAAAGCCACCGCTGTTAATACAACAGCAACTGGTGTCAATGTGAAGGCAACTGGTCTAGAAGCCACCGCCATCGGTTATGAAGGCACGGCATCAGGGTCTTATGCGACCACCTCAGGTAGTAGAGCCATTGCTTCAGGATTTGGCTCAACAGCAAATGGTGCGCAAAGTGAAGCAACGGCAGATCGTACCACCGCAATAGGTTATGACAGTATAGCGTTGGCTCAGAACAGTACCGCAACCGGCGCAAATGCTCTGGCAACAGGCGCAAACAGCACCGCAACTGGACAAAACGCACAAGCCACTCGAGAGAATGCAACGGCATTGGGTCGCAATGCTATTGCTAATGGTACCAACTCATTATCTGTAGGAGCGTCTAACGAGTCTTTAGCGAATAGAACGATAGCGGTTGGTTCTAATAATATCGTTGAAGCAGCAAGTTCATCGACCATTGGACAGTCTAATATTATAAAAGCTACGAGTCCTACCACTACTAGCAGAGCAGTAAATAATACTGTGGCGAACAGCCATGCACTTGGAAATAATAATATTATCAACTCAAGTGATACATTTGTTTTGGGTTCTAATATTAATAACACAGGGCAAGTTGATAACGCTGGTAACGCCATACCAATAAGTAATACAGTCAAAAACTCAGTCTATTTAGGCAACAATACGGTTGCAACTACAGGCGACAAAGTGGGAACACAGTTGTTACAAAGTAGCGGACAACAAGGCAATACGACGACTGCTGGAAACACTGGCAGAGTGGCCAATACAGTAATAGGTAGCATCGATTACAATAACTTTGCAGCAAGTACGGCAAACGGTGTTATATCAGTAGGATCAGCCAATAATGAACGTAGAATTCAAAACGTAGCAGCTGGTGAAATATCCCAAACCTCCTCAGATAGTGTCAATGGTAGTCAGTTATATTCTGTTGCGATGAATACCTCACTAAATAGAGATATTGCACTTAAAAATCAGAGTGATATTGCTGCGGCCAAAGTTGAAATCGATGATACCAAAAATGCTTTAACCACCGCTAATACTCTTATTTCGACAAATACGGCCAACATTGCATCTAATGCGACTGATCTAGTCACTGTTAAGTCCGCCACTTCTAAAAATACTAATGATTTAGTGACAGCCAATAATGCAATTTCTCAAAATACTAGCTCGATCGCTCAGTATGCAAGTGCTCTTGGTACTATCAACACAAGTGTGTCCGACAATACAAGTGCATTGACCACGGCCAACGCAGGTATTGCCAAAAATACTGATGATTTAGTAATAGCAAACGCGGGGATTGCCAAAAACACTGGTGATTTAGTAATAGCAAACGCAGGTATTGCTAAAAATACTGGTGATCTAGTAACGGCCAATAACGCGATTTCTAGCAATACGAATATCATTTCACAAAACGTGGGTAAGCTCATTGTTATTGAGTCTGAAGTTTCAAAAAACACGAATGACTTGATCAATGCCAACACCAAGATTTCAAAAAATGCTGATGACTTAATCAATGCCAATACCAAGATTTCGAAAAACACGGATGATTTAGCCAATGCTAATACCAATGTTTTGAAAAATACGGATGACTTAATCAATGCTAATACTAAGATTTCGAAAAACACAGATGATTTAGCCGACGCTAACACTAAGATTTCGAAAAACACAGATGATTTAGCCGACGCTAACACCAAGATTTTGAAAAATACGGATGATTTAATCAATGCCAATACTAATATTTCAAAAAACACAGATGACTTAATCACTGCCAATACTAAGATTTCAAAAAATATAGATGATTTAGCCACTGCCAATACTAAGATTTCGCAAAATAAAGGCGATATCCTGAAAAATAGTGAAAACTTAGTGACAGCGAACAGTACGATAGCTAAAAACAGCAATGATATTTTGAAAAATACAGAAGATTTAGTTAGCGCAAACAGTGGTATAGCTAAAAACAGAGATGATCTAATAACAGCAAATACAGTGATATCTCAGAATTCAAATGATATCTCAAGTAACAAAAATGATTTGAATGTGGCGAATGTGGCTATCGCTAAAAACAGCGATAACTTAATAACAGCAAATACAGCTATTGCTAAAAACACAAACGATTTGGTCGATACGGCTGCTAACGTTGCTAGTCTAGATTCAGTCGTTCAGCAGAATACTACTAAGATATCTAAAGGAATTACATTTAACGATGGTACAAATAGCACTACACATCAGTTAGGCGATACGATTGCAGTGAAGAGTACCAATCAGAATGTATCTGTTCAAACGACAAGTGAAGGCATTAGTGTAGGACTAAGCAACGACATTCAGGTAAATAGCATTCAAATCAATAATGGTCCTAGTCTATCCAACAATGGCATAAATGCCGCCAATAGCAGAATAACCAATGTATCTCCAGGTGTTAATTATAATGATGCTGTGAATGTTGGACAGTTATCAAAAGTGTACGAATACTCACGTGAATATTCACGACAAGGTGATGAAATTGCTTACAAAGGCATAGCGATGTCAGCGGCCTTATCCAACGGTTCAGACGCAGTGGCTAGACCTGGTCAGCTGTCAGGTATGATCGGAGTAGGAAACTTTAAAAGCAATACTGCCATGGCAATTGGCATAACATATTTGAGTAAGGAAAGTAATTATAAGCTAACAGGAGGGTTTGCATATGCTGGAAGTGATGACATCTTATATCAGGGTGGGCTTGCTTTTGCGATAGGTCGATAAAACATTCTT
Source organism: Psychrobacter sp. AT9 (assembly GCF_047272965.1). NCBI lineage: Bacteria > Pseudomonadati > Pseudomonadota > Gammaproteobacteria > Moraxellales > Moraxellaceae > Psychrobacter > Psychrobacter sp. AT9. The sequence goes on from NZ_JBKOTW010000001.1 coordinate 927,693, forward strand.
TTAACAAAACATTTTTAATATCTAATTAAATAATTCAGAGAGGGAATATTATGCAAACCAATTTTCAGCGTAAGCTTTTAGCCATAGCCATTACTACAGCGACCGGCGCACTATTTATGTCACCAGTTATGGCAGCTGGTACTGTTAATACAATACAATGTGGAACGGGACCAAATCAGACAGGGGCAACGGACTGTTCTAGTAGTTCCGATTTAAATTCGGACTTGGTTATTACAAACACTGGTACTAACGGTGGTTCCCTATCGGTAGCAGGCGCTACTGACTTAGGTACCACATTGGATGTTGCTGGTACAACCACGACAAATGGTATTAGTAATACTGGTAATATCACTACCGGTAGCCTTACTACGACTGGTACTACGACTAACAATGGTGCCACGATTAATAATGGTACTACGACTAATAATGGTGCCACTATTAACAATGGTACTACGACTAACAATGGTGCGACTCAAATAAATAACACATTAGGTGTTACAGGCCAATCCACCACTAACGGTATCGGTAACACAGGTGATATAGCTAACTCAGGCGACATCACTAACGGTGGCAATATCGCTAACACAGGTACTTTAACGAATACTGGCGCTACTGAACTACAAGACACGCTAAGTGTTGCGGGCCAATCGACTACTAATGGTATCGGTAACACAGGTGATATAGCTAACTCAGGCGACATCACTAACGGTGGCAATATCGCTAACACAGGTACTTTAACGAATACTGGCGCTACTGAACTACAAGACACGCTAAGTGTTGCGGGCCAATCGACTACTAACGGTATCGGTAACACAGGTGATATAGCTAACTCAGGCGACATCACTAACGGTGGCGATATCGCTAACACAGGCACGCTAACCAATACTGGCGCTACTGAACTACAAGACACGCTAAGTGTTGCGGGCCAATCGACTACTAACGGTATCGGTAACACAGGTGATATAGCTAACTCAGGCGACATCACTAACGGTGGCGATATCGCTAACACAGGCACGCTAACCAATACTGGCGCTACTGAACTACAAGACACGCTAAGTGTTGCGGGCCAATCGACTACTAACGGTATCGGTAACACAGGTGATATAGCTAACTCAGGCGACATCACTAACGGTGGCGATATCGCTAACACAGGCACGCTAACCAATACTGGCGCTACTGAACTACAAGACACGCTAAGTGTTGCGGGCCAATCGACTACTAACGGTATCGGTAACACAGGTGATATAGCTAACTCAGGCGACATCACTAACGGTGGCGATATCGCTAACACAGGCACGCTAACCAATACTGGCGCTACTGAACTACAAGACACGCTAAGTGTTGCGGGCCAATCGACTACTAACGGTATCGGTAACACAGGTGATATAGCTAACTCAGGCGACATCACTAACGGTGGCGATATCGCTAACACAGGCACGCTAACCAATACTGGCGCTACTGAACTACAAGACACATTAAGTGTTGCAGGCCAATCTAGCACCAATGGTTTGGATAACACCGGACTGCTTGCTAACACTGGTAATTTAACCAACTCAGGCACGCTAACCAATACTGGCGCTACTGAACTACAAGACACATTAAGTGTTGCAGGCCAATCTAGCACCAATGGTTTGGATAACACCGGACTGCTTGCTAACACTGGTAATTTAACCAACTCAGGCACGCTAACCAATACTGGCGCTACTGAACTACAAGACACATTAAGTGTTGCAGGCCAATCTAGCACCAATGGTTTGGATAACACCGGACTGCTTGCTAACACTGGTAATTTAACCAACTCAGGCACGCTAACCAATACTGGCGCTACTGAACTACAAGACACATTAAGTGTTGCAGGCCAATCTAGCACCAATGGTTTGGATAACACCGGACTGCTTGCTAACACTGGTAATTTAACCAACTCAGGCACGCTAACCAATACTGGCGCTACTGAACTACAAGACACATTAAGTGTTGCAGGCCAATCTAGCACCAATGGTTTGGATAACACCGGACTGCTTGCTAACACTGGTAATTTAACCAACTCAGGCACGCTAACCAATACTGGCGCTACTGAACTACAAGACACATTAAGTGTTGCAGGCCAATCTAGCACCAATGGTTTGGATAACACCGGACTGCTTGCTAACACTGGTAATTTAACCAACTCAGGCACGCTAACCAATACTGGCGCTACTGAACTACAAGACACATTAAGTGTTGCAGGCCAATCTAGCACCAATGGTTTGGATAACACCGGACTGCTTGCTAACACTGGTAATTTAACCAACTCAGGCACGCTAACCAATACTGGCGCTACTGAACTACAAGACACATTAAGTGTTGCAGGCCAATCTAGCACCAATGGTTTGGATAACACCGGACTGCTTGCTAACACTGGTAATTTAACCAACTCAGGCACGCTAACCAATACTGGCGCTACTGAACTACAAGACACATTAAGTGTTGCAGGCCAATCTAGCACCAATGGTTTGGATAACACCGGACTGCTTGCTAACACCGGCAATTTAACCAACTCAGGTACGCTAACGAACACTGGTGCAACTACCTTACAAAACACGCTAAGCGTGGCAGGTCAAACGACTACGAAAGGTATTGCTAACACTGGTCTACTAGCCAACACAGGTAACTTGACCAACTCAGGTACGCTAACAAACACTGGGGCAACTACCTTACAAAATACGCTAAGCGTAGCGGGTCAAACGACCACGAAAGGTATTGCTAACACTGGTCTACTAGCCAACACAGGTAACTTGACCAACTCAGGTACGCTAACAAACACTGGGGCAACTACCTTACAAAATACGCTAAGCGTAGCGGGTCAAACGACCACGAATGGTATAGCTAATACAGGTGCTATCAGTACAGACAGTCTGACTACTACTGATTTTACAGCAACAGGTCAAACGACTACTAACGGTATTGCTAACACCGGTCTTCTAGCCAACACTGGTAACTTGACTAACTCAGGTACACTAACGAATACTGGTGCAACTACCTTACAAAACACGCTAAGCGTGGCAGGTCAAACGACTACCAATGGTATTCGTAACACCGGTCTTCTAGCCAACACTGGTAACCTAACCAACTCAGGTACTTTAACGAATACTGGTGCGGCTACATTAGGCAATACGCTAAGTGTGGCAGGTCAAACGACTACCAATGGTATTCGTAACACAGGTCTGCTAGCCAACACAGGTAATTTAACCAACTCAGGTACTTTAACGAATACTGGTGCGGCTACATTAGGTAATACGTTAAGTGTGGCAGGTCAAACGACTACGAACGGTATTGCTAACACAGGTGCTATCAGTACAGACAGTGTGACGACGACCGATTTGACAGCAACAGGTCAAACGACTACGAACGGTATCAATAATACTGGTGATATAAATACGACTGGTAACCTATCAGTAACGGGCACTGTGACTGCCAATGAGTTAGTTCTAACCAATACTTTTAGACCTGATGATATCAGTACGCAAAACTTAGATACGCAAACCCTAGAAGTATCGCAGTCACTCACTGTTAGTCAGGGTGCTGCAGTTAATATGGGCGGTAACGTGGTACGAAATGTAGGCGCAGGTCAGCTCTCTGCTACTTCAACTGATGCCGTGAACGGTGGTCAATTGTTCCAAAGTCAGGCTGAAGCATTTGGTTATACAGATCGTGAGATCAATGCATTAGAGGATCGTCAAAATAAGGCAATAGCATCATCATTAGCATTTGCTGGTCTTAAGTATTCAGACGTTCCAGGTAAGTTTAGTGTTGGCTTAGCAGGAGGTACTTGGTCTGGTGAGACAGGCTATGCGCTAGGGGTTAACTATACGACGCTAGATGGTAAATTTGGATTAAATAGTGCTTTCGGTGGTAACAGTGGTGATCAAGGTGGTAATTTAGGTTTATCATTCCTTATCAATTAATAGTTATATTTATTGATTGAATAGTTGTGCTTAGGATGTGATTCAAGTACGAATTTTCCTTCTACAGCGCACACTTTACAGACAAAAAAAGCCCCAATCTTAAGATTGGGGCTTTCTGGGTTTGGTAAGCATAAGCAGACTCGAAATGCTGACCTCTACTCTGTCCATAATATCTTAGATGATAGTTAGCGGGGCTATCGTAGATAAGTAAAACAATCTAGGATAGCCTCTTATGTTATTAGCTATGACACTGACATTAGATTGTAAGTTGTTTTAGATCATATATGAGTCAGGACAATGTTTAAGGCATCTTTCAGTCAGCTACCATTTAGAGCTCCAGCGCTAGTGCTTACGTCCTGTAAAGCACTTTAACCACGTGCCAGCCAAATTTGGTTTTCACTAAATGTGGGGTGAAGAGTTCGCCGCTGAAGCAGACTTTGTCAAATGGCGGTACCATGTCACCTTTTTCAAACTCACCTAAGCTGCCGCCTTTTTTACCTGATGGGCAGGTTGAGTGTTTTTTAGCCAGTACATCAAACTTGGCGCCTTTTTTGAGCTTGGCAATAATGTCTTCAGCCTGCTCTTTGTGTTTTACTAAAATATGCAATGCGCTAGCTGTACGAGCCATAATGTAAACCTTTCATAAAATATCGATAATTGGGGCATTATATCACTACTTACCTTGGTTGCTAACGGTACTTGTATGTCCTGCATCATCAAAAATCATTGCCTACACAGGCGTGACTATATGGATGAGAATCGGTGCCTCTTGAATATCGCTGTCAGTACATCACAGTATTGTTTTTATTGCTTATTCTCTGCGTATAACTGATAAAAATATGAAGCGTATTACCTGTATTCATGCGCATTCAAATTAAATTCACTGATAATGAAGGTCATACACTTGCAACTGTACCTTTAAAAAATTGTACCTTTAAAAAAAGATACGAGTCTTTATTGGGTTGCCAGTACTGAAATATATTTTAAATAGTCAACGGTGAATCGCCCCGATCATTGAAGAGTAGGAGTTTGAGAGGTCTATACTTTAATGATTACCTAATAACCTAGTCAAAAACCATCAAGCCAATTGAGTAGATTCAGATGTACACTAATTCAATATAAAAGCCTATACCCATTGGAATTACGTGGGCTACAGCCAAAGGCTCAAATCCTCATTAGGGAATTGCATCCTTAGAGCGTGACTGACACCGTATCCAATTTATAGAAGATTGACTATATTACAGACTCGAAAGCAGAACACTGGTTTCGCTATTAAGAATGCCGTCAATTTCTCTTACTTGACGCAGTACTTCATCAAACTCTCTCAAGCTTGTGGTGTGTATCTCTGCTACCAAATCCCACGCTCCATTGGTCGTATGTAGCTTGATGAGTTGAGGGATACCCCGCAGTTTCCTAATCACTTGTGACGTAGACTTTCCTGTTACTTCAATCATCATCATTGCTTTGACGGTTTCTTTGTCTAGTGCCTCATGCACTCGAATCGTAAATCCTAATATAGCGCCGTTATGCATCAGTCTATCCAATCTGTTTTGGATAGTGGCACGAGAGACTTTGAGTTTTTTAGCAAGGTTTGAGATGGTTGCTCGACCATCTTGTCGAAGTTCAGATATCAGTTCGCTATCTAAAGAATCATAAGTGTAATACGCCATAAAAACGCTTCCTTCATTGAATTTTGACATTATGATAAGTAATATCTAACAATATGTCAAAAATAGGTCCATATTTAATAACTTATTGACATTTTAACTGACAATTATAGTTGGTAGGATATTAATTGTCGGTTCAATAAACAATATTCATGAAAAGGAACAGCATTAATGTCTAAATTTATCGTACCACCCAAGGAAGGGGTTCCATTCGTTAGTGTACAAGCGATGGCTAAAATGATTCATGATTATGGTGTTGAGCAATGTATTACAGATCTAGTGGATGCTTTAGAAAAAGATTATCTTCGTTGGGATCAATTTGAAAAATCTTCTCGCTTTGCTTCGCATTCCAAAGACGGCGTCATCGAGTTGATGCCAGTAAGCGATGGAGAGATGTTTGCTTGCAAATATGTCAATGGTCATCCAATCAATACCAAACGAAACTTGCAGACCGTAGCAGCGATGGGTATCTTGTCTGACGTCGAAAATGGCTATCCTATTTTGCTGACAGAAATGTGTATCCTGACGGCATTACGTACGGCTGCCACATCAGCTATGTTGGCCAAACATTGTGCGCCAAAAGGCGTTACAAAACTGGCGTTAATAGGAAACGGCGCTCAGTCTGAATTTCAAGCATTGGGTATGAAAGCCATAATGGGTATCTCAGAAGTTCGTTTGTATGATGTTGATCCAGCGGCCTCGCAAAAAACGGCTGATAACCTTTCAGACTCAGGTTTGAACATCATAGTTTGTCGCACGTTAGAAGAAGCTGTTTTAGGGGCAGAGATCATTACTACCTGTACGGCTGATAAAACCAATGCCACTATCTTACGCGACGATATAATTACAAAAGGTGTTTATATCAATGCGATAGGCGGTGATTGTCCTGGTAAGACAGAGCTGGATAGCAACATATTAATGCGAGCAGATCATGTGATTGTGGAGTTTGAGCCTCAGACACGCATTGAGGGAGAGATCCAAAATCTATCAAGCGACTTCCCTGTTACTGAGTTTCATCGCATCCTCAAAGGTGAAGTGCAAGCTCGAACGTCAGATGATGATCTAATCGTGTTTGATGGCGTTGGGTTTGCATCAGAAGACTTTACAGCTTTGGTATTTTTGCGTGACTTGATCAAAAAGCAGGGAGGATATGAGATTTTAGATATGATCCCTCAGCAAGCTGACCCTAAAAACCTATATTCGGTAGTGAAAGAGCATAGCAAAGATAGCAGCATAGTGACGAATGAAGCTGAATCGGTGGCTGCGGCTATGTCGTAAGTGATTAATACAATCGCTATTGATACAACAGTAATTAGTGCAAAAAAATGATAAGCACTTCTCATTTTGTGTAGCGTTTAAAATCTGCATCATTTTTTAACTTTATTTATGTCTGGCAGAGCTCTTGGACAGTTATGGATATGTTTATTTTTTAAATCTATCTGCTAATTTTCAAGAGCTTTAATATATAAAAATGAATTTAATTTAAATGATGTAAAAATTATTTTATTTAATAGAGACAAAATCATGACTGATATGATGAAAAATATAAGAATAGTAGAAGTTTATTCAGATATTGCAGGATATAAAAAAGGCGCCTCTCTAGGCATTGATGCATTAAAAGAATCATCGAAAGAGCTTAATGCAGATTATTTTGAAAAATTGCAATTCGACAGTATTGAGGATGATAGTAATAGTGAAGGGGAATCACAATTTGCGCATGCAAAATATGCTGATGTGATTGAACCGATTATCTCTAAGTTAGCACATAAAATAAAAGATATAAGAAATGAGAATAAATTCCCCATTGTTTTAGCTGGAGATCATTCTAGCTGCGCAGGAACGATGCATGGCCTAAAAATGGCGCATCCTGATGCTGAAATTGGTGTGGTCTATATAGACGCACATGCTGACTTTCATTCACCCTATACCAGTGGATCAGGCAACATGCATGGTATGCCTTTGGCCATGGCGTGTGCCATTGACAATCTAGAATGTCAGCGCAATGAGCTTTCTGAAAAAGAGAAAGAGTATTGGGAAAAATTAAAATTCATGGCTTCTGATGAACCCTCAATCAAGCCAGAAAATGTGGTCTTTTGTGCCGTCAGAGATTATCAAGAAGAAGAGATGGATTTAATTAGAAGACATAAGATCCCTTTATATAGCGTTGCTGAAATCACTCAAAAAGGTATCAGCTCTACAGTAGAGGAAATCTTTAAGAAACTAGAATACTGCGATCACATTTATGTCTCATTTGATGTTGATAGCGTTGACCCTTTGTATGTACCAGGAACCGGTACGCCTGCAATGAATGGCCTGTCATACGAACAAGCCATGCAACTTAACATAGAGTTAATCAAAAATAAGAAAGTATGCTGTTGGGAAATGGCAGAAATTAATCCTTTGTATAACAATTCAAAAGATGACTCAACCAGAATATTTAAAATTTTAGAAAAAGTGACACAGTCTCTTTTAAAGAATTACTAATATTAAATATTTAAAATAAGTTAAAGCATCTAGCCTAAATATATGTATTGCAAATATTTAGGTTAGTTAAAAAATGGACTGCGAGTAACAATAATATGGACATTATTAAAGCTAGTTCTTCAAGTCAAGATGTTAGCAGTATCAATATCAAACAATTTTTAAAATTCTTTATACCCTCTATAATAGGTTTGATGCTTTTCGTATTTCCAATTCCCTATGTAGATGGTAAGTTTGTATCATATGCAGAAGGATTTACCATTCCTATCTCTGTGTTAAAGGATTATATACAAGGTTACATGGGTGATATTTTACCATTGCTTGTTGTAATCTCAATTATGATTACACTGTGTTGTACGTTGTATACTAAAATCATGAAACCTTCATTGATTTTGAATAATGCGTTTTTAAACAACTTACTGAACGTCACAACCCCTTGGCTTATTATTAGAATGCTTGGTGCGTTTTTTGTTGTCGTTACCTATTTCAAATTTGGGTTTGAGGCAATATATTCAGACAATATTGGCGGCTTAATATTATATGAACTAATGCCAATACTTTTTATCGTATTTTTCTTAGCTGGATTATTGCTACCATTACTACTTGATTTTGGCTTATTAGAGTTTTTTGGTGTTTTATTAAGTAAAGTAATGAGACCTTTATTTGGTTTGCCCGGTAGGTCCTCTGTAGATTGTTTGACATCATGGTTGGGTGATGGAACGATTGGCGTATTATTAACTGATAAACAATTGGAAGGTGGGTTTTATACCAAAAAAGAAGCGGCCGTTATTGCTACCAGCTTTTCAGCAGTTTCGATTACATTCTGTTTGGTTGTCATCTCTCAAGTTAAACTAGAAACTTACTTTCTCAATATGATTGGGGTCGTGGCTTTATGCGGGATCGTTTGTGCTTTAATAGTACCAAGATTACTGCCTTTATCTAGAATTGAAGATACGTATGTAGTAGAAAACAGTGATAGAGATCATGAAACCATCCCTGAAGGAAAAACATTATTTACCCATAGTTTGCATAAAGCCGTTCACAAAGCAGAAAAAAGTCCAAGCTTTTCTACTTTCTTAAAGGATGGGTTAAAAAATATTTTGGATATGTGGATCGGAATACTGCCGGTCGTTATGGCAATCGGGACGATGGGCTTAATCGTTGCAGAAGAAACACCTGTATTTGATTATTTAGGTATGCCGTTTATTCCCTTCTTAGAGTTATTGAATATACCTTTTGCAGCAGAAATGTCAAAAACCATTATGGTCGGTTTTGCCGATATGTTCTTACCTGCTATTATCGGCTCTTCAATAGAATCAGAATTAACTCGGTTTGTCATCGCTTGCTTGTCAGTATCTCAATTGATCTATATGTCGGAAGTAGGCGGATTGATTTTAGGAACAAAGATTCCAGTTAGTTTCTTACAGTTATTAGTGATTTTCCTATTGAGAACTATTATCTCATTACCGATTATTGCACTATGTGCTCATATGATTTTTTAATATGTCTCGTTCTAAAATAGATTGATGGTTTTCAATGAGCCAGATGCCTTACGCATCTGGCTTTTTTGTATTAAGCCGAGCATGAATAACTCTCATGTATAGTCAATCCTATATAAATCAGATACGGTGTCAGGCAGCTTAATTCTATTTATTAGGTGTCTTAAGTTTGGGAGGGTTACCTGGGCACTGTAGTACACATATTCGATGAAACTCCTCCCGTATACTTACTTTATACTAAGGCATGTTAGCAATTCGAATAATAGTAATCTAACTGGTATAGAGGTGGCTAAATTCTGCCAAACAGTGTTTGACGGTAGTTTATTTCTTTTTTATCTTCATCTTTAAAATGAGGACATGTCGTTATTTATTTCGCTCGATTAGACAAAATGACGCCAATTGTGCTTAACGCTATGCCGCATATCATTGCGATTGATAAGGCTTCATGAAGTACCAACGCTGCGAGTAATGCGGTTAATCCGGGAGAAAGCGAGCCAAGTAACAAAGAGCGAATCGAACCAAGTTTATTGACCGCATAAGAAAATCCAATGGTTGAAATGACACCAACACCAATGCCTTGTACTAAGATAAAAGGTAGGGCATCGTCAAAAGAAATCACCCCTAGATTTGTCTTCAAAATACCAGATAGTACCATCACTAATGTCACAAAGAATGACGTATAAGAAAGTACGATAGCAACAGCTATTGGACTCAATTTCGTATTTTTTAAGCCTAAAGTGTAACCCGCCCAAACCAGACTCGCTATCAGTAAAAAGGCTGCGCCATGTAGAAGACTGTCAGGTATGGACCTTGCATTCCCGACAATCATAGTGGCTATGCCAAAGAGAATAAGAAGAAATGCCAAAAATTTACTTAACGAGATCCGTTGGCGATAAAAAATAAAGGACAAGAGTGCAGCAAAAAATACTGGTGTGCCTGTCAAAATAGTACCAACATAAGCTGCAGGAGCAGTGCTCGCGCCAAAAGTGGCTAGCAAGAGAAAAGGAACACCGCCAAGCATAATAAACGTGATGTCAGACCACCTAATATTTTTGATTTCATTCAAACTAGACAATACCCATGGCGTCAATAAAAGTAGGGGCACGCTAAATCGAATTAACATGACATCAGCAATGCTTAACGACGACGCACCAACAGCTCGAACAGTTAATGCAAAGCCTGACCAGATAAATAACACAATAATCATAGCCATATAGCCTTTCATTAGCGGCGACATTATGAATAAGGGTTTTTTACGTGGTGAGGACTGAAATACTGTATTCATATTGATTTCTTATGCTTGTACTTAAAAACCAATTATCAATCAAAAGCCACGCCTTTATCTCTGTTTATTGATTGCAATTTCATAGTTATTTGATGGATAATGCTAAATAACTGTAAAATTTTGGCTGAAAACGCTAGAGAGGTAATTTATGGATAAGATTGATCGCCATATTTTGGAAGTGCTTCAAAAAGAAGGACGTTTATCAACGGCTGAATTAGCCGAGCGAATAGGGTTGTCACCCTCACCTTGTGCCAGACGCTTGAAACGCTTAGAAGATGAGTTTTATATAGAGGGCTATCAGGCAAACGTAAACAAAGCTAAAGTTGGTATTACGATGAGCTTTTTTGTAGAAGTTAGTCTGAGCAATCATCAAGAAGAATCAATTATAGGCTTTGAAAAAGCGTTATCTGAGATGGATGAGGTGATTAATGGACATGTTGTTTCGGGTTCTTACGATTACTTATTAGAGGTGGTAAGCCCAGACCTCAACGGTTATGAAGAATTTACTCGTAAGCTACATAAGCTTACTAGCGTTAAAGACATACATACCCACTTATCAGTTAGACAAGTAATCCATAAAACGACGTTGCCCACTTTTATGTGATATTTTTTAAGTGCAATTCAGTTCGCTAAACTACAATGTCAATTGAGATATTCTGAAGAAATTGTAGAAACTAACATGGGAGGTTTTAATCAGACAACTCGATCATAATGACCCATGCTGTCGATTTTATAGTCATTAAGTTCATATCTAACACTAGCAGTTTGATACCTGTATAGTGCACCGAACATATACTGATAAATCATTGAACGAATATACCACTTTGAAAATGGATTTAGAGATTGAATAGGGATCAGTCCTAAAAAGGCAGTAGCCTGAGACGCTTTAGTAAAGTTTTTATCGTGCATGAGAGACAACATCTGTCTTGAGACAATAATACCAACGCCGTTACTCGTTTGTAGCAGATCTTGGTCTTGCTTATTCTTGGACACGCAACATGGTATGCCTACCGTGTCCTTGATTCGTTGAACAGAGACCTTGTTCCATAGGGCGAAGAGCGCGAAACCGATTGAGCAAGACCACTGCCGCCTCCCTTCTGTTATGGCGGCGGTCATTGTCTTAAACGCAGGTCCGCATGCCTAGGGTCAGGATTCTAAGCTTGTCTGGTTACGGATACCGATTGATTGACAAACTCCATGGATCCGAACGAGGTTAAGAACGCGACGCTGGAAGCGTCAGATCCAACACCGATGCGTGCCATCGTGTCGGCATCTGCCATGCCGGTCGGATCAATGAGGTGCCAGCTTCCCCCGAGATAGACTTCGGCCACGGCATGGAAGTCCTGTGGCGTCACATCGGGCGCATAAACACTCGCGAACCTAGCGGGTATCGACGACGCACGCGCTAGTGTCACGAGAACATGTGCGAAGTCGCGGCAGACGCCCTGACGTTGAACAAAGCTGTCGAGCGCGGTGGTTTGAGCGTGGCTCGATCCGGGCACATAGCTAAACGCCGACTCAATCCAATCACGCATCGCGGCAATCCGTGCGCCGCCGGCGAGATCGCCAAACTCGGCGTCCACGAAGGCTTGGAACTCGTCTGACGGGCAATAGCGAGACGGCATCAAATGTTTGATCGTCTCTCCGGGCAAAAGGTGGAGTGGCGTTTGGGGCAGTGCCGATATGTCCAAGATAGGACGGTCAACGGCAATTTCTGCGATGTAAGTGCAGCTAAAATCCCCTTCGGCGCGGATCCAAATCCGCTCTCCTATGCCATCATCGGCGGCGACCCGTGAAAAATGCGCAACGTCTGATGTCCAAATCTCGGTCGAACGCACCCGCTGATCCACAAGATCGGCAGCTTCAATCTGAAGCAAAAGGTCCATCGGCTCGGAGAGCCGATAATGGAGTTTAACGTTAAGTTTCAGGATCATGTTCGAATTCCCTAAGGGTAGTGATCTGGCGGGCTATATCGGAGACTGTTTACTTAAGTCAATCAGCAATGCCTGACAGGGCTAAATTATCATAATACCGCTTTTCAAACTCAAAAGGTGAGACATAACCAATTGCACTATGCAGTCGGGCTTTATTAGACCTGAGAAACGTTAAAAATCGATTAACTATCGATTTAGCTTTGCAAGACGAGAGTGTGCTCGAAGTGCCACCCATTCAAGGGTTGCCAGTTCAACATCGTTCACCCCATGCCACTGCTCTTTTAGGTACTCAATCACCTCAGACTTATATAGCCCGTTGATGATTTCAGCCAAGGCATTATCGTATGAATCGCCTGTTGTGCCACTTGAGAGTGTTTTAAATAATTTAGGGTAGATGTGAGTTAGTACTTTATATTGCACTAGAAGGAAGCGGGACTAGATGGGATGAGTTGGGCTAAGATGGGATAGGAAGCCTTTAGTTACGGGAGACGCGCGGAAAGCTTGATGAGTTTGATTGGGTTATTTAAATGAAGGGCGTTTGGACTTTATTCTGCACTAAACGGTTGGTGCAAATTGACGTTAAGAGATGTTTGTAAGTTATTCTGCACTAAATAGTGCCCACAGCGGGATAGTATAGATAAGGTTTGCTAGAATTGTTTTTTTGGCTAGTATTATATGTTTTGCTAGAATTATTGGGTATCTATACTATTTTGTATCGGCGCGTTAGTGGCTTAAGAAGCCCATGGCAAGGTCTAACAGTTCTGCTGCATTGTCAGTATTACAATTTAGACTGATAGTTTTACCAGATGGATCGGTAAGGGTTAGGCTGGTCGAAGGGTTGGGATGGACATGGTTGCTTAGTAAAGTGGCTATGTCCTTTTTTTGTGCCTGTAAATCACCTGTATGGCACGGCTGACTTACTTTTGGAAACGGTAAGGTCTTCATATGTCCTCCTGCTGCTGGTTGATGGGAGGACTATCTTACTAGCTAGTATAGCTATCGACAATAGTATTTTAAAATCTATGCGACAATATATGTCGTGCTATATAGCTAGCTTCAGCATTGAGATGATGCTACTACCTGAGTCTGGGCTTTTACAGAGTAGGTCATAGATGCTGACCACCAGCTCTGCTTTTTTATCAGCATGCATTCGCTTGTCATGCTCTATCAGATAATTCTCTACGATTGTAAGCGCTTCTACCATCATGGTCATGTCGATAGTGCCAGCGTTTACTGTTTCTTGGATACGCTCTACGGCTTTGTCTACCTCTATATGCTGTGCTTGCTGCGTACCATCACTATATGGCTCACCAATCCCTTTATGTAACCAGTCGACGTTCACACCAGTGGCATCGGCTATTTTTTTGGCTGTCGACTTATGAATACTGGTACTACCTTTAGTCCAAATACTATGAAAAGTGGATTTGCTGATACCAATACGGTTCGCAAATGAGAAGGGCAATAACTTTTCATCATCTGTCATTAACTGGTAAAGCCGTTTTTTGAGTGGCGTATCCAGTTCCATATTGTTTTCAGCTAATTCGGAACTCATGCCAGAACCTCCTTTTAAGTACCATATTTATAAGTATTTGATATTAATAGATAAAATAAATTAGTTTTAAAAAAGTTCTATTTATTTAATATGAACTATTTACTTAGAACTAATTATGAACTATGATGTTTACAAATCGGATAAACGAACTCTAAACCGAACCTATTAAAAATAAATCAGCAGGGCTGATTGGGGTTATTACTATGTTGAGCTTTGAGCAATATCCATTATTTGAACAGCTTGAGCGGCTCCCAGATGGCAGTTGGCATCCAGAAGATATTAAGACTGCCATCCGTAAAACCGGTGTATCGCTATCCGAGCTATGCGAGCAGATGGGTGTCGATCATAGGTCAGCTAGTAAAGCGCTAGTTGAGCCGTTCACAAAAGGTGAACTCGCCATTGCTGAATATTTCAATGTACCCGTGCAGTTACTGTTTCCCACCCGCTGGACTGTAGACAAAAAGCGCGTTAGACCAAGGTATGCCGCCAAATATACCACAGTGGCGGAGCTGTTGTCATGAAAAATCAGTTCACTATGTCAGAAATTATGAACTACGAACTATCTGGGTTGCCAAAATCGCGTCGTGGTATGGACAAGTATGCAGATAGAAATGATTGGTCATTCATTGAGGTGCCAAGTACTGGTAAAGGTGGCATGCGTCGTGAGTATGTTCTACCTGATGAGTTGTTTGAATTGGTGAAGCTGCAAACGTTGGTGCAGCTAGCAGATGAAGCCGATATCAGTGCTGTTGAAAAAACGGCAACGGCTGAGCTGATGACTACAAATAATAAGATGGTGGCTAGTGCGGCAATATTAGCCGACTGGCAGCGCGACTGTGCGATTGCCCGTCTTGCTGTGGTGCGCTATGTGCTGAAAACGGCTGAGCTGATCGGTAAAACCAAAGCGATAGAGGCGTTTGCAAAAGCCAGTAAAGCTAAAAAGCTCGATGAGACGCTCATCGTTACCATCAAGCGGGCTAATGCTAAAAGTGGCGGTGCTAATTCTAGTACTGAAGGCCGCGCTAGTGTGAGTCGCCGGACGCTGTTTGAGTGGGTAAAAGCGTTTGAGGCCGCTGAATCTGATGTCAATGCTAGTGCGGTGGCGCTACTGGCACCCAAAGCGCGTACCACTGAAATACCAGAGTGGGCGGGGATACTGCTCAAAATATGGAGCGATCCTGCTAAGCCAGAGCTTGCCGAGGTCATGCGCCGTATCGAAGCCGCTTATGCCGATAGCGCTGTGGACGTGCCAAGCTACCATCAAGCCAGATATTTTTTAGATACGCATATCGGCAACGTCGAGCGGGAACGTGGGCGCATGGGTAGCCGTGAGATAAAGAATATCAAGCCGTTTATCCGCCGTGATGCCAGTGTTTTATTGCCGTCTGATGTCTATACCGCTGATGGGCATACGTTCGATGCTGAGGTTGCAAACCCTATGACGGGTCGCCCATTTAGGCCTGAGATTACCACGGTGCTGGATGTGCATACGCGGATGGTAGTGGGTTATAGCATTGATTTGGCAGAAAGTGGCCTTGCGGTACTCGATGCGATATCCAATGCCGCCAGTGACTACGGTATCCCTGCGATATTTTATGTCGATAACGGTAGCGGCTATAAAAACGCGATGATGAAGGATGAGTCTGTGGGGGTTATGATGCGTATGGGGACTGAGGTTAAGCACTCTATTGCTTATAACTCACAGGCTCGCGGCATGATTGAGCGGGTACATAAAACGATATGGATAAGGCTCGCGCGGAAATTGCCTACTTATATCGGTGTCGATATGGATCGTCAGGCTAAGCAGGCAGTCTATAAAAAGACGCGTAAGGATGTAAAAGAATTTGGTGAGTCGAAGGCGCTGATGGGCTGGAATGAGTTTTTGACTGTGGCTGCTGATGCGGTTATCGCCTATAACAACGAGCCACACAGTGGTCTACCTAGACGCTACAACTCAACTACGGGACGCCGCGAACATCTGACGCCACAACTGATGTGGGATGAGCAAGTCACGGCTATGGGTAATTCGGGCAGTGGTCTGGTCACAGTATCAGATACTGAGCGTGATGATCTGTATCGTCCCTATGTCGAACGTGAATGCACACGCGGTGAGATTAAGATTTTTTCTAACATTTATTTTAACGCGGCTCTTAAGGAGTATCACGGGGAGACGATGCTGGTGGGCTATGACATTCATGACGGCTCTAAGGTATGGGTGCGTGATATGGATTTTAGGCTGATTGCTATCGCTGGGTTTGAGGCGAATAAGAAGGGTTACTTTGCACAGTCTGCGCTGGGTGATGCCCGTGAAAAACGTGCTATCGGTCAGGTGAAGCGGGCGCAAGTGCATGTGGATGCGGCGCTGGAGAATATGCAGCCGCATCGTGTGCTGGAGCATGTCGAGAGTCAGATGATGCCGAGTGCTGATATTGAGCGGGCACAAAATCTACTCAATGAACGGTTGGCTAAAGATGCGGTCACGGTGGAGAGTCAAACGACTGATGTGACTGCTATGCAAGCTACTTTTAACAAGATAAATAGCATAAATAATGAAGACGCTGAGCTAAATCAGAAGCCATTCACACCCATGCAGGCAGTTGCTATTCCGCAGCCTGCAAAAGGCAATATGAATCTGACGCAGGATGAGAAGTTTGAGCGTTGGCTGGGTCTGTATGAGCAAGTCAAAGCTGGTAATGATCTCGCTACTAGCGATCAGGATTTTTATGAGCTGTATCCAGAGTCAAAGATATTCAAGATAAAAATGAAAGCGTATCAAGCAGCTCATGAGGCTGAGCATGGTACCAAAGTGTTTTTTAAATTTGGCTAATGCCTCTGATGTTTTTAGTAAAAGGTGGCGGCAGTCACGTCAATGACTGCCGCCGGATCAAGTACGCATACTCAATCATAGGAGATTAAATGATGCGTGATAACCATAGTAATGTCAACAATGCGACTGCCACTGGGGCGGTCGGGGTGGCGCAAGTCACGAATGTGGCGGTGTGCTTTGAAGCGATAGAACGCATACAGAGCCGCCATCCAAGCTTGCCGGGTATCGGGGTGTTTTATGGGCGCAGCGGTGACGGTAAGTCATCTGCTGCCAGCTATATCGCTAATAAGCTAGACGCTTATTACGTGCAAGCCACTAGCATCTGTACTAAAAAAAGCTTCCTAGAATCGGTGTTGCGCGAGATGACGATACCACCGTACAAAACGGCTAGTGAGATGCTAGGTCAAATCGCGGAGGAGCTGGCAAAGTCTGGTCGCCCGCTCATCATCGATGAGGCTGATCATCTAGCAAAAGGCAATAAAATCGAGATGGTGCGTGATATCTACGAGTCATCGCAGGGCACGATACTGATCATCGGCGAGGAGCAGCTACCCAAAAAGCTTGAGCGTTGGGAGCGCTTCCATGGTCGCGTTCATAGCTGGGTGCCGGCACAACCTGCGACGGCAAATGATGCGGCACTACTGGCAACGGTCTATGCACCAAAAATCGCAATCGAGAGTCAAGTGCTTGAGCAGCTGGTCGGTGCGGTGCGCGGCTCAACGCGTCGAACCTGCACAAACCTAGAGATGCTCGGTCAGCGTGCGCTTGAGTGTGGGCTGCGGCAGGTAGGCATGAGCGATATCGAGCAGCTACTACCGCAGGGATTTATCACTGGTCAATCACCCAAACCACGTTCATTTTAGGAGATATATATGTGTTGTCGTTGTCAAAAATCTACCGATAAAAATGTTAATGAGAGTGACTGTATGGCTGCTAAATTCGCTTATAAACGTAATCCAGTATTGGATAAAGCCAAGCCGCCAAAGCGTCCTATTCGTAATTGTGAGGAGCAAGTGTGGGATATCGCTCGCACTGCTGAATCCAGCCTTACCATCAAAGATATCCGTAATAAAGTGGTCGGTGAGATCACCTATAACCGCGTCAAAGCGTGGCTGGAAAAATGGCAGTCTGCTGGCTATGTGGCGCGTACTGTCAATACTAATACCTACCCACCCACCTATCTATATGAAGTCATCCATGATTGCGGCCAGCAACCGCCGCAAGTCGATGGCAAGGGTGTCCCTAAGAAGCCGAGCGGTAACGAGATCGTCTGGCGTACTGCTCGCATCCTAAAAAACTTCAATGCGCGCCAAATCATCGCTAGTGCCAATGATGGTGATACGGCGCTCAATGAAAGGGCTGTGCGCCTATACCTGCTACATCTGTATGAGGCAGGCTACATCACTTGGCTCAATACTGAGGATACTCAGTCGCTCGCGCAATATATGTTGACCGTCAATACTGGCCCCAAAGCGCCTGAGATACAACGTGGTAAAAAAGTGTACGACGGCAATCTCAACCTCATTGTCTATGACCCTGAGACGCCGTTGCCGCCCTCCCATCAAAGCGATAAAAACAACTTTAAACAAGCTAAAAAGGGGGCGGGTCATGTCTAACGCTATCAAAATGAATAGTCAATCATTGCTTGACACTGTTAAAGCGGATGCTATCGCAGATGACAGAACAGCTGCTCACTATCTGACGCAAGCACGTCAACGCGCTGCTCTGACTCGCTTACCTAGTTTTGAGCAAGCGACGATTAACGATATAGAGCGATTGCGTAAAGAAGTAGGGCGCTTGCATCGCCTGATCGCATTGGTGATGGTGATATTGCTCGCCATCTTGGTCATGGGAGGTGTGCTATGTCTGCTATAGAAACTGTCAATATTGATACTGGGGTTGATGCCGACTGTCAAAGCTCGCAAGGCTGGGAGTACTATCCCGTGACGGCCACCAATTGGATCGCAGCTTGTCACGAGGAAAAAGACAAGCTCGGCATCTCATACGCTGAAATTGCCCGACGTATCAAATATGCACGTCCAAGTCTATCGCTGGCGCTGTCCGGTAACTATACCGGCAATACCAGAACAATTGCTGACGCCTATGTCACCTATCGCAAGCAGGTCGTCTGTCCCTATATCGCTGAGACGGTAAGCCGTCAGTACTGCCGTAATCATGCCCTTGCTAATGCCCCAACCCATAACCCTGCTGCCTTGCGACATTGGCGCGCGTGTCAGGGTTGCGAGCATAAACCTGAAGGAGAGACTTCGTGACTATACAACAGCTAGATAAGTCTTGTGATAAGGATCTCGCTCAAGAGCTTGCGGATTTTGACTGGGGTGGTGATTCGGATGTCGTCCTTAGTCGTCAGGATAAAAGTATTACAAGTACTTTCAGCCGACCAGTCCGTATTGAACTACCAGTATTTGGAGATAGTCAGGCAGCGTTAAGCTCTGCTGACTACTGGGCTAAGCGTTTGGGGCAAGGGGTGCGTATACGCTCTATTGAGCTAACCAAGCTAAGTAAGCAAGTCGGCTGGAAAGCAGTTATTAGGTATCAAACTAAAGGAGATAACGATGTCAAACGATAAAAAAGGTACAAGAACTGTCGGATCTAAGCTTGGTGCAAAAAGTACAAGTGATATCTCGCCAAAGGAGGCGATGATCTACGCACTTGCGACAAATATTATGGCTATCGCATTGGCTGATATTCCAGATGCCAAAGAGCGCGTCGTCAGTGCCCGTCGAAAACTTATGAATAAACAGCCAAATGTCACGTCGAGCATGAGACGACATCTTGATGATGTTGAGAGTTTTACGCTTGATGCTATCAAGCAAGCTAACCAGCATCCGCAAACTATTCATTAAAATAAAAGGAAATAACAATGAAAGCCATTAAATTAAAAAGCCAAGCCAATGTGTTTGTCTGTCAAAACAAAATCCAAGCAATGGAGGCCATCACCGAGGTAGGTAATGCTCAGCGTGAGATTACCCGCCTTGAGACGCAAATTAATGACATTACTGCTAGAGCTATTGAAGCGCGTAAAGATCGTATTGATGAGCTACGTACTGGTATCGAGACGCTCTCGCACGGGGTGCAAAGCTGGTGCGAGGTCAACCGTGACTTGCTGTGCAAAAAAGGCAAGACGGTCAATCTAACGACGGGTGAGGTGTCATGGCGTGTCCGTCCGCCTAAGGTCAATCTACGCGGTGTCGACAAGCTGCTGGAGATGCTAAAAGGTGATCGTAAGCTTAAGAAGTTTGTTCGAGTTAAGGAAGAGATCAATAAAGACGCTATCTTGGCTGACCCCAAAGCGGTCAAGGATGTTAAAGGGATTAGCATCAGCTCAGGCGTTGAGGACTTTGTGATTAAACCGTTTGAAGTTGAGACTGGGGAGTAATATGCGTATACAGCTCTATAGGTAATATATAAATATTAATTTTATCCATAAAAAAAGACGTCGATATGACGTCTTTTTTTATGGATAAAATTTAGTTGACTAAAATACTTTATAGTATTGGCCAGTAAAGTTATGATAGCGGATAAAGATACTATTGTAATAATGTGTATGTGACAGATACTGTCGTGCATTTTCGATTTCCATTAATAATGATTGTGAATAAAGGGTAAAATATGATTCATAACAGTACATATCACATATTAGTGAAAGAACATAGAAGCACCGAGAACGTTGATATTCTTCTAAATCCTGATGTACTACCTGTTGACGATTCTACAGATAAACTATTAGCAAACTTAACAGAACGTTATCGTGGTAGAGCTGGTAAAGGCTATGGTAAATTCGAAGAAAATACAGATAGTTATCCTACCTCAACCATTCTTGAAGAGTATCTTGATGTAAATATCATAGATGGTTTTCACTCTTGTACTGAACGGCTTATGAAGCACCTGATGGCGGAAAGTAAAGACGAAGCTGGAGCAAAAGGCGGTAAGGTTGCTTTTATTCACTATTCAGAAGGTAATCAAGAGTATTTCTTAGTTGCTATTTTGACTGAAAAAGTAGGGATAACGGCTAAAGACTGGACCTTAACTCAAAATGATGTCTTGAATTTCGAAAATGTGCGTTTCGCTGGTCGCGTTAACATCAGCAGTTGGAAAGCTAAAGATAATGAAAAGCAGCGATATGTTAGCTTTTTGAAAGGTCAAGGTGAGGTTTCAAATTATTTCAAAAGATTCATGGGCTGTAGCGATGTATTGATGGCTAACCAAGAAACTAAAGATTTAGTAGCTCAAATTAAGCTTTTTGCCACCAGTAAGGATCTAAAACTAGAGGAGCGTGCGCATTTACTCAAAAATGCTAACGAGTATTTAAGAGAATTAGCCGATAATAAACCTCATCCGCTCCAATTTTCTATGCACGCTTTCACCAATAGAGTTTGGCCAAACGAGCCACAAGATTTGGTGGATTTTTTTGAAGGTTACGGTGAAGAGAACGGCTGTTCTATTTCAGATGGATTTGTACCTGATAAGGGTTCTCTAAGAGGATTGGCAGTTCAGTTTCATAGAACAAAGCATTGGGCATTCTCATTTGATGATGAAGCAATTAGCGACGATGATGTTACAGTTACAGGTGGTAAAGTTATTTTTCATAAACCTCCACAAGATATTTTAGATGCTTACGATAAAGGTGGTTCAAAGTAAATATGACTATAAATTTTTCAGACTTAGTGACACTATATCGCAAAGTGGATATCAAAGAATCCACTCAGGCTGAATGTTGCATCGAAAATGATACAACGTTATCACTAATCGAAAATTTAACGTCAGATGATAACTCTGTAACAACTCGTATAAATATACTAGGAGGTAAATTACAGGTTGGAGAGATTATAAATTTAGAAATACGGCAACCTGAATTAAGTTTAGGCTGGCTTTACGACAGTATTGATAAGTTCATCAAAGGAGATTTTGTCCGTAGCCTACCTAATGATAAAGCAGACCGTAAGCCTTATTACATTAAGGACATAAAATATTACTCTGAAGATACTAATACCCCCAAAATTATTGTCGCTTATAAAGCGGTACGAGAGCTGTTAATTCGTCTTGAAAGTATGTCGTCATATCTTGACGACTCAGGTAGAAAGATTATCTTTGTAGGTAAACAAACTTTTGAGCTTCATTATGATGTAAGTAGTAATCTAGTTGCTTTTAAAACTATTTTGGAAGGTCTTGCTAACAATTCAGAAAATAAGCTAAAAACCATAAAGAATTTTTGCAAATGGTTAGATGTTGATGATGTAAATAGACATTCAAATGAAAAAAAGTCAATTTTAGCGTCAGTGCTATCTGACATTCAGACTGGCTCTCAACCCCTTGAAATATGTACGGTAATAGAAAATATTGAGCGACTGTATGCTGCTGCTCAAGGTCAGTTTGATAATTACCTTGAAGATTTCAAGTATGAAAAGTTTGTTCAAAAGCTTGAGGAGAATAGTGAAAAGTTCATTAGCCGAGTCAATGATAGTATCTCTAAAGTACTCTCACAAATACTTGCCTTGCCTATTGCGGCAGCAGCTCCAGTAATACTAAAAGGTAGTAGCTCCAATAGTCAGGTGATTATTTATATTGCATTGTTAGTGTATGCAATTATTTGTAGCTTTGCTCTATCCACTCAGAAAGCCGTACTTAATAACCTAATCTCCGAAGTGAAAGGCTTTGAAACCCAAGGCAAACTGCCACAAAGTCTAAAAGATCGGTGGGTGATTGAAAAAGCTAAAATCTATGACCTTATTGAAAAGCAAACACATTTGTACTGTGTGATGATAACCGTTGTGTATTTAGCTGTTGTCTATAGCTTTTATAACATTTCTAGTGCTATGCCAGTGTTTTGGTCTGGAATACTATTTATTGTAGTTGCTATATTGGGCATTGCTATATATAGGAAAATAAAACCTAAAGTATAAAACCCTATCTAGTATCTTTTAAAAAAACCCGCTAATGAGTAGCGGGTTTTTTATGTTTAGAACTAATGTTTAAAATAGTTTTACCTCATAACTCTAAACACTCCCTTTTGGATATAATGACAAATATCTAATAAATCATGTGCTTATGCGAGGTCTGCGATGATGTACTCTCCCCAAAAAAAGAAGATGATGCAGCTGGTGCATATCGGCAAAAACAAGCTGGGGCTGGATGACGGCACGTATCGCGAAATGCTATGGCAAGTCACCGGTAACAGATCGAGTAAGGACTGTACTGTGGCGGCATTACGCAAAGTTATCGAGCATATGGAGACGCACGGATTCAAAGTGACGCCTGCCAAAAAGCATAAGACAAAAAAGCCAGACGTGGCAACAGCCAAGCAAGCTAAGCTGGATAAGATCGAAGCGCTACTAACTGATGGTGGCTATCCGTGGGAATATGCTGAGTCAATGGCAAAGCATATGTATAAAGTCGATGCGCTGACATTCTGTAATGGTCATCAGCTACGCGGGATTATCACAGCACTAACCAAGCACAATCAAAAAATGGCTGATCTGGTGCTCATGGAAAAAGCGGAGGCGCAGGCTGATGCCTAATGACCATGCTAATGCTAATGACAACGCCACTGACAATGCTACTAAGACCTATAGCGAGCTTGAAATGCTGCTGGGTCATGATGCGGCTGATAAAGTGGTTGCCGCCTATCGCGGTCAAGAGCTGTATATCCCTGAGCCATCAAGATTGTCAGAGGCACATAAGCTAGTCATGCTGCTGGGTGCTGATATTGCCGAGCGTCTGTGCCACTACTGGCAGGGCAATATACTGACGCTACCGATGCAGCAAAAGAAGATACTGGCAGCCCGCAATGCAAGTATCGTGCGTAAGCATAAAGCGGGTATCGATAAAGGGGCGCTGGCTACTGAGCACGGGCTGCACGTGCGTACAGTCCGTAAAATTATCGAAAAGCATCATAACGAGCAAGCCAAAAAAGCCTATGCGCGGATGCAACTGCAATTGTTTGATAGCTAATATAAGTTACTACCTTGCCGTTAGGGCTGCTATGCAGAGAAGACGGACAGCGTCAGACCAGCGGTGCGCTGCATATGAAAAACACTGGCAGTCGGTGCATAGTAAGCTTCCAAGCTAACCTCCACTGTGTGAGCCGACCGAGTAGAGCACGATACGCTTAGAGAAAGCCGTTATATACCCCCGTATCTAACGGCTTTTTTGTGTCTGATGGTTGGGTCTCAGACAATCGGAACTGCGACCCATACGGGTTTTGACTTGATTTTGACAATATGGAGACATTGCACAACTTTACCATTCTATTATCTGACTGCCGAGCTGACTATGACTGTACTGACTTTAAAGGCGTTCTTTGACTGGATGCGCTCACAGCAAGATGATGGGGTATTGAGTCAAGATGAGGTCAACGGTGCTAATGAGCTATTGGCACTGATGGAGCCTAACGGGCTAAAACGTGTCTTGATGCAAGTGAACGGCTGGTCGGATGGCTCTGCTATGAGTCTGTCTGAGACGGGTATGGCGCTGCTCAATGAGTTTGAGGGCTTTAAATCCAAACCATACCGCGACTCTGTCGGTAAGCCGACAATCGGTTGGGGTACGACGTACTATCCTAATGGGCGTGAAGTGCGCATGAGTGATAAACCAGTGACTCGCACGGAAGCGGCACATATCAAGCAAGCGGTACTCAATCAGGACTTTAGCCCTGCGGTCAATATGATGTTCGCTGATAAAATTGAGCGTGGGGAGCTGACACAAAATATGTTCGATGCGCTCATCTCACTGGTCTATAACATCGGTGTAATGGGGCTAAAAAGCTCTAGTATCTATCGCAATATCAAGGCGGGTCGCTATAGCGCCGCTGCTGATAGCTTTTTGTTATACAACAAAGGCCGTATTAATGGCCGTCTTGAATATATCGAAGGCTTGGCAATACGACGTGCTAAAGAAAAATCGCTGTTTTTGGCTTAAATATCTAAGGGCAAATAATGACAGACAATTATGATTATCCTGCAATGAGCGAGCACCAACAGGCACTAATGCGGGCTTTGTCATCAGGTGACTCTGGGCTAAAAGCCCAACCTACTGCTCTCACGCCTGATGAGTTGCCAAAGCATAGTAACAGGCTTGTATATTTAGATGACGCGGGTTTTTTACCCGCGCAGTATGGGCAAGTGACGCCGCCACCTAAGCATTGGTATGAGTCCAAGACGATTTGGTTCAATGCTATCGTCATCGCGGTGGGGCTAGCAACGTCGGCAACGCCTGCGCTTGAGTCATATATGAGCGCTGAGATGTACGGGGTGATCGCCAGCTTTGTGGCGTTTGTGAACGCTATCTTGCGTCTTGCCACTGGGCAACCGATCAAAGGCGGTGTGACGCGTGGGTGACATTATTGATGATGCCAACAAAATCGCTGCGGTGCATCTAAACGCAGCGCTATCGCATATTAAAACTCGTCCCGCTAATAGCGTAACGATCTGTATTGACTGTGACGACCCTATCGGTAAGGCGCGTAAGCAAGCTGCTCCGCACGCCCTGCGCTGTGCGGAGTGCCAAGACTATTTTGACAAGGAATACCGATGATATTAGAGCTAGAGCCTTATCAAGTGATTGGTCTGCTGATCACGATCGCAGGATCAATTTGGGGCGCGGGTAAAGCGTTGTTTTCTCGATTTGATGCATCGTTGCGTGAGCGTGATGATGGTCTGAAGTATGACTTGAACAAGCTATCAAATCAGATGGCGAATGAGTCCAATGCTATCCGCAAGCTGGATCGTGAGATATTGCAGCTAAAGGCAGAACTGCCGCGTGAGTACGTGGCGAAAGCAGACTTTATCCGCTCATTTACCGTGGTTGAAGCCAAACTCGATGAGGTCTATAAGCTGATGATTCAACTAAAAAATAAGGAACAATGATGTCAATAGATATGGCTAAAGCCCGCCGTGAGGGTATGCGCTGGCATCTGCTCAATGCGCTGGATAAAGCGCGTCCTATCGGTGCTATCGATACGCTGCTGCTAGACGTGGTGCGCTGTATTTATCCTGATACGACCGTCAAAGAGTTGCATACCCAGCTGGACTATCTGGACAATTGGAGTCTGGTGGTACTCGATAAGTACCCTGATGGACATTGGCACAGCTGTCTAAACAGTAACGGCGTGGATATCGTGGAGTATACCGAAGACTGTCCGCGCGGCATCGCTCGCCCTGTCAAGTATTGGGGTTAAGGGGTAAATCATGGCGCGTGAAAGTGCAATCGATCAATTGACGCCTGAGCATCTTGAGCTGCTTAAAATTCGTTTGGAAGATAGCGGGTTTCAGAACTATCAAGAGCTAACAGGATGGCTGACGACGCTGGGCTATGAAATCAGCAAGTCCTCTGTGCATCGGTTCGGTAAAAAGCATGAGCAAAAGATGCAAGCGGTGTCGCTGTCGACCCAAGCGGCTATTTATATGGCTGAGCGAAACCCTGATGATGCCGGCGCACTGTCCTCGACTGTGATCACTATGATGCAGTCGGAGTTCTTTAACGCATTGGTACAACTGCAAAGCTTAGATGATGGTGAAGACGCCAACCCGATGGAGCGTATGGCGGCACTGTCCAAAATCAGTAAGGGTATCGCAGAGCTGGGTAAGGCATCCATCAATCAGAAAAAGCATCAAATCGAGGTGCGCGATAAAACGCAAGCAGCCGCTGATAAAGTCGAGCAGCTGGCTAATAAAGGCGGGCTAACGGGTAAGACGGTGCAAGAGATTCGTAAAGCGATACTGGGGATAGCGGACTGATGACTGATGTCAAAAATAAAAAGCCTAAAGCGCCACCACTACTCGCCGCTAATACTGAGCTTGACGCCCCTGCGGTATTTTTGCCCTATCAGAGCGCTTGGATCGATGATGACAGTCAGCTAAAAATAGCGGAGAAATCACGACGTATCGGGCTGACTTGGGCGGAAGCTGCGGATGATGTGCTTATCGCCGCATCTGATAAGGCGGCTGGCGGGCAAAATGTCTATTATGTCGGCTATAACCAAGATATGACGATGGAGTTTATCGAGGCCTGCGGGATGTGGGCGCGATCGTTTGACCATGCGGCAAGCGAGATAGAAGAGGGGCTATGGGAGGACGATGATAAGCATATCAAGACTTATACTATTCGCTTCCCTAACTCTAAACATCGCATTACAGCCTTGTCTAGTCGCCCGTCTAACTTACGTGGTAAGCAAGGCGTGGTGGTCATCGATGAGGCCGCGTTCCATGAAGATTTAGCCGGCTTAATCAAAGCTGCGCTGGCGCTGCTCATTTGGGGTGGTAAGGTGCGAATTATCTCAACGCATAACGGCGATGAGAATGCTTTTAATGACTTAATTCAAGAGGTGCGGGCGCTCAAACGTAGCGGCACAGTGCATAAAACCACGTTTAATGAGGCGGTCGAGCAAGGGCTGTATAAGCGCGTTTGCTTGCGTCTGGGTATCGACTATGACGCAGGTGAAGAGGCGCTATGGGTCGCTGAGGTTTATAAATTCTACGGTGATGACGCTGAAGAGGAGTTGGACGTTATCCCCGCTCAAGGTGGTGGTCGCTGTCTAACCGTGGGGCAATTGGAAAAGCTACAAAATGAAGAACGACCTGTCATTACCTTTACCGCGCCTAAAGAGTTTGAGCTGTGGACGGAGGACGCGCGTAATGTGCACGTCGATAAGTGGCTTAAAGAAAAGGTCGATCCGATACTGCTGACGCTGGATAAGACTCAGCCACATTATTACGGGCTTGATTTTGCGCGTCATCATGATGCGTGCTCAATGTGGTGGCAGGCTGAGCGCCTAAACATGGGGCGCTACTGTCCTTACGTGCTGGAGATGGAAAAAGTACCTTATAAGCAACAAGAGCGGATCTGTATCTATGTGATTGAGCGAACGCCAAGATTTAGTAAAGGCGCAAATGATGCGGGTGGTAACGGCGAGTATTTGGCTGAAGCACTGCAAGTCAAGTTTGGCGCACATCGTATCGATGCGGTGAAGCTAAGTGAGGGCTGGTACGCTGAGCATACGCCGCACTTTGCCGCCTGTCTCACCGATGGCACGATTGAGGATATGCCGGCTAATCGTGATATCCGTGATGACCATCTACTCTTTACTAAAATCAAAGGGGTGATGCGGATACCGGCGCGGCGTACAACCAGCAGTACTGGCAGTAAACGCCACGGCGATAGTGGTATTGCCCATCTGCTGTGTGACTATGCCAGTAAGTTCCCCACGCCTGAGATGGAGTGGACGCCGGTGCCTATCGATGAGAGTGAAGTGCCGCGTGGTATGCGCGATATGTTTAGTAAGCTTGCTTCTCTTGGTGGGTTTATGGGCGGCGGGTGCTGGTAGTGGTTGCTGGTAATAATAAATTTAAGGATAAGTAATGTCATTTTATGCTGCACTAAAACAAGCACCTGCTGCCCTCAAACCTGTGGCTCAAAAACAGCTCAGGCGCTTACTTGGCTCACAAATTAAATCTGCTGATGAGCGCGCGCACGTATGGGAGCGTCCTGAGCTGGCACATCCTGCGGTGGGGCTGACGCCTGCTAAGCTACATCAGCTATTGACTGGTGCAGAGTCGGGCAACATGAATGATATGCTGGCGCTGTTTGAGGACATGGAGGAGCGTGACAGTCATATCTTTGCGGAGCTGGATAAGCGCAAGCGTAGCCTGCTATCACTTGACTGGTATATTGCGCCGCCAGAAGGTGCCAGCGCTGCGGAAAAAGAGCAGGCGGCGACTGTCCAAACGCTGATGCATGCGATAGATGATTTTGATATGGTCATCAAAGATGCGCTAGATGCCATTGGAAAAGGATTTAGTGGGCAAGAGATCAATTGGGTACGTGATGGTGCTACTTGGTACGCGGAGTCGCTTGAGTTCCAAATCCCGCAAAGGTTTGTCATCGGTGCGGATAATAAAACATTGATGATGGGCAATGGTATCGATGATCCTGAGCCATTGTGGGATTATGCGTTTTTGATGCACACGCATAAAGCTAAAAGCGGCTATCTGGTGCGCGGCGGGCTGCATCGTATACTCGCGTGGCCTTACGTGTTTAAAAACTACTCTGTCCGTGATTTGGCTGAGTTTTTGGAAATCTACGGATTGCCTATGCGCCTAGGTACGTATCCAGCGGGTGCTACGGATAATGAGAAATACACCTTGCTCAAAGCGGTGATGGACATCGGGCATCGTGCAGCGGGTATCGTTCCGCAAGGCATGCAAATCGACTTCAAGGAAGCCGCAAAGGGTAACAGTGATCCGTTCGAATCCATGATTAAATGGTGCGAGATGAGCCAGTCTAAAGCCATTCTTGGCGGTACATTGACCTCGCAATCAGATGGTAAGTCGTCCACCAATGCGCTGGGGAATATCCATGAGGTCGCACGGCTTGAGATTCGTGATAGTGATGCTAAGCAGCTGGCCTCAAGTCTAAGCCGTGACATTGTGGCGTCACTCATGCGTCTCAACTATCCGAGTGTGCATCCGCGCCGCTATCCTAAGTTTGCCTTTGATCTATCCGAGCCTGAGGATATCACCACATTTAGCGAGGCGATACCTAAGCTGGCGGGTATCAACGGTATGCGCATCGGTGCAGACTGGCTGCACGGCAAGCTCAATATCCCTATGGCGGGTAAAGATGAAGCTATTTTGACAGTGGGCAACACGCCAACGCCAACAGCATTGACGGCGGCATTGAGTGCTCATCAAGCCGCACTCGCCGCACAATCTAACCCTGTTGCTACTGAGCGCAATAACATTAATGATGCGGAGCGCGGTATCGATGAGGCAACAGCGGATGAGACCTATGCGCAAAACATCGCGGAGATGAGCGTCACGCTGGGGCAAGCGATGGTCGATAAGCTTGCTACTGCCAACAGCTATGATGAGGCGTTGGCGCTATTGTCATCAGCACAGCCGAATCAGGCAGTGGATGAGCTATCAGTTAATCTTGAACAGTATCTGACGGCTGCTGGTCTTTGGGGTGCGCTACATAGTCAATCACTACCACAACCGTTAGATACTGCCCTAGATGGTACAGATGGAGCGTCCTAATGGCTAAATCTAACGCTCCAACTCTGAGCACTATGTTCAATCGCCGTCCCGATGAGGCTATTAAATATCTACAAGATAAGAAACCCAAAGCCAGTATCGACTATCTCGAAGTACAGGGCCGCGCGCATGACCATGCGTTTGTGATTGCTAAGATGACGGATATGGATATGACCGCCAAGGTGCAGCAGTCTCTGGTTGCGGCGATGGATCAAAGCTTGTCGTTTGATCAGTGGCAGGCATCTATCGAGCCGTATTTGAAGGAAAAGGGCTGGTGGGGCAAGCAGGATATGATTATGGACGATGGCACGATGAAAAAAGTCCAGTTGGGCAGCGACCATCGTCTGAAGACTATATATGATACCAATGTCAATCAAGCCTATCATAAAGCGCGCGAACATAAGGGTGACTACGATATCTATCCGTATGCGATGTGGGTGTCGCGCGGTGACAATCGCGTGCGTCCGAGTCACCAAGCGCTTGATGGTCAGATATTCCGCCGTGATGATTCTTATTATGAGTCTATCAAGCCGCGCAAGGCATGGCGCTGTCGCTGTGATGAGATATTGCTGACCGCAGAGCAAGCAGGTGCGTACGGCGCGATGGACAATTACACGATACATGAAGATATCAGCTCATATGTCACGACTGAGTCTGTGACTGTGCAGGGTGTAAATGGCGCGTATACCGCACCTGTCAATATCATGCGTCTACCTAATAAGCCTGCTTATCGTACTGATCCGGGCTGGATACATGCGGGCGATACGCTGCCCATGCAGCCGATGCTCGACAAAGCGGGACAAGTACCCGCGATGCTGGGTGCAAACAGTATGCAAGCGGTGCTTGCACGCGAATCGGTGCTTAGCCGTTTTAATGAGGACGTCAAAAACTGGGTCAATAGCGTTGATCCGGCAAGGCCACGTGGTGAGTTTCGTCATGTGGGGGTGGTGCGTCCTGAGTTTATACAAACGCTAGCTGCGCAAAAAGGACTGGAGCTGGAGAACGCGGTCGTCACGTTGCATGATCGTATCAGCTTGCAGCATTTAGCACGCGCGCATAAAAATCATGACCCTGAATGGGTGGCGAACATCGTGCGCAATATGACGGCGAAGCATGAGCTGTATTGGGATAATATCAAGCAAGCGCCCGTATTAGTATTTGATGCGGGTGATGATAAGTATAAGTTGATCGTGCATTTGAACGAGCGTGTCAAAGGGCGGGATGTTGTGGATGCTAAGCAAAATTATATAGGTAATGTGATACGGACTATCGGTGTTGATACCGCGACCAATATCGAAAAGGGCAAGAGTTTTACGCTGTTAGCAAAAACTAAGAAGTTGTAGTAACTGTATGTAATAGCTATATGTAGTAGCTATAAAAGGGGGCACTGGGTGGGACTCGAACCCACATTAGACGGATATGCTATTGGCACAACCAGATCTCATTCCTATTGAGTACACAGTGCTTGATTTTAGCATAACGTCAATGGCTATCGATATCAACCCTAAAAGGTCAGTATATGGCAACGTCAACGATATTAATCACGGATGAGCTGCAGCGCGTCATCATAGATGCTTCGCGTCGATTAAAGGATACCCATCCGCTGATGCGTGGTATTGCCACGCAATTACTCACGCAGACACAGTTGAACTTCCGTGAGCTTGGTCGTCCTGACCAGTGGGCGGATCTTGCGCCAAGCACGGTTAAACGCTATAAGCGGCTGGGTATTAGCACCGATGGTCTGCTGCGGCGCTCAGACTCGCTATACGATAGCTTACAGATATACAGTGATGCAGAAAGTGCCGGTATTAGTGCTGGTGGTGGTAATCAATCAGGAGCGTATGCGCGTGCGCAACAATATGGCTATATGCAAAATAATCTACAAGCTCGTCCGTATATACCTATTGATAAAAATAACAATCTACATAAGCCTGCTGCTAAGGCTATCGGCGATGTCACTAAAGCGTATCTACGCCGCAGTTTTAGATAATGCTAAGCGCTGGTGCTGAATAAGTCACTCAATGTATGCGCGTTGCATAGCGTTAGAGGGTGGTTAGATTGCATCATATTGATTGATAAAAACAAAATGCCGTCATTATACGTCAATAATAATAAGCGCCCTTAAATGGGCGTTTTTTTGTGGGTGATGCTAAATACTCAGGTGCGAACTCGGAACTGTGTCCCGTGCGTCCCGCGCGCGCGTTTTGTGATGATGGAACTCTATTGAAGATATACCGTGTATTCAAACTTGTGGAGATCCTTTGAATGGGATTTCTATTGCGGGGCTAAAGAAGCAATGCTTTTTTTACACGCTCCTCAGGAGGTGTTATGTAGTCGTATCTTAAACTCAAAGACTGTCTAAGACAAACCATAAAACGATAAGAGATGCTATGACTATCTACCAATCAAAATCTAAGTCTAAGTCGAACAAGCTGCCTAACGGCGGTGGCTATATCGCCATGCTTACAGGTGAGGGCAAGGTGGGCTTGACTGGTGCTGACTCGCATATCGCGGCGTTATCGCTAGAAATCGTCAGTAATACCAGTACGCCTGCAGGTTACTTTTTGGTATTCCCTGAAGGGGAAACCCGTAGCGGTGACGGCTCTGGCCGACCAACGGAGTGTGACAGCTGGAAGCTCAACCCAAGCAATGGCTCTGCGCTAGCTACGCTACTAAACGCGCGTCCGCTGGACATGGTGGTGGACTATGAGCATCAAACCCTAAATAAAGAGCGCAATGGTCAACCTGCTCCTGCAGCGGGCTGGCTCGCAGCCGGTCAGTTTGAGTATGTCGATGGAGTAGGGCTATGCAATAAAGCGCCAAGCTGGACACCTAAAGCCACCAAGTCTATCTCTGAGCGCGAGTATCGCTATAAGTCACCTGTCATCGCCTATAACGCTGAGGGTTATGTCACTGATGTCATGAATGTGGCGCTGACCAATCAACCGGCGCTGCTCACGCTCGATGAGCTAACGGCGCTGTCCGCTCGCCACTCAAACCACTCCAATCAAACAGAACAGGAAACTGAAATGAAACCTTTACTTGCTTATGTCATTGCTTCGCTTGGTCTTGCAGCCACGGCTACTGAAGATGAAGCGGTCACTGCGCTAACGGCGCAAGTCGATGACTTTAAAACCAAAGCGACTGAGTCAAAAGTTGCTATCGATGCGGACAAGCCATTGGCGGCGTTGTCTAGCGTGTTCACCAACACTGCTACGCCTGATCCTGCTAAGTACGTGCCTGTCGAAACAATGACACAAACGGTCGCAGCATTAAATGCGCAAATCACGACACTGCAAGGCAATCAAGTCGATCCTAATGCTGCGCTACTTACTGCCGCATTATCAGATGGTCGTTTATTACCCGCGCAAGCAGCGTGGGCAAAATCTTATGCTGCATCTGATCCTACAGGGTTTAAAGCATATTTAGATAATGCGCCTGTCATCGCTGCATTAAGTAGTAAGCAAACGCACGGTAAGCCTGATCCGGTATCTGGTGACAAAATCACCGCTTTATCTGCTGACCAAAAAGAGGTTGCAGACGGTATGGGCATCTCGCACGCGGATATGATTACCCAGCTAAACGTTTAAGCGTCCTATTGCTATCTAAACCATAAAGCTAAAACCGAGACCTACAGTTCGACCAATTAATCAGATATTACCAAATAGACAAAAGGATAAGACCATGCTCAATACACCATACCGTCAGGGTATCTCTATTCCCCTAATGATTGCCGCCGCTACCATCATCACTGAAGGTGAACTGGTCGCGGTTGATAGTGCTGGGGAAGCTGTGCCGGCAACCGATGCTGATGCCAAATATCTAATGGGTCGTTCGGAGACAACAGCTAGCCCTCAAACGCCAGCTATTAATAACACAATCGTGGTCACGCGCAATCGTCAGTTCTTGCTCGCTAACGATGCAACCAATCCTGTCACGCAAGCTGATATCGGCTCAATCGTGGTACTGACAGGCAAAAATATGGTCGGTAAGTTTACCGATGGCGACCCCGCTATTCTCGGCGTCGGTGCGCTGATGGGCGTGGATTATAACGGACAAGTGTGGGTTGAGGTGGGCAGTGCGCCAATCGGTAAGATCGGTACCAGCATTGATGCACCGCCTAGAACTGGTGACGACACTGGCGGCGGAACAACGTAACAAACGATGTGTTAACCGCTACCGCTAAAGCAACTCATTATCTTATTAACATCAAGGACACACTATGAACGTTAACTCGCAAACGCTAAACGCTATCGCTGCTGGGCTTAAGAAAGTCTATAACGATACATTTAGTAAGACTGAAAGCTTTCACAAGAAAGTAGCGATGGTCGTGCCAAGCTCTAACTCACAAGAGACCTATGCGTGGCTACAAAATATGCCGCGTATGCGTAAATGGGTCGGCGATAAAGTCATTAACAAATTGTCTAAACAAGGTTATAGCATCGTTAACGATGACTTTGAAGTGACGGTCGAAGTCAAACGTAATGATATTGAAGACGACAACATTGGTCAGTATAACAATATGAGTCAGCAAGCAGGTTGGTCAGCCAAGCAGCTACCTGATGAGCTAACTTCTGAGTTAATCAATCAAGGTCAAACCAGCCTATGCTATGACGGCAAGCCGTTCTTTTCGAGCACTCATCCTGTCACTGTAAAAGGTGAAGATAAGACCATGAGTAACGTACATAACAAGGCGTTATCAGCAGCAACACTTGCTGACGCTAAAGCCAGCTTTGGGGTTGGTCGTACTAAGATGCGATCGCTTACAGATTATGAAGGTCGTAATTTGAAGGTCAAGCCGAATCTACTGATTGTAGGACCCGATCTGGAAGATACTGCGCGCACCTTGCTCACTGCCGATAAATTGGAAAACGGCGATCAAAACATCTACAAGAATACGGCTGAGTTGCTGGTCATCGATGATCTAACAGCTGGTACTTGGTATTTAGAAGATACCTCTATGCCGGTCAAGGCTCTGATTATCCAAGAGCGTAGAAAGCCTGTATTTGTCTCGCAGACTGATCTGAACGCGCCTGATGTGTTTTTGCGTGCCACCTATAAATTTGGTGCTGAAGCGCGCTATGGTGCAGGCTATGGCTTTTGGCAGTTGATGCTAAAAGGCTATGCATAATATTGGCTTGGTCTGGCGTCATGCATAAACGCTGGCGTTAGATTTTATGATTTATCAGCGTTGATCTAAACATAGGATGGCACGGATGGGCAGTTACGCAACGACGGCATCGATGATTACCCGATTCGGCAATGAAGATCTGGTCGAGATTACC
The DNA here is from genome assembly GCF_047272965.1 of Psychrobacter sp. AT9. Taxonomy (NCBI): domain Bacteria; kingdom Pseudomonadati; phylum Pseudomonadota; class Gammaproteobacteria; order Moraxellales; family Moraxellaceae; genus Psychrobacter; species Psychrobacter sp. AT9. Next base: position 963,216 of record NZ_JBKOTW010000001.1, read on the forward strand.
GACACAGAAGTGCCGTACACGGGTGAGATTAACCTTATCAAGCTACAGGAAGCTATCGAAGCCGCTAATGCTGAGGTGGATGCCTATCTTGCCAAGAAACTGCATGTACCGACGGTGCTTAACTCCGCATTTGTACGGATGATGGCGTGCGATGTCGCCCGCTATCACGTCGCACTCGGTAATGCGCGGGTCAGTGAGCGCGATGAAAAACGCTACGATCTGGCTGTTAAAAACCTAAAAGCGGTCAACAAGGGTGAGATTGGCATTGGCGCTGCTACGGCTGAGACTGAGGCGTTGCCTAGTATCAATCTGGCGCAGATGACTTCGGGTCGCCCTAGTGTATTTGGCAATAACCATTACTAATGGTCAATACTAAAAGGCAGTAACTATGCTGGCACAGATCGAACAATCCATCAAAGACACGCTACATGCTTATAACCAAGCACACGGTGGTGGGTTTGTGCGTGCGATCAAAAGCTATGCTGGTGACTTTGACGCTGAGTCTCCCGATGAGTTTGCACAAGTAGTGGCGTCGTTCCCTGCTATTTGGGTGACGTTTAAATCATCAAGCAAACCTAAAAAGGTCGGTGCAAAAAAAAGAGAGCGGTCTTATGTTTTTACTGTACTGGTGGGTGCAAATAGTGGTCGTCGAGAGGAGACGAGCCGCCAAGGCGCGTTCAAGGCTGATGGCACGATGCTCAATATCGGGAGTTATCAATTGCGTGCCTTGGTTGAGAATGCTTTACAAGGTAATCGTCTGGGGCTTGCCATTACGCCGCTTGAAGATGGTGAAATCAACATGCTATTTAATTCAAAGACGCAGAATCAGGTTGTCAGTGTCTTGGCGTATGACTTCCATACGAGCGCCACCATTAGCGATCCAGACCGTGACGCTGATGTGCCTTATATCGAGACGGTCAATATGGACTATGTCTACTTTGACAGTGGCGGTAATACGGTCGATAACCCGCGTGTACTAGCGCAAGATAAAATTAATTTAGCCTCTTTAACTGTCTAATCTAACGCTTTCTAATACTGACAAAAACACTAAGGAATACTAATGCAACGTATGCCAGGTATCTATACCGCTATCAATACGCAGACGCAGCGCACCGGTCTGCCGAGTCAAAACCATCGTATTGTGTTCGTCACTGGGGATGCTGCCGCGCCTGTTAATCCAACGCCTGTCTATGATACGGCAACGGCTGATAGCATCATCGGTACTGATTCGAATGCTGGTCGTATGATGGCTGCTGCTCTGACTGTGTCGCAGGGGGTGCGCGTTGATGCTATGGGAAAGTCTGATGCGGGTGGTGGATTTAATCCTATAGTTTGCACCCCGACCTCTGCTGACTTTGCATCAGACTACCAACCTAGTTTTAGTGGCATTACTGCTGTGCACGCACGCTATCGCATCAATAATGGTGGATGGATAGATTACGAGGCTGAGGTTGGTGTGGACACTCCAACGCAGGTGATCGAAAGATTTGTAAATTCAATAAAAGATACCTCAGGTCAAAAGCTTATAGCAACATCATTTGATACTGAGCCCACATCAACACCTTTTTACTGTCCAGGTGGGGATTCCGCCATCTATAGCGGTGCTGACCCCGAGTCCCCTTTGGTCAGCTTTACGCAAATGTCTTTTGATAGACCTCTAGCTACAAAAATAGATTTTGCTGTTACGGCAACACGACCAAATGACTTAGTGGCCACGATGTTTAATAGTGATCAGACTGTAATTTCATGCGGACTGGCTTTTTGGGCATATAGATAAAATTTAGTCAATCAACCTTAGAAGGGAAAAACCATGGCAGCAAACCAAATCCTTGCCCCACACGGGCACTCACTCATCGCACTTGATGCGCCAATTACGCTCGAGGCTGACGCTGATACGTGGGTTGAGCACTTAGACTTTGTATCATCAAAGACTGAACAAAACGATGCCATCCTAATCGTACCGTTCGATGATGTCGATGAGGCTACTGCTTTTGCTGCGTTCCCTGCGGTTAAGAGCTGCTACCGCATCATCGCTGTGTGCTATCACGGAGCGATTGGCTTTGAGCCAGAGCTGTCAGCAAGTATTGCAGCGACTATCGCCGCTGAAGCTGATCCAGCTCTGCCGTTTAACGGTTGCAAGCTACCAGCGCTGCCCGTCGTTGACGGCAGTCTACGCTTAACCAAAACGCGCATCGAGCAGGCGCTCAACGACGGCGTGGCAATGGTTACTGTCGGGCACGACAGTAAGCCTGAGATTGTGCGACTAATCAGTACATACCGCACCAATCCAGTGACTGGTCAAGCCGATGATCTATTGCTAGACATTAACGGTGCGCTAGTACTGCGTTATGTACGCCGCGATCTACGTGCAGCAGTATCAGCAAATCCACGCCGCAAAAATACTGACGCATCCCGTCGAGACTTACGCAGTCTGTTTCTTGACCGTTGCCTAAAAATGGACGATGCGGAAATACTTGAGCACGTGGCCGCTACCAAAAACGAGCTGACGGTTATGCAAAGCACGACAGATAAGACAGCGGTAGATGCTCGTATTCCGTCGCATTGGGTGCGCGGTATGCATGTTATTAACACCACGCTAGACGTTTATTAAGGATCAACTATGAGTGAATCAGATGTAGTCGGCACAATCGTGCTAACAGTGGACGGGCGTGAGTTTGACTGCGCGTCGGTCAGCCCTAAATTCACGACTGGTAAAAAGCCAGTCGCAACCATGAATCGCCAAGGACGTACACGTAAAAAAACTAAAACTACTAGCTCTATCACGCTGTCGGTCGAAGTCATCATCCCCGAGACGGGCGATATAGCTTGGGAAAATATCGAAGATGGACGTATCACGGTTGAGTCGCTCGATGGGGGTCATCGCACCACTTATACCGGCTGTGAGGCCACGGACGTGTCAGAAAGCTATAAGCTCGACGGCGAGGCGACGCGCTCTATCGAGATGTTTGCGCTGGATAAAATCAGTGAGGGCGCTGCATAAGCGCTGGGCTAAACGTTAACTATATAAAAAGGTAATAAAATGACAGCATTAAAAAAGACACCGACACCTGATGTCCATGAAAAAGTTAAACTGCCCGTAGGCGTGACTATCGATGGTAAATGTTATAAGGACATTGAGCTACACCCTGTCACTATCGGTGCAAGCTATGAGAGCCAAATTGGCGCAAGAGAAACGGACTTACTCGCTATCATCGATTTATCAGCAATGATCTATGTGCCAAAGCTTGATCGCAAGCTCACATACGATGAGGTGCATAGCATGAGCCGCCAAGATGGATTTAAAATTGACCATCACCGCGTTTTACTGGAAAAAAAAGAGCGCGATCAAGCAACCAAGTACGCTTAGTCGGTCTATTGGTCAAGATGGGCGTACCCTACGCAGATGCGTGGGATATGCCTGCTGATATGGCGTTAGATATGCTCGGTCTATCGACTAATACGGCTAAGTCTAAACAGCCTAATAATACTGAGCCGCTACCTAAGACGCTCGTTAATCAGCATCCAAAACCTACCGTCACCGTCCCGCGTAAGCAGGTCGCTACCCGCCGAAAATCCCAATTAGATAAAAGCTCAACCACATAAGGCATCTATTATGTCGACTCAAACGGTCAGTCTACGCTTACTACTCACTGGCAACGCTGGTGCTGAGCTACGTCGTATCGCGGCTCAGCAGCGCCGTGATACGCGTACGATCAATGACATGAATCGCCTCGGACTGCGCACTCAGCGTCAAGTACGTGATGAGATACGCAATCAAGAGCGTGCCTATCGTCGTCTGCGTGCGTCTGGTACGGCATCGACTAATGATCTACGACGTGCACAGCGTCAACTGCGTGAGGAGGTGCGCCGGCTAAATAGTGAGTTGCGTACGTCGGGCAGTCTAATGGGTAAGATGCAAAAAGTCGGTGCGGTGGTAAGCGGTGCGGTGGTAGGCGCTGCTGTGGTGAATAGTCAGATTAAGCCGGCGCGGAATTATGATAAGCAATTGGCAATGACAGCCGGTACAGCAACCTTCGGTCAAGGTATGAGCGTCGCTGAACGTAAGCTCATCAAAATTGAGCTGAACGACACGGTGAAAGATGCGGTGCGCGTAGGTGGTGGTACGCGGGAAGGGGCTATTGATGCTGCTGATGCTCTAATAGCGAGTGGCGCTTATGATCTAAAGTCAGTGCAGCAGGTGCTGGCTACTACTCAGCGCGCCTCCTTTGTAACGGATGCTGCCGCAACGGATGCGGCTGCCGTAACCTTGCAGCTCAAAAACTTCGGACTGAGTCCTAAAGAGATATCTCGTGGTCAAGATATTGCGGTGGCGGGTGGTCAGCTGGGTGGTTTTGAGTATGACACGATGGCGCAGTATCTGAGTCGCCAGTTGCCACTTGCCAAAAGTGCAGGCTATGGTGGTATTGAAGGTCTAAAGAAGATTGTCGCGCTCAATCAGGTGGCAATTAATACGGCTGGTAATCAAGATGAAGCCGGTAATAACGTCGTTAATCTACTGCAGAAAATTAACTCACGTGAGTTTGCTAAACAAATCTATAAGCAAGTTGAGCCACAAAAAGGTGATCCAATTGATAAAGATGGGGGTCTGCTATGGGCTGAATATGCGCGTAACCAAAAGGCTCAAGGTGTAGACCAGATTGATGCATTCGTTGGTTTACTTGAGCGTCAACTGGCTGGTAATAGCGGATATCAAGCGCTAAAGCAGCAAGCAGGTAATGCCAAGGGTAAAGAGGCGCAAGCACTATACGAACAAATGAGTGAGATGGTCGAAGGCTCAAATCTCGGTGAGATTATCGCTGATCGTCAAGCGCTAATGGCTGCCTTGGCTATCAGTACCAATGGTAGTGAAAACGACCGTATCAAAAATGGTCTTAGTGGTGCAGATGGCACTGTTGATGGGTTATATGAGCTGTTCAAGGATGATGAGTGGGCAACAGCTATGGATCGGCAGCAAGAGCAGCTGAACATCAATTATAATCTCTATACTCAGGTAAACGAGCAGCTTAGTGGATTTAATCAGTCGCTGGGCGGCTTTATGGAAAAACATGAAGGGCTGGCGTCGGCTGCTTATGCTGCAGGTCTTGCCTTAGCAGCAGTAGCCGCTGCTGGAGTGGTCGGTTCGCTCGCTGGTGGCGCGGGTGCAGGAGCGGCAGGTGGATTGCTAGGTCGGATCGGTGGCGGGCTGGCTGCAGCAGGCGCTGGCGCAGCCGGAACGGCTGGTCTCGCTGTTGCAGGTGCGGGTGCGGGTGGTTATCTTATTGGTACTGGTATCAGCGGAATGATTGAAGGCACGGTGGCTCAAGATGTCATCGGTGAGAAGATAGCGCAGGCACTGGCGTTATTCGGAAATGATACTGCTCAGGCCGCGGTTGAAACCAATGCAAAATATGATCAAATGATAGCGGAGCAGCAGCAAACTAAGCAGAAGCAAGAACAGATGGTCAACGAGCAAGCTCAAACAAAGCAAATTCAGTCTCACATGTCTACCCAATTGGGTATTATGACGGCTCATTTATCAAATATTGCGGCGAAGCCTGTACCAACGTTTAATCCAAATATTACGATTGCTGGGCAGCCTCTTGCGATGAATATGATGCAAGAGGTCAGTAAGCAATCTAAACGCGGTAAGTTCGGGCCTTATAGGTAACTGTTTAGGTATTCATTTATTTTAATATCGGCATCTCTATTATAAATGGTTTTTAGTAGTGAGTTTGCTCTTATCTCAGCGGCTTTTTGCTGGTCATTGCTCAGTACTTTAGCGCTACAATAGGTGTCGATGTTTGCCCCATCTAAATCATCGGCTACCTCACGGCTACCTGAATTATATAATACTAAGTACCATGCGCAGCCCTCGGAAGGTTTTGCACCAGCAATCTTAGGGTCGGTTGCATGTCCAAATGCTAAGTTGCGCTGGGCTTGGTAGTCACCGGACATAGCAAGCTCGGTTAACTTGCTTGAAGATTTTTTGTATTCATTAACTATAAATGCGTTAAGTTGTCCGGCTGTTGGTTCTGAAAAGTCCTGTAGTTTTTGTAAAGCGTGATCTATTTTTTCAGGTGTGCCTAGCAGGTTGTAGTTACTAGCAACGGCAAGTGTGATTACCTGTCGCTCATCATCAGTTAAAACTACTTCTGAATTAACACTGTTTGAATCTGTCATATTAGGCGTATATAAATTACCTACATTCCAAAAACCAGCTATAGCCAAGACTAGTATACCTAGTACTATCCAAAATCCTTTACTCATTGTTCAATCCTTTATGACCGTTTTTTAGTACTTTGCTGATTTATGTGATTTACGTTCACGCTCTTCAATGACTGATATTTTAGATTGCAGATTATCAACAGCTGATTTTTCAGCATCTCGAAGTTCAATATAGTATTGTTCTTTAGCGCTATTTTTTTCACGTTTATAAATCATCCGTAAACAGTCATAAAGCTCCATTTTTTCTAAGCTCAACCCCCAATCCACCATAATGCTACCGTATCGATGCCAACCCCATGATTTTTCGGCTCTGTCGGGTAGTAGTGCTAGTAGCTCAAAACAGCGCTGACGTGCTTCGCTAAATCGGCCTACTTTTTGTAGATATTTGGGCAGACGTTCAAGCTGTTTTACAGAGGCGAAATAGTCTGTTTGAGTGCCGACTTGCCATATTTTTTCAAGGTATTCGATAGATAGTTCAGTATTGTCTTTTGAATGGCTGGTAGCAAGTCTACCCCATTCGCGTACTTCATCTTCTTTTTCATGTTTGTTAAATACAACTTCTGCTTCTAATCTCATACCTCGGAACCCCGTCCCCAATATATTAAGGTTTTAGTATGTCATAGTAAGCATAAATCGACAAATGAGGTGGTTATGCATCAGCCCAGTCCATTAGCAGGCTCAGAAAAGCGTCCTACGCTTCAGCCATTAAGTGAAAACTGTGAATATGCAGTAGGTGTGAGTAAGTATCGACATGAGGGTGCAATCAAACCCTTAAATGACGTACCTATTAAGATTAGTGGTTCCTGTCAGATGACGCCTGAGCAGGAACAATTGATGAGTGAAGCAGTGGTTTTATTATAAGTTTTTGCAAGTCAGTTTTTTATTAATATTTCCAGCTAGCATCTGATACGAAACTGATTTTAAGAAGGGATGCCATGGTTTAGGGGCTAAAAACTCTGAACGTCCTAGAGATGTTTGCCAAATTAAGACGACTGAACCAGCTAAGCCTGCACTCTCAGCACAAATCTGAAGCTGTGCTGAAAGTTGTTCTCTTTTTTCATCAGTCCATGTTCCGACCCTACCATGGACGAACACGATAATCATGTCCTGACCTTTTTCATGTAGATGAGCAACTTCAAATTCTTGCATTTTATACTCCTTAAAGGGTTAATCTAACGCCATTATGCTACCTCTTTTTATTTAAAAAATACAGAACAATATTTTGCTTTATCGGAACTACGCTCACTGAATGAACAGCCTAAAAATAGTCATAATATCTTTATAAACTTCAATATTTTTGAGTCCACTATGGCATGGCAAGACACCCTATATGATGCGTCGTTCCGTGGCGTCCCGTTTGAGTACTTTGGCGTCGACGACAGTCAAGATAAGACGCTGGCCACGCATCAAGCGCCGTATGCCAATGACGCTGATATTCATGATATGGGGAACAATCCTAAAAATATCAGCATGACCGCCATCATAGACGGCGGTGACTATGAGCAGGCGTTAGAGAATTTGCTTACTGCGCTAGACGCTAAAGGCTTAGGTGAGCTGGTGCATCCGGTATTTGGGGCAATCACGGCGATATGTACAAGCTACCGTGTCAAACATGATAGTGAGATCGTCGATGGCTGCACCGTTGAGATGCAGTTCGTGCAGGCTAAGCCTAAGCGTACTATCCAGCATTTCATGCCTGAACCAATGCCTGCTGCTGATCAAATGGCAGATAGTGTTATTTTGGCAACCTCAGCGGAGGAGTTGACCGTTTATCAAGAGCAACTGATAGCCATCGGCAGCGATGCCGCCGCCAAACAAGCGCGTACTATCCCTGAGACTGTCCGTAGCAAATTGCGTGAAGTGCGTACCACGCTTGGGACTAATTTGGTTCGAGTTGATGATTTGCTCAGTCCGCCAGTGTGGCTAGGTAGTATCGTTAATGATGTCGATGGTATCGTTAAGATGTTACCGCTTGATTATGATCCGATGTCTAACTGGCGTCGCCTGTTTAACCGTATAAAAGCTATCGGCGCTGTGTTTGATGATAGTGATGTGCCGCCGCTACGCCGCACAGGTCAAGTACTGCCAGCAGCTATGATCAGTCGCGGGGTCATCACGATATTGCAGGGTGAACAAAAAAAACCGATGCTCACGCCCGATGATTTGATTGCTATCAATGATGAGGCGCGTTTGCAAATTCAAGACGCCATCGACCAAGTACGTGCTGATAATAACGTACAAAATGACCAAAATTTACCTGTCATTAATACTGATGTCACGCCCATCATTCGCGATCTAAAAAGGGCAGCAGCGCAGCTGCAAACGCTAACTGATGCGACCATTAACAGCCGTCCGCCATTGATTAAGTACACGGTTACGGTGCCCTGCACGTGGCGGCTATTGGCACATTTGTTATACGGTGACTATACGCGCGCGAATGAGCTGGCCCGGCTCAATCGTGGTTTGGTCGATGCGTCTGTGATTGAGGCAGGAACACAGGTAGCACGCTATGCGCGGTGACAATATAAATATAAATGAAATGGCGCTGCATATCGATGGTGTGGTGTGCTCGACATGGGATGATCTAAGTGTCGATAGTGATATTGGTGTGCCTGCGGATGCGTTTAGCTTTAGCTGGTTTGACGCTGAGCAAGATGTATTGCCCAATTATGTCAAGGCAGGCTCTAGCTGTACGGTGACATGCAGTGGTGAGACGGTACTAACAGGCATCTTAGACCGCATCGGTCAACGCGTTGGACGTACTGGGCTGATGACCAATCTGTCAGGGCGTGATTTGGCAGGGCAGTTGATTGACTGCCACGCGCCTATTGATGCCGCTGCCAACATCAGTCTGTCTGAGCTAATCAAGCGTTATGTGACGGGTGGCGACTTGGCAAGCTTGCCTATTACGATCGGTAGTGTGGCTAACGACTGGCTCAAGGGTAAGACTGGCGTCGATATTGGGGAGTCCATTTGGGATGTACTCACTGCCGCTGCGCAAGCATCGGGGCAGTATGTCTGGCTATCGGCAGATGGTGCGCTAATGATCGGTAATCCGTTCGATGTGATGCAACCTGCTGTTAAGCCTGAGTTTTATCTGTACAACGATGATAGGTACGAGCAAAACAACGTACTTGATGCTGACTATCAATACGACATTTCTAACGCGTTTAGCACGATGGAAGTGGTGGGGCAAAACGATAAAGGTAAAAACTTTAAAACCAAAGTCACGAGTGACCGTATGAGCTTGAAGCGCCACCGCATCATTAGTGATGGTCGCTCAGACACGCAAGCCGAAGCAGAGCAGTTTGCTGCTAAAGCGATGGCGGATGCTTGGCTAGATGCAAATGATTTGATGTTACCAGTGTCAGGCTGGACGCACAATGGTCAGCCGTGGCGCACAGGTTGGGAAGTAAGCTTTGATAGCAATGTCTTACCGCGTGCTGTCGGTGACTGGGTGATTTATGGTCGCACGTTACAGTTGTCACGCGGTAATGGCAAGACAGCCGAGCTACGGCTCAAGCGGCGTGAGGACTGGATGCAGCCAGTTAAATATGCTGACCTAATCAAAAAGTGAGTACAAAATGAACCCGTTTAAACAAACTCCCGTAATTCGTCAAGCGCTTATCGGAACTATCAAGCGTACAGGCAATAAAGCCTTGCAGGTATTAGGTTTGAGCGGTGAGCTGGTCGATGACGTACCATTATATCAGCAAGTGGGTTTTGCCAGTTGGTTACCAAAAGATGTAGAGGTAGTTATGCTGCCTATGTCTGGCAAGGCGCGTAATTTTGTGATTGTCGCAGGTCGTGATGCGGTGGCGGTTGAGCTAAAAGAGGGTGAAACAGTGATCTATAACCAGCATGGTGTGGAATTGCGGCTGCTAAAAGATAGGATAAAAAGTAATGTAACGCTAGAGGTAGATGGCGACATTATATCGACGGGCGATGTGTCAGACAAAACTAGCACTATGCAGACAATGAGAGATGTCTATAACATTCATGGTCATGCTGCTGATGGCACTGCACCGCCTGCGAATAAGATGGGAGCATAAGATGCGCTTTGACCAAACGACTAATGATTACACAATTGATGGCATCAATGCACCGCCATATACGGGAAAACAAGCACTAGCGGAAGCAGCTTATTTTCGTTTGTTGACGCCAAAAGGTTCCTGTTTTTCAGACGGCATGCTAGGTAGTGAATTATATAAGCTCAAGCGTAGTAAGGACGTGCCACGAATGCGCCGCCAAGCGCTCGCATGGGCAAGCGAGGCGTTAGAGCCACTGCGTACGCCATATTATCTAACCGATATTATAGTGACGACGGGCACTGTTATTACCTCAGGATATCTATTGATCAAAGCCGTGTTAACCCAAGCCGATGGCAGTCAAACAACCACTTCTATAAATGTACAGGTAGCCGGATAATGTATCAAAATCCCAAATACAGTGATATCAAAGCCGTCATCATGCAAGAGTACGTTAACCAGACTGGTATCTTGCCGCAGCGTGACTCAGATGCGGACATACGTGCATCAGGCACAGCGGCAGTTGCTGAAGGTTTGTACAGCCATCAAGAGTATATTCTAAAGCAGTTATTTATCTTGACTGCAGATGAGCCATATCTATATATACATGCCGAGCGCCTGAGCTTACCACGCCTTGACGGTTCGACTGCGACAGGGCAAGTATGGGCATCGGGCACGACTGACGGCGTGATATTACCCATCGGCAGCAAACTTACAGACGGCTTTGGGCACTATTGGCAAACCACTGCAGCCGGCACATTGTCAGCCAAAAAAGAAGTGTCCGTGCCTGTGCAAGCAAGTAATAATGGTGCGGCACTTAACTCAACTGGCACACTACGCTGGGTGTCACCCGTCGCAGGGCTGCAAAGTGTGGCAAAGGTGGACGTGATTAGTGGCGGATCAGACGGTGAAAGTCTTGAACGGTGGCGTAATAGGTTATGGAATAAAGAAAAGCTGGGGAAAAGTCTGTCACGGAATGAGGATTTACGCCAAGCGGTTTTAGGCGTGGCGGGTATAGCTAATGCTTATGTTTATCCGATTAGACGTGGTGCTGGTAGTGTCGATGTCGCTATTACGGCTCAAGGCGCAAACGGTGCGACATTACCCAGTGATAGTTTATTGGCGCAGTCTGAGCAAGTATTAAAAGACACGGCGGCTTTTTGGGAGGACGTTCGCACTTTTAAACCTACGATTGTCGCGCTCGATGTCACTGCTAAAGTCACAGGTGTCAATATTAATACGGGTGAGATCAGTGCCATTATCAATGATTATTTAAACGCTATGATACCTGCTGAGAGCTACAAAACAGCGGTATTGTATAGCCTAATTATGGCTATACCGGGAATGATTGATGTGCAATTAACGCCTAATGTCAACGTCAATCCTACGGTCAGCATGGAGCAAGTAGGCTGGATCCGCCCAGCCAATGTCACGGTGACATTATGAGCAACCATGAGACAAAAAAAATAGCAGATGTGCTTATGCATCATCTACCATACGGGGCTTATGACCATAGCCATAAAACAGTTATATATAAAGATATAGTAGCACATAGCAAAGCGTTAGAGTTGGTCAAGGTATCATCTGCGCGTATTTTTGCAGTATTAAATGGCATACCAGATGAGCTGATTGATGAGTTTGAGCGTGCATATGGATTGCCACTGCTATGTGGTCAAAGTGATGTAGGTAATACAATTGATGACCGACGCGCTGAGATTGAGCGCGTGAAGCGAGAAGGGCATGTGCTATTGAATCTGGCAGGGTTGCATAAGCTGTTTGAACGCTACAATCAAACTTTATTAGCGGTGCAAACCTATGTGCCTATGCAATGTTTAGGATCGTGTGTTGATCCACTAAATACTGCACGGCTACGATTCCGTGTGACATTGACGCTTGCTAAGCCTATCAAAGCAGATATGAGCTGTTTATCAAAAAACTACTTACCCGCCTCTCTCAGACTTGATATTAAATAAGGACAAATTATGCATCGTATCGATTCTGCCACCGCGCGTGAAAACGCCAATGGTGACGGTAAAACAGGCTTTCATGACAATGCTGATTTGCCAAATCAAGACGCTACTTACTTCACGCCTGAATGGTCAAATGCACTTCAAGAAGAAATTGCAAATGTCATTGAAGGCTTAGAGCTAACACTAGATAAGTCTGATAATGGGCAGCTGTTAAAAGCGCTGGTTCAGCAGTTTGGCGAAAAAAAGGTACTTGAGAATTCTATTAAAGAATATAAGGAGATGATTAAAGCCGACCGCGTGCGCTTGTTAGCCCTTGAAGAACGGACTTATGAAGATACGCAAATTGGCGAGCATATTTGGACTAGTGAGCATTTTTTGACGCCTGAAGATGTCACAGAATATAAAGGTTACGGTGAGTGGGAGCGAGCGTTACAAGGTCGGGTAGCGGTTGGTTTTTCTGATGACCCTGCTGATGATATCGATTTTCGCACACACGGCGCTGAATATGGCGAGCCTGAGCATACGCTGATAACTGATGAGACACCTGAGCATAAGCACAGTAAGGGTGACTTATATAATAGATTTTCAGCAAAATCATCTGATGTTCTATCTGATCCAAACAAAGCGCAATACATTGGAGCAGGTTCAGGACTAACCCCCAGCGGTCATGATAACGACAATACATCTACCGAGTATCAAACAGGCCAGATGTCTACACTTGCGTGGACTGAAAGTGAAGAGGTTACAATAGGTAGCGGTCAACCGCACAATAATATGCAACCGTCCAAGACGTTAGATTGTTGGAAACGAGTAGCATAAGTAAAACGGAGCGGTAGTACAATGCTGTAACATTGTACTACCCTCTTTGACAGACAGTACCTGTCGCAAAGCAAAGGCTCCGCCGCCGTGTACACAGCGAGCGGAGTGTAACACAGAATCTAACGCGATTCTAACGCTAAGCACAGGAAAAATTATGAAGTTTATTTCATGCCAAGAGTGCGGCAAAAACTTACTCAAAATCGGCAATTTTGACAAACTTTCTATCAAATGTAGCCGTTGCAAAACTATTAACCATTTGAGCGTCCAGAACGCCGCTAATTTCAGCAAAACAGAAGACCACGAGTCTCAAACTAAAGAAGGAATACCTCGTGGCCACACGCAAAAAGACTCCAAAGGTCGACCCAAAAGCACCTGCTAAAAACGGCTTTAAATATAAGCCTAAGTTTGGTGTCATCGTAAATTGTGATGATGAGGCTCATCAAAAAAATGTTTATGATCAGCTAAACCAACAGGGCTACAACCTTAAGGTGGTGGTGGTATGAATATTGATATCCACCACCAGTGTACCGACCATGACAGTTACCGATCAGCACGTATAAAAAGCTTATTCAACGTTGAGCAAGGTGCAAACGTTCATATTAGTGCTGACTTACCCATTGAAGATAACGATTGGCAGATTGGCGTCATTGTCGGTGGCTCTGGTACGGGCAAGACCAGTATCGGTAAAAAACTATGGCGTGGTACACCGATTCATAGCCCTAAATGGGATAAGACAAAACCTATTATTGACCAGATTGCAGCTGAAGGCAGCATCGATGATGCCACCGCGTGTCTATCGGCAGTAGGTTTAGGTACTGTACCAGCTTGGCTACGACCTTATCATGTACTAAGTAATGGTGAACAGTTCCGTGCCAATCTTGCCCGTGCCCTAGCTGATGAGCCTGAGCGATTGATCATAGATGAGTTTAGTAGCGTTGTTGATCGTCAGATTGCGTGTATTGGTGCTAACGCGTTTGCTAAAGCTTGGCGTAGAACAAAAGGCAAGCAGGCAGTGCTACTGACCTGCCACTATGACGTACTTGATTGGCTACAACCTGATTGGGTGTACGACACTTCAAAAGGCGAATTTACACGGGGGAGTCTTTGGCAACGCCCGCCTGTTACATTTGAAATCTATCAAACAAACTGGCAGTTTTGGCACTTATTTGAACCGCATCACTATCTGAAAATGCCACTCATGATCGCTGCTACCAATTATGTGGCAGTAGTAGATGGCGAACTGGTTGCTCACCTTGCGGTGTCAACGCGCCCTGGTCTCATTGAGGCACGTTCTTGTCGATTGGTTGTGATGCCTGAATGGCAAGGAGCTGGTATTGGTATGCGCTTTCTCAATCAAGTCAGTGAGCATTGGTTAAATGGTGAAAACCGTTATAACAAGCCATTACGCACTATATTCCACACCAGCCATCCAAACTTAGCGACAGCGCTAAGACGCAACCCGAAATGGACGCAGATCAGTGGGCAACTACACGGCGGCAGAGCATCACGTACGCACACCGCTGGCGGTAAATACGGTGGTCACTTTCGCGCTGTACAAGGTTTTCGTTATTTAGGAGCTAACTATGATTAAAGTGATGATAGTTGGACAGAAATGGCTCGCTGAGCAGTTACTTAAGCGCTGTGTTGGTATGGTTGATGTTGAGGTTGTATTGATATCAGTGCCGTGTATTGATGATAGAACGGCGGTACTGGCTGATAGATTGGATATTCCTGTGACTACTCATGGTAAGGTATTGATTGTAAGTGCAGTACCAGATGGTATCGATGTAATATTGATGGCACACGCCTACTGCTTTGTAGGTTCTGATGCTAGAGCTAAGGCTAGACTTGGCGCTATCGGTTATCATCCAAGCCTACTACCAGCATATAAAGGTAAAACCGCCATCGCAGATGCATTTAATGCAGGTGATGCTGTGACAGGTGGCTCTTTATATCAGTTAGATGATGGGTGGGACACAGGTGTGGTTGTTGATCAAGCTGGTGTCAACATAGATGATAACGATACTATAAAATCACTCTGGCAGGATAAATTAGCTCCGTTAGGTCTGGTGCTTTTTGAGAGTTATCTAAAGAGTATTGGGCATGAGATATAGTTATTAACTATATAGTAGTGGTGCGGGGCTTTTATGTCACCGCACTATTTTTCGAATGAAACGCCTAGTGCAGAATAATTTACAAAAACCTAGTGCAGAATGAACTACAAATTAGTGCGAAATAAATTCGCAAATTACAGTAGAGGTCGAAAGTGCTACTCTGAAAGATAGGCGAAATAGAGAGCAGGCACAACTTAAGCAGACATGTTTTTTAATGACGTTCGATGAGAGTGCCAAAAGAGGAGATTTGAATCTACGTAAAACTTCCTTTCCCGCTACAGCCTATATTTTGCGGACAAAAAAAAGCCCCAATCGTGAGATCGGGGCTTTCTAAATTTGGTAGGCATAAGCAGACTCGAACTGCTGACCTCTACCATGTCAAGGTAGGTCGACCAACTTTCTTTAAATGATCTAATTCCACATAAGCTGTAAATAAAGGGATATATCCTATGTTAATAATTATATATCGGCATGAGATTGATGTAAATTAATATTTAACTCGTATCTAGGCACTATATTTTTATAGTATTTTTACCGCTACTCTGTTGTCAAATTAGACCGAAAATAGTGAGAATGATTCATTGAGTAATAAGTAGTTAGAGTTTTCTGTCGCTTGGTATTTAGCAGAATGTGATAGGAGGATCAACTGTTACTTTCGACATCGGGAGACTATACAGTTGAAGGTAGTATTTAATATGTGGCATTTTAGGAATAAAAAGTAGATTATGATTTAGCCTTTTTTCTACAGTGATGAGGGTATTAGTTACTACGAGATGTTAATGATTTGATAGAGAAGAGCGTGCTAAAAAATCTTAGGCTTCAGGACGTAGTACGAGCTATGAGATAGTGATCCCCTATCGAAATATAATATGAATAAAAGTACTTAATTATGCTCAAAAACTAACTCTTCACTATAATGAGGCTCAAATTTGATTAAAGGATTCAAGTCTCTCATATATTGAAGTGAATATATATCGGTGGATACTTGAATTCCAATCAGCTTTAACAAACGAGTTGTAACGCCAATTACTTTTATGAAAATCGACCAGTAAGTCGTGAGTCTTGAAGATTGGTTTCTGTCGACTTCGATTATTTTCCCAAATTGTCACAACCTGCGTTTGCCCCAATAAACGTTGTGAGAGGAATACGCTGGACAAAATACTCACCATATGGACGATCCACAACATCTCCTTGAATACAACCGCAACTAAGGGTTATGTTCTATCCTTAAGATTTTTCATCATTACATCGTACCACCACACTACTCAAGGTTTGTCATTACTAGTTAACGGGTGAACTATATAGCAAACGACCTAGCAACTATCTGGACCTTGTATTCGGTCGCAGTATTCATCCATGTAAAACTCCGCCCACCAAGACCGAAATGACAACGTTCCCAAAACTAAGTCATCAATCGGTTATGTCTGCTATAAGCTCGCTATAGCTATTTTAGTAACATCTTACCAGTCTCTACAAATAACAAAATGAAGTGAAAAGAAACCTATCTAGTTTCTTACGCTAGTGTTGCCTTTTTTAGAACGCAAAAGGTTATTTGTTGTGATTCTTCTTAATGGTTTATTAGTCATAATAAGACTGACAGAAAACACAAGACTAAAGGAATAGACATGACTAATGGAAATATAGGTATTGTCGGTTTAGGCCGTATGGGCAGTGGTATGGCTCAGTCTTTGCTTCGCAAAGGTTTTAAAGTATTTGGCACGGACATAGGAGAAACCCAACGCCAAGCTGCCAAAGAAGTGGGCGTGAATGTGGTTGCAGATATTAAAGCGCTTTGTACCGAATCTAACGTCATCATTTTATCTTTGCCAATGGCAAAGCATGTACAAGCAGTTGTTAAAGGTAAAGGTGGCATTATTGACTGCGCTCAGCCTAATACTCTAATCATTGATACTTCTACCTCAGAACCAGAGGTGACGCGGGTACTCGCGATAGAGCTGGATCAGTTAGGCCATCAGTTATTGGACTGTCCTGTCAGTGGCGGTCCGGCGGGTGCTGAAGCCGGTACTATGGTGATGCTTGTTGGAGGTGAACGCAACTCCCTTGAACGTGCTCAGTTGTATCTGGATGCGCTAAGCTCAAAAGTGGTCTACATGGGCAAGTCTGGCAATGGACATGCCGCTAAGCTCATTAATAATCTGCTATGTGCCGCACATCTCGTGACCACTGCCGAAGCAGTAGCTTTGGGCACCAAGGCAGGCCTTGATCCTGCAGACCTTATTGCTGGTTTGAATGCCGGCTCAGGTCGTAGTGCAATTAGTGAAGTTAATTTCCCTCGTTGGATTCTCAACCAAAGTTTTGATTCCGGTTTTACGATGCAGCTGATGCGTAAAGACGTACGTCTGGCAAAAAATATGATTGGTGAGATGGGATTAGAGTTGCCTTTGGCGCAGCAGGTAGCTGAGATTTGGTCGCAGAGTGAAGCAAACATACCTGATCAGGATGATTTTAACTGCATTGTAAGAAATGCCGGCTTGGGAGAGTAGGTTATGAGTTTTATCGTAGAAGGAAATGGCGAGCAGCAAGTTGACATATTACTTAATGAACTATTAGGTACTTCTGAATTTGGCAGCTGGATTGATGGAGAATTAGTTACAGGTAATGGAGACAACATCGATCTGACTAACCCAGCAACGGGTCAGGTATTCTTAACCTATCGTGATGCGGGAAAAAGTATTGTTGCTGATGCCGCTGATGCCGCTATGAAAGCTCAAAAAGTATGGTGGTCAATGATTGCCAGTGCACGAGGTCAGTTAATGTGGAAGTGCGGCATGAAAATACGCGAAGCCGCAGAACCTTTGGCACGCTTAGAGTGTATCTCTGCAGGCAAGCCTATTCGTGATTGCCGGGTTGAGGTGGCAAAAGTTGCAGAGATGTTTGAATACTATGCTGGCTGGTGTGACAAAATTATGGGGCAAGTTATCCCCGTACCCACAAGCCACTTGAACTACACTCGCCATGAGCCTTATGGTGTCGTCACTCAAATCACCCCTTGGAATGCACCTGTATTTACTGGAGGCTGGCAAATCGCGCCAGCCATCTGCGCCGGCAATGCCGTCTTACTAAAGCCATCTGAATTAACCCCACTAAGCTCAACAGCACTCGTTAAAATTCTTGAGCAAGCAGGTATCCCGTGTGGTTTGGTCAATGTCATTAATGGGCTGGGACACACCACAGGATCTGCTGCCATTGCTCATCCGGCAACTAAAAAAGTGATTTTTGTTGGCTCACCGAAGACTGGCGCGCTCATTGCTTCGGCATCTGCGCAACGTGTCATCCCTTGCGTATTGGAGCTGGGTGGTAAGTCAGCCAATATAATTTTTCCAGATGCTGATCTGGATCGCGCGGTAGTGGGCGCGCAAGCTGCGGTATTTTCTGCTGCTGGACAGAGCTGTGTATCGGGTGCTCGGTTATTGGTCCATCGTCATATCTATAAAGAAGTGTTGGATCGGGTTGCCTCGGCCGCGAGTAAGTTGCCCGTGGGTTTGCCATGGCATGAAGGCACGATGGTGGGACCGATCAATAATCAAAAACAGTTTGACCACGTACACTCGTTAGTATCGGACGGTATTGCTGAAGGTGCGGTTGTTGCCGCAGGCGGAAAGGCAGGTGCTATTTGTGGCGGTGGAAACGGTTACTTTTATCAGCCAACCGTTTTGGCCAATGTGAAAAATGATATGCGAGTCGCGCAGGAAGAAATTTTTGGACCTGTGGTTTCTGTTATTTCATTCGATGAAGAAGAAGAAGCGGTAGCGATAGCAAACGACAGTCGTTTTGGTTTAGCGGGCGCTGTTTGGACGGCTGATGTCGGCCGCGCGCATCGGATGGCCGCTCAAGTAAATGCTGGAACATTCTGGGTAAATAGCTATAAATCAATCAACGTCATGTCGCCATTTGGTGGTTTTGGTGAGAGTGGCTATGGTCGATCGAGTGGCTACGAAGGTTTACTCGAATATACACAGACCAAAAGTGTCTGGGTCGAAACAGCAAAAGACTCCGCTATCCAATTTGGTTACTCAATTCAATAGTACGTAAGGAGAAAACACATGTTAATTAACGAAACCCTACTAGGTGAAGTAAAGCAGTGGCGTCAGCAAATCCATAGTCAACCAGAGCTGGGCTTTAAAGAGTTCAAGACCTCATCATTTATTGTTGATAAATTACAGAGCTTTGGGATGGAAGTGCATCAAGGATTGGGCGGCACGGGCGTTGTCGGTGTTCTAAAGAACGGCTCAGGTCCTACTATTGGCATACGAGCTGATATTGATGCGCTACCAATAAAAGAGCAAAACGATATTGATTATAAATCCACTCACGAGAACTGTATGCATGCCTGTGGTCATGATGGTCACACGTCAGTTTTGCTTGGTACGGCAAAGCATCTTAGCCAGCATAAAGACTTTAACGGTACCATTTATTTTATCTTTCAACCTGCTGAAGAGGTCTTAGGCGGTGCAAAGGCTATGATTGACGATGGGTTGTTTGATAAGTTCCCTATGGATGCCGTCTACGGGTTACATAACTGGCCAGGTCTACCTGTGGGAGAGATTGCGGTCAACGACGGACCTATGATGGCGTCTTTTGATACCTTTGAGATTACTTTAACTGGTAAAGGAACTCACGCAGCGATGCCACATTTAGGCGCTGATCCTATAGCAGCAGGCGCAGCATTGATTACTAATATTCAATCTATTGTCTCTCGTCGAATATCTCCGCTCAAATCAGGCGTCATTAGCGTTACTCAGATGAATAGTGGGGATACGACCAATGTCATTCCTGATTACGCCATTCTTAAAGGAACGGTTCGTAGCTTTGATATGGACGTACGCCAGTCCATGCAGGATATGCTGACAGAAATGGTTGCCGTACTACCGCCTTTATATGGGGTCACAGGCGAGATGGATTACCATATTCGTTATCCAGTCACCACTAATGACAGTCAAGCCTATCTTGACATCAAAGAGGCGGCTACTGACGCGCTGGGTGCTGATAACGTAAATACTGATGTGGAACCATCAATGGCTTCTGAGGATTTTTCATTTATGAGTCAAGTCGTCAAGGGCGCTTATTTTTGGTTAGGTGTTGATGGTAATAGCCCCTCCAAACCATTACACAATGCGGCTTATGATTTTAATGACGATGCTATTGAGACAGGAATCAAAGTATGGGTCTCTTTAGTTGAGTCTCAGCTACCAAAAATTTCTGCATAAACCAAATCATCAAAAAACGTAGGCATCATAAAATGCAAAAGGAACTGCTATGAATAATACCACTATACTATCAAGTACAATGACGAAGCACTTATTTGATTGGAAGCTGCATTTACTAGTAATTATTACATCGCTATTTGCAGAATGGATAGGGATCATTAAGATACCTATTGGTATTGGTACACTAGTCTTACTGCCTTTGCTATATGCATTCATATTTACACTACTATTGAATCCCAACGTTATACCTTCAATGAAAGCGGTAATTTCTAGAGACCGAGCAAAATTTGCAAGCTACGCCGTCCTTTTGAGTATCATGCCATTCATTGCAAAATTTGGTGTTGGTGTCGGTCCTAAGGTCGAAGAAATCATAGCCGCAGGTCCCGCCCTTTTGCTACAAGAGTTGGGCAATGTAATGACTGCTCTTATCGCCTTACCCGTTGCGGTATTGGTATTTGGAATGGGGAGGGAGGCTATTGGTGCCACTCACTCAATTGCTCGTGAACCAAATATTGCGCTCATTGCTGATAAGTATGGGCTTCAGAGCGCCGAAGGTATTGGTGTCATGGGTGTCTATGTAATGGGTACGTTGTTTGGCGCAATTTACTTCTCATTAATGGCGGGTATTATTGCTTCTATGGATATCATGGATGTTCGAGCGCTCGCTATGGCTTGTGGTATTGGTAGTGGTAGTATGATGGGTGCCTGTTCAGCAGCGCTCGCAGAAACGGTACCTGCTCAAGCGGAAACTATTACTGCGTTTGCAGCGACCTCTAATCTACTAACTTACGCCACAGGGCTATTCGTCAGTTTGTTTGTTGCCCTACCATTCACAGAGTTTTTATATAAAGTTATTAACAAATTTAAGAAGAATACTGATATCAGTACTGCCACACAAAAAGGTTTTGGTTTAAAGGTACCAGAGCAATCTATTTTATCAGTAAAGCAGTCTTTATCTCTGTTAGCGGTTATCTGTATCGTTCTATTGCTAAGCAATTGGGTAGGGCAAGGTGTTGATCCAATTTCTGCTCTACCTGCCATGTTGATTCTGTTTGCTTGTTGTATCGCTGGCGTTTTATTAAAGGAGATTATTCCTGTCAATGTCCCTGCTATTGCTTGGATATCAATTGTGGCCATTTTGATATCTTTGCCACAGTTTCCAATGAGCGAATATGTCTTAGTAGAAACAGAAAAGCTTGGCGTATTACAACTCATTACGCCTGTGCTTGCCTATGCAGGGTTTGCAATCTCTCAGATGGAGGTGACTTTGTTTAAAAAATCTGGATTTAAAATCGCAGTGGTTGCGCTGCTTACTTTCACTGGCACTTTTTTGGGTTCTGCCATGATAGCCCAGGCTATGCTGTAAAAGGCGCGAAGCCGTTCAGTTCGACGTTAACAGCTATTTCAAAACAGCGTCCAGCAACTCAACGTTGCTGGTGTGCAGCCCGTTTACAAAGCTTTCATCCATGACTTCATATGCTGTAGTAATTCATGCGGGCCTTGGGATAGATGACGACCCAACCGAGTGACGATATGAGCTTCACCGCTTGACAGTAGCGTATTGTCTATAGGGATTGCTATCAAATGTCCGTCTTTCACTTCTTTGGACACTACAAAATACGGTAGAAAGGTAAAACCCATATTTGAGCGAGCAAAATTCTTTAGCACAGTGAATGAGTCAGTGGTTAGGATAGGGTCAAATCGAATTTTTTGTTGAAATTCGGCCATTGCTAGTAACTGACGCACGCCAAAACGACTTTCAGCTAGCCCCACTGGATATTCCAAAAGCTCCTTCAACTGCATAGGCTTACTTCGATCGGCTAACGGGTGGTCGGGCGAAACAATAATATACATTGGCTGACAACTGATAACCTGTGAGCGGATGCGCGGATGACTGCTGGGATGGAATACTAGCCCGATATGCGCTTCATCTTCCTCAACCTGACGAATCACCTCATTTGATCCACCAGTACTGATCGAAAGTGTTAGCTCCGGATATAGACAGGCAAACTCAGATAATGGGCCCAACATTAAGTCCCCAACAAAACCATCACCCATTGCTAACTTTATGTGACCCCGCTGTAATCCCAACAACGACTGTAATTTGGAAACACAAGTCTCTTCAGCTGAGACTGATTCCCGATAAAACTGTAAGAGAATACTACCAGCTTCTGTTGGTGTTACTCCTTTTCGGTGCCGTTCAATAAGAATGCATGCTAACTCTTTTTCTAACAGAGATATTTGTCGGCTGATGGCCGAGGGAGCAATATCTAGCTTATCTGCTGCAGCCCGGATCGTACCCATAGTCACAGCCTCATAAAGATAGGATAACCGCTTTCCATTAATCTCTTTCATTGCTTCCTCTTGCTCTGTTTTTGGTTTCATTGAATAGGTGCAGCACTTTGACCCATGGATGGAGCAATAAGGGACAGTATCGGTATACTATTTAGTCGAACATATAAAAGTGCCCATGGTGTATAAAAAAGTATACCTTAATAAAAACAAACAGTGACCTAGACTTTTTAAAACGATAATCTTTCAAGTTTACTTGTACAGATTTGACAGCAGAGGTCACTAGCCTAGAGTTTGAAGTGGAGGTCGAAAAGAGGCTTTTAATTTTAATAGTTTTTAAGGGTCGCTCACGTTTTGGTCACCGTCGCTTTTTCAAATGATTTAAAGCTGATTGCATAATCATGACCATGAGTTTATATAAGCAAGAGTTTCCCGCTACAGCCCATATTTTTCAGACAAAAAAAGCCCCAATCGTGAGATTGGGGCTTTCTAAATTTGGTAGGCATAAGCAGACTCGAACTGCTGACCTCTACCATGTCAAGGTAGCGCTCTAACCAACTGAGCTATACGCCTATTTAGGTTGAGCATTTTAGCAAGTTTCTCAAACTTTGCAAGTCTTTTTTATCATAATCTTGCCTTATTATTATTATATTTAGAATTGAAGTCTATATTAAGCACTACAGAATATTTTTTTGTGTATATTTTCTAAATATTAAATTCAACCAGTGTAGTTTTTATTGTTAATTGTAATGAATAAGAGCCTATAACTGGTATGATATCTCTCTAACTGAAGTGAGAGTCATAATAGTAATGACTTAGATTCAGGCATGCCTAACAGCGTCAAATGAAAATTAGAAATAGTCGGAGAATAATATGGGCTTATTGGTAGACGGACAATGGCAAGACAAATGGTACGAGACAGAAGCCAACGGTGGACGTTTTGAGCGTGAAGACGCAGGTTTTAGAAACTGGGTGACCGTGGATGGCAGTGCAGGACCAACAGGTATTGAGGGCTTTAAAGCCGAACCTGACCGTTATCATCTATATGTGTCGCTTGCGTGTCCTTGGGCGCATCGTGCTTTGATTTATCGTAAGCTCAAAGGTTTAGAAGACCTCATCCCAATATCCGTGGTTAATCCCTATATGAGTGAGCACGGTTGGACATTTGCAGATGGTGCAGGCGTCGTTGCTGACCCAGTTATCCATGCAGACTATGCGTATGAGCTGTATACCAAAGCAAAGCCAGATTATACAGGCCGTGTCACAGTGCCGATTTTATGGGATAAGAAGACCAATACGATTGTGAGTAATGAATCATCTGAAATCATTCGCATGTTTAATTCAGCTTTCGACGAAGTTGGTGCTGTAGCAGGTAATTTTTTGCCAGCAGATCTGTTGAGCGAAATCGATGATATCAATACGTTTGTCTATTCTACTATCAATAATGGCGTGTATAAAACTGGGTTTTCGACCACACAAGAAGCCTATGAAGAGGCAGTGATTGAGCTGTTTGCGGCACTAGATACACTTGAGGCGCGCTTGGCACAGCAGCGTTATCTAACAGGCAGCACCATAACCGAAGCCGATTGGCGACTGTTTACCACCTTGGTGCGTTTTGATGCCGTTTATGTTGGGCATTTTAAATGTAATCTGCATCGCATTGTTGATTATCCAAATCTGTGGGGCTATCTGCGTGATTTATACCAAGTGCCAGGTATTGCAGAGACGGTGAATATGACTCACATCAAGCAGCATTACTACACCAGTCATGCCAATATCAATCCCACTCGTATCATACCTGTTGGTCCTGCTATTGATTTTACGACAGCGCATAATCGTGAGCAGTTATAAATATCGATACTTTGTAAGCACAATAAAAATCTTTTGCCTCAAATAGAGTTGCAGTATAAACAATCGCCCCAGCGACTATGAAGCAGCTGGGGCGATTTTTGCGATATAAAAAGCCATTTAATTGCTATTAAGCATTGTTTAGTTGGCGGGCAGCTTCTAATGCAAAGTACGTCAAGATGCCATCAGCCCCAGCACGGCGGAAGCCAATCAAAGATTCTAAGATGACCGCATCACTCAACCAGCCGTTTTGGATAGCAGCCATATGCATGGCATATTCACCAGAGACCTGATAAGCAAAGGTTGGTACGCCAAAGGTATTTTTGACTTCACGAATCAAATCTAAGTATGGCTGACCAGGTTTTATCATGACCATATCAGCACCTTCATTAATGTCCATGGCGACTTCATGCAGTGCTTCAGCACGATTGCCAAAGTCCATCTGATATTGTTTCTTATGCCCACCTTTTAGATTGCCAGCACTACCGACAGCATCACGGAATGGACCATAATATGCAGAGGCATACTTGGCTGAGTAGGCCATAATCGCGGTATTCACAAAACCTTCTGCTTCAAACGCATCACGCATGGCTTTGATACGACCATCCATCATGTCACTAGGAGAGATGATATCAGCACCTGCGCGGGCATGTACTAACGCTTGCTTGACCAATACTTCGATGGTTGCATCGTTGATGACATAGCCACTGTCATCGAGCAGGCCGTCTTGACCGTGTGAGGTGTAAGGATCTAATGCCACATCGGTCATGACGACCATCTCTGGCACAGCGTCTTTGACCGCCTTTATCGTACGTGCAGTCAGGGCATTTTCATCATAGGCTGCTTTGCCATCAGGCGTTTTTAAGGCATTATCAATGACAGGGAAGATGTCGATAGTGGTGACACCTTCTGCTAATAATTCCTTGGCATAATCAATCAGCAAATCAATTGATAGGCGTTCAACACCCGGCATACTAGCGATGGTTTCGCGCTGGTTGTTGCCTTCTAAGACAAATACGGGGGCGATGAAATGCTTAGGATGTAGCTCTACTTCACGAATCATAGCCCGTACATTATCGTTATAACGTAGGCGGCGCAGGCGAGTGGCAGGGTATTGGCGGTTAAAGGTGTAGGTCATAATCATTCCTTACGATCGTTTTAATGGTTATCGCTTCATATCATTGGAGCATAGGTGCTGATATAGTCAGTTCAATATAAAAAAGAGACAACGTGACTGATATAAATTTTTTGTAGTCTCTGTTTGCGTAGGCACAGCAAGCAAGAAGAATTTATACCAGTCACGCATCATAACGTCGTGTATCTATTTTATTTAGCATCGACTATAGATGTAATATTTGAAAATGGTCGCTAACAAAATAGCCGCTAGCATAGTGATTCTACTATAACCAAAGACAGCTAATAAAAGCAAAAAGCCCTACCAAGTCGGCAGGGCTAATGGTACTTATCAACTGTCAATACAAGGATACTGTGATGTAACGATTTTAAGATCGAACCATTTAAGGCTCAACAATCTGCGTGACCGGCACTTGCTCAACACTATTTTCATTGAAACGCGTCTCTTCGGTAATCACACCCACTGCAGCATCTGTTTTACCATCGCTATTGACATCGACGATAGCAGTCGGCTCAAAGGTAGTGGTTTCTGACGGCTGCGCTTGTTTGATTGCGATGGCTTCTTGTACAGACGCCACACGTGCTGAGCTCGCTGCATCAATCGCGTTAGCCGCTTTTACCTTGTTGCTATAGGCAGGTAGGTTAACGACCTGAACCAAGTTGGTATATTGCGGCACAGGGATGACCGTTGGCACATCAAGGTTAGCACCGCCACCGAGCGCTTGGTACAACTCAATTTGGCTGACAAGTTTTTGTAGTTCTAAATCCAAAATTCCCTGCTGGGTTGAGAATAACGAACGCTGGGCATCGAGGACATCTAGATAGTTGGAGACACCCGCTTTAAAGCGTGCATCGGCAATTTGATAGGTTTGCTCAAAGTTATCTTGTAGGCGATACTGAGATTCTAACTGTTCACCCAAGGTGGCGCGTGTCGCTAGCACATCTGACACTTCGCGGAATGCGGTTTGGATAGAGCGCTCATAACTCGAAAGCGTCTGCTCACGCTCGATTTTGGCCACATTATATTCAGCATCCAAACGTCCTGCATCAAAGATTGGGACACTAATACTTGGGCCAAAAGACCAGCCGACTGCACCGCTTTTGAACAGATCATCTAAGCTACCGCTACTGACACCAACACTACTTGCTAAGCTAATGGAAGGGAAGTAAGACGCACGTGCCACTTCGATATTGGCACCCGCAGCTTTTAGGTTGTATTCCGCTTGTAAGACATCAGGGCGATAGCGTAACAACTCACTTGGTAAGCCAGCATTAAAGAGTTGCTGGCTAGTAATATTGCTGACTGCCGGTGTTGGAATCAACTCGTTTGGAATAGAAGCGCCAATCAAATATTGCAAGGCATTACGTGAGGTCAAGATACTGCTTTGTGCCCGTAATACGGCAAGCCTAGCATTTTCTAAAGAAGCACTGGCTTGCAATGAAGGCAGTTTAGGATCAATGCCTGCCTCAAAACGTTTGCTCGCAATAAACAATGATCTGTCACGACTCTCAACAGTAGCTTCTGCCAGCTTAAGCTGTGCCAAGCTATAGCTTAAATTGGCATAGCTTTGGGCAATATTACTGATTAGACTAATTTGAGTCGAATCCTTCGCGGCTGTAGTCGCCAAAAAATTCTGCAACGCTTGATCTTTTAGGCTAGAAATCTTACCCCAAAAATCTAGCTCGTAGTTGGCCAATCCTAGGTTGACGTTATAACTACTGTTGGGGTTTTTGTCGGTTCTATTCTGTGCTTGGCGCGTGTAGCCGCCACTACCATTGATGGTTGGCAAATCGTTAATATCGGTGATTTGATATTGCGCTCGTGCTTTTTCAATGGCTAAACGGGCACTTTCAAAGTCTTTATTGTTCTCAAGTCCTAAAGCAATCAGCCCTTTTAGACGCTCATCGCTATAGAAATTTTGCCAGCGTTGACCCGCAATACTTGGCTGTGAGGCGTTACTAGCCGTTTCCTTGTCGAACGCCCCGTAGGCTTGTTCAATAGAGATATTGGGCTCAGCAAGTACAGGGCGAGTATCGGCTTTTGGAATGGTGTTACAAGCCGCCATACTCATCGCTAAAGCAGTCAAGCCGATTAAACGACCGCTGTTCTTGCGCATGCGTGATAGAACTGGGCGCGCAAGGGTAGCTGAGGCTACCACCGCTGTAGTATTGGTTGTACATGTTTTTTGAGCACTCATTATGTATTGTCTCCAAGGCTTGCAGGCTGATAACTCTCTGAGGGAGTTGGGTTCTGAGGAGCAGGCGTACCATTGTCGCCATCGCCTTTATCATTTGGCTTGTTGTTGTCATACTTGTGAGGGAACACACTACGTATCCAGATGTAGAACATCGGGATAAAGAAGATGCCTAAGAGGGTCGCCGTTACGACGCCGCCAACCACACTGGTACCAATGGCATTTTGACTGCCTGAACCTGGACCGCTCGCCAAGAATAATGGCACAACACCTAGACCAAAGGCAAGTGAGGTCATGATAATAGGGCGCAGACGTTGGCGTGCTGCTGTCATGACTGCCTCTTTTAGACTATAGCCTTCCTCTTGATGCTCTTTAGCAAACTCGATAATCAAGATGGCGTTTTTGGCCGATAGACCAACCACCGTCAATAGACCTACTTGCAGGTAAATATCGTTGGCGAAACCTCGTAACCACGTAAATATGACTGCTCCTAATACCCCAAGTGGAATGACCAGTAGGACAGAGAAGGGGATAGACCAGCTTTCATAGAGGGCTGCCAAACATAAGAACACGACTAAGATTGAAAGCGCGTAGAGCATCGGTGCTTGAGCGCCTGACTTTTGCTCTTCTAGTGACATACCTGTCCACTCGTAACCGATACCTTCAGGTAGCTTCTCAATCATGGTTTCCATCGAGCTCATGGCTTCACCAGTACTTAGACCGGGCGCAGCACTACCTTGGATGTTCATAGACGGTAAACTGTTGTAGCGGGTCAGACGTGGTGAGCCTGATTGCCATTCACTGGTCGAAAAAGCATTAAATGAGATCATATCGCCCATTTCATTTCGCACATACCATTTACCAATATCATCAGGATTGGTACGGCTACTCGCTTCACCTTGAACAAAGACGCGTTTAATACGACCACGATCAATGAAGTCATTAACGTAGCTTGAGCCCCAAGCGGTTGAGATAACGCTATTGATATTACCTAGTGACAAGCCATAAGCGGCGGCTTGCTCTTGGTTGATATTTACCTTAAGCTGCGGTGAGTCTTCCTGACCGTTAGGACGTACACCAGCGACTTGATCGTTTTGCGCTGCCATGCCTAGCAGCATGTTTCGTGCTTCAAGTAGCCCGTCGTGACCAAGGTTACCATTATCTTGGAGCATCAAATCAAAACCACTGGCGTTACCAAGTTCGGTAATGGCTGGCGGTACAATCGCAAAAACTTGCGCTTCATTTAATTGGGTAAAGAAGTAACCCATTGCTCGACCAGCAACAGCCTGAGCAGTGTTCTCATCACCCGAACGCGCTTCCCAATCTGACAGGCGAACGAATGCCAGTCCCATATTTTGCCCTTGACCTGCAAAGCTGAAGCCTGCAATGGTAAAGACGGAGGCAATGTTATCGGTTTCTTGAGTGTCGTAATAGTTTCTTACTTTATCGAGCACTTCTTGTGTTTCATCTAACGTCGAACCGGCAGGAAGCTGAACCAAAGTAAACATAATACCTTGATCTTCTTCTGGTAAAAATGAGCCGGGAATACGTAAGAATACCACCACCATGACGCCAATAATGGCCGCATAACCAATCAAATATAGCCATTTGAAGCGAAAGCTTTTACCGACAAAGCCTTCGTATGAACGACTAAGCTTAAAGAATGAGCGGTTAAACCAGCCAAAGAAGCCTTTTTGCTTTTCTTCGTTGCCTTTTTCATGGCTCTTGCCACGTTTTAATAAGGTCACGCATAGCGCAGGGGTGAAAACAAGGGCGACAATGGCTGATAGCACCATAGCAGTAATCAAAGTAATGGAGAACTGACGGTAAATTACGCCCGTTGAACCACCGAAGAAGGCCATCGGTACAAATACTGCTGATAGAATCAAAGCAATACCGATAACAATCTTACTAATCTCACCCATCGATTGAATGGTCGCGTCTTTAATAGAAATATGAGGATCTTCTTCTAAAATACGTTCAACGTTCTCTACCACAACGATCGCATCATCGACCAGTAGACCGATGGATAGTACCATCGCAAACATGGTCAGCACGTTGATACTAAAGCCCGCTACATAAAGCACTGCGAACGTGCCCAATAAAACGACAGGTACGGCAAGCGTCGGAATAATAGTTGCACGCCAGTTCTGTAAGAAAATGAACATGACGATAAATACCAACACAATCGCCTCAATGAGGGTCATGACGACTTGTTCGATAGACAAGCGTACGAATGGCGTGGTGTCATAAGGAACGACTGAGGCTAGACCAATTGGGAAGTTTTTTTCTAGCTCCGCCATACGTGCGCCAACGGCTTCACGAGTCTCAAGCGCGTTAGCACCACCTGCGAGTGAAATACCCAAAGCGGCAGCTTCTTGACCGTTATATAGCGATACTACACTATAGTCTGCACTACCGATGTCGACATCTGCCACATCGCCTAAGCGTACTTGGGCGCCTGAGGTATCTGTTTTTAACAGAATATTTTGGAATTCTTCAGGTGTTTGTAGATAGCTTTGCACTGTAACGGTGGCATTGATAACCTGTTGGTCGGTATCAGCAGGTGCTTGACCTAGCTGACCAGCAGATACTTGCGCGTTCTGCGCTCGTATTGCATTGACGACATCAGACGGTACCATGTTATAGCTGCGTAGGCGTGAAGGGTCAAGCCATACACGCATTGCATAGGTAGAGCCGAAGACTTGAACTTCACCCACACCCTCTACACGACTGATCGAATCGACGACATTGGAGTTAATGTAATCAGCAATATCCGCTCGATCCATAGTGCCATCTTCAGAAATAAATGCTTGCACCATCAAAAAGCTGCTAGACGATTTATTGACGTTGACGCCCTGACG
Source organism: Psychrobacter sp. AT9 (assembly GCF_047272965.1). Lineage (NCBI taxonomy): Bacteria > Pseudomonadati > Pseudomonadota > Gammaproteobacteria > Moraxellales > Moraxellaceae > Psychrobacter > Psychrobacter sp. AT9. The sequence goes on from NZ_JBKOTW010000001.1 coordinate 993,933, forward strand.
CTGAACAGACTCAGGCAAGGAGCTCATCGCGGCTTGCAGTTTGTTCTGTACTTGTACTTGTGCGGTATCAGAATCAGTACCATTCTCAAAGGTAAGCGTCACTGAGGCGCTACCATTTGACGAGCTCGATGACGACATATACATCAGACCATCAAGACCCTTCATACGTTGTTCAATGATCTGTACGACTGAGTTCTCGACAGTTTGTGCGTTAGCACCAGGATAGCTGGCACTGACTGAGATGGTCGGTGGTGCAATACGTGGATACTGTTCGATCGGTAGGTTAATGACCGATATCACCCCGATGAGCATGACTAAAATAGCCATAACCCATGCAAAAATAGGGCGATTAATAAAAAAACGTGACATAGTATATCCCTAAGTCTTCCTATCTTTGAATGGAATTAGTTAGCAGTGGTTTCTGTAGGTTTCTTAGCAGAAGTTCCGTTACCAGCTGGCTTATCCACCGTTTTTGCAGCTTGCTGAGGCGTTTTGGCGTTTGGCGTGCCTTGTCCTTTTGCAGATGGTGCTGGATTGGCGCTTTCTAATGGCTTAGCCACTACCTCTTGATCAGGTTTGACTTTTGAGCCACCAATAATCACGACCTTATCACCTGCTTTTAGACCGTCAGTAACTACCCATTGTCCGTTATAAGTACCATTAATAGTGACTGGACGTACTTGGATTTTGTTGTTTTCATCGACGATATAGACTTGCGTCTCACTCTTAGGCGTACGTGACACTGCGCTTTGCGGCACTAGCGCGGCATTGGTAATGACGCTTTGGGTCAAGCGTGCAGTGACATACATACCCGGCAGCAAGATGTTATTGCTATTTGGGAAGATGGCGCGTAAGGTCACAGCGCCAGTTGACGCATCAACCTTTGCTTCAGATAATGCAAGCTTGCCACGTACAGGATAGACTGAGCCATCTTCTAGAACCAATTCAACCGAGTTCATACCGGGTTGAGCTTTGCCTTCAGATATTTGCTGGCGTAATTTGAGCAGCTCAGACGATGATTGACTGATATCTACATAGATAGGGTCTAGACGCGAAATCGTCACCAGTGGGCTGGCTTGACTGGCGCTTACCAAGGTACCCGCAGTCACATTCGAGCGCTCTGTGCGCCCTGAGATCGGTGCCCGTACAATCGTACGGTTAAGATCTAACGTGCTGGACTCCAATCCTGCTTGAGCCGTTTGGATACCTGCTTTCGCGCTTTCGATACCCGCTTGCGTCTGACCGACCGCTGCACGTGCACTTTCTAATGAAGCTTGTGCTGTACGGACTTCTGTCTGTGCTTGATCGTATTGTTGTTTAGAGATAGCGTCGATCTCTACAAGACCTTGTAGTCGCTGAAAATCATTGACCGCTTGGGCTAATGAAGCTTGGCGACTGCCCAATTCAGCTTTGGCATTGGCGTTATTGGCCAGTGCAGTCTGATAATTGGCTTGAGACTGAGCAACTGCTGCTTCACCGCTGGTGATAGAAGTGGCATAGTTATCAGTATTGATACGATAGAGTGGCTGGTCTTTTTTGACATTACCGCCCTCACGGAACAGTACCTCGTCAATGACGCCATTAACTTGTGGACGAACGTCAGCGGTTTGATAGGCCGCAGTGCGTCCAGAGAATGTTTGTACTTGGGGTACGGTATCAAGAGTGACAGTCTGAACGTTGACAACCGCAGGCGGCATCTGCTGCTGTGCGGCATCTGCGCCAGCGGAGTCCTCGTTTTTGTCACAGCCAATCAGTACAGCTCCAGATAGTACAGATGCTATTACAAGCGCAAGAGTAGAGTGCTTCATCAATGTCCTCGGCAATAGGTATAAAATAAATAGTGACAGTATAAAAAATTTATAAGTAAATAAATCTTAACGTATGAAATTTTAAAGGTATTAAATATAGGGGCAGTCTTAACGCTAAGTACATGCCATATCTTGCTCAGATCACTTTCGATAGCATCAGTTTTAATAGAACCAATTTTAATATCACGTAATGACTAGAATACCCAGTTCTTACGTTTGTATGATGAATCATGAGGCAAGGTTTTTAGCATTATAGATGTAGGCAAGCCACAGAGTTGATTAGTAAATTTAATCAGTTATTATAAACTAATGGGGTTACCCCACAGTCAAGTACTTTAGGAGAGGGAAGGCGGCAAAAAGCGGCAATATTACGTTTTATGAATAAACGAGGTGCCGCTATAGTAAGCCTCACCTCAGTTAACCGCTAATAGGGCGACATACAACCTACTATCAAAACATATTGTAAACTTTTGTTATATTTATAAACCACATAATCATTGAGGCTTTTAAACGATGAAAATTTGGGTTTGTAAACAAAATAACGAATTTATCAACTAATAATTATGACCATAAAAATAGGGCTCAATAGTTTCTACTATGCATAAATCAGTATCACAATAGAAACGCGAATCGAGACTAATAACCGTTAAAAAACGATGCTGCTACACTATCTACACTAAACGTGCGCTAGCAAGCTCGGTCAGTTGATGTAAACCTTGACGATAGCGATTGTCTGGTAGCGTGCTCAGTGCTTGTTGCGCCAATTTGGTTTCTTCCAAAGCACGTTGTTTGCAATAATCTAATGAGCCTGAGCGGCGCACCAAATCAATAAGCTGTTCAGCGTTAGGCGTTTTCCCAGTTTGTACGGCAATGCGGAGCTGCTCATAGCCTTCTGTATCGCTGTTTTTTAGCAACTCAAGCGCTTTGATCGTTGGTAAAGTAGGTTTGCCTTCAGCAAGGTCGTCGCCTAGGTTTTTGCCCATCACTTCACTATCGCCACTATAATCAAGCACATCATCGATAATCTGAAAGGCATTGCCAAAGTGTTGACCAAAATCACCCAATGCCTGCATATATTCTGTTTTATCTTGCAAGATAGCGGCACCTTGGGTCGCCATCATAAACAGACGTGAGGTTTTACCATCGATAATGCGTAGGTAGTCTTCTTCTGTCGCGGCAGGGTTATGCTGATGTTGTAACTGCAACACTTCACCTTCAGCAATATCACAAGTACCATCCGAGAACACTTGCAACAATGGCAAGCTTTGAAAACCGACCAAAAGATTAAAGGCGCGGGCAATGAGGTAATCACCGACCAATACTGCGGTGGCATTGTCCCATGTGGCATTCGCCGTTGGCTTACCGCGGCGCTGTCCTGACTCATCAATGACATCATCGTGGACGAGGGTAGCAGTATGCAGCATCTCAGTGATGGCAGCTAAATGCATGGCTTTTTCTGATGGATTGTCATTGAACATGCGGGCACATAATAAGGTAATCAGTGGACGCATACGTTTGCCACCAGCATTGATTACATGCTGCGAGACGCTCATGACGAGCTGTACTTTTGAGTTGAGACTACCAAATACTTGCTTGTCCATCACCTCAAAATCATCAGCGACGATACTTTGAATATCAGCATAGCTAGGCATGGATTGAGTCATAGAAGAGGTATTAGTTGAAGAGGTAATAGTCATAATAAATAGTCATATTAATAAGAATAAAGAGAGTTTTTATAACCTTGACTTTATCTATCTATAGGTAAGGTATCGTTTTGCTTATAATAGCATAGCTGTACGTTTAAATTGTGGCTTAAAGTATATAGCAGAAGTAGAACAAAAATGTTTTATACACGCTTTACTGCGCTGGTTAAGAAGAATAAAAACTGTAAAAACCTTTTATATTTTGAATATATGTTCCCTAGCTTATTTAAAATTTTTTAATCACATAAATGACTCATAAAAGGCTGTAAGTAACTGATTGCATAAGTTATAATAACCGCTGTTGGGCTTAATCGATCATTCGTCATTACTGTTTTGTATGCTCATATTAGAATTGTTGTCTATGACGCTCTTATAATCAGCAGTAGATATAGCAGGATGAGTGATTGTCATTAGTGTAACCACCTTACAAAAACAAGAGGCGCGGCTTGCTTTTATGAGCAAAAAGCCGTAAAATCTTGCCTTTAATTTTTCCCTGTCGTGTTCGTCGTAAAAGCGTTGGTATAACATCAGCCACGGCACACGGGTTAAACGGAGTCATACAATGTACGCAGTAATCAAAACTGGTGGTAAACAGCACCGTGTAGTCGTCGATGAATTGCTTAAAGTTGAACTACTAAAAGCAGAAACTGGCGCTACAATCAAATTTGAAGACGTATTGATGATTGTTGACGGTGAAACTGTCAAAATCGGTCAGCCTATCGTTGAAGGTGCTAGCGTTGAAGTTGAAGTTGTTGAGCATGGTCGCGGCGAAAAAATTCGTATCGTCAAGCACAACCGTCGTAAGCATTATCACAAAGAGCAAGGTCACCGCCAATGGTATACCTTGTTAAAAATCAAAGCCATTAATGCCTAATTACCCATTTAGCAATTATTGCTAAACAGCGCACTAAATGCTTAAGAGTTGTCGCATTAGCGATAAGTCACATTAACAAGGAGATTTTCTCATGGCACATAAAAAAGCTGCCGGCTCGTCACGTAACGGTCGTGATTCAAACCCAAAAATGCTCGGCGTAAAAATCTTTGGCGGTCAAGCCATCGTCGCTGGTAACATCATCGTTCGTCAACGTGGTACAGAATTCCACGCAGGCGAAGGCGTTGGCATGGGTCGTGATCACACTTTATTTGCACTGAATGACGGTGTTGTAAAGTTTGCGACCAAAGGTAAATTCAACCGTCGTTATGTTATGGTTGAAAGTGCATAATTGCCCATCTGAATTATTTTATTCTCTGTGAATAAAATAATCTGATGACTAGAAAAGCCTCTATTACCGTATGGTAGTGGAGGCTTTTTTATATCTATACTTTATAGTAGATTTGCGTTCGTGAGCCATCACAGCCTTTAAAACCCTATCGAAAAACCTTGATGTACTGTGTAACAGAGTTGGTTACAAGCGTGTATGGCAGGCGTAGTAATGATTGCAAATCATGACTAGGCGCGTAATGAAAAAACTGGCACACTGTGCGCATTGCTTAATGACACTGGTTTTATCTGGTGAGTTAAACATTATCGAAAACAAAAAATTTAATAAGAACATTTATTTTTTAGCGATTACGCACTTTAAGAGAGAATTAATAATGACTTTACTAAACAAGCAAGCGATTGAACAGACAACCACTCTAAAACAAAAAATAATGAGCGGTGCTTTAGCGGGTGTATTAATGACTTCGCTTGGTGTTGCAGCTCCAATGATGGCATTGACCCAGTCTGCTACCGCCGCGCCTGCTGACAATCTAACAGCAGCGACGCGTTTGAATAAACTGCTAACAAACACAAAAAGCATGACAGCCAACTTTAGCCAAACGACAAAAGGCGCTAGCAGTGGTACTTTTTCTGGCTCTATGAGTGTGCAGCGTCCAAATAACTTTCGCTGGGAGACAAAATCACCCTCACAGCAGCTGATCATTGCTAATGGTAGCTCCATGTGGGTCTATGATAAAGATTTAGAGCAAGCAACCAAACAAAACGTCGATAGCCAAGTGGGCAATACCCCAGCACTATTATTGTCAGGTGATCCAAGCAAAATTGATCAAAGCTTTAAAATCACCCAGCCGTACGACAACAAAAACTATTATGTGCTGTATCCAAAGTCAGATAGTGCCAGTTTTAAGAGTTTATCAATGAGTTTTAGCGGTGGCAAACCAGTGATGATGGTATTAAATGATACTTTGGGTCAAACCACTTCTATCAAATTCAGCGGTATCAAACTAAACCCAAGCATCAGCAGCAGTAAGTTCAAATTTACTCCGCCAAAGGGTGTTGATATTATTAATCAGTAATCAGTACTGCTAATTGATGATACGCTCGAGCTGTATTGGTTTACACCAGTCAGCTTCGAAAAAAAGGACAGACCTAATGAGGTCTGTCCTTTTTTTCGAAGCCATATAAACATTAGGTCATGGTCTTGATGGCTGCCATATCTGGCATTGGCGGTAACTCATCTAAATCACTCAGTCCAAATGCATCTAAGAATTGCGCAGTGGTATGTAGCAATGCTGGTCGACCCAAAGTCTCTTTATAGCCCTTCTCTTCAATCCAACCTTTATCAAACAATTGGCGCAATATATTGCTCGATAGTGTGACACCGCGCACGTGCTCGATATCACTGCGGGTCACTGGTTGTTTATAAGCAACCACACTTAAGGTTTCAAGTAGGGCTTGGCTCAGTCGCTCTTGACGTTGCGGGAACACGCGCTGGATTAAGAGGCTGTAGCTATCTGCGATTTGCAAGCGATAACCACTGGCAGTTTCATGTAGGCTAAGGACGCCCGTATCTAAGCGTTGTCTTAGTAAGTCTAAAGCTTGTTTTAATTCTTTACTAGACAACGACAGGTGCTTCTTTAAGGCATTGGCAGGGAGTGGTGCTTCAGATGCATGCAACAGCACTTCGATATGCTTGCTTATCTCTTCAAGATGTTGACACTGAATATCTGTCATTAGAAAAGCTCTCTTTTGAAAATCATTAAGCCAACCACTGTAAGGTCAACGGTCCCATTTGCTCGTTTATAGCAGATTGGTTCGTATCCATTGAGGTCTTATCACCGTCAGAAGCAGAATTTACCACAACACCAACTAGTTGCCGCTTCATCAGCTCGAGCACGGCGACAAAGCTGACCACTACACCTATTTTACCTTGCGCTTTGTCTAGTAGCTCATAAAACGAGTGCACGCCATCCGTGCTTAATTGCCTACTAATACTGGCAATACGATCGGCAAGTGGAACGGTATCGACCTTGATAGAATGCATTTGATAGTCTGGCTGTAGCTGCATTTTGAACAAGCTATCAATCAATAAATTTGGTGAGTAGTTCGGCAGCTCGGCATTCATGATGTCTTGACTGGGCATACTGACCATCGCCAAGAACACATCACGCTCAAGACGTACCAGACTATCCAAGCGCTGACTGGCTACTTTAATTTGCGCATACTCCTCAAGGCGCTCAATCAGCTCAGCTTTTGGGTCGCGCTCATCGGTAGGGGTCTCTGGCTTGGGTAGTAACAGCTCAGTTTTAATCGCAATCAACGTTGATGCCATCAATAAATAATCACCGGCCAACTCAAAGTACTCGGTATCTAATTCGCTGATGTAAGCCAAGTATTGCTCAGTGATAGGCAGTATTGGCATTTGCGTCAGATCAACGTTGTTTTTTTTGACCAGATATAATAAAAAATCTAACGGTCCAGCAAACTGCTCTAACCAAATAGCAAATGCTTGTGGTGGCACGTAAAGATCTTCTGGCAAATGCTGTACTGGCGTTTGATAGATGCGTAACGACGTATCACGGATAGTTGAGCGGTCTGTAGCACTTGTAGCGTCATGACTCGTTAGAGATTCAGACATTTGATAAGCATCTATGGACAAGACAGCTTGCGATACAGCTGTTTGTCCATACTGTAGGTCAGTATCCACGTTTTATATCCGTATTGGTGACCATCATTAAATGACTATTTAAGTTTGGCAAGTGGACGAATGCCAATGGCGCGGCGAGTCTTGTCTAACTGTTTACGGCTATGGCGACGGGCTTTTTCTGCACCCATTTGTAAGATTGCTTCCAGCTCTTTTGGATTTGCCATTAGCTCTTGGTAACGCTCGCGAAATGGGGCAATCTCAGCATCTATTTTGTCAAATAATGCTTGCTTGGCATCGCCCCAGCCAATACCAGCAGCAAACTGTGCACGCATGTTGGCGATTTCTTGCGGCGTAGCAAAGGCTTTATAAATCTCAAAGATAGCAGAGTCGTCAGGATCTTTCGGCTCTTCAGGCAGCTGCGAGTTAGTGACGATCTTCATGATGGCTTTGTGCATTTGTTTTTCGGCGCTGACTTGCGGATTGTGCTCACCAAATAGCGGAATAGTATTGCTATAGCTTTTGCTCATTTTGCGCCCATCAAGACCAGTCAATAGCGGGATATTGTCGTCAACGACCGCTGATGGTAGGGTGAAAAGCGGTTTGTAGCGGTGGTTAAATGTACCGGCGATATCACGTGCCATCTCAATATGCTGAATTTGATCACGACCAACAGGCACATGAGTGGCGTTGAACATCAAGATATCTGCTGCCATCAGCACTGGATATCCAAACAGCCCCATATTAATACCTTGATCAGGATCAACGTCTTCTTTTTCCATATTGATATCGACCGCTGCTTTATAAGCATGAGCACGATTCATCAGACCTTTGGCACATGAACAATTTAAAATCCAAGCCAGCTCTGATATTTCTGGTACATCTGATTGACGATAAAAAGTCACACGCTCAGGGTCAAGACCGCAGGCAATCCAAGTCGCGGCAATGGCTTTGGTCGACTCATGGATGACGGCAGGGTCGTAACAGCCAATAATGCCATGATAATCTGCTAAAAAGAAAAATGCTTCATCATCACTGTTTTGAATAGACTGAATTGCTGGACGAATAGCACCAACGTAATTGCCTAAATGTAGCGTACCTGTTGGCTTGATACCAGTTAAAATGCGTTTGGCTTGCGTTGAGCTATTAGATATTTGGCTATCAGAGGTCTGATTATCAGAAGTACGGTTGTTACTCATGGGAAATCCATTATTTGGTTTATCAAATTATTATAAATTTATGGTTAGTTTTGCACAGTTAGTGGCAAAAATATTAGCCTCAAAGTATAGCAAATTTTACGTATATTTTTGGGAATAAAGTCTACTTATAGATATTTGTGCGACCTGTCGGCCCATGTTTAAAGCGCCGATGAAACCACATCCACTGGGTGGGATCGATACGAATGAGTCCTTCTAAGACTTCATTCACCTGAGTGGCGTCAGCAACCTCATCATTACTTGGATAATTATGCAGCTCAGGCGTAATGGTCAGATGATAATGCGGGCGTTTGCCACTCGGCAAGTTATCTGGCGTTTGCCGATAGGTATGCAATGCCATGACAGCAGGCGGGTGCGCCTTGCTGCCCAATTTTGCCATGCGTCTTGAGGCAGTGATAGTGGCTGCAGGCACACCAAAAAACGGTGCCATGACACCTTGCTTGAGACCATAGTCTTGGTCAGGAGAATACCAAATGACATGCCCAGCTTTAATTGAACTCACCAAGCTACGCATATCACGACTGGAGATTTGCTTACCAAATATATTGGTACGACCGTTATAAATGAACCAATCAAGTAGCGGGTTATTCTGTGTACGATACATACAGTCTAAGGCAAAAAATTGCGCGCAAAACAATCCACCCAAATCAAGCATCGTATAATGTGCACCTAGTAAAATGACCGGACGATTTTCATTTTGGGCATTAACTAAATGCTGTAGTCCTGAAATAGAAACGGTGCGAGTAAAGACATTCGGGCGGAACCAAGCACACAAGGTTTCAAATAGACCAATACCTTGATTGACAAAGACCTGCTTTGCCATCAGCTCACGTTCAACTTCCGGCTTTTCTGGAAAGGCCAGTTTTAAATTAATGAGCGTATCACGTCGCCGCGAGCCTACAACTTTGTAAAACAAGATACCCACTTTACGCCCTAGCCAAAACTGCCAGCGTAGCGGTAGATAAATCATGGGCAACATCATCAAGAACAATAGCCAAATTGCCCAATATTTAGGCGATAAGAACTGCCATTGAAAGGGCTTTTTATCTGCTCGTGCCGTACGTTTATGAGTTTGGGTAATCGTTGGCGTGCCGATAGAAATGGCGGGTGACTTATCCGACCGCTGCATACTCAGTGGTGGTATGCTGTTTTTTGCTGGCGGTTTGCTGGGGTCGTATTGTTCGGGCGCTTTCATAATGTCCTTTTGTAGCACTGTTTATAACGTCGGAGCTAATGACAAAAAGTTATTATAATGATGGGGTAGTCGCTACTGGTTTGCAAGCTGGTTTTCGACACTTAATGAGCAGCCATAAAAAAACCTCATAAACTGTGACCAGCTTATGAGGTTTTGCAAATCTATTCTTTTGCTTAATAGTGTTAAATCGACTCTGAGAAAAAGGCGATAATCACAAAAAGCAAAGAAGTAGCTTTGATTAACGTTTCGAGAATTGTGGACGTTTACGTGCTTTACGTAGACCCAATTTCTTACGTTCAACTTGACGTGAATCACGAGTAACAAAACCAGCTGCTTTTAGAGCAGGTTTGTTGGCTTCGTCAAGCTCAATCAATGCACGCGTAATGCCGTGACGGATTGCGCCAGCTTGACCACTAATACCGCCGCCTTTTACAGTGATGTAAAGGTCATAAGCAGTAGGGGTGTCAAGTAATTCTAAAGGCTGACGAACAACCATGCGCGACGTTTCGCGACTGAAATACTCATCAAGTGGTTTGCCGTTAACAACAATGCTACCAGTACCTTTCGCTAAAAAGACACGAGCGGTAGAAGTTTTGCGGCGACCAGTTCCGTAATTGCGTTCCATAAGTATATCCTTAGATGTCTAGTGCTTTAGGTTGCTGTGCTTCATGTGGATGTTCAGTACCCGCATAAAGTTTCAGCTTCTTGATCATCGCATAGCCAAGAGGACCTTTTGGAAGCATACCCTTAACCGCTTTGTGTAGAACATCTTCAGGCTTATGTGCAAGCAATTTACTGAAGTTGGTTTCTTTGATACCACCTGGGTAGCCACTGTGACGATAGTACTTTTTATCTTGCGCTTTTTTACCCGTTACCGTGATTTTGTCAGCGTTGATGACAACAATAAAGTCACCAGTGTCAACGTGCGGCGTAAAAGATGGCTTATGCTTGCCACGTAAGCGAGTAGCGATTTGAGTGGCTAAGCGACCAAGGGTTTTGCCGTCAGCATCTACGACATACCAGTCATGGGTCACTTCAGCTGGTTTTGCACTAAGTGTTTTCATGATAAAACCTTAAAATTAGAATTCGTTGAGAGTTTAGCTGGGAAAACGGGGCTCTCAAAAAACAGACTGCACATTATAAGCAGTAGCGCCTACGCTTGCAAGCTGCATTGGGGTTTATTTTCGCCTTATATACATTAAACTGCAGCGTTGGCCAGTTTTTTAGCGGTTTTAAACATTTTTAAAATTTATTAACGGCTTTCATTAACCCGACAATTATGACGATGATAGGCGAAAAAGTCCAGCAACAACTTGTCCAACTTTGGTTTGTTTCAAGCATTCAAAGTTAATTGGTTGCTGAATAATAGATGGTTGAGTCACCATACTATTATTAATAGTCTCTTCTAACTGCTCCAATTGTGTTGCTAAGTCTCTATCCGCTTCTAAATAAATAAGCGTCTCGGTATTGATTAATGCTTGGGTAATAAGCGTCGCTAGAATAGGCTGCCATAAATCCTCAGCATAAGGGGGATCTATAAATACGATATCGAAAGGGCGCGGGACGATGTGACTTTGCATCAATACTTGCTCTGCTGTGCCATTGATAATTTGATAGGTGTCAGCGTTGAGCCGCAACTGCTCAGCACTTTGGCCTAGCATTTGACTTTGCCCACGATTCATCTCAATAAAGGTGCAGTGTGCTGCGCCACGAGACAGCGCTTCAAAGCCTAAGACGCCGCTACCTGCACAGCTATCAAGCACGTATGCACCATGGATGTCGGCAAGTAGCCAATTGAATAGTGTCTCCCGCAGGCGATCTGGTGTTGGGCGCAGACCTTCAGCATCAATGAAACTGACGCTGCGACGTTTAAATTGCCCACCGATAATACGTACCTGACCGGCCGACGATGATTTTTCCTGATGAGATGTTTTCTGTTTGGTATTACGCGATGCTGCTGTTTTTTTCATGGCCACTATTCTTTTTCTGTATTGGTTTTTATTCGGTCGCTGTCGTGGTTTCTGCTTGTTCTGCTAGTGCCTTCTCTTTATCACGCAGGGTGTCACGCATGATTTTTTCAAAGGCTTTTTGACGTTTGATGATTTTTAGCTCATCAGCAGAGGGTGGCAGGATAGGATCGTTTTTGCGTTGTAATACCCAATAGTCAAACAGCGCGCGACCAATAGGTGCTGCCACGGCACTACCGCCGCCGCCGTTTTCGACCAACACGGCAAGGGCGATTTGTGGGTCTTCTACTGGCGCAAAACCATTGAACCATGCATGATCCCAGTGGCGTTTGTCTATCGCAGACTTATCATAACGTTTGCCTTGAGCGATGGATTTTACTTGTGCTGTACCAGTCTTGCCTGCGATACGATAGCGCGGGGTATAGATACCGCGTCCTGTGCCATCTTTAACCACACTTTCCATCGCATCGTGCATACGCAGCCAATCAGAGGGTTTGCCATTATAATCAATTTTGCCATCGGGTTTGGTGATGACATTGACCGCTGCTGCACCATCGCTGCTTTTTAATAGATGCGGGGTGATGTGATAGCCTTTGTTCGCAGTCATCGCTGTCGCATTAGCGATCTGTAGCGGCGTTGCCAAGAAATACCCTTGACCGATACTGACTGAGATGGTTTCACCAGGTAACCAGCCTTTATCGTAAGTGTCTTTTTTCCACTTAGGCGAAGGCATAATGCCTGACTTTTCATTGGGCAAGTCAATGCCTGTCTCTTCGCCAAAGCCAAAGCGTACCATCCAATCATGCAGACGTTGAATGCCCATCTCGTAGGCCAGTTTATAATAGTAGGTATCGACTGACATCACGATGGATTTTTTGAGATCGACCGTGCCGTGACCACCGCGTTTCCAATCGCGAAAACGGTGTGAGTCTCCAGGCAGGCTAAAATAACCGGGATCATAGATGGTGGTGTCCCAATTGCGTAAACCGTAATGAATTCCGCCTAGGCCTTCAAAGGGTTTAATGGTAGAGCCGGGCGGGTAGGTGCCTTGTAGCGCTCGATTGTAGAGCGGCTGGTCTAGGTCTTCTCGCAGAGAGCCATAGTCTTTAAACGAGATGCCAGAGATAAAAGGGTTGGGATCGTAGCTTGGATTACTCACAAAGGCTAATACGTCACCGTTTTGGGGATCTATCGCCACAATAGCACCACGACGACCATCGAGCTGCTGCTGGGCGATGGTTTGTAAACCATAGTCCAAGCTCAAGGTAATGTCATTCCCTGCAATCGGTGGCTTGGTGTCTAGTTGGCGGATGATGTTGCCATGGGCATCTGTTTCTACCGATTGGTAGCCCGGTTGCCCAAGTAAGATATCTTCATAAAAATCTTCGATGCCGATTTTGCCAATCAGATCTGTACCCGCATAGCGATCTTTGTCAATGCGCTTGGTTTCTTTATCATTGATACGACCGACATAACCAATGACATGGGCAAATAGTTCGTCATAAGGATATGAGCGTGTGAGCTTACTCTGGATGGTTACGCCACGAAAGAAAGGTTTGCGCTCACTGAACTGAGCCAATTGCGCTTCGGTTAAGTCGATTTTGACGGTTACCGGATCATTTTTGCTTTTGCTCAGACGTGCCAAAATATCCGTGATGTCTTTATCAGTAAGCTCAAAAATAGGCGCGAGCAAATTCAAAGTGCGTTCTGGGTTTTCCACTTCATCAGGGCTTAGCATGGCAGTAAACACGGGCTGATTGTCTGCCAAAATTACACCATTCCGATCATAAATATAACCACGGCTGGGTGGCGCAGATATTAGCTTAATGCGATTATTGTCTGCCTGTGTGGTGTACTTATCATGAGCATAAACTTGCAAATAACCATAGCGTATTAGCAAACCACTCAGACCCAAAAATATTAACAGCCCAAAGATAATAATTCGGTGCGCAAAAATACGGTTGACCTGTTCGGTGTCGGAAGCTAGCGGTTTATTCATAGAAAATAAGTACTCAGGCGGTCGGAGAAGCATTGGAAATGGAATAAAAAGGCAGGGAAGTAAGCCAAAACGCGATGAATGTAAAAGATAAGATAAAGGATTTCAATCACATACAGTATTATGAGTAAGCATTGGATTGCACGGGGTGGTATGCTAGGTTTCGCTGCAAATTAAGCACAAATTATAACAGAACAAACGCGAGGGCGCAGTACTCAGCCATTTATTTTGTTGTCATAATACGCCACACAAGCGATAGACCATATTAATATTTTTTCTACCATCAGAATCACATAAAATATGTCACCTTTAGTCACAACTTGCTTCTGGTCTACGTGTGCTAATAAACGGCAAGTATGCTAAAATCAGGCGATTTATTTTATAGTAGTTATTTGGGCGGAACGTCTTTTTAAGCGTTCTCAACTTGCTAAGCGTATTTCGTTAGCAACGACAACCATCACGTCAGGGACACAGAAAGTCATGGACGCAACTTCATTGTGGCAGACGATAGCTGAGCACCCAGAGTTTTTTGCCATGTTGACCATTCCACCAGTGACGGCATTCGTCACTTGGATACATGTATGGATGGCGCTCAAAATGCTGTTTTATCCGGTCAAGTTTTGGGGTATTCGTATTCCGAACTTTCCATTTTTTGGTCTACCGGGTATCGGTTGGCAAGGTATCGTTCCGCGAAAAGCGGGCAAGATATCTGGGGTGATTGTAGATCAGACGCTCTCCAAATTGGGTTCGCTTAATGAGTTTTTTAAGGCGATGGAACCTGAGCAGATGGCAGTATTCATCACTGATACGGTGGATAAAAACCTTGAGCCACTGATTGATGAGATTATGCTGGATCACTCGCCAGCACTATGGGGCAATTTGCCTTATGCGTTAAAGCGTCGCGTCTATGCTCAAGCGCACAAAGAGCTGCCTAGTATCATGCAGTCGCTCGTGACGGATTTGACTTATCATGTCGAAGACTTGGTCGATATGCGTAAAATGATCGTTAATACGATGGAAAATGATCGACGCTTAATGGTCGATATGTTTTTGAAGGTAGGCCAAAAAGAGATTAACTTTATTTGGCATATCAGTGCGTTGATCGGACTGGTTTTCGGTATTATCCAAATGTTTATATTTTTGGTGGTGCCGCAGCATTGGACGGTGCCTTTCTTTGCCGCTATTTGGGGATTTCTTACCAACTGGATTGCCATTTGGATGGTGTTTAATCCAGTGCAGCCACACTTTATCCCTTATGTGAAGTTTTTTGCGCTGCAAAGTCGCTTCCCGTTTATTAGGCCGCAGCTGCCGCATATTGGTCAGTATCGTTTTCAGGGTGGTTTCATGAAACGGCAAGAGGAAGTCTCTGAAGTTTTTGCTGAGATTGTGGTAAAGGATTTGGTCACGCTTGAGAACATCATGAATGAGATGATGTATGGGGATCGTGCTGTGCAAACGCGTGAACTTATGAAGTCGCACCTATATGAAGTGCTAGAATCTCCTGTCATTAGCACAACCTTGCGCGTAGGGCTTGGTCGCCGTGAGTATGGACAGTTAAAAAACACTATCATTGACAAATCTATCGTTGCTACTATGGTGCCACTGCGAGATCCTGAGCTGAATGAAAGCCGCGCTAGTAAGATATTTGGGCTGTTTCGGGATCGTATTCGTGCGCTATCGCCAGATGAGTTTCAGAATTTATTACGTCCGGCGTTTCGTGAAGATGAGATGACACTTATCGTCTTGGGCGGATTGACTGGATTTTTGGCAGGTTGGTTGCATTTGGTATTGGTGTTTTTCCCAGCGATGCAGTAGTAGAGCAATGAGTCAAAACTTTTAAAAGCTTTCTAAAATAATATAGTTAACAATATTAGGGCGTGTTGAAGAGTCACAGAGCATTGATAAATAGTCACTGCTATTGCCAGTGCTATAGTTGAGTGCTCGACATGCCCTAGTTTAAGCCAGCTTCTTTGTATTAATAATTCGTATTAATATATCAGGATAATAGTAGCGGGTTTTATGGGCTTCTATAGCCACTGAAACCTCAGTTTTCAACCGTAAACCATGACCAAATAAAGGATTATTTAGTGTTTGCCAGTGGCTAACCATGCCATCGGTGAACCTTTAATTGTATCCAAGGTAAACAAGGTTAGACCGTATGTTAATCACAGAATTGGGTTATTTTGCCTTGCTGATCGCTTTTATGTTGGCGATTTTGCAAGTAGTATTACCAACCATTGGCGTTATGCGTGATCACGTTGCTTGGCAGCGTTTGGCGCCAAGTTTGGCGTGGGCACAGTTTGCCGCAATGATTATCTCGTTTGGCGCTTTGATGGCAGGCTTTTATTATAATGATTTTAGCCTAGTCTACGTCAGTCAGCACTCTAATACTTTATTGCCTTGGTACTATAAGCTATCAGCGACATGGGGCGGGCATGAAGGGTCATTGTTGCTTTGGATGACCATCATGGCCACTTGGTGTGCCTTGGTCTCTTACTTTAGCCGTGGTCTGCCATTGTCAATGCGCGCGCGCGTACTGGTGATTTTGGCTGGCGTACAGATGATGATGCTGGCGATGCTGATTTTCACCTCATCGCCGTTTGATCGTACCCTGCCGAATTTGCCTGTCGATGGTGCCGATTTAAACCCGGTTCTACAAGATTTCGGTCTGATTATTCACCCGCCTATGCTGTATATGGGTTATGTGGGTATGGTGGTGCCGTTTGCGTTTTGTATGGCTGCACTGTGGGAAGGGCGCTTGGATGCCGTTTGGACACGTTGGTCGCGTCCATGGGCACTGGCTGCTTGGGGTTTCTTAACTATTGGTATCGCGCTAGGCTCGTGGTGGGCTTATTATGAGCTTGGCTGGGGTGGTTGGTGGTTCTGGGATCCGGTAGAGAACGCCTCACTGATGCCATGGCTTGCTGGTCTTGCTTTATTACATTCGCTAGCAGTCACAGAAAAGCGCGGTGTTTTTAAAGCTTGGACGATTATGCTGGCAATTTTTGCCTTTGCGCTGAGCTTACTTGGTACTTTCTTAGTTCGCTCTGGGGTCATTACGTCGGTGCATTCGTTCGCAGCCGATCCAACGCGTGGTCTGGTTATTTTGGTTATTTTGGGTGTTATCGTTGGCGGTGGTTTATTGATGTTTGCTATCCGCGGCTGGAGCTTGACAGTTGAGAGTCAGTACCAGCTCATCTCGCGTGAGTCATTCTTAGTCATCAATAACGTCATTATTTTGATTTCGACCTTGGTGGTGCTGCTTGGCACGCTATATCCTATCATTGCTGATGCCTTTAATTTAGGTCAAGTGTCCGTTGGTCCTCCTTACTTTAATGCGCTGTTTGTGCCTTTAACGTGGTTGTTGTTAATTGCAATGGGCATGGGCTCCAATATCCGTTGGAAAAAAGACAAGCGTCCATTACTAGGCGTTGGTATGGTCATTGCGGTTAGTAGTCTGGTGCTTGCGGCCATTATTACCTACTTTGTCCATCCCTCTTCTATGCTAAATATTGGCGTTACTTTGGCGGTTAGCTTTTGGGTATTGTTCTGGATGGTGGTCGACTTTAAAGACAAAACCAAAAATGCACCGAGCCTTTTAAAAGGCTTAAGTCAATTACGTTTGAGCTACTGGGGTCAGCAAACGGCACACATTGGCGTCTTAATAGCGGTTATCGGTATTGCCTTTACTAGCAGTCTGAGTATCGAGCGAGATGTGGCGCTGGGACCAAACGATAGCGTCCACGTGCAAGGCTATGACTTTACCGTAAAAGGCTTTAGCGAAGTCAAAGGCAGTAACTTTGATGCGACACAAGCCGAGGTATTAGTAAGCAAAGACGGTCAAGATGTGACCACCTTGTACCCTGAAAAGCGTAACTATATCATTAGTATGATGCCGATGACTGAAGCGGCGATTGATGCCAGCCTCATGCGTGATGTCTATGTGGCACTTGGCGAACCGATTGCTAAAGACAGCAACCAATGGGCGGTACGCATCTATGTGAAGCCGTTGATTCGTTGGATATGGCTTGGTGCTATTATTATGGCTCTAGGTGGGCTGCTAAGTATGTTAGATAAGCGCTATCGAATTAAAAAGCCTAAGACTGTCAGCCAAAATGTGATTAATGCTGCAGGTTTTGCAACAGTAGCAGAGGTAGAAGTACCAGCAGCAAAGATGGGGGACAAATAGTATGACTAGGTCAAATAATACCTCTAATCAAAACGGCAACAAAACCATAAATAAAAAGCAGCTAAAGATATGGTTTGTCATTCCGCTTATCGTCTTTGCAGGCTTTGTGGTTATGCTCTACATGCGCTTAGGTCAGCCGACTGAGATCGTAACCAATACCGCGCTTGAGCGTCCAGTACCTGCTTTTGAGCTGCCATTGTTATCCGATACTAGCCGTATTATGACCAATGACAATCTGCCTGATCAGCCGTTTTTGCTAAATATTTGGGGTTCTTGGTGTCCCACTTGTATTATCGAGCATCCTTTTTTAATGCAGCTAGAAGAGCGCGGTGTCAATTTGGTTGGCGTCAATTATAAAGATGAAATTGGTGATGCCCTCAGCTACCTCAACCGTGGTGGTGATCCATTCTCGATGTCTATTCAGGATTTATCGGGACAGTTTGCTTTAGACTTAGGTTTGACGGGTGCGCCTGAGACTTTCATTGTCGATGGTGAAGGGGTGATTCGTCAGCATATCATCGGTGAGATTAATGAGAGCAATTGGCAAAGTCGTATCACGCCTTGTCTCATGGTACTCAACGAAGCCAATAAGCGTAATGTCAGTCCTGACGCTACTCAGGTCAAGGAGGCGTGCAAATGATGACGATGTCTATAACGACTATGCTTATAAAGCACATGAAGACTCTGAGCACGACATTCGCCAGCTTTATATCTGCCTGTTTGTTAAGTATAAGTCTTGCTATGAGCGTAAGTATGACCGCTTATGCCGCCATTGACGTTTACGACTTTGACTCTATTCAACAAGAAGCCCAGTATCGTGGTCTCATCGAAGAGCTGCGCTGTCCCAAATGCCAAAATCAAAACCTTGCAGGTTCTGATGCGCCAATTGCCCAAGACCTAAAGCAAAAAACCTACGATATGGTCAAAGATGGTCGTAGTGATACCGAAATTCGCAGTTATATGCAGGAGCGCTATGGTGACTTTATTAGCTATAAGCCACCTGTCCGTCCTTCGACGTGGATACTATGGTTTTTCCCGCCTTTATTACTAGTGTTTTTAATTGTTGGTTGGTTTTGGCAGAGTAAGCGCCATCAGCGTATTGCCAGTGGTCAAAGTGGAGTGACGATGGATAGTAGCGCGGCTGCGTTGACGGCAGCAGAACAAGCTGAACTTGATCGCCTGTTATCACGCGCCGATAGCAATAATAGCGTCAATAGAACGGATCATGACACCACCAGCCTCGAGGACAAAAAATGACCCTATTTTCTACCGTTGGCTTATTCATTGCTCTAAGCTTATTTATCGCTTTGATCCTTGGTGTTATCGCCATCATGCCGTGGTTGAGAGCCTCACGCGCACCAGATAAACCCGTGGACAATCAGCTACTCGATATCAACATCGCTGTCTTTCGGGCACGCCTAGCAGAACTAAAATCGGATAAGGATGCTGGCACGATTGATGATAGCCATTATCAAACCCAAAAGCTCGAGCTTGAACGTCAGCTTTTAGATGCACAGCGCGTTGTAGCACCGATGGTCGTACCAGGTATCAAAAGCCGATTGATTATTATAGTTTGGGTGCCGGTCTTGGCGGTCATGGCATATCTGATGATTGGTGATCGCACGCCTGTTTTTGAATTGTGGGCTGCCGAGGATAAAGTTGGTCAAGTTGCTGATGATTTACTCACAGGTAAGATTGACCAGCCGCCAGCATGGGCCATTGAAGATGGGCAGCAGCTGATTAGCGCTATGCAAACCAATGTCTATCGCCATGCTGATGACTACAATCGCTGGATGCGCTTATCAGAGTTGTTCTTATCATTAGAGGCGACAGACTCGGCACTAGAAGCATTGTCGCGCGCCTATCGATTGTCGCCAGATAACGAAGAGATTGCGACGACGTACGCACAGATTAGCTTCTTTGCCAATAAAGGGCAGTTGGATGATAATAGTCGTCGTGTTTTGGAGGCGGTTTTAGCCAAAAATCCACAGCATGAGGGTGCGCAAATGCTCATGGCAATGGGTGAGGCACGCAGTAGTAACTTTGATCAAGCACAAGGCTGGATTAAGCGTTTGCGCGCTAGTATTGCGGCCAAGCCTGGGGATCATACACAAGCACTGGCCAGTTTGGACGAGTTGAGTGCTAATGTGACGACTCAGCAACAACAAGCCTCTGAAGGTATCGATGTCACAATAACGATCAACGCCAGTTTGTTACCGCTGGTCAAAGGCGATGATGTTTTGTTTGTAGCGATACGCGATGTCAAAGGTGGTCCGCCGTTTGCTGCTAAGCGTTTGCCAATTAGCGTGATTAAGCAAGGTGAGGTCAATATCAGTCTAAGTGATCTTGATGCCATGATGCCGACACGAACGCTAAAATCTGCCCGTGCGGACAAAATACAGTTGGCCGTCATTGCCCGCATTAGCCATAGCGGCAATGCCAGTGCAGAGTCAGGTGATTTATCGGGTAATCCTGTGGTGATTAGCGCTGAGCAAAATCAGGTCAACGTTGATATCAATCAACAGGTTCCTTGATATAATTCCCTCACACCATCGGTTTTTAATACCACTGCTGTTGCCCGTCGGAGTCACGCGCAATAGCATTATATGAACAGATAAGTCATGGCAACTTATCACAGTAATAATGAAAATACTTGAGCTTTGCAAAGCCACAAGGTAAGGTAGCTTTGCAATCAACCAATCCCTGATTTTTATTTGTCCCAAAATCCCATTTATTAAGGAGAGTCGTGTAATGATGCGTATTATTTTGCTAGGTCCACCAGGCGCCGGTAAAGGTACCCAAGCCCAGTTTATCTCTAAAGAATATGATATTCCGCAGATCTCAACGGGTGATATGCTGCGTGCAGCAATCAAAGAAGGTAGCGAGCTTGGCAAACAAGCCAAAGACATTATGAATGCTGGTGGTTTGGTTTCTGACGATCTCATCATCAACCTAGTGAAAGAACGTATCGCTAAGCCTGATTGCGCGAATGGTTGTATCTTGGATGGTTTTCCACGTACGATTCCGCAAGCTCAAGCGCTTGCTGATGCGGACGTATCGATTGATCATGTGATTGAAATCAGTGTGCCTGATGACGAAATCGTCAATCGCCTATCTGGTCGTCGCCAGCATCCAGGCTCAGGTCGCGTTTATCATGTCGATCATAATCCACCGAAGCAAGAAGGCCTTGATGATGTGACTGGCGAAGCGCTTATCCAGCGTGAAGACGATGAAGAGTCTACCATTCGCGACCGTCTGTCTACTTATCATGAGCAAACATCAGCGCTCGTTGGTTTTTATCAAGACAAAGCCAAAGAAGGCGGCGATGTTGGTAATGCAGCGCCTAACTATGACAAGTTTGATGGTACCCAAGGCATCGATGAGGTTAAGCAACAAATTTTGTCTGCACTAAAGGGCTAGCTATCGATTGTAAATGATAGATGTAGTCAGTAAAAACCCTGTTCATTAGCAGGGTTTTTTTATGTCCAAAAATTGATAGTGATAAAACTGCCTTAACATTATGGAAACCAATCCATAAAAAAAGCCGCTCACTCATTATGAGTAAACGGCTTTTTTATCAAAATGTACTGACTTATAAAGTCAGTACATTTCTGATTTAAAACTTATGCGTTACCTTCAGCATCTACTTGCGCTTGTTGTTGGCTTTGTGCGTAAGCTTGATCAAAATTTACTGGTGCTAGCAATAACTGCGGGAAGCTACCACGCGTCACGATGTCGCTGATGACTTCGCGAGCGTATGGGAATAGCACGTTAGGGCAGTATGCACCTAAAATTTGACCAATTTGATCTTCTGGAATATCTTTTAATAAGAAAATACCGGCTTGATGCACTTCAGCGATAAACGCCGCTTCATCTGCGTTTTTAGCCGTGACGCTTACCGTCAAAATTACTTGATAATGATCGTCGTCAAGTTTTTCAGCGTTACTTGATAAGTTGATATCCAGCTCAGGGTTCCACTCTTTGGTGAATACGCCAGCGCCTGGTACTTCAAGTGACATGTCTTTGACATAAATGCGTTCTAGTGCCAATTGTGGTTGTGCTTGTTCTTCAGCCATGATAATTCCTCTAAAAGTTAATCAAATGAGTGGGCAAATAATAATTGTAATATAAATCGAGACTATGTTTCGAGGTTATTTAGACATTATCTCGATATTTTTTTTACCAATTTTTTATTCTTGCCGTTGTTGATCTTCGAATATCAAATCTTTACAAACGCAAAGATAGCACAGGTAAAGAATGACAGTCAGCAAAGTTAACAGATTAACCTGCTAATAGCTCGTCAAGTTTGCCCTGTTGGTTCATTTGATTGAGCTCATCAAAACCACCAACGAAAGTCTCACCGACGAAAATTTGTGGTACGGTGCGATAGTTATTGGTTTTTTGCATCAAAGCACGGCGCTCATCGCTGCTCATGTCATGCATACCGATTTCTTCATAGTCAACGCCTTTAGATTTTAGCAGTTGTTTGGCGTTTGAGCAGTAAGGGCAGATAGGAGTGGTGTAAACTTTAACAGATACAGTCATGGTAAATCCTTATTTATCAGTTTATGCGGCAACAGTTTTATTATAAACACTCATGTTATAAAAAATATTATAATCCGTCACCAACGAGTAAATTACAAACGTAATTGATTATGCTCATTATAAAGTGGGGATGGGTAGCATAAATTCAAGCTGGCTAAGCCCAAAAGGTGTGACAGTAGCGTAAATGCCACACAAAAAAAGACACCCAATGAAGAAGTGTCTTTTTTCTAACTTTGCGCTGCTAGCAGTGAGAACGAGCGTGTAGCCTGAGCAAGCTACTTATGCAAGCTCGGTTTTGCCTTACCTTTATTCTTAGATTTGGCATCTTTTACACCGACCAATGGCATGCCAGCACTTTGCCAACCGCCAACACCGCCTTCTAAGCGGTAAACACTGTCTTTGCCAATCATTTGGATGGCTGCGCCTGCTTGCACGCCCATATCGCAAATGATGATGACTGGATGCTCAATCGCACGAATCTCTTCGATGCGGTCTTTGAGATCAGTAAAAGGTATGTTGCGGCTGCCTTGGATATAACCGGTCTCAAACTTCTTTTTGGCTCGAATATCGATAAGCTGCGCGTTTTGCGAGTTCACCATCATCCCAAGGGTATTGGGTGATATTTTCTTACCGCTACGTTTGTTTTCGATGGCAAAGAACAGTACGGCAAGTACGGCTAATATGCCAAATAAAAACGGGTGGTTACCCACAAATTCTAGCGCACGATCCAAAACATACCTCCAAAAATGAGTGTTCTATTAAGCTGAGAAGACAGCCTAACGATATTGAACAAGGCGCTATTATACCGATAAGGTCATCTATAGTAAACGTGTGATGCTCAACCTAACGTTTAACAGTTAATAAGGCAACGGTTAATAAGGTTTGGTGTCAGCTTCTTCTCTTAGCGTCACCAAATTTTCAACGCGGCGTTGCAGCACTTCACCGTCAGCAACGGCTTGCCATAACGCGCAGCCTTTGCTGTTGTGAGTGTGGCGACAATCACGGAATTGACAGTCACCTGACAGTGGTGCAAGCTCAACGAAGCCTGAGATAATATCATCCGGCGTCAAATGCCAAATACCATATTCGCGAATACCCGGCGTATCAACGATACCGCCTTGGGTTAAATCATCAGGGTTAAAGGGTAACAGACGGCTGGTGGTGGTGGTATGTTGACCAAGCTTTGAGTTCTCAGAGATGATATTGACGATCTGCCCAGAGTCTGGCAATAGCGCATTGATTAAACTGCTTTTACCAACACCCGATTGTCCGGCAAAAATAACCAGCTTTTTATCTATGTAGCGCTTAAGTTCATCCAGTCCTTCTTGCTCATCGCTATCTGCGACGTTTTCTGGGCAATCAACTGAGGTTAATACGCTCTCATAACCAAGGGCAGCATACTGCGCCAACAGCTCACTGGTATCGACGCCGTTTTCTGCTGCTAGTAAATCGGCTTTATTAAGGACGAGTAGCGGCTTTACACCAGCATGATGACAGACGACCAAATAGCGATCGATTAAGGTTGGCGCAGCAGCAGGCAACGGCGCAAACACAATGGCGAGAATATCGACATTGGCAGCAACGGGCTTGAGCTTGTGATAGCGATCAGGCCGTGAGACGAGAGACGTGCGCGGCTTGACTGATTCGATACGTCCAAAGCCCGTATTAGAATCGGCGCTCCAGCGTACTTGGTCACCAGCGGCCAGCATCGGCAAGTTGGTACGTACATGACAGCGCCAAATATCACCCAATTCAAGCGTTTGCCAAAACGGCTCAGGATCATCAGGGGCAACTTCTGGCTGCGCTGGGATGACCGCTGGCAAGCTGGTGACTTGTACTTCTAATTGCTTACCATAGTGCGCCATGACCACGCCATCCATCAAACTCTCATCGATGCTGTCTTGACTGATCAGCTGTTGTTTGTCGATGCGCCGAATCTGTTGTTTGGTCAGCTTGCGTTGCCGGATTAATGCCATGAGAGTGTGACCTATTAAAAAAATATTGCTAAGTGTAGCGTGAAAATTTGCTAACATACAGCCTAAAGCGCCTGTGCCAGACAGTGGTTTTGTAATGTTTAAGTTTTTTTGGACGTTATGAACCACCAAGCGCACAGCAATGCTATCTGCGCATTGCCAGCTGGTGATGATTTACGTAAGTAATACTGCGCCAAAGTTGTTCCAAACTTTTTTGACCATAGGACAAAATATGAGTACCGATGACCATCCCAATAAGATTAAAATCAGAAACCAAGGCAAAAAAGGGCTGGTATGGATTGACCTAGAAATGACCGGACTTGATACCATCAATGACGAGATTATCGAGATTGCTACCGTGGTGACGGACGAGGATCTCAATGTCCTTGCTGAAGGACCTGTATTCGCTATCAAAGTGTCTGACCGTATTTTAAACGGCATGGATGATTGGAATACCAAGCAGCATGGGCAGTCAGGGTTGGTGGATCGTGTGCGCCGTAGTACCGTGACATTGGCAGAAGCTGAAGCTGAGACGATTAAGTTCCTCAATAAATGGGTCGATAGCGGCAAGTCACCCATGTGTGGCAACTCCATCTGTCAAGATCGCCGCTTTATGGCGCGCCAAATGCCTGAGCTTGAGCGATTCTTTCACTATCGCAACCTTGATGTGTCATCAATCAAAGAGCTGTGTTTCCGCTGGCGTCCTGATATTCTCAGAAACTTTGAAAAAGGTGGCAGTCATTTAGCATTGGATGATATTCGCGATTCTATCCGTGAGCTAAAACATTATCGTCAGCATTTCTTTAAACTCATGCCTTAGGATAATGGTTAGCAGAATAGCGATTCGCAGAATGTGAAATGGTATAAAAAAGGGTCTGTTACTTATGCAACAGACCCTTTTTCTTTTAAATGAAAGGTACTTAATGAGGCGCACCCTACACTAAATAGCTAAACTCAACCAAATCAAATTCTGTATGGTCGTTTTCTACGCTGGCCTCTGTCACAACTGCGCCAATCACCGCACTGACTTTGGGTTGGCGTGTTTCTTCATCGAGCAAGCGCCAATCCCCAAGGACATAACGTATCTTGTCATTATCCCTTTGATGAATGGCAGGACGATGAGTATGTCCATGTAATAGCGCATCATTGTTATTCACTGCGGCTGCCACAGCTTTGTCATTAACATCCATAATATGCGCGGCTTTATTGGCATTGTTCTTTTGACTTTTTTTACGCATGTTATCGGCGATAGCCAGACGTTTTTTTAGCGGTTTGTTCAGCAAATACCATTGGGTCATAGGATTGCGCATTACTTTGCGAAAAAACTGATACTTTTTATCATCAGTACACAAGGCATCGCCATGCTCTAAGCGGTAGTCTTGTTGACCGACTTTTAAGGCGTAAGGCTCAAAAATAAGCTCGCCACCGAATATATTACAAAAAGGCTGCCCCAATAGAAAATCACGGTTGCCATGCATGACTAAAATCTCGCAGCCAGCTACCCGTAGTTTTTTCAACTTAATGATAAGTTGGGTAAGCCAATGACTTTGTCGCTCCTCTTCTGATAAGGACAAATACACATCATCGCCTAGCCAAACTTCGAACCAATCGCCCAAAATGAATAGTCGCTTAAGCGCAGGCAAGGCAAGGCAATCATCCAATAGCGCCAAAAAAGCCTGCACTAAGGCAGGCTCTTCAGGCGATAAATGCAAATCGCTAATCAATACTTGCCGCACCTCATGAGGGCGGGTGGTAATTAGATGGTCAAAACTTTGCATTTATCCTTATCCTCGTGACTTGTCATAAGCTTCTATCAATAATGCTTATATCTTAACTATCACTTAATAACCATTACTTAATAACTATTACTTAATAACTATTACTGAGTAATGATGGTCGCTGAGTTGATAACGACTGGCTCTTTTGGTACGTCAGCATGCATGCCGAAACGACCAGTAGGAACGCCGCGCATTTTTTCGATCACATCCATACCGCTTGTTACTTTACCAAATACAGTGTAGCCCCAACCTTGCATGTTTTTGCCAGAGTGGTTTAGGAAATCGTTGTCTTTTACGTTAACGAAAAACTGACTGGTTGCTGAATGTGGATCTTGGGTACGTGCCATCGCAATCGTACCAGCATCATTTTTTAGACCATTGTCTGCTTCGTTTTCAACTGGGGCATTGGTTGCTTTTTCATTCATTTCAGCGTCCATTCCGCCGCCTTGAATCATAAAGCCGTCAATGATGCGATGAAAAATCGTGCCATCATAATGACCAGATTTTACATAGTTTAAAAAGTTTTCTACGGTTTTTGGCGCTTTTTCTTCATTGAGTTCGATAACGATCGCACCCATATTGGTTTCAAGCTCTACTACTGGTGGCATGTCTACCATAAGATATTCCTTTTTGATTGCAGCGCCTAAAATGACGCTGTTAAGTGGTGGATAAAAAGTTGGTGGTTAAAAGTTATGGCTAGTCTAACGGCTTTTTTATCCCGTGTCATGTATCTGGCTGTTAATGCGTTTGCAAAAGCTGATAGAATAACGCAACTTTCCATTTTTAATGATTTTTGAACGCTGATTTTAACAGCGCCAATTTTAACAATTAGGTTTATGATCATCCATTTTTAGTAGCTTAGTTTTAGTAGTTTGGTTTAAGTTTTCATGAGGCGTGATGGCACGCTGCATGAATGGACAATTTGCGTTAGGAGCAATGCCCGATGAGTGAGCACTCAAGCAACAATGCACAAAAAGATGAACAAAAAAACGACTTTATTCGTAATATCATTCGTGACGATGTCAATGCGCAAAAATACCAGCAGATTGTGACCCGTTTTCCGCCTGAGCCAAATGGCTACTTGCATTTGGGTCACGTAAAGTCTATTTGTCTAAACTTTGGCGTCGCTAAAGAGTTTGGTGGTATCTGTCATTTGCGCTATGACGACACCAACCCAACGGCCGAAAAGCAAGATTACATCGATAATATAAAAAACGATGTGCAATGGTTGGGCTTTGACTGGGCAGGCGAGGCGCTGCATGCTTCTAGCTACTTCGACCAGCTATATGTCTGGGCGGTGCAATTGATCGAGCAGGGCGATGCATACGTTGACCTACAGACCCCTGAGCAAATCAAAGAAAATCGTGGCTCATTCAATGAAGCAGGCAAAGCATCACCGCAGCGTGATGCCAGCGTAGCAGATAATTCAGCATTGTTTGAAGACATGAAAAACGGCAAATATGCAGACGGTACTGCCGTATTACGTGCCAAAATTGACATGACTGATGCCAATATGAATATGCGCGACCCAATTATCTACCGTGTGATGCATCAAGAACATCATCAGACCGGTGATAAATGGTGCATCTATCCTATGTATGATTTTGCCCATCCGTTGTCAGATGCCTTAGAAGGCATTACTCATTCGTTATGTACCCTTGAGTTTGAAGACCATCGTCCGTTTTATGATTGGATTGTCAATAAAATCGGCTTCGAGCAACCGCCGCATCAGTATGAGTTCTCACGCCTCAATGTTGACCATACATTGACCAGTAAGCGTAAGCTCAAGCAATTGGTCGATGAAGCTATCGTCGATGGCTGGGATGATCCGCGCATGCCAACCGTCGCTGGTATGCGTCGTCGCGGCTATACGCCTGAAGGCTTGCGTGATTTCTGTGATCGCGTTGGTGTCTCCAAAGCGGATGGTGTGACTGATATGCGTTTGCTAGAATTTAGTATTCGTCAGTCGTTAGACAATACGACAGCACGTGGCATGGCAGTGCTTAAGCCGTTAAAAGTCACCATTACCAACTTCAGCGATGCGGTCAGCCAGTGGGAAGCGCTAAAAGCTGATAGCGTCAATGCCCGCTTTGACGCTGAGGCACAAACCTTATGGTTGACGCAGCCAAATCATCCTAATATCGATATGGGCGAGCGTGAGATTCCGTTTACCGAGACCATTTATATCGATAAAGGCGATTACGAGATTGAACCGCCAGCAGGCTATAAGCGTCTATCACCTGAAAAGCCAGAAATTCGTTTGCGTAATACTTACGTATTGGCCGTAACCGAGCATATTACCGATGATAGTGGCAACGTCGTGGAGCTAAAAGCGACGATTGATCCGACGACCTTGGGTCAAAATCCTGAAGGCCGCAAGGTTAAAGGCGTGATTCATTGGGTATCGGCGAGCCAAGGGATTCCAGCCACCGTGCGTCTATACGAGCCACTATTTAGTGTCGAAGATCCGAGTAATGTCAGTGACGTCCATCAAGCATTGAACCCTAACTCATTGACTAAACTTAATGCCGTGGTTGAGCCATCATTGGTCAATGCTGATGCTGGCACGCGCTTCCAGTTTGAGCGTGAAGGCTACTTTATCTCTGATAGCGAAGAGCACAGTAGTGACCAGCCCGTGTTTAA
Source organism: Psychrobacter sp. AT9 (assembly GCF_047272965.1). Lineage (NCBI taxonomy): Bacteria > Pseudomonadati > Pseudomonadota > Gammaproteobacteria > Moraxellales > Moraxellaceae > Psychrobacter > Psychrobacter sp. AT9. Next base: position 1,022,813 of record NZ_JBKOTW010000001.1, read on the forward strand.
TCAAATTGTCAGCTTGCGTGACAGTTATAAACCAGCTTAATCTGTGTCAGTCGTAGCCTTATCGATAGTATTTTAATCTGATAATCAACAATAGTAGTTTGCAATGTTGCCCATTTCTAGTACGCTAGGGATGGGTTTTTTTGTGACTACGCAAAAATTTTGATAATAGATGTTGGGGGCATTAGAATGGCAAAGTTTTTAAATAGCAGTGGGACGACTTATCATTTAGAAGAGTTGATTAAAAACGCGTCTGACAGATTGATTATTATCAGCCCCTATTTAAAACTCAATGAGCGCATCAAAGAGCTATTAGAGGATCGTAACCGTCTTAAAATCGATATTCGCATTGTCTATGGCAAAAATGACTTGCACCCCGAAGAGATTAATTGGCTAAAAAACCTCACTTTTATCCGTACCAGCTTTTGCAAAAACTTGCATGCCAAATGCTACCTTAACGAAAATGAATGCATCATTACCAGTCTGAATCTCTATGAATTTAGCCAAGTCAATAATAATGAAATGGGCGTGCTGATTTACCGTAACGAAGACACCAAGCTTTATGCCGACACTTATGAGGAAGCCCAGCGCATTATTCGTATCAGTGATGAAGTCAGAATGTCCCTCGAAAAAGTAAGCGAATCTGATAACAGGACTGACTCTAACGCTAAAACAGCAAGCGCTACTGTTCAAGCGACGGCTATCGCCACTACAGAAGCGGCAACGCCTAATTACTCTAAGCTTACTACAGCGAAGCTGGCGAAAGAGTTGGGCTTGAAGACGCAAGAATTAAATGACAAACTCCTTGCCGCAGGCTATCTAGTAGAGCAAGAAGGCGAGTTGGTATTGACGGATATTGGACGTACGGCTGGAGGCACTAGCAAACGCGGTAAATTTGGCGAGTTTTGTTTGTGGGATTCAGGAATGGTGGTTTAAATAAAAACTCTATCATCTGTTATTTTTTTAAACCCAAATGGTATAACCACATTACAATCCGTCACAAGACATTGATAATCAGTTTGTTAAGATAAAGTAAGTTTTTCCTGACGTGTAGCCAGTCCTTTCTTATAACGGCGCGCGTCAATGATAATAATAGAGCGCGTGATTTTCTTTATATGCTAATGCTTAAACATTGGCTTTTAGAGACCAGCGCTCATCACTAACAATAGCTAAGGAATTAAGCATGGCACATTTACGTTTAGGTGATAGCGCACCGAATTTTGACGCCACTACGACAGACGGCGACATCAATTTTTATGATTGGGCAGGAGATAGCTGGGTGGTTTTCTTTTCACATCCTGCAGACTATACGCCAGTATGTACGACTGAGCTTGGTCGTACCGCGGCATTAGGAGGCGAGTTTCAAAAGCGCAATGTGAAACCAATTGCTTTATCAGTTGATGGCTTAGAAGATCACAAAGGCTGGGTTGGCGATATTGAAGAGACTCAAGGAACTGCTGTCAACTTTCCAATCATTGCTGACTCTGAGCGCACCGTGGCCAATCTTTATGACATGATTCATCCCAATGCGGATAATACAGCGACGGTTAGAAGTGTCTTTATTATTGATCCTAATAAAAAAGTACGTTTGACCTTAACGTATCCAGCCAGCTGTGGTCGCAATTTCGACGAGATTATTCGCGTTATTGACGCTATGCAATTGTCGGACAAATATAACGTCGCCACTCCCGTCGACTGGAAAGACGGCGATGATGTCATCATTCCACCAAGCGTAAAAAATGAAGACATTGCAGCCAATTATCCTAAAGGTCATACAGAAATTAAGCCTTATTTGCGCACCACACCAGCGCCTAACAAATAAAGTGCGCGTTTTTATAATTGCTTAAAAAATAAAAACCCTATAACTTACTGTTATGGGGTTTTTTACTATTCATATCACAAGCAGCGATAAGGTTTTGCTATGATAAAAAAACCAATAGTCACTGCGCTAAGCGAGCAACAATAAACTTCTGTGCTTTGATAATATAACGATAATCATAAAAATTTACCGTTATCGTTCTTTTCGGAAATAATACTTAAAAGGAATTTGCCATGAAAAAACTATATATAACCCGTACTGCACCCAACCCTCGTAAAGCTCTTATTTTGCTTGCATCAAAAGGTATTGATGTCGATGATATGGATGACATCGACGTGATAGACATTGATTTTGCTGCTAACGAGCAGATGTCAGAGGCTTTCACTCAAATGAATCCGATGCAGACGGTACCTGTTTTAACGTTAGATGATGGTACGATGCTCAATGATTCGCAGGCGGTTTGTGAGTATCTTGATCGCGTTTATGGTGAGCGCTCAGTGATGGGTAACGATGTGGTACAGCGTGCCCAAGTTTGTTCTATGCGCCGCATTGCGGAGTTTGAAATACTGTACAACTTGATGCTGGCATTTCAGCACAGTCATCCATTAAAGGCACAACGTGTTGACCAAGTACCAGAATTTGTAGCACCGTCCATTGCGCGTGCTGTCAAAGCCTTAGCATATTTCGAAACAAGCTTAGAAGGTCATGAATATCTAGTCGGGGATCAACTGAGCTTTGCAGACATCGTGCTATATCTTGGTTTGGACTTTGGCAAGGCATTAAAAGTAGACCCCAAGGCCCATGGCGCGAATCTTGCGCGGTTTTATGAAAAAATGCATGAGCGTTTTAGTATTAAAAAACTGGCAAAAGCAGAACCTAAAACGACCAATGAGTAGTGGACAGTAATTAAATCTGACTTTTTCCGTGCAATTAGAATATGTTACATCGTCAATCGTGCTTTAGGTTTTAGTGACTTGAAGTGCTAATTACCAACTGTGTAAATAGCTGTATTAAACACCCAAATAGGGATGGTTAACTAGAACTGTTAGCCATCCCTATTTTTTGGAAACTCACTATGTTTATTTATTAAAAAATCATTAATAAAATGAAACGTTTCATTACATATGATAATAGGATCGAGGTTATAGTGGTTAAATTGTATCGGATTGCTGCTATTGTTTTGTTTTATGAATAGCTATAAGAATCCTTATAAGTTAATACAGTCATAGCAGGCATCAGATAAGCTTAGTAAGAGAGGCGTAGTATGGTAGACATAAAAAGGCAACCAATCACAAAACTACTGTTATTATCCAGCGTATTGGCAGTCAGTCTGACACTAGGTGCTTGTCAAAAAAACGCCCCATCTACGGAGAGCGAAGGGACAGATGCTACGGCAAGTGCAGAGATGAGGGCTACGTTAGCAAACACAGAGGGTGAGCCTGATGCCAATGAGACAGTGGCGGCATCTGAAGTAACTGAGCTCAGCGTTGAACAACAGATGATTGGCAATCTTGCGCGCCATCGTTGGACACTGATGACTGCCAAAGGTGCGAGCGATCAACCATTAGCGCCCCTGATAAATATTAAGGATCAGGTGACGCTGTTATTTAATCAAGGTCAAGATACCTTAAGTTATAGCGTTGGCTGCAATACGATGAGCGCTGCCTATGAATTACAAGCTCAAAGGTTAACGATAGAAGATAGTATGAGCACTAAGATGTCGTGTGGCAATCTTGATAGCGCAGAGAGTCTTTTAAATATGCTCATGCAAGGTAGTAGCGAGTTAACTGTCACTGAAGGTGAGACGCCACTATTGACGCAAGTGACTAATGATTCGATGACCTTGATTTGGACAGGTAGGCTCACTTCACAAGCCAAATATAATAGCAAAGGCGAGACCGTCTTTTGGGCAGTAAGTAGTGAAAAAATCGCTTGTGGCGATGCAGACTCTAGGATGTGTCTGCAAGTTAAGCCTGTCACTTATGATGATCAAGGCCTGAAAACCAGCGAAGGCAAGTGGACAGCATTCAAGGGTGACATTGATGGCTATCCACACGACGGCATGCACGAAGAAGTATTACGCCTACAGCGCTACCATATCGACAATAACGAGAATGCAGAAGGCGAAGAATATGCTTATGTGTTAGATGCGGTGATTGAGAGTGCCGTCGCAGAGTAGACGACGGGTGAAGCTGTTTTATTATTATAGTTAAATGATTGAGATGATTGAAAAAAAACACGCGCCATTTGATCGCGTGTTTTTTTATAGTTGTTTGCTGTATTTTGGCTTCTTATCTTATCGTAAATTACCTAAATCTTCTTCTGTCAAACGCCAGCGTCCTTTTTTCTTAGACGCCCCGCGTCCACGCATGGCGCTATTTAGGAGCAACTTGTTCATTGAATGGCTTGAGTGCGCATGACAAATGGCGCAGGCAAGACCATCAGCGGCATCTTGTTGTGGTACGACATCTAAAGACAGTATCCGGCAGACCATCTCTTGTACTTGCTCTTTGGCTGCGGCACCATAACCGCACACAGCTTGCTTGATCTGGCGTGCGGTATATTCTGATACTTCCAAATCCAGTGCCACCATCGCTGCAATGGCTGCGCCTCGTGCTTGCCCCAGTTTCAGCGCAGAATCTGGGTTTTCTGCCATAAACACCTGTTCAATTGCTGTATAGATAGGCTCTTCTGCATATTTTAGATGATGCTGGGTGATACGCGTCAAGCCATTAAAGATGCGCTTTAGGCGTTCAGGCATCTCTTTAGTATCCGTACGAATGGTGCCTGCGTCAATATAGGTTAGCTTATCGCCAGTTTGTTGCACGATACCATAACCCGTCATACGTGAGCCTGGGTCAATCCCGATAATAATTGCCATAGTATTCCGTCTTACTTACATTTTGTTTTATATTCAATCCTATATAAATCGGATACGGTGTCAGACTCGCTCAGCCTACTACTCGTAGTACTTTTACTCATCTTCCTTGTATCCAAATTATATTGCCCCGACTATATGGCTTAAAAATACGCCTTAAGTTTGATAGTATAGCAATCAATCCCCATATACATCATATGTTAGCCATCTTAATTTGTATGGCGCTCAATTTATTGGTTTTTATTTTATAGGACGACACTTTATGGGTCAGATAGTTGGTATTGCCATCGTTTGGTTTATTATCGAGATGCTACTGTGGTATTTAATTGCCCAGTTTATGAGCGGTTGGTGGGTATTCATGTGGTTTATTATCGCCGCAGTTATCGGTATCACCCTTATTCGTAAGGGTATGGCAGCACTCAATCCGATGGCTCAGCAAATGAAAGCGGGCGGCATGATGAACCCAGCGATGCGCCCACAAGAGTCGACCATGCTTAAAAGTGTGGCCATGGCAGCGGCTGGAATTTTGCTACTTATTCCAGGTGTGCTTAGCGATTTACTCGCGTTATTGGTGGTATTACCACCCGTGCAAAAGAAGCTCAAAGACTTTGCTAATAATTACGTCATGAACAACCAGCAAAAAATGATGGAGATGATGGCCAAACAGATGGGCGGCGGTCAAAACCCATTCGGCGGCGCAGGCGGTATGGGTGGACAAAATCCATTTGGTGGCGCTGGCGGTGGTATTAATGGCCAAAACCCATTCGGTCAGCAACAACAAAACCCATTTGGGGACGTGTTCAAGCAGCATACAACCGTTGACGGGACTGCCAAAAACATTCCTAAAGATGTCAAAAAGATTACCAAATCTGCTAATGATGAATAAAAATAGCGAAAAATTGACATAAAAAAAGCCCCTTACGTCATTGACGAGAGGGGCTTTTTGTTGGTTATTATGAATCTCTTATGAACTTATGGGTTACTAATAAACCTAGTGAATATAAATAGAGACATGACTAACCGAATATAACAACCGAAGTGCCGCCGTAAGATGGTGACCCATGAACCGTGAAGTTCAGGGCGGATGCGTCACTGCCTCTGCAGGTTTCCTGATACACCGCAAGCGGTGCAGGCATACACAATGAAGCAATAGGTACCACATCCTGGTAAAGCATTATCGGCTCAGGGAATAAACATCTACTAGCCAACACTTCAGAATAGATTTATCTTAACTAATGGCATAGCTGATTGCAAGCGCGGTTTACAGATTAATACGTCTTTTTAGAAAAGCACAGCAATAATAGCAACCATTTTCATAAAATGAGTAGCAGAAAAAAAGGGTCGAAAGCATTGAAATAGCAGCATAAATACTCAGTTTTTCAGCAATTTCAAGATGTATGCTAATATAGACAACTTTCGACATCCTAATATAGCAGTATAGGCGTTCATTCACTTGAGGAGCGGTAATCTATGACCAGTACCCAGCAACAATCTGAATCTATTGACGACAATCAGGCGCAACTTGATAGCAAGCAAGATAGCGCACAGCATAAAAAAACACCGCATGTCTTAATGATATTGGACGGCTTTGGTCATCGTGAAGAAGACAAGGATAACGCCATTGCTGCGGCTAATATGCCGAATCTAGATAAGATCTATCAGAAATATCCGCATGGATTGATTTCTGCGTCGGGTGAAGATGTTGGTTTGCCAGATGGTCAGTTTGGTAATTCTGAAGTGGGACATATGAACCTAGGTGCTGGTCGTGTGCTATATCAAGACTCAACCCGTATCTCAAGTGAGCTTGCCAATCGCGAGTTCTATAAAAACGAAGCCTTGGTCGATGCTGTCAAAGCGGCTAACGAAAAAGGGGGTAATGTTCATATTATGGGCTTGCTCTCTGATGGTGGCGTGCATTCGCATCAAGACCATATCGAAGGAATGTGTCATTCGGCATTGGTTCACGGTGCCAAAAACGTCTTTGTTCATTGTTTTTTAGATGGTCGTGATACGCCGCCTAAATCTGCTGATAAGTACATCAATCGTTTGCGTGAATACTTGAACAAGCTTAACGCCCATTATGAAGGTCGCGTACAGATTGCCAGTATCATCGGTCGCTATTATGCGATGGATCGTGACAATCGATGGGATCGAGTACAGAAAGCTTATGAGCTTATTACGGAAGGTAAAGCCGATCGTCTATCTACCCGTGCTGATGGTGCTGTTCAAGCCGCTTACAAAGCCCGTGAAACTGATGAGTTTATCAATCCGACTACCGTGATTGAGAGCGGCGACACGCCCTATACCGTCGATGATAATGATGCACTTATCTTTATGAATTTCCGTGCTGACCGCGCTCGTGAGCTAGCGCAAGCGTTTGTGCTGCCAGATCATGAGTTTTCAGGTTTTGCCCGTCATAAACAGCCAAAACTGGCCGCGTTTGTCATGTTGACCAAGTATTCAGATATTTTAGCGGATAGCCCGAAGACCAGTATTGCTTATTATCCGACGTCTTTGACCAATACGTTGGGCGAGTATTTGCAAGAACAAGGTAAAACGCAACTGCGCATAGCCGAAACTGAAAAATACGCGCACGTGACGTTTTTCTTTAGTGGTGGCCGCGAAGCAGAGTATAAAGGTGAGACACGTATTCTTGTGCCGTCGCCAGATGTCGCCACTTATGACTTGCAGCCAGAAATGAGTGCTCCTGAAGTGACCGATAAGTTGGTGGCTGCTATTGAATCAGGCAAATATGATGTGTTAATCGTCAATTATGCCAACGGTGATATGGTAGGCCATACCGGTATCTTTGAAGCAGCCGTGCAAGCGGTAGAGGCGTTAGATGTCTGTGTTGGCCGTATTGAATCGGCAGTACGAGCAGCTGGCGGCGATATGCTCATTACCGCTGATCATGGCAATGTTGAGCAAATGCAAGACTACGAAAGCGGACAGGTACATACCCAACATACGACCGAACATGTACCTCTAATTTATATTGGTGAGCAAAAAGTACAAGTGCGTAGTGGCGGTAAGCTTAGCGATATCGCACCGACCATCTTGTCATTGATGAATATCGATGCGCCAGAAGAAATGACGGGTGAAAACCTATTGATTCCAGTATCGTGATTCAGTCATTCTGACACTTTCGCATGCTGGCTATTATAATGCCATAAGCACAGCTGAAGCAGCCAGCGAATGAAAGAAAAAGATAAAGGGAAGGGTATCTACGCTCCTTCCCTTTTTTAGGATAGGTTTTTAACTTATACCATTCACAAAAATTAGAGCAGCAAGGAAAACGAGTATAAGTGCTACGCATTGTAGACTAAACGAGTTTGACACAGCTAATCGTACTTTTTGGGTTTGGTATTACTTGCAATACTACCCTAGTCTTGGCTGTGATCTTGATGCTACCTTACACGATATCATTCATTAATTACCCGATAACAATAACTTTGCATGTTTTCTTTTTATCTAGGTGAGTTTTTATGCATCCCATCTGTCTTATACGTTCGTCGGCGTCTAAACGACCAGAAAAGCCATCAATGATGACCGCATTGATAACGTCGACCGTCTTTAAACCCGTACTCATGGCCAGTTTCATAGGGTTGAATGTCGTTGGTATGCAAGCACAGGCTGCGACAAATAATGAAAGCAGCCCGACGGCCAGCCTACAGCTTATCAGTCTCGATGCTGATGAGATATCGGCAGAAAACGGTGCAGATAATCTGTCTGATATTGCCGATATGTTGGATGCTGCTGACGCGTCTGATGATGCGATAGACAGTGTTGCAGATGAAAGCGCTTTGACTGATGAGGCCGACGATATCAATACAGATGTCCCTGATGAAGTGGGCCAAGTGTCATTGAATGCTATTTCCCCTGAAACTCTAAAAACGTTTGTTGCGGTCGTGGACTTGGTACGCCGTGAATATGTGGACACGGTCAATGACGAAGAGTTATTTAACAATGCGATGAGTGGTATGTTGACTAAGCTCGATAGCCACGCTGAATTTTTGGATGCTGAGGCCTACGAAAACCTGCGGGCTTTTACCGAAGGGGATGTCGGCGATATTGGTATCAAAGTGATATATCGACCAAAGGCTGGCTATTGGGTGGTCACAGAGGTTCTTGATGACTCACCTGCGGATAAAAAAGGCATCGCAGTCGGTGATTATCTGCATCAAGTTGATGAATTCAAATTAGATGACGACAGACAAACTAATGATGTTGAACAGCTTTTAACTGGTATTGCGGGCACACAAGTGGATATTGTGACTTCTAAAGCGGGTCGCCGTAAACATACCACGACTTTACAGCGTAACAATAACCACCCGCAAGTCATTGAGACACGGCTTGTTGATGGTATGGCGGTGATGAAATTACCCGCTTTTCAAAACAACAGTCGTGAAAAGCTGCTGCAAGGTCTTATTAGCTTAGAAGCACCGATATCCGGTATTTTGTTAGACATGCGTGATAATCCAGGTGGTGTTTTAACCTCAGCGGTGAGTGTGGCTAGTTTGTTTATGGCGGACACTGATGTGGTACAAGTGAAAGGCCGGAAAGACGACTCTCGTGTGTTATCGACCCAAGGTGCTGCAATACTCAAGCCATTGCCCGTAGTGGTATTGCAAAACCGTTATTCTGCCTCAGCCGCCGAAGTATTAGCAAGCAGCTTGCAAGCGCAAAAACGCGCCACTATCGTCGGTGAGGTAAGTTATGGCAAAGGCTCAGTGCAGTCAGTGATACCTGTGAATGACGAGCAGGCCGTGAAGTTAACCGTTGCCAATTATGTGACGGCGGCTGGCAATAAGATAGATGGTATCGGGGTCGAGCCTGATGTGGCTCTACTGGGTAATGAGAGTACATGGGAGCAGCAGGCACTTGATTTACTCAGGGCAAAAGCGCTCGCTTCGGGTATTCGCTTTGTGAGAAATTCAGCTGTAAAGGATAATACGCTAGAAGATCAGACAGACGAAAAGCAGATAGACGAAAAGTAAATAGGTAATGATAGCTCTAAGCGTACTCTAATTGCCCAGCACCATTATTATGCTCAAAATTGATGATGTATTATGTTTAAATCTACAGACTCCAAAATCAATCGGCCTGATCTTCAGCAATATCAAGTTTTTTCATGCGATAACGTAAAGAGCGAAACGTCGTTCCTAACAGTTCAGCGGCTTGGGTTTTGTTCCAGCCTGTTTGTTTAAGTGCAGTAATAATCAGGTTTTTTTCTTGCTCTTGCAGATAGTGTTCTAGACCTTTGGCAGGCAACAACTGGCTTTGAAAATCCTCTTTTGACCTTGTTTGCTCGTCATGAGTCGTATGACTAGTTGTTAATTCCTGCTCTATAGAAGAGATGGGGCTACGATCAGACTCGATGCTATTAGCCATTGACCGCTGAATCGTGGAAGGGTAGTGCTGAGTAATCGTACGATAAGGGTGTAGGTTGGTCTTTGCTTGCTCAGATTGCTTAACCGTCGAGGTTTGACCAATTTCTTCTTTGTTAATTACGGATGCGATTGCTGGCTGGTTGTCTTCTTTATAATTAGAGGGGTTAGATGTTAGCGCTGTATTATCGACTGCATTGGTATTCTGACTTTGTTGAGTATCAAGCTCTGCTAGACCCAGATGACTGACGTCAATGGTGTACGTTTCCGCCAATGTCACGGCGCGTTCGAGTAAGTTGCGTAGCTCACGAACATTACCAGCAAAATCGTGATGCTGCAAGCGCTCGCAAGCCGCTGCTGTCAATGAGGGCGGGGTGTCCAACTGCCACTCTTTTGCGATCAGTGCTAAAAAATGCTTTGCTAAGACAGGAATATCATCACGCCGCGCATTAAGCGTGGGCAGTTTTAGTTCAATCACATTGATACGGTAATACAAATCTTGCCGAAACAGTCCGCTTTGTACCAATTGGTTCAAGTCTTTGTGGGTCGCGGATAGGATGCGGATATCGACGGGTAGCTCTTTGGTATCACCGATAGCGCGCACGGTTTTTTCTTGAATGGCGCGTAGTAATTTGACTTGCATTGCCAAGGGCAAATCTGCCACTTCATCCAAAAACAACGTGCCACCGTTGGCTTGTTGGAACAAGCCTTGCTTATCAGCGACTGCTCCCGTAAAGCTGCCTTTTTTATGACCAAAAAATTCCGACTCCATCAGCTCGGAAGGGATTGCTCCGCAGTTCACCGGTACAAAACTGCCATCTCGACGTGGGCTTAAATCATGAATCAGCTTGGCAACCACCTCTTTACCTGTTCCGGACGCACCCGATAAAAAAACTGGTGCTTGTGAGCGAGCCAATTTTAAAATGGTGTTTTTAAGGGGATGCATGACGGCAGAATCACCGATCAAACGGCTATCCAACATCTGCTGCTCAGGTGAACATTCAGGCGCGGCTTCTGCTTCGTTATTTTGGTGAATAACCTTGAGTGCATTTTCGACCAACTGGCGTAAACGTGGCAGCTCAAGCGGTTTATTAACGAAGTCAAAAGCACCCAGCTTTAACGCTTCGATAGCCAAATCCATACTACCATGAGCAGTAATCACGGCGATTGGTGTACTAGAGCTGTTGCTGATGTGTTTGACCAGCTCTAGTCCTGAGCCATCAGGTAGCTTGAGATCCGTCAGACAAAAGTCATAGTCGTTTTGCTGCCAGTAGGCGCGTGCTTGCGATAAGGTATAAGCCACATCGCTTTTGATGCCCATCTTGGTTAGGGTGATTTGCATCAAGCGGCACAAATCTACTTCATCATCAACGACTAGCGCGGTTACTGTCATACGTTATCTCATTGTGTTCAATGGCTAAAAATTTAAAAATAGGGTTCAATCTGTCTTATCTAGGGCGTGTCATCATTTAGATTGTGAGGCTTAAAATGAGGAAAATTGCAGCCAAACAAGGAAGAAATTGCCGTAAATATGAACATATTGACAAGATTTCTGACGATGTTTGGCAAAATTTAGCCATTTTAAGACCACTAAATGTATCCATGTACTAATTGATGACACGCCCTAGTAAGGGTGATGATCAACATGCTTTTATCAAACAACCCTTCTCTTTTATAGAAGCTACTGGTCTTCAGTAAGCCGTTTATCAGCATCGTGACCATCGGTGTCGATAGCAGGGGCAATCAAGCGAAAGCAAGTCTTTTGGTGTTCAGGAATATAGAGTAAACGGGCTTGATTGGCTTCACAGAACGCCTGTGATAAATACAATCCTAAACCCGTTCCAGCTTCGTCGGTGGTAAAGAATGGATTGAATAAATGCTGTAAATCATTGCTACTAACGCCCAATCCATCATCTAAAATATCAATTATAACATCGTTATCAGCACAGTAAATCTCAATTTCCACAAAAGCATGAGGGTGAGCGTAGCTACTATAACGCAGACCATTATTGATCAAATTAATTAATACTTGTTCCAATTGGTGCATGTCGAACGAGATGGTGGGATTGGTATATACACGCAAAAAAATGTCATGGTCTCGAAAATAATTGTCCAAAAACAGTGGTAGCCAATCAGCCAATAGAATTGATTGCTGACGGGCTACCTGCTGGCGCGACAGTTTTAAGATATCTTCAATAATACGGTTTACACGTTTGGTTTGCGAAAATATCATTTCATACAGTTCGTGATTGCCCGTCATATAAGTATTTGCAGGCTCTGTCATCGCTGTTGTATGGTCGGCAGTAGAACTGATAGTACTATGCTCTGCTGCCTTGTTCCTCTCACTTTCTACGACATCTTCCATCAATAGTTGACTGGCCTGTGAGATAGCCGCAAGCGGATTTCTGATTTCATGGGCAATACTGGCGGTCAATTGCCCAAGCGATGCCAGCTTTAACTGTTGAGCGCTGGCTTGCTCACGGCGCAAATCTTCTAGCATGATCAGCTTGCTATTATCTTTTAAGGGGATGATTTGTACCCGTAGCTTACCGACGACAGAGGCATTTGCTACCGCAGGTAATTCATAAACAAAGCTGCGTGACAGCCCTTCAGAGACGGACAAACAGGCATCAATAAGTTGCAGATGTTGTTCTTTGAGCTGATGTTGAAAGTCGGCGAGAAGGGTAGCTTCGGGGTTGTTTTGCTCATATCTTAAATGACTGGACGTATCAAGCATGGACGCTAGCGGAGGGTGGGGGATACTGAGTAGCTGATGAGCCGCTAGGTTTGCTAACACAATATGCTGTCTGTCAATCACGATGACCCCATTGACCATTTGGGTAATGACTTCTTGATTGATCACGTTCAGTCGTTCGACTTCTTTGGCTTGATTTGCAGCGACTTGCTCGACTTGTACCAAGCGCTGGGAAATGGACCAGCTCAAAACCCCTACCGCCAAAAAGCTTGCTGACATAAGCAAGGCATCGCCTAAATTAGCCAAACTCATGCTATTGGCGATGGCATAAAAAAACTGCTGATAGATCACGAAAATAATAGCAAGCAAAGTGATAATAAGTGCTTGCGAGCCGTACAGTAGCATGAAGCTGGCCGCGACGACGACCATATAAAGCATGGTGAGCTGTAAGTCAGGGGCACCATTGGTATAAAGCAAAAGGCTCAAAATAATGACGTCTAATGCCAATCCGAAAGCCAGCTGGCGCCGCAGATTCTTAGTCACCACGTAAAACAAGCCAAGCAAAATTAAACTGATGATGACATAGAAACTAAGCGCTGTTTGCTGCAATAAGCTTGGTAATAATGAGCCACTATCAGATTTGACGGTCACATACACCATCAACATAAAGAATACGCTAACGATAAATCGATAACTGCTATAGATCAGTCCCAACCGCCGTAACTGTGGTAGAGGCAGCGTCTCATCTTGCTGTAGGTAATTGGTGATGGCAGAGACGGCTCTGAGCGCAAGTTTCATAAATTGACCGTAATAAAAAAGGTATGAAGGGGTTTACGGTTGAATGAGACCATGACGGATAGCCAGATGAGTCAATTTCACGTCACTATCGACGCCGACTTTTTCATAAATGCGATAACGATAAGTATTGATGGTTTTGACACTCACGAACAATTGATCAGCGATTTGCTGCGGACTTTGGCAGTTTACCACCATCATGGCTACTTGCTTTTCGCGATCACTTAATAAGTCAAAAGGTGAGTTGGCATTATCTGACAAGAGAACATCAGCCAGCTGCTCAGCGACATCTTGGCTAAAGTAACGACCGCCTTGATAGATTTTTTTGACCGCGCGTATCATCTCATCAAGCGGTGTGCCCTTAGTAATATAACCATTGACGCCTGCTTTGATCAGCATGGATGGATACGGTTGCGCCGACATGCTACTGACGGCCAAAATTTTGATACCCAGATCGAGCTGAATCAAGCGCTTGGTTGCTTCAAGCCCGCCGATGTTTGGCATATTCACATCTAGCAAAATCACATCAGGGCGCAGCTGTTTGGCCAGTTTAATTGCCATGTCACCGCTGTCAGCTTCACCGATGACTTCGATATCAGCACTGTCTGCCAACATACGGCTGATACCCATCCGCACCAAATCATGATCATCTACTACCAATACTCGAATCATAGTTGTACTCTTTGCTGTCTATCAAAATGAAGGTTGCATTGTGAACGTTAAACTATCTGAACCAATCTGTATATCTATTAACCACAACAATGATTTTTATTATTTTATAATAGGATGATATCGCATTGATTTGATGACTACTACTCTCATCATATATTGCTATAGTGTTAATTAATATTGCTAAAATCTAATTTAAATGTAGCAAAATTTGAAGCAGGTTAAAAAATGCTCATCTAACTGATTTAGTACATTAAACTTAAATGCAAACCATGATACACTAAAAATACAAAAACTCTATGTGAGTACCTACAAACACAACCACAAACGCTACGTACGTTGTTGCTATTAATTAGTATGTAACTGATTCGCTAATTAACAGCATCGCGACAGCAGGGGGAAGAATGAAGCACTTACCATTAACCAAACAGCAGTTAGTTGCTGCCATGATTTCATTGAGTTTAGGCAGTATTGCACAAGCTGCACTTACAATTAATGGTAGCGCTGATGCTGGATCGAGTGCTCGTATGAGTTGGGGCGGTGCTGATAGCTTGTCCGAAGCGCGCAATATCATGTACAAGTCTAACGGCTCGGCCATCAAAAAAGTCGATAATGGGTATGGCACTACCAATATTACTAACAGCAACACCAGTAGTTTTGGTAGTAGTAATAACAGCTTCAATAACACCAACAGCTATAACACTACTTATCGTGGGAGCTTTGGCAGCAGTAGCATGATTCCGATCAGCACCGACTCTCGCAGTGTGGCGGTGATCGATGCCGAAACTGGTGAATCTATTTACGAGAAAAATGCCGATATTGCCCGTCCTATGGCCAGTATTACTAAGGTGATGACGGCAATGGTGGTGTTGGATGCTGGTCTCGATATGAGAGAAGAGATTACCCTCGATCCTGAAGATTTCGTCGGTCCTAAGCGTGCAAGTTCGCGGTTAAAATCAGGCGATCGTTTGAACCGTGCTGAAATGCTGTTAATGGCATTAATGAAATCTGAAAACCCTGCTGCCAAAAGCCTAGCGCGTAACTATCCAGGTGGCTATGATGCCTTTATACGAGCGATGAACCGTAAGTCACAAGAGCTTGGTATGACGACAGCTTATTTCGGTGATCCAACGGGTCTCGATAAACGTAACGTTGCTTCATCAAATGACTTGGTAAAAATGGTTCGTGCTGCTGGTAACTACGATGTGATTCGTCGTTTCTCCACGACTAAGAGCTATGACTTTTACGTGGCCAATTATTCAGCTGGTAACCGTACCTATAAAGCCAACAACACCAGTAGTCTAGTACGTTCAGGTGATTATCCAATCGGCATCTCAAAAACCGGTTTTATTAATGAAGCAGGTCGTTGTGTGGTAATGGAAACACGTGTGAATAACCGTCCTGCGATCATTGTCATCTTAGGGGCGAACAGCTCAGCCACGCGTTGGGGTGATGCTAAGAACATTTTAAACAGTTTGGCGACTCGCCGTACAGTGTAAGCGGATTGGTTTAGTAGGTATAAAAAGGCTGTTATGTGATATAACGGCTTTTTTATTGTGTGGAATTTTTGTCTCCATTTTTAAACTGAGAACACGCCCTAGGAAAAACCATATGACTCAAGCATCGACTACTACACTAGCCCCAAAGTTATATTTGCTGACCAATGATGATGAATTCGCGCTGCTATACCGAAAATTAGAGACCGCGTTTGCCACAGGGTGTATTGCCTTATTGCAAATCCGCCGTAAGCAAACATTGACGTTAAGCAATGGCGTATCCAAGCTCTATGATGAAGCTCTACAAATAGTCAACTTGGCAAAGACATACAATGTCCCAGTCGTCATCAATGATGATATTCAGCTGGCCGCGAAGCTTGGTGTTGGGGTTCATTTGGGGCAAGAAGATGGCGATATCAGAGAGGCCAAGCAATGTCTATTATCGAATCAGATTATTGGCCGCACTTGTCATGGTGATGTGGCGCTGGTGAAAGAAGCGCAGGATGATGGCGCCAGTTATGCCGCGATGGGCGCAGTATTTGCGTCTACAACCAAGCCTAATGCGGATGTCATCTCGCGCCGAGAGCTTGTCGATGGGTGTCAGCAAGGTATTGAGCTATGTGTGATAGGCGGTCTAACGGCAGAAAACGTTATTGCGCTGGCAGGTTTGCCGATTGCTTATGTGGCAGTAGTTGGGGATATTATGGATTTGCCAGAACACCAAATAGCCGAGCGTTGTGAGCAATGGCAGCAGGCGCTTGGTACGTGGCAGACGCCTGCTTTATAACTTATTTCTAAATTTCAAACTTATATTTCAAAATATAAGTACATTGTATAAATGAATCGTTATTCCGCATGTTCCATACATAAGGTGGCATAGGGCAGTGCTTCCAAGCGTTTTTCTTCAATCAGTTTGCCACATACCTCACATTCACCATAAGTCCCATTTTCGATACGGCTCAAGGCATTTTCGACATAGATTAGGCTTTGTCGTGCTTCACCCATGAGATTTTTACGCATATCGTTTTGACGATAAGAGATGGCTTGATCTTCCCAATGCTCATTGAGGTCATCTTGTGGATTTTGGATATGATCTTCGATTTTATCGATTCGAGTTTCATACTCGTCTTTCAGCTTCAATAAAGTCTGTTTGGCAGTGGCTAGATCGATACTCATGGTATTCTCCTAATGGGTTATTTTTATTGTTGAACTTAATTATTATCATTAATAGGCGCTGTATCGTAAAGCTCACATCTACGATAAACATCAATGCCATCATAAACAGCCTGACTGCTGAGTACCACCACGAAATGTTACTGATTTTTATAAAAATTAAATAAGTTTGTCTTATTTTTAACCTGCTTAGTAAAATTTAATCATAGGTTCTTTATGAGCGCTTGTTAGAAAACTGCTAGAATACACCGCCTCAGATTCTTGCTAGATTAGTCTCATGAGACTATTAGTAAGAATAATCGGTTAAATAGTTTGATAACTGTCATTCAGTGATATTTAGCATTGAGTGATATTTAGTAAAAAGCCACACCGTAGATTAACAATAGATGATGCATAGGAGCAGGTAATGAATTTTTTGCGTATGAGTGAGCTAAACTTAACGGACAAAGTGGTATTGATTCGAGAAGACTTGAACGTACCTATTAGAGACGGTAAGGTCACGAGTGATGCGCGCCTGCAGGCCAGCTTGCCTACCATCAAAATGGCACTAGAGAAAGGCGCTGCCGTCATTGTGTGTTCACACTTGGGACGTCCAACTGAAGGCAATCCTGAAGCCATATATTCTCTAGCACCTGTCGCTGACTATTTAAGCGACAAATTGGCAGCGCCAGTTAGTTTAAACAATGACTATCTGACTGAAGGCGTTGCAATTAAAGCAGGTGAAGTGGTACTACTAGAAAACGTGCGCTTTAATACGGGTGAGAAGAAAAATAATGCAGACTTAGCACAGAAATATGCATCGCTATGTGATGTGTTTGTGATGGACGCCTTTGGCACTGCGCACCGTGCGCAAGCCTCAACTGAGGGTGTCACTCAGGCCATGCGTCAAGCAGATAAAACAGTGTGTGCAGGGCCGCTATTAGCCGCTGAGCTTGATGCTTTGAGCCTAGCGCTTGAAACCCCAGCGCAGCCCATGCTCGCTATTGTTGGTGGCTCAAAAGTCTCTACAAAATTGCAAGTTTTGCACAGCTTGGCAGAAGTATGCACGCAAATAATCGTTGGTGGCGGTATCGCGAATACCTTCCTAGCCGCGCAAGGTCACAGTGTCGGCGCTTCGCTATATGAAGCGGACTTGGTTGAGACCGCTCGTGAGATTATGACTAAAACTGAGATTTTACTGCCTGAATATGTGGTGGTTGCCGATAAAAATGAGATCGATTTCGCTGACTTTACAGGCTCCTTACAAAAAGCCACTGCGACTACAAAGTCGGTTGATGCGATTGGTGATAATGACATGATATTGGACATCGCTCCAGAAAGCGCCAAGCAACTGGCTGATGCTATTACCAACGCAAAGACTATTTTGTGGAATGGGCCAGTGGGTGTTTTTGAAGTGGATGCTTTCGGTCAAGGCACTCAAATCGTGGCAAATGCGGTCAAAAACAGTCAAGGCTTTTCGATTGCTGGTGGTGGCGATACTTTAGCAGCGATCGATAAATATCAAGTTGCAGATGGCGTGAGCTACATGTCAACAGGTGGCGGTGCATTCTTAGAGTTTGTAGAAGGCAAAGTGCTGCCAGCTGTTGCCGCACTGCAAATAGAAGCGCGATAATTTAACCCACTTTCAGCAGTTCAGTAACATTAGGCGTACAACTTACCGCAATCATCTAAGGTAGGCTATAAAAATAATATGGTGACTGGCTCTCTTACCTTGTTAATTTGACAGCTATGAGTGCAATTGGTCATCAATTATTATCAAGTAGTAATTATTTGTTTTTATACTGAAAATTATTATTGCATGTCTTATTTACTGCCTATAGAATAGCGCAACCATGTATTTTGACATGCTTTATTTACGAGAGGTTTATTATGTTAAAACGTCATTTGTTACTTGCTAGCGTACTTGCTGGTACTTTTGCAATCACTGCATGTAGCCAAGAAACACAAGATAAAACTGAAGCTGCTGCTGATTCTGCTGCTGAAGACACTGCTGCTAACGCTGACGCTGCTGCTGTTGAAACAGAAGCTGCTGCTGCTGAAGCTGAAGTTGCCGCACAAAACGCTGGTACCGAAGTTGCTGAAGGCGCTGACACTGCTGGTGTTGCCGCTACAAATGCACTAGAAAACACAGGTGAAGCGGTTGTGGTAGGCGCAAATGAAGCTGTTGCCAATACTGCTGAAGTGGTTGCCGATGGCGCATCTGCTGTTGAAAATAAAGCCAGTGAAAACGCAGTAGAAGCAGAGCAACAGTACTAAGAATCGTACTGAGCAAGTCAGTTATTGATTCGGTGACGTGATATCGATTGATAGGACGAGGCACTGAATGAGTAGCGAGCATTGATAATTGCTTTAATTGACAGTTGCTTTATAAGCCCTCAAAATACTAGAAAAGCCTTGGTGATTACCAAGGCTTTTTGCGTTGTGTGTCAGTGTTATAGTTGATAACAATCAAACTCACGTGAAGTGACGTGTAGACTGACAAATAGTCAGGCAACTGCTACGAAGACGGAACAATTTTTGCTATAATCACCGCGTAGCGTTCACACCCAAAATATTTTGGGCGTTTATTACTTTCTATACCGTTAGTATGGTCTTCTGCACGTTGGGATGATCGTTATAAAGCTTTTTTAAATACTATTCAAAATCTAATCAGAGAGCGTCTTATGGCCCTAATATCCTTACGTCAACTTCTAGATCATGCCGCTGAACACAGCTATGGTGTTCCTGCTTATAACGTCAATAATTTAGAGCAAATGCGTGCAATCATGATGGCTGCGGATGCTTGTGACTCACCTGTCATCGTACAAGCCAGCGCAGGCGCACGTAACTATGCAGGGTCAGCGTTTTTGCGTCATTTGATCATTGCCGCTATCGAAGAGTGGCCACATATTCCTGTAGTAATGCATCAAGATCATGGTATGTCACCAGCGATTTGCCAACGTTCAATTCAGCTTGGTTTTTCATCAGTGATGATGGACGGCTCGCTTGGTGAAGATGGCAAAACGCCAATGGATTACGATTACAATGCTAGCGTTACTCGTGAAGTCGTCAAAATGGCACATGCTTGCGGTGTTTCTGTAGAAGGCGAAATCGGTTGTTTAGGTAGTCTTGAGACTGGTATGGCAGGCGAAGAAGATGGCTCTGGCGCTGAAGGCGTATTGGATCATGAGCAACTATTGACCAGTGCTGACGAAGCCGAACAATTTGTAAAAGACACCAATGTCGACGCGCTAGCCATTGCTATCGGTACTAGCCACGGTGCGTATAAATTCACGCGTCCACCGACAGGCGATATTTTGTCTATTGAGCGCGTAAAAGAGATTCATGCTCGTATTCCTAACACGCATTTGGTGATGCATGGTTCATCATCAGTGCCACAAGAATGGCTAAAAATCATCAATGAGAATGGTGGTGATATCGGCGAAACTTATGGTGTGCCAGTTGAGCAGATCGTCGAAGCGATCAAGCACGGAGTACGTAAAGTCAATATCGATACCGATTTACGCTTGGCCTCAACAGGTGCTATCCGTAAATTTCTTGCAGAAAATCCGAGCGAATTTGATCCACGTAAATACTTCAAAGCATCTATGGTCGCAATGTCAGACATCTGCACCAATCGTTTTGAAGCTTTTGGTTCTGCTGGTCAAGCGCATAAAATTCGTTCAACTAGCCTCGAAGGTATGGTGAGTTTTTACCAGTAAGGCTATGCTGATAAGAGCAATAAGACTATGCTGCTAAAAGATAGTCGCGGACAACAAAGTGGCAGCTGATGTTATTTATATAATAGCCCATATGAGAGGTAGTAAGTGATGATTGGATTGATTACCGGACAAGTGCAATACTTAATGGCACCAACCGCCTGTATCATGACGACCTCTGGTGTGGGTTATGATATTGAGCTGCCATTGCCTTCATTTTGTCAGCTACATCTCAATGAGCAGGCAAGCATTTGGACGCATTTCCATGTGCGTGAAGATGCGCAGTTGCTCTATGGTTTTATTGACCGTAAAGAGCGTGATGTCTTTCGTCAGTTGATTAAAATCAATGGTGTTGGGGCAAAAATGGCATTAGCGATGCTGTCTGCAATGTCAGCAGCTGAGCTAAAAATGCACGTCGAGCAAGACTCTGAAACCGCATTAACTCGTATCCCAGGTATTGGTAAAAAGACTGCGCAACGGTTATTAATTGAGCTAAAAGATAAGCTAAAAAATATCGAAGTGGATAATAGTAATTTAGAGTTTGCTATGCAGCCAGCTGAGATTTCTGCCGAAGACAATATCATCGCCGAAGTAGAAGGCGCTCTGATTAGTTTGGGTTATAAAGAAAAAGAAGCTCAGCAAGCCATCAAAGCTGCCAAAAGTAACGGTGACATTTTTGCAGATACGCAAGGATTGTTAAAAGCCACATTACAGCAGCTATCAACGTTTAAGTAGTTTTTACTCCAACTGCTATTAATGGTTACATCAATCAGTATCAAACAAATAAGCGACATTAATTGTCGCTTATTTTCGTTTTGGTATATAACTGTTGATGTTTTACATGACTTATAGGTGGCGTTTGGTTATGCTATTTATTACCTAATTTTTTAATATAATGATAAAAACTATGATGCAAGATCGTTTGATTAATCCGTTAGAAGGCGCAGGGGATGCGCCTGATTCCAATATTCGACCAGCACTGTTGGCTGAATATATTGGTCAGCCGGTGGTGCGTGAGCAGATGGAAGTATTTATTGGCGCGGCACGCGGTCGTGGTGAGCCATTGGATCATACGCTCATTTTTGGTCCACCAGGGTTGGGTAAAACAACGCTTGCCAATATCATTGCTCGTGAAATGGGCGGTAACTTACGCTCGACCTCAGGGCCTGTCCTCGAGCGTCCAGGTGATTTGGCAGCCATGCTGACCAATTTGGAGGAGGGTGATGTCCTGTTTATTGATGAGATTCACCGTCTGAGTTCAGTCATTGAAGAAATACTTTACCCAGCCATGGAAGATTTTCAGCTAGATATTATGATCGGTGAAGGGCCAGCTGCACGTTCTATCAAGCTTGATTTACCACCGTTTACCTTGGTTGCGGCAACGACCAGAGCAGGATTATTGACCTCACCACTACGTGATCGCTTTGGCATTGTGCAGCGGCTAGAGTTTTATAATATCGCCGATCTGACCACGATTGTTAGCCGTGCCGCCCGCTTGATGCGTGTGCCTATGAGTGAGGATGGTGCGGTGGAGATTGCGCGCCGTGCCCGAGGCACACCAAGGATTGCCAATCGGTTACTACGCCGTGTGCGCGATTATGCGGAGGTCAGAGGCGATGGCAGTATCAATGGTGCGATTGCGGGTAGTGCGCTAGATATGCTGGCCGTGGATAGACGTGGTCTCGATCATTTAGACAGACGGTATATCGAAATATTGCATGAGCGTTTTGATGGTGGTCCCGCTGGTGTCGAAGCGGTAGCAGCTGCTATGGCAGAGGATCGCGGTACACTTGAGGATGTGATTGAGCCATACTTAATTCAACAAGGCTATGTGCTGCGTACGGCACGTGGTCGTGTATTGACCCAAATGGCGATTGACCAAATGTTATAGTAATCAGTACTTAGCATAAAAAATGCGCCTGCTTCTCATTAACAGCAGTCGCATTTTTTTGTTTGAGTCTCGAGTTACGAGGCTTTTTCTGAACTAAGTAAATAAAAGATAAAGTTGGTCTCTAAGCTAAAATTCGCCAAACAACTACCAAGACAGCCAGCATATAAAATATAGGTGATAGCCAACCGACGACTTGCGTTGCGATGGCAATGAAAATAGCAAAGCCTGCAAGTGCTAACCAATCACGGCGGCGATCGTTAAGCATATCCGCGCGAATTTGCTGTATTTCACGTAGTTGGCTGTCTTGACGTGAGCCTTGCGAGGCAAGACTTTGTAAGCCTTGATCTAGTAATTTTGGAATATCAGTCGTTGACAACAACATCTCAGGTAATTGCTGGCGTAGTTGCTGTAGATTACGCATCGGATCTAGCTGTTCTTTGATCCAGCTGCTTAGAATGGGCTTGGCAAGTGACCAAATATCAAGGTCAGGATACAAGTCGCGACCGAGGCCTTCAACGTGCACTAATGTTTTTAGCAATAGCATCAGCTGTGGCGGGATACTCATATGATGGCGACGTGCGATATCCAAAATCTGCATCAATACGCCAGCAAAGTCGATGTCATTAATGGATTTTTGTAGCATAGGGCCGACGGTACGTTTCATATCACGCATCAACGCATGCTTATCTGCATTTGGTGGTATCCAACCGGCTCGGCTGACGATATCAACCATTGCGGTAAAATTGTTATTCATAACCGCCAATAACATCCTCGCGACAATGAGCTGATCGTCTTTTGATAAGGTGCCCATGATGGCGCAATCAAGTCCGATATAACGTGGCTCATGACCCAAGTCGACCGCTGCCATACCTGCATGTAGTGTTTGCACAGGCGGGGTCTCTACGAATACATTGCCTGGATGCATATCAGCATGAAAGAAATTATCACGAAAGACTTGGGTGAAAAATATCGTTAGACCTTTTTTTGCCAGTGCCGCACGGTCATAGCCAAGCTGATCGAACATCTCAACTTGCGAGATAGGAACGCCTTGAATACGCTCCATCACCATCACATTTTTGGCAGCATCATAGACTTCAGGCACATACATTAATGCTGAACCCAAGAAGTTATTGCGCATTTGGGTGGTATTGTCTGCCTCTAACGTCAAATCTAGCTCGTTAAGCATGACTTGCCGATAATCCTCGACAATATCGATAATATGTACGGCACGCGCCGCTTCAATACGAGCGGATGCCCAGCTTGCCAATTCACGTAGTAGCTCAAAGTCAGAAACAATCGTGGTGCGGATATCGGGACGAACCACCTTTATGACGACTTCACGACCATCATGCAGGGCGGCAGTGTGTACTTGGGCGATAGAGGCGGCCGCCAGCGGTTTGACATCAAAGCGTGCGAACAATGTGCCAATAGACTGCCCAAGACCATGCTTAGGATCTTGGATTTGGGTAATGGCCACATCAGAGTTAAATGGTTTAACCTTGTCTTGTAGCTGAACCAGTTGAGCAATAATCTCAGGCGGTACCAAATCACGACGTGTTGACAGTAGTTGGCCTAATTTTAAAAACAGCGTACCCATGTCCTCAAGCGCGTATTTAATCGCGTTTGGCTGATGCTTTTTACCCCAAGCAGCTGGATGCAAGCGAATTAAACGTGCTAAAGGTTGCAGCTGTGGCGCCTCTTCAATAGAAAAATGCGTATCAATGCGATATATTGCGGCGATACGCCAAAGCTCAAGTAAACGGGCGCGATGGGATAATAGCATGAGGTATAGGTACTCTAGGAAAAGTCAAAAATAAGGTAGGCGCTGTGCTTATCTGTAGATAATGTGATCAATAACCCGTTTAACTAATAATGTTTGCTTGTTATTAATTAAACGGGTTATTGATGGAACGAATTATTGATAAAACGTGCCTGCTCCTCTTTGATAGCAGCAAGTTTGGCCTCTTCACGTTCGACATCAGCACGCAGCTTTAGCAGTTGTTGCTTAAGATCATTTACTTCTTCCAGCTCAACGGGGTCAGGGACAGTGTTGCCTGCGACATCATTGGCCCAGTCGCTGACATCATTAAAAGCACGTTTGGCACTATGACGCCAACTGCCTTTCAGCTGTGATATGAGCAGATGTAACTGACTCGCCATGGGTTTTCCGATGAAGGGTTCTAACTGGCCAGCGACATCTGGGTCAAAACCTGCCACCAACTGTTTCAGTTGCATCAGCACTTTATAGTCACCAGCGATAGGCAAGTTACCTTCAGTGCCTCGCATTAGGTTGAGCAGCTGGGCTGGGTTGTCTACGGTAATGATACAATCGGGTCGACTGTGACCGATACGTGCGCGCTCCATACTCGCTTTTTGACGTTCACTCATGCGGCCACTTGGCTCAAACACATTGTCAGTCGTGACGGGCTCAAAACGTAAACGTTCATGGGTGAATAACACATCCAAATCAATCTCAGGCGACTTCATATTCAGCCGTAACACTTTGCCAGCCAATGGTGCCAGACCTGATTTGGTGATTTCATCGCTAGCAATGGCAAGGTTAATCAGCTTTTCGGCACCAGCCAAAAGTAACACAGTCAGCATAAGGCTCTCGCATATTTAATTGAGCGCCTTTAGAAAAGCGCATGGTTTGTCAGGGTCAGTGGTTACGACTATTGGGTGTTAGTATTTTTCTTTTATCGTTATGCTTTAAAGCCACGATGCACGGCGACGATACCAGCGGTCAAGTTGTGATAATCACAATTTTCAAAGCCCGCTTGTTGCATCATCTGCTTCAGCGTTTGCTGATCAGGATGCATACGAATCGATTCAGCCAAATATTGGTAACTTTCAGCATCATTAGCAATCAGCTTACCCATAATTGGTAAGGCGGTAAATGAATATAAATCGTAGGCTTTAGACAATGGCTCAAACACGGGTTTTGAGAACTCTAGAATCAATAAGCGACCACCTGGTTTTAGCACGCGATACATAGATTTTAGGGCAGCATCTTTGTCAGTGACATTACGCAGACCAAAGCTAATGGTAAGCAAATCAAAGCTATTGTCATCAAATGGTGCTAATGTTTCCGCATTGGCAAGTACAAAATCGACATTATTGCAGCCAGCATTAATCAAGCGCTCACGACCAACTTCTAACATTGCCGCATTGATATCAGATAACACGACTTTACCGTTGCGACCGACTTCACGGCTAAAGACTTTGGCCAAGTCACCCGTACCGCCAGCGATATCAAGCACATGCTGACCTGCACGTACGCCTGATAAGCTAATCGCATAACGCTTCCATAAGCGATGAATACCAAAAGACATTAAGTCATTCATAATGTCGTATTTTTTGGCGACTGAGGTAAAAACGTCGGCCACACGTGCTTGTTTTTCTGATTTATTGACTGTTTTATAACCGAAATGCGTTTGCTCATTACCATCAGTGTCGAGTGTGTGCGGGTTATTAATGTCATCACGCTGGTTAAAAAGCGTTTGCTTAGCGGTCTGCTCTTGTGCAGCGGCGCTATTGTTTGTAGGGTTGTTTGACATAGTGGTTTGTTGGCCTTGTGGCGTTCCAGTTGGCAAGTCTTGGACTTGCGTAAAATCATTACTTTTTTTGACGTTAGCATCACTACCAGTATCAGTCATCGCATTAGGCACAGGACTTTGACGCGCTTTTACTTGTGCAGTGATATTTTGACTGTGAGTGATACTGTCTCTGACCAATTTATCTTGTAAATGACCATTAGTCGTGGTGTTGAGCGCTGGCTTTTGGTCAGAGTGAGCAGTGTTATTATTGGTAATATCGGTCATTGCATTATCCTATTGTTCACTTTTATGATTATTTATTTGAGATATTTTTTGAGTATATATGGTGTTCGTTAACGAATTTTTGCCAGTTAACGCAGTCTCTCATCAATCCTATGATACATCAAATGACAAGGGCTTACTGCCATTATCCGTGTCATGAACTTCGTCAATAATCTCAAGCTCACGTTCACAAAACGGCTCGATAAAATTGCTCACACTTTTGAGGGGTTTCATGGCCTTAAAACCAGTATCGATGAAGTCGTACAATGGTTGAAAGTTATAGCGATAGGCGGTACCTTTTGCTAGGGCAAACGCTTTTTTGAGCATAAATGAGTTCAAATGTTTGTCAGTGCGGTAGCAAACGTCTTTAAGAGTACCAATCTGGACACGGCGTTCATCCTCTTCATCGACAGTACGATAGGCGGCTAGCATATTGTCTTCGGTGACTGGTAAGTCTTGGGCAAGTAGCCATTGGGCCAAATGCAAGTCTAGCTCAATCGCTAAAATGGCTGCTTGAATGCCCATGCTGCCAGCTTCTAAAGCGGACTCTTTGGCAAGACGCTCAAGCTTTTTTGCTTTTGGCAAAATGCGTTCTAACTGTTCGGCCAATAACTTGAATTCATCGCCACCATATAACTGTGTCAGAAAATAGTCTGCCATCAGCTGGTTTTTTGGCTGTTCAAACAGCTCACTATGCGTACGTTGGAGTCGCGCTTGTTGCCATGCTTGCACTTCGTTGAGTTTGGTATTCAATTCGGCATCTTGATGATGTGGCAGCGCCCAAAAATTTGTTAGGTGCTGTTGTAAGTCGGTTAAAGCAGACATGGCGTAAAATCCTATATAAAAATAAAGATCATGATTAAGTTGAGAATAAAATGGTCAAAGTTATGCCGTTTTTGGTGCTTATTATAATTTTAAGACTCTTTTAAAACATGCTCTCAAGATTGTGTTCACCTTAAAAGAAAATAAAGCAGAATACAAATGTCAAACTGTTACACAGCAGCGTTATTTACTGAATTGGTCGAATGCTATGATTAAGCTGACACGCTTTCAATCATAGGACGATACCAGTTATGAGCAAAAATAATAATACGACTGAACTTACAGCACCACAAGCGGTCAGTGCGCAATTTAGTGAGCAAGTGATCGAGGAGCGCTTAACGCCCAATCCACTGAGTCAGTTTTCGATGGATAAAGATGACCTTAGATTGGCACTGGTTACTGCCCAATATGCTCTGCGCGCGACACGGCAACAAACGCCGCCACCTGCCAATCAGCCAACTGGGCTGTTGGTACTGGTTAATGGTATGGAGCAGGCGGGCAAGGGGACTGCTGTCAAACAGTTGCGCCAGTGGGTAGATCCTCGGCTGCTTAAGGTGGAGGCAACTATTGGTTATTGTCCCTTAGCGTATCAGCCGATGTGGCAAGCACACACTAAAGCGCTGCCACGTCATGGTGATGTCATGGTTTATTTTGGCAACTGGTATGCTGATTTGCTTTACAACGTCATGCGTATGGCAGCAGACAACAAAAACGATGATAAGTCGTCAAAAAATAGTCAATCAGAAGACAAAAAATCCGATAATGACAAAGCGCTACCGATTGCGAAATGGCAAGCGTATCTACAGCAGCAACTTATTAAACTGCAAGCGTTTGAGCAAGACCTCGTTGCCAATCAAACCAGACTACTAAAATGCTGGTTTCATGTCGATATCGAAACGTTGCAAGAGCGATTAAATGACGATGAAGCCGATCCGCAGTTTTTGTATCAAATTGATTGGAATAATGCAGAGATTGTCGCTCAGTTTAACGAGGTAGCCGTGACATTGTTACGGCAACAGGATGACTGGATCATCATCGATGGTGAGGATAAATCACAAGCTGCCGATCATTTTTGCCATGAAGTATTGCATGCGATGCAAACGGCACTTGTAAGTAGTCGAACAGACAGTAACGAAACAACAAAAAGTCAGTCTGAGTCCAAGATGCAAAAACCTGAGTCAAAAGTTGATCAGGAACCGTTTGAACCTGTAAAAATACCCAAGTTATTAACCGATATCGATGACTCAGACGTCAGTAAGGCTGACTATCAAGAGGCATTGGCAGAAAAACAAGCTCGTCTTGCCGAATTACTACGTGCGCGCAAAGGTCGTCATATTGTTTTTGCCTTTGAAGGAATGGACGCTGCTGGCAAAGGCGGGGCTATCAAAAGACTGGTGGAAGCGCTCGATCCGCGTGAATACCAAATTTATAATATTGGTGCGCCGATGCTATACGAGTCGCAGCATCCTTATCTCTGGCGTTTTTGGACAAGGCTGCCTGACGAGCAAACAAATCGAATTAGCCGTATTGCCATCTTTGATCGTACTTGGTATGGGCGCGTGTTGGTTGAGCGTATTGAGCAGTTTGCGACTGATGCTGCATGGCAACGTGCTTATGATGAAATCAACCGCTTCGAGGCGGATTTGAGCGCAGCAGGGACGTTGGTTATTAAATACTGGCTGGCGATTGATAAGAAAGAACAGCTTAAGCGCTTTGAAGCGCGCGAAGAAACACCTCACAAGCAGTTTAAGCTCACTGATGACGATTGGCGTAACCGTGATAAGTGGTCAGATTACGTACAATCTGCCGCTGATATGCTGGCACGTACTGATACTGAATACGCACCATGGTGTGTCATAGCCACCAACGAGAAACGTCAGGCGCGTTTGGATGTTTTAGACCATGCTATTAAACAGTTGTCAGTAGCATCTAAAAGCCAGTAGCTCTTTATTAAAATTGAGGGTTAATGGCGGTCTATATTGTTAGCCGTCTTTTCCAAGTGAAGTTTAGTGAAACATACTCGATCTAATCTGTCACTGAGAAGGGTGATATTGAAAGTACACAATCACAGTTACAAATCTTGCAATATCATTATGCATTATGTGATTATATTTAATATAATAGGGGCAGAATTGTCTCTGCTATGTCATATATTGCCTTAATAAGTGTGTATTGTATGATTTGTATAGATATTTAAAAGATATTGTTGCCGTATCAGATATTGGTAAAACAGTAACATCGCCACAAATATAAGCCGCAAGATGCTGTAATCAGATGATTTAGCAATACCACTTGCGGCTTTGTGACATGTGGAGTGATGGGTTTTTGATAATGTATTAATAATTTGAATCAAACGTCAAACAGCAACAATCGATTCTAAGATACTGCAGCAAAACAAACGTAAAGAGTTCATTGTTTAGAGAGCATGTTGCGCCTTTATATAATGCTATTTTAGTGCGGGATATTAAAACCTGCCTGTATAGCTGCGCAATATTACTAATCGCATATAATTCCAATCAGCTTACGCAGGACGCATCAACGTATGGGTATTAGCAACAGTTCTACAGAGTCAGCTAAATCAGTTGGCTCCATGAGAATAAATCTATTTTTTGCCATTTTATTGGTTGCGATGACCAGCTACTTTTTGTGGTGGGGTCTAGATTACACGATGCGTCAGCAAACGACGCTATTTATTGTGGCGACCGCTTTTGGTGTCTTTATGGCATTCAATATCGGTGGTAACGATGTCGCCAACTCCTTTGGTACTTCAGTAGGCGCAGGGACGTTGACTATCCCGCAAGCATTGGGTATCGCAGCGATATTTGAAGTGTCAGGCGCTGTGCTGGCAGGTGGTGAAGTAACCGATACTATCCGAAGCGGCATTGTCGATCTAGATGGCCTCGCAGTCGAACCCAACCAGTTTATTTATGTCATGCTTTCAGCACTCATTGCTGCTGCCTTTTGGCTGTTATTTGCCACCAAAAAAGGCTTACCTGTTTCGACCACACATGCGATTATTGGCGGCGTGGTTGGTAGCTCCATCGTATTAGGTATCACGTTAGGTGGTACCGAGATGGCATTATCAACCGTGAATTGGGGCAAGATTGGTACTATCGCCATCTCTTGGGTGCTATCACCGCTACTAGGCGGCGTTTTGTCTTATTTATTATATGGACAGATTAAGAAAAATATCATCGAGTATAATGATAAAACAGAGGCGCATATTGGCGAGTTAAAAGCTGATAAAAAAACCTTAAAACAAAACCACAAAGAATTTTTGGACGGTCTAACAGAATCAGAACAGCTGGCTTATACCTCAGCGATGTTACGTGACCAAGAAATCTACAAAGATGATGATTGCGTCGTTGAAGATTTAGAGACCGATTATTACAAACAGCTTTATGAGATTGAAAACGAGCGCAGTAACCTCGATACCCTAAAGGCATTGAAGCAATGGGTACCTATAATTGCGGCTATGGGCGGTGCAGTCATGGCCTCTCTGGTTGTCTTTAAAGGTCTAAAGAACGTCAATAGTGGTATGACGACGCTGCAAGGCTTTTTGATCATGGGGATGATCTCAGCGCTAGTATGGCTTGCAACCTATATTTATACCAAGAGTATCCGTGGTAAGCATAAAGAAGATCTGACCAAAGCCACATTCATTATGTTCAGCTGGATGCAGGTCTTTACTGCCTCTGCATTTGCCTTTAGTCATGGTTCAAACGATATTGCCAATGCAGTTGGTCCTTTTGCGGCCATTATGGATGTCATTCGTACCAACAGTATCTCTACCGAAGCGGCTGTACCCCCTGCTGTAATGCTGACCTTTGGTGTCGCTCTTATCGTTGGTCTTTGGTTTATTGGTAAAGAAGTGATTCAGACCGTTGGTACCAATCTAGCGAAGATGCATCCAGCTTCTGGATTCTCAGCTGAATTGGCTGCTGCTGCCGTTGTGATGGGCGCATCGACGATGGGTCTGCCAGTCTCAAGTACACATACCTTGGTCGGTGCAGTACTTGGCATTGGTATCGTCAATAGAGACACTAACTGGAAGCTTATGAAACCAATTGGTCTGGCATGGGTGATTACCCTTCCGGCTGCAGCTTCAATGTCTGCTATTAGTTATCTCATATTGATAAATATCTTTTAAGAGTAATGCTATAGAGCCCATTAATAAGGCTTGAATTAGAACCAAAAAATGCTTATCAGCGTGATGCTGATAAGCATTTTTTTATGTTGGATGCAGATTTATTCAGTGCCAAACTGCTGGCGTTTTTTGGCAAAAAAGCGATCCAAGCGATCCATCGCATTTTCTAAATCAAGCAAGTTTGGCAAGAACACCAAACGAAAATGATCTGGCTTGTCCCAGTTGAATCCTGTCCCTTGCACCATCAATACGTTTTCTTCAACGAGTAAGTCCATCATAAAATCCATATCATCTTCGATAGGGTAAACTTCAGGATCCATCTTTGGAAAACAATAAAACGCGCCTTGGGGCATGGTACAAGAAATACCTTTAATCGCATTAAGACGTGAGACGGCCATGTCGCGCTGCTTAT
The DNA here is from genome assembly GCF_047272965.1 of Psychrobacter sp. AT9. Taxonomy (NCBI): domain Bacteria; kingdom Pseudomonadati; phylum Pseudomonadota; class Gammaproteobacteria; order Moraxellales; family Moraxellaceae; genus Psychrobacter; species Psychrobacter sp. AT9. The sequence goes on from NZ_JBKOTW010000001.1 coordinate 1,054,510, forward strand.
ATAGACGACCGGTCTTAGAGGTTAAGTCTTTCATACTTTGGTGACCGCCCATGGCTGTCTGAATCGCATACTGTCCTTGAACGTTAGAACAAAGGCGCATGGATGCGAGCATATCCAAGCCTTCGATAAAGTCCGCTGCATGTTGCTTGCGACCAGATACCATCATCCAACCTGAGCGAAACCCTGCAATGCGATGCGACTTCGATAAGCCATTGTATGAGAGAACCAAAACGTCGTCAGTTAAAGTGCTCATCGGGGTATGCACATTATCATCATAGAGAATGCGATCGTAAATCTCATCGGCCATGATGATTAGGTCATGCTCTTTAGCGACTTCAATGATTTGCTTTAGTAGTTCATCACTATAAAGGGAACCTGTCGGATTATTGGGGTTAATAACCACAATGCCTTTGGTTTTGCTGGTGATTTTAGATTTGATGTCCTCGATATCAGGGTGCCAGTTGTCTTCTTCATTGCAGCGATAGTGTACAGCAGTGCCGCCAGCGAGGTTGGCCGCAGCCGTCCATAATGGATAGTCTGGCATAGGAATGAGCACTTCATCGCCATCATTCATCAACGCCTGCATGGTCATGACAATCAGCTCAGAGACCCCGTTACCCAAATATACGTCACGGACATCAACTGCCGAGAGCAGACCTTTAGATTGGTAATACTGCAAAATAGCTTTGCGTGCCGAAAAAATCCCTTGCGAGTCCGAATACCCCGTGGCTTCAGATAGATTCATAGCGACGTCGCGTAAAATCTCATGAGGGGCTTCTAGGCCGAACGGCGCTGGATTGCCCACATTTAACTTCAATATACGTTTGCCTTCTGCTTCCATTTTATTGGCAGTCTGTAACAGGGGACCACGAATGTCATAGCAAACGTTTTGTAATTTATCGGATTTTTTTATCGGATTCATAGCATGACCATTTGTCAGGGTGTTTGGTGAGTTTTTATTAGTATCAATGAAAGCGGTTGATGGCATCTTGGTCTGATTTCTTTGTGTTTTCTGTGGTGTTATTGCGTCTTGCATTTTTTCATCTTGAGGTGGGCTATTACTGTTAGGCGATGTGTCATCAGAGTTTTCATCTTGAAGCTCACCACGTAACAGATACCCTTCGCTACAGCCCAAAATACGTGCGAGGGTAGGGAGCTTAGATGAGACGATACCGTTGGTACCACGCTCCCAGTTCGAGATAGCACCGCGACTCACCTTGGCACCAGCAGCGGTCATCGCTTGTGCTAGCTGCTCAGCGGTGAATCCTTTCTTACGGCGTAATTGTACCAATCGTGCTGCTTGGGTGCTGTTGTCATCCGACATGGTTGTTTAGGCCTTTATTAACTGATAGTTTTTCAATAAGTAGATGAATTGAGGATTTTAATTAGACGCCAATGCAAGATATTATTGCATTGTTAATCTTAATGCAAGAGGTTTTCAAATAACTTACACTTATAAATGCAAGTTTTACTTGCATTATTCCCTTTGTGTATGACGCGCCCGACGATGACAGTCAACTAAATACATGTTTACCTATCAAAATTACATCTTTACTCACTCTAGTTTTAGAGTAATTTGATATATTTTAAGCTGGATAAAATTCTATTTAACGACATACTTATTCCAAAATACAGGCATTGCGACTCTAATATTCACCTTGAATAGTGAGTCGATAAGCAACAGATAGGGCACATCGTTTTCATAATAATATGGCGATAAAATAGTGACAGAGATAACAGATACTCTAATAAGGACAAATCATGCAAGACAATCAATTAAGTAAAGAAGAAATCAGCCAATTGACTGAAGCTGACTGGAAAGAGCGTCTGAGTGCTGACGAATATCATGTACTGCGTGAGAAAGGCACAGAGCGTCCATTTACTGGTGTTTATAATGACGCGACTGATGACGGTGTTTACCGTTGTAAAGGCTGCGGTGCCAGCTTATTTGATTCAACCAATAAGTTTGATGCAAGCTGCGGTTGGCCAAGTTTTGATCAAGGCATTGATAATAGCGCAATTCAAGAGCACGTCGATAATTCGCTAGGTATGACTCGTACAGAGGTAACTTGTAGCAACTGCGGCGCACATTTGGGTCATGTATTCCCTGATGGACCGAGTGAGACGACAGGCATGCGCTATTGCATCAACTCAGTATCTATCGATTTAGATAAGTCTGAGAAGTAAGTATTTAGATAATGATAGTAATAGTAATGTGGAAGGGAAGTACAGAGTGCTTCCTTTTCAATAACATTTGCCGCTTATATGACTGATAAAGTAAAAGTGTCAAATGAATACCCAAAATAACAAAAACCTCAATTTAAGGATAAATGATGAGTACTATTTATGATTTTACGGCTGAGCGTATGGATGGTAGCCCGCAAGCGTTTTCTGACTATCAAGACAAGGTATTGTTAATCGTTAATACCGCGAGTAAATGTGGCTTTACGCCCCAGTTTGAAGGGTTAGAGGCGCTATATGAGCAATACAAAGATCAAGGATTGGTCGTCGTTGGCTTTCCTTGTAATCAATTCGGTAGCCAAGACCCAGGCAGTAATGACGAAATTGGCGCGTTTTGTCAAAAGAATTATGGCGTCAGCTTTCCGATGATGGCAAAAGTTGATGTCAACGGAGCAGAGGCTCATCCCATTTATGCATGGCTCAAAGATCAAAAGGGTGGTTTGCTGACAGATGGAATTAAATGGAATTTCACCAAATTTTTAATCGATAGTAAGGGTCAAGTGATTGATCGTTATGCACCAATGACTAAGCCTGACGCGATAAAAAGTGATATCGAGCAAGCACTAGCTAATAAATAAGTATCAAGTCTGAAAATATTGAACATTTATAAAAATATAAAATCAATAAAAACATATGCTTGTCATAATAGTGAATAAAATATCTCAAAAAGTGGTAAATACTGTTTGACACGCACATGTAAATCTATATAATACACACCCACAGCAGCAGAGCTTAGTGACAAACTAAAGAGCTCGGTTGATGTTGAATAAATTGCATAGCAATTGTTCGATGGGTGATTAGCTCAGTTGGTAGAGCGTCTGCCTTACACGCAGAATGTCGGCGGTTCGAATCCGTCATCACCCACCACTTATTTAGCGAAGTGGACCTCTTCATAAAGGTAAAATGCTAAAGAGACCTAAGCAGCGGTAGTTCAGTTGGTTAGAATGCCGGCCTGTCACGCCGGAGGTCGCGGGTTCGAGTCCCGTCCGCTGCGCCATATTTAAAACGAATTTAAACTGTAAAGTTTAAGCAAGTTTCGCCTCAAGTATTAGTTTACTTGAGGTTTTTTTGTGTCTAAATTTTAGCTCAAGCTCTTTATTAATTAACCAGATATGAATCTACAGCAGGTATCGTCAGAGCGCTTTTAAACCGCTACGGTGTTACCCGTCCTAGATGTACTCAGTATACTATCCACGGTCGGTCGCCTTGTAGCGATTCTAACATTCCTTGACTATAGTTTTCGTTTCAAAATCGCTGACCATCTGCTCGGTGACCAAACAATGACCTTTTCATCGATGGCACCCTCGCTTGGCAAAATTAGCTTCTCAATAGCATCTATCTCATTGTCTATTTGGACTGTATTGTCACTAAAGTGCGAGAAGATAAGCAAATCATCAACAGCGTTGCGCGTATCAAAACGAACCGCACTGGCATCGTCAGAGATTCAACACGTTGAGAGAGTACGACAGTAAAAACGCGCAACTACCTGTTCTAAATTGCTAATGCATAACTTACTAACATAATCATTCTTCCTAAACCAAAAGATCGTCTTAACGTTTTCTTAACGGCTTGCTATCTATGATAGTAGATATATAGCTGAAATTTAGCCTAAGCAAATATTGCCGCCCTCGCTAAAATAATGCTCCTAAGTGTTTGGAAAATAGGGTATAAGTTATTAGAGTGTGTTATCCACTAGCAGTCTTAAAATGGCTAAATTTTTATTAAGTACAAGCATGGATTGCGTCCATCAATAAAAAAGTCAGTAGTATCAATAAGGCTTACAATGCTTACGAAGGAATGTGGCTATGGGCGCTTCAGACAGCGGTCAAAAAAAATCATATCTTTTTGCCTTTATAATACTGCCATTGCTAATAATAAGTAACATAACGGGCAGTTATGCCGCTAGCTATGTCATCAATCCCGCCAGTACAAATGTAAGCTTTGCTATCGAACGCTTCAAAACCTCGACCACTACTGGCGGCTTTTATGATGTCAAAGGTAATTTGCAATATGATCCAAGCTCACAGACAGGTGATATCTCATTAGTTATTCCTATTAGCTCTTTGAGTACAGGCAATAAAGCATTTAATCATACTTTGATAGGTCCTAATTTTTTTGATGTCCAGCGCTTTCCGTTGGCGCGTTTTGACTCTACCAAATGGTACTTTAATCAGAATAAATCGCTCCCTAAGATTCTAAAAGTGGATGGTGATTTAACCCTGCATGGCGAAACCCATCCTATAAGCTTGACAGCGACTAAGTTTGACTGTTATTTGCATCCCGCATTCAAAAAAGATGTTTGCAATGGTAATTTTACGGCTACCGTTGACCGAACCAAATGGAATATCGATAAATATGCATGGTTTGGAGTCACTAAAAACCTCAACTTGGAGATTCAAATTGAGGCCATTAAACAGTAGCTATTACCGATGAATAGTTTTATTTTAGTAGAGTCTGTTTTTAGTAGGATCTATTAATGAAGAGCAGACAACTTTTGAAAAGTGATCAAGGATGATTGACTGGTATGATAAGGATATTATGAAGCCACTTTCTATGATGATATCAATACTCGCGCTGAGTGTGCTGAGTGTAGCCTCTAACGTTGCCATTGCTGACGGCACAGGCATCGGCAATAGCAATCTGACACAATCCAGCTTACCTCCCAGCATAAGCCTGCCTAATGTTAGCCCAATCAATAACAATTTAGCCAATCGCGGGGCTTATATTGCACGTACAGCCGACTGTATGGCCTGTCATCGTGAGGACTATAGTGGGGGTGTTCCTATCGAAACGCCTATCGGTAATATCTATTCGACCAATATCACGCCTTCTACGCAGTATGGCATCGGTAATTATACGGAAGCTGACTTTACCAAAGCATTACGTAAAGGTCGCGCGCCAAACCATCAACTTTATCCGGCGATGCCGTATCCGTCCTATCATGGAATGACGGACGATGATATTAGTGCTTTATTTGCTTATTTCCAAACAGTTCCTGTCGTCGATAAACCACCTGAAAAAACAACGCAACTGCCTTTTCCTTTAAATATTCGTAGCTTAATGCTCGCGTGGAATGTCATCAATGTGCCGTCTACCAAAAACCGTACTGGTCTGACACCAACGCAGCAGCGCGGTGAATATCTGGTGAATAATCTAGAGCACTGTGGCACTTGTCATACGCCGCGCAACCTCACCCAAGGTCTCGATAAAGACCGTTACCTCTCTGGTGCGCGGCTTGGTAAATGGTTTGCGCCCAATATTACTCCTGATAACGACACTGGTATTGGGCGTTGGAGTGAGCGTGATATTGTGACTTATTTGCGTACTGGAAAACTTGATAAACGGGCGTATGCAGGCGGCCCTATGGCAGAAGCAGTAGGACATAGTACCCGTTATCTTACCGATGAAGATTTGAGTGCGATGGCTAACTATCTAAAAGTCATTCCTGCGATCAAGACTGATGATTATCTGATACCGGTTAATGTTGCACGTTTACCAAATCCCATCAGCTCATCTATTACTTATGATTTACTAGAGCAAAAGGACTATCTAGCTAAGGTTAAAACGAATACTTCTAAGACTAGTAGCAGCGATTCGTCTAAATTCTCAGCTGAAACCTCATCTAAAGCCCTGTATCTTGCTCATTGCGGGAGTTGCCATGGCGTCGATGGTTACGCTCAGCCCGATGCCCGCTATGCTGCTATTGTCGGTCTTAGTAGTATTCGCCGTGCTAAACCTGATGCGTTGATTGGCGTTATCGCTTTTGGGGCGAAAGGTGCGTTCAATACTGCGCCAAAAATGCCAGGTTTTGAGAAAGACTTAAGCCCTGTACAGATTGCGAGTATCACTAACTACGTGCGAGTCAACTTCGGTGGTCTGCCGAGTAGCGAAGTCAGTGCGGTGGATGTTAAACGCGTCATCAAAGAAAAAAGTTAAATCTCACCTCCATAAATTTAAAGAATTGAATCTGAAAATTTGCTTGTTTGATTAGGGTCTGTTGAATATTCAAATATTAGGACTGCTGATCGCTAAAATCGCCCCAGACTAGGCGTAAACCGACGATAATGTCGAGACCTTAGCTAGGTTTACAACAACGTTTGGGGTGATTTTAGTAGCTGCCTTTCAGGGCAGGACTATTTTTTGCCAATACATGGCGAAATTGTCTAACCTAGAATGACTAGGCGTCAAAAATTTCACTGCGTATTGTCTAAAAAATAGCCACTGCCAGTACCACATTTGAATGTTCAACAGACCCTACTATAAAAACGAAGTGTGCCAAGGATAATTAAATGAACGATTTATTGCATTCCCCTACACGGCGACAATTGCTTTCAATGATTGGTAAGACTGCTGGCGCGACTGCCATGTATCAGGCGATGACCACATTGGGGTTTGCATCCGAGTCGAGTTTTAAGCAAGAAATAGATCTCAAAGGTGCTCCTGCTGGCGCGAGCATCGTTATTTTGGGAGCAGGGTTGAGCGGGCTTACAGCAGCTTATGAGTTACGTAAAGCGGGCTATAAAATCACTGTGCTTGAATATCAAAATCGCGGTGGTGGGCGCAGTTGGACGCTAAATAGTGGCGATAAATATACTGAGCTTGGCGGTGAGGAGGTGACTTGCGACTTTGAAAAAGGCAATTACTTTAACGGTGGACCGTGGCGATTGCCCGTACATCACTATGCGGTATTCCATTATTGCAAAAAATTTAATGTCGCATTGCAGCCCTTTATCCAAACCAATGATCGTGCTTATCTGCATCGTACTAACCATTTCAATGGTGCACCGCAGCGCTTAGGCGAAGTACAAAGCGATATCCGTGGCTACGTGTCAGAATTACTATCTAAAGCAGTCAATAAAGGTAGCTTAGATGATACGGTCACCAAAGAAGATAAAGAAAAGCTACTAGAAGGTTTGAAAGGTTGGGGCGTTCTTGATAATAGTTATCGCTATGTCAAAAGCCATGAAACCAGCAAACATCGCGGCTATAGTGTCTATCCGGGTGGTGGTCTGATGCCTGACGCTAAACCATCGACACCAATCCCAATGAAAAAATTATTAGACTCAGGGATGTGGTCTGATCTCTATGCTAATTACACCGTTTACGTGCATCAACCAGCAATGTTTCAACCTGTCGGAGGTATGGGCAAAATAGGCGATGCCTTCACTCGCGAATGCCGCGATATGATCAAGTTTAATGCCAAAGTCACTAAAATCAATCAAGATGAGACAGGGGTAACTGTTGATTATATTGATAGCACCAATTCTGCAAGCAATAACCCAGAGGGTAGCGTCAAAAGCGTTCGTGCTGATTGGTGTATCTGCACTATTCCGCTGTCAGTATTGACCCAAATCGACATCAATGTCTCAGAACCAATGAAGCAAGCGATGGCAGCCGTCCCTTATGACAGCTCTTATAAAGTTGGTTTGGAGTTCAAACGGCGGTTTTGGGAGGAGGATGAATGGATCTATGGCGGTATCACTTATACGGATCTGCCTATTACCCAGATCTCTTATCCGTCGCAGGACTTATTCACCCAAGGCTCTGGCGTGCTATTAGGTGCTTATGGCTTTGGAGAAACCTCTTATAAGTTCAATTCCTTAACGCCAAAAGAGCGCATCAAGGCGGCATTAGAATATGGCAAGCGTATCCATCCGCAATATCCCAAAGAGTTTCGTTCAGGTACGTCAGTCGCTTGGCATCGTATCCCGTGGTCGCTTGGTTGTTATGGTATTTGGAGTGAATCGAGCCGTGAGCAATACTACGATACGCTTTGCAGCATTGATCATCGGATTGTGCTGGCGGGCGAGCATTGCTCACACATTCCGGCTTGGCAAGAAGGGGCCATATTATCGGGGATGGACGCGGCCAAACGCTTACACCAAAAGGCCAAAAAACTTGGCTAGTAGGCTTATTTTGGCCAGCCCAGCCCAGCCCAGCATAGTAACGATCGTATAGTAACAACTATATAGTAACGATTATAAAGGCAATCATAAACATGATAAAACCACGCTCTTTTAACGGTCTTAAACCGTTTATTTTATATAAGACAGTCATATTATTAACGTTGGTAGGCACATTTACCGTGTCAGGCTGTAGTCAATATAGTAACGATAATGCGGTCACTATTGCCAGTCAACAATCCAGCCCTATGATATTTGACGATCAAGCCAGCCGCAATAACGGGGCGTGGGGCGCGGTTTATATGTCTAAGGAAGCGCTGACCAGATCCCCCACAAATATCGTTGATGTTAATTCGATACCGAAAATAAGCGAAGATGCTGGCTTACAGAAATGGCTCACCAAATTTGAAGGCAGCTCACAAGGCAAAAGCGGTTTTTTTTCTACTGATGGTAAAAAGCTTTATGAGGATTCTTGTGCAGGTTGCCATATGCAAAAAGGCGAGGGCGCACGAGGAGCAGGCTACTATCCACCGCTAGCGGATAATACTAAGATGGAGTCAAAGTATTATATTATTAGCGTCGTCATGAATGGTCTACGTGGTATGCCTTCTTTTCATAGCATGATGACCGATCAGCAAATAGCTGCCGTTACCCAGTATGTGCATAGCGATTTGAACAACTATACGGACACGGTTACCACTGCTAATGTCACGCAGCTGCGCCATGATTTTCCACCCGGCGCTGATCCCAGTGAATAGCGCATGACTCATTTTCTAACATCCTAAATTTCTCATTGTCGTTTAAACTTTTTTTAATTTAAGCAGCTTAACGCCTTCTTAACAAGGTACTTGTTACTTTAATGAATTGGGTCTTCACTCATTCTGTTGAGAAGTATTTGTATGTCAATATCTCAAGCGCTTAGTGCTAGCTTTACCAAAGTTCATGATAGAAAATATGCTATTAGCAAACGCTATCATTTTGAGCTGAATGTTAATGTACTTATCGTCATTACTGCACTATATTTAGTCACTACCGCTAATATTAGTTTTTTTGCGCAAGTCCTAAATATCTACCCACTTGATACAAATGGGGGGTTCATTCTTTCACTGATGGGCTTGTTGTTTGGTTTGCTGTGGCTAATACTTCAGCTGCTTTGTTATCGTTCAACGGCAAAAGCAGTGTTGATTACGATGGTGCTAGTGGCAGCGGTTTGTGGTTATTTTACCGATGCTTACGGCACGATTTTTGATCGTAATATGCTTATCAATAGCTTACAAACCGATCAAGCTGAGGCTATGGATCTAATGGCACCAAGTTTTGCGATTAGAGTGGTATTATTAGGCATCATTCCAGCATTTATTATTAGCAAAATTCGTTTAAAGCGCCTCTCTTGGCAACGCGCAATACTTCAAAAGACCGCAACCTTAGTTGCCTCTATTGCTCTGATTGCGCTTTGCTTGATACCTTTTGGCGATCAATACGCTAGCTTTTTTCGTCAGCATAAAGAAGTCCGTTATTATAGCAACCCAATCACGCCCATTTATTCTGTCGTAAAACTAGGAACGGATTATATAGCTGAACAGCAACGCCCTGATACGTTGATACTTCATGCAGCAGATGCCAAGCGTAGCGCAGCTGTGAATAGCACTGCAAAACCTAAGCTGATGGTCTTTGTGGTCGGAGAGACTGTGCGTGCTGACCACATTGGCTTGAATGGCTATACACGCAACACTACGCCATTGCTTGCCAAGCAAGCGGATATCTATAGCTTTAAGAATGTAACGGCCTGTGGCACCTCTACCGCTTATTCAGTGCCTTGTATGTTCAGCTATGCAAACCAAAGTGACTACGATGTAGATACCGCTGCCTACAATGAAAATGTGTTGGATACGCTAAACAAACAAGGCGTCAAGGTCATTTGGCGAGACAATAACTCTAGCTCTAAAGGCGTGGCAGATCGAGTGGTGTTTGAGGATTACAAAACGCCGGATAAGAACCCCAATTGTGATAGCGAATGCCGAGATATTGGCATGTTGGATGGCTTTGATAAAATGGTTAAGTCGGACTCTAGCCAAAAAGACACCTTAGTTATATTGCATCAAATGGGCAATCATGGCCCCGCTTATTACAAACGTTATCCTAAAACCTTTGAAAAATTTCAGCCAGTTTGTATGACCAATGAGCTGTCCAAATGTGATGCGCAGTCGGTCATCAACGGTTACGACAATGCGATTGGCTATACTGATTATTTCTTAAATAATGTTATTGAAACATTGAAGCCTTATCAACAAGACTATGAGGTGGTGATGGTATATATTAGCGATCATGGAGAGAGTCTGGGTGAGAACAATATCTACTTACATGGACTGCCGTATAGTATTGCGCCGAATGCACAAAAGCAAGTGCCATTGATTGTTTGGTCGCCTGCGAGTAACCGTATCAGTAGCGAGAGTCTCACGAGTATGAGCACTCAGCCAGTATCACATGACTTTATCACGCCAACTTTACTAAGCTTTTTTGATATCACCACCGACGAGGTAGCCTCAGCGCCTACTTTTTTTAAGGTCGCCAATTAAACGCTTATTTATGATAGATAAGCGTTTTTAGGCAGTCATATTTAGGCAATCATCTTTAGGTAGTCAGAGCCATGTACAAGATACTTATTATTGAAGACAATCCCGATATCGTCGCCAATATCTATGCGTTTTTTGAGCCAAAAGGTTTTGAGCTCGACAACGCTCACAATGGCTATAGTGGTTTGACCTTGGCATCAACCAATCGTTATGACGTTATATTATTGGATGTGATGCTCCCTGGTATGGATGGCACTCAATTGTGCAAGAAGCTCAGAGAAGAGTTGCATGATAAGACGCCGGTATTGATGCTGACGGCTCGCGATACGGTCTTGGATAAAGTCGCAGGATTCGATAGTGGTGCTGATGATTATCTGGTCAAACCCTTCTCATTGGTGGAGCTCGAAGCCCGTATTAAAGCGCTCATACGACGCCATCAAGATGAGCACTTTCGGCATAGTATAGAGGTCGGTAAACTGTCTCTAAATACAGATGAGCACACTATTCAGCGCGAGGGCATCTTTTTAAAACTGACCCCAACTGGGTTTAAGATACTCGCCACGCTGATGAACGCCGCTCCTAGAGTGGTCAGCAAAACGGAGCTTGAGGAAAAAGTTTGGGGACGAGATATCCCAAGTAGTGATGCTTTGCGCACTCATCTTCATAGCGTAAGGGCACAGGTCGATAAACCATTTGCTCAACCGATGATAATGACCATACCAGGCGTTGGCTATCAGATCGTCGACCCTGATAATTTGTCGTAACTTGTCTCGCAGATCATTTTTTTAGCACCTCGTGAGCCATTTAACGGTCAATAACGATAAACTGGTCGGGCGTATTTATACCCCTGATCACCTATATTTATTTTCTGCTACTATCAAGTAAGCCCATGCCATGTTTAATATAGATTCTATAGCCAATAAGTTTCGTGTGTCCTACCTCGTGTTTGCCTTGTTGCTGTGCGCCACTTTTGTCAGTATTTTTTTGTATGCCGAAATGCGAATAGAGCAGGATTTGGTTAAAGCTCGTCTGTTACAGCAGCTAGAGCTCAGTCAGAAAGAGTATGGTGAGCAGACGGTTTATACGGCAGAACCAGGGATTAAAATTTATCGTTATGATAGTGCACCTGAGAATTTAAAAGCCATAGCGACTGAAACGGTGCAAGAGATTTCTGTTACTGTTGATACGGGCGCAGACAAAACGAACACTGAACTGCATTTCTTTCACTATCACCGCGACCAACAAAATTACATTTTAACCTATCTAGAAAACACCGATATGGTGATGGAAAATTATCCTGTTTTAGCAATCTTTGAGCATTTAGAGGACATATTTGCGGCTGCCTTGAAAGCTGCTGTCATTTTAAGTTTATTGATTGCTATTGTCTTTTCTCAATTGTCTTCCAAGCAAATCATCAAGCCTTTACTGGCTCTAAAGCGGGCAGTGGAAACAGACCATCGTAACTTGACAGAGTTGACCCATTTGCCGTCAGAAGTCGGAGTGTTGGCTCGAGCGATTGATGAAAAAAACCATAAACTGGAGCAGTATCTAAAACGTGAGCAGCTGTTTACAGGTGATGTCAGCCACGAGCTACGCACACCATTGACAATCATTATGGGCGCGTCTGAAGTGTTGGCTTCACAGTTAGAACATGACAGCCGCTTGAGTGAGTTTACCAATCGTATCAGCAATACAGCCAAAGAGACCTCTGAAATTATCACGGCTTTACTATTGCTTTCGCGTGCGCCTGAAAAATTGGATGCGCCGCTAACGTCCATTAATAGCATTGCAGTCAATGAAATTGAACGTTTAAAGTATTTGCTGCGTTATAAAACAGTGACCTGCACAGTGGTGGCAGAACAAGAATACACTGCCTATGTGCGACCTGAGTTACTTAAGATGGCGTTGGGTAATTTGATCAAAAATGCGTTTCAGTATACGGATGATGGAGAAGTCATTGTCACTATCGATGCTAAAAAAATAACAGTGATGGACACTGGTCTGGGTATTCCTGAAGTTATGATGCCTCTACTTTATGAAAGATTTGAGCGTCTAAATCACAGTGATACCGATAATCAAATGGATAAAGATCTATCACTTAACTTTCATTCTGTTTATAAAGTAGAAGGTACGGGGCTAGGGCTCAGTATCGTGCAGCGTATCATGACCCATATGAGCTGGCAGTTAACCCATCACCCCAATGAGAGTGGTGGTAGTACGTTTAGTATTTATTACCAATAGCACTCATCAATGCGAAGCATTAAAAAATGCTTATAATTTTTTAATGCTTTCTTAACGTTGTCTTAACCTTTGCTATCTTATACTCAACACTTGCAGCATATCCTACTATTCATGAGTATAAAGAATTCAATATGAGCAAAGTCACACCCTCTCACTTTGACTATAAAAAGCCCGATTTTGAGCCTACTGGACAACCGGTTCCTATCCCATTACTTGCAATTGATAGTTATGCCAGTAACGCGAAAGGTAAAAAAGGTCTTGCCCGTATCGTCAAAGCCACCAGTTACTCTATAGATGGTTTTAAAGCAGCTTACCAATTTGAGGCGGCCTTTAGACAGGTTTTGTGGCTCAACTTTGCCTTACTCATGGCACTCATCTTCACGCCTTTTGATCTCAGTATAAAAATGCTGCTGATAGTCGCCTCTTTCTTGTCATTGATCGTTGAGCTATTTAATACGGGTATCGAAGCCAGTGTTGACCATGCTTCGACAGAGCAGCATCCACTGGCCAAAATAGCCAAAGATGTCGGTTCTGCTGCACAATTTTTGGCATTATTGCTTTTGACCATGCTATGGCTGATAGCGCTATCTAGCACTTTCTTGTGAATCCTATCTTTTGGGTGTATCAATGACTGTAAAAACCAATTCCGCTGATTGGGCTTGGCTCAAACTCTTGTGCCTAACCCTCATTGCGACACTGACATTTGAGCATAGCCAATTGGACCTTCGTATCAGTGAGCTTTTCTATGCAAATGGTCGATGGCTGATAGATAAAGGTGCGCAGCCTTACGCGTTTATCTTTTATGATTTACCTAAATTATTGCTGATTTTGCTCGGTGTATACTTAATAACCGTGTTAATCATCAAGTATAGACAGCCCTTGATTAAAATCTCTCTGCCTAATAAATCAAAATTTGATAGATTCCTTACTCCTTTATCGGTGCGTGAGATAAGTTATCTTTTGAGCGTATTGATTATGGTGCCGACTACCATTGCTGTGCTCAAAGGCATGACCCATGTCAGTTGCCCCAATCACTTGGTGGTTTTTAACGGTGACTTATCATACCTTAATCTTTGGCAAAACATAGTGGCTATGACACCCGCCAAGTGTTTTCCAGCAGCGCATGCTAGCGCAGGATTTTCTTTATATGGCTTGGCGTTTTTACCGATGCTACGACAATATCGCTATAGAATCTTTGAGACAGTCACTGTTTTAGGGTGGACGATGGGAGGGTACAAAATGCTCTTTGGCGACCATTTTTTTAGTCATACCTTGGTATCGATGCTGCTGTCACTGACAATTGCTTGCGCACTCGCAACAGTATGCTTCAAAAAAAGAGAATTTATATATTGATGATATTTTCTTAATGCTTGTTCAAGTATTTTTAGCCAAGCCCCCAACCTTGTCAACGAGCGACTTAGGTAGATAACTATCATTGATATGCGCTTTTGGATACTGCTCATTGATCCAAGTAACGTAATTATCGGTAGTCAGATGTCCTCGATATATCAGATATAAAGCGTGCAGGGCGACGCTACGGGATAGTCCCATTACGCATTGGAAGTTGATAAGGATTGTTTTGCTAGGCCGCTTTTTTTTCGTGATATTAGTCGCTATATCAAGAGCTGTTAATGTGTCTATCTGTTTAAATAAATGGATAAAGTCCTGAGTATCAATCTCTCTTAACGACTGTAAGTCTAATAGTGGAAAGTAAAGATATCTCATCTGAAAAGCAGCAAATGATGGATGAAAATCGCAGGATAATGAGCTGTCATAATTAACTTCTAAATTACTGACATTCAAATGACCAGCGCCTAATCTTTGTGCTTGCGCGTAAGTATGATGGGTATGCAATGCTTGTTTTAAACTCAAACTATGACTGTTGGTTTCTACAGCCGAGTCAATCACAATAATCGTCGCAAAGTTAGAAAAATATGAATAATGCTCATCGCTCATTTTAGATAAGCCAAATAATTTTGGGGTAGCAACTGCATATATAGAGTCTGCTATTTTATGTGTTGGACATATATCATTATGGTTCAATGAGCCACAATCTGATTTTGTATGTTGAGTGAGCTGATACCGTTGCCCGACATACCACATCAGCCGGTAGCCTAATAGTAAGGGTGCAAACTTCAGCCAAGTAGATAGGAGCAAGCGCCCTTGCTCATTCTTTGCAAACCAAAGTTTGTCGCGAGGTTGATTGGGATATTGATAAGCCCAAGCTAAGACAAAAAAACTTAACATCCAATACGTGGCGACTAAATGATATAACCCTGCAAAAGTGATAGAGGTCATGCTTCTATTGAGCATAAACCCTGCTATCGATAGGATTAAAAATCCTGATATCGCGACTGTCAGATACTTTAAAACCAAATTGTTTCGCAGCTTATTGGTTATTACCAGTATCAACGCTGCCAGTAACAACCCACCAGCAATATCTAGTAGATGATGCTGGTAAGTCAGAACGGTGGATATGATGATGAGACTACAGATACAGCAAAGCGTCAGGCGATAGAGCGCAGATTTTGAAAGTTGCCATAATGATGTCCCTATTAATACAGCATATGTCACATGCAAGGAAGGAAACTGATTAAAAGGTTTGTCTGTTATATGCAAAAACTGATAGCCATAGTGTGTCCATCCCAAAACTGTAGGGCGCTCAAAAGTGAATTTGGCGGGAAACACATAAAAGATAAAACAAGCAAAAAGGGTGGCTAGGATTAACTTGCGCGTTAATAATGAGAGTTGTGCTGGCGTTTTTACCATGAAGAAACTGGCGCAAAACAGTATGATTGACCAGCTATAAGGCACAATCATCAGCGCAACAAAGGGAATCGCTGCGTCAATCGGTGTGGCTAGTATATGAACTTTCTTGGGCCATACAGAGTTAATGCTACTTAGCTTAGAAAACTGAGTAGCATAAAACTGAATATCATAAAAAAGTGTTTGCGCATAGATATTAGTCAATGAGTACAGAAGAGCAAAGACCCCTAACGCGCACGCTAAGGAGATCCATCTGGAAGTCATTGAAATAGGCGAATTACTGGTCATAGGATTTGTCTAATCGTTGCCATAGTGCAATTGCTATAAATAGCATAAAACAGACCCTAATCAAAATTAGAAAAATAAATCGTCTATAGTTTTAATAAGGGGAGGCAGTAATTATGAATCAAATCAGCGAATGGGTACTCAGTATTATGGCAAAGTTTGGCTACTTTGGTATTGTGTTTGCCATGTTTGCCGAAAACGTCTTCCCACCGATACCTTCTGAAGTCATTATGCCAGCAGCCGGTTTTGCCGCGTCAAAAGGCGACTTAAATTTAATGCTGGTTATTGTCGCCGGTACACTAGGTGCCTCACTTGGCGCGTTGCCCTTATATTATTTAGGTCGTGTATTTGATAAAGAACGTTTGGTCGCGTTTACCCAAAAATATGGCAAATACGTTTTCGTTAAACCCGATGACGTTACCTCTGCAAATGACTGGTTCGATAAACACGGCAAAACAGCCGTGTTCTTTGGGCGTATGGTGCCTGGCGTTCGCTCGCTCATCTCTATCCCTGCTGGCATGAACAAGATGCCGCTATTGCCTTTTTTAGTATTGACAGCGTTAGGTGCCAGTATTTGGACCACCGTATTAACGTTAGCGGGATATTATCTCGGACAGAACTATGAGGTCATCGAAGGCGCATTAGCCCCTTACTCTAAAGGGTTTGGCATACTGGCTGTCATAATTATCATCGGTTGGCTGCTCAAGCATCGCCGGCAAAATAAGTACCGTAATTCCGATTTAAAATAGATTCAAGGTAAAATAAGTGATAGGTGGTATACTTTTGGTTATATATGACATAGTTTTTAACATACTTAAAAAGTATAATATCAATTATAATATAGTGATAACTGATTAATATCCGACTTGATAATAGAGGTAGTTGATGCACCTGTGCTATCTTCGTAGCCTTTTAGTCTTTCCAACCACCTGTTTTGCTTAAGCGAACACTTTATATGCCTTTTTTAGACACGCTGAGACCAAATCGCCCATCAAAAAATGAAGGGGTATATCGATTTGACTATCCAGAAGTCTTCGTCTTAATTCTCACGGTAATACTCCTCGCGTTGCATTTTGAGTTTAGATCTACCTCAATGGCACTTCTTGTTATTGTTTGTCTGCCAAGCTTAATGATACTAATCTACAATTATCGTCGCCCAAAAAGTTTTTGGACGTCTAATATTGTCATTATTTTATTGTCGGCGGTCATCGGATCAGTACAGTTTTGCATCATTATTTCGCTGAGTTTATCTGCGCTTATAGGTCTTAGGATTATCATTAGTGGCTCTGAAAATAATTTAAAGCTGATCGCCAGCTCAATTATAACGGTCATTGTTTTTTATTATGTTAGCGTCACTTTGGCGGTAGCTGAGATAGATTGCTATGAAGGCTGGACAACACCAATCGTGTTATTGGCAAGTATGGCGGTTATTCTGTGTCAGTTTCAGTATATGTATCAAGAATATCTCGGTTATGAAACGCGTGCTAATCAGGCAGTCGGGCGTCTAAGCAGGATGGTCTCCGTTATTAATAAGTTAACACGCTTCATACCGCCGCAAATTTGGGAACCCATCGTCAAATCTGACAGCCCAGTCATCGTTTCTAATAAGCGTGCTAAGCTGACGATTATGTTCTCAGACATCGTTGGTTTTACCGAATTGTCCGATAGTTTAAGCTCTGATAATCTGGCTGATATTTTAAATACTTATATGCACTGTATGACGTTGATAGCCAATAAACATGGCGCCGTGCTTGATAAGTTCATTGGCGATGGCATGGTGTGTTTTTTTGGCGAACCAAAGAGCCGCGGTGCTCGCCAGGACGCGCTAGATTGTATCGCAATGGCGATAGATATGCGTCGTGAGATGCGCACTTTAAGACAAAAATGGCGGCTCATGGGTTTTGAAGGACTGTACATACGCATTGGAATTACGACAGGTTACTGCCATGTTGGTAATTTTGGCAGCAACAATCGTCTCAGCTATACCTTGATCGGTAAAGAAGCCAATTTAGCAGCCAGACTTGAAGCGAGTGCTGATAAAGATGAAATATTAGTTAGTGAGAGTACCTACGATTACATCTGCCATAATTATGAATGTCAGCACGCTGGTGCATTTCAGCTAAAAGGCTTTGATGACCAAGTAAATGCTTGGCAAGTGCTTGATCCTGATGCTGATAAGGGTCATCTCTCTAAATGGGTTGATCACACGCTGCCAGGTTTTAACTTGCATTTGAACTTTAAAGATATGAAAGATAATGATTATCAAGATATCAGGGCGCGCTTAAATTTTGCGCTTGAGCGGGTTGAACAAGAAGAAGAAAAGTTGGCAACTGATATAGCAGCAGAATGCAAACGTGACAATAATGGTCATAAATAATCGTTTAAAAGCAATAGACCTCTTGCAAAAGTAGTTTCAAACCTCAAAGTATATAACTGAATCCTAAATATTCAATAGACATGCCAAATATAGCCAAACTACTTGAACAGAATGATGCAGGTTTTAAACGTTATACCGGCATCCACAAAGCCACTTTTGAGAAAATGCTAGAAGCCATGCAAGAGCATGAAGCTTCCAAGACCAAATCAGGTCGTCCAAGTGAGCTTAGCTTAGAGGCGCAGATTTTACTAGCACTGACCTATTGGCGTGAATACCGAACCCTTTATCATATTGGTGTGGACTTCAACGTTCATGAATCCTCTGCCAGTCGCATTGTCAGAAAAGTAGAAGACGTCCTTATTCACTCAGGCAGATTTGATTTGCCACGAAAACTGCCATACGGTAAGCCTGAAAATATTAATTGGTCAGCGATCATCATTGATGCAACCGAAACGCCCATTGAACGTCCAAAAAAAACCAAAAGCAGTACTACAGTGGAAAGAAGAAACAACATACCTTAAAAGCGCAAGTCATCGTACATTGGCAAACAGGACTGATATTGGATGTGCAAACCTGCAACGGTTCAGTACATGACTTTAGTCTTTATAAACAAACTTGTCCTGATTGGCTGCCTGAAAACACCAGCTATCTAGCAGACAGTGGTTATCAAGGTATAGCCAAGCTACATAATCAGACCTTTATCCCCTTTAAGAAACCAAAAGGCGGTGAGTTGCTAGCGCTTTGCAAACAGGCCAATCAGTATTTGGCAAAATTTCGTATTCTGGTTGAGCATAAAATAGGTCTGATTAAGCTATTCAAAATTGTGGCTGAACGCTACCGTAATCGACGTCAACGTTATGATTTAAGAATGAAGCTGTTCGCAGGACTGGTAAATCTTGAGCTTAATATCTGACTTTTGCAAGAGTTCTAATATCTATAATATTGAGCACAAAAAAGCCAGCTATCATGACGATAGCTGGCTTTCTAATATAACAGTAAGATAGGTTGTTTAGTGTCTAATGGTTTTCTTTGGCATGATTGAGCGTATATTTAGGAACCTCGATGATTAAATCCTCATCATCGAGCATAACCTGACAAGATAGGCGTGAGTCAGGCTCTAATCCCCAAGCACGATCTAATAAATCGGCTTCAATATCATCCATTTCATCCAAACTATTGAAACCTTTACGGACGACCACATGACACGTAGTGCAAGCTTTTGACATCTCACATGCATGTTCAATTTTAATGCCTTTTTCTATTAGCGCCTTACATAGGTTGCTACCAGCTTCTAGCTCGACTTCGGCGCCTTCAGGGCAAATTTCATGATGCGGTAATACGGTAATTTTTGGCATAAATCGTCTTTCCAGTGCTAATCAATTAAAAAAATAAAAATATAAGAGATGAGCTTAGTATGATCGCTAAGCCGCATTCTTAAACGTATCTACTACCAATCTTGGGCATTCGTACCTGCCATGCTGGCTTTGACGCTTTGATTCATAATACGGGCAGCAAAGGCATCGCTATGAGGCTTGAGCTGAGCCTGCTTAGTTTC
This sequence comes from Psychrobacter sp. AT9, assembly GCF_047272965.1. Lineage (NCBI taxonomy): Bacteria > Pseudomonadati > Pseudomonadota > Gammaproteobacteria > Moraxellales > Moraxellaceae > Psychrobacter > Psychrobacter sp. AT9. The sequence goes on from NZ_JBKOTW010000001.1 coordinate 1,074,451, forward strand.
GATAAAGCTCAAGTCATTAGTGTCGAGTGCGGCTGCTAGAGCTTTGATTTGCTCTGCTAAAATGCTTTGTTCTTTAGAGGATAGTAATGCTGAAAACTCATTGAGTGCAGATTGTAGAGCCAGTACTTCACGCTCCGCTTCTACTTTTGTTTCGATTAAAGAGCGTGCGTTCTTATCTTCCTCTGCATACTTAAATCCAGCCACCAGTAATTGCTCTTTTTGCTCGTCAGATAAACCATAAGAAGGCACAATCTCAATCTTACTTTCTGTTTTGGTGGTGGTCTCTTGCGCACTGACAGTTAGCTGACCATTGGCATCAATACTAAAGGTTACTTCAATACGGGCAAATCCAGCTTTCATTGACGGGATACCATATAGCTCAAAACGTCCCAATGAGCGGCAGTTATCCACCGTCTCGCGCTCACCTTGTACCACATGAATCACCATGCCTGTTTGACCATCTTGATACGTGGTAAATACTTGGCGTTTTTTGACGGGAATAGGCGTGTTACGTGGAATCAGTACTTCAACTAAGCCGCCCATGGTCTCAAGACCGAGCGATAATGGCGTTACGTCTAACAATAATAAGTTATTGTCGCTATCACCGTTGACCAACTGATGCGCTGTCTGTGCTGCACCCAAAGCAACCACTTCATCTGGATTCAGACGACACAGCGGCTGCTTGGCAAAAAATTCAGTGACAACTTGCTGCACAGCAGGCATACGAGTAGAGCCACCGACTAAGATAACTTCATCTAGGTCTGAGGTAGATAGCTTGGCATCACGTAGCACTTGTTCGCAGACGCTTATCGTGCGGCGGCTAACAGGTTCTGTAATAGCCAGCAAGTCTTCACGGCTCAACACACCTTGATAAGCCTGCTCATTCACAGTGATATCGATATTAACTTGTTCATCGTCAGTCAATGCTTGCTTATAAGCTTTGGCTTGTTGCGCCAGTATTGACTTGTCATGACGACTCACATCTTTAGGATCGATGTTTAATTGTTTGATAAGCCAATTGGTTATCAGACGATCGATATCATCACCACCTAATGCACTATTACCACCAGTTGCCAATACTTCAAAGACACCGTCATTCAGCTTCAAGATAGAAACGTCAAAAGTACCACCACCCAAATCATAAATTAAGTAATAGCTTTCTTTATCACCATTTTGCGTAGCTTGGTCGAGACCATAGGCGACTGCCGCAGCGGTAGGCTCATTTAATAGACGCAGCACATTGATACCAGCTGCTTGGGCGGCATCTTTGGTCGCTTGACGCTGAGCTTCATCGAAGTAAGCGGGAACGGTAATCACCGCACCTTCAATACTGTCTGCAGGCAATGCAGTGGCGGCACGTTGTTCAAGCGTTGCCAATATCCGCGCTGATACCTCAACAGGCGATACTTCGCCTTGAGCAGTCACGAATGCTGGCATATCGTCTTTGCTGCCACTTAATTCATAAGGATGAGAGAATTTGATATCAGCTTGGCTACGACCCATAAAGCGCTTAGCCGAGACGATCGTATTTTTTGGATCATCCGCCAAGTGGGCTAGGGCATCGTAGCCGACAAGCGGGTTGCCTGTGCTTGGATAATAGACCACAGAAGGTAATAGAGTATCGTTAGCTGCGCCTGCTTCTAACACTTGCGCCTTGCCTGAGCGCACCACGGCGACCAATGAGCGCGTGGTACCAAGATCAATCCCTAGGCCAAAACGATGCTGATGGGGTTGGGCACTTTGATTAGGTTCGGCAATTTGCAATAAAGACATAAGATAACTCAAAGATAAAATGAATAAGTGAAATGGGGCAAATACAACATAGGCGCTATGACAGTCAACGGCTGCGATTCTTTTCTAACATAGAAGAGAGTAGCGTTTAATAGCGCTTAAAATAAGGGATTATACGATATCGTTAGGACTATTTTAACTATCGTTTTAAATATAGCTTTAAATAAGAGCAATAAATTAGAAAAGCGTGTATACATTATTAATAACACAAGCGTTTAAATATTCATTATCTAAACGTATAAATCATCATCATCTGAATGTTCAGACGTCGCAACCTCATCAAGCCCTGTCGTCACGTCAGCATTTAACTTGACCAAGAATTTCAGTTTTTGCGTCGCATCAATCGCCGTTTGCCAGTCCTTGCTTTGGTACGCGTCACTAAAACGCTTAGACTGTTTCGTCAAACGTTCGGTAATCTGCGGATGTAATTGCTGTAAGGTTGGGCGATCTTTGTCTTCAATCGCTTCATCTAATTCGATACGCATCTGCATCGCATCTTCTAAAAAGTCTAAATCTGCGATTGAGTGTTCTAAATTCTGTGCTTGTCCTGCCATATCTAACATATAGCTCGCACGGCTATCAGGCGCACTCAACGCTTGATAAGCTTGGTTAATCAATGCTGAGGCTTGCTCAGACTGCTGTTGCGCTTGTGCGGCGTCTGCCAAGTTCTTGGCGACATTGTCAGGGTGATAACGTTTTTGTAGCAGACGTAGATGTTGATCGAGACTACTTTGATTGACTTCAAATTGTACAGGCTGCTCAAATAGGGCAAAAAAGTTATCAAACTGTGCTTCTTGAGTAATATCTGTCATATCATACGCCTTGCTTTTTCTATTTATTTTTAAAGTGTTGTCAATATCAGAATAGGTTTGTTATTTGGTCGACCACACTGACTTAATTGTGGCAGCATTCTTTTATCATCGCTTAAGAGCAAAGTCAGCAACCTTAAGCCATTGAATCACTAAACGGTAAATGACTCACCACAACCACATTCGCCTTTTTGGTTGGGGTTAGTGAACTTAAAGCCTTCGTTCAATCCTTCTTTTTCATAGTCCATCAATAAACCATCTAAATAGACCAAGCTTTTGGGATCAATAAAAATACTGACGTCACGGCTTTCATAACGCGTATCATTTTCGTCAGGGGTATCTACGAACTCTAAAACGTAAGCCAAACCTGAGCAACCCGCTGTGCGGATACCCACTCGAATGCCTTCACCTTTACCGCGATTGTCCAAAAAATCCCGAACATGCTGAGCGGCGCGTTCTGTCATTTCAATCATGCCAACTCCCATTGACTATTAATTATAAGTATCAATAAAAAATCTGTATAGACTGGCAACTGGAATCACAAGTTTGCCAAAATAATATGATGGGGCGTGTCATCAATTAGCACATTAATACATTTAGTGGCCTTAAAATGGCTAAATTTTGCTAAACATCGTCAGAAATCTTGTCAATATGTTCATATTAACGGCAATTTCTTCCTTATTTATCTACAATTTTTCTCATTTTAAGACTCACAATCCAATTAATGACACGCCCTAGCGGCTATTAGAAAATAAAAGGTGACAATTACATAAGTGTCATTGTCACCTTTTTAGCATCAGTAGCTGTTTAACGTGTTGCTACTTAGCACTGCTAATTCTACGCAGCGCATAGGCCAGTAGATTTAGCCTTAGATAACAGCTTCTTCGGTTACTGCTGCTGCGCCGTGCTTATCTTTATAGTCGCTAATAGCAGCTTTGATAGCATCTTCTGCAAGTACAGAGCAATGCACTTTTACTGGTGGTAATGCCAATTCTTCAGCAATGTGACTGTTCTTAATTTCACCAGCTTGATCCAAGCTCTTACCTTTTAGCCACTCAGTAACGAGCGAGCTTGAGGCAATTGCTGAACCACAGCCGTAAGTTTTGAAGCGTGCATCTTCGATGATACCGTTATCATCGACTTGGATTTGTAGACGCATCACATCGCCACAAGCTGGGGCACCAACCATACCAGTACCAACGTTTTTGGCATTTTTGTCAAGATTGCCGACGTTGCGTGGGTTTTCGTAATGATCAATAACTTGGTCACTATAGGCCATGGGGTTTTCTCCTAGTTAGATGATGAGCAGTGGCTTCTAAAAGTTGAAACACTACCCACTCATCGATAATTGGGGTCAAACATTTAGTTAATAAAAATGGTATTTATAACTGTCTGATCAATCGTTTAATAAATCTATTTGATGTTTATATCGCTATATATACTTAAATTTAGTGCTCAGCCCATTCGACTGAATCTAAATCAACACCTTCTTGGTACATGTCCCAAAGTGGTGATAGGGCACGTAGTTTATCAACGGCTTCGTGCATTTGCTTAATAATCGTATCGACGTTTTCTTCCGTGGTGTAGCGACCGAAGCTAAAGCGAATAGAGCTGTGTGCCAATTCGTCTGGACGACCGATAGCACGTAGTACATATGACGGCTCAAGTGTCGCTGACGTACAAGCTGAGCCTGATGATACAGCCAAGTCTTTAAGGGACATCATTAGTGATTCACCTTCGACGAAGTTAAAGCTGATGTTCACAATGTTAGGAACGCTATGCTCTAAATCACCGTTTAGGTAGATCTCTTCGATATCTTGTAGACCATCCCACAGTTTTTGGCGCAGTTTGGCTGCATGGGCATTGTCTTCTTTGTAGCTATCATTGGCTAAGGCAAATGCCGCGCCAAGACCAACGATTTGGTGCGTCGGTAGTGTACCTGAACGCATTCCACGCTCGTGACCACCGCCATGTTGCTCTGCTTTTAGGCGAACACGTGGCTTACGACTAACAAACAAGGCACCGATGCCTTTAGGACCATATGCTTTATGACCTGAAAAACTCATTAAGTCGATTTTCATCTCTTGAGTGTCGATAAGAACTTTACCAACAGATTGTGCACCATCAACATGAAATATAACACCAGCTTCACGAGTGATTTCGCCAATAGCGGCTACATCAGTAATCGTACCAAGCTCGTTGTTTACCATCATCAGTGATACTAAAATCGTATCATCGCGTAGCGCTTCTTTGACTTGTTCTGGAAAAATAAGACCAGTACTTGGCTGCGGCTCAAGATACGTAATCTCGAAGCCTTCTTGCTCAAGCTCGCGGCAAGTATCTAATACGGCTTTGTGTTCGATTTTACTGGTAATGATATGTTTACCGCGAGACTGATAGAAGTGTGCGGCACCTTTAATTGCTAGGTTGTCAGACTCAGTCGCACCAGAAGTAAAGACGATTTCGCGTGGATCAGCGCTGATGACTTCTGCCACTTGTTGACGCGCTGTTTCTACTGCTTCTTCTGCTTGCCAGCCGTAGCCATGCGAGCGCGAGGCAGGATTACCAAAGATGCCATCTACCGTCAGATATTCGCTCATCTTAGCTGCAACTGACTTAGCAACTGGGGTGGTGGCGGCATAATCTAAGTATATAAGGTTGTTATGTTGGCTCATGCTGGGTTTGCCTCGCTGGTCGATAGGGTAATAGTATTGATGTCTTTTATTGAAATATCTTTGGTAACGGTCTGCTGACGGTCTGAGACTGACTGCACGTTTTCCATGTCTAATAATTGCGCTAATGTTATATTTTTCAAGTACTGTTCGATATGATTGGACAATGCACACCATAAATCATGGGTTAAGCACATTGTACCACCTTGGCAATCACCGCGTCCTTCGCACTGCATCGCATTCACAGATTCATCGACAGCGGAGATAATGCTCATCACATCAATTTCGTGCAATGGCTTGGCCAAGTGATAGCCACCTGCTGCACCGCGGATGCTCGTGACTAAGCCACGTTTACGAAGCTTAGAAAATAACTGTTCGAGATAAGAGATAGATATGGATTGCCGCTTAGCAATATCGGATAGCGATACCGCTGTCTCTTGTTGGCTAGTCTGTAACGCCAGATCTAATAACGCAGTAACGGCATATCTGCCTCGAGTAGTCAAACGCATATGTTATCTCCCAACTTCTCAGTTATAAGTGTATTTAACAACGATCTTAGTAAAGTAGTTTTGGTAAAAGCAAACTTTTGCCTCTGTTAATTATCTATCAACTAAGTGTGTCTTATCGCTATTAAACAACAGATGGTGAACCCGATGTGTGCAACGATAGAGTAATTATACTTAATCCCGAGTAATTTAGTCAAGATTAAAGTGTGGTTGAATGGTTAATCCAATTGATTACTATGATTGATAAAAACAATGGTGGTTGAGATGCGGCGTAGAAGGGCTTTAGAGCGTATATCGTAAAATATCTGTATCCATTTTAGATTTGTTTCGAATTTATAATGAGTGAATTAAAGTGATAAAAAAGCGTTTGGTAGCTTATTAAAGCTATCAAACGCTTAATGGTCATTAAAGTAATCGCCTAACAGATGCACTATTATTTATGAATAAGTATGTTTATCAATAAACATCACCATCATTAACAAAAACTAGTTCATCAATAGTGCTATGACTGAGCCAATCATAATGACAAGCGCCATAATAGTCACAGTCATTAATGTCTTCTGTTTGCTCTGCAATTCTTTTACCGTGGTTTCGAGCTCACGGTTTTTAGTCGTCAATGTACTGATTTGTGTTTGTTGTTCTTTGATACGGAGCTTGTAGTTTTCCTTCTTTTCGGCCATTTCCGCGTCAGTAGGCTTAGACTTACCTTTGCCGCCTTTTATCTTTCTGATAAGACCATGAATCAAGTTACCGAGACCGAGCTGCATGATAAATTGCTTAACCAATTGCACTTGTACTGACTCACCGCGCATTTGTAATTTTTCGGTTGTTTCGCTATCGTGAGTGGTGATCGCATTGATGACTTGGATACTGTAAGCATTGATAACCACATCCGGCTCACTACGGCCGATAGGTAGCTGAGCATCTAATAGCACGCCTTTGGTACTAAAGGTAGCAAAAATTTCTACATGTGGTAAGTACAAGCGAAGTGCGACGACGGTGCCTTGCTTGGCAAGCGGATAAGCGGCTTTACGTAGCTCGGGATCTAAACGTAACAGTAGTGTCAGAGCCGACTCAATGAACACCAGAATAATATTAAGAAAAGAGTGAGACAACGTAGAACGCTTCATGTAAATAATCCGTTTTTTATTTAGCAAATTAAAATTAAAGTTATCGAATCAACTCAAGTTGATTTTTACTAAAAATTTGCAGTGATATTTTGCTTATAGTAACGCCTTTATAATAAAAAGTAACGCTAGTTTCTGTCAGTAGCAAAATTATTACAGTACAATTTAGCAGTCGATAAAGACACCACTATTTATGACTGGCAATGCACAGACACCAACTGACCAAGGTTTTCAAAGCCTAAAGAGACATGCAGAGGGTGTTTTGAGCTAAAGTAGTTGGCTTGTATAGACGTTGCAGATGTTTTGCGTAACATTGGGTGTCAAATACGTAGTACATGGCACAAAAATATGTAAAATCGCTTGCGCTCCTTATGCTGCCTTGATATAAAGACGATAACAAAGCGAAACCTGTTAATACGCCAGTCAGGTAGTTTTTATTGCGTAAGTGCTATGAGAGCGTTACAATGCTTGGCGTGAGCGTTTATTACCCCCCTTAAACTTGAAGGAAATTTTATGAATAAGTCAGAATTGATTGATAGCATCGCAGACAAAAGTGGTCTAAATAAGACTCAAGCTGGTGATGCCTTGAATGCTGTTATGGAAAGTGTTGGCGAAGCTTTAGAAGCTGGCGATAGCATCTCACTAGTTGGCTTTGGTACTTTTAGCGTAAAAGATCGTAAAGCCCGCACTGGCCGTAACCCTAAGACTGGTGAAGAACTTAGCATCCCAGCAAGCAAAGTACCAAGCTTCAAAGCCGGTAAAAACTTAAAAGAGCGCTTAAACTAAGCCGTTATCTTTAAGTTACTCTATTATAGACAAGCGCTGCGTAATGACTCGCAAGACGAATAAAAACAGCGTTTGTTGGCAGTAAAATAATAGATGGTCGCTGATAGTTTAGTGCACATTCTAAGCGCTAGGCAAAGCAGCAAAAAAGCACCTAAATATTAGGTGCTTTTTTTGTAGCCATAGTTTGTATCGTACCACGTGAATATTTTGAGTCTACTGTAAAAATCACGTATCATAGGGCGCGCGATAGATGTGTTGTTTGAGTAAGGCTTTTTCACTTAGCCCTATATTCCTCTATAAAATGCACATGTTCTTCTTCTTACCATTGCCGGCTTAGATAGCATTGATATTAATAATAGTATTACAATGGTTTTTCATCAATATAGGTTAATAAAGCAGAGATAACTATGGATAAATTGCGCGATTTCTTAAAAAGCTGGCCAGGTCGCATTTTATTGATTTTATGCCTATCGCCGCTCGCTCTCTTGGGTGTCGAAAGCTACTTTGGTGGTGGCGTTGATCCCAACCAAATTGCACAGGTAGGTGAGGCAAGTGTCGGATTATCAGAGTATCAGACTGCTGTCAATAACCGGCGTACTGAGACATTAGAGCAAATTGATGATGCCAGCTTATTAAATGAAGATGTGCTGCATGAGCAGGTGCTAAAGGGTTTGATCGATCGGACGTTGTTAGAGCAACAGGCTGGTAAGCTTGGTATGACGGTGTCTGATGACACGATCAATCGTCTGCTGCGTCAAGAAGAAGTTTTTCAGGATGCTGATGGTAACTTTTCAAATGACCAGTTTTCAAACTTTTTGCGTCAGCGCGGCATGACCAAAGACCAGCTATTTACAGAATTTCGTAACCAGTTAAGTCTCGATCAGCTCAATGCCAGTATCGTTGGTACGGCAGTGTATCCGATGCAAGCGGTCAGTCAGTTGATCGATCTGCAGCTAGAGTCGCGCAATATTTGGTTGCATCGCTTTAATTGGCAGGATTACCAAGAGCAAGTGAAGCTGAGCAAAAACGATATACAAGCTTACTATGATGCCAATAAAGACACGCTAAAAAGCGCGGCAATGGTAGACTTGGCTTATCTGCAATTGAGTCCTCAGACCGTTCCAGTGACTGATGTCACAACAAAAGATTTGCAGCAGCAATATGAAGCCTATAAGCAGCAGCTGGCTGTAGTCGATGAGCGCAAAATCAGTCAAATTTTATTAACAGGTAAAGATGCAAAAGCTCGCGCAGACAAAGTAAAAGCCCGTTTGGACAAAGGCGAGGCTTTTGGCAAGCTTGCTAAAACACAGTCAGATGACCCATCAGGAGAGACGGGTGGCGATATCGGCCGCTTTAACCCTTCTGTGTTTGGTAATGACGCAGCAGCAGTTGAGAAAGCTCTGGAAGGGCTGAGTGTCGGCGATGTGAGCGCACCAGTTAAGACCAGCTTTGGTTATCAGATATTTACGGTCACTGAAGACAATGGCAAGAAGATCCCAAGCTTAGAGAGTATGCGTGATGAGCTGACCGCTAAAGCAAAAGAGTATAAGCGTCAGGAGATGTATGCCGATAAAGTGACTGCGATTAACGACTTGGCAGCAGATGGTTTTAGTATCGAAGATATTGCTCAACAAGAGAATGTAACGCTAAAACGTCTCAAGGATTATCGTAAAGAAAATAATCAGTCAGTATTGTCGCAACCAGCAGTTATTAAGCAAGCCTTTGATGAGTTTACGATTCAAGACCAAGCGGTTACCGCCGGTATTGAAGTTGGTAATGGCACGGTATGGGTACAGCCAAGCAATTATCGTCCTACTAAAACACTTGCTTTAGCAGTGGCTACGCCACGAATCACACAGATATTACGTCAGCAAAAAGCCACGGCATTGGCATTAAAAGATGCTAAGAAACTGGCGACTGGCATTAAAACAACGGCAGATATTGCTAAACAACCAGTCAGTTTTCAAGCCTTAGGTGAAATAAACCGTCAAACCACACGATTGACAGAAAAAGAGCGAGGTTTGGCGTTTAGTCAGCAAGCGGCCAATAATGGTGTCGTTGCGATTGCGAGCGAAACAGAGATGGGTGCGACGTTATTGGTCGGTGATCGTATCAAGACCGAGCAACAGTCACCACTGTCTGATATGCAACGCGCGCAAACTGCCTCCATTATCCGTGATAACTTGGGTCAAGATCAGCTACAAGATTACCTAGAGTATCTACGTCTAGTGTATAAAGTCGAGATCAATGAGACTAATATGGCCAATGCGCAAGGGCGCTAGAGATAAAGGTGTTGAAATAAGAGTATTAAGGGACATATGACCTAATTGCTAAATCGTTTTTTCTAAATACTTTTATTAAATTTGACGTATAAAAAAGCCACTATAAATAGTGGCTTTTTTAATGGATATTGCTTTTATCATAAGAATGTAGCATTAACAGCGATATACAATTCAATACGGCTATTAATGCCAGTTTTCAAAGTGATAAGACACAGTTTAATGGCGGAAATGGCGCATACCTGTAAATACCATTGCGATACCATGCTCATTCGCCGCAGCAATGGTTTCGTCATCACGCATAGAGCCGCCCGGCTGGATAATCGCTGAGATACCTACTTCAGCAGCATTATCAATGCCATCACGGAACGGGAAGAAGGCATCTGAGGCCATAACAGCCCCTTCTGTGGCCAAGCCAGCATGTTCAGCTTTGATAGCGGCAATACGTGCTGAGTTGACACGGCTCATTTGACCAGCGCCAACACCAATAGTGCGTTGACCTTTAGCATAAACGATGGCATTAGATTTGACGTATTTTGCGACGTTCCAGCTGAATAGTAAATCCGCAATCTGCGCTTCCGTTGGTTGCACATCCGTGACGATTCTTAGGTCGTTGGCAGTAATCAAACCCAGATCTTGCTCTTGTACGAGCAGCCCACCGTTAACACGCTTATAGTCGAGCTGGCTTTCGCGCTGCTCAGGCGTTGGTAGCTCGCCACATACCAATACACGCACGTTTTTCTTAGCAGCAGTCGCCTCAAGCACACCATCTTCGATACTAGGTGCAATAATCACTTCTACAAACTGATTGTCAATAATCGCTTTTGCAGCAGCAACGGTCAATGGGCGGTTAAAGGCAATGATGCCACCAAAAGAAGATTCAGGATCCGTGCTAAAAGCAGTGTTATAAGCCGCTACTTGGTCGGTATTGACCGCGACACCGCAAGGATTGGCGTGCTTAACGATGACACAGGCAGAGGCGCTGAACGCTTTGACACACTCAAGCGCCGCATCAGTATCGGCGATGTTGTTATAAGACAGTGCTTTACCTTGTAATTGCTTCGCCGTGGCAATAGAGGCTTGCTGACTTTTGAGTGGATGGTTTTCGGTATAAAAAGCCGCGTTTTGATGTGGGTTTTCGCCATATCGCAGGTCTTGGGCTTTTTCTAGCTGCACGTTAAAGGTACGTGAAAAGTTCTCTGGCTCTTGAGTCTCATTGACTCGGCTACCTAAGAAGTTGGCAATCATACCGTCGTATTGTGCAGTATGTTCAAAGGCTTTCACCGCTAAGTCGTAGCGTAAGGCAGCGGTCAGTTTAGTGCCATCACCCAAAGCAGTAAGCACGCGATCATAATCTACTGGGTCAGTAATAATACCAACGTGAGCATGGTTTTTGGCAGCAGAACGTACCATTGTAGGACCACCGATATCGATATTTTCGATCGCATCGTTCATCGTTACATCAGCACGAGCGATGGTTTCTGCGAATGGGTAAAGGTTTACCACGACTAGATCAATACGATCAATTTGATGATCGCTCATAACAGCATCATCAGTGCCACGGCGCCCTAGAATACCGCCATGAATTTTAGGATGCAGCGTCTTAACACGGCCATCCATCATTTCAGGAAAACCGGTGTAATCTGATACTTCGGTCACCGCAACGTTATGCTCTGTCAGTAGTCGATAAGTGCCGCCAGTCGATAGCAAAGCAAAACCTGCTTTAATGAGGCCTTGAGCAAATTCAACGATGTTAGACTTATCGGAGACCGACAGTAGGGCAAGTGGGGCTGTACTCATAAGAACTTTCCATAAAAAAAGCCTGACGTAAACGTCTGGCAAGGTGATAATGGCATTCGCTGTAGACGTTATCACTATGGATAAGGTCATGAACGATACATTGCCATACATAATGAGGGTTAATGACGATCGATAAGCTCATATAGCTGAGGCTACATCAAGTTATAAGTTTTGAGTTTTTTGCGTAACGTACCACGATTGAGACCTAAAATTTGCGCGCATTTGGTCTGATTGCCTCGCGTTTGTTCAAGAACGACAGACAGTAGTGGCTCTTCGATTTGTTTTAGGATGAGCTCATACAAGTCGGTAGGTATCTCATCACCCAACATCACAAAATACTGACGTACCACGCGTTCTACATTCACACGTAAAGGTTCATGAGTCTGGATATGGCTCATACGGTTATCTGAAGGCTCTAAATTGTGAATTGAATGCTGATAGTTGTCGTCATTATAATCGGCAAGATGCTCAGAGCTTTGGGCAAACCGATTGGCATTATGCTGTGCATGAGGTGCCATAAGATAATGTCCTTGGGATTAGAAAGAGTCAAACTATAGGGGTTAGAGGAATATTATAACAAATTAATATCGGCTAGCACTGACAGATTAGACGTTATCTTAGTGGTGATACCATGAAACTAATGTCATCACTAAGATCATTTAATCTAAAATCATCTTATGAAGTCCTATTTATTAAAGTTTTGCTTAATAAACGGGACTGACACTGACTTCACGAATTTGAGCATTGGCAACGGGTATCGTAAACAGTAACTGTCTGCGACTGTCAGCGGCTATTTGGCTTTGGGTGCTCAATAAATAATCATCTGGCGCTGCAATAAACTCTCCGAGGAGGGCATTTGCACCGTAAACGCTGACCTTAACACTAGGGTAGAGCTGTGCTTGTACGCTTTGGTTGTTTAGCGTCGCACTTACTTCACTAAAAGTACCCGTTGTTTTAATTTGGCTGGGTTTGTGACTGAGTTCAGTGACTGTCAAGGCAGCCAAGTCGGCACTAGGTAGGCTGCAAGCAGCGATCGTACAGAGGGTTTGTAGTCGTTCCGCATGAGCAGGATTTTTTACCAAGGTTTCCAAATTAAAAATAACGTACTGGGCGAAAAGCAGTAGTACCAAGACCAAGCAGCCTAATGTCCACAATAACGAGGCAATCGAACGTCGCGCTGGTGTCGGAGTGAATTTTGCTTGTGCCTCCATTTTTTTGACCCGCTCTTCATGTGTTCGGTCTTCGTCTTTGAAGGGCACACCCATGCTGAGCAATAGCTGTGATAAGTCCGTATCCTCTTGGATGGTATTATCATTTTTGCTTTGCTCTTTGAGCAAATCTTCAAGCCATGCGTTATCAGTCGTATCATCAATATTTGCATGAATATTATTAGCTTCGGCTGAACTAAGCGCAACCTGAGCTGCTGATTCGTCATTTTTATCAAGATTATTGTGCTGCTTACTGGTTATCGAGGTGCTATGACTGCTGTTATCTGCTTTACTTAGCCAAGCATCCATACTGGCTAACGAGTCATACTCCAAATTGTTTTCATCTGACTCTTCAATATCCATATCGTCATAAATTAAGCCGTCATGAATTAAAGTATTAGAGAATACTGTTGAAGATTGCTTGTTACTGGATGGTTTGGCATTGCTTTTATTATTAGGATTAGTTGTCGTGCTATCTGTAGGATTTGGTGGCGTATCGGTGGTGACGATAAGATGTCTATTGACCAAAAAACTCTGCTGACACTGATCGCAGCAGACGGCTGCATTCACTTTATTTAACTGCGTTTGTTTTAACTTGAAGCAAGCTTGGCAATGAGGGCACTGAGTTTTTATTGGCGTGGTCATAGGGTCGAATCCAAAAAAGTATGGTTATCAATACCGCGTAGCCACTCACCAATAGTTGCCTGCAACGCTCAGGCTTCCACAGTAAACACTCATCGTTAAATGTTTGATACATATATGAGTGATAGATAAGGACAGAGTGGCGTCAAACACATAACATTTGACTGCCGCTCTATCGTAACAGATGTAATTACATGTTGCTAGCCTGTAAATGTACCAGACAAACGCTGCCAATGTTGGTCTTCTTGCGCTGTAAAAGCGTGCTTCGGATCGAGCGCAAAGTAAGGCTGATAAGCAGCAGTCACTTCTTCAGTTTGTGACTCGATTAAGCCAGCTAACACGATACGACTTTTTGGTGCCATTAAGGTGACAAAATAAGGTGCTAAGCCAATCAGTGGCTTGGCTAAAATATTGGCGACCATCACTTCTACAGGTTTAACGTCGTTTTGTTTCCAGTAATCAGTAAACTCCTCTGGCAAAAATGCTTGCAAGCGATCATCGACATGATTGCGTACGGCATTTTGGTTGGTCGCCAGCACAGCTTGTGGGTCGATATCGACAGCATAAACGTGACGTGCCCCCAACAACAACGCCCCAATGCCCAAAATACCTGAGCCGCAACCATAATCAATCACGATTTTATCGGTCAGATCTTGCTCTGTTAACCAGTCGAGACAGAGACGAGTGGTGGCATGATAACCAGTACCAAAAGCCAAACCAGGGTCCATAATGATATTGGTCGCCTCAGGATTAGGCGGCGTTATCCAGTTAGGCACAATCCATAAATTGTTGGCACATGGTATAGGATGGTAATTGCTCATCCATTCGCGTTCCCAGTCTTTATCATCTACCGCACTTAGCCAAATGCGACTGGCGTGTACCTGTGCGCCAATTTCGTGACTTAACTGTTCAACCGCATGACGACTCCCAATGTCTGTTGTGGCATCGAACAATCCTGTCAGAATGACTTCATCCCATAAGGGTGATTCGCCAGGTAATGGTTCAAATAGAGGTTGATCCCCTGCGTCGTCTAAGGCGATTGATAATGCACCTGCTTCTAGTAACAATGCCTCGGCGAGATCGACGTTTGCTTTTTCACATTGTAAGTGCAGTTGTTGCCATGCCATAACGATAACCTTAATCTAGAGTAAAAATGAATGGGTGTTCTGGATAAATCCCAGCTTGGAGTAAATAGTGAATGAGCAGCCTACTTAAAGTTAACAGTTTGCATACCTTGCTTGGCTCTTTTAACTTTTATAAGTGTTTAACAGCCATGAACTTTTAACGCTTGCGAATGCAGTCCTGCTCATTTAGATGCTAACTAACTAACTAACGCAATGCTCGCTTTGCTTCGCTGACTACGCGTGAATTGCCTTGAGCTTGTCCTGATTGCAAAATAACTTGCCAGAGTGCCCGTCTACGATTGGCATTTTGCGAGACGGCAAGACCACGGCGCGCCATCGCTTCTGCCTTGCGCGGCTGGTTCTTTTTGAGGGCAACTTGTGCCAAGTAAAAGTATACTGCCGAGGATTTTGGTGCAAGTCGCTGGGCACGGGTAAAGCTACTCTCAGCACTGGTCAATTTTCCTGATTTTAACTGACCGATTCCCGTTTGCATGAGATTACGAAATGCTGGCAAATCACTGTTATTAGTGGCCACTTGCTGACTTCGTTGCTGCGAATTTTGGCGCGCGCGCTCCAACAGTTCATTATGTGACGGCACTGAGGGTTCGGATATTATATAGTCATCAGGAGAAGGCGTAATAATCGCGGCGTCGGGCGTTGTAACTATGGGACTAGGCAGTGTATTAGGTTCTGTAAATACTGGGGTCTGCTGCGTCAATGGGTTTGTCGCTGAAGATGGTTCGGACGGCGTATAAGGGTCGACAGGATAGTTGTTCTTATTTTCGTTATCATTGTCATAGCCCCTGCTATCAATGATTGGTGCTTGAGTCGCAGGCGTTATCTTGGTAACCGATGAGGGTGCTTTTGGATTTTGCGTTGCGGGCACCGTTTGAACAGGCGTTGTGTTCGTCGCATTAGGCACCGTCTGACAGGCGCTCAAGCTCATCATGCTGACGAGCGCACTGACAGCAAGGACAGAGTTCACTAGCGTGGTTTTTTTAGCCGCGCGCATAAAGTATTGCTTGACGGATACGCTCTGCTGTATAGATGACACCATGTTAGAACCCTCTTTTAAGTTTTAAAAAAAATTTTAGAACCATTCAACCGCACGGTCATACCAAGTGTCAGCACCGTTCTGCGCATCACTATCATTTTGGTTGTCGGTATCAACGGCTTCGCCATTTGGAATGTCTAAGCCTTCGCGGCGGCGTTGCTGATTGATAGCGCCTTGCTCACTCTGTTCTCGAACGCTATCTTGTTGATACAATCCAATGGCGCAACTGCTGGCTTCTTCTGGTAGGTGTGCAGACATCACTGGTAGATAGCGCGCATCAGCACAGCGCTCATTTGACAGCTTGCCAGAATTGTTTTCAAGCCATAACCATTCAATACCTTCAGGCTCAGGTAGCGATACCGGTGTCAACTTTAAGCGACTCATATAGTCGACCCAGACTGGTAATGCACCCGTACCGCCGCTCAGACCAATTGGTTTGTTATCATCACGACCGACCCAAACCACGCTGACATAGTTACCACTGTAACCAGCAAACCAAGCATCGCGGTAATCGTTTGTGGTGCCTGTTTTACCCGCGAGATTTAGGTTACTACCAAGTGATTGTGCTCGTTTAGCCGTTCCGCTGGCGACCACTTGCTGTAGCGCGTAATTGGTCAAAAAGTTAGTCTCAGGTGGAATGCTACGCTGCGTATTAAGCCCTGTACGCTGTAAAATACGACCGCGATCATCAATGACACTACGAATGCTGTGAATAGGTGTCCGAAAGCCACCCGTAGCAAATACTTGATAGATACCAAGCATATCCATGGGGCTAAGATTGACAGAACCTAGCAAAGCAGAAGGATAGGGCGATATTTTCTCTTTAATACCCATACGCTGTAGCTGCTTGGCAAAAGTATTGATTCCAAATTCCATGCCTAAGCGTACCGCTGCTTGGTTATAAGACTGAGACAGAGCGGTGGTAAAGGGGACATAACCATGATCGCGATTGTCATAGTTTTTTGGATTCCATTTCGTACCGTCATTTAGATTGACCGTAATCGGTGAATCATCGACGGAACTCGCCAAATTATAGCGACCACTTTCGAGCGCTGTCATATAAATGATTGGCTTTAACAAAGAACCGACTTGACGTTTGGCATCGACAGCACGGTTAAAGCCGGTAAATTCACTGCCGCTACCGACTACGGAGACCAGCTCGCCAGTCTCTGGATTCGCACTGACCAAAGCCCCTTGTAAGTCTTTGGTCTTGCTGCTGCTACGACGTAGCTCGCCCAGTTTTTTATCGACTGCTTTATCAGCAGCTAGTTGGGCAATAGGATCGAGCGTACTAATAATCGTCAGACCTTCGTTTTTCAGGTCATCAGAATAATAGACGGTATTCAATTCACGTTTGACGATATCAAGGAAATCAGGAAACTGGCTTTTGCCTTCGACAGGCTTATCAACGATACCCAGCGATCTTTCTATGGCTTTATCATAGTCTGCTTGACTGAGCGTACCCATCTCTAGCATGTTGCTAAGAACAATGTTACGACGTGCTTTTGAATCGTTTGGATGGCGACGTGGATTATAGACACTTGGGCCTTTTGCCATACCGACGAGCAAGGCTTGCTGATCTAAACGCAGCTCGTTCAGCGGTTGATTAAAATAAAACTGTGCTGCCAAACCAAAACCATTGATAGAGCGGTTGCCGTTTTGTCCTAAGTAAATTTCGTTCAGATACGTTTGCAGAATTTCATCTTTGCTATAATGGAGCTCAAGTAGCACAGCCATCAAGGCTTCATTGGCTTTGCGTTTTAGGGTGCGATCTGAATTTAGATAGAAGTTTTTAATTAGCTGCTGGGTGATGGTCGAACCACCTTGTCTAGAGCCACCAGAGAAGTTATTGATGACCGCACGAGCGATACCGCGTATCGACACCCCTTTATGCTCATAAAAGCCGCGATCTTCCGTGGCTATTAACGCATCAATCAATGGCTGCGGCACCTCATCTAAAGAGACGACCATACGATCTTCATTGCTGTCTGGGTAAATGCCACCGATACTAACCGGCTCAAGGCGAATAATGCCGCTCTTAGCTGGTAAAGTGCTTTGAATTGACTCAATTTTATTACCGGCAATCGTCATTTTTATGACTTGCTCAGTGTCTATATCGCTAGAGCTATAGGTAAAACCGCGGGTATGAATAAAATAAGTATTGCCGGACTTACGATAAGTACCAGTGCGATCATACGCCTTATTGCTTTGATAATTGAGCAGCTCAAGCCATGTCTTAATCGTGCTGTTATCGACATTGGCACCTTGGTAAAGCTCAAGCGGCTGCGAGTATACCTTGGCAGGAATATCCCAACGCTTACCTTCGAACTTGTGGGTAATGGTGCGATCAAGCTTGATCAAATACAGCGCCAGTAGCACCATGCCAGCAATAATGACAATTAATAAAATACTACTAAACACCAAGCCGCGCTGCTGAGAGGGTAGCGTGCTGACAGAAGGCGTAGATGGCGAAGAGAGCTTGGCGTTTGGTAGCTTAGAATTATATTTTTGCACGGATGATGCACCATTTAGGGATAAAAAACTGCCTCATAATGACGCAAATTGACAAATTTTTCAATCTATCATCATCAACGCAGGCATTCATTGGGATTACACTGTGAGGGGTTATATTACTCACAGCACTGGCTTATAGTATAATCGATCTGTTGACGGCTATGTTTATACGAAAACACAGCGAGCTTTTAATTTGCTCTGTGGATGCCATATAAGATAACAATTTACGATTATTCTAACGATGTTTTTTGTATGAATTAGCAGTTGATTCTCCCTCTGTGCTAGCAGTGCCGAACCTATTTAAAATAGCTGTTTTAAGTAAAAGTAAGCACGTTTGATGATAGCAAGTTTACTCAAAGCGAATTGGGTTCGAGCAAACCTGTCTAAAGGAAGTAAGCGCGATTATGTCTAGTGCCCCCTCACCAATGCCAACCTCCAGCCATCATTATGAAGACAACTCTATCACAGAAGGGTTGGTGCTGCCCCTTGCTGGGCATTGTTTTCACTGCGGCGATCCAGTGCCGCAGCCGCCATTTTATGCCGATATATTGGGTAAATCCCGTGAGATGTGCTGCATGGGTTGTCAATTGGCGTCTCAAAGCATCGTTGAGGCAGGGCTTGAGCAATATTATCTTGATCGCTCTGAAATCAATCGTACCGCAAGCCTTCCCACCCAGCTGACGCGCCTCGAAGCCTATGATCATGATGAGATAAAGTCACAGTTCGTTTATGCTCAAGATGGTCTGTCGGTGGCGGAATTGTCCGTTAATAATTTACGCTGTGCTGCCTGTACGTGGCTCATCGAATCGCGTCTTTATGAGATTGATGGCATCAGTAAGTGTCAGGTCAATTTAACCAATCAGCGTATGCGCGTCATTTGGGACGAGAGTAAGCTGCCTATCAGCCGTATTCTAGCCGTTATCAATGAAATTGGCTACGAAGCCAAGCCTTACCGTCAAGACACCCATGAAGCAATGCTGGCTAAGCACAATAACAAGATGCTGCTACGTCTAGGAATTGCTGCTCTTGGCGCGATGCAAGCAATGATGTATGCGGTCGCACTATATTTTGGTGAATACAGCGGGATGTTGATATTACAGCGCGATTTTTTGCGTTGGGTGTCGTTATTCGTCAGTATTCCCGTGTTCTTTTATGCGGGCATACCGTTCTTTACGTCTGCATGGTCGGCAGTTCGCGCGCGCCAAGTCAATATGGATGTACCGGTCAGTATCGCCTTGATTGTTACATTTTTCGCCAGTTTGTACGCCACCATTACTGGAAACGGTCAGACCTATTATGATTCGGTCAGCATGTTTATTTTCTTCTTATTGGCAGGGCGTTATATCGAGCATAATGCCCGTCTGAAAGCGGCGACGATGGCCAATGACTTAGTAGTGGTGGAGCCAGTTTTAGTACAAAAAATCGCTGAAAATAAAGGAGACGCTGCGCTCATTTTGCAGCAGTTACAGCAAAATGCTTTGAATAAAGTAGATACGAGTGCTATTAATCAGGCAGTTCATGAGACAGGTGTTAAAAGTCCAATCAGCGCTGTGGCAAGTGCTCCGACGAAGTACACGCCCAATTTTATGCAGAGTATGGACGCCAATGTCTATCAAATAACCAATCGTATAGCTCAAGACTGGCAACAAACCAGCCGTCAACCAGATTTATTAAAGTCAGGTTTATTAAAGCCAGCGTATGGCGCAGAACAAAAACAAATGGTGACCGCCCAAAGCTTACAAGTGGGTGACATCATCATGGTTGAGGCTGGGTCTGAGATTATAAGCGATGGTATTTTGCTTAGTCCAACTGCGACCGTCTCCCAAAGTTTGCTGACGGGTGAGGGTGATTTAATCATCAAGTCTCAAGGTGACTATATCGTCGGCGGCGCGCAAAACGACAGTCAGCCGTTTGAGATGCTGGTCACGGCACTGCCAGAAGACAGTCAGATTGGGCTGATTGATCGGCTGATGAACCGTGCCATGAGTGAAAAGCCCAAACTGGCACAGCAAGCGGATAAGCTGGCTCGTTGGTTTGTGGCGCGGATTTTAGTGTTGTCAGCATTGGTATTTATCGGTTGGTACATCGTTGATCCAAGTCAAGCCATTTGGGCAACGGTCGCGGTATTGGTTGCTACTTGTCCTTGCGCGCTGTCACTAGCCACACCGATTGCGCTGACGGTCTCTACCAATCGATTGGCCAGCTATGGATTTTTGACCACGCGTGGTCATACGCTGCAAACTTTAGCAGAGATTACTCATGTTGCCTTTGATAAGACGGGGACATTGACTTATGGCAAGCCAAACTTACTGAACATTGAGCTAACAAAACCGGTCAGCCAAAATGAAAACGCTGATTCAAGCGCGTTGCCTTTGCAAAAAGACCGTTTTTTAGGCATAGCTGCTGCCTTAGAAGTAGGCAGTCGCCATCCGATTGCTCATGCGCTACTGACTGCCGCTTATCAATTACATTTGCCACCCACTCAAGCCTTGCAGCATTATCCAGCAGGCGGGGTAGAAGCCATGATTGATGGCGTTCTATATCGTATTGGTCATATGGATTTTGCTTTGGATAAAAGCGCCACTGGTGAAAATGTAGACAATAATTTAACGATTGATTTGTTGAGCCATCGTGCCAGCTCAGCGGTTGTGTTGTCTTGTCAAACAAGCTCCTCAAGCACATGGCAAGCACTGGCGTGTTTTTACTTTAGCGATAAAGTGCGTGATAACGCCCGCTCAATGCTGGATACGCTCAAAGACTTAGGGATTGAGTCTGTGATGCTGACGGGCGACCCCAGTCCACAGGCGCTGGTCATGGCGGAGAGTTTGGGCATGCAGTCGGCATATAATGGTTTGTCGCCAACGGATAAGGTCAATCATATCCAGCAGCTGCAAGCGCAAGGGTCAGTCGTGCTGATGGTTGGTGATGGTATCAATGATGCACCCGTATTGGCAGCAGCAGATGTGTCGACTTCGATTGCTGGCGCGGCAGATTTGGCGCAGGTGTCGAGTGACAGTATCATTCTAAATGGACAGATTGAAGCCATTACAGCTGCCAAACGTATCGCGGATAAAACGGAAAGTATCATCAAACAAAACTTCCGCTGGGCATTAGCTTATAACAGTATCGTATTATTGCCTGCCGCGTTCGGTTATGTCCCACCTTGGCTTGCCGCCATTGGAATGTCATTGAGTTCATTATTCGTGGTATTAAATGCACTGCGTCTAAAACGTGCTTAGGGTCTGTTGAACATTCAAATATTAGGACTGCTGATCGCTAAAACCGCATTAAACTATGCGTAAACCGACGATAATGTCGAGACCTTAGCTAGGTTTGCAACAACGTTTGGGCTGATTTTAGTATCAGCCCCAAGTATACAAGCAGGGGCAGGACTATTTTTTGCCAATACATGGCGAAATTGCCTAACCTAGAACGACTAGGCGTCAAAAATTTCACTGCGTATTGTCTAAAAAATAGCCACTGCCAGTTCCACATTTGAATGTTCAACAGACCCTAGTTTCACCCATAAAAAAACCGCCTTTAGCAAAAGACGGTTTTTTATTTTAGGTGTCATTATTATTAGATAGGTTTTACATTAGTCTTGTAGGTAGCTGAGCAGACGCATAAATTCGATATACATCCATACTAGCGTCGCAAGAATACCGATACTAAATAACCATTCGTAGTCTTCAGAAATACCAGCTGCTACGCCGCGATCAATGTTATCAAAATCAAGTAATAGCGTAAAAGAAGCGATAACAATCACGAACAAACTGAAGCCAATAGCGATAACGCCACCTTCAAATAAGAAAGGTAAGCTTGAACCGAACGCTAAAGAAAGTACCCACTGCGCAACATAGACGAGCATGATGGCAATAAGCGCTGAGGTGACGATAGAGCGGAATTTCTGCGTTACCTTAACGAGACCAGAGCGATATAGCCCTAGCATAACGGCTGCTGTCACAAAGGTCGCACACATTGCCGTCACTGGCACGCTTGGATACATTCTCATAAAGAACAGCGAGATGCCGCCTAAGAAGATACCTTCTAAAAGTGCATAAGGGACGGCAAAGGTTTTGGCCTTTTGCGGTTTAAAAGTGATAAAAATCGCGAGACCAAAAGCGGCAAACATACTACCAAAGGCCGCCATGGTAATAAAGCTTTGTGATAGACCTGCCATCAGCGCATAAAAGAAAAAGCCGATACCAGTGATAGCAGATAAACCAAGCAACAAGCTGGTCTTTTGGATGACACCTTTGACGGTCATCGGCTGACCGCCGATCGCAAGCTCTGCGCGACTGACAATAGGATTGGCCATACATATGTCCTTAATTAAAAATGATATAAATTACTGCTACTTTAGCAAAAGCTCGGTTATTGTCAACTGTGTTTGCGTGACGGCTGTCGAGGCCTGATGCAGCTACGGTATGACTTATTTGTGTTTGATAGGCATTGATGCTCAGTAGCGCTGTAAACACGCTATAAAGGGGCGTGCAATGGTAGATATATGGGGTCGATTACGACAGTTAACAACGATAATTGATAAAACATGCTAGTTTAAGCGCTCATTTATCGCTATCATTACTCTGTACTTTACCGTTATTCCGAGTCGTTTTATGGAAAACTCCGCGCAGTCCGAAAGATTGCCACACTTACATGAATCAGAGCTGTTCCACGCCATCAAAAACCCTGCGTTTCGGCGTATTGGGCTAATGGGGCGCGCAGGCAAGCGCAGCGTCACCCAAAGTCTGGTGCAGATTGCCCAAACGATCAATGAGATGAATCTCACCTTGATAATGGACATGCAAACCGCCCATCTACCAACCTTGGATCTCACTGAGATTGAAAAAGTCAAAATCGTTAAGCGTAGCTTGATTGGTGAGATTTGTGATTTGGTCATCGTCGTCGGTGGTGATGGTTCCATATTGCATGCTGCTGAAGCACTGGCACGTTATCGCGTACCTGTGTTGGGTGTCAACCGTGGTCGTCTTGGATTTTTGGCCGATGTCAAACCTGACGAAGCTGCTTTTAAATTGCGTCAGGTATTGATGGGTGATTATCAGTTGGATCATCGGTTTCTACTGACGATGGAGATACGAGAAGGGCGCAACATCATCCATGAAGATATGGCGCTCAATGACATCGTATTGCATGCGGGTAAGTCGGTACATATGATTGATTTTCAATTGAAAATTGATGGTCATGATGTCTATAGGCAACACAGCGATGGCTTGATTGTTGCGACGCCTACCGGCTCGACAGCCTATGCACTCTCTGGTGGTGGGCCTATTATCCATCCGAGTATGGATGCGATATGTTTAGTGCCCATGCATCCGCATACCTTATCCAGCCGTCCAATTGTGGTCAGTGGTAATAGCGAAGTTTGTATTCGTATCCATGAGGACAATCGCACGCAACCAATGGTCAGTGCAGATGGCAAACCCAGCATACCACTCGATCAAGAGCAGCGGCTTTATATTCGTAAGCACCCTGATAAGCTGACGCTACTGCATCCACCAGGGTTTGATTTTTATGAAGCCTGCCGTACCAAATTACACTGGAATGTCCATGCCGAAGAATTCAGTCTTGATATCGATGATGATATTATGGATGATGAATAAAAGCAGTTGTCGTATAAAAAATAGTAGCGGAGAGTAAGATGGACAAGCAAACAATATTAGCAACACTAACGCCTGACATGGTCGATAAATTTCGTATGGCTATTGAGCTTGGCAAATGGCCGGATGGTCGCAAATTAACGGCTGAGCAGCGCGACACCTGTATGCAAGCAGTGATGGTTTGGGAACATGAGCACCTACCTGCTGCCGAGCGTACCGGTTATATTCATAAACCCGTAAAAGACAATGGCTCCATCGTCGGTGCTGAATGTGATGTGGAGCATGAGCATCATTATCCCAATATGCCCAATCCTAAAGGTGCTATCCAGCCGGTTAAATTTCTTGATAAATAAGCTTTGTGATAATGATAAATAAGCAAGAGTATCGCTAATCACAGCAGTAGTCGCTCAATAAAAAAGCCACGCTATATAATAGCGTGGCTTTTTTGCATGCTCAAAAATAATTAAAGTGCAGTAGTATCAACACTAGGGCGAACGGTCAATGGATTTTTTTGCATCAAAAACCCTTGCCAACCCCAATGTAAAAAGTTGCGAATATTGGCGTGGTCAGTACCGTTAGGCGTCGCTTGAACCTTGGCATAGTGCTCGCCGAATAGCTTTAGCGTGTCCAACTGATTCAGACCATGGTGCTTAGCAAAACCAAAAATCTTCGCACTACCTTCATTTTCACCCGCTGCATTATGCACCATACCATTAACGAAAGGAGCGGGCGCATAGCGATAAAAATCATCAATAAAACTGATGACATCATTGAATCCAATGGCTTTTTTATTCAAACCATTAAGTAGAGCCGATACATCTGATTGGCGGATACTCATAAATAAATGACCTCAGAGCAGATTAAAAAATACAGTATTTGTGTACACTGCTTATAAAAATATAATGCTTATATATATTCAATAATAATTATTGATTAAGCGTTAACTGTTATAGCTTAGCGATTGAAATAGTCTTCGTCATCAAATGAAGGCGCAAAACTGCCTTGCTCAAGATGCTGCATTTGCGACTGTACAGAACGCTCATGCTGAATACGTTGATAAATTTCTTCGCGGTGTACGGCAATGTCTTTTGGTGCATTAACACCGATACGCACCTGATTGCCTTTAACGCCCAAGACAGTCACACTGACCTCGTCGCCAATCATTAACGTTTCGCCCACGCGGCGTGTCAAAATTAACATGCGTCACACTCCTTATGTCGCATCAACAGATTATTACTCATCAGATTACATCTCAATTGCAGGACATTACCATCGCACTAGACATCTCTTGTATTTAACTTACAAGCTACTATGTCTAAAGTTAGGCGAATAGCGGTAATGATAGGTAGATTCATTTAGCCCAAATGAAAGCCCCATTATAGGGGGCATAACAGATACTGTCACGGGTTTTCACAAAACTATTAGCTATATACGAACCAGAGCAATAATAAAAAATAAAAATAGGATCTAATAAGACCCTATTTAATTAAATTTTACTAAAAGTAATCAATAGCTTTTTAATTGATAACTATTAACTCTGGCACATGCTCGTTATAGCATTTATAGTCCAGCGATTTTGCTTTCACCGTCTTCACGATCAAGGCCAAATGCGGTGTGTAATGACTTAACGGCTTTTTCCAAGTGTTGGTCTTGAATCAGCACAGACACTTTGATTTCGCTGGTCGATATCATTTGAATATTGATGTTGTTTTCGGCTAAGGTTTGGAACATTAGGCTGGCAACACCTGCGTGTGAGCGCATGCCAACGCCAACCAATGAGACTTTAACAACTTCGCTGTTACCTGATATCTCTTTTGCACCAATCTCATTTTTGACTTCTTCATTAAGCACTTTTAGCGTCTTGTCTAAGTCAGTGCGATTAACCGTGAAGGTAAAGTCGGTGGTACCATTATCCGAAAGGTTTTGGACGATCATATCGATTTCGATATTGGCACGACCAATTGGGCTTAAGATAGCAGAAGCGATGCCAGGGTGGTCAGGCACGCCGCGTACTAAGATTTTTGCTTCGTCTCTATTGAACGCGATACCTGAGATGATTGCCTGTTCCATATTGTCTCCTTCGTCTATCGTAATTAGGGTGCCCACGTTGTCTTGAAACTCTTGGTCAAAGCTGCCGTCAGTATTTTCATCAAAGCTAGAGAGTACACGCAGTGGCACGCCGTACTTACCAGCGAATTCTACCGAACGAATCTGTAGAATTTTAGAACCAAGACTGGCCATCTCAAGCATTTCTTCAAAGGTGATTTTTTCAAGCTTTTTGGCTTTTGAGGTAACGCGTGGATCAGTGGTATAGACGCCATCGACGTCGGTATAAATCTGACACTCATCAGCACCCAAAGCCGCTGCAATCGCAACGCCTGTCGTATCAGAGCCGCCACGCCCTAGTGTGGTTGCATTGCCTTCGTCGTCGATACCTTGAAAGCCTGCCACAATGACGATATTGCCAGCATCTAGCTGTTCGCGTATGTTTTTGTCGTCGATACTTTCGATACGCGCTTTGTTGTGCGAGCTATCAGTTTTGATCGGCACTTGACGACCAGTAAATGAACGGGCGCCAATACCAAGCTCTTTAATTGCCATGGCCAGCAGTGAGATAGAAACCTGCTCACCCGTTGAGACCATTTGATCGTATTCACGAGGGTCAGGCTGAGAGCTAATTTGGCGGGCCAGATCAATCAAACGGTTGGTTTCGCCGCTCATGGCAGAGACCACGACAACCACTTGATGACCATTGTCATGCCAGCGTTTGACTCGTTTCGCGACGTTTTTGATGCGGTCGATACTGCCCATCGAGGTGCCGCCATACTTCTGTACTATTAACGCCATAAAAATCTACCTATTATTCAATAATGACCTTTTATTATCATCGATAAGAGTCAACATGATACTCGTCAATGTTTATATAGATAAAGCCAGATTATAAGAGTTACGCCCTATGTCTTTCATTCATATAGTGGTATTTGCTTCAACCTCAGTGAATGAGTAATATCTTCAAACGTCGACCTTTATACCATATCTACAGCGTAACTTTAAGTCTCAGTACTACTTAGATATATGGCGATTGGTTATAATGGTTATAACCAATCACGTATTCTATGCGTTATAGATCAGCGTGAAGCTCCGTGTTTTTGCCAACTTAGCTAAGCTGGGCTTCAATCCAAGCAGGTAGCGCATTGATAACCGCTGCACTGTTACCAGATTTAGGTGCGCCGCCCTGTGCGTAGTCAGGCTTACCGCCGCCTTTGCCGCCAAGCTCACCCGCCAAATGACGAATGATATCACCGGCTTTCACTTTAGCAGTGACAGACTTTGCTACGCTAGCTGCTAGCGCTAACTGGTCATCTTTGTCACCAATTAATACAATGACGCTATCAGGCAGTTTTGACTTGATATCGTCCATCAGCGTACGAATCGATTTGCCATCAACACCGCTTAAGGTACTGATAAGAACTGGCGTACCTGCGATAGTCTGTACGTCGTCGAGTAAGTTCGCTGCTTGTGCGCTGGCTATTTTTTGCTGCAAACGCTCTAGTTGTTTTTCTAGATCGCGCTGCTTATCTGCCATGGTACGGACACGCTGAGCAACTTCAGGGCGTTTTACTTTAAGCTGACTGGCAAGCTCGCTCAATTGTTGTTCGCTTTGCTGAATGTTTTTGACCGCATTCATACCAGTGACGGCTTCAATACGGCGGATACCAGCTGCAATACCTGATTCGCTAGTAATTTTAAGCACACCGATATCACCAGTACGCTGTACATGCAACCCACCACATAGCTCGATAGAGAAGGGCTTGCGTTGACCATCAACGATAGTGTCTGTACCCATAGTCAGTACGCGAACGTCACTGCCGTACTTTTCGCCAAATAATGCCATTGCACCGTTTTTCATGGCGTCATCAATCGACATATTCTCAATACGGGCAGGAGTGTTGGCTTGGATTTGTTCATTAACGAGACGTTCGATACGGCTAATTTCAGCAATACTGACGGGCTTGTCATAAGAGAAGTCAAAACGTAAGACTTCGCTTGAAACCAATGAGCCTTTTTGCGTGACCGCGTCGCCCAATACTTCTCTTAGCGCTGCATGCAATAGATGCGTGGCTGAGTGGTTTTTGGCACTGGCCGCACGGATGCTAGAGAGTACTTGTGCTTCAGCCGTTTGCTTAGTGCTAATGTCGCCCATGGTCACGACACCATAATGGATAATCGCCTGACCAGATTTTTTGGTATCTTGTACTTCAAAGACCCCTGATGCAGTGCGGATTTCACCAAGCTCACCAACTTGACCACCACCTTCAGCATAAAATGGTGTGCGATCAAGTACCACAACGCCTTCCATACCTTCCGTCAAGCTGTCTGCTGGATTGCCGTCTTGATAAAGCGCGTCAACAGTCACGCCATCTTCTTCAAGCTGTTCATAGCCGATGAATGTCGTTGGCGTCTCTACTTGGATAACGCTGCTGTAATCGACGTCGAATTTGCCAGCATCACGCGCACGCTCACGTTGTGCTTGCATATGCTCATCAAATTCTGCTTCATCAATAGCAATACCGCGCTCGCGAGTGATATCAGCGGTCAAATCAAGCGGGAAACCATACGTATCATAGAGCTTAAAGGCTGCTTCACCAGAGAGCGTATCGCCATCTTGCAACCCTTCAAGTTCGCTGGCAAGCAAACGCAGACCTTGTGCCAAGGTTTTAGCAAACTGTGCTTCTTCTTTTTGAATGGCGTTTTCGATGACGCTTTGTTTGTCTTTTAGCTCAGGGTAGGCTGTGCCCATTTCAGCCACGAGTGGGGCTACCATTTTGTAGAAAAAGTCACTATCAGCGCCCAGCTTATTGCCATGACGTACGGCGCGGCGAATCACACGGCGCAGCACATAGCCACGCCCTTCGTTACTTGGCATGACGCCATCAGCGATTAAGAATGACACGGCACGAATATGATCTGCGATGACTTTTAAGGATGATTGCTGTTCATTATCAATCTCTAAAATCTCAGCAGCAGCATCCATCAAATGAGTGAATAAATCTATCTCATAGTTGCCATGCACGCCTTGCATGATGGCACTAATACGCTCAAGTCCCATGCCCGTATCGACACTTGGGGCTGGTAGCGGTAACAATGTACCGTCCTTTTGACGGTTAAACTGCATAAATACGCAATTCCAAATCTCAATATAGCGATCGCCATCTTCTTCAGGCGTGCCAGGCAAGCCACCTTCGATATCGGCACCGTGGTCATAAAAGACTTCGGTACAAGGGCCACAAGGACCCGTGTCGCCCATCGTCCAAAAGTTATCAGAGGCATAAGGCGCGCCTTTATTATCGCCAATACGGATAATGCGCTCACTTGGAATACCGATGTTCTTATTCCAAATATCAAAGGCTTCGTCATCGGTTTCATATATAGTGACATACAAGCGGTCTTTATCAATCGCTAGCCATTTATCTGACGTCAAAAACTCCCAAATGTATTCAATACCTGCTTGCTTGAAATAATCACCAAAGGAGAAGTTGCCAAGCATTTCAAAGAAAGTATGATGACGGGCGGTGTAGCCGACATTATCCAAATCATTGTGTTTACCGCCAGCACGTACGCACTTTTGCGACGTCACCGCACGTGTATAGTCGCGTGGTTCCATACCCAAAAAGGTTTCTTTAAACTGATTCATACCGGCATTGGTAAACAGCAATGTCGGATCATTATGTGGAATCAAACTAGACGAAGAAACAGGGGTATGCTGCTTGCTTATAAAAAAATCGATAAAAGCTTGACGAATATCGGCTGAGCGAAATGGCTGGCTCACAGCGGCTCCTTACTGACGGATGGGATTAAAGATGGCTTTAATATAAAAAAGGATTAAATAATTTTGCAAGCGATTTTAGCACAAACGCCTAAGCTCTTGGTACAAGAGTTACAACTGCTGCGTTATTCTGCGTCTCTAGATAGTCGATGGTTTTGGTAGCGTATAAAAGCTAATTGGTCAAAATCGCCGCATCTGTCTTGTCGAGTTTGTCTTGTATCAATGGATCCGATTCAATTACTTGCACCGGCAAGTAGCGTAATTGTATTTTGATCGGTAAATAATCAGGGAAATTTTCCGCCATGTCTTGGGTAATAGCGGCTTCAATTTGGCGGACATCGTAATAGCTAGGAGTGGTCTCACCGCGAATAACAGCACGAACGATTTGATTTTTTTCCGCCGTATCGAACTGGGTGTTGGTCAGTACATTACCTTTGTCAATAAAGTAGCTGTTGATCGCCTCTTTGACACTGCTTTCAAAGACTTGTTGCTTGGCATTAGTTTGTAGATTGATAGTCAGATAAGTACCCAGTCCTGCTAATAACAGCAAAGTCACGGCATTACGTTGCAAAAAAGTCAGATAAGTATTGGATTTATAATCGTCCTTCACCAAACGGCGGAAACCTAAAACCCACAACACAAGCGCATTGGTAAATTGGATCGCAATAATGTTGGTAATGGCCAACAGTAGGGCACCAAAGCCAAGCTGAATCTCACTATTGGCAAATAAAATACCACTGGCGGCAAGAGGTGGCACTAAGGCCGTGGCGACTGCCACACCCACGACGGCGACTGATAAGTGCGGTGACACCATCGCATAAGCACCAGCAGTACCACCCGCTAAGGCAATCATTAAGTCCATGGAAGTGGGCTGGGTACGCGATAGTATCTCTGTCGTCAACGGTTGATCTTTGTGCAGCCAACCAACGATGAAACCGACCAATACGACCAGTGAGATACCAGCAATAACCGTAATAAGCGACTTACGTAACAGCGGCGCACGGTAGTCGATAATCGCTAGCGCCACTCCTGTGATCGGACCTAACATCATGGCGACCAACATCGCACCAATGACGACAGCGGCTGAATTGGTCACCAACCCGTAACTGGCGATGATGGCAGAAAGTATGTTCATGATGAAATACATTTTGCTGGGCAGCGCATTTGCTTCAATTCTGACGCGTACTTCTGGATAGTCTACCTTTTGATTATTAAACTGCTCAGCGACAAATTGCTTATAAGACTCTAGTTTGGCTTCTTTTTGTTCTTTGACTTCGTCCTCTTCCTCACCGTCTTTATTTTGCGCCTTTACCATAGTATTTGTATCTGGCGCAGCGTTGGCGTCATTGATTTTTTCTACATTCGTATTTTCTACGGACATGTTTTCGTCTGTCTTAGAATAAGTTGCATCTGATGTCGGTTCATTATGACTGGCTTTGCTAGCAGTATTCAGCGCCGCAGAATCGTTAGCATCCTCTGCTTCAACTGTGGCTTCATCGACTAGCGGCTCCTGACCATTTTCAGTATGTTGTTTTTCTACATCATCAGCACTTGACGCGCCAACTTCTGTTTTTTCCATGTCGGCAGACGCTTGGGTTTCTGGCTCCGATGTTTCAACGCTCGCAATCACCACATCCGGTCCAAGCGATTCCATTGTTACTTTAGCTTGAGGCGGCTGTGCACCTAGGGTTTTTTGCTCGATACCGTCTTGCTCAATGTCGCTTTCAGGATTCGTTAAATTTTCACTATTTAAAGCTTCACTATTTACAGTTTCATCAGTCGCATTTGTATGAGCAACAGATTCTGATACCTGTTGAAGGTCAATCTCGTCTGAGGCGTCTTTTGTCGTTGCTGACTCAACAGGTAACTGTTTATGAGATAAGGTCATAGCGGAAAACTTTCTTAGAGAATGACAGAAAGTCACTATTGTAATGATAAATTTAGAAAAGCGTATAAGTTTTTTACGACTAGGCAGGCGGGAAATAAGCAGATATAAAATCAACTGATAGCTGATAAAAGCAATGTATTTTGCTATTTCTTGCAATGAATACTATTGTAGATAAATCCTTAATTATATTGGGGTCTTTATGCTAGGTCACCCGATATAACTGGCTTGAAGGTTTTAATTAAATACTTACTTTTTTTGTGGGTTTAGTGTATAAAGGTATTATATCCACAACAAAAATGAGGAATAAATTATGAACTGGCCATTATTTTCTGTCATCTATGCAATCGCCTCAACAGTTACCATTGGTGTCTTTATGATTGGCGCCTTGGTCACAGGGTTCAATGAGATACCCCATATCCAAATGGCAGTAGCAGCGGGTATTTTGTGCTCTATTCCTGCAGGCTTATTTTTCACCAAAAAAGTCGGCAGCATTACTGGTAACGAGGAAGGTTACAAAGTATAAGGCGCAGCACGATGGGCAATTCTAAAATTCCTTGACTATATTTTACATTGATATTTTTTCTGCTGATTTATGAACGATGTGTCAGTGTTTGGTGAAATTTAGCCATAAAAAAAGACCCTACCAAGAGGGTCTTTTTTGTTTAGTATTTCTGATTGCTTATTCAATCGACGAATACGAGTGGTACATTCGTCGTTAAGCCAATTTAGTTAAGGACAACAGTTGCGCCGTTTTCGATATTGGCATAAACCTCTAACACATCCCAGTTGGTCAAACGTACACAACCTGCTGACCCTTGGCGACTGATACCTTCAGGTACTGGTGAGCCATGTAAGCCATAAGAAGGTTTAGACATTCCCATCCATACCACACCTACTGGATTGTTCGGTCCAGGCGGTAACATATGAATTTTCTTTTGAGCACCTTCGCCAACGGTTGCTTTATACCAAGGCATTTTGACTTTATTGATGATTTTAAATGTACCTTTTGGTGATGGTGTGGCATCACTACCAACAGTCGTTGGGTAAGTGGCAACCAGTTTATCATCATTGTAAGCGTACAGCGTTTTGTCTGCTTTATTGGCAACCACGCGATTGATACGTTGATTGAGCTTTTCACGAGTATTCAATACGGTGATTGTCTCACCAGCGGTATACGTTTTATTTTTATTGAGCTTGTCTAAATAACGTACGTCCATGTGGAAGCGCTCACCCAGCATCTCTTTGATATCTTGGTAATACAAGCCTTTCATTTTTGACTTTGCTTCTGAACCAGAA
Source organism: Psychrobacter sp. AT9 (assembly GCF_047272965.1). Taxonomy (NCBI): domain Bacteria; kingdom Pseudomonadati; phylum Pseudomonadota; class Gammaproteobacteria; order Moraxellales; family Moraxellaceae; genus Psychrobacter; species Psychrobacter sp. AT9. The sequence goes on from NZ_JBKOTW010000001.1 coordinate 1,107,392, forward strand.
GGAGTGGCCGCGAAGTTGGTTTTTATATCATCCTCAGTCAGCGTATAAGTCACTAGCACCGGCTTATTAGGAGCGATGTTTTTAACCAAGGCATTCCAAGTTTTTTGATCCATTTTTCCGGTTGGTGGCAAGCCTTTCATGGTTTGGAAATTGATCAGGGCTTTTTTGCTGTTCATACCCCAGCCGCCATCGATAGGACCAGGAGAAGCATGGTTCCAATCGAGCAATGCCTGCATCTTAATGGTCATCGCTGAGTTAACCTTCATGCTTGGTGACCAAACAGCATCGTTAACTTGTGTGGCGTAGTTGGACAAGTTTAGCGTGGTATATCTTTTGCCATCTTTGTCTTCGATGTTTTTGATGGTGGGGTCATCACTGAAGTCTTGACGTTTTTCGCTGTCAGGCAATTCAAAAGCTAAAGGGTCAGATGAGTCAATAGACGAGACATCGCTAGGGGCGGCAACGGCCTGACCTTCGCTCATATCGTCAGTTCTGTCAGATTGCTCATCCTTACGGGTCAGCTCTTCTGCGCTTATGTTATCAGCAGTGGCTGCTGGCGCTGACGGCTTAGTCTTTTGCTTTGAATCAATCAATTGCGTCATGCGGTCAGCTGGTTTTGCGGCAGTGACAGGAGCGCGACTCTCTTGCACATTAAGGCTGACTTTCTTGGCGATACTAGGCATTGAGTCAGCGGTGCGTACTGGCAATGTGCGAGTACTGTCAGCGGTGGCAGCAAATGCAGTAGCACTGGCGCTAACAACAACGATAGATATGGCAGTAATAAGCGGTTTTATTTTCATCATATTGAGTTACTTGTGGTTGCTACTAATGAAGCTATTATGCGCATAATTAATAAGCTTCGCAAACTTTTGACACATATTTTTATGTCCGTAGGGTGCTAAACGTCAACTGCTGACGTATTCACTACAGTTGGGCAATAATTTAGCCATGGTATGTATGAAGTTTTGCTGGATTTTAACGTAAGTCACTTGTTATATATGCTATTTTTTTTACACTAAAAAGCACAGTGATTGGCGCTATCTAGCGTTTGCGTCTATAATGGTTGGCTAGATTCTTATTTAATAAGTCAGCTCATTATAAAGAGCAATTTAACTTACCCGCATGTCGTCAGTGGACATGTAATCAGCAAGGTGCGATATGTCAGAAGACCAAACAATGAGCGCAGAAGAGTTTCAAAATCAGTACCTCAACGACGATGGTCTAGAGGGTGGTATGGTATTTGATTCAGAGACTGGGCTTCTCGGTGAAGATGATCAATTTGCCAATTTGCCTGCAGAGCTCGAAGAAGCACGCGAGCAGCTGGTCAGTATTCGTGATTTTATACGTTTTTCGGTTACTCAGCTTCGTAATTATGATGTGGTCGTGGCTCAAGGAACGACTGATGAGTTTGCTGAAGCATCGGCGATAGTATTGCATTCTTTGTCGTTAGATTGGTCGGCGAATGAGCAGATTCTAGACTGCCGGTTGACTACATCAGAGAAGCAAGTGGTACTGAGCTTGCTAGAAGAGCGTATCGCTGAGCGTAAGCCTTTGAGCTATTTGATTAATTTATCGTACTTTTGTGATTTGCCTTTTTATGTCGATGAGCGGGTTTTGATTCCGCGTTCACCTGTGGCAGAGCTGATTCGTCAGCAGTTCCATCCGTACTTTGATACCAATGAGCTGGCCAAGCCATTGGGTATGAATGTCAACGATCAGGCAACCGCTTTTTACGATCATGGTTTAGATATCAAGCAACTATCGCAGCCTGAGCGTGTTTTAGACTTATGCACGGGTTCTGGTTGTATTGCGATTGCGATTGCAACACGTTTCGTCGATGCCTTGGTCGATGCCGTGGATATTGATAAAGGTGCGCTTGAAGTGGCGATGGTCAATGTAGATCACCATGATCTTGGTCATCAAGTGAATGTGATCGAGTCGGATCTGTTTGCCAAGATTCCTGCTGAAAATCAATACGAGCTTATCGTTACCAATCCTCCATATGTCGATGCTGCTATCATGGCAGATTTACCGCCTGAATTTTTATATGAGCCTGAGCACGCATTAGCGGCAGGTCAAGATGGACTGGATCTGGTACATCGCATTCTTTTTGAAGCACCAGATTACCTAAGCCCAGAAGGTCTACTTGTCTGTGAAGTGGGCGATAGCGAATGGGCACTAAAGCAAGCCTATCCTGAGATTCAGTTTGACTGGTTGAAGTTTGCTCATGGCGGTCATGGGGTGTTTGCGATTACCTATGATGAGCTAATGGCACATCGTCAGCTGTTTGCTCCTTTTGTGCAGATGTTAGACAGTCATCAATAAGTCTAGACTGGCAGTCAATAATTATAAATAATGGGTCAAATTAGCATAAGTTGCGTTTACTTGTTTAAGGATAAATATGGCAGGCAATAGTATTGGGCAAGTTTTTACGGTTACCACGTGCGGTGAGTCGCATGGTGCTGGTCTCATGGCAATCGTCGATGGCGTACCACCGGGTTTAGCATTATCCGCAGAAGATTTGCAGATTGATCTAGATCGCCGTAAACCGGGTACGTCTAAGTACTCGACCCAGCGCCGCGAGTCTGACGAAGTTGAGATTATCTCTGGTGTGTTTGAGGGTAAGACAACTGGCACGTCTATTGGCCTGCTGATTCGTAATACCAATCAAAAATCCAAAGACTACAGTGAAATTAAAGATACCTTCCGTCCTGGTCACGCCGATTATACTTATAGTATGAAGTATGGTTTTCGTGATTATCGTGGTGGCGGGCGCTCTTCGGCGCGTGAGACTGCGATGCGCGTGGCGGCAGGTGCTATCGCTAAGAAATATCTACAAGAACGCTTGGGTGTGCAAGTCCGTGGTCATGTCACCCAAATTGGCAATGAGTACAGCAATATCCTAGAACCTAGCAAAATCGATTGGGACTTTGTAAATAGTAACCCGTTCTTTTGTGCGGATGCCGATGCTGTCAGTCGCTTTGAGACTTTGATAGATAACCTACGCCGTGAAGGTACTAGCTGTGGTGCACGTTTAGAGATTATCGCTAGTGGTGTACCCGTTGGACTGGGTGAGCCAGTATTTGATCGTCTCGATGCAGATATTGCTCATGCCATGATGAGTATCAATGCGGTCAAAGGCGTTGAGGTCGGTGATGGTATGGCAGTCGCAGGGCAGTTTGGTCATAGCTCTCGTGATGAGCTGACGCCAGATGGCTTTACTGCCAATCATGCGGGTGGCATCTTAGGTGGTATCTCATCAGGACAAGATATCCGTGTCAGTATTGCACTTAAGCCAACCTCTAGTATTACGACGGCTGGCAAGAGTATCAATACGCAAGGCGAGTCGGTTGATATGCTCACCAAAGGTCGTCATGACCCTTGCGTTGGGGTACGTGCCACGCCCATTGCAGAAGCCATGCTAGCCATTGTTTTATTGGATCACTATCTGCGTCATCGCGGTCAAAATGCGGATGTGATGCAGCCAGTAGAGTCGATTACTTAGGGTAGCTTTTCGAATTATATCCTAGAGATTTAAGCCCTTGATTGTTTCTGATAATTTTATTAGAAACAACCAAGGGTTTTTTTGTGGAAGATTAAAAATGAGCGATTCAACAGGTAGGGCGCGATCAACAGACCCTAATAAAGTGGATTTACTTTGAAACAGATGCAGTGCGACTGGGATGAGTTTTTCGTAGCCTTAATAATAGTTCTAAGCAGCTACTTGATAATCATCAACCGCCACACACTGCTGATAGCGAAATACTAGTAGCAATTGCTGACTAGGAATTGCCAACCAATGGCCGAATTCGATACTATCGATGCCTTGGTTCGATAAGGCCTGCGCGCAATACTGACGATTGTAGCCTAAGCAATTTTTTATCATTTGGTTTTGGTTAGTAGATTTTTTCATAGCATTTCTATCCTTAGTTTTGATAACGAATTTGAATAACGCTATCGTAAAACAAGCAAATAGAAAATCTGTGTAGGAACGATGGAAATTTAATGAATTGTCGTTATTAATCATTTTATTTTTGAGTATAGAAAGTGAGCGCGTCTATTTTAGCCAAACATTTATTCTTTAGTTAAAGGCAAGGTAATACTGACCATCACGCCTGAATACTGCTTAATAGCAGCATTATTTTCAGTGAGAATGCTACTACTGTCATCATTATTTGCTTGAATATTGCTAATAGCGACCTGACCGCCGTGATGCTCAATAACTTGCTTGACCAAGGTTAAGCCAAGTCCCGTCCCTTTTTTTGGCGTATTACCAGACATGCTAGGCTGCGTTTGCTCAGTATCGGGAGTTGAACTTTTCTCTGTTGAAAATATTGATAGAGGCTCTGATGTAGTATCAGTAGATTGACTCTGGTGCGATAAACTGAAATAACGGTCGAATACTTTACCAACGGCGTAATCAGGTAATAATTTACCATTATTAAATATATCGATAGTCACAGTTTGCGCAGAATTGTTTTGCGCGGTGCTGTGCAGATAAATAGCGACTGTGCTATCGGCAAAATGAATGGCGTTATCCAATACGTTTTGCAGCACCTGTACCAACCAAAACTGATCAGCGCAAACGCTGGTATTTGCCAAGATATCTGGCGATAAAGTCACTGTTTCAGTAACCCGTTTATCATCAAGATAAATGCCGATAGGCGCTAGGTGCTGCTGTTGCAATTTAGCGGTGTTGTCTTTTGCAAGGGTTTGCAGTAACGATAGTAGAGGTGTCAGCTGCCGATTCAGCTTAAAGCTCGGTTGTTCAACCTTAGCAAGTAATAGCAAACGGTCAATTAATTGCTGCATTTTGATACTTTGTTCACCAATGGATTGGATGAGCATCTGTCGGTCTTCCTCATCAAGCCCGTCGTCTTCTAGCAACTCACTGCTGGCACGGATAGCGGTTAATGGGCTTTTGAGCTCATGGGTGAGGGTATGGACATAGTCGGTGACATAGGCACGATTTTCCAACCGATGCTTCATAGATTCAATGGTATTTGTTAGGCTGTTAAGCTCATGACCTAAGTAAAAATAGGGCTTTTTGGTATCCTCTGCCAGCGCACTGGTATATTGGGTAACCAAGGTGATGCTTTGCTTAAGCCACCATGCGACCAGTCCTGCTAATATTAGGGCAGCAATACTCATGAGCAGTGCTGTGATAAGCATGCGATTGCGCGTATTGTCCAAATAAGGCAACACGCTCGCGACAGGCTTGCCGACGCTGACGATACCAATCAGGTTGCCAGCGTTATTTTTTATCGGCTGCGCCACATACATGACCGTACCATCGCGCTGACTATGATCTCGTGTCGTACTTCTAGCGCCATATTGACCTTTTAAGGTTAAATAAACATCGTTCCAGCGACTATAATCTCGTCCTTCATCATTGTCGGGTTCAGGTAGAGAGTCGTATATGACGATGCCTTTATCATCTGTTACGTATATCCGAAAGCTGCTATAATTTTTATTTTTATACTCAGGCTCTTGAGTTTCGCCAATTACTGGCATGCCAATAAATGCCGCATCAAGTCTTCTTTGATAGGCATCATCGTATAGCTGCCCTGAAGACAGTGGCATCTGTAAACTTGCCGCCAGCAATTTGCTGGTATCTAATAACGTGTCTTCGATGACTTGCTGCGCCGTCGGTTTGACATAACCAAACAGTTGAGTAAATGCGACGACACCGCAGATAATCAACACCAACGCCAAGGCAAGCCAAATCCTAAAAAAAATACTCAAATTCAGTAGTCGTTTTGGTTTAGTCGTTTGCTGCGCGGTGCCAATGGGATGCAGTTTTGCATACCAATTGCTTTGGCTGGCATGAGTGCTATTGTCAGCCTTGTTATTAATATGAGTATTAGGGCGGCTATTCACGCTATTACTGGTTTTATGATTCATATTTTTAGGTATGCTATTTGACGTTATAGAAGATCGGTTTTAATCAAAATATGGCTATATAGTCGATACTAAATAAAATGGGTACACGACATAATGATGCGTGACTGGCACAAACTTTTCTTGCTTGCTGTGCCTACGCAGACAGAGGCTACGAAAAATTTATACCAGTCACGCTGTCTCTTTTTTATATTGACCTGACTATAGTTAGTTATGACTAAGCGGGACATAATGCGTAACCCAATCCACGGTGAGTATGAATAACCTCAATGCTCGCGTCGACAGTGGCCAGCTGCTTACGAATGGACTTAATATGACTGTCTATGGTTCTGGCCAAGCGATGATCAGGGTAGTCGCTCACAGCGCTGAGTAATTGCTCACGGCTAAAGACTTGATTGGGTGCTTGTAATAATGTCAGCAAAATTTTGCGCTCGGTATTGCTGAGCTCCAGCTTTTGCTCTTGCCACATCAAGGAGTAATTGAGCGGTTGGTAATGCCAAACGCCAGATTGACATTCAAACGTCAATGCTTGCCCTGACATACTATTCGAAGAAGCACGGTTAGTTGTATTATCGGTGGCTGTGGTATGAGTAGCAGATTGCTTAGACAGTAATTGCTCACGTCGCCAAATGGCTTTTAGACGGGCAACCAACTCGCGCGGGCTAAAAGGTTTGGCACAATAATCATCACCGCCCATCTCTAAACCCAAAATCCTATCAACCTCGTCGCTACGAGCCGTCAAAAATACGATAGGGATGTCTTTTAAGCCATCGATATCAGGGGTGTGTCGTATTTGTTGGCAGAGGCTGAGACCATCACCATCTGGCAAGCCAACATCTAAAATAATCGCCGATAGATCTTGCGCCTCAAGGCTATGAAGCATTGGTAACACGCTGCTCGCATTGTCTAGCCAAGTGATTTTCCAGCCTTCACGTTTGCAAGTAACTTTGAGTGACATCGCAATAGCAGGATCGTCTTCTACCAGTAAAATATGGGTCATAGTTTCTATATCGTTTTATAATTTTAGTAAATTATCGTAGCACAAAACAGCAGCCTGCTCTTGCTACCACTATCCAAACAGTGTGAAAACTTGATGGAAAAGCAGGGTATTAGGGCATGTCCTCATTTTGAAAATGGAAATAAAAAGAGATAGATTTTTGCCAATCGATGGAAATTTTGCAGAGAATATGAACATATTGTCTATAAATTTTCGAAAAGTGGCGAGAATATAGCCTTTTTTAACCCATTTAAAAGGTTTTGTTCAGATTGAGGACACGCCCTAAGCAAATGGTTCTTATCCAATGATGCTGATACAACCAATGGAAAATAAAAAACCAGCTTAACAATAATTAAGCTGGTATTGGGCGTGTCTTAATATTAGACACTTAGATAAGAAAAAGGAGTCGGATTAACCTATTTTAAGCCTTTGCAGTTGGCATAATAACTCACTGTAGCAGGCCAATCTGAAAAGATACCTTGAACACCGACGTCTTGTGCCAACACATCGATATAATTCATCATATCACCATCATTATTGATAGCCTCGCCAAGACCACTATAATACCAGTCACCGCCATCGGTTAATGGCCCTGAACGCTCTATCGACCACGTAATGATTTTTAGGTCATTGGCTTTTGCTTGTTTTGCATAGGCTGACGGTATCATTTTTCCATTGTCATCAGTTGTGACTAATAGCCAAAGTGCTGGCGCAATGATGTTAATGCCACGGGCTTTGATCTCAGCCAAGGAGTGCTTCCATGTTGTCGCATCATCTTTATCAAACGTCTTGTTTTTAGCGGTTTCATTACTGTCATCGATGAGATAAACGGCATTGGCACCATAAGCTGGCTCATTTTTTATCCAGTAATCAAGGTCTTCTATATTGAATGACTGCGCAAATACATCGTTTGCAGGCACACCCGCTGTCTTATAAGTCTCTATGAGCTGTTGGCGGTAATCGTCTAAACGGTAACCATTGAACGGCATGGTCACGGCAGGCGCTTTTAGCTCAGGCGTGTGCTTCATGCCCAGTTGGCGTGCTAATGCGATATGCTCTTTCAAAGTCAATACCTTGCCATTTTGTGAGTATAAGTCCGTTCGCCAAGGCGCAGTCGCATTCATATATTCATCGATACTGGTCGCTTTTTTATTCGCGGCGTCCATTTTCCCTGTGAGGGTTTTAAATTCACTTGCGCTAATGTCTGAGGTACGGCATTCAATACTGTCAGCATTGGTCAGTACACCATTGGCATCTATGATTGGCGGTACGGTGCACTGTTTGGCCAGCGGGGTAGCAAGGATATTAGTAGTGGTATGCAGATCGTCTTGTGCATGGCGGCAGACCAGCTCACCGTCATTGGTAAAAGCCACGTCACATTCTAATATGCCTGCACCCATTTGCGCTGAGGCAACATAGCTATCATAAGTATGTTCAGGTAGTTGTAATGGCGCACCTCGATGGGCAATAGAAAAGTTCGTTTTACTAGGTAATTGTGCTTTGCAAGCCAACAGCTCTTCTTTTAATGGGCTCTCATCCATATCATTGATCAAATAAAATGGCCGCACACCATAGGTATAGGCGAGAGGCTTAGCAGGCAAGCTTTTTGGTAATTGTTTTAGTGATGGCTTGATAGTTTGATTGGATGTTTGAGTCAATGTGGTATTGCGTATATCGTCTGCGGCCATTGATAGGGTGCAAGTAGCCCCTAGTGCTATGGCTATACTGACCGTCTTAACGGTTTTAAATGGCGTTTTTTTGAGTTGATTGAGCGTCGCCACTGAATTATCTAACATTGTCATGTAAACTGTCCCTACAAAAAGTGAAAAATAATAAGTACAATATTGCTGTCATTTATCCATCCCTTACGTTACCTGATAATTTTTAAAAGATAATGACAGGCGAGTGATTGTTACAAAAATATTTCACTCCCAATTCTCAAAACTGTATTAAGGATCAGTCATGACTGACTATTTAGACGCTGTTACTGTTGAACATAACCCTTCTCAAAAAAAGATAGATCGCGCTGTCATTTGGTTGCATGGTTTGGGTGCCAGCGGCCATGATTTTGAGCCAGTAGTACCGCAGTTAGAATTGGCTAATGATATGGCAGTACGCTTTATCTTTCCACATGCACCTAAGCGCCCAGTGACCGTGAATGGCGGGATGGTGATGCCTGCTTGGTACGATATTTTAGAGATGAGCCTTGAGCGCAAAATCGATGTGGCTCAAATTGAAGAGTCTGCCCAACAGATCAATGATTTGATTAGCCGTGAGGTTGAGCGCGGTGTTGCTCCTGAGCATATTGTGATTGCAGGGTTTTCGCAGGGCGGGGCAGTGGCTTATCATGTGGCACTCGGCTATCCGAAGCGCTTGGCTGGCCTGATGACGCTCTCTACGTATTTAGCAACCAATGATAATATTGATTATAGTGCTGCTAATAGAGACATGCCAATATTGATTGAGCATGGTACTCACGACCCAGTCGTTCCTGTGATCTTAGGCGAGCAAGCGCAGCAGCTTTTATCAGCAAAAGATTATAATGTGTCTTATAATACCTATCCAATGGCACATCAGGTATGTATGCCACAAATTCAAAATATTGGTAAATGGTTAAATAAAGTATTGGCTTAGAGAATTGAGCTGTAACGTAATGTAATGAGGGTGTTTTATAGGTTGAAAGTTGGTACTTAATTCCTATATAATACTCGACCTTATTGGGGATGTTCTGGCTTCGACGCTGGTGATGAAACTCAATGATGCATGTCGAGAGTATATGTCCTCTCGTTAATCCAACATATATTGTTATAGTCGCAAACGACGAAAATTACGCTCTAGCAGCATAAACCCAGTTTACTTGGTTTAGACCCTGCTTACTAAGTTGCTGATCACCTACAGTTGGTCAACTAAGTTGAAGCGTCCGCATGTAGGCTCGCCACAAGGGATTGTCTCAATCGCTTGGGTTCAAAAGTAGAGAATCGGCTAATCCATCCTGACTGTCGGATCGGTGCAGACTAAAATTAAAGACAGAAACTAAACATGTAGATTCATGAGCGTAATGCTGGCGGACGCGGGTTCAACTCCCGCCATCTCCACCAAATATTTTAAATGAAGTCAGTCACTTAGGTGGCTGACTTTTTTTATGGCAATTTTTTGTTATTAGCTTTCCTGATTAGCTTATATAAGCTTAACCATATCAACTATAGACAATAGTTACTTGGAGGAGTTTAGTTGATTCGGTGTAATGGACATTTTTTATGCTGGCTCAGGTTTTAAATCTATATACCGTCTTACTATTACCAACCGCACACGCAGTTTTACATTTCCTGTCTTAAAAAATAGCCCTCTATCTTATAGGATACATTAACAAAGCACGACCTACCAAGCATGCAAATGAATGCTGGGTGATGGTCATAAAGTCAGGCGTGCTAACGTATATTATAATTGAGGTCAGGGATATATCCATGTTTGATATCAAATCATTTTTTAAAAGAGAAGTAGAAAAAAAACTCATCAATGTAGACGATTATATTTTTATGCCTGAGCGAGTAGAGATGGAGCTGGAGGACGGATTATTAAATTGTGTACTCAACAGTGATGGTCGAGTCGATATTTTTTATAGTAAGCAAGGCGTGACAGAGGTCAGCTCGGCATCGCGTAAGCATCCCTTTACGGCATTCGAAACCGAACTATATCATGGTGTTTATGATGACGTTATTAATGATTTGATCAAAGAAGTAGACAAGATTATCGATGGCTCTTCTAAGTATTTTAGTCGCAGTAAAATACTGCCTTTCGCAGCAGCTCTGTCACAGAGTCCAGTTGACAAAAACAAGTAATAAGCCAAAGTAATAAGCCAAAGTAATAAGCCAAAGTAATAAGCCAAAGTAATAAGCTGAGAGGAGTGGATAGTACAAAGGCTCAGCAATAAAAAGGGTGCGTTATAAATAACGCACCCTTTTTGTTGTTTTGTATTCTCAACGAACATTACTTTAATGCTTTAAATATCTGTAGCACTTAACGATACTTATATTTTCATCCCGACGGCTTTATTTGCAGCAGCTAAAGCAGCGACGTTGGTGATAGGACGAGATTGACTGCCTTCAACCAAATGATTGGTCTTCGTCTGGGTATACAGCCCTTTGGCAAAGCGAGTGCTGTCATCGCGCTCAGTCAGTGTATCCGTATAATACCAATCGCACTGGCAGGCCTGCTCGGTGATATCGAGTAGCATATATCCATGATCGGTTTGATTGTTAAACTTCTGATGGGGATTAGCCTCTGGTCCATTGTTATTTTCAGGGAAGGCAAGGGAAGTCAGAGCAGGGCAAACGAACTCGACAGCCAGCGACCCTGCACCAGTATTTGGGTTGTAGCTGCTAGCATCAAATGGGTTTTTACAGACATCAAAAGCGAAGGAAGCATGGTAATCGCCAGTCAGCACGACGGTGTTATCGATATTGTTGTCTTCAATAAAATTGAGCAGACGATCGCGCGCACTGGCGTAGCCATTCCAAATATCTCCAGAGTTGGTCGCAGATGCACCTTTGAACGGCGCTAAAATGACTTGTTGTCCCAGTATTTGCCATGTCGCATCGCGGCGCTTTCCCTCTAGCATATTTAGATAGAGCCAGTTTTCTTGCTCAAGTCCTAGCAGTTGACGCTCAGGCTCATTACTGGCTGTCGCATCTAGCTTTTCACGGCCAAATATACGCGTGTCTAACATATTTAGATCAAACAACTTACCAAACTCAAAGCGTCGATAAATCCGCAGCTGACTGTCGAGCTCGTTGCTGCTATCGTCACGGATAGGCATCCACTCGTGATAGGCGCGAACCGCTGACATTTTACGTTCTATATAGCTGCCTTTACTGTCAGTATGGAACCGAGCACCACCCTTCCATGAGTTGTCTGCAATCTCATGATCGTCCCAAACGGCGATAAAGGGATGTTGGCGATGACATTCTTGCAAGTCAATATCAGTGCGATAGCAGGCATAGCGACGACGGTAATCTTCTAAGCTAATGATTTCATTCTTTGGGTCTATCGGCCGCTCTTCTATCAAGGATTGATCCCGATAAAACCCCTCTGGATACTCATAAATATAGTCACCCAAATGCAACACGGCTGATATATCTGCTTGTTTAGCGATATCTGCATAGCCATTAAAGTATCCATAGCCATAATTAGAGCAGGAAACCACTGCTAAGCGCACGTGATCTACTTCGCTGGCTGGCAAGTCTGCATTGGGTATCGTGCGCGTGCGACCGATAGGGGATGTATAGCCTAAAGCTTCAAAAGTGTAATAGTAAGTGGTATTAGGTTGGGGAAGTTTTGGGTCGACTTTGACCGTAAAGTCAGACTCTGAGGTGGCCAATGCTCTGCCGCTAGCGACAATGTTTTTGAGCTCTGGATCTGTCGCGATGACATATCCGACTGGAATGCTAGTGGTACTGATACTGCCGTCATTGGTGATTCGTGTCCACAGTATCACTCGATCATGCAAAGGGTCACCGCTGGCGATTCCATGTACGAAAGGTGCTGCACCTTGATAGCTCAAATCATCTAATGGCGCCAAGCTATCTGACTTCACAAAATCATTATTATCATCTCCACAAGCACTAAGCTGGGTCAATAATGCGCCAGCGACAGTAGCTTGACCGCCTAGTTTTATAAACTCACGTCTTTTCATCTATCATCCTTGATATCTGTTAAAAGTAATGATCATTTAAAGTCAGCTTAAAATAACTAGGATAACAGTAATTCAGCGAAAAATACTGCTAATAGTCGACTGAATTTGACAACGTATCCGATTTATATAGGGCTGACTATATTTTAATAATCTATATGAAGAAGCTGGGTTAAGCAATCGCTAACCCAGCTTATGTTCACTCCAAAAATACAAAGCGTTTTAATTTATTTGGTGAAACTTGCATAACACGTTTGTAAAGATTTGGCGACGACTCTGGTTACCAACTGTGTGCGATACTGTGTGTCTATCGCTGCATTACCCAATTCAACAAGGGTCACTTGCTGCGGGGCTTGCTCACTGACACAGCCACAGACATTGCTTTTTATGGCTTCTTCTTGCGTTTCAGTCATGGCTACACTGGCAATGCGCCAAGCGCTTTGATTTTCAATCTGACTACGGCACTGATTATCAACTGCTGCTTTAAATACGTTCATACCGATATTATTTGCTGTACCAATCGCATTGCCAGCATTAGTATTCATACCGTCCGTCGTTGTGCAACCCGCTAGGGCGAAGGTAGCAAGCATAGCCGTTGAGATTAAGATTTTTTTCATGGGTTAGTCCTTTAAAGTGTCGGCGCTATTTAGAACTGTATATTATCAGCAAAACCTAATAATGACACCATCAACTATACCGTATCTGATTTTAGAGGATTCACTCTGTTAATCCAGCCATGCATAAGGATGATAATACGTATAGGCTTTATAACCAATGTATCCAATAATCATCAGTAAACCACCCACGATAAATAACCACGTAGTGATGTGTTTCCACGAAAAGTTATCAAAACTGTCATTAAACACCGCAGAAATACTGGCGATGAAAAGCATGATGCAACCCAACAGCAGCATTACTGTTGACGTGAACTCATAACCATCTATTCTAAAATGTGGCATGTAATAATCTACGTATAAAATTCATCTTAATGTAACGAGTTTTATAGATAAGAGAGATGAAATTTACATGGAGTATTTATGTAGTAAATCCACTATAAAAGTTCGCATTGTCGACCCACTTGGATCTGACTATGCACAGAGAAGTGATTCAAAATATATTTTAACTAGGGGTAAAATGTCATATGAATCGTAAGTTACTTATTTTCTGTGTCTTAATTGCTTTAATACCCAGCCTGTTTTTTATAAGAAGTGTATATGTGATGTCTGATTATCATATAGAGCAGTGTCATTGGAAAGGCTCTACATCAAAAGTCATGGGAGATGGATTTAGTTTTGATAACGATGTTCGGCTCGAAGATGGGGTAATTCTCATAGAGAACAAACCAACAGCGAAAATAATGGTTAGAAAGTATCGTCCTTATGCAGATAACATTATTATAATTAGTGATATAGAGTATTCTGAGTTAGAAATGTATTATGAAAAAGGCTGTCATTAAATTGAGAAATTAAACCTATATATGCATATGCGTAACTAAGCACAAAAAAACCAGCTAAGACAATGCGTCTTAGCTGGTTTTACTTTATAGAGCTATTCTCTATTGTTTAACAGAGTTAGACATTCTTGCCGTGTTGCTTTTGCTGAATGTCTTTTGCTAATTTGTAGCACTCTTCGATATGATCATTCGCGATTTTTTTGAAAATCATATAGCCCATCGTAGCAGCAACCATTTGGCCACCTAACGGGATGAATTTCGTCACTTGCTTGGCAGCGATACGACCGCCGAAGCCTTGTACGGTCTTTTTGACGATACCGCGCGTCGCCATTAATCCTGCAAAATCGACAGTACGATCTTTTAGAGCACCCCAATGAATCGCGCGTGACTCTAGGTCAACTGCTGATTGACGTCCTTCAATCAAGCCAAAGCGTTCACTGATTTCTGGCAATAGTTGGGTAAGCATGCCCGCATCCACAGCAACATCAAAAAATGGCACAGGAATGATGGCGACACCGGCAGAATATTTGGCGCGTTTTTTGACCAGCTTTTGGCACTCTTTTTTTACTGTTTCCAAATCTAAGCTAGGATCGATAGTATTTGGTAGTTTTTCAGCGGTTGGTGTGGTTTTCATAACGCATCCTTATAAATAGTTAAAATAAAAAAATCAGATTAAAAGTCTCAATAGATAGCAAGTCTCTCAGTTGGTTACTATTTTATGGATTTATAAGAGGCATACAATCATTGCTTTGTAGCAAAATGCAGAAAAATACGGTCACTATGCACCGTTTTTGTAAATGCGCAGTTATGTGCGCTAGGTAGGTAAGCATGGATAACTTGATTTACGCAGGCAGTAAAGTATGATTTATTACAATGTAATGCAATCAAAAACGATATACCGAGGCATTATAAATTACCATTGTGACCCTCTGCTAAAGCCAGTAGAATAGCCTCATGCTAAATTTAACCCCCCGTTATACCAGCACTCGCATCGACGAGTTGCCCACCGCGTTGCAACCACTTGCCGCCCAATCATTAACGCTCGCTCGCTTATATGCAGCTCGCGGTATTACCCAGCCCGATGAGCTTGAGACTGGCCTGTCAGGTCTGTTGCCCGCAGAGATGCTGCATGGCGTCACAGAAGCAGTGCGTCTATTAGACGTTGCCATCGATGACGGTCAGCGTATCCTTATCGTGGGCGATTTTGACTGTGATGGCGCGACCAGTACCGCGCTGATGATGCGTGCACTCAAAAAAATGGGCGCAGTTGTCGACTTCCTAGTACCAGATCGCTTTAAATACGGCTATGGTTTGACGCCAGAGATTGTCGAATTAGGCATTAAGACGTATCAGCCAGAGTTGATTGTCACGGTAGACAACGGTATATCAAGTCATGAAGGCGTGGCACGTGCGCAGGCCGACGGCATCACTGTGATCATTACGGATCATCATCTGACTACCAAAGAGACACCACCTGCTGAAGCGGTGGTCAATCCCAACCAGCTCGACTGCAACTTTACCAGCAAAGCGCTCGTAGGGGTCGGCGTGGCATTTTATGTGCTCGGACGCTTAGCTAAGCTGCGCCGTGAAGCCGATAAATCTACCGTGCAAGTCAGTCAGTATTTGGATTTGGTGGCGCTTGGGACGATTGCAGACGTTGGTGTACTGGATAAAAATAATCGCATCTTAGTGCATCATGGACTGGCGGCTATCCAGCAAGGACGCTGCTGTCTGGGTATATTGGCATTGCTTGAGCAAGCGGGCCGTGATCCCCAAAAGATGCAGGCGCAAGATTTTGGTTTTGTATTAGGACCTCGTATCAATGCTGCCGGACGTATGGACAATATGCGCATCGGTATCGAGTGTCTATTGACCGAAGACTGGAGTACGGCGCAGCGCTTGGCGCAAGAGCTTGAGCAGCTAAACCGTACCCGTCGTCACGTAGAAGGTGAGATGCGCGCGCAAGCGGATAGCATCGTACAAGCATTAGCTGCTACTAATAACGATAATGATGCTGACGAAAGCGGCGATACTATTATTCAGCATAACACTGAGAGACAGGCTGTTAATAATCAAGATCGCAGCATTATTTTGTATCAAGATGACTGGCATCAAGGTGTTATCGGTATCGTCGCTGGACGTTTAAAAGAAAGTCATTATTTGCCCAGTATCGTTTTTGCGCCAGCAGATACAGAGCGTACAGGTGACGACGATGCCATTAAAGGTTCTGCGCGGTCTATCGCTGGCGTGCATATTCGTGATGCGATTGAACAAGTTGCTGAGCGCCATCCTGACCTAATCAGCCATTTCGGTGGTCATGCGATGGCAGCAGGTCTGACCTTGAAGCGTCGCAACTTTGAGGCATTTGCCACAGCGTTCAATGACGTCATGGCAGAGATGGAGGATGACGTATTTGCTGAGCAGAAATTCACCGATGGAGCGTTGCAGGCGAGCGACTTTAGCTTATGGTTTGCTGAGCATTTGGCCAATGCCAGTATTTGGGGTCATGGCTTTGCACCGCCGATATTTGATGGGGTATTCGAAGTATTAAGCTTTAAGGTATTAAAAGACAAGCACCTTAAACTATCACTGCGTTATCCTGATGTGCAGTATCCGATTGAAGCGATTTATTTTAACTTCGATAGCGAGGCATGGGACTATCGTGCCGAAAAAGTGCATGTGTTATTTCAATTGGATATTAATGAATGGAATGGCAAGCAAAGTCTGCAACTGATGGTAAGGGACTTAGCAGTCGTTAATGAATAAGGATGTTACCTTATTCTAAGACTACGAAAAGACAATAATAAGGCGTCAACTGTGTTTAAGGTTGACGCTTTTTTAATATTGGCATTGTAGGGCGTGTCTTCATTTCAGAAATGGCGATAAAAATGAGATAAATTGCCGTCAAACAAGAAAAATAGCGTAGATAATATCGGGATATTAACAAGCTATTTGACGATGTTTGGCAAGATTTAGCCATTTTTAGCCCATTTAGATGACTATCGAGTGAATTGAAGACACGCCCTAGGGTTTAATACTTCCATTCAAGAGCAGGGAATTGCCAATCGTAGCGAATGGCGAGCATTCTTAACGTAAAAATCGTAGTCATGGCAGAGATGTCAGCAATCCAATCCGCCACGCCTAAATTGTGCAGGGCAAAGTATAGAATGCCGCCTGTTAAGGCTGCGGTGATATAAATCTCTTGCTGTAGCACCAGCGGAATCTCATTGCAAATCATATCGCGGATGATACCGCCGACAATAATAGTAATCACCCCAAGCAATAACGCCACGGGCACATTGGCGCCCATACTATCGGCAACCTTGATACCAATCAAGGTAAAGGCTGACAGACCAATGGTATCGGAGAGCTTGAGAAATCTATCGACGCGTCTTGAATTAGGACGAAAAAATATTTGTGTCGCTAATGAGCAGAAGGTGATGACGGTCAAGTAGCTCATATCTACCATCCAGAACAGTGGATGACGATCCAAAATTACATCACGGACGGTGCCGCCGCCGATAGCGGTCACGATTGATACCAACAAGCAGCCAAAAACGTCGAATTTTTTATGTTTTGCTAGGATAGTCCCTGAGATACTACAAGCCACAATGCCGATCATGTCAAACAAGTAGAGCAAAGAACGCGGGTCGAACGTCGTGATCAGTACCGTAGGGTCCAACGCGATAGCCAACATGTGCGAATCTCAGTAAGTTTTTATGATGATTGGCTAAGCATTATAAGCGAATATAAGAGAGGTTGCTTTTTAAACAATCCAAATCCGTCTTATTTAACCAAGCGAATAGAAGGCAGGTGCCAATCAAAGCGCAACGCTAACATTCGCACTGCAAAGATAACGCCCAGCATAACAAATTCATTCAATCCGGCATCCATACCCAAACTGTCAAGCAGCAAATAAGTGACCGAGCCTACAATACTTGCAGAGATATAAATCTCGCGCTGTAGCACCAGCGGTATCTCATTACAAATAATATCACGTAGCATACCGCCAATGATGGCTGTCCAAACACCCATCATAATGGCAATCACGGGCGACATATCTTGGGTCAATGCTATTTTAAAACCAATAACGCTAAAGGCGGCTAGCCCAATGGCATCAAAGAGTTTGAGGGCGTTATCAATCTTGTGATACAGATGAAAAAATATCTGTAGGATAAGGGAGGTGACGGTGATGACAATCACATAGTTAAGATCGGTCATCCAAAATAGCGGATGGCGATCTAGCGCCATATCGCGTAGCGTACCACCGCCAATGGCATTGACCATCGAAACTAAGATGCAGCCAGCAATATCGAACCCTTTATGTTGGGCGAGCAAAGTACCGGCGATAGCACAAGCAATCACACCAACCATATCGAGTAAATACAGCAGAATATCAGGAAAAATAAAATTATTCATCATAGCGTTATTTGGTCTCACCCATCTTTGGCAAATAGTACCAGTCCCAACATAATCAGCCCAATACCGACCAACCCCAATGTGGAAGGTATCTCGTTGTTGAGCAATAATATACCGCCTATCAAGGCAAATATCACCTCGCTGGCTTGAGTAGAATCAACGCCCGCAACCTCACTTGAGGTAACCGCTTGCTCACGTGCATACAAAAATATGGTGGTCGCTGCCACACCCGCCAATAGAGCAACGAGCAACGTATTAAATATTTGTGAGACTTGTGGTTGATCAGGGCGCACTATAATGCCTAAAAACATCCAAAAGGGCAAACTCCCGAGCGTCATTAGCCATACTTTATTAAAGGCATTTTGCAGCAGCGTGGTTTCGATAGAGGGAATACGAGCAATTAGGTTTTGTAGGGATGATGTTGCCGTCTCACTTTTATATGTACTATCGATATCGGTAGCATCATAAGTGGCAGCTGGTAAATCATAGGCTTCAGATATGAGTGGCTCATTACTATTGAGATTGTCTCGTTGAGCCTTTAACGCCGCTGCTTCTTGTAGATGAGTATTACGCTGGCGAGCATTATGAGACGCTTGCCAAACCAATTGATTGCCAATGGGATAGCTAAAAGCGGCGATGAGAGCAGGTAATGCGCCATAGAGCAGCATATCAGACATGGGGACGGCATCAGCATCGACTATGGCCGCCGCGTGCAAGCCTTCGCTGACATTGACCAGTACCACACCGATAAAGACAATAACGGCATAAACGATGAATTTTTTATCAAAACGTTGGCCAAATGCCAGTAAGACGAGCAGGCTAGTCACGACGGTAAACATAAAGGTGGCTGCTACCACCCAACCGGCGACATGGTCGGCGGCATAGCAAATACCCGTATAAAATAGCCCAAATCCGATACTGCCAGTCAGGCACCAAAAACCCCAGTGCTGAAAAAAAATCGCTGTTAGCGCTTTGATACGACCAAAACCATGCTGCATAACAATAACAGCGGTGATAATCAACCACATAAAGACATAGCGGAGACTGGCTGACCAAAACCAGTGACCGCCTGCATCACTCATCAGCTCGTTTAAAATAAAAGTGGAACTAAAGAACGCACCCGCCAACAAGCCGAGCAAAATGAGTTTGACCATCCCTGAATCCTTACCGTTGGCTATATAGAGTCAATCCTCTATAAATTGGATACGGTGTCAAGCTTGCTCAGTCTACTACTTGTAGTACTTTCACTCGCCTTCCTTGTATCCAAATTATACTGAACCGACTATATGTCCGTTCGTTTAGTGATTTTTACCTGCTTTTTTATGGGCTTTTCTATTTACCTTTAGCATCTGCCCAAATGATTTTGTGCAATTGTAATTGAAAGCGGACAGGCAAGGCATCAGCCAGCATCCATTCAGCAAGTTCTCGTGCTAACACAGGTACGTCAGGGCTGAACTGTTCATCGATATCATCGGCGACGTTAAACATCGGAGAAAACCAAACGGTTCCGACCAATTCATTTAGCTTATGCTCGATTAGCATAGCTTGCGCCCAGTCGTAATCTTTACGGTTCATGATGACAAACTTGATTTGGTCATGCTGAGTAAGATGGTCCAAATTTGACCATAAGTTTTTATCGACCTCGCCTGAGCTTGGCGTTTTAAGATCCATCACCTTGCTGACCGCTGTTGGTACGTTTTCTACCGTGAGCGCGCCTGCGGTTTCAAGGGATATCTCATAACCGTCGCTCAGCAAACGTTTCATCAATTCAATGGCATTCGGCTGCGCTAATGGCTCGCCGCCTGTCAGACAAATACGCTTGCAAGGATAAGCTTTGATAGTTTCTATAATGGTCTCTAGCGACTGACGTTCGCCGCCCGTAAATGCATATTCGGTATCACAATAGACACAGCGCAGCGGGCAGCCAGTCAGACGCACAAATATCGTCGGCAAGCCTGACGTTATCGCCTCACCTTGCAAAGAGTAAAAAATTTCAGTCAGACGTAATCCTGCTTCAGGATCAGTGACAGGAATAGCGGCGGTGCGTAATGGTGATTCACTCATAATATGTCAAATACAGTTAAAGGTTGATAAGGCGATCAGGCACTTATCAATCGTAATAAAAAAGGCAGATGGTTGTGTGGGTGTTTTTATGTTTGCATAAAGCCAAACCAACAAAGGATTATAACGCAACACCTTATATTAAGCTGCAAAAAAGATGCTGGAGTCATCCTCCAGCATCTTTATATAAAGTATATGTTATTTAACAAATAATGGTACGTGCTAAATATTTAGGCTAAGCGTAATAGCTCATTTACCGATGTTTTTGCACGAGTTTGCGCATCTACTTTTTTCACGATGATAGCAGCGTACAAGCTGTGCGTGCCATCTTCTGACGGTAAGCTACCCGGTACGACAACAGAACCTGCTGGTACACGGCCGCGATGAATCTCGCCAGTCTCGCGATCATAGATACGCGTTGACTGACCGATAAATACACCCATCGAGATGACTGAGCCTTCTTCGACGATCACGCCTTCAACAATTTCAGAACGCGCACCGATAAAGCAGTTGTCTTCGATGATCGTTGGATTCGCTTGCAATGGCTCCAATACACCGCCGATACCAACGCCGCCTGATAGATGCACGTTTTTACCGATTTGGGCACATGAACCGACCGTTGCCCACGTATCGACCATCGCGCCTTGATCGACATATGCGCCGATGTTGACATACGACGGCATTAATACTGCGCCTGCCGCGATGAATGAGCCTTTACGAGCGACTGCCGGTGGTACAACGCGTACGCCTGCTTCTTTAAACTGTGCTTCAGTCCAGTTAGCAAATTTAGTTGGTACTTTGTCATAAAACTGTACATGCTCGCCAGCTGCTTGAACGTAGTTGTCGTTTAAGCGGAATGATAGTAATACCGCTTTTTTTGCCCATTGATTGACGACCCATTCGCCATCTTTCTTTTCGGCAACGCGCAAGCTACCGTTGTCTAGTTGCTCAAGGACTTGATTGATAGCATCACGTACGTCTTGTGGCATAGTGCTTGGGCTGTATTCATTGCGGTTTTCAAAGGCTTGTTCAATGGTTTGTTGTAATGACATGGATAAAAATTCCTAAGATGGATGAAAGGTAAATAAAAAGATTTTATCGTTAACTATATCGTAAAGAATCGACTAAAAATATTGCCTGCCACATTGTCGCTAATTTGGCAGCTTTTAGCAAATAAGTTGGGCGTAATGGTCATTGCTTATAATAAATAATGCCGTCTAGACCGTTGAGCTATTATCGTCTATCCATTCTAAGATATCGTGATAGACCACTTTATTAGCCTGCTCATGTAGGGGCTCGTGGCGCATGTTTGGATAGAGCTTTACACTCACGTTATTAAAATTTTGTTTCTTTAGGCGGCTGACAATATTGCGAATGCCGCTGCCCATGTCACCGATGGGGTCGCTTTTTCCACTGGCAAAAAGCATCGGAAAGTCTTTGGCAATTGTCGTGGCCCAGCCTTTATGCAAGCTAGTTGCCATCAAGGTAAACAACGTCATAAAACCATTATTGGTAAAGTCAAAACCCGTGAGTGGATCGGCTTCATAAGCGGCGATATTGGTTGGGTTTTCACTGATCCAAGCAAACTGTGAATCAGAAGTACGGTTATTAAGCTTGCTGTTAAGTACCTTGTTCATTACCTTGGCAAATACGGCGTTTGGCTTTCTTGGTGCAGCTTTTGCCAATAGTTTATTGATTGGTAGTAGCACTTTGGTCAACGGATTGGCATCAGCAGTGCCCATCAAGATAGCACCGGCAAAGTCTTGAGCATGATGTTTGAGGACATTACGGACAATAAATGAGCCCATAGAGTGTCCCATGACAAAGTGCGGCACATGAGGATGACGAGCCTTTAAGCTATCAGCCATAACGATGACGTCTTTTAACAATGACTGCACCGGATGCTCGCTGCCAAAAAACCCCAAATCAGCGTGTGTTTTTACCGTTTGACCATGACCAAGCTGATCGTAAGTTGCTACTGCAATACCATTATCAGCCAAAAACTGGGCAAAGTCCGCATAGCGACCGCTATGCTCTGACATGCCATGGACGATCAGTAGCGTGGCTGTAATCTTTTTGTCGCTATCGCGCGGCTCAAAGAAGGTATGATGCAGATAGTGGGTATTATCAGAGGAGGTGATCTGGTCAGAATTACTCATAAGCGTAGAATCCTTGCATGGTTAGAGGATAAAAACAAACTGTTTTTATGGTTTTTAAGTGTTTAACGACGAGCACTAAACGTATTGTCAATATGGCTTTGCTAGAGAATAAGCCGTCAGTCAGGTTGTATTATCAGGATAGGTGATTGCTGCCACCAATTTAATCACAAAGCCTTAGCAGGTCAATATTATTTACTGAATCGTCGTTATCGTACAATAGTCTTGCTTTAAATGCTTTTAACTTATGTTTTAATTTCTATTGCCAAACCATTCAAAAACTATCAAAGACACTGAGCGATGAGATGCCCACAAAAAAAATGCCTGTAAAAAAACTGCTGTTGGCAGGTGCTGGTCATGCGCATATTGGCTTGTTGCGTCGACGCTGTATGACACCTTCCATCAAATTAGATATCACATTAATCAGCGCACAGCCGCAGTTTGTTTACTCTGGTATGTTACCTGGTTGGATGGCGGGACATTATACTTTAGATAATATCCGTATCGATATAAAGTCACTCTGCTCTCAAGCAGGTGTGCGCTTTATTCAGCAGCCAATCACAGCAGTAGACGCTAAATCTCAGCAAGTCATGACCGCTGACGATAGGCATTATAGCTATGATGTATTGTCATTAAACACCGGTGCAGATACCGATATGCGCTGGTTACATAATGCTGAGACGAGTAGCGTTATCGCTATTAGGCCATTATCAGAATTTATCAGACATTGGCAGCAGATTCTGACGGATGCTCGACAATCTAAAAAGTATCAACTGGCTATCATTGGGGCTGGAGCGGCAGCGATAGAGTTGGTCATGGCTGCTCAAGTAGCACTACAGCAAATCAACACTAACCATCAAGTGACACTGGTGTGCGGTGAGCATCTTTTATCGGGATTTAATCCGCGTTTTCAGCAGCGTGTTATGAAGCAGCTATATCGCCATGGCATTAAGATGGTTCAGGAGCGAGCAACAGATTATCGTGATGGTCAGCTGTCAACCGCTACTGACTCGTTGACGATGGATGCGGTTATCGCTGCGACTGGCGTGATGGGGTCGGCATGGACAGCCGCTACTGACTTGCAAACCATTGATAATGGTTTTATCGCTGTCAATGCCCTGCAACAGAGTGTCTCCCATCCGAATGTGTTTGCTGTCGGCGATGTAGCAACGCGAGTAGATGAAGACATGGCACATTCGGGAGTTCATGCGGTACGTGGCGGTGCTATAGAAGCTGATAATTTGCTAGCATATCTGAGAGGTGAGCCTATGCAGAAGTATCAGCCCAAAACACGTACGCTATATTTATTGTCTTGCGGCGATAAATACGCTATCGGCAGTTGGGGCAAGTTTAGCGTGCAAGGTCGCTGGGTTTGGTATCTAAAGCGGCAAATCGACAAGCGCTTTATAAATGCAAAATAACGCTTTTGACCCGCTTTATAATTTACATTTGACCATGATATTTCCTTTTTAATAGAAATACTAGGGACATAATACGGTATCATTGATTAGTTAAACTGGAAAGAAAGCATAAATTGATTAGCAACTTGTCAATAATAGCTATGATTTCTATTGTGGTTTAATGATGATACTCAAGATTTTTCATTATCAATGAGTTTGTATGACTTCTGAGACTGAGTCAAAACTGACTTAATCTGCTAATAAAATGCTACTGAATGGATTCAATAATTTATGAAATCTACCATTGAACTACTCGAATTTACCGATTTCCCCGCTATCAAACGCCGTCAACTGACGATATTACAAGTCAATATGGGCTACTTATGCAATATGTCTTGCGTCCATTGCCACGTGGCTGCCAGTCCTTATCGGACAGAGATGATGTCGCGTGAGCTGGTTGAGATGATACCCAAAGTGCTGCAAGCGCAAAATATTGATACGCTCGATTTGACGGGCGGTGCGCCTGAGATGCATGAGGACTTTAAGTATTTGGTAAAGGCGGCTCGCGCCCTAGGTGTCAAAGTAATAGATCGCTGTAATCTGACTATCCTCATGGAAGATGGGTATGAGGACATGGCGCAGTTTTTAGCAGACAATCAAGTTGAAGTGGTGGCATCTTTACCTTGTTATTCCTTAGAAAATGTAGACAAACAGCGCGGTAAGGGTGCGTTTGATGACAGTATATTGGGACTGCAAAAGCTCAATGCCTTAGGTTATGGCAAGCCTGATTCAGATTTGACATTGAATTTGGTCTATAACCCACAAGGTGCCACGCTGCCGCCCAATCAACAGCAGCTTGAAGCGGACTATAAGCGCGAGCTAAAAGAGCATTTCGATATTGAGTTTAATCAGTTGTTCGCTTTGACCAATATGCCGATTCAGCGTTTTGGCGCGGTGCTGTTGGCCAAAAACCAATTCCACCCGTATATGGATTTGCTCAAAGAAAATTACGTGGCTGCCAATTTAGCGGAAGTCATGTGCCGCTCGACCATCAGTGTCAACTGGTTGGGTGAATTGTTCGATTGTGACTTCAATCAGCAGTTAGAGATTCCTGTACCCAATAAGTCACGTCAGCACCTAAGCGATTTGCTGACTCAAAACCCTTCTGGTGACGTCATCGCTATTGCTGACCATTGTTATGGTTGCACAGCAGGACAGGGGAGTAGTTGCGGTGGCGCGCTAGAAGAAGAGACAGCAGACCAGACGATAGAAAACACCTCATCGATTTAAACGGAGTCACTCATGAATATTTTTGATAACATCAGTAAGAGCACAAGCAGTTTTTCAAGCAGTCGTTTAATGATCAAAACGGCAGTGGCCACTTCTATATTATTGGCCAGTGTCGCCAGTTATGCTGATTTTAATCATAGCACTTGGGACAGCTTACTCAACAAAAACGTCACTATGACGAATGGTGGCAAAGCCTCTGTCGTTAATTATAATGGCATGAAAGCGGATAAGAGCAAGCTTGATAGCTATATGGCGGCCACTAGCAAAGTCAGCCAGTCAGAATTCAATCGCTGGAGCAAAGACGAGCAATTGGCCTTTTTGATCAATGTTTATAACGCAGGTACGGTAGAGCTAGTGTTGACCAAGTATCCTAGCATTAAGTCGATTAAAGATATCGGTGGGATATTTGGCTCGCCATGGAAACAAGATTTTGTCACGCTACTAGGCAAAAAGCGCTCGCTCGATGACATCGAACACAATCTAATCCGTGGCTCCAAACGCTACAATGAACCACGTATTCACTTTGCGGTGAACTGTGCTAGCATTGGCTGTCCAGCCTTGTTAGACGATGCTTTTACAGGCAGCAAATTGGATAAGCAATTAGAGCAAGTAACCAGTAAGTTCTTAGCCGATAGCAGCCGCAATCGTCTCAAAGGAGGCACACTTGAGGTATCGCCAATTTTTAAATGGTATAAAGAAGACTTTGAGTCTAATTGGCGCGGCACCAAAGATTTAGAAGGATTTTTAGCTCGCTATAGCTCATCTTTAAGTCTGGATAAATCGCAAACGGCTGATCTAAAAGCAGGTAAAACGAAGATTGGCTATACCGATTACAATTGGAATTTGAATAAAAAGTAAGAATACGGCCAACTATGACAGCGACGGTTTCTATCATTATTCCAGTACTCAATGAGGCAGATAATTTGCCTCATTTGTTTGCAAATATAGACAGCCTAAATCCCATACCGAAACAAGCTATCTTGGTCGATGGTGGCTCAAGCGATGACTCTATCGGCATAATGCAAAGTTTTATTAAAGAGTCAATGCTCGATAATTATCGTAAAGTGGATTGGCAAATGATTGAGTCCAAAGCAGGGCGTGCGCAGCAAATGAATGCAGGTGCAGCATTAGCAACTGGCGATATTTTGCTATTTTTACATGCAGATACGCAACTGCCAATCCAAGCTATTGCAGAAGTAACGACTGTTATAAATTCCTCAGAATGGGGTCGTTTTGATGTGCAGCTTAATAGCCGTCAGCCGATGCTGCGATTGGTCAGTCAAATGATCAATTGGCGCTCACGATTGAGCGGAATCGCTACGGGCGACCAAGCTATTTTTATTAGGCAACCTTTATTCGAGAAAGTCGGTAATTATCCTAATCAGGCATTAATGGAAGATGTTGAGCTTTGCAAACAACTAAAAGGTATTGCCAAACCTGCTTGCTTGAAAAGTAAAGTCATCACCTCGGCCAGACGCTGGCAACAATATGGCACTTGGCGGACGATTGTCTTAATGTGGCATTTACGTTTTGATTATTGGCGTGGGGTGTCGGCTGATAATATTAAAGCGCGCTATTATAAATAAAAGAATAAACGCTTACCATGAATCAAAAATCACAAACTTGCATCATTCTTTTTGCCAAATTTCCCGCACAGGGTATGGCAAAGACCCGTCTGCAACCAGCGCTTGGTATTGAAGGCGCCGCGCAAATGGCACAGCAACTGCTGTTGCATAGCATAGAAGAGGCCGTTGCTACTGGCTTTACAGTTGAGCTATGTGTTAGTCCTGCGCCAAGTGATCCTTGCTGGCAAGCGCTTGATTTGCCTGACCCACTGCAATGGTCAGCGCAAGTGGAGGGTGATTTGGGCTTTCGTATGCTGGGAGCCAGTCAGCGAGTATTGCAACGTTTTGAAAAGGTTTTATTAATTGGTACGGATTGTCCTAGCCTCATGGCAGCGCGTATTCAACTAGCAGCACAGCAGCTAGATCAGCATGATGCAGTCATGATTCCTGCATCAGATGGTGGTTATGTGTTGCTCGGATTTAAACAAGCGGATAAAAGTCTTTTTTCAAATATCAGCTGGAGTACGGCTAGCGTGGCTGCGGTGACTAGGCAGCGCTTTGCAACATTAGATTGGACACTCGCACTATTATCACCTTTACATGATATTGATGAGCCTGAAGATTTGCAGTATTTGCCAAATGGCTGGCTGGATTCTCACGTCAATATCAAGGTCGATGACAGCTGATAAGCGTTTTAATAAATTGGCTAAAATAGTGCGGCTATATTTATCAAAGTCATCACTAAGACTTTTAACTGGATTGTACATTCAATAAGGATATTGTTATGCAGGACGTGGTTCAGGATTATTATGGTAAACAGCTACAAAGCACTGCTGATTTAAAGACCTCGGCGTGTTGCGATATTAGTAATATGCCTGAATGGCTCAAACCGCTGCTGGCTAATATTCATGATGACGTCTTGAGTCGTTATTATGGTTGCGGATTGGTTTGTCCGGCGTTACTTGAAGGCTGCCGCATTTTAGACTTAGGAAGTGGTTCGGGCCGCGATGTCTATGCACTAGCGCAATTAGTTGGCGAGACGGGGCATGTGGTCGGTGTCGATATGACCGATGAGCAATTGGCAATCGCAAAACAGCATCAAGACTATCATGTCGACAAGTTTGGCTATGATAATGTGACTTTTATAAAAGGCTATCTTGAAAAGTTAGATGAGCTAGCGTTAGCAGATAATAGCTTTGATATTATCGTCTCAAATTGCGTCATCAATTTATCCACTGATAAAGCTGCAGTGATGGCCAGTGTGCAGCGTTTACTTAAGCCTGGTGGAGAGTTTTATTTTTCTGACGTCTATGCTGATCGCCGTATTCCGCAACATCTAATCGAAGATCCTGTCCTTTATGGAGAGTGTTTGAGTGGTGCCTTGTACTGGAAGGACTTTACCCGTTTGGCAAGAGGCGCAGGATTTTTAGACCCGCGTCTGGTCGAGGATCGCCCACTTGAGATTACTGATCCCGCACTGGCGGCTAAAATCGGTGACATTCAGTTTTTCTCTGCTACTTATCGTTTGTTTAAGATTGCCGCGCTTGAAGACGCCTGCGAAGATCATGGACAAGCAGTGATATACAAAGGATCTATTGAACAGTCACCTCATCGTTTTGATCTGGATAAGCACCATGCTATTGAGGCGGGTCGAGTGTTCCCTGTCTGTGGCAATACGTTTCGAATGCTACAAGAATCTCGCTTTGCACCGCATTTTGAATTTATCGGTGATGACAGTCGCCACTACGGTATTTTTGCAGGTTGCGGCGAGCTAATGCCATTTAATCAGTCTGTAACGCTAGCACCTGAGCTGGGCGGCTGTTGTTAGTGTCAAAGCTGTGTATAGTCAGTGAAAAGTAATATCGACACATGACGTACTGCTGATATCAATTTTTCTTGCTTACTGTGCCTGCGCAGACAGAGGCTACAAAAAATTGATATCAGCAATACCGTAGCGTTTTTAGGATACTTTGACTATAGTTAGCGTACGTTGCAAATATACGAGCTAAAATCCTAAAAAAGGCCATTAATTCAAGTTAATGGCCTTTTTGTATGTGCATGTTTGTATGTGTATGGAAATTTAACACTTTGCTGTCTGTCATTATTTCAGACAAGCATCTATCGATACACTTTTAAATATTTAGTACAGTAATGCAGCAAGTCTGGTTTTGGTCTGCTCGTCCATCACGTTCACAGGCGTTACCAGTGCTTGGGCTAAGGCATTATGTGCGATTGAATCTGGCAGTTCAGCGGCAATCAGAGCGACCGCTTCCTTAATCACTTTCTGAGCATTTTCAGCATTTTTCATCAGGTTTTTTATGGCGTAATCTGCACTGACTGCTTCTTCGGTAGGATGCCAACAATCAAAATCTGTCACCAAGGCCAACGTAGCATAAGCAATGCTGGCTTCACGTGCCAGTTTGGCTTCTGGCATATTGGTCATGCCGATAATACCTGCCTGCATTTGCCGATACCACTGGGACTCTGCACGAGTTGAGAACTGTGGCCCTTCGATACAGACATAAGTTGCCTGTGAGTGACATGCTCCCTCAAAAATATCTGCTTTGTCGTAAGCTCGCTTTAGGATATCTGCTAGGGCAGGACATAGTGGATCTGCCATCGATACATGAGCGACTGCGCCTTCACCAAAAAACGTACTGACTCGCTGCTTGGTCATATCAATCATTTGATCGGGTACGACCATATCTAGCGGCTCAATATGCTCTTGCAAAGAACCGACTGCGGATACTGACAAGATATAGCGCACGCCTAATGTCTTTAGTGCATAAATATTGGCGCGATAAGGGACTTCAGACGGGATGAGTTTATGACCTTGACCATGGCGTGTCAAAAAAGCAACCGTCACACCCTCTAATTCACCAAGGACAATATCATCAGAAGGGCTACCATAAGGCGTCTGTATGGTGATATTGCGTTTATTGGCGAGTGATTGCATTTGATAGAGACCACTGCCGCCAATGATAGCAATGTCGGCAGAGTGTTTTTGCGTGTTTTCTACTGCAATTGAAGTCATATCAGGTTCCAAATGATAGCTAGTAAAAGTCGTAAAAGCTGGTGTTACTCGCTTTTTCCTCAAAATATAGGCAATAACAAAGGTCTTGGTAAATGTGTTCTGAGAAAGGGTTTTACATTCTAAATATAGCCACTAACGTTTAGGGCGTGTTGAACATTCACAAATAGGCACTGCTGATTGCGAAAACTGTTCTAGACAAGGCGTAAAACGACGGTAATGCTCATGCCTTAACTAGGTTTACAACGCAGCATAGGACAGTTTTCGCATCAGCTCTAATATCAACAGAGGGAGACAGGACTATTTTTTGCCATTTCATGGTTAAAAGTAGACGCTTAGAATGACTAAACTTACTGTTTTTAACGTCGAACTGTCTAAAAAATAGTCTCTGTCAGTGCCATGGTCGAATGTTCAACACGCCCTAGTGACTCTCTTATACATACCTTGAGCAAGCGCCTTAACTGTCATCGCCTGACTTTGTACAAAGCCATTGCACTTAGGCAGGTCATCATCCATATCTTGGACTCGGCGATTATAAAATAGATGCATGCTAGGTTCAGGTAGCGCGGCGACATTAGGGAGATTTGTCGTGGGTATTAATATGAGGTTTCCGCCCACTGCTGTTTCTATACTGGGTTTATTGCAGCGCGTACACAGCCCGCGGCTAATATTCGGCGGAAGTTTCCAACGGCGGAATTTGGTTCTAATCAGGTTTAACTTACTCACATCCGATTTGAGTAAAATCGTTACATCATTATACGCTTGGCCAGTGAATTCTTGGCAAATAGTACAGTGGCAGATAAAGCGGCCGATGGGCTTATTATTGATAGTATAGGTGTTGCTAGAACAGGAGCAAGAGCCTTCCTGTGGTATAAATTCGCTGCTCATTGGTCAATCCTTATCAACAAAGTTGTTATTATTTATCATACTCAAAACATAGCACTATCTTAGCTTACTATAGTCGGTTCAAGATGATTTAGATACAATAAAGGCGTGTGACAGTACTACAGATAGTAGACTGAGCAAGCCTGACCCCTTGTCCAATTTGTATAGGATTGACTGCTCTATAAGTATTATTGAAGGTAATCACAAATACCCTTATTTCTGTTTGGGTAATGATAAAGGTTTACACTCGGTCTAATTTTTGTTTAAATAGTTTAACTAATGAAACTTTGTTCCGCATGGCAGAACATGCTAAATGCCCATCAATTAGACAAATTACTATTTTTGACTCAAAACGCTTTATTTGTAAGGTTTTGAGAGAAGGTAGGCTACGGTTTATTTATGACAGAAATTACTATACTATTACAGGTCTGTAACGCATTAACATTTAAATGTTGATGCCGTTAGATGTATTAAACTGATTATTTCAAGGATGAATGCAATGCTCAAATTCACAAAATCTCCGTTATTTTTATCAGCGATGTTAAGTGCCACTCTAGGCCTAACCGCGTGCTCATCGCCAAGCTCAGAAAGCACTGACAGTACGGAAACAGACAGTGCTGCCACCGAGGCCACTGCTGCCGATAAGCTGGATACCAAATTTCTTACCATCGCTACAGGCGGGGCATCTGGTCCTTATAACATCATTGGGACGTCATTGTCCGAAATCTATGTCAAAACTTTTGGGGTCAACTCAAAGACACAAACCACGGGCGCATCAGTCGAAAACGTCAATCTATTGACCCAAGGTAAAGTCGATATGGTATTGGCGCTCAGTGATGTGGTCACGGACGCAGTCGAAGGTAAAAATAACTTTGATAAGCCGATCGCTAACATTCAACAGATTGCTGTCTTGTATCCTAATGTGGTGCAAATCGTCACCACCAAAAAATCCGGCATCAAAAGTATTGAAGACTTACGTGGCAAGCGCATCGCTGTAGGCGATCAAGGCTCTGGAACGGAAGTAAATGCGCGAACTTTATTAGAAGGGTTTGGCATCACGTATGATGATGTCACGGTCGATTATTTGGGCTTTTCTGAAGCGGCTGATGGTATGAAAGCAGGTAAAATTGAAGCGGCTTTCTTTAGCAGTGGTCTACCAAACTCTTCATTGATGGAGCTAGAGCAGGGCTTAGACTTGCAATTGATTACCATCAACCAAGACAAGCTAAAAGAAATCATTGCGACCAAGCCTTACTTCAAAACCTTTGAGATTCCTGCTGGCACGTATGGCAACGAAACTGCCATTCCAACCGCAGCAATCATGAATGCTTTGTTGGTTAGCTCTGATCTATCTGAAGCTGATGGTTATAAGTTAACCAAAACATTATTTGAGAACTTGGAAGGTCTAAAAACAGCGCACCAAGCGGCAAATGATATCAGCTTAGAGACTGCCCGTGAAGGCATGGTCGCCCCAATCCATCCTGGCGCTAAAAAGTACTATGACGAACAAGCAGCCAAATAATTCATTATGGCTATCAACTGGCGCAGCATTTATTGCCGCGCTGGTTTTTTTTACGCTATGGATGGGGCTTATTCTCCAGCCTGTGGTCGAAGTGCGGATCAAAGGATTAGAGGGATCTGACGATAAGGTGTGTTATTTCGTCGAGCCTGATTTTCAGCTACGCTGGATACATTCTGTAGAAAAGCAATGGTGGGAGGAGCAATACCAACGTGAGAGCGATGGCCTGCTGCTGACCACCACGTATTTTGAAGCCTTTGGCGCAGGTACACCCTCAACCGAAGCGCTTGCTCCCATACAAAAACCTGGCTATCTGGGTTATCAAATCAATGAAAAGCTCCCTAACTTAAATTGGATCGTATCCAGACTGACCAAAGGCGAGATTGATTATGGCGACCACCGTGTTTTGATTCACCAGATGGTGCCGGACTATTCTGAAGTGGTGATCATGCCTAAGACGTATGGTTTAATTGATAGATTTAAAAAGGACTTGTGTCATGAACTCCCAAGTGACGGATCACGGTAGCGTAACTACCATGCCAGACGCTGATGTTGATAAAGATGCTGAGGCAGATGCGATCAACAAAGCGGTATTGGAAAAATATGACCGAGAGTCAATCACGCGTCATATCACCCAAGGACCAGTGAAGTATCTCATCGCTGGAATTTGTATACTCTATTCCCTTTTTCACTTATATATTACTTTTAATCCGATGCCAGCATTGCTACAACGCTCTGTACACGTGGGCGTTGGTTTTGCATTAATATTCTTGATTTTCCCTGCTAGCAAAAAAAGTAGCCGAAAAAGTGTGGCATGGTATGACTGGATTTGGTTTGCACTGTCTTTATCTGGCATGGGCTATCTGATTTATGAGTATCAAGACATTGTGACCTCGCGTGGCGGTATGGCAAATCAGGTTGATGTGATATTTTCACTGATTACCGTGGTCTGTGTACTAGAAGGCAGTCGCCGAATCACTGGTTGGATTTTGCCGATATTAGCAGGGATATTCTTAGCGTATCCATTTGTCAGTCATTTGGATTTTATGCCCGATCGGCTACTGACTCGCCCTTATGATATGGGTGATATTTTTGGTCAACTATTCTTAAAAACGGAAGGCTTGTATTCGGTTGCGATTGGTGCATCAGTCACGTTCATTTTCTTGTTCATTCTCTTTGGTGCGTTCTTAGCACGCTCAGGAATGGGACAGTTATTTAATGATTTGGCACTGGCAATCGCTGGTCATAAAAAGGGTGGGCCTGCAAAAGTAGCAGTCATCTCTAGTGGTTTTATGGGCAGTATTAATGGCTCTGCGTTATCGAACGTGGTCAGTACCGGTGCCTTTACAATTCCGTTAATGAAAAAGGTCGGCTATCATAAAGATTTTGCGGGTGCCGTTGAGGCAAGTGCTTCTGTAGGCGGGCAGATATTGCCACCGATTATGGGCGCGAGTGCGTTTATTATGGCGGAGACAACAGGACTGCCGTATAGCACGATTGCGTTGGCCGCATTACTACCAGCGATTTTGTATTACTTGGGCGTCATTGCGCAGGTGCATTTTCGCGCTGGACGTCGTGATTTAAAAGGCATCGCTAAAGAGAACTTGCCAGCAGTAAAAGAGGTGCTAAAAGCGCGCGGTCATATGCTATTACCGATCGTCTTTTTGGTTTTCTTATTAATCAGAAATGTCCCTGTCGGCTATGCAGCGGCTTATACCATTGGTTTTACAGTCGTGGTTAGTATGCTGCGAAAAGAGACTAGAATGGGCTTTTCCGACATTTTGGGGGCATTAGAAGATGGCGCTCGCCAGTCGCTCGCCGTGATGGCTGCTTGTGCGGTCGTCGGTATTATCATCGGGGTCGTGAGTCTGACCAGCTTCGGGACAGTGATGACCTCCTCTATCGTAACATTAGGCGCAGGGTCGTTATTCTTTACGCTTATTTTAACGATGCTTGCCTCAATGGTCTTAGGCATGGGGCTACCGTCTATTCCTGCCTATATCATTACTGCAACGATGGCAGCGCCTGCATTAGCAGGTTTTGATATTCCGATTTTGTCAGCGCACATGTTTGTTTTCTATTTTGGTATCTTTGCCAATATCACACCGCCTGTATGTCTGGCAGCCTTTGCTGGTGCGGGTATATCCGGTGGCGATCCGATGAAAACAGGATTCTTGTCGCTGAAATTAGCTTTGGCTGGATTCATCGTACCGTTTATGTTTATCTACAATCCAACGATGCTGATGATAGATCCAACGGGTCTGGCAGTTACGGCGAAAGATTTCCCACTGCCGCCTATTATCGATATCATCACGGTGGTAGTGACTTCAGTGACGGGTGTCATCGCGTTAAGCTCGGCACTCGAAGGATACTTCAGAGGCGGTATGAATACACTGACTCGTATCATCTTGGCTATTGGTGCTTTACTATTGATTTATCCTGAGATTACCACTGGTATCGCAGGTGGGATTATTGTCCTTGGTATTGCTGTGTTGAATATAAAAACGAACGGAAAGCCAACACCAACTTTAACTGTTTGAAGCGTTGGCCTTGAAGGCTTTACAAGTTTATTAAAGTCACAAAAAAAGGGTGAATAACAAATCTGTTATTCACCCTTTTTCTATTCTTAGGAGATGTCTTAGCAATTATCTTAGCAACTATTCTCACATTACTTTATTGCTAAATTAGCAGCCAAGTTTGCCTTCAGCTTCTAATGCTTTTTTGCTGCGAATTGGTGCAGGGCAATCTTCGCCATAGTATTGACGATCTGCGAAGTAGCTTGAGCGTACCATTGGGCCTGCCCAAATGCTAAAGAAGCCAATTTTTTTGCCGTAGTCCATATAGCGTTGGAACTCATCTGGATGGACATAACGATCAACGGGCGCATGATTTTTACTAGGCTGTAGATACTGACCAACCGTAATCATGTCTACATCATGGGCTTTTAGATCATCAAGTAGTGCATAAATCTCTTCTTCGGTCTCACCAAGGCCGACCATAAAGCCACATTTGGTAGCGATATCTGGACGACGCTCTTTATACAGCTTGAGCAAATCAAGTGAGTGCTGATAATCAGAACCCGGACGGAACGCTTTATATAGGCGTGGCACGGTTTCGATATTGTGGTTAAAGACATCTGGCGGCGTTTCAGTTAGCAAGTCTAATGCTACTTCCATACGACCACGGAAATCAGGAACCAATATCTCGATCAGGCAATTTGGGCTGAGCGCTCTGGCTTCATTAAGCACTTCAACAAAATGAGCGGCACCGCCATCTTTTAAATCATCGCGATCGACTGAGGTAATAACCGCATACTTCAGTTTTAGACCTAAGATCGTCTCAGCCGTATGACGAGGTTCGTCGGCATCGAGATTGTTAGGGCGACCATGTCCGACATCACAGAATGGACAGCGACGGGTACAGATATCACCCATAATCATAAAGGTGGCCGTACCATCAGCGAAGCACTGTGGTAAGTTTGGACAAGCCGCTTCTTCACAGACGGTATAGAGCTTTTGCTCACGTAGCGTTGCTTTGATGCGAGCCACTTCAGCAGGTGATGACATTTTGACCCGAATCCAATCTGGCTTTTTCTTCGCCTCGATGGTCGGGATCACTTTAATTGGGATACGTGCAACTTTATCGTAGCCACGTAGTTTTTCTCCCTGAACTGCTTTTTTGGGTTTAGCTTTGGCAGCAGGAACGTGTGTTTGTACGGCTAATGAGCTCATAGTCTTATCCTAAACCCTGATAATCCTAAACCTTTGTAGGATAAGGGTTTTGTTTATTATTTTCTAAGAATAGGTCGTAAAATTCGTATAGGGATTATAGCAAATCTCAGTCTAAATTTCATCCAACCGTTTTATAATACTGTTATTGATTTTTCAGCATTGAAACAGGCCAAGTAACCGTATAAAAATACCTTATATTTTTTTAATAAATATTGACTATGGAGGCGGGAAAGCGCTTTGCTGGTTAACATTTTGCCCATTTTAAGCTATATTAGCGGGGATAATTATTCCATTTGGTACATAGGCGCAGGCTGTCATGCTGACTACCCACGTATTGTGCTAATCCCCAACTGACGAGGACGACTATTGTGTTAGAAGCTTATCGTAAACATGTCGAAGAACGTGCTGAGCTAGGAACGGTTCCGCTACCACTGAACGAAAAACAAGTAGCAGAGTTGGTTGAACTTTTAAAAACGCCACCTGCAGGCGAAGATGCGTTCTTGATGAACTTGCTAGAAAACCGTATTCCTGCTGGTGTTGACCAAGCTGCTTACGTTAAAGCGGCGTTTTTAGCGGCTATCCTTAAGGGTGAAACATCTTCACCACTTATCAGCAAGCAAAAAGCTGTTGAAATTCTAGGCACCATGCAAGGTGGCTACAACGTTCAGCCGTTGGTTGCTGCATTAGATGATAAAGAAGTTGCACAAGACGCAGCTGAAGCACTGAAAAAAACGTTGCTCGTATTTGATGCGTTCAATGACGTGACTGAAAAATCGGAAGCTGGCAATACCATCGCAAAAGAAGTTGTTCAATCTTGGGCTGATGCAGAATGGTTCTTGAACCGTGCTGAAGTACCACAAAAATCAACTTATACGACGTTTAAAGTCACTGGCGAAACCAACACTGATGACTTGTCACCTGCGCAAGATGCGTGGAGCCGTCCTGATATCCCATTGCACTCATTAGCCATGCACAAAAACTCTCGTGACGGTATCGTCGCTGACGAAGAGGGTGTTGTTGGTTCTATGAAGCAGATCGAAGAGCTGAAGAAAAAAGGCCATCAATTGGCTTATGTTGGTGATGTCGTCGGTACAGGTTCTAGCCGTAAGTCTGCGACCAACTCAGTACTTTGGTTAATGGGTGATGATATCCCTAACGTGCCAAACAAACGTGGCGGCGGTCTAGTACTTGGTAACAACATCGCGCCTATCTTCTTTAACACTATGGAAGATTCTGGCGCATTGCCAATCGAAAAAGTGAATGTTGATAACCTAAACATGGGTGATGTATTTGACATCTATCCGTATGAAGGCAAAATCACTAAGCATGACTCTGATGAAGTATTGTCTACGTTCAAGCTAAACTCGCCAACTTTGCTTGATGAAGTTCGCGCTGGTGGCCGTATTCCATTGATCGTTGGTCGTGGTTTGACCAACCGTGCTCGTGAATACATGGGTCTTGGTCATTCAGACATTTTCGCTAAGCCAGAAGAGCCAGTTGATACTGGTAAAGGCTTTACTCTAGCGCAAAAAATGGTTGGTAAAGCTTGTGGTCTAGAGGGCGTACGTCCTGGCATGTACTGTGAGCCTAAAATGACTACCGTAGGAAGTCAGGATACGACTGGTCCGATGACGCGTGATGAGCTAAAAGATTTGGCTTGCCTAGGTTTCCAAGCAGATCTAGTAATGCAGTCATTCTGTCACACTGCTGCTTATCCAAAGCCAGTTGACGTTGAGACTCAGCACACACTACCTGACTTCATCATGAACCGTGGCGGCGTAAGCTTACGTCCGGGCGATGGTATTATCCACTCATGGTTGAACCGTATGCTACTTCCAGATACCGTTGGTACTGGTGGTGACTCGCATACTCGTTTCCCAATGGGTATCTCGTTCCCAGCGGGTTCTGGTCTGGTTGCATTCGCAGCAGCGACTGGTGTTATGCCACTTGATATGCCTGAGTCTGTCCGTGTACGCTTCGTTGGCGAACGTCAGCCTGGTATCACGCTACGTGACTTAGTCCATGCGATTCCTTATCAAGCCATCAAAGAAGGTCTATTGACTGTCGATAAGAAAGGCAAAATCAACGAGTTCAACGGTCGTATCTTAGAGATCGAAGGTCTAGAAGACTTGACTGCTGAGCAGGCGTTTGAGCTATCTGATGCCTCAGCTGAGCGTAGTGCTGCTGGTTGTACGATTACTCTATCTGAAGCGTCAGTGACTGAGTACCTAAACTCAAACATCACGCTACTTAAGTGGATGATCTCAGAAGGCTATGGCGATGCGCGTACTATCAGCCGCCGTGTTGAGCAGATGCAAGAATGGTTGGCTAACCCAAGCCTGATGCGTGCTGATGACGATGCTGAATACACGATCGATATGACTATCGATATGAGCACGATTAAAGAGCCGATTCTTTGCTGCCCGAATGATCCAGATGATGCTAAGACACTAGCTGACGTCGCTGGTGATACCATTGATGAAGTATTCATTGGTTCATGTATGACCAACATTGGTCATTTCCGCGCCGCTGGTAAACTGCTACAAGATGTACCAGCAGGTAGCTTAAAAACTCGTCTATGGATTGCGCCACCAACTAAGATGGATGCGCGTCAATTGATGGAAGAAGGGTACTACAACATCTACGCTCAAGCCGGCGCTCGTACTGAGATGCCAGGTTGTTCACTATGTATGGGTAACCAAGCACGTATCGCACCGAAGTCTACTGCGGTATCGACCTCAACTCGTAACTTCCCGAACCGTCTAGGTCAAGGCGCTAACGTATACCTTGCTTCTGCAGAGCTTGCAGCGGTAGCAGCGGTACTTGGTAAATTGCCGACTAACGACGAATATCAGCAGTATGCTGGCATGCTTGATAGCATGGGTGAGGAAGTGTATCAATACATGAACTTCGACCGTATGACTGATTATACTGAAGAAGCAGACAAAATTAACGTCGCTCAGTTGACCTAATTTTGTTTAAATCTTAAGTTAAACGTTTTTAAGTTCTAAAAATAAACCCCGTATCGTGATGATGCGGGGTTTATTATATGTTTTCTATCTATTAATTAACAAAAGAAGGATCTTATTAATCAACAATATAATTAAAACTTTAATTTATATGCTTAACTTTACTGTTCTAACGTTATACTTACTTCTTTGTAAATGCATATCAACGAGATATTAACTGGCTTTTAATAATATAGAGGTTTTAATGCTGTTTGAAAAATATGTTTCAGAGGTTAAAAGTATATTTGAAAGTTATTTTAAATATGTATTAGAGATGCAGAAAGAAGGGAGTCTAGATTCACAAGGTAATACTATACTTTATCCAAACATTTTATTAATTACAAATTGTTCTGGGTACTATGTAGCTGAGCTTATAGGTGCTGTTAGAGTATATGATGGTCTTACAGTAAAAAGGCATAAGGAAAAATCTATATATCGTTATTTAAGTCAATTTGATGGTTCGAAACCTGATCCTTGCTTTAACCTTGAGGGTAAAAATTCTGGATTTAGATTTTTGTGTTTAGCTCAAGATGCAGACTTTAAAGCGCTGAAAGAAAGATTTCCATCTATAGAAACTTATGGTTCAAAGTTAAATAGAACAGGTGGTAAAGGAAGTGTCTTTTCTTTCGGAGAAAATTTTGAGTCATGTTCAATTGAAAACTGTATTCTTGTAAATCGGTTAGATAATCTATATCGTTGTAAAAATATATTGGCCACATACATTTTTAAAAGTGCTGTAACTAAAATAGAATTAATCGATTTTTTTAATAAAAATTTAAGTGAAAAAGAAGTTAAAGGTATTCATACCGTTAAAGGAAAAAGCGAAGAGCAACTTATTGTTGCAGGTCAATTGCAAAGTATGTATTTATTTCCTGGAATACATGAAACTACAATTGGAGAGTTCTTAAAATTACACCCTGAAATAATAAAAAAAGCATTTAAAACAGAACACTTTGAATATGAGCCTTATTTAAAGTGGCTTGAACATGATGGGACATGTGATGATACTGCAATAAATCCTGACTTGCTGATTAAACGCTCTGATGGATATTATGATATATATGATTTGAAAACTGCTGCGTTAGCAAAAAAAAATATTACTAAAGGTGGAAGAAAAAGACGTAGGTTTATTGATTATGTCGAGGAAGGTGTTGCACAACTTGCCAATTACGAAGAGTATTTTACATATCAAAAAAATTCAGATTTTGCAAAAGAAAAGTATGGGATTGAAGTTAAAAACCCCAAATTAGTACTAGTCGTTGGAAGTTGGGAAAACTCCTCACCTGAGGAAGTTGTTCAAGCAAGAAGAAGATATGCGGGAATTGAAATAATAGATTATGATACCTTTTGCCAATTGTTTATTGGCACAGAACAATAAGTTATTTAAATAAGCCCTTTATTACTTTTGTTTTGCTATAAGCACTAACTGATTTTCTCAGTTATCTTCTGTATAATATAAGCGCAGGCGGAAACCGTGGCTCTGCACTCAATCTATATTTTTTCTCTCGGGACGGACCGATACTTTGATATGCACTTAGGTGCTTTGGAGTCTTGGTTGATTACTTTATCCCCACTCAAACGTCGTATCGTCTACGTGATTGTGTTTGAGATTATCGCAATTATTTCCTCTACCTTTGTATTAATGAAGCTAAGCAATAGCGATGCAGCAGACTCTCTACCCGTCGCGATGATGGTATCTTTGGCTGCAATCATTTGGAACTTTGTATACAACACCGCTTTTGAGACTTGGGAGGAGCGCAGGCAGATAGCAGAGCGCACGCTGCTGATTCGTAGTGTCCATGCATTGATATTTGAAATCGGTTTGGTTTTGATCTGTTTGCCGTTATATATGTTTTGGTATCAGGTTGGTTTGCTCCAAGCATTTATAATGGAAGCCGCTTTACTCGTATTTTTCTTGATTTATAATTTTGTGTTTACCTTTATTTTTGACAAGGTATTTACCTTACCTTATCACTATAAGTCAGCATCTGCTTCTTAACCACAGACATAAACGAAAAAAGGGCTACCATATTGGCAGCCCTTTTTTTGATGCTATGAATAGTGAATTATCTGGTTAAGAATAGGTTCAGCCGCCAAATTGAACAGCCTATTACCCAGTTATTTTCCCTGATAAACTGGCTTGCGCTTTTCCATAAAAGCGGTAATGCCTTCTTTAAAGTCATCCGTGACTGCCATCATGTTTTGTTGTTCAACTTCCATATCAAGCGCTTCATTGAGACCAGAAAAAGCGTGAACATTAATCATATGCTTCATTGACGCCAATGCTTTACCCGGTAATTGACTCAAACGAGTGGCAAGAGCCTGCACGCTTGCGTCTAATTCACCTGCGCTGACGACACTATTTACTAAGTCTAAACGTGCCACATCGTCTGCTTTGAGCTTATCACCTAGCATCACCAGCTCAGTGGTCTTGGCAGCACCAATCAATTGATTTAGTAGATAAATACCACCAGCATCTGGAATCAAACCGATATTGACAAAGGCTTGGACGAATTTTGCATTGTCAGCGGCGATACGGAAATCGCAAGTCAGTGCCAGATTCATGCCCGCACCAGCGACCGCACCTTCCAATTTAGCAATAATTGGCTTGTGAATATTACGCAGCTTTAAACTCACTTCAGCGACTTCACGTAGCATAAAATCAAGCTTTGCGACCAATGCCTCAGACTCCATACCGTTCTCTAGCATTTCACCGATATGACCACCACTAGAAAAATTATTATTTGACCCTTGTAGCACAATCACGCGTACGTCTGCGTCTTTATCCGCTTTATCAAGCGCATCTATCATTGCGTTTTTTAATGGCGTGCTAAAGGCATTCAGGGTCTTAGGATCGTTCATGGTGATGGTAGCGATATGATTTTCGCTTTGATACTCGACTAGAGATGGTGACATCTTGGCTTTCCTTAGTTAAATTAGCTGGGTAATAGAGGGTTTAAAATAGAAGCTGAGCAGGTTTTGTAACAAATAATTCACTATTGATTACTATAGCAGCTTGCTATGATTATAAAAGCAGGTTTTGTGGGCGCTTAGGACAAATCGACAGTGTGGTTTAATTTATCTCGCTGTGCTAATTCCTTAGGAGGCCCCGATAAAAACGGCCCATTCAGAAATAAGACTATTAACTGAGTGGCTGGTGAATTATGCTAAAAGAACAGTGGAAAAAGTAAAGTGTTAGAAAGACAGGGCTAAAAAGAAAAGACAGTCATATGCTTAGGGTCTGTTGAACATTAATTTTTTAATCGATTACACAAGGAAGTTGTTATGCCAAAGATAAAAATCAATAACGCCAATATCTATTACGAAGATAGCGCCCCAAACGATACGCAAAAACCAGTCATGGTCTTTGCTCACGGGCTACTTTGGAACACTAGAATCTATGACAAACAAGTTGAGCATTTTCAGGACAGCTATCGCTGCATCGCTTTTGACTTTCGCGGACAAGGTCAGTCGCAAATTACCAAAGACGGCTACGACATGGACACCTTGGCAGATGATGCTATTGGTCTACTAGCAGCGCTCGATATAGACAGCTGTCATTATGTCGGTCTATCGATGGGCGGCTTCGTTGGACAACGCATCGCTATCAAAAAACCAGAGCTGCTAAACTCATTAACCCTAATAGATACTTCGGCTGATGCTGAAGACCCTGATAATATTCCTGGCTACAAAAAGCTCATTACGGCTATTCGTTGGTTGGGTATGAAAAGGGTGAGTAAAAAAGTCATGCCTATTATGTTTGGCAGCACTTTTTTGACAGACAAAGCCCGTAAAACCGATCAAAAAGAATGGTTGGCGATGCTCAACGGTAATCGCAAAGGTGGCGTCGTCAAAGCCACGATGGGAGTCATCGAACGTGACGCTGTCTATGATCAGCTTGATAGCATCACGACGCCTACTTTAATCATCGTTGGTGATGAGGATGTCGCTACTCCTTACGACAAAGCTGAGCGTATGCACTTCGCCATCGATGGCTCTAAGCTTGCGATAATAAAAGGCTCTGGACATACTTCAACGGTAGAAGAGCCTGAACAGGTCAATAAAGTGCTCAGTCATTTTTTGACGAGCTGTGTATGATAAATACTGCTAACTCATAATAATAAAGACGCCGTTATCATTGATTTGATAACGGTGTCTTTGGTTTTAATGCTAACTAAGCTAGAGCTCTAGGCGTGATGTGTAGCTAAAGCTACAGTCGCGATGCATAGTCACTATGACCATCATTGATGGTGCCGAATACGTCGGCACGATTGACGATTTCGGTTGCCCATGCACGATGCGTGGCAGGCTCTAGCATGGTGTTGTTGTATTTAAACACCGCTTTGGCTTCGCTATGCAATATGGCTTGTGCCTCATCTAACGTGCTCATCGGCACACAGTAGGCCTGTTGGACTAAAGCGATTTGGCTAGGATGGATGACTGTTTTACCGACTAAGCCCAAGCTGACATCTCGGGTCAGCTCTTGCATAAACAGCGTTGGCTGATCTAAATACTCAAAGACCGGCGCAGTGAGGTAAAAGCCATGCGGCACAAAGCAGCCAAGCAGCTGATAAACAAGAGTACCGATAGGGGTGTCATAGACAATACTGTTTTTCGGACGGCGCAAGCGCAGCGCGGCAAACAAGTCATTGCCGCCGATACGTAGAGCAAAGACTGGCTGGCTAAAGGCTTCTTTAAAACCAATGGCCAGTTCTTGATTGTGATGCGGGTTAAATAGCGCAGCGGTCTCAAGCGTGGGCATGAGCAACTGATCGATGCTGAGATTCTGACAGGCCATCCGCCAGTCGGATAAGCTATACATATCGACTTTGGGCATGACGAAGCCGTCGATAAGATCTATATGAGTATAGTCTGCCAGTTGTTGCAACATCATCGGATTGCGCGGACGTATAAAGACCAGTGGACGCGTCGGATGCTGGTTTTTTTGCTCTGATTGCTGCTCTGATTGAATGCCAGATTCTCTTGATGGATCATTGATACTATCGACGTGTATCGCCCAAGTATTGAGCAGGGTTTGCAGTCGTGTCAGTGCCAGCTCGACATCGCTGTGACTAACGGCATCTTCTAGGCAGATAATAATACTATTAATCGTTGGTAATTTATCACGCTTAATAACTTGCCAAATATCTTGGCGAGTAGCAGGCATATAAAGGCTTGCACC
This sequence comes from Psychrobacter sp. AT9, assembly GCF_047272965.1. Lineage (NCBI taxonomy): Bacteria > Pseudomonadati > Pseudomonadota > Gammaproteobacteria > Moraxellales > Moraxellaceae > Psychrobacter > Psychrobacter sp. AT9. The sequence goes on from NZ_JBKOTW010000001.1 coordinate 1,151,679, forward strand.
TAGCTGATACGGATGATGAGTACTGGGCTTGACCATCACATGCCGTTCAGTGATGAGATGCGCATAAGACTGAGTATAGTTATAAAGGTTTGATTCGTTGTTTGACATAATTGGCATCGTAAATAGTGATAAATGAGTGGTTATACATGGTCATAACAGACAGCTTATATCGTTGATTCAACTGTCTTTGCTACGCTGCTTGATAAGAGTGATGGCTTGATAGGGTAGTATTTTATCACCTAATACACTGATATTGATATTTCGCTGCGCACATAAATGTCGCAACAATACAGTATCAGGATGCTCAGCAGTGGCTAATAGGATGCGCTCAGGGTCACGGCGCAATATCGCCCGTGTTGCCTCCGCAATCGTTGGCTTAATACGGTTACGATTGGTGATAGCGTAGTCCGCTGCCAGCTTATTGATTAATTCAGCAGTTTGGTAGCGCGGCTGCTGGTAGGTTGGCAAGCACTGTGGGGGTGTGCTCAATGAACGCCGTGCCGCATCAATATGATTGATAAATGCTAAGCTATGATCTACCGCGACCAAATTATCATAAAAGACGCTGCGATGGAGACCTGATTGCGGCTCGGTATATAAGCTACGCGAAATCAAACCCGAGACGGTACTGTTTAGCAGTCCCGATGGTATCAACCAATCTTCTTCACTAGCCGACAGCCAAGCAACACCAGCGGGATCAGCGAGTGTTAAGAGGGGTATGACGGTAGTGTTATTGACAGTACCTTGATCAGAAGTGCTTTGATCAAAAGTATCTTGACCAAAAGTGCTTCGATGAAAAATATTGGCAAAATGTGCATGACTAGGGTCGCTAAAGGCTTCAAGACTCCGCGCCAATTCTTGATAAATGGCACCTTTTCCTGTCCAGCCATCGACGAATACTATCGGACTGTTTGGATAAGCATCCAGCAGCATTTGCAAAGCGACTGGATCAAGCCCGCGATCTCGAATGATGCTGATGCCATAATGCACACATGGCAATGTGTAGCTGCTATCGATATCTGTTAAAGCACGCTGCAATAATACCCCAATCGGCAAACCAGCTCGCACCAAGCTGACCAATACTAATGGGCGTTCAGCGTTAACCGCTTGCTCGAAAGTATTGTGCAATGTGTAAGCCAAGTTGGCAATATCAGTCGCAGTCCTCGTTGTGCCTTGCTTTAGCGCCTGAGAATATAGCTGCTCATGCATCGCAGTTGGCGCGACCTCTAAGGTCAGCATATCTGAATAGTGCCGTTGCCCACTTTGGATCAGCGCTTCTTTTTGGCTAACAGGTACATCAGCGACCGCGTCTTTATCGACAATATCGAGCAGCACGGTCACATCGCTGGCAAGATAGCTGCCTGAGCCGTATTTCTCTAGTTTTTGAATATAAAGGTTAGTCATAGAAGGTCTTTTACTCGTATAAGCTACTGTTGTTATAATTGTTGAGAACTAAGATGGTCATGTAGCTGACCATGGTTGGGCATACCGTACCAGTCCAATAGCTGTAGAAAAGGCAAGTCGGCTAAGCTATCACCAAAACCAAAACTGGGGCGCTGGCTGTCTAAATAATTCTCTAATAAAAACTGTACTGCATGGCGCTTGTGAACCGCATGCGGCAGTATCGCTAAGTTATTGGCATTCACATGGACATAAAAATCTTGATCAAAATTTGGTATGAGTGTGGGTAGCTGCTTGGCTAAATCGGCTAATACTTGATGATCTTTTTGCGCGTGTTTAATCGCCAAATAAATAGTGAGTTCACTGGCAATAAAAACATCGCTATGCGGGGTAAGTTTTAAGCCATTATTAGCCCCAATGTCTTCTTGGTTATGATTACCAATCAAGTCAGTCAACTGCTTTAGTTTGGCTTGTAATGGTGCAAGCTGCTCATGCATATACTGCTGCCATGCGCTTAACAGCTCACCCTCAGCCGTTAAAATAATCGCGCCATGGGTTAAGACTTGCCAACTGTAAAAAGGCAATTTAACACGTTTTATTTCATCGCGGTCACGTGCCGTCACTACTATCAATTCGGTACTAGCCAATAGCCAATTAAAGAGTGAGGCTTGGCGCTGACTCATAAAGCTTAACGGTTCGCCTTGCTTATTGACCGTGGCGCAAACCAAATTTTCAGGTTCAGTAGTAGGCAAATCCCATGCGTCGATTTTACGCTGGGTTTGAAACAAGGTATCGTCCAAATCCATAAGTGTGTAAGGTTTAATAATGTCGGGGTTGGCTTGGAAAAATGGCGTAGTCATAGAAATGTCCGTAAATCGTGGGTTTGAAAATCATTGAATAACTTACAGCGTAGGACTTACCACCAGTACATTATCTAAATTTTGCCACAGGTCATCAACACTATCGCTTGAGGTTTCTACACACAATACGATCAAGTCCCAATCACTAGGCTCGACATTATAAGCAAAATTGGTCATACCAAGCCCATAATTATCGCCAAAGCTCAGCATCGTCTTAATTGCACCACCAAGCGCAATCGGTGAGCGGGTCAACGCACTAAATTTAACGATAGCATCTGTGTCTGAATCTGACTTTTGAGCCGCTGCCTCAAGCCATTCCGCCAATAAAAACGGTAACCAAACAAACTCATTGCTGCCCAATACCAAGATTCTTTTTGGCAACTGAGTAACATCAAAGCTTTTTTGATCAAGAAAGCTTTCTTGGTTATTAAAGCGTGCAAATGCAGCCTGAAAACTTGAAAGATACTTATCAAACCCCTCTGTACTATCTAGCGTTGGAAAACGCCCCCAGTTGCCCGTATGACCAAGCGCCTGACTACCAGCAGCAGTGGTATCGACCGATGGCATCGTGATGGGTTCAGGATTGGGTGCATCTGTCCATTGCCATGCGCCAGACAGTAAGTGATGACGATGAAACTCAATACCTGTCAAACGATCCGCCATCCGCGCAGGCTTGGTATCCTCTGTCTGCTTGTTTGTGTTTTCTTGATCTAATGACCAATCCACCAAAGTGGTGAGATGTACTTGCTTTAATTGTGTCAGCCCTGCATTGCGTAAGGCAGTGACGACATTGACGCATGTATTACCCGTTGACGCCTCATCATCGACCATAATCAGCGTTTTACTAGCAAGTAGCTGCTCCTGAGTAACGCTATCTTTGCTCTGATAAATCAAATGCTGGCTAGCATGACTGTGGTCTTCACAGAAAGTCGTCAGTAAAGAGTTGGCACCATTAGGATCACTATTTTCATCATGTTGTGCATGACGAGTAGAGTTCAATAGTAGCGCTTGAGGATAGCGCGTTTGTAATGCTTGATGGACGCCAGCAGATAGACCGACAGCGGTCTCTGCCATACCAATGACCAGAATTGGCGTTGGCAATTCATTAGGCACTAGGTTTGCCAAATCCGTAAAAGCATGTCGCATGGTACTGGGCGCGACTGGAATATGGCGACCTAGCACTTTTGATACAAATAAAAATGCACGTTTGGGATTAATGCGCTGAGCAAAGCCAAGCAAGTCTTTTAATTGATAGCTATCGTCTCTTTCTGAATCACGGTTACTCACGACCATATTCGTTTGATAAGTGAGATCAAGCGTACCGCGTGGTAGCGTGATGGTGGTGCTTTGTTGCTTGTTTGACATTCATATTCCTTAACACACTCTGTTGAAGTGGCTATTTTTATATTAACTTGATTTTTTTAGATATTTTAACCTTGACAGCCCACCAGCCAAAGCGCCCCGCGACTCTGTTTACTGAGTTGCGGGGTAGTCAGTGGAGCAGTTGTGGCGTTAGATCCGTGAGCAGCGCTATCCAAACTGATACCAGCGCTCGCAAGTAGGGCAGATAATAACTGAAATTTTACCGCATAGTTCATATTTTGTGCATGTTCATGGACGAGGCTGGCAGTCACCATGCCGATTACCTCGCCTGTTGGCAGTAACAGTGGACTGCCACTAGAGCCGGGCTGAATTGGTGCGGTAAATTGCATGTAACGAATGTCATCGCTTAAGCCTGTTAGTCCTGAAATACAGCCCTGCGTGACTTGTAGTTGACTACTAAGTCCTGATAGCGGGAAGCCCAAAGTGGTGATAGTCTCGCCCAAAATATCCGAACACTGCTGCGCCAATGGCAGGTGGCAAGGTAAAGGGTCGCTCACTCTAATAATGGCTGAATCGCTACCGATATCACTGAGTACCACTTGCGCCTCACGGTCAGGCTGACCTTGCTGGCGTACACCAATCATCGCCGCCGATTCAATGACATGATAACAAGTCAGTAGGTGATACTCATCAATCGCAAAAGCCGTACCTGTCCATGTTTCACCAGCTTGAACTTGGCGAGGCGTGCGAGTGTCACTATTGGGAGAACCACGCTGCTGCTGCTGCGCCTCTTGAATGAGCGCATGAGTATCTGGCGGACGAATATCTAGACTGACTTGTACTCGTTGCTCAAGGCTTGCCAGTCCTTGAGTCGAGCTTTCACCGAGCGCTCGACATTTAAATTGCCCATTGCGTTTATAAATCTCAAACACGATTGCGGCTTTGACATGGCGCTCGCTTGCTAGGAAGTCATAGTGAATAGCACCACCGTTTAATGTCAAACTTACCTTGTGTAATTCGACAGCGGGTAAATTAAGTGTTGGCTCTTGATAAGTATAAGCGATTAGTTGTAAGAAGCTAACCCCTTGCACATCAAATAAATCAGGTAAATCAAGCTGCCATTCGCGTGGCGTATCGCTATTGTCCAGCTTTGCCCAGTCTTTAGGCTCGTGCAAATAGGCGGGACTACAGACCGCTTTGCGCTGCTCATTTAGAGGTAGCCATAATAGTCCAAGTTGCTGCCCAAACCTAAGCGAATCTGAGGTCGTAAATTCAACAGTACAGCGTTCTTGAGTGATCACTGTGTTTGCGCCTAACACTAATGTGGTCTGTGCTGTCATCGTATGTATCCTAATTGATATTTTCGTGTAGTCGTACTCGCGCGGAGGCTTTATTCGTATGACTGCGATAGAAACCATATTTAGCTATGCTAAGAGTTTAACTCAGATGTTATATCAGTGATTTTAGAAAAATGAATATGCTATGGGGTAAATAGTAAGTGAAAAGCATAGCGTCAGTTTAAAGTAAAAAACGTGTACTCGTCACAATGTTTTACTGACAAGCTTTCGCTATTAATAAGAATGATAGAAGCTAAAGAAAATCTATTAATAACGTCACATAGTTTTAATATGATTCGATAGAAACTCTATTGAGTTGAGTAAAACCTTATCCAAATCATGGCTTTAAAGAAATAAGATGTCTATAAATTAGTAAACTTATATTCTGTATTATGCCTTGAGCCATCTATCGGATAATGTCACCACCTATCGGACAATGGCTTGTGAAGTATTGCTAGACCATAAGAATATCGTGATAATGCGATAAAAATTCATTACTGTTTAGAAACTTTACTGTAGCCTGCTGCTCGTAAAGAGATTTCAAAAGTAACCCCGTATCTGAGACCACCGTTCCTGTCTTATTTTAGCGCTCACTTTTTATTTTTAAATATACAAAAAGCTAAGAATTGCATAGCTGCGAGTAATGCTGTGTTTGATAACTATGCTTATAAATTTATCAGTTATTACAAGTAAGACGGTTTAGTCACTCTATGTTTAATCGCATAGTTAGAAAAGAATTTTACATATTGCCTTCCCATCATATTTATACGACATAACAGTTAACGAGATAGAAGCTCGCTGTCTGATTTATACAAATGGTTTGGTATAAAAGCTTAGCAGTATTTTAGAAAAGGAATGACTTTTGAAATTTTCTTGTGCATTAGAGACGTCTTCTGAACGCATTCGTTTGGTTAATGTTATTTCACCACTTATCAAAGCAGGTTATCAGCTCGTCTCCCAGAGACAAGAATCATCAGGCAGTGGTGGCAACATCATTCATGTCATTGCGAGAAGTATAGGCGCTAAGACGCAAGCGGATTTGATCGACGACTTGTCCTCTATTGATGGTTGTACCTTGTTTAAACTCGAAATTGATGAAGAAGGTATCTCATCATCAGCACCTGTGCAAACAGGCGAGGATGAAAAAACGACGTTAGCCGCTATTGGTGCTCAATACCCCAAAATAACAGATATCGTCAGCCAATACGAGGTTAGCTTGCCTAGCGATCAGCGTGCCGCTGCACTGCATCAGTTAGGACGAAAGGTTGGCGGTGGTATTTATCAACGTGATTATTCACTTGGTAGTCCACTAAAAATGCCAACGACAATCAGCCGAGAACTCGTACCAGCCTTGAAAGGGTTTTGTAAGGTCAAAGCGAAGAATAACGTGGTTTCTTTAATTAAATGTCCATTCTGTAAGTCATCAGACAGCAATCATTCAGGATGTCATTTTGTCATCGGTTATATCGAAGGATTTTTGGCGAGTAATCCTGCTATAGAGACAGTCCAAGTTGAGGAAACCAGCTGCGGTGCTGGTAGTACCAATATTTGTGAATTTACCATCGGGTAAACAAAATTAATCATAGACGACTCAATGTCTATATAAAACAATAGTGAGCGCATGGTGTGTAAGGGCTTATTCAAGTCTACGCTAAAAGGCTCAATTCTCATTAAATACAAAAGGCGAAAAAATGATTGAAGTTGAATATAACCTGCTTTTGGTGTTGGTTTCATATGCCATCGCAGTGTTCGGCTCTTATGTGGGTCTAAATCTTGCCATTCGAGTGCCATCTGCTAAGCCAGGATCAGACCTATATTTTTGGGTCGCGCTATCTTCGATTGCCATTGGTGGTGCTATTTGGTCAATGCATTATATTGGTATGATGGCAGTCGATATGAAAATGCCAGTTACCTATAATCTGGGCATGACAATTGTTTCGATGCTGCTTGCTGTTGGTTTTGTGGCTATTGGTATCATGATCGTAGGGCGCGGTGCGTCTAGCATGAGTAAACTGATTGGCGGTGGTGTCTTGACTGGACTTGGCGTTGCAGCCATGCACTATACTGGTATGGCTTCAATGCAGATGGAAGCTACGATGTCATACAATATTCCACTTCTGATCACCTCAGTGATTATTGCCATTGTAGCTGCTATCGCGGCATTATGGTTGGCATTTAACCTACGCGGTACCTTACAGCGTTTCGGTAGTGCGTTCATTATGGGTCTTGCCGTTTGTGGTATGCACTATACTGGTATGGCGGCTATGGAGATGGATGCTACTAACCATATGATGTCTATGAGTTATACGCATGATAGTGCAATCTCTTCAGCGATCATTATTTTTATTGGCTCAGCGATCGTATTGAGCTTGTTGTGGGTTCTTGCATCTAAGAATGCCCCTAAGAAAGCAACACTAGTATTTGGCGAGTAATTCTCAGCCGTTGTTTTTCATCGTTAATGTATGATGTAAACAGTAAAAAAGGTTTTTAGATTGCTATCTAAAAACCTTTTTTGTGCTTGACGATCTTGACTATCAATTAGGCTTATAGTCAATGAGGCCTATAGTCGATTCAATTTAAAAGTAGTACAAGGCAACCGAGTGTAGATGTATATGTGATACTTCAAGCGAGGTTAACGCTGTAATACTTTTATAGTGGAATGACTATATCCTCACTTAGTAAGTTACTCAGCGTCTGTCTCTTCAATTTTGACACTCATCATCAGCGAGCGCACCTGACAAGGCTTAATTTTTTGAGCAATGTCCTCTAACTGTGGCTTTGCCGTTAATCCTAGCCAATAAGCAAATCCGACTTGTGTGAGATCGATACCGCTATGCGCTGTATAACCGATGCCGCCAGAAGGGCGACTGTTAATCTCAAGGACACGGTGTTGACCGTCATCATCTGCCTTGGTCTGTACGCTGACGATACCATCGCAACCAAAGGCTTTAATTAATGGAATCACCACATCCATAACGTCCTGCTCGTAGCCGACATGCTGGATTTTGCCAGTTTTATGACGAGTAACGGCTGCCAATACTTCACCATATTCACAGACAACATCGATAGAATACTCTTGCCCTGATAAGTAAGGCATCAGCAGCATCGGAATAGGGCGCTCATGTACCATTTGGCTATGAGTATAGGCATTCACAAACTGCGCGGTATTGATTTTTTTCTCTTCGGTAAAGTATAAATGCTCAAAGCTATCGTAATGCACGCCATCGTCTTTGGCCAGATCCAGCCGCCAAAAGCCTTGTGCAAAAATACCAGTGACCGGTTTGACGCATAAAGGCTGATGACCATGCTCGCTAAGTAAAGCTTCAAGCTCAGCAGTATTGTCAAAGCGCCAAGCGTCTGCCACCGGAATGTTATGGGCATGGCACTGCTGCATAAAGGCAAATTTATCATCGATACACTCTAATGCTGCGACGCTGGTTGCTCCTGTCAATAATCGAATGCCAGCAGCACTAAATGCCTCACGCTGCGCTTCATAGTCGATACCATTACGACCAGTCAGCAATACTTTTACGTTGTGTTGTTTGGCTTGCTCTAAGACAAATTGCCAGCGCGGTGTGACGGGTTCAGGTATGATTTGCTCATCACTGTCGAGTACGGTTTTGGATGGCTCAATATATGTGCTGTCGGCAAACTCAAAAATTTCAGGTCTGTCATGGCGGTGTGACGCTATAACATTAAAGGGCGATTGCGCTTGTGCTTTTAGGGCTTGCAGGCTGGCTAACATATCACGCTGGCTAGACTGACCTTCTGCCAACCAAGCGGCAACGGGGGTCATAGAAAGGCTATCGTTAGCAAGGTTACTCATAATTCTCTCAGCATCATTATCAATGTTATAGGTAAGTGTTATAGGTATTAGATAACCGGGTGTGATTGTCGCACGTTTCTTATCAAGATGGTCAATACTCATCCGTTGCCAAAAAAGCCACGCTGCGCCGTCATTTATAGCAAAGTCTATTATATAGAAATGCTACGCTCTAGGGCGTGTCCTCATTTAAAAAATAGCGATAAAAATGAGATAGGTTGCAGTCAGGCAAGGAAAATAACGCAGATGATATCGAGATATTAGTCAGCTATTTGATGCTATTTGGCATTGTTTGGCAAGATTTAGCCATTTTTAGCCCATTTCGATGACCATCGATTGAATTGAGAGCACGCCTTAGTGTGCTGATTAAAAATCTGACATTATCCATGCTACTATACGACGATAGTGAACATAAAAAACATTAGGGCGTGTTGAACATTCACAAATAGGCACTGCTGATCGCTAAAACTGCTCCAAACAAGGCGTAAAACGACGGTAATGCTAGTGCCTTAACTAGGTTTACAACGCAGTATGGGGAAGTTTTAGCATCAGCTCTAATATCAACAGAGGGAGACAGAACTCTTTTTTGCCACTTCATTGTTAAAAATAGACGCTTAGAATAACTAAACTTACTGTTTTTAACGTCGAACTGTCTAAAAAATAGTCTCTGTCAGTGCCATGGTTGAATGTTCAACACGCCCTAATATAATAAATAACTCAAAGGACATATGATGAGCCAGAACCAACCTCAAAAACTGATTGCTGGTGCCAATGCGCCACTACCGACGGACAATATTAGCATTCGCATTTTAAGTCAAAATGCCATCGATTGTGCTGCTTATCGTTTGACCACTGACGGTAAAGTACGTGGTGATGGCGATATGATATTTTATGGGCAGACGCGTAGTGATGACGGCAATGTCAGCTTCCGAGGTCACGATAGTGATGGATTTTTCGACATTAATTTAGCAGCGCAACCGGCGAATATTGACAAAATTGCCTTGGCATTTTCTAGCGCGCAAGCCTTGGCGCAAATCGGTGATGTTGATATCCAAGTATTGCAAGGCAGTCAAGTGCTGATGACTTGTCAGCTTAGTAGTGCTGGGCGTAATGAAAAAGCCATTATCCTTGCAGAATGCTATCGTCGGCAGGGCAGCTGGAAGTTTCGCTTTATTGCCCAAGGTTTTGAAGGCGGTCTGAAGCCGTTGTCTGAGCATTTCGGTGTTGAAATCGCCGACGAAGCACCAGCTCAGCCCCCATCTCAAAACAACAATCAGGCTCAAAATCAAAACCAGTCACAGGGTCAGTCTCAACCTATCAATACGCAAAGACCTATTAACACGCAAAAAGCAGGCAGTGCCACTCAAGCAAGTACGCCGCCACCAATTCCAGCCAGTCCTTCGATCAATTTAAGCAAAATCACCTTAACCAAAAACCAATCCAGTATCAATCTTAAGAAGCGCGATGACTTTGGCAAAATCTCTGTCAACCTAAACTGGAACCAACGTCCAGATATGGATAAGCAAGCACCGAAAAAAGGCTTGTTGGGTGATCTGTTCAAGCAGCATAAAGCGGGCGGTATTGACCTTGATGTCGGGGCAATGATTCATCTAAAAAATGGCGAAAAAACCCTGATTCAAGCCTTAGGTAATCGCTTTGGCAGTTTGCAATCAGCACCTTACGTCTGTCTGCGTGCTGATGATAGGACAGGACAAGTGAGTGGCGGTGAGTGGCTCGATATCAATGGTCAGCAGTGGTCGCAAATTGAGGAAGTATTTATCTTTGCTTTCATCTACGAAGGCGCGCCGAACTGGGCAAAAACGGATGGGGTAGTGACCATTCATGTGCCCGATCAGTCGCCGATTGAGACGCGCTTAACAGAAGGCACAGGCAACTTGCCAATGTGTGCCATTGCGCGTTTGGTCAATCAACAAGGCAGTATCAACGTTGAGCGTATCAATCAATACTTTAAAGGCCATCAAGAAATGGATAAAGCCTTTAATTGGGGCTTTAGCTGGAAACGTGGTAGTAAGTAAGTGCTTGAATAGCACCCCTTAATACAAAAAATCAGCCCGTCTATTATAAATAGACGGGCTGATTGCTTTTGAGCGTTAACGTTTTAAAATGCTGATTTTCAAGCGTTACGAGCAAAAACTATTTAGACTTTATAAGTTATTAAGCATGTGGCGTAATAGCAGGCATCAAATCATGGAAAGTACGACCTGAGGCAGTTTCGCCAATGGCATGCATTTTCCATTCGTTATTATGACGATAGACTTTTGCCATTACCATCGCTGTATGACTGCCTTGCGCTGATAGGTTATAGCGCGCGACCTCTTGGTTATTATTGGCGTTCACGATACGGCAAAAGGCGTTTTCTACTGTCTCAAACGTTTGACCGGTAAAGCTATTGACGGTAAATACCAGCGAGACGACATTGGCAGGTATACGAGACAGATCGACGTTGATGACTTCGTCATCGCCATCGCCATCGCCAGTACGGTTGTCGCCTGTGTGTACGATGCTGCCATCTTTTGATTTGAGCTGGCTGAACCAAATGGCATCGACTGCCTGCTTGTTGCTATCGAACATGATGCACGAAGCATCCAAATCGATAGAATCGCCGCCGCTACCGCCGCCAAATAATTTGCCTAAGAAGCCACCTTTTTTCTCTTGTGGTCCTTGTGCTACGTCCCAACCTAGACCCAATTTTACTTGAGTCAGATCGCCGCCGGCTTCTTTGCTTAGGGATATTTTTTGTCCCTTTTGTAAACTAACTGCCATGATAAAATCCTTATATCAATTTCAAAAGTACGATTAGCTGTGTCGAACTCGCTTAGTCTACAAGGCGTAGTACTTGCACTTGTTTTCCTTACTAATCAAATTTTTGTACATGATATTATAATAATTGTGGGTGATAAATTGTGAGTAAAATTGTCTTGAAAAATTGTCTTGAAAAATTAAGCTATAAAATATTATCTAAAAAACCACCACCGCCGCCACGACCTCCGGAGCTACTGCCCAAGATGCTTTGTAGCCAGCCTTGATAGCTGTCACGATTGCGTGAGCAGATGATGACTTTACCATTGCCTGAGAAGTTCAACACCATGCCTTCGCCACTAGTGACTGAATTGATGATGCTGCTCATGATACCTTTCTTCTTGCTGGTTGAGACCGACAGCTTGTACTCAAGATTTGAGTCCCAACAGACCACATGACCATTATCGATGATGACGTCTTTTTCTGGGGTGACATCAATCTCAAACAACGAGCCAAAGCCAGATACCACGACCTGACCTTGACCTTGCGTCTGCATAACCATAAAGCCACCAGTATCACCAAACACTGCGCCGCCAAGGTTACGTTGAATATTGGCTCTGATATCGACACCCGTTTGTGCAGCGACGAAAGCGCCATCGCTCAAGGTATATTGCTGATTACCGACATCAATGATTTGCATATCACCATCCAAGGTTGGCGCAAGCAAACAATCGCCTTCACCATTCACCGCTTCAATTTGCTGCTGAAACAATGATTCATCGTTCGCAAAACGGCGCATCAATGATTGCATGAGGCCACCTTGCAGCTTACCTTTAAGCTCAAGATTGGATTCCATCATGACCATCGCATTGGCTTCACAATAGATCGAGTCGCCTTTTTTGAGATTGCAATGTAAAAAAGGCTCAATGGTACCGATTAAGCTAAACGTTGCGGCCATGGGGTGCAAATCCTTATTCTAATACAGTTGAAATATGCTTTTTTAATATGATATCTGTGATTCTAAATCATTAACTTGATTGATTTTAGAGACGCTATTAAATTTAAAGCCATCAAATGCTTTAAAAGGGCACACTTGATGGCTTATGTAGATAGCCGACAATCAGGTGTCTGACTGCCGCTATTAACTGTTTGAGTGATTAACGTTGCTATTAATAAACGTCTAAACGTTGACGCCATAAGAGCCGGCTAATGGTCCAAGACCACCGCTGAAGCCTTGACCAACGGCGCGGAATTTCCAATCACCGCTGTGACGATACAACTCGCCAAAGATCATCGCAGTTTCAGTGCTACCGTCTTCTGATAGGTCATAACGAGCGATTTCAGTATCGCCATTGTCGTTTACGACACGGATATAGGCTTCGCCTACTTGACCGAAGTTTTGGTTACGGCTTTGACCTTCATAAATGATGGCACAAATAGCAACTTTGCTGACATCAGCAGGGATACTAGCAAGGTTGATTTTGATTTTTTCATCATCGCCATCGCCTTCACCAGTGCGGTTATCACCAGTATGCTCAACCGCGCCGTTGTCTGATTTTAAGTTATTGAAAAAGATAAAATCTTGGTCGTTACGAACCTTACCTGCTTCATTGACCAAGAAGCCAATCGCATCCAAGTCAAATTCTTGACCGTCAGTGGCGCGTGGATCCCAGCCAAGACCGACCGTGATATTGGTCAAACCTGGTGCTTCTTTTGATAAGTTTACGTTGCCGCCTTTTGTTAAGCTAATAGCCATATAGATATCCTTTAGATTAATAATTAAGTGGATTGGGTTGTGAAATAAATGAACTAAAATTATGCAGTGACTGATATATGTGGGTAAATCATAAAAAAACTACCTGTATGCCATACCCTGCATATCATTACGTTTTACTATACTAAGCGTTTGCTCACTAAGCAAGGCGTATTTTGTGCGCTTACCAGATGGTTACTAAGGGACATATCAGTGCTGCAACTCTGATACTTTTTAACAAACCTAGTAACAGTGGTTAAGATATTGTTATCGCAAAGTATTTTATGAGTCTTCAGAAGTTGGCTAAAGGCTCAGATAATAAGCAGCTGAAAAACTTTGTAAAAGTTGCATGCCGTAAATAAAAAATGCTCATAAACGAAAACAGGTTATACCAACATCTTGGTATAACCTGTCATTAAAACGTATTATGCTAAACAAAACGTATTATGTTTGATGCTTACTACGCTTCAAACTCACTATTTATCAGTTAAGAGATTTTGCTTCTTGTTTGCGATAATTGAGTGAGGCCACAAACGCCCAACCAATAAAGGCAATACCGATAAGACCAGTGATAATTTCTGGTACATGAAACTTCACCGATAACAGCATGATAATGGCTAAAGCACCGATGGCGTAATGCGCACCATGCTCAAGATAGACAAACTCATCAAGCGTGCCTTTATCGACTAAGAAAATCGTCATCGAACGCACGAACATTGCACCGATTGCAAGACCGAGCATAATAACAATAACGTCATTGGTAATTGCAAATGCGCCAATCACGCCATCGAAACTGAAAGAAGCATCAAGAACTTCTAAGTACAAGAAGCCAATAATACCGCCTTTCATAATCGCGCTGGTCGCCGCAGCGCCCGAGCCATTTTCTCCGTTTTCTAGATCTTCTTCCAGATCACCTTCAAGCATACCAGAGACTACCTGTACACCTAGATAAACTAAGATACCCCAAACACCCGCAATCAAAACGGCAGAAGCTTGTTCAGCGGTGGCCCAAGATACTGAAATCATCAAGACAATAAGCGCAACGAAGACGCTCATGGCATCCACTTTGCCTAGTTTCGCAAGACGGCTCTCAAGCCAGTCAAACCAATGCACTTCTTTTTCATCGAATATAAAGTTTAAGAAGACCAGTAGTAAGAAAATACCACCAAATGCTGAAATTTCAGCATGATGTGCCATTAGTCTTGCTGAGTATTCTTTAGGATCGTTCAATGCCAAATCTATAACTTGCATCATACCAAGGTCAGCGGTAACCGCGACGATGACAATGGGGAACACCAAGCGCATACCAAATACGGCGATTAAAATACCAACCGTTAAAAATATCTTTTTCCAAAATTCGTCCCAGCCCTTTAGGACTGAGGCATTGACCACTGCGTTATCAAAAGACAACGAGATTTCCATAACGGCCAAAATAGCAGTAATCGAGAGAGTGGAAATCATACCACCCATACCGCCATGTGAATATCCCCACCATGCCGCGACCGCTAAGGCAATGGCCGTGAAGATAAAGTCTAAATAAAAATGTCTCATGACACATCCTGTCTAGTTGCGTAAAGCTAAGGTTGTCTATTATAGACACAGCACAAAAAAGCGGTTATCGCTAACCACTTTTTTATGCATAATTCTAAACGAAACATAAAGCATTATTGGTCGTTTAGCTATCAATAATTGTGGCTATTTTGCAACTAAAAGTACGTTATTCATTAGCTTATTCAGAACTCTACAAAGCTACTTAGCATAGCTAACTAATAAAGGTGCTTTGAACGCTAGTTTTAGCAGTGCTTATCACCCTAATTGTGATAATGATATCATCTAAACACGGGTTTAGATATCAACGCCGTATTGCTGGCACATGGCTTGCAAGCCGCCAGAATAGCCCTGACCAACGGCGCGGAATTTCCATTCGCCGTTATGACGATAGACTTCACCAAATACCATTGCGGTCTCAACAGAGTAGTCTTCTGCCAAATCAAAACGTACTACTTCGGTGCCAGTATCTTCATTGACGACACGGATGAAAGCATTGGCTACTTGCCCAAAGTTTTGGCTGCGAGCTGCTGCATCGTGAATGGTGACAGTGACGACGATTTTATCGACATCGGCAGGTACTTGGGTTAGGTTTACTTTGACGACTTCATCATCACCGTCACCTTCGCCAGTACGGTTGTCACCAGTATGCTCAACCGCGCCATTGTCAGATTTGAGTTGGTTGTAAAAGATAAAGTCATGATCGCCGCGTACTTTGCCAGCGGTGTTTAATAAAAATACGCTGGCATCAAGGTCGAACTCGGCACCAGAAGTAGCACGCTCATCCCAGCCAAGACCGATAAGTAGCTTGGTTAAATTTGGGTCAGTTTTGGTTAGCGATAAATTACCGCCTTTATTAAGTGATAATGCCATGAGATTGTCCCTGTTGTTAGCGTAAAAATTTTTGGTATGAAGTAATGAAAATAAAAGCGATGTTGAACCAAAATTGGTGCAAGACCATCGCTTGATAACGCTCTATCATAACAACAAAAAATGACCCAATCAAAGTAGATTGGGTCATTATTGTGTTTCATCGTCATTGGGCAAAAAAACCAAATTTTGAGGAGCTAGACTGCTGAGATGAATTTCTCTATTTGTCTAGCACTTTTGTATCGATAAGCGCTTGATTACAGGCTTTGACGGTGACGAATCTCAAAACTTTGATGGATTGGTTTTTTGATATTAAAATCGAAGCCAATGGTTTTTTGGGTGATATCAACGATGTCATAGCGCTCGATTAACTGCTCATCGAGCTCAAAACGGGTAAAGTTGTTTGAGAAGTATAAGACGCCATCAGCGGTCAAGCGGTTCATCGCGCGGTTAATAATAGCGGCATGATCTCGCTGCACATCAAAAGTACCTTGGAACTTTTTCGAGTTTGAAAAGGTCGGTGGATCAATGAAGATGATATCGAATTGCTCGGTATTTTCCTTAATCCACTCAAAAATATCGGCAGCAACGAATTGATATTTATTGCGGCTGACATCCAAACCATTTAGGACAAAGTTTTGCTTGCCCCAATCGAGATAGTTCTGCGACAAGTCAACGCTGGTGACTTTTTTCGCGCCAGCCAATGCCGCATGTACACTTGCCGTACAGGTATAAGCAAATAAATTCAATACTGATTTATTACGACTGTTGTCTTTAATCCGAGCGCGCATATTACGATGGTCAATAAACAGACCGGTATCGAGATAGTCGGTAAAGTTGACGTAGAAATACGCGCCATCTTCGCGAGCAACATGAAACTTGCCACGCTTTTCTGTGGTGTTCTGCTTACTATACTGATCATTACCAGACTGGCGTGCCCGAGTTTTGATAAAGATTTGTTCGCGATTAATATCAAACACTTCACGAATACCCATCAAAGCTAGATTAAAGCGTTTTTTGGCGGTCTCGGGTGGAATGGTTTTTGGTGGTGCATATTCTTGCACGTGCGCATAGTCACCGTATAAGTCGATAGCCACTTTAAAATCAGGCAAATCGGCATCGTAGACACGCACATTACTCACATTGTCTTTTTTGGCCAGTTTCTTGAGTTTGGCAAGATTTTTTTGCAGGCGATTGATAAAGTCTTGACCGTCTTCTACTTCAATCTCACGCTTTTCAAAACGGCTCACAAGATTACCTGTTTGCCCTGCAATCAACTTGCCATAGCGGAAATAAACGGTAATGGCACCATTATGACAGCGTAAGGTTTTTGGTTCTTTAATTGGTAAGATATCGACTTGCTCGACATGAGAGGCCAATATACCAAGCATCGGATCGACACCACTACCAGCAAAGCTGTCTTGCAATATAAGCCCAATCGCTTGATACAAGGGCTTAATCATCTCTTCATCACCCAAACGCTCGCCGTAAGGTGGGTTGGTGATAATTAGAGGATTGCTCAATCGACCATCATCGACCAACGGCTTTAGCACACTGCTTAGCTGGTCAAGGGCGCGGGTTTCAATGTCGAGTAACGGTAGCAAGTCCTGTAAACCAGCGGCAATAAGGTTTTTTTCTGTGGCGATAATCGCGCCACTATCGGCATCAAAACCCAAAATGAGCGGTAGGGTATCTGGCTGCTCGTTAGCGATTGCTAAGCCTTCACGGAAACGTGTCTGGGCATCATCAATCATCTGCTGCCATAGCGTCTCGTCATGATGCTGCCATTGGTAAAAACCAAATTGATTGGCGGCTTTGTCGATACCCACCGCATAATCACAATGCATGAGTAGCGCTTCAATGATAAAGGTGCCAGAGCCACACATTGGATCGACTAAGGCATTATAAAAAGGCGCGTCGCCAGCATCATTTTTCTTATGCCAGCCTGCGCTATAAAGCAAAGCTGCTGCTAAGTTTTCTTTTAATGGTGCTTCGGTCATCGCCACGCGATAGCCACGGCGGTGTAAACTGGTGCCTGACAAATCTAAATACAGTTCAGCTTGCTTGTCATTAACCGTCGCAAAAATAGCAAAATCCGGATGTTTGCTATCGACGTTAGGGCGACTGTCATAAACTTCATTAAAGGTATCAGCAATGGCATCTTTGATACGTAGCATCGCAAACTGTTGACTGACAGCGACGCGTTTGTCGACGGATAGACGGATGGCAAAGGTTTGCTCTAAGTTGAATTGCTCCGTCCAATTGACCGATTTTGCCAAACCATAAAGCTGCTCGGCCACATCATACTCAGCATTGATGTTTCTGCGTTTGATTAACATCAATACCCGTGACGCTACCCGCGACCATAGGCAAATAGTATATAAGTCACGCAACGTACCCGTAACGGTCAGACGCCCCGTACTTTTGATATCGCTTGCAATACCAAAACTCGTCAGCTCAGTCTGTAGTGGTGCCTCAAGCCCATCGGCACAAGTGATAATCAGCTCAAGTGACAACTCTGCTGAGATCGCTGGTGAAAGTGCTTCTGACAACGCTGGTGAAGATGCGGCGGCAAGGGCTGGCGCGGTTGTTTCGGTCATACGGATACCTGTGGGCTAAATTGATAAGTAATGATAAATAAGGCACATCATAAGATAAGATGTTTAACCGTCAATTTTACCATAATTACGCTATGGATGGTTTAAGTGGCTTTGATTAAAAGACGGCGTTTAAAATTTTGGCGTTAAGGTGTTATTAAAACTACTGCTATCTATAGTGAGTGAAAACTATAGTGAGTGAAAAGTAGTACAGATACACCACGCAATGCTGATATCCATTTTTCTTGCTTGCTGTGCCTGCACAGACAGAGGCTACAAAAAATTGATATCAGCAATACCGTCGCATTTTTAGGATATTTTGGCTATAGCGTCAGATTAAAAAAATGGCTCATTATTGGTTTTTAATCTAAGGCGTGTCCTCATTTTAAAATGGTAATACAAATGAGATAAATTACAGTCAAACAAGGAAAATAACAAAGCTCAGAGATAGATGTTCTTGTAAAAAACATAAAAAAACTGCGTAGCCCTTATGTTCAAGGACTATGCAGTTTGGCAGTTTGGCAGTTTGGCAGTTTGGCAGTATTTGAGCCTCAGTACTTAAGCATCTATCGACGCCTGATAATACCAGTCAAAAGTCAATGTACTTAAGCCTTACTTTTCAAATAATCTAACATAGTGTCTGCATCTGATACTTCAAATGGGTCTATTGGACAGTTGTCGCCAAAATCAGGTTCCTTAAACACTTTTTTGATGGCTTTGTTGTCGACAAGCATCGAATAACGCCATGAGCGCATACCAAAGCCAAGATTACTCTTATCAACCAGCATGCCCATTTTACGAGTGAACTCACCATTGCCATCAGGCAGCAAAAAAACGTTTTCGCGGTTTTGCTTTAGGCCCCACTGATACATGACGAAGGCATCATTGACAGAAATACAAACGATTTCATCTACGCCTAACGCCTTAAACTCATTGTAAAGCTCTTCATAACGAGGTAGGTGGCTGGTCGAACAAGTTGGCGTAAAGGCACCTGGTAGTGAGAACACAACCACTTTTTTATTGGCAAATAACTCATCTGTGGTGAGGTCATACCATGTGAATGGGTTATCTCCTCCAATAGATTCATCACGAACACGAGTTTTGAAAGTCACATCAGGTACATGGGTAATCATTATTTACTCCGATTTGGGTTATTGTCTTTTTGTTTTCAAAATGCTGCATTTATATGATAATAGTTATAGTAATCCATAAGCAAATCTTTAGGCTTATATTCACTATATAGTTAATACTAAATAAAATGGATAAGTTATTTAATAACGCGAAACTGCTATAGTCGATTCAATTTAAAAGTAGTACAAGGCAACCGAGTGTAGATGTATATTTGATACTTCAAGCGAGGTTAACGCTGTAATATTTTTATAGTGGAATGACTATATAAATTTTTCTGGCTTGCTGTGCCTATGCCGACAGAGGCTGCAAAAAATTCATCCCAGTCCCGCTGTATCTTTTTCATATCGGACTGACTATATAAGCTATCAAAATATATGAGCTTTTTTTAGACCTTACAAGCTACGCTAGCTGCTTTGGCCATATCATAGAGAGCTATGTTTGAAGTAGTCTCTGTCGCTTAAGATTTTTGAATTTACTTTTCCAGATTAGGGGCATTCCTTAATAAACGTTATTTATTATCCTTGGTTAGCGGCCGTTTTTCTGATACGACCTGCGTTGTGGTCGCAAAGGGTTTGGTAGCGATAGGATAATCGACGTCTTTTGGCATCAGTAAGCGCATATGCGGGTAAGGGGTGGAGATATTGGCGGCATCAAAGGCACGCTTGATATCCTCTTTTAGACCTTCCTTGATTTTGGGCATGCGCGCGACAGCGGCAGGCTTGACCCAAAAACGCACGATAAAAAACACTCCGTACTCACCAATTTCATCCACGGTAGCTGAGCATTCAGGACGATTGAGCACCACTTCAGTATCAGCAAGGACTTGCAAAATTTCCTTGCGAGCAGTGTCGACATCATCTTCAAAAGCGATACGCACACGAATATCGAAGCGAATAAAGTTCTTGGAGGTTAAATTGGTAACTTCAGAAGAGGCAACGTTAGAGTTGGGAATAATGACGGTGATGTTGTCTCGAGTCAAAATATGGGTGGTGCGTAATGCAATGAGTACGACACGACCTTCATTGTCATTGATATGAATCCAGTCGCCAACCTGAAAAGATTGTTCGAGCAAAATGGTGATACCCGCAATGAAATTAGCAAGGGTTGATTGGGCAGCAAAACCGACTGCCAAGCCCACAATCCCTAAACCTGCGACCAATGAGACAATATCAAAACCAAATTGCGCCATGACGCTGGCAAGTCCGAGTACCAATAGCAGCACTGACAAGATGTTTTGAAGCAGCTGCTCTATAGAAGCGTTGAGACCATAATGCTGTAGCACTCTGTGAATAATCTGTCCAGATGACGTCCAAAGTACGTAATAAATACCCGCCCATGTACTGGCTTTTGCAGTGGCCTTGATAGTCTCTGGCTCAAAGTAAATTTGGCTCATAATGGCAATCAAGCTGGTAACTATCCAGATATAACGCAAAACGGAACGGACGATTTTGGCACGGCGCTCATTCAGTCGAATGCGAGATTTGCTTTTTTTGACAATATAAATAGCCAACCAATAACAAAACCCCAATACCGCAAGCAGTATTAGGATTTTGATACCAGTGCTAACCAACTCTACTGCTTGCGATGTCCAATCGAATGACTCTTCGTCTATAGAGCCGCCCAAAGCGAGGTAAAGGCTGGTGTGCAGGTCACGAATAATCTCTTTAAAAAAGTCGGTAACACTGGCGATTGGCATTTTTTCGTCCATGCAGGGTGTGTTTGTACAAAGTTTTGTACACGAGATGCTTGGCTATAAACTACCTCAAGTTATCAAAGCAATCAAACATAACATGAGTGGTGATTGAGACTAAGCCCTCACTTCTTGGAAAGTGTGACTGAGGTATCCATTAAGAGTTATCTTTTTGTGTGTCTTGAGATTGGAAAGGTATCTCCATCTTATACTGGACATCACGTAGCGCGGTACGCAAACCTTCTAGTATCGTTGGATGATAGAAAGGAGTATCGAGCATGGCTTTGATACTCAAGTCATTGGTAATTGCCATAGCGAGTATATGACCGATATACTCGGCATCAGGACCTACCATGCTAGCGCCTAAGATTCTATCGGTTTTTTTGCATCCATAGATATGCAACAGACCACAGTTGACACCCATCACACGACTGCGACCTTGGTTATCAAAACTGACGCGACCAATGACATACTCCAATTCTGGATCTTGTTGTATTTCTGGTAGAGACATACCGACATTAACGATTTGGGGCGAACAAAACACGATAGAAAAGGGCACTGCTGGTGGACGGATATAGGCAGCGTCTTTATTGTCACAGACCATATTACCTGCACTAAAACCTTCATCACTGGCCACATGTAACAGTGGAATATTGGCATTGGCATCGCCAACAATAAAGACATTCAAATCACCAATTTGACCGGTTTTCTTGCTCAGATCTTTTGGGCGGTTTTTTTCATCGAGTACAACGCCTAGGTTTTCAACGCCTAGCTCGTCAATATTGTTACGGCGACCTGTCGCGACCAGTACGTATTCCCCTTGCCACTGCTGTGTCTCACCTGCGCTGTCTTCATAGTCAATAAAAGCGAGTGAACATTTATTGCCTTCAGCCGTTTGTACACCGACATCGTTAATTTTACTACCTAAGTGCATCATCAGCTCGCGGCTTAAGCAGTCGATGGCCTTATTGCTAATGTCTGGATCTTTCAGTCCAGCCACCTTTTTGACGCGATTAAATAATGTCACATCCACACCCAAGCGATTAAATGCTTGGGCGAGCTCCAAGCCAATGGCACCTGCACCAACGACCGCCATAGATTTTGGTAAGTCTGGCAGCTCAAAAACGGTATCAGAGGTGAGCAAGGTATCACCAAGCTTGTCCGCCCAACCTTCTGGAATAAAAGGGGAGCTACCTGTGGCCACGATGATTTTTTCTGCTTCAATCACCTCGTCATTGACCTCAATCATACCTTGTTTATTGATATGAGCGTGACCCGCTATTTTTTTGTGATCAGGCCAGCTATCTACTTGCTCTTCGAGATAGCTTTCGAAATGACTGCGTTCGTCGCGTACGCGCCCCATCACTTGTTTGCCATCTATTTGCACAGTTGTGTGAATACCGAATTCAGCAGAATGGTTGGCATCATGTGCACGGTCAGCCGCTGCGATCAATAGTTTGCTAGGCATACAGCCTACAGTGACACAAGTCGTCGTCCAAAAGCCTTCGTTAATAATGACAACATCGTCTTTGATTTTACTGGCTTGGCGAAAGGCGTTTTGTCCTGCTGTACCTGCACCAATGATGGCAACAGAGACTTTACGGGTGACTTGATGGTTTGTGCTATCGACAGCGGTGTCGGACTGGTTTTTCATATTGTTCTCAAGTAGTTATATTTTATAGGATGTGAGTGACTGATAAGACGTTGGCTTTTAATCGTTTGTGCTCAGCGACTCAATAAACGCTATTTTATGACCAATAATTAGTGCCACTAATTATAATAAAAGTTATGGTGCCAATATCGTCAGTAAACGCTCAGTATAATCTTTGGCGCGTAGATTGCGCTGCGCATGCGTGAGATTGCCGTCTTTATCGAATACGAAAGCTGAGCGTACCAGACCTAGCGTTATCTTACCGTACATGTTTTTTTCTTTTATGACCTCAAAGTACTGGCATAGTTTTTCGTCGCTATCACTGATCAGTGGAATCTGTAGATCATATTTCGCGATAAACCTTTCATGAGATTCGACACTATCACGGGAGACCCCGACAATATCATAGCCCAAATCATCAAACTCACTAAGACGCGCCGTGAATTCTGTCGCTTGTGTGGTGCAGCCTGGAGTGCTGTCTTTTGGATAAAAATAAAGGATCAGTCCTTTGTCGGTATGCGCAACCAAGTCTTTTAGGTCAATGTCATCATGAATAAAGTGACCATCGAGCTCACGCACCATCGTCACTGGAAAGTCGGGCAGGGCGATAGTTTCTGTGGTTGGTTTAGCCATGGTAAAGTCCTTAGTCATTTTAATGTTTGTTTGAGTTATGATTGTCTTATTATAGGCAGATTAGCAGAAATAAATACTCAGTTTTACACTTCACTTATTCATTGGCAACAAAAAAGACTGGTAATGACCAGTCTTTTTTGTGTTGAACCTTTTATCAATTATGCCGGTTTTTGTGGTTTCTTTAGATCTAAGCCGACGGTGCATTGCTGCAAGTCTTTTTGCATTTCCTTCACGTAAGATAGGCCTGACGGGTCTTTCTTGTCTTGGGCGTAGCTTTCAATTTCCCACATTTGACCGATCGTCATGTTGCTACGAACGCCAATGGTGCAATTGCACAGTTTGGTCGCGTTATTTTTATCAGCAACTTTATATTTGACGGCCCCGCTCACACAGGTATTAATATTGTCTTGCTCGATATCGGTAGCATTGGCCTGTGGTATGGCAAAAAGAGCCGCTAAGGCTAGGGGTAATACTGGCAAAAACTTCATAAACATCCTCTCAAGGGTAGCGTCAATTTTGTAGATTTTTACTCAAAAATTAAATTACTGAGGTAAATAAGGGTATTTCTCTATCAGTTGTCTATCTGATGACAGAGAGAATCGTCCATACCATAGCAAGTATCGTAATTAAAATACAACGGCGGCGTGCTGTGTTAATGCAAGCGAATGTTTCGCTAATGTTTAGTTATACTGTCTGTCGCTATGAGTACTTAAACTGTTAAGGTTGATAATGAGTAGGATCAGCGATACCTGCTTGGGCGAATCCTTGGCGACGCAAGGTACAGCTATCGCAAACACCGCAGGCAAGACCATTTGCATCGGCTTGATAGCAAGAAATCGTCTGACCATAATCGACACCCAATGACAGCCCAAGCTCGATGGTTTTTGCTTTTGACAGCTGCTGTAATGGTGTCTGAATGGATAAATGATGGCCAGTAACGCCCGCTTTTGTCGCCAAGTTTGCCATGTGCTCAAAAGCGGCAATGTATTCAGGACGACAATCTGGATAACCTGAATAATCGACTGAGCTGACGCCAATAACGATATGGTTGGCGTCGGTCACTTCAGCGACGGCTAAGGCATAAGATAAAAATATGGTATTACGAGCCGGTACATAGGTGTTTGGGATGGCATCGTTATCAATCTCATCACGGTTTTTATTAGGGAACTTCTCCGCATCCCCATCAGGAACCATCATACTGTGATCCGTCAATGATGAGCCACCAAGCTGAGCGATATCAATATCGATAATGCGATGGTTGACCGCTGCCGTTTCGGCGATATTTTTTGCGGCGACAAGCTCACTATTATGGCGTTGACCATAGTTGAAGCTGACCGCAGTCACCGATGCATAACGTGCCTTGGCCCAATACAAACAAGTCACCGAATCAAGCCCGCCCGACAGTAGCACAACGGCATTTTGGCTTTTATGCAGAGCATTTAAGTCAGTATCGGAGGCTTGATTATTGGAGGTGCTTTGCGAAGTAACGTTAGTCATAGTGTTATCTATTATTGGTTTACGAAAAACGGTTATTTTAGCAAAAATCCAACCATTACAGAACCATGCAGCCATTATTTAATGTCCTCTTTTCAAACTGTTAGCAAATTTTGTTATAATCCCTGCTTTTAAAGCATCAGTGTTAACGCTTGCCCATCATGTATGACAGCACTGTAATAGCAGTTTGCTGTATAGCAAAATCACCCTTGTAAAGATATTGAGTAACTTATGACCGCAGCGACCTTGTTTACACCAAAAATTACGCCAGAGTTTGATGAGATGTCTGCTGATGCAGGTATGGCTGACTATACTTTAGAGATTGATAGTATGGAAGATGATGATGCCGCTGAGGATGATTTGATGGCTGAGCAGTTATCACCTACTCAATCAGCACAGTTTCGCAAGCTACAGAAGAAACTGCGTAGACAAGTATCTTGGGCGATTCGTGATTTTAATATGATCGAAGAGGGTGATGTGGTGATGGTCTGTGTTTCAGGAGGCAAAGACAGCTATACCTTATTGGATATTCTATTGCTGCTAAAACGTATTGCACCGATTAATTTTGATATCGTCGCGGTTAATTTGGATCAAAAACAACCCGGCTATCCAGAAGACATTTTGCCAGCGTATCTAAACGAGCAGGGCATTGCCCACTATATTTTAGAAAAAGACACTTATAGTATCGTCAAAAGCGTGGTGCCGGAAGGTAAGACATATTGTTCGGCATGTTCGCGTTTGCGTCGTGGCTCATTATATGGTTTTGCCAAACAAATTGGCGCGACTAAAATTGCTCTTGGTCATCACCGTGATGACATGCTCGCGACTTTCTTTTTAAACTTGTTCCATGGTGGCACGCTAAAATCCATGCCACCGAAACTGCTCAGCGATGACAAGCAAAACATGCTCATTCGTCCATTGGCATACGTTGAAGAAAAAGACATCATTGAATATGCACACCTAAAAGATTTTCCGATTATCCCGTGCAATTTATGTGGTAGCCAGACCAATCTACAGCGCGCTATTATTAATGACATGCTACGCGAATGGGACGATGCTCATCCACAGCGTTTGGCTTCTATCTTTAAGGCGATGCAAAACGTGGCACCGTCGCAACTAGCAGACCGTGAATTGTTTGATTTTGAGCGATTAAGTCTCGATCGTGATGATAATAAGCGTTTGTTTGAAGGGGATAATATTCAGGCAGGGCAGACCGATAGCTTGGCTGAAATTGGCTTACCAATAGCGCCACAAACGCAAACTTTTAATCCAAAGTTTGCCAGTAAGCAACAGTCAGATAAAACGATAGAAAGCAGTCGACCCACACAGAAGATTCCAACAATTAATCCTGTTATCTAGGGCGTGTCTCCAACTCAATCGATGAATATATAAATGGGCTAAAAATGGCTAAATTTTGCTGATATTAATTTTTTGTCGCCTCTGTCTGTGCAGGCACAGCAAGCAAGAAAAATGGATATCAGCAGTGCGTGATGGTTCGATATCACTTTTTACTCACTATAGCCAAATAATAGCCAAAAAAAACCAGCTTATTAATGGCTGGTTTTTTTATGTCTTAATGAATTGATTATTCGCTGAATCTACGAAGTCTATATTTGTATAAGTTAACTCTCAGCAAATACTGGTAGCGGGTCAAAACTAACCTTTGAACGTGGCAATTTTGCCACATCTTGCATACGCCAATCATCTTTGCCTTCATTGCTCACTTGCAAATAGTACTTGGCTTTTACGGGGTCAATATCTACCTTAGCGCTATATTTATTACCTTCTTGGTGCTGTAACACCACATCACGATCTTTTTTAATGTCGGTCGCATGGGAGATTGATAAATCTAATTTATCAGGATAAGTAAGCGGGGTGCCATTAAGTAATTTGCCCGATTGTAAGCTTTGCTCAGGATAATTCAAATAAAACACAATATTACCGTCATCGGCAAACTGCATCTCGCCATGCAGGTCTAAGTCATAAGTCAGCTTGTCACGGGACACATCATGATAAAGCGTCTTGCCATCCATATACCAATCGTCACGAACCACACTGTCACGGATCTGATAGGAGTAATAAACAAACCAGAGGCAAGCAATCACCACAAAGGCTGGCATGCCAATCACAAAGATAACCACCATATAGTTTTTATACCATGGCTGGCTATCTTGGTGCTTAAAATTTGGTGCTGGAGTAGACATAAAATACCTGTTAATCAAATAGCTGTTTATAGATATCCAGTTATCGGATATCTATACAGTGGTATCGACGGATAAATTGACGGCTAACGGCTGTCAGTTTAATGATAATCTATAACCCGCTCGTCGATGACTAACGGGTGAAATATATGAGTCTACACTTGCCACACGCAAGCGTTTACTGACCTTGGGTGGTAAAAACGTTTTGTTTGCTGACCATGTACTGACCATCATTGCTGTTCACATTTAGGGTAACAAGTGTTTGACCAGATTCAATGACATCAGGATCACCATAAATACTGACGGGCATATCAAAGCTTTCACCCGCTTCTAATGGTACATCATTAAAACGCAATTCCAAACTCAGACCTTCTTGCGGGGCAAGGGTTATCTTGTAGGTATGCGGCTCTTGGGTTTTATTGGTCAGCTTGACGATATAGCTGTTTTCAATCATGCCTTGAGTATTGATCGATGACAACTGATTACGGTCACGGCGAATGTCAATCTCTAAGGGGACACGATCGGTCAAGGCATAAACGACACCACCGCAAAGCACGGTCAGTAGCGCTAAATAGGCAAAAAACCGTGGGCGAAATACTCGGCTTTTCTCTTTTTCTGCCAGTTGCCGTTCTGTCGTATAGCGAATCAAACCACGGGGATAACCCACTTTATCCATGACTTCATTACAGGCATCGACGCACGCGGCACATTGAATACAGGCCACTTGTAAGCCATCACGAATGTCGATACCAGTAGGGCATACTTGCACACACATCTGACATTCGATACAGTCGCCTAAATGCTCCGGATTGGTCCCTTTTTTGCGCGCGCCTCGTGGCTCACCGCGCTCATAATCATAGGAGACAATCAGTGTATCTTTATCAAACATAACGCTTTGGAAACGCCCGTAAGGACAGATCTGAACACACATCTGCTCACGCATGTAGCCGGCATTCACATAGGTAGAAAAAGCAAAGATAAAGACAGATACCCAAATCCACGTAGGCCAATCAGGGAAAGGTATAACGCCTATCATCTGCCAACTATGATATAAGCTATCAGTGCCGGAGACGTAGCTGACGAATGTAGTCGCCGTAATCATTGAAAAAACAAACCAAATAAAATATACCAAACCACGTTTAAAGGCTTTTTTTGCACTCATTGGTTCTTTATCGAACTTCATGCGCTTATTACGGTCACCAATCACCCATTTTTCAACGTACTGATATAGATGCGTCCAGATCGTTTGGGGACACGCATAGCCGCACCATACCCGACCAGCGTATACCGTTACCATAAATAAGGTAAAAGCGGCAATCAGCGCAAAGGCGGCAATGAAATAAAAATCTTGAGTCAAAAAAGTCATGCCAAAAATATAGTAATGCTGCGAGGGCACATCAAACCATATTGCCTGCCTATCATTATAACGCAGCCATGGCAGTAACAAAAACAGCGCCAAAAACGCATACATACTAACGACGCGGATATTTTGATAAAAACCCGTGATAAATCGAGGATGAATACGATGCTTGGTGGCATCAAGATCAATCTGCTGTACAGGGATTTTATTGGGTTGTGGTGCTGACATAAACGTGCCTCTTTAAAAAAAGAATCAGTCTGCTGGCATGATGAACAAACACCTATAATAAAAAGATGTCGGGATGTGCGATGTTATCAATGTCAGTAAGTAGCTGAGTAGGATAATCACTGTAAAAAACAGCGAACCCTGCTACCAAATGAGCGATTGTAAATAGCCAATTACGATTGAACCATTCATACTAAAAATGGCGATCGATTCGTGGTTTTCAAATCGTGCTATTTTAGCATTATCCCTACTATAAATGGGGTAATAATGCTCAAAAACAATCATTGTATCCAAATTATATTGACCGACTGGTTACCGTCGAGTCGCCAGCACAGCTGGCTTTGCAGAGTAAATAAGTATCATGACAAAGACATGAAAGCGCTTAAACTAAAATCTTCAGCCAAATTGCCAAACAAAAGGGAGAACTGCAATAACAGTTCTCCCTTTTTTCGATCTTATCCATTTATCCTAATAACGACGGACTAAAGTAGTCTTAGTTAACGGTAGCTGCTGCCGGTGCTGCTGCTTTTGGCGCAGTAGCAGTAACAGGTAGGGCTTGAGTGGATTTAGCTGGCTTGTCTGACAAAGAGTAAATATAAGCAGCAAGTAGCATAATACGCTCATTACCTAGCTTCGTTTCCCACTGCGGCATCACACCTGCGCGTCCGTAACGTAAAGTATTACGTACCGTTTCACGCTCGCCGCCATATAACCAAATGGTATCAGTTAAGTTTGGCGCACCCGCTGAAATCATACCTTTGCCATCTTTATCATGGCATAACGCACAATTTTGTTGGAAGATAGCTGAACCTTGAGCAACCAATGTCTGATCAAGTTTGCCATTGCTTTTACTACCGTTATTCGACGACAACGATAATACATATTCTGATGCTGCACGCACACCGTCTTCACCGATCTGATCGCGCCATGCTGGCATACCACCAACGCGGCCGTTGTGTAGCGTGGTCAAAATATTTTGTGCTTCGCCGCCATATAACCAATCATTATCAGTTAGGTTAGGGTAGCCTGTTGCACCTTTCGCATTCGAGCCATGACATACCGAACAGTTCTGTAAGAACAAACGGCTACCGACTTTTAGGGCGTTCGGATTTTCAGACAGCTTTTCAATATAAGGGGCAAGCTCAGCAATTTTTCCATCAATTTGTGTTTGCAAATCTGCAGGTGGTGTCTCACTACGACGCATGCTTGCTTGCAACTCATTAAGTGTGCCCAATGTCGCAGTCGCGCCCGCTGCATCTGCTTTCACCAAGATGCTTTGCTCAAAATTATCGGTAAAGATTTTATTATTGCTTTCAAGCTCACTGAATAGCTCGTTCTTAGAGGTCCATGGTACGGTTTCGCCATCGACTTCTACGGTGGCGATGCCTTCCCAGTGTGCTGGGAACATTGCTGGGAAAAATACCCAGTAAGCGACACCCCAAACGATTGAGCCAAAAAATATCACCAACCACCATTTAGGGAGTGGTTTGTCGTATTCTCGGATACCATCATATTCATGACCAGTGGTACCGTCTTCCTCGACGTCTGGCTTGTATTTTAATACAAACAGTAGAACGCCAAGAATGAAAAGCCAGCAGCCGAAACTGAATAGCGTGATCCAAGAACTCCAAAAAAATGTCATCGTTTATCCTTATTGCGCTGCTCTTCAGACAGAGACTTTATATCCTCGTCATCAAGCGCAAGTTGTGCATCTTCTTCGAAGCGTTTTTTGTTTTTTGGCGAATACGCCCACCATGCAACGCCTACGAAGGCAACAAAGGCAGAGACGGTCGCAATTGTTTGTAATTCACCAATACCCATTAGCGCTGTCCTTCCATTGCGGTGCCTAACTGCTGAAGGTAGGCGACTAAAGCATCAAGCTCAGTGGCACCAAGCACAGCATCAGGAGCACCTTCAATATCTTCTTCAGTGTAAGGTACGCCAAAACGATCGCGGAATAGACGCATCTTCGCTTGTACGTTCGTACCGTTGACTTCGTTGGTCGCAAGCCAAGGGAAACCTGGCATCACTGACTCAGGTACTAGTGACCGTGGCGCAATGAGATGTTGCTTTTGCCAGTCTTCTGAATAGCGTCCACCAACACGTGCTAGGTCAGGCCCTGTACGTTTTGAACCCCATAAGAATGGATGATCCCATGTTGATTCAGCGGCACGTGAATACGGCCCATAACGTTCAACTTCAGCACGCAGTGGGCGAACCATCTGCGTGTGACAGACGTGACAACCTTCACGAATATAAATATCACGACCTTCAAATTCAAGCGCAGTCCATGGCTCCATAGAAGGTAGTGGGGCGTTCACGCCACCTTCCTCTGGACCCTTGTTATCATAAATCAGCGGTACGATTTCAACTAACGTTGCAAAACTAATCGCAATAACGATACCGATGACCAACAAGCCTGTATTTTTTTCAATAATTTCATGCGGTGTACCAGCCATGATCGCTCCTTATACTTTAGCTGTCGAGGTATTGACACTAGATTCGTGATCCGTAGGATCAGCAACATCTACAGGCTTACCTTCAGGCATCTTAAGTGTTTTATAAACGTTATATGCCATCACAAACATGCCCGACACATATAAGAAGCCACCGAAAGCACGACCAATATATGGGAAATGTGAGAACTCAACCGTATCAACGAAGCTATATACCAAAGTACCATCTGGGTTAGTAGCCAGCCACATCATGCCTTGGCCAATACCTGAGATCCACATTGATACGATGTAAAAGATAGTCCCTGCCGTCGCTAGCCAGAAATGCGTGGTGATTAAGCTGATAGAGTACATTTTTGGCTTATTATAAATACGAGGCAACAGTACATATAGCGAACCAATAGTAATCATGCCCACCCAACCAAGTGCACCTGAGTGTACGTGACCAATTGTCCAATCCGTATTATGCGATAGCGCATTAACGGTTTTGATAGACATCATTGGGCCTTCGAATGTCGACATGGCATAGAATGACAGTGCCACAATCATAAAGCGAATGATCGGATCGGTACGTAACTTATCCCAACTACCAGATAGCGTCAAGACACCATTAATCATACCACCCCAAGAAGGCGCGAATAAGATGATGGAGAACACCATTGCCAATGACTGCGTCCAATCAGGAAGCGCCGAATAATGCAAATGGTGACCGCCAGCCCACATATAAGACGCAATCAATGCCCAAAAATGAACAATAGACAAACGATACGAATAAATAGGACGACCAATCTGTACTGGGACAAAGTAATACATCATCCCAAGGAAAGCTGCCGTCAAGTAAAAACCGACCGCGTTATGTCCGTACCACCACTGCACCATGGCATCGGTTGCACCGCCAAATAACGAGTAAGATTTAAACGCACTAACCGGAATCGCCATACTATTTACGATGTGTAGTAACGCAATCGTAATAATAAAAGCGGCAAAGAACCAGTTAGCCACATAGATATGTGAGGTTTTGCGTTTGATGAGTGTTCCGAAGAAAACAATGGCATAAGATATCCACACCAACGCAATCAATATGTCGATGGGCCACTCAAGCTCAGCGTATTCTTTACTCGAGGTCAAACCTAGCGGTAATGTAATGACAGCAGAAACGATAACAGCCTGCCAACCCCAAAAGGTAAACCAAGCCAAATACGGTGCGAACAAGCGTGTCTTACAGGTACGCTGAACGATGTAGTAAGACGTTGCGAACAGGGCAGAGCCACCGAACGCAAAAATAACCGCATTGGTATGTAGCGGTCTTAGACGGCTAAAGGTCAGCCATGGGATGTCAAAGTTGAGTGCTGGCCATGCCAACTGTGAAGCAATGAACACGCCAAGACTCATGCCGACGATGCCCCATACAACGGCCATTATCGTAAAAAATCTTACGACAGTAATTTCGTACTCACGGTCAACTGGGGCGACTGCTGTGTTTTGTAAACTCATTGGATGATTCCTTTACAGCCCGAATTATCAACAGAATTAACTAACTCTCCGCGCTATCTGTATCAAATAAATTGATGCAAGCAAATAGTGACTGCGGTACATGCTGTTTTTTGACTCATTTATCATCTTAAGGTTATTAACTATCAAGCTAAGCTTCCACTCGGTATCTACTGATGCAAAGAGGAAGGGGGAAGCGCTAGAAAAATATCTCGCTTACAACCAGTTGATAGTAGGATTGTTAATAACTCGTTAAGGGGAATAAGGAGTGGCGCCGTATAATTAAGCATCAAACATCTAGCGATGTTAAGGATTTATCTTAATTACTACTGAAAATAACAGCACTAACGAAGATAGATACTGGTATCCATCTGGTAATAAAATATTATTGACCATTGATGTATGCTAGCGGCGGCTGACAAAAAAACAGATTAACGTAATGTTTAGTTAAAACTCCCGACTCTGTTTAAGGGTATTGTAACGCAATCCTAATCAAATATCATCAGAACTATGCGGCAAAATACAAACTCTTTGGTAAAAATATAGGCAGGCAACTCTTTGTAGTTATGCTAGGAGCCTATTTTATACCCAATTTTAAGACTATTCTAGAGGGTTAAATGATACGAATTGCAGGGTACAAGGATAAACTCTAGAGAAATTTTTGTAACAATGGCAACATTAGCCTTATAAATAGGTTTTACTTATCATCAAATCGCCCTTTATAATGAGGCTGAAGAATATCGATAGTAGATTTCCTATCCATTGTTATGACAACAATGACAAAATAACGAGTTTAATCATTTGGACACAATTGGGCGGCGGTAATCCATAAGGTGAACCCAGTACCCCATTCATTAAGGATAATAAGATGGCAGTTTTTTTGACAGATGCATGGTTCGATGACGTTGAGAAGTTAGGTAGTGAAGCTGGTGAGCTAAATTTGCCGCCAGCGCTGGCTAATATGATTATTAACCTAAAAGTGTCCGACACGGACAAAGACATCGAAGCCAACTTTGCTGATGGCTTGTTGCATCGCGGTTTGAATGATAATGCGACCACCACACTATTGCTTGACCGTAGTATCTTGCAATCTATCATCACTGATTTCGACACTAATGAAATTATGGGCGCTTTTATGGGTGGCAAAATTCGTGTCGAAGGTGACATGTCACAACTGATGGCGGTACAAACTGCGCGTCCAAGTGCTGAGCAAAAAGAATTGTACAAGCGTATCAAATCAATGACGACGATGGCTTAATGGCTTAAGCCTGTATTCTCTAGATTTTCCCAATCGGTTAGTTTTGATCAATCTCATTCACACTGACCATAAAAAAATCCCCTAATGCTATGTTAGGGGATTTTTTATGATCGGTAACTGTCACAATGACGTATAGTTAAGGATAGTTGTTAAATTCTCTAGCTGGCTTTTGATTGCGCCGTCGCGTCTTGTGACTTTTGATTTTCTTTGTAAATGGCGGCTTGTAGCCAAACATTTGCCTGAATGTAGTCATGTACTTTGATAGAAGCGGTCTCTATTGTATTGAGCGCGCCAATACGTACCACGAATGGATCGGCATCTTGCTCACGTAGTATTACCACATCAAACAAGATGATTGATTTGCCATTAAAGAGAGTTTCTTGCTTGCCAAGTACTTGACCTTGGCACCATGCTTCGTCTTCTTGTCCCAAAGTATCACCGAACAGATACGCACACATGTGACCCAAGTTAATCTCTACAGGAGCCATTTGTTCTTTGGTTTCAGGCTTCCATTCTTTGATTTGCTCTTGTAGATCGTCTGGTATTTGGCCGTCATTGGCAGCGACGATGTCATTAAACGCGCGGTGGTAGCGGATGGCTTCTTGATCTTCGACCATAATGACTTCTTGCTGTTCGCTCAGCTTAATTTCATGCGCCCAAGCACTGAAATTCGCAAAATACGAACTGTCGCGCTGATATAAGTGACGATTGGCCGTATAAAGCTGGTCAAAGGCATAAATAATACTGCCATCAGCCGTACGTAAGCGCAGTACTGCGTCATGCGAGTTGTCATTGGCGATGATACGCTCGATTTTGCAATGCAGCCCATAAGGACTGTCAACACAAGGGTAGGCGTTGATAAAACGTTCTGGTTTGCCGTCTTTCATTGCCAGTACTTGGTTGATGTGGCAGGGCTGATCTTCAGATAACAACAAGCAACTGTCTTTGGCGCTGACGTTGGGGTTGAGACCTTTGGGCATGGCTGCTTTTTCGATCATTTTTTGTAGCCACTCTGGCACATCCTGACTCATGTCATCGGTTAAAATACGCCAATGATCGGCATGACCCGCAGCTTGCTCGTCGGATAATGTGATTTTGGTAGGAGATTGGATGTTTTTATACTGATAATTAATGGTCATGAAAATACTCAAACTTAAGTCAGCGATGAAGTTTAGACCTAACGCTGTGATTGCTTATCTAGCATCCAATATTTACAATCATTGGTCTATGATAGCCAGCAATGTCAGCAGCACAGGGTCAGCAAACAACAATGAGGGGTTAGTGACAATTGTCCTTAGCATACAATATATAGGTATAGACGCAAGTAATAGCAAGCCCCTCATAAAAAATAATAACAAAACCCTATTTTTATTAAAAAATACGCGCAGTTTTTGCTAATGACTGGCACATATCCGCCAAATTGTGTCAAACTAGCTCCCTTTTGATGGCCAAATCTGGCCTATTTTAAACCCTATTTTTGTGTTCGATTTATATGTTGGTATGGCAGACGCCATATATAAGGCGTTTGTCGCTGCTCGTTTTGGCGCATATAAAAGTCGCACGTAGATAAGATAAAGAGTTTGAATATGTTTCGTCCTTTAGCGTTATTTATCGGCTTACGATACACCCGAGCAGAGCGTAGTAATGGTTTTATTTCCTTTATATCGCTGATCTCGATGATAGGTTTGACCCTTGGGGTTGCCGTATTGATTACGGTACTGTCGGTCATGAATGGTTTTGACCGCGAGCTAAAAACCCGTATTTTGGGTATGGTGCCGCAAGCAACGGTTATCTCAAGTGAGGTGATTGGCGATTGGGAACAATTGGCAGATCGTATCAAAGAAGATCCAGAAGTGGCTGCTGTGGCACCCTTCATTCAATTACAAGGCATGCTGACGTCGAATGGCCAAGTGGCAGGTATCATGGTCACTGGCGTCGATCCTCAGTACGAAAAAAATGTCTCGATCATCAACGATCATATGACTGAAGGCAGTATCGACACGCTACAAGCTGGTGATTTTAGTATTGTACTGGGTGAAGAGATGGTGCAATCGCTGGGCTTAAGTATCGGTGATAAGGTGACTTTGGTGTTGCCAGAAGCATCGCCATCACCTGCTGGTGTGATACCGCGCTTTAAGCGTTTTACCCTCACGGGTATTTTTAGTATCAGTCCAGAAGTGGACAGCCTCATGGCCTTTATCCCGATGAGTGATGCTGGCAAATTGTTACGTCTGCCAGCTGGTGCTCAAGGTATCCGTATGAAGCTAAATGATATCTTTACCGCGCCCATCGCTGCTCAAAAAGCGGCTGCCATTGCCCCTGATCGACTCTATCCGAATGACTGGACGCAAACGCATGGCAATCTATTTGGGGCGATCCAAATGGAAAAAGCCATGGTAGGATTGCTACTGTTCTTAATCATCCTAGTGGCAGCATTTAATATTGTTTCAAGCTTGGTGATGCTGGTCACGGATAAAAAAGCGGATATTGCGATTCTAAAGACCTTTGGCGCGTCACCTCGTCTGATTACGCAGGTCTTTATGGTACAAGGCGTAGTCATCGGCGTCATCGGTACGATTGCGGGTACGATATTGGGCGTTATATTTGCCCTCACGGTTAGCGACATTCTAGGCTTTATTAATCAAGCCTTCGGTCTCAATCTTTTTGATGCTTACTTTGTCAATTACCTACCATCACAGCTGCGCTTGACGGACGTGGTATTGATTACTGGTGCATCGTTCATATTGAGCTTTTTGGCCACGATTTATCCAGCACGCCGAGCGGCTAAAATTCAGCCTGCACAAACACTGCGCTATGAATAATTAAAGCCGTAAGCGAAGGATTGAGCCGCGGATTTGCTTGCGCGCTCAAGGCTAGAATGTTTAGTCAGGTTTAAAAAATCATGAATATCGGTATAAATAAAATAAAGGAAGCGCTATGTCTGCCATTCTAAAGGCGACCAATATTAATAAGATATATGATGAAGGTGCAGTTAGCACCCAAGTATTGACAGGCTTGGATTTGACCGTCCACGCGGGTGAACGCATCGCTATCGTTGGTACCAGCGGCTCGGGCAAAAGCACTTTGCTACATTTGCTGGGTGGACTGGATACGCCAACCAGTGGTGAAGTCTGGTTGCATGGTCAGCTATTAAACAGTATGAATGAAACCGAACGCGGTGCGATGCGCAACAAGCACTTGGGGTTTATTTATCAATTTCATCATCTATTGGCAGAGTTCACAGCGATTGAAAACGTCGCGATGCCATTGCTGCTACGCCCAAAAGTATCAACGACTGAGGCGAGAGATCAAGCAATAGCGATATTAGAGAGCGTTGGTCTAGAGCATCGTTTGGCGCATAGACCTGGCGAGCTATCAGGCGGTGAGCGTCAACGCGTGGCCATTGCTCGTGCACTCGTCACCAAACCTTCGCTCATATTGGCAGATGAGCCAACGGGCAACTTGGATTATGACAATGCGCAAAGCGTTTTTGGCCTACTATCAGAGCTGCAAAGTACCATGCAAACGGCACTACTGATGGTGACGCATGACCGTAACTTGGCGGCATTGGCGGATCGTCAGCTGTTACTGCGTAATGGTCATTGGGAACAATACTAAATGGCTTAAGTATGAGGTATCCTAAGTATTTAAGTATGTTCTCAATTCAATCAACAGTCATATAGATAAGCTAACAATGGCTGAATTTTGCCAAAAAGCGAAGATAATATCCAGTTAATACCTCGATATTATCTTCGCTTTTTTTCTTGTTTGGCTACAATGTGGCTCATTTTTATCACCCTGCTTAAAATGATGACACGCTTTAGAAGAAATATCATAAAGTAGAGTATAAAAAATAGGTTGCCAACTATAGTTTGCTGAGTATAATTGGATGCAGTAAAGAGTAGTGCAGACAGAGTAATCCTAACAATGTACCTGATGTATTTTTATATAGAATCGGCTGTAGTAGCCTTATTTAATAGAACAAGGATAATGACAATGAATGAAGATGAAGATCCAATCGCTGCTTTTGGCAGTGCCGAAGAAGGCAATGAGCCATTGAAGCCGTATATTGATCCAACGTTGTTTGACACCGTCGACAAAGATGCACAGATCGAACTACTTACTTCAGTTTTTGATTCTATTACGCTGGCAGGTGTTGATTACGATTTAAAAGCGCAGGATAGCGCCACTGGCAAACGCTATACCCTGCTCAAAGACGAAAAAGTGGTCGATATCTTTGTGATGGATAGCAGCTTTACAGACAATGTTTTGGCAGCGATAGAAAAAGACAAAGAAGACGAGTAATTGGATTCAATGAGCCGTATGTGTTGAGGTTGCAGATTATCGTTTAGGCGGTTTATCTTCTGCGGTATGTTGACGTTTTTGCCAGCTTGACACGGTTTTATAACGCCAAATAGCTTTAAATGCCAATCCGCAAATGATGCTGGTAATAATAGCGAGTATGGCGCTTCCCACACAAAACGCGGTTAATGAAACAGTACCGTGATAAGTGATAAAGGGGTTAGCGCCATCAGATAGTACCCACAAGCTAAAATCAGCAATCATCCTGCCGATAAGTCGTAAACTGATCATCGGCACATCAATAATTTTGGCACCGATGTAGTAACCAGCATAAAAGATAGGCAGGCTAGTGACGGGGTTGGTGATCCACGTCAAACCAAGCGCCATAGGGACATTGGCACGAAAAATTAGCGAGCCAATTAATGCCAATAGCATCTGTCCGGGCAGTGGAAAAAATGCACTGAGTACACCGATATAGACCGCTTTATTTAAGCTGTGCCGGTTAAAATGCCATAAACGCGGATCAGCCAAATGCGGTGCAAATAATTTCAAAATGCGGCTTTCTAGAATTTTCTCTGGTGTGGGCAGCAAGTCTTTAAGACGTTTTTGGGGCACAGTATCGCCTTTAATCGTTATCAACCGCAGGCTCAATCATATTGATGGGCTGATATAAAGAGATATTAGGAATAAAATACGGGTGGGAATAGTATCAGAAAAAAAGGGTAATAGTGTCGAATAATTATTATTGTAATACCTCTCATCAGTATAGGGCAATACTAAAATAAATGCTATCACTTGACCAACGAGACAGTCGTCATTGCTAGAGTGAAACGACATATTCGCACCCATTTTTGTGAGCAATAATAATCCGTTAAAATTGACTGTATTTAAACAGTCAGCTCATTAAGCAAGGAGCGCTGGTGTACTGGTTACTTGGTAGTCTGGTGATTATCGTTATGATGGGCGTTTTGGCAGTCGCGGATAGTCTGGCGATACCAATCAACTCATTAATAGAGCTGCATAACGCTAACAGTTGGCCGCTATTATTAGTCATTATTGCTATTGTCTTGATAGCCATTAATCAGCGTCAAGCGCTGTCTATAAAATCAGTTAACGTCCAAAAGCTTTCTTCTAAACACCAACCTTCTCAACCTTCTTTTTCTCAAGACACGTCTAAATATTTTTCTTCTTCCTCTAAATTTCCCATTCGAATTATTAATTATTTGCTAATAATGATACTGGCCATGGGGCTGGTAATTGGTAGCGCATTGCAATCCTTGATGGGTTATCAGCAGGCTGAAGCGACTAAAATTACTGAGTCTATGCGTGTACAGGCTTTGGTCACTATCGAGGGTATTAGTGATAGCGTTTATGATGGTGTCACCAATAGCGGTTATCGACAAGTCGCTACCGTCAGTCATATATCGCCCCTAATTTCTGAGTTGACGGCTCAAGAATTAGATAGTGCTAAGGTCAATTACTTCACAAGTATGGAAAATAGCCTAAGCAATAATTTCTTTAATGATACTTTAAATGAAAGTAGTGACAGCAATATTGAATATCGAGTGCTACTCAATGCTTATCCAAAAAACGGCTCTAAAAGCGCTCAGGTCGCTGATCTAAATCAATTGCGACCGGGTGATCAGCTGTTTATGACGTTAACGCTCGCACCGCTTGCTACCTCTGAGCAAGCTCTCAATAATCCCTCTGGATTTGACAGTTATCGCTGGTTGCGAGGTCGTCATATCGATGGGGTGGCAAATATAGTGACGACCAGTATGTCGTCTTTTGCGCTCGATGAGTCGTCTGCATTGGAAGCTGATTCTCGCTCCTATCTTAAGCGCTTTCGTACTCGGATTGACCAAGGGCGTTGGCAATTGCGACAGCATTTTTATCAAAAGTGGGCGGGACAAACTACAGCCACGCAGCAAGCAAAAGCGGTGACTCTAAGTTTGCTCACAGGCGATCGCAGCTTAATCAATCGCGATACCAAAGATCTGTATCAATTGGCTGGTATTTCACATTTGCTGGCTATTTCGGGCACTCATGTTTTGTTTTTAGCGATTATGCTGGCAGGGGCAGTCGTATTATTGCTCAATCGTCTGTATCCAGCCTTATATCGGCACATACCACGTTGGCAAGTGCGCTGGTGGGTAATGATCAGTGCCGCTTTTATTTATGCGCTATTCACTGGTTTCGATGTACCCGCTGCTCGTACTGCCTGGATGTTATTGGCGATAGGTCTGGTACGATTAACCTTACTGCCCATTAGTACGATGCGAGTATTGTTGGCGCTGGCAGTCTTGATGGCATGGTTTGATCCCTATGTGCTCTGGCAAGCTGGTTATTGGTTGTCCTTTATCGCTGTGGCGCTGTTGCTAAAATACGATAGTGCTTCACAGTCGCAAATTAACTCAGTGTTATCACAATCAGAGAAACCTCTCTCTCAGCATGATATTAAATATAGCTGTATTTTACTTATAAAAGTATGGCTCACAGGCAAACGTGTCTTTAAGTTGCAGTTCTGGTTATTTATCTCGTTGCTACCCATTACGTTGTTATTGTTTGGCAAAGCTTCACTATGGGGTCTAGTCATCAATTTATTTGCTATTGGTTTATTTGGCTGGGTTATCGTACCGCTCAATCTACTAGCTGGGCTTTGCTACTTATTATGGCCTGCGCTTGCTGATAGTATCTGGGTGTTGGTCAGCGCAATCATCAGTAATTTACATGATTTGATTACGTGGCTGACGTCATTACCAGCGCTGTCAGAGGCGTGGCTGTATACGCCAGTGAATATGGCGATATTACTGATGGTATTGCTGGCGATGTTGCCTTGGTTATTACCACGTGGACTTATCAGTCGTTGGCTGGCGCTACCGCCTTTGACGCTATTAATGATGACGGTATATGCCAACCAGCAGTCATTAGCCACGTCACCAACTTTATATATATTACCCACTGGAGATCGCTATATAAGCGCGGCGGTGCTGCAATATCCTATAATGGATAACGAGGTTGGGGGTAAGGATAATAAGGCGCAGTCAGCGAAGGGAATCGTGAGTTGGTTGTTTTTGGCAGACCACAGGCCTAATGCGACACGTACCATGCCAAGTACCTTGACGGCAGAGAAGCTGTCCGCGATATTAGAGCAGCAATTACGCACCTTATCGATTAAACGCTTAGAAGGGCTCGTAGTACAGACCAGCAGTGTAGGATTGACCGATACGCTCACGACTAACGATGCCAGCAATACATTTAAACCTAACGCCTCAGAGTTGTTGCCGATGACCGTTGCCAGAATAAGTCAGCGCCTACCGACCAACCAGTATTGGCAAGCAGGGCGTAGTGATCGTTGGTTTGAGCGAGAAAAACTTTATAAAGAAGCAAACGAATCTAACAATGCTAACAATGCAGCGCATGTCACTACCAAAACGTATATCAGCCCTAAAAGCTGTGAGCAAAATGACTCATGGCAGCTCCCCAACGGGGATTTATCATTACAAGCAATGACGGGCTGGAGTAAGATAGATGATGCCAGTGTGTGGGACTGTACAATTGCCATCGATAGCAGGTTGCCGATACAAATAGTGCAGTATAATGCAGCTGATCCACTCAATTCACCGCTGGCCACCTCTCAACTACTAACGGCAATTCCCGCTACAGCAAAAAATACGCAACCAAATAACCAAGAACTTACTATGCAAGCTCAGTCTTTGCCATCACGTATCGTTGTTGATGCCGATACCCATCAGCGCGTTTGGCAACTGTGGTCACTGCTCTGCCAAGCTGAACCGTTCGATGATAGCGCCTATAGTCATTATACTTGGCTTGGGCACAGCGCCTCACACCTAGCGACCGATGATATCAAGCGCCAGCGTATCAATGAGGTCATTACTTATGATGATAATGCACTTGAGGCGGCACTGTCTCTAAATGCTCATTGAGTCTTAGAATAATATTTGGACGCAACATCTTATTTTGACAATCCATTCTGAAAATCATCTTAACCATAGCAGCGTTATAATATGGTGATATTTCACGGTTACACTCTTGAACCATAACCGAAATAGCACCATACTTAGCACTCTATTAATATAGATGACCCCTACAGTGAGAAAATTTGATTTCTCACTGTATTTATTTTCTATATCATCTCTTTTATCGTTTTAGACTGTTTCTGACTTAGGAAGTTATATGCCCAACTGGCCACCAGACCCTAACAAACGTTCTGACAATTCGGCAAATCAGCCAACACAGATGCCACAGTCAAGCCAGCCAAGCGGACAAGAATGGCGTCTGATTGAAAACACCTTATTGGCTAGTGTGGTTGAGCAGCGCCGCGCTCGTCGCTGGAGTATTTTCTTTAAACTATTGACCTTTGGTTATATCTTATTGATATTTTTGACCCTTGGTCGTGGGTGCAGTAGTTCGCCAACGGGTATGGATGCAGTAGATACCAGCGCGCCGCATTTGGCCGTGGTTGAGCTGCAAGGCGTCATCAGTAATGACGATGTTGCCAATGCTTATGATGTCAATGAAGCTTTGAGAGATGCTTTTGCGAATAGTAATTCCAAAGCGGTGGCATTAGACATCAACTCACCTGGTGGCTCACCTGTACAGTCTGATGAAATCTGGCAGACTATGATGGATTTGCGCAAAGAATACCCAGATAAAAAGCTTTATGCTGTTATCGGTGATATTGGTGCTTCAGGTGCTTATTACATCGCTTCTGCGGCAGATGAGATTTATGTCAATCCATCAAGTTTGGTTGGCTCTATCGGTGTCATTATGCCAAGCTACAATGTCAAAGGTTTGATGGACAAGGTTGGTGTAGAAGATCGAACTATTACGGCTGGTGAGTACAAAGACATTTTAAGCTTGTCGCGCCCATTGACTGATTATGAAGAAAATCATGTCGAAAAAGTATTGGCCAATACGCATAAGCATTTCATTAATGCTGTAAAAGAAGGTCGCGGTGACCGCTTGAAAAACCCTGAGCAAAACAAACTGTTCTCAGGATTATTTTGGACAGGCGAGCAGTCGATTGAGCTAGGTTTGGCAGACAAGACAGGTAGTATCACAAGCCTGAGTAAGCAACTAGATCTTGATACTGTGATTAGCTATAGCCCAACTGATCCGTTCCAAATGTTTATGGATCGTTTTGCCGTGCAACTGGGTGCAGGCATTGGCTCTAGCGTTAGTCTTGATGGTTTTTTACCACAAGAAGAAGGTAACGTAAAGATGCGTTAAGCGTTTAATGTTTTAGATATACTGTGTATGATTGTTGAGGCTGGGCATGTAATTGTGCTCAGCCTCAATTGTATGTAATGCTAAATAAAATACCTTATTTAAGAGTAAATCTTTAAGAGTAAATCGTTATCAATGTCGCGATAGCTATCAATTTTGCTATATTGGTGATATTTAGCTTAAGTATGCTTTAAGGTTCAATCATTAAAAATAATATATAACATAAACCATCCCACGAGAGCCTGTTATGAGTGATGAAATAAATTTGCAGACCTTTGCAGCGCTACCTGTCTCCAAAAAAACCAATAAGCCCGTTATACATTTTGCCCATGCCAATGGGATGCCAAGTGCCGTTTATCAGCCGTTTTTTGAGCATTTGACAGAGTTTTTTACCATCGAATATATTCCGATGTTAGGTAATACGCCTGATTATCCAGTGGATGATCATTGGCGTCGACTGACTCAACAGATTATCGACAGTGTAAAAAGCACCTGTGAGAAGCATGGCATCTCGCAAGTCGTGGCCGTTGGGCACTCGCTGGGTGCTATGTGTACGTTACAGGCGCTGTACCGTGCGCCTCAGCACTTTGCTCAGGCGGTATTAATGGA
Source organism: Psychrobacter sp. AT9 (assembly GCF_047272965.1). Lineage (NCBI taxonomy): Bacteria > Pseudomonadati > Pseudomonadota > Gammaproteobacteria > Moraxellales > Moraxellaceae > Psychrobacter > Psychrobacter sp. AT9. The sequence goes on from NZ_JBKOTW010000001.1 coordinate 1,195,699, forward strand.
TCCGCCTTGGATTTATGGCAAAGTCAGTTTTTTGTGGCATTTGGCAAAGACAGCAGACAGATTGCCTCTTATGAATAATCGTTTGATGGACAAGCTGTCACCAGCTGGCGTGTCTAAGCATCGCCGCGATGTGTGGGACAGCCGAGCCGACGCGTATGAAAAAATGCGGCATAAAGGTTTTTTTAAAAACTTTGATGAGCGTAGTTTTCAAGGATATATCGAGCACGGCTTACATGAGCGTGCGGATGGCAAGGTAACATTGGCGATTCCGAAAGCAAGCGAAGTGGCGGTCTTTCGAACCAATCCATCATGGTATTGGCTGGCACCAAATCGAGGGCCCAAAGTACCTGTCACATTGATTATTGGTCAAGACAGTATCTTTCTGAAACGCCGCTTCCCGCAGCAAATCAAATCCCGACTCAATATTCCTTATGCAACCCATGCGGGTGGTCATATGTTCCCGCTTGAGCATCCAGAGTCTGTGTCACGGCAAGTATTGGATTTAATCAAGCAACAACTCCCAACATGAATGATGCTCGCTACTTATTTAACGGCTTATATGAATAACTATATGAAGCTGTCAGGAGCATTGCTCGTTTATTTTTTTGAGTCACCGCCTTATGCCAAACCAACCTAGTGCTACTAATGACCCGTCTATAAATGCGCCCGAGCGTTTGCCGTTATTTTCACGCTTCGGTGCATTTTCAATGACCGTAGGAATGGTCATATCGTTTTTTATCAGTCAATTGTTAGGAGTATATGTTGCAGGCAAGCTGTTATTACCAGCAGCTAAAAGCTCAAGCGTGGCTGATGTATTTTTCTTTGGCAGTAATAATGGTACGGTCGTGAGTGTGTCGATCATGATTGGCGGTATCTTGCTAGTCGCCCTCATCGTTATGCTGATTCAATTAAGAGGTGGTAATTGGCAACAGTATCTAGCGCTCAAACCGTTTTCGGTAACGGTGGGTGTCGGTATGCTGGGCTTGCTATTGATATTTATGATTGGCAGTCAGGCATTGACTTACTGGCTCGATAAATCACCATTGGTATTTGTAGACCCGCTGTATCAGTCAGTCAGCTCAGTGTGGCTACTGGTGTTTGCGATGGTGATCGTTGCGCCATTATACGAAGAGCTGGTCTTTCGCGGCATAGTATGGTCTGCCATTGCTGAGCAATTCGTTGCCTCACCAAGTCAAGAGCAGCGTGGGGCGATCATTGCCAGTATTATCACCAGTTTGATATTTGCGGTGATTCACTTACAATATGGCGTTTATGAAATCAGCACTATCGTGGTGTTGGCATTGATATTCTGCTACGCACGTGTCAAGTCTGGCTCGCTGTTACTACCAATGCTGCTACATATTGTGAATAATGGCGCAGCGATGTGGCAGTATTTAGCGCAAACAGCTTAGCTGACATGAGCGCCATACCGATGGCTAGTATGTGAACTCTATCAAACTATTGGTATATCAGGATTTGGCTATGCGTCAGAATTTAACGATAACACCTCATCTGCCGCTCGTTTAATATCATCAAGCGTTAGTTGAGGTTTGCCACTCAGTGATTGACGCCATTTTCGAGCACCTGTCAGCCCTTGAAACAATCCTAAATAATGACGCGTCATCGTGGGTAGTGCCTCACCTTTGGCGACTTTTTCTTCTAGATAAGGATAAAGCTGCGTCAAAATGTCTGAGCGCTTAGGTGCTGGCTCACCCCATAAGCTGTTGGCTTCTGCCAGTAGATAAGGGTTGTGATAAAACGCGCGGCCAATCATCACACCGTCTATATGCTGTAAGTGCGCTTGAATATCTGCAACTGTCTCAATACCACCGTTTATCTCGATATCGAGTTGTGGAAAGTCTTGTTTGAGACGATACACATCCTCATAGCGCAGTGGCGGAATGTCGCGATTTTGCTTGGGACTAAGACCCTTTAGCCACGCAGTACGGGCATGAACGATAAAACGGCTACAACCTGCAGCAGCGACTTTCTGCACAAAATCTGCCATAAACTCATAACTGTCAAAATCATCGATACCAATGCGGTGTTTAACCGTCACTGGGATATCGACAGCCGCTTGCATATGTTTGACTAAATCGGCGACAGTGTTTGGCTCGGCCATGAGACAAGCGCCAATTTTATTATGCTGTACCCGATCTGACGGGCAACCAACATTGATATTGACTTCATCATAGCCATGCTGCTGGGCGAATTCAGCACACTGGGTCATCTCACCAATATCTGCACCGCCAAGTTGCAGGACAAGTGGGTGCTCAAGTGTATCAAAGCGCAAATGCCGAGCCCGATTGCCATGTATGAGCGCACCAGTACTGATCATTTCGGTATATAGATACGTGTGCGGATTAAACAGCCGTGCAAAATAACGGTAGTCGGTGGTCGTCCAATCAATCATTGGGGCAACGGACAGTCGCTTATTGGTCATATCAACCATGGGTATTAAGCCTTAATATTTGTGTCTTAAATAAATGGATAAGGTGCAATGGATGAGACATACCATTGCACCTTAGTTTCAATCTTGATGTGGATACTGGTCAGCTATTTACGAGATCACGTGATCAATTTTTTTGTATTCAGGCAGATTATAAAAATAAAGCCCCATGATAATACCAATAAAGCCGATAAACGTAATGTATAGTGCTGGTGAGAAGCTTATTAGAGTAGTGGCATAGCCTAGACCGAAAGGTACTAATACGCCCACGATACCGTAGGTAATATTATAGCAAAAAGCCATTCCTGTGAGGCGCACATTGGTCGGAAACAATTGCACAAGGATAGCAGGTACCATACCGACGATGCCAGCGCAGAAGCCTAATAGCGCATACATGATTAATATGTAATCACCACCTGCCTGCAAATGGTAAAAGAAGGCCAGCATTTGAGCAATGAGTAGAACAGAACCAACAACTAAAATTTTACCAAAGTTCTCATGGTTAGACACCATGCCATAAAATATGCAGCCAAAAATCATAAATATGATGGCCAAACTATGAGAAAACCCAAATAGGTCACTATCTAAAGTAAAGTTTATCTCTATTAAGTCTGGTAGCAGTAGAATGACAACAGAGGTAATGCTAGAAATGACCAACGTCAGTACCATACCAACAAATATAGAATGCTTACAATGTTTAAAAAGTATGGTAAATGGTTCGCTCGCGCTAGTGCCAATTTTTGACTTGTCCAGTGCAAGAAAGAATGGTGTCTCTCCGACGAGTCGCCACATCAATAATGGCAAAAAGCTTAATACAGCGGCAACTAAGAATGGCAAACGCCATCCATAATCAGTCAACTGATCCGTCGTCATAAAGGTAGAGAGCCACATAAAGAATGCATTTGAAAATAGCACACCTACTAAAAAGCTGGCAGTGACATAGCTACAGGCTACTGATAAATATTGCCGTGGTACATGCTCTGCCACAAAAACCCAGGCCAAGGGGACATAAAGGCCATATGCCATACCCTGTATAAGCCTTAGGAAAATAAATAAAGCGGGCGCAATCCATCCCCACTGTGCATAATTGGGCAGAAACGCCATCGCCAACAAACTTGCAGCGGTCACTATCAGACTTAGCAACAATATGGGCTTTCGACCTTTTATATCGCCGTATCGACCAAAGAGGATACCACCAATTGGACGTGCTAAATAACCAACAGCAAAAAGTCCCAGCCCTTGTAGTTTAACAATTTGAGGGTTGGTGTTCGCAGGAAAAAATGCAGCCGAGATGATATCTGCCATGTACAAATAAATCAAAAAATCAAAAAACACCACAGCGCTGGTAAAGCTAATAAACAGCACTACATTTTTGTCTCTAGCAGACATTAACGCATATTGAGAACGAGACGGCATAATAGATCACGCATCCACAGAGTAAAGTGGTCATTAAGACGGTCATCGTTTGGATAACCGCTCATCATAAAAACCGGCAAATCAACGTAGATAGATAATGATTTGCCGAAACAGTAGGTTTGGGTATTTTGTGTTAATAATTTTGGTTGCAGGGGTTTGATTTAACAGAAACTAAATCCGAAATCCTGAACTTTTGAGTGTCAATTAAGGGTCAGTGAGTAAAAGGTCTTACGTCTTTATAGCAGCCAGTCGATTGGTAACCATGACATGATGGTGAGCCAAATGTGATCACTCATATCAACGCGTGGCTCCGAATTATAAATCACTTTTTTACCATCTTCCATGGTATGCCATTGCAAAGCGCCGCTCTCTAGCAACTTGACTTCATAAGCTTGATTTAACAAATCATCGCTGAGTGCACCGTGCAGCTGGCTTGCTAGTTCCTCATCGTTAATAATGACACCCATTTCGGTATTGATATTGGCAGAGCGCGGATCGACATTGTATGAGCCAATAAAGACTTGATAATCATCCACGGCAAAAGTCTTGGCATGTAAGCTGGTCGATGATTGACTACGTGCTCGCCACAGCTTGTTTTCACGTTCTTCTTCGGCAGCCGTTGATTTTAGCTCGTATATTTTGACGCCTGAGCGAAGCAAGTTGGGTCGCCATTGACTATAGCCAGAGTGAACGGCAGTGACGTCCGTCGCATCAAATGAATTGGTCAAAATCTTAATATCAACACCAGATTTGGCCAGCTTGACCAAGGTATCGACACCATCTTTAGTCGGCACGAAATAAGAAGAGATGATAGTCAGCTTTTTGGTTGGGCTACCGAGCAAAGTGCGTAGCTGATGTACCAAATTGGTGTCAGTAGGAACCGTTTTGCTCAGTTTACCGACATCATCACTCAAAAACTGCATATCTGTCCAACGAAAGGGTACCCGTTTATTGATCAGATCACTGTCTATAGTAGAGTCTTTGATCGCCGCTTTATAGACCGTCAAACTGCTGCCTTCGTTATTGTCTTCGTCGAGACCGAGCTTATCCAATGCGGATAGAAAATCAGGTGTCACATCATCATCAAATTTTGCCAACGTTTCGATATCAAATGATAAAGGTGATGACCAGTAACTGGCAAAACTGTTGTCGATATCTGCGACGACTTTGCCAATAAGTAACACATCCAAATCCGCAAATTGACTGCTCTGATCATTACTCAGGTATTCGTTACCAATATTACGACCACCAATGATGGTGATTTGCTTGTCAAAGGTCATGCTTTTATTATGCATACGCCGATTGATACGCGGCAATCCTGTGACAAAGTTCAAGGTTTGAAATTTACGATGCATCAACGGATTAATAATGCGCACCGCAATGTTTGGATGGCTGGCAAAACGTAATAAATGCTGATCGAACTTCGCGCTATTATTAAAATCATCGAGCAACAAGCGCACGATAACGCCGCGTTCAGCTGCATCCCAGAGGTCTTTTAACAGTAGTTGACCGGCTTGGTCATTATGCCAAATATAATACTGTGCATCGATGTTACGTGTGGCCATATCTGTCAAGATACTGCGCGCGGCAAAGGCATTTGCCCCAGTCACTATCGGGTGATAGCCTGACAAATCAGGGTGAATGTCATTCTGTGCACTGATAGCGGACACCAAATCGATATTACTGGTGTCAGTCGCTGCAATTTGTTTAGGCTGTTGGTTGCTTTCTTGCTGATATAAAGCATTCACTCGCGCTGACAAGGCTTGGCTTTCAGGCAAATGTGGCTGTTCGGGCAAAATCTGACATCCACTCAGTCCTAAGGTCAACCCGAGTGTTAGGCTCAGCGATAAATTGCTTGGTTCTATATTTAGCATCGACATAACTGATTAACCCTAATAAGCCTTGATTTATTGAAAGTTTGCTGAGTATTTTCGTTTATTTTCAAATAATAGCGCTGATTATAATGCTTATAAAAATAACACTCGAGACAAAGCGTAGGACAAAGCCTAAATGGTCGCTAAGCTTAGCAGCTGTCGTCCTATCTGCCTATTATAAATACGTTATTTTTTTAGTTTATGCACTTGACTAAGCTCGCGTTTTATTCTGATTATAGACTTGGTGGTTCTATCAAGACGTATTCAAAAATAATGTTTAGTAGGGCTCTGAAACCAGATGTTTGGAATAAGTTGACATGCTATGATAACGCTGACAAATGGCATCCATAATTAGGGTCTGTTGAACATTCAAATATTAGGACTGCTGATCGCTAAAATCGCATCAAACTAGGCGTAAACCGACGATAATGTCGAGACCTTAGCTAGGTTTATAACAACGTTTGGTGCGATTTTAGCATCAGCCCTTCGGGGCGGGACTATTTTTTGCCAATACATGGCGAAATTGTCTAACCTAGAATGACTAGGCGTCAAAAATTTCACTGCGTATTGTCTAAAAAATAGCCACTGCCAGTGCCACATTTGAATGTTCAACAGACCCTAAAAACAAGCAGCCATTCTATTACTAATCGTTTTATTACCAACACATTTTACTATTAACAAAAGTAACGGAAGATTTATGAGTCAGTCGCAAACGCAGAATGAGAGCAAGGTGAGTAAGTTAGATCCAAACTGGCGTAACGACGCCCTAGATTTAGGGCTTGATTATGGCATGCAGACCATCGCTGTACGAGCAGGGCAACATCGCACGGATGAAGGTGAGCACTCAGAGGCTATCTTTACTACCAGCTCGTATGTTTATACCTCAGCGGCAGATGCCGCCGCTCATTTTAACGGAGATAAGACAGGCAACGTCTACTCGCGGCATACCAATCCGAGCGTACGTACCTTTGAGCGTCGTTTGGCAGCGCTTGAAAATGGTGAGCGCGCTGTTGCGACAGCTTCGGGTATGGGTGCGATTTTGACCATGTGCTTGGCGTATCTAAAAGCAGGCGATCATCTGCTGGCTGCCAATCAGCTGTTTGGTTCATCCATCGGTCTATTCAATAATTATATGGCCAAGTTTGATGTTGAGGTCAGCTACGTTGATTGCTTCGACAATGACGCTTGGGCAAAAGCGGTTCAGCCGAATACCAAGGTTATTTATTGCGAAAGCCCTAGCAATCCATTGGCGCAGATTTGTGATATTGAGTATTTAAGTAAGCTGTGCAAAGCCAATGACATCTTATTGGTGGTAGATAATTGCTTTGCCACGCCAGCCTTGCAGCGTCCACTCGACTTGGGTGCTGATGTGGTGATTCATTCTGCAACCAAGTATTTGGATGGTCAGGGTCGAGTATTAGGCGGTGCCTTGGTTGGTAGCGATGCGCTCATGCAAGAAGCGTTTACCGTGGTACGCTCAGGCGGTATTAGCATGAGTCCGTTTAATGCGTGGGTGTTTACCAAAGGGCTTGAGACACTGAAATTGCGTATGCAAGCGCATTGTCAAAATGCCAATCAAGTGGCGGATTTCTTGGTCAATCACCCCAATGTCAGTACCGTGCATTTCTCAGGGTTGAGCGATCATCCGGCTCATGAACTGGCGACGCGTCAACATCATATGAAAGGTGGTTATGGTGCTATCATGGGTTTTGAAGTCAAGCCATCTGCTAGCCTTGATTCAAAAGCCGCTGCATGGCATGTGATAGACTCAACGCAAATGGTTTCTATTACTAATAATTTGGGCGATGCCAAAACCACGATTACCCATCCAGCGACGACTACCCACTTTCGCTTGACCGCTGAGGCGAGGGCAGAAGCAGGCGTCAAAGATGGTCTTATTCGTCTGTCTGTCGGTTTGGAAGATGTAGAAGATATCATTAAAGATTTGGCGCGTGGTTTAGACAGTTTGTAAAGATAACGGTATAATCACCGTTAACGCATAAACTTTACGTTATTATTTACGTTAATAAAAATTACTCATTACTATAAAAGACAAAGAGGCAACTATGAACATCCAAGCATTAATGCAACAAGCACAAACGATGCAAAAGAAAGTCGAAGCAAACGTTGAAAATGCTAAAAAAGAGCTAGGCAATAAAGAAGTTCACGCAGAAGCGGGTAGTGGTCTGGTAAAAGTCACCATGACGGGTCGCCATGTGGTTAAGCGTTTGACCATTGATCCAAGTTTGCTTGAAGATGAGCCAGATATGATCGAAGACTTAATCGCTGCTGCTATCAATGATGCGGTGCGTCAAGCGGATGAGCTATACGAAGAAACCATGGCTGGCGCGACCTCAGGTATGGGTTTACCACCTGGTATGCAAGGCATGTTCTAATATCTATCCCAAAAATAAGCTAACTTTGTCAGACTCGCTAAGCCTACTAAGGGTAGCGCTTGCACTCGTCTTCCTCGTTATCTCAAGTTTTTGGTATCGATATACGACTGGCTTTATATTTAGCTAATTATATGTTATCTGACTATGATCATATAGAAAATGGGGTTGTTATCGACACGATACGACCCCATTTTTATAGCTACGGTTTATAAATTAAGTTAAATAAAGGAAGTTACTTTGCTGACAGCCAAATTTGATCAGCTGGTCAAACAGCTGCGTATTTTGCCGGGTGTGGGTCAAAAAAGTGCCCAACGTATGGCGCTGCATTTGCTTACCAAAAAGCGCCCACAAGGCATGGCACTCGCCCAAGCACTTGATGAGGCGATGCGTGATATCGTCGAATGCCAGCGTTGTCACAGCTTTAGTGATGAGGTCGTTTGTCCGCTGTGTCAAGATCCAAGGCGTGATGATGGCCTATTATGCGTGGTCGAAACGGCGGCAGATGTGATGGCTATCGAGCAAACGGCAGGTTATCGTGGACGCTACTTTGTTTTAGGTGGTCACTTATCACCGATTGATGGGATTAGTGCCGACGACTTAAACATCGATCAGCTAGTATGGCGGGTTAAGCAAGAGCCTGTTGAAGAGCTGATATTGGCAACGGGTACAACTGTCGAAGGGCAGACCACCGCACACTTTATCAGCGAAGCGGTCAGTCGTCATGTCAATAAAGTCACACGTTTGGCGCAAGGCGTACCGATGGGTGGCGAGCTGGAATACCTTGATAGTATGACCCTTGGACAAGCGATGCAAAATCGTTCATTCCTATAGCAATTTTATAAGTTCTCTATAAAACCCAAATCTTGCCCATTTTATTTTATGAACTTGTTATAATTGCTTAATTGCCACTATTTTTCTCGTTTTTTTTTATTAAAACGCAGTTTGGCGTTTTCTTTCCCCCTATTTATGCAGGTATCTGCCCGTGTCTAACCATGTTCCAACCGCTTCAAGCGCTGCCACCCAATCAAACCTTGCAGACAACGCTGCTGCTATTGACGATTCATCAAAGCAATCAGTTAATACTGAAATAGCGTCAGCAGCTGTGCCGCCTGAACCAAATATCGATGCATTATTGGATATTGCGGATGAAGTTGCCATCACGTGGGTGCGTGAGCAAGATGGTTTGGCTGAAGTTATCGATGCATTGGCGATTTGCGGACGAGTGGCATTAGATACCGAGTTTATCAAGCGCGATACTTATTACCCGCGCTTGGCACTGGTACAGCTAAATACAGGCGATCACATCTATTTACTAGATGCACCACAGTTGCAACTGGGTGATTTTTGGCAAGCGCTCAGTGAAGTTGATGTGGCGATTTGGCATGCTTGTGGTGAAGATTTAGGGATTTTTTATCTATTGTCTGGTTGCCCACCGTTGACTAATATTTTTGATACGCAAATTGCGTTGTCTTATTTGACGGGACAGTTGCAAATGGGCTATCAGCAGGCGCTTGATGATCAGTTAGATATGCATATCGATAAAGAACAAAGCCAATCAGATTGGTTACAGCGTCCGCTCTCAGATGAGCAAGAGCAATATGCGATTGATGATGTACGCTTTTTGCCAGCGCTTTACTTGAGCCTCGAATACGAGCTAAAAAAGCAAGGACTGTTTGAATATGTATGGGCGGATTGCCAGCTTTATGCCAGCGATTTGTACGACGCTCAGCATGTTGAAGACGAAGCGATGTACCTAACGATGGCTGATTATCGCTATAACTCGCAGCAAATGGCGATACTCAAAGGAGTGGCTACGTGGCGAGAAGAGCTAGCGCGTTCGACCAATCAGCCGCGTACTTTTGTGATTAAAAAACAAGCCGTACGCGAGATTATCACTGAAAAGCCAAGCAATATGCGAGAGCTTGCGCACAAAACCACGATGCATCGCAGTATGTTGCGCCTATACGGCGAAGAGTTGCTTAAGGTAATAAAAGAGGCAAAAAACCTGCATCCTACTGAATATCCAGACTGTCTATTGCCGCCGTATCGCTCAAAAAACAAAGTATTGTCAAAAGCCGTGCAACAAGCGATCGATGAGCAAGCAGAAGTTATTGGTGTACCTGCTAATGTATTGATGCGCAAAAAATGGCTAGGGCAGCTGTATGAAGTGATTGCGTTTGATAAAGACCTAAGCGAGTTGCCAGAAGGCTTAAAAGGCTGGCGCAATGAGTGGGTGACGCAGACTTTGATACCAGTGATTAACAAGCATAAAACCGAGTTGCAGCAGGGTATGGGAATTAATGTCTAAGTTTTTTATGCTCAAACTGTCCATGTTGTAAAAAATACATCACTTGTGTGGTGACACCTTTATCGACCAGCATCCCAGTATGCGAAACTGGTAAAACAATATGATCAGTGGCTGCCTCTATTTTAGTTTCTTCTATATATACTGTGCCATCGTGTAGCAGATGTTCTGCTGATGGCATATTGTCTGCTTTACGCAGTTTACGGTTATGATACTGCAAAAATAACTGCCCCAATCCATACGGACGATTTCCTGCAATCACGCCCAAGGTAATATGTGCTGGTAATGGTGGGACTGTTCCATCTAAAGCATCGACATATGAGCGTCCTACTACAGCGGGGCTTAAGCGCCAGATATAATCTGCACAAACACTCCCTACATGCGGTGTCCCAAGCGTCACGCAGCGTCCAATCTGCCACTTGGGATACTGAGTGACGAAATCACGAATAATCAAACCACCCAAACTATGACCGACCAAATCTATCGGCTGATCAGGCTGATGATGCTTTTCTAGCCAAGTATTAAGGCCTGCGCTATTGGTCTTGATGCCATCACGCATACTGCGGTAGCTATATTGATGGGTATCGAAGCCTGCTGCTTGCAGGCGCTTTGCCAATGGTCGCATGATCCAAGCGGTTTGATGCAGACCATGAATCAGAATAACGCGGTTTTTTTGTTGCATAGTAAGATCCAAGTCATTGCTTCAAAAATTTACGGCTTCAAAGATTTAAGATAAATATTTTGTTATCGGCATAAGCCTTTATTTATCGCTTATCCATTAATAATGTTACCTGTTAATTTGATAGATAAAAAGTAAGCAAAATAAAAACCTCCAAATCAGCTACTGACTTGGAGGTTTGTTTTTCTATAAAAAGCTACTTATGATTTATCGAAGACTTCGATTACAGATAGTTTTCGATACTTGGGCACGAACACATCAGATTCTTATCACCATAAGCATCATCGATACGAGCAACGCTTGGCCAGAATTTATGAGCGCGTACATAAGGCAATGGGAATGCAGCAACATCACGGCTGTATGGATGCGTCCACTCGCTGTTGGTGATCATAGAAGCGGTGTGCGGTGCATTGACTAGTGGATTGTCTTCTAGCGTCCAATTGTCTTCGCCTGCTTTGGCTTTCATCGCTTCGGCTTTGATAGATTTTAGCGCACTGATAAAACGATCTAACTCTTCTTTTGACTCAGACTCAGTTGGCTCAATCATCAACGTACCTGAAACTGGGAAGCTCATGGTTGGTGAATGGAAACCATAATCCATTAAGCGCTTGGCAATATCGCTTTCGCTGATACCTGTTTCATCCTTTAATGGACGAATATCGATGATACATTCGTGCGCGACGCGGCCGTTTTTACCAGCGTATAAGACAGGATAATGACCTTTTAGCTCGGCTGCTACGTAGTTGGCATTTAACAGCGCCAGTTCAGTGGCTTTAAGCAAACCATCACGGCCCATCATGGCAATATACATCCACGAGATCGGCAAGATGCTGGCTGAGCCATAAGGCGCTGCCGATACAGCTGAACAGTCTTTTTGCGCATTATGCACAGGGCTTAAGGTATGGTTGGCCATAAATGGTGCTAAATGTGCCTTCATACCGATAGGACCCATGCCAGGACCGCCGCCGCCATGTGGGATACAGAAGGTTTTGTGCAAGTTCATATGTAGTACGTCTGCACCGACATCCGCAGGCTGCATCATGCCGACCTGCGCATTCATATTCGCGCCATCCATATAGACTTGGCCGCCATGCTTATGAATCAAATCACAAATGTGACGGATGCCTTCTTCGAACACGCCATGCGTCGACGGGTAGGTGATCATCAAGGCACCTAGGTGCTCGCTATGCTCTTCACATTTAGCGGTCAAATCTTCGATGTCGACGTTACCGTTTTCATCGGTTTTAACCACGACGACTTTCATACCCATCATCATGGCAGTCGCAGGGTTGGTACCATGCGCTGACATTGGAATGAGACAAACATCACGGTTGGTCTCGCCCAATGATTCATGATAGCGGCGAATCGCTAGCAGACCAGCATATTCACCTGAAGCACCAGAGTTTGGCTGCATTGATACATCGTCAAAACCAGTGATGGCTTTAAGTTGATCTTGCAGACTGTCAATCATCGCAATGTAGCCGGTGACTTGATCGCGCGGTGCAAAAGGATGCACATTGGCAAACTCAGGCCACGTAATTGGTATCATCTCACTGGTTGCATTGAGTTTCATGGTACAGCTACCCAATGAAATCATGCTACGGTTCATCGCTAAATCTTTGTCTTCAAGCGATTTTAAATAGCGCAGCATCTCATGCTCGGTATGATGCGAGTTAAATACTGGATGGGTTAAGATGTCGTCGGTACGCAAATGCGCGCTATCAAGTGACAGGCTAGCAGTCTCAGGCAAGTCATGCGATTTACTAACGAACAGCTGGGTTAATACGGTAAAGTCATGCTGGTCGCTGATTTCACTAAAAGCGACACCCAGTTTGTTATCATCTAGACGCCATAAGTTATAACCAACATTGTCTGCATTTGCAAAAATTTGCGTCGCCAGTTTTTCTGAACCGCAATCGACAACGACGGTATCAAAGAACTGATCATGTACTACACTTAGACTGCTATCGTTGGCTTCTGTAATGACATTAGCAAACGCTGTAGCAAAAGCATGGATACGAGTGGCAATACGTTTTACGCCACCTGGACCATGATAAACGGCATACATACCAGCGAGGTTAGCCAGCAATACTTGTGACGTACAGATGTTTGAGTTGGCTTTTTCGCGGCGGATATGCTGCTCACGAGTTTGTAATGCCATACGTAGGGCGGTATTACCTTGCGAATCTTTTGAGACACCAATGATACGACCAGGTGCTGAGCGCTTGGCTTTATCAGAGAATGCAAAGTAGGCGGCATGAGGACCACCAAAGCCCATTGGAATACCAAAGCGCTGGGTGCTACCCAAAGCGACATCTGCGCCCATATCCGCTGGTGATTTTAACAGCACCAAGCTCATGATGTCGCTGACGACGCTGACGTAAGTTTTGTTTTTCTTAACCGCAGCGATAACGTCAGTTAAGTCTTTGACATCGCCTTCAACACCGACGTATTGGAATAGCGCACCGAAATAATCACCAGATTTGGCGGTTTCAAAATCACCAACGACGATTTCCCAGCCAAAGTATTTTGCGCGAGTATTGATAACGTCTAACGTTTGTGGATAAACACGATCATCAACGAAAAACTGCGTTGATTTGCTTTTGCTCACACGCTTAGACATCGCCATGGCTTCAGCGGCTGCCGTTGCTTCGTCAAGTAACGATGCGCCAGCCATTTCTAGACCCGTTAAATCGATACAAACTTGCTGGAAGTTAAGCAAAGCTTCTAGACGACCTTGGGCGATTTCAGCTTGATAAGGCGTATAAGCCGTATACCAACCTGGATTTTCAAGGACATTACGCTGAATGACCGCAGGCATACGCACAGGCGAATAGCCTTGGCCGATATAGCTTTTATTAACGGTGATATTATCTGCCATGGCGCGCAATTTAGCCAACGCTGCATGCTCACTCATTGCCAATGGCAAATCTAAGTCTTTGTGCAAGCGTACGGGCTCAGGCACCGTATCATTGATAAAACTCGCCATGTCTTTATAACCAATTTTGCTGAGCAAATCAGCTTGTTTGGTCTCATTTGAGCCTAAATGACGATAGACAAATTCAGCTTCGTTGAATAAACCTTGAAAGGTATCAAACGTCGGGTTTTGAGAAATAGTCATGACAATCCTTGGTTAAGGGAGTAATAAAAGGGTTTATTTAAATAGAGTAATATGGTGATGCATTAAACGTAATGTACAAATTGCTTTTGATCAAAGCGGAACTGGCTGTTGTAAATGCCATTGTCGGCGCGTTCGCCAGCACCAATCATCATGATAATGTGCTGATCATTGCTTAAGCCTAACAAGCGCTTCATGGCAGGCTCGTCGAAACCGCCCATCGGACAGCTATCAAAGCCGTGCGCGCGTAGTGCTAGCATAAGATTTTCGGCAGCAAGTGCGGTATTGTTGGTCGCCCAGTTTTTGGTGTCTTCAAAGGTATAGTAAGGCGATTTAATAGGCCCTTTTACCCGTCTGACGACTTGAGTTGCGCTCCATTTAGCCGCTGATACGACGTTGGCAGGTCCACGTAAAAAGTCCATGGCAACGACTTTGGTATAATAGTCTTTAACTTTCTTCGGTACTGGCGTCTCAGGATACTCACGTAAGATCTGCTGGGCGTGGTCGTGCCAAATGTCAGTACGGGCGACAACTGCGATCAAGCGCGCTGCTGTTTTTGCTGCGTTTTGATTCATGCAGTTTTTGACGGTACGTTTGCGTTTATCAGCATTATCAATCACATAAAATTCCCACGGCTGTAGATTGCTTGAGTTCGGCGCTAGCATGGCCAAACGCAGACAATCTGCTAACACATCGTCAGGTATCGGCGTGTCAGTAAAACGACGGACTGAACGACGTGACTCGACCACCTCACGAAACGCTTGCAACTGCGGTGTGTGTTCGGGTGTGGCAATGTTGTCGTTGTTATCAGAGTTGGAAGTCATATTAGGATCCATGCTGGGGATTAAGTGATTAATTTGCTTATTACCGATGGCAGATTTTTATAGACCAAGTCAAATAGATAAGGCAAATACATTAACGAGCATATGAGGTAATAACATTGAGTAACGATCTTTCATGGCAGTATGCGTATTTAGCACAGTTGCTGAATATTTTGAAATGATAAGTGCGTCTAAAATAAAGCGTACAGATACCAGTTAGCACCAGTATCTGTCATGTTTTCACGTCATATGACTAGCGAATATAAGTGATTATCGAATATAAATGACTATCGAATATAAGCTAAATATTGATTACAAAAGAAAGCTTGGACTATAGATCGTTTTCGTACTCATCAGCCGTCATTAGTGCTTCGTAGTCAGCGATGTTGTCAGGCTTCATTCTAAAGAACCAACCTTCGCCATATGGGTCAGAGTTGATGATTTCTGGATCGTCTTCTAGCGCTTCATTAATCTCAACCACTTCACCTGAGATCGGGGCATAAACGTCAGAGGCGGCTTTTACTGACTCAACGACTGAGATTTCGTCATCAACGGCGATGATGTCACCCACGTCAGGCAGTTCAACAAACACCACGTCACCAAGCAAGTCTTGAGCATGGTCTGTGATACCGACAGTGATTGTACCGTCGTCTTCTAGACGTAGCCATTCGTGGCTGGCAATGTATTTTAGTTCTGCTGGGATATTACTCATGGTCTCTCTCCTAAGTGATAGAGGATGGTTAACAAAAAAAGTGAAAGCTAATAATAGAGTTTATAATGCCTATGAGTCAAACTGCTGCTTGCCATTACGGACAAACGGTAACTTGAGAACGCGTACATCAACGAACTTGCCTTTGCCGCGTAGATCAACTTGGACATTATCATCCTCTGATACGCTGGCAGGAACACGGGCAATCGCAATGGAGTTTTTTAGACTAGGGGAGAATGTACCACTGGTGATAATGCCAGTTTGCTCATTGTCTGAGCCTTGATTGATGGTGACCGTCATGCCTTCACGCAACACACCGCGCGTCGTCAATAGGAGACCCACTTGCTTCATGGCTGTATTGTCGTCTTTTGACTGCTGGCGTTTGCTAACCAACGCTGCACGACCAACGAAGTCGCGCTCATCTTTTAGCGCGAGCGTCCAGCCCATATTACATTCGTAAGGGCTAATGGTTTCGTCCATATCGTGACCATAGAGGTTCATGCCCGCTTCCATACGCAAGGTATCACGAGCGCCAAGACCTGCTGGTTTTACACCATTGGCTTTTAATAGCTCAAAGAACGCTGGTGCATCATCGCCATGCATGATCACTTCGACACCGTCTTCACCAGTGTAGCCAGTACGAGCGACGAACCAATCAGCGCCTTCGATATCAGTCAAGTCAGCACCGACGAAAGGTTTGAGTTCGGCTAACGTTTCTGCCCAGCTTGGTTTGGCTTGTGCCAGTTTTTCGACCGCATGTGGCCCTTGAACTGCCAGCATAGCAAGCTCTGGACGCTCAGTGATGGTGATGTCAAAACCTTCTGCGACTTTATTGAACTGCGCCATATCTTTATCGCGAGTGGCGGCGTTTGAGACGATACGATATTCGGTTTCATCTGCATTCATTAGATAGACGATCAAATCATCGATAACGCTGCCTTGCTCGTTTAGCATGCCAGAATACAGCGCTTTGCCAGCAGTCTTGAGTTTATTGACATCATTAGCGAGCAGTTTTTGTAACCATGCCTTAGTGTCAGCGCCTTTGATATCTGCGACAACCATATGTGAGACATCAAACATACCAGCGTCAGTACGTACCGCTTCGTGCTCTTCGATTTGTGAACCATAATGAATCGGCAATTCCCAACCAGAAAAATCCACTAACTTGCCTTCACTATCAACGTGAGACTGGTAAAGGGGCGTGCGTTTAGGAGCTGAGGTATTGGTGTTTTGAGAGTCGGTCATAACAAATCCTTATGTGTACATTAGTCATACTCGGTAGAGTAATGAGCGATGCGCAGTATCATAGTAGCGAGAAGCAACGTTGCAGGGTGCAAGCATTGCAACCAAGGGTAGCACAGAAAAAAAAGATAAAGCCGCCAGCCAAACAGACGCTGAACGTCAGTTTAAGCAAAAGCCCTATCTGTCCTGTAACCTGAGATTTTCAACACGAACCATCACTGTTAGTTTCTAAAGCATAAGCTTCAAAAAATCAAATCAAATCAAATGATGTCGCATTTTCTCCCCTTCGGTGGGTAAGACGTCGTCCGTCTTTACCGCTCTCCAGATTTGTTATGCCCTATGTTTGGATGTGCTACGCGATTGACGGTAGACAGCGAAACAGTCGTGACATGCGTTTTTCAGTCCTTTTACCTGAGCGATTGGCAGGGTGGATGCGCCTTCGGTGGTCGTGTAGCAATTATATACGTCGTATGACCAATGCGGTTTGATACGATATTTTTTATGTTATAACTATATATTATAGTATAACTATGCTCACAAACTCTCTCCTGAAAAACGCTTTTATTATGAAAGGTTCAGGGCGCTTTTACAAGTCATCAACACCATTAAAATCAATAATTTCGGCAAAAGTGCCTGTTTGTGAGGATAATCAGGCACATCCGCGATAAACCGAGTACCTTTATTGCTATTTTATCATCTGAGTTTTAGAGCGGTTGCTTATATCAAAACGTAAAGCAACTACTGAAATTTGGCTAAATTATGCTAACCTACGCCTATAGTTTCTGACAGGTGGTTTTTATGCATTGTGATATTTATAAATTTTCTAAACATGACGGCATGTATGTCTATATTGCCCGCCCTGATTATCCTGATGACACTGACGAGATTAAGGACTGGCTGGGTGTGCTACCAAAAGACTTCCGCGCAAGCTTAGGTCGCAGTAAATTTGTGATGCATCTGGATTTGGCAACCACGCCAACGCTTGCACGTGTCGATAAAGAAGAGGTGCTCGCAAAATTACAGTCGCAAGGGTATTTTGTACAAATGCCACCGCAAGACGTTATGCGCCGCCAAGCGGAATTACGTGCGCGCGAGGCACAAGACAACATTTACGATTGATACGTTTTTTTGAAAAGTTTTCTTGATAGCTATCTCTTTGATATGTTGAATGAAAGCTACTAAGAAAAAGTTTACGACACATTTGCGCTCATGCATTTTGATAGAAAGTCATGATAAACTAGCAGGCTATCAATGAGTGATGAATGGCAAGGTGAGTAGTTTTGTCTCCAAGGCTTCTTTCGATAATATATTCGATATTATGGTTCGTTGAAATAGCACACTGTCTATCATTAAGCGCAACAACGCGACGCACAATTTATAAACGCAGGTAACTACACACGCATGGACTGGTTAAAAGGTATTATAAACAGCTTACCGCTGGAAGCCATTAGCGATATTCTCGGTGAGATTGCTATTTGGTGGGGACAGCTGGTAAAAGACGTGCCACCCGCAGACTTACCAATGTATGCGTATCTTGGTGGTGTCGTTATTGTGTTGGTATTGTGGTTGTTGGTCGCTCGTATGCTGCCGCGACCGTTGGGTGGTATGAGTTGGATGATGTTGTTTGCTGTGTTATTGGCACCTGGCACTGCCCTTAGCGACCCAAGTGTGATTGCACCGGCCAGTATCTCTGTAGTCTATGCGATTATGATGAAAGACACAGCTGGCGCGATTACCAACATGTTACCGATATTGGTTGTCTTGGTATCAGGCTTGTTTATTGGCTTTGTTTGGCAGCTTATTCGTGGTGCGTTTGAGTCAAGTCTAGACAAAGCGCGCAGTCGTACCGCAGAAGATACGCAAGCGACAATGCAACTGACGACGGGCAGTTATTTGACAGAAAACGCGACTTTGATGGATCCGCCTACTGTCGCTGAGCAGTCTAATAAAACGCCTTTAGCGGCTAATGCTAAAGCAGATATTAGCTTAAAAAAAGACGGTGGCTTAGCTAAGCAACCCGATGCTGAAAAGCTTGATAAGCGGTAAAGTGATATCAGAAAAGTTATACCAGAAAAGCGATATCAAAATTTTGCTAGAGGCGACTGGGTCTTTGCTTTAGGCTTATGGTAAGTACGATCAAAGCCGCTATGAATAAGAGACACTGTTAATAGATAAAAGATATTATGAATAAAAAAAGACACCATGCGTGTCTTTTTTTATGAAAAAACGTTTTATGACTGCGATGATAAATAGTTAAAAGGCGCTCCCTATATATGTTGTTTATTAGCAATTGCGAACGCATGAGTATTTTGGCAATCAATCATGCTGTGCTAATCTAAATGATTATTTATTTGCCATCGATTGCTTTTAGGCTCTTGATAGCCTTAATCTATAACAATAACTGAGACTTGATTATGACCACGACTGATAAAACGAAGAAAAGCTTTACCGGTACGCAAAACTATATAGCCACTGACGATTTGCAGCTGGCGGTTAACGCAGCGATGACGTTACAAAAGCCGCTCCTGATTAAAGGTGAGCCGGGTACTGGTAAGACGTTATTGGCAGAAGAAGTGGCTGAGAGTTTGGGTATGCCGCTGATTACGTGGCATATCAAATCAACCACCAAGGCGGAGCAAGGTCTGTATGAATATGATGCGGTCTCGCGCTTACGTGATTCGCAGTTGGGTGATGATAAGGTGTATGAGATTGGCAACTATATCAAGCCCGGTAAGCTATGGGAGGCCTTTACCAGTAACGAGCGTAGTGTGCTATTGATTGATGAAATTGATAAAGCCGATATCGAGTTCCCAAATGACTTGCTACATGAGCTGGACAAAATGTCTTTTTATGTCTATGAGACAGGCGAGACCATTACCGCGGCACAGCGTCCAGTGGTTATCATCACCTCGAACAATGAAAAAGAGCTGCCCGATGCCTTTTTGCGTCGTTGTTTCTTCCATTATATCGACTTCCCAGAAGAAGAGACCATGCGTCAAATCATCGACGTACATTTCCCTGATATTCAAGAAAAGCTGGTCAATGATGCGCTCGATATTTTTTATAAGCTGCGTAATGTTCAAGGGCTTAAAAAGCCGCCATCAACGTCTGAGCTTGTCGATTGGTTAACTTTGCTACTGGCTGATGATATGGCACAAGCAGAGCTGGAAGAAAATTTACGCGGTGAAAAATCTATTCCGCCATTATATGGTGCGCTGCTTAAAAATGAAGCCGATGTGAGCTTGTTGCAACGCTTTGCTAATATGATGCGTCGTTAAGCAACAGACCACTTGTCATGATTAAAGCTCATGATTGAAGCTAATAAAACGGCTTCATTCGTCACCATATCAGCCAATAAGCGATGCGACTCTTATGTTTATCAAATTGTTCTATACCTTACGTACTTACGGTGTGCCAGTCAGTACGCGCGAGCTGCTTGATCTAAATGCTGCGCTAGATAAAGGGCTGATGATGCACCCGCATCCTGAAGATTCGGCATTGACTACCTTTGCCAGTCGCGAAGATATGTATCGGTTGATTCGATTGTGCATGGTCAAAGACGAGCGCCATTTTGATAAGTTTGATCGGGCAATGGCAGATTATTTCGAGGGTGTCGACAGTCTGGATATGGATGAGCTATTGTCTAAGCTCACAGACGTGCCCAAAGAGTGGCTCGATTTAAAGCTCGATCCAAAGAATCTGACCGAAGAGCAGCGCCGATTGCTGAAAAAATATGGCTCGTTAGAGGAACTGATGAAAGCCTTGGAAGAGCGTCTCAAGGAGCAAAAAGAGCGTCATCAGGGCGGTAGTAAGTGGGTTGGCACTGGCGGTACGTCACCATTTGGTGCCTATGGCGATCATCCAGAAGGGGTGCGTGTTGGCGGTGAGTCACGTAAGCGTAGCGCGGCTAAAGTCTGGGAGCAGCGTAAATATCGTAATCTCGATGACGACAGTCAGCTTGGCACCCGTCAAATTCAGATGGCGTTACGGAATTTGCGCCAGTTTGCTCGTACTGGTAGCGCGGATGAGCTAGACATTCATGAGACTATCAAACGCACCGCCAAAAAAGGCGTGCTCGATATCCATATGCAAGCGGAGCGTCGTAATCGTGTCAAAGTATTGATGCTGTTCGATGTTGGTGGCAGTATGGATATTCATGTCGAAGCTCTAGAAAAGCTATTTTCGGCGGCTAGAAATGAATTTAAAACTTTAGAGTTTTTTTACTTTCATAACTGTCTGTATGACTATGTCTGGAAGGACAATGATCGTCGCCACAGTGCGCCGATGCCAACGTATGAGCTGCTCAATAAATACGGTCGCGAGTATCGCGTTATCTTCGTCGGTGATGCCTCAATGTCGCCATATGAGCTGATGACAGTAGGCGGTAGCGTAGAGTATATGAACAATGAGGCGGGTATTGTTTGGCTCAAGCGGGTACTTGATCATTTTGATAAAGTAGCTTGGCTGAATCCTGAAGCGCCTTCTTACTGGCAATATACCCAAACCATCGTTGAGATCAAAAAATTAGTGGATCATAAGATGTATCCGATGACGTTACATGGCGTAGAAGAGATGACCAATTATTTAGCGCGGTGATTTTGGCGTTTTCACCAACTTGTAAAACCTGTTGATTCCCATATTTTTTTGATAAAAGCAGCCGTTATGACAGCATAACGGCTGCTTTTTTGGCTAATAAATCAGCTTTATAGCAATGCGGCATTGGTATACTCAGTAAAATATGATAAGATTCATTTAAAATGAATGTTATATATAGGTTGACGGCTTTCACAAAGCTTGACGACAGAATTTTAAATTTTGTTGGCGCCACTTATTTAAGTTCTTTATTTTAAAATCTCTATCTTCCATTTTTAAACTGATCAATACCATCATTTATTAAGAGAAATAACATGGCCTCACCAAAAACGTTAGAAATCGTCACCGCAACTGTTCCCGTCCTTGAAGAGCATGGAACGGCAATTACCACGGTGTTCTATAAAAACATGTTTAAAGAGCATCCCGAGCTGTTGGACATATTTAACGAAACCAATCAAAAATTGGGCCGTCAACAGACGGCTCTGGCGACGACCGTATTAGCCGCTGCTAAGCACTTGGATAAATTGGCGACGTTATTGCCACAAGTCACGCAAATCAGCCACAAGCATCGTGCTTTACAAATTTTGCCCGAGCATTATCCCATCGTTGGTAAGCACTTAATCGGTGCAATCAAGGAAGTGCTAGGCGAG
Source organism: Psychrobacter sp. AT9 (assembly GCF_047272965.1). Classification (NCBI taxonomy): domain Bacteria; kingdom Pseudomonadati; phylum Pseudomonadota; class Gammaproteobacteria; order Moraxellales; family Moraxellaceae; genus Psychrobacter; species Psychrobacter sp. AT9. The sequence continues at coordinate 1,217,951 of NZ_JBKOTW010000001.1, forward strand.
GCTGCCAATGATGATATCATTACGGCTTGGACGGAAGCTTATGATGAGATTGCTTCAGTATTTATTCAGATTGAACATGGCATGTATGAAGAGGCGATGTGGCAGGATTTTGCGCCTTTTACAGTGACTAAAAAGATAGCAGCCGCTACGGATATTGCTGCTTTTACAGTTGTGCCAGTCAATGATAACGCCGACAGCAATCAAGATATTGACCTGAGCAAATTGACTTTAACCGCGGGTCAGTACATCACGGTGAAAACAGACCCAAAAGACAGTGACCATGTTGCCCTGCGTCATTACTCTTTGTATTCCGCTAGTACCGATGCAGGCATTCAGTTTGCAGTCAGACGTGACAACCGCAATGAGCATCATGGTTTGGTCTCTAACTATATGCACGACCAATTAGAAGTGGGTGACACGGTTCTATTATCGGCACCAGCGGGCGACTTTGCACTCAATCAAGATTTGGTACAGCAAAATGAGATTCCGCTGGTATTGATGAGTGCGGGTGTTGGTGTAACCCCTGTGCTATCTATGTTAGAAGCACAAGTATTAGCCAATCCAAAACGTCCTATTATCTGGGTTTATGCTTGCCAAAGTGAAGCGCATCATGCTTTTAATACCGAAGTAAATAAGCTATTAAAAAAGGCTGAGACTGTAGAAAAGCATGTCTTCTATTTTGAGTCGGGACAATTATTAGATGAGGCATGGCTTGCTATATTGCCTGAGCCTGCTGATATTTATGTCTGTGGCTCGATGCCATTTATGGAAAGTATGATTGATGGGCTAGTGACGTTAGATCACGGTGTCGATAGTGTCCATTACGAACCGTTTGGTCCCAAGATGAGTCTGGGCGGCTAGTTTTTAGCTATTGACTGTTGCTAGTAATAAAAAAAGCACTTGGATGACAAAGTCGTCTCAAGTGCTTTTTATGCGACATACTATAGTCGATACTAAATAAAATGCATACAGGACACCATGCTGTATCTCTTTTATATTGACATAACTATATGAGGGCAGGCAGTTGATTAGATATTAACTTTGAAATATAAAGGCATATTAGTTTTTGTTTTCAACCAACGCTATCATCACACCCATCTCTTTTTTATCGTGCTTATCAATGCTGGGCGCATATAACGCTGACGCAATCCCACCATCTAAAAAGAGCGCGTTTGGACAGCTTAAGTCATCCTTAAACAACGATGCAAATTGATAAAACGTGACTGGTTCATCGCTATTAACAAACTGTAGGCTGCCGTCATCACAAACCCCTGCGCCATTACGAATCTTGAGTGAGGTGCTATCAGGATTAAATTGCGGGTGTATCTCGTTATTGATGACCAGCATAGGACCTGATTGAGTGGCATACCTAGGTTCTGCCTCATCATTTTTAAGCTGCTCATTTAAAGCATTGCTTTCAGTGATTTGTACTTTACCAGCTTTATCCCACCACAGCACACCATTGGGCAGTAAATGAAAATTGCCGCCACCTTCTTTGGTATTTAACGCACGAATCTCTTTACCGTCGATGACAGTATAGCCAATCGGTGCATAATTTTCGTTATACATGCCCGCATTCATGGCAAAGGTGAGTGTTTGGTTGGCTGGTAAAGTCGCTAATAAATTGTCAAAGGTCAGTAGCGGCTGACTGCTATCGGAGGGCTGCCAAAACAGCTGTAGAGAAGAGTGTTCGCTATTTAATGCATCAGCATCGACACGACAGACGCTGTAAGTAAACGGTGAATTTTGCGTCTGGCACGACCAAATTCCTGTATTACTTTCAGAATCTTGTTTGGTGATGGGTTGGCAAGCACTGACGCTTAACGTAATAAGCGCTGCTGTCAGTAGAGTGTGTGGTAAGGTGAAAACGGAACTTGGCATCAATCATCTGTCTTTTTGATAAAGAGTAAAATAGAAACGCTCACGGATAGTGAAATACTCATCACTATTTTTCAATACTATTTTCAGTCATTGCTAGGTGGAAATTCGCGAAAAGTATTGTTGACGTTGCCGATTAACTGCCCACCGCCACTGATACTCGCAAAGTTCCCAAGACTCTGTTCCGCTGATGTGATGGTTTCTCTACCTTTATCTCGTGAGTCTTTATTATAAGCAATGAGGGCATCATCATTGGCTAAGAAGCTATCAGGGTTCGCCATTACCCACATCTGATTGAACACGTCCGCGCGGGCGCTACTATTAAGCAGAGCACCTCTATCAGTGAAATAAAAGAATTTCGATAATAGCTTTATCTGCCCGTCATCGAGGCGTCGAGCGATATGATAAGGTTGCAATTGGCTTGGGTGTTGCAAGCCAACTGCACCCACGATACTGGCAAGCGATTTTAGGGTGTTTTTATGGAAACTTGCAACACGCTCAGCTTTGCTCGGCACATCCAACGCCTTTTGACGATACGGGTCTTGGGTGGCAACGCCAGTCGGGCAAGTGTTGGTATGACACGAGCGTGATTGAATACAGCCCACGGCAAACATAAAACCGCGTGCTGAATTACACCAGTCTGCGCCCAACGCAATCATACGGGCAATATCGAAGCCAGAGACGATTTTACCGCTCACGCCAAGTTTGATTTTATCGCGGATGCCTGCACCGACCAAGGTATTGTGTACCAATAAAAACCCTTCGACCATTGGCATACCAACATTGTCCATAAACTCGACAGGGGCGGCACCCGTACCACCTTCTGCGCCATCGATAACGATAAAATCAGGATAATTGTCCGTCTCTATCATGGCTTTGACGATGGCCATAAACTGCCAAGGTTGGCCAATACATAGCTTAAAGCCAACCGGCTTGCCACCAGACAATTCACGCAGCTGCTGCCAAAATGCGACTAATTCACGCGGCGTGCTAAATGCCGTATGCGAAGAGGGTGAAACGCAGTCTTGCCCCATCGGCACTTGACGTGTATCAGCGATTTCTTGAGTGATTTTGCTGGATGGTAAGACGCCACCTTTACCAGGCTTTGCGCCTTGAGATAGCTTAATCTCAATCATTTTCACTTGTGGATCAACGGCTTTTTCGGCAAAGGATTGCGGACTAAAATCACCGTTTTCATCGCGGCAACCAAAGTAACCCGTACCTAGCTCCCAAATCAAATCACCACCGAACTTGCGATGATAAGGACTGATGGCACCTTCACCCGTGTCATGGGTAAAACCGCCTATTTTTGCGCCTTGATTGAGCGCCATGATAGCGTTTGCTGATAGACTGCCGAAACTCATCGCCGAGATATTAAATACCGACATATCATGCGGCTGCTGACAACGCTCACCGCCCACCATAATGCGAAAGTCTTGGTTTTCTAAAGGCTGGCTGATGGCGGATTGCAAAAACCATTCTTTACCATGGGTGTAGAGATTGTCTAGTGTGCCAAAAGCATTGGTATCACTAACGTTCTTGGCACGTTGATAAACCAAGGCGCGCTGCTGGCGTGAAAACGGTACTTGCTCTTTATCGTTTTCTAACAAATACTGACGAATCTCAGGACGGAAGTCTTCAAGTACGTAGCGGATATGCCCAGCCACTGGATAGTTTCTCAAGATGGCATGCTTTGACTGTATAACGTCATAAATCCCCAAACATACCCCAAACCCGCCAAGAATAATCAGCCACCAATTCATCAATAATAGCCCTGCTAAAAACAGCAAGACAGCAGCGGCAAAAGTGCTGTAACGTAACAGCACACCGACTAAATAAGGCGAGTTGGTTTTGGGTTCAGGGTTTAGATTGGTACGAGATTGGGGCATAGCGAGGCTCAATAGTAATGGTTAAATATAGTATAGATAAGATGCTCAAATTTATCGTGTATATCATACGCCAATAATATCATGGCTTAATGATTATTGAGTAACGGTGTGCTAACGTTGGCTGTATTGAGTCAACCGCTTCGATTTATACGATTCTGGATATGTTTATAGGTTCTTACCCATCTCTCCTCAAAGGGACATTGAATTTCCTATATAATGTGAGCTATTTCGTTGTTGACGATCCATTCAATTTAGGCTTTTTTCTTAGTAAAAAAGGCTTCTTATCAGGTAAAACGGTGCTTTATGTTTAACGCTTCCTCGACTCGTTTAAATAAATACATCAGCGAAAGCGGCATTTGCTCTAGGCGCGACGCTGACCGCTTTATTGAGCAAGGTAATGTGTACGTCAATGGCAAGCGTGCTCAAGTAGGCGCGCAAGTGGTTGCTGGAGATGCGGTGAAAGTTAACGGGCAGCTCATCGAGCCACGAGAGGCAGATGATTTTGTGTTTATTGTCTTAAATAAGCCAGTGGGCATTGTGAGCACCACAGAAAGCTCTGAGAAAAATAACATTGTCGACTTTGTGAGACACAGTTTACGTATTTTCCCGATTGGACGTTTGGATAAAGATTCCCAAGGGTTAATATTTTTGACCAATAATGGTGATCTGGTTAATAAAGTGTTGCGTGCTGGTAATAACCATGAAAAAGAGTATCTGGTCACGGTCAATAAGCCGTTAACCGATAGTGTTATCGAGGGTTTGGCCGGTGGTGTGCCGATGCTTGGCAAAATGACGAAAAAATGCCCAGTAACTAAAGTAGCGCCCAACGTATTCAACATCACGTTAGTTCAAGGTCTAAACCGTCAAATTCGCCGTATGTGTGAGCATTTTGGCTATGAAGTCGTGAAGCTTGAGCGTACGCGGATTATGAATGTCAGTCTTAAGGGTACGCCCGTTGGAGACTGGCGAGACTTAACCCCAAAAGAGTTGTCTGTTTTACTTAAATCTGTAGAAGACTCTTCTTCGCAAGACAGTAAACCGGCTAAGAAATCTCGTAATGCACCACGAAAAAACCCTCGTGCCGATGACTCGTCAAAAGCAAAGTCGTCTTCAAAACCAGCGGGTGCGGCAAAGGGAAATAAAAAATACTCCAAGGATGATGCTAGAAAACCAGCGGGTTCTAAAGGTAGGGATGGGCGTCCTGCTGGTCGTGGTAAGCCGTCAGGGGGTAATGGTAAGTCTGGAGGCAATGGCAAACCTGCGACAAATGGCAGGCGTCCTTCAAAAGGCCGAGGGTCTAAGCGGTAGTAGTTTCGCGATCATAAGTTTTTGACGTGCGACTGCTTTATTCATGTTTTAAATGTCAGTAAGCTAAATAATTTCAACTTTGATCTTAACGGGATAATATTATGTTTAAAATAAAAGTAGAACGCATTGTCAAAAAACCGATTGATGAGGTGTTTGAAGCACTGAGTGACCATGCCAGTTATGGCTCATTTAAAGCTGTGGGGGTTGCTAAGCTAGTGGCTGAAGGTGACGAGGAGCGCAATGGCGTTGGGGCTTTACGTAGCATTCAAACGGGACCTGTTAAGTTTTGGGAGCGAATTACGGCGTTTGAGCGTCCTACTCATATGCAATACCAAATCGAAAAAGCCAAACCGATAAAAATGCAACACGATAAAGGCGCCATTGATTTAAAAGACTTGGGCGATGGCACCACACACGTGACTTGGGTATCTGAGGGTCGATTGATTGTACCATTGCCATTAATCGGTCGCTTATTTGACCATCAAATGCAGAAACAAGGAACCATAGGGTTTAGTAGCATACTCAAATCTATAGAAAGCCGCTAATCTAGCGGCAGTATTGGCTTTTTTGATATAACTATTTAGTGGTGGCTTACTTTATTTGAGCCATCACTGTTAGTTTTAATCCGATTTTTTCTTAGCAGCTTCAATCTCGTTAAAACGCGCTAACTGCTCTGGCGTTGCTTTCTGTTGATACTTCTCTTTCCACTCAGCATAAGGCATACCATAAACAAGCTCGCGCGCATCCTCGTATTCGATTTCAATACCACGCTCTTCACCAGCCGCTTTATACCATTTGGATAAGCAGTTACGGCAAAAATCGGCAAGGTTCATCAGTTCGATATTTTGTACATCTTTACGCTCGTCTAAATGAGCTAGTAAGCGACGAAATGCCGCTGCTTCTAATTCGATGTTTGATTCTAATTTTGCCATAAAATTTTTCCTAATTGTAATTGAGTCATCTCAAAACTGAAATGATACTAACGATATAAATATTGCGCAACCTATGTCGTTCTATATTAAAAAAGTCTATCAGTAAACTTGGCAAACTTATTATAGTAAGGTTTATCCACTTAAAGCCTTTTAATCATGATATTAAATCACGCTTCATTCCTATCTGCTCTTTGGTCAATCGTGAGCTAAGTTTCTTCTTTGAATTCATGAATATTTTTTTACCAGTCACGCATCATAATGTCATGTATCCATTTTACGTAGTATCAGCTATATCATCACTTCTAGAGAATCGTCGTTAAATGATTTGACTGTTATCATTTTAGCTGTTAATTTTAAGTAGCGTTTTGAATGTTAAGCAGTTTTAATTTAAAGTGCTTATGTCTTTTAAGGCAGATTAATTAAGTCTTAATATCAATCAAATGTCAAAAAAATAATCGCTATCAAAAGGAATTGATAATGAAATTAGCACCTTTTTTTTCGATAGGTGCACTAGCAGCTATTAGCCTTTTTGGTTGTTCTGGCCAATCTGATAACAGTAGCGAAGTTGCCTCAAATCAAGAAGTTACCGTTCTACGTTTCTCCCATTTTTATCCCGCCACTGCTGATGTTAATAAAGAAATCTTTGAGCCATGGGCCAAAAAAATTGGAGAAGATTCTAATGGTCGTCTTAAGGTTGAGGTATATCCATCGGCAACACTCAGTAAAGCAGATACCGCTTATGAATCCACAGTAAAGGGAACGATTGACATCGGTTCTCAAGTACAGGGTTATACTAGTGGCCGCTTTCCACTGACCCAGATTGCAGAGCTTCCCGGTTTGTCTAATTCATCAACACAGACAGGTTGTATGCTGCAAACCCTTTATGAAAATGGCACTATATCTAGCGAATATGAAGATTCACATCTCCTTTTTATGTTCGCTACCGGCCCTGGTACATTACATAGTGCTGATAAGCTTATTCGAACTCCCGAAGATATGAAAGGGATGCGTATTCGCAGGCCATCTGCTGTAGCAGGTGATATTATTGAAAGTATGGGTGCCTCTCCTGTGGGTTTACCTGCCAATGATATATATACGTCTCTACAGCGCGGTGTGGTTGATGGATTAAGCTTTCCATGGGAGGCGATCACAACTTTCAAGCTTGATGAGTTAACCAAATATCATACCAATATCCCATTTTATAGTTCTGCTCTGATGATGACTATGAATAAAGATAAATATGAAAGTTTGCCTGATGATTTAAAAAAGGTCATTGATGATAACTCAGGTATGGCTCTTACTAAGAAAGTTGGTGAGATGTGGGATAGAACTGATTTATTAGGTTTGCAAGCTGCTAAAGATAGAGGTGATGAGATCATTGATATTCCAGATCCACTTAATGATCCAGATTGGAAAGGACCTCTGCTAAAAGGAACACAGAAATACTTAGACGATGTAAGCGCATTAGGACTCGATGCTGAAAGTGTCTATGAAAAAGCAAAAGCTGCTAGTGTGGCCTGTAAGGTCTAATTTATTAGAAATTTCTAAGGCGTGTCATCAAATCTCCTATAAAGCCCAAAAATTGGACAAAAAAAAGCCTCACTTCCTATTTAAGGAGTGAGGCTTTTAGTGCTTTTTCAAGCCATATTTGGAGCGGGAAAAGAGATTCGAACTCTCGACCCCAACCTTGGCAAGGTTATGCTCTACCACTGAGCTATTCCCGCTAATTATCAATTAACTATCGTCAGTTGATGATGGCGTATTATACGCAGTTTTTTTGGTGTGTCAACACCCATGACGAAAAAAACCAAAGTTAGTAAAATAGGCGTGTCTTCTAGCCATAAATGTATGTTATAACAGTTTATTATAATATGTATTCCAAAAGCTTTGCATTACATAAATAAGCTGGGATGCACTTTATAATTTAACCTCAATTACATTCACAGTTATCAATACTTATAAAGATAAGTCATAGGGATATACAATGAGTCAACACTATACCATCGCCGATTATTTGTTTGATCGTGTCGCAGAAGCAGGCGCCTCTGAGATATTTGGCGTACCTGGTGATTTCAACTTAACTTTTTTAGACAATGTTCTCGCATCTGATAAGCTGCGCTGGGTAGGTAATACTAATGAGCTAAATGCCGGTTATGCTGCTGATGGTTATGCACGCGAGCGTGGGTTTGCCGCGATGGTAACTACTTTTGGTGTGGGCGAGTTATCAGCGATTAACGCGACGGCAGGCTCTTTTGCTGAGTACGCGCCTGTATTGCATATCGTGGGAGCACCAAGTACCGCTCTACAAGACTCAAAGCGCCGTATTCATCATTCGCTTGGTGATGGCGTATTCAATCATTTTATTAAAATGGTCGAGCCAGTGACAGTGGCACGGGCGCAAATTACACCAGAAAACGCCGCCTCAGAGATTGACCGTGTCATTCGTCTGGTGCTCAAAAAGCATCGCCCCGGCTATCTGTTACTATCGCCTGATGTTGCGCGTCAGCCTATCTATCCACCAACCACCAAGCTGATTGACAGCCAAGAAGACATCACCAGTCAAGCGGCACTGGCAGATTTCAAACAAGCATTGACGGAGTTTTTGCCAAACAAAACCATGATGCTTATGGCAGATTTGATGGTGCATCGTTTAGGATTGCAAAATCAGCTCAAAGCACTTATCGCTGATACCGATATTCCTTATACCACGCTGTCTTGGGGCAAAACGCTGCTTGATGAAAACAGTGATCGCTGGGCAGGAACTTATGCAGGTGTTGCCTCGCGTCCTGTGGTCAAAGATGCGGTGGAAAACTGTGAATGCCTGATCAAAGTAGGGGTGCAGTATACCGATACGACTACCGCAGGATTCAGCCAAGATATCAATGAGGATGTGGTCGTAGACTTGCATTATGAACGGGCTTCTATCAGCGGTCAAAACTTTGCACCGATTGCGCTAAAAGATGCGCTGCAAGCGTTACATGAAGTGATGACCTCTGGCATCAATATCGTACCAAAATCTTTCTGTGAGCCGGTCAACCCTCATGAACAAAATGGCAAGGATGATGAGGCTATCCGCCAAGACGATCTGTGGCATATCATTGCTGCGCGCTTAGATCATAATAATTTGGTTTTTTCTGAACAAGGAACGGCCTATTTTGGTATCAGTGATGTGCGTCTGCCAGAAGGGGTGACCTCTTATGGGCAACCGATGTGGGGATCAATTGGCTATACGTTGCCAGCCAGCTTAGGTGCTGCTATTGCCTCGCCAAACAAGCGTGGTGTTCTATTAATCGGTGATGGCTCAGCATTATTGACTATTCAAGAACTGGCGGTCATGATTCAGGAGCGTATTAATCCAGTCATCGTCTTAATTAACAACGATGGCTATACCGTGGAGCGTGCGATTCATGGCGAAAACCAATACTACAATGATATTCCTAAATGTGATTGGCAGATCATGCCACAAGCCTTTGGTGCCAACAAAGAGAACAGTCTCATACTCAAAGTAGAAACGGCAGGTGAGCTAAAATCTGCCCTCGATAAGGCCGCTGCTACCACGGATAAATTAGTGATGATCGAGGTGATCGCGGATAAGCATGATATCCCGCCATTACTTGCAGATATCAGTGCCGCGCTGAAGCCAAAAAATGATTAATTAGTTCGCAAACAGCATCAACAATTATCAGTCATCGCCCCATTTAGTACTATTGCTAGGTGGGGTTTTTTTGAGCCTTTTTATGGTGTAAGTCAATTAAGCTGTTGTTCCTCTTATATCGCTTTGCAGACTTTAGTATCATGGTGGATTGGGCTATGTTCAGCCCTTAGCATTCAACAGGAGATGATCCCGTCGTGATTTGGTTAAAAATGCTTATTGGCGCTTTAATGGTACTGGCAATTCAATTATTTGCGCAAACTCGATTTTTTTATTTGGCGGCACTTGCGCCACTTTTCCCCACTTTTACATTAATCAGTCACTTCATTGTCGGTACTGAGCGTAGTCCTGCTGATTTAAGGGTCGCATTGATATTTAGTATGCTTGGTGTCATTCCGCACCTTATTTATACCTTTGTGGTGTTCTTTAGCATCAGCTATATCAGTTTATATAAGGCCTTACTGCTCGGCGTTGTCGCTTGGACAATAGCGGCTGCTATTTTGGTACTAACATGGCAATACATTCAGGCTTAGTCAGTATTGAAAAGAGTATGCCAAACAGTTTCAACTGTATTTATAGGACTGAGGACATGTCATCAAACTCACTTGTATGATCATGACTAAAATGAGAGCAAGTATTAGTAAAAATCTTTATAGATAGTTTTTGTAGAAATGATAGTAGATGTTATTCTTAATGATATTTTTAATATTCAGATGTGGCGTCTACTGGTAAAGATAAAAGAGTAAATTGTAATACTTTCGCACCAACTTAATTCATCACCATTGATAAAAATAGGGCTTAAAAAAAGATGGATACCTTAAATATCCTATACCTCGTAGGAGCATTGTTAATTTTTGCCAGTATCATGGCCAGTACGTTATCTGCGCGTTTGGGCGTTCCATTATTGCTGTTGTTTTTGATGGTAGGGATGTTGGCAGGCGAGCAGGGTATTTTAGGTATTGAGTTTTCTCAATATGGTATTGCCAATTTCGTTGGGCAAGCAGCCTTAGCCTGTATCTTGTTAGATGGGGGTTTGCGCACCTCTTTTAAGTCGTTTCGGGTTGGTCTTAAGCCGGCAATCACCTTGGCAACGTGGGGCGTACTGGCCACGGTAATGGTGCTAGGGGTGTTTGTTACTTGGTTACTCGATGTCGATTGGCGCTTTGGGCTATTGATGGCAGCCATCGTTGGTTCAACTGATGCGGCAGCGGTATTTTCACTATTACGTAATGGCGGTGTCAAGCTCAATGATCGCGTTCAAGCCACACTCGAATTAGAGTCTGGTGCCAACGATCCCTTGGCTATTTTATTGGTGACGGGTCTTATCGCTCTAAATGTTGATCCAGCGGGACAGACAGTATTTGGCTTTTTGATATTACTGTTCCAGCAGTTGAGCTTTGGGCTAGGGATGGGTTTGCTATTCGGTTATTTGCTGTCCCGATTATTGCCCAAGATACATTTAGCAGAAGGCATGTATGCTATTTTGATACTATCTGCTGGCTTGTCCGTCTTTGCCGCGACCAATCTAATTGGCGGTAGTGGATTTTTAGCGGTTTATCTCACGGGTGTGATGATTGGCAATCACAAGGTACGCTCCACCGAGCATGTGATGCGAGTGATGGACAGCTTTGCTTGGTTATCACAAGCGGTGCTTTTCGTAGTGTTAGGACTATTGGTCACCCCATCAAACGTCATCAATGTCTGGCATTATTCAGTCGCGATTGCCGCCTTTATGATCTTTGTTGCCCGTCCTATCGCTGTCTATACCAGCGTTAAACCTTTTAAATTCAAAGACAGAGAGATAGGCTTTATCTCTTGGGTTGGCTTGCGCGGGGCAGTACCTATTACCCTTGCGATATTGCCTGTTATGGCAGGGATAGATAACGCCTTTATGCTGTTTGATATTGCCTTTGGGGTCGTGGTTTTGTCCTTGATTTTGCAAGGTACAACAATTCCTATCATGGCCAATTTGTTTAAGGTGCGGATTCCGACCAATGATGATCCAAAAGAGGAGCATGAGGTTTGGGTGTCGGATAAGGCAAGTATTACTTTGTATGAATTCGAAGTTCAATCAGGGGCATTTGCGATTGGTCGTCATCCGATGGATATCTCTAAACGCATTAGCTCTGATGAGATTAGTGTGTTTGCGCTGGTACGTAGGCAGAGAATCGTGGTCGTTGACGAAGACACGAAGCTGAAATTTGGTGACGGTGTCTGGTACGCCATGCGCGGCGATCATGCCAGAAAAATTGCTAAAATTTTTAATGATACGACATTAGATCGTAAAGCCATCGATGATTTTTATGGCGACTGGCTACTATCACCTAGCGTCAAGCTTGGAGATTTACCCTTCTTTACGGCTATGATGCAATCTGAATCACTGGTAGACAGCCTACAGTTTGATCCTAATGACAGCCCAAAAAGCATGTGGGAACAAACGGTCGCTGAATATGTGACAGGAAATCTAGGTACAGCACTGGTCTCAGGAGATACCGTTGCCATTAATGATAAGTGGTCATTGGTCATCAAAGAAATGGATGATAAAGGCAAGCTAAGAACCATTGGCTTAAAGCGTCAGGAGCAACCAATCTAATCAATCCACTATAAAAGCGTTACAGCGTTAACCTCGCTTGAGGTATTAAGTATACATCTACACTTGGTTGCCTTATACCACTTTTAAATTGAACCGACTATAGCGATATAGCCATTTATCGTTGTGATGAGCCATGATTTAAGCTGGCTTATATTAGCTGGCTCATGCTAGGAAACGCCTTAGTCATTTATAGCTTTGGCGAGCTTTTTGATAATAGATGCATCATTTGACTTAAAAAATCAGCGACCTGTTTGTGCAAGTTTTCTCGGTAAGCCCAATGATGCTTGACCTCATAACTGGCCTCGGTGGGCAGTAGTACTTTCATCAGTCCCATTTCTTCATAACGCTTGGCTAAGTCATTGGGCAGGTAACCAACATGATGACCTGCCAAAATCAGCTGCGCGGTTGCCTCCATATGGTAAGTGGTGGCACTCAAGGTTTTTGGGCGCACATGATTGATACTCAAATCAGTAATATAGCCTCGTTTTATCCATGGATAGTTTTGTTCCAAATCCTCAAAGGTTAGCCCTTCTGACTCATAAAACAATCGATGCTCGCGTCCACAGCAAACTACCTGCTTCTCAATAAATGCTGGCTGGAACGTTAATAGTGGTGGAAAACTGCCAAAATATCCCACACCAATATCACTCTCGTTGCTTAGTAGCTTCTCTAACATGCTTTCAGGGCTTTGCACGTCGATAGAAAAGTGGATAAGGGGATTGTCACGATAGCTAGCAGCCAAGCATTGGCGCAAGGCATCATAAAAAAATGTCGGCATTTGATCAATGAGACACAATCGAATATGACCGCCATGCACGGAGTCTAATTGACGAATATAGTGCAGTTGATGTTGAAAGCTGGCAACCGCTTCGGTAAAACTCAAGCAGGCTTCATATACTGCTGCACCATCTTCTGTCAGCTTAAAACCCGCGCGTCCACGATAACAAAGCGTCATACCCAAGCGGTCTTCTAAATGGGTCAAATGACCACTAATGACAGAGGTCGTCACATTCAAGCGCGACTGGGCGGCTGTCACGCCCTGACACTCTACAATCGCCATAAAGCTACGCAAGGTTTTGATGTCTATTTTTATCAATTCATCTAACATCAGTAATTATTCCTCAGCACTTGTGATGTTTATCAACATGAATTTTCTATTCATCACTTTTTTAGCATAAAATTTATATCAAACTTCTGATAATAACGGTTAAATCTAACTTACTACGAAAAACCAGAAGTTTACTTCTAAATTTTACCATGGTTTGTATTCAATTATTTAGGTATTGTCAGAGTCATATAAAAAGTGACATATAACAAATTGGCTATACCGACACACTAAAACAAGGATGTGATTTATGAAATTCAATCAACCATTAAGCGGCAACGACATGCCAAGATTTGGCGGCTTTGCTTCTATGATGCGCCTGCCGACTCAGGCTGATGCAGAAGGATTAGATGTGGCTTTCGTTGGTGTACCTTTGGACATCGGTGCATCCAACCGTAGTGGTGCTAGATTGGGACCAAGACAGATACGCGATGAATCACGCATGATTCGTCCTTACAATGTGGCCACTCGTGCTGCGCCTTTTGAGTCTTTACAAGTCGCTGATATTGGCGATGTACCTATCAATACTTTCAACCTGTTAAAAAGCGTTGATATCATCGAAAAATTCTATACAGAAAAAGTCGTCAAACATGGCGCGATTCCACTAACGTTGGGCGGCGATCATACCATTGCCTTGCCTATTTTGCGTGCGCTTGCCAAAAAACATGGCCCTGTCGGTATGGTACATATCGATGCGCATGCAGATATCAACGATGATATGTTTGGCGAAAAAATCGCTCATGGCACCCCATTTCGCCGTGCTGTCGAAGAAAACTTAATCGATGGTAACCGTGTAGTACAAATCGGTCTGCGTGGTACTGGTTATAGTGCCGAAGAGTTTGACTGGTCAACCCAGCAAGGCTTTCGCGTTGTACCTGCTGAGGAATGCTGGTACAAGTCGCTAACACCGCTCATGGCAGAAGTGCGCGAAAAGCTAGGCGATGGACCTGTCTATTTAAGTTTCGATATCGATGGTATTGACCCAGCGTTTGCACCGGGTACGGGCACCGCTGAAATCGGTGGTCTGACTTCAACTCAAGCTATAGAAATCATTCGCGGTATGCGCGGACTGGAAGTAGTCGGTGGCGATTTAGTAGAAGTGTCACCGCCGTATGACCCATTCGGTAACACCTCAGTACTGGCAGCGAACTTATTGTTTGAGATGCTATGTATCCTACCGGGTGTGCGCTATGACGATAAGGTCAAAGCTGTTTACTAATAGCTGTGTCTCATCATGATAATCATAAAATAATGGATCATTAACAATCTCTTATTAGCTAGATTTGGCGTATAGGGTAGCTATCCCAATACGGTATATGAGCGGATAACGGCATCGTCACCAGTGTATTTGAGTTGCTGGTATTAATATAATTTGGTTAAGGAAGACCGCAATGAGCAAACCCTCTTCATTTTTTGGTCAAGATACGCTCTCTCCAAATGAGGCTGGACACAGTTTAGGTTCGATTGGTACGTTTGCGCTGTGGTTTGGTGCCAATATAGTCGTCACGACTATTTTAACTGGGATGCTGTTGGTACCTGATTTGCGGTTTACTACTGCTATAACGACGGTACTGATCGGCTCATTGATCGGTGCCATTCCGTTACTCTTAGTTGGTCTAATGGGTCAGCGCACTGGTTTACCATCGATGGCGCTCACACGTAGAGCTTATGGGCCATTGGGTAGTCAGTTAATTTCATTGGTAAACATGGGCGTGCTCATCGCGTGGAGCTGTATTCAGGCTTTGCTCGCTGGCATGAGCCTTAACTATGCCGTTGAAGCCACAACAGGCTACAGCAATCTGCCACTATTTGTCATCCTGTGCGAGACAGTCGTGGTGTTGATTGTATTACGTGGTCACCTTGGTATTGAACTTGTCGAGCGCTGGGCAGCATTAGCAATGGCAGGTCTTACGGTCGTGGTGCTATATCAGTTAAATCAGCACTATGATGTTTCTACGCTATTTGAGATGCCAGTTGAGTCGCGTAATGGTATTACGTTAGGTATCGCTTTTGATATTGTCATCGCCACTGCATTTTCTTGGATGTCTTCGGCAGCCGATTACAATCGCAATTGCAAGACCTCAAAAATTGCAGTATGGGGTACTTATTTTGGTTATATCGTGGCTGCTATCGTTGCGATGGGTTTGGGTGCGACAATTTCAGGGCTTTCTATCCTAAATGGCATGGAGCAGACTTACGATCCGACTCGTTTGCTTGCTGAATTCGGTTTTGGTTTACCAGCTGCACTGGTTATTTTCTTCTCAGTCATGACAACCAATGTGATGGCAGTCTATAGCGCAACGCTATCATGCATGAACATAGCGCCTAACATGAGCTTTTGGAAACCTGCACTTATCATTGGCTTAGTCACTATTTTTGGTGCACTGATTCCTGGTATTTTAGATCAGTTCCAAAACTTCTTGTTAATCGTTGGTGCATTGTTCATCCCAGCATTCTCAGTCATGATTGTTGATTATTACCTTGTGGGTCAAGAAGGTTATACGGCAAAACTGCTTGATTCTACTAAACAATTGGGCCGTCCTACGGCAAAGATTGCTATCGCGGCTTATTTAATTGGTGCTGCTCTTGCAGCTTACTGGACTTTGATCTCTCCTCCTTCTTTTGGTGCCTCGTTACCTGTCTTTATCATCACTGGCGGACTTTACTGGTTAGGTGCTACTTTATTTACTCGTCCTAGTGATGCCATCACTTCCGCTCAAAAGGAGCCTTCATTATGAGATTGATGATTGCTCAAACAAATCCTTTATGGGCTGAACATGCTGCTAACTTAAAAGCATTGGAGTCATTATGTCGCCTAGCAGCAGAAGCCAAAGTAGACTTATTGGCACTGCCAGAGCTGGCATTCACAGGCTACAACATCTTTGAGCGGCTTGATAGCCTAGCGGAACCTGCTGATGGCTCAATCGTGACCGAAGTAGCCACGCTTGCTGATAAATATAATTTGCACTTGCTATTTGGCTTTGCTGAGCAGGGTGCTGATGGTGAGTTTAGCAATTCTGCCGTATTGTTAGATGATAACGGTCAGCACCTTGCCACTTATCATAAGCGGCATTTATGGGGCCGCGAAAATAAGTTCTTTGTCGCAGGTAAGCAATCTTGTGTGGTTGATACTCGATTCGGAAAATTAGGATTGATGATTTGCTATGACAATGAGTTTCCAGAAGTGGCAAGAGAGCTGGCACAAGCAGGTGCAGAAATCATACTGTCACCGACGGCAAATATGTTGCCAAATGCAGAGCGGCAGGTGCTACAAATACGCGCTCGAGCAATGGACAATCAATGCTTTGTTGCTTGTATTAACCGATCAGGTGTAGAAGAAACGCTTCATTACTGTGGGAATAGTATCGTCGCTGGTCCGGATGGTGAGGTGCTCGGCCGACTTGGCTTAGCGGCTGGCACCTTGATAGTAGATATTGATCTCGCTTGCATTGATGAGAGTCGCACACACCAAGACTATCTTAAAGACTTGCGTGTTCTTAAAGATACTCATGCCTTTAGTGGAGCGAACTCATGAGTGAACAGTCATCACCACGTATCAAACCAGAAAACTGGTATCGAACAACAACACTTAGCGATGGCATTACGCTCATCGATGAGCCGTGGATCAAGCCGTTTTTTCGCTGTAATCTATGGCACGTGCGAGGAAGTCAGCGCGATTTATTAGTCGATTTTGGATTAGGGGCTGTACCATTGCGCCGCCACGTTGCTTTGCTTGCTGATCGCGATATCGTTGGTGTTGCCAGTCATACTCATTTTGATCATATTGGCGCGGCAAGTGAATTTGACTGCTGTCACGTACATTCTGCTGAAGCACATATTCTCGCTGAGCCAGATAACGCACGTACTTTAGCTGATATGTTCGTCAACGATGAGATGTTTGATGCACTGCCTCCTGAGCCTTATGCTCATTGCGGCTATAAAATTGCTGCACCAGCGAAAATAATGCAACTTGAAGACGGTGACATGATTGATTTGGGCAATCGTCAATTTGAAGTGATTCATACACCCGGTCACTCCCCAGGTGGTATTGCCTTGTGGGAATCAGCTAGCGAGACTCTGATTTCTGGTGATCTTATTTATGACGGCCCATTGATCGAAGATACTTGGCACAGCAACATGTCCGATTATGCCAAGAGTATGCGCCGTTTAAATGCACTGCCTGTGCGTGTTGTACACGGTGGTCATTTTCCCAGTTTTTCAGGCAAACGCTTAAATATCATGATTGATGATTGGTTACGGCACCATGAATTGTGATTTGTAGCATTTAATAACTATTTAAAACAAACAGCTAGCCAATATAAAAAGCTTAACTTAATACTTATTACATTTTTTAGGATAACTGACTCATGACCCAATTGACGCAAGCGTCTTCTTCATTTCCTGCAACCCCATCTCTGACATGCGGTGAGCTGTTGGTACAGTGGTTAGAATACTATGGCGTAGAGACCGTATTTGGCATACCCGGTGTGCATACGGTCGAGCTATATCGTGGTCTGCCAAACACCAATATCCGCCATGTGACGCCGCGTCACGAGCAAGGCGCTGGGTTTATGGCTGACGGCTATTACCGCGCTTCGGGCAAGATTGGCGTTTGCTTTATCATCACCGGCCCTGGTATGACCAATATCATGACTGCCATGGCACAAGCATTGGCGGATTCTATACCGATGCTGGTGATCTCTAGTGTCAATAAAGTGGCAGATACGGGCAGCGGTGAAGGGCACTTGCATGAATTGCATGATCAGCAAGGTATGGTCAGTAAAGTTGCGCTTACGAGCAAAACAATCTGGAAGCCTGAGTCGCTACCCAAAGTCATCGCAGAAGCCTTCGCTTTATTTAATGGTGCGCGTCCGGGGCCAGTGCATATCCAGCTACCAATCGATGTGATCACCGCTGATGCCAGTCATGTCGCCAAGCCGCCTGATTTAACGCCTTACTTGAATAGTCCGGCAACCAGCCAAACTGATGCAAATAGTTCAACGTTGCCTCGAGTAATGAGACCGCTGCCCAATCCTGCACAGCTTGATTTAATTATCGAGTCTCTCAAAACCGCAGAAAACCCAGTATTGCTCTATGGTGGTGGCTGCGTCGATGTCAATCAAGATGCGCAAAAACTGGCAGAGCTGATCGATGCACCGACATTTTTGACCATCAATGCCAAAGGTTTGCTACCACCCGCTCATCCGTTAAGTTTGGGCAGCAATCAATCATTAGCAGCAGGTCGAGCCGTTATTACTGAAGCCGATTTGGTATTGGCGATTGGTACTGAGCTTGGTGAGACTGATTATGATGTGTTTTTTAATGGCGAGTTTAAAATCAACGGTAAGCTGATTCGTATCGACTGCGATGCTCAGCAATTGCAGCGTCCTTTTAGAGCGGATATCGCCGTATTATCCGATGCGCAAATGGCTGTAAGTGGCCTTTGCACACGTCTAGAAAACCAAGCGTTAAATCATAAAGCGGTGTCACGAGTCGCCGAGGCAAAACAGGCATTGTTAGCAGAAATGACACCAGATTTTGCGGGTCAAAATGCACTACTTCAGCTGATTCGAGATGAAGTAAAAGACGTCATTTTTGTTGGAGATTCAACGCAGCCTGTCTATAGTGGCAATCTTGGTTTTGAAGCACTGGCAACCCGAAAATGGTTTAACTCGTCGACTGGGTTTGGCACGTTAGGTTATGGCTTACCCGCTGCTATTGGTGCCATGATTGGCTCAAACCTTCCCGTCATTAGTCTTATTGGCGATGGTGGTATTCAGTTTACGATTGCAGAACTCATCTGCGCTGCCGAGCTTGAGCTACCATTGATTGTGCTGCTGTGGAACAACCAAGGCTATGGCGAGATTCGTCGTTATATGGAGGAGGGTGGTCTACCACTGATTGGGGTCAATATTAAGACGCCACATTTTGAGCCATTAGCCGCAGGATTTGGTGCCGGATATCGCCGAATTACCGATAAGCAGCAACTGCTAGACGCCTTGCAAAAGGATATCAACGGCAAGCAGCCTTTCATTTATGAAGTTGATGAAGCCGATGATTTTCTGACTGAGATAGGCAAGGACTTTATCTGTTTTAGCTGATGGTAATGACTTAACTGTGACTTAACGGTACTAAAGGCTAGTCACTCAAGGAAAAATGTCTGCAATGCTAAATTCTAACCACTCGTCTAATAGTTGGAATGCGTCGCAGGCGAGTTTGTTAGCAGACTTAGCAGCCGTTGCTGGCGCGCCCAATGTATTGACCAAGCCGAGTCAGCAGCAGTCGTATATACAAGGGGCGATTGCTGCTATCACAGATGCTATCTTGGCAGTGGTGACCCCACATTCTCTTGTGGCACTATGGCGCGTCATTAACCTCTGTGCAGCATCTGATGTGATCATTATCGCTCAGGCTGCTAACACAGGGCTGACCGGTGGCTCCACGCCGTATGGGAAGTATGATCGACCAGTCATCGTTATTTCTACGCAACTATTGGGCGGTGTTCATCTGCTCAATGACGCAGCAGAGCTTGTTGCCTTGCCAGCGGCGACCCTTCAGCAATTAGAATACAAGCTTGCACCTTTGGGGCGTGAGCCGCATTCAGTGCTGGGCTCTAGTTGTGTTGGTGCTTCGGTGATTGGTGGTATTTGCAACAGCTCTGGCGGTATGTTGGTGCAGCGTGGTCCGGCGTATACCGAGATGTCGCTATTTGCCAAACGTAATGCTATAGGTGAGTTTGA
Source organism: Psychrobacter sp. AT9 (assembly GCF_047272965.1). NCBI lineage: Bacteria > Pseudomonadati > Pseudomonadota > Gammaproteobacteria > Moraxellales > Moraxellaceae > Psychrobacter > Psychrobacter sp. AT9. The sequence goes on from NZ_JBKOTW010000001.1 coordinate 1,238,048, forward strand.
ATTAATCAATCACTTAGGCATTGATTTAGGTGTAGATCCAGAAGAGATGCTTGGTAACCTACAAGCTGGCACGTTCAATAAAAATCCAGATAGTGCCAACAGTAAGTCCTGTACAAACCAGCATTATCAACACAAAGTGCGCGATTGCGAGGCAGACACACCTGCCAGATTTAACAATGATCCTAACGGATTGTATGAAGCCTCTGGTTCAGCAGGCAAAGTTATCGTCTTTGCGGTTCGAGTCGCGACATTTGCCAAACCAGCGCAAGAGCAAACATTCTATATCTCTACCAATGACGCTGATACCTTGACCACACTCAGGCAGCAGTGGTTAAAAAGCGAGCTGAACCTGCCTGTTTTGGCAGAATACATGCACAAAGACTATAACGATATAACCATGCGCTATGGCCGCGATACTTGTTTAAGTATGCGCAAACTGCCAGCCAGTAAGATAGGCGCGTTGTATCGGTTACAAGCCAAGATTGGCTATTATTTGGATAAATGGCGACTGCCTCAGACTTTACCAGATCGGGTGCTACAAATGGTATCGACCTTTATGCCGCCATCATTGCCTGCGCCTTTAAGCACGCAAGCGCTTTCGTACCGTTATCATTTGATCATAAAAGTCGCGAATGCCAGTGACAGTGACAGTGATAGTGATAGTGATAGTGACGATGATAATGATAATGACAGTGCTAAGGCTAGTAATCAGCATGTTGCCGCTGCTCAAGCATTTCTACAGTCCCATATGCAGCAGCATCAAGGCGTCGTACATCTTTGTACAGCTGAAGAATCCCAAGCATTATTGGTGTTCCGCAGTGCGGCAACCGCTGCCATGTTTCGTTATCACAATCTTAACCACACAAAGTTTGGCGAGCTATTAGCGACTGATATTGCCTTACCAAGAAATGCCGTAGATTGGGATGAGGTGCTACCTACTGACTTGCAAAAGCAGGTAAGTAAAACCTTTTATCTGGGGCATTTTTTCTGTCATGTCATGCATCAAGACTATCTGTTATACCCTGAAGTGGATGCAAAAAAATTCAAGGATGAGCTATTGGCGTTTTATGATCGACGTCGTATAGAGTACCCTGCTGAGCACAACGTGGGACATGTCTATACCGCAAAATCTGCACTACATAATTTTTATAAAAAACTAGATCCAACCAATTCGCTAAACCCAGGCATTGGTCAGACAGCAAAATGGAAAAATTGGCGGTCGTCGCCTATCATGGAGGAATTAAATGACGAGTCATATCAGTAAGTCACAGCAGCCAGTCTTAGGTAATAATGCTGTCGATCCAAAAACACCACAGGGCGAGCAATGGCGAGCGTCATTGTGGAAATTTCTTTTATTTTCAGTCCTTGGTATCGCGCTATTTATCATTCCCTTTCAATGGGATGGCAAGGTTACTATTTTATTGGGAGTATTGACCGATGCACTACAAGGCTGGATAGGCGGTTATGTGGCTTACGTAGCACTGGCGATTGTTACCATCTCTTTTGTTGGCGCACTCGCGGTCAAGCTGTTACGACCTACCTTGCACGAAGACTCTATGATAAAGAAGCTCTTCGATGTTGAGTGGCTGTGGTTTGGTGCCCGTTTTTTGGGCGCAGTATTTATCTGGATGATATTTTTACAAGTAGGCCCCGAGTTTATTATTAACCGTAATACCGGCGGCGTTATTTTTGAAGATTTGATTCCGATTTTGATTCCTTTATTTTTCTTCGCTATCTTATCCTTGCCGTTCTTAACAGATTTTGGTTTGATGGAGTTTTTGGGAACGTTAGCCAGCAAAGTCTTTATCAAACTATTTAAACTACCCGGACGCTCAGCGGTAGATGCGATGTCTTCTTGGTTTGGCGCGGCCTCTATCGGCTTGCTAGTGACCATGCAAGAGTATGACAAAAGTTATTATAGCCAGCGTGAAGCGGCGGTTATTGCCACAACTTTTTCGGTAACTTCAATCGCTTTTACTTATGTCGTAGCGAAAACAATTGGCGTAGACAACAACTTTGTCTTCTTTTATCTGACCATCGCGTTGACTGGTTTTATAGCAGCCATTATCATGCCACGCATCCCGCCATTATCACTGAAAGCGGACACCTATCATTCTGGCAAATGTATGCTAGATGAAGAGATTCCTACTCAGTATAGTATGCCGCAGTGGGCGCTAAATCGTGCTGTGACGCGTGCGTATTCTATGCCAAGTCTGGCAAGTGTGTTCAAACACAGCCTAAAGAATTTATTTGATATTTACTTTGGTCTGATTCCTGTTATTTTTGCTATTGGCACCATTGGTCTAGGGCTGGCAGAGTACACGCCAGTATTTAACTGGATATCTGCGCCCCTCGTGCCTTTGCTTGAACTGTTACAAATTCCAGAAGCGGCAGAAGCGGCGCCTGCCATGATTATGGGCTTTGCTGATATGTACTTACCAGCGTTGGTCGGTAAGAGTATTGAGAGTGAAATGACACGATTCATCGTTGGGGCATGCTCTATTACGCAGATTATTTATATGTCTGAAGTGGGTGCGCTGATTTTGAAGTCAAACATTAAGCTTAATGTTCTAGAGCTGTTCATGATTTTCATCCTTCGTACTTTGATTAGCCTAGTGATTATTACCTCAGTAGCGCATCTCCTGTATTAATCAGAAGACCCCGTGACAAAGGTAGGATAGGGTAAACGACAGTGATTTTTGGCGGGTGATTGATGACAATGACAGCGTAGGTAGGCAGTAGCGTCAATCACCCGTAATCATTATCAATAAATACGCTATGAATAAACAATGAGAGAGGACATACCATCATGGAAACGACAAATGCTACTGATATAACCAGACAAATTGCAAAAGAGACAATGCAAAATGAAGTGGTATTAAATGCGGCCTATATCAATGGTAAATGGACTGCCATCGAAGCATCATCGGTTGATAGCGAAGACACTGATATGCAGAATCTATATGACCCAAATACTGGTGAGGTGTTAGCATCGACACGCTTATGTACCAGTGCCCATGTAGAAACAGCGGTCAATGCTGCCTCTGCTGCCTATGTAAATTGGTCGCAAACCTCAGTAAGCGTGCGTGCGCATTATTTGCATGCGATTGCTGACGCTATGGAGCAGCAATTTGAAAAATTAGTGGGACTGTCTGTTTTAAACAACGGTAAGCCCATCGAAGAGGCAAAAATAGACGTCGGTGATGCTATCGCTTGTTATCGCTATTATGCCAATCTGATAACAGATCAAGAGACGTGGTCGGAAGTATCCACGAATGAATCTGGCATTCGTCTGCTAAAGACTTTTGCGCCCGTTGGCGTGTGTGCATTGATTGTACCTTGGAATTTTCCAATGGTGACGACCTCTTGGAAGTTGGCGCCAGCGCTAGCAGCAGGCTGTACAGTGGTATTAAAGCCTTCTGAGGTGACCTTATTGCCAGAATTGATGCTGGGCAATATATTGTCTAGTATCGAGCTGCCAAAAGGCGTGGTTAATATTTTGCTCGGTGCTGCCGAAGTTGGTGCTGCCATGACCAGTCATCCGCTGATTGATAAAGTCTCTTTTACTGGTAGTAATGTGGTGGGTGAAAAGGTAATGACCCAAGCGGCAAAGAGCATCAAAGACATCAGTCTTGAGCTTGGTGGCAAGTCTGCTATTGTGGTGCGCGCGGATGCCGATATCGATTACGCTTGTGACCTTATCATTGGCGGTGTATTTACCAATGCTGGTCAAATATGTTCAGCGACCTCTAGATTGCTTGTTCATGAAGATATCGCACCGACTTTATTTGAAGCGTTGAAAGTAAAAACCGCAAGCCTGCAAGTTGGTGATGGTTTTGATACAGTCACTCAAATGGGTCCAATGGTCAGCGAGCAGCAGCTTAAGCAAGTAAAAAAATACTGTGATATTGCGACTGCCGAAAACCTTACTTGCCTGACTGGTGGAGAAATATCAGCTAGTCAAGGGTATTTTGCCGCGCCCACTATTTATATCGATGTTCCTGAAACCAGCCAATTGTGGCTCGAAGAAGTGTTCGGACCAGTATTGGTTAGCAAAACCTTCAAAGACGATGCAGAAGCCATTAGTTTGGCCAACGACAGCAAATATGCGTTGGCAGCGACCATTGTCAGTACTGATGAAAAGGTCGCATTGTCGATGGCATTACAGATTGAAGCGGGTCATGTTTGGATCAATGAACAACAAATCGTGCTGCCTGAGTCAGGGTGGGGCGGCTTTAAGCAAAGCGGCATCGGTCGTGAGTTAGGTGGGGGCGGTCTGTCCGCTTACCAAAAGAGCAAGCATGTATTGTTATCTGACTAAATATTTGAATGTTCAACAGACCCTAATATTTTAAGCTTATCGATTACCCATTAAAAAACCCCTTTAAATCTTAAAATTTAAAGGGGTTTTTATTTGATTAACTTTGGATAATGAACGACAGTAGTACGATTGAGTCTTCAATTTTTGCCACGTTAATGGGTCATCTACTTTAGCTGATGTAAATATTACTTTCGATATTATTCTTCATATGAAGCAACCGAGGGGCAATGTCTTCTTCTAGTTTAGTACGACTAAGAACAAAACTTGGTGCGCCGCAATTAAAAGTCAGTAAGCCCTCAGTCGGGTGCATGATGGCGGTAGCGACAGCGTTGACGTCTTTTTGCCATTCACTAATCGAGAAGCAATACCCATAGTCGTCATAATCTCTAAAGGCTTTATCCAGTCCGCGTCTAATCTTTAACCAATCATCTTTATACTTACTGCGAATAGCATCAAGGATAAATTCTTGCTCAGCAGCAGGCATACTGGCTAAGCATGCGCGTCCCATCGAACTCAAATGAATGGGGAGGTATGAGCCGACATTACGTCGCATGGTCGTCGTGCCAGACCCTTGCACGACGTTTAGATACACCATTCTCAGGCGGTCACGGGTTGCCATAGCGACCGCACTATTGGCATAATCTGCCAGTTCTTCCATATAGGGGGTGACTAAATTGTTGATAGAGATATTCGCCATCATCGTATAGCCAAACCCTAACACACCGGCAGAAAGCTGATATTTACTACTATTGGTCGATTGCTTTAGATATCCTAACTTGACTAAGGTATAAGTCAGCCGCGTGATCGTCCCTTTAGGCAGGCCAGTCAATTGACTCAAGTCTTGATTACCCAAATAGGGACGCTGCGGGGTAAAACAACGCAGCAGCTCTAAGCCGCGTGCCAAAGCGGTAATAAACTGCCTATCGTTTTTATCTCTCATGTCACTAATCGGCTCTAACAGCTCAATGTGTGTTGATTTATTAGAGTCTTCATCATCAAGGATATTAGTTGTCATATAAGATTTATTGCTCTCAATTACGTTAATTTAAATAGCATAAAATTCACTACTTTTAGGGCGTGTCTTCAATTCACTCGATAGTCCTCTAAATGGGCTAAAAATGGCTAAATCTTGCCAAACATCGTCAAATAGCTGGTTAATATCCCGATATTATCTGCACTATTTTTCTTGTTTGACGGCAATTTATCTCATTTTTATCACCATTTTTGAAATGAAGACACGCCCTAGTACCTTATAAGCCAATAGTCGTACGCTGATATAGTCATTCCACTATAAAAGTATTACAGCGTTAACCTCGCTTGAAGTATCAAATATACATCTACACTCGGTTGCCTTGTACTACTTTTAAATTGAATCGACTATAGTAATTTGTTGCTTTTAATAACATTCTATTAATGTACATTGAAACTATTAACATAGCTATTATAAATATAAGGGATTTCGCTATGCGGAATATATGTATTTAATAGTATCACGCCTTTTGTGGATCATATTGCTGCTCTTTGATGAACAACGTTGGAATAAGGCCGCATAAGAAATACGCGCCTGCCATAAGCAACAAACCTGCACCAATAGAGTTTTGCATGGCCATATAACCAATGGCAACCGGTGCAATAACTGAGCCCAGTCGTCCGATATTGAACGCACCGCCAATAGCCGTACCTCGAATAGCGGTAGGAAAGCTTTCCGTCAAGTAGGTGGCATTAATAGCATAAGGGATGCCATATAAGAAACCAAAGGTTATCATCAACCAACCGATGTTTTCTGGGGTATGCATATAGACTAACACTGGAATGAATAGCGCTGTGCCCATAGTACCGAAGGCAAATACTATTTTTCGACCAATTCTATCAGCCACTAAACCTGCCACGACTTTAGCAAACATCATCGTCAAGTAAGTACCTGCCATATATAGGGCCATCTCCTTAAATTTGATACCCAGTTCAGTTTCTAGATAAGACGGTAGCCAGTTGCTTACGCCAAAATAACCAAACAATAGAAGCCCTGAGCTCATCGACCATAAAATGAACATAATGCGATGTTTGGGGTTTTCAAATATGGCTTTATAAGGATTTTCAGGTTTTGTGAGTGAATTTTTCGCGCCGCTAAGTTTGAGGGCACGAGCCTCTTTCCAAGACTGTGGTTCAGGGATAAGAAAATACATCGATATCGAGAGAATGATAGGTAGGAACGTTAAGAGATATAAGGTGCGCCAACCATAGACGGGAATAATCCAAGCTGAAATGCTCGTGATCACTAAAGACCCCAAGGTAAAACCTGTCATTAGCGCTGCGAGTACCGTCGTTCGATGTTTGGTAGGTACCATTTCAGACATCAGGGTGTTAGTGGCAATATATAAACTGCCAAGACCCAAACAAGCAGTGAACCGTAATGCTATAAACTGCTCGTAGCTCTGTACAAAGCCACTGAAACCAGATAATACAGAGAACATCGCTGTCGCAATCACGATAACACGTACTCGGCCAAAACGATCACAGGCCCAACCACCGAAAAATCCACCGATTGCCATGCCAAATAATGACCAACTGCCCAAAGCGCCAGCTTGTATATTGGTCAACCCAAATTCTTGCTTGAGACTTGACAGAGTAAAGGCGAGAATCCCAATATCAGCCCCATCACATAACAGTACTAGAAAACAAAAAAAGAAGGCCAATTTCCAAGGTTGCTTTTGGGTAGAATTTGAGCTTGGATTTGACGTTATAGCGGCACTTTTCACAATTTATATCCTTATTGTTGTGAGAAAGAAATTTTATGGTAACAGCGACATAAACCAGGTATCTGCGTCCTAGCAAATACCTCGATATGCTTTGATCATGTAAATACCTTTTAATAATCAAATAAATAGCATTCAAATAAATGACAACTACTCGCTAACTTCTTTAATCATATTGCGGGCAATAATGATCTGCTGGATTTGGGTCGTGCCTTCATACAAACGATATAAGCGCACATCACGATAAAAACGTTCAATGCCATAATCGGCAATATAACCAGCACCGCCATGAATTTGCACGGCTCTATCAGCAACACGGCCACACATTTCGGTGGCAAACATCTTGGCACATGACGACTCGGTAACGACATCTTTGCCATCATCGCGCAAGCGTGAAGCATCTAATACCATCGATTTGGCCGCATAAATCTCTGCTTTTGAGTCAGCAAGCATCGCTTGAATCAGCTGAAAATTGGCAATGGGTTGACCAAATTGTTTACGCTCGACGGCATAGCGTAGCGCGTCATCTAACATGCGAGTGGCTGCGCCTGTACTCGCTGCAGCGATATGTAAGCGGCCTTTATCCAGAACCTTCATGGCGGTTTTAAAACCTACGCCTTCTACACCACCAATCAAAGCATCAGCAGGTACGACGCAGTTATCAAAAATGACATCACAAGTATGTGCGCCTTTTTGACCCATTTTTTTGTCGATTTTACCAAGCGTAATACCAGGAGTATCGCTCTCAACGATGAATGCTGAAATACCACCAGACCTTTTGTTTTCGGGATCAGTGCGTGCCATGACGGTAAAGATACCGGCTTGAGGGGCATTGGTGATATAACGCTTAGTGCCGTTGAGTACGTAAGTATCGCCGTCTTTGATTGCAGTGGTTCGCAGCGATGCCGCATCGGAGCCTGACTCAGGTTCGGTCAAACAAAATGAGCCGATGATTTCACCACTGGCGAGCCTTGGTAGATATTTTTGTTTTTGCGCTTCAGTACCATCGATGACAAGGCCAGAGGAACCAATACCGTTATTAGTGCCTATTAATGAGCGAAAAGCAGGTGAGGTGCGCCCTAATTCAAATGCCAATGTGACCTCTTCTTCCATCGTAACGCCAAGCCCGCCGTACTCCTCGGGAATGGTCAGTCCAAATAGACCCAACTCACGCATTTGACTGATGATATCTTCTGGCAGACGGTCATTTTCTGCCACCCAGTCTTCTTTTGGGATCAGTTGGTTATTCACAAATTGACGAATGGTTTGGACGATATGGTCGAGTACTTCCTTATCTCTAATCATGTGATTCTTCCTTGTTTAGATGACGTCTAATATTGATTGATGAGGGCTTCATAATTAATTTGAATAAACAGCATAATCGATAATTTATTGGATTACAATACTTTTGGTTTAAAAAACCGCAATGCGGTATTTATAAAAGAGACGAGGTATTAACGGTCTGTTTATTTATCAATTTAACTGGCTTTTACTCTTCACAAAAGAAAATAAACAGTATATATTGGTACTTAATATCGCTATGCGGTATTAATAATCATAATTATTAGTCTGTTTTAAGGGTGGCGGTTTACCTAAAGACATTACCTAAAGACATTACTTAAAGGACAGCATCATGGAAGAGCAAATCATCATTTGTGAAACGTTAGACAATGGCGTGAGCCTGATAACACTCAATCGTCCCAAGGTTCGCAATGCTTTGAACACTGAATTACGTGAAAAAATGGCAGAGATTTTCATCAAATTAAACGATGACCCAAAGACCAAAGCTATCGTGCTGACGGGTGGTGATAAGGTGTTTGCGGCCGGTGCTGATATTAATGATTTCCTAACTACCAAAACAGTCGATGTGTATTTACGCCACAGCGAGCGTTATTGGGATGCCATCACCAATTGTCGCAAGCCGATTATTGCAGCGGTCAATGGCTATGCGCTTGGCGGCGGCTGTGAGCTTGCTATGCATGCCGACATCATCGTCGCTGGCAAGTCTGCTAAGTTTGGCCAACCAGAAATCAAAATAGGACTGATGCCTGGAGCAGGAGGTACGCAGCGTTTGTTTCGCGTGATTGGCAAGCATAAAGCCATGAAGCTGATACTAACAGGCGACATGATCAACGCTGAGGCAGCGGATCAAATGGGGCTGGTCTCTGAAGTGGTCGAAGATGAGGCGACTATTAATCGTGCCATCGAGATTGCTGAACAACTCGCAGGTTATTCGCCTATTGCTTTAACCCAAATTAAAGAAGTCGCCAATCTTGGGGTAGATATGCCGCTACAAGCTGCCTTAGCTTTGGAGCGTAAAGCCTTTCAAATTTTATTTGATACCGAAGATCAAAAAGAAGGCGCGAAAGCCTTCTTGGAAAAGCGTGACGCGAATTATAAAGGTCAGTAGCCTGTCAAAGCATAGACTTTTTGAAACATAGATTTCTTAAAGCATAGTTTTCTCAAAGCATAGAAAGAAACAGCACATATACTTTGAAAACGAGACTATTCAATAAGAGCATATAAATTAACAAGACCATATAAAGGATTATTATGACTGTTAAATCATTGGCCATTGTTGGCACCGGTATTATGGGTATGGGTATTGCCCAAATCGCCGCCCAAGCAGGCATTCAAGTGCTGTTATTTGATGCCAAAGGAGGTGCTGCTGAGCAGGGACGTCAATCGCTTCAAGCTATGTTAGAGAAGCTAGCGGCTAAAGGCAAATTCACCGATGAGCAGCTACAGTCTACTTTATCGAATCTAACCGTGATTGAAGATATAGCCAAAATTGCCAAGGTAGATGTCGTTATTGAAGCAATCATTGAAAATTTAGACATAAAAAAGCAGCTGTTTAAACAATTAGAAAGCATTGTCCCTGCCGAGACTATTTTGGCAACCAACACTTCATCGCTAGCGGTGACAGCGATTGCCTCCGATTGTGAGCACCCAGAGCGCGTGGCAGGATTTCACTTTTTTAATCCAGTACCCTTAATGAAAATCGTTGAAGTGATTCCGGGTATCTCTACCAAACCTTCAGTAGTAGAAACGCTTACAACTCTAGCCAAACGTATGGGGCATTTAGGAGTCGTCGCAAAAGATACCCCAGGGTTTATCGTCAATCATGGCGGTAGAGCTTTTGGTACAGAGGCCTTAAAGATATTAGGCGAGGGGGTTGCAAGTTTCGAGGACATCGACCGTATTTTACGTGAAGGCGCTGGCTTTCGCATGGGGCCATTCGAGCTGCTTGATCTTACTGGTATCGATGTCTCTCATCCGGTTATGGAGTCGATTTATAATCAATATTACTTTGAGCCTCGCTATCGCCCTCATCCCTTGACCCGTCAAATGCTAACGGGTAACAAGCTTGGTCGTAAAGTTAGCGAAGGATTTTATCACTATAAAGACGGTCAAAAATCAACAGCAGATACGTCTAAACAATTACCTTATAAGACAGATTTCAATACCTCAAACCTCTCAGTTTGGATTGGCGCAGATTTAGCAGAAGATAAACAACAACTGGTTGACCATCTAAACGCTAGCAATATTATTATCGACGATAATGATCAGCCAAATTCTGACAGTTTGATATTACTGGCAATTTATGGCGAAGATACCACCAATGCGGCTATTCGCTATCAGGTTAATCCTAAACAAGCGGTCGCCATTGATATGCTGACTGACTTATCCAAGCATCGTACTCTCATGCCAAGTATCGTCACAGAGGATAATTTTGTGGTACAAGCTTATGCCCTATTTGGTAGAAATAATAAGTTCGGTAAAAGCTCGGATCAGGACTCGAATGTTGCTGTCGTTGCCACGCTAATTGCCGAAAGTACGGGCTTTGTGGCGCAGCGAGTCGTTGCTATGGTGATTAATTTAGGTTGCGATATTGCGATGCAAGGTATTGCCACACCAAAGGATATCGACAATGCTGTCAAGCTTGGATTGGGGTATCCGTATGGTCCTATCTCATGGGGAGATGAGCTTGGTGCCGAGCGAATTTTACTTATCTTAGAGCGTATCTATGGGTTAACAGGTGATCCGCGTTACCGTCCAAGCCCATGGTTGCAGCGCCGTGCCAAGTTAGGTATCTCATTATTTACTCAACAAAATAATTGCTCAGGCTAATGGCTTACTAATGACTTAGCGCGCCCAAGTACAGTTACGAAACCATATATTTCAATCAAACACACCCTTAAAACACAACAAGGAACAGTTATGTTAGACGCCTATATTTATGACGGATTAAGAAGCCCTTTTGGTCGCCATGGTGGTGCATTAGCCACGGTGCGTCCTGATGACATGATTGCGACAGTAATGAAAGCTTTGGTCGAAAAGCACCAACTGCCTAACGATATTTTTGACGAAGTGCTAATCGGTAACACCAATCAAGCGGGCGAGGACTCACGAAATATCGCTCGTAATGCCGCATTGCTAGCAGGATTAGATGTCACGACGCCCGGTCAAACCGTCAACCGTTTATGTGCCTCAGGACTGTCTACCGTCATCGATGCTGCTCGTAGTATTACTTGTAACGAGGGTGACATATTTTTAGCAGGTGGCGTTGAGTCAATGACCCGCGCGCCCTTTGTGTTTGCTAAGACCGAAACGCCTTTTAGTCGTGAATTTAAAGTATTTGATACCACTATTGGCAGCCGGTTTCCCAATCCTATTTTGACTAAAGAATTTGGCAGCGACAGCATGCCGCAAACGGGCGATAACGTCGCTCGCAAATATGGTATCACTCGCGAGCAAGCAGACAAATTCGCAGCAGCCTCACAAGCTAAATACCAAGCGGCAAAGCAAGCTGGGTTCTTTGATGATGAAATAACACCAATTATGGTATCGCAAGGTAGAAAATTACCAGAAAAGGCGATAACAGAAGATGAGCATCCTCGCGCCACATCTACTGTGGAAGCGCTACAAAAACTTAAACCTTTAAATGAGAATGGCGTAGTTACAGCAGGGAACGCATCGGGCATTAACGATGGTGCAGCTGCACTGATTATTGGCTCAAAGCAAGCAGAGGAAAAGTTAGGCTTTAAGCCTATTGCAAAGATTCTCTCATCTGGCGCCATGGGCGTAGAGCCAAATATTATGGGCGTAGGCCCTGTTGAGGCCATCAAACTGGCATTGAAACGTGCTGACTTGACCCTTGATGATATGTCTATCATTGAGATTAATGAAGCATTTGCCTCACAAGTACTAGGCTGTCTAAAAGGTCTAGAAATTGACTTTGATGACAAGCGCGTTAACCCCAATGGCGGTGCGATTGCCGTTGGACACCCGCTGGGCGCATCAGGTGCAAGACTTGCATTAAGTACGGCACGAGAGCTACAGCGCACGGGCGAAAAATACGCAGTGGTCAGCTTGTGCATTGGCATTGGGCAGGGGCTTGCCATGGTAATAGAACGAGTTTAATTCTTTCGTTAATCCACTATAAAAGAGTGACAGCGTTAACCTCGCTTGCCTTGCTCTTCTTTTAAATTGAATCAACTATATGCCCTCGCCATACTATTTTATTATCAAGGACGACAATAATGACTTCTATACTTAACCAACATGAGGATTACCAACAAGCTCAAGAAGCGTATGGCTTTCCTTTGATTATCAAACAGCTACTAAACCGTGCAAAAATTGCTTCTACGGATCAAACCATTAGTTATGCCGATAAGGTCACTTATACCTATGCTGAATTTTTTAAGCGCGTTAATCGCTTGGCAAACGTACTTAAAAACATGGGTTTGCAAGCAGGCGATGTGGTTGCTGTTATGGATTGGGACAGTCATCGTTACCTTGAAGCGTATTTTGCTGTGCCGATGTCTGGCATGATTTTGCAAACGGTCAATGTACGCCTAGCTGAAGATAAAGTGCTGTACACCATCAACCACGCCAAACCCAAAGCCTTGTTACTAAATGCTGAATTTGAGCCAATGGCTAAAAATTATCGTCATGAAGCCCCTTCTATCGAGAAAATTGTTTGGCTCGATGATACTGGCTTTGATGATGCTGAGTATGGCGAAGACGATACAAAGAACGATACAAAAACTGAGCAAGTTAGCATGCCAGATTATGTCGAAGGTGAATATGAAGCCATGCTAGCGGCGGCTAGTGATGCGTTTGATTTTCCAGATTTCGATGAAAACACCATCGCCACCACATTTTATACCAGTGGCACAACGGGCGACCCAAAAGGGGTTTTCTTTACCCATCGACAGATCGTATTGCAGACGCTGGCAAGCACGTTAGCATCCGCGCTAAATGCCGAAGGTCAAGGCGCGCGCTACAATGATGTCTACATGCCAATGACACCGTTATTCCATGTGCATGCTTGGTGCTGGCCGTATGGGGCAACCATGATAGGGCTTAAGCAAGTGTATCCGGGGCGCTATCTAGCTCCCACGTTAGTGGACTTAATCGAGCAGCACAAAGTCACGCTTTCACATGGCGTTCCAGCAATTTTGCAGATGCTATTAAAAGAGATGGCAGCACGAGGACGTAAGTTTGAGGGTCTGAAGTTGTTACTCGGTGGCTCAAAATTGAATGAAGGGTTGGCCAAAGCCGCCATTGAAAGCGGTATTGAGTTTATGTCGGGATTTGGGATGTCAGAGTCTTGCCCCGTGTTATCGAGAGCGGTATTCGATGATAAAACGGACTCGATGGAAATGAAGGATCAGCTCAATTATCGGTGTCTTTCTGGCTCACCAATTATGCTCGTCTCAATGGAAATTTGGGATGAAAACGGCAAAGCTTTACCAATGGATGGTGAATCGACAGGGGAGCTTGTGATTCGAGCGCCTTGGCTGACCCAGAGTTATTTTAAAAACCCAGATGCTGGCAATGAGTTATGGCGCGGTGGCTGGATGCATACCCAAGATATTGCCTGTATTACCTTTGACGGCACTCTAAGCATTACGGATCGGCTTAAGGACGTGATCAAGTCTGGTGGTGAGTGGGTATCTTCGCTTGAGGTCGAAACTATTTTATCCTTCCATCCCAGCGTCGCTGATGTTGCCGTCATTGGCGTGCCAGATGAAAGATGGGGCGAATGTCCTTTAGCGTTAGTGGTTTTAAAACCTGAATATGTCGATACCAAAGCGGATGATATTTTAGCCTTAGGTCATCAAGCGGTAGAGAAAGGCCATTTACCAAAGTATGGCGTGCCAAGCGAAATCAAGTTTTTAGCAGAAATGCCAAGAACCAGTGTGGGTAAGCTCGATAAGAAAAGAATGCGGATAATGTGCGCAGAAAAACTCATTTAATCCAATTTTTTTTGTTAAACATTGTCGAAAACACTCATTACATCTGACTGAATATTTTTAATATCGGTGTCAATTGGCATGACGAGACGAGAAAACTATGAAAGCTTTAGCGATATTACCGGAAACCCAAGAGGTGCTGGATAAAGACAAAAACCATCCCATGCATGGCTTCGCGGTTATCTACTCTCAACAAGTAGCGTGGGGCGATATGGATGCTTTTGGTCACGTCAATAATGTGGTCTATTACACTTATGCCCAAAACGCTCGTATTTACTACAACAGTCAATTGAATCTATTTAATGAAAATACTTTTTCCGTCATGGCAGCATCATCCTGTCAATACTTCAAACCCGTGACTCACCCCGATACCTTATGGATTGGAGTTCGAGTCAAGAAAATTGGCAATGCCAGCTTGATTCATGAATATACCTATTATAGTACGGTGTTAAATACCATCGTTGCTAAGGGTGAGTCCGTGCTGGTATATCTCGATAAAACCAGTGGAAAAAAGAAAAATATCGATGACACCAAAAAAGCCGCGATTACTGCTTTTGAAAGTTTTAACTAAAATAGGCTGCATGGGTTTTACACAAAAAGGTGGCGCTGATAGTTATGGTATTAAAAGCACGGTAGCAGCAGAGATTTGAATAAATTTAAATTAACTTAACTGGATTTTAAAACAACACAAGGAATGTGTAGGTTATGCTTTATATCAAAAAGTTGTCTTTTGGTTTGGCTGTTCTTGGAGCATGCGTACAGGCACAAGCGATAGATCTTGTCACCAATGGAGATACCACTTTAAGTATCGGTGGTTATGTTAAAGCGGAAGGCATATTTTATTCTCCCGATGAAGGGGAGTCTGAGTTCAAAGGAAGTGGACGACAATCTCGGATTAATGTTAAAACCACGAAGAACGTAGAGGGTAAAAAGTTAACGGGTTTTATTGAAGGCGACTTTTATGGCAATGCCGCAAACGGTGGTTCAGACTTGCGGCTCCGCCATGCTTATGTTCAGGTCGATGATTTGACCGTTGGTAAAACGTGGAATGGTCAGTTCTTAGCGGTCTATCCACTTTTGACTGATCAGCTTGACTTTCGGGGCACGGGATTGGGTACTATATCTGGTGGTGGCGCTGATATTCGTCCAGATTTGACGGTGCATTACACTCATAAAGGGTTTCGTTTTACCGCTCAAGACCCTGTTTATGACGAAGCTAATCTGCCTGATATGGTAGTTAGCTACAAGAATAATATATCTGATCTTAGCTATAACGTGGCAGTCACTGCTCGTGAGGCCAAAAATGGAGACGATTCGGATGTAGGCGTCGGTGTCTCTTTGGCAGGTAAACTGAAACTGGGCAATGACTCGCTACATGCGAGCGTATATAACGGTAAAGGGATGGGCGTCTATTCTACCGTCTGTGTGGGAAGAGCCCTTGGCACGACGGGCGATTTAGATTGCGATGCGGAAGACGGTAAGCTTGTCTCGCAAACGGGCTACACGGTCGGTTACAGGCACAAGTTCACAGAGAAACTGATGAGCAACATGCGCTATGGTGAAATTATGGTGGATGATGAAGCAGATACTTCTGTAAATGTAAAAAGTATCAACCTTGTCTATGAGTATCTACCAGATCTAGACATTGGTATTGAGTGGAGAGATCGTAGCGACAAAACGCTGTCACAGGTAAAAAAAGGTCAGCAAGTTGAAATAATGGCCAAATATAACTTCTAAATTATAGTCAGTGAAAAGTAATATGGATATCAACAGTATCGTAGCGTTTTTGGGGTATTTTGACTGTATATGTTGAGAGATAATAAGCAAACCACCTCTGCCTTGGTGCTTTAAAACCCAAACCCTTCTGAATTCCAATGCGAGCACAGCTTTCATCTTATGTAGAGACAAAGCCGTGCCCCGCTTCATCCTTCCTTATTTAACATCTCTCGTTCTTCTTCAGCTATTTTTAATTGGCGTTTGAGTTGCTTGATTCCTTCAAGAGCTGACACAACTCCAGTATAATAGGGTTCTGTGGCGACAAGCTTGCCTTGATTGGTTTTGTTCTGCCAATTGGCTAGCTTTTGCATCGCTTTTCCTAATTGCTGAGCGGTTGCAATCGAATTAGCATTATTATCTGCTATCTTTTGACCGATTCTACTTTGAATTCCGTATTATCGCTCTGTATTTTCTTGGTCATGATACACTTATCGTCGAGTGGTTGCTTGACCAAGTTTACTGCTACGATTTTTTCAGCATCGCTCAATAAATGTAAATAATGACTGCGAATTTAATGAATAAGTAAAATATTTAACCCATTAATTTTTTCACTCATACGCCTCTAACAAGAAGATTTTATTATGCAAACCAAACGTCCGTTATATATTCCCTTTGCAGGCCCTGCATTATTAGAAACCCCTTTACTAAATAAGGGTAGCGCTTTTTCATCAGAAGAGCGCGATAGCTTTAATTTAACAGGCCTACTGCCTCATAACATTGAGACGATTGAAGAGCAGTCATTACGCGCTTATCATCAACTGCGTTCATTCACTAATGATATGGATAAGCATATTTATCTGCGTAACATCCAAGATACTAATGAAACCTTATTTCATCATCTGATTGAGCAGCATATTGAAGAAGTCATGCCGCTCATATATACCCCAACCGTTGGCCAAGCATGTGAAAAATTCTCTCAGATTTATCGCCGCAAACGGGGTTTGTTTGTCTCTTATCCTGAGCGTCATAAAATCGATGACATGCTGCAAAATGCCACCAAACAAAACGTCAAGGTAATCGTTGTCACCGATGGTGAACGTATATTAGGCCTAGGCGATCAAGGCATTGGCGGTATGGGTATTCCCATTGGTAAATTGTCGTTATATACGGCTTGTGGTGGTATTAGCCCCGCTTATTGCCTACCGATCTTATTAGATGTCGGCACCAATAATCAGCAATTGCTTGACGACCCTATGTACATGGGCTGGAGAAACCCGCGCATCTCTGGCGATGAATATAATGAGTTTGTAGACTTATTTATTCAAGCTGTCAAACGTCGCTGGCCTGAGGCATTATTACAATTTGAAGATTTTGCCCAAGAGAATGCGACACCATTATTGAATAAATATCGTGACCAATTATGCTGTTTCAATGATGATATTCAAGGCACCGCTGCTGTGTCAGTCGGTACCTTGATTGCAGCATGCTTGAATAAAGGTCAAAAGCTTAGCCAACAGAATATCGCGTTTTTAGGTGCAGGATCTGCTGGCTGCGGTATTGCTGAGCATATCATTCGCCAAATGCAGCGTGAAGGGTTGACGGAGGCGCAGGCTCGCAGCCAAGTATTTATGGTTGACCGTTATGGCTTGCTTACTGATGGCATGACAGAGCTACAAAAATTCCAAGAACCGTTAGTACAAAAAGAATCGGCTATTGCAAGTTGGGATAAAAGTAAAAAACTTGGTTTGGCGCAAGTGGTGAAGCAAGCAAAAATAACGGTATTATTTGGCGTCAGTGGACAAAAAGGTTTGTTCACCCAAGAGGTGATCGAAGCTTTATGTGTGAATACTGAGCATCCTATTGTCTTACCGCTTTCAAACCCAACGTCTCGTGTTGAAGCGACACCGCAAGAAGTAACAAACTGGAGTCGTGGTAAGGCAATCGTGGCAACCGGAAGTCCTTTTCCTCATACTACTTTTGAAGGACAGACTTTCGAAGTGTCGCAGTGTAATAACAGCTATATTTTCCCCGGTATTGGTCTAGGTGTTTTAGCATCACGTGCGACGGGCATCAGCGATAATATGCTAATGGCGGCAAGCCAAGCACTTGCCGATATATCAATGGAATATGAAAAAGCACCAGGTGCAATATTACCGCCCATTAGAGTCATTAGAGAGATCAGTGAAAAAATAGCCTATGCAGTTGCACGACAAGCGATTGAAGATAAATTGGCATTACCTGTCACTGCAGAGAATTTAGAGCGCCAATTAAAAGCCAATTTTTGGTTGCCTAAATACCGCAACTACCGCCGTACTTCTTTTTAGCGGTCAGACAATAGCTGCTAGAAAGTACTTATAAAAAAGTACCTATAAAAAACATATATAAGAAAGCCAAATGTTACCGTTAAAAGTAGCATTTGGCTTTCTTGTTATGTAGCGTCGTCGATAAAGCGTTTGGTGAGTTTAACCCTTGCCATTTTTGTTTGCCTGTTCCGTAGATTTACTTGGGTATCATATAGTCAAAATACCCCAAAAACGCTACGATACTGCTGATATCAATTTTTTGTAGCCTCTGTCTGCACAGGCACAGCAAGCAAGAAAAATTGATATCAGCAGCGCGTGATGTATCGATTTTACTTTTCACTGACTATAGCTGATAAGTGATATTATAAGAAAAACCCACAAAGTGCCCATACAGAGGTTTATCGCATACTACGACAAGCCAGCCTAAAACCTACAGACAACAAAAAACCCCGTAAACAGTGCGTTTACGGGGTTTGAATTTGGTGGGCCCAGTAGGACTTGAACCTACGACCAAAGGATTATGAGTCCTCTGCTCTAACCAACTGAGCTATGGGCCCTAACGTTAGACGCCCAATGATACCTGATTTTTTTAATTTTTCAAGCAAAAGATAAGAAGTAATCAATAAATTCTTTATAAGTTTTTACTTTGATCAAGCAGTACCACCCGCCAAGGTCAAACTACGCCCGCCATCAACCGCGATAATCTCGCCAGTCACATAACTTGCCCCAGCCAAATAGAGCACGCAATGGGCAATTTCATCAGGCATTCCTATTCTTTGCATAGGAATAGAGTCAATAATGCTGTGTTGTTGCTCATTATCAAGCGCTTGATCGCTATCAGTCTCAGGTAAAATGTTGACTCCAGGAGCAACACCATTGACGCGCACATCAGGTGCCATATCGAGTGCGAGGGATTGTACCATCATCCGATGTGCAGCCTTTGCCATATTGTAGACGGTATAAGTGCTGAATGGCTTATTATGCGCATGGATATCGAGTAGGCTAATGATGCAACCTTGCCGTGCTTTCAGATACGGATATAACGCTTGGCTTAATAGTAAGGGCGCTTTTGCATTGGTCAAAAACAATTCGTCCCATTGTGCTTTTTCGATACTACCAAGCGCACTCGGATAAAACCGTGAAGCATTATGTACCAGCACATCGAGCTGACCAAAACTTCCTATGATATTTTCAATAAACTGGCTAAGAGCACGGCTTTCATTAACGATTGCCAAATCAGCGACAATTACCACGGCACTATCGGCTCGATTTTCATTGAGCTCATCGGCTAGGGCATTGGCTTCTTGCTCACTATGATGACAATGGATAATGACACGGTAGCCTTGATGGTGTGCGGCTTTAATAATAGCAGCACCGATACGCTTAGCGCTGCCAGTCACCAGCATCACTGGTGCAACGGTATTTTCTGCTAAAGAGGTATTAATTTTTTGATTCATAGTTAAGTTTTAGTAGACATTTGAGAGTGATTTTTAAGCCATCTTTTCAGAGAGTGTTAAAGACATATCGTGCGCTTGTAAGTGTTCAATTCTGGCTTGTCGCAATGCGGCACCAATCGCTGGACCTTTAAGGTCTGACTCGATATCTTTGACACCGATAGCATGGAAGCTGCCTAAGGATAGCATCATCTCACGGTGCTGAGAGGCGAGCTGTAACACGTGGCTGGTCACTAGCAGTTGCGAGAGCTTATCAGGCTCTTTATGGGCGCTACAGGATTGGATAAGGTCTATTTTTTCACTCGCGCTAAGCTCATTTATACGTTTTAATTTTTCGCCTTGCTGCACGAATAAAGTCGCAAACTGAGTTTGAGCTTTTGGTACTTTAGCGGCGTTGCCTATTTCAGTAATAGCTTTTGTGGCAGGCATCGTTTCACTGGGTGTTAAACCAAATAACGCTGGATTAAGACTGGACAGTAATAACGCCCAGCGTTGTGATAGATTCAATTGCATTTGACCCGCGAAATACAGCGCGGTCTGTACCGTCTCTCGTATGTGACCATTAGCGCTCCACGTTTGATGTAAGGGCGCAAAGTATTCTGTTAAAGCATCTATTTCGAACAGCTGCTGCCAGTATACCTGAGG
Source organism: Psychrobacter sp. AT9 (assembly GCF_047272965.1). NCBI lineage: Bacteria > Pseudomonadati > Pseudomonadota > Gammaproteobacteria > Moraxellales > Moraxellaceae > Psychrobacter > Psychrobacter sp. AT9. Next base: position 1,258,502 of record NZ_JBKOTW010000001.1, read on the forward strand.
AGAGACCTGCATCATTGCGCGGCTCGATTCTTGCCAAATGCGCTCACTACTCAAATGTGACAGTTCGCCCGAGCTGACCAACTGGCGCATTAATGCCAAGGTCTCATCAGCAATCGTAAAGCCTAAGTCATAATAACGCCCATAAAAGCGCGCCGTTCTAAGCACTCGTAATGGATCTTCGTTAAAAGCGCTGGAGACATGGCGTAGGGTTTTGCTTTTTATGTCACTCAGTCCACCATAATAATCGACTACTTCGCCACTGATAGGAGTGTCGTCAGTGAGGCTCGTGACTTCGATTGCCATGGCATTGACGGTTAAGTCGCGTCGTTGCAAATCTTCCAACAGCGTCACTTCAGGGCTGGCATGGACACTAAAGCCCTGATAGCCTCGTCCTTGCTTGCGTTCGGTACGTGCTAGCGCATACTCTTCATGACTGGTAGGATGCAAAAACACAGGGAAATCTGCGCCGACTTGTTGAAATCCAGCAGCAATCATCTCTGCTACAGTAGCGCCAACGACAACGAAGTCTTTGTCTTTAATAGGACGATCTAGCAATCGATCACGTACTGCTCCGCCGACGAGATAAACTTGCATAATAGTTCCTATTTATTGACTTAATTGACGCTAGTGAAAGGGTGATTAACAAAAAAACCAGTCAGTGCTTTTAATAAAGCACTGACTGGTTTTAGTATAGCAGACCATCTCCATAAATAAATTACAGTGATGGTGCTAATAACACACTCATACTATCGCTGAGCTATTTCTGAGCTTCGTTTTCTAAATCCTGAGCTTCAGTAACGGTCAGTGCAGTCATGTTGACGATACCACGTGCTGTCGCTGATGGCGTCAAAATATGCACCGGCTTATTGGTACCTAATAGGATAGGGCCAATAGAAGCACTGCCAGTTGCGGTTTTAAGTAGGTTGAAAGCAATGTTTGATGCATCAAGTGTTGGTAAGATGAGCAAGTTCGCTGCACCTTTTAACGGGCTTGATGGCATGTCGTTTAGACGGATATGCTCATTCAGCGCGGCGTCACCTTGCATTTCGCCTTCGAATTCAAAGTCGACATTCATATTGGTTAGTAGCTCATGAACCTTACGCATTTTGACAGCGCTGGCACGATTTGAAGCACCAAAGTTAGCATGAGAAACTAGCGCGACACGTGGCGTGATACCAAAACGACGTAACTGATCAGTTGCCAAGACCGTCATTTCAGCCAACTGTTCAGCCGTTGGATCTTCGTGGATATAGGTATCCGCGATAAAGATATTACGATCTTGCATCAATACGGCATTCATCGCATAAAAATCGTTCATACCTTCTTTTTTACCAATGACGCTTTCAACGTATTTTAGATGCAATTGATAATGGCCAAATGTACCACATACCATGCCATCTGCCGCACCATTTTCGACTAGCAAAGAACCAATCAGAGTCGTCTTACGGCGAACATCACGACGAGCAAGCTCAATGCTTACACCGCGGCGTTTGTTCTTCTCGTAGTAGCCCTGCCAGTAGTCTTTGTAGCGAGGATCGTCATCAACGTTGACGATGGTAATATTCTCGCCATCTTTTAGACGTAGGCCCAGTTTTTTGATATTGGTTTCAATAACTGAAGGGCGACCAACCAAGATAGGTTGTGCTAGCTTCTCATCCACGACGACTTGCACAGCGAGCAAGATATTGTTGTCTTCACCTTCACAATACACAATACGTTTTGGATCAGCTTTGGCACGAGCAAAGATTGGCTTCATCACAAACGCTGAGTTATAAACAAACTCAGACAGACGCTGACGATATGCTTGCATGTCATCGATAGGTAGTGTGGCAACGCCTGAATCCATTGCTGCTTTGGCGACAGCAGAGGCAATCTCAATGATTAGATTTGGCTCTAGAGGGCCTGGAATCAAGTAGTCACGACCAAAACTCTGCATCTTTTCGATGTTTCTAGCGCTGGTAGTTGGAGTAGCTTCAACATGTGCCATTGCAGCGATTGCTTTTACGCAGGCGACTTTCATCTCTTCATTGACGGTCGTTGCGCCAACATCCAATGCACCGCGGAAGATATACGGGAAGCATAGCGCATTGTTTACTTGGTTTGGATAGTCTGAGCGACCAGTTGCCATGATGACGTCTGGACGTACCGCATGAGCCAATTCTGGCATGATTTCAGGTGTTGGGTTGGCAAGTGCAAAGACGATAGGGTCTTTTGCCATACGGCGTACCATATCTTCTGATAGTGTGCCTGGCATTGATAGACCTAGGAACATATCGACATCGTCCATGACTTCTTCGATAGAAGTAGCCGTGATATCACGAGCATAGCGCTGTTTGGTTTCGTCAAGGTTTTCACGGCTGGTACTGATAATACCGCGTGAATCTGACACAATGATGTTGTTCTTATTAACACCAAGGGCGCAAATGATATCTAAGCAAGAAATGGCTGCTGCGCCTGCGCCTGAACAAACAATTTTAATCTCTTCAATTTTTTTGCCAGTAATCAACAGAGCGTTTAGCATGGCTGCGGCAACAATGATTGAGGTGCCATGTTGATCGTCATGGAATACGGGAATGTTCATGCGCTTACGCAATTCACGTTCGATTTTGAAACATTCTGGTGCTTTGATGTCTTCTAGGTTGATACCGCCAAATGTTGGCTCAAGAGAAGCGACGGCTTCAATGAATTTGTCTGGATCATTTTGTGCAATTTCAATATCAAAAACATCAATACCCGCAAACTTTTTGAACAGAACCCCTTTACCTTCCATCACTGGTTTTGATGCCAACGGGCCGATATTACCTAAACCTAGTACGGCAGTACCATTGGTTATGACACCGACCAAGTTGCTACGCGCCGTATATTTAGCCGCTAACGCTGGATCTCTTTGAATTTCAAGACACGGTACAGCAACACCTGGAGAGTAGGCAAGTGCTAGATCGCGTTGGTTGGCCAATTGCTTGGTAGGGGTAACTGAGATTTTACCTGGTCTTGGAAACTCATGGTAATGGAGGGCAGCTTGTTCAAACTGCTCTTTTTCCGTATTAGGGTTATCCGTATTCAAAGTGATATCGTCATTCATAATAATTGCCATGGTTGGAATAAATTGGAATAGATTAAATGGTGATAAAAAACTAACGCTGAACCCTCAAAAAACCATGAGATATGATAAGAAGAGGGCACAGTTACACTAAAAAAGGTAATGATCGATAAAAAGGTAATGATTAGCGCTTAGATTGCAGCGAAAAAAGCAATTTTGCAAAATAGTTATTCTAGCACTATTGACAATTCGCGCCTAGTCAATAGCCGTGAATTGTCCGAACAATATAATAAAATGATATTCATTATTTAGCTGGTTGATAATGCCAAAGAACAGAGCCAAATATCAACCTTAATTTTACAATGTTTTAAAATACTATCGAACAGTAGATGTATTAAGACGAGCAGCTAATGGGCATTTGCGGTGCGTGAGGTGCAGGCGGCGCACTATCTAAATCGGTAGCGATAGCTTGGACATCATAAGGATTGGCAAGTAGCTCGAATACACGATTAACTTCCTCGAATTGACCTTGTTCAGCGGCGGTAATGGCACGCTGAGCCATGCTGTTACGCAATACATAAGCAGGATTGTTCGCTTGCATGTCATTGAGCGCTTGTTCCATAGACAAGGGCTGTAATTGCGCCAGATAACGTGCTGACCAGTCTTGCCAAACTTTATTTGCTTCGTCGTTGAGCTCTGCCGTCATGGTAGACAGTAGGCGCTGCTCATAAGGATAATCGTTTGGCGCTACGAGAGCCAATAACGCCCGAAAGCTATTGGTATAGTCGAGTAAATTGTCTTCGAGAAAAGTGAGCCATTCAAAGGCCAACATTAAGCTTTCTTTTTCATGCGGCAATCCAAGTTTACGGCATAGCCCTTGCTGATAGTGCTGCATAAAGGTCGCCTCGTAAGGTGCCAAACAGTCAGCCAGCGTTTCACGTGTTACTCCCTCTAAGCGCATGAAGTGTGGTAGCCAAGTATTTAGATTCCAATGTCCGATAGCGGGCTGATTCTGATAAGCGTAACGCCCAGTGTGGTCAGAATGATTGTTAATCCACGCCGGATCGAAGCGTTCCATAAAGCCAAAAGGACCAAAGTCCAAGGTACTGCCCGTGATAGATAAGTTATCTGTGTTCATCACGCCATGAGCGAAGCCAATCAGCTGCCAGTCGGCAATCATCCGTGCGGTACGCTCAACCACTGCGGTCAAAAATGCCAGCACTGGTGTCTCGCTTTGGCGGCACTCTGGATAGTAAGTGTCAATCATATAGTCGGTAAATTCACTGAGTAAATCAGGGGCGAAGCTGGCAATCCACTCGACATGACCCAACCGAATGTGACTGTCAGCCACGCGCATCAATGCCGCACCAGCTTCTATGCGCTCACGGCGTACTCTGGTATCAGAGACCACAAATCCTAAAGCGTTAGAGGAGGGAATACCCAATTGCGTAAGCGCATGACCACATAAATATTCACGAATAGTACTGCGTAGTACAGCGCGTCCATCACCCATCCGCGAGTAGGGCGTCAGGCCAGCACCTTTAAGATGTAAGTCTTGTGGTTGGTCGTTATTATCGAGCACTTGTGCCATCAATAATCCGCGCCCATCACCCAATTGACCAGCCCATTGCCCGAACTGATGACCCGCATAAGCCATGGCTAACGGTTCAAAATCTGCTGGTAGGTATTGACCACCGAGTATCTCAACCCAGCGTGCCATTAAGTCCTCATCATCTGCCCAGCCCAATTGCTGTGCCACCTGCATATTGAAGTGACCAATCCGTGGATTGTCTAGTGGTGTAGGAGGCTGTTTATGATAGAGACGTGTGTCTAGATTGACGTAGGTGTTTTGATAGCGCATGCAAGGCTTTCCCATCGAATGATATAATCGAATTATAAATTAAGTGACTTATTTGAGTGATTTGCTTACTATAGCATAGCCTTACCATTGCAGCGTTTCACTCTGTCCATCTCTTGTAATCTGCGCCTCTCAAGACTGTCTAATGAATCCTGTCCGACTCCATAAATCTCATAAATAAGTGCTGTGAATAAACGTTAGATAAAAAAATCCCTCTATCTATTACAGATAAAGGGAAGGAAAAAAGTCAAAATAGAAAAGTCAGATTACTGTTAACATTTAAGCCGCTTTGGCGTTATGACCAATAGAGCGAAATGCCGTCTTTAAATTGCTATTATGCTCAAGGATTTTTTGTTCAATCTTGGCATAGTCATTTTTCAGTATATCTTCAGCTTCATGCAAGCGATCTGCATACTCTGTCTTTTTCAGCTCGATAGTTTTCGCTTTTAGCGCTTGCCACTCTTCAACGGTTTGCATAAAGGCATCATATTCAAACTTGATACGATCTTGGAAGCTTTTCATCGCATGAGGCAAGTCAATGCCGCCAACGGTTGCTGTATCAATTTTTTGTTGTGCTGCCTTAAACTGCATTTGCACTTCAGCATGCTTGATGGTCGTGTCATCTACTGTACGTAGATCTGTTGTCAGACCCAGCTTCGATAAACCTACAATCAACCATTTGGTTGGATCATACTGCCACCATTTCACGCCATTACGATAATCGTATTGGAAGAAGTGATGATAGTTATGATAACCCTCACCCCATGTAAATATGGCCAAGAAGAAGTTATCACGGGCTGTATTAGTATCCGTATAAGGACGGCTACCAAACATGTGGCATAACGAGTTGATAAAGAACGTAAAGTGATGCGTCAATACTAAGCGTAGCAAACCAGCTATAACCAGCGTACCCCAGACATCACCCAATAACCAACCAATAGCAGCGACCATACCAACGTTCAAGGCAACGACCCATAGACCGTAGTATTTATGCTGAATCTGTAACGTTCTGTCTTTGGTCAAGTCAGGAATGTTTTTATAGTCAAACTTGCCGCTAGGGTAGTTGCGTAGCATCCAACCAATATGGCTGAACCAAAAACCGCGTTTTGCTGAATATGGATCATCCAAACGATCGTCTACATGGCGATGGTGAGTACGATGGCCAGACACCCAGTCAAACGCAGAGCCTTGCACCGCTAGGGTTGAGCCAAGCAACAAGAAGTTTTTGACAATTGGATGCGCTTTATAAGCACGATGCGCCAATAGACGATGGTAACCGGTTGTGATGCTCATGCCCGTCCATACCATAAAGGCACCAAATACGCCCCAAACAGGCGCGCTCACGTCATGCGTAAATAAATACCATGGTGTAATAATGGCGGCAGCAATTGGTGTGGCTACCAAGATAGTCGCTGGAATCCAGTTGATCGGCGCTTTTGTGAACTCAAACTCACGCATATCAATGCTTTGCTCTTCTGTAGAAACGTCAGTTTGTGCAGAATCTGTCGCATAGTTGCGTTTTGCTACAGGTTGCTCATCAAAAGCAGCTTGCGCCTTTTTTTCGTCAAAACGAGTTTTAAAACGCGTTACTTGAGTGCTGGCAGTTTTTACAAGCGTGTCGCCAGATTTGATAGCGAAACGTAAGCCTTTAAGCGGTAAGCCAAGTGCTTTTTTTGCAATCATATAATATCCCTAACGGTATTAATTTAAGACACCATAGTACCTTAAAAACTAAGTAAAGTGAACACTTATACACTATAAAAATATTGCTAAATAACAATAACTTGTATCAATTATAGTATTCATTGCTGTAAATAACCGGTGACTTATCAGGCATAGCGTAAAAGTGTAAGTAGCACGACAGATATGTAGGGGGTGTGAGGTTTTTTCAAGAGGGGTGTCGGACCGTTAGTGTACCAATAGGTGGGTCGGAAAATCCGTAATAATCACATCAACCTGCCACGTTATTAGTGATTTAATGGTATCGATGTCGTTGACCGTCCACGCACTAACAGGTAAACCATAACGATGACTGTTTTTAATGATGGACTGGGTTAGGAGCGGGTAATGGATGCCCAGTCGACTACAGCCCAGTTGCAATGCGGTATTGGGCGCCGTTGCCAAGGCGTCAGGTGTGCGAATAAGCAAGCCGCGTGGGGTATGCATTAATAGCGGATGACGTTGCAAGCGAGCATGCAGCTCGATATCAAAGCTAGTAAGGACAATAGGTAAACTGGCAAGTGGTGTGTCAATGAGATTGCATGCTAGCGCGTTTACCAACTGCGTGTAATTGGTGCGCTCATGGGTCTTTATCTCAAGCTCGATATAGCGAAAATTGGTCAGTACATCATAAGCGCACGCTAAAGTCATGACTGGGTATCCATACTGCCGATAGCGTTTAATCTCAGCGAGCGTTAACTGGTCGATATGCGATTGCTGACCACACATGCGTTCTAAGTTATCGTCATGGAACACAACCAATTGTCCATCAGCACTTAGCTGAACATCAAACTCAACCCCCGCTAAACCCCGTGCTTGTAAATGCTGTGCATGCTCAAAACCTGCCGAAGTGTTCTCGACTTCTTCACCGCGTGCACCGCGATGACCGAGCAAAAGCGTGTTTTTTAGCTGTATCATATGAATGGCTATCGGTTATTTTCATGCCTCATAATATAGGGTGTAACCGACAGAATCTAATAAAATTCGCAAAATATTTTTTGCTCAGGCGTTGCCGTAGAGAGTGGTAATATAAAAAAGTAAGTTGATATTTGAAAGTCGTTTCAAAAAAGGTTTGTTGTAATTTTCCGCTAGAAATAAACCGTTGTTTAAAAATTATTAGCGATGATATAAGTATGTATTTGTTATGTTTTTGCAACCAAACATAGGTTTTGGGCAGAATGTTGGACATTATTTGTACAGTAGGGAGTTACACTAATGACCATCCTATTCAAACACCGTATAATAATCTGATTTTCAAATCTATCGCGGCAAATGTTGCGATCTGAATGTCAAATACCGTCCATCGCTGGCGGTAAGCATTAGTAAATTGGGAGTAAATTGAGTATGAGCGTAGCAAAAAGCAAGTGGATCAAATGGCAGCACGTCGCGGGTATTAGTCTGATATGTGGTTTGGCCGTGACAGGTTGTGATCGCTCAGACAAGGACGATAGCGCTGAAACGACAGCAGCAACGGCAGATCAACCAGCGACTGACGATAACGTAATCGCTCCTGCCGTCAGTTGTGATGATCCGCTGGTACAAGATCGCTTGAAATCCACGCTGAAAAACACGCTCAATCAGCAAGCCCAAACGTTGGCTGCCAATTATGCCAATGAGGCAGAAATCAGTCTAAACGGTGGTGTTGTCACTGACAAAATCAATGGCATTATTATCGATGTGCAAAATGCTGCAATCTTACAAGAAGCCAATAACAATGGTATGACGACTTGTCAGGCAAGCGTTAGTATGACTTTGCCAAGCGAAGATTTATATCAAGCAAGTCAAGTACAAGCAGCTGGTAACCAACCAAGCTTGCAGTCTCGATTAGCGCAAAACAATATTCGTATCAATAATAATATGCTCGTTGACGACGCTTTTACGTATGTCGTCGGTACTCAAGGTGGTCAAGTTCGTACCCGTATTGCTGGACAACCGGCACTACTGACTGTCGTGGCAGATGTGATGGCAGGCTCGGTGTTTAAGTCAGCGGTTGATGAGCAGCGCGCCCAACGTGCCGCTCAACAGGCTGAAAGTCGCCGTGACACTGCACAGAACAATAACAGCGATCAATCAGCGCCAACCCGTCAGCCAAGAATAGTGACGCCAACCGCCCCTGTTCGTCCAGTAGAGCCTGCTACGCCGCCGACCATTAATAATCCAAGCAGTAGCCAAAGCAACAGTCAGAGTAGCGCTACAGAAAACAACCAAGCCGCCGCGGCAAGTGCTGACGCCAAAAAGCCGGCAACACAAACAACGCCAAAGTTAGTGCCTAATGATGACAGCATTGATATGGTCATCGTCGAAGATGATAGCGCTACATATTAAGTCATCAAGACGAAGCAGTTGCTAATAGCATCTTAAAAAAGCCCGCAACTTTTACGCTGCGGGCTTTTCTGTATGAGCTATTGGCTTATCGATAGGGTGGCATATAGCCTCATATCGCTGTGCTGTGCTATGAGTGATTATTTATCATTGGTGAAATTTTGCAAGACTTGACTGTCCCACAGCACTTCAGAGACTTGGGCAGGATCGGTGCAAAAACGCGCCGCGACGAATAACCAATCAGACAAGCGATTTATAAGGCTAATCGCAGTACCGCGAATGGCTGGTGGACGTTGTTGCTGTAAGAGTACCGCTTGGCGCTCAGCACGGCGACAAACGGTACGCGCTATATGCAGCTGACTGACTAATAGTGAGCCTGTCGGTAGAATAAAGTCCTTTAACGGTGGTAAGGTCGTGTTCATCGCGTCAATCTGTTGCTCCAACCATTCGATATGAGTGGCATTGACACCTTCATATTCTGGCATGGCCAACTCGCCACCGATATTAAATAATAAATGCTGAATAATGACTAAGGCTTGAGCAAAGTCTAATTCTTTTTGCTGCTGTAAGCGTTCAGGCAACTGCTGTTGGTTTGCGTTTTCATCATTATGGGCAGCTTGTGCCAAGTGCGCCCGTACCAGACCGATGTGTGAGTTGAGCTCATCGATATCACCCATCACGCTAAATAGGTTGTCGGCTTTACTCACGCGGCTGCCATCTGCCATACCGGTACTACCATCATCTCCGGTGCGTGTATATATTTTGCTCAAGCGATTGGCCATTTCTACATCCTTAGCGGTTTTTATCATTGAATAGGGTTAGTTGTGCGCTCATTGTAGTATTTTCCGACTGATTTCGCTAAGATAATGGGTTAAGTTTTATAAAGTGATTATTTTTTATAAAGCGGTAACTTTTAAATTTATCATCTCATTAGTCGCGGTTGGTGGCTAATAGTACGGTACTCATATTTTATCGTCATCTCAATTTATCTATCTTGTTCTAATTAAAAGGCTTTTATACCATGACCACACCTCTTGCCGATGCGATGTCTCAGCTTGCCATTTATGATTCACTCACTGGCGGTAAACGTCAGTTTGTACCACTCAAAGCCGGGCAAGTAGGTATGTATGTATGTGGCATGACTGTTTATGATTATTGTCATATTGGTCATGCACGCATGATGATTGGCTTTGATATGGCAGTACGCTGGCTGACGCAACTGGGCTATGACGTCAATTATGTGCGTAATATCACCGATATCGACGACAAAATTATCACGCGCGCTGCCGAAAATGGCGAAGAGATTGGTGTATTGACTGAGCGTTTTATTAAAGCGATGCACGAAGACTTCTCTGCACTTGGCTGCTTGACGCCTGATGCCGAGCCGCGGGCAACTGACCACATCGACGAGATGCAGCAAATGATTGAGACATTGGTCACTGGTGACTACGCGTATGCTGGCGACAATGGCGATGTCTATTATGCCGTCGATAGTTTTGCTGACTATGGCAAATTGTCCAAGCGCAATCTTGATGATATGCAGGCAGGCTCGCGCGTCGATGTCGAGAACGATAAGCGCAATCCGTTTGATTTTGTATTATGGAAAGCTGCAAAACCTGATGAGCCGCAATGGGCGTCACCATGGGGTCAAGGGCGTCCAGGCTGGCATATCGAATGTTCGGCGATGTCGACCAAGTGCTTGGGCAATACTTTTGATATTCATGGCGGTGGTCATGACTTACAGTTCCCGCATCATGAAAACGAGATTGCGCAGTCTGAAGCAGCGACTGGCTGTGAGTATGCACGTAATTGGATGCATGTTGGTTTTATTAATGTCGATGGCGAAAAAATGTCTAAGTCATTGGATAACTTTTCCACCATTCGTGATGTCATTGCGCATTTCCATCCTGAAACGTTGCGCTTTTTCTTATTATCAAGCCATTACCGCAGTCAGGTGAATTTCTCTGATAGTGCCTTGGAAGAAGCCCATAATAGCCTAAGCAGATTATACAATACATTAAAGCTGGCTGAACAGCAAAAAGGTGAAGCATTGGTAATCAATGAGGCGTTAATAAATGATGCTTACAGTAGCGCGGCTGGGCAAGACTTCATTAAAGCCATGAATGATGATTTTAATAGCTCGACGGCAATTAGCGTATTGTTTGGGCTGGCCCGTGATATCAATAAAGCCATCAAAGCCGAAGACGTGGCGAGTGTTTGGCAATGGGCGCAGCAGCTCAAAGCCTTGGCACAGGTATTAAATGTACTACAGCAACCAGTGTCACAGTTCTTACAAGCAGTCGTCGGTGATCAAGCAGATGACGGGTTAACTGATGCGGTGATTGATGGTCTAATCATTGAGCGAGCAGAGGCTAAAGCCAATAAAGATTTTGCGCGTGCCGATGAGGTGCGTGAGCAATTAAAAGCGGCAGGCATTGAGCTTGAAGACAGCCGTGCTGGTACGACTTGGCGCCGTGCCTAATGCTGTGCTTAATAGTGCTTTGCTCAACATAGATGGTATCAACCATAAAATACGTTAACTAGGGCATGTCCTCAATTCAACCGATAGCGATCTAAATGGGCTAAAAGTGGTTAAATCTTGCCAAACATCGTCAATTAGCTAGGTAATATCTCGATATTATCTGCGCTATTTTTCTTGTTTGACTGCCATTTACCTCACTTTTATCCTCATTTTTAAAATGAGGACACGCCCTAATAAATTAAGTCAGCATTGCGCTGGCTTTTTTTTGTAGACTGCATTAGGTTAGAAACACACTGAGGCCAAGATTTCTCTTATGCAAAATTTCCTTCATTCTCTAGACACTACGCACGTTAAAAACGTCAATGATAAACCTAACGCTATTTATGATGTTGGTGGCAGTGCTGTGCGCCATCATAGTAGACTGACACTTTTACTCAGCATGCTGGTCATGGTATGTAGTGTGTTTTATCTTCCTGCGACAGCGGCTACCAACAACGATGCGGTCGTCGAAAATCAAAGTAATGCACTAAATACTGTGCTTGCGAAGCCAGAAAACTTGGCGGATTACACGGCACAGAAAATTGAACAGATCAAAAAAGAAGGCATTAGTGTCTCGGAGATTGCAGATGAAGTTGTCAATCCTTTAGACAAGGATGCAGTGCAGCAAGCAGGCGTAATGCAAGGAGATACAGGTCTCACTGGTGATTATAACGAAAGCTATTATTCTTTAAACAAACTAAATGCAGGCTTGCCACCGCTCGCTGAGCCACCGAATTTATCCACGCCTCTGGCTACCTTGGAGTTTTTTCAGTCAGCCGTCATGAAGCAGCAGTATGATTTGGCTGCTTATGCGCTCAATATGAATTTGATTGATGGTAAGTTGCAGCGTAGTCGGGCGATAGATCTGGCCAAACAACTTGATTTTTTGTTGATTGAAAAAAAGCTCTATGTTTTTGATGAGTTGCCAGATCGCCCTGACGGTTTGATTGAGCCACCGCTTGGTAGCACGAATAGTATTCAAGGCATTCCTAGACGCTCTATTCAGCTTGGTTATATCGATTATCGTGAGCGCCGTGTACCCATACATCTAGAGCGTGTGCGCATTGATGATAGTGCGCCTTTTTGGATATTTTCTGCCCAAACGGTTGGTAATATTGATAACCTCTATGAGCAATATCATCCTGCAAAGTTTGAGCGTTATTTACCAGCGTGGACAAAATTACAGTTATTTAGTATCGCCATCTGGGAGTTTTTAGCATTACTTATTTTCTTCTCTTTTACCATGGGAGTGGGCTGGTTACTCAGTAAAGGTGCTGGCAAGCTTCTCAATTGGTACGTCAAAGATAAAGCAGGCAATCGGCTGAGTACGGTTCATCACAATAGCGTGGAAGATTTGGTCAATAAGCTGACAGTACCGCTAACCTTTACCATCAGCTTCTCATCGGTATTTACCTTGGTATCGGGTGGCTTTCCTTATCTGGATGCAGTCGCTTCCTCGACACGTCCGATTATTTGGATTGGATTGGTCTTTAGCGCCATGTGGCTCGGTATACGCGTTATCAACTTTTTTGCCAACCGCTATCAAGATATGCAGATTGAAAACCTAGGAGATGAGCAGTTTGACAAAGTGCGCCGTCGTCGCACTTACGTATCGATATTTCGCCGCGTCTTCGTATTTGTCATGGTGTTGGGCAGTATTTGGATAGGTCTGAGTGAATTTGCCAACATGGAAGGCTTTGGTAAAACCTTACTGACTTCGGCTGGCATTGCTGGCGTGGTCATTGGTATCGCCGCTCAACCAATATTGGGTAACATCATTGCTGGAGTACAGGTTGCAGTGACACAGCCCGTACGAATTGGCGACAGCGTAATAATGGATGGCAACTTTAGTACCGTTGAAGACCTGCGTTACACTTATGCGGTACTAAAAACATGGGATGAACGTCGATTAATCGTGCCGATGCGCGAATTGATCACCGAAATGGTAGAGAACTGGTCACATACAGAAGTGCATCAGACCTGTCCCGTGTTCTTATATATCGATTATGGTGCAGATATTAATGCCATTCGCCAGCAGTTTATCTCGGTGGTGAAAGACAACAAGCTTTGGGACAACAAAACTGAGCCTGAAATATTTGTCGTTGAGGTGACTGAAAAGACCATTCAACTGCGCGGCGCTGTTTCAGCGGTAGGCCCTGTAGAAGCATGGACACTGGCCTGTGAGATACGTGAGCAGATGCTTGATTATTTGTACCGTGAACAAAAGCATTATTTACCAGCTGAGCACCTTGTATTGAGACAAAAGTAGTCAATGTCTATTAGGGTCTGTTGAACATTCAAATATTAGGACTGCTGCTTGCTAAAATTGCCCCAAACCTTTTATCAAATCAGGCGCAAACCGACGATAATGTCTAGACCTTAGCTAGGTTTATAACAACGTTCGGGGTGATTTTAGTATCAGTCCCAAGTATACAAGCAGGGGCAGGGCTATTTTTTGCCAATACATGGCGAAATTGTCTAACCTAGAATGACTAGGCGTCAAAAATTTCACTGCGTATTGTCTAAAAAATAGACACTGCCAGTTCCACATTTTAATGTTCAACAGACCCTAGTTTGACGCTTAAAAAAATTGAATGTACAGCCTCACTATCGATAGACAGCTTTGGGTAAAACCCACTGACAAATATAGCATGCGATTTGCTTGCTTATTTGTTATAATATGGCGTTATTTTTAAGGGATAACTGAGCGATTAAAGATAAGGCCGCGCAGTATTTGCGTTTTCTTACCACTGATAAATCAATAGCAGTTTTCTAGTGTCTTTATTTGATGACGAATAATGTTTGATTATAAATAACGACTGGTACATTGCTTATTATCTAAAGCTCTATGATTCAAAGCCTTTAACAAATAAGGGTTGAACGTCGTAAAGTCATAATGGTGATCTTGATTGATTGTCTTAATGCGAAAATCCCACCCATCAAAATAACCACCACTAGGGGTCTGTATGTTACGAATTGTCGATGAAGCCTTCACCTTTGATGACGTTTTATTGTTACCAGCCTACTCTGAAATCTTGCCAAAATCTGCCGATCTGTCCACGCGTTTGACCAAAAGTATCACACTAAATCTGCCGCTAATCTCGGCTGCTATGGATACTGTCACCGAATCTGAAATGGCTATCACCATGGCACAGCTGGGTGGTTTGGGTATCTTGCATAAGAGCATGGATATCGATAAGCAGGCCACACAAGTACGTCGCGTCAAAAAATTCGAAGCAGGAACGGTAGTCGATCCTATCACTGTGCATCCTGAAATGACGATTGGTGAATTATTAAGACTGACCCAAAACAACAATATCTCAGGTGTACCTGTGGTAGAGAAGGGCACGGATAAAGTCGTCGGTATCGTCACACATCGTGACTGGCGTTTTGAGACCAATCTGTCGTTACCAGTTAGCTATATCATGACGCCAAAAGAGCAGCTAGTCACCGTGCAAGAAGGTGAGAGCAATGAAAATATCAAAAAATTGCTGCATGAGCACCGTATCGAAAAAGTGATCGTGATTGATGAAGACTTTCGTCTGCGCGGTCTGATTACGGTCAATGACTTTGCCAAAGCTGAAAACAACCCAAATGCTTGTAAAGATGAGCAAGGCCGCTTACGTGTCGGCGCTGCTGTCGGTACGGGTGCAGATACGCAAGCGCGCGTTGAAGCATTGATTGCAGCTGACGTCGATATTATCGTGGTCGATACGGCACATGGTCATTCAAAGGGCGTGATTGAAAAAGTCTCTTGGATCAAGAAAAATTTCCCTCATGTACAAGTTATCGGTGGCAACATCGCTACCGGTGATGCAGCTCTAGCGTTACGTGATGCGGGCGCTGATGCGGTAAAAGTTGGTATCGGTCCTGGCTCTATTTGTACCACACGTATCATCGCGGGTATTGGTGTACCACAAATCTCAGCCATTGATAATGTGGCCAGCGCCCTAAAAGACAGTATCCCATTGATTGCTGATGGTGGTATTCGCTTCTCAGGTGACATGGCAAAAGCCATCGCAGCTGGTGCTTCTTGTATCATGGTCGGCTCATTAATGGCCGGTACCGAAGAAGCCCCAGGCGAAGTTGAGCTGTTCCAAGGTCGTTATTATAAAGCATATCGCGGTATGGGTAGCTTAGGTGCGATGTCAGGTCAGAATGGCTCATCAGACCGTTATTTCCAAGATGCCAAAGATGGCGTAGAAAAACTGGTTCCAGAAGGCATCGAAGGTCGTGTTCCTTATAAAGGACCAGTGGCAGGTATCGTGAATCAATTGGTAGGCGGTTTACGTTCATCAATGGGCTATACTGGCTGTGCGACTATCGAAGATATGCGTACCAAACCACAGTTCATCAAGGTGACGTCTGCGGGCATGAAAGAGTCGCATGTGCATGACGTGCAAATCACCAAAGAAGCACCGAACTATCGAGTGGATTAATTAAAACACTTTAGTCCTAATAACTTCTTAATCCTAATAACTTTTTAGTCCTAAGAACGTCGATAGTCACTGACAGACAGCATGACAGTGACATCAGGATACAAACAGTCAACAATGCCCCGTCATTGTTGGCTGTTTTTTTTGTAAAATACACCAATAGATTATAATAACTATTGCCTTGCCTGCGCGTACGTCTGGCGTTTCATTTTTAGACTTGAGGAACATTTGTAATGAGCTACTTTGGCACTGATGGTATTCGCGGAAAATTTGGTGAGTTACCGATCACCCCTGATTTTATTCTAAAATTAGGTTATGTGACTGGACTGGTGCTCATAGAAAACAATGACAATCCTAGCCGTAAGCCGAGCGTGGTCATCGGCAAAGACACTCGTCTCTCAGGCTATGTGATCGAAGGGGCGCTACAGGCCGGTTTTAACGCAGCAGGGGTCGATGTAAACATGCTTGGCCCATTACCAACGCCAGCTATCGCTCACTTAACTCGCAGCTTTCATGCAGATGCAGGCGTCGTTATCTCAGCATCTCATAATCCATACTATGACAACGGCATTAAGTTCTTCTCAGCTGACGGTAAAAAGTTGACCGATGAGATGCAAACGGCGATTAATGACAAATTAAAAGCCATTATGAGCGACTCTAATGGCAGCGATGTGCTCATGCCTATTCTTGATCCAGCACAATTGGGTAAAAATAACCGAATTAATGATGCTAAAGGTCGCTATATTGAATTCTGTAAAGGCAGCTTCCCTTATCAGTACGACTTAGCTCATCTAACTATTGTTGTCGATTGTGCCAATGGCGCAGGCTATAGCGTTGCTCCAAGAGTCATGCGTGAGCTTGGTGCCAACGTGATTGCTATTAATAATACGCCAGACGGTATCAATATCAATGCTGACTGCGGCTCGACCCATCCAGAGAGCTTGCAAAAAGCCGTACTTGAGCACGAAGCGGATGTCGGTATTGCCTTAGATGGTGACGGTGATCGTATCGTGATGGTCGATGAGATGGGTAAACTGGTCGATGGCGATGGCATTTTATACGTGCTTGCCACCCAAGGCAAAACGCCTGCGGTAGGGGTGGTTGGTACGCTCATGACTAACATGGGTCTAGAGTTGGCATTGAAGGAGGCAGGTATTGCCTTTACTCGTGCAAAAGTAGGCGATCGTTATGTCATGCAAGAGCTTGCCGCTCACGACTGGATACTAGGTGGTGAACCATCTGGGCATATATTATGCTTAGACAAGAGCCGTACGGGCGATGCGATCATTGCAAGCTTACAAGTATTGGCCGTTATGCAAGCGCAAAATAAAGCTCTAAGTGACCTTACAGAGGGCTTTGAAGTACTGCCACAGAAGCTGGTCAATGTACGCTTATCTACCATGCAAGATCCTTTTGAGCATAAAGAGTTAGTCACCGCTTTTGATAAAGCACGTGCTACTCTAGAGGGTCGTGGTCGTCTGTTGATTCGTCAATCGGGCACTGAGCCGATGATTCGAGTGATGGTCGAGTCAGATGATGAGATAGAGTGTGATGTGATGGCCAATGATTTGGCTGAGCAGATTAAGGCAGTATTGGGCTAGGGCGTGTCTTCAATTCACTCGATAGTCATCTCAATGGGCTGAAAATGGCTAAATCTTGCTAAACATCGTCAAATAGCTGGTTAATATCCCGATATTATCTGCACTATTTTTCTTGTTTGACTGTAATTTATCTCATTTTTATCACCATTTTTGAAATGAAGACACGCCTTAATAATCTCGATAAATAGGTCATTAAAAAGGGCTTAATAATATAACGCAATCAAGGAATAGTTATGAGCATGGACTTTACCGATCAACGTTTATCGTACGAAAAAGGCGCTCTTGACCAGCAGTCGATTCCTACATCACCATTTGAGCTATTAAAAGGTTGGATTAGCGATGCGACCGAGCAAAAAGTGCAAGAGCCCTATGCGATGAGCCTTGCTACTTGCGGGGCAGATAATAAACCCAGTGTGCGTATTGTATTAATGCGTGAGATTACTGAGACTGGTGTGGTATTTTATACCAACTATGAAAGTGCTAAAGGTCAAGATATCGCTGAGAACCCCAATGCAGAAGTGCTGTTCTTTTGGCATGAGCTTGAGCGGCAAGTCCGTATCAGCGGTAGCATTGCTAAAATAGATGCCAATAAGTCAGCTACGTACTTCCAAAAGCGTCCACACGATAGTCAAGTAGGCGCATGGGTCAGCCAACCACAAAGCGGTGAAGTTGCTAACCGAGAAGTTATGGAACAGACCTTTGACCAGCTACAAGCTGATTATCCCGAAAACAGCCAAGTGCCAACACCAGCGTTTTGGGGCGGTTATGAGATTACGATCAATGAGATTGAATTTTGGCAAGGTCGTGCCAACCGCATGCATGACCGTATTGTGTACACCCAAGATAGCAACGAGGACAAGGCAGGTTGGACAACTAAGCGCTTATTACCTTAGACGTTAAATTAATAGGTGTGAGGCTGATAGATGTCAGCTTATTTTAACGCTAAACAAAACCCCCTTTAAATCCCTTTATACTGGTATTTAAAGGGGGTTTTTATGCTAGAGCGTACTTAATATGCCCCAGTTTTTTGCTTTAATCTATAGTTAAAATACCTCAAAAACGTGACGATACTGCTGATATCAATTTTTTGTAGCCTCTGTCTGCACAGGCACAGCAAGCAAGAAAAATTGATATCATCAGTGCGTGATGTATCGATATTATTTTTCACTGACTATAGTTTTTCGCTTTAATCTAGCTTTTCGCTTTGATATTAGTATCTACATCGACAGAGACCGACATACCGGGACGTAATTGAGCAAGCTCAGCCTGATTTTGGTCTAAGTCAATACGCACGGGGATACGCTGGGCTATTTTAATATAGTTGCCAGTCGCAGGGTTTGCCGCGCCTGCGCTAAATTCACTTCCAGTCGCTGGTGAGATATTGCTGACACGCCCGTGGAATTTGGCACCACCAAGCGCATCTACATGGATAGTAGCGGGCTCGCCGACCGCCATACTGGTTATTTGGGTTTCCTTAAAGTTCGCAATAATCCAAATTCCTTTTGGCACGATATACATGAGCTGTGTGCCTGCACCAACATACTGACCTTCTTTGACGCTGACTTGGCTCAACTGCCCTGATTCAGGTGCTGTGATGATGGTATTGTCCAGATTGATTTGCGCCTGCTTAACCCCTGCTTCAGCATTTTTGATATTTGCATCTAGGGATGAGCGACTACCACTGGTTTTTTCACGGTTCTCTTGAGCAGCTTGTAGGTTGGCTTCTGCTTGTTGCACGCCTGCCTGTGCTTGAGCAAGTTGCGCCTTGATGTGAGCCACTTCTGCTTTTGATACAGCACCGATAGCATCTAAGCCTTGATAGCGGTTTACATCTTCACGAGCACTCTCTACATTGATTTTGGCACTATAGAGGTCGGCTTTGCGTGCTTCTATTTGTGCTTGACTAGATTGGGTGTCTTGATCATTGCTAGAGCGGTTGGTGACAGCCACTTCAGTATTGGCCTCGGCTTGTTCGAGTTGCTGCTGAAAGGTTCGATCGTCTATTTTTATCAATAGGTCACCGGCTCTGACATTGGCAAAATCTTGTACTGCTACCTCGGTGACATAGCCAGAGACTTGCGGGCTGATGATGGTCGTCTGGCCTTTGACAAAGGCGTTATTGGTTTGCTGTACCGTTGGGGTAAACGGTGGGAGCTTCCATGCATACAAAATCAATGCCACACCAATGACAATCATTACAACCAATAATCCTAAATTCAGATAGGATTTTTTCTTTGGCGACCAGCCAGTAGCCGCTGCGATAGGTTCTTTTGGTGGCATAGGCGTCTCATCACGTGAGCCTTTTTGTATGTCAGTAGCTGGATTTGTCTCAGAGGTATCCGTTTGCTCTATTGTAGGATTTTCGGCCTGATTGGTATCGGTATTTGACGCAATACGTGCGTCTGTTATGGGAGCATCAGTTGACGTCTGAGGTGTTTGATTCAGTTCACTGGGTTTCTTTTGGCTCATGACGCGCTCCTAAATGTTTAATTAGCAAATACTTACACGGTGTGGCGATAAATCAATAAAGTGAAAAATCACTCATGCAATAAAAGGCATTATTTTGGTTCACGCATTTTTGCAATAACAGCAAGCTCTTTAGCCAGAGGATTGCGTTTGTGATAACGATAGTAAAAATAATTGAGTAATAACATAGCAGTAGCCATAGTTGATAGAATGGCCATGATAAAAAACAAATCACCATAAGCGGAGACCGTTGCTTGGCGCTGAATCCCTTGCAAAACTTGGCTCATTGCAGCTACATTCGCTTGCGCTGCGTCCGTCGTTTGGTTTGACAATACACTACGAGTACCAGCAATTTGAGCACTGAACGCAGGATCCCCCAAATTCAGTGAGCTGACCATATCGGCATAATGCACTTGCGTACGAATGGTTGTAAATGCCTGAATTGCCGCTGCACCTGCCAAGCCACCAACCGTTTGTGAAATACCAAAAATAACGGAAAAACTAATAATATAGGCAGGACCACTGGCAATCGCACGCAAAAATCCTTCAAAAACCAGAGGCCCCATAAAATACACCGCGGCAAATGCAATCAAAAATTGGCTGAGATAAAACATATAGGGTGCAGAATTAATAGACACACCCACATCCATCCAAGAGCCTAATGCAATCAATGCCACGGCAAAAATAACGGGTCGGCGTAAATCCATCGGATTGGTGCTAAAAATACTAATCACCAAAGCCAACACACTGGCAGCCAATATGACCGCATAAAAAGTAATGAGCTGATCGTTACCATAGCCTAAGTTGGCAAGTAATCCTGCCGCACCGACATTTTGCTCAGATAACAAAATTCGCATGACAGCGCCCGTAATCATAAAAGCGATAATATTACGGCTACGCATCCAGCGAACTTGCAGCATTGGGTTTTTGCGATGCGTTTCAATCCATAAGGCGATGCTGATTCCAACAATGGCAATCATCAGTGGATAGACAAGCCAAGGCGTCGTCCACCATAAAATCCTACCTTGCACCAAAATGACCGCTAATGCAGCCAGACCGCTCGCAAAAAACCCAAAGCTGAGAAAATCGAGTTTCTCAAACACTTTTTCTGTATTACCTGGTGGTAGCTCTAAGATGTTAATAAGTCCAAAGCAAATCAGCGCCAAACCAAATTGGAATAAAAACAAGTTTTCAAGCTGACCATCGATGGTGAGGTAGGGCGAGATGATGCGTGATAGTGGAATACCGAACTGTACCAAGCCAAAGCCCAATATGAGGCCACTAGTACGTTTGACAGTTGGCATACCTTGCAAGCAATAAAATAAGCCCAATATGGTCATGCCACTGGCCACCATACCGCTAAGTCCCCTTGCGACAATCTCTAGGTAATAGGGCTCGATGCCAATGTTAGGCGTATCTAATAAGTGACTACTGATCAGCCACTGTAGACTCGTGGCGGCTAACAGAAAAAATAGGGTGATTTTACTAAACAGTGACATGCCAAATTGTTGGCGAATTTTGTACAGTAGAACGGTAATACAGGCATTGGTCATATTGTAGCTGACAGATATCCAACCCCCTTCGGCAGGCGTTAATCCCAGTTGGCCTTGAATTTGATTGAGATTTGCGACAAGTAGACCATTTTGAAAGCTGGCTGTGAGACCAACGAAAATTCCAATCAGCAAATAAAACACTTTACGGCGTGCAGGATGGTCAGGATTGGCTGGAGAGCCCACCATCATTGGTTGTTCGTGGGGTTTGAACTGGTATTCAGTACTCATGGTCGTATGATGATTTGTGTGAATGAATAGAGTAAGGACATGGTACAGCTCCCCTATGATTGGCGGCGCTAGCTGCGCGTGTCAGTAACTGATCTTAGTACAGTTATTAATGGAATAAAACAACAAAAATAGCCCAAGATAGACTTGGGCTATTTTATCATATTTTTTATTGAGCATTTATTATGAAGCGTGTTTACGCTTGCTTTGACTCGTCATGCTCAGCTTCAAGATTCATCGCACGTTGATAGCTATCAAGACTGGCCAGCTTTTCAGCATATTGTTTAATATGTGGATAAGCATCTAGTTTTTGACGTTGAGCAAGAATGATCAAGTCAAACGACAGCATAAAATCAGCACCGCTCAATTTATCACCCACAATAAACGACTTACCCTCAACTGAGGTGTCTAGGTATTTGAACAGTCTGGTTTTTTCTATCTCTATATAACCGTTCAAAAACTCATTGTCGTTGATACCTGCTTTTTTGGTAAACAATTCAAGCATCAATGGCAACATCAGCGAGCTTTCAGCAAAGTCAATCCACTGTAGATAATGCCCATAATCGGCGCTATCAGGAGCAGGGCGTAGACGATCTGGCGCAAAGCGTTCGATCAATAGCTCAGTAATGGCCCCTGACTCCGAGTATATTTCACCATCCATTTCAATGACCGGTGATTTACCAAGAGGATGTACAGCTTTTAAGCTATCAGGTGCCAGATGCGTTTTAGCATCACGCTGATGACTGACGATCTCATAAGGGACGCCAAGCTCTTCTAAAAGCCATAAAGTACGTAGCGACCGTGATTGGTTGAGATGGTGTAAACGAATCATAATAGTAGCCTTTTTACTTTGTTAATTGGATCAACCGTTAAGCTTTGCCATTAGACGCTTAGCTGCTTCTTCTGACGATGCTGGGTTTTGACCTGTGATTAACAAGCCGTCTTCTACCACAAACGATTCCCAATCAGCCGCTTTTTCGTAATTACCGCCATTGGCTTTAAGCGCATCTTCTACTAAGAAAGGCACTACATCCGTAAGGCCAACTGCGTCTTCTTCTGAATTGGTAAAACCAGTAACAGTTTTGCCTTTCACTAGGTACTCACCATCAACTTTGACGTTTTTAAGCGCGGCAGGAGAGTGACAAACAAAAGCAACAGGCTTATCTTGTTTTACAAAGGTCTCGATCAGATTGATAGAGTTTTCATCAACTGCCAAATCCCACAATGGGCCGTGACCACCAGGGTAAAAGACTGAGTCAAAGTCTTCTGCTTTCATATCAGCCAGTTTTTTGGTGTTAGCTAAATGCTCTTGAGCGTCTTTATCATCTTTAAAACGGGTGGTATCTTTTGTTTGCGCATCTGGTGTGTCGCTACTAGGATCTAGTGGTGGCTGACCACCAGCAGGAGAGGCGATCGTGACATTGGCGCCAGCATCAAGAAAAGCATAGTAAGGTGCGGCAAATTCTTCTAGCCAAAAACCTGTTTTCTTACCAGTATCGCCCAATTTATCGTGTGAAGTTAGTACCATTAAAATATTCATGATTGTCCTTATTTATTATTAACGTTGTTTTTAAATGATTGATGGTTAGCAGCCATCTTTAACCAATCGTACTTAGTCAATAATAGCGATGACTGCCAACAGTATTCATGGTTAAGATGTCATTTTCAGTGGTTTTCTTAACAAATTATGTTGTTAACTCGTTATCTAACCGATTTATTCGACATCAGATACTTTTACGACGGTCTTGCCAAAGTTATCACCATTGAGCATGTCAACGAAGGCGTTCGGTGCGTCATCCAAGCCATCTGCAATGTATTCTTTGGTTTTGACATCACCTGATTCTACCCATTTACTCATGGTTTCTAAAAATTCTGGGAAGTGATCGCCATACTCTTCAAAGATGATGAAGCCTTTGACGGTTAAACGGTTGGCCAATACTTGACCCATTAGCATACCCAAGCGGTCTTTGCCATCAGGTAAGTCAGTGGCGTTATATTGTGATACTAGACCACATACTGGAATACGAGCATGCGCGTTCAATAGTGGTAATACTGCATCGAACACTTTACCGCCAACGTTTTCGTAATAGATGTCGATACCATCTGGGCACGCTGCTTTTAATTGCTCAGCGAAGTCATCGGCTTTGTGATCGATACAGACATCAAAGCCAAGCTCGTTGACCGCAAAATCACACTTTTCTTTGCCGCCTGCGACACCGACAGTGCGCAGACCATATTGATTACCCACTTGACCAACCGTTGCACCGACAGGACCAGTAGCCGCTGCGACAACCAAAGTTTCGCCTTTTTGTGGTTTGCCGATATCGGTCAAACCCATATAACCAGTAAAGCCTGGCATACCAAGGACACCTAAACCATAAGAAGGGTTCGGCATGTCTTTGTCTAATTTGAGGATGCCTTCGCCATTACTGACGCTGTAATCCTGCCAGCCTGAGTTTGAGACCACTAAATCGCCTTTAGAGAAACCATCGACATTGGATTCAACGACTTGAGCGACTGTGCCGCCCATTATAACATCACCAACCTCTAAGGGATCAGCGTAGCTTTTGGCATCGCTCATACGTCCGCGCATATACGGGTCTAATGATAGATAGACCGTACGCAGTAGCATCTCATTGTTATTGGGTGTTGGGATGTCGCTAGTAGCCATGTCAAAATTTTCAGCTTTTGGCTCACCAGTAGGACGACTGGCCAGTTTGATTTGACGATTTTGTTGTTGGTTTTGTTGTTTTTCAAAGCTCATAGTAAAGCCCCTTTTCTATTTATTGAGTGTTAGATGTTGATTGTCAGTTAATGACTAATACTTAGAAAGTTAACTGTTTAATCATTGGGTATTGCATAGCCGTTTTTTAATAATTATTGGCTAGTTACTGATTGAAAACTAATGACTGATTAAGAGGGCAGTAACTACTCACTGTTGAATAGTTACTGTTATTTTCATGATAATTTTATTTTGACGATACTTTTATCTTCACGACAATATCATTTCGGATAGTGTCACTTAAAGGAGGACAATCACAAACAAATACTATTTAACCTAACATCGCATTTATTTGCTGTATTCATTGGTTACGAAGCCTTGCTAGTAACCGCACGGTCCAAGATACGACGTGATACGTCAAGATCGTTTTTGCCGTGCTCACCCAGCTTGACCATGTTATGAGCTTCAAGTTGTTTGATAATAGGATCAATGGCAGCATTGTCTAAATCAACATCTTCTAAGCTTACTGGCAAGCCAAGCTCGCGGAAGAAGTTTTCAGTGTTGACAATCGCTGTCTCAATGATGGTGTCATCATCTTGGTCAGTATCGGTGAGGTTCCATACGTTACGTGCATACTGAAGCAATTTTTCTTTTTTGCTTTCTTTTAGCTCGCGCATCACTGATGGTAAAACGATGGTTAATGTACGTGCATGATCGATAGCGTGCAATGAAGTTAATTCATGACCAACCATATGCGTCGTCCAATCCTGTGGCACACCAGTACCAATCAGACCGTTCAGTGCCATGGTCGCTGTCCACATGATGTTTTTACGCGTTTCCATGTTTTCTGGGTCTTTTTTGACTGCTGGACCTTCTTCAATCAGAATTTTCAACAAGCTTTCAGCAAAGGCGTCTTGGACTTTAGCATTGACTGGATAAGTCAAATATTGTTCCATCACATGGACGAATGCATCAGCAACACCATTCATGACCTGACGCTCAGGCAAAGTCAATGTCTTAGTAGGATCTAAGATTGAGAACTTAGGGAAGGCAAGTGGGTTACCAAACGGTAGTTTTGCTTGGCGTTCGCTATAGTTAACAACGCCGCCAGAGTTCATCTCTGAACCAGTCGCTGGAATCGTTAAGACTGCACCTAGGTCAACGGCAGAGTCGATATTTCTGCAATAGCTTGTCAAGGCATCCCATGCTTGATCGCGTGAGACAGTACCGTCTTCTTCTGTTAATGAAGCCACAAGCGCCACAAACTTACTGCCATCAATGACTGAACCGCCACCGACTGCTAATAAGAAATCGATATTGTGCTCGTTAACCATGTCAGCAGCTTTTAATAGTGTGACAAATTCTGGATTTGGCTCAATACCACCAAACTCAAAGACAGTACGGTTTCCGCTCGCAGACAAAGCATCTTTTACTTCGTCTAATGTACCAGTGCGCTGTGCTGAACCGCCACCATAAGTAATAAGAACACGGGCATCAGTAGGGACTAGATCTGATAATTGCTCGATTTGACCTTCACCAAAAACGATACGTACTGGGTTGTAATATTGAAAGTTATTCATAATTTTCCTAAAAGTTATAGAGTGTATATCTGAAATTAAAAGCTAAAATTCGTGATGCTTGTTTTAAACATCTGCAGGCATTGTACATTAATTAGACCGGTCGTCTAGTATTTTCTGTAAATAATTACAAAAGTATCGTAAACCAAATGATATGAATCCAACGAACCGTTATTTACTATTAAGGTGCTTTTCATTTAAGGCGCTTTTCATTGAAAACACCTAGGGATTGAGAGTGGTGATTCAGACCAGCGACTGAGAATAGGTAACGGCCGTTAGCGCCCCATTTGCGAAGTCGTCATTTGCCAGACTTCCGCAAGCGGCGTATTGGTTTGACTGGTCTTAGCGATTAAGCTGGCTCCGAGCCATGCAAAATACCAGCGCTTAGCCATACTCTCAGCAGCGATATTGTCAGGCTGTGGTACAGACCCATCGACCCAGCCCGCTTTTATTTGTGTGGCTAGCCAAGTGACAGTCTGCTGATAGCCAGCATTTAACGCCTCACGCATCGTCTCTGACATGTCTGCCACCTCGGCGCTGAGCTTGACGACCAAGCATTTCTCGTGGTCACAGCCATTCTGTTGGGTGTCGTACCAATTCTGAAAATAGTTATACAGTTTTTGCTGCGCACTCACATCTTGCCCGCCGATCGCTTCTAGACGATTCTTATAATTGACAAAATAGTGACTGATAATCGACTCACCAAAGGCTTCCTTTGAGGCAAAATAATGATAAAACGAGCCTTTGGGCACCCCTGCGGTATCCAATATTTGCTTGATACCAACAGCGGTAAAGCCTTTTTTGGCTATTAATTGGTAGCCAGTCGCAAGTAAATGAGCTTTGGTATCGGGTGTAGTAGTGTCTGTTATGTTAGACATAGGTAGGATGTTCTCCTTTAATAGCAGTATTTATATAAGGTAGTCAGCGTTCATTTGAACGTCATGTTGATAGCGTATTGTAATAGGATATATTTATAGGTGTTACGTTTTATCAACAATATTTACTGACAAAGTAGTCTTGTTTTATTGATAGCTATGGTAGCATTAGACCAGTCGTCTAGCAAGGTAGGTTTTGTTGTTATCCGTTATCACAGCGTCTTTATTCTAACTGATGGCTTTTAACTAATTGTTTAACCATAACTTCACACTTACTACTTATAAGATATGCTTTTAATTGAGATATCTCCGACTTAATAATTTTATTCAAATAATCGAAAATAAATATTCAGCACAACAAACCAAAAATAAGGCTAATTATGTCAACCAACAATACAACTACCAGTGCATATACTGACTTCCATTTGCAGTTCATCGCTGGTGAATGGCAAACAGGTAAGGACGACAGCAGCAATACTAATACCAATCCCTATAATGGCGATACGCTCGTAGAAATTCAGCAAGCGACCAAGGATCAGCTTAATGAAGCATACGATGCTGCGAGCCAAACTCAAGAAGCATGGGCTAAGCAAACGCCTGCAACGCGAGCCGCAGTGTTATATAAAGTGGTCAACATACTGGATCAGCGCCAAGAAGAAATCGTTGATTGGCTAATCAAAGAGTCGGGCAGCACACGTATCAAAGCGATGGTCGAATTCAGTGCGACGCGTGCGATTACCCTTGAAGCAGCGACGTTCCCTAACCGTGTACATGGTGAGATTCGTCCATCGAACACGCCTGGTAAAGAAAACTTTATTTATCGTGAGCCTATCGGTGTCGTAGCAGTTATTAGCCCATGGAACTTTCCGCTACATTTGACTCAGCGCTCTATCGCACCAGCCCTAGCGCTTGGTAACGCAGTGGTACTCAAGCCTGCTAGCGATACGCCAGTGACAGGTGGTTTGCTATTGGCCAAAGTATTTGAAGAAGCAGGTCTGCCAAAAGGTCTATTAAACGTAGTGGTCGGCTCAGGTAGCGAGATAGGCGATGCAATCGTTGAACACAAAGCGCCAAGCCTAGTGTCGTTTACAGGTTCGACCTCAGTGGGTAAACATATCGGTGAGTTAGCGAACGGCGGTGAGTACATTAAACAAGTGGCGCTTGAGCTTGGCGGTAACAGTCCGTTCGTCGTACTAAAAGATGCTGATATCGAACAAGCAGTAAAAGCGGCTGCCTTTGGTAAATTCTTGCATCAAGGTCAAATCTGTATCGCGATTAACAGAGTCATCGTAGAAGACGAGATATATGATGATTTCGTAGCGCGTTTCTTAGCGCATGTCAAAACATTGAACGTTGGAGACCCTAATAAGCAAGACACCGCTGTTGGCCCAATCATCAACGAAAAACAAGTCAAATCGCTCAAAGAAAAAATCGCTAAAGCGCAGGAAGAAGGCGCAAAAATGATACTAAGTGGCGAGATTGAAGGCCAAGTCGTACCACCGCACATCTTTACCGAAGTCACTCGCGAAATGGATCTATCACGTAATGAAGTGTTTGGACCACTGGTCGGTATCATTCGTGCTAAAGACGAAGACGATGCACTATCGATCGCCAATGATTCTATGTACGGTCTGTCTAGTGCGGTGTTCACTGCTGATATGCAAAAAGGTCTGCGTTTCGCTCGCGGTATCAGAGCTGGCATGACCCACATCAATGACATCTCGGTCAATGATGAAAGCAATACGCCATTCGGTGGTGAGAAAAACTCAGGTATCGGTCGCTTCAATGGCGAGTGGGTACTAGAAGAATTCACTAGAACACATTGGATCTCAATGCAAAATGAGCCACGTGAATATCCGTTCTAATTGTCTTAAGTTAGCTATTAAATCTAGCTTATAGCTAATAAAAAAGACCGCTTTGATAGCGGTCTTTTTTTGTGATATTTGGCAGCTTACTGAGAATGATGTATTTGAAAGTTAGTCAATCTCTTATCTAGCATGAAAGCCCAGTAATCCTTCAATCTCTTCAATAGTCATGCGTCTTACCAGTGCTTGTTCTTCTACCGACAAGCGATTGGTATGTTCTTTTATCATCGTATGAATACTCCGCGATATCTCAGAGGTGGTCGCGTAATACATTTGAGGCTGCTCTTTTGTCAGTCTCATCAAAAATCGATTAATAAGTTTACGCTTTTCATCTGATTTATTTTCTTCAGTCGTAGTATTATTTTGAGTCATGGTGTTCTCCTAGAGGTAAGCCATTTAAGCAGTCAGACATATGAGAGTCAATGCTTATAAGTGGTTTCTGGGGCTGAGCGCATTGCCTTACAAGTATTAGATTAGCATCAAAGTTGAATGCCAGGGCGTGTTGAACATTCACAAATAGGCACTGCTGATGCTAAAACTGTTTCAGACAAGGCGTAAAACGACGGTAATGCTCATGCCTTAACTAGGTTTACAACGCACTGCTTATATAGATCTGGGGGGCAGTTTTAGCATCAGCTCAAAGAGACAGAACTATTTTGTGCCATTTCATTGTTAAAGATACACGCTTAGAATGACTAAACTTACTATTTTTAACGTCGAACTGTCTAAAAAATAGTCTCTGTCAGAGCCATGGTCGAATGTTCAACACGCCCTAAGTATGTTCTACACTGTATACGATATTTCAAGGTTAAAGACTAAAATAAGCGCTAAACAGCCAGAAGGATAGGGTATGTCAAATCAATCAGCGAACAACTCAGAGAACAACTCAGAGAACAACAATGTCACATTGGTACTATTTCATAATGACTTGAGAGTGGCGGATAATGCCACTTTATTAAAAGCGTCTGAAATATCCACTAAAGGCAAATTATTGCTAGTTTATGCGTCATCGTTGACAGATATATTAGATAGTAAAGACCATTACGATGCCTATCGTTATGACGCTATTGGTCAAGCCCGCCAGCAGTTTCTACATGAGAGCTTGGCTGATTTAAATGCGTCACTGATACAGCGTGGTAATAGGTTGCTGTATTTACAGAAAGGCGAAGAAGCATTGGACGTCTTTACTCAGTTGAGTGATCTAATAGAGCAGCAACAAGTGACAGATATCTGCATCAGTCAGACGGCAGATTATAATCAAAACAAAGTATATGACCTTATACAGGCGAAGCATCCCGAGATACATTGGCATATCCAGACAACAGCGACTTTGTTTGACGAGTTACCGCTAGAGAGCCTGCCCAAAAGTTTTACGCAGTTTCGTAAACAAATAGAAACTGATTATGATTTGCTGCATGCAGAAAAAGATATAGCTATTTATCTAACGCCAGAATCACTTGCTCCATTGCCTGAAAATATGCAGAGTAGGGACGAGTACTTTTTTGAATCTCAGTTGTCTAATGAGGCAGGGCATGATAAGCCATCACAGCAGCTATCCAGTTTTAGAGGTGGTGAGTTAAATGGCCTCAAGCACTTAGATGCTTATTTCGATTCCGATGCACCCAGCACTTATAAAACAACCCGAAACGCGCTAGATGACTGGACACATTCTACGAAGTTCTCCGCTTGGCTTGCAAACGGCTCGCTGTCTGTAAACACAGTATTGAATCGTCTACGTCGCTATGAGCGCGATATCATCGAAAATGACTCTACTTACTGGATATGGTTTGAGCTGCTGTGGCGTGAGTATTTCTACTGGTATGCTGTCACCCATCAGCAAAAGTTATTTTGGTTCAAAGGTATCGCTCAGTACGCGCCATCAACCCAATTGGACGAAAATTTGTTAGCACAATGGAAGAGTGGTACAACACAATATCCTATCGTCAACGCTTGCATGAATCAATTGAGTACGACAGGCTATATGTCGAATCGCGGGCGACAACTGGTTGCTAGCTGCTTTATCCATGAGCTAGGGCTTGATTGGCGTTACGGGGCAGCTTACTTTGAGCAACATCTTGTTGATTACGATGTTGGTAGCAATTGGGGTAATTGGCAGTATCTGGCAGGCGTGGGTGCTGATCCAAGAGGATGCAGACAGTTTAATCTCGACAAGCAGACCCAGCAATACGATCCAAACGGTGAGTTTGTCCGTCAGTGGCAAGGCAACACTCAAAAGAGTGATTAATGTATATTGAAAACCACCAATCAACCAGTAAGAACTATTATTAGACTAATCATAAGATAGGTTTAAACAATGAAAAAGCCCAGTCCTTATCTAACTTTTGCAGGTACGATTCCATTTATAGCCTGTGCATTTTTGCTGATGATAGACGTTGTTACCGTGCCTATACTTGGCTCAGTAGCCAATATATTGAGTGCTTATGGTCTAGTGATTGCATCGTTTATGGCAGGTGCACATTGGGGCAATCATTTAGATTTAGCTGATGGCAATAAGTGGGCTGTTAGGCTTCCACTGTATAGCAATGTCATTGCGCTTGGCCTTTGGCTTGGTTTTTTGAGCTTATCCGCCAGTAGTTTTATTTGGCTATTAGTGATTGGTTTTATGAGCCTGCTAGTTATCGATTATAGTCTGCATCGAGCGCAGATTATCAGTCATACATACTTTCAAGTGAGGAAGTATGTCACGACGATAGTGGTCATATCGTTAGTCATTGCGGCATTACAGTTGTAAGTGGTATTGACTAAATCATGGCCAAATACTAGCTAAAGAACAGCCAGCTTGATTTCTCTATTTTTATACTTGGGACGTTGATTTGAGGGATTTCCGCAGGCGCCGCATTTCGGTGAGTAAAGTATTTAATAGTTAGACTAAAGATTAGTAAAGTTCATTTAAAATGAATGTTATAATTAAAGCCATCTATATTCCTCTAAGAAGATGGCTATGCAATCTATCACGTTACCTAGCAAACCACCAAGCTCTCCGCATCCTATCCTTAATTTGAGCTTTCGCATATTTTTTAGTGCAGCTGCGCTATTTGCCGTAGTAACGATGCTGCTATGGGCGTTTGTGTTCACTGGTCACACGGAAATCGATGCACAGGTATTGAATCCGTTGTATTGGCATGGTCACGAGATGATTTATGGTTATGCACTCGCAGTGATTGCTGGGTTTTTGCTAACCGCGGTGAAGACTTGGACAGGGGTGATGATGCCGCATGGTTATTCGCTACTGGCAATCTTTACTTGTTGGTTGCTGGCGCGTTTAGGATGGTTGGCTTTTGGGCTTGGTGTCGCTATTGCGGGGAGTAGTGTGTGGTTACTATATGCAGCGGCACTATTTGATATGTTGTTCATCGGAGCGATGGCCTTTGTCATATGTCGTGCAGTGCTACAAGTTAAGCAATACAAACAAATGGGAATTTTGGCAAAGCTGGCGCTATTAACACTGGGCAACGGGCTGTGCTATTGGGGCATTATTAGTGCTGATATGGCCATTACCAGAGTAGGTATATATCTAGGCTTTTACTTAATCATTGGTCTGGTATTGACCATCGGGCGACGGGTAGTTCCTTTCTTTATTGAGCGCGGATTAAGTGGGGGTGGTACAGACAATGTAACGCTACGAAATAGTAAGACTCAAGATATTGCCAGCTTGGCTTTTTTGTTCGCTTTTTTTATGGCTGATTTGTTTTATCCTAATAAGTACTTGCTGACGATCACAGCACTTGGCGTAGCCGTGGTCAATATCATTCGTTTACTAGGATGGTATAATCGCGGTATTTGGCAAAAGCCATTGTTGTGGTCATTGTATATTGCGTTTTTAGGAATGTGTCTGAGTTTCTTATTGTATGCATTACAGCCTTGGCTAGGTTATCCGCACAGCATCGCTATGCATGGACTGGCAATTGCTGGTGTTGGTATGATGACCGTGGCGATGATGACTAGAGTATCGCTTGGACATACGAGTCGCAGTATTCATCAGCCACCAAAAACGGTAAACGTTATGTACGGTTTGATGGTATTGGTATTTATCAGCCGAGTGCTATTACCGCTGGTCGATATGAGTCATTATCTAGCATGGATTATGGTGGCTCAAAGCGCGTGGATTGCTTGCTTTGTATTATTTTGCATCAGTTATTTGCCGATGCTGACACGACCGAGACCAGACGGCTTATTTGGGTAATGTGCTTTAGCTCATCAATGTTGAAACCGTAAAATTTTAATACTCTCAAAACAGACAGGAGCGTGAATCAATGCGATTAACCAATTATAGTGACTACGCACTGCGCTCATTAATTTATTTAGCAGTGAAGCCAGATCAGCACTCATTGGCTAATATCAGTGACATAGCAGACAGCTATCATATTTCTAAGAGCCACTTAACTAAGATTATTCATCAGCTGGGTCAGCTCGGGTACATTGATAGCGTCCGTGGCAAAAATGGCGGTATTCGGTTGGCTTACGCTCCAAAAGATATTAACTTAGGCGTATTGATTAAACAAATTGAACCAGATTTTGCGTTGGTAGAATGTTTTGCCGCGCAGTTGCCCAATACCGAGACAAAACCTCATTCAATAGGCTTACCCATCACCTTGGTAGCGGAATCAGCGCCGACGCCTACTTTGGGCTGTGTAATTAGTCCAGTCTGCCAATTAAAAGGGGTGTTTTTTGAAGCGCTCACTGCTTTTATTACCGTGCTTGAGCGTTATACGTTGGCAGATATCATCAATAATGAGGATGAGCTGGCGACCTTGTTATTTCGATGAGGTTATAGCCACCTCAAAACATAAAAAAAGGCTACCAGAATGGCAGCCCTTTTTTTCACAAAATACGTCGGTCAAAATACGTTACAAGCTATGATTTTTCTAGCTTTGGACGTGCTTTATCAATGGCTTTTAGCAGTGCTTTTTCAAACTCACCTTCTTTAAATCGAACCAGATAAGAATGCGCTGCGCAGAAATTGCGAACGTCGCGCCACTCACTTGCCAAGTTGGTCGCCCAATCGCAATAGTGTGCACCAGCATTTGGCTCGTTTGTGAGGGCTTTTTTGGTAGTAGGGTGCAATATCAGCTCAGGTAATACTGCCTCTAGTAATTTCATTGGGGGACTCATAAAAGTGTCATCAACGTGTAAGCTCTGGCTGGCAGGGTGATAAGCCAATAAAGAACCTGCATGGATCATCTCGTTAGGCGAGATATAGTGGACACCTTCAGATAACGAAAATTTTAATTCAGGGTAGCGCTGTGCCACCGCTTCGCTCTCAACCAAATCCTCTGCCCACTTAATCTCTGGCATTTTTTTATGATGACGGCTGCTGCCATACATAGTGGCTTGCGGAAAGTCTTTTGCCATTTGTGCACAGCTCACCGTGTGGAAAGGATGAACGTTAAGTACCGCTTCGACATCTTGACCATTATTGGTTAGTGCCATGACTTCATCTCGAACGTCACCCGTCAAGGCGTAACTGTCCAAAAATATAAAGCGTCCCGATGCCAGCTTGACCAGTGAGCATTGAGTGCCGATATTTAGCACGCCACCAATACGGAATGTTCCGCGTATGTTCCAAAATCCTGAGCCTAAATCTATAATTTTGTCTGTCATAAATATTGTTCCTTAATTGATCAATGATGAGGTGTAGCAATTTAATAGGGTAGTTATGGGTGACTATAAAAACAGTAAATCACTAAATATAAGCAATTAAATATAAGTCACTAAGTTTAAGTCACTAAATATAAGCAACTGTAAATACCAAGATATGGATAATGACGTATGACAGGCGTAAAGTCTGTTATAAAAAAGATGTCAAAGACGGCAATATCCCATCGACACCATAAGTTCAATAGAAATTGTGATGAACCACCCATATTTTTTCAGCGTTTTTTGATGTTGATAGCTTTTTTACGCTTGTGATTTATTATTGTTTCTTGGATTTGTTTAAGTCATGCAAGCTTTTTCAAGCTCAGGACGGGCGCTGTCAATAGTTGCTAATAGCGCTGCTTCAAATTCACCTTCTTCAAACACTACCAAACCTGAATGCGCACTACAAAAGTTACGCACGTCATGCCAGTCATGCGCCAAGTTGATGGCCCAATCACAATAATCTTTGCCAGCATTTGGCTCATCTTTGAGTGCTTTTATGGTTGTAGCATGTAAGTTTATACTTGCTTGTACCGCATTAAATCGCTTCGAAGGTGGGGTCTCGATGGTATCGTCGACATACAGACTTTGGCTGGCAGGATGAAATACCAAAAGCGAGCTTGAGTGCACAGCGTCATCAGGGGCAATATAGTGAATGCCTTTTGGCAATGAAAATTTAAGCTCAGGATAACGCTCGGCGACCGCTGTACTTTCAACGTAATCTGCGCTCCAATTCACTTCTGGCACTTCCTTATGGTGACGTGCACTGCCATAAAATAGAGCATGTGGAAAGTCTTTTGCTACTCGCGCACAGTGCACCGTATGAAAAGGATGCACGTTGAGTACCGCTTCTATGTCCTGCCCATTATTGGTCAGCGCCATCACCTGCGCGCGGACCTCCCCAGTGAGCGTATAACTGTCCAGCAGCACAAACTTTCCAGAGGATAATTTTACCAATGCTGATTGATTGCCTATATCAATCATGCCTTGTCTCACGAACGAGCCGCGAATATTCCAAAAACCTGCACCCAAATCATGTATCTGGTCTTTCATTGTAGACAGTCTCCTTTAAGTCATAGCCAGTTTAAAAGTCATCGCTAAATTTAAATTTTCTTAAGCCATATTAAGTTTTCTTAAGTCATAATAGTACGCAAATAAAGGAGTAATTAAAGCAAATGTCACCATTCCTATACACCGCTTTACGAACAGTCTTTATAATCATAAGCAGAGATACGTGGGCTTTTGCTGTAGTTTTCGTTGGCACATAAAAATTTATCGAAGCGTGTGTCATTATTGATATAGCGCTGCATCCACGCGATACCAGGCTTACTCAGCAGTATCTCGTTAAAGCGGTAGGTTGGACAAAAATGACTGCCATTGTCCACCTCAATTTTCATCTTGGGGCCGGTGGCATTATGATAAAAAACGTTGGTATATTTCTCATTAGTGGCAATACGGTCACGCTCGCAGGCGATGACTAAAGTTGGTGTCTTTACCTCACCATAGCTTTTGTCATGATAGGGTGCGAGTGGCATAATGGCTCGTACTGTGCTGCGCTCCTTTGCTAGCTTAAGCGCACCGCCACCGCCCATAGACCAGCCGATAGCGCCCAATCGCTTAGGATCTATCTTATTGCCAACGGTATCATCAGCGATTATGTGGTCTAGTGCGGCATTCAATTGAGTAGCTCTACTATTCGGATCGTCATAGATAGAGTTGGTATCGATAGTGATAACGACGAATCCCCAAGAAGCCAAACGCGGTCCCCACCATTTGATAGCAGCCTCGTAAGACACGTAACCTGGAACCACAGCGATAGCACCTAACAAGCCGCAACCGATAGCATCGGTTGGGTAGTGAATCGTGCCACCACCGAAGCCCTTTGCTGATTGGCGCGCAACGTGTTTGGTACTGACAGAGAAGGGGCCGTTATCACGAGTATCAGAAAGCGCCGCTGCTGTGATTGCGCTATCAGCAATACAGTTTGATGGCACTGTTGGTAATGTTGGTAATGTTGGTAATGTTGGTAATGTTGGTAATGTTGGTAATGTTGGCACTGTGGGTAATGCTTCGTTTGCTGAAATAGTCGTGGTTTCTGATAAGCTGACTTCAGCCAAAGTTGGCATAGAAAAAATCAGCGCGCCTATGGTGATAGTGGCTTTTTTAAGCCAAGCATTTTTTATCATGATAAATATTCTTTTAAGTGAAAGTCGTGTACTTGTGCTGAGCGGCTTATTTGTATTGTTTTATCTTATACTTAAGGCAAAACAATAGTAGACATTAATCTTGTCATTGTCAAAGTTGTGCGCTGTCTGCACGGTATCGAATGCGACTAGGTAGCAGTGCAAATTTAAAAGGTAAAGCGAGGCTGCTTTAAAGAAGTGAATTTCTATAGATGACGTGGGCATCATAGACATAAAATCGTCGGTATCTATTGGTTAAATAACAAAGCTAATGTAGTGCCAATAACACATCTAGAACTGAGTATATGGCTTGATGTGATAACATAAACCGCTTGTCTTTACGATATGAATGTATCATTTAAAGAGACTGTCTTACCTTCTGGATTTATCGTGCAACTAGATTTATTGTGCAGCGTGTTTAGAACATAGCTCTGTCACCCGTCTCTCATCCAAGCCAATAACAGGTGTGTATCACTGTCGTGGCATAACCAATAAAGTCAGCCTTCTTGTGAATCATTCTACCGACCAGACCCAAAATACCGTCCCACAGCCTTCTGTCTCACCAAATCATTCAACGTCATGGGTTTTAAAGCTCACTTTTGGCTTGATTGGCATGTTCGCTTTTTTACAAGTGTATTCTATTCAAGCGGTGCTACCCGTCCTGATGGTAGATTTTGCGGCGACTGAAGTGCAAGCCGGTATGATCGTTGGGGCAACCGTGTTGGCAATCGCCATCATGTCACCGTTTTTGGGCATGCTCTCTGATGCGGTCGGGCGTAAGTCATTTATCGTTGGTGCTTTGCTATTTTTAGCGATACCGACGGCGCTCATTGCGCAAAGCCCTAGCATTGGTTGGATGGGTATATGGCGCTTCATACAAGGACTCTCTGTGCCCGGTATTACCGTGGTGACCATTGCCTATATCGGAGAAGAGTTTGAGGGTCGGGCTGTCACTGAGTTGATGTCATTTTATGTCTCAGGTTCGGTATTTGGCGGCTTTATGGGACGGTTTTTGCTCGGGCATTTACACGAGCTTATCGGCTGGCGTGCCGGCTATTATGTGATGGCAGCGATGACGCTGATAGGTGCGCTCTGGGTCGGTAAAATGCTACCCTCATCGCGTCACTTTGAGGCCAATCCGAACTTTCGCTCAGCGATACAGACGCTGGGTGAGCATTTGACCAATCGTTACGTCGTGACTGCCTGTTTGCTTGGTGCTTGTGTATTATTCTCATTAGTTGGCTGTTTTACCTTTATTAATTTGCACTTAACAGGCACGCCATATGAGCTCGGTACGGGTGCGCTGGCCAATATTTTTGCGGTGTACTTGATTGGGGTAGTCATTACGCCATTGTCCTCTACATTGCTACGTCGATTTGGTTCAGCACGAACCGTTCGGGTGGCCGTTATTGTGTCGATATTTGGGATGTTATTGACGCTGGTGACGCCACTTTGGGGTATTGTCGTAGGACTGGCGATTATGTCCTCTGGCGTGTTTGTCACTCAGGCGGCAACAATTAGCTATATCGCGGTCAATGTCAAAAAAGGTCGCTCACTGGCTTCTGGCTTATACTATATGGGCTATTATGCAGGCGGCACCTTAGGGGCATGGCTATGCGGGATAGCGTACGCGCGTGGTCAATGGTCACTTACCGTATGGCTGTTATTATTCGTGCAAGTATTGGCATTATCGGTCGCTAGTTTTGGCATGATAAAAACCAAACCCCGAACCACTTAACCTATATATAGCCCGTCAAATATGACATAAAAATCACAGCTACTATCTTAATACTTACGTAAGCAGCCTTTACATGGTTGAGGTTTTTTCTTACTATCATTACAAGGTTTTTCGAGCATATTTTTTATTAAAATAATAATTTCAGTTCGCCTCAAACCCTTTAATAGCCATTAAAATTACTGTAAATAATTAACAAGGACGTCAGATTTATGTCAAATATCTATCACAGTGCGCCAGCTGCTTATGAGTTCCCATTACTGATTAAGCAGTTGTTAAACCGTGCCAAAACTGTCTCACAAGATCAAGAAATCGTTTATGCAGATAAAAAGCGCTTCACTTATAAAGATCTGTTTAATCGTATCAATCGCTTGGCCAATGTTTTAGCCGACCTGAATCTTGCTACTGGTGATGTGGTTGCCGTCATGGATTGGGATAGCCATCGCTATTTAGAATCCTACTTTGCGGTGCCGATGTCGCAGTATATTTTGCAGACCGTCAATATCCGTCTATCACCAGAAAAGGTGCTGTACACCATCAATCATGCAAAACCAAAAGTGCTGATGCTGAACTCTGAGTTTGCCGCACTGGTGAAGGATTATCAGTTTGAAAACTCCAGTATCGAGCATATTATTTGGCTAGATGACAACGGCATGACGGTAGAAGGCGTTTTTGGTGATAACCAAAGTCGCGTAACGGGTGAGTATGAGGCATTGCTAGAAGCCGCTGATGACACTTTTGAGTTTCCAGATTTTGATGAAAACACGATTGCGACGACTTTTTATACCTCAGGCACTACAGGCGATCCAAAAGGCGTGTTCTTTAGTCATCGTCAGTTGGTACTACATAGTATGGCAGAGGCCGCCACACTGGGTATGTTGCCGAACAAACAAGGCGTGAGTAACGGCGACGTTTATATGCCGATGACGCCGATGTTCCATGTGCATGCATGGGGTTTTCCGTTTACCGCGACCATGGTCGGTCTCAAGCAAGTCTATCCGGGACGCTATGCGCCTGATACTTTGCTCGATTTAATCATCAACGAAAAAGTTAGCATCACCCATTGTGTGCCGACGATTCTGCAAATGGTACTCAAAGAAGCGCAAGATCGAGGTGCCAGTTTTAATGGTCTAAAAATGATCATTGGTGGTTCAAGATTGACCGAAGGGTTAGCAAAATCTGCATTGGCACAAGATATCGAAGTCTATACGGGCTACGGTATGTCGGAGACAGCGCCGCTCATTAGCCTGACAGAATTTAGCCTCAACGAGCCAGAAATGACGGAAGAAGAAGACATCGCTCGCCGTTGTATGACTGGTAAACCAGTGGTTATGGTGGACGCCCAGATATGGAGTACGAATAATGAGCCAGTTGGCACTGGTGAAGAAAATACTGGCGAGCTGGTATTACGCGCACCGTGGTTGACCCAGAGCTATCTAAAAAATGATGACGCTGGCAAAGAGCTGTGGGAAAACGGCTATATGCATACTCAGGATATCGCCTATGTACGCCCTGATGGCTACATTAGAATCACGGACCGTCTAAAAGATGTGATTAAATCAGGTGGCGAGTGGATTTCATCATTGGAGATTGAGACGATTTTGTCGCTGCATCCATCAGTGGCTGATGTGTCGGTCATTGGCGTTCGTGATAAGCAGTGGGGTGAGCGTCCATTGGCATTAGTGGTGCTCAAGCCTAACGCTCAAGAGACCAAAGTCGAAGATATCAAAGCCATTGCTGAAAAAGCGGTAGAGCGCGGTATCATTCCTAAGTATGGTGTGCCCAGTCAGTTCAAGTTCGTTGATGAATTGCCCAAAACTTCTGTAGGCAAGCATGACAAAAAAGTCATGCGTGAGATGTATGCTGATCAGACCGAAGTATAACTTTACGTGTCTCATTATCTAAAGTCGTTAGCTGTTAAAGTATTTAAATGTTCATTATGATCGAACAGATTAAACGCTTAACAGTTGACCTTTATTGTTAGCTCTGCTACATTTTAAACCGATACATTATGTATCGGTTTTTCAGTTCTGGCACGGATGACCAGTACCTCATTACGATATTGTTTATCACAACTATATTCAAAACTATATTGCATCATATCTTGTTTACGCTAAGGACAGCTATTATGAGCGACCCAATCAACAACCAAGTGGCAACCGAACTTTCTGAAAATGGCCAAACTCCAGCCACTCAGACCCCGAGCTTTGCTGATATTTACAACAGCTCTATCAACGATCGCGAGCAATTCTGGGCAGAGCAAGCGAAACGTATCTACTGGCATAAAGAGCCGGAACAAATCCTTGATGACAGTAATTTGCCGTTTGCTAAATGGTTCGTCGGCGGTGAGACCAATCTCTGCTATAACTGCGTCGATCGCCATCTGCCTGATCGTGCTGAGCAAGATGCTTTTATTTGGCTGTCCTCAGAGATTAATCAAGAGCTAATAGAAACCTTTCCCACCGTGGCTGATGCTTTTAGCGATTTGGGCAATAACGTTGAGTTCTATACAGACTATACCAAGCGTCGCCTAACCTATAATGACTTGTATAAAGAGGTCAACTACTTCGCAGATGTGCTGCAACGTCATGGTGTTGGAGAGGGCGATCGAGTCATCATCTATATGCCGATGATTCTGGAAGCCGCTTATGCCATGTTGGCTTGTGCGCGTATCGGTGCCATCCATTCAGTGGTATTTGGTGGGTTTGCCGCGCACAATTTAGCCATTCGTATGGATGATGCCGAGGCAAAAATGGTCATCACGGTCGATGCTGGTCTGCGCGGTGGTAAAGTTATCAATTACAAAAACCTTGTCAATCAAGGGGTAGAGCAAGCGACAGCCAAGCCTGAGCATGTATTGGTCGTTGATCGTGGTATTTTACCTTTTGCAGCGCAAGCGATAGATATCGATTATGCGACTGAGCGCCGCATCAGCTGCGAGGCCAATGCCATCGTTGATCCCGTATGGTTAGAGTCCAACACCCCATCGTATTTACTTTATACTTCTGGTACGACTGGTACGCCAAAAGGAGTGCAGCGTGACACGGGCGGTCATGCCGTGGCGTTAACGACCTCGATGGACTATATTTATGATGGTAAAGCTGGTGAGACCTTTTGGGCAATATCCGATATTGGCTGGGCAGTGGGTCACTCTTATACTATTTATGCGCCATTGCTGGCAGGTATGACCAGCGTTATGTACGAAGGTCTACCGCATCGTCCCAATCCGGGCATCTGGTGGCGTATCGTTGAGGCCAACAAGGTGAATATTCTTTTCACCGCGCCTACAGGTGTGCGTATGCTCAAAAAGCAAGATGAAACTTGGATGACACGCTATGATGTCTCTAGTCTTAAATCTTTCTTTTTGGCCGGTGAGCCGCTTGATCAGTCCACAGCAGATTGGTTAAAGAAACATCTGGGCGTGCCTATTTTAGATCATTACTGGCAGACTGAGTCCGGCTGGCCCATTCTAAGCAATACCCCAAAATTTGATGATAAACCGCACAAACAAGGCTCACCTGGTTATCCGATGTATGGCTATGATGCGCATGTGATCAATGAAAAAACAGGCGAGCGTTGTGCTGCAGGCGAAAAAGGCTTGCTGGCAATTACTGCGCCACTACCACCTGGCTGCCTGACAACCGTATGGCGCAACGATGAGCGCTTTATTAGCAGCTACTTTAGTTTAGCTGATGGCAATGAGTACTCTACATCAGACTATGCCGTAACTGATGAGGATGGTTGCTTTTATATCCTCGGCCGTACCGATGACGTCATCAATGTCGCTGGTCATCGGATTGGTACTCAAGAGATTGAGGAGGCGATTAGCACCCATCCTGAGATGGCTGAGTGTGCTGTTGTGGGCATTCATGATGAGCTCAAAGGCGAGTTACCCATCGCGTTTTGTGTGCTAAGAGACCACACCCAAGTGGCCACAACCGAAAACCGCTTTCGTCTTGAACAACAAATCATTGGTGCAGTCGTCAAGTCGCTTGGCGGCATTGCGCGTCCAGCAGCGGTTTATTTCCCGCAATCAGTACCAAAGACCCGTTCTGGTAAAATACTACGCCGTGCCATACGTGCGCTGGCCGAAAACAAGCCCACAGGAGATATGTCAACACTCGACAATCCAGCAGCGATTGATGCGATTAAGCAGTCTATGAAAGATTATTAGAAAATAATCACCCTAGGTCTTATTGGTTAGAGTGTGCTAGATATTCAAAAATAGTCTCTGTCGGAGCTATGGTCGAATATCTGGCACACTTTAAGAGAATACCCAATTTTACCCAGTGCATTTCTACGACTTATTCGTTTGCGTTAAAGGAAGTTGCTGTTATGGATATTTTTGCCATTGTATTGTCTTTGGTATTGTTAATGTATTTTGCTTATCGAGGAGTGAGTGTTTTAATACTAGCCCCTGTTCTTGCTATTTTAGCTGTTGTTCTAAGCGGCGTTGGCAGTCAAAGCATGGGAATGTATACCCAGATATTTATGGAGGGGATGGGCAGCTTTGCGGTTAAGTATTTTCCCTTATTTTTACTCGGGGCTATTTTTGGCAAGCTGATGCAAGACTCAGGCTATGCTTATGTCATTGCCAAAACTTTAGTGACAAGATTAGGAGACAAGCATGCCATGCTATCGGTGGTATTGGCTTGCGCTATTCTTACTTATGGCGGGGTATCCGCTTTTGTGGTTACTTTTGCCATATACCCGATTGCCGCTGCTTTGTTCAGACACGTCAATATTCCCAAAAGATTGATACCGGGTGCGATTTGTATTGGTGCCTTAACACTGACCATGACCGCATTACCGGGTACCCCTTCAATTCATAACGCTATTCCCATGCCTTACTTTGAGACAGATGCGTTTGCAGCCCCTGGATTAGGCATTATTGCCGCAATAATTATGCTGGGTGGCGGTATGTTATGGATGAGTCGCCAACTTCGTATTGCCCGTGTGAATAATGAAGGGTATGGCAATCATACTTTAAATGAACAAGACAGCCCTTCGAACAACGATATACCCAATTTCTGGCTAGCACTATTGCCCATTGTCATCGTCATATCAGGCAATTATGTCTTTTCAAAGATCATAATACCTTTGTGGAGCAACAGCTACTTAGCTGATGAAAAATTTGGAGGGGTAGAACTAAGCTCGGTCATTGGTATTTGGTCCATAATTCTATCGTTGGTTTTGGCCTGTATTTTTGTTATGGCATTTAATTTTAGAAAAATGGACAGTGTAAAAGAAAGTTTAAACAAAGGCGCTATGGGATCTTTACTGCCGATTTTTAATACGGCATCAGAGGTGGGCTATGGGTCTGTTATTGCGACGCTTGCAGGCTTTGCCATTATCAAACAGTACCTTATGGGGTTTGCGCCAGGCAATCCATTGATATCTGAAGCGATCATGATTAATGTTTTAGCGGGTATCACAGGATCAGCGTCTGGTGGGTTGGGTATTGCCTTAGAGATTATGGGCGC
Organism: Psychrobacter sp. AT9; assembly: GCF_047272965.1. Lineage (NCBI taxonomy): Bacteria > Pseudomonadati > Pseudomonadota > Gammaproteobacteria > Moraxellales > Moraxellaceae > Psychrobacter > Psychrobacter sp. AT9. The sequence goes on from NZ_JBKOTW010000001.1 coordinate 1,302,341, forward strand.
AAGTTATATGCAATTAGCAGAGCAGTATAATATTGACCCTGAACTGATGCATCGTATCGCTTCTTTAGCGGCAGGTGGGCTGGACTCATTACCACATAACGGGGCCATCATAACCATGCTCGCTATTTGTGGGCTCACCCATAGAGAGTCCTATAGAGATATCTTTGTGACGGCTGTCCTAGTCCCATTGATAGCACTAATCACAGTGATTACCTTAGGAACAATGTTTGGGTCGTTTTAATACTTTGTAGAATGATAGTTTGTTACCTAGAAACAAGGTAAACGCTTTAATTTATATATAAAATTTGTTTATATTGCTACTTATGTTGTTTTTTACTCATATTTCACCTTTGAGCTCATGGACTCTCATGGGCTTTTTTTGTTCTTAAATTTTACTCTGCGTTTTTAAGTTAGCGATAAATAATGGCTGATATAAATTTCTGACATTTATGTCTAACATTCAGGTCTAGCGTCCATATTTACCGTCAAAAATACCACTCGGAAGGCTAATAGACTTTTACCAGCGCCCATACTAACAAGGATATTTTTCTTTAGAAGGAACTCCTTTACTAAAACTTCAACAAAGCCCTTGACCCTAAAATTGTTTTATTGTTATAGTCAATAACGATACGTAATAAATCATTTTATAATTAACGTGATTTGTAGCAACCTATGAATTTTTAATCCTCCTCATAACTATAAAGACACCGTTACGCGGTAGTCTCGCAAACAAGATAAGGATATCTTATGCACCACGTTCAGCAGCTCATCAATGGCCAGTTTGTTGATTCTAATACCAGCGAGTGGATTGATATCACCGATCCTGCCACCCAAGAAGTCATCGCTAAAGTCCCGCAGACCACAGATGATGAAATCAATCAAGCCGTTGCTGCTGCCCAAGCGGCTTTTCAGACTTGGCGCAAAACACCGATTACCACTCGTGCTCGTATCTTTTTAAGATACCAAGCGTTGATCCGTGAGCATATGGATGAACTGGCAGCAATCTTGACCGCTGAACAAGGCAAAACGATTGCAGACGCTCGTGGTGATGTATTCCGTGGCCTAGAAGTGGTCGAGCATGCCGCAGGTATTGCGAATTTACAGGTTGGCGATTTCGTTGAAAACGTGGCCTCAGATGTGGATACCTACAGTATTTGGCAGCCACTTGGTGTCTGTGCAGGCATTACACCCTTTAATTTCCCAGCGATGATTCCGCTTTGGATGTTCCCGATGGCGATTGCTACGGGCAATACTTTTATTTTAAAGCCTTCTGAGCAAGATCCAATGGTCACCATGCGTTTGGTGGAGCTGGCAGTCGAAGCGGGCGTACCCGAAGGTGTGCTAAACGTGGTACATGGCGGCAAAGCGACCGTTGATGCTATTTGTGACCATCCCGATATCAAGGCGGTTTCTTTTGTTGGATCAACCAACGTCGGCAAACACGTCTACGAGCGTGCCAGCAAATCAGGCAAGCGTGCCCAGTGTATGATGGGTGCCAAAAACCATGGCGTTATCTTACCTGATGCCAATAAAGAGCAAACACTTAATCAACTAGCGGGTGCCGCCTTTGGTGCTGCTGGTCAACGTTGTATGGCGTTGTCAGTCGTGGTGTTAGTCGGTGCTGCTGGTGAGTGGATTGATGACATTAAAGCCAAAGCAGAAGGCTTAATCGTCTCAGCTGGTAAGCATGATAAAGATTTAGGCCCGCTGATTTCTCCTGCCGCCAAGGCTCGTGTTGAGCATTTGATTGGTACGGGCGTAGAAGAAGGCGCTAGTCTGTTGCTTGATGGTCGCGGTATCACCGTCGAAGGCTATGAAAAAGGCAACTTCGTCGGGCCAACTATCTTTGATAATGTCACAAGCGATATGCAGATTTATAAAGAAGAAATTTTTGGTCCAGTGCTTTGTATTATGCGTGCCGCCAGCCTTGATGAAGCGATTGAGCTGCTTAATGCCAATCCACATGGTAATGGTACGGCTATCTTTACCCAGTCAGGCGCTGCTGCACATAAATTCCAGCAAGACATTCAGGTCGGTCAAATCGGTATCAACTTGCCGATTCCTGTGCCGCTACCAATGTTCTCATTCTCAGGCTCACGTGCCAGCAAACTTGGTGATCTTGGTCCTTATGGTAAGCAAGCCGTTCAGTTTTATACTCAGACCAAGACGGTAACTGCGCGTTGGTTTGATGATGAGGCGAGCCGCGGCGTCAATACCACTATTTCAATTTAATCGTTAATCCACTATACGTGTGGTATAGCGCCAATCATATTTAATATGTTTTTTAATATCAAAGCATAATTTTGTGATGGTCGTTATGCCACTGCTATACTGTATAAACGATATTAAACGAATGACTCATCAAACCTGAGTCACCATATTTGCTTTGCAAGCACAAGGATGATCTTATGGATTTCTCATTGACAGACGACCAAATTGCCTTTCGCCAAACTGCCAGACAGTTTGCGCAAAAAGAGCTAAAGCCAAATGCCGCTGAGTGGGATCGCACCTCACATTTCCCAGTCGATGTTATCAAAAAATCAGGTGAGCTTGGGTTTTTGGGACTGTATACCAATCCAGACTATGACGGTTTAGGATTACCGCGCTTAGATTCTGCTATGGTTTTTGAAGAGTTGGCATGGGGTGATACGTCCGTGGCGGCTTATATGAGCATTCATAATATGGCAGGCTGGATGATCGGTGAATATGGTAGTGATGTCCTATGCAAAAAATATTTGCCGAAGATGGTCAGCGGTGAATGGCTGGGCAGCTACTGCTTGACAGAAGCTAATGCTGGTTCTGATGCAGCCTCATTGCGTACCAAGGCTGATAAGCAAGGCGACCATTATGTGCTTAATGGTGAAAAAGCCTTTATCTCCGGTGCTGGTGAGACTGATGTCTTGGTAGTGATGGCACGGACAGGTGGCGCAGGGCCAAAAGGCATCTCAGCATTCGTTATCGATGCGCATAGCGCTGGTATTGAATATGGCAAAAATGAGCATAAGATGGGCTGGAAAGCGCAGCCAACGCGAACCATTAGCTTTAAAGACGTCAAAGTGCCAGCAGAAAACTTAATAGGCGAGGAAGGTCAAGGCTTTCGTATCGCTATGAAAGGTTTAGATGGTGGACGTATCAATATTGGTATCTGTGCAGTTGGTACGGCACAGTCAGCGCTAGAGACCGCAACCAATTATGTGCAGGAGCGTAGTCAATTTGGTAGCCAGATTGCAAGCTTGCAATCAGTACAGTTCAAGCTTGCTGACATGCTGACGCAAACCATTACTGCACGGCAAATGCTGTATTTGGCGGCTAGTAAAGTCGATAACAATGATGGACAAGCGTCTACCTACTGCGCCATGGCAAAGCGTCTCTCGACTGACCTTTGTTTTGATGTCGCCAATGAAGCACTACAGCTACACGGCGGATATGGCTATCTAAATGAATATCCACTTGAGCGCCATGTGCGAGATTTGCGTGTGCATCAGATTTTGGAAGGCACCAATGAGATTATGCGAGTGATTGTCTCGCGTCAGCTATTACAGGACGATGCGTTGGATCAATTACGTTAACTGCATTAGTCAGCTAATCTGATTTAGCTATGATTAGCTGCAGCTTTTGTACCTAGCGCCTAACCAATAAACCATACCAAATTCAGATAAAATAAAGGACTATTTATGACGGATTATACCAATCTCAAGTTATCGATTGACGGTCATACTGCTACTGTGACATTGAATAACCCGCCAGCCCATACATGGACAATGGATAGTCTGCCAGCGCTAAAGCAGCTGGTGACTGATCTTAACGCCAATGATGATGTTTATGCCTTAATTATTCATGGCGATGGTGAGAAGTTCTTTTCAGCGGGTGCGGATTTAAACAATTTTTCAGATGGTGATAAAGGCCGAGCAATAAGCATGGCCATCGCTTTTGGCGACGCGTTTGAAGCGTTGTCGGCTTATCGCGGTGTCAGTATCGCGGTTATCAATGGCTATGCCATGGGCGGCGGACTTGAGTGTGCGTTGGCATGCGATATCCGTATCGCAGAAGCACATGCACAGATGGCCTTACCAGAAGCTGGTGTTGGTTTATTGCCATGCGCGGGTGGCACACAGAATCTAACAGCTTTAGTGGGTGAAGGTTGGGCAAAGCGCATGATATTGTGCGGCGAGCGCGTTGATGCAGATACCGCATTACGTATCGGCTTGGTTGAAGAACTCGCTGCTAAAGGGGAAGGGCTACAAGCAGCACAAGCATTGGCGCAAAAAGTCGCTAAGCAATCACCCGTTGCCGTCAGTTATTCTAAAACACTTATCCAAGCCGCTAGAAATACTCCGCCTGCGCAAAACCTTATCCATGAGCGCGAAGCTTTCGTGAAATTGTTTGACACCAACGATCAGCGCGAAGGGGTACAAGCATTTTTAGAGAAGCGCAAACCTACGTGGCAAAATAAATAGTCTGTAGGCATGTCTTGATATTTACTTTACTCATTTTAATTTTGGTAGGTCTCTTTTATGACAGCAGCAACAGAAAACACAGAACAAGCAGCGCCTGTATTGTTTAATACTGAGCCGACAGAGTGTGGCCATCTCATTGGTATCATGACGTTAAATACCCCAAAATCACTCAATGCCTTAAGTGTTGAGATGTGTCAATTGTTATCACAACAGTTAGAGCAATGGCAAAGTGATGAGCACGTAGTGGCGATACTATTAAAAGGAGCAGGCGATAAGGCGTTTTGTGCTGGCGGGGATATCCGCAAGCTTTATGACAGTATGTCGGAAACTGCGCCAATGCCAAACCCTTATGCCACTGAGTTTTTCAGCAATGAATATCGTCTATACCGCCAAATGCACTTTTATACTAAGCCACTAATACTATGGGGTGACGGCATTATTATGGGCGGTGGCATGGGATTGATGTCAGGTTGCAGCCATCGTCTGGTCACCGAGCGTACCCGCTTTGCGATGCCAGAAGTGACTATTGGACTGTTCCCCGATGCTTCTGGCAGTTGGTTTTTACAGCGTATGCCAGCCAAAGCAGGTTTGTTCTTAGGACTAACGGGTGCGATGTGCAATGGTAACGACGCAATGTTGGCTAACCTTGCAGAGTATGCTGTCGCCAGTAGTGATTATGATGCCGTCATACAAAGTTTAAAACAGAGCGATTGGCAGGTTGCAGCTAGTAGTACGGATAAATGTGATAACAATAGCGCCTACAGTATCGTTAGCCGCGCACTGGCAGCACAGCCTGTTGCCGAGTTGCCTGCGAGTAAGCTAGCAACATACTGGCAGCCTATCCAGCAGTTGATGAATAGCGGCGGTCTAGGCGATATTGATGCGCTCCTACAAAGCGACGAGGCATTGGCAAATCTAGATGCAAACTTTGCTGATGATAGCTGGACGCAGCGAGCAGTGACCACTTATCGCCAAGGTTGCCCAGTGACCGTTGCTTTGACCTATGCGCTTTATCATAAAGTCACAGATTTATCGATAGAGCAGGTTCTATATTTAGAAACCAATGTGGCGGTACATTGTGCGGCCAATCCTGACTTTAGAGAAGGCGTACGTGCGCTATTGATTGATAAAGATCGCAATCCGCAATGGTCGCGTTCATTAGCCGACTGTCTCAGTACCGAAGGTCAGAATTACATTCATCAGCACTTTGTGAACCCTTATTCTAAAGGCGAGCATCCCTTGGGCGATTGGTTGGGTGATGAGGCAGCAGGCAATCAGCTGGTGCGTTAAAGACTGCATGTGTCAATTCAATATAAATATTAAATATAAATTAAACTCAAATAAACAGCATACAACTATATATGTAGCATTATATGTAGCAAGCAATGCCTGCACGTATGATCAATACTTAACCATCAAGGAATGATGAGATGAATACAAAGGATGTAAATGCCACCAGTAGCGATACTACTAAGCCAAATATCGCCTTTATTGGGCTTGGTAATATGGGCGCACCGATGGCAGAAAACTTGTTAAAAGCAGGTTATGCGTTATCTGTCTATGATTTGTCTGAGGACGCGACTCAGCGCTTACAGCAAGCGGGTGCTAGCGTGGCGGATAGCCCGAAAGATGCTGCAAACAATGCCCAAGTCGTCATTAGTATGTTACCAGCTGGCAAGCACGTCCATTCTGTCTATCTTGGAGATAGTGGTCTGCTGGCGAATTTACCAAAAGGCACCTTGGTCATCGATAGCAGTACGATAGCCGCAGCTGATGCAAGGACGGTAGCAGAGGCGGCAAGTGAGCTTGGCATCGACTTCCTAGATGCGCCAGTCTCAGGCGGTACGGGCGGCGCTATTGCAGGCAGTTTGACTTTCATCGTAGGCGGCAGTGCTGATGCGTTTGCCAAAGCAGAGCCAATACTAGCCGTTATGGGCAAAAACATCTTTCATGCAGGTGACCACGGTGCCGGACAAGTCGCAAAAATCTGTAATAACATGCTGTTAGGTATTCTCATGGCAGGGACGGCAGAGGCGATCAATTTGGGTGTCAAAAACGGCTTAGACCCTAAGGTGCTGTCAGATATTATGCTACAAAGCTCAGGTCGTAACTGGACACTAGAAGTCTATAACCCTTATCCGCAAGTGATGGAAAATGTGCCATCCAGTAATGGTTATAAAGGCGGCTTTATGAGTAAGCTGATGCAAAAAGATCTGAATCTTGCGATGCAAACCGCTCAGGACACCAATGTTGAGACACCAATGGGTGCCAAGGCGACAGAGCTGTATGAAGCTCACACAGTAGAGAATGGTGATAGGGACTTTTCTAGCATCATGGGTCGTCATGACGCATCGTTGCTGTCTTAGAAATACCAAGACTTATAGATAAAAAAAAGGTCTGCGCTAGTATTATAGCGCAGACCTTTTTTTTGAGTTTGGTTTTGATTGTCAATGTTGTTAACTTTGTAGGTCATATACTAGCGTCTGCACATCCTGCGCGGCTTTTCGCAGTCGTGGTACATGGGTCAACAGCTCGTCTAGCGACACGCGTATGGTTGGTGCGTGCAGATATAATGAAGCCAGATAGCGTGACTTCTTGTCCAATATAGGCACAGCGACTGCCACCATCTCAGAGATAAACTCCTCATTGTCGATGCCGATACCAGTATCAGCGATACGATCAAGCTCAGCATTCAATGCATCAATATCGGTGATAGTGTTTTTGGTGAACTTATCTAGTGGCAAACCTTGCAATATTTTATGACGGCTAGTATGAGACAACTGGCTCAAATATAGCTTACCTGTCGCTGTACACCACATGGGTGATTTTGCCCCTACAGGGAGATAAATCTGCAATGGTAAGGTCGTTTGTGCACGGTTGGTATAAATCATATCCATATGATAGGGAATACCAATCCCGCAACTTTCTTTAATTTCGTTAACCAGCTTTTGCAGGATCATCTGCCTTTCATTAAAGAACAGTCGTTGTTGCCAGAGCTCAACACTCAGATTACGTACCCGCTTACCAGGAATAATACCGCCACCAATATCAACGGTCAAAAAACCATCATCAACTAAGTTTTGAATTAATCTATGGATGGTCGGTTTAGGAATGTCTAGTTCCTGTGAGAGCTCAAGTGGAGAAAGCGGTTTTGAAGCATAGGACACCGCTTCTATGATTTCTAGTACACGGGTAATCGACGATACTTTAGGCATATGTATGGCTCAGTAGGAGTAAAGAAATAAAGCAGACAGCATCACAAGATTTTCATAAATAAGATAAATAGTGACATTACTGACGTTCTATAACAAATCTATCATAACAACTAATTTAGCATAATATTCGGTTGAGGCAAGCGTTAGTCTCGTTATATGAGATCATTTATATCGTTTTATTTGTTAGCGTGAATTTTTATATAAGTAATAAAAGATACGTCAACTCACAAATCACAACAAATGGTAGTAATAAGCTAACTAACTACTATTGAGTTGGTTCAGCGGCTCATTCATCATAATGACATATTTTGTAATACCATCACATGAATATTAAGCCAGCTGATATTCATGTCTGTGCTCTTGAGTTACTTTGAGAGCGTTGTGTAACAGGAACATGAAGTTTTGCGGGTTAGTGTAGTAATTATTACAATTTCTATGCAATCTTTACATAATGGCAAATAAAAAGCGCGTCAATAGGGGTGACTTTTTGAGTCAAAATTGTTTTAATCTGCTCAACAAAATGGTGGTTTAAAAAAAGCTAAATTATCATTTTTTACGGGCGAGTTATTTCACACTTTAGGAGAGTAATTATGAAACTTATTAAATTATCTGCAATCTCTGCTGCTATCTTAGCATCAACTGCGGCTCTAGCTGCTGAACCTGTTATCGTTGTTGATAGTGCTGATGCCGTCGTATACGAAGCTGAGCCTGTAGCTGTTGCTTACCAAGCTGAGCCTGCTTATGCATACAATGCTGATGCTGGCATAGTACGCAACACGACTGGTGCAGTTGTTGGTGGTACTAAAACTTTCTTTCAAACAGCTGTTAATCCAGCCGCTGTTAGTGCTGAAGTTGGTACACTAGGTTATGGCGCTAACGTTGCTTGGGCAATGAATGACAAAACTGAACTACAAGCCGGTTGGGCAGGTGGTGATGTAGCTGACCTTTTCGGCGGTGATTTTGACGCTGACGACGTAAACTATGAAGTTGATGCAGATTTCAGCAACCCGTACCTAGGTGTTCAATACCGTCCTGTAGCTAACTGGTTCACTATGGGTGCTGGTATCATCGTTCCTGACAACGATATCGACGTAACTGCTAATGCTGATGGTGATTTCTTCGAGCTTGACGGTATTCAATACAATGCTGCTCAAACTGGTAACTTAGAAGGTAGCTTAGAGCATCGTAACAAGCTAGCACCTTATGGTACTATCGGCTTCCGTCCTAACATCGGCAACAATTGGGGTGTATTCGGCGAAATCGGTGCAGCATATATGGGTAAAACAGATGCTAAGGTTCGTTCAACTAACCCAGATGCAGACGTAAATTACACAGATGAGCAAGGCGTTACTCAAACCATCAAAGGCAGCGAAGTTGCTAATATCGCTGAGCAAGAACTTGAAGATAAAGATTGGTTAGAGTGGTTCCCAATTGTTAAACTTGGTGCAACTTACCGTTTCTAATCTAATCACAGTCTAAGCACTGTATTTAGATTAAGCGTAAAAAAAGGCGACCTTCGGGTCGCTTTTTTTCGTTTAAAATAAAGAGGAAGTATTATCTGCGGAGATTGTTGCAAATATTATTTAAAAAACAATAACAGTTTGCTGAGAGGGCAAAACGACAATATGATAGTTAGCCTTATTATCGCTGATGACAGATAAAGCAGTATTTTCATTGATGATGTTGATCAGGCTAGGTATTAAGTAGGAATAATCTATTCCTAAGCCTTGTGCCAACTTATACTGATAAACCTTGATAAAACTTTCTTTTATTTGCCATAGCAGTTTAGTGAGAGCATTACGCTCACTTTTGGGTAATGCTTGTAATGCAGCAGTTTCATGAGGATGATAAAAACGCTGCGCCACATGCCATGCAACCTCATTGGTTTCTATATCGATCCCCACGGCATGATGATGACTGATGACTACTGCGATATAATTGCTTGGGGTTATATTATTGTTATGCTCAGAATCTTTACCGCTATCACTTCGATGACCCATATCTGTATGACTGAAACATACATAATGTTGACTCTCAACCAGTCGATAGGGGAAGCTTGATTCATTTAAGATATCAGTGATTTCTAACTTATTGAGTAAGGCTTTTAGCAGTAACCGAACGCCTTTACGCTGCCGTTGACGTTGGTTGTGAGCAACTTCTTTTACGGATAACTGGCTTTGCAAGGGATAGTAATACCAGTTAATACGAGGTATCTTATGAAAATCCGTATCTAAGGTATGGGAAACTGATAAGCGTGTCGATTTACCCCATATAGCTTTAGTGTTTACATACAGCGGTTCGCTCACCTGTGCGGTTGCGCACCATGTCATCGGATCGAGCTGGGTGTACTGAATATGAGTTAACGGTAAGGTTGGCATTGTTTATATTTAATAATCATTAATGGGTTAGCTATTTTTAGCATAAAAAGCTTGGAAATGAGGGATTCCGTTATCTTAGCGCAATAAAAACTCAAAAGCCCAGCAATATTAATATTACTGGGCTTTTATAAAGCGAATGACGCTTTATTGATTGTTATCAGTTGTACCGGTTTTAGTAAGACAATTCAGCACGGCGATTCTGTGCATAGGCGTCTTCAGTATTGCCGGTAGCAGCAGGACGCTCTTCACCATAACTGATGACACGGATATTGTTAACAGCAACACCTTGAGCAGCAAGGTAGTTACGTGCTGCTTGGGCACGACGTTCACCAAGGGCGATATTGTATTCACGGCTACCGCGCTCATCGGTATGACCAGCGATAACAACACCAGCGGCTGGGTTTGAGCTCAACAAGCCTGCGTGTTGGTTCAAGACGCTTGCCGCTTGTGAGGTGATTTCACTGCTGTCAAAGCCAAAGTAAACAACCGCTTGCAGATTCTCAGCACCAGTAATAACCGCGCTTGAATTATCTACAATCACGGCACCGTTGTAGCCGACTTGGCCACCTGGGATGCCTAATGGCGCAACCACGACTTCAGAAGTAGTACGTTTAGTCGCACAACCAGTGGTTATTGCAACGGCGCTTGAGAGTACAGCGAGGACAGCGATCTTAGAAAAACTGATTGACATGATGAGCTCCTGAAATTTTAATAAAATTTGTTGTTCTGAACTGCTAATGATAAAAATTAGGCAATTATCATCTATCATATACTAAATGTTACTTTATGTAAGTAGTATTACTGTAAACAATCTATAAATTACATAACCGGCTCTACAGTATTCAAATAACCTTTCGACTTCTACCAGCGATGCTTGCCCCAGTTTTCAGGATTGGCCCAGTAGTCAGCGTTCAGCCAGTTGGGTAATTGCTTATAGTCGTACAAATTAAACTGCCATAGTGTTGGTAATGAGTCAGTTGACGAAGAGGCATGAATAGCATGGCTACCAGCGTCTTTCAAAGAAGGTTCGCTTAAAATATCAAATGGTGTAAAACCATAAGCTTTTAAGTCTAGGGTGCTATCGAGTGCAATCAGTAGGTGCGCGGCATAAAGATCACGATAGCGCATGAGCAATGGGATATATTGGGGCAGCAGCTCTGCTGATAAGGTTGGTAGCCAAAAGCAAGCGAGCTCATAACGTTCAGGGAGTTGCTGCTGGGTGAGTTCTGACAACGTTGATAAATGTGTTTTCCCTTTTTTATTATCGAGATTTTTTAGGGATGTTTGTAGTGCCAAACGTTCAGCTTTATCTTGCACAACCCATAACAGCTCGGAGCTATCATCGGAGCTACCATCAGAGCTATCACTAGTCTGTCTAATAGCAGTTTGCTCAGGTGTTTCTGGTGTGCCTACCTGTATTGCTAACGATGGCAATAGTACATCAATGTAATCCATCAAAAGTGGTAAGGTAATGGTTGCGCGACTAGTAGGTTGCGTTGTCATAAAATAGGCCGTTTATCGATTGTTGGTGATCAGTGCCTCTATTAAATCATTTTCATTGATACTATCCAATTGATGATTGACGTTTTTGATCTTTGTTTTGGATGATAGGCGTAATAATCTGAAGGGCGGCTCTTGAAATTTGGCTGTTTAGGTCAATGTAGCTAGGGCGTGTCATCATTTAGATTGTGAGGCTTAAACTGAGGAAAATTGCAGTCAAACAAGAAAGGAATTGCCATAAATATGAATATATTGACAAGATTGCTGACGATGTTTGGCAAAATTTATCTATTTTAAGACCACTAAATATATCAATGTGCTAATTGATGATAGGCCCTAAATGTCGCTATCATTCTAACAATCATAAAAATTGTGCTAATTGATTACCCGTTACAACGTAATTTATCATGCTTTTTACCATAAATAATAATAGGAATCCCTATGTCTACTGCTGAAACTGATGCTCAAATTATCAATCCTGACATGCCAGATGTGCCGCCGCATGCACCAAGTAAAATCAACTTAAAAGATTATAAAAAACCAAGCTTCGATGTGGAAACGGTTGATTTAGATATTAAGCTGTTCGAAGATCATGCGCAGGTAGACAGCACCCTGAAGATGCTACGTCAAGCAGCAGGAGATCTCGTATTATTCGGTGAGGAGTTGGATCTAATCGCCGTTACGATGAATGGTAAGCCATTGACGGTTGAGAATTATCAACAGCAAGCAGGCACGTTGACGATTGCGAATGTACCTGATGAGCTTGTTTTAGAGATTCAAGTACGGATCTGCCCGCAGACCAATACCGCCCTCGAAGGACTTTATATGGCGGGTAGCGGCGACGACACCATGTTTGTGACTCAATGCGAGCCAGAAGGCTTTCGCAAGATTACTTTTTATCCAGATCGCCCTGATGTGCTCGCGATATTCACCACCCGTCTTGAGGCGGATAAGCGCTATCCGACACTACTAGCCAATGGGAACTTAGTTGAAGCAGGTGAGGTGGCCGATGCACCAGATCGTCATTATGCGATCTGGCACGATCCGACCAATAAACCAAGCTACCTGTTTGCCTGTGTCGTCGCTGATTTGGATGTATTGACGGATTCTTATACTACCAGCGAAGGTCGAGAAGTTTTGCTGGAAATATACGCCAAGTCTGCCGATATCGATAAGTGTGATGTCGGTATGCAAGCCCTAAAAGATTCTATGAAATGGGATGAGGTCAATTATGGTCGAGCCTATGATTTAGACCGCTATATGATTGTCGCCGTTAGTCAGTTTAATATGGGCGCGATGGAAAACAAGGGTCTCAATATTTTTAACACCGCTTGTGTGTTGTCTAGCCCTGAGACCACGACGGACTCGCGTAGCTTTAGTGTGAAAGCCATCATCGCGCATGAGTACTTTCATAACTGGACGGGCAATCGCATCACATGCCGTGATTGGTTCCAGTTGTGCTTGAAGGAAGGCCTTACCGTCTACCGTGATCAATCTTTTTCAGCCGATCAACAGTCAAGTGCCGTACAGCGTATTGATGATGTCGCGACTTTGCGTGCGCATCAGTTTGCTGAGGACGCAGGGCCGCTTGCACATCCTGTACGCCCTGAAAGTTTCGTCGAGATTAATAACTTTTATACGACGACCGTCTATGAAAAAGGCGCTGAAATCGTCCGTATGATTGCCAATACCTTGGGGGCAGATAACTTCCGTAAAGGTACGGATGAGTATTTCCGTCGTTACGATGGGCAAGCGGTTACCGTTGAGGACTTCTTGTCTGCGCTCAGTATTACTGATGATAAAATTGAAGACTTTATTGATTGGTATCGTCAGCCCGGTACACCAGTGGTGTCTGGTCATCAAGATTACGATAGCACCACGCAAACGTTAACCATTACTTTAAGTCAGCAAACCCGTCATGTTAGTGGTTTTGATGCGCCTAAACCTTTACCTATTCCCGTAGCGACCGCGTTATTTGACAAAGATTCTGGTGACATCATTACCGAGCGTATGCTGCTGCTCGATCAAGAAAAGCAAACCTTTGTCTTTGAAAATGTGGCTAGTGAGCCGGTCGTATCGCTGCTACGTGATTTCAGTGCGCCAGTCCAGCTTAATTATGATTATCAAGATGAAGATTTGGCATTTTTGCTTAAGCATGAAACCAATGGTTTTAACCGCTGGCAAGTGACACAAATGCTGGTAAATCGCATTTTACTACAGGGACGAGGCTCGAAAAGCAGTCCTGACGTCTATCTACAAGCAGTCGCCAAGACATTACCTACATTGGCTACTGACGATGCAATGTTGGCAGCGCGTTTGCTCGATATCCCATCCGCGCAAGAGCTGGCATCTGCTATTCATACAGATTACGACCCAGAATTGGTTAAACAACAGCGCGAAGGCTTATATCAACAGCTAGCAGATGCTTTAAAAAATCAATGGGCAACACTTTATAAACAGCTGCCCATGCAGTCTTATGAAGATAGTGCCGAGGCTCGTGGCACCCGTGCCTTGCGCAATGTGGTATTAGACATGGCATTGACGGCTAACGTTGATGGTGCCAATGAATGGGCACAGCAGCAGTATGATAATGCCAGCTGTATGACAGAGCGTTTCGGCGCGTTAAAGGTGATGGTCAATCATCAATTGGCAGATGCAAATGCCTATTTGGCAGACTTTTATAATCGCTTCCAAAATAATGATTTGGTCATCGATTTATGGTTTAGCGTGCAAGCATCAGCTGATACGGTCACTACTGAAGCTATCCAATCGCTGCTCACTCATACTGATTTTGATTGGAATACGCCTAATCGTGTGCGCTCAGTCATCAGTGCCTTTACCTCGCAGCCGACCGTCTTATGGACGGCAGAGGGTTTAGATATCTATATTGCTGTGATTAAAAAGTTGGATGATGCCAACCCGGTCTTAGCATCGCGTTTGTTGCAAGTGCTGGCACGCTGGAATACCTTGGCTGAGCCACGTCGTCAGATGGCGCATGATAAGCTGTTAGATTTACAGCAAGCCGTGTCTTCTAAACATGTGCTTGAAAGCTTAACGAGCGTACTAGGTGCCGCGAATAAGTAGGGTGGCTAGCTTAGGGCATATCCTCAATTTATCTCGTTTTCAAAGTGAGGACACGCCCTAAAAAAGCACATGATTTTATAAGTTAAAGCATAAAAAAAGCCCGTTTGACACTAATTATGTCAAACGGGCTTTTTGCTGAGTGGCTTAATAATGATTCATTATGGCCAATCGCCATTAACGGTTAGGCAATACATCTTTTACCATGTCACGTAGACTGTATAACGCAGTGACTGTGCTATCCCAATCTAAGCAACCATCGGTGATAGATTTACCATACTCAAGCTGGCTCAAATCAGCAGTAAGCTTTTGACTGCCGCCTTTTAGGTGACTCTCAATCATCATACCGATAATGGATTTGTTGCCATTTTGAATTTGCTCGGCGACGTTATTAATAACCATCGGCTGCAAGTACGGGTCTTTACCCGAGTTGGCATGGCTTGAATCAATCATAATCTTGCTATTGGTTTTGCCTTTTGCCAGCTCGTTTTCAACTTGCGCAACGGCTGTCTCATCATAGTTGGGCTTGCCATTACCACCGCGAAGTACCACGTGAGCGTAAGGGTTGCCTTTAGATTTGATGATAGAGACTTTGCCATCTGATGATAGCCCTAAGAAGCTATGGCCTTCTTTAACCGCTTGCATGGCGTTAACTGCGACTGTCATACCGCCGTCTGTACCGTTTTTGAAGCCAACTGGGCACGACAAGCCAGAGCTCATTTCGCGATGCGTTTGGCTTTCAGTGGTACGAGCGCCAATTGCTGACCAGCTGATCAAATCTTGCATGTACTGCGGGGTGTTTGGATCCAATGCTTCAGTCGCGCAAGGTAAGCCTTTTTCATTCAAATCAAGCAGTAACTTACGAGCGGTACGCAGACCCTTTTCGATAT
Organism: Psychrobacter sp. AT9; assembly: GCF_047272965.1. Classification (NCBI taxonomy): domain Bacteria; kingdom Pseudomonadati; phylum Pseudomonadota; class Gammaproteobacteria; order Moraxellales; family Moraxellaceae; genus Psychrobacter; species Psychrobacter sp. AT9. The sequence goes on from NZ_JBKOTW010000001.1 coordinate 1,317,862, forward strand.
CAAAGCTGTCATTCATGTCAGGGTCGTTGATCATACCCTTCCAGCCGACCGTGGTACGTGGTTTTTCAAAATACACGCGCATCACAACAAATATGCTGTCTTCGATCTCTTTTGCCAATATAGCTAAGCGATCGGCATATTCGTGAGCGGCTTTGATATCGTGGATCGAGCAGGGGCCAATGACCACAAACAGACGCTTGTCTTTACCGTCCAAAATATCTTGGATAGTGTTACGACCTTTTAAAACGGTTTTGTAAGCTTCTTCTGATAAAGGCAGCTCAGTTTTTAGCTCATCGGGAGTGATCAAGGGAATAAATTTTTCAATATTCACGTCGTCAATATCTGCATTATGGGTAGCTGTAGTTGTCATGATTATATATCGTCTAGCTGATTTATAGGAATAATCATTATGAGGACAAAAGTGCTGGTTGACAAGGGCAGTCGTGCAGTTAATTGACTGATAACTGGAATGTCCAAACCAAAACTTAGTTATACTTGTATACACTTAACGCTATATTTGAATGTTCAATAGACCCTAATAACGGTCAGTTAGATTTTTGGAGGCTTAACGTTCAGCTTTTATGCGTGAATTTAGCTATTTGTATCATCGTCACGTATGATAGCAACATTAACGATAGAAGCTTAAAGCCATGCAGGCTAATAATGTGTATCGATCAAAAGGCACTATCGCTGATTTGCTACGTTATATTTTATAATAACGGTTCATTTATTTTATTTGTATATTTCTAATATTGAGAGCTTGTCATGACAGATTCTGCTACGTCTCATCACCAGACTGACCTTATTCATCAAACAGAGACGGATTTTCAGGTACCTAATATAAATGCTGCACCGCTGGTGATAGCCATCGTTGCAGGCGAGGTATCTGGTGACAGTTTGGGTGCAGATTTTATGCAGCAGATGAACAACCTGCGTGATGATATCGTCTGGGTAGGTGTAGGTGGTACAAAAATGCAAGCGCAAGGACTGCAAAGTATTTTTCCATTAGAACGTCTAGCAGTGATGGGCTTGGTGGAAGTCATGGCACAGCTGCCAGACTTGCTGAAAGCACGGCGCGAGCTATTGAGCGCATTTAAGACGGCCAATATTGACTGGTTTATCGGTATCGATGCGCCTGATTTTAATCTACGAGTCTCTAAAAAGTTAAAACCAAAAGGCGTCTTCTGTGTACAGTATGTGAGCCCTTCTATTTGGGCGTGGCGCGAGTCACGTATTCATAATATTAAAGCAGCGACCGACCTTGTGCTCTGCCTATTTCCGTTTGAGCTGCCAGTATATGAGCGCCATAATCATCCAGCGATATGTGTGGGTCATCCTTTACTACGTACTATTGATCAGGCATTGATAGAGACGCCCATCAATCAGAGGCGCAGTGAGTTGGTCTGGCACAACGATGGTTTGCAGCAGTTTTTTATCGAGCGGTTCGATGACGTTAGCCAGCTTATTTGTGTGATGCCAGGCTCTCGGCGCGGCGAGATAACGGCTATTTTGCCCCTCATGCTGGATGGCATTCAAAAGCTCATATTGTTAGATCCAAAGCTGTGTTTTATCATTCCGACGGTCGATCAAAATCATCAATATATTGTCCAAGATGTCATTGACCAGCGCTCAGAGCAGCTGCGTGCCGCGATCGTTGTGGTCTATGATGACAGTCAACCAGCATTCAGTCAGCAGGCCATGGCTGCATCGGATATCGTGATGCTGGCGTCAGGTACGGCAACGTTAGAGGCGATGCTGCTTGAGCGTCCAATGGTGGTGGTGTATCAATTAAATCAGCTGACCTATCAGATCGCCAAGCGTCTGGTCAAAGTTCCTTATGTGGCGCTACCCAATATCCTAGCCGACACCGCCATCGTACCTGAGCTGATACAAGAGCAGGCGAGTGGCGATAATATCTGTCGTACCGTCATGCGTCTCTTGCAACCGCGTGCTTACGCAGAGCAATTGAAAGCGCTTGTCGCAACCAAACAGCTATTACAGCAGCAAAGCAATCATTACCCTGCTGATAGCGTAATTGAGCAATGGTTTGTGCGAGAAAAGACCAGCATAAGCAGTAAGGGATAATTGTTCATCATCTATCTTCACTACTCTAGTGCGTGTCTTCAATTAACTCGATAGTCATCTAAATGGGCTAAATCTTGCACAAACACCGTCAAATAGCTGGTTAATATCCCGATATTATCTGCGCTATTTTTCTTGTTTGACGGCAATTTATCTCATTTTTATCACCATTTTTAAAATGAAGACATACCCTAATCAATAAGACAGCAAAAAATCATGAGCATTCAGAACGAAGTTAAAGATCTTATTATTCCGATTGACAGAAAAATTCAACAGATTGATATAAAATCTCAGTACATTGATTTAGCCCAACCTATCCATTTATATGGGCAAGTCAATGTGACTAAGCTGCTCGCTGAATATGGGATAAATAAAGAGCCACACTTAAATACCCAACAGCATGTAGAACGCTCAACGCTACAAATAGGTGTGGATGAAGCAGGGCGTGGCCCACTTCTAGGCAGCGTCAATGTTGCGGCGGCAATACTGCCTATGACTTGGGCAGGACTAATTGAGGCGCAACCGTTAAAAGACACACCTTTATCTATATTGACGGATTCTAAGCAGTTGAGCGAAAAAAAACGCGATATTCTCTATCCGTTGGTACAGCAGCATGCCATAGGTTTCATCATCGCTGACATTCCAGCAGCAGTCATCGATCAGGTCAATATTTTACAAGCGACGATGCTCGGTATGCGCTTATGTACGGAAGTATTGTTGGAAATTATTGCCAAACATATGGCTACCTCTATGATGCAGTTTGAGGTTTTGTTTGATGGTAATCGCTGCCCTGATATAGACTATGTGATGCTGGCCAAGTTAGGTATAGAAACCTCTGCAATTGACTGTCAAGCATGGGTAAAAGGAGACGCACGTCATACCAGCATTGCTGCAGCCAGTATATTGGCAAAAGTTAGCCGTGATACTGCCATGTATATGCTTGATACTGAGTACCCAGAATATGGTATTGCCAAACATAAAGGCTATCCGACCAAAGCACATATAGAAGCGATTGAAAAATATGGTGTGTTGCCAGCGCATAGACGTAGCTTTGCACCAGTACGAAAAGCGATAGAGAATTGAGGTTAAATAGAAAAAAATATATTTTATAAATAGCTCGTACATAATAATTTAATTTTACACGTTTAAAAAAATCCGTTTACTTATTAATAAGTAAACGGATTTTTTTAAACGTATAAAAGCATATATCTGTTGTAATACAATATATATTTAGTTATATTAAAAGCTGGCTAATTCATAATTAAGGTTGTGATGCTGATTTTTATCATAAGTCATATAGATAGTTTAAAATATTTTGGATGCTAAGGAAGGCACAGAATAATATTAATAACACATTAAGTGAGCCTGACACCGTATCCGATTTATATAAAATTCACCATTTTATAGGATAAGAGATCATGGTTAATACTTCTCAAAAAAACCTTACTGCAGTCATATTTTTGACGATGTTTTTAACGGCTTGTGGCGGTGGTGGCGGGGATTCAGATAGTAAGTCGAACAGTGCTACACCACCTGCTGCTATTCCAAATGAGACCGCGACTGATGAGCCTAGTGGTCAAAGTGACGATATTGTCAGTGACAATGATGCAAAAGCAGCATTAATAGCAAATAACACATTTAGTTTGGCACGTACTGGTTGTGGTCTTGGTGGTTTGTCCGTTGACCCCGCGCTTGCTAATATTGCAACGCAGCATGCCAAGTATATTAAGTATGTGTTTGCCAATAGTACGCCGACTGTCTTTAGTGCCCATTATGAAAACCAGATAGAAGATATCGCGGACGTTACCGGTCGTAACAACCCGTTTTTTAAAGGGCTTAGCTTTACAGATCGGCTAATACAAGCAAACTACAGAAACGTTCAATATGGTGTGATGGAGAATATTGCTCAATCTGCTTATTATAGCTCTGTAGGCAATATAATTGGCTCCGATATAGTGGCAGGTGCAATGGCTAAGTCGTTATTAGCAGCGCCTTATCATCTACGCTCTTTGATGTTGCCAGGCTCGAGTTTGACAGGGACGGGCATGGTCACTTATAAACCCTATCAAAAAGACAAGGCTAATAACCAAGGCTATGTGCTGGTGAACCATTCGGCAGTGATGGAGAAGAGTAAGGATAAAAAGGTTGAAGGAATATTCACTTATCCTTGTCAAGGCGTCAGTGGCACTGTGACTGCGCTGTATAACGAAACACCAAGTCCGGTCGAAGGAACGGGTCGCGATTTGCGAGATGACCCTATTGGGCAACCTATCTATATCAATATGCCTTCAGCTCAAACGATTGAACTCAGTAATATCAAGTTCCATGATGTCCAGCGTAATATTGATGTGCCTACTGAATTGCTCGATTATGGTCAAGATCCTCATAAAAACACCGTAAATGAGCTACCAGCAAACGAAGCTTTTATTTTACCTATTACAGACAATTTAAAAAGCTGCAACATTGCCAGCAAAAAAAATAAAAACTGTGGTCTTCATGGCAATAGTGAATATCGTGTCAGTTTTGATGTATTAGTGGATAATGCAACCTTAGAAAATAAACAATTTACCTTTAAAACGGGTACTGTAAATTATTGATGATTTCATATTTTTGATGTTTTCATTTTTTAACGATGACCATCATTACTGATTCGATTTTGCTGACTATTTTTTTCATATTAATTCGTGTTTAATACGCCTTAATATGAAAAAATAAATAGCATTAAAACGAAGAATTTGGCTGTTTTAAAAATATTTTTTCGTCACTAGTTGTTTCTCTACCTAGCGTTTCATTACGATGCGGATAACGACCGAACTGATCGATAACATCTTTATGACGATGTTCAAAGTCTAAAGTAGTCGCGTCATTTAGTTGCTCAAACAACGTCAAATAGCGCTCATGGATAACGGCTGATTCAGAATGCATAAACGGTATAATAGTAAATCGACGCCACTCCATCGGTAACGTGTCAAAATGCGGCTGTTGAATGGCTTCTTGTGCTAGTACCACTGCCATACTGTCTTGGGCAAAAGCGCACGCTTGCCCGCGGCATAGATTGCGTGAAAACTGATCTAAGACGATAATTTCTGCCAGACGTCCTGCCAAATTAGTCATTGAGCTATTCACATCATTGTGATTTTCAGACCATCGCCAAGGCGCACATTCACCGTGTTTTGCTGCCTGCCAGATTTTGCCAAACTTATCGTGAATACGCTGATCAAAATCATCATTTTTTGCAAACCAATGCTGCTCATTATTTTTATCAAACCAAAAATCCAACACTGCACGTGCATTAGGGTCGAGATGGGTCAAATCAATATTTCTGGATTCAAGTTTGGATAAGTTGGTTTGGCTGGCAGCGCTGGAATAATCGGTTGATAGTGACATAAGATATTCTAATTATGATGGATTTAGTCTACTATAGCGCACTTAATTAGCGATGTCACAATGCTAAGAAAGCACAGTACTAAAAAACGCTCATACTACAAACAAGCATTGTTATCACAAGCTTTACTACCGCATATACAAGCCATTAGGTTGTCTCTTATGAACTCAACAAAAAACACCAAACCAGTTTCGATGCCAACTTCGATACCAACGCCTTATTATCTGCTCGATGAAGCAGCAATCGTTACCAATATGCAGATAATTGCGCGACTTTGTGAGTTGTCTGGTGCAAAAGCGTTATTGGCGCTCAAATGCTTTGCTACGTGGGGCGTGTTTGATGTCATGCAACCCTATTTACATGGCACTACTTCGTCGTCACTCAATGAAGTGCGCTTGGGCTATGAGACCTTTGGCAATAATAGCGCTGATAAGAATGATGAAGGGAATGGTAAAGATAAAAAAGAAACGCATGCTTATAGCGTTGCCTATAGCGCTGATGAAATCGATGAAGTATTGAGCTATGCCGATAAGATTATCTTTAACTCTATCTCGCAGCTTAATGCGTTCAAAGACCAAGCTGGCGCAAAAAATATTCCAGTTGGGCTACGTTTAAACCCAAAGACTAGCAACTCATCGTTTATCATCGCTGACCCTGCGCGTCCTTTTAGCCGTCTTGGTGAGCATGATAAAGATAAGATTGCAGCAGTGCTTGCTGACATCACTGGAGTCATGATTCATAACAATTGTGAAAATGACAGTTTTGAGGCCTTTAGTGACAGTTTGACGGATATCGAAGACAGGTTTGGTGACGTTTTAGCACAGCTTGAGTGGGTCAGTTTGGGCGGTGGCATTCACTTTATCGCGCCTGATTATCCACTAGAAAAACTCGCCATGCGATTGAAAGATTTCAGTGAAAAATACGATGTGCAAGTCTATCTAGAACCAGGTGAGGCGAGCATTCATGGTGCTGGATCATTGGTCACGACGGTCTTAGATACGATGCACAACGGAAAAAACCTAGCCGTTGTTGACGCTTCTATCGAAGCGCATATGCTGGATTTGTTGATTTACCGTGAGTCAGCACCCATTGCGGCTATTAACGAAGCGTTGATTGATATTGTGCCTGCCGATATGGCTAAAACAGTGGACATTTCAGACAACACTATTATTTATGGTCGTTCTTGCTTGGCAGGTGATATCTTTGGCGAGTATGCCTTACCTAACCATTTACAGGTAGGCGATAAGATTGCCTTTGGTAATGCGGCGGGCTATACCATGGTGAAGAAAAACTGGTTCAATGGCGTCAATATGCCAGCGATTGTTATTCGTCGTTTGGATGGCAGTATTGATGTGCAGCGTGAGTTTGATTATCAAGATTATAAGGCGAGTTTGTCTTAGTATTCGCCGTTCGATGATGCTTGAGCACAACCAGATTGTATCTTAACCATTAATTATTGCCGAAAAGCCTGCAAAAATTGTTATAATCGCCACGGGCAAAACCAGCTATTTTTGCCCGACGGGTGCGTGGGTTTTCCTCGGTCTTCCTTTTTAATTCACGCATATCATTCACTCGTTTCTGTTTTGACTGGCCATTTCTTAGGCGATGACAGGGACACAAAGGAGGATTGTTGCATTGAATACCAACCAACAAGCTAAGCCCAACAAAAAAGATGTACTCATCATCGGAGCAGGCGGTGTCGCTCAAGTAGTCGCGCATAAATGTGCGATGCATAATGATGTGCTCGGCGAGATTCATATCGCCTCTCGTACTCAAGATAAGTGTGATGCTATTGCGCAAAGTGTCAAAGACAAAGGTAGTTTTAAACAAGCAGCTATTTTGCACACGCATCAAGTTGATGCCATGGACAGCCCAGCACTCATACAGTTGATACAAAATACTGGTGTGCAAATCGTTATCAATGTCGGCTCGTCATTTATCAATATGACAGTGCTAGAAGCCTGTATTGAGACAGGTGTTGCTTATATTGATACCGCTATTCATGAAGACCCACGCAAGATTTGCGAGACACCGCCATGGTATAACAACTATGAATGGCAGCGTAAACAGCGCTGTGCGGACAACAATATCACGGCGATTTTGGGTGCAGGATTTGATCCCGGCATGGTCAATGCTTACGCGCGTCTTGGCTATGACATGATGGATAAAGGCTCGGTGACTGATATTGATATTATTGATATCAATGCTGGCAGCCATGGTAAGTACTTTGCCACCAATTTTGACCCTGAGATTAATTTCCGCGAATTTACTGGCACGGTCTATTCTTGGCAGGACAGCAAGTGGCAATCTAATAAAATGTTTGAAGTAAAGCGTACTGATGATCTGCCCATCGTTGGTGTGCAAAATAGCTATTTAAGTGGTCATGATGAAGTGCACTCGTTGTCTGCTAACTTGGATGTGCCCAACATCCGCTTTTGGATGGGCTTTGGTGAGCACTATATTAATGTATTTACGGTATTACAAAGTTTAGGTCTACTCTCTGAGCAGCCAGTAATGACCGCTGAAGGACAAGAAGTCATTCCGTTGAAAGTGGTCAAAGCAGTACTACCAGACCCAAGCTCGCTTGCGCCAAATTATACGGGCAAGACTTGCATCGGTGACAAAGTCAAAGGCACCATTAACGGCATCGATACTGAGGTGTTTATTTATAATATCTCAGATCATGAAGACGCTTATAATGAAGTCGGTAGCCAAGGTATTTCTTATACCGCAGGTGTGCCACCCGTCGCCGCCGCGATGCTGGTCGCGACTGGCGAATGGGACGCTGGCAAGATGGTTAATATCGAAGAGCTAGATGCTAAGCCGTTTATTAACCTACTTAATAAGATTGGTTTGCCAACACGTATCAAAGATAGCGAAGGCGATAGAGCACTAGCGTTCGACATTTAATACGTTATCTGCATTCAAAAAAAGCTCGTTTAAATTCTCAGTCAGAGAGTTAAACGGGCTTTTTTGTGTGGTTTGTGTCGTTTAAATTGAGATGTGTCTAAAATTGATATCAGCAATGCGTGATGTATCGATATGACTTTTTACTGACTATATTTAATGAACGTCTCATGATTGGGAAGATTATCATTATTGGTATGGTGATTTGCCTATTTGATGTGTTAATTGGTGGTCACGCTTAATAATCATTATCATGAGGTATCTAACAGGCACAAAAAAGCCGAGATATACTCGGCTTTTTTAATGCTTTCTTGATAGATATTTAAGACCTATTGTCTAAGCTCAATACTTTCTTGAGAATCTAGTCATTTTCAAGGAAAGAGCGCAAGTGCTCAGAGCGTGAAGGATGACGCAATTTACGTAGTGCTTTTGCCTCGATCTGACGAATACGCTCACGCGTCACATCAAACTGCTTACCAACTTCTTCCAGCGTATGATCCGTTGGCATATCGATACCGAAACGCATTTTTAGCACACGCGCTTCACGTTCAGTCAAGTTACCCAACACATCACGGGTAGCTTCACGTAGACCAGCAGACGTCGCATCATCGACAGGACTTGAGATCGTACCATCTTCGATGAAATCACCTAGATGCGAATCTTCATCGTCACCGATTGGTGTCTCCATAGAGATAGGCTCTTTAGCGATCTTTAGTACTTTACGGACTTTGACTTCGTCCATCTCTAAGCGTTCGCCTAATTCCTCAGGCGTCGGCTCGCGTCCCATTTCTTGTAGTAGCTGACGTGAGACACGGTTGATTTTGTTGATAGTCTCAATCATATGCACAGGAATACGGATGGTACGCGCCTGATCCGCGATAGAGCGGGTAATCGCCTGACGAATCCACCAAGTGGCGTAGGTCGAGAACTTATAACCACGACGGTATTCAAATTTATCGACGGCTTTCATCAGACCAATATTACCTTCTTGGATAAGATCCAAGAACTGTAGACCACGGTTGGTGTATTTTTTAGCAATAGAAATAACCAGACGTAGGTTGGCTTCGACCATTTCTTTCTTAGCGCGGCGAGCTTTTGCTTCACCAACAGCCATACGGCGTGCGACATCTTTCATGTCGTGGATTTTCATGTCGAGCTGCTGCTCGTAATCCCGAATTTTGCGCTGTAATAAAATCACGTCATCGGTGACTTTTTCTAGAGTGCCAGCAAACGCAGGCTTACCTTTAATACGCTCAATGAGCCAATCAACGTTGGTTTCGTTACTAGGGAAGGTCTTGCGGAACTCGTCACGCGGCATACGACCACGGCGAATGACCAAACGCATGATTTGACGTTCTTGCTTACGCACATCGTCATACACGTCATGCATAATAGCCATGACTTGATCTGACAAGCGGTTGTTTAGCTTTAGCATCATAAAGCGCTCAGCAAGTAGAGCATACGCTGTGTCAGCCTGTACGCTACCACGGCCATAATCGAGCAAGGCTTGCTTGGCTTTGATAAATAGATTTTCGATCTCTTCTAGACGTAGGCGTACTTCTTCTGGATCGATACCGCCAGTTTCTTCTTCCTCTTCCTCAGCGTCGTCAATATCATCAGAGTCGTCGTCATCGAGATCCTCTTTAGCATTGGCTTTTGGCTTGACTGGTGGTGGGTTTTCTTTTTCTTCTTTGATGCGTTCTCTTTCTTCTTTTGCCGCCTCTTTGGCTTCTTGTGCGGCTATTTTGTCTTCTTCAGTTTCAGGATCCAAAAAGCCAGTAATAACATCAGAGAGCTTTTTGTCACCATCTTGTACTTTTTGATATTCATCAAGGACGAATTGTACTGTACCAGGCCAATAAGACATGGCATGCTGCACGTCACGAATACCTTCTTCGATACGCTTGGCAATAACAATCTCGCCCTCACGGGTTAGCAAATCGACCGTACCCATTTCACGCATATACATACGCACAGGGTCGGTGGTACGACCTGGATCGGTTTCAACTGCGGCTAATACAGCGGCGGCTTCGTCTGCTGCCGACTCATCATCACTCGAATCATCGTTCATCAAGATGTCATCGGCATCAGGTGCAGATTCAAAGATTTTAATACCAACGTCGGTCAGCATTTGCACAATATCTTCGATCTGATCGCTTTCGGTAATAGAGTCGGGCAGTTGGTCATTCACCTCAGCATAGGTTAAATACCCTTGCTCTTTACCCATTTGGATTAAGGTGGCCAGTTGAGATGTGGACTTAGAAACTGACTTATCGTTCATAAATACTCGCTTACTTGCATCGGACATTTTTATATTGTGACGCGCTATCGCTGGCTGGGTGCGTTGATCTTATCAATCGATTGATCAAAATGTGGCGTAGAGGTTGTCAATAATATCAAAAATGAGTGGATATGAATAAAGGCTCAAAACACTACAATAACAGGGCTAAAAAACCACTAAAAAACTGTTAAAAATATATCAAAAATAATAATTGCTAAAAATAATACTTAAAATTCGTGCTTAACGATGCATGCTTATCATTATTTCGTAAGCCATGCCATAAATAGTTAGCGACACAGTTTAACACAGACCAGTGTAATCAAGCACGAGGTAGTGAATGCTCGCTACCATTTTTTACTATCTGCTTAACGATAAAGAAACGGTCTGAGCGACTGACCATAATCATTATTAGTGGGGTCAATCATCATACTTTTAAAGGGCTGGCATTTTATAAAACATAAATAACACCAAATATTAAGACTGAACCGTGACCATCTGCGCTGATTGTTCGGCTTGCTGTGCACGTAGCCAATCATTTAATAACTGTGACTGCTTACGAACTATCGCTAGCTTAATGTGGTCAGGGTTTTTGATCAGCTCTTGCATCTTTTTTTGCAAATGTAACTTAAGCAATTGCATGACTAAATTTTCGACCAATTCATCGAGGCTTAAAATATTTCTTGCCGTTAACGTTTTATAAAACCCACCCCAACTACGGCTGAGTGTCTCTTGAGTCATCGGCTGTACGTTAGATAATATAAAGTGTGCTGCTGCGTTAGCATCTGTTGGTAGATATGTTAGGCAACGCTTGATCGTACTGACAATATCCAACAGGTCGGTATCTTGCAGGTCTTCCCAAGCAAGTGGACGAAGGGTATCGCTCGCAGCTTTCTGTTTGATATGCGCAGGCAGCTGTAAGTCACTGATACCTGCTTGTTGCCAAATCGATTCAATAGGGTCTTCGAGTAAGGCGCGCGGTTGGAATAAAAAGCACAGCTGCAACTGCTGGCTGATGGTCATGTCACCATCAAAATCTAGCAGGGCGTCTTTCGCTTCGATGTTTTGACTGCGTTTACCACCAAGCTTTTGATAAATGTCATTATTCAGCAGGTAACGAAAGCTACTGCCTTTGGGAAGCGCCATGGTTAGTGAGCGTACCTGTGACATCAGCTTGGCTTTGCCTTCTACCAAGGTCAAATCGTAACGTTCGCTTAAGTAGGCAAAAATATACTGTGACAGCGGCATGGCATTTTTGATTTGCTCCCGCATGGCGTCACCGCCCTGACTTTTGATAAAAGTATCAGGGTCATGATTATTCGGTAAGGTCAAAAACCGCAGCTCTTTATCATCAGCCAGTACAGGCAGAGCAACTTCTAGCGTGCGCCAAGCGGCTTTTTGTCCAGCACTATCACCATCAAAACTCAATGTGAGGGTTGGGTTGAGGGTTAATAGCCGTGATATTTGGCTCTCATTAATCGCTGTACCCATAGAAGCAATTGCGCCATAGATACCGGCTTGGTAAAGGGCAATCACATCCATATAACCTTCGACCACTAACCAGCTGTCTGCGCGCTGCTGGCGAGATTCATAATAGCCATACAGTACGTGCTGCTTATGAAAAACGGGCGAGTCGGAGGAGTTAATGTATTTAGGCTTCACTTCATCATCGAGCGCGCGACCACCAAAGCCAATGGTGCGGCCTTGATTGTCTCGAATTGGAAAAATCACCCGATCACGTAGTAGATCATAATCGCGTCCGGACTCCGATTGGCGAACCAGACCTAGAGCTTTGAGTCCTTCAATGTCCTGCGGAAACTGATGCTCAAGATGCTGCCAACCAAATGGCGCATAGCCTAGACCGAAAGTCTCAAAGATGTCTTCCGTGATACCACGCGATAAAAAGTAATGTTTGGCATGAGGGTGGGTCGTCAGACTGTGCTGATAAAAATGCTGAATTTGCTCTAACAGATCGTATAGGTTTCCGTCTTTATCAGAGACACTATTATCACTAGGTAAGCCTGCACCAACATTGGTATCGGTCAACCATGCAGGTGGAGCACTATTATCAGCTGTGTCTTGATAATCGGTGGGATAAGAATCCGTCGGGTAAGGCGCTGAATCGTAAGCGTCTAACGATGGATAACCGTCGTAGCTGTCTTCATAGCTATTGTCATAACTGGTGTCATGGCTATTGCTGTCATTATAAGTAGGCTGATCTGCATAATTTTTCTGCTGATAATCAGGCGCTATGCTTGATGGTAATTGCTCATCGGCAGTTGGCTGAAATTTAACGGTTTCAGCCGGCGCACGCGTGGTAGGTTTTATAGCAGGTTGTTTTTTTGTGCGCTGATAACTGACGTTTTGCTGTTCTTCTTTTGGGACTTCAATACCGGTTTGTTTTGACAGTTCATTGACCGCTTCAATAAAAGTGAGGTTCTCATAATCACGTAAAAAACTGATGGCATTGCCGCCGACACTACAGCCAAAGCAGTGGTAAATGTTTTTTTGTGGATTGACATAAAAAGAAGGCGATTTTTCACCATGAAAAGGGCAGCAGCCCTTAAACTCACTTCCAGCACGTTTAAGCGTCGTGTGACGCCCAATAATACTGATTAAGTCAGCTTGGCTATTTAATTGTTCGAGAATGTGGTTTGGAATGCTCATAAGGACGCATATTTTACCACAAGGTCTACATACAATTCATAAATGGGGACTACCGATACCTAAAATAGTTTCAGACTAGGTGAGAAACCGCTTAATTTGTCATGAAATTCGGTGCAAGATTGTAACAGAAGTGTGTTAGTGTGTTCGTTTGAACTCTCTCTCACTGCAATGAGCATCCATTTTATAGGGAAGTTATTAAGAGAGCGGTATGAGTTCAATGAGCCATGGAGTGCGCGTACTTCATGAAGATTTGCGTAAAAAACCCTGTCTGCTAATTCTGCTGTAGGTAAAAAACAGTGAAATAATCGGCGCCGTTGGTGACCGAGATCTACCCCATGATAGATAAACATCTGGACGACAGCTAAGGCAGCAGTAGCCGCACCCAAATAGCCATAAAAACACAAACCGCAATGGGATTTGATTATGAACGTCCGTAAAGCCACAGCAGCAGGGTTGGTCACAACCTACCTCATGCTGACAGCGTGTACAACAATGCAGTCCGCGCCGCAAGCAGTACAATCCACGCCGGAAAAAGCCAAAAATGTCATTATGATCATTGGTGACGGTATGGGGCCACAACAAGTTGGTCTACTATTGGCGTATGCCAAGCAAGCGCCAAATTCGGTAATCACCGACGGCACGACAGCCTTTGACCGAATCGCCGCCAACGGCCGTATGGGTATTTCCATGACCCACGCCAACAACAACCTAGTGGTCGATTCTGCCGCTTCCGCCACACAACTGGCAACCGGTCAGCTAGCTGGCGCTGAGATGGTTGGCACAAATAAAGACGGTAATAGCGCAGAAAGCATACTGGAAAAGGCCAAAAAACTAGGAAAATCTACCGGGCTGGTGTCCGATACCCGTATTACTCATGCAACCCCAGCAGGCTTTGCCGCGCACCAGAGTCACCGCAGTCTGGAAAATGAAATTGCGGTTGATCTGCTGAACAATAACGTAGATGTCATGTTGTCCGGCGGTCTGCGTTACTGGATTCCTGAATCCGCTAATGACGAGCAATCAGCTGTCCGCCAAGAATTGGAAGTGCTATCAGAAGGTAGCGTCGTTATTAAATCTAAGCGTAAAGACAACCGAAACTTGATCGCCGAAGCACAGCAGAAGAACTATGACCTAGCATTCAATCGCTCACAGATGGAAAAGGCCGACGGCAAGATACTCGGCCTGTTTGCTTACTCAGCGTTGCCAAACGGTATTACCGAGCACCAAACTAAGAATGACCCCGCACGCACTATACCAACGCTGAAAGAAATGTCAGAAAAAGCGATTAATTCGTTGTCCAAAAACGATAAAGGCTTTTTTCTGATGATCGAAGCTGGGCAAATCGATTGGGCAGGGCATTACAACGACACTGGCACTATGCTGCACGAAATGCTGCGGTTGAACGAAACACTTAATCACGTATTGGATTGGGCGGAAGGCCGTGACGATACTCTTGTTGTGGTGACTGCCGATCACGAAACAGGTGGCTTTGGCTTCAGCTATTCTGCTAACGATCTACCCCATGGACGTGACCTACCGGGCAACGTGTTCAAAGAGCAACAGTTTCAACCACTCTTCAACTTCGGCGACGTAGCGACCCTCGATAAACTATACGAGCAGAAGTCCTCCTACGGCGATATCTTCTATAGCCAGTTCGATGCATTAGAAGCAGACCAGCAAACACCTGCTAGCTTAGCCCGTATTGTAAACGCTGAAACTGGTTTCGATATCACCGAAGCTCAGGCCAAGCGAGTGCTCGCAACCGAAGACAATCCTTTTTATACCGAAGGCCATCCTTATCTGAGCACCAAAACTGTCCCAAAAATGAACGCTAACGGCGCCTTTTTCGCTTACCAAACTGACGACAATCGCCAGAATCTGCTGGCTCGCGAAGTGGCAGAACAGCAAAATGTAGTTTGGGCCACCGGCACCCACACCAATACACCGGTACTAGTATTCACCCAAGGCCCGGGAGACACTACCGCACCCTTTGGTAAGGTGCTGCATCACACAGAAGTAGGTCAACACGCTATTGAAGCACTAGAAGACTAATAACCGCCTGAAGACCTTTTGAATACCTTACCGGCCCTCGATACTTATCGGGGGCCGGTCTACTTTTAGTATCTTTCTTATCTTCTGCGAACTGAGGATATAGACTCGCTGCGGTTCATGTTGCCCATGTCCTCGATTCCTATAATATTATGCCACTACAGTATGGTTGACTTTAAGAAATAAAAAAGTCACGCGATTATATGATGAGGGTTGGAAACGTTGGGCATAAAATGAGGGAACACGTGAAGAGTTTTTAGGCTGAGCTCGTACGTGTCGTTATCGGTGCAATGAGATGCGATCATCATGCGAGTGGAAATGCTGTGATCAATATTTTTAACCCATTTAGGTGCTTTCGTTCAGATTGAGGGCACACCCTAGTATGAACTAAATAAGGCCAACATGAGCGTTGGCCTTATTTAGTTCATACTGTTTCTTAATATGTTAAAAAGAAAAAATGCTATCTTAATTAACGTAGATAAGCCATCTTAACTCTAGAGCATTTATTCATCATCCATATCGGTACTATCGACATTTGGATTTGATGGCGTGATACCAACACCTTGGTCAGATAGCGTTGTACGGCGTGTAGGGTTAATATTTTGTGGATCTACATTCGCTTCTCTAGCGGTAGAGCCAGTGCTCGATTGGCTAGTCACGCGCTCAGTTGATGCCTCAGGCAGACCCAAGCCTACATTGATGCCATTACCACGTGTAGGAGAAGTATTGGCTATCGGTGCGTTGGCAGACGTAGTGTTTTCGCTAGGCAATCTCAATTGACTGGCATTACGAATAACTTGAGTTTTGGTCGCGCCAGTATAATTGCCTTCAGAGACCGAGCTGTCTTTAATACCTGAACGACCAAGCTTACCAAAGGTTAGCTTGTTAAACCAAGTGCGGTCACGTTTGGTATTGAGCTTAACGCGTCCATCATTGGTCAGCCAATTCGGATAGTTGATCTGTAGTAGGGTTTTGTATTCTTTTGCCAAGTCCGTTAGCCCCAGTTTTTCATGGCTATAGGCCAAAATGGCGATGGCTTCGGGTACAGATTCACTCAGTGGATAGTATTGAAACACCCATTTGGCACGGTTGACAGCGGCGACATAAGCCTCACGTTCAATATACCAACTGGCGGCACTCAGCTCACTTTCGGCAAACTGGTTATAAATGAAGGTCATACGCTGCGCAGCATCTGGCGTATAAGGACTATTTGGGTACTTATTAATGAGCTCTTGGAAGTTAGCAAAAGCGATACGCAGATAGGCAGTATCACGTTCAGCTTGGTTCAGCTTGAACAGTTTAAGGCCTTCAGATGAGCCTTGCATATTGGCGACACCGCGCACGTAATAGGCGTAACTGACCTGAGGGTTAGAAGGGTAGAGACCGATAAACTGATCGGCACTAGCCGCTGCCAATTCGAACTTACCGCTTTCATACTGGGCATACATCATATCGAGCAGGGCTTGCTCAGCATATTGTCCGGTAGGATAAAAGGTACGCAGATTGGTCAAGTCTTCAATCGCTTGAATATAACGAGATTTATCAATCTGAGCGATGGCATCGTTATAGTAGCCTTGCTCTGACTTTTCCGCAGTTTCGACTGCATCGACGTCTTTGTTGGTCAGGTTCTTAAAAGTTTGACAACCCACCAAGTTGACACTTATTGCAAGCAGGGTGATTGAGGACAGTTTGATAAACGTATTGCCAACAGCGTGCATACTTCTTCTCCGACACAAGGCGCATAATAGCAGCGACGCTATCATACTATATATAAGGTTAATAATAAAAACGATGCTTATCGCACCAGTTAACTGTCTATTATTGAGCGTGCTAGTGGTTAAAACGACTCGTAATTGACATGATTTTTATCAAAGGCAGTTTTTGCTATGACCTATTAAGAGGGACGTTTTTAAAAATACCGTGCCATAGCATACAGTAAAATAACGCTTACTTTATAGAATAACCACCGTTTCGTCTATTTTTTCGTCATCTATTTTGCAGTTCATTTATCTAGGCTGCTTTGAATTTTAGCAAGCCTGCAATATTTATCTTAGTGTATGACAGTCTGACCCGCGGATATATCCTAAACGTCTTTGTCTATTATGTTTCATCTATAACGTGTCAGCTTTGCAGTTTAGCATGAGCCGCCGCAACGAGCGATATCGAATGTCACTGACATCGACAAATATACAGTAAATTACAGCAATGTCATATTTTAGAGAGTTAATCGTCAATGATTTAGGTATCAAATGATATGCATAAAGTGACAGATAACAGTCAGCTTCTATAGGGCTTGAGCGCTTGGCATGCTACACTATGGCAGTATTGCCTCTGCTTTTTTGACCATGATAGGTTTTAATCATCAGGGCACGGCACTGTTTTTCTTATGCAGCACTATATTTTCTTATTATATTCTCTTATAAAGTGCCTTACAAAAACCTGTCAGGGACTTTGCTATATATAAATATAAATCTGTTATGAATAATAATACTATGACCACCCATTTATCACCGAATCAATCGCTAGATACTGATTTATCAGCGCCACATTTATCAGCGCAAGAGCCTTCCATGCCAAATAAAGTTTTAAAAAGTAATGAATCATCTGATGCTAAGCAGCTAGACACTGAAGACCGAATCAACGCAAAAACTGTGTCCAATGACGCCCTCTCAGAGGATGCTATGTCACAAGCTTCTGAAAGTATTGTTTCAAAAGATGCTGCCTCAAAAGATAGTGATATGCTCGATGACGAGATGATTGAGGACTATGAAGCCGATGAGGCTGATGAAGGGATTGATGACAGTGACGACGATGACAGTGACGACGATGACGCTGATTATGAAGCGCCAACTATAGGCCAAGCGGTGCCAGTCATTATCGATGCCACCTACACGGTCACCGAAGAAGAAGCTGGTCTACGTATCGATAAGCTGGCATCACTGGTGTTTACCGACTTTTCGCGTGCGCAGTTGCAAGGCTGGATCAGCGATGGTAGCTTGCTGTATAACGATAGCGTGCAAAAACCAAAAATTCGAGTCAAAGTAGGTGATGTCATACATCTATCAACGACGTTGCAGCAGCATAGTGAAGATCAGCCAGAAGACATCGATATCGATGTGGTGTATGAAGACGATGATGTCTTGGTGATTAATAAGCCAGTTGGCATGGTGGTTCATCCTGGCGCTGGCAATCAGACGGGCACCTTGGTTAATGCTTTGCTGTATCACTATCCACAGCAGCATCATTTGCCGCGTGCCGGTCTGGTGCATCGCATTGACAAAGACACTTCTGGATTGCTGCTTATTGGCAAGACTAAACCGGCACAAATGGCATTGATGGATCAGCTAAAAGACAAGTCAGTCTATCGTCATTATCAGTGTGTGGTGGCAGGGGATGCGGCAAGTTTATTGCGTCATCGCCGTATCGATGCACCGATCGGTCGTCACCGTAGTCAGCGTACCAAAATGACGGTCATGACGGCAGGTCGTGAAGCAGTCACGCACTTATTAAATGTGACCGCGCTCAATGGTAATTATTGTCTGTTAGACGTGGGTCTTGAGACGGGTCGTACGCACCAGATTCGTGTGCATTTAAGTCATATTACCTATCCGATTGTAGGCGATCGCGTCTATGGTGGTCGCCGTCAACTGCGGGCAGGTCTGACAGAAGTACAGCGTCAGGCGATCAGCAACTTCCCGCGCCAAGCACTGCATGCCTATACGTTGGGTTTTGTTCATCCGACGACAGGTGAGGATGTCGAAGTCACAACGCCAATCCCTGAAGATATGCAGCAGCTAATGACAGTGTTAAGTGATGGCTACGATGAAGAGTAACCGTTCTGTGTAAGCAGCGTAAATACGCTTATAATAGACAGATAACAGCAGTAAATAGCTATCAGTGATGTAAAGACGACTCATTAAGACGGTAAATCAGCCATGACTCATAAGCTTCCTATGACATTACTAGCGCAGCTAGAGGATGTGGCGGTTTTTCAGACATCCGCATTCACTAATAAGGATGAAAGCGAGGCTGATATAACCAGCCAGCTGAGACAAGCGGATTATGGCACGCTCAATTTAGGCTTGCACGTCAGTGATAACGCTACCGAGGTCTTAGACAATCGCATGCGGCTCTTAACGGTGATGAATGAGCAGTTTACTAGCTTGCCATCAATCCGCGAGCGATATACGCCTATTAAAAGACTGCATTGGGTCAATCAAGTTCATGGCAATCGCATTCATGATACTGACTCCACAGCGCTCAGTATGCGGCCGATGGCGGCTGATGCTATGTTGAGCCAGCAAGCAGGAGTGGGTCTAGCGATAATGACTGCTGATTGTGTGCCTATCGTTCTATACCAACCAGCCAGTGGCAAAATTGCCGCTATTCACGCGGGTTGGCAAGGGTTGGCATGTGGCGTCATCAAAGCAACGACTGAGTGTTTTACTGATTCAGGGCAAATCATGGGTTGGATTGGTGTCTGTATCAGCCAACAAAATTATGAAGTGGGCAGTCAAGTTCGCGATAAGCTGCTGGCAGGTTGTATAGACAGTCAGTCATTGACGTCAGCCAGTATTGACAAATTTGATGAGCGCTACGTGATGGTTTCTAAGAATCAGATCGCTGATGACAGTCGTACTGATATGAGTAAAAAGTCGAATATTGATCCTCTATACTTACATAAGTCAGTTGATAAACTATCAAATTACGCTAAAGTAAACGCGGATAAAATTAAGCTGAACTTACCAAGACTTGCTGCTGATCAATTAAGCACTGCTGGTGTAATATTGTGCAACGAGTCACCTATAGACTGTAGCTATGCCGATACTCGTTATTACTCTTATCGACGTCAGACGCATTTACGGCAGCCAGCGACAGGACGGATGGCACTGGTGATTGTACGCCGTTCTGCTACCCAGTCAGAATAAACCTACCGGACGCTGGTAGATACTAAGCATCCTTAATCCGTTTTATTTCTATTCAATTATTTATAGCTATTATTAGAGTTTGTATGAATACATCTGCCACAGCATCTTTGACATCTACACTGACTGACAGCACGCAAAGTGTATCGATTGCCGTCATCTATCATAGCAACTACGGTCATACCAAGCGTGTGGCTGAAGCAATCGTCATGGGCGCGCACCAGCAACTTCCAGAAGCACAGGCAAAAGCCGTCGATGTTCACGATGTCGACTGGGATTTTTTAGATCAGGCAGATTTGCTGGTTTTTGGTAGTGCCGTCTATATGGGCAGCGTGACTGCTGAATTTAAGACTTTTATGGATGAGACCTCAAAGCGCTGGTATCACAGAAAATGGGAAGGCAAGTGGGCAGCCGCTTTTGCCAACTCGGGTGGACTGAGTGGTGATAAACTTGCTGTGCTACAGCAGATTTCTCTATATGCCATGCAGCATGGTATGAATTGGATCGGTTTGCCATTAATGCCGACAGGTCATGAGGCTCATGACTTGAACCGTCTATCTAGCTTTCTAGGATTAATGACGCAATCTCTTGATGGTCCACCTGAAGAGACCCCAGGGAAAGGCGATATCGATACAGCTATTTGGTTCGGTGATCATTTGGCTAAGACTATCATAAAGCATCAACCAACCACATCAACTTGCTAAAGTACGATTATGATATAGTCAATCCCATATAAATTAGATACGGTGTCAGGCTCGCTTAGTCTACTATTTGTAGTACTTTCACTCGCCTTTCTGGTATCCAAATTATATTGAACCGACTCTAGAGCATGCTGATAATATCAATATCATTAGACCTTAGAGTTTATTAAGTAAACCAAAAAAGCAGATATCAACTTGATATCTGCTTTTTTTATTGTCATGAGTAAAGCTATTTATCAATGACCTTGGTTGACAACGCCGTAACAGGAATAGGACTGTCGAAAAATTGAAAAGATTGGCATGCGGTTAATAGCATCGTCGCCGAAAGTATATAAGTCATAATGAAGGGTTTCATAGGGATATCTCAGGACACAGTTGGCATTGTTAAAACAGCGTTCATCATAAACAAATTACCGTGTTATACAACGGCTAATGCCATACATATAATAAATACTAGGGAAAGCAGGGACAGTATGCTGATTCTACAATGTGTATGTATTATGTACAGTGGAAATTAAAAATAACAGCTAAATTATGCGTTTATTAAGTTTTTTTTAACTGGTTCGTCACTAGAAAAAAATGAATTGAGCGATTCATAATGATGAGTAGTTGTTTTCCATCAGTATTTTAAAACATCAGCAGTAATAATATAAAAAAACATATTAATTAATTAAAAACTCAGTGCTGATTATAGGAACTTTTATTTTTGTAAAAAAATAGGAGGATTAAGTTACTATTCGAACAATTTTAGCAAAATAGTTTTACCTTAGTAAGAAGGACAGACATTCTACGGTAACTAAGCTTGATAATTGCCTTATGAATAACAAAGAAAAATTCGTTATCGACTTTTAATATTTATAGTCGATTCAATTCAAAAGTAGTACAAGGCAACCGAGTGTAGATGTATATGTGATACTTCAAGCGAGGTTAACGCTGTAATACTTTTATAGTGGAATGACTATAGTACGAAGAACACACAGCGAAAGCATAGATAAATAGTGGAAGACTTGGATTTTTTGAATGTAGATACTGTTGGATAGTAACTGTCATGAGTTAAAAATAATTAAAACACCCTAGATGCCAGCTATATGAGGATATTATGAAGCCACTTTCTATGATGTTATCGATGCTCGTCATTGGTATGACCTCCAACGCTGCGATGGCTGAAGGTGCAAGCAGCGTTAATACAAGCCTAGCCAATACCAGTTTACCTAATACTAGTTTACCTAATATTAGCCCTGCCAATAGCGAGCTTGTAAATCGCGGTGTCTACATTGCCCGTGCGGCCGATTGCATGGCATGTCATGGTGAGGACTATACCGGTGGGACACCAATCGAGACCCCAATGGGGGAGATTTACTCGACCAATATCACGCCATCCAAACGTTACGGTATCGGCGACTATACCGAAGCGGACTTAAAGAATGCGCTGCAAAAAGGTCGTGCGCCTAATCACATGCTTTATCCTGCCATGCCATACCCTTCTTATAGTGGTATGAAAGAAGAAGATATCAGTGCGTTGTTTGCTTATTTACAGACAGTACCAGCGGTTGACGAAGCTCCCAAAGAAAAAACGGACTTGCCATTTCCTTTTAATATTCGCAGTTTAATGATTGGCTGGAATTTGCTCAACGTACCGTCTACTGAAAAGCGCGACGGACTGAACGAGACCCAAAAACGCGGTGAATATCTGGTCAATAATCTGGAGCACTGCGGTACTTGTCATACCCCGCGTAATAGTACGATGGGTTTTGATAAGAGTATGTACTTATCTGGTGCCCAGCTCGGTCATTGGCATGCACCAAATATCACGCCTGATGAGTCGAGCGGTATCGGCAGCTGGAGTGAGCAGGATATCGTCACTTATCTGCGTACGGGTGAGCTTGACCAGCGTGCTTACGCGGGTGGCCCCATGGGTGAAGCAGTCGCGCACAGTACACGCTACTTAAAAAACGAAGACTTGAGTGCCATTGCTTCTTATCTGAAGGCAGTACCTGCTGTCCAGACCGACGATAAAGTGTCTGCGGTAGATGTGTCGCGCCTACCAACGCCAATCAACGAATCTATCACTCATGATCTACTGGCGCAAAAAGAATATTTGAAACAGGCAAAAGCCGCAGTAGGTAATGGCAGTAATTCCCCCGAATCATTATATTTAGCCACCTGTGGTAGTTGTCATGGGGTTGACGGCTATGGTCAGCCTGATGCACGTTATGCCCCTATCGTCGGCCTGAGTAGTATCCGCCGCGAAAGACCTGATGCGCTGGTCAATATGATCCTTCATGGGGTAGAAGGGGCAACCAATACATCGCCCATCATGCCAGGGTTTTCAGATGAGTTAAATAGCGAGCAAATCGCTGGTATTACCAATTACGTACGGGTGAACTTTGGTGGTCTTACCAGCAGTGACGTGAATGCCAGCGATGTCGATCGCATCGCAAATACTGGCGTTGATAAGCCTTTCTTGATTAAGTACGCAGGCTTACTGGCGATAATCGGTATTATCGTCGCGATTGCTATTATTGTGTTTATCATCCGCGCCATCTTACGCTCTAGACGCCGCGCTTAGTTTGACTCTATTTAGGTAAACGGTCGAACATAGAACTTATAAAGGCGTTCTAGACGCTGATTACAGTACGAGAATTAAGGTTAAAACGGTAATGCATTAAGGCTTGGCAAGACAAACGTTCGAGATAAACTGAGCCGATAATAAAAGCAAAATGCCAAAGACGATTGCCTACCGTTATACATGACGTCTACTTTAAGGACATTATTATGAAAGACATGCTTCAATCACCAACGCGGCGCCAACTGCTCTCGATGATTGGTAAAACCGCAGGCGCGACAGCGATGTATCAGGCAATGACGACGTTAGGATTTGCGTCAGAGTCGAGTTTTAAAGAGACCATGGATCTTAAAGGTGCACCTCCGGGCGCTAGTATCGTCATTCTTGGTGCGGGTCTTGGCGGACTGACCGCGGCTTATGAGTTACGCAAAGCGGGCTACGATGTCAAAGTGCTCGAATATCAAAATCGTGGCGGCGGTCGTAGTTGGACATTGAACAGCGGTGATAAATATACCGAGCTTGGCGGTGAAGAAGTCACCTGTGATTTTGAAGAGGGCAATTATTTTAATGGTGGGCCGTGGCGTCTACCAAGCCATCACTATGCCGTCTTCCATTATTGCAAACAGTTCGGCGTTGAGATGCAGCCCTTTATCCAAACCAATGATCGCGCTTATTTGCATCGTACTGATCATTTCAATGGTGTACCTCAGCGTTTGGGTGATGTGAAAAACGATATTCAAGGTCATGTCGCGGAGCTGCTATCAAAGTCAGTCAACGTCGGTGGTCTTGATCGTTCGGTCAATACTGAGGACAAAGAAAAGCTATTAGAAGGTTTAAAAGGCTGGGGTGTGCTCGATAAAGATTATCGCTATCGCGCCAGTAATGAAACCAGTAAACATCGTGGCTTTAGTGTCTTTCCAGGTGGTGGCCTGATGCCCGATGCGACACCATCAAAACCTTTGCCAATCAGTGAGATATTGGATTCGGGTATGTGGGCAGATATTTATGGCAATCATATGACTTATGCTCACCAGCCAACCATGTTTCAGCCAGTAGGCGGCATGGGGAAAATTGGTGATGCGTTCACTCGTGAATGCCGCGATATGATTGAGTTTAATGCAAAGGTCACTAAGATTCATCAAGATGACAGTGGCGTCACCGTCGATTATGTCGACAGCAACAGTCCAGATGGTGCCACCAAGACCATTCGTGCAGATTGGTGCGTGTGCAATATTCCGCTAACGGTGCTGACGCAGATTGATATCAATGTCTCAAAACCGATGAAGCAGGCGATGGCCGCTGTGCCTTATGAGACCTCTTATAAAGTTGGTCTAGAGTTCAACCGTCGCTTTTGGGAAGAAGATGAGTGGATATTTGGTGGTCTGACTTATACCGATATGCCCATTGCGCAAATTGCCTATCCGTCACAAAATATGTTCAAAGACGGTACGGGCGTGTTACTCGGCGCGTATGGTTATGGTCCTACGTCTTATAAGTTTAATACCTTAACGCCGAAAGAACGCATCAATGTCGCGCTTGCTTATGGTAAATACATCCATCCCCAATATCCAAAAGAATTCCGCGCAGGGACATCAGTTGTCTGGCACCGTATCCCATGGACGCTTGGCTGTTATGGGATTTGGAATGAGTCGACCCGTCGTCAGCATTACGACACCTTGTGCAGTATTGATAATCGTATTGTGCTGGCGGGTGAGCATTGCTCACATATTCCGGCATGGCAAGAAGGCGCTATTTTATCTGGTATGGATGCCGCGAAGCGCCTACATAAAAAAGCAAAAATGCTTGTTTAATAACGCTTGGTTAATATGAATAACTACAAAATTCAGAGGCTATTATGGACAATGCAATCGTGAAAAAGGCAATCTTGAAGGAAAAAGTCACGAAAGAGATGACACTCAAACTGCTGACGGTGATGCTGCTGAGTGGGATAAGCAGTGCAGCACTGTTGGGCTGTAATCAACCGTCAGAGGATGAAGTAACGGTTTCCAGTGTACAAGATCAGGATTCCCTAACAACCAATGACTATCAAGAAAGCCGAAATACGGGTGCGTGGGGCGGTGTTTATATGAGCCGTGAGGAGCTTACGGCACCTCCTATCAATATTGTCGACGACAGCTCGTTGCCCAATATGGAAGATGACCCAAGTATTACTAAGTGGGACGCAAAGTTTGAAGGCACAAATGGGTTTGTGACGACAGATGGCAAAAAGCTGTATCACGACTCTTGTGCGGCGTGTCATATGCACAAAGGCGAGGGTGCTGATGGCGCAGGCTATTACCCACCACTGGCGAATAACAGTAAGATGCAATCAAAGTATTACATCATCGATATCTTGATTAATGGCTTTCGAGGTATGCCGTCATTCCATGGGATGATGAACGATGTGCAGATGGCTGCGGTTACTCAATATGTGCTCAGTGACCTAAATGGTTTTACCGATACCGTTACCGCTGAAGATGTGGCAAAACTGCGGCATCCCAATCCATCAGCGGGTGATCCAAGTGATGAATAACACTATTATTTAAATTCTTAGCTAATAGTTTTTTAAGCGAAAATGGTTCGTACAAAAGTGTCTTAACCATTCTCTGCAACATAAAAAAGCGCCTAATTATTTATTAGGCGCTTTTTTATAGGCAAGGCTTTATGGATTAAGAAAGATAATGAGAAAGAGGGTTTATTTAGGGCTGGATGACCAGACTGGTGAGCGAATAGTGCCTTGACCAGACTTACCGAATGACTCACCACCGTTCAGTGATTTGATGGTTAATATACCTTTGCCGCCTTGGGTAGAAGCATAGACCACACGCTTACCGTTAGGCGAAAAGCTCGGTGCTTCATCGATACCCGTATTGCCCAAATTCGTAGTGATAGCACCGCCGCTATTCATGATCGCCGCTGAGCGACCACTTAAAAAGGCAATTTGTGAGCCATCGCTACTAAACTGCGGGCTAGTGGCATAACCGCTATTTGATACTTTGGTCGTATTTCCTGATCCAAACTCATAACGGTAAATCTGTGGTTTGTTAAATCCTGATCGGTCACTGACAAATACAAAAGATTTGCCATCGGGTGCATAGCTTGGCTGTACCTCGCTGCTTGGCCAATTGGTGATTCGTCTAGGTTTACCGCCGCTGGCACTCATCTCATAAATATCAGCACTGCCTTCAAAGCTGCTAGAAAACAGTATCTTGCTGCCATCTGGTGAGAATGATGGGCTTAAATTACTACCAGAGAATGGCGTCAAAGCATTGGCACTGCCGCCGCTCACGTTTTGTACATAAATAACAGGATATGATTTATCGCGCTGCACAGAATAGGCGATGCGATTACCATCTGGTGACCACGATGGGGAGAATATAGAACCAGCAACTTCAGTAATGGTCTTAGCGTTTTCGCCATCAGCATCCATGACTTTTAAGCGCGATACTTTTTCTTTACCAGTACCAACTTCTTCGATGTAAGCAATACGTCCGGAGAAGTCACCTGGAATACCAGTAATCAGCTCATAAACTTTGTCAGCGATGACGTGACCGGCATAGCGCATGCTTTCTTTATTATTGTCAGCCGTTAAGCTTTGCTTGCCTTCAATCACTCGGCCAGATTTGATATCAATCACTTCGTAATCGGTGACTACTTTACCGCGGTTGCTGCGGGTACTACCGACCACTAGGTAAGGAATCCCCATACTTTGCCAAACCGGTAATGTGCCTGACAGCTCGCTAATACTGCGCGGCTGCTGTGGCAAATCTTTACTGGTCACCTTTAATTCAGTTTTGCTCAAATCATTGAGAATAATCGGCGATAGCACAGAATCACCTGCAAACGGCACAAAAGCCACTTGGTTTTGTTGGACTGGAATATCGTAATCTAATTCTAAGACGACAGGCGCCGCCAACAAGTTGGAAGAAATAAGCAAGGTTGAGGTGCTGGCAAGTAAAGAAAGGCATAACTTCTGATGAGTACGCATGACCGAATTGAACTCCTGAAATAGTCTAATCGTTATTTTTTATAGGGGCTAAGTTTACCGTTACGGTATGGCAATATTACACACAGTGCAAGCAGTTTAAGGTAACGTTATCAATAATATAGGGACTGGGTAACTGATTAATTGCTACCTTTAAACTGTATGGTAAAAGTAGGGTACTTAGGATCATCAGCATCAATCGGTAAGCTGCCAGTATTCAAAACTGCTTGTTTGGCTGCTTCATTGACCGCGCTATCAGGTCCTGAAGCGGAGACGTTGACCACATTGCCGCTCGCATTGACAGTGATGGTTAAGGTGGCGCGCTGAGTCGAGCCTTTGGCAGCGGTTGGCGGGCTATAATTGCGTTTGATTAAATTGATAATTTCACCATTGCTGGCACCGCGACTGCCACTTGAGGCAGAGCGACTACTACCTTTTGCCGTACTAGAGGTAAAAGAATCACCAGATACAGTCGACTCACCATCTTCTGATAAGCTAAAGTTTTTACTGGCACTGCCAGAGCTGCCAGTATCAATTTTTAAATTTTTATCAGTAGCAGTAGGGCGTGTAATTCTAGGCGGGTTGTTTTGTTTATTACGGTAATCCCTAAGCTGTTTTTGTTCTTCGATGAGCTGTTGTCTTTTATCTTGTTCAACTTGACTGTGTTCTTCTACTACCGACTCATCTAGCTGTGCTGCCCATTCAGCCATATTGCGCTCATATTCTTGATTTTGCTCAAGTAGCCGCTGATGCTGTTCTTCACTCATCAGCATCGGGCGACTGGCAGGATCGTCAGAGCGTGTAAAGACAGGCACGCGCTGAGAGTTTGGTTGGTTGGGGTTTTGAATGCTAGCGCTACTGTCAGCCGTGTTCTCTGGCATATCACTGAATGAGCCGCTCGTACCACTATCAGCTTGCATAGCACTGGCAGCAGCGGCACGATTGGCAAGGATTTGCCCTTGCATCTCAGCCAGCTGTTCAGGGGATACCATGACGGTCTCTAAGCTACCTACCGTTTCAACTTCTGTATTTTGATAGGTATAAATAAGTATGCCAATCACCAGACCATGTGCAAGAAAGCTGAGCAGCGTAGGCAGTGTCAGCCCATTACCTTCAGGTTGGGTCGGCACATAAACAGCAGGCGCATTATTCATGGCAGTGATACTCATGGACATGATATTGGAGGATGAGGTTCATCAGATTATCTACTTTATTATAACAAGCGGTGCTAACAATAGGATTCATTATGATGAGGGTGTGGGCAAGGGTGCGCCCGTTAATAGTCCCACCTTTTGGATACCTGCTTGCTGCAAGCTTGCCATCAAGGTCATGATAGCGCCATATTGATTGTTTTGATCGGCATTGATCATGACCTGTAAAGGCTGCGCGCCCGCATCGCTGCTTTGCGCCTGCAAATTAGACAAGGTGTTAATCAGCTCTGGCTCACTAATCGGTAAGTCGATATTGCTCTCATAACTGATAAAAATCTCGCCACTATCGGTTAAGGAGACAATCACGGGTAGCTGGCTTTGACTCATGGTATTGGTTTGCTCTTTTGGTAGCTCGACATCGACGCCGGTGATCAGCATCGGCGCAGTTACCATAAATATCACCAGTAGCACCAGCATCACGTCGATATAAGGAACGACGTTCATCTCCGCATTCAGCGCTTTTTTCTCGCGGCGATAGGGGTTTGGTTTCATAGCCCTGTCACCTGACCTGCATGACCATTAAGTGCGTTGTCTCTATCTACCACGCTTTGGACGCTTGTCTCACGTTGGAGCATACCGGTCATCTCATCGCAGAATAGTGCGCGTGAATCATACAAACGGCTTGATTTGGCTGTAAAGTGGTTGTACGCGAGCACAGCAGGAATAGCCGCAAACAAACCCATGGCCGTGGCGATTAGTGCTTCAGCGATGCCAGGCGCGACAGAGGCTAGGGTCGCCTGTTCAGTTTGGGATAGTCCCAAAAAGGCGTTCATAATGCCCCAAACCGTACCGAACAATCCAACATAAGGCGCGACTGAACCAATACTCGCTAGCGTAGTAAGCCCAGATTCTAATAGTTGCTGCTGACGTCCTAAGCCGACCCGAAGCTTACGCTCAACCCCATCGATAATGTCATCTTTTGGCTGACGTTTTTTGTGCATTCTGAGATATTCAGAAAAGCCCACATAAAATATCTGCTCAAGTCCTTGGCGCTCAGGGGAGCCTTGCACGCCTTGGTACAACTTTGCCAAATCTTCACCCGACCAAAACCAAGTCTCGAACTGTTGATCAAAGTTCTTAGCCGTACCAAGCCGTGCACTCATACGAAAAATAATGACCCAGCTGAGCAAAGACGCTAGCAATAAGAGCGCCATCACAATCTGTACCAATAGACTGGCTTGGGTGATAAGGTCGATAATATTTAATGATTCAGGCATGTATTGGACTCACGGGTAATTAACAATAACTGGTATACGCGCCATACGTAGACCGGATAAGACCTCTAACAACTATAGAATATAGGGCATCGAAACTAAGCTGGTAATAGCTGGTAACACAAGCTGGTAATAATAGAAGGTATTCAACAAAATGCACTTATATTATGCACGAATAATATTTTTCATATAGTACAGCGTGCAGAATCGATAAAACGATCATACTATGAAGCGTCAATGCATTATGCACACTTATATCAACCGACTAGTGTACTGCTAAATGAAGAAAAGGTCATTTTTTTAAAAGGTTAAAGCGAAAAAAACTGCATTTTATTGATAGAGGTGTAATTTTCGTCGATATAAGGTGGGTTTAAAGGCAGGGTTGGGTAGTAATACAACTATTATCCAGTATTTAAACGCCAAGACAGCCTTATTTCCGTTTTAAACCAGCAAGGCACGGGTAATGATTGAATTTGTATCTCATTTTCTCTAAAATGTTGCTCTTTGTTACCGCTGCCTTTTGATTATGACGTCGCAACCTGCTTGTTGACGTCATCTTTATTTTAGGCACCAATAAATTTGTTCTTTCACTAGCAAGCTGGGCGCGACACTTATGAATGCAATTGAACGCTATTTTGGGATCAACGGTGAAAACACCACGGTCAAAACGGAAATTCTTGCCGGTATTACTACCTTTTTGACGATGGCTTACATCATCTTTGTGAACCCCAATGTATTAGCAGAAGCGGGTATGGACAAAGGAGCGGTGTTCGTTGCTACTTGTTTGGCAGCAGCAATAGGCTGCTTTATTATGGGTATTTATGCCAGATTGCCAGTGGCATTAGCGCCAGGTATGGGCTTAAACGCCTTCTTTACCTACGGTGTGGTGCTGGGTATGGGCTATGCATGGCAGACAGCGTTAGGAGCAGTATTTCTATCTGGTTGTTTGTTTATCCTTTTAAGCTTATTCAAGATTCGCGAATGGATTATTAATGCCATTCCAACGAGCCTTAAGCAAGGTATCGTTGCTGGTATCGGTGCATTTTTGGCATTTATTGCCCTGCAAAGCTCTGGCATCATCGTAGGTCGTGATGCGACCTTGGTCATGCTTGGTGATATGACTGCATTTGCCCCTATGATGGCTGCTCTCGGTTTCTTTATTATCATCGGTTTGGTGTATAAAAAAGTCCCAGGTGCGGTAACCATTGGTATTTTGCTGATTACCTTGATCAGCTTGGTTACTGGTAACACGCAGTTTACGGGTATTATGTCGGCACCGCCATCGATTGCGCCAACACTCATGCAGCTTGATATCGCAGGCGCGTTTGATATTGGCATGATTAGTGTTATTTTTGCTTTCTTATTCGTTGATTTGTTTGATACAGCAGGCAGCTTGGTTGGTATTGCCAATAAAGCAGGCCTGATTGATAAAGATGGCAATATTCCTAATATGGACAAAGCGCTATTGGCTGATTCAACGGCTACGGTTGCTGGTGCCATGCTAGGTACTTCGTCAACGACCAGTTATATTGAAAGTGCGTCAGGAGTTGCGTCAGGTGGTCGAACTGGTCTGATGGCTGTGACGGTTGGTGTGCTATTCTTGCTTAGTATTTTCTTTGCGCCATTAGCGGGTATGATTCCCGCTTATGCAACCGCAGGGGCGATATTCTATGTGTCGGTATTGATGCTGTTCACTCTCAAAGACATTAATTGGGAAGACTTGACGGAAGCAGCACCAGTAGCAGTGGTATTATTACTAACACCGCTTACGTATTCTATCGCTGATGGTATTGCGCTTGGATTTATTACCTTTACAGCGGTGAAGTTGATGACAGGCAAGTTCTCTGAAATTACGATTCCAGTATGGATTTTGACAGCCATTCTATTGGCAAAGCTGGTACTTTTATAAGTCGCTAACGTGATGTGGATAGTTTATATCATGTAGCTAACTATACTAGCATTACGTATATTCTGACCCTCTTTATTATGGATTAATAAGGAGGGTTTTTTTGTGTTTTAAGTAAAGTGCCTTGCGATAACTAACCGAAATTCTCTGCTCTACAAAACAATTAATGACCAATAGTAAACAAAAAATTATAACTAAAGCGTCATTGCCGTCATGATAGTTATAACTAATTGTTTTTAAAGTAGATATTTATTGTCTTAAATCCTAAATATCGTTAGTTTGAAATTTTTTTTCATGATACCATAGCCAGGTTAAGCGCATCACCTCAATCAACGCCGTAGAGGTTTTTCTTACAGTGAATTAGCGTCATATAAGATGGTAGATTTTGGCTTATTAGCATGATAATCGATAGATTATTGTCCTAATGATATTCAGCCTTGAACCATTAATCAAACTCCTTTCACTACTAACAAGAAGAAGGCACTAATGCCGCTTAACTGTTCGTTGTTGCCTTTATATTGTTAACGTAGCCCGTTTAACACTCGAACGACCTACTTAAACGTTTCCAGCTTATGCTGGATTTGCTCGTTTTACGATGGCGCCGTTTGGTCTTTTGATTATTGCTGTGAGTCACAGTCAATAACTCCTATTAAATATGGTAGGGTTATAGACAGTGAACCAGAGCGCTCAGTTTTCCTCATGGACCATTTATCATGGTTTTTAGACGATAGTGATGGAGTTGGTATGAACCCAGTAGAGCAGTTTACCCCGAAAGAGCCGATTTTATTTAATCCTGTCGATATGCTATCGCCAGACTATATTGACCTGTCTGCAGATGAGCTGTATGCACGCATCTCACCGTTATATAGTGTTGATGAGCAGCGCTGGTTGTCTGACTTATTGCCACTTGCTAAACCAAGTGACGAAGAGCGTGAAGCTGCGAGTGACCAGACGCGCCAGCTGGTTGAGTATGTGCGTAATGATGGCAAAGCGATCAAAATGGTCGATTCATTATTACTTGAATACAGCCTTGATACGCAAGAAGGTATTTTGCTGATGAGTTTGGCTGAAGCCCTGATTCGGGTGCCAGACAACTATACAGCTGATGCGCTGATTCGTGACAAAATGAGTGTGGCGGATTGGAAAAAGCATTTAAAAGATGACAATGGTTTTATGGTCAATGCCTCGACGTGGGGCATGATGATGACAGGACGTGTCGTCAGTATCGACAACGGCACGACTGCCTCAGGATTTTTGGATCGAATGACCAAAAGAATGGGCGAGCCAATGATTCGGGCGGCGATGCAAAAAGCCATGCGTATTATGGGGCATCAGTTTGTCCTTGGTGAGACGATTGAAGACGCCAACAAAAACAGTCAGCCGTATCGTAATAAAGGCTATACCTATTCGTTCGATATGTTGGGTGAAGCGGCGATTACCCATAGAGACGCTGAAAAATACTTTAATGACTATTTGCATGCGATTAAAGCGACTGCCAATGTCAAAGTTCAAGAGGGTATGCCAAAGCCGTCTGTTTCTATCAAGCTGTCTGCACTGCATCCACGCTATGAGGCCACGCAAGAAGCTCAGGTGTTGGGATTATTGCGTCAGCGTTGCTTATTGCTGATCGAAGCGGCACGCGAAGTGGATGTGGATTTGAGCATCGATGCCGAAGAAGCCGATCGCCTAGAGATATCTCTAAAGCTGTTTGAGTCGCTCTATCGTGATTCGCTAACCGCTGGTTGGGATGGATTGGGCATAGTGGTGCAAGGTTACTCTAAGCGCGCCATTGCTATTTTTGCTTGGCTTGCACGCTTGGCAAAAGAAGTTGGCGATCGTATCCCGTTACGCTTGGTTAAGGGCGCTTATTGGGATACTGAGATTAAACTTGCCCAACAAAAAGGCTTGTCAGGATATCCCGTTTGGACGCGTAAAGAAGGCACGGACACCGCTTATTTAGCCTGTGCGCGCTTCTTGTTGTCTGAGCATCTGCGCGGACTTATTTGGCCGCAGTTTGCGACCCATAATGCTCATACTTTGGCATCAGTGATGACCATGAGTGCGCATAGAGATTTTGAATTTCAGCGTTTGCATG
Source organism: Psychrobacter sp. AT9 (assembly GCF_047272965.1). Taxonomy (NCBI): domain Bacteria; kingdom Pseudomonadati; phylum Pseudomonadota; class Gammaproteobacteria; order Moraxellales; family Moraxellaceae; genus Psychrobacter; species Psychrobacter sp. AT9. The sequence continues at coordinate 1,351,833 of NZ_JBKOTW010000001.1, forward strand.
GCATGGGTGATGCGCTTTATGACCATATCTTACAAACATACAAGATCCCTGTTCGTATTTATGCCCCAGTTGGTGCGCACAAAGACTTACTGCCATATCTAGTACGTCGTTTACTTGAAAATGGTGCAAATAGCTCATTTGTGCATCAGTTATTAGATAAGTCTTATCCGATTGATAAGCTGACGGTGCACCCGTATGACAAGCTAGTAGCGAATGATACGTTAAACAATCCAGAGATTCCGTTGCCTTTAGAGATTTATGGCGATCGCCGTGCCAGCTTTGGTCCCAATATATTTGTAGAGTCGCAGTGGCTATTATTCAAAGCCGCGATTGACAGTCATTTAACAAAGACATGGTCAGCGTCGCCTATTATCAATGGGCAAGCAATACATGACTCTTCAGTGGATGGTAAAGATCAGAAGCTTGATAGTCATACAGTGCGTGCGCCGTGGAATCATGAAGTTATCGCAGGCGACGTACAATACGCCAATGCAGACTTGGCGCGTCAAGCCATTGATGCCGCAGTAGCCGGACAAAGCGCGTGGCAGGCAGTGCCAGCGGCAAAACGTGCGGCAATATTGCGCAAAACCGCTGATCTTTACGAAGAAAACTATGCTGAACTAATGGCCTTGTGCCAAGTTGAAGCTGGCAAGACCATGCAAGACAGTATTGATGAGATCAAAGAAGCCGTTGATTTCTGCCGTTTTTATGCGGATGAAGCGGAACGCTTAGACGCAAAAGCGCATGAGTTTATTGATTTATCTGGCAAGCAGTCGCGTCAAGTGTATAAAGCGCGCGGCACCTTTGTATGCATTAGCCCTTGGAACTTCCCATTGGCTATTTATACCGGTCAGATTGTGGCAGCACTTGCCGCCGGTAATACCGTTGTCGCAAAACCTGCTGAGCAAACCAGTTTAATCGCGCATTTCGGTGCGCAGCTGATGTATCAAGCTGGGGTGCCAGTCGAGGCGCTACAGTTTGTCACTGGAGCAGGTGAAGTGGGTGGGGCATTAACCGCCGCTGACAATTTATCTGGTGTCATCTTTACCGGTTCGACCCAAACCGCGCAACGTATCAATCAAAGTCTAAATGATCATGCGCAAGCCAGCGGGGAGTTGCCCGTGTTTATCGCTGAGACAGGTGGTCAGAACGCCATGATTGTCGATTCAACAGCCTTGCCTGAACAAGTGGTCAGAGATGCTGTACTGTCTGCCTTTGGTTCGGCAGGTCAGCGTTGTTCAGCTTGTCGCATACTCTGTGTACAAGAAGAAGTGGCTGATGAGTTGATTGAGCTACTGCAAGGCAATATGGCTGAGCTAGTCGTGGGCAACCCGCTGTATGCAGCTACCGATGTCGGCCCAGTCATTGATAATGATGCCAAGCAAGGTCTTGAGGCGCATATCGAACGCATGGTCGCTGAGCCAACGGCCAATATCTTGGCGCAGACACCGATGAGTGCCAGCTCGGTTGTCAGTCAAGAGCAGTCTACCTTTGTGTTACCAACTGCGATTGAAGTCAAAAGTATCGACGTGATTGGTGGTGAGCATTTCGGCCCGATATTGCATGTGCTACGTTATCAAGCCCGTGATTTAAACAAGCTTATCGATGCTATCAATGCTACTGGCTTTGGCTTAACGCTAGGTATTCACAGCCGTATTGAAAATATTGTTGAGCATATTGAACGTCGTGCCTTTGTCGGTAATACCTATGTCAACCGTAACCAAATCGGTGCGGTCGTAAACGTCCAACCGTTCGGTGGTTGTGGTCTATCGGGTACGGGTCCAAAAGCGGGTGGTCCACATTACGTCGCCCGTCTCATGCAGCTAAGCTCTGAGTCAGTTGCTACTGAGCAAACAAGTGCTACTAAGCAAAACACTGCTACCAATACTAAAACTGAATCACTTACTCAACCAGAAATCGCATAAGGAGCAGCAACATGGCGACTGAATTTAAAAAAAATCATGCCCAGGTTTGTGAAGCTTGGCGATTACTTGGCGCAGTCAATCGTGCAACGTATCTACAAGCAGCCATCCCAAAACTGGCGCTGCTGACTGGTGATGTCAACAAGGCAAAGCGTCTATTCCATCACTTATTGAGCGCCGCGCCCAGTCTGGATGAAGTACAGCGTATGACGGGTGCCACGGGTGAGTCCAACGACTTATATGTCACTGGTCGTGGTAAAACGATGGTTATCGGCGGTGAGTCTGCGCGTGCAATGGCAGTACTTGGACAGCTAATCGCTGCATTATTGACGGGCAATGAAGTGATATTGCATTGTCCTAGTCAGGCTGAGATGTGTGATGAAGCAGCAAAAGTCCTTTATGACACTGGCATTAGCGATGATGTATTGAGTGTGGCTAATGATTCGCAAACGATCACGCTGTTATACATTGACCGTCTTGCGCAAGTTGCTGTTGCAGGCAATAACAGCGAAATACAGACAATCAGTCAAGAGCTTGCCAATACAGATGGTATTTTGACGCAAGTAATTGCTGTAACCGATATGGAAGGCATGTCAGAGATGCTAACGCCTGATTACCTCCATCGTTTTGTCACTGAGCGGGTAAGAACGATTAATACCACTGCTATTGGTGGTAATGCGAGCTTGCTTGAGCTTGGTACTTAGCCAAGGATTTAAGTAATGTCTGATGTCACAATAAAGACTCTAACTTAAAAAGTAATATGCATTAAAAAACCGATATCTGAATCAATCAGGTATCGGTTTTCTCATGTCTGGATAAGCCAATTACGTGCAATTTTATGCAAAGTTATTCAGCCGCGTCGATCCACACCCAGCCGTTCTCTAGCCATTCACTCAAATCATCTGCATCAATATCGGTGACATCTTGGCTATTTAGGTGTTCGCCATTAGCCAAACGGATCAATACAGCGCCCGCTGCCTCGTCAAGCCCGTCAATGCGCTGACCATTTGCATATAGCGTAATGCCCTCATTAGTCCGGCTATAGAGTAGACGATTGCTATAGTCCGCTTGCAACGTGGCACCTTCTGCTAGAGCTTGTATCAGCTCATCGGTGTCTAACGTCTCTTCTGGCATCAGTGCATCATACTGGCGCTTGCTGACGACTTCAGACACTGCTTGGCGAATGATATCATCACCACGCTCAGACTGTAGCATTTGTAATAGCTGATCTTTGATGGCATTAATGCTGCTCGCTTGCAATTCACCTGATGCTTGCAGCGCTTGTGGCAACAGCATTGGGATGAATAAGTCGCTATCGTTGGTGGCGATATCAGCCAAGCTATCGATGATTTGCATCAAGTTTGGACGACGACAGCCAAAAGAGAAAGTCAGGCAATCATCTTGTGCGACACCAAAATGCGATAGTTTCGGCGGTACATAAAGCACGTCACCGGCTTCTAGTATTTCATCAAATATAATCTCGCCCATATCATCAAACAATCGAATCGGCTCATCAGCGACGAACTCAGTATTTTTATCACAGAATTTACCCAGCTGCCAACGTCTAGACCCAAATCCTTGCGCTAAAAATACATCGTAATCGTCATAATGTTTGCCGACTGAACCACCTTTGGGCGCATAGGAAACCATGATGTCATCACGTTGCCACTGAGGTATAAAGTCAAAGGCTTGCCACAATTGACCAAGTTCAGGTGACCACTGTTCCATGTTCTGCACCAATACGGTCCATTGATCTGGTAATTTATTAAAATCAGCTTCAGCCAGTGGGCTTTTTTTGAGTTGCCATTGCGCTTGACCTTCTTTTTTACTGGCTGCTTGGGTCAGCAGACGCGCGCTGGCATCTTCTTCAAGGGCTAGACCAAGCATGTCGTCAGGTTCAAACATGCCAATAAGTTGTGGTAAACCTTGCTTGATAAGCAAGGGTTTTTTTTGCCAATACTCGCTCAAAAATTGCTCAGGAGTAATGGCGTCGGGCAAACAAAGGGGAATTGAGGTCATTGATAAGTCCATATCTGAAAATGGGTATAAGATTAATCGTGAGGAGTGCTTTATAGGAAGGTTTTAATAGTTTATGATTATCGCTTATCTGATAACCAGTCTTATTGACGTTAATTGCTACTTGTTAATGGCCAATATCAGAGCATCCCATCAATCGTAGGAAGTTTATGAAAAAATTACATTTTATCGTCATTATCGCTAGTATTTTTTTACTACAAGCCTGTGTACACAAGATAGTAACCGTACCAGCTAAAATCGCTTATAAAACCACTAAAGGTGTGGTTAAAGGTACCGTCGCTGTGGGTAAAGCCATCATACCGGGCGACAGTGATGACGACAAAAAAGATGATTAATTTATTATTCGGCTGTTATTTTCGGCTACTTGATCACGACATTATCGTGGCGAGTTTGAAATAGAGTAATCACCGCAGCAATCAGCCCACCGAGTAGTGCTAATGCCATGTCTTTGTGGGCATCCCAAACATCACCTTGCTGACCATTGTAAGCCTCTGCCGCTTCTGGCGATAAAGTCGCTGCAATTCCCCATTCTAATAGCTCGTAAAGCAGGCTTGATGACATATTAATCATGAGTGCAATGGCTATCAAAAGTTTGATGGATGATATCCTAAAGATAAATTTTGAGCTCCCAACCATCGCACTGAACAGTAAAAGCCCATAGCTAAAATGTACGAGCCTGTCATACATATTACGCTGCCAACCAAAAAAATCGTTTAAGCTGACACCAAATATGAGCTGTGTCCAATTATCATAGGGCACATATGAATATAGATAACGTGCACCGATAATATGAATAAATAGAAATAGTGAAGCGAGAACATAGGAGCGTGAGCTAATATGCCAATAGCGGTAGGCTAGTAGCATCAACCCTAAAAAAATCAAGGTACCCAACTGATGTAGTAGGTAGCTTGACCATTCTAGAGGCTCAATACTTGCCAGCACCATTACGATGAATACCGCAATGGTACTGACAGCTACTGATTTAAAGTTTTGCAATCCAATCTTTAATGGTAAGGGCTTGCTCAGTAGCATTACCAATATAAGTCGCTGGTGTCATGTCACGTAGACGCGCTTTATCCGCATCGCTCACCGCAGATAGCTCATCACTTTCAACGAATGTCAGCATGGCTTCGCGAGTCATGGCGTTACCACGAGTCAGAGCTTTAAGCTTCTCATATGGGTTTTCAACACGGTAGCGGCGCATGACGGTTTGAATCGGCTCAGCCAATACTTCTTGTGCATTGTTTAAGTCGTCATCCAAACGCTGCGCATTCAATTCAAGTTTGCTCACGCCTTTCAAACAAGCATCATAAGCAATCATACTTTGCGCCAGACCAACACCGATATTACGAAGTACGGTAGAGTCTGATAAATCACGCTGCATACGTGAAATTGGCAGTTTTTCGCCCAAATGTGCCAGCATCGCATTGGCAACGCCCAAGTTGCCTTCTGAGTTTTCAAAATCAATCGGGTTGACTTTATGCGGCATGGTAGAAGAACCAACTTCGCCATCTTTTAGGCGCTGTTTAAAATAGCCTAAGCTAATATATTGCCAAATGTCACGGTTGAAATCGATCAAAATGGTATTGAAGCGTCTTACTACATCAAACAACTCAGCGATGTAATCATGCGGCTCAATTTGCGTGGTGTAAGGATTAAAGGTTAGCTCTAAACGCTCATTAATAAATTGCTCAGCATGCGTTTGCCAATCAACATCAGGATAAGCTGAGAAGTGCGCATTGTAGTTACCAACCGCGCCATTGATTTTACCTAATAGCTCTACTTGGTTGATTTGTTTGATTTGACGGGCTAGGCGATAGGCCACGTTTGCCATTTCTTTACCAAGGGTTGTTGGGCTGGCTGTTTGACCATGGGTACGTGACAGCATCGGCTGGTCTGCATGAGTAATAGCCAAATCAACGATGCTATCGGTCACTTGTTGCATCTTAGCAACCACAATCTCGCGGCTGTCTTTGAGCATCAACGCATATGATAGGTTATTGATATCTTCACTGGTACAAGCAAAGTGGATGAACTCTAGCGAATCAATGAGTGCGTCCTGACCACGGAATTTGTCTTTGATAAAGTATTCAACGGCTTTCACATCATGATTGGTTGTGGCTTCGATGTCTTTGATGGCTTGCGCATCTGCTTCACTAAAATCATCAACGATAGCATTTAAAAAAGCATTCGTTGCCTCATCAAATGCTGCCAATTCGCCGATAGCGCTATTATCAGCCAATGACTGCAACCAGCGAATCTCAACGGTAACGCGAGCTTTGATCAGACCGAATTCAGATAAATAAGGACGTAAACTGTCGGCTTTAGACGCGTAGCGACCGTCGATTGGAGAAAGGGCTGTCAAGGCAGAAAAAGAGGTGGTCATAGATATCCTTTAGCTTAGTCAGTGATTGTAGTGAAATAAATCGTTTTAAGTACAACAGTAAAAATAATTTAATAATGGTGTCGCGGTTCTCGAAAGTAACGCTATAATTCTTTTAGAATCCACAAGGCGCATCAATTGACGCAATCACGCCACCGCCTAAACAAACCTCATCAATATAAAAGACTGCTGATTGACCAGGAGTGACTGCGCGTTGTGGCTCGTCAAACACCACGCGGACATCACTTCCGTCAGCACTTGTCGCAAATACACGACACGCTTGATCTGGTTGGCGATAGCGTGCTTTTGCCATAAAGCGTAAACCCTCTGTGGTAAACACTTCCATAGGTGGCAGACCATCGACCCAATCCATTTTATAAGCGGTCAGCTCATTACTGAGCATCATTGGATGCTCATGCCCTTGACCAACGATCAAACGGTTTTTGTCTAGGTCTTTTGCCAATACAAACCAAGGTTCTTCAGGACGATCTTTGACACCGCCAATACCGATACCGCCACGTTGACCCAAAGTATAATACATCAAGCCATCATGAGTGCCGATGGTATGCCCATCGTCAGTCACGATATCGCCTTTTTGGGCGGGCAGGTATTGTTGTAAGAAATCTTTAAAACGGCGCTCACCGATGAAGCAGATACCTGTAGAGTCTTTCTTTTTGGCAGTCGCCAAATCGTGCTCTTCAGCGATCTGACGCACCACTGGTTTTTCAAGCTCACCAACTGGAAATAGTGTCTTGGCAATTTTATCACCACCGACGGCATGTAAGAAGTAGCTCTGATCTTTATTATTATCCAAGCCGCGTAATAGCTGAGCGACCTCATCACCATTGGCGTTGGTGTAATTCATACTGCGCCGCGTATAGTGACCAGTAGCGATGTAATCAGCACCAAGGGTCAAGGCATAGTCTAAGAACGCCTTAAACTTAATCTCTTTATTACATAAAATATCAGGATTGGGTGTACGTCCAGCTTTATATTCCGCTAAAAAGTGCTCAAAAACCCGATCCCAATATTCCATGGCAAAATTGGCAGTGTGCAGCTTCATACCGATTTTATCGCATACCGCTTGCGCATCGGCCAAATCGTCCATTGCTGTACAGTATTCGGTACCGTCATCTTCTTCCCAGTTTTTCATAAACAGACCCTCGACCTTAAAGCCTGCTTGCTGGAGTAGGACGGCAGACACAGAAGAATCAACACCACCTGACATACCGACAATCACATGCTTGGTGCTAGGATTGTCGATATCGGCAAGCGTTAAAGGACGCTGGGCGTTAAAAGAATCAGAAACGGGTATGCTTGAAGTGTTTGGCATGACTGACATAGAGCGGCTCAACTTTTTATACCTTATCCAAATTTGAACGACTACTGAAATTAATGTAACCCCTAGGGTTAACAGGCTTAGCGATTTGATAATCTCAGCTTATCTTTTGGACTTATCTCTTAGACTGGGTATTATGATAAAATAAGCGTCATATTATACCAGTTAATTAAAACTGGTGGCGAGCTAAGCGGTCTTACCGTCAGAAAATAGCTTTAAAAATTCAGATAGTGGTTTTCAATTATTTTAATCACGCTCAATTTGGAATAATAATGATAAAAATTGGTCAAGGTATCGACGTTCATGCTTTTCATAATAATGGTCAGCAGCAGCAATATGTCATATTAGCAGGCGTGCCCATTGAGCATACTCACAGTTTGCTGGCGCATTCTGATGGAGATGTAATGCTACACGCCCTCGCGGATGCGCTGCTTGGTGCACTGGCACTTGGTGATATCGGTCAACATTTTCCTGATACTGATGCGGCGCATGCGGGTTTGGATTCACGAGTTTTGCTACGTTATGTTTATGGTAAAGTACAAGAAGCAGGGTACCGGCTAGGCAATGCTGATATCACCGTAATGTGCGAACGTCCAAAGCTGGCGCCGCACAGTCAGGCAATGCGTGACAACATCGCCAGTGATTTACATACTGATATTGGAAATATCAGCGTTAAGGCTACCACCACTGAAAAACTAGGCTTTACCGGTCGGCAAGAAGGCATCATGGCTAATGCCGTGGTATTATTAGTTCCTGTCATCTAACCTAACGTCATCGAACCTAGCTAGAGAGCGATTGACCAAAAGAATGATTGGCTGAATCGATATGTAGATTCTGCTTGTAATACTATGACGATTGCCCCATATCTTCATATAATTGTTTTATTATATAAATAACCATTTTAATGAACCGCTTTATCAATAGGAGCTTTTATGAGCGAACAAACCCCAAATACTGCTGCAAACGATGTTGAACAATTGATCCGTGATCAAATTAAAGATAATAAAGTTATCTTATACATGAAAGGCACGCCGCAATTTCCACAATGTGGCTTTTCTGCTAAATCGATTGAGGTTCTTACTCAGATCGGTCGTCCGTTTGCCTTTGTAAATATTTTAGAAAACCCAGAAATCCGTGCAACGTTGCCAAAAGTTGCCAATTGGCCAACGTTCCCGCAGTTATGGATTGACGGCGAGTTGATGGGCGGATCAGATATCATTTTGCAGATGTATCAATCAGGTGAGCTTAAGCCGTTGGTTGAAGCAAACAGCCCTGCTGCCTAATATTTAAGCGCTTTTATTGGACTGTGTTAATGTCTAAATAATCGTCGCATAATCATGAAGCACAGCGAATCCGAGTAGCCTCTCTTAACAGATTGGACTGGCTGCTCGGGTTTTTTATTGTCTATGCAATTGATTGTTTTTATAGGTTTTAACCCCATATAGTGTTCAAGATAAACCCAGTTTACATAATAAGAGAGCCTTATGAATACTAAATCAAATAATAATGAACTCACTGAACCACAAGCTGCTGATCAAGAAAATGACCAAAAAGATAAGCAGCAAGAAGCCGCCGAGCAAGCTGCGATTGAAAAGCGCCGTGACTACTTAAAAAGTGAATCGACACGCATTACAGAAATTGCAGGTAACGAGCCAAATTCAGCACTGAAATGTATTCATCAGCTCAGTGTGGCGGGTGGTGCGACTGAAGGCACTTATATTGCTATCGAACAACGTGTCGTTGCGGATCAAGATACCGCGGGTGCTTACCATTTAGCTTTGCTGGCACAAAATACGCCAGATCTACCGATTGATGCCCGTCAGCTTATTGAGCTGGTTGTCAATAAAGGGGATAACGATCAGCGCTTGGCACTACTTAAGAACTTACCATTGCCGCCAGTAGATATGATTAAAGAACAGATTTTAGCCAGTGACGATGGTGATGCCATTGGTTTGATGAATGCATATTTACAGATCAATCCAGAGGGTTATGGTAGCCATCATATGCTGGGTAGTGGTCAGGCAGATCGTATTGTACCGCTGAGTCCTGGTAACAGCTTAGACCTGAAGTAATCATGATAATTTAGCATTTGCGAGAAAGTGCTCATGGGTTAAAGGGTACTGCGAAAGCTTAATTTCAATAGTTTTTGCAGTAACGTTTTTTAAGCATCAAAAAATTGTTATAATGATGGGTTATCTATTAAGCTCCTTTTTTTTCTAAAGGTCTTTAGCGATTTACCTTATCCGTTCTTAAAATACGATTGACGCCTATTTATCACGCGACAAGTTATGGTCAATAATCCATAACTTGTCGCCAGAAATATCGTCATTCAAGCGAGGCATGCATGCAATATCCAAAACATTACGACGTGGTAGTTATCGGTGGCGGTCATGCCGGTACGGAAGCTGCCTTGGCAGCCGCACGTATGGGCGCGCAGACCTTGCTGTTGACGCATAATATTGAGACGTTGGGGCAGATGAGCTGTAATCCAGCGATTGGTGGAATTGGTAAATCACACTTGGTACGTGAGATTGATGCGTTGGGCGGTGCCATGGCGCTAGCAACTGATAAAGCGGGTATTCAGTTTCGCGTATTGAACAGCCGTAAAGGTGCTGCCGTACGCGCGACACGTGCGCAAGCGGATCGTATTCTTTATAAAGCCTCTATCCGTCATACATTAGAGAACCAGCCTAACCTGGATTTATTTCAGCAAGGTGCTGATGATATTTTGGTAGAAAATGGTCGCGCAACGGCGGTTGTCAGCTCGACAGGCATTATCTTTAAGACTGAAACAGTGGTTTTGACTTCAGGCACCTTCTTAGGCGGTGTTATTCACATCGGACTTGAAAACTCAAAGGGTGGACGCGCAGGAGATCAACCGTCTATCAAGCTGGCTGATCGTTTACGTGAATTAAAATTACCCGTTGGTCGCTTAAAGACAGGCACGCCCGCACGTATCGATGCACGTAGCGTTGACTTTAGTGTGATGACGGTACAGCCGGGTGATACACCGTTGCCAGTGATGAGCTATATGGGTGATGTATCCATGCATCCTGAGCAGGTCAACTGCTATATCACGCATACCAATGCGCGCACTCATGACATCATCCGTGAGAATTTAGACCGCTCACCGATGTTCTCTGGCAAAATCGAAGGGGTTGGTCCACGTTATTGCCCATCGATTGAAGACAAAATCCATCGTTTTGCGGATAAAGACAGCCATCAGATATTTATCGAGCCAGAAGGTCTGACCACGCACGAGCTATATCCAAACGGTATCTCAACCAGTTTGCCGTTTGATGTGCAGTTAGACTTTATTCATAGTATGAAAGGGTTAGAAAATGCGCATATTACTCGTCCAGGTTATGCGATTGAATATGATTATTTTGATCCGCAAAACTTGAAGCCAACGCTTGAGACCAAGTCTATTGATCGTTTATACTTTGCTGGTCAAATCAACGGAACGACTGGCTACGAAGAAGCGGGCGTGCAGGGTCTACTAGCAGGTACTAATGCGGCACTCGTCACCACTAATAATAGTGAGTTTGAGACGTGGACACCGCGCCGCGATGAAGCGTATCTTGGTGTGCTTGTCGATGATTTGATTACCCATGGAACGACTGAGCCATATCGCATGTTCACGAGCCGCGCAGAATATCGCCTACTGCTACGTGAAGACAATGCAGATCAACGCTTAACTGAGACGGGTCGTAAGCTTGGCTTGGTAGATGATGTGCGCTGGCAGGCTTATCAAGAAAAAATGGAAGCGATTACGACAGAGACTTCACGTCTAAAAGACATGTGGGCAACACCTTCTAATGCGCTAGGTAAACAAGTCACTGAGCAAACTGGTGAAGTGCTCTCTAAAGAATCGACAGCCTTTGATTTGCTTAAGCGTCCGCAGATTCACTTTGCTGATATAGCTGCTATTACAGACTCAAAAGTCGACACACAGGTGGGTGAGCAGATAGAGATTTCTGTCAAATACGCAGGTTATATCGATCGTCAGCAAGAAGACATCGATCAAATGAAGCGTCTAGAAAATACAGCTTTGCCGTTAGACTTTGATTATAGTGTGGTGTCAGGTCTATCAAACGAGATAGTACAGAAACTTACGCAAGTCCGTCCTGCCACGTTGGCTCAAGCTGGACGTGTGAGCGGCGTTACGCCTGCTGCCATACAGCTGTTAGCAATGACGGTCAAAAAACACAAAAAAGCGAAAGCGGCTTTGGGCTCTTAAACTTAGCACAATCACGCATATAGAGTACAAAAAAACCCGTGATAATACGTTATCACGGGTTTTTATTTGTCAAAAATACAGTTGCCATTAAAAGAAAACGACACAACCTTGTTTTACAGGCTACTTTGTCTCTATACTGGGTCAGAGAGTTTCATTATTACTTGTTAATTTATCTCGTTGATGTCCATATTATGATGGGCTTGTCATCGAATTGAGCCTATTTATGATTGATGCTATTGTCTTTGCCATTACTATTGTCCTGCCCAACCTTGCCTTGATGTGGTTGGGTTTTTTTATGCAAAGACGTGGTGAGGCAAGCCAAACGTTTATTGACCAAGCATCGAGCTTTGTCTTTAATTACTGTTTGCCGTGTTTGCTTTTTTTTAGCGTTGTCGATAGTGATGTCGATTACAGCAAACAAATCACGCTGATAGTGGCTGGTATTTTGGTGACATTTATTTTGTTTATTGGTGCAGAGATTTACGCCAAATATTTTGTGAGCAAACCGGCTGATCAAGGGGTGTTTGTACAAGGCATATTTCGGAGCAATATGGCCATTATTGGACTGGCAACGGTGGCTAATGCCTATGGGGAGCGGGGCTTAAGCATCGGCGCAGTCTATATGGGTGTGGTCACAATATTGTTTAATATCTTAGCGGTTATAACCCTCAGTCGCGTGTCTAAAAGCATGGATGATACGTGGGTTAGTCGCAGTACCATGATTGTCAAAAAGCTGTTTACCAACCCATTGATCATCGCCTTGGTAGCGGCATTTGCTTATAAGGCGTTACCGCTACCACCTATTACGGGTGTGATTCATACGACTGGTGATTTACTCGCCGCGGTGGCATTGCCGTTAGCGTTGATTTGCGCCGGTGCCAGTATTGATTTGAAGTCAATGTTGCACCCTTCTGGATTGTCCATGCAGGCCAGTATCGGTCGTATTGTCATTGCGCCATTGATTGCCATCGCTATTGGATTGGGTTTTGGTCTATCAGGTGTGCATATGGGTGTATTGTTTTTGATGGCAGCAGCACCCACAGCTGCCGCCAGCTACGTGATGGCAAAAGCCATGGGTGGCAATGATGTGTTAGCGGCGAATATCTTAGCTTTTACCACCGTCGTAGGCATGTTTGGAATGGCGATTGGCGCGGCAACGTTGCGTGCATTGGGGCTGATGTAGCACCCGTTTTAACATGATAAGATAAGAGACGAGTTCAATAATAAAAATCCAAAGAGGAGCCATGTCAATGCAATTATTAAATCAAGCGGTAGTGACCGAACATCTCAATATGCAAGCTGCGATTGAGGCGATTGAAAGCTTATTAACTCAGCAAGCAGCACATCCTAATTGGGTTAAAGCACCTGAGCGCTTGGTTATTGAGACCTTTAGTGAAGATAAGAATCACAGCTCAGGCTCGCATCTATCAATGCCAGCGACTATTTATGATGGTGATCAAGAGTACACCACGGTGAAGCTAGTCACCATTTGCCCTGATAATCCCAGTCGTAATATGCCAACGACCACCGCTATCATCACTGTCTCCAACAATGATACAGGTGAGATATTAGCGATTATGGATGGCATTTATATTACGCAAGTGCGTACGGCCGCCTTATCAGGTATCGCAACCAAATACATGGCAAAGTCTGATTGCCAAAGTGTGGCGGTTGTCGGTTGTGGCGGTATGGCTTATGAGCAGCTGCATGCTGTAATGACAGTGCGCCCTGATATTAAAAAAGTGTATTTATGGAACAGAAACAATGAAGGTGCTGAGCAATTTAAGACTAAATTTGCTCGTGATTATGCGCAATGGGACGTTGAAATCCAGGTTTGCAAGGAGATCGGTGAAGCTATCCGTGATGCCGATATTATTAACGTAGCGACTCGCGCAACCGAAGGCTTATTTAGCATCGAACAAATTAAATCTGATGCACATATCAATGCCGTTGGTGCTTATCAGCCCTCGATGCAAGAGATTAGCAATGATGTGGTAGCAGGTAGTAATATGGTCGTCGTGGATGATTTGGCTGGTAGTCGTCACGAGGCTGGCGATTTGATTCAAGCGCATAATGCTTCTGACTGCGCATGGACATGGGATGACCTTAGTGGTGATTTACAAGCGCTGGTAACAGGCGAGCTAAAAGAAGATACGACTAAGTCTAAAAAAGGCATCACCCTATTTAAATCAGTAGGTGCCGCCAGTTTCGATGCGGCAGTCGCTCTGTATATTGCCAAGCAGGCTGTACAAAAAAATATCGGTTCATCAGTGGATTGGTAATACTGTTTATCACAGAACAATTGGCAAAAGTGCTACATCTTAATCAGCAATAAAAAAGCCCCCTTTTCAAATAAGAAAAGGGGGCTTTTGACATTAGCTTTAGTTATCTCTATCGCGCTTATCTTCACGGCGCTGTTTGCGTTTTGGACTGGTACGATACGTTAAATACCCACCAACGACCATAACAGCGATGAACGCTATAATGTACAAAAATATTGACGAACCAATAAAGGCAGACGGTTCCATAACCATAATCTCATTAAAAGTTATGAATGATTATGCAAGTGCGGCTGCCGATTGTAAAGTAAACAAGTTTAGCTCAGGTGTAAGTTCAAGTGAACGCAAACGTGCTGCTTGATCATAGACGTTTGCAGTGACAATCAACTCATCTGGCTGATATTGGGCAAGGAACTTAGCCAATTTGGGCTTGACCGTTTCAACAGAGCCAATGAACGAGATCGATAGCGCATTGTCCACCATCATTTTCTCTGCTTGACTCCAGATGCTATCCATATCGTAAGTTGGTTTTGGCATTTGACCCGTTTCACCACGGCGCAAACGTACGAAGCTCTGCTGCGCTGAGGTAAAGTGATAATGGGCAGTCGCATCGTCATCAGCCAATAGTAAGTTCGCTGCTACCATCACATATGGCTTGTCTAAATAGGCTGAAGGCTTGAACTGTTCACGATAAGTAGAGATTGCCTGACTAAGCATTTGCGGTGCAAAGTGGGAAGCGAACACGTAAGGCAGTCCTAAATGTGCGGCCAAGGTCGCCCCAAAAAGCGATGAGCCTAATATCCAGATAGGAATATTTGATTTAGCGCCAGGGAATGCTTGGACAGGACTGTTGTCAGTCGTATTGCCTAAAAAGTACATTAATTCCTGTACATCTTGTGGAAAACGATCAGCATCTTGCATTTGACGGCGTAGTGCCTGAAAAGTCGCGCCATCTGTACCAGGAGCACGTCCTAAACCTAAGTCGATACGGTCGCCATAGAGCGCTTGTAACGTCCCGAATTGCTCAGCAATCACCAGTGGGGCATGGTTAGGAAGCATTACGCCGCCTGCGCCAATACGTATTCGCTTGGTTTGACTGCCGATATGCGCTAGTAGTACTGAGGTCGCCGCACTCGCAATGCCAGGCATGTTGTGATGTTCTGCCATCCAATAACGGTTTAAGCCGACTTTTTCTGCAAGCTGTGCGGTCTCAACCGTCTGGGCGATACCTTCAGCAATGGTATGACCTTCAGGAACGGGGGCTAAGTCTAAAAAGGATAAGGGAATGGTATTACTCATAGATCACCTGTTTTATAAAGTTAAAAGCATTCATGGTCGTTCTGACAGTCTTATATAGGCTGTTTATAGCAACCATTGAACGCTTGTCACTTCATATTATGGGGTAGTTACTGTAAATATAAAGAGGTGTGTTAATGAGGGTAACAAATATTAGTATTGCGTTATACTCAATCATTTGATGGGCGTAGGCTAGGTTTTTAACCCAACTTTAAAACTCTACAAAGTTGTAATATTGAGATAGAATTCTATATGTAGTTTGGGTGGTAACCCAGGGATTGAACGTAGTCTGCTACTCGTGAGCCGTCACACTAGGGATTGCCATCTATATAAGAATGAAACTAGACATAAAGATATCGTTATCAATGAATAAAGCAATTAGTTATGGAGAGCGAGATGATAGAAGATGTCTTCGAAGGTATATTCAGAGTTATCGGTCGCTTCATTGGATATTTTATAATTGAGATAGTGTTTGAGGTACTATTAAAAGGAACTGGTTATTTCATTACTAGATTATTTACCAAAAACGACCCTAATCCAGAAGGCTTATTGGTAATTTTTGTAGGAACTGTGTTTTGGGTGATTGTATTTATTTTAGCCTATAGTATTTATGTCAATATAATTGCCAAGCTATTAGCTGTGATGTGAATATAAATTTATTAGGTCTTTAGACATGAATACAGTAAAAATCGAATTCGGTGTACCAGTCGATGGTTGGTTGGAGCTTACTATTAGCAATCAAAGCCAATGCATCACATTAGATATCTCTGACGTTCCATGTGATTCAATTAGTGAGCTGGCTAAAGCAGTTATTAATCTACAATTTGGCAGCAAAACTGAAGAAGTTGAATTTTCATTAGAGCCTGATTTTGCATTATGGCGTTTTATAAGCTTTGCAGATGAACTTCAAATTCAGGTATTTCCGAATTCTAGTCGTGGTAAGCCGTTCATATTTAAAGGCACTAGAGAAGAAGTGCTTTATAATTTATATAAGGCGTTGAAAGAGCTTGAGACTGAATCATTTATGCAGGATCCTGACGATATGATGCATGTTTGGTCGTGGGACTTTCCAAGCATAACATTGAATAAATATAGTAGGCGTACGTAGTAGGTAGCGTGGGTGCTAACCCACGAAGTGCGAAAATTGGAACACAATCAATCGCTTACGACATAATTTTTTAAACTATCATCTACACTAAATTACTAGGATGATCGAACTGCTTTTGGCATAATTCCATAAAAGCACGACCGTATTGGCGAATTTCGGCATCGTCCCGTACGGCCATCCAACTGGTAAAGCGGCCGAAATGATCCACTGGAATAGCTGTTAAGTTTTGATAATGACTTGGCTCAAAAGCCATTTCAGCAATAATACCAATCCCTAAACCAAGACCAACATAAGTGCTAATAACATCGGCATCGAGTGCTGCCAAAACAATGTCTGGCTCAAGACCTGCATCTGTAAAGGTTTTATCAATCGCACCGCGTCCGGTAAAACCACCGTGATAGGTAACAATTGGATAGCTGGCGAGGGTCGGCAAATCAATAGATTCGTAACTGGCAAGCTCATGATCGCTTGGCACGATAACGCGATGCGTCCAGTCATAATAGCGATAACAGCGCAGATAGTTATTATGGAGCAACGACTCGGTTGCAATACCGATGTCAGCTTGCCCGCGTATCACCATCTGGGCGATGGTCTCAGGATCCGCCTGTTGCAAGATTAGATTCACTTTAGGAAAGCGTTCTTTAAACTCTTTGACCACTTGCGGTAACACGTAACGCGCTTGCGTATGGGTGGTAGCAATGGTTAAGGTACCGACATTGGGGTTGTTAAAATCAAGGCTTAGATTCTCAATCGTACGGATTTCAGCAAAGATGGACTCGATATGCGGCATGAGCGCTGTACCCATGGTCGTCAGACCGGTCAAGCGCTTGCCTTGACGCACGAACACTTCAGTTTTTAGTTGGTTTTCAAGCGCTGCGATATGCTTGGATAAGCTTGATTGACTGGTGTGCAGTACCGTTGCCGCTTGACTTAGGTTATAGCCATTGATCACCGTATGCCACACCGTCTCCAACTGCTTGAGTTGAATTTGCAAGTGCCGCTGATTGACCACTACGTCGATTGCCATAACTGAATCCTATTGTATAAATATACAAATCCTGTCTGTATATAGAAATAAAAACGAACAAATATGCCGTAAGCGACCAGTGTAAATCAAATCTATTATTCTTGTATATAATAAATAGCTATGAATTAATAATAATTAGGAATATAGAAGTTATAATCTAGTTGCTACAGTCAGTGAAAAGTAATATCAATACATCACGCACTGCTGATATCAATTTTTCTTGCTTGCTGTGCCTGTGCCGACAGAGGCTACAAAAAATTAATATCAGCAGTATCGTAGCGTTTTTGGGGTATTGTGACTATAACTAGTTTTGAAATTGCAATAAAAGCGCATTGTTCAACAAAAAAACAGCCACCTTTTAAAAGATAGCTGTTTGTAGAGTTTGGATTTAATCCGTACCGTCAACCTTAATAAATAGCGTCAGACTAAGTACAAAAGGCTAGTCAGCGATATCAAAACGATCGGCATTCATGACCTTGTTCCAAGCACGAACGAAATCACGAACGAACTTCTCTAAATTATCGTCTTGCGCGTATAGCTCAGCATAAGCGCGTAGTATAGAGTTTGAACCAAACACTAAGTCCACACGGCTCGCTTGCCATTTTATCTTGCCAGTACTGCGTTCGCGTACTTCATAGTTACCGGCAGTATCATCACCTGTTTTTACAGGGTGCCACGTGTGGTTCATGTCTGTTAAGTTGACAAAGAAGTCGTTGGTAAGTACGCCAGCACGGTCAGTAAAGACGCCATGTTGGCTTTGACCATGATTGGTATCGAGAACTCGCATACCACCAACCAATACCACCATTTCAGGCGCGGTCAAGCCCATTAGTTGAGTGCGATCAAGCAGCATCTCTTCAGGCGATACCGCATAGTCTCGCTTGACCCAATTACGATAACCATCGTGTAAAGGCTCCAAATCTGCAAAAGATTCAGCGTCGGTCATGTCACCATCAGCATCACCGCGGCCTGCTTTGAATGGTACAGTAACGTCTACGCCGGCCTCGTTCGCTGCTTGTTCGATACCGGCATTACCAGCCAACACAATAAGATCAGCCAAACTGACATCTTTGTCAAAACCAGCTTGAATGCGTGTCAATGTCTCAAGCACGCGTTGTAATTGCTCAGGCTCATTGCCTGTCCAGTCTTTTTGCGGAGCCAAACGAATGCGTGCACCATTTGCACCACCGCGATAGTCTGAAGCACGGAATGTGCGAGCACTATCCCAAGCGGTAATGATTAACTCACGGCGGCTCAGATCGCTGTCTAATATTTGTGATTTTAGCGTCGCAATATCATCAGCAGTTAGGTCAGCATTTCCTGTTGGAATAGGGTCTTGCCATACAAAGTCTTCGATTGGCACGTCTGCACCTAAGTAGCGAGCTTTAGGACCTAAATCACGGTGAGTCAGCTTGAACCATGCTTTGGCAAATACTTCATCAAAATATTCAGGGTTTTGATGGAACTTCTCTGAAATCTCAAGATAGACAGGATCTTTAATCAAGGCCATATCCGCATCGGTCATGATTGGGTTGCGGCGGACACTTGAGTCATGCGCGTCTAATGGTCGATCTTCTTCTTTGATATCCGTTGGTTCCCACTGCCACGCGCCTGCTGGGCTTTTGGTCAACGCCCAGTTTTGGTTTAAGAGTAACTCAAAGTAGCCATGATCCCATTGGGTAGGATTGGTCGTCCATGCACCTTCGATACCACTTGAGACGGTATCACCTGCATTGCCATTGCCTTTAGGGTTGCGCCAGCCTAGACCTTGTTCTTTGACATCGGCAGCTTCTGGCTCATCTTCTAATATCGTCGCATCACCATTACCATGACATTTACCAACGGTATGTCCGCCAGCTGTCAAAGCCACAGTTTCTTCATCATTCATCGACATACGAGCAAAGGTGGTACGCATATCTTGCGCTGTTTTGAGCGGGTCAGGGTTGCCATCGACCCCTTCAGGGTTCACATAGATCAAGCCCATTTGCACTGCTGCTAGTGGGTTTTCGAGTGATGCACGGTCTTCATCGCTGTCATAACGGTTTTCGGTAGCAGCAAGCCATTCACGCTCAGAACCCCAGTAGATGTCTTTTTCTGGATGCCAGATATCAGCGCGGCCACCAGCGAAACCTAAGGTTTTAAAGCCCATAGATTCATAAGCCATGTTACCTGCCAAAATCATCAAATCAGCCCAAGATAATTTATTGCCATATTTTTTCTTAATTGGCCACAATAGACGACGGGCTTTATCAAGGTTGACGTTATCAGGCCAGCTGTTCAATGGTGCAAAGCGTTGGTTACCAGTGTTAGAGCCGCCGCGACCATCAGCACCGCGATAGGTACCAGCTGAATGCCATGCCATACGAATCATCAAGCCACCATAGTGACCCCAATCGGCTGGCCACCATTCTTGTGACTCAGTCATTAGGTTTTTTAAATCAGTTTTGACAGCTTCTAAATCAAGCTGCTTAAAAGCTTCAGCATAATCAAATTCTTCACCCATTGGATCAGTTTTTTTGTCTTGCTGATGCAATATGTCTAGGTTTAGGCTGTTTGGCCACCAATCAGTTGCAGCAGAGGCAGTGGTAGTATGTGCTTGATGCATAACTGGACAGCCGCCCATACTAGGTCGCTGCGGCGCATGCGTATGATCGACGTTTTCACTATGAATCGTCGGTCCCTTATCATCACCTTGGTCATAAGTTGTATTGGTTGGTGCATCGTTGTTGTCACTGCTGTCATGATCAATGGGGCAACGTCCAGCATCTGGTGTTGCGTTCTTATCAGCTGTGGTGGGGGTCGAGTTGGACATTGTATAGCTCCTAGGCTTTGTTGATAGATGTGTTGATAAAGAGGACAAACAGTTAATCGTGTTGACCGTTGCTTATACACAAAGCATAACCAAGTACTATGTATTTATAAAACTAATATATAAGAATCATAAGTTTTAAATAACCAATCATCAAAGTCTTGAAGTTGTCTATAGTCCGATGCACGGTTAACGCCATGACTGGGTATCAAGAATCCAACCCATGCTGATTTTATCTTGGTCTGTATAGCAAAAAAAGAATGGTTAGGTACTCTTAAAAACAAAGAGAATGTATGGAAAGATCAGGAAATTTTTACCCTTAATTACAGATTATCATATCCCCTGTTACGACTGTGAAATAGATGTCCCAGTGGAGTGCTGTCCGTGATAAGTTAATTCAGAAATATCTAGTCAAGGTAGGCGTTCTCAAGTACCATAATTGAATTTTGTGGTAATGCTCGTTTTGTGCAACGCTGAGCAATTTTTATCAATCCTTTTTGGCGACAGCTGATAGCGGATTTTTGTTATAAATGATTGATAAAAATTGTGCGCAGTTGTGTTTTTTGTCTCAAGTTTCGGTGAGTTATTATGTCTGCTGTTAAATCTGTGCCACCCAATCAGCCACTTGTCAAAAAATCCTGGGGAGAGGCTGCCAAAGCTTATCTAGATCCCCGTGTCATTATTATGTTGTTTTTGGGTTTTTCAGCGGGTATTCCGATATTGCTTATTTTTTCAAGCTTATCATTATGGCTTCGAGAAGCAGGCATCGACCGAAATGTTGTGACCATGTTTAGTTGGGCAGCATTAGGGTATTCGTTTAAGTTTATTTGGGCACCATTAATTGATGCGCTCCCTGTGCCGTTTTTGACCAAATGGCTTGGGCGTCGCCGCAGTTGGATGGTCGTGTCGCAGCTACTCATTGTACTGGCGATCATTTTGATGGCAAAAGTGAACCCTGTCAGTGAGGATGTACTGGTCTATATGGCAGGCGCTGCCGTGCTGCTTGGTTTCTCTTCTGCGACACAAGATATCGTGATTGATGCTTATCGTATCGAGCTGGCACCGCCATCTATGCAGTCTATTTTGTCTTCTATCTATGTGTCAGGCTATCGTATCGGTATGATCGTGGCTGGGGCGGGCGCATTGTATTTGGCGGATTACTTTGGCTCGAATGAGACTTTTTATAGTTATGAGGCATGGCGTAATACTTACTACATCATGGCAGGGGTGATGACTTTAGGGATATTAACCACTTTCGCCAGCTATGAGCCAACCGCTGAGACGGTACAAACCCAAAAGCAAAAAAGCAATTTAAAAATATTCCTTGTGTACTCTGGTTTACTGCTCGTACCGGGTTTGCTGTTTGGTGTTATCTACCTGATCAATATTTTGATCAATACCGTGTTTGATAGCACAGTGGCATTGATACCACTAATGCTGATGCCAGCTATTAAGTTTTACTTTTTGGCATTGGTCGCGTGCGCACCGTTGTTGCTACTTTACTTCATTATTAACCAGCCCAAAATCATTAATAAAGCGCCATTGGTCGCTGAAACTCGTGAAGACTACGTCAGATTAGTAGCATTGTTTGTATTTTCAGTGATTGCGTTTATCGCCGCTTATATAGTGATGGGACAAGTCCTGCCAGAGTTTGAAGGGGCGTTTGTCAGCTTCTTTGTAGAAACCTTGCATCTGCTAGTGAGCTTAGGTGTGGCAATGGCGGCAGGCTATGTATTGGTACAAGTGGGTCTGGTCAAAAAAGAAGTGGCCATGGCCACTTGGATTGAGCCAATTTTAGATTTCTTTCGACGCTATGGCAAAAAAGCTCTATTACTATTATTGTTGATTGGTCTATATCGTATTTCAGATATCGTGGCAGGGGTTATCTCAAACGTCTTTTATCAGGATATGGGCTTTAGCAAAACGGATATCGCCAATGCCGTAAAACTGGTCGGTGTGATCATGGCGATTGCAGGTGGTTTCTTAGGCGGGCTATTGGCTCAGCGTTTCCGAATTATGCAAGCTATGATGATTGGCGCTATTTTAGCCTGTGCAACCAACTTACTGTTTGTGCTATTGACGTATAATCCAGGCAGTTTGCCAGTCATGTATTTGGCAGTGATTTTTGATAACTTGGCCGCAGGCCTTGCGAGCGCCGTATTTATTGCCTTCTTATCCGCATTGACTTCCATTCGCTTTACCGCCGTTCAGTATGCGATTTTTTCCTCACTGATGACGCTGATACCCAAAGTGATGGGTGGTTATTCTGGTGCCATCGTTGATAATATGGGTTACCCATTTTTCTTTATCTTCACCTTTGCTATTGGTATTCCAATTTTGGCACTGATTTACTTTGTCGATAAACACATTGTCATTGGTGATAACGATGATATTTATGGCGATGATGATAACGACAGCAATAGTGGTGGTAAGCCCTCATTAAGCAAGGTAAACCCTAGTTTAACAGATACTAAAGAGCCACCACGTGCAACGGAGTAGTGGCAGCATCAGGTTTTTTATCTTATTTAACATGCATAATATTTTTGAGAGTTACTTATGACAGCATCGACCATTCGTCAAATAAAGCAGCAAATTGGGCAACTGACGAATGATGAGTCAAATAATCAGCTACCATCGTTTTGGTTTACTGATTGGCTACTGCATGTCATAGATAAGCCTGCGATAGCGTTGATGACGGATGAGGCTTACCAGCTAACTGATAGTGAGCTTGCTCAGTTCAACGCTGGTGTGGTGAAAATGCAGCAAGGCATACCGCTTGCGTATCTGACTGGGCAGCAGGAGTTTTGGTCGCTTAAATTTAGCGTGAATGAGCACACGCTGATACCTAGGCCTGATACCGAAGTATTGGTCGAGCAGGTATTAAACTGGATAAATGCTCAGCCAACGCAACTCAGTAATAAACGATTACTAGATTTGGGGACAGGTTCAGGTTGTATCGCTATCAGTCTTGCTCATGAGTTAAAGCACGCTAATTGGCAAGTCGTGGCGGTTGATTTATCGTCAGAGGCGCTTAAAGTGGCTCAGCAAAATGCGGTGAGCAATAATGTTGCCAATGTTGAATTTATTCAAAGCAGTTGGTATCAGGCGCTATCTATTTACGATGAGCCGAAGTTTGATATTATCGTATCAAACCCTCCTTATATTGACGAGACAGACGAGCATTTAGCCCATCTAACAGCTGAACCGATCAGTGCGCTAAGTTCGCCGAATCAGGGTTTGGCTGATATCGAACATATTATCCAGCAAGCACCGCAATATTTACGAACAGGTGGGTTATTAGCTATCGAACATGGCCATGACCAAGGTGCTACTGTTAGGCAGTTGTTTTTGGATAGTAATTTTGAATCAGTGTATACCGTAAAAGATTACGGTGGTAATGATCGCGTCACGCTAGGACAAGCTCAGTAGACAGATTTTTTAGTAAACTTATTTGATTATAGGCTTTGAATGACTATGGTAGAAGCGCTGTTACAGCTATCAGATGACGAGCTGCTCCGTTATGCTCGGCAAGTTTTATTAGACGGTTGGGATATGGATGCTCAGCTACGACTGAAATCAGCACGCGTGGTGATGATAGGGGCAGGCGGTCTTGGCTGCCCTGCATCTGAGACTTTGGTACGTGCAGGACTTGGGGAAATTCATCTGATCGATGATGATGAAATTGAGGCAAGCAACTTACAACGGCAAACGCTGTTTTTGCCTGACGATATCGGTAAGCCCAAAGCATTGACCGCAGCAGCCATGTTAGAGCGCATCAATCCTTTAATAAAGACTCGCGGCACAGTTGCACGGTTAGATGAAGACAATGCCTATGAATTGCTCGATATAGCCTCTGGTAAGCCGGACTTGCTCTTAGACTGTACGGATAATTTTGACACACGTGACATTATCAATCGTATCAGCGTGCGCTACCAAATCCCGCTATTGTCCGCCTCAGCGATTGCTATGCAAGGTCAGCTCGCACTGTTTGAGCCTCATTTGAACACTGGTTGTTATCACTGCGTATTTGGCTCAGTGGTGCTTGACGAAGCGGCTGATGAACGTACGTGTGCCAATTCAGGAGTGCTAGCCAGTACCACTGCTGTTATGGGCAATCTTCAAGCGAATGCTGCCTTACAGTACTTAGGATTAACCAAAAATCCACTGACAAATAAGCTGTTAATATGGGATGGTAGTCAGATGCAGCAACGGCTCATGGGCTATCGTCAAGATCCACAATGTCCCGTGTGCACCAGTCATTAGCAATGACTCGATACTTAGCTTTTGTAATCATCTATCCCCAAACATTCCTTTTATTACCATAGTTGTTTCTTATGAAAATTCATCGTCCGCATTTATTAAAGCATACTTTTAATGTCGTCAATCGTGTTCGCCAAACAGCTAGCGTGGCAGGTTTATCTGCGCTGAGAGTGGCAAAAGGTGAAAAACCTGATGCCATGCTACTTAAAGAAACCTTTGAGCAGTTAGGTACGACTTATATCAAAATTGGCCAGTTTATTGCCAGTACGCCGTCATTGTTTCCACGCGACTATGTCAAGGCGTTCCAAAGTTGTTTGGATCAGACGACGCCATTATCTTTTGCGTATATTGAACAGGTGCTCACAGAAGAGCTGGCGATTGATGGCATGACGCTTGATGACAAGTTTGCCCATATCGACTCAAAGCCACTAGCGTCAGCCTCTATTGCCCAAGTCCATGCAGCGCGTTTGCACAATGGTGATGAGGTTGTGCTAAAGGTACAAAAGCCGGGCGTTGAGACCATCATGCAGACGGATTTGGGCGTATTGCATGGCGTCACTAAGTTAGTTGAGCTACTCATGCCATCGATGAAGTTTGCGAGCATTGCACCTATTATCGATGAGATTCGTTTGCGAATGCTTGCTGAGACGGACTTTATCGCCGAGGCGCAAAACATCCGTGATTTTCAGCAGTTCTTAGCAGTATCAGGTAACACTCGCGTGGTCGCACCCAAAGTATATGAAGCGCTGACCACCAAGCGCGTGTTAACTATGAGCCGTTTATATGGCGTCTCTATGGTCGATGAGTCGCTCATGCGCCAATACTGCGCTGATCCTGCGCAAGTTATGGCAGATACGTTAAACACATGGTTTGCCAGCCTCATGCTGTGCAATAGCTTCCACGCTGACTTGCATGCGGGCAATTTGATGCTGCTGACTGATGGCCGTATTGGCTTTTTGGACTTTGGTATTGTCGGTAAGCTTAAAGCCGAAAGCTGGCGGGCTTGTATGGGCATGATGCAAGCCATGCAGGACAGTGACTATCAATCAATGGCACGCCATATGATTGATATGGAGATGACGCATGGTGGTAATAAAGTCGATGTGGTGGCATTGGGCAATGATTTGCAGCGTATGATGAAAACCATCATGGCGGAGGACAAAGCCTTTACCAGCGGTGTGCCTTTTAACAGCAAAGAGCAAGCCGATGAGATGAATAAAATGATGCTAGAAATCGTAGAAGTCGGTAAGCGTCATGGCATCCATTTTCCACGTGATTTTGCCTTATTGACCAAGCAGATGCTTTATTTTGACCGTTTTATGCGTACGCTGGCGCCTGATATGGATATGTTTAGTGATCAACGTGTGCAAATGTTGGGACATACAGAGATAGATGCAACCATGCCACCAGCATTAAATGTATCGTAAGTTTTTATTGTATGTTTCATTATTAACTTGTCACTGCTTTTGAATGCTTTAACACAAAGGATTGTGTGCTAATGGTCGCAAAAATGGCTCTGTCATGATGACGGCTTTTAAAAACCGTATTTTCCCTACGATTACCAACGAAGCTGCCATTGCCTGTATCGGTCTTTACTGCATGGCAGTGGTTATGGGCTATGGCCGCTTTCTTTTTACCGCCACCTTACCTGATATTATGGTGCAATTGTCGTTATCGACGACGATTGCAGGCTGGTTGGCTTCAATCAATTATATTGGATACTTTATCGGCGCGCTCATTGCCATGTTCGTACCTCAGCGCGCGACATGGCAGGTCATGACGCTTTGGGTCATGGTAAGTATCGTCACAACGATGCTGCTGGTTGTGCCATCTATGTCGTTAAATTTATGGTATATCATTCGCTTGCTGGCAGGCATTGCAAGCGGTGTGGCAATGATTTTAAGCTCTTCGTTTGTGATTCAAAATCTCAGTCCTGAGCGTCGCTCTGTACTTTCGGCAGTACATTATGCAGGTATTGGTGTTGGCATTAGCGCCTCCGCCATACTGACGTGGTGGCTATTAATATTGGGTTATCATTTTGATGTGATTTGGCTAGTAGCAGGTCTTACTAGTCTGCCGCTTTTGTGGCTGCTCTATGCTATAAAACCAAGACAGTCACAGCATACTGAATCTCAGCACATTCGCGCTAAACAGCACATATCAGTGCATCAAACCTATTTAAATTTTAAGCATTCCTTATACGAAGCCGTTGCTGGTCACCATAAAGCCCTTGCGCTACTTTCTGTGAGCTATGTACTTGCTGGGTTTGGTTATATCAGTTCTGCGACTTTTTTGCCAGTGATGGCAGCGCAGCGGTTAACAGCGCAAACTTATGCTGGACTATTGATTTGGCTGGTTGTTGGTATTTTTGCTATGTTATCAAACCCCTTGTGGGGGGCACTTGCCAAGCGAATTGGGGAAACAAAAACCTTGATGGGTTTGACGGTATTGCAAGCATTTGGTATGTGCTTACCCATATGGTTCGATGGTGCGATTGGCTTGTATGGTAATGCCGCTATCTTAGGGCTAACTTTCGTTGGTATGGTATCGATGACACTCACTTTGTTTAAAAATATCAATCCTGCCTATTCTAATTTGCTGATTGCATTGGCAACATTGGCTTATGCATTGGGGCAGTTTTTAGGGCCATTGGTGACTGTGGCCTTGGCAGGGCAGGACGACAATTTCAATGCAGGGTTACTTGTTGCTGCTATTGGATTGATGATTGGATTGGTACTATTAATATTGTTCCATCGGCAGTCACCCACAAGTGCTTAAACCCTTTACACCACGCTGCGGCTAAATACTTCTCGTAGCTCAAAACTGGTATGCACTTGCGCCACGCCTTCGATACGATTGAGCCGATGTAATAAAAACTCCTCGTAATGCGCCATATCGCGCACTCTCACTTTAATAAGATAGTCTTCCGTGCGTCCTGTGACGATGCTACAGCTAATAACTTCCTCAAAACTCTGGACCTTGCGCTCAAACTGCTCGAAACGCTCAGCCGTATGACGATCCATACTGACTGCGATAAATACGGCGAGCGGGTAACCAAGTTTTTGCGCATCTGTTTTGGTATGATAGCCAGTGATGACGCCAGTATCTTCTAAGCGTTTGATGCGGCGGGCACAAGGGGTCGCAGATAAATTGACACGTTCGGCAAGCTCGGTGATACTCATTCGGGCTTCAGTCTGTAATAAACACAATAAACGTCTATCAGTCTCGTCAATATCAGTCAATATGGGACTATCAGAATGACTACTAGGCATGGAATAGTTACTCGCTAGTGAAATAATCTAATTATATCTAAAAAAACGCTTTATTTCACTAAATAAACTCTAATTATAGTGTAATAAAGCGAGTTTCTCTCTCATAAACTTTGCTATTATTAGAGTATAAGTTTTAGTTATCTCGTATGCTCAATACTGATCTAATCAGCAGCCTTATTCGCTAAAATATAAATTTCATATTACCTAAGGATTGATTATGTCTGACCAAGCCACACGCACTGTAGCCACGCCGACTGCCAAAAAGACACCAAAAAGTGCCGCTTTTGACTATCAAAAATATCGTCCATTTGCGTTTGCGCCCTCACTGCCGGATCGCACATGGCCAAGCAAAACGATTGAGAAATCACCAATATGGGCAAGTGTCGATCTGCGTGATGGTAATCAGGCTTTGATCGATCCGATGACTATTGAACAAAAAATGCGCTTTTTTGAAACTTTAGTCGATGTAGGGTTTAAAGAAATCGAGATTGGTTTCCCATCAGCGGCGCAAGTTGAGTTTGATTTTGCCCGCAAACTCATCGAAGAAAACCATGTGCCTAATGATGTGACGTTGCAGGTCTTGGTACAGGCACGTGAGCATCTAATTGCCCGTACGTTTGAATCATTAAAAGGCGCAAAACGTGCTGTCGTCCATGTCTATAATTCAACCAGCTGTGTCCAACGTGAAAAAGTCTATGGCAAAGACAAAGCTGAGATTAAAGAAATTGCTATCGTAGGTGCCAAGCTATTGAAAGAATATGCGGCAAAATACCCTGAGACAGAATGGGTGTTTCAATACTCGCCTGAAAGCTTTAGCCAGACAGAGACTGAGTATGCGGTAGAAGTCTGCGATGCGGTTTGTGAAATTTGGCAGCCGCAGAATGGTCAAGAAGTAATTTTTAATTTACCGGCGACCGTTGAAGCATCTATGCCCAATGTCTTTGCCGATCAAGTTGAGTATTTCTGTCGCCATCTTGCTATGCGCGAGCATGTGATCGTTAGTTTGCATACGCACAATGACCGTGGCTGTGCTGTTGCCGCTGCTGAGCTAGGGGTGCTTGCGGGTGCAGATCGTATTGAAGGCACGTTGCTTGGTAATGGCGAGCGTACCGGTAATATGGATATTATGGTCATGGCGATGAACTTATTTAGCCAAGGTATTGATCCTGAGCTTGATTTTAGCAATATGAGTGAAATCGTCCAAGTGGTCAGCGAATGCAATAACTTGCCGCTGCATCCACGTCATCCTTATGTTGGTGAATTGGTCTTTACTGCCTTTAGTGGCTCACATCAAGATGCCATCAAAAAATCTCTCGATTATAATGAGCAACATACAGACCAAACCGATAACGTTTGGGATGTGGCATATCTACCTATTGATCCGGCACACATTGGTCGCAGTTACCAAGATGTGGTACGTATCAACAGCCAGTCTGGCAAAGGTGGGGTCGCTTATATCTTGCAACGCAATTATGGCTTTAACTTGCCACGTTGGATGCAAATTGACTTTAGCCGCGTGGTTCAGCAGCAAGCTGAAACAGTGGCGCGCGAATTACAAAATGATGAAATCCTACAGACCTTTGAGGACACCTATTTACGTCAAGGTAGCTTTGAGCTACTAGACTACAGTGTGAACAACAAAGGTGGACAGGTTTATTTTAACGGTCAAGTACAGATGAATGGCGATACCATTACTATCGATGGCACGGGTAATGGTCCATTGTCCTCATTTATCAATGGTCTTGCGCAGCATACTGGCAAGTCGCTACATATCATTAATTATGCTGAGCACGCGATCAATCCGCAGCACAATAGCGGTAATGGCATCGATGATGATAACAATCGTGATAACAAAACCAATGCCAATGCTGCCGCTTACATTCAATTGAATGTTGATGGCGAGGTTTACTCTGGTATTGGCACCTGTAGCAGCACGGTATCAGCGATGTTAAAAGGAGCATTATCCGCCTTTGCTCAAGCATTAAATACTACGGCTGCTTAATAGCTTAACAGTAGTACATAGCGCGCTAGTAGCGTTGATACTGCCCACGCATAACGTCATGGTTCTTTACGATTCGTCAGTGAGAGCCATGGCGTTATTGTTTGAGTGGTTAAAACAGACACGGGTGATAAAATAATTAATAGCTTATTGGATTCTGTGTGTCATAAATTCATAAACCCAATAGCATAATGTTACTTGTGTTTTTGGTGTCTAAGACTTACGCTAATGTGCGTATTGCTCAATTATTATAAATAAAAAGGTTAATTATGGAACCGATATCATTTGCTTCATTTACATTGGCCTCTATTCTGGCTTCCTTGCCAGTGAATGGCGAAGTAGTTAGTAAGCCGACGATTACGACGCATATTAGTCCTGCCATTGCTGGACAATGGGAAATAGACTTAGACAGTAGTATGACCATGACTAAAGAGGCTGAGGCTAGGCAAGCGGCATTGGTAGACACGCCAGCAAGCAAAGGTGATGAGTCAAAAATAAATGCTGGTACAGACGGTGGGATTCTTACACAAAGCGAAGAGCGTGTTCTCAATATTCAGCCGAACACTCGCAATAATTTAATGGCGTCAGCGTTGGCTTCCAATCAATGCCGTGAGTTATATAACTTTGGTGCCGACAATGAAATGTGGGCTGTCAGTGGTGAAGAATGGACGTACGGTCGCTATCTGGTCACTCATCGCGAAGAAGGCTTACCCGTTATTGCCATTCGAACGGTATATGACAATAATGAAGTAGACTGCTCTGGTAATAAGATTGATCAAACTGATGAAGCGCTGATAGCGTTTTTGAACCATGATGGCAACCAAATGCAGTGGTGCGCTGACCCTGATGGCAAAGAATGCTTTATGAATTTCAACAGAGTATTGCCATAATGTTTGATACATTCTATTGATATTATTATCTATAAAGAAAACTTAATTTTATGTGAGCCCATTAAAAAACCCGCTATCTTAATAGATAGCGGGTTTTTTTAGTCTATTTATCAGGTCTGTTTATCAACGCTAAATGATGATTTTACTCATTATCGTTATATAAAAATAAAGTGGCAAACTAAGACGCTGATTTGGCTTTGTGTGCTGTTAATAATTCTCTTTCTAGATAGTGAATGTTTTGTGCTTCTTGTACAAAACTATCATCCGCTAATATCACGTCACGATGTAAAGGAATATTGGTTTTGATGCCCTCAATCACCAATTCATCAAGCGCATGTAGTGTCTTCGAGATGGCTTGCTGGCGAGTTTGACCATGACAGATAAGCTTACCTATCAACGAATCATAATACGTCGGTATCTCATACCCAGGATACAAATGCGAATCGAATCGAACACCAGCACCGCTTGGCGCAAACAACTGGTTGACGGTACCCGGACAAGGCATAAAGGTCGCTGGATCTTCAGCATTAATACGGCACTCAATCGCATGACCTTGAATTTCAATCTCGCTTTGACGATAAGACAAGCCGTAACCTGCGGCAATTTTTAGCTGCTCAACGACGACGTCGATACCCGTAATCATCTCAGTAACGGGATGCTCTACCTGTACTCGAGTGTTCATCTCAATAAAGAAAAACTCGTTGTTTTCAAACAAAAACTCAAAGGTACCGGCACCGCGATACTTGACCAGCTCGCAAGCTTTGACGCATGCCCTTAAGATAGGCTCGCGCACATCATCAGGGATATCGGGCGCAGGTGCTTCTTCTAGGACTTTTTGATGACGACGTTGTAATGAGCAATCACGGTCATATAGATGAATCGCATTACCATTGCCATCGCCCAGTACTTGTACTTCGACATGACGTGGGTTTTGTAGATAGCGTTCCATATAGACGGTATCATCACCAAACCATAGCTCAGCTTCTTGTTTTGCTGCTTGTACTTGTCCGATGACCTCTTCGAAGCGCTCAACCACGCGCATCCCACGACCACCACCACCAGAAGCCGCCTTGATCAATAGGGGGAAACCAATGTTGCGTGCTTGTTCTTCCGCATTGTGTAAGGTCACCGCTCCAACAGAGCCGGGTACGGTAGGTACGCCTGCTTTTTTCATGGCATTAATAGCGGAGACTTTATTACCCATGAGTCGGATATGATCGGCATTAGGGCCAACGAAGGTTAGTCCTGCTTCTTCAACACGCTCAGCGAACTCGGCGTTTTCGGACAAAAAACCATAACCGGGATGGATAGCATCAGCACCAGAGATTTCTGCTGCGGTTAAAATAGTATTGATATCAAGATAGCTTTGATTGGCATTCGGCTTGCCGATACAAATGGCCTCATCAACAAAACGCAGGTGCATCAAATTGGCGTCAGCCGTTGAGTAGACGCCTACGGTTTCGATTCCTAGCGCTTTACACGCACGAACGATGCGTAGTGCGATTTCACCTCTATTGGCGATGAGCAGTTTTTTTATCATGGGGTCATCCTTGTCGAAGCGGTAGTTAATGACTAAGTCGCTATGCCAGTCATCGATTGCCATCATCAAATGCAATGGTGAGAAGCGATGAGCAATAACGAGATATCAATCATAACGAAGTAAAGGTTGGCGAATCTTATTACGCTTTGTAGCGAATCATAGGCTGGCCAAACTGTACGACTTCAGAGTTATCTACCAAAATTTCGTCAACGACACCACTTTGAGTCGCTTCAAGAGGATTCATGATTTTCATGGCTTCGATAATACCAAGCGTATCACCCGCTTGAACCTTTTGTCCGACTTTCACAAATGGTGGATCATTCGGGCTAGGCGCTGAATAATACACGCCAACCATTGGTGAGGTTTCAACGCTACCAGCTTTTATGGCCGGTTTTGTGTCAGCAGCAGCAGGTGCTACTCCAGCAGCAGGCGCAGCCATCATCGTTGGTACTGGCGTGTCATAATGCCTTGTCAGACTAATATGCTCATCATCCGAACTGATTTCTAAATTGACCAGTTCACTTTCTTCCATGAGGGCGATTAGGGTACGTATTTTTTCAATATCCATAGTTTTTATAATGCCTTGTACTAAATTCAAGAAATAGTGTAACGAAATATTGTCTAAGTAATTGCTAATGATACCTAGATTCATGGCAATGAGCAATCAATGTACAGTTGTTAACTGAGAAATTTTACATATTTTGACGTAAGCTTTTCTTATGAGTAAGAAATCATCAGTGATTTATCATAGTCTATGTGGCCAAGTAGTGCCAGCATTGGTTACTAGACACTACGATTAGAGAAGAATGATATAGTCAATCCTATATAAGTTGGATACGGTGTCAGCCTTGCTTAGTCTACTCGTTGTAGTACTTTTAGTTGTAGTACTTTCGCTCGCCTTCCTTGTATCCAAATTATATTGAACCGACTATATTTAACCGACTATATTTAACCGACTATAGCAACTTTAAGCCCAAAGTATCGTGAGGCGCTTTTGTTGATAGCGTAGACGCAGGGTGAGCAGGATAGAGGATAAAAACAAACCCGTGATCAATGCCATCCAAAAACCTTGCGCGCCCACATCCGTGAAACGCACCAAATAGATGCCAAGTGGCAAGGCAACCAACCAATAGCAAAATAGCGTCACCCACATCGGTATCGTGGTGTCTTGCATACCGCGCAGTATCCCGGCAATGTTGACCTGCCAGCCATCAAATAGTTGGTAAGCAAGGGCAAAGATGAGAAGGTGCATGGCTTGTGCTCTGACTTCTACATTGTCCGTGAACGCGGCTGCCAGTTGTGGGCGGAATAGCCAAATTCCAAGCATACAAACGATGGCAATCAGGACAGTCCAGATAAGTCCGGTCGCTTGTACATGGCGCAGTGCCAGCAGGTTCTTTTCACCAAATCGATTGGATATCATAATGGTCAGTGCCATGGCAACCGAGATAGGTATCATAAACAGCTGCGATGTCACCGCCAGCGCCACTTGATGCGAGGCAGTTGCCAGCTCACCCAATGGACTGATGACCAGTGCGCCCAAGCTAAATAGACTGGCCTCAAAGAAGATTGAGATGCCAATCGGGATGCCAAGCTTGAGCAGTTTTTTTATCTGTGTACGATTGGGTCTGGCAAAACCATAAAAGAAGCGCGTGCTGGCAAATTGCTGGCGCTTAGTAAAGCTGGTATAAGCGACGAGCAATAAGACGTTTATCCATAATACTAATGCCGTTGCAACCCCGCAGCCTGCGCCGCCCATTTCTGGCATGCCAAACAGACCATGGATAAAGATATAGTTGAGTGGGATATCTGCGATCAGGCCAATGATACTAATCACTGTCACCGGCTCAGGTCGCCCAAGCGCCTCGCAATAACTGCGTAGGACGGCATAGACTGCCAGTGCAGGAAAACCAAACGACACCCCGTGTAAATACTGTGACGCTATCGGTTGGATATTTTCGGGGACGCCCATGACACCAAGGACATTGGGTGCAAGATTGACAATAATAAACCCAAGAATCCCAATCACACCTGCTGTCCATAAGGATTGCTGAGTGATATGTGGTACTTGGTTGTGTTTATTCTGTCCTATAGCTTCCCCAATGAGAGGGGTGGTGGCGATTAAAATACCCGTGGCTAATAAGAACAGAGGCAGCCAAATACCAGAGCCAACAGCGACCGCTGCCAAGTCGAGGGCAGAAACTTGACCTGCCATGATAGCATCGACGACACCCAGCGCTGCTTGGCAAAACTGAGTAATCAAGATGGGTAAGGCGAGCACGCCCAAACGTAAACTGTAGCTTTTGAAATCGGTAAAGGATATTGGCAAAGCCATAATTAGCAACTTTTCATAATTCGCGGTGGTTAGTGTTGATAGACAAATACTGTCATCGACCACTCAATAGCGAGACAGCAACAGTGGCGTTGTACTGACAATAAATAAGACAAGCAATTCGATAAGTAAAGACACTTAAATAAAAATAACCCGTCAATCCAAGTGATAGATTGACAGGTCATAAGTAGATAAGATGGTAAAGAAGCCAGACTGGGATGTCAACGTTTTAGAAAGGTTTTATGGCGCTTAGTAACATCCATCACGTTGGTTAAACCTAAGGCGTGTCTTCAATTCACTCGATAGTCATCTGAATGGGCTAAAAATGGCTAAATCTTGCCAAACATCGTCAAATAGCTGGTTAATATCCCGATATTATCTGCACTATTTTTCTTGTTTGACGGCAATTTATCTCATTTTTATCACCATTTTTGAAATGAAGACATGCCCTAGGCTTCTACAAGAAAGCCTATTATATGGCCAAAATCTATCGGGATTCTGGCAAATCTTGTACCACTGCTTGATAGCCGATCAAGTTGTTATTAGCATCGAACGCTTGCACTACGATGGCGTAGTTGGTCGAGCTGTTTGGAATCAACGGTGTAAACTGTGTCTCAAGGTTGCTCAACACGAGGTTTTGGACGTAACCATTGGCGCCAGACTCGGCTTTATTAACATCAATTTGACTGACCAATACATGCTGAGTATCGATCGGATTCTGCCAAGTAACGGTTTTTTGGCTACCATTGCCCGTTACATCGAGGTTCATCTTGCCAAGGTCGTAATCGAGCGCGTAAGTGGTAAAGTTAGAGCGATCGCTTAGGGTATAAGTCACCTTGCAGTTGTCTTCACCGCTGGACAGTTTTTGCCCGCCTAAGCCGTCTAGGTATTCAAAACTGCCTTTCCACGGTGAGCCAGCTTGTTTTTCCTCAAAGCTCCCTGCAAAAGTGGTGAGCAAGTTTGGCGTCTCTAATCCTAAGTCACTGACATACTTGACATCCAAAAACTCTAAGGTATCGAGGCTACCCGTGACTTTGCCAGCGATATAGTTATCGATTTTGAGCGCTGAGTTTATGCCCAAAGCATTATTTTCTTGGCAAGCTTGCTGCTGATAACTAAAGCTACCATCGACGCTACCCGCACCTTGATTACTGATGTCGAAGTAGACCGCACCGATATCGATGTCATTATTATCACCGTCGTTTAGCTCGACGAAGTGTCCGACATATAGACCGCCGCGTCCGCCTTCTGGAGTGAGCTTGTCTAAGAAATTATCAAATGACTCTTCTGGTAAAAATACAGATTCTAAAATCTCTGCCATACTCTTTTCGTCATCGGTCAGCTTATCTTCGGCCTCTTTATACTTTTCTTTGACCTTGTCTTCTATACGATCGTATTCATCTTTAACCTGATCTTCTACACGGTCATACTCTTCTTTGATCTTATCGCTATCACTGCCGCAAGCGCTCAGCGTTAGGCCAAGCATACTAACGGTTAATAAAGACAATACTAGTTTGGGTGCGCTCATAAACGAGTCCTGATGATTAAAATATAACGGTTATAAAAGGTTAGAATATTGCTTTTGGGTATATAGTTTTTTATTTGGGCTGATAAATATAGCAAAATTTAAAAGGCAAACGCATGAATAAGTGTTAATTGATGTCATAGAAAACATACGCAATGGTTACAGTGCAAGATTGTTATTGGCGGATATCAAATCAAGCGTTTCTGCCATATCGATGATAGCCTGACAGTGTTTGGGTTCTAGAGGAATAACGGTTAACTGCTGACAGCCTTTCCTAAGCAGCAATGAGTCCTCAAGTGCGGGCAAAAACTTGAGCTCTAATAAGGGTAAGACCTCTATAAATGCCTGTTCAAAGGTGACATCTACCATGTACCATCGTGGCTCATCTTCGGTGGCGATAGGGTCGTAGTGACGATGTTCGGGATGAAACTGGGTCGGGTCGGGATAGCCCGCTTGACTGACGGTCATAATGCCAGCAACGCCAGAGGGTTTGGCGCTAGAGTGATAAAAGAATACCTTGTCACCGACTTGCATGTCATCGCGCATAAAATTACGGGCACGATAGTTGCGCACACCATCCCAACCTTCTGTGCCTAAGCGTTGCAAATCCTGAATACTAAAAAACTTTGGGTTTGATTTCATCAGCCAATAGGCCATATCTGGTATTCCTTTATTGGTATAGTCAGTTCAGAATAAAATCGATATATTACCAGTTAGGTGTGACTGGTATAAATTTTCCTTGCTTGCTGCTATTACAGAGGCGACGAAAAATTCAGCCCAGTCACACTGCCTCTTTTTTAAAGTGAATCTACTATAGCGGTGGTTTATTAGCGACCAATTTCTGTGAGTAATGGCTATATTGCCTGTCAGATGCCAGTATTAACATAGATTTTGTGAGTGGTTTTGTGAGTTATTTTGTTGTCACGATGCTTTTCATTAAGGCCTCTAACCGTTATCCTAGCGATACTTTTTATAGCTATAGTCAATCCTACATACCAAATAAGACTAATGCCTTCGATTTTACCAATAGCGATGCTCATATGACTGATATAAACGTGATGAATATTCCGTTAGCACTTTACATTCACATTCCATGGTGTGTGAAGAAGTGCCCTTATTGCGACTTTAATTCGCATGAGCTGCCAGTAGACAGTCAGCTATCGATGTATGACGAATACGTCGATGCTTTGTTATTGGATGCTCAAATGCAGCAGTCGTTGACTCAAGGGCGTGAGATTGGCTCGATATTTATCGGTGGTGGGACGCCATCACTACTGCCGATTGCGCAGTATCAGCGTTTATTTGCGGGCTTGCGTGCGTGTTTTATATTCGCAGATGATATTGAAGTTACGATGGAGGCCAATCCGGGTACGCTTGAACACGCGCCATTTGCTCAGTATCTGGATGTCGGTATCAATCGCTTGTCAATTGGTGTGCAAAGCTTCGCTGCGGATAAGCTTGAAACTCTCGGGCGCATACACGATCCCAAGCAAGCATTATCAGCGATTAAGGCGGCACGGAATGCTGGGTTTGAACGCGTCAATGTCGACTTGATGCATGGCTTGCCGCAGCAAAGCTTGACTGAAGCACTGAATGATATTCAAATCGCGCATAATGCTGGCGCGACCCATATCTCTTGGTATCAGCTAACGATTGAGCCTAACACGGTGTTTTATCGCAGTCAGCCTATTTTGCCAGATGAGGACAGTCTCGCTGATATTGAGCAAGCCGGTCAGGCATTGCTACAGCAATTGGGTTATGACAATTATGAAGTGTCGGCATGGTCTGGTGCTTTCGATAAGCCATGCCGCCACAATGTCAATTACTGGCAGTTTGGTGATTATTTGGCGATTGGCGCGGGTGCTCATGGCAAGGTGACTGTTGATAAGAACGAATCAGATGATAACAATAAGTCAGATAATAATAAGCAATCAGGTGATCGCGCATCATTATTAAGTGAGAGCACGCTCAAGCCGTTAGAAACGCATGAAGGGTTAGACAGTGAGTTAGTAGCAGAATCAGGTATTTATCGTTTTAGTAAGTCACGTTTACCCAAGGATTATGTCGACTATCAAGATATAACTGAGACATCTCATGACAGCCAACATTTCCCAAAAATGATTGGTTGGCAACAGATTGCTAGTGACGAATTGGTGAGCGAGTTTATGCTAAATGCACTACGTCTGCACGATGGTGTGTCGTGGGCACTGTTTGAGGATCGAACAGGACTTTGCTATGACAGTGTCGCTGGGCAAGTAGATAAGCTAGTCAAGCAGGGGTTACTCGTAGATGATCGTCAGCAGCTAAAGCCAACAGTATTAGGCAGCAGGTATCTAAACCAAATATTAAGAGCGTTCTTATAACAGGACTTTGCTCGTTTTAAAGATGCTGCAAAATGATTGCTCAACAAGATAAAATATGGAAACAAAAAAAGGCTTACCAAATAAATGGTAAGCCTTTTAAAAACAAGTCTAATGAATTAATAATTAGATTTTGTTTTGAACTTCTTGAGCACTACCAGTTACAGCATCACCGGCGCCAGATACGTCTTGACCTAGACCTTTAAAAGTGTTGCAACCAGTCAATACAAACATAGCCGTCAAAGATGCAATGATTAATTTTTTCATAATAATTCCTCAAAATAAATGGGTAGTTATAAGTAACAGCAGCGACGCTAAGCAAATTGCTTAAGCCTAACTGAAGGATTACAGGATACGATAACAATGTGTATATATTATCTCGCAATCCAGTAGAGCCATCATAAAGAAAGTTAAAATATATGCCCAGTATCAAAATGTAATTTTTGCCAGTAAACTGTAACTTTTAATTACGCTTGATATATATATTCTATTCAAGATTATTTTCATATAAAGACAACGAGCGAAGCTACTAACAATAGTAGACTAAGCCAGCCTGACACCAAGTTCTATTTATATAAAATTTGCTAGAGAATTAAAATAATGTTATTCAGACAATTGATGGAGTGATAATGACTATTCATATCGTGCTGGTAGCACCCAAAATGCCTAGTAATACTGGCAATATTATTCGTTTATGTGCCAATAGTGGGGCGCAGTTACATTTGGTGAAGCCTTTAGGATTTGAGCTTGACGACAAGAAGCTACGCCGTGCAGGATTGGATTACCATGAGTATGCCCACCTGCAGGTACATGACGACTGGGCAGCTGCTAGGCAAGCGCTCATAGCATCGGACTGTCATGTCATCACAGCATTGACTACCAAGCTGAGCAAGCCATTTTATGATTATAATTTCAGTGGGCAGGTCACTGGTGATGATGGTGAAAAAAATGCGTTGCCCCCCAATATTGCTTTAGTATTCGGCTCTGAGACAGCAGGGCTGGCAGATGATATTCGTGAAAGTATTGGTGCCGACCATTGGTTACGCTTGCCCATGCTGGCAGATTCACGCAGTTTGAATCTGTCCAATAGTGTGGCGATATGTTTATATGAGATATGGCGTCAGCAGGGTTTTGTGGGTGATGAAGGTCGCAGTGTTGGTTATGACACTCTGACAGTATATGACCCTAAATAGTGGTTGATATACTTATTGATTCTGATTGGAAGTCATGTTTTAAACCTCCAAATTCGGACAGCAGTCAGTGTGACTTTATAAACAATTAGGCGGTTTAGGCAATCCAGCGAGACGATTGACGTGACGCGCGACCAATCCAGTATTAAACAATTGCTGCAACTTTTGATTACTAATATCCTGCTCAGGCAGGGTTTTCTGTAGCCATTTAATGAGCGGACGCGTGGCAGGCGCATGATTGAATTTGACAAAAAAGGCGCGCACCTGTTGTAAAATCTCTAGATGTTCAGCAATCAAGTTGATATCCAGTGTATTTGCCAGCTGCTGCGCAATCGCAGGCGACCAAATAGTGTGATCACATAAATGACCGTCTTGATCTAAGGCGATATCGGTTGTCGCCATCGTAGTAGGCATAGGTATAGGCATAATCATAAGGCAGTGGTCACCACTTTATCAAACTGGCTGTCTTGAGTCAGCTCGACCCATTCTTCATCCGTTAAAATACGGGTCAATTTGCTCTCTAAATTTAGCTTGCTAGTGGTGTTTTCTGTTAACTGCGTTATATCATCTGCTAAGGCATAAATACCTGCAATGCCATCTATCTCACTGTCATTCAAATAAGCATTGAGCCAGTCAATAAAAGCGACAGTTGTGCCTAGTAGTAGAATACTGTCACCTGTGTGCCAAGTGCGTGATATCTCTTCTGTGCTGCGTCTGAGCTTGTCCATGCTGCTATGTAATTGATATAAAGTTGCCATAAAAGTATCCGATTACGTGCTTTGTTATTTTATAAGTCTAAATTCTGTAGCGATTTAAAAGGTCAGTATCTGCTCAAAGTCTTGTGAGTTGATGACCTCTGGCACTAGTGTAAGCTGTGATGCCAAATCTGTCGGCAACATACCAGTGACCCAGCCACTAAAGACATCATCAGGTAGCCAAGCAGCTGGCATGTCATAAAGCTCAAGTGATTGAATCATGCCATGCAGCCGCGAGTCAGATTGCATCAATAAGCCAAAAACAAGGGCATCTAAGTACAGCTGGACGTCGTGTCCAAACGTTGCCAAGGTTAAAGCGAGGGCACAACCTTCATAGCTTGCCATTTCTGTTGGTGTACGCAGCTGAATCAATAATTTCATGGTTTATTCCAAAAGTTGTTTGTCACAAGCAGTCGTCGTCAAAGCAGTCGCTGTTAATAATGCGCTGTTAGAATTGTATGAGGCGACAGTTGCTTTGCATCATCATTGCCAGCTCGCTCATACCAACCAAGCTAAATCCTGTTGCCAAATTGTCACCGTCAAGCCGATGGCGAGTACCGTTTTCGCTATCACTAATTCCGCGACTGAGCGCAGTACTGACGCAGACGGGTAATGGTAACTGATAATGGTCAGCCAGATTTTTCCATTCTTGGGTCAGGTCGATCTGCTCAGCTGACTGCCAACGCAATCGATTGGCTATATGAGCCGAGTCCCCATAAAAAAAGACATTGAGCAGTGGTTGTTCAGTGGTAGCATTATCGTTGCTGCCTGTACTATTAGTGTCATTGTCATCAATATCATGACTATTCGCTGCGCTCTTTAGGTAAGCGCGTGCGTAACGTAATGCCAAGTGTGCCAATGGATGACTAGGGTCAGAAGTAATCAGTAATAATGGGGTAGTGGTCGTCATAAGGCGCAGTATCACATATTATAAATAAGAGTTTAAAAAGTACGGCCAAGTTGCTATAAATGCTTTTTATAAATTAATTTGAATGACATTATTATAGCGTCTGCGTGCAAATTTGCGTGACAGAGAACAGAGTTTATACTGATAATGCGACATACAGCGGATCATACTGTCACATCTAAGGCGTGTCATCATTTAGATTGTGCGGCTTAAAATGAGGAAAATTGCAGCCAAACAAGGAAGAAATTGCCGTAAATATGAACATATTGACAAGGTTTCTGACGATGTTTGGCTAAATTTAGCCATTTTAAGACCACTAAATGTATCCATGTGCTAATTGATGACATGCCCTAATATCGTTATATCATAAAAGAGAGGTGAGTCGTCTCTATCAAAGATGTTTATGCTAACATAAAGCGCCGCAAAC
Source organism: Psychrobacter sp. AT9 (assembly GCF_047272965.1). Classification (NCBI taxonomy): domain Bacteria; kingdom Pseudomonadati; phylum Pseudomonadota; class Gammaproteobacteria; order Moraxellales; family Moraxellaceae; genus Psychrobacter; species Psychrobacter sp. AT9. The sequence goes on from NZ_JBKOTW010000001.1 coordinate 1,393,730, forward strand.
CAAATAGAGTCACTGTTATTTAACGTGGTTTTATCTCAAGTGTAGGCACATTGAGTATTATTATTTGATGCTGTGACTGCCTCGTAAGAAAAAACAATAAACTTATGAGCTAGGTTCACGTAGTCTTACCATTCTATGTAAGGAGTTTTCGTCACTATGTTACCTGCTATGCCCTCACGTGTGAACAATGGTACAGATTATCAGCCTACCGTAGAACAACTGCAAGTATTGCAAACGGCAAGTGAGTTTGCTTATCAGATTTGGGAAAGTCGGACCGTTTCATGTCAGACGTTTTTACGCAGTTATCCTCTTGATCATACCTTAACACGCCAGCAAATTGATGATCTGATCCAAGATTACACGCTAGATGAAAATTACCAACTTGCTGATGAAGCCAAGGTCATGAGCGGCCTCCGAAACTTACGGATGCTGTTGATGATGCGCTGGATTTGGCAAGATGCCCTAGGCATGATTGCCCTTGAGCAATTAACCGATGAGTTATCTGAGTTTGCGGATGGTTGTATTTCATTTGCCAAGGAGTATACCTATCAGCACTTAGTTGCTAAATATGGTGAACCAACCTTTGTCAATGAGCTAGGCAATGTGCAGATCGATGATATGGCAATCATGGCCATGGGTAAGCTTGGTGCTCATGAGTTGAATCTATCGAGCGATATTGACTTGATATTTGTGCATCAAGCGCGCGGTGAGACCAATGGTGACAAAGCGAAGGGCACTCGTAGCATAGACAACAAGCGTTTTATGACTCGGCTTGGTCAAGGGATTATTAAACTACTGGATAATAAAACGGCAGATGGTTTTGTATTTCGGGTAGATATGCGCTTGCGCCCATGGGGTGATGGAAGTGATTTGGCCATTCATCTCTCAGCCTTACAGAAGTATTTTGCCTTGCATGGACGTGCTTGGGAGCGTTTTGCTTGGCTAAAAGCACGTGTGGTCGGGCAGATAGAGCCGCCATTTTATGATGAGATTCAGGCACTGATTAAACCGTTTGTCTTTCGTTATTATGTTGACTACAGTGCTTTTTCAGCACTCAGAGAAATGAAATCTCTGATTCAAAATCAAGTTGCACAGCGTGAAGACTTAGATAATATTAAGCTTGGCGCAGGCGGTATCAGAGACATTGAGTTTATTGTACAAGCTTTTCAGCTGATTTATGGTGGTCGGCATCCGCAACTACAGATCAAGCCTTGTCTACAAGCAATGCAAGTGTTGTGCGAACTTGGATATCTAGAGCAGTCAACGTACGCGCAGCTGCAAATGGCTTATCGCTTTTTGCGTCGGCTTGAGCATGCTATTCAGGCGATCAATGATCAGCAGACTCAGCGTCTACCACATGACCCTTATTGGCAGAACAACCTAGCAGTCACGTTAGCGTTTGATGACTGGGAAGCATTACTCACCCAGCTCAATCATCATCGAGACAATGTCAATGTGCCATTTGAACGTATGGTCACTGAGCGCCAAGTACCTGATAATGATGATACCGATTTAGAGCCAGAACATCTAGAAGAGCAGATTGCGCGCTTAGACGAAGTATTAACAAAAGGCAATCGTGAGTTATTACAGAAGTTTTGGCAGTCAAAAATGGTCGCTAACTTGAGTGATGAGGCCAGAGAGCGCTTGGATGATGCTTATCCTGTGATTGTCCACGCGTTACTCGCTCATCAAGAACAGCAGCAGCTGGCCAATACTGCTTTGCCACGCTTGATCGCATTGCTAGAGGCTATTTGCCGCCGGTCTATATATTTGGTGATGATTGCTGAAAACCCCAATGCAACAATCGAGCTGATACCGATGCTATCAGCCAGCCCTTGGATCGCAAAAGAGCTGGCGCAGTATCCTGTGTTGTTGGATACCTTTTTGCAGCAGCGCTATCGCCATTTGCCAGATAAGCGTGAGCTGCGCGATATCCTGCGCCAACAGTTACTGCGCGTCGAGCCTAACGATGAAGAAGAGCTACTAAGCGTTTTGCGACTGTTCAAAAAGAACCAAGTATTGGCTGTCGCGGCTAGCGATGTATTGGCTGAACGTCCGATAATGAAAGTGTCGGACTCATTGACATATATTGCTGAAGTAGTACTAGAAGCAGCGCTAGAGCGTGCTTTTGCGGAGATTGTGAACCGCTATGGTTATCCTATTGGCCAAGATGGTGATCCGGTCACTGAAGCGGACTGCGGCTTTGCTATTATCGGTTATGGCAAGCTTGGCGGGTTAGAGCTGTCGTATTCTTCAGACTTGGACTTGGTCTTCTTGCATAAGATAAAAGAGCAGGGTATGACCACTGGCGAGAAGTCAGTCAGTGGTATGAAATTTGCCGCTCGTCTGGTACAAAAGCTAATGAATTATCTCAATACTCAAACCCGTGATGGTCGCGCTTATGAGATTGATATGCGCCTGCGACCTTCGGGGAATGCTGGCATGATGGTGGTATCTTGTCATGCGTTTGAAACCTATCAAATCGATAAAGCGTGGTCATGGGAGCATCAGGCGCTGGTACGTGCTCGCGCGATTTGTGGAGACAGACGAGTCACTGCACGCTTTTGTGATATTCGCCGAGATGTGTTGTCACTGCCACGGACATTGGATCAAGTACGTAATGAAGTCACCAGTATGCGTATCAAAATGCAAAAGCATCTAGGTACCAGTCAATGGCAACAGCAAGCAGGCAAGTTTCATCTCAAGCAGGATGCAGGCGGTATTGTAGATATTGAGTTTTTAGCACAGTTTGCTGTACTGGCTTATTCGCATGAATATCCAAGCTTGACCAAATGGAGTGACAATGTGCGTATTTTTTCAGAAGTTGCTTTGCTTGGCATTTGGCAAGAGCAAGTCTGTCAGGAGTTGACCGATGCCTATCTGAGAATACGCGCTGCCACCCATCAGTTAGCATTATCAGAGCAGTCATTACTCGCTGATGAGTCGCTATGGCAAGAGACGCGAGCGTTAGTACAAGCGCAGTGGCAACACCTTATGGGTGTAGAATCAGCAGAGCAAAAATAATAGTAACTTCTTTACTTATCGTCTACTCATAATAAGGCAATGTGCTCAAACTAAATATTTTAATATAAACAAGAGCCACCTAAGCACAAACTAAAACCTTGCATTTGCCAGCATGGCCAATGATATAATCGGTCGCACATCATCATAACACTGTCAGTCGTTCGTCATAATAATGCTGTGTTTTAAGCAATAAAAATTGACGCTGTAGTGTTATCATACGATGTTGATCGATACTATTAGGGTCTGTTGAACATTCAAATATTAGGACTGCTGATCGCTAAAATCTTCCCAAACTAGGCGTAAACCGACGATAATGTCGAGACCTTAGCTAGGTTTACAACAACGTTTGGGAAGATTTTAGCATCAGCCTTTCAGGGCAAGGCTATTTTTTGCCAATACATGGCGAAATTGTCTAACCTAGAATGACTAGGCATCAAAAATTTCACTGCGTATTGTCTAAAAAGTAGCCACTGCCAGTTCCACATTTGAATGTTCAATAGACCCTAAATAAAACCTACTTAAAAAAAGTTAGACGTCAGTGCTAGCATAAGGACTATAAAATGAATATGGCAACACAAGATGGTAAACTTTGGATGAATGGCACGATGATTGAACAGCCAGATGCTAAAGTTCATGTGCTTACGCATAGCTTGCATTATGGCATGGCTGTGTTTGAAGGCGTACGTGCTTACCAAACAGCTGACAATCGCACGGCTATTTTTCGCCTAAAAGAACATACCGAGCGTCTACTGGGCTCAGCGAAAATCTTTCAAATGGATGTGCCGTTTGATGCTGCCACCCTAGAGCAAGCGCACAAAGACGTGGTCAAACAAAACAACTTAGCAGAAGCCTATATTCGTCCCCTCATTTGGGTAGGCGCAGAAAAACTTGGCTTGTCATCACGCGATAACAGCATCAACGCGATGGTTGCTGCATGGCACTGGGGCGCTTATCTGGGCGAAGAAGGTATCAAAAACGGTATCCGTGTAAAAACCTCTTCATTTACCCATCACATGACCAACGTGACCATGTGCAAGGCCAAAGCCTCTAGTAACTATCCAGTGTCTATCATGGCCAATCAAGAAGTCACTCGTAATGGCTACGACGAAGCTATTTTGATGGATCCGCAAGGTTATGTTTGCCAAGGTGCTGGCGAAAACTTGTTCTTAGTAAAAGACGGTGTGCTGCATACCCCAGACTTAGCGGGCGGGGCACTTGATGGTATTACTCGTCGTACTATCATTCAGTTCGCTGATGATTTAGGTATTAAAGTCGTTGAGCGTCGTATCACTCGTGATGAGTTTTATCTCGCGGATGAAATTTTTATGACTGGTACGGCTGCTGAAGTCACACCTATCCGTGAATACGATGATCGCACGGTCGGTAATGGCGGTCGCGGACCTTTGACTGAGAAACTGCAAACCCTGTACTTTGATGTGGTACATGGCCGCAATGAGCAGTATATGGATTGGTTAAGCTTTATTGACTGATAAAGCAGTTACTTTGAAGACCAAAAAGGCTGAACATAATTGTTCAGTCTTTTTTTTGTGCTAATATAGCCATCATATTTATTCATAATATTAAAGTGAGCAGTCAATGCCAATAGATTCTAGTACAGCAGATAATAAGAATATCAAACAAATAATCTGTATTAAATGGGGCACAAAATATGGTGCTGATTATGCCAACAAACTGTATGGCATGGTGTCTCGTAACATCACACCACCATTCCGCTTTGTCTGCTTCACTGATGATACAACAGATGTCCGTCCAGAAATCGAATGTCAAGCACTGCCGCCACTAGATGTTGCTATGCCAACCAACACACTCGGTAAATGGCCAAAATCTCGTTTGTGGGGTGAGACGCTTGGTGATTTGACGGGTACAGTGCTGTTTGTAGATTTGGATGTGATTATAGTAGACAGCCTCGATCCTTTCTTTGAATATGGCGAGCCGGATGATATTATTTTATCTTATAACCCAAGTAATCCATTAGAGCGCTTGGGACAGACGTCTTGCTTTAGATTTCAGATAGGGGCGCTTGTTTCATTGCAAGAAAAATTCAAAGCAGATCCACAAGGTATCGCTGATGAGTACCGTTTTGAGCAGCGTTTTGTCACTCGTAATGCCCCCGGCGGCGTCAAGTTGTTTCCAAAGGCATGGGTGGCACACTTTAGACGCAAATGTCGTCAGCCATTCCCGCTTAACTACTTTAAAGAGCCAAAGATTCCTAAAGGTGCTCGTTTGGTTATCTTCCCTGGTGATTTGTATCCAACGCATGCGATCGAAGGCAGATACAATAAAAATGCTGCCAATAACGCCAAGGAACATTTGAAACAGCTTACTGAGCCCAAAAACTTAAAAAGTCCACTACGTCATTTGCGCCATTTTATCTTACCAGTAGGGTGGATTGAGAAGTACTGGAAAGAGTAAGCGCAACACGGCCTAGTAAAAATTAGTATCGATGTTTTAACCCTTATAAATATCAGGGTTAGAGCATTCCCTAGTGAACGGATAGAGTTATGAAAACAAGCGATACCATCAGAGTCTTTGTTGGCTGTGATCCAAATAACTGTGATCTAGAGCAGATGATGGTTCTAGATTATAGTATTCACAAACATACCAGTGTACCTGTTGAGATAGTATGGATGCAGCTATCGCGTGACCATGATAGTTATTGGTATTCGGATCCTGAAACTGGTGAAGGGTGGGATACGACTAAGTGGTCGACACCTTTCTCTGGTTTTAGATGGGCGATTCCGGAGTATTGCAATTACTCTGGACGTGCGATTTATATGGATGCTGATGTCGTAGTTTTAGATGATTTATCAAAGTTGTGGCAGCATCCTATCGAAGGGCAGTCTATAGTAGCGGCCAAAACAAATGCTGACATGACTCGGCTATGTACTTGTGTTTGGGATTGTGAGGCCGCAAAAACTGCTGTTTTACCTATTGAAAAACTCAAAAAAAATCCGAAAAGTCATCAAGAAATGATGGCGCTATTTAAGAAAAATACTCAGTTGATTGAGCCTTACCAAGACAGTTATAACTGTATAGATGGTGAAGAGTTAGTGATAGAAGAAATTAAAATTCTACATTATTCGGATATGGGCACACAGTTTAGTCATCAATACGCAATAGCCAGAGTGAAGGAAGAAGGCTTTGAGCATTGGTTTGATGGTGAGATAATGCCGCACCCAAGACAAGATTTGTCCGAATTTTTTGATGTCTATTATAATGAGGCGCTTGCCAATGGATATCATTTAGATAATTATCGAGTAGAGCCTTTTGGAGATTTTCCGAAAAAATCTCAACAAGGCTACAGTGGTAATAAAGTCACTCGTCCGAGCGTTTCTAAATCATTATTTTCTAAGTCATTGTTTTCTAAGTTATTTAAGCGCTAGCTGTTTCGATAAAATAATTGCAGGTTTTTTTAAGTGACTAAAGATTTAATCCATAGGTTGTAGTTTATGAATCAGCACAAAAAAATAGCGTTACTCGTTATTAATTGCCTACAAGGTGGCGGTGCGGAGCGTGTGGTATTAACTTTAGGTCAAGGGTTTGATCAATTAGGCTATGAGGTACACGTCTTAAGGTTCAAACCTTTGGTAGAGTACGACTTAAGTCCAAATCTTCATTACCACGTACTCAAATTCAAACCCTATAAACTCATACCTGGATGTGAAAGGCGTGATAAAATTTTTGCGCGTTCTGTTGATAAATATATTTCACAGAATATCGGTCAGCCTGACATCATATTGTCTAACCTTGATCGAACGGATAGTATCCTGAGTAACAGTAAACTGCCCAATATCATCTATATTATTCATAACACCGTATCACTGCTCTACAAATTCAATAAAAATTGCGATGCTGAGCAGTTGAAGAAAAAAATGGTGGAGATATATACTAAGCATCCGTGTGTATGTGTCAGTGAGGGCGCTGAAAAAGATTTTATCAAAAGCTTTGGTCATATTACGCCAACGACTGCAATCCACAATCCAATTGATAAAGACAGCATTCAAAAGCAGGCTGATGCTTTCATTCCTGAATATCAAAACTATATAATCCATGTGGGTAGCTTTAAAGATGCGAAGCGTCACGATATATTGATAAAAGCCTACGCAAAAACTGATCAATCTATGCCGCTATTGCTCTTGGGTCAAGGTAAACACAAGAGCGAGATAGAGAGATTAGTCATAGAATTAGGTTTAGAAAAAAAAGTGGTGTTTTTAGGTTTTTGTGACAACCCTTTTCCCTATATTAAGCATGCACAATTTAAGATACTAACTTCTGACTGGGAAGGCTTTGCTTTGGTCATTGCGGAGGCTCTAGCGCTAGGTACTCCAGTTATTAGCACCAACTGTCCGTCAGGTCCAAGTGAGCTACTGCCAGAAATTAACTTGATGCCAATGGGCGATATTGATACGATTGCCGAAAAAATGCGCCAGGCAATGAATAATCCACAAAAATTTCATGCGCCATTTAATGAGTCACTTATGCCAGCCAGAATAGCTGAGAAATATCTTGAGTTTGCTCAAAGACTGGACTTTACAAAGTAGGTTCTATTGAACATTCAAATATTAGGACTGCTGATCGCTAAAATCGCCCCAGACCTTTTATCAAATCAGGCGTAAACCGACGATAATGTCAAAACCTTAGTTAGGTTTACAACACGTTTGGAGTGGTTTTAGCATCAGCCTTTCAGGGCAGGGCTATTTTTTGCCAATACATGGCGAAATTGTCTACCCTAGAACGACTAGGCGTCAAAAATTTCACTGCGTATTGTCTAAAAAATAGCCACTGCCAGTTCCACATTTGAATGTTCAACAGACCCTAATAAAATCACGTCACCTTTAAATTCATAACAACTATTTCTAAGAATATTTAATAAATGATTAATACTACTACCCAGATAAAAGAAGACTTCAATAAAAAAGAAAAAGTACTACTAGTTATCAATTGTCTTCAAGGTGGCGGCGCTGAGCGGTCTGTTTTGACTCTTGGACAAGGTTTTTATGAGTTAGGTTATGAAGTCCATATTTTGCGATTCAAATCTAAAGTAGCCTACGAGCTCAGTGATAATCTCTTTTATCATCAGCTGGATCTGAATGCCTATAAATCTGTACCTACTAAGCCTCTTAGACACTGGTATTTTGCAAAAATGTTAGACAAGTATGTGACTAAGGAAATTGGCATACCGATATTGACGTTATCGAATTTAGATAAAGCTGATATGGTCATGCGTCACAGTAATCTACCTAATATTGCACATATTATTAGGAATACTATTTCTAAAAAAATCGAGTTGTTTAGAAGCGAAGGTAAAAAAGTAGGAGAGAAAAAATTAAGTAATATTTATTCTCGGCATCCTTGTATCTGTGTTAGTCAAGGTGTTGAAAAAGACTTTCAATCTACCTTAGCTGTTACAAATACAACGACAATATATAACCCAATTGATCAAATACAAATCATGGAGTCGGCATCAGAATTTAAACCAGAATTTGATGATTATATTATTCATGTTGGCAGTTTTAAGACACAGAAAGCTCATGAAGTATTACTTAAGAGTTATGCAAAAACCAGTAAGACACTCCCACTTCTATTATTGGGCGAGGGTGCTTTATTAGAATCAATGAAAGAGTTAACCACTTCTCTAGGTCTAGATAACAATGTGCATTTTCTAGGTTTTCAGAAAAACCCATATCCTTATATTCAAAAAGCAAGGTTTATGGTTTTATCTTCAGTATTTGAGGGGTTTGGACGTGTTATTGCTGAGTCATTGGCTTTAGGAACACCTGTTATTAGTACAGATTGCCCATCAGGTCCAAGAGAGTTGTTACCGCCATATAACCTTGTTTCCGTAGGAGATATTGACGCTTTAGCTAAGAAGATGGATGAGGCGATGGCTAATGCTGATATCTATCAGTCTTCGTTTGATGATGAGCTATTGCCAATTAAAATTGCTCAACAATATATAGCGTTCATGACTAAAAGTGATTAGCTGCTTCTTACTTATTAATTTGAATTCAACTACATATAAAATTTACTATAGATCAGAACAAAAGAGCTCTATATTAATCCAACCACCATTTAGACCAATCATCTTTATGTAGTTGTCGTAGAGTGGCAAAAGCACTACCATTATTTTGCAGTTTTTCAAATACCGCTAATAGCATGCTTGTGGCCATTTTATCAATTTTTTGAAATTTACTATATCGTTTTCGCATATTCCTTAAGCTGTCATCAGTGCCGATACGAAAATAGGTAAGGCCATCATATAGAGACAAATCGCCGGCATACAGTATGTCGGTTTTTTCATCTAATAATGGTATGGGTTCAGCACCCGGAGGTGTTTGTAAAAAGTTTTTGGTCTCATAGGTTCGCAAGGTATTCATTAGAGTCACGACATTCATCAAAATAGCCGCTCTATGAGCATTGTCTGAATGGTCAACAAACGTATCGCAGGCGGAAACAATCCAGCGTAAAGATAGGTGCTGCAATAGATAATTGCTTTCAGCCTCCCAGAGCCTCTCAAATTCAGTAAATGTTTTATCTATTTTGTATTTACGGCGCATCAATATAATAAGCGTATTGTGATAAAAGCAGAGTTCAGACTCTCCTAATGATTGATACTTTAAATTGTTTAAATGGGTTTCTAAGTCTGTACTTTTACGCTTATTTGTTAGTGCCTCAATATCGCACAATGACTCAGTAATAATCGTTGCTTTCATCTCATTGAAGCTTTTGCCCCTATAATTTTTGACAACCTTACTCGCATTCAACCTTTTTTCACTTCGAAACATGAGTAGCAATTTTCTTTGCCAATTAGAAGGTGTGGTCATGTCATCAAAATCCTTTGAGAAAATACAACGATATTAAAGCTTTAACATCTATAACACGGGTTTTAGAGATAATTACTTATTCAAACTGAATAATATTGTTTATACCAAGCGACAAATTTTTCAATACCGTCTTCGATACTGGTTTCAGGCTTGAAGCCAATATCATCTACCAGCTCATCTATGTCCGCATAAGTAATCGGCACGTCACCTGCTTGCATCGGTAATAGATTTTCCTGAGCTTTTTTGCCACAAGCGTCTTCGATAGCACTTATAAAGCGCCGCAAAGTGACTGGTTGATTGTTACCAATGTTGTAAATCTTGTATGGGGCAGTCGCTGTAGTGATAGTAGAATACTGGGGAGAGGGTATTCTATTCATTATGCGAATGACGCCTTTGACGATATCATCAATATAAGTAAAATCACGCTGCATATCACCGTTATTGTAGATATCAATGGGTTCACCAGCCAGAATTTTTTTGGTAAAAGAAAAATACGCCATATCAGGTCGACCATAAGGACCATAAACCGTAAAGAACCTTAATCCTGTCGTAGGGATATTGTATAAATGACTGTAGCTATGCGCCATGAGCTCATTCGATTTTTTGGTAGCGGCATATAGGCTGATAGGAAAGTCAACACAATCAGCAGTCGTAAATGGCTGTTTGATATTCATACCATAGACAGAGCTAGAGCTGGCATAGATTAAATGCTTGATATTGTGGTGACGGCAGCCCTCAAGTATATTAACAAAGCCAACCACGTTTGAATCAATATAGGCGTTTGGGTTTTCGATAGAGTAGCGTACGCCTGCTTGGGCACCCAAATTAATAACCGTATCAAACTGATAATCAGAGAAAAGGTTTGACATAGCATCGCGATCAGCAAGATCTAACTTAATGAACGTAAAGTTTTCTGGTGTTGATACGCTATTTAATATCTCTAAACGCTCTGCTTTTAGGCCTATTTCATAATAATCGTTAAGATTATCAATACCAACGATAAAGTGGTCTTTACCAGATAAGTCTGTTTCCAGTAGCGCTTTGATCAAATGAAAACCAATAAAGCCTGCAGCACCCGTGACTAAAACTTTCATCAGTCGCTCCCGAATAGGTCTCTTGTAAATACTTTATCAGAGACATCTTGTATGTCAGCAGATAGGCGGTTTGCCACGATGATATCACTCATCGATTTGAATGCTTCTAAATCTTGAATAACTCGCGAATTAAAAAATTCACTCTCTTGCAGTGCAGGCTCATAAACAACGACTTCGATACCTTTTGCCTTGATGCGCTTCATAATACCTTGTATCGCAGAAGCTCTAAAATTGTCTGATCCACTTTTCATGACCAGTCGATGTATGCCCACGATTTTTGGCCGTTTTTCGATAATTTTATCAGCAATAAAGTCTTTGCGAGTTCTATTAGAATCGACAATAGCCTTTATAAGGTTGCTTGGCACCTCATCATAATTTGCCAATAGCTGCTTAGTATCTTTGGGTAGGCAGTAGCCGCCATAGCCAAATGACGGATTGTTATAATGGTTACCTATACGTGGGTCTAAGCCGATACCTTCTATGATTTGTTTGGTGTCAAGCCCAAAGGTTTGTGCGTAAGTATCGAGCTCATTGAAATAGGCCACGCGCATGGCTAGGTAGGTATTGGAAAACAGTTTAATGGCTTCAGCTTCAGTTGATTCTACAAATAGTAGCGGTACCTCTTTTTTGACTGCGCCTTCAAGCAATAACTCAGCAAACTGATGTGCCTGTTCAGACTGTGCGCCTACGATGATTCGAGAAGGGTAAAGATTGTCGTGTAGTGCTTTGCCTTCTCGCAAAAACTCAGGCGAGAAAATAATACGATCAGTGGCATAGCGCTCTCTGATACTAGCGGTATAGCCAACGGGCACGGTAGATTTTATAATAATAGTCGCTTGCTGATTGACTAGAAGTACTTGCTCAATCACTGCTTCTACCGTTGATGTATTGAAATAATTGGTTTTGGTATCATAATCGGTCGGCGTTGCGACGATGATGAAATCAGCCTCTTCATAGGCTGTCGCAGCATCAAGTGTCGCAGAAAAGTTGAGATTTTTATGCGATAGAAAGTCTTCAATATCTTCATCTTCAATTGGAGATTGTTTTGCATTTAATAGGTCTATTTTTTCAGGAATAATATCGACAGCGACGACTTCATTGTGCTGTGCCAATAGCATTGCATTTGATAAGCCTACATAGCCTGTACCTACTACTGCTATTTTCATAATATATCCAAAGTTGTCTTTTGTTTATTATTTTAAGTTTATTGCTATTTATTGCCATTTAACAATAATGACGAGGGTAAATAAGCTGAGAATTTTTGCACCATAGCAGTGGTGATTTTTTGATAGGAGTTCGCTTCAAGTAAATCCAGACTTTGTATGCACCCATATTTAATAGACTTTTTGTGCAAATCGGTTATAAAGTCCTCGACACCCTTCTCATTTTTTAGATAGTTGATAGACGTATCGGGTTTCAACTCGGCTTGGCCTTTTTGGATTTTTAAATGATTCATCAGTGTTATGGGGTTTACTTGCGCAACATTTCTGAATTTGTACTTTATTTGCTCTGTCAATAATTGAGGATTATCCAACAAATGGGCTTTTAAAATATTTTTATCGACAATATGAGGATAGTGATGAATCTCAAAAAATTTATCCATATCAAGTATTTTAGCACTTAACATTTGCGCTATCGTGTGCCTCGGTTGTATCGGTGTTCCAAACAGTTTGAAGCGAGATTTTCGAAAATTAAGCTTGGCATTTAATGCAGCACTTTTACGCCACTGTCCATGAATGATAATTTTTTCACCGTCCAAAAAGTCATTGATCCTCACGGGCTGATTAAAAAAGAAATCGTCATTCATATAGATGAAATAGTCAGACAGTCCTTTAATATTCCATATCATCGTCTCAATCGATCGGGTATTGAAAGTGGGTAAAAACTGCTCGTAACCAACGAACATCTCTTTATGATCCACAATACGTATTTTATCTACTGAACAGATATTTTGCTTGGCAAAATCATCGATGAATGCTGGTCGTTGTTGGTCGGTGACAATATATATATGACGACAAAAAGGCACGTATTTAATGATAGACGCTATATTATAGTATATCTCGTCGTCACTAGCGAAACGCGTGGCCGTGATCGCATCTGAAGCGACTACTTTGCCTGATTTATAACTTTCTCTCTTTTGTTTGAGCATGGGATCTGCACCATCCACCCAGGCGATGACAACATCTAATGTTTTCTCGTCAGGTTGCTTCATGACTGATCCTATTTTTTGTAAACATGTTCTATCAACACGCTGATGTTTGTATTAGCTACATCAATCCAGCGATGATATTTGTTGATATGAGTATTGACAAGGTTTAGTTGGTTTATACAATAAAAATTGATGATTATTTTGCTATGCTATGGTTTGTTATGCTATGGGAAATCAGGCAAGCCATGACTATCCTTCAAGCAATAAAAGCAAAGGTCTAAAGGTAGATGAGACTAGCATATAAAGTCAGAACGCTGCAATAATTATGACTATTGATACACTCATTTGGCTGATCCTTCCTACTTATACCTCAACAAAATTGTGAGCTGAGACTCTGATGCCACCTATTATTCTACTAATGCTAAAGGCGCTGGAAGGTCGCGGCGCTGAGCGCATGGTCACGACTCTGGCACGTGCTTATGCTGATTTAACCTATGACGTTCATGTGCTTTGTCTCGAATATACTCAAGATATGCCATTAGATTCACGTGTTCAATATCATGTAGTGCCATATGACGAGGTGTTTTCTGAGCAAAATATCGAGCCACAATCTAACCAAGCACAGGCCTATGAAGCAGTCGCTAGGCGTATCGATGATTATGTACTGAGTCAAATAGGAACACCAGATCTGATATTGACCAACATCTATAAAATAAACTGGATTATGGCATATAGTCGATTACCAAATATCGTAAATGTACTACACACGGCGCTATCTAAGCAGTTTCAGAATCTATTATTAGATGCGCCGGTACAGACTATAAATCATCTAAAAATGGTCTATGGCGCCCATCCGTGTAGCTGCGTCAGCGATGGGGCGCGTCAGGATTTATTGGCACTGATAGGCAATGTGAATAAGACGACGACCATCTATAATCCTTGCGCTGTCGATGACATACAAAAAGCCGCCAAGCAATCGTTAGCGCTCAGCCAATTCGGTATAACGTATAAAGGCTATATGATTCACGTTGCCTCGTTCGATAGCATGAAAGGTCATCACGACTTACTACATGCCTATGCCAAAACAGCACGGCGCTATCCTTTAGTCTTGGTGGGTAAGGGGATGCTGGAGAGTGAGATTAAACAGTTAGCTACGGCGCTTGGCATTGACGATTGTGTGAAGTTTCTTGGTTTTCAAGCCAATCCTTATCCATTGATTGACTCAGCGGCTTTGCTGATAATGAGCTCTAAGTTTGAGGGTTTTGGGTATACCATCGTTGAGGCGCAAGCGTTAGACGTACCTGTAATAAGTACTGATTGCCCGTTTGGTCCAAGGGAGCTGTTACCCGCTAAGAGCTTAGTACCAGTAGATGACATTGATGGGTTGGCTATGCTCATCGATCAGACAATAGACGATCCAACACACTATATAGTACCGCTAAATCAGCAACTACTGCCGAATCACATCGCCCAGCAATACTTAGCGTTTGGTTCAGTGTTGAATTCATGAGGTAATAAGTATTAGAGATCATCGAATAGGGTTTTGGAGACAGGGGAGTGATTAATGACGGAGACACCATGCGACTTATAAGTTCTACTTAGCAAGTTAAACGAAGGTACAATGCGCTCGCTCATGACCTTACTAAGCATACTTGGGGCGCTGTTGTTCTTGTTTTCGTAGAAGCGTGGCTGCTCACTGTTGAGCAAATCGATGCCGTATAAGTGGATAGTAGCCGCATGACGTGAGAAAGCCAACTGCGTGGCCACATAAGCGACAGTTCCTGCCTCTACAAAGCCATGCGTAATATTTAGAGATACGCCGATATTAACTGCTCTATAGCTGTCATCAATAATAAAATCTGGATGGTTGATAAAGTATGATAACGGCATTTTCTTATTTAGTAGCTTTTTCTTAAAAATCAGCTTACTAAATGACAGCTTATTTGATTTGACGCCCCATGGTCTGTCTACTGGATACAACACACGCATGACGTGATGGTAAGTCCGCATGATATTGGGAAGGGCTGTTGCCATCGCTTCAAACACAGCTAGCGTTGCATACAGAGGTTGACCAGTATAATACTGCTGTAAAATCTCAGGTTGATGGTGGATAAAGCGCGCATCGCTAATGACATAGCCGACGATATCGGTGAAGCAATATTTCTCAGTTAGACTGATACTACCATTGACAAAGATAGTAGGCGTGTCCAATAGCTCTAATAATGGTAGTTGTTGTATAGAGGGGCCTGAGGCGATAATATTAACGTTTTTCTTGTGCAGGCTTTGCTCTGGCTCATTGGCATTAAAAGCATCGATAACGATGAGCTCATTATCAATATTAAACCTAGCCGTAGCAGGTAACCTCAAGTATAGCGCCATACTATTTCCTAGTAGTTGACTTCTTCCCAGTAGTTGATTTCAAATATCGTTATTATTTAAACGATCATTGCCAGTGATTCTTTAACCATGGGCTTGGTTTTACATGTCGATACCATTTACCGCCGCCGCCAGCAATGGCGTCTGGTGGATTGATCTCACCATGAAAAATAACGATTTTTGCATCATCAGGCAAAGTAGGTTTACGCACTAGGTTAAAGGGAATGGGCGCGATACATTGGTATTTGAAGCTAACGCACCATGTCTTATCCCAATACTCTAAGTGGTGATATTCATGTAAGTAGTTGGATAGATAGGCTTGCTCGTGACGAACTTGGGTACGAATGGTCTCAAAGTTACGTTCAAAGTTTGCCAGCAAGTCGGGATAGGTATTCATACCAATATTAAAGCGATAGACCGAGCTGTTACCAATCATCCGCCATGGTTTTTTCCAGTCACGGATAATGACGACGCTATCATTATATTTGGCTTTATAAGTAAAAAAACTATCAATATTATCAACGATAACGATATCGATATCTAAAAATAGCGCTACCCCTTTTAGATCATATAAATTTGGCTTAAAAGTCGTCAGTTTTTTCCAGCCACGTTCAGGACCATCTGGTAAATCCATTTCAGGTATAGGGTAACAGGCAATAGCAGTGTCGATACCTGTACTGTCATCGGTTAAGCAGATCATCTGAAAATCTAATGTTAAATGGCGATTGACCATGTTATACAGACGATTGACGTATTCAGGGCCGTACTTATCGCCCCATTTCATACAAATAATATACCGTTGTCCAGCACGCATGGTGTCTTTTTGCGGGTGATTTGTCGATAAATTTTCGGCTACGTCAGTTACCATAGTGCACTCGTATTGATGTGAATGAAAAAATGTTACTCTCAAAAGCAAAAGGCATAAAAGTATGAGTCAATGTTAGCACAGCTATCATTGACGATATGTTTAAACGTTCAAAAATTTGTATGGTTATTACTGCTGATTCTCGTTTAGTACATTTTTGTGATTAGCGTCACTATCAGGAGGTAATGATTTGGTCGCTAACGAGGCAGCAGACAAAGATAAATGATCTCGATTGGCACGAATGAAATCTGCCAATACTGTTTCATTAGCACGGTAGGGATTGCCTAAAGTTGGGATGCGCTTAAAACGTCGATAGCCCCACATATAGTGGCTACAGTTGTCTTTAATCATGTGCTCCATAGACTGATTGAGCGCATGAGCTGCTGTTTCGGAATTACGGTCATATAAGGCTGGATTATCGAGTTTATAACAATAAATATCAAAACCACGACCATCGTCACGGCGGATACAAGATAAGCCGACCAACGCACATTTGGTCTTGCTAGCGAGTTTGGATGCGAGAGTACTGGTTAACGTTTTAACACCAAAGAACGGTACGACAACACCGCCTGAAGGGTCAGGAACATGATCGGGCAATACAATGCTAAAGCCCCCTTGTTTGAGGGTTTTGAATATGGCTTTGACACCGCTACCATCAGTGGGTACTAGTGTTGCATTGAGGCGTGATCGACCTTGCAGTATAAAGTCATCAGTTATATTACCCTTAACGGGCTTGTACATGATGGTTGGTGAGCCAAATTGATTGAGCCAAGCATTCATCATCTCCCACGTACCCAAATGCGGTACGATGGCGAGCATACCATTCGGGCTAGCCAGTCCTTCTAAAAGAATGTCTTTGTTATGCACATCTTGTATTTGAGCGATACTCCACTCAGGTGGCATTGCCCAGCTTTTGATAGACTCAATACTGGTCATACATTGGTGGTAAATAATATCTTTGACTAAGGATCGTTTTTCATTGTCTGGTAACTCGTGGCGGGTCAGTGCTATATTAATATTGACGGTACGCATGATACTCAGACTGGGTATTTTTATAATCACCCACGCAACAAAACGTGCCAATATCTGCAATACAGGTAATGGCACGAATTTGAAAATATGATACGGATTCATGACCATTCGCATGGTGATGAATCATGTAACAAACAATGTAAAACAGATCTGAGCATCATGAGACCAGTTATTAAGCAGGTTATTTGGCATCAGCCTGAGCTTTTTCGCGCACACGAATACCAAGATCACGTAGCTGCTTGCTATCAACTTCAGCAGGGGCTTGGGTTAATGGGCACTCAGCAGTTTTAGTTTTTGGGAAGGCAATCACGTCACGAATAGACTCTGCGCCTACCATAAGCATAATTAGGCGATCCAAACCGAAGGCTAAACCGCCATGCGGTGGCGCACCAAATTTCAATGCATCAAGTAAGAAACCAAACTTATCTTCAGCTTCTTGCTCGCCGATACCTAAAGCTTCAAGTACGGCTTGCTGCATATCAAAGGTATTGATACGTAAGCTACCACCACCCACTTCAGTACCGTTTAATACCATATCATATGCGATAGATAGGGCCGATTCTGGGTTGTTTTTCAACTCTTCAACTGAGCCTTTAGGCTTGGTGAACGGATGATGCATTGACGTCCAACGACCATCGTCAGTCTCTTCAAACATTGGGAAGTCGGTCACCCAAAGTGGTGCCCATTCACAAGTCGTCATTTCAAGGTCTAGACCAATTTTTTGACGTAGAGCGCCGATTGCGTCATTGACGACACTGGCTTTATCCGCACCAAAAAAGATAATATCGCCGTCTTCTGCACCAGTACGCTCAATCAAGCTTACCAATACATCATCGGTCATGTTTTTGATGATAGGAGATTGTAGACCAGATTCTTGGTCAACGCCATTGTTGACGCTGCTAGCGTCATTGACTTTGATATAAGCCAAACCACGTGCGCCATAGATACCGACAAACTTGGTATAGGCATCGATTTGCTTACGGCTAATCGAAGCACCGCCAGGGATACGTAGAGCTGCAACACGACCTTTAGGATCGTTAGCAGGACCTGCGAACACTTTGAAGTCAACATCTTTCATCAAATCTGCAACGTCGACCAGTTTTAGTGGAATACGTAAATCAGGTTTGTCTGAAGCATAATCACGCATTGCTTCTGCGTAAGTCATGCGAGGGAACTGCTCAAACTCAACGTCCATCATAGTCTTGAACAAATGCTTGATTAGACCTTCGTTGATGTTCATGATTTCTTCTTCATTTAAGAAAGAAGTCTCAATATCCACCTGAGTAAATTCAGGCTGACGATCGGCACGTAAATCTTCATCACGGAAGCATTTAGCGATTTGATAATAACGGTCAAAACCTGACACCATTAACAATTGCTTAAACAGCTGTGGCGACTGCGGTAATGCAAAGAAGTTACCTGGGCGTGTACGTGAAGGCACAAGATAATCACGAGCACCTTCTGGCGTCGCACGTGTCAGAATAGGGGTTTCAACATCCAAGAAACCATGATCGTCTAAATAACGACGAATCGCTGAGGTCGCTTTGGCGCGGAAAACCATACGCTCTTGCATTTGCGGACGGCGCATATCAAGATAACGATATTTTAGACGCAAGTCTTCTGAAACTGTGGTTTTTTCGTCATTCAATGGGAATGGCGGTGTTTCAGATTTCGCCAACACTTCAATTTCTTTAGCCAATAGCT
Source organism: Psychrobacter sp. AT9 (assembly GCF_047272965.1). Lineage (NCBI taxonomy): Bacteria > Pseudomonadati > Pseudomonadota > Gammaproteobacteria > Moraxellales > Moraxellaceae > Psychrobacter > Psychrobacter sp. AT9. The sequence continues at coordinate 1,412,819 of NZ_JBKOTW010000001.1, forward strand.
CAATTTGACCACTGGTCATGCTATTGTTTTCAGTACCTTCGTAACGGCGACGTACACGGCCAGTAATTTTTAGCACATATTCAGGACGTACGGCATCAGCAATCGCAAAAGCTTCTGGGGTATCAGGGTCAATGACGACCTGCAAGATGCCCGCGCGGTCACGCATGTCTAAGAAAATTACGCCACCGTGATCGCGACGACGATGTACCCAGCCTACGATATTAATGGTTTGCTCAAGTAAGCTTTCGGTTACGGCTCCGCAATATTCGTCTCGGTATTCGCTATGCGTCATAATATAATTATCCAGTTGTCAGCCCAATTCGAAATACAATAATGCAGCCATTGTTGCACGATTCAAGCGATGCGCAAAAAAAAGCACAAACAACGCGATTAAGACAAATGGTCATCACGTTGGCTGCAGAAAATATGATATAAACGCATATTATGCCTAATCTGCCCTTGTTATACAACCAGCTGAGTCCAATCAAAACGCAGGAATGCTTCGGTATCGAGGGTATTTATCCCGTAACATCTGCATTGGGTTAAATATTGTCATTTTGCTTGAAAACATGAGCCACTGTGCACATATCAAGCTCACTTATAAAATCCTATTGATCCTATTAAAGTTATTTCAATAAAGTTATCTCAATAATGTAAGGAATACTGCTCATGCTTTTTCATCCTGCCAAAAATCCTGTTGAATTGCGGGTTATTCATTTGAATAAAAACCAAGAACAACGCCGTGAAGACTTGATGGAAGCCACGCAAGGTAAAGCGGCTCTTAAGCAGTTCAGAAAAACGATGGCTAAAACAGCCAAACAGGCATTAAAAGCAAAAACCAAAAATAAGAAAAAAAATGCCGATGATAAGTCACAAGTTTTCGTTCTCGACTTTGATGGTGATATCAAAGCAACCGCAGTTAAGCATCTGCGCGAAGAAATCAGTACGTTAATCAGTGCGGCTAACAAAGGTGATGAGGTAGTGGTGCGTCTTGAATCCGGCGGTGGTTTGGTGCATGGTTATGGGTTAGCGGCAGCGCAATTGGTTCGCTTAAAAGACGCTGGTCTAAAGCTAACTGTCTGTGTCGATAAAGTTGCAGCGAGCGGTGGCTATATGATGGCGTGCGTCGCAGATAAGGTAGTGGCGGCACCATTTGCCATTATTGGCTCAATCGGTGTGGTATCACAATTGCCAAACTTCCATAAATGGCTCAAAAACCATGACGTCGATTATGAGATGTTTACCGCTGGCGACTACAAGCGCACAGTCACTGTCTTTGGAGAAAACGATGCCGAAGATCGTGCCAAATATCAAGAAGAGCTGGAGCAGACGCACGAGCTATTCAAACATTTTGTGAATAACTATCGTCCAACATTGGATGTCGCAAAAGTGGCCACTGGAGAGCATTGGTATGGCGAAGATGCATTAAAACTTAATTTGATCGATAGCTTGCAAACGTCAGACAGCTATATTTTAGAACGTATGGAAGACAATGAAGTATACGCATTGCATTCACGCCAAAAACCAACCCTCGCTGAAAAATTAGGATTGGCTCAAGCGGCAGAAGCGACCGTAAGCTTGGCAATTAATAAGCTGCCGGATGCGTTAGCACGTTTTGATTTTAACAGTCGTTTAAATATCCTAAAATAGCGTTAGATATCATTGTATTAATGAATATATAGTATTTTAGGGTTTCGATTCTTATTGATGCATTGTTTGTGTTTTGTAAAAGGCGTGTCCTAGCTGGTCGCGCCTTTTTGCTGTTTAATAATAATTGCTGTGTTATAAATGATGCATACAGAAGACAGTATACGTACGTACACTATAAAGATTCCATCAACTTTTTAATCAAAGGTTGATGAAAATAATCAACAAAGAAAAGGATGTCACCTATGTCTGATAATACATTGATGTTTACGGCAACAGAACATGGTCAAGCCATGCACGCCAAAGTCAAAGCATTTATCGAAACCCAAATCGAGCCGATCGAAGCGCAGTTTTGGCAAGAATGCCATGCGCAAAATCCGGATGGCAATTGGAAAAACTGGCAGTGGCCAGAAAAGTACGAAAGCCTGCGTAAACAAGCACGCGAAGCGGGTTTGTGGAATCTATTCTTACCCGATGATACTTTAGGTGCTGGGCTTTCAGTGACCGATTACGCACCCATTGCAGAGTTGACCGGTCGCAGTTTACTTGCGCCTTATGTATTTAACTGTAATGCTCCTGATAGCGGCAATATGGAATTGTTGTGGCGCTATGGCTCGCAAGAGCAGCAAGACAAATGGATGATGCCGATTTTAGAGGGTAAAACTCGTTCGGTTTTTTGTATGACAGAACCTGATGTTGCTTCAAGCGATGCGACCAATATGCAAGCCACAGCCGTAGTTGATGGTGATGAGATTATTATCAATGGCAGCAAATGGTGGTCATCTGGTCTTGGCGATCCTGCGGTCGATGTGCTGATTGTGATGGCTTACACCCCTGATGAGAGCAAAGGTCGTCATCAGCAGCATTCTATGGTATTGGTGCCAGCGAAAACAGCGGGTGTCAATATCGAGCGTATGCTCAAAGTATTTGGTGATTATGATGCACCGCATGGTCATGGCGAAGTCAGCTTTAATGATGTACGCGTGCCGGTCAGTCACTTTATCGGTGGACCCGGTATGGGCTTTGAGATTGCGCAGGGTCGTCTAGGGCCAGGTCGTATTCATCATTGCATGCGTTGTATTGGCGCTGCTGAAAAATCTCTAGAGTTGGCAGTTAAGCGTGGCATGTCACGTACGGCCTTTGGCAAACCATTATTACAGTTGGGTGGCAATTTTGAGCGTATCGCTGAAGCGCGTATCAAGATTGACCAAGCACGTCTGCTGACTTTGTATGCCGCGCAAAAAATGGACGCGCAAGGTACAAAAGCCGCATTGACTGAAATTTCTGCTATTAAAGTGGTTGCGCCGACGGTGTTGCAAGAAGTGGTTGATATGGCGATTCAAATTCATGGTGGAATGGGCGTTTGCCAAGATACGATGCTGCCAAGCTTTTATGCGCAAGCACGTGTATTACGTTTAGCGGATGGCCCTGATGAAGTGCACAAAACCATGATTGCTAAGTTAGAGCTCAAGCGCCAAGGTTTTAGCCGTCCGTCTAAACCTGCCAAAGCATAATTGTGCTTGCTAACCAACGTAGTCATCGGCTTCAATCGCCATTCGTTTAATAATAGGCCTGACGTAAAACCCAATGAAAAGTTCACTATCAATATTTGATAGTGAATTTTTCATCACTCATATTTCATCACTCATATATGTTATAAAAATAAATGACCACATGATAAGGAATGTCTCATGGCAACTGATAACCATGCCAACGATACTGGCATGACAAACAGCGCAACTAATAATAAAGTACTTGATAAAGGCGGTGATGTCCGCGAGGGCGAAGAGCTCGACGCCCAAGCAGTCAGCAATTGGCTACGTGAGCAAGGTGTCGATATAAAAGGCGAGCCAACGGTCACGCAATTTTCAGGCGGCGCGTCAAACTGGACGTATCGTCTGCAATATGAGGGTGAAGGCGAGAGCCAAGATTTAATCTTGCGTCGTCCACCAAAAGGCACTAAAGCCAAGTCAGCGCACGATATGGTACGCGAATATACCGTACAAAAAGCATTAAAAGATGCTTATCCCTATGTACCCAAGATGATTGCCTTATGTACCGATGAAACTGTCATTGGTGCCGATTTTTATGTCATGGAGCGCATGGAAGGTATCATTCCTCGTGCCAATTTACCCAAAGGCATTGATTTAGACGAAGCGCAGACCCGTACATTATGTACCAATGTGATTGACGCTTTGGTTGAATTGCATCAAGTGGATTATACCGAACATCCTGATTTGGTTACGCTGGGTCGTGGTGACGGTTATTGTGAGCGCCAAGTCACGGGCTGGGATAAACGTTATGTCAAAGCAAAAACGCCTAACGTACCAAGCTTTGCACTGGTACGACAATGGCTTGGCAAGCACACGCCTGCTGATAGCAAAACTTGCGTTATTCACAACGATTGGCGCTTTGATAATGTGATTTTGGCAGCTGACGACCCGACCAAAGTGATTGGTGTACTCGATTGGGAAATGGCAACTCTTGGCGATCCTTTGATGGATTTGGGCAGCGCTTTGGCTTACTGGATTGAAGCAGATGACAACATCGTCATGCAGCAGTCACGCCGTCAGCCAACACATCTAAAAGGTATGATGACCCGTGATGAAGTGGTCGACTATTATCTTGAAAAGACGGGCTTAGAGATAGCCAACTGGACCTTTTATGAAGTGTTTGGTCTATTCCGTCTGGCGGGCATTGTCCAGCAAATTTACTATCGCTACTATAATAAACAAACGACCAATCCAGCCTTTAAGAATTTTTGGCTTATCGTCCATGTATTACACGCTAAATGTCTTAAGCTGATAGCGCAGTATGAAGGTGAGATGCTGTTCAATACTCATGTACAGCCGCATCTAAAAGACATGGGTGTCGACGCACAAACGATTGAACAGCTACCAAGCCCAGTACAAAAAGTGGTCAAAGGTATTTTACCAAAAGGCTATTTTGCTAAAAGTACGGATGCCTCTGACCATTAATTTTCTTAAAAGCAGCCATTTAGTGAATACAATCAAAAGGGATTATTTATGACAACCATACTTTTGGCACGTCATGGTCAAGCGTCATTTGGACAAGAAAATTATGATCAGCTCTCAGAGCTAGGCAGTATTCAAGCGCAGATGCTCGGTCAGCATTATGCGACGACTCAGCGCAGAATCGACGCTATCTTTAGTGGCAGCTTAGTACGGCAGCAAGACTCGGCACGACATTTTTGGGAGAGCTACCAGTCCTCTATGGATAATAGCAACGAGGCACCCATTTTAGCCGCACTCGATATAAATGAGCCTGACAGCTACATCATTCCGCAGTTTGATGAGTTTAATCATAAAGATGTATTGGTCAAATCCAATCCTGCTTTTGCTAGTAAAGCAGCCATTGCGATTGAACTTGCAAAGGCAGATGTTCCAGCGACGCGTCTAGCTGAACTGTTCGATCGAGCGATGCAGCGCTGGCATGCGGGTGATGATGACCGTGACTATCTTGAGAGTTGGTCACAGTTTAGCAGCCGTGCCCAACAAGCAGTTGAGCAAATACGTATGCAAGTGGCGAGCTTAAGCTTAGATCACCATAGTACAGTATTAGTCTTTACCTCAGGCGGCGTGATCGCTGCTATTACCGCGCAGCTATTGCAGCAAGGTAGCCAGACTGCTTATCAGCTCAATAAAAGCTTGGTCAATACAGGGGTGACGTCTATTACGCTAAAAGATCAGAGTACACGCCTAATGTCTCTTAATGAATATAGTCACTTGTTTGCTGACGGAAAACGCTTTGTCACTTGGCGATAGACGAGAAAACTGTTATTTTGGCGACATACAAGGCGCTGAATACATGACCGCGATTTAGTGGTTAGGGCGTGTTAAAGCTATTTCGTTATCGATATACAAAGGATTGTTTATGAAAAACCAATTAATGAGCTTAGTCACAAAAGGTACTAAGCAAAGTCAGCAGCAGGTATTGAGTGCGATTCAACCGTCACGCTATCTTAAAGGCTTAAATAAGCAGCAAGTAGGACGTGATAAAACCATTTTAATCACCGGTGCTAGTTCAGGCTTAGGCGAGGGCATGGCTCGACTGTTTGCCAAGCTTGGCTACAACCTCGCTATCTGTGCCCGTCGTACTGAGCGCTTAGAGAGCTTGAAGTCAGAGTTGATGGCAGCTTATCCCAATATTCGCGTTGAATATCGAGTATTAGACGTCAGTGACTACGATGCAGTTTTTGAGGTTTTCGATGCTTTTGCCGCTGACTTTGGTAGTATTGACCGTGTTGTGGTCAATGCTGGTGTCGGTGAGAGTCGCCGTATCGGTAAAGGGCGTTTTGAGACCAATCGTCGCACTGCTGAGATTAACTTTATTTCAGCGCTGGCACAGTGTGAAGCCGCCATGGATATTTTTCGAGCACAGAATAGTGGTCATTTGGTGGTGATATCGAGTATGTCAGCGATGCGTGGTCTACCTAGGCATCTGACCACCTACGGTGCGACTAAAGCGGGGCTGGCTCATTTGGCAGAAGGCATTCGAGCTGATATGCTGTTGACCAAATTGCCGATTAACGTTTCTACTATTTATCCAGGCTATATTCGTACTGAAATCAACGAAAATGCCAAGCCGTTACCGTTTGAAGTAGATGTTGATACGGGTACCAAAGCAATGGTTGCTGCAATCGAAGCGGGTGTTCAAGAAGCTTGCGTGCCTAGCTTGCCTTGGTCTATGGTCAGTCATGCAATGAAACATTTACCATTACAAGTACTCAATAAACTGAGTTAATGCTGTTTAGATTGACATAAATTCAGACAATAAAAAGCCCTTTACAGATGATGTAGAGGGCTTTTTATTATGGAGTTATTACTGATGCATCCATTTAGCGATACATCAATAATAAATCTTATGGTAAGGCTTTATCTTCATTATGAGAAGGTTTGTGGGTTGTCCAGCATATGCTGCTCACGTAACTTTTGACGCAGTACTTTACCCACATTACTCTTAGGCAGCTCACTCACAAACTCAATATGACGCGGACATTTATAGCCAGTCAAATTATCTAGCGCAAACTCTTTGATATCGCTTTTGCTAACATTATTGTCGACAGGAACGATATAAATTTTAACCGCTTCCCCTTGGTTTTCATCAGGAATACCAATCACTGCACAATCAATAATGCCATCACAATCGAGCATGACAGATTCGATTTCATTCGGAAAGACGTTAAAGCCTGAGACCAAAATCATGTCTTTTTTGCGATCTAATAAGGTAATGTAGCCTTTTTCATCCATGCTAATGATATCGCCAGTACGGAAATAACCATCGCTAGTAAAGTCATCGCTGTTGTCTTTGTTGAAGTAACCTGACGTGACATTTGGTCCTTTGATGCACATCTCACCCGCTTGATGTAGACCTAAACGTTCACCGTTGTCGTCCACAACGATGATGTCGACGCTAGGGACTGGGATGCCGATTGTACCGTTGAATTTACGGTCAGTGATGACGTTGGCAGTACCTGCTGCGACACCTTCGGTCATGCCCCAACCTTCAACCATTGGACAGCCAGTCACTTCTAACCAGCGTTTAGCCGTTTGCTCGGTAGCAGCCATACCACCAGCTTGCGAAATACGCAACGAGCTAAAATTGAGATCTTTGAAGTTTGGTTGATCGAGCAGGCCTTTAAATAGTGTATTAACCGCAGGAAAAATATGGAAGGGTTGTTTTGACAGTGTTTTGACAAAGCCTGGCATATCACGCGGATTTGGTACTAAAATAAAGGTATATCCTGAACGCATACCCAATAGGCTAAGCATAAAAGCAAAAATATGATAGAGCGGCAGGGCCATAACCATATTGATATAAACTTCATTGATATCTGAAGTCACAGGGCGATACCACGCCTCTGACTGTAGCGCTGCTGCTACTACGTTACGCTGCGACAGCACAGCACCTTTAGACAGCCCTGTGGTACCACCAGTGTACTGTAAAATAGCCTTTTGCTCTAAAGAGGTCTTTTGTGCTTGAAACGGTAAGTTTCTGCCTTTTTTGAGAACGTCAGGGAATTTGGTTACCTCGTGCTTAGGGTCGTCAAGCTTGTACTTGGGTACAAGGCGTTTTACTTGACGAATAACCGTATTGACCAAGATCCCTTTGAGACCCATCATATCGCCCATTTTTGAGAGGACAATACGTTTGATGGCTGTCTCATCGATGACTTGCTCAAGTGCTTGGGCAAAGTTATCGACCACAAATATAATCTGAGCGCCCGAATCATTCAGTTGATGACGCAGCTCACGACCAGTGTAGAGCGGATTGATAGGTGTGCAAATATAACCTGCGCGCAAAATACCAATCATCGTTGGCAAGTACTGCGGCACGTTTGGCATCATGAGGGCGACCACGCTGCCTTTGGGAATACCTTGGGCTTGCAACCATGCAGCAACCGCTAGTGAGGCTTTATCAACGTCTCCATAAGTGTGTGTCACACCCATGCAGATAGACATTGGATGCAGACGGAAGCGATCAAAGCATTCCTCATAGAGTTCTATCAGGTTTTCGTACTGATCAGGATCGATTGTCTTGGGTACGCTTGCAGGATATTGAGCAAGCCAAGGTTTATTCACGGTCATATTTAGCGTCCTTAAATATTAATATAAGTTAAGGTCTTATAAGAAAGTAGTCACATCCCTGTCAACAACATAAATCATTGCATGGTAAGCAATGCAGTGCTGAGTGCTATCCTAACTATTAACTGACTGCTAACATACGGTGGCCTTTATACAATTTTGTCCAATCACAAAGAATGATCTGCCTTGTAGATTAAACGGTAAATAAGTACATTTGATGATTAAAATGTCACTTAAAAAATATCGTCATGCCTCAATAACCCTTGTAAGTCACTTTCAATAAAAACCTTATCAATTAAAACTTTAGAACATTGACTGACATATTTTGGCAACACACTAACACAACTACAACTGAATTCGATATTATGATAAGCGTACTTCACAGTCCATATATAAATTTGATAAATGAAGTCATATGTGTTGTAAATCAAAAAGGATGAGTGGTAGATAAGTTGGGATAAGCTGTTCTATATCGCAGAAAAAATAACTAAGTCTTATTTCTTTATGTCCTGTGCCGTTCTAAACGGCAGCGCTCAAGGAGTATGCTTTGAAGTTACTGTTACAATCTGTTGATGTTTTTTTCCGAACAGAATCCTATCTTGGTGGTTAGGATAATTTGCTCATTAGAAAAAACAAGAGGTTCAGCAGACTCTAAGCTTAGGGCGTGTCCTCATTTTGAATAGCTGAGTAAAAAAAGCGCTTCACAATTTATGTGAAGCGCTTTTTATGTCTGGATTTATGTGACTGCTATATGTAAATCTATTCAGCTTGTTTATGACTGAGGATGATCTGCATCATGCCTTTCACGCAATTTTTGACGCAATACTTTACCGACGTTACTCTTTGGTAGTTCGCTGACAAATTCGATATGACGTGGACATTTATAGCCGGTCAAATTATCCAGTGCAAACTCTTTGATGACACTTTTGGTGACGTTATTATCCTCTGGCACGATATAAATTTTTACCGCTTCGCCCTGATGTTCGTCAGGAATACCAATGACTGCACAATCAATAATACCGTCACACTCGAGCATCACAGACTCAATCTCATTCGGATATACGTTAAAGCCTGAGACCAAAATCATATCCTTTTTACGATCTAATAAGGTGATATAGCCTTTTTCATCCATGCTGACGATATCACCAGTACGGAAATAACCATCGCTAGTAAAGTCATCACTACTGTCTCTGTTGAGATAACCTGACGTTGTGTTAGGACCTTTGACACACATCTCGCCAGCTTGGTTCAGACCCACACGATTGCCATCATCATCGATCATAATGACATCGACACTCGGAAGTGGCAAGCCGATAGTGCCGTTAAAATTGCGGTCAGTTACTAAGTTATTAGTACCTACTGCCACACCTTCAGTCATACCCCAGCCTTCAATCATTGGACAACCTGTGACCTCCAACCAGCGTGCGGCTGTTTGCGGAGTGGCTGCCATACCACCTGCCTGTGAGAGGTGCAGGGTGCTAAAATCTAAATTTTTAAAGTTTGGATTATCAAGCAATCCTTTAAATAAAGTATTAACGGCAGGGAATATATGGAACGGCTGTTTTGACAAGGTTTTGATAAAACCTGGTATATCTCGCGGGTTAGGTATCAAGATAAAAGTGTGGCCCGAGCGCATGCCTAACATACTAAGCATAGAGGCAAAAATATGATATAGCGGTAAAGCCATAACCAGATTGATGTATACCTCGTTAATTTCTGAAGTAATAGGGCGGAACCATGCTTCAGACTGCATAGCAGCGGCTACAATATTACGCTGAGTTAAAATGGTTCCCTTAGACAGACCCGTTGTACCACCGGTATATTGTAAAAAGGCCGTTTTATCCAAAGACAGTTTCGGCTTTTGGAATGGCAGGTTTCTACCTTTTTTGAGGACGTCAGGGAATTTGGTTACCTCATGCTTAGGATCATCAAGCTTGTATTTGGGTACGAGACGTTTTACCTGACGAATGATGGTATTCACTAAGATACCTTTTAGACCCATCATATCGCCCATTTTTGAGAGAACAATACGCTTAATGTTGGTCTCGTCAATGACTTGCTCGAGCGCTTGGGCAAAGTTATCAACCACAAAAATAACCTTAGCACCTGAGTCATTTAATTGATGGCGCAGCTCACGACCCGTATAAAGGGGGTTGACAGGCGTACAGGCGTAACCGGCACGCAAGATACCAATCATCGTCGGCAAATATTGCGGGACGTTTGGCATCATAAGCGCAACCACCGTGCCTTGAGGTAAGTCTTGAGCTTGTAACCATGCAGCAACGGCTAGTGACGCCTTGTCAATGTCATCATACGTATGAGTAACGCCCATACAGATACTCATTGGATGCATGCGGAAGCGATCAAAGCATTCTTCGTATAGCTCTACTATGCTGTTATATTTATCTGGGTCGATCGACTTCGGTACGCCTGCCGGATATTGGGCAAGCCAAGGTTTATTTAACGTCATAGTCAGCGTCCTTGCGAGTTAATATAGATTAAAGTTTAGTGAGAAAGCAGTCATATCCGCATCAACAAAATAAATCAGTGCTGACGTGGACTGGTGTCCGCTAAGAGCGATAACATCCTTATTTATCAACTGGTTGGTAAAATTTTCGCTATTATATGGTTCTAATTAACTATTTTTGGGGTAAATAATTAACTAAGATGAAAAAATGGCTGGGTAACAAAAACAGTATTTATTCCGAATATTTTTAATCTGTTATTTACAACCAAAGTATCAAAAGAACGATATATTTAAACAATACATTAGCATGAATATGGTTTAAAACAATACCAGTATGTGATACTGAGTAGTACATAAAATATACTAAGAGATACAGTTGATATGTGGTGTAGGAGAAACAAGTCTAATTATGACGAGGTTGATAATCTATCAAAGCGCTAGCTCAAAACTATAGCCGACTTTTAATAAAATAGATACGTCAATAAACATGTGTCACTAAAATTGAGGCTATGAAAATTTATCACAGTAGCCTGTATCAATTCTAAATTCAGCCGCTTATATTACGGTGAAAGGAACTGCTCATGTTTATTAAAAAAACGCCGATAAATAAGCAACGCGCTAATAGTGCATCCTAAAGTGCTGCTAACACAGATTAAAAACATCGTGACAATTTGATAGCGTACCGCTTGAGTAGGATCTGCACCCGCCAGTATTTGTCCTGTCATCATCCCTGGCAAGCTGACAATACCAACCACCAGCATAGAGTTCAGCGTTGGGGTCATACCATTGATGATGGCCGCTCGTATCTGCTCATGCACGGCTTCAAAGGGCCTGGCAGAGAGGCTGAGCATCATTTCAATACGTCCTTGCTGCTCATGAAAAGCTTCAATCAACTGATTGCTGGTCAATGAGATGGCGGTTAAAGAGTTGCCTAGTATTAAGCCCAATATAGGGATGACAAATTGCGGCGTATACCATGGCTGCACTCTTAATATCACAAAGATGGCGATACTGGTGACCAATACGGCTGATAGGCTGACAGCGAGGAGGGTATCGATGAATAAACCTTTGTAGCTGCGCTTGACACGATTTTTGGCTGCACCTCCTGCAATCAAGGTCATGATAGTCAGTATGAGAAGGACTTCATACCATTGCTCACGAGCAAAAATCCATGCCAGAATCAAACCGATAAAGCTCAGCTGGACTATAGTACGAATAGCCGCTGTTAATAGTGTTTTGGTTAATGTTAAGCGTAGTCGCCATGACAGGATAAGGACGATAATAATTAAGCTGCTGGCAAGCGCAATATCACCGTAAGTGAGGAATATTTGCATATCATCCGTACTGCTCATAGCTGCTCATTATTAATGTCGTTAAGGTGAGAGAAATAAGTATTAGGGGCAGTCACGATTAAAAGTCGATTATGAGATTAGCGCATTTTGGTTAATACGCCTGCCTGCATGTGCCAATGCCTGTCGGCTAATGGCATGATATCTTGTGTATCATGAGTCACCCACAATATGGTGCGCTGTGCATCGCCGCGCAACCAGTTAACCAGTAGATTCACTAGCTGGGTTGAGGTGTCAACGTCTAAAGCCGCTGTGGGCTCATCTAATAACAATACCTGTGGGTTTAGTTGCAAAAGACGTAAGGTATTGACCAGTTGGCGCTCGCCACCAGAGAGATGACTTGCCTCTTGTTGTAAAAAGTCAGCACTGCGCTCTAAATAGACCAACTGAGCGATATGCCAGTCGATATCAAAGTCAAGATGTTGATGCGCTTGTAGGCGATAGGGCATCTGTAAGTTTTCAAGCACATGGCCTTCTAGCAGCTGTGGGTTTTGAGCCAGTAGGGCGATGCGTGTGCGCCACTGGGTCGGCGGTGTATCATGAATGCTTTTATAACTGCCGCTATTTGATGCATCATGACGGCGCAAACAAATCTCACCGCTGCTCATCGGTAATAGTCCTGCAAGCACACGTAGCAGTAAGGACTTGCCACTGCCAGAAGCACCTGTTAAAACGGTTATTTCCCCTGCTAACAGTGTACCGCTAACGTCATTTATCAATATCTTTTTATGCGTCGGCAACCTCTGATCGGGGGTCGAGATTTTTTTAAACTTGGTCATCCATTTATCGTAGATGGCAGACACGCTATGGATTTTCGTTTTAACTGCACGTCGTTGATCATCAGTGTTGATTGGCGTGATACGTTTGCTATGTACCCAGAGGTGTTCAAATTCAACGATAGGTGTGTCAGTATCAAGGCTCATAGGTCAGAATCATTATGCATTTATAGACTGGTTAATCGCTTCTTGTAAAGCATCACGTAGCTTTTTTGGGACACGAATCGGTCGCATGGGCGAGGCGCTAGCCACGGCAGTATCCGACTCATCATGAGACACAGGCTCTGTCCTGACTTGATTTTGCACACAAGCGATGACGATTTTGGTGCTACTTAATAAACTGTTTTTAGCGTTGGTATTGTCATTCGTATGATCGGTAGAGGAGCTGTCTGAGCCATGACGATGAATGCTCTGGTAAAAAATAATGCTGGCAGGTTTTAATTCGACTTTATCGATACGTACATTGATGATTTCGTCTAAAAGAATGGCTCTTTTGTATTGCAAGTCTGCTTGACTCACGACAAAATGCTGTACTTGACCGTCATCGGTCTGCAAGAAATACCCATTTAAACCCAGTTGACCAAACCAGTCACGGCGGCAGTTTTCAAAAAACACCAAGTGATTGGCATGGTAGACTATACCGCCAGCGTCAGTATGGTTAATATAGACATTGTAGTCTTTGGCAAATAATGGCGTAGTTTCATTTGCTGTCGTTGGTAAGGCGTTGGTAGTTTTGCTAATAGTGGTTGTCATAACAATGCTCAATAATTATTTTAATAAGTGTTCCGTGATAGCCATGATTCGATACACAAGATTTGATAGCAATCATACGAATAACAACTACTCTAGCGTAAGATATCAGGGCGCGCAACAGCTAGGTCAGTCTGCCTCTGTTATGATAGGGTTTTATGTATGGTCACATCCCAGCTCTGTATATTAGCACCGTATTTTCATCAATTAGTATAGGATAATTTATGACCCGTTTTGTCAGTTTTAATATCAATGGTATTCGTGCTCGTCAACATCAGCTGGAGGCGGTACGTGAGGTAATCGATCCTGATGTGATGGGTCTACAAGAAACCAAAGTACATGATGAGCAGTTTCCACTAGAAAACATAGAAAGTCTTGGTTACCACGTAGAGTATTTTGGGCAAAAAGCCCATTATGGCGTGGCACTCTTGTCCAAGGTTGCACCAATATTTGTACAAAAAGGTTTTCCTGGCGAAGATGTCGAGGCGCAAAAGCGTTTTATTCATGCACGATATGAGTTTGATGGTCGTGAAATCGACGTACTCAATGGTTATTTTCCACAAGGAGAAAGCCAAGATCATCCGACCAAATTTCCCATGAAGCGTGCTTATTATGCAGATTTGATGGCTTATATTGATGCTTTGAAGGCGGAAGGGCGCTCGCTCATTATTATGGGTGATATGAATATCGCTCCAGAAGATATCGACATTGGTATCGGCGAAGTCAATGCAAAGCGCTGGCTTAAGAATAGAAAAACCTCATTTTTACCAGAAGAGCGCGAATGGTATGCAGCCCTGATGTCACGCGAGCTGACTGACACATACCGTCTGTACTATCCAGAGAGTACAGAGTTATACAGCTGGTTTGATTATCGCAGTCGTGGTTTTAACGACGAGCCTAAGCGCGGTCTACGTATCGACCATATCTTGTGCACCTCAGACTTAGTCGATGACTGCGTCGATGCTGGTATCAGCTATGAGCTACGTGCCATGGAAAAACCGTCTGACCATGCACCGATTTGGTCGGCATTTAACTTAAGCAAACCCTAATAGTATTCTGTCTATAACTATGAAAATTGAAAAATAAGGATGTCTCTATGGCTGTTGGAAATATTGCAGTACCGAATACTATTTACCCAATTGACGGTATCAAGTTAAGTGCTACTGCCGCAGGCGTACGCTACAAAGATCGTGATGATTTGGTCGTGATTGAGATTGCTGAGAACGCAACCAGTGCGGTCGTCACCACTAAAAACACCTTTTGTGCCGCGCCAGTGCGAGTATTACGTGAGCATTTTGCTAAGGCTAGCCCACGTTATTTGGTCACCAATACTGGCAATGCCAATGCAGGGACGGGCGCTGATGGCAAGCGCCGCGCTGTTGATATCTGTACAGCGCTGGCTAGTAAAGCTGGCGTGGCTGTCAGTTCTGTATTGCCGTTTTCTACTGGAGTGATTGGCGAGCCCTTAAATAGTGAGGCGGTCATCGCTGGTTTAGATGAGGCACTTGCCAGTTTAGCTGCTGATAATTGGCTGGCGGCGGCGAATGGTATTCGCACCACAGATACGATTCCTAAGCTTGCTAGTCAAAAAATCGACGTGGCGGGTAGCAGCTATCATATTACGGGCATGTCAAAAGGCTCAGGTATGATACGACCAAATATGGCGACCATGCTAGGCTATGTGGCAACAGATGCCAACATTGCAGCTGACTTATTACAAGAGATGTTAAGCGCCATTAATGAGCAGTCTTTTAACCGCATCACCGTCGATGGTGATACGTCGACCAACGACTGTTGTGTGTTGATCGCCACAGGTAGAGCTAGCTCAAATATTATCGACAGCTCAGAACATCCACATTATCAGCCTGTTTTTGAGGCATTAACCGAAGTATTTGTTCGTCTGGCACAATTAATCGTGCGTGATGGGGAAGGCGCTACCAAGTTTATGACTGTCAAAGTCACTGGCGGTAAGATGACGCAAGAATGCTGCGATGTGGCATACGCGGTTGCACATTCACCACTAGTCAAAACCGCATTCTTCGCCAGTGATGCCAACTGGGGTCGTATCCTCGCTGCAGTAGGTTATGCGGGTATCGAAGATTTAGATACCGAGCAAGTCGATGTCTATCTAGATGAAGTCATGATTTGCCAAAATGGTGGTGTTGCGCCTAGCTATACGGAAGCGGCGGGCAAAACGGTCATGAGCCGTCCTGAAATTACCATTCATATTGATTTGGCACGTGGCGACGCTAGCGATACGGTTTATACCTGCGATTTGTCTTACGATTACGTCAAGATAAATGCCGATTATCGTAGCTAATTATCGAAATGGATGTTAATTAAGGCGTCCTCTTAATCTGAACGAAAGCGATTAAATGGTCGGAGTAATGATTACTTCGGCCATTTTTTTGCAATGTCAAATATATATTGGATTGGTCTGCTTTTTAATACGTTTGACTAACATGAGTTGCAAAAGCTGACGTTACTTTACAAACCAGTCATAGAGGATAAGTCGTTTTGCGACATATACTAGTCTCAGTAAACAATAGACGATACTGCTGAGAAATTATCAGCTTTGTTTGGTTGTCTAAATTGACTTTGCCAGTATGGTCACAAATGCCTTACGTTTTGAGCGTCTATAAATGATTAAAACGAGCTCAAACGGGCAATAATGAAGATTACTTAACTGAGGATTGAATAATGAAAAAATTAGCACTTGCCGCATTGATGACTACTTTTGCCCTGTCAGGTTGTTCTACTATGGGTATGGACAATGAGCGTACCATGGTCGTTGAAGGTCAGACTATGAATGTTAAAGTTATTAACATTCCAAGCTTTGAAGTAGAGATTGCACCGCGTAAAGCAGTTTGTGATCTTATGACTGCCAATGGCACCAAAGTTGAATCAGAGTGCTTACAGTATCGCCAAACTTATCAGAAAAACTATACAACTCTAAACGGCAACATCCAAGGCTTCACTTATGAGCCAAATTACCGCTATGTTTTGGACGTACGTCAAGAAGCGATGATGAATGAGACCACCAACATGGTTAAGCCAGTTTGGATTTTAAACGAAGTGGTTTCAAAAACTGCTGAGTAAATGATCACACGGCCTAGTCAGAATAAAAAAGACCTCTAATGAATTAGAGGTCTTTTTTTGTCATGAGTGTTTATGAGAATCACATCACGACAGTCTACACCGACATTAATTATATTAGCATTGACTATATTTTACACTGACACCATGACTTGCAGTGGGTATGCGGTTATCAGCATAAACAGCAAGACCCCCACGTGAGGTTTCTTTATACTTATCTAGCATATCAGCCCCAGTTACTTTCATCGTTTCAATGACCTTATCTAAAGAGACAAAGTGCTGGCCATTGCCGCGGCAGGCGAGACGTGCCGCGTTGATCGCTTTTACCGCGCCCATCGCATTGCGTTCAATACAAGGGACTTGAACCAAGCCGCCAACAGGGTCACAAGTGAGACCTAAGTTATGCTCGATACCAATTTCAGCAGCATTCAAGCATTTGGCAGGATCGCCGCCCATAATCTCAGCCAATGCAGAGGCGGCCATTGCACATGCAGAGCCAACTTCACCTTGACAGCCAACCTCAGCACCAGAGATTGAAGCATTTTGTTTGATAAGGCTACCGATGGCAGTGGCATTTAACAAAAATTTATAGACGCCGCTTTGGCTGTAGCTTGGTAAAAAATCACGATAGTAATGTAGAACTGCCGGTATGATGCCAGCGGCACCATTGGTAGGAGCGGTCACCACTTTACCGCCATTGGCGTTTTCTTCGTTGACGGCGAGCGCATACAAATCTACCCAATCCATCGCTGCTAATTTATCGGTTTTTGTGATGGGTTGGTTCTTCTCCGCACACAGTTGTGAATATAGATCTTGGGCGCGGCGTTTGACATCTAAGCCGCCAGGCAAAATACCGCCATTTTCACAGCCCTGTTTGACGCAGTCTTGCATCACGTCCCAAATGCTATCTAAGTAGGCAAAAACCTCTGTTTGCTCGCGGTAATGACATTCATTCGTGAGGACTAAATCACTGATACTCAGCCCATGCTGGCGACATTGCTCTAATAACTCGGCGGCGCTATTGAAGGGATAAGGAATACTATCAATGGTGGGGCTAGCATGGTCTTCATCTGGATTGGTGGCATTCTCTTCATTAATAACAAAGCCACCTCCAACTGAGTAGTAGGTCTGCTGATAACGAGTACCATCTACCAACAACGCTCGAAGCGTCAGAGCATTAGGATGATAGGGTAGGACGGTATCATCGTACCAATAGATATCACGCTCTGTGTCAAAAGCAATCATATGAGCACCTGATATGTTCAGACTTTTTTCTGAAAATATGGGTGCCAAGTAGTTGCTGGTCAGACGCGTATCGATGGTGCTGGGCGTATGTCCGAGTAACCCTAGCAAAATGGCGGTATCCGTTGCATGCCCTTTACCGGTCGCAGCCAATGAACCATAAAGCTCAATCTCAATACTGTCTATAGCGGTCAGCTGCGCTTGCTTGAGCAAAGACGCCAAAAACAAGTTCGCCGCTACCATCGGACCGACGGTATGTGAGCTTGAGGGTCCAATACCAATTTTAAATAAATCAAAAACACTAATCATAATAAGCTACCAAAAATTTTAAGTGCATCAGCATAGGTTATCGATTGGCTTCAGCACTGGCATGAAAAATATAATAAACCGCCCCAACCAACAAGCACCGATAAGTGTTTAGTTTGGGGTGTTGTCTATGAAAGTATGTAAACATGGAAGTACATGTGACGAGTGAATAATAACTTTTATTTATTATTAAACTCCGTTATGATGCTTGGAGCCAACGTTTATGTAACATCCTGTAAGTTGGTTGTCGCTGTGAAATACGTCAGGCAAAAATGATTTAGACGGTAGTTCAAGTAGAACATATCCGACCTTATACATCTAGCAAAACATAGCTATCATACCAAATAATACTTTTGGTTTGCTACCTTACAACATAAATGAATGAATTGGGTGACATATTATAAGAGGTATGGTGTTGAGTCTTGGTTTTTATCGTTATTTTTAGCCACCTACTTCTATTTATTGACGTTCGACTTTAGCTCAGTTTTTATTCATCCAGTTATTTTAGCCTATTATTAGCTCCGCACACATAGGACAAGCATGCATGACATCTCCCACCGATAACTCCTCTCAATCAGACAAAAGTGCTGAAGCATTACCTGCTCATAATGCATTAGAAGCGGCTGGTATTTCCTCAGCAGCCATGAACTATCCAAAAAATCCAGATTTCGAAAATGGTCGTTGGTTTCCGACTTGGCGACCTTATGGTGGCGATTTAGATCGTGATCCGGTCGGTATCAATGAATATTTGCCACCGTCAAAAAGCATATTACTGGGTGTGCAGCATACTTTTGCGATGTTTGGTGCGACGGTGCTTGCGCCACTGCTAATGGGTTTTGATCCTAACCTCGCTATTTTGATGTCAGGTATTTGTACTGTGATGTTCTTTATGATCACGGGTGGGCGCATGCCGAGCTATTTGGGCTCCAGCTTTGCCTTTATTGGCCCCGTCATCGCTGTGACTGCGTATGCAGGCGTAGGCTTCAATGACAACTTAAATGTCGCCTTGGGCGGTATTATGGCCTGCGGCATCATTTATGCTTTGATTGGGCTGCTGGTGATGAAAACGGGCACAGGCTGGATTGAGCGTCTGATGCCACCTATCGTCACGGGTGCTATCGTGATGATTATTGGTCTAAATTTGGCGCCAGTGACCATTCAAGGAGTGTCTGCGAATCAGTTTGATGCTTGGATGGCCACCTTAACCGTGTTACTGATTAGTGGTGTTGCTGTGTTTACGCGCGGTATGTTACGTCGACTTTTATTACTGGTTGGCTTGATATTGTCATACGTCGCTTATTTTGTGATGACCAATGTACTGGCTTTTGGTACGCCCATTGATTTTAGTGGGGTGTCTGCTGCTTCATGGTTTGGGTTACCAAGCATTCATACGCCTCGTTTTGAGATGAGCGCCATCATCTTGATCGCACCAGTGGCGTTTATTTTGGTTGCCGAAAATCTGGGACATTTTAAAGCAGTAGAAGGTATGACTAAGGCTCGTGTTACCCCTTATATGGGTCGAGCATTTTTAGCGGATGGCTTAGCAACGACTTTTTCAGCAGGATTTGGTGGTACAGGTGTCACCACTTATGCAGAAAACATCGGTGTCATGGCGGTAACTAAGGTGTATAGCACTACGATTTTTGTCGTAGCAGGTTTGGTGGCTATCATATTGGGGCTTTCACCAAAATTTGGTGCAATCATTCAGACGATACCAGCGGCCTTGTTGGGCGGTGCGTCTATTATAGTATTCGGACTTATCACTGTTGCTGGGATCAAAATTTGGATAGACAGCCATATTGATTTTAGCAAAAACAGCAATCTAATCATCGCCGCTGTCACTGTCATCATGGGAACGGGTAACTTTAGCCTGCACTTAGGTGGCTTTGATTTGGGCGGTATCGGCACGGCTACCTTGGCGGCTATCGTACTCAATGCATTATTCAATCGTCAAAAAGACTGATTGATTGTCATTTAAGCATCACGTTTCAAATAATGACACGCCCTCATTAAAGCTATACGCCAAATAAAACGTAAATATAAATAAGCGTACCCGTATAACTATTTATATTTACGCTTATAAAACCGTGAAAAAAACCGATAGCGACGTAGTGCGCGCGGCTTAGGTTTTAATGAACCTAAGTAAATGGCAAACATCGTCAAGAGCGCGCCGCTCCATTGCAAAGTATTAATCGGTTTGTCCAGCCAAGTATAATCAATGACCAATGCGGCAATTGGTTCAGATAGCAGTAGTAATCCAGTCAGCGCCAAAGACAGCTTAGGGATAGAGTAGGCAATCAGACCCCAAGCCAAGCACTGCATGACCGTACCATAAATAAGTACCCAAAAAATCTCAGACCAACTGTTGGGCAAGATATTGCCCATGTCAAACAAAAACATCGGTACAATCATCGCCAGCACACCGCCGATACTGATTAATTGCATGAGCATAAATATCGGTGTGGGCTCGGTGTCATGCGTCTTACGGATAAATGTCATTGATGCTGCCAGCATCGCTCCTGAGACGATACCCGAGATAAACCCCCAAGTTGCGGCACTATTATGTGCAAATTCAGGGCTACCTATCATCGCCACTCCAGCCATCGCTAGAAATAGACTGATAAGCTGTAATATAGATTGCCGTTCATTAAAATATAAAAACCCAATCGCTGCCAAAAAGAAAATCTGTAAGCTATTAAGTAAGGTTGAAATACCAGGCCCGACAGCATAGATACTCTCGTGCCAAAGCGCCAAATCGAACCCCAAAAATGCGCCTGACAATAAACCATAAAAAATGGCACGTCTTGAGCGTGGCAAACGTTGTCCCATGATTTTTGCCAAGACAGCAAAGACCACTCCTGAGATGGCGAGTCGCCAAAACGACATGGCCCAACCGCCGATATCAACGTGCGCGACGATTAAACTGCCCAGACCAAAGATGATGCAACCAATAACTAAGCCAATAGGTGCAGAGCGTGAAGCGGCAATAGCCATAGGTTGTCCTTAGATTAATCACGTTTGAATGGGTGGCGTTCTTTCTTTAACATTACTGTGTTCACAGTACAATGCACACACCCCACATTGTCGAGGTTTTAGACTTAAAATGAAATGGTTGAAACATAATTTATTCTTATGATGACTGTATTTTGAAAGAACCGAGTATGGTAAGCGTGTGGGAAAATAGATGCTGATAGTCAGCTAACGTCAGCTATAGTGAGTGAAAAGTAATATCGGTACATCACGCACTGCTGACATCCATTTTTCTTGCTTGCTGTGCCTGCGCAGACAGAGGCGACAAAAAATTAATATCAGCAATACCGTCGCGTTTTTAAGATATTTTGACTATATATAATAGTGCTTATATCATCGAGCCACATCCTTACAGGAATAGCATTGGCGTGAAGGTCGCGATTTGCTAATCTGTCTTTTATTACTCTCTTAAAGTGTTCAACATAGTTTCTACTACTTTTAGCTTAGGTTTATTTATGCATCGACGAACTCAATCAAAAAAGTCGCTTTCTTTGATATTTGGATCGCAACTAAAAATGGCACGATATGGCATTCCTATGGGCTTATTCGTCAGTGCGCTATTTATGATGCCGACTGCACAAGCTGCCAGCTGTAAAATACCCAAAAGCTATTATAAGAATGTCTCTTGTACCGCGAGTAGCGGTTATTTTTTGGCAATCAAGGACTTCGGTGCGCCAGTGGCGCTACTGAATAGTAAAGGAAAAAAAGTCGTTGATTTATCACGCTATCAAAAAGTCGATGCAGATAAGATAGCTGGTGGCTTACTACCCGTGCTGCGCAATAGTCACGTCGGTTATCTCAACATGCAGGGTCGTGAGGTGATACCGGCGACCTACGACATGCTAAAGGAAAGTCAGGGTTGGGCGCGTCCGGTATCTGATGGACGTATCGTGGTCAAAAGAGACGGCAACTATGGGGTTATCGATACAGCAAATAAGACCATCGTGTCGTTTTCTGCGTCAATCAGTGATATTGATGATTATCGTGGTGGTGTGACGCAAGTACGTAAGAACCAAGCGACCAGTTGGCTGGATAAAAACGGCAAAGTGACTAGCAATCCAAATGGTAGTGACAGTAATAGTAATGAGCCGTCGTCTGCAAAGCAAACCGCCAATAGTAGGTCTGCTACAGCGTCAGCACAATCTAGGCAAGCAGCGCCCAATCGTTTTACGACGTTACAGCCACGTCAGCAAGATGGTCGATGGGGTTTCGTCGATGAAAACAATGTGACGATGATTACTTATTCATTTGATGATGCTCGTCCTTTTTCAGAAGGACTAGCTGGCGTGCGCATCGATGACAACTGGGGTTTTATCAATTTGGGCGGTGAGCTGGTGATTCCTTTTCGCTTTGATAAGGTGGGTGTGTCGAGTGGTGACAGTTATCAAGGCAAGCCCGCCTTTACATTTGCAAATGGTAAAGCGTGGATTGGCAACTTAAAAAATGGCAATAAGATGTGCATTGATAAAGAAGGGGTGAGTGTTGGTTGTGATTAAAGCGCTTACTCAAACTAAGATACAAAAAAGCGTGTCATGCTTATGAGTAATACATAGCATGGCACGCTTTTTTATCGCCAATGATTGACGGTGTTAACTGCGTATTAAGCCAATAGGTGATTGCGAATCAAATCAATCATATAAGGCTGATAGTACTCTGGGATATCGTGTGCCATGCCTTCGATTAAATGAAACTTAGCATTGGGAATGGTCTTAGCGACCACGCGTCCTTGTGAAGGCGGCAATAGCCCATCTGCACTGCCATGTAGGACGATAGTTGGTGCTTTGACTTGCTTGCTAAACCGGCTAATAGAGCCCGAGGCCAAGATCGCATTGAGCTGTTGCACGGTGCCAAGCGGATGGAAATTGCGCTGATAACGTAACTTGGCAATTTCACGCACCATACGGACGTTGACGTGTCCTGGCGTACCGACTGTTTTCATAAACCAGACGCTATGGCGCACAATATCGCGCTCAGAATGACTCTCAGGGCGATTGATAAGCGTATACAACTGCTTAGGCTTGGGTGGCTTTAGGAAAGCCCGATTGGTGGTGGTAAACATCAAGGCCATGCGTTGTACTAAGCTTGGATAGCGTGCCGCCACGATTTGAGCAATCATACCGCCCATAGAAGCACCCAGTAGATGTGTCTTACCCAGCTGCAACGCCTTAATCAAACGTGCGGTATCTTCTGCCATATCGGTTAAATTATAAGCAACCTGCGTACTCTTATTAGACAATCCGGTTTGCAAACGCATCATCATTTTTAGCTGACTGATACGCGGTAGGCCGTCAATCTGTACTTTGGAAGACAAGCCAATATCGCGATTGTCAAAACGAATCACAAAAAATCCTGCATCAATAAGGCGCTTGATAAAATTGTTTGGCCAAAATATCATCTGCGAGCCAAGTCCCATAATCATCAGCAGTGGGGGATGATTGGGATTACCGCCTGCCTCAACGCACAACTCAATGCCATCACCGATATTTATCATCGCTTGATGGAGGTGTTCGCTAAGGTCTGATTCGCGCCATTGGTGTTGACCAAATCGTTGCCAGTCAGGAGTAGGGTATACCCCAGCATCTCCAGAGGTTTTAAGCAATGCCGCATTATTGATATTATTGGATTTTGTCATGAAGTGTCCTAATTAGAGAGTTGTCTACTAAATCTCAAGCATCTCAAAATCAAGCTTGCCAACACCGCACTCTGGGCAAATCCAGTCTTCAGGGATGTCTTCCCACTTGGTGCCAGGCGCAATCCCTTCTTCAGGACAGCCAAGCGCTTCATCATATATCCAGCCACAGACGATACATTCATAACGTTTCATAAATAGTCCTATCGATCATTACCAGTGTTACAGGGTGTTTTTAGAGCGTCTACTGAGCATTACCGCTCATATTTGGACGGTAAAAACGCCCGTAGTTTAGCATATAACCGTTGTTTTGATAGTTAAGTTTACACTTGTATGTTGAGCTGACTCAGCTTTTATCAAGTCCATGATTGGCATTTTATTGATTCAGGCGATTGTATGATTGTTCGTCTCGCCGCTATATTACACCAAATTATGTTATAGTAATCGCCACTAATTTCACGGTGATGTCTGTCATTTATCACCGTCACTTATTACCATCTAAGCCATATGAGATAAGGGTTATTATGAGCGTTAATGCTGCCGCTACATCTGCTAATACCGAAATTGATCTGTCTAATATACTCAATACTGACCACCCGTTTTGGCAGGTTATTCGCACAGTACCAGACTTTCCAAAAGTCGGCATTGATTTTTATGATATCACCCCGTTACTGCGCAGTCATATTAATGCGGTCATTGATGCAATGCTTGCAACCTTGCCAGAAGGGCTGATGGATGAAGTGGACTGTTTGGGTGCTGTAGAGGCGCGTGGCTTTGTGTTTGCAAGCTTGCTGGCAGGTCGCTTGGGTAAAGGCATGATTTTGCTGCGCAAGCCGGGTAAGTTGCCACCGCCTGTTGCCAACAAAGCCTATGCGCTAGAATATGGTAAAGACACGCTTGAGATGCAAAATAACTTGCCACCTGAACGGGTATTGTTAGTCGATGATATTTTAGCGACGGGTGGTACACTAACCACCGCTTATGAGCTGTGCCAGTCAGCGGATCATACGGTCGTCGGTGCTTTGGTACTGCTGGATTTGGTTGAGTTGCATGGTGAATTCCCCGTACCTGTTTATACGGTATTAAAAGCTTAGAGAAATGGTTTTTAGCATAATAAAAAAGCGCGCTGAATAGTTCAGCGCGCTTTTTTGGTATTAATATATTTTATTTGGTATTTTATTGGTCTTGTTGATAACGCTCACAAGTTTGCTCTACTACTTTTCGACCGATTGTTTTTGGCATCGTAACCTTAAAATCCTTGGTGGTCAAGATGGGTTTGTCGGATTGCCAAGATTTGATGACCTTGTTGTCAGTGCCATAATTGACATAGGCTCTTTTATAGTAACTGGCATCTTTGCAAGATATCAATAACTGCTGATCGCTATGATGAATATAGCTTTCTTTTTTGTCCTTTTTGCCTTTTTTATCCGTCTGTTGTAACTGCGGTGGATAGGTTCTGCGAATGGATACCGAAATGTTTTCGACGTTATTCTCATCTATGATATTGATGTCAGAGCTTTCAATAGAGTCTGAGTCTAAGGTGAAAATCGAACCAGAATCAGTCTCAGATATCTCTACCCAGCTGACTGCATGTGCACTAATCGCTAGCGCACTACCTGCTAATACCACTGATAGCCGTCTCATAATCAAGCCTTGCTTCTTGTTATTTGAAGTGGGTTATAATAACGAACTTACTATTAGCAGGCAAATTTCTTTTATTGGACAGTGTTTAACCACCCGCTATCGCAACGATTAATTGCGCATCGCTGCCAATGCCTGAGCAAGCTCATCACGCGCATCGATAAAGCCATCAATACCCTTAGGTAATAAATCTTGAGTGACGGTATCTTTTTGATAAGCTTGACTAAATTCTTCATGGGTCAAACTCACTCGGGTCATATCATCTAACGCCATCGACATACTTGGTGACAGCTGACGAGGGACTTCTATATCCATCGCTGCCAACTCATCAATGAGGTTGGGGGCAATGGTCAACAGGTCACAGCCTGCTAATGCCAATATCTGCTCAGTAGAGCGGAAGCTTGCGCCCATTACTTGCGTGTTGTAGCCATGCTGTTTGAAATATTGATAAATAAGCTTGACCGATTGCACACCCATGTCATCAGAGACTGGTACGTTCTGACGGTTTTGCTGGCGTTTTTGCCAATCCAAAATGCGTCCAACGAAAGGTGATATCAGGGTCACGCCAGCATCGGCACAGGCAATCGCTTGATGTTGTCCGAAAAGTAGCGTTAGATTACAGTGAATACCTTGGGTTTCCAGATAACGTGCGGCCTCGATACCTTGCCACGTCGCGGCCATCTTAATCAATACCCGCTCTGAGTCGATACCTGCTTGTTGATAAGCTTCCATGAAGTTGAGCGCTTTATCGATAGTCGCTTGGGTGTCATAAGACAAACGCGCATCGACTTCAGTTGAAACGCGACCATCAATCAACGATAAAATATCGCAGCCAATTTTTATGGTTAACGCATCAATTACCGCATCGATGTCACCGCGATGTCGACTCATGGTTTCTGAGAGCATGGCTTGATTGTCAGAGTGAATGAGCGCCTTAGTAATGAGACTGGGGTTGGTGGTCGCATCGACAGGTTTTAGGCGGGCAATAGCGCTAAGGTCGCCAGTATCAGCGACAATGGTGGTCATGGTGCGAAGCTGTTGTAATGCGCTCATCAGGTATCCTTGTGTGAATCAATTGACATGGTTATGTTCTAAAGACTGGGTCTGTTGTTAAACGTGTTTATATTTTTAAACATGCTTATGAAAGGTGCTTTTGACCATTAGTTTTGAACTGTAACATAGTTTTGAGGCGGTGTTCTCTCATAGTTGTGCCGCCTATCGCTGCCATATCAGATAACTGTGCTAATATTTATAGCCGTTAGCCAGTTTACACGCATTTACGAATGGGCACTGAGCGTAGTTTTTGCTATAGTAGAGCCGGTCGTGTCCTTGTCTGCTGTATTGGCTGATGAATCCAAGAATCGTGTAGGCGAGTAGGACATGATATTTTTGATAAACTGTTTTATTGAACAGTGACTAGTAATATGGTCAGAGCTAATCTCAAATAAGCTTAAGTATAGATAAAACCAAGTATAGATAAACCTAAAAGTCACACCAAATAGTTATAAAACTCAGCAATAATATTAGAAAAAGGATGGGCGGTAATGAGTGAGCAGTCACCAGAGCAAAAAATGGACAATCTAAATCAAACTAACGTAAGCGACCACTCAAACGAAAAAGAGTTTTTAGATCAGCTGCGTCATAGTATTGATAGCGTAGACTGCGAAATCCAGACATTGATTAATAACCGTGCCAAACTGGCTCAGCAAGTGGCGACGGTCAAAAAAGAACACATCGCAAAAAGTCCTACTGCTGAAAAAACCAATCCTATTTTTTATCGCCCAGAACGTGAAGCGCAAGTCCTAAAAGCGGTCATGGCGCGCAATACTGGTCCAATCGCTGATGAAAAAATGGCGCGATTGTTTCGTGAAATTATGTCGGTATGCTTAGATCTAGAAGCACCGCAACGTATTGCCTTTTTGGGTCCAGTGGGTACTTTTACTCACGCCGCTGCCCTCAAGCATTTTGGTAAAGCCGCTGATACAGTACCGATGACCACCATCACTGATGTGTTCCGTGAAGTCGAAGCGGGTACAGCGATGTACGGCGTTGTACCGGTTGAAAATTCTTCAGAAGGCGTGGTCAATCACACGTTAGACGGTTTCTTGTCTTCTACCTTAAAAATAATTGGGGAAGTTGAGTTACCGATTCATCAGAATTTCTTGGTTGCAGAGCATACCAAGCTTGACGGTCTCAGCCGTATTTATTCGCATCAGCAGTCGCTTGCTCAGTGCCGTCATTGGCTCGATGTCAATTATCCCAATGTGGAGCGCGTTGCCGTATCTAGCAATGGTGAAGCTGCACGTCGACTCAAGAATGAATGGCATTCGGCTGCGATTGCAGGGGATGTCGCTGCCGCAGAGTATGATTTGCATAAACTTTACTCAAATATTGAAGACAATCCAAGCAATACCACACGATTCCTTATCATCGGTCACGAAGCGATTGCGCCGTCAGGACAAGATAAGACCTCTATCGTCGTCTCAGCACATGACAAAGCGGGCGCGCTTATCGAAATCTTAAAACCATTGTCTTATCATGGCGTGTCGATGACCAGTATCGAGACGCGTCCCGAACGTCCTAATAAGTGGGCATACGTGTTCTTTATTGATATGGATGGTCATGTTAATGATCCAAATGTTAGCGCAGCCATTAATGATATTCGCCCATTGGTAAAAGATTTACGTGTACTGGGCTCATATCCCAAAGCGGTACTGTAAGCGTTTTAAAAGCTAGACCATTTATAGCAGATAGCTGTCATAAGTTCTTGTTATTATTAATAATAGATGGTTCATTACATCTAAGGATACAATATGCAGACAACGCCATTGACCGAATCAAGCTTATTACCACTCGTGCCAGCGTACGACAGTATATTAGAGCTGGCTCCTTATCAAACGGGCAAGCCGATTGAAGAGTTGACTCGCGAGTACGGCATCTCAGATGTGGTGAAGCTTGCTAGCAACGAGAATCCAATGGGCTGCTCACCGCGAGTGACGTTGGCAGTGACAGAGCAGCTCGGTCAGCTGGCGCGTTATCCTGATGGCAATGGTTATTATCTAAAGCAAGCACTGGCTGACTTCAATGATGTCAATATCGATCAGATTACATTGGGCAATGGCTCTGACGACTTGCTCGATATCTTGGCGCGTAGTTTTGTGGGTGCCAATGATGCTATCGTTTATAGTCAGTATGCCTTTGTGGTCTATTCGATGCTGGCAAAAATGCAAGGTGCTACAGATATCGAAGTGCCCGCCCATCGATTCGGTCATGATTTAAAGGCCATGAGTCAAGCGGTTCAAGACAACCCTAATACCAAGATTGTCTTTATTGCCAATCCTAACAACCCAACTGGGACACAGCTTGAGCATAAAGAGCTGCGCCAGTTTGTTGCCAGTGTGCCAAGCTCGGTATTGGTGGTATTGGATGAAGCCTATATCGAATACAGCCCTGAAAGTAATAATAGGGCACTCATAGATCAATTTGACAATGTGATCATCGTCCGTACTTTCTCTAAGGCTTATGGACTAGCAGGTCTGCGGGTTGGCTATGCGCTAAGCTCGGTAGCAGTGGCAGAGTTATTAAACCGTATTCGTCAGCCATTTAACGTCAGTCGAATTGGGTTAGCGGCGGCGGCAGCAGCACTTGCTGATCAAGATTTTATCGAAAAAACTCGTCTGATGAATGATGAGCAAATGCGCTGGCTAGAGAAGCAGTTTGACGCATTAGGGTTGGGTTTTATTAAATCACATGCCAACTTTATAATGGTAGAGATGGATGATGAAGATGCGCTATTGATCAATCAGGCGTTGCTCGAGCAAGGGGTCATCGTACGGCCACTGGTAGGTTACGGCTTACCCACTTGGTTGCGCATTACGGTAGGCGTCGCAGAAGATAACATGCGCTTGATTGATACCTTGCGTTCTATCTTGACCGATGATTAAGCGCATCAATAGATGTTTTTTCAGTCAAGTTAATGATCTTAATTAGCCATTAAATTTTATAACGCTAAGATTGGCTTTACCCAAACTTATCCTAGTGTGTTCAACGAGAAAAGCCGTGAGTAGTCAGAAAAAAAATAAACGTCAACCGTCTCCAAATATTCAGCTACCTATGTTTAGACAAGTTTGCGTGATTGGGCTTGGTCTTATTGGCGCCAGTTTTGCGCAAGCCATTAAAGACAGTGGCTTAAGTGAGCGTCTAGTAGCGGCAGACAGGCATGTACCCAGTATTACTGAAGCCATTGAGCATGGTTTGTTAGATGCTGGTAGTGCTAACCTACAAGACGTCATCGGTGGCAGTGATTTAATTATCATTGCAGTCCCAGTACAGGCCGTCGAAGCAGTATTTGTTGACATTAAACAGGCAATGGATGACGAGCAGCTTGCCACTGATTGCATCATGACGGATGTCTGTAGTACTAAGGTCAACATCATTGATGCAGCCAGGACAGTATTTGGCTCGCTGCCGACAGGACTGGTGCCCGCGCATCCGATTGCTGGGGCTGAAAATTCAGGGTATCATGCTCGCCGCGCCAATTTATTTGTCAATCATAGCGTGATTATCTGTGAGCTACCTACCACAAGCAATGTAGCCATCACCAAGCTGCGGCTACTATGGGAAGCGGTGGGCGCAAATGTTATATCGATGGATGCTAATCACCATGATCGCATATTGGCGCACACCAGTCATTTGCCGCATTTGCTTGCCTTTAATTTGGTTGAGCAGTTGGCAAGCCATGATGATAATTTAGATATGTTTCGTTATGCAGCAGGTGGATTTCGTGATTTTACTCGTATCGCTGCTAGCGACCCTAAAATGTGGCACGATATATTTTTTGCCAATCAAAGCGCCATTGTGAGCGCCCTTGATGAGTATGGTGTCTACTTACAGACTATGCGCCAGCTTATCATTGATAAAGATTCAACCGCCCTGATGGGACTTTTGGGCCGCGCGCAAGCCGCACGGCGACATTTTGGCCATATGTTAGCCAGCACCCCTTATACGGATACTTCTGCCATGTCAGCTTCTTATATTATTACGCCTAGCAATACTGTCTCTGGCACCATTGCCATCCCTGGTGACAAATCCATCTCGCATCGCAGCATCATGCTGGGCAGTCTTGCCACAGGCGTGACGAATGTTACAGGATTTTTGGAAGGGGAGGATGCGCTTGCCACATTGCAGGCGTTCCGTGATATGGGTGTGAGCATTGAAGGCCCTGATAAAGGAAGATTAACCATTCATGGTGTTGGTATGAATGGCTTAAAGCCAAGCAAGACACCTTTATATATGGGCAATTCAGGCACCAGCATGCGCCTGCTGTCGGGTATCTTGGCGGCACAATCATTTGATAGTGTGTTGACGGGTGATACTAGCTTAAATAAACGCCCGATGGAACGGGTGGCAGCGCCGCTACGCACCATGGGTGCTGTGATTCAAAGTACAGGTCATAGTGGCACGGCACCGCTCAGTATCACTGGTCGTGATACGGTCGGCAAGCCACTCCAAGGCGTTGAATATGACATGCCAGTCGCGTCTGCACAGGTGAAGTCTTGCTTGCTGTTAGCAGGACTGTGGGCAGAAGGTACGACAACGGTCACACAGCCTGAAGTCAGTCGTGACCATACCGAACGTATGCTATCCGCCTTTGGTTATCCGGTGACCGTTGATGGCAATCGTATCAGCGTTGAAGGCGGCGGTACATTGACAGGTGGTGATATCGCTGTGCCTGCTGACATATCCTCTGCGGCCTTCTTTATGGTAGCCGCTGCTATCAGTCAAGGTAGTGAGCTGACCTTGACGCAAGTGGGTATCAACCCGACACGTACGGGTATTATTGATATCTTAAAGCTCATGCAAGCAGATATTAGCTTGAGTAATGAAACTCACGTTGGCGGCGAGCCAGTCGCTGATATTACGATTCGTGGTTCAAACTTGGTCGGTATTGAGATACCAGAGCATCTCGTACCGCTAGCGATTGATGAATTCCCTGTATTGTTCATTGCTGCCAGCTGTGCGCAAGGTCGTACGGTGTTAACTGGTGCTAAAGAGTTGCGCGTTAAAGAATCTGATCGTATTGCAGTGATGGCAGAAGGGCTACATACGCTCGGCATCGACTGTACCGTTACGGATGATGGACTAATCATCGAAGGTCAAGGTATTGGAAGTGAGAATGGTGATGTCAATAATAGCCAGCCTGTATTCGGTGGCGGTCACATTACGTCTCACCATGACCATCGTATTGCCATGAGTTTCTCTGTTGCCAGTCTGCGTGCCTCAAAGCAAATTACCATCGAAGGGGTTGAGACGGTCAATACCAGCTTCCCAGGATTTGCTGAACTTGCCAACCAAATTGGTATGTCTATCGAAGTGGATGCTGGCGCTGAATAAATCATTGAGTGCTGATTAATATTCTTCTATGATTTGCACTGTAAAATATAAACAGATGGTGGCTAGCTGATCAAATAGC
This sequence comes from Psychrobacter sp. AT9, assembly GCF_047272965.1. Classification (NCBI taxonomy): domain Bacteria; kingdom Pseudomonadati; phylum Pseudomonadota; class Gammaproteobacteria; order Moraxellales; family Moraxellaceae; genus Psychrobacter; species Psychrobacter sp. AT9. Next base: position 1,444,829 of record NZ_JBKOTW010000001.1, read on the forward strand.
CACATTAGCCTAAAAACTTAATCTAACATCGTTAGCAATGTACTCATGTCACTATTGGCATGAGTACATTGCTTTTTAATTTATAATCTCACTGTAGTAACCCTGCGTTCTCGCCACTAAATCGATAATAATACTCAGAATTAGGTGAGGGCGCGCTTTGCTCTAAAAAGTTGTCCTATATTATGACTACCCAAAATGTCATCAAAAAACCCGTTGCCCCGATAACCACAACCAGACGCGGCATTATCACTGCGCTTATTGCGTTTTTTATCTGGGGCGGATTTCCGTTATACTTCAAACAATTATCCGATTATGATGCGACTGAGATCATTGGTCATCGCATCATATGGACATTCCTATGTCTATTGATTGTGCTAGTAGTCACTAAGCGCTGGCAATGGATTGAAACGCTCAAACAAAACCCAAGATGGATAGCGCTGTCATTGATATCTGGTTTGATTATCGCAACTAACTGGCTGACCTATGTATGGGCGGTCAATCATGACCGTATTCTTGAGGCCAGTTTAGGATACTTTATAGGGCCATTGGTAGGTGTTGCGCTATCGATGATTCTATTCAAAGAGCGCTTACGACCTTTGCAGTGGGTGGCTATTGGATTTGCACTCTTGTCTGTCGTGATCCAAGTGGTGATGATTGGCAGTCTGCCGTGGATATCATTGATTTTGGCATTTAGCTTTAGTACTTATGGCACTATTCAACGGCAAACCCCGTTGACAGCTGTCGATGCGATGTTTGTCGAAACAGCGATGCTAGTACCTTTATGTCTTTGGTGGTTTTGGCAGTCCGATGTGGTCAGTCATCAACTGAGCTTTTGGTTTAGCTCAAACATCTGGCTACTGATGATCGCAGGGCCGATTACGTTGATACCGTTATTATTGTTTAATAAATCTACCAAACTCGTCGCTTATAGTATTCTAAGTTTTATGAATTATTTAACGCCGACCTTTATTTTCTTCTTGGCAGTGTTTTATTATAACGAGCCATTTGATTTAAAACGCTTGGCAGTCTTTGGCTTGATTTGGCTAGGCTTGCTGTTATTCAGCATTGACTTATGGCGTCATCGTCCAAGTAAAGCGTTAAAAGCCGCGCGTCTGCGTGAAGAGGCTTTGAAACAAGTTAAATAAAGTTTGAATTGAATCTCTGAATTAAAAATGTAGCAAACAAGGATGGAAGCATGTTTCATACTGAATCTGATGTGGTATTTGTAAAAGGTTTAAAAGTCGAAGCCGTTATCGGTGTTTACGCGTGGGAGCGGGCGATCACGCAGCCGCTGCTGATTGATATTGCGCTTGAAACCGATATTAGCCGTGCTGCTGTATCAGATGATGTCAATGATGCGCTAAATTATAAAGCGGTCTGCGATGATGTCAGCGCGTGGTGCAAAGATATTCAAGCAAAACTGCTTGAGCATTTGGCTGGGCAAATTTCTGATAAGCTGCTTGCAAAATACGCTTGTCATAAAATAACGTTAAGCGTTGCCAAGCCGACTGCTATTGCGCAAGCGGATGCAGTTGGCGTTCAAATCACGCGCTATGCGTCAACGTCAACAGATGAGCTAGCTATCAAAGAAGCTGCCAAAGAAGCTAATAATAGCCAAGCCGATGATGTATAAAACATCGATGCATTTGAATTTGGAAAGGCTAACACAATGCGCACCTGAGACTTTGCAGGCGCAGCCCGTGGTAGATATAATAGTAGCGCTGGGTAGCAATTATCAAGCCGAAAAATATCTGCCACTTGCTCTAGAGTGTTTGGCAACGCTAGGTCAGATACGGCTATCTACTGCTTTTCAAAACCCTGATTTCACCGCAACCTTAGAACAACCAAAACCTGATTACACCAATCAATGTGTACATCTCATACTAGCAACACCGATGAGTCTGCATCAACTACAGCAAACCTTTAAAAACCTTGAAGGAGATTGTAATAGATGTCGACAGACTGATTCGAACCAAGTACGGCGAGTGACAATGGATATTGATATTTTGCTAATCAAGTTGGCTGAAGAAAAAAATAGCCTAAGCAAGAGGTATATCTCTAAACCAACGTCTAATTGGACTGTAATGGCCGATCGCTATCCATTTAAAGCACATGAGGGAGCAGGGATTAAAGAGCTTGCAGTGATTGGTGTTTGAAGCGGCTGAAATGCTATTCAAGTATGAGACCTGCTTGCCAATGTAAAATGACTGGCGCTTTTAAGGTATGTCGCTTCTTTTTTCCACTGTAGTAGTCGCTTTGGTTTTTTGGTTGTTCAATGCCTATTCATGCATCATCAAATATGCCCTAATATAGGTGGTTCTTTTATTGCAGTCTATTTTAGGTGGTCTATTAATAGGTTTTTGGCACCTTTTAGGTGGTTCCGATAGGGTATACCCTATTTTCCTAGTAATAGTTCAGTAACTTCTATCCAAAAATTATTTAATATTCAAAAAAATCACAACCCTATCTCAAAATATAACTATAACTAACAGTAACTTACCGTTCATCGGAATATTGTAATAAAACTTTACATATATATTGATAATAAAGTTTAATAAGCCAAAATAACCAAAATTTTGGACTAACCATGAACCACGTATTCAAAAAAATCTGGAGCAAGTCACTAGGCTGTATCGTAGTGGTCGCTGAAAACGCCAAGAGCGCAGGCAAAACTAATAATATCTCAGGCAGCGTAGCGCCGATTAGCAACCAAAGTCAGCTACCCCAATTAGCGCTAAAAGCATTGGTCGTGAGTATCATGGCGGTAGGTAGCGTTAATACTTGGGCAGGCGTGGTCTGTACGACGACAGGTACGACTGCATTCCCAGCTTCGACAGCAACTGGTGAAGACTCAGTATCTTGTGGTTTAAATAACAAAGCTTCTAGTTCAAACACAAGTGCTGTGGGTATTCAAAACACAGCTTCTGGTCAACGCGCCAGCGCTATAGGTATTCTAAATATCGCTTCTGCTCGGGGTAGCAGTGCGTTAGGTAATAATAACGAAGCTTCAGCTGAGTTAAGTAGCGTATTCGGTAGTAACAGCCAAGCCACCGCTACAGGTGCCACTGCAATCGGCAATGACTCACTAGCAGATGTAGCTAATACCGTTTCAGTCGGTAAAGCAGGCTTCGAGAAGCGCATTACTAATGTCGCTACCGCCGTCAATGCTACCGATGCTGCTAATAAAGCTTATGTCGATAGTTCAATCAATAAAGATAACTTCGCTAGTAATGCTAGCGATGCCGCTTTAGGCTCAGCGAGTGGCGGGGCTTACGTCACTCAGACTACTAATGGACGTATTACTAGCGTCGCAGGCATCACAGTCACTACCGCTGCCACAAGTGCAGGCACTAGCATAAACGATATCGACTCCTTTACCGTAAATGGTGTCCAAGTCACTGACGCAACCAAAATAGCCGCGTTCAAAAATGCCGCTAGCAAAGGCGGCAATATCGCTATTGGTAACGGACGTACAGCGGTAGGGGTGAAAAACGTAGCGACTCAAGCAAATAGCAATGCAGTTGGCTCTAACAACCAAGCCTCTGCTGCAAATAGTAATGCAGTTGGCACATTCAATATTGCATCGGCCAATAACAGCAGTGCAGTCGGTTATGCCAACACCGCTATCGCTGATAACAGCAGCGTATTTGGTAGTAACAGCCAAGCCACCGCGAATAATGCCACTGCTATCGGTAATAACTCATTAGCAGATGTGGCTAATACCGTCTCAGTCGGTCGCGCAGGTAACGAGAAACGCATCACCAATGTCGCTGATGCTACTAACGCTACTGACGCCACTAATAAGCGCTATGTCGATGGTAAGTTTGTCGGTACAGGCCAAAATAGCGTATCGGTAGGACTAGATAATACTGCGAGTAACAATCAAAGTGTGGCTTTAGGTAGTGATAATATTGCTTCTGGTCAGTTTAGCAGCGCAGTAGGTAACTCAAACGTTAGTGTAAAAGAGTATAGCAGTGCATTAGGTTCTATTAATACGGCTTTTGGTGTGTACAGCAATGCAATAGGTGTTTTCAATTCCGCTACAGGTAATGAAAGTAGTGCCATTGGCTTCAACAATAAGTCTGAGTCTAGAGAAAGTAGCGCTATAGGATATCAAAACACATCATCTGGTGTATCTAGTAGCGCGGTTGGTTATAAGAACAAAGCTTTTGCTGAGCTAAGTAGCGTTTTCGGTAGTAACAGCCAAGCCACCGCTGCAAATGCGACTGCTATCGGTAATAACTCATTAGCAGATGTCGAAAATACGATCTCAGTCGGTCGTGCAGGCTTCGAGAAACGCATCACCAATGTCGCTGATGCTACTAATGCTACCGACGCCACTAATAAGCGCTATGTCGACAGCGCTTTATCTACTGCTATCGCCGCCTCAACGGTGACCGATAATTTCGCTAATACATCATCCAATACCGCATTAGGCTCTACCTCTGGCGTTGCTTACCAGACTAAAACAGATGCTAATGGCAAAATAACAGAAGTGGCTGGCATCACCGTAACAACGACGGGTGCAGGTACGAGCATCAATGATATCGACTCCTTTACTACAAATGGTCAAGTGGTCACTGATGCTACTAAAGTCGCTGCCTTCAAAAACGCCGCTAGTAAAGGTGGTAATACTGCCATAGGAGATATCAGTACTGCCATAGGTTCTAATAATACCGCTTCAGGTAATCGTAGTATTGCGGTGGGACAATCTAATACATCATCTAAATTGTATAGCAATGCCATAGGTTCTAATAATACCGCTTCAGGTAATGGTAGTATTGCGGTAGGTGTTTTTAATACGGCTTCAGGTGGTAGTAGTAGTGCGGTGGGTAGTAGGAACGAGGCTTCTGGTGTTGCTAGCAGCGCCGTCGGCTTCAATAATAAAGCTTCGGCTGAGTTAAGCAGCGTATTTGGTAGTAACAGCCAAGCCACCGCGAATAATGCCACTGCTATCGGTAATAACTCACTAGCAGATGTGGCTAATACCGTCTCAGTCGGTCGCGCAGGTAACGAGAAACGCATCACCAATGTCGCTGATGCTACTAACGCTACTGACGCCACTAATAAGCGCTATGTCGATGGTAAGTTTGTCGGTACAGGCGCAGGTAGCGTATCGGTAGGACTAAATAATACTGCGAGTAATAACCAAAGTGTGGCTTTAGGTTCTGATAATGAAGCATCAGATTTCGCAAGTAGTGCTGTAGGTTTTGGAAACGTAGCGTCGGGTATAACTAGTAATGCCTTTGGATTTCGAAATACGGCAGCAGCTGAAAACAGCAGCGTATTTGGATTTGGAAATGAAGGGTTGGGTAAGGGTAGTAGTGCCATAGGTTTTGGAAATAGAGCTTCGGGTGAGGGTAGTATCGCCGTAGGTTTTCTCAACACAGCGTCGGGTGAGGGTAGCAGCATATTTGGTAGCAATAGTACAGCCACGGCAAAGAATGCGACTGCCATCGGTAATGATTCGATTGCAAATGAAGTCAATACGATCTCTGTCGGTCGTGCGGGCGTTGAAAAGCGCATTACCAATGTCGCCACTGCTACTAACGCTACCGACGCCGCTAATAAACAATATGTGGATAATGTTAGTACAACAGTAGCTGGTATTAATACTCGTGTTGGCACTAACGAGACGGCTATCACAACTGTAGGCAATCGCGTTGGCGTCAATGAAACTGCTATCACTAACGTAAACACTCGCGTAACGGGCGTTGATGATCGCGTCACTGGCATTAATACTCGCGTTGGTGCTAGTGAGACGGCTATTACAGGTATTGGTACACGCATTGACGGTGTAGATACGACGGTAGCTGGTATTAATAACCGTGTTGGCACTAACGAGACCGCTATCACTGGCATTGGTACACGCATTGATGGGGTTGATACGACGGTAGCTGGTATTAATACTCGTGTCGGTACTAACGAAACCAATATAACTAACATTGGCAATCGTGTTACTACTAACGAAACCGCTATCACTAGCGTAAACACTCGTATAACGGGTGTTGATGATCGCGTCACTGGTATTAATAACCGTGTTGGCACTAACGAGACCGCTATCACTGGTATTGATACACGCATTGATGGGGTAGATACGACGGTAGCTGGTATCAATACTCGTGTCGGTACTAACGAAACCAATATAACTAACATTAGCAATCGGGTTAACACTAATGAAACGGCTATCACTAGCGTAAACACTCGTATAACGGGTGTTGATGATCGCGTCACTGGTATTAATACTCGCGTTGGCACCAATGAAACAGCAATTACTGGTATTGGCACACGCATTGATGGGGTTGATACTGCTGTTGCGGCTGTCGGTAACCGTGTCAGTGCTAATGAGACAGCTATTACGGCTGTAGACAATCGGGTCAATACCGCCGAAACCGCTATCAATGGGATTAATAATCGCGTCAAAGAAAACCGTACTGATATCGACAATCTAAAGACCAATGTAAGCGGTCTTGCAAATGCCGTTGTGTACGATGATGCTACCAAAGATACTTTAACTCTAGTAGGTGCTAACGGCACGAAAGTGACCAATGTTACCGATGCGACTTTGAGTACTACCTCCACCGATGCAGTCAACGGTAAGCAGCTATTTGCGACTAATCAAAGAGCCATACAAGATGCCGCTACCGCTCAGGCATATACCAATCAGAGTGCAGCAGATACGCTAACCGCTGCAAACACCTTTACCAATCAAAGATCTACGGATACTTTAGCGTCAGCGCAAACTTTTACTAATCAAAAAGCAGTAGAGGCGGTCAACACCTCTAGAGCCTACACCGATGATAAATCAGCGGCTGCCGTGACGGAGTCTAAAGATTATGTGGACACTCAAGTAGCTAGCATACAACAAGGTCAGGCACAAAGTAGCAAGTACATCAGAGTGAATTCAACTGAGACATCAGCAGAGGCTAGTGGCAGCAATGCAGTTGCTTTGGGACCAAACGCATCAGCGCAAGGTAATCAATCCATCGCTATGGGTGATGGCGCAGTAGCCAGTGGCAATCAAGCCATTAGTATCGGTACGGGTAACCAAGTCACTGGTAATCGCTCAGGGGCTATAGGCGACCCAAGCGTAGTCAGTGGTAATAATAGCTACAGCTTAGGTAATGATAATACCGTCTCAGGCGACAATACTTTTGTCGTAGGCAATAACGTCAATACTGCTGCTAAAAACGCGGTTGTATTGGGTAATAACTCAGCATCCACCCGTGATAATACGGTCTCTGTTGGCTCAGCGACCAATCAGCGTCAAGTCACTAATGTCGCTGCAGGTACAGCCGATACAGATGCTGTCAACGTGGTGCAATTACAATCAGCACAGAACAACGCCGTAGCGACCTCCAAAACCTATACGGATAGCAAATTGGCTGGCTTTAATGAGTCGTTCAACAATTATGTGAGCGATAATGAAAGTCGTTTTCGTGAAGTCGATGAACGCTTTGATCGTCAAGGCGCTATGAGTGCTGCGATGTTGAATATGGCGACCAGCACCTCAGGCTTGCAAGGACAGAATCGTGTCGGTGTAGGCGTAGGCTTACAAGGGAATGAGCAGGCGGTATCATTAGGCTATCAGCGAGTCTTAAACCCAAATGCTAGCGTTAGCTTAGGCGGTGCCTTTACCAAAGATGAAAGCTCAGGTGGCGTCGGTTTTGGCTTTAGCTGGTAAGCTATAGAGAATAGACAATTTAAAAAAGGGACTCTTCCAAAAAAGAGCCCTTTCCCAAATTCTGTATCATTGCTTATAATTCACTAACAGGAGAATAAGCAATGACTACTTAAACTGACATCAAAGTACTGGCTGAGCAAATAGCTAGCAGCATGAACAGCTTTGATGACGTCAAAGACTTTCAAAAGTAGCTCATGCAATCGTGTATCGACACTGACCTTGAAGCTGAGATGGAAAACTACCTTGGCTATTCTAACTATGAAAAAGCTATAGAACCAAATAAGCGTAATGGGCACACTAAAAAAACCGTCCGCAGTGATACCGACGAGCTTGAAATGTTTATCCCAAGAGACCGCGACAGCAGTTTTGAGCCTGTACACGTTAGTAAGCCTCAAACCCATATCTCAGGTCTTGATGATAAAACTGTATTCTTTTACGCCAAAGTTCAAACGACCACTGAGATTGTTGATATTATTAAAGACATATACGACGTTGATATATCAAGCTCTCTTGTCTTAAGAGTCGCAGATAACGTATCAAAGGATATCACTGCTTGGTAGAACAGGTCTCTAAGCAATGTTTATCCCATCGCCTATTTGAACTGCATTGTCGTCAAAGTACGCTAAAATAAGCAAATCATCAATAAGGACATTTTATCTATGGCGCTGATATTCTTGAGATAGCAGGGGCTAACCTTGCGCATTTCGAAGTAATCTGGGGCGATAAATACCTACTAGAACTTAAAATAGTCTCAGTAGCAGCCTGTTGAATGTATTGCTAATCTGCTAGATTCCAGTGTGAGTAGCTGGCATAGACGTATCGAGTACGAGACCTTTATAGCGCATCGATCACGAGTATAATATGTATACTATGAAGTACACTGTGACTATTTTAGTAAGTTAAAATGCTGACAACATGATTCTACAGCTTTATATTCAAACCCTCACTAGGAAATCCACCCATCATTCCCATAACAAACGTTATGTCCATTAGCCACTACCTTCTGCTTTTTAGCATGAATTTTATCCTTTATCCATTACGCCAAAATATCTCAAAATAAAAGCTGGGCAATATAAATGCCCAGCCTACATCATATCAGTTAACACAACTTTAGCGCCTTTCTTGATGTATAACGCGCCCGTACCTTTTGTGTTCTCAGCAAATATCTCAGCTATTTTTCCTCATCATTAATGTCATCTACATCAGCACGATCAATCACATCTAAATCTTCTAAGCACAGTTTATCGTATTGTTTTTTGCAAAAATCAGGATCGATCTGGCACATTGCTGATTGTAATTGGTCTAGGCGGTTTTCTGATTGCTGAATGTGTTCGAGCATTTTAGCAAAGGCTTCAGCGACAGGGTCTTGTGAAGAAGGGTCTATACCATAAGCTTGAAAGGCTGTGGCACGTGCGGCACTGGTCGTATTGCTTTCAATATTGTCTTTATTTATCTTACCCGTTTGAGCCGCTTTTTCTTGTTGTTTGGCATCTTGCACTTTGGTCGCAATAGGATTGCCTTTTTCATCATGATAGTCTGAAATCATACGAGCCGCACTACCGACCATCGTGGCGTTTGCTGGTACGGGTTTGACGACCACGGCATTGGAGCCAATTTTAGCATTTTTGCCAACAGTAAACGGCCCCAATACTTTTGCCCCAGCACCGACCGTCACGCCATCTTCTAGGGTAGGGTGACGCTTGCCGTTATTTTGCGAAACGCCGCCGAGGGTGACGCCATGATAAAGCGTGACATCATTGCCGATTTCTGCCGTTTCACCAATAACCACACCAACGCCATGATCAATAAAAAAGCGCTTACCGATTTTGGCAGCCGGATGGATTTCAATGCCGGTGATGATGCGCGAGCCGTAAGAAATAACGCGAGCTGCCAGCTTTTGGTCATGTTGCCACAGATAATGCGCACCGCGATGCAAAATAAGTGCATGGATGCCAGGGTAAGTCAGTAATACTTCTACGCTATTACGCGCTGCAGGATCACGGGTAAATACCGCATCAATATCTTCTGTTAGGTCTTTTTTGATGCTGGCAAGAGATTTGAACAGTTTGGCTGGCAATGACATAGAGCGTCCTATCTATTCGTCGGTAGAGTGTCGTTGCTAAAACAGCGATGCCTCTAATCTGTGGTCGTAAAGTTCGGATAATAAGGAATACATGTTTTCGCTAAGCTTCTGCAAGTTATAACAGCTTTATACTGCAAAATATAGTAAAAAGCTGTCAAATAAAGGTGAGCTGATAAACAATAACAATGATTTGTTTTAGTCTTTTGAGAGTTTGGCAATCAAAGCGCTCAATAGCTGATACTCTTTTTGATCAAGCTGTAAACGCGAGCCAAGTCTAGACAGTCGTGAGGGCAACGATTTTAAATGCTCGCTATTTGCTAGACCACGGTGCACCATCAGGTCAGTGGTACGCTGAGTAAGCTGTTGCAACTGCTGCTGAGTAATAGCAGGCTCATCCCATTGCTGACGTAAATGCACATCAAGTGTTGGTTGAGTAGTAGCACTCAAATTATTATCTAAATCATTTGCTGTCTGAATATGCGTTTGGGCATAAGCAAAAATAAAGCTGGCAATCACTTGCACGGCTGAGGCGACATTTAAAACAGGATAAGCAGGATTGGCATCGATTTGAATATGATAATCAGCACAAGCCAACTCTTCGTTGGTTAGACCACGATCTTCACGTCCAAACAAGATAGCGATGTTTGGTTTATCGTTTCTATGAGCGCTTTGGTTATCGTCGGTATGGTTGCTTGTAGTAAAAGCAGATTGTTTATCAAGAAAATCGCACATGATTTTGGCGGCTTGCGTGGGTGTCACCACAGGGCGCGGTAAGTGACGGCTGCGACTGCTGGCCGCGAATACCAACTGACAGTCTCCAATAGCAGACTCTAGTGTGGGCGCTATCAAAGCTGATGACAATACCTCACTGCCGCCTGCTGAATGAGAAACACTGGTTTCATCGATTGGCAGTTTGGGATCTACAACGGTTAAACGCGACAGACCCATAGTATGCATTGCCCGTGCTGCCGAGCCAATATTGGCAGGCAAAGTCGTATTGACCATAACCACTTGTAGGCAATCAAGGTAGTCATTTACTGCTCGTGCAGAGTCGTTACTCATTATTGTCCCAATCTCTGATTAATTTCTTGTTCAGCACGGTGTAATGCAATGGCAATCTCTTCAATAAGTACAGCTTGCTCACCGACACGGCGTTCACGGCAGCGCTCTTGTAATTGACAGCTCAAACTTATCAGCTGAGTGGTGCCCAAGTTGGCACTAGCGCCTTTTAGAGCGTGAGCTATTTCAAAGCCAGCGACATCATCGCTTTGTTGTTGAGCCGTTCGCAAGTTTGTGATGCGCTGTTTACTATCAGTGATATAAACCTGTATCAAATCGGCAAAATCTTCTTCTAGCAAGTCACGCATGTCTTCGAACTGTTCGTGATTGATAATCTCTTCGTCAGTTTGCCCAATCATATTATTATTTGTGGTTTTGTCCATGGTTACTGTCCAATTTTTAAAAGTTAAAGCAATAAGATTACTATAATGAAGTTTTGAAAAGTAAGGTACGTCTTAGCTGTAATGGAAATGTAAGTTGTCTTCGCTCAGCATGTTTTTTAACTGCTGCAAATTATCATCGTTAGGGTAGACGCGCCAATGCTCGGATAGCCCCACATTAGCGATGCCAAATTCCTCATAAATGCTCAGTCCCAGTGGCAGACAATTATCATTAATGGAGGCGTCAGTATTGCTCAAAGCATTATTGGCATAACTTTGACCAGCATGGTTTTGATGGATACCGTTCTGAAGCACATCTTGGTTCATGTCATTTTCTAGCGCCAATAAATCATTGCCATTTTCATCAAACAGACTTCCGCCCATTGCAGCATCGTAACCACTATTGCCATTGAAGCTGCCACTTTGCTCGTCTTGCTCGTTGTCATAAGACATTTTTGGTGCTGGAATAATACTGGCTTGTGCAGACTTAAGTAACGGTTGCAGACGTGTCAGTAAATTAATATCGCTACCATGAATCTTAATACTGATCTTCTTCATCCATCTTAAACGTGCATCTACCATACTCATCGCATTATCAAGGCGCGCAAACAGGCGTCCATCACGCTCACGGATGCTGCCTTTAATGATGACGACTTCATCGATTTTCAACTGTTCTTTGACACGATTAAAGCGCTCTGCATAACAGCTGACTTCCAGTCTTGAGGTTCCATCATCTAAGATAATCACATTACGATTGCCAAAGTTGGCGATATCGATAATTAAGCCTGCAAAATAGCAGCTGCCGTTATAGCCAGTATCCGTTAGCTTATCGAGACGTGCACCTGAGGTATAGCGTTTAATTTCCTCTAAGTATTCATTGATTGGGTGTCCAGTTAAGTACAATCCTAACGTGTTCTTTTCCGCTTTTAGGCGGTGTTTGTCACCCCAAATTAGCTCTGGGGTCATCACCAACGGTGGCGCGGCGACGACACCATCCATTTCACCAAACAAATCCATCATACCGATTTCACGATTTTGACGGTCTTGTTCCGCAGCTTGCACGGCGCTTGGCAACTGACTCATTAACGCACCGCGAATCTCGTAAGCTTCATCGGCTGGTAAGTCAGGTCGCAAAGTTGCCGCGAAATCATCAAAACAGCCAGCGTTTATCAGTCCTTCAAGGGTGCGCTTGTTGACCTTTTTGATGTCGACGCGGCGGCAAAAGTCATACAAGTCTTTGAATGGGCCTTCACGTCTTCGTGCATCAACGATAGATTCAACCGCACCTTCGCCAACGCCTTTAATAGCCCCCAAACCATAAATAATATTGGTCGGGGTATCAGCGACGAAATGCCACTCACTGCGATTCACCGACGGATTAACGACGGTTAACTCAAAGTTTTCACGGCAATCGTTGATAAAGAACACGACGTTATCGGTGTTGTTCATATCTGAGGTCAATACCGCCGCCATAAATTCGGCAGGGTAGTACTGTTTTAGATACGCGGTCTGATAAGCAAGCACGCCATATGCCGCAGAATGCGAGCGGTTAAAACCATAACCGGCGAACTTTTCCATCAGGTCAAACACACCGCCTGATGTGACTTCATCAATACCTTGTGCGGTGGCACCAGTAATGAAAATATCGCGCTGTTTGGCCATCTCTTCAGGTTTCTTTTTACCCATCGCCCGGCGTAGCATATCTGCACCGCCCAAGCTATAGCCTGCCATCACCTGTGAGATTTGCATGACCTGTTCTTGATAGACGATAACGCCATTGGTATTTTCTAAAATCGGCTCAAGATTGGGATGATCATAAATGACTTCCTCACGACCATGCTTACGGTCGATATACATCTCTACCATGCCTGCATCGAGCGGACCCGGACGATAGAGCGCACACATGGCGATCACATCTTCAATGTTGGTCGGTTGTAATTTCGCCAGATACTTTTTCATACCCATACTTTCTAACTGAAAGACAGCAGTGGTCTTGGCATCTTGCAAGAGCTTATAGGCTTTAGCATCATCTAACGGCAGGTCTTCTAACACTAACGCATCTTTGCCTTCTTTTGCACGGCGCAGGTTGATATTTCTGACAGCAGCATCAATCACGGTCAAGTTACGCAGACCCAAAAAGTCAAACTTTACCAGCCCAACAGCTTCAACGTCATCTTTATCAAATTGGCTGACGCGGTGACCTTCATCATCACAATAAATGGCGCTAAAATCCGTGATTCTGTGCGGTGCAATCAATACGCCGCCGGCATGTTTACCCACGTTCCGGCAAATACCTTCAAGCTTGATAGCCATCTCCCATACTTCGATGGCATCTTCATAATCCATATTATCAGGATTGGAAATTAAGTCTTTCAGTTGTGGCTCTTGCTCAAGCGCTTGACTGAGTGTGATCCCCGGTGTTTTGGGAATAAGTTTAGACATTTTACTGGCAAGAAAGTAGGATTTACTTTGCGCGCGCGCCACATCTCGTACTACTGCTTTTGCCGCCATGGTACCAAAAGTGATAATCTGCGAAACCGCTTCACGCCCATAAGTTTGCGCGACATAATCAATAACGCGGTCACGACCTTCAATACAAAAGTCAATATCGAAATCGGGCATTGAGACACGTTCAGGATTTAAGAAGCGCTCAAATAGTAGATCGTAATGGATAGGGTCAAGGTCGGTAATATTTAACGCATAAGCGACTAGCGAGCCAGCACCAGAACCACGACCGGGTCCAACGGGTACACCATTGGCTTTTGCCCAACGGATAAAGTCCATTACGATCAGGAAGTAACCGGGGAAGCCCATCGATAAGATAACTTCCAGCTCGTATTCTAAGCGTTCATCATACTTTTGGCGGAAGTCGCTCCAATGTTCAGTACGCTCGGCGACAGGGAAGAGCTTATCTAATCGATTATTAAGGCCACGTACTGACTCCGCGCGGAAAAACGTTTCAATCGTCTCATCTTCAGGCACAGGAAAGTCGGGCAGGACATTAATACCCAGCGTCAAGGTCACATTACAGCGAGTTGCTAAGCGCAAGGTGTTATCAATTACCTGCGGAATATCAGCAAATAGCTGTTCCATCTGCGCTTGGGTTTTTAGGTACTGTGCATCGGAATAAGTTTGCGGACGATTTTGGTCGGCAAGCACGTAGGAGCCTGCGATACAGACACGTGCTTCGTGGGCATCAAAATCATCTTGCTTTAAGAAGCGCACGTCATTATGGGCAATAATGGGGATATTGTGCTTAGCACCTGAGTGAATAGCTGCCTGAATAAAAGTGTCTTCGCCTGAGCGATTGGTGCGCTTGATGGCAAAATATAAGCGATTACCAAACTTTGCTTGCCACTCTGTCAGCAGCTCGTCGGCTTTTTCTGGCATGGAGCCGACCAATGCCTGACCCACATCTGACTTTTCGGTGAGGAGCACGATCACGCCAGCGGCATGTTCTAAAATATGGCTACGCTTGACGACCGGCACCCCATGATTGGCATCGTTGGCGCGCCCTTCGGTAAAGCCGAGCGAGACGATACGAGTGATGTTTTGGTAGCCCTCGTTGTCCATTGCGAGCAGGGTGAGTCGTGTGTCTTCATTTTCCATGATGACTTCGCTGCCGATAATTGGCTTGATACCAGCACCTAAGCAGGCACGATAGAACTTTACCGTGGCATAGAGGTTGGACAAATCAGTTAATGCGAGCGCGCGCTGATTATCAGCCGCAGCGGCTTTCACTAGCGGCTTGATGCGCACGATAGAATCGGTAATCGAATATTCGCTGTGAATGCCAAGGTGTACAAATGCCATAGAGGACTCTTACTAGTACGATCAAAGGGGAATTAGCTACTAAGGAAATAAATTTATTATTATCAATGCTTTATGTTGACTTTTGGAAGAGAATAAGACGTCGATAGCCATATTTATTCATTTTAGATTTAGCTGTTAATAATAGCATTATTCGGCGCAGACAACCACTGATTCAGGGGTGTAAAATTGAATTGAGTGTTTTTGACCATAGGTTTCATTATACAAAAAACCCTTCTATATCATGGTGATATAGAAGGGTTTTTTGTATAAGATAGCACTGATAGTTTAATTAACGCTTATCATATTTATCACTATAGGCTATCCAGAAGTCTGCGTTTTCAACGCCTGCTTTTCTAGGATCAAAGACAGGATCGAGTCCCAGCTTCATTTGCTCGTCGTAGTCTTTTAGCACTTTTAGCGCCGTTTTACTGAGTAATACGATGGCGATGAAGTTAAGGTAACACATACTGCCAAAACCAATATCACCTAGCGCCCACATCACGCCAACAGACTGCATGCTACCGGTAAAGCAAACTATTAAGAATATTATTTTTAATAATGGTTTTAAAACAGGGTAGCGCAATTTACTGTCTAAGTATACTAGCGTGGTCTCAGCAATATAGTAATAAGCAATCAAGCAGGTAAAGGCAAACAAGAAGATGGCGATAGCGACAAAGCCACTTCCATATTGGCTAAACACCGTCGAGACAGCGGCTTGGGTAAATGCCGTGCCCGCTTCGATACCTGGCATATTTTCGACCAGAGTCAAGCCCTCTTCTGGAATGACATTATACATGCCTGTCGATAAAATCATTAGGGCGGTTGCAGTACAGACGAGCACAGTGTCAATGTAGATAGAAAAACTCTGTACTAAGCCTTGCTTGGCAGGATGAGAAACCTCTGCAGCTGCTGAGCTGAAAGTTGCTTCGCCTGCACCAGCAACGTTAGAGAATACCGCACGGCGAACACCCCAAGATATGGCTAGACCGACGATACCGCCAAACACAGCATCCATACCAAACGCGCTTTTGAAAATCAAGGCGAACATAGCAGGTAGGTTTGAGGCATTGAAGGCTAAGACGATAACCATCATCAAGATGTAACCAATGGCCATGAAAGGCACAACTTTACCAGCAAAACTGGCGATTCGTTTCACACCACCAAAGATAATAACAGCTAGCATAGCGACGATAATTAACCCTGTCACAGCAGGTGAGATGTTAAAGGCGGTATCGAAAGAATCAGCGATGGTATTGGCTTGTACGCCGGGCACCAAAACGCCATAAGAAAGACAAGTCACCGTAGCTACTAAAATAGCAAAGGGTTTCATCTTGAGTCCGCGCTCGATATAAAAGGGTGAGCCGCCACGATACTGGTCATCAACGGTATGCTTATAAACCTGTGCAAGGGTAGACTCAATAAAGGCGCTAGCACCGCCAAGCAGACCCATGACGATCATCCAAAAAACGGCACCAGGACCACCCGCTGCGATAGCGGTGGCTACCCCTGCAATATTACCAACACCAATGCGCCCAGATAACGCCATACAAAAGGCTTGGAATGAGCTAATGCCTTGGGTTGAGGTTTGTTTGTCAAACAACAGCCTAACCATTTCTTTGAGATAGCGAAACTGGACACCGCGAGTCATCACGGTAAAATAAATGCCGACACTGAGTGCCAAATAAACTAACGCATCGCTCCATATATAGCCGACGATGGTATTAATAATCGCTTCCATGGCCTTACTTCCCTGTAAATATGTGACTAAAGGCTTAAATCATTTAAGCTGTTGTTTTAATCGATGACTGTGCTGACTGAATACGTTTGTTAATTGACCAGCCAAATGGTTTTGGTCTGCGCGTATTGTGCTAAGGCTTCTAAACCATTATCACGGCCGCCAAACCCTGATTGCTTATAGCCGCCAAATGGCGTGGTGATATCACCTTCTGAAAAACCATTAATAGAGACCGTGCCTGCTTTGATGGACGATGCCACACGATAAGCGCGCTTGATGTTCTGTGTATAAAAAGAAGCGGCGAGTCCATAATTGGTTTCATTGGCTAGTTTGATGGCTTCTTCTTCCGTCTCAAAGCTCGTCACCGCAAGCAAGGGTCCAAAGACTTCTTCTTTAAACAAAGTCATGTCAGCGCTGACATCATCAAAAATAGTCGGCTCGATATACCAGCCACTGCCTAAATCTTCACGAATGTTGCCACCTGCAACGATCGTTGCACCTTCCTCTTTAGCGATTCGCAGATAATGACAAACCTTATCAAAATGCGCTTTTTCAATCATAGGGCCAATAGTCGTGTCGACATCGTAAGGGGAGCCGACCTTCCAATCTTTCAGACCGTTTTTTAGTTGCTCAAGTAACGCTCGTTTTTGACTGCTGTGGACTAATAAGCGTGAGCCGCAGCTACAGTTTTCACTCATATTCCAAAACGCGGCTGATAAGATATTGTTAATCGCAGCGTCATCGAGTACGGCATCATCAAAGACGATTTGTGGGCTTTTACCACCGCATTCTAAGACGATTTCTTTTAGATTGCTTTGGGCCGAATACTGTAAGAACAGACGTCCGACCTCAGTCGAGCCAGTGAACGACACCATGTCAACATCCATATGTTGACCAAGCGCCGCGCCGACATTTTCACCAAGACCGCAGACCATTTGCAGCGCTTCTCTGGGCACGCCAGCTTCATAGGCAAGCTCAGTTAAACGGTAGGCAGATAAAGAGGTCAGCTCAGCGGGTTTGACAATAACGGAGTTACCCATAATAAGAGCAGGGGCGACTTTCCAAGCGTACATTTGGGCTGGGAAGTTCCAAGGTAATACCGCACCAACGACACCAATGGGCTCTTGCACGATAAGTCCTAAAGCTGCGCTACCTGTCGGCGCGACTTTGCCAAATACCTTATCAGCGGCCTCGGCATACCATTCAAAAGTTTCAATAGTCGCTGGCATGTCAGTGTTTAAGCATTCGGTAATCGGCTTGCCCGCATCCACACAATCTAATGCTGCCAGCTCCTCGACGTGCTCATGCATGAGTGCACACCAGCGCTGCATAATAGCCTTGCGCTCAGCAGGAGCCAGACGCCGCCATTCACCGTTTTCAAAAGCATCGCGAGCGACTTGCACGGCAGTATCGACATCATCGCTAGTACCTGACGCAATTTGACCGATAACACTATTATCAATGGGCGTGTAATTGTCTAAAGTAGCTTCTGATAAGCCATCTGCTGCTATTAAGTGACCCGCCCATAATTGCTGCTGTTTTGCTGCTTCAAATACTTGTTGTTTGGTGGCTTGTTCTTTAGTGCTCATTTTTCTAATCCTTATCTGCTAAATTTGATGCCATCGATTGGAGATTTGAATACGGCATCAAACTTAGCATTGGTTATCCTTAACATTGTTTTTACTGAGCTGAGTGCTATTTAGACAGTAGGGCTAAAAACTCTGCTTTTTCGTCTTCTGGCATGTCAGTTAGAGGCACGCGAACTGAACCAACATCCATACTGCCTTTTAAGCAGCCCGCTTTGGCTTTTTGGTTGTAGTTGCCAGATTCCATAGAATGAATAGCAGGATAAATCTCACTCATGATTTGCTTGGCTTTATCCCAGTCCCCTTGCTGAGTGGCGTTAAATAATGCAACTTGCTCTGCTGGGAAAACGTTGGCTGCGCCTGCAATCCAGCTTTTTGCACCCCAAAAGAAGAAATCAACGGGCTGATCATCACAGCCACAAACCACATCAAAGTCATCAAAATCAGCTTGCAGCATGCGTAGCGCATGACTAAAGTCGCCGCTGCTTTCTTTTACGCCGATGATATTGGGGTGTTTAGCTAGATGAGCAACAGTGTCAAATTCAATGGCAACGCCAACACGATCAGGGAAGTTGTACATAATAATCGGCAGCTCACTAGCATCCGCGACTTTTTCGAAGTGAGCGATGATGCCATCTTGCTCAGGTAAGCTATAAGGGGTGGCAGACAGCATAAGGCCGTCATAACCTAAGGCTTTGGCTTGTGCGGCAAGCTCAATAGAGTGGTCAGTCGATAAGCTGTTGATACCAGCAATCAGAGTGACTTTATTTTCAGCGCCTTTATTTTTTGCGGCTTCAGCGATAGTGGTTAATACCAGCTCACGCTCCGCTGCCGAAAACGTATAGTATTCCCCTGTGGTACCGCAAGCGACGATACCTGCTACGCCTTTGTCAATAAAGGCTTTGACCAGTGTCGTTAATTTTTGCGCATCAACGTTACCGTTATTGTCGAAAGGGGTGACGATTGGGACTAAAATTCCATTTATGTTCATGAGACTATCCTTATTGGGATTGATATTGTTGGTGATTTAATGGGTAATGATTCAATGATGAATCGGTTGATTTTTGCTTGGTTCATAAATTTTTAATAAGCTGCTTATTTAAAGCGGGCAAGTTGATACGGTTTTGGATCAATCGTATGGTCTTCATCAAAATAGTATTCGGCAATCATTTGCGCACTAACGACAGCTTGCGTTAAACCTAAATGCTGATGCCCAAAGCTTAAAAAGACGCGCTCGATTTTGTCGATGACTGGTAAGGAGTCTGCGGTCGATGGACGAAACCCCATCCATGACACGCTATCGCTAGCATCTAACGGCGCTTTTAACATAGGCTGCGCATGTTTTAATAGCATATGTGCTCGCTGCATATTGGCAGGCGCGTCCAGTCCTGCGTACTCCACCGTACCCGCCAAACGTAGGCCGTCTTGCATCGGGGTCATGACAAAGCGTCGATCCAAACTCGATACGGGAATCTGTAAGCGCGCGCTTTCATGAGGTAGCATTAAGTGATAACCACGTTCGGTATCTAAAGGGATGTTGACGCCCGTTAATTGCTTGGCCAAGGCTTTAGAGTGGGCGCCTGCTGCTAGCAGCACTTTGGACGATGTCATGTCACCTTGACTGGTGGTCAAATGAATACCATCTGCATCATTGGTCGCTGCAAGGACGCGACAATGTTCAATGACATGACCACCCAATTGTCTAAAGGTATCGTGAAGCTGATTAATAACGGCTTTTAAATTGGTGATATGTCCTGTATTTGGGAAAAATAATGCCGCTAACTGGTTCTCTTGTAAGGCAGGCTCACGCTCTAATAAATCCTCTTTGCTCAGCAGCTCATTGCTCACATCAATGTCATTGAGACGCTTACCGTGTGCTGTTAGTAGCTCAAGGCTACTAGGCTTTTCAATCGTTAATAACGAACCCTTTACTTGCACCCATTCTTCCAATTGCCATTGATTGGCAAAACCTTGCCATGCTTGCAGGCTATTTTTATTTAAGCTTAACAATGCTTGATGAATCCGCTCAAATGGCTCAGGGCGCATATTCATTAGCAACTGCATCGCCCAAGGCATCAAACGCGGCAGATAGCGCCAGTCTATGCGCAGCGGTCCAGTCGGATTCAATAACATGGCGGGTACATGACGGAGCATGCTGGCATCAGCAATGGGGAATACTTGCTCGATAGCGATATGACCGGCGTTACCTAATGATGCGCCTTGACCCACTTCATTGGCGTCCAGCAGTGCGACCTTTACGCCTCGCGCTTGCAACGTCACCGCAGCCGCTAAACCGATAATGCCGCCACCAATGATATGTAAGTCGACGTTTGAGGTAGTCATAATTTTTCTCGTTTACGTTCGTCGATTAAGCACTCTTGATAGTGTTTACGCGTTTATCAATAAATATGTCACTTAATAAGTTAAGCCACTTCATAAATCAGGTTATTTCATAAATAATGCTGAGAGCTCATTAAGACGGGATGCCCCATTTAAAAGGATCGTCTTCTTGCACAATGAGTGTGGTTTCGGCACAAACATAAGCATGACCACGAATCGTTGGGATAATGGTCTGTGCAGGATAAGCCGTACCAGCTGCATTATTGAGCTTAGTACTAAGATCGGTATTCAACTCAGTATTAAGCTCAGTTGCATGCTGATAACTGCCAGTGAATACGCTGCCGACTATGCCTTGTTGCTGCCAAAGTTGTTCAGGTGCTAGACGGTTGTCAGCCGCTAAGCAGGCAAGCTTGGCACTAGTACCGGTACCACAAGGGGAGCGATCGTAAGCTGAACCTGGACACAAAACGAAGTTTTTACTATCGACTTGGTCATCATCGCTATCGGCAAACAACTCGATGTGGTCAATCTCGCCGCCGTTTTTGCCGGTGATATTAGCAGCGATTAGTGCTTGCTTAATTTGCATGGTTACTTGAGTCAATTTTTCGACATTATTTGCTTGAATGTCTTGTCCATGCTCACTGACTAAAAAGAACCAATTGCCACCCCAAGCGATGTCGCCACGGATAAGCCCTAATTCAGGAACGTGAACGTCAACTTGTTTTTTATAACGGTAAGAAGGGACGTTTTGTACACTACAGCTGCCATCATCATGTAAGGTTGCTTTAACCAGACCCACGGGAGTCTCTAGCCAGTGCACGCCTGCCGATATCTTTCGTTGATAAGCCAATGAGACAATAACGCCAATCGTACCGTGCCCGCACATGCCTAAATAACCAGCATTGTTAAAGAAAATAACGCTCGCTGTGGCTTTAGGATTGGTAGCAGGGAAAAGTAACGCACCGACAAGAACATCATTGCCGCGTGGCTCTAAGATGATACTTTGGCGTAGATGATCGAAGTTTTGTTTGAAGTATTGCAGCTTATCTTGAAGAGTGTCGCCGACGAGTTCAGGGAAGCCGTCATAGACCATACGAGTGGGCTCGCCGCCCGTATGCGAGTCAATAATTTCAAAATTAAATAATATAGAAGACATGACCGACGCCCTAATTCATCCGTGAAAAAGTTATATTCCGCTTTTTATGCATGAGACCTAATGGTTTTAATTTAACAGCCAATAGTTGGTTGTTATTTGCTGAGGTCTATATATAGAGTGGACTTTTTTACAGAGAGCGTCTTGCTGTTTTTTCATGGATAAATGCGTATTTCTGCATAGTGGCTCGGTGTACACTAGAGAAGTCTTTGCCTAAAAATTGGTAATAATAGATATACGCGACATAGCCTGCGAGTTATGGATATTTGGCTGAATGTAAAATTGATATGACAGGGATGAGATGCGATGACTGAGGTAATAACAGATGTAATAGAAGATACCGCGCTTGCTATGCTTACCACGTCATTGCAGCAGAGTATGACTGTCTATCGTCCTGATAGCCGTGAGGCTTTTATCGGTAATGTCTCATTATTACTGCCGCTGCTGAATACTTTGACCAATGTGGTGTTTTTTGTGAAAGATGAGCAGGCGCGGTATCAGCTGGCAAACAAAACCTTGTTAAAACGCTGTCAGTTGAGTCAGCACGAAGATATCGTAGGGTTTACCTGTCAGCGAGTAATAGAGTATCATCCTGAGTAATAAAGATTCATCCTAAGTAATAAAGTATCATCCTGTTGACTCAACTATTAACCCCTGCTATTGTTTAATACAATAATAGCAGGGGTTTTTTATGCTCTCCAAAAAGCAACAAAAATGGATTAAAGAAAAACGAGGTCATGGTGAGCTATCCAACTACAAACCGTGGATAAAAATCTCTGACATATCTTCATCTGGCCGTTCTCATAGAGTTTTTGGTCATAAAACGCGGCGAACCCATCATTTGATGTCAGATTTAGAACTAGCTGTTTTTCTGACCCTTGAATGGAGTTCTGATATAACTGACATACGTGAGCAGTTTCCTTTAAATCCTGAAGATACTCAAAAGCTTGCTAGCTCAATCAAAGCTAAACACCCTAGTATTAGAGGCGATATACACGTAATGACTTCGGATTTCTATGTGGTCACCTTAAATCCATCTCATAAGCAATTTGTCCTTCAAGCAAAATACTCAAAAGATCTTAATGACATCAGAGTTATAGAAAAATTAGAAATAGAACGTCGTTATTGGCAGAGTAAAGGTGTTTCTTGGCAAATAATTACAGAAAAAGATATTCCTTTAGAAGTTCAAAACAATATTAAATGGCTGTATCCAGAGTCCAACCTAGACAATTATTTAGACATACACTCTAAGATAGGCTTTTATGCAGAGCAAATACAAAAAAATTCAGACGATACAATAGTAGATTTATGCAAAAAAATTGATAGTGCATATCATCATGAACTTGGTCAGTCTTTAAATGAGCTCAGAAAGCTATTAGCTCAAAGGTTTCTCACTTTCGATATACGTATTGATTTTAGAAAGCTTAGGTGTAGAGATCTGAATTTAGCCGAGTCTGAGAGTTGGAAAGTGATAGCAGAGGATCTCCCGCATGTTTCGAATCAATGATGTTTATCATAACCAAGGTAAGAGATATAGAGTTTTAAAAAAAACTTCTGAAGACACGATAGTTTGGATAGATATTGATGAGGCTAAAGCACTGCCTGAACTAATATCATTACAAGTTTTAGTCGACTTGATAGAAGAAGGAGAATGCTACTTAACAGATGACCCCTATGAATATTTGCTGTTACAGTCGCCATCAGATGCGTCGACTGCACAAGTCAATAGAGATAGTAACTATCAGTTGATACAACCAGTCGTTTTAAATGAATTTTATTATTTACCAGAAGTACGTTCCAAATTGATCAATGATATTGTAGATACTGGGAAATGTACTAACCAAACTCTTTATCGCCTTATTAGAAAATATTGGCAGAGGGGACAAATACCTAATGCACTGCTTCCAGACTACAAAAACTCTGGAGCGAGAGGTAAAAAACGTATTGCTAAAGAAAAAAAGCTTGGCAGACCTAGGATTCACAAACAGGGTGCAACCGCTATAATTAATGAGAATGTTGAAAGGTTGTTCTCAATTGTCATCAATAAATATCTCTTAAATGATAGTAAACATACAGTTGTTTATGCCTACCGACAATTTAAAACTATGTATCGTTCTTTAAACTCAGACGTTAAAGAAGAAGATTTTCCTAGTATCTGGCAGTTTAAGTATTTTTATAATAAGAACTTTACTTCCGTTCAAAAACTTAAAGCCAGATATAATAAAATCAGTTATAACAAAGATGTGAGACAGTTAAGCTCGACTGTTAACACTCAAGTTCTTGGTCCTGGTTCACGGTATGAGATCGACGCTACTATTGCAGATATTTATCTAGTATCTGATTCAGGTAGACAGAGTATTGTAGGTCGTCCAGTTATTTACTTCGTTACAGATGTGTTTAGCCGCATGGTAGCAGGTTTTTATATTGGATTTGAAAACCCTTCCTATGCCACGAGTATTCAAGCCTTAGAGATGGCAGTAGCGGATAAACAAAGTTATTGTAAAAATTATGGTATTAATATCACAGCTGATGATTGGCCATGTATAGGCTTGCCAGATGCAATTCTCGCAGATCGTGGAGAGTTACTAGGTCATCAAATTGAGACCTTGGAAAAAAGCTTTTCAGTTCGAATAGAGAACACCCCTCCTTATCGTGGCGACTTAAAACCTATTGTGGAGCGTTACTTTAAAACCATGCAGGCAAAGTTCAAACCATTTGCACCAGGAGTAGTCACAGGGGTTAAAGAGAAGAAAAAAGGTGGCAAAGACTATCGACTAGATGCTGCTTTGACAATTTCAGATTTCAAAAAAATTATTATTAATTCAATTTTGATGCATAACAATGCTCATCAATTAAGTCACTATGATAGAGATAGTGATATGCCGTCTGACTTACCTTTAGTTCCTATTGAATTATGGAATTGGGGGCTACAACATCGAACAGGTAGGCTGCGTGCTGTCTCAGCGGATGCTTTATACATAGCGCTATTACCTCGAAAAAAAGCCACCATTTCAGATTTAGGTATCAAGCTTTTTGGTAATTACTATATTTGTGCTGAAATAAGAGAAAAAGGCTGGCTTCATCGGAAAAACACAATCAATAGACCTAAGTCGATTAAAGTTGCTTACGATCCTTTAGATGCGAATACAATTTTTATCTTTTATGAACAAGATAGCCTCAATTATTGGAAAGCCCATTTATCCGATAGATCAAGAGAGTTTAAGGGCTGTAGTTTTTGGGAAGTGTGGCAAATACAAGAAGAGCAGAAAAAAACAGCTGCTAATCAGGAGCTTAAAAGTAGTTTCGCATTAGAAACCCTTGAACGAGAAAATGAAAAAATCATAAAAGAAGCTATTAAGGCTAAACCAACAGCATTTAAAAGCAAGTCAGCTCAGTTAGCTAATATTAATGATAACAGAAGATTAGCTAAAGATAAGGAGCGACAGGACAGGCAGAGAAATAAGTTTAAAAAAGGTGAGTTAATTCAACTGCCTACGACCAAAAAAATCACGAAAAGTCAAACTGAATTTGATGATGAAGAGCTAGCGCTTAAGTTCCCAGTTTATCATGATGTTTTATCTGAAGATGACTGATTATAGAATGTTGGAGACAGTAATGATTAATGCAGTTTATAAAGAAAGCTTTGGTTCTTATAAAGGGAATCCATTCATTGAAGCACTGCCTGACATTCTAGAGCCAGAACAAGTGGTCAAAAAACTTAAAGGTAATATAAAGCTCAATCATTCTGACTGTCAGGCTTCCTCTTCTATTCGAGCACATTTGATATCTCAAATGATGGGACTGTTTTTTCAGCCTATCAACCGTCATATTGATCTTGAGAAGAAGTTATCAATAATGATTCGTGAAGGGTATGTTGGACGCAATCCTAAAGACGGCTCTTTAAATACTCATCTTCAAAATGGCTATGAGCGTTTAATGTCTGGTGAGGACGATGTGATTAGGTTTCCTACAGCGACTTCTACAGCTCGTAGCTTGGCATTTATAGGCTGCTCAGGTAGTGGTAAAACGACTACCCTTAATAAAATTCTATCGACCTACCCTCAAGTCATTTATCATTCAGACTTGAACTTTACTCAAATTGTCTACCTAAGAGTAGATTGTCCACATGATGGTTCACTTAAAAGCCTATGTCTTCATTTTTTTAGAGCAATCGACCAAGCTTTAGACTCTAATTATGAAAAAAAGTATGCGCTAAAACGACATAGTATTGAAACTTTATTGAATTTGATGCGTCAGATATCTAATCATCATGCTATAGGACTGTTAGTAATAGACGAAATACAGCATCTCAGTGTTAATAAATCTGGCGGTGCTGAGAAAATGTTAAATTTTTTTGTGACGCTAGTAAATACTGTAGGTCTTCCTGTCGTTATGGTTGGAACACCAAAAGCTAGATTTATATTTGAAGGAGACCTAAGATCAGCTCGACGTGGAGCAGGTTTTGGCTCAGTTTTTTGGGAGCAGATGGCACAAGAACCAAATATAGTTTTAGCAGATGGTAAAATATACAAATCTGAATGGAACAGGTTTACGGATAATTTGTGGAAGTATCAATGGTTGAAAAAAGCAGATGTTGTCTTATCTGATGATGTAAGAAATCGTTGGTATGATCTATCACAAGGCATTTTAGATATCGTAGTTAAGCTTTTTGTACTAGCTCAACTCAGAGCCATAGATTCAGGGATAGAGCGTATTACGGTTAAACTACTGCAGACCACTTATGATGAAGATCTAAGACCCATCCATCCTATGATAGAAGCCTTACAATCTGGTAGATCAGATAAAATTGCCGAGTTTTCAGATCTAGTAGTACCCGACATTGATAAAAAGCTATTGCAGCTTCAAAGTAAGCTACATCAAAAGAAGTCTGAGTTCGATGAGGTATCAGAATATCAGGGGTGCGAACTAAGCATTAGATTACATCGTATGTTAGTCGATATGGGGAAAGACTCCGCTGTACTAGTTCCTACAGTTAAAAAGGCAGTTTCTGAGCTACCTGAAGCCTCTATGCCCGAGTTGATGTCTATTATTTTAGAATGGTCGAAAGAGGTTGAAGTTGGAAACAGCAATTTAAAAGATGACTCTCAAACGATTAATCGTACAAAGAAATCGAATTATATCAAACCAAAGGATTGGCATACGCTTGATTCTGAAGATTTACGTTATCAGTTCACTCAAAAGGAAAAAGATAATTCATTTTATGAGCACTTAAAAGATTCTACATCGCTAATATTTGATATTAACGACTGGCTACCTAAGGTGAGTTAGTATGATTAATCTTCCTATGCCATACCCTCAAGAATTGATCTATAGCACAGTTGCTAGGTATAAGATTAGAGCTGGATTGATTAGTCCAAAGCAGTTATTAGATGATGTTTTTGAAGATAGAGGAGTAGTTGCAACTGTTGATTTGCCATGCCATTTATCTAAAATAGCGAATCACTATCCTCATAACCGTTTTAATCTGAATTATATTGCATATCAGCATACGCTTTTTCCTTTGTATGCTCCTTTTATCCCTGAGTCTAGGCGACAAGAATGTTTGAGATGGATGGCTAATCATTCGCAAGGCGCTATTCACTTAGCAATAGGGAATAATGCATCAAGACTGCCCTCAGTAAAACATATCCGTTACTGCCCACAATGTTTTAATGAGCAGTTTAAAGATTATGGTGAATGGTATTGGTCACGTATGTGGCAAATTCCAGGCATAACTTTTTGTAGCAAGCATGGATCATTAGCGGATTCTTCAGTTGAATATCGTCCTAACTCCCGTCATGATTTTATTGCCCCTACTCCACATAACTGTAATATAAATCCACAAGGAAGTGTCAATGAAGATAATAGGTTCCTCATTTCTAAAATATCTGAGCTTTTATCCTTAGCTGAACAATCTTCTCCGACTTTTGAGCAGTGGACTGCTTTTTACCACGGTTTAGCTCGATCTAGTAACTGTATAAGAGGGTCTAAACATATCGATCATCTTCGTATAATAGAAAAGGTGGAAAATAGATGGTCATTCGAGCTTTTGGAAACGAACAATCTTCATAGACTTAACAGTGAAACAGGTTGGCTTCGCGGTATTTTTCGTAAACATCGTAAATCGTTCAGTTATCTTGAACATATTATCGCTATTAGTTCATTATTGGAGCAAGAATGGACTTTTGAAGAAATAATAATGCAGGTGAAAAGCCAGAAAACCACCCTATCTGGTAAAATTACAAAAGCGAAAAATACCATAAAGCCTGACAGTGAATTGGTAAAGTCAAATCGAAACCTATGGTTAGACTTGATTAAAGAACACCAATCGATTAAAGAAGCTAGAAAAGTTAATAAAGCTCTTTATGCATGGCTATATCGTAACGATAAGACATGGTTTATTAATACAAACAAAAACTACCATCAACGTCACATACCTAAAGGGTTCACTGTAGATTGGCAAAAGCGAGATAGCGAGTTTGTGAGGTCTTTGATCAAAATAAACGATCACACATGTTTCGACTTAACATTACCTCGTAAATCAAAAAAGTGGTGGATGAATCAAACTGATTCAGTCTCAATGATTGAGAAGAATCAAGATAAGCTACCTTTAGTCTCAGCATTTTTGGACAGATATAGTGAAGACGTTAGTAACTATCAAATAAGACGGTTAAGCCAGGTATTAATTGATAGTATATCGAACAATCAAACTTTACAGCGCTGGGAGATATTACGACTGGCTAAATTGAGTGATGAGCGAATTACTCCTGAGTCTAGTAGGTTTCTAGAGCATGCATACAGTATTACAAATATGCGAATAAACAAGGTGAGTATATGATCGCTAAAGGTTTCCCTGAAGACTCGAAAATAATGTACGTTGCTAATATTTTCAAGTTTAAACACTTGAAGACATGGAATCTTGAGCTATACGTAACAAGCACTAGGCAAAATCAAATATTACATACCAGGCTATCAAATCTACCAGCTCTCGCGAAAAGAAGGGTCATAAACCCTTCAGATGGGCAGTCTCGTAAAGGTGGCTACCCATTTGTTTTGAGTAATGTCTCTATTGCTAATTGGCAAGTAGGCATTGATTCAGAAAGCGGCGGTAATACCTTTGTGTTTGACTATATCAGACCAGATGAGTCAACAGTAACGATCCATATACCTCAGATTGAGTTTGCACGAGTGTTATTTTTTCATAATGCCTATCTTGCTCGAAACTGTATTGATCACGGATTACTCAGTAGAGAGTTTTGGATTCAAGACATGCCAGATGATTCAGTATTGGTAAATGTTTTGCCTATAAGCTCTCTACCTTTAAAAACTTTTGATCACGAAGGACAGAGACGCTTACTGGCTTGGATACTAATAGATGAAAATGCGCGTTCTTCTTATGAAAGTATTGCCAAAAATTTTATTGAAGAAGTTCAGGAAACTGAAGACAAGAAAACATGGTGCTTTAAATTTAGTCCGCCACGGCTTGATAACCTCTCACTAGACACTAGAGGTTGGATGCACAAGGATACTGGCAATTACTATGTTCATGAAATTATAGGGATCAGTAATATTTTCTCCTCTTTGCCCAAAAAAGTGCCATTTTATAGTGAGAAATTCAAAGCTGGTACGAGAGGCGGCGGTACAAGTAACGTAGCTAAGCCAAATGGTTCAGTAAGTAGTGATACTATTGATGATCAGCAAGAAGCAGATATTGACACTAAACCGAAAACGATAGAGGTGCCAACAACATCCTTTAGCTTTGCAACTCCAATAGAAACTCGAAAGGTTGTCAAAAAAAGAGTTCCAGGCGCACAAGGAGCAGAAACTGAAGATTATGATGAGTTAGTAGAACTAGATCTTGGTACAGATGAGGCCACAATTGACGGTACTGCATGCCAAGCGGACTTCTCTGGGCTTGATGATGACAGCGATTTTTTAGAACTGTATATGCAACGATTTGAAGCCTTTAAGCTACTAATCAAGATGTTATCAGAACGACATAAGACTGACTGTACTGAAAAACTACATTTTTTACCTGCTGTTGGGCGCTCTAGGCTACATAGAACGATGGACGGCAATAGACGGTCTTTACTTGAAGTAAGAGTCAAAACTGACACTTCTCATTTCGTCATTTTAGAGATAGATACTACTGACAACTATAAGCCAATATCGACCTTAATAATAAAAATCAATGATTTAGATTACTGGGACGATCATATGGATGAGTTTCTGAGCTTAGTTGTTAAGAGATCACTGCGTTGGCCTAAGGCCAGTTATTTAAAAAAGTTTGACGATGTGCATACCTTGAACCATCCTAAAGGTATGCTCGAACTTACTGAAAGTAGTGACGATTTTATACGATGGCAAAAGCGATTGGATACGGTTCTAGGTTTAGCTGAATAATTGCGGATGCTTAATATAAAAAACGAGCATAATTATATAGTTTTCATTGAATGAGTATTTTTGTCACTCTTAAAAAAATCTCATCAGTTTCATCACTCGCTATAGAAGCAACAGCCGTCATACCCCAAAATAATTCACCAAATAGCTCAATAGCTATCAGTAGGTGTTCAGCTGATAAATTAATGCTTATGAAGCTAGAGGGTATATGCAAACCTTCATTAGTTCGACTAAAATACAACGACTTTTCTCTAAGAGCTGAGTATTTCCCTGTCTCATAATTCATTATTATCTCTTCAACTCTCTCTTTACCAATACTGTTATATAAACGTTCAGAAGATAGAAATAAAGGGTCGATAGAGATCCTATGCTTTTTGCCATGATTAAAGAGAGGGTCTTTCGATCGCTTCACTCTCTGCTTCGTTTCTGGCTTTCCTCTTGAGCGCATGTGACCAGCGTGCACTTTGGCAATTTCCTCGAATACAGTAATAGATAAAAATAGCGAAGGTGCTGCACTGTCAGCCATTAATAAGGTATATGAAGCTTTTATCAAATCAAAGATATGCATAATAGCAGCGTTATACTCATCTCTACTATGTAGTCCTATATAACCATCAGAAATTGATAGAGATGCTTCGTATGCTATATGGTGACCTGTACTTTTCACTACGTGACTCCCTGTTAATGAATATCCATAACAATTGCAAAGCCTTCGATAGCTTTCGGTACTTAGCTATAGCAAAATGTATAAGCCGCCTGAGCCTGGGAGTGGTTCTAGACAGCTTATTTCCGAGATGAGAGACTTACCCTAAGGACTTTAAAAGCTTGTTACTATCTAGATCATAACCTGCTTCACTCAGCTCTTTTGATAGTACCTGCTTCCAAGCACCAGCATTATCTAACTGGTTCCAAATAACACCGCTAAAATCTGTCGGAATGTCTAAGTCACCTGATTTGAATGCACATACTTTATGCCGTCCGAGCTTCCCCATAAAATAACCTAACTCTAGAATCACATTTTGACGTGCTCGAGGTTGGTAATTATCTGCATTTTTCGATTTACCCATATCATCTGGAGTCAGTAATATAATTGCAAACCCTACATCTGCATAATGCTCAATTTTTTCAATAATCGTTTTATTACCACTTGCCTGTTCATGAAGAACAATAGCTTCAAAGTCATTTTTTTCTAGAAAACGCGCCATCATTTCTTTTGCATGATCGTCATGCCCATGAACGACAAATACTTTTCTATTAGATTGAGCTACAGCGTTAGCATCATATGTCTTAAGCTCAGGCTCTATTTTGCTATTTGAAGCAACATATTCTTTGTAGTCGCGCACAAATGGAATGATTAATCCTCTAACTAAATTATGAATACAAGAGATTATTTTATTATCGCGGCTACTAAAAAACTCGTATGCAAAATTTGACGCATAACTTGTATCATCACCTAGTTTTTGAACTAATGCATACTTTAGCCCCAGGTCTTTTTTATCATTACCAGTCCACTGTAGCTTGCTAGTGCCAAACATCCCTTGCTGAGTGGCATAGCTTGCCTCTAGAAATTGTTCTAAATCAATATTTTGAGTAAGTGCTTCATTAAAAGGTTGCAAGTCATCATGGCGCAATAGCTGAGCTAGCTTTTCAAGTAAGCCTTCATAAGTTTGGTTCTGTGATGCTTGGAGATCTAACACGGTATTATCGATTTTTTTGAATAGATCAACGGCCATTTTTATTCTCCTCGCTATCAGCCTGTATTCTTGCTTCACTTGCTTTATCTATAATCATTTGTCTATAGGCTGCCTTGATGCCGTCAGCCATGTCAATAGCCACGGGGTTTGAAGCGTAATTTTCGAACTTTTTATCAACCATGTTTTCCATTTCAACGATAGCTAACTCAATGCTTTCAGCACTTTCAGCATCGAACTGTATGCTTCCTAGTTCACCTTCAAGCTCATCGGTCACTTTGCCCAACTCACTTAATGTCTTGTTCAATTGATCCAGCCCTTTTATCTCAAGCATCTTATCTACTCCTATTTCATGACTATCGGTTTTTATAAAGTTATAATAGCAGGTTAGCTGATTAACAATTCACATTAGCCGAGCATATGCGACAATATGTGTCGTTTGAAATATTTGGCTCATTGTTTGGATAGAATGACTTTGTCATAATGCCAAAGCAGTTTTATAAGTGCTCCTTTTACCTTACACCTTAGGAAGTATCATGACCAACCTGTCTACCGAAACCCTCTTTGATGAAACTGAAACGGCAAATAGCAAACAAATTGCTATTTTAAAGAAGCATTTTCCTCAATGTTTTGACAAGGATGGTCACTTTCAGCCTGAAAAGATGATGGAAGTCGTAAAAGCCAACGAAGTAGATATGGTCAAGGAATCATATAGCCTAAATTGGCTTGGTAAAGCCTATGCTAGGCTGTTAACCAACTTACCGCCTCAAAAGCTACTAAAACCTGATACAACGCATAACGAGAGGGCTGAAAACAGTGATAGCGGTAATATACTGATTAAAGGCGATAACCTTGAAGTATTAAAGCATTTGGTCAATGGCTACCGTGAAAAAATCAAGATGATATACATTGACCCTCCTTACAATACAGGGTCAGATGGTTTTGCATATCAGGACAGCTTTAAATTCTCAATTAATGATTTAAGTCGTCTTGCAGATATTGATAAGATAGAAGCGGAGCGTGTTCTTAGCTTTAATGCTAAAGGTTCGAATAGCCATAGTGCTTGGTTAACTTTTATGTACCCAAGACTGTATATTGCACGTGAGTTATTACACGAAGAAGGAGTGATTTTCATTTCAATTGATGATAATGAAGTCAATCAGTTGAAGTTGGTTTGTGACGAAGTCTTTGGTGAGTCTAATCACCTAGGTACAATAATTCATAATAAATTGAATTCTAAAAGTGACACTTTGAATATTCAAAAGAATCACGATTACCTAATATGTTATAGAAAGTCATCAGTTAATGATTTATCTCTTGTTGATCAAGAAATTGTAGAGAAAGAAGTATATCAAGAAGAGAACGAGTTTTACCTCCTCAATGATCCTATTACGACAAGAGGCGAAGGTGGGACATTAAATAAACGTAAAAATTTAGGTTACACAGTCTATTACAACCCGCAATCAGGTGATTTTCTGGGGGTATCTGACTATGATATTGAACTAGCTTTAATCTCTAATGATGAGGACGAGATATACTCAGATAATCTTGACTTGATTTCAAAAGGTTATATTAAAATTAGACCTCCAAAAGTTAGAGGTAAATTAGGAGTATGGACTTGGGATATTACTAAGTTTAATTCCGAAAAAGATAATATTTTGATTAAAGAAACTAAAAATGGTTACACAGTCAGAAAAAGGACATTTGTCAGTAAGAATGATGTTAAATCTCGAGAAGGAAAGTTTTATATTAAAACTACTAAAGATAGTAATACTCGAAGTATTTTAGAGTTTTCGACTAATGATGGAACTACGCAGTTAGCAGATGTACTTGGCAAAACTGATATGTTCAGCAATCCAAAAAATGTTAATTTCCTCAAGTATATTTTTGGTCTTATTCAAGGCAATGATTTCATAGCTGTGGATTTTTTTGCAGGATCAGGTTCATCCCTACAAGCAATCCAAGAACTAAATACTGATGATAATGGTAAAAGGCAATTTATTGCTGTTCAAATAGATGAACCATGTAAGCCTGATTCAACTGCACTAGAAGCAGGCTACAGCACTATTTTCGATATCACTAAAGCCCGCATCATAAAAGCAGCCGAAAAAATTGCTAGCGAGAACGAAAAACACCAAGGTGATTTAGGTTTCAAGATTTATGAGACCACTAATGACTTCCGTCCTAGCGTAGATGACGAATTGCAAGTGAGTAATGAAAGCCTGTTTGACGATATGGTATTAAGTGACGAGCAGTATCAAGCACTGCTGACGACATGGATGCTTTACGATAACAATGAGCTAACTGCAGACATTATAAGTGTAGACTTGCAGGGCTATAACGCCAAGCTGATTAATAAGAACCTATATCTAATCGCCTCTGACTTTGGCACTCAAAATTTGAAGTGCTTGTTAGATAAGTTAGATGAGGATAAAAGTTTTGCGCCAGATAGAATCATAGTCAATGGCTACAACTTCGATACCGCCATGCAAATGGAGTTAAACGAAGCCATCAAAAGCTATCAAAACAAAAAGAAGATCACGATCAATATTATTGTTAGATACTAAATTTTTGATAGCTATTTTCTTTTTTAACTTCATATACGAGAGTGACTATGGCAGGCTTTAACTTTGAACCAAATCTACCTCACCAAGAAAAGGCGATTACTGCGTTAATAAAGTCGTTTTTGAACGTAGAGTTCCATCCTTCAAGCGACTATATCATCAGCCAGTATATCAATCCTAAGATTAGCTTTAACTCTAGCGTACTAGCTAGTGATATCAAGCAAACTCAACAAGAGAACGGTATATTTGGCACAGAAAAGTGCAGTGATGATCTTGTGTTTGATATCTCAATGGAGACAGGGACAGGTAAAACCTATACCTATACCAAAACCATGTATGAGCTTAACAAAATCTATGGACTGTTCAAGTTTATCGTCGTCGTGCCCACTCTTTCTATCAAAGCTGGTACAGTAAACTTCTTAAAAAGTGACGCTTTACGTGAGCACTTTCGCCATGATTTTCAAGGTGAATATCATGATAAGCAAATCGTCACTTATGTGGTTGAGAGCAAAAAAAGTAAGAAAGGCAAAAGATCGTATATGCCAGAGTCTGTGACTCAGTTTGTCAATGCCAGTCACGGTGATAAGAGTAAAATTCACGTCTTGGTGATCAACCAAGGCATGATTAACTCACCCACTATTCAAGAAGAAAGATTTGATCGCGCACTGCTTGGAGAGAAATATGATCGCGCCATCGATGCGCTAGCAGGGGTCAATCCTGTCGTTATCATAGACGAGCCGCATAAGTTTCCACAAACTGGTAAAACTTGGAAAAGTATATCGAACTTAAAAGCACAGTTCACGCTACGCTATGGTGCAACTTTCAACGATGAGTATAAAAACCTCATTTACCATCTAACTGCTGTTGATGCCTTTAACCAAGACCTAGTCAAAGGGGTCACCGCCTATGTTGAAAGTTTATCAGGCAATGACAATGCCAAGCTCACCTTAAAGTCATTAGACGGCAAAGAAGCCGAGTTTGAACTTAGCGAGAATGGTACTAAGACCCCCTATATACTTGGGAATAATGATTCACTTTCGAGTATTCACTCGGCGATACATAGCTTAAATATCGAAAAATTGAATAAAACTACTTTGGTTCTTAGTAACGGTATTGAGCTTAAAAAAGGCGAGAGTATCAACCCATACTCTTATCTTGAGTCTCTTCAAGACAGTATGATTCAAAAGGCTATCAAAGAGCACTTTAAACTGGAGCGAGAGCTGCTTACTCGCAGTCCGCGCATCAAACCGTTAACGCTGTTCTTTATTGATGATATCGAGGGGTATAGAGACGGTAATGAGCTTGCTGGCAGTTTAAAAACACAATTTGAGACTTGGGTACTAGCAATAGCTAAGTCCTATCTTGCTAAAGAAACAGATCCATTCTATAAGCAGTATTTACAGCGGACTATTAAAGATATCAGTCTGACCCATGGTGGCTACTTCTCAAAAGACAACACAGGTAATGACGAAAAAATCGAAGCTGAGATTAACGAAATTTTGCATGATAAAGAAAGTTTATTGTCACTAGATAATCCAAGGCGCTTTATCTTTTCTAAATGGACGTTGCGTGAGGGATGGGATAATCCAAACGTGTTTCAAATCTGTAAGCTTCGATCCAGTGGTAGTACGACCTCTAAACTACAAGAAGTTGGTCGAGGCTTGCGATTGCCTGTCAATGAGCATATGGCAAGAGAGAAGACCGATGACTTCCGTTTAAACTATTATGTCGACTTTACGGAAAAGGATTTTGTAGAGGAGCTAACTCAAGAAATCAATGATACCTCTGCTTCAGAAGTAGTGCCAGAAGAACTGAATAATGAGTTAGTTGAGCAAATCAAAAATCATTATGAAGTGAGTAAAAGAGAGCTCAGTAATCAACTTTATGACCAAAACTTAATTGATGATGACGAGAAATTCTTAGAAGGTGGTTATCAAGCCCTTAAAGACCTCTATCCTGATGCCTTCGGTCAAGCACTTAAAAAGGGCAAGATTGAGAATAAGTCTAAAGAAGATACAAAAGCTAAAACCAAAGTTAGACTTGGTAAGTATGAAGAGCTTAAAGAGTTATGGGAGCTGATTAACCAGCGCGCTATTTTAGAATATCAGTTTGAAGATGAAGGTAATTTTTATGAAAAGCTACTTATGGACTATCTCAAGCAAGAAATTACCGCTAATAACTTTAGTAAGACTGGGCTCGTAACGAAAGTATCGAAGCTTCATATCCACAATAACCAAGCTGGTTATCAGAGTGTATATGACGATGAAGAAGACTTTGCAAAAATAAGCACCATGAGTTATGGTAGTTTCTTACGTCAGTTATCTGAAAAAACATATATAAAACTGCCAACCTTGCATAAAGCGTTTGTTACTCTCAAACATCTAAAAGACGAAGGTGAACAGGGTCTTGATATTAATGACTACTTGAACATCCAAACTATCCGTAAGTTTGCTGATGGGATAAAGCTGTATCTGTTCCAAAATGCTATGCAAAAATTTGAGATAGGCTATAACATCATATCTAATCAGGTTCATCCTACTAGCTATACAGACTCTAAGGGCGTACCTTTAGATGAGTTAAAATCAGGTCAGCTAGGTGTTCATTATGATAATGGTAAGCCCGATGATGCTTATCTTTTTGAGGATGTGTTTTATGACTCACCTTTAGAGATGCAGAACATTAAAGACCAAGTTACACAGGTTACAGTATTCAGTAAAATTCCTAGAAACTCCATTAGAATACCAATATCAGGAGGTGGTACTTACTCACCTGACTTCGCTTATGTGGTTGAAACTGATAAAGGCCAAACGCTCAATTTAATCATTGAAACTAAAGATACCAGTTCATCTGATAGTCTAAGAGCAGAGGAAAACCGCAAGATTAAACATGCTGAGCGGTTGTTTAATCAAATGGAGGCAGATGGGCTTAGCGTGAGCTTTAGTACCCAGTTTCAAGATGATTTGGTAAAGGATATTATTAAGAAGGCGTTGGATTGGGCTAAATAGAGGAAGATGCGTCAATAATGAGAGCAAACTAAATAATAACCGTAACATTTCATTGGGTAATAAGGACGTTAACATGTATCGAGGTTCAGAATGGGGTCGTTGGGATTTACATGTTCATACAAAAGGAACTGCCAAAAACGATCAATTTGGTGATATAACTTTTGAGGATTTTTGTGTCGAACTGTTTAAAAAGGCCCTAGAGAAAGAAATTAAAGTGATAGGAATTACTGATTATTTTAATGTTGAAAATTATAAAAAAGTTAAGCAGTTTCAGAAAGAAGTACATACCAATCAGAGCTTTAGTGATATAGAAAAAGATAGAATCGACAAGATTTTCTTAATACCGAATATTGAATTAAGAATAACACCTAGCACCGATAAGGGAGGGCTGATTAATCTACATCTCCTATTAGATCCAGACCATTGCGCAATTTACGAGTCACAGTTTGCCAGACTATTAAAATTTACATACTCTGATACCAAGACTTATAGCCTTGATAGGAATGATCTAATACGCTTGGGAAAAGATGTAGATAATAATTATCTATTGGATGATGGAGTAGCACTTAAAAAAGGAGTTAGTAATTTTATATTAAACCCATCTGACATAATAAATGCGTTTAAAGAAATGCCAACCTTTAAAGATAGTTGTATTATTACGGTCGCTAATTCCAATAAGGATGGTAATTCATCATATCAAGGTCATGAAAGGTTTTTTCAACAGTCAGAAAATGCTACTTTGAGTAAGCTTCGAGAATCAATCTATAAACTATCTGATGTTATCTTTTCATCAAACCCTAAAGATATAGATTTTTTCCTTGGTAAGGAAAGTGAAGACAAAGATGAGTTTTTAAAAAAACTTGGCTCATTTAAACCTTGTATTCATGGTAGTGATGCACATAATTTTGACAAATTGTTTGAACCTGACAAACAGCGATATTGTTGGATTAAGTCTGAACCATCTTTTGAAGGTCTGAAACAAATATTACATGAACCTGAAACTCGTGTATATATAGGTTTAAATAGACCAGAACCTAAAACAGATTATGAAGTGATTGATAGAATTAAAATTAGTCATGAAAATATAGCTACTAAAGTTCTTTATTTGAACCCAAACCTTAATACTATTATTGGCGGCCGTTCTTCTGGCAAATCTACACTAGTAAAGTGTATCGCTAACAAGGTTGCCCCTAATGCTTTGGAAAATGGTGAACCAGAAAACCATATTAAAGAAATTTCAGATCACATAAGAATATTTTGGCAAGATGGCAATGAAGACGATACAAGGTCAATAGACTATTTTTATCAAGGTCATATGTTCTATAAAACACACGAAGAAGGTATTGAAAGTATAGTTAAAGATATATTATTCCAATTAAATCCTAAAACCTATGAAGATAGTGACAAAAAAATTGCAGGATTAAGACAACAGAATTCTAGTCAGCTTTCGAACTATTTTAGCAATCAAGAGCTTATTAATCAAAAGCTTGAACAATCCAATAATATTGGTAATAAAACTGATGTTTTACAGCAGATTGATAGATTAGATCAATTAATAAACAGGTATAGTGTTGGAAGCTATACTCAGGAAGAGCTTGAGAAACATAGCAGTAAACAAGACACTTTAAAAGAACTAGAACGTCATCTTACCACTCTCGAAAGTACTATAGAGGACATGGATAACCTCTGCGCAAAAGTTGTATTAGAAATTAGCAATCCATTTTTAGATAATCCTTTTTATCAGTATATAAAAGACACTATAGAAGAAAAGCTTACCAATATTGAGACGTTTGCTGAGAATCAAGTGGAAGAGTTAAAGCAAGGAGCTAAACTAGCTCTGGACACTCAGAATGATTATTATGTTAAGAAAATTTCTTTAATAAATGCAGATAGCAAGTTTAACCAAATAGAGCAATACCTAAAAGCTACTGAGTCCATAAAACCGTTAATAATTCAGAAATCTTTCGAAAATCAAAAGCTTGAAAATATTCTACAACTAGAAGGCGAAATTAGTGGAATTAGCAATGAATCTAGTATAATTTTAACTAATGCTCGTGCTAACTGGAAGTTAATCAATAAAGAGCCTCTGCTTCTAACTAAAGAGATTGAAGTGCTTGAGGATAATAGCTTAGAAATATCACCTACACCAAAATTTCAGAGTGATAAATTTAGTGAATTTATAGTTAAGTATATTAATCAGCAACCAGAAAAGGCACAAAATATTGCAAACTCACAATTTTTTGATGTGGAAGGTTTACTATCGGGCTTTGATGAAATTAGTGAGGCACTAAATAGTAGATTAATTAAGCTGAAATCAGGGTTTACAGAAGAAAATTTTTATTCGGAGTTTTTAACTACGACTTGGTTTAAGCTTAGCTATGATGTTCTATACGAAGGTGATAGTTATACTGAGATGTCTCAAGGCAAAAAAGCTTTTGTAGTTTTAAAGCTGAGTCTAGATTGTAGCGAAAGAAAGTGTCCGATAATAATAGATCAACCCGAAGACGATTTAGATAATAGAGCGATTTATACAGAGTTAGTAAAGTATATTAAAGATAAAAAATCCCAAAGACAAATTATCTTAGTAACGCATAATGCAAATGTGGTTGTTAATGCTGATAGCGAGCAAATTATAGTTGCTAATCAGCATGGATCTAAAACACCTAATAAAAGTAATAAAAAATTCGAATATAAGTCTGGAAGTATTGAATCAAGCGTTAAATCAAAATTTGAGGATTCGATTTTAGAATCTAAAACCATAAAAGAGCATATTTGTGAAATTCTTGAAGGGGGGGATATTGCCTTCAAATTAAGAGAAAAAAAATATAATTTTTGATTTATTGAGAGGGTTATGAAACACTAGGTTTGCTATCTGATTATGTATCGATAACTAGCCTAGTTCTTCTGAGAATATGATGTCAAATTAAATCCTTTATATCCACCTCTAGTGCGTCATGAACCGCCCCGGGATTGTCGGAGACTCAACATTCTGAGAGAATACGACAATGAAAACACGAAACTACACTCCTGAGATTAAAGAACGCGCCGTCCGTATGCTGATCGAAGCAGCAAACGACTATCCCTCCATCTGGTCAGCGATTCAAGCCATTGCCCCTAAGATTGGCTGCACACCTGAAACCCTGAGATCGTGACATAAAAAACACATCAATCAAACCATTCCTGCAAATGTGCAAGCTCAAAGTCAAGAGCAGCGTATTAAGGATCTCGAGCGCGAAAATAGAGAGCTTAAGCAAGCCAACGAAATTATACGTAAGGCTGCGGCTTTTTTCGCCCAGGCGGAGCTCGACCGTCCACCCAAGTAAAGATCAGTTTTATTGATGATAACAAAACTAAGTATAGGGTCGAGCGGATCTGTAGAGTCCTACCGATTGCCCCGTCAACTTATTATCGTGCTCAAGACTTAAGCGACAACCCACACAAGCGTTCACTACGCAGTCAGCATGACGACTTTTACATCAGCGAAATCAAACGTATCTGGCAGGACAGCAAATGCCGTTACGGTGCGCGTAAAGTATGGCAGCAGATGAAAGCTGACGGGTTAAAGGTTGCTTGGTGTACCGTCGAGCGTTTAATGAGTCAGCACGGCCTACAAGATATCTGGCGCGGTAAGGGTAAAATAACAACTCACAGCTGTGATGATCAAAAGCGTGCTGATGACTTGGTTAATCGTAACTTTAGCGCTCAGCGCCCTAACCAGCTCTGGGTGGCAGACTTTACTTATATCAAGACATTGAGCGGTTGGGTATATACCGCTTCTCTGCACACGACAAAAAAATCATCCCCACCCGATTTTCATAGGTTTAGGGGTTAAAAAGCTAACTAACTGTCGAAATACAGTCTTATCATTGTTAAAGAACACCAAGTGAAGGCCCTCAATCAACACATCCAGGCCAAGCGCAAACAAACTGGCTTGAGGTCGAGCGTTTGACTTTAACTTGCGCTTTAACGGCTTATCTTTGTCTTTATAAATACCGACATGATAAGCCCAACAAAATGCTAAGGCGTTCACTGCGACTAATTTACTGACCCGATCAAGATGGGTTAAGTGGGTATCTTCAAGATTAAAGCCACGGCCCTTTAGACAAGCAAATAAAGTCTCAATCTCCCAACGCTTAGCTTAGCATAGCTTGTCATCGCATCCACTGTTTCTAGTTGATTGGTGGCCACAATCACTAAACCATAGTCTTTATCACGCTTGGCAAATACTCGAACCAAACAACCATCGACAGTCAGTATTCGTCCATGTCGATATGTTTCTTGATGGCTAACATGGCGTAATAACTCTTTAATCTGTACCAACTTGCCATGATGATTCTTAACTTTACTGTTCTTCTTAATCCGTATGGCAAAGGGTATGTGATTATTGGTGAGCCAGTTAAACCATTTTTCGCCAACAAACTCTCTGTCTGCTACTATCATCTCAAGGTTATCTTTGCCAAATTGTTTGATAAACCGCTCAATAAGTTCACAGCGTTCAAGATGGTTTGTATTACCTCGCTTATCTAGCATTTGCCAGTATAAGGGGATGGCTATCCCTTTATATACCACCCCTAGCATAAAGATGTTGAGGTTACTTTTACCCCATTTCCAGTTGGTGCGGTCAATGGTTAAGGTGAGTTTGCCTAGCCCAAATAGTCGATATATCATTAAAGCCAGTTGATCGTAGTCTATCCTCGCTTCGGCAAAAAATCGCTGTAGTCTGCGATAGTGACTGTCGGTCTTGCCACCCTTAGGAAGGTGTCTTGCTATTTTTTTTAAGATTACTGCTTTGAGCAGTAATCAGGGCTATTATCATTAGGCTCAAACATGTGATTCTTGCCTTGTTCATACTCAGGTTTTGGGTTAAAGTTTCACTAAGTCTGTTAAAGTTTGGCATGGTCTGATTCGTCTTAAAAATTACTATTATGCCTTTGCTTTAACAGACTTTTTTGTTTTTTTGTCGTGTGCAGAGCCTAAATTTATGAAACAACCTGATTTGCTTTACTAAAAGTACCTATCTATATGTATAAAAGTTCAGTAGGATAGACTGTCAACCTGATCAGGAAGATCCAGCAAAACCGTGCAAGTGACTTTATAGATATGACCTCAAAAGATCATATATCAAAGGCTTGAACGTTTATTTGCTTTATAAATTAATACAACAAGGAGTCGTTAATGCTACACGCCTATCCCAATACAGAAAACAGCCCCGTCCAATTCCGCGAAAAATATGACAACTTTATCAATGGTGAGTGGGTCGCACCAGCCGATGGAGAATACTTTGACAACACCAGCCCCATTGACGGTAAAGTCATCTGCCAAGTCGCCCGTTCAAAAGAAGCGGATATTGAAAAAGCCTTAGACGCTGCTCATGCTGCCAAAGACGCTTGGGGCAAAACCAGTGTCGCTGAACGTGCCAATCTACTGCTCAAAATTGCAGATAAGATGGAAGCCAATTTAGAAGCCATCGCCATTGCCGAAACGTATGAAAACGGCAAGCCTGTACGTGAAACCCTAGCAGCAGACATTCCATTAGCTGTCGATCACTTTCGCTATTTTGCCAGTGCCATTCGTGCACAAGAAGGCGGCATCAGTCAAATTGATGATGACACGGTTGCTTATCACTTCCATGAGCCACTTGGTGTCGTCGGCCAAATTATCCCATGGAACTTTCCGATCCTCATGGCAGTATGGAAGCTAGCCCCTGCGCTTGCTGCTGGTAACTGTATAGTACTCAAGCCTGCAGAGCAAACGCCTGCCTCTATCCTATTTATGCTAGAGACGATCGGGATTGCTGATATCTTACCAAAAGGTGTCCTCAACGTGGTCAACGGTTTCGGAGTTGAAGCTGGTAAGCCGCTTGCCTCCAATCCACGTATCAATAAAGTTGCCTTTACTGGTGAGACGACTACTGGTCGCCTAATCATGCAGTACGCCAGTGAAAACATCATTCCAGTTACCCTAGAGCTGGGTGGTAAGAGTCCAAATATCTTCTTTGCTGATGTCATGGACGAAGACGATGATTTCTTGGATAAAGCCGTTGAAGGTTTGGTCATGTTTGCCTTAAACCAAGGTGAGATTTGTACCTGTCCGTCGCGTGCGCTGGTACATGAGAGTATTTATGATGAATTTATCAAACGCTGTGTCGAGCGTGTTGAAGCCATCAAAATGGGCAATCCACTAGACACTGACACCAT
The DNA here is from genome assembly GCF_047272965.1 of Psychrobacter sp. AT9. Classification (NCBI taxonomy): domain Bacteria; kingdom Pseudomonadati; phylum Pseudomonadota; class Gammaproteobacteria; order Moraxellales; family Moraxellaceae; genus Psychrobacter; species Psychrobacter sp. AT9. The sequence goes on from NZ_JBKOTW010000001.1 coordinate 1,488,519, forward strand.
GATTGGTGCCCAAGCCAGCTCAGACCAGTTAGAAAAAATCTTATCTTATCTGGATATCGGTAAAAAAGAAGGCGCAAAAGTCTTGGTTGGCGGCGAGCAAGCCAAACACGATGGCGAGCTTGGCGACGGTTATTATGTGAAACCGACCATCTTTGAAGGCACCAATGATATGCGCGTGTTCCAAGAAGAAATCTTTGGACCAGTACTTGCCGTCACGAAATTTAAAGACGACGAAGAGGCCATGAGCATTGCCAATGATACCTTATATGGTCTTGGTGCTGGAGTCTGGACACGCAGTGTACACAAAGCCTATCGCTTCGGACGTGGCATCCAAGCAGGTCGCGTGTGGACCAACTGCTACCACATCTATCCTTCGCATTCTGCATTTGGTGGCTACAAGCAATCGGGTATCGGCCGCGAAAACCACCTAATGATGCTTGATCATTATCAGCAAACCAAAAACATGCTGGTTTCTTATAGTCCCAAAAAGATGGGCTTCTTTTAAGCCTGTCTGTCACGCACTTTATGGCAGCCACCATAAAATAATGAGTTGGTAGATATGACATCTATCAACTCACCATCCACGATAAGGAGAAAGTAACATGGCTAATAAAATGAAAGCTGCGGTTCTGCATGAGTTCAACCAACCTCTGCAGATTGAAGAAGTTGATATCCCTACCCCAGGTCCTGGTCAAATTGTAGTAAAAATGCAGGCATCAGGTGTCTGTCATACCGACCTGCACGCTGTCGAAGGCGATTGGCCAGTCAAACCAAGCCCCCCGTTTATCCCTGGTCATGAAGGTGTCGGCCTGATCACTGCTGTGGGTGAAGGTGTTAAGCATATTAAAGAAGGCGACCGTGTCGGTGTGCCTTGGCTCTACTCTGCCTGTGGTCACTGTACGCACTGTCTAGGTGGCTGGGAAACCCTGTGCCTAAGTCAAAAGAACTCTGGCTACTCAGTGAATGGTAGCTTTGCAGAATACGTATTGGCAGATGCTGACTATGTTGGCATTATTCCTGAGAGCGTTGACTCTGTTGAGATTGCACCAGTTCTATGTGCGGGTGTGACGGTATATAAAGGTCTGAAAATGACAGACACCAAACCAGGTGATTGGGTCGTCATTTCAGGTATCGGTGGACTTGGTCACATGGCGGTACAGTACGCCATTGCCATGGGACTGAACGTTGCTGCCGTCGATATTGACGATGAAAAGCTCGATTTTGCCAAAAAACTGGGGGCAAAAGTCACCGTCAATGCCAAAAACACCGATCCTGGTGAGTATCTGCAAGAAGAGATCGGCGGTGCTCATGGTGTGCTAGTGACAGCCGTCTCCTCTAAGGCCTTTGATCAAGCGCTGACCATGCTGCGCCGCGGTGGTACTTTAGTCTGTAATGGTCTGCCAACAGGCGACTTCCCTGTCTCTATCTTTGATACGGTACTAAATGGTATTACCATTCGTGGCTCAATCGTTGGTACACGCCTGGACCTACAAGAGTCGCTAGATATGGCAGCGGCAGGTCAAGTAAAAGCGACTGTTGCCGCTGAGCCACTTGAAAACATCAATGACATTTTTGATCGTATGCGTGATGGTAAGATTGAGGGTCGCATCGTCATTGATTACTCTATGTAGACATGTCAATTATTTGAGACATTTTTATTTTTTAGAAATTATCTCGATAATTACGACGTTTGGTCACAAATAACAGGTCGTATCGTTTTCAGCCACATGCTATTAATGATGTGAGTGATGATGATGCGGCCTTTTATATTTTACCGATTAGTTTGGGTAAAAGTTTAAAAATAAGGAGCACGTTATGAAACTTGAAGCGACAGAAGCCTGCGTTGCGTTAATTGAGCTATTAAAGTCCAAACACGGTGACCTGATGTTCCATCAATCTGGCGGCTGCTGCGATGGTAGCTCACCGATGTGTTATCCATTGGGCGAGTTTAAAGTGGGCGGCCAAGACGTGCTCATCGGTGAGCTCGCTGGCTGTCCCTTTTATATGGGTAAAGCGCAGCATAAACTTTGGCAACATACGGATTTAACCATCGATGTGGTCGATGGACGCGGGGCCAGTTTTTCGCTTGAGATACCTGAAGGTAAGCGCTTTATCGTCCGTTCAGAAGTATGTGCGGTGTAAACTACTACTTTATTCACAAGAAGCTATCAGTCTCATATCAGCGCATTTTATGTCTTATTGCTCTGCACACGACAAAAAAACAAAAAAGTCTGTTAAAGCAAAGGCATAATAGTAATTTTTAAGACGAATCAGACCATGCCAAACTTTAACAGACTTAGTGAAACTTTAACCCAAAACCTGAGTATGAACAAGGCAAGAATCACATGTTTGAGCCTAATGATAATAGCCCTGATTACTGCTCAAAGCAGTAATCTTAAAAAAAATAGCAAGACACCTTCCTAAGGGTGGCAAGACCGACAGTCACTATCGCAGACTACAGCGATTTTTTGCCGAAGCGAGGATAGACTACGATCAACTGGCTTTAATGATATATCGACTATTTGGGCTAGGCAAACTCACCTTAACCATTGACCGCACCAACTGGAAATGGGGTAAAAGTAACCTCAACATCTTTATGCTAGGGGTGGTATATAAAGGGATAGCCATCCCCTTATACTGGCAAATGCTAGATAAGCGAGGTAATACAAACCATCTTGAACGCTGTGAACTTATTGAGCGGTTTATCAAACAATTTGGCAAAGATAACCTTGAGATGATAGTAGCAGACAGAGAGTTTGTTGGCGAAAAATGGTTTAACTGGCTCACCAATAATCACATACCCTTTGCCATACGGATTAAGAAGAACAGTAAAGTTAAGAATCATCATGGCAAGTTGGTACAGATTAAAGAGTTATTACGCCATGTTAGCCATCAAGAAACATATCGACATGGACGAATACTGACTGTCGATGGTTGTTTGGTTCGAGTATTTGCCAAGCGTGATAAAGACTATGGTTTAGTGATTGTGGCCACCAATCAACTAGAAACAGTGGATGCGATGACAAGCTATGCTAAGCGTTGGGAGATTGAGACTTTATTTGCTTGTCTAAAGGGCCGTGGCTTTAATCTTGAAGATACCCACTTAACCCATCTTGATCGGGTCAGTAAATTAGTCGCAGTGAACGCCTTAGCATTTTGTTGGGCTTATCATGTCGGTATTTATAAAGACAAAGATAAGCCGTTAAAGCGCAAGTTAAAGTCAAACGCTCGACCTCAAGCCAGTTTGTTTGCGCTTGGCCTGGATGTGTTGATTGAGGGCCTTCACTTGGTGTTCTTTAACAATGATAAGACTGTATTTCGACAGTTAGTTAGCTTTTTAACCCCTAAACCTATGAAAATCGGGTGGGGATGATTTTTTTGTCGTGTGCAGAGATACCGCTTTTATTATTGATGTGTTTGCTCGCGCTATTGTGGACTGGAAAGTATCGAATCGGATGAATACCGATATGGTGATGGCGGCATTAAACCAAGCAATAGCAGATAGAAACTATCCCAAAGATGTCATTCATCACAGTGATCGAGGGGTTCAGTATTTATCCATTCGCTACACGGATAAAATGACAGACTGCGGCGTGATTGATTCTGTTGGTACAACAGGCGATTCATACGACAATGCATTGGCTGAAACGGTCAATGGGCTTTATAAGTCTGAGGTGATTCATTATTTAAAGCAAAACTGGACTGGTGTGAACGATGTTGAACTAGCAACCCTTGAGTGGGTAGATTGGTTCAATAAAACACGACTGCATAGTACGATTGGTTATGTGTCACCTTTTGATTTTGAAAAGCGGTATTATGATAATTTAACCCTGTCAGGCATCGCTGCCTGACTCAAGTATTTTTTGATTATGTATTTGGGATAGAAGATTGTGGTTTTCACTATACTCTCAGTGAGCTATTTAGCCCTTACACACCGAAGCAGGTTCTTGAACAAATGGGTTATTCAACCCTAGGAAGTGCGCAAAGTACTAGATACTCAATCACAATCAATGATTTAAAACTAACTTAAAGTATTCTAAAGTTAATGACTCTAATTTTAAAATTTTTCTAGGATGATACTTTATTACTCCAAAAAGAAGAAGTTTTATTAAAAGCACTTTGCTAGGATGACACTTTATTATTTTCTGTATAAAATGTCGTATAATAAAATCAATAGTTTACGATCCTTTTAGGATGATACTTTATTACTCGCTGACATTACCACAGAAGAGGTGTTTTCTCATCGACAGAGTAGAGATTATATTTTGCAAGATATGAAGGTATTGCGAGAGGGGAAGTCTATCGTTGATAACTTAGAGCTGCACAGTTATGCGTCTGGTCAGTTAGGATGGTGTATTACCAATAAACTACCTATCTATAATAAGAGCCAACAAGTGGTCGCCATGGTTGGGATTTCAGTCGACATTGATGAAGATAATGAGCGCGTTTTACGTAAACACGCGCGCTTGGCTGAAGTCGCTCAGTTTGTACGAGCGCATCTTGATCAAAAAATAAATATCGCACAATTGGCCGACTTGGCTAATTTAAGCGTGTCGCAGCTAGAGCGTACCTTTAAGGCCGTACTGAATATGTCGCCATTACAGTTTGTGCAAAAGCTGCGCTTGGAGTATGCGGTGAAGTTATTGGCTAGTCATGAGGTGTCAGTGACTCAGATATCGTTGAACTGCGGCTACAGCGATCACAGTGCTTTTAGCCGTCAGTTCAAACAATTCACGGGTTTGTCGCCCAGCCAATTTCGCCAAACGCATTTATCATAAAAAAATCAAATCAGTATCCAACCACTGCCGCATCGACGATACGCGGATCAGACGAGCCGTAGACACCATTTGGCGTAATCATAATCGACTGAGTCGAACCCATGGCTGCTTTTGGACTGACCGTATGACCCATTGATTCAAGCTTTTTAACTGTATCAACATTCAGTGCCTTTTCCACTCGAATTTCATCAGGCAACCATTGATCATGAATACGTGGTGCATGAGTGGCTTCAGCAATGTTCATATCATGATCAATGACGTTCGAGATGATTTGGGTAACGGTGGTGATGATGCGACTACCACCGGGGCTACCCGTGACGATATAAGGTTTATTGTCTTTAAAGACCAGCGTTGGGCTCATCGAAGATAGCGGGCGCTTATTGGCTTCAACGGCATTTGCTTCACCGCCTAATAAGCCATAACCATTCGGCACACCGGGCTTGGCAGAGAAATCATCCATTTCATTGTTGAGTAAAATGCCTGTGCCTTCAGCGACGAGACCTGTGCCATAAGAGAAGTTAAGCGTATAAGTATTGGCTATCGCATTGCCGTCTTTATCCACGATAGAGAAATGCGTGGTTTGATCGCTCTCGTAGGGTAGTGGGTTGTTGGCTTTGATGGTAGACGCTGGTGTGGCTTTGTCTGGATTGATTAAGGTGCGTAGTTTATCCGCATAAGCCTCTGAGGTTAAGCCGCTGGCAGGCACATCGATAAAGTCAGAATCACCTAAATACTCTGCGCGATCCGCATAAGCCAACTGCATGGCTTCGGCCATTAGGTGAATGGTTTGCGCGCTGTTTTGACCATAGTCTTTTAACGGATAACCCTCTAAGATATTTAAAATCTGCACGATATGGATACCACCAGAAGACGGTGGCGGCATCGAGACAATCTCATAACCACGATAGTCGCCTTTGACCGGCTCGCGAGCGATGGCTTCATAGTTAGCCAAATCTTGTAAGCTCATGCTACCGCCAGCCTCATTGACCGCTTTGACCAACTTACTTGCGGTTTCCCCTTTATAAAATCCATCTGCACCTTTTGCGGCAATCAGCTTAAGTGATTTTGCCAATTCAGGCTGTTTTAAACGCTCACCGGGTTGATAGGCGCTACCGTCAGGTTTAAAGAATATCTTTTTGGTGCTTGGCCATTTTTGTAAACGATCGCTCAAGGCGGTGAGTGACTCGGACAAGCCAGCCGTGACTTCTATACCGTCCTCAGCCAGTGCAATCGCAGGTGCCATCACTTGCCCGCGACTCATGGTGCCGTGATCTTCTAACGCTTTAAGCAATCCTGCGACCGTCCCTGGCACACCGATGGCTAAACCATGATAACGAGACAAGTCGCTGACTGCATTACCATCTTCATCAAGATACATATCACGCGAGGCGCTACTCGGCGCTTTTTCACGGTAATCGAGAGCCACTGTTTTGCCTTGCTTGGCGTCATAAATCATCATAAAACCACCACCGCCGATATTCCCAGCGCGCGGCAAAGTCACTGCTAAAGCAAAGCCAACCGCGACCCCAGCATCAACGGCATTACCACCGTCTTTTAAAATCTTGAGTCCAATATCAGAGGCGAGCGCTTCTTGGGTGGCGACCATACCGTTCTTTGCCCAAACCGGATGATGAATCGCATCTTCAGAATAAATGGCTTGATCGGCATTGGCGTTGTTAATCGTGGAGGTAAGCGTGTTGGTTTTGGCTCTCGTCACGCGCTGCGTCTCAGATACTACCGTAGGATTATCAGCCATAATAGCGAGATTGATGGCGCTGGTATTAATCGATGTTGGGTTGATGGTAGTTGATTGATTGGTGGTTGGCTCAGCCGCATGAGCAGATAGCGATACTAAAAACGTACTGCTGATTAATAGAATAGCGGTTTTGATTTTTGCTCTTTTTTTAAAGTTATTTTGAGAAGCGTTAATTTTATCTTTTGATATTGGATGTTGCATTGTAAATTCCTTTTTGAGCAAGTGATGACACGTTTGGTCTGTAAAAATAAGACTGTAAAAATGAAGAGGCTGGAGTGTTAGGGCGTGTCCTGATTGACATAATAATTAGCGCTACGTTTTCTAGACAAACAGTCTTATCAAAAATGCTGAAAATTTTTAAGAAATACGTTCTAATCTTACTAAATTGTAACGCATTGTGATATAAATAATAGTGCTAGAATTTATTCATTATTGTCTGTCTATTTATAAGAAGAAATTACTATGTCATCCAACCACACTCATAAACGCGACCAACAGCGTCACTCTGGAATGACTCATCATCAGTCATCTGCCCATAACCATAACAATCATAACAATCATTCATATCAGTCGCGCAAATTAACCTCTATTGCAGGGTGCGCATTACTGCTTGGCAGTACGTTTGGGTTGGCAGGTTGTCAATCAAGCCCTGCGCTATCATCGTCTACGGCATCAAAAAGTATGATGGATTTTAGTACCGCTGATAGCGCGCAGAGCCAAGCCCAAGGACGTGCATTTAATGCCAGCCGCACTGCCAAGTCTGAGCGTTATCAACAATTATTTAACCAAGAAAAACATCCCAATACCGACAATCAAGCCAAATCACATTTACTGGCGGCTATTCGTCAGCATCTGGCAACAGAGCATGTGGCAGTCGCGCAAGCCAATTATCAAGCCGCACCTTTTATTGATCCAGAGAGCATCGATGCAGGCTCTAGTAGCTTGCTTAGAACGATTATAGAGGCCTATGCCTATGAGCCTGACGATGATTATGGTGAAAGTAGTTATGATGAAAGTGCTTATGATGAAAGTGATCATGATGAAAGTGATCATGATGACAGGCAAACTGAGGCTATGGCAGAGTTAGCAGCGGTAAGTATAGAGTCGAATAAATGCAATAAAAATGATGACGATGACGCTTATGAAGTCTGTGTTGTAGAGGATATTAATTATGATGAAGACGGCTATGATGAAGACGGTTACAACGAATATGGCTACAATCGAGAGGGTTACGACAGAGATGGCTATAATGAATATGGCAATGCAGAGGGCGGCATTCTCTCAGGGGTTTCAAACCTAAAGTCTAAAAATCTGTTAAAAAACTATGAAGCCATACAGATGGCAAAACAACAATCAGAGGCTGTAGAAGGTAGCCAATCAGCAACATCTACGGGCGTCATTGGCCAAATGCTGAGTATGTTCCATCGCACGCCTGAACAGATAGCCGCGTCAAATGCCTATCAATATCAAAATTTAAGGTTTAATAGTGTCAGTCAGTACAAACCCAAACAGCGACAACTACAGAGCGTTTATAGCTATGATTATGTGACTCCGACAATTGCCTCATCTGTACAGATACCGCTAGCGTTCGATTTTAATAACAGCAGCATCACGGTAGACCCATCGGCAATCATGCCTATCGTGGCGCTTGTCAATCCTGAAAACACCCCTTTACCTAACCAAATGACCTCACATACCGTTAGCTTTGGTTTGCCAGAGAGTATTACGGCACAGCTACCGCCAGCAGTGCTTTATGATGCCGCCATCGCTGCCATACAGAGCAGCATGTCAGAGCTAGCGCCCGAGCACTTTAGTGCGGTAGATATTCGTAGTGATGCCTTTGCCAAAGAAGTCGGGGCGAGCCGAGCGGTAAAAGTCTATTTTGGCAGCAAGCAAAGCGGTGAGATGATCGGCAAAACCCTAAAATACATGACAAAGTCGCTACAGGATTATGTCGATGCCAATCCACAGAAATATCCTGATGGCGCTATGCTAAAAACCGCGCTGGCGAAAGTGCAGCTATACAATAAAGGCTACCAAAGTGCGGATGTAGGTTCGCTTTTGCAGCTAATTGAAGCCATTGGTCCGATCTCTTTTAATCAGATAAATTACTATTATTTAGACAGCTCAGATCGCCTGCTTGCCAAGCAGCAGCGGATAAATATCGGTGGCGATTTGATGGGCTCTACGACCAGCGTGCTAAACCAAATACGCTATGATAAAAGCAGCTTTAATAACCATGCACTAACACCTTTATTGGCTGAGTCTTTTGGTGCAAATGCTAAAGCGGCTATCGATGGCAATGCATGGATGGCAGAGCAACGCCAACAAAAAGACAGGCTGCAAACGGCACGTTATGCCCGCTATGATTATAGTGGTCGCAGTGGTGATTACGATGATGACGACTATGGCAGCGATTATGCGGATGGTGATAGCAGCTATGAGGCAGCAGAATATGACAGTGTTGATCGTCAAGATGATAATGATATCGAAGACGATGCCGCAGATGATGCTGACAACAGGGTAGACGATCAATAACGCTATCTTGTCATGTTCAAGCCAATATTTATTAAGGATAAAAAATGAAAACAGTACATCAAATCATTGCAAATCATCTTCCGTCAGCGAGCACTGAGTCCGTTTTTAATGGCAATCATTTATTTGTTGGTGCATTGGTCACAGGGGCGCTATTGTTAACGGGTTGCCAATCTACCAATCTTGACCAATCTAACGCGATGACTGCCAAGCAAACGCCAGTGGCAGCCAAGACAGCATTGGCAACGGCGTTACAAAAAAAGCGCCGCCAGTCTTTTAGTTACCATAGTAATCTTGAGATTAGTAACGAGCAGCAGTTTAATAATATAAATACTGAAATAAATGCCAAAGCGCCAGTCGCCTCAGGCTATATCGATGAATACTGCGAAGACACACACGATCAAGCATATGCCGCCTTACTTACTCAAGCAGAAGCGCAAAATAAAGATATTTTGGTGGCAGATTATGACGCTGAGCGAACGACGCTGAAAGACCGCTACCTTGAGTGTACAGATGCCTACGAGGCATGGGTAGACAGCAATTATGATAGTGAGATCACCGTGCCAGCGTCTTACCAACAGTTATTTGACAATTATGATGACCGAACGACAGCGCAAGATGTCAAAAAGGCAAAGCTGCTAGATGCTTATGTGCTAAAGCCATTGTCTCTCAATGCACAAGGCGTCTATCAGCCAATGGCTGGTAAGGCGACGATGTTGGCGAGCGTGCAGTATCACGCGCGCAATCATCAAAGCAGTGTCAATCAGCCTATTTATTTAGATTTGAAAAATGGTAATATTTATCTGTGGGCAGATAATTTTGCGATGTTTAATTCAGAAATGTTAGACGATAAGCTCGGTACAAAATGGCGCAACAAATGGCTAAAGCTAGCCATTAATGATGGCACCTTACCCAAAGGCTTTGGCAGTGAGTTGATAAAAAGCCATTTTGCAGCGTTATATACCACATTTGATGCGGCACCTGTTAGCCAGTTTGATTATGTCGCCCCTAATACGCTAGCTTCGCTCTCTCCCAAGTTACCCGCGCATCAGCTACCAGCAATGCTGGCAAGTAACCAAGTCATTCGCCGTGTACAAAGTGCTGAGAGTTATGAGCAGTTTTATCAAGACTACATGCGCATTGTTTACGAGCGGATTAGTCAGCGATATCCAGAACTGGTCAAAGAAAGCGCGGCTTACGAGATAGGCGACACAAATGCTGATAAATTTACCAGTAAAGCGTTAGTGCAGCAGATGCTAGCAATGATAAAGAGTGGCATGGATAGTGGCAGTGAGACAGTAGAGGAAACAATGGCAGAGGCAAAGGAAAAGATGGCAGAAAGTGCAATGCTAGAGAAAGCAGAGACGCAGCAGTTGTATGGCTTTGATAAGCGTGGTCAGCTCAAATGGCAGCATCTGCGTAGTGAGCTTCCGAGCGAGACTGCTTCCAATAAAAACATGGTCATAGATGTTTTGCAGCAGTATTCTGCTATAAGCGCTACAGACATGGCATTTCCGAATTTACGAAGCGATGTACAAGTGCCCAATGCCAGTAATAGTATTGATATGCGCGAGTATGGTAGCGAGTTGATGCAGTATTATCGTGATGGCAATGGTACTGCGATAGGAAAGATGATGTTTAGTGTCATGCCGATGGCTAAAGAGAAGTTCGGGACGATTGATTAAATAAAATTAAATCAGACTAAATCTACGACATTGAGGACGAGATAGTGAATTTTGTGACCATTGATGTTGAAACTGCAAACAGCGACGTAGGGTCTATTTGTCAAATAGGCTTGGCTAAATATTTGAACGGTAAGTTAAGTGATACCTACTGTACGTTAGTATGTCCTCAGACTTCTTTTAGTCGTCAAAATATAGAAGTGCATGGTATTACCAGTAATATGGTAAAAGATGCGCCGTCTATGTATGACATTTATGGGCAAATATTAAAATTTGTCGGTGAAAATGTTGTCGTTAGCTATACTGACTTTGATCAAAGGGCGTTGACAAAAAGTCTAGAGCTTCACAAATTACCAATACCAGAGCTACAGTGGGTCGATGCCACGGTGTTGGTACGTAAGACGTGTCAGCGTTTTGCGGTCAAAGGTTATAATCTGGCGAATGTCTGTAGAGAATGGAGTTATCAGTTTGACCATCATGACGCGCTAGAAGATGCTAAAGCGTGTGGCTTTATAGTTGTAACCATTCTTAGAGAAAATGGTTTATCAATTCATGATTGGGTAGAAGATAGTAAATACAGTCGCAATTATCCTCAGCAACAACGTGCAAATAGTAGAAACTACCCCAGTAATATCACAAAAGTTGGAGATGAGTCGGGGCAATATGCCGGACTCAATATTTGCTTTACAGGTAACCTTAGTATCAGTCGAGGAGATATTGCTGAGATAGCAGCCAAAAATGGTTTTAATGTCAAAGCGGGTGCTTCGAAGAAATTAGATTATCTCGTGGTTGGTGCTCAAGATTTAACGTTGCTTGCTGGTCATGAAAAAAGCAGTAAGCATCGCAAAGTAGAAGAACTGATTCAGAGTGGTTTAGATATCAAAATTCTTGAAGAAAGCGCCTTCTTACAGTTAATTAAAATATCAAAGTAATGTAAGCCTTAATATGAACACATAAAAAAGCGCACCGTTTATACGATGCGCTTTTTTATGTGTTCATAATCAGTCTTATAGGACATTCAGCATGAATGCAAAATAGCCTATTAATGACTAATTACATGCCTTGATGTGGTTTGCCATGCATTTTACCGTGCTCTGAGCCTTTATGACCTTTCGCCATTTTTTCAGCTTTTAATGTAGCAAGTTTGGCGCGTTGCTCAGCAGTCAATACCTGAGAGATAGCATGTTGAGTCTGTACGCGCTCAATGAAGCGTTGCTTGGTTTTAGCCGCTTGCTGATCAGCTAAGCGATTGACTGCCGCTGTATTTAGAGTGCTGGTATTGGTCAATGCTTGCATTTGTTGATGCATCTGCGCCCGTTCTGCTTTGTTTTTTGTACGGTCAGCTTTACGGTCACCGTGTTGTGCTTGCATGATGGCTTTGATTTGCGCTTGTTGCGTTGCTGTTAGGTCTAGTTGCGACATTGGACCTCTCATGCCGCCTTTTTTCATACCACCTTTTTTCATGCCATCTTTATGCTGCATTTTGCTGGTCGTTGGTGTGGTATCAGTGGTTGCATTAACACTGGTACAAGCCGTTACGGTGAAAATGCTAGACATTGCTAATACTGAGCCCATTAATAATTTTTTCATCATCATTACCTTGATTTATGGTGCATACATTATTGGTTGCGAAAAAGTCAGTTTTTATCTGATCAGCTTATGAATGCTAAGTGTCCCGGATAGCCACTATCCATCACAGCTTGTTATCAGTATTTGTCGCTGATAGACGCTATATTACGACAGTTAAAGGTTACGAACATTTATGAAGTATTAAGAAAGGTAACGTTTATAGCGAATCGATAAGCAATTGACTGATAATATGGCTAATAAAGCGATCCAACGCTCAAGGAGAAAGATGTGCCACACATACTACTAGGCGATGATGACGAAGAGTTGACCCAGTTATTACAAGAATACTTGCACAATCATGGGGTGACATGCGACTGCGTTCACGATGGCGAGGCTGTCATACAAAAACTCAAAACCGCGAGCAATAATGTGCTCAATGGCGCTGCTGCTTATGACTTGCTGGTGCTAGATATTATGATGCCAAAAATCGATGGATTGAGTGTCTTGCGTCAATTGCCCAATATCAGTGATATCCCTGTCATCATGCTGACGGCAAAAGGGGAGGAGATTGATCGTATTATTGGTCTGGAGCTTGGTGCTGATGATTATATTACCAAACCTTGCAATCCTAGAGAACTGCTGGCACGTATCAATGCCGTCATCAAGCGCACCAATGCGGCGGCATCAGAGCATACGCCGTTACCAGAGAGCCGTTTGCATCTGGATCAAAACCAGCGGCTTTGTCAGATAGATGGCATAGAGCTACAAGTGACGGGCACAGAATTTGATTTGTTGGTTGCGCTACTGAAACAAAAAGGCGAGGTGGTAAGCAAAGCATGGCTGTCAGAGCATGTTTTACAACGTGAATTACAGCCGTTCGATCGCAGCCTTGATGTGCATGTCTCGCGACTGCGCAAAAAACTCCAACCTTTTCACGAAGAGCCTATCAAGGCAGTTCGTGGTAAAGGTTATCAGCTGGTGTTGTAATGACGGAATCATCGATGAAGCCTCCAATATTTAAGATACGTATGACCCTGTTTTGGCGTTTGTTTCTAAGCTTATTGGTGACGATTCTGATAACCTCAGTTTTATCCATTATGGTGGAACGTTGGCTGGTCGAAAAAGCACTAACCGCTCGTATGGATGTGCAAATTGATAGTTTATTGGTTAAGCGCCAAGAAATGACTGAGGCGTTACAAATAGGTGATTTAACCACCGTCAGGGAGATGTACCGTCAAGATCGGCGGCTTATGAATCAGATCAGAGTCTATGATGAGCAAGGTGCCATTATATTTCCACGTTATCGTGATAGAGATGGGCGTAGGCAAAAACCTATGAATAGCGATCGACAGGTAATGGGGTATTCATCAATGCTACCAATACAGTCAATGCCTAATGCTGATAATAAAAAACCTGATAATAAAATGTCTGGTAATCAGGATGATAGAGTATTGAATAACGAACCGTCACTTTTAAATCATATCCTGTCACCGATGACCCCGAATGGCGCGAAGATGGCTGATCCTGATAGTCGTCCTGAACTGGCGGACATGACGGTCGTCTTACCAGATGAGCAGGCTGTGATCATACAATTGCGTCCGCATCTACGATTTTCAGACGTCGTAGCGCTGCAACGTGGCAATTTTCCCATACGTTTACTGTTGATTATTGTCTTTAGCATCTTGGTTTGTGTTTGGCTGAGCCGTACATTGACCCAGCGTATTCGCCGTGTGCAAAATACCGTACATCGTATGATTGACGGCGACTATCAAGCCCATCCAAATCTATCAAAAATGGGCGATGATGAATTGGGTTTGCTGGCTAAAGATGTGGCCAAACTCTCAACGCGGTTGGCTGAGAGTGAGCTGGCACGCAAACAGATGCTCAGTGATATCTCGCACGAGCTACGATCGCCACTGGCGCGTCTTGACGTTGCGACTGAGTTGACTCGCGACTTTGCACCGAATGCTAGTCGTTACCTCGACCGTATCGACAAAGAGTCGGCGCGGATGAATGAGTTGATTGAGCAAATCATTCATATTCAATCTCTACAAATGCAGCAATATACGATCGATAATATAGAAAACGAAGCGGTTGATCTCTCTGATATTATCAGTGAAATTGGTCAAGACGTTTGCTTTGAGTTTCAGCATAAAAACGTGCGCTGGCAATGGCAGCCGAGTCATACACGCGTGACAGATTCTTTATCAACGGCTTACTCAGCCACTCCTTGGACTGTGCTTGGTAACCAAGAGCAGCTACATAGCGCGCTTGAAAATGTCATTCGTAATGCTTTTATGCATACTGCCTCCGATTCAACAGTAATTGCTGATATTAAAGAAGTGGAGATGGAGGATAAGAAACCCGCGATTCAAATCAGCATAATGGACGAGGGCGGCGGCGTCGCGGATAAAGATGTAGAGCGTATTTTTCAGCCCTTTGTACGGCTTGATTCGGCTCGTCATCGTGAAACAGGTGGCTATGGTTTGGGATTGGCAATTGTCCATGCGGTTGTGATGGCGCATAAGGGTCAGATTCATGTCTACAATCGCCAAGATGGCTTACAAGGGCTGGTGGTGCAGATAATTTTGCCTAGCAGATAAGAGGATAAATGGTTAAGAAAAATTTTATGGGAAATTTATGTGCTTATCATGCGTTTACAATACAAATAAGCGCATATCCTACCTATACTAAAAGCTAAATTTTTTCAAAAAATGGTCCTAATTTAATGTGAATACTCAAAAATTAAAATTTTATATTCGTTTTTATGAATATAAACGACAAATGGTAATAAATGCCAGACAGACGACATTGTCACTCTCTATATATTCGGTAATACTAATATATAGAGAGTGCTAAAGATTTTACGAGACAAAACGTATTATTCCTTAAACATTCATACAAATAATTTTCTAAAAAAGCTTCGTGATTATCAGTTTATATCCCGTTTTATTTTGTGATATCGACTCTCTGCGATATAGATTTTATCTCTGATTTTTTAAATCTGACAAGTCTGTAAGGGAGTACATATCATGAACCGCATCTATAAAGTCATCTGGAATGAAGCCTTAAATTGCTTTACTGCAGTCGGTGAATATGCAAAGGCGCGTGGCAAATCTTCCAAATCTAGTGTTAGCTCTAACACTGCTATCAACACAACATCTAACCTATCTACAATCAAGACATTACGATTAAGTGCCATAGGCCTTGGGCTATTGGCTGCTGGTTTTGGTATGCAGACGAATGCTACGAGTACAGAAAATCACCATGATGGCGATTATACTCATAGCCATGGTAGTCACGGCGTACATGCCCATACCTCTGGTAACAATAGCCACAACAATAACTCTGATCAAGACAATCCTGAAGGTTCAATAACACTAAACTTCGAAGGTGATAATCCTACAACTATCACACGCAGTAATGGCGAGACACTTAATATTTTAGGTGGTGCAACTGGACCACTGACGGATGGTAACATCGGGGTCTTTGGTATAGGTGATACCTTAACTATCAAATTAGCTGAAAACATCAATCTTGGTGCTGATGGCAGCCTCAAAACTGGTGATACTTTGCTCGATAGCTCTGGGGTCAAGATCACGGCTATCAATGCAGCCAATAACGTTACGCTTAGTAATAACGGTCTTAATAATGGTGGCAATCAAATTACAAACGTCGCCAGTGGTATTGGTAATAATAGCAATGCTGCAAACATCGGTGATCTGAACAATGCAGTCGCAGCTAACAAAACCAAGTACTATAGTGTCAATTCAACAGCTACTGGTAATGCCAATAACGATGGCGCAACCGGACCAAATGCTATGGCTATGGGCGGTAATGCTAGTGCTACTGGCGGACAAGCCATTGCAATTGGTAGCGGTCAAAGTGGACAGCACACGACTGCAAGTGGACAACAGTCTATCGCGATTGGCGCAAACGTTGTATCGAAAGGACATTCATCTATTGCTATAGGCGGTGATGATTTAGATGCTGCCTCAAAAGCAAATATCAATGGTACCTCAGCCTTTACTATCAATGGTGGCGATGTTAATGCTACCTTCGTTTCCTATACGGGTCGAGATCTTGTTGAGACACCTCCTTATATGGTGAACACCGATTCAGGTGGTGCCGCTTCCATAGCTATTGGAGTAAAATCGCTATCTGAAGGCGCACTATCTACCGCTATTGGCGTACAGTCCTCTTCATCTGGTGTTGCGTCTTCTACCTTTGGTATAGGTGCCTCAGCAAGTGAAAAAGGATCAGTCGCACTTGGTGCGGGTGCCCAGTCTAATGCTCAAGAGGGAGTGGCTCTAGGGTCACAATCTGTTGCGAATGTTGCAGGTGGTGCAATTGGCTTTGCTCCCACAAGTGCCAGTATCGCAGACAAAGCAGCTATCACAGCCACTAACAGTACCAGCCTTGGTGCAGTCTCTATAGGTAATGCCAAAGACGGTACTCGTCAGATTGTCAATGTCGCTGCAGGTATAAATAACAGCGATGCAGTGAACGTATCTCAGCTAAAAGCATTAGACACTATCGTTGCTGATATTGATTTTCCTATCCGCTCCAGCATTTCACAGCCATACACCACGTCAGTAACAGGGACTAACGCTCTTGCTGTTGGCTCGAATGCCAATGCAAACGGTAGTAACTCAACCGTTGTTGGAGAGAATGCATTTGGGAACTCAAATTCAACCGTCATCGGTGAAGGCGCAAGATCTTCATTCAACGGCTTTGCTGGTGGTCAAGATGCAAAAGCAGGTGTTAATTCAATTGCGATAGGTCAAAGAGCCACAAACGGAACCAGCGCAAGTCGTGCGGTTGCGATAGGCTACGAAGCCAAAGCAACTGCCAATGACACCGTTGCACTTGGTCTTGATGCGCAAGCTCAGGCTGTAGGTGGTGTTGCGCTAGGTAAAGGTTCTAGAGCAAATGTTTTAAACAGTGTCGCTTTAGGTCAAAACTCTGTTGCAACAGTACAAAGTGGTGCTTCTTTCTTAACCAACGTTGCTGCTGATGCAAATAATGGCACAGTCTCGGTAGGAGCTGTTGGAAGCGAACGTCGTATCGTTAACGTTGCAGGTGGCTCAGCAGATACTGATGCAGTGAATGTATCTCAGCTAAAAGCTGTCACAGACATTGCAAATGAGGGCTGGGATATCAGTGCACAAGGTAACAGTGCTACTGCAAGCAATGTTGGACCTGGTGAAGCAGTTGACTTCAATAGCAAAAACAGCAACATCATCGTCTCTAAAGACTCAACGAGTAATGATGTCTCATTCGAACTCAACAACGATCTTGATCTAGGTAATAACGGTAGCGTAAGCATAGGCAATATCTTTGGTGGCACTCAAGTTAATCGCTTGGGCATGGTTACAGGTGGTCTGGCAATGGGTGGCGTCACTACAGTCAGTGGCGCTGGTGTGACCGTAACAGGTATAAACCCTTTTAATCCGTCTAATGCCACGTTGACCAGTGATGGTCTAACCATTCTGAATGGTCCAAGCATGACCAGATCTGGTGGTATCAATGCTGGCAATAAAAAGATCACAAACGTTAAAGCTGGTACAACTACCACTGACGCGGTGAACTATGGTCAGCTAGAAAGTGTATCAAACGTGTCTGACAGCGCTATGCAGACGGTTATCACTCAAATAGATGGCAATGAGGTTAAAACACTGGATAAAACGAACAATACGGCTAACTTCCTCACAGGAGACAACATCGTTCTTAGTGCTGAAGATGGTGGTATTAAAGTGGCGACAGCAGAGGATGTTACCTTTACCAGTGTTACCGCAGGGGATACCTTGTTGAACACAGGTGGTGTCAGCTTCTTGGGTGGCAGTACGGTTAGACTAAGCAGCATGGGTCTTAATAATGGTGGCAACAGAATCACTGAGGTAGCTGATGCTATTGAGTTAGATGACGCTGTCAACCTCAGTCAGCTAAATGGTGTGACAGAAACAGCTAATAGAGGCTGGGACATCAGTGCACAAGGTAACAGTGCTACTGCAAGCAATGTTGGACCTGGTGAAGCAGTTGACTTCAATAGCAAAAACAGCAACATCATCGTCTCTAAAGACTCAACGAGTAATGATGTCTCATTTGAACTCAATAACGATCTTGATCTAGGAAATAACGGCAGCGTCAGCACAGGTAATATCTTTGGTGGCACTCAAGTTAATCGCCTGGGCATGATCACAGGTGGTCTGGCAATGGGTGGTGTGACTACAGTTAGTGGGCTTGGCGTGACGGTAACCGGTATCAATCCATTGTCTAATGCAACGTTGACCAGCGATGGTCTAAGCATGATCGGTGGCCCAAGCATCACTAAGTCTAATGGTATTAATGCTGGTAATAAGAAAGTGACAAACGTCAAGGCGGGTGTCTTAGATAAAGATGCGGTCAATGTTGGTCAGCTCAACAGTGCATCTGCCGCTGCTAAAACAGAAGTCGCCGCAGGTACTAACGTTGCTGGTGTGGCGAAGTCTACAGGTGGTAATGGTCAAGATGTCTATACCGTTAATGCTGATGGCGTCACTGCTTCAGCAGGGTCTACAGCAGTCACGGTCACAGCTGGTGACAAAGATGAGTTAACCAACATGACCGACTATGCCGTTGACTTAAGTGAAACTAGCAAAGCCAGCTTGGTAAAAGCTGATAGCGCTATGCAGACGGTTATCACTCAAATAAATGGCAATGAGGTTAAAACACTGGATAAAACGGACAATACGGCTAACTTCCTCACAGGAGACAACATCGTTCTTAGTGCTGAAGATGGTGGTATTAAAGTGGCGACAGCAGAGGATGTTACCTTTACCAGTGTTACCGCAGGGGATACCTTGTTGAACACAGGTGGTGTCAGCTTCTTGGGTGGCAGTACAGTTAGACTAAGCAGCATGGGTCTTAACAATGGCGGCAACAGAATCACTGAGGTAGCTGATGGTGAAGATGATACAGATGCCGTTAATATTAGACAGTTGAATGCAACCAACAGCACGGTCGACTTGGGACTGGACTTTACAGGAGACGACACTACCGTTGTTGTCAATCGTAAGTTAGGTCAAACCTTAACAATCCAAGGAGGCGCGACAGAGTTAACTGATAACAACATCGGTGTTGTTGCTGATGAAGAGGGCAATCTAAACGTTAGATTGGCTGAAGATGTAATGCTTGGTAAAAATGGTAGCGTGAGAATGGAAAGCACGGTGCTTAACAATGCAGGCGTCACCATCACTGATGGTCCTAATCAGACCATTACGTTAAGCAACGAAGGTCTTGATAATGGTAATAATAGAATTATCAAAGTTGGTGAAGGAATTGCGCCAACTGATGCCGTAAACTTCGCACAGCTCACAACGACCAATAACGAAATTGCCAAAGGTATTAAAATTGGTGATGGTAATAGCGATAATGATCAGCAATTTGCATTAGGTGATACGATCAATGTCACAGGTGATAGTAACCTTACTACTGTTGCTTCTGCAACTGGCGTTCAAGTTAAACTCAACAACCAGTTGGATTTGGGAGATGAGGGCAGTATGCAAATAGGCAATAGCATTATGAACAACGCAGGCTTTACTTTTATAGATAGTGGCTTAGGTAGAACGGTCACATTGAGTAGCCGTGGTCTAGACAATGGTGGCAACATCATTCGCAATGTTGGTAGAGGTGAGCTGAACTCTGATGCCGTAAACGTCGGGCAATTGAGAGAAGTGACCATTGCCTTGGATCGAGGTTGGGATATCACTGCTCAAGGTGATATTGCTACTCAGGTAAGACAAGGAGATGCTATCGACCTAAATAGTAGAGACGGTAATATCAAAGTGTCTAGAACGTTAGTCAATGATGTGGCTACCTTTGATGCTAGCACAGGTTTACGTGCAGCAGCTATACCTGCCAATGCTAATGACATTAGTTTTGATCTAAGCCCAGATATCACTTTGAACAGTGTCACCACAGGTGATACTACTATCAATGATAATGGACTCACGATTGCGGGTGGTCCAAGCGTCACGAAAAGTGGCATTGATGCGGCTGACACTAAGATTACCAATGTCCAAAATGGTGAAGTAGCTGCAGACAGCCAAGACGCCGTTAATGGTAGTCAACTCTATGCCCAAGGCAGTGGTATCAGCAGCATTATCGGTGGCAACACTGTCTATAATCCTGAAAATGGTACTTTCACTAATAATGATATCGGTGGAACAGGTCAAGGCAATATCGATGGTGCGATTGCTTCTATCAGACAAGGTACGATCGAAATCAATGAAAACGTACAAGTTAATACTACCAACATCACCAGTAATACAACTGATATCACGACCAACACCACAAATATTGCTACTAACACTAGCAATATCGCGACTAACACAACCAATATTACCACCAATACAACCAATATCAACACCAACACGGATAGGCTCGATGCTGGACTCAACTTTGGTGCAGATAGTGGTGATAATATCAACAAACCAGTCGGAGATGAGAGTGTCCTAAGCTTCACAGGTGGTAACAACATAACGACCACCGCAGAGGGCAGTAGCATCAAGTTTGATCTGAACGGTAATATAAGCGTTGATAGTGTCACGGCTGGGACGACAGTCATCAATAGTAATGGCATCACCATGCAAGATGGTCCAAGTATGACTGCTCAAGGTCTATATGCAGGTAATCAACGCATAACTGGTGTTGCCGATGGTATAGAGGCGACAGATGCTGTCAACTACAGTCAGCTTAGTGCACTTGATAGTCGACTCAATAGCAATATGAGCGATCTTGGCTACAGAATCGATGAAGTAGAAGACGACGCAAATGCAGGTATCTCAGCTGCAATGGCAATGTCTGCACTACCTCAGGCCTACATCGCAGGTAAGTCACTGATCGGCGGCGGTGTGAGTACGTACAATGGAGAAAGCGCAGTAGCCATTGGCTTCTCTAAACTCTCTAACGACGGTCGCTGGGTTATCAAAGTGAACGGTACTGCCGACACTCAAGGCAATGTAGGCGGCGCAGTAGGTGCAGGCTTCCATTTTGATTAAAGCGATTTTGTTATAACGATTATGATGAGATAAAAAAAGCAAGACATCAGATGTCTTGCTTTTTTATGGATGAAGAGTAAATATTTAATGCAATGAAGATAATAATCGTATAAATCTTGATTATCATAAAATCATTTTTTTAATCAACTTGCCAAGTTTAAGAAGGTGAGTATATCTATAGGATAGAGAGTGAAAAGTATTAGATCATTCGCTTTCAACTATCCAAGCATTTATTGAAGAAATCGATATACAGGTTTGTTTTTAATGAGTATTCTAATCATCATGATACTACCAAATCCATTCACTCGTCCTCTCAATGCTTGGGTCACCATTTTTGTGGTTGCCTTGCACGGTGCCACGGTATGGGCAATGATGTCTATCGATACCCCGAAACCTCCCGAAATAAAAAATAAACCAGAGACCATTCAACTAGAGCTAATCACATTAGCGTCACCTCCTACCAATAGACCAAGTAAAGAACATCAATCCAGACCTGTCTCGGAAAAAAAGCCCGTCTCTGAGACTCAACCAATCAAACCATTAGAAAAAGTAGTAGCATCTGCTCAGATGTCATCAGCTGCAACATTAAAAGCTGAAACAAAAGAAGCGCCAATACCTTCAACAACAAACACTGACGTGGCTAAAAAACCACCCAATTTAGAAAGAAATCCTGAAAATTCTCTCGAAAACCCCTCATCAGCGTCACCATTGACGACAGTAGAATCAAGAAAAATATCGAATGTATCAGACGACACAGAGCAAGATCTCTCGGCGATGATTCGAGCTGTGACAGCGCAGTTCAACCGTGATCAAGCCAGACAGAAACGTGCACTAGGAAAACAAACCAACCGAAAGCTCGCCGAACAAGAGCAATGGCACATACAAGCAGCCAATGAAGCAATTGCCAACATGCTGAAGTTAGCCGCTGCCCAAGCCGAAAAGCAAGTCACTGATCAGGCCGCTATAGATGAGAAGGCTGATAAAAATAATGAGGTTAATAAAAGTGACGATACAGGCCCGTTTTTGGCAGATTATGGTAGCTGGCTTGATAAGCACGAACCGACGACTAGCTTACCATTGCTAATATGGCGTAGCGTTGATACTGAGCTCGGTGATGTATTTATCGTCATGCTAGAGTTGCATGTCAATAAAGAAGGCTATATTACGGAGGTGCAACTGCTTGAACCCTCAGGCAGTCCAATAATCGATGCAATGGCAACCACGCAAGTTAGGACAGGGCAACTCAATCCACTGCAAAAAGACGGTAAGACAGTTGATGCAATTGTGCCGATGT
The DNA here is from genome assembly GCF_047272965.1 of Psychrobacter sp. AT9. Lineage (NCBI taxonomy): Bacteria > Pseudomonadati > Pseudomonadota > Gammaproteobacteria > Moraxellales > Moraxellaceae > Psychrobacter > Psychrobacter sp. AT9. The sequence continues at coordinate 1,511,174 of NZ_JBKOTW010000001.1, forward strand.
CATTGGTATATGAGAGACCGACATTTAACAAGTAACATAGAATTTGTAAGGTCTTTCGCCGATGATAATGACAGCAGCTGTTTTTAAATGAACAACACGGTCTATCATCAGATCAATATAAAAAAACGGCAAGTGTAACATCCAGCTGGTATAAGTTTTCCTCACTTGCTGTGTGCTTGGCACTTCAGAGTCTTAGAAAAAATCATCCCAGCAGTATGGTATTTTTTTAAAGTGAATCTACTATAATTACGTTAAGATAGTCACATCAAGATAATTACGTTAAGGAAGATGTATGGATCTTATGGATTATTGGCAATACACAGATATTATTACCAAGGCTTTATTTTTTGCGCTTTTGGCGTTATCGGTTGCCTCTTGGGTCACAGGGATTTTGCGGCTGTATTATAGTCGCCAACTGGCCAAAACTGTCGCGGCTGATTTAGCGCAGCAATTACAAAAACAAGTGCCACCTAGTTTGCAAGCCAGTGCAGAGGAGCGCAGATTGATGACCGAGCAGACTTTATTGCAACTGATTGGTCGTTATCGACATCGGAGTGAGCAAGGATTGCCGCTACTAGGTACGACTGCCGCTATTGCGCCCTTTATTGGATTATTTGGCACGGTATGGGGTATATTTCATGCGCTACGCAGTATCGGTATGAGCGGGCAGGCAGGGCTTGCGCAAGTGGCAGGTCCAGTAGGTGAGGCGCTTATCATGACGGGGCTTGGTCTTGCCGTTGCGATTCCTGCTGTGATTTTTTATAACATTATTGCGCGTATGAATCGTCGAACGTTATTCTTAGCCAATGATATCGCTCATGGTCTCTTAGGTGCATCGATGCGTCCAGCAGTGACGACAGATAAAACGAATACAAATGTTTAGATCCTTGCAATTTATTGGCTATAAAAAAGGAGACACGCATGGCGTTTCATCTAGGAGATGATGACACTCAAGGTTTGAGCGAGATGAACCTGATACCGCTCATCGATATCATGCTGGTGCTGATGATTATCTTTTTAGTGACGGCGACAGTGATGAACCCAACTGTGCCATTGGATCTGCCCAAGACCAGTGCTACGATTAATGATTTGCCTGATAACATATTACAAATCAGTATCAATCAAGATAATGAGCTGTTTTGGGATGAAGAGTCGCTGTCATTGCCGCAACTACAGACACGGTTTGCGCAAGCAGCAAGTGATGGGCTAGATCTTAGTATTCATCTGCGCGCAGACAAAGACACTCGCTACGATATGGTGGCGCAAGTCTTGGCTGCTGCGAGTAATGCAGGTCTTACTAAAGTTGCTTTCGTCAATGAGTAAGCTTTTGGAATATCACCGTAAAAAATACGCCCTACCATCAAGAAGATGCTAGGGCGTGTCATCAATTAGCACATGAATACATTTAGTGGTCTTAAAATGGCTAAATTTAGCCAAACATCGTCAGAAATTTTGCCAATATGTTCATATTAGCGGCTATTTCTTCCTTGTTTGGCTGCAATTTTTCTCATTTTAAGTCTCACAATCTAAATGATGACACGCCCTAGGGTTTATTTTTTGAATCAGGTTAAAAGGAAGAAAACGGCAATCATCTAAAATGCCCGTTCAAAAAACCACCACAGTGCCACTAAAATACTAATCAGCGAACCGATATAAAATATAATCCATTTATAAAATTGTGTGTGACGTAATAGTAGCGCTATTGGAAACACCAAAGCGATAAATACCAACTGTCCCATCTCAATGCCTACGTTGAAACTCAACAACGCTAATACACGTGCACTGGTAGCAAGTGGCAAGTCTACCAATACATTGGCAAAACCAAAACCGTGAATCAGTCCAAAAACAAAGGCCAAATAGACCGCTCGTACCCGTAGTAATGGCACGACATTATTGAGCGCGGCAAAGGCAATAGACAGTGCAATCAAAGATTCGATAAAGCGTGGCGGTATGCTAACGATTTGTAGTGCCGCCAAGCTGAGTGTAATGGAGTGAGCGAGTGTGAACGAAGTCGCAATCCAAAACACTTCAAGCAGCGCCGCTTTTGGCTTAGTGACAGCAATCAATTGTTTCTGTTTGCGCACGTACACCGCAGGAATGAGCAGTACAAATAAGAATAACAGATGATCCCAACCAATCAGCAAGTGGTGTATACCGCTTTTGAGAAAATTAGTCGCGGTAGACATCCAGCCAGTATTTGCCTGCGACCCTAATGGGCTTTGGCCTACTGCCAGCACTTGTAGGGCGGTATCATCATTAGCCTGAGTCAGAATCAATCGGTGGTTGGCATCAATACCTGCCAATATCTGGTAGTCAAGATTATCGATGGGCTGAGTACAGCTTAAGGCAAAATTGCTATATAAATAATTAAACCCGCCACGTGTATTAATGGCTAATGGCGCAAATTTTGTAATTTGACACGCTTGTGCGCTACTTTCTAGTTTTATTTTGGATTGAATCAATTGCTCTATCAGCGATGTCTGTGACTTTACTTCTGCCCAACTGACTTGACTATCTTTGTTTGGATCTATATCAATCAGCAACGCTAAGTCGCGCAGTGAAAGCTCATATTCTGCATCATATTTACTCTCTGCCGTACTCTCTGCCGTACTCTCAGAGTCGCTCAGATTGAGGTTTAAGTAGGCGGTACTAGACTCATGCGCTTGTGCCACTGAACACGTCAGCGCCAGTAACAGCAGCGTCAGGTAACGATAAGTATGACTTCCAATAAGTCTGCGAAGCGCATTCATAAAAGCTTCTCCTTATTCATACCTTGCGTGTTTACGGTTTGCGTGCTTTTGGCTTGAGTGTTGGACGTTTGCGTAGTGGCCACTTGGCAATTTAGACAATTACTGATTTTACCTGAGCGTAGCGCTTGCTCTAGTGCAGGATATTCGAATTGCGTGTCTGTCATAAATTGGCGTATTAGCTTGATGTCTGCTTGGCTGCCAGCTTTGATAGCTGCGCTCGCATAGAGCACGATATCAGCCGTTTCACGCTGCTGTTGCCAATTATCTTGAGCCAATTTTAGTGCTGAGTCTACTTGATTGGCCAGCAAAGCATAAGTCGCTTGTTCGCGCATATGAGCATTTTCTTTGCGTATCTGCCATACCTCAATGCGCTCTTTCATCAAGGCCAAGTTTTTCTGTGCTTGAGGGTCGCCTAATTCCATTTGAGCAGTGATAAGGCGTAGTAGCAAGGCGTCTTTATCCGTATGCTCTCGGAGCATATCGCGCACCTTTTCATACTCACCGATACTCAATAGCCAGTCAGCGCGAGCCATCAGCGCCGGTACGGTTTGATCGTCCATCACGCTAAAAATCTGATTGGTAAGTGAAGTATCTTGGCTACGTAATGCGGCATCTGCTTGCATCAAGTATATCCAGCGAGCAGTTGATGCATCTAACCCAGGTGCGATCGCCGCCAGCCCACTGAGTGTTTGTTTTGCCTGTTCAAGCTGCCCAGTCATGCTCTGTATCTGAGCCTGACAAGCCAGCTCATAAACACGCAATTCAGGATCATCAAGTTTGTTGCAGTAGCTCAAAGCGTCTTTAAACTGACCTTGGACGACCAGTAAAGAAGAAAGAGTCAATAGAGCATCTGGATGAGTCGCTTCTTGTTCTAATATCTGCGTTAATAGCGCTTTTGCTTGAGCAAATTTATGATCTGACTGCAATGCTCGTGCTCGTAGCATTAGCGTATCTATACTCTGGTCTGTGCTCTGATCTAACTGCGCGCGTGCCTGACCCAATGCTCGAGGATCGCCTTGTAGATAGGCACGCTCTAACAATTGACTGGTTTGTGCTGGGGTATTTGTGTGTGTGTCAGTTCGAAAGTCAGCAGCGTTTAGATAGCGCGGCGCTGGGGAATCTGTAGGCAGGGTCGCTAGAATTTGTTGATCGTCTTTTGGTATAAAGGGGGCAGCGTGAAGCAGTTGGCTGCTGAGAGGTAATAACAGTAATAATCCGATAGGGAATTTAATCCAATGCATAAAATATCTCGGCTCAAAACATAAAGAAACACCCAATCAGTAAACTGATTAGGTGCTTGGATAACTTCAGGTCAAACTACAGCGAGGCATTGGCGCCTGATACTGCGACAGGTTCTGCCAAATTGGCTTCAGGCAGCATTACCCGATCAATATCTTGAGGCTCATCAGTGTCGACATTATTACTAGCGTCAATCACAGCAGAGGTATTATTAACGGCTAACTTCGCTTTCGCTTGGTCTGCCGCAACAGCATTATCAACCTGATTTGACGAGTCAAAGTCATTGTTGTCATTATCATTGAAACAACCAGAAAGTGCAGCTGATCCAGTGATCAATACGGCTAACATTATATAGCGCATAGTATTTCTCCTTGGGTTAGATTCAGCTTATCGGCTACCTGGGGTTGGGGTGGTTAGATAAGGAAAGACAGAGTCAAATTCGGTCGCAGGTTTTAGCGCACCATCAGTGAATAGACCTTTACCGGCTTTAGCATCCTCAGGCACACAAGTGACGTCTGCAGGCAATCCAGCATGACATAAAGCACCCATAGACACTCTCAACGCAATGTCAGTGACATCATCACCAGGACGTCTACCGTTTGGAAAACCTGCCACATCTTTAGCATTAGCACTTGGGCGACCATCGTTCTGACCTGGAATAATACTAATCACACCCAAATCGTTTTGATTGGCAGCTGCAACAGCAGGCGTGCTAGTGTTAAGTCGTAACATATCTGCCGGCACTTGTTTTGGATTAGCAGGTTTGTTGATAGTAGGAACACCCGTTAAAAAGGCAGTGATTAAATCTTGACGAGGGAAGTTCGTTGGCGCTACTGCACCCGCATCTCCATACAAAGTTTCAATCAATGCTGGAAGCGTGGGGTACTGGACGTAGGGAGCAAATTTCGCTAAATCGTCTTTTGGCTCTGACGCATTGAATTTATCTTTATCTTTAAGTCCAATAACCACTTCATTGACCAATGGCATACCTAGTCGTGACACTTGCGTCCATGCACCGCCTTTTTTGGCCGTTGTACTGATGCCTGAAGCAGGATTGCCATTTACCAAGGTCGCTTGACGCACGCTAGCCGTTGTCCAAGCACCGATGACAGGATCGTTACCAGTCGCGTTGACTAAGCAAGCTTTAGGGACTTCCATGGCGATAGAGGTAATGTTTTTATCTGCCAGGATGTTAGTACCACCATTACGTGCACCTAATGGGTTTAGGTTGATTAAATCAAACACTCTGCCCAAGTCGATTGCAAAGCTCTCAGCACGTTGACCAACGAATACTTTACCAGTACCACAGCTACCCAAGTTTAACGGTTTAATAAAGCTGCGTGCATAGGTAGGGTAGTCAGCAAACGATTTGGTACCGATATAGTCAAATGGTTTTTTGAAATTGCCCAAATCAGTGCGTGAGCCACTACGGCGATCGCCTTTGACCATCGTGACGTCATAGCTCTCACTGGTTTGTACGTTAGTAGCAACTGAGGCATCACCAGCGTTAGACAAAGGAATGGCGACCTTTTCTGTCGATGGGTTGCCATCTGAGTCGATTTCGATACTGTTTAAGTTTTGGGTAAAGTCGAACTGGAAGGTAATATCTTCGACCGCATCGCCGTTGTTATCGATATGGATTTCATACAAGGCATCGTCGTCTAATGCGAAGTAATTAGGTCCACCGTAAGCGTCTTGTAGCGGTAAATAGTTGGCAATAATCGTGACATAATCGGCTCGATTATTTTCATAACTATTAAACATATAAAAGTCAGTGGCATCGACTTTAGGGGTTTTGGTAATTGAAGGGGCTTCACGGTGACTAGAGGCGACAGCGCTTGCGCTAACGCATAGAGTCATGGCGGCTATTAGAGCCTTTGTGGTGTGTTTCATACGGATCCTTGTAGAAAAACTTAAGTGATAGAGGCTGTGAAAATTTTATAGCATATGAACTTTGATGAATTCAATTAAATTCTAAAGTTTGATTAATTAAATTAAATAGTGTCCTTACCAAGTTCATTTAAACTATACACTGAATTAGCTGATATTATTAGAACTTTTATCGGTTTTATCATACCAGTCGTCGGTTTTTTACAAAAAACTGCTTTGAAAACAATATCAAAGCAGTTGTACTAAAGTCAGTAACTATCGCCTATAATCAGTTCAAAATCAATAGGGTCTATTAAAATAAAACAAGAGGGTGTAGTCAGTGAAAAGTAATATCAATACATCATGCACTGCTGATATCAATTTTCCTTGCTTGCTGTGCCTGCGCAGACAGAGGCTTCGAAAATCAATCCCAGCAATGCTATGTTGTTTTTAAGCTGTGTTTTTTTTACATTGAATCGATTAGGGTCTGTTGAACATTCAAATGTGGAACTGGCAGTGGCTATTTTTTGCCAATACGCAGTGAAATTTTTGACGCCTAGTCATTCTAGGGTAGACAATTTCGCCATGTATTGGCAAAAAATAGTCCTACCCTGAAAGTCTGATGCTAAAATTGCCCCAAACGTTGTTGCAAACCTAGCTAAGGTCTCGACATTATCGTCGGTTTACGCCTAGTTTGGGGCGATTTTAGCATCAGCAGTCCTAATATTTGAATGTTCAACAGACCCTATAGAACCTATTTTGCAACGTGCTTATCCTTTCAATAACGGGTTCGTGATTTATTGAGGCTTAGGGGCATCGGGTTGCATCATAGGGTCGGCATCTGCAAAGGCTTTTAGCGTGCGGCAGTGGGCATCAATAGCGACGATGTTGGGATAAGCGCTCAAATCTACTTTAAAACGGCGAGCGGAAGAAACTTGCGGAATCAAATAACAATCTGCAAAAGTAGGATTGTCACCATAGCAGAATTGTCCGCGATGACTATCCGCTGCCAAACGTGTTTCTAAAGCGGCAAATCCTTCGCTAATCCAGCGATTGCACCATGCAATGACATTTTCCTCGTCTACTGATAACTCATTACGTAAATATTGTAAGATACGGCGATTGTTAAGCGGATGAATGTCGCAACCAATCATGGCACTCAACGCGCGCACATGCATACGTCCAGCCGCATCTTTAGGCAACAGCGCGTACTCAGGATAGACGTCTTCTAACCACTCCAAGATAGCTGGACTTTGGTATAATAGTAAGTCATTAACTTGTAGGACTGGCACCAATCCTTGCGGGTTAATCGCTTTAAAGGCAGTCTCTAACTGTTCATCCTGAGCCAGATTGATCGTGATATCATCGTAATCCAAGCCTTTTAGATTCATGGCGATACGGGTACGGTAAGAGGTGCTACTGCGAAAGTAGCCATAAAGTGTCATCATTATTAATTCCTTTTATTATGATATGTTGTGAATGTTCAACACGCCTTAAAACAAGCGTGATGATGTTAAATCTTCATCCCGACTTTAAATTGACATTTAACTAAGTAAATTATTCATTGAGCAAATCATGCCAGTAGCCAAAACCCTTTTAGATAGTTCTGTCACTAGTAAAAACCAAAGTGGCGTCCAGTCGCTTGAGATTGGGCTATCGATTCTAGATGTGCTGATCGACCGCAATGAGCCTATGATGCTAAAGGATATCGCTGAAGCCATGCAAATGCATCCGGCGAAGTGTCATCGCTATTTAGTCAGCCTCATTCGTAAAGACTATGCTCGTAAGCTCGATGATGGTCGCTATGGTCTTGGCGATAGAGTCAATGCATTGGCATCATTAGGACATACTGGAGTCAACCAAAACAATCTTTTGGCGCGTCTCACGCAGGTTGCTAATGAGATTAAAGACGCCTTAAATTGCGGGGTACAAATCGCCAAATGGTTTAGTGAAGGCCCTATTATCATTCAGTCGGTTGAGCCAGACAGTCCAATCAGTATCATTACTCGCATCGGTTCACGTATGCCACTGACGACATCGGCGACAGGGCAGTTATTTGCCAGTTATCAACCTGATGCCGTCATTCAGCCATTGGTCACAGCTGAATGGCAGACAGACAATGAAGCAATAATTACAGAAAAATGGCAGAATTTCAGTCACTTGCAAGCCAAAATTCGTACTCAAGGCTATGCAACAGTGACGGGCGATATGCTCATGGGCATTAATGCCATTACGATTCCTGTTATCTTACCGCAGCTTGCCAGTAGTGCTGCTAAACCATCTACGAGTAGTGATGAAACTGTTAACGAAGCGCTACCGTTAGAATATGCCATCACTATTATTGGAACCACAGAGCAGTTACCGATGAGTGAGCAACATAACGTGGTTGAGCAAATACTGGCGATAGCACAGCGTTATCAAATAGCGTAGCCAGTATGTGATTCTATAAGCTAACTGGCTATCGCATCAAAAGATTTATTTTCGAACATCATCTAATGATATTCATCCTCTAAACCATACAGGCACTACTGGCCGCTTTTGCTTTTTCGTATACGTTGTCAGCGTCTAGACCAGTGGCATTCACTTCATCAAGGTAATGTTGAGAGCCTTCCATTAATGGGCCTCTCCAATCTGGGTCATTGAGTGGATCAGGGATATCAATCATGATATCGCCTTTTGCTTTGGCAGCGGCCATCGCTTTGGCATTGCTTACGTCAAATACCTTAGAGATATGCGCTGCCAGCGCTGCGCCTGAATTATCATCAATCACTTTTTTGAGGTCATCAGGCAAACTGTTATATTTCTCTTTATTCATACTGATGACAAAGGTGGAGTTATAAAAAGGAATATTGGTGTGCGTGTTGATCAGCTCATCAAGGCGAAACGCTTGAATAGGTTGCCAAGTAAAGCTGAGCCCGTCAATGACACCGCGCTGAAGCGAGGTATAAGTATCACTGGCAGGCATGCCGACAGGTGCAGCTCCAGTCGCTTCGATAATGTGGCTCGCAACCGCAGAAGGTTGGCGAATACGTAGACCTTTCATATCAGCTGGTGTGCGAATCGGCTTGTCAACGGTATGAAGCGCGCCTTGTCCAGTGCCTATCAGCGCTAGCAAGTGAGTGTCTTCGTATTCGTCTTTAATCACACCCTCGTCATATAGTTTATGAAGTATACAGCTCTGCTGCTGTGCAGTATTTGTGATGCCTGGCAACTCTACAATTTGAGTCAAAGGGAATCGTCCTGCTGTATATCCTTGCGCTTGCATACCAATATCTACACTGCCTTTCGCCGTAGCGTCATAAGTAGCACCTGGTTTGCTGAGCGTCGCAGAAGGGTATATCTCAACCTTTAAGCGGCCTTTTGAATCTGCTTCAATTTTCTTCGCCCACGGCTCTAATGCTTCGGTGTTTATGTTGTCAGTGGCAGTCATAAAGTGCGAGAATCGTAACGTCGTCACGTCACCAGCATCTGTAGATGCGTTGCCCGCTTGATCGTTATTGGAGCAACCAGTCATCGCAAGCGAGGCAGCCAAGAGTATTCCTAGAGGGGTTCTTACTTTCATCATCGAATCCTTTCATGATGGTGAGATATGGTTTGCTACTCACCGACAGGGGCGACTTCACGCGCTTCGGCCAACTCTTCACTGTGCAAAAACTGCGTATGTGCTGGCGCGCGTTTGGTACGAGACCACTCATCTAGCATATCTTGCTTGATGGCGTCTGTAATCATAGAAACCTTGTCTTCTGAGGTTGGATCGTCATAGGTCAGCTCTAGACGATGACCATTAGGATCAAAGAAGTAAATAGAATGGAATATACCGTGATTGGTTACGCCAATGACATCAATGCCGCCTTGTTCCAAATGCTCTTTGGCAATCAATAGCTCATTACGGTCTTTGACCTTTAGCGCCAAGTGTTGCACCCAATTCGGGGTATTTGGATCAAAGCCCATTTCAGGTTGGTTGGGTACTTCAAAGAAGGCCAAAACATTGCCACTGCCAGCATTTAAGAAGACATGCATGTATGGATCAAAGGCTTTGGTTGAAGGTACGTGATCTTCTGCGAATGCCAAAATAAAATCCATATTCAAATGCTTTTGATACCATTCGACGGTTTCTTTGGCATCTTTGCAGCGATAAGCCACATGATGGATTTTCTCAATTTGAAAGCTCATATCAAACTCCTTTTGATAGGGCGTAAATTTCATATTAATAGACAAACTGTCAGTACTTATAGACGGTACATCATTGTTGTCTGACAGTTTACATCTACTTTTACGCCTTTTTTATATGCGGTTATTATTTATCAAAATCAAAGCTAAGCGCGGGTAGTACTTTGCCGCGTACTTCACCAAATCCAACACGAATGCCGTCTTTTTCGCTATAGCCTTTCATAATGACGGTGTCGCCATCTTCGATGAAGCTGCGCGTCTCGCCACCATCAAGCGTGACAGGTTTAGTCGCATTCCAAGCAATCTCTAGCATCGAGCCATAAGAGTCTGGCGTTGGCCCTGAAATCGTACCTGAGCCCATCATGTCGCCGACTTCGACTTTGCAGCCAGTGATAGTGTGGTGTGTCAATTGCTGTGCCATTGACCAGTACATATATTTAAAATTGGTCTCACAAAGAACAGTAGCCGTCTCCGCATTTTCAGGCAGTAATTCAACCGATAGATGGATATCAAAGCTGTTATCGCTCACTTTTTCATTTAAATAAGCAAGTGGCTTAGGTTCTTGTGTTGGGCAAGCTGTTTTGAACGGGGCCAGTGCATCCATGGTGACAATCCAAGGGGAAACCTCAGAAGCAAACGTCTTAGCATTGAATGGCCCTAAAGGTACGTATTCCCACTTTTGGATATCTCGGGCTGACCAGTCGTTGAGCAGCACCATGCCAAAGATATGATCAGAGGCCTCATCTACTGCGATTGGTTGACCGATATTATTGCCTTTACCAACGACAAATGCAGTCTCTAACTCAAAATCTAAACGCTTACAGGCAGAAAAAATAGGACGGTCATCAGGGTTGGGCTTTAGCTGGCCTGATGGACGTACGATATCCGTCCCGCTAACGATGACGGTGCTGGCGCGTCCGTTATAGCCAACAGGCATTTCAGTCCAGTTGGGTAGTAGGGCGTTGTTTGGATCGCGGAACATGGTACCGACGTTGGTCGCGTGCTCTTTAGAAGAATAAAAATCGGTAAAGCCGGGCACTCGAACAGGTAAATGCATGGTGACATCTGCTTGCTTAAACAGCGCCTTTTTTTGCAAGTCTGCATTGTCACGCAAGTCGCTATTGTCGCTAGACAGTAACGTTTGAATGGTGGTACGTGCCTGCGTCCAATTGTCTCGACCAGAATCAATAAAAGCGTTTAGCGTAGATTGATCAAAGTATGGTCCACCATCTAAGCTCAATAACCCTTCTGTCTCCAGTACGGACAAATCCAGTACATGCTCACCGATGGCAACACCAGCGCGGCGCTTGTTATTACCAGCAGCGTCTTTGGTATCGCTAAAAATACCGTAGGGGAGATTGTGGATTGAAAAGTCAGAATCAGCGGCGATATCGATAAATGAGGTGAGGCTTGCGTCAATCGTTGACATGATTTGCTCCTTGCTAATATAAATTTATGATTACGTTATAATTAACTACTTACGTATAATGTAATTTATTGATATGTGGATTGCAAGTTTTTTGTGCAATGGCTTGGCGTTATACCTGCTATAAAATTGATATCAGCAGTGCGTGATGTATCGATATTACTTTTCACTGACTGTAGTATTATTTTTACTAATTAGACCAAAATGGAACACAAAAAAAGGCTGAGCAAGTGCTCAGCCTTTTTATCAAACCAAATTTTTAGCCGTGTGATTTAATCAGTCTTTTAAAACCTTTACCATGGCATTGGCCACGTAATCAATGTTGTTGACATTTAAGCCTGCCACACACATACGTGAGTTAGATACCATGTAGATACCAAATTCGGTTTGTAATTGCTCGATTTGCTCAACTGTCAATCCGGTAAAGCTAAACATACCGTTTTGACGAGTAATATAATCAAAACTACGCTCAGGAAGTTTAGACTCTAATACCGACTTGAGCTTTAAGCGCATGGCTTTTATACGGTCGCGCATGCCATAAACCTCACTAACCCACTGCTGGTATAGTGCGTCATCATTCATGACGATATCGACCACACGTCCGCCATGCGATGGGGGACTGGTATAAATACGGCGAACGATGAAATTTAACTGACCAAAGACGCGTTCGGTTTCCTCTACGGTAGGGCAAACGACGGACAGACCGCCGACACGCTCTCCATACAGAGACAAGTTTTTCGAGTAGGAATTGCTCACGAATAATATGAGATCCATATCAACCGCTTTACGGATAGCATAAGCATCACTGTCCATATCCTCGCCAAACCCTTGGTAGGCAATGTCCATAAAGGGAATCAGCTCACGCTGTTTTATCACCTCTAAGACTTTATCCCATTGCGCTTTGGTCAAATCCATGCCTGTTGGATTATGGCAGCAAGGGTGCAACAACACGATATCTTGCTTATTCAAAGTTTCAAAAAAACCGATCATCTCATCGAATTTGATGCTGCTGCTGGCTTTATCGTAGTAGGGATAAGTGCCAACTTCTACATCGCAGCCTTCAAAAATGGCGATATGGTTGCTCCATGTCGGGTCGCTGACATAGCACTTCGACTGCGGGAACCATTGATGAATAAACTCAGCGCCAACTTTTAACGCACCTGAGCCACCGAGGGTCGCTATCGTAGCTACACGACCATCAGTTAGCACTTGAGCGTTTTTACCAAACAGTAAGTCTTGGCAAGCGCTACGATGACCAGGCAATCCTGCCATTGGTAGATATGGACGCGCAGAGATAGGATCTGCGATGCGTTCTTCGGCTGTTTTTACACAGTCCAGTACGGGCAGTACCCCTTCTTCATCGTAATAGATACCGATGCCCAAATTGACTTTATTGGGATTGGGATCAGCAGAAAACTTGTCCATAAGCCCTAGGATAGGGTCACCAGCATAATATTCTACACTTCTAAACATTCTGTATCCTTACAAAAAATATGAGTCGCGAAGCCAAAAAGCATAAATCAAATGGATAATTAACTCAACGTAAGATTTAGTCACATTGACTGACGACAAGCCAAATAATCTATAAAACGCTTAAAAAACACCAACATGCCCTATTTATTTTTTAACTATATTTATGGTTTGCGTCAAGGATTGAATAAACTTGGCTTACGTACTATGAAAATTAAGTGCTATAAAAATCAAGTACCGTGCAAACTAAATATTATGCAAATTAAGGATTGTGCAAACCATCAAAGTGATCGTTAAAATACGTTTGTAAAAATTTCTTGAAAGCAATAGTGGCAGGGGATAGCGCACGTGAGGAGCGTTGATAAATAAAGAACTGTCGCATCTTAACAGGCTGAGACAAAGGTCGCATTTGCAAGCCGTTGGCACTGACCCAATCGATAACCTCAGGCATGTAGGGCAGGCAAAGCGTAATGCCAAATCCTTGACGGGTCATCTCAAGGGCGGTAGACATAAAATTGACCTTATATCGTGCCTGCTGGATATGGCTGGCGATCTGATCGTCCAGTTCCGCTGTCACTTGTTCAATGAAAGGACCTTGCAGTGTGATGAGCGGAATGTCTAGTAAATCCTGCCACGTTATCTCACGTTTTTGTGCCAGCGCATGGCTGTCAGGCATCACCACACAAAATGGCAGCTGATATAACAAATCAGCGTTGACATCGTCATCACTCTCCATAAAGCCAAGCTCAGTACCGACACCCAAATCGACTTCGATGTCTTGAATATGTCTAAGTAAGTTTTCTGCTGAACAGTCCAATAACGACACGCCAATCTCGGGGTGTTGTTTGGAAAACTGAGCGATAACTGCTGGCATGGATGAGGCTGCGAACTGCGAAACGGCCAGTCGTACTTGACCTTGCGCCAAGCTGGTCAAACTACTCGCCTCATTTTCGAAAAGCTGCATCTCATTCAAAATACGCCGTGCTTGCGGCAACAAATGCCGTCCAACTACCGACAAAGACAGCTGACGGGTAGTACGGTCAAATAACACAATACCGAGGCCAGATTCTAATTCTTTAATCAATCCACTAACGGCAGATTGGGTCAAATGCATCTGATCGCTGGCACGAGTAAAGCTACCGTTGTCAGCGACTTGGATGAAAGCGGTGAGTTGGCGAATGCTGATATTCATAAGTAAACCTGATAAATAAATCATAAAAAACAATTAGTCTTATAAATAAACCTAATCTAATATAAATGCATCGTCAATAAGAATTATTGATTGAGAGTATTTTCTCATATTGCTTTCTCGTATTGTTTTTATGATTTTTAGACCACCAATTGAAATTAAGGATGATTACAATGGCAGATTTATTTGAAAATCCAATGGGCTTAAATGGGTTTGATTTTGTTGAATTCGCATCACCTAAACCAGATGCTGTCGAGGCATTATTTAAACAGCTTGGCTTTGCACACGTGGCCAATCATCGCTCAAAGGACGTTGCGCTATACCGTCAAGGTGACATTAATCTTATCCTGAATCGTGAGCCAAAAAGCCAAGCCAGTTACTTTGTAGAAGAGCATGGCGCGGGCGCTTGTAGCATGGGTTTTCGGGTACAAGACTCCAAAAAAGCCTACGAGCGTGCCATCGAGATGGGCGCACAGCCAGTAGACGTGCCAACGGGTGTAATGGAGCTGCGCCTTCCTGCTATCAAAGGTATTGGCGGTTCATTGATATATCTCATCGACCGTTATAAAGATGGTGAATCTATCTATGACGTCGATTTTGAATTTTTTGCTGATGTAGACAGAAACCCTATCGGACATGGCTTTAAAGTCATCGATCATTTAACCCATAACGTTTACCGTGGTCGCATGGCTTATTGGGCAAACTTTTATGAGCGTGTCTTTAACTTCCGAGAAATTCGATTTTTTGACATCAAAGGTGAATATACGGGTTTGACCAGTAAAGCCATGACGGCACCTGATGGCAAAATCCGTATCCCGCTAAATGAAGAAGCCAAGCAGGGCGGTGGTCAGATCGAAGAGTATTTGATGCACTTTAACGGTGAAGGTATTCAGCATATCGCTTTGGCTAGCGATGACTTGTTTGCCAGTATCGATAAGCTAAAAGCGGCTGGCATTCCACTAATGACCGCACCAAATGATACTTATTACCAAATGCTGGGCGAGCGTCTACCGGGTCATGGCGAAACTGTATCTGAGCTACAGATGCGCGGTATCCTGCTCGATGGCACGACTGAGGGTTCTGTCCCACGTCTGCTGTTACAGATTTTCTCTGAAACTATCTTGGGTAGCCCAGTGTTTTTTGAATTCATCCAACGTAAAGGCGATTACGAAGATGGTTTTGGCGAAGGTAACTTCAAAGCCTTGTTTGAATCTATCGAGCGTGACCAAGTGCGGCGCGGCGCGGTTGGTCAGCCACAGACTGAAACGCCATAATTTACGCTACATTTAGAAAAGCTCATAAAAAAACGGGCAGGATGAAAGTAATTTGTCTTGCCCATAATGAGCTCTGCACTTTGTAATGTCGTGAAGCCAATGTGATGGTTCAATCATAATTGAAAGCGACTGACAACATTTAAAGCGCTAACTGTAATAAAAGGAATACAGGCATGGAACGCCTATCACATATAGATTCTCTTAATACTACCATCGGTGCCAATAGTGTCGCTTCTAAAACACCAAACAATGATGCTGCTAGCCACGATGACTCTACGAATAAAAAGAGTGATTCTACTCCGAAAAAACAACCTTATGTGTCGCATCAGCCAGACAGTCATGGTCATATTCACTATAGTGACGATGAAAATGGCATGTGGCAATCGTTACTTGAGCGGCAAGCCGAACAAATACCCAATCGTGCCTGCCCAGCTTATCTAGACGGTTTGAAAAAGCTGGATTTGCCCGCCACCCGTATTCCACAGTTGCATGATATCGATGAGGTATTGCAAGCGACTACTGGTTGGCAAACTGCTGCTGTTCCTGCGTTAATAAGCTTTGGCAAGTTTTTCAAATTGCTTGCCAATAAATCCTTTCCCGTTGCAACTTTTATCCGTCGATTTGATGATATGGATTATATCGAAGAGCCTGATATTTTCCACGAAATCGTTGGACATTGTCCGCTACTGACACACCCTGCATTTGCAACTTTTAATGAGACTTATGGCAAGCTAGGTCTGAATGCCAGTAAAGAAGAAAGATGGTTTTTGGCACGGCTTTATTGGTTTACCATCGAGTTTGGTTTGGTGGGAAAAAACCAAGATAACCGTCGAATCTATGGCGGTGGCATCTTAAGCTCACCATCTGAAACCATTTATGCACTCAATGCTAGTTATGAGCAGCAAGCAGAACATCAGTCTCAACATAAACCCCAGCCTCAACCAGAGCACCGAGCGTTTGACTTGCTTGATGTACTTCGTACTCCTTATCGTATCGATCATATTCAGCCGATTTATTATGTCATTGATGATTTGGATACGTTATTCGATATCGTCAATAGCGACATCATGGGAGTGGTCAAACAAGCCATGTCACTGGGATTGTTTGAGCCAGCTTATGCGACAAAAAACGCTTAGGACGTGTCTTCAATTCACTCGATAGTCATCTGAATGGGCTAAAAATGGCTAAATCTTGCCAAACATCGTCAAATAGCTGGTTAATATCCCGATATTATCTGCACTATTTTTCTTGTTTGACGGCAATTTATCTCATTTTTATCACCATTTTTGAAATGAAGACACGCCCTAATTCATGGTTGGGAAGCACAGCATTATTTGAATTATGCAGCAATAAGAACAGCGTCAACACGGACGTATATTTACTAAAAAAACAACGATCAACATAAAAGGAAATTATAATGACGACATTATCACAAGCCAGCTGCGAAGCCTGCCGTATTGGTGCACCAACAGTTGAGGCTGCTGAGGCAAGCGAGCTATTACAGCAAATTCCAGATTGGTCATTGATTGACGTTGATGGCATCAAACAATTGCAACGCCAATATAAATTTAAAAACTTCGTCAAGGCGATGGCGTTTGCCAATCAATTGGCAGACATCGCTGAAGCAGAAGGGCATCATCCTGGCATCTTGGTAGAGTGGGGCAAAGCCACCGTGACGTGGTGGTCGCATAGTATTAAAGGGTTGCATCGCAATGACTTTGTTATGGCTGCAAAGACCGATAGCCTATTTGGTAAGTGATGAGGGTAGCAATAAGCATTGCAACTCATTAAACTTGCCACACTCAAAGCCAACCTCTATGCCAGATATAGCTGGCAAGCTAAGGACGTGTGATGCCGCCAAAAATATTAACCCAAATTTCGCCTCAACTTGCTTTTATGATTTCTGCCATTGTCATCGCCATCATGGGTGTCACCATGATTGGCTTTGGCTGGGTACCACATTTATCATTGATTCTCGCTATCTGTGTCTTGC
The DNA here is from genome assembly GCF_047272965.1 of Psychrobacter sp. AT9. Taxonomy (NCBI): domain Bacteria; kingdom Pseudomonadati; phylum Pseudomonadota; class Gammaproteobacteria; order Moraxellales; family Moraxellaceae; genus Psychrobacter; species Psychrobacter sp. AT9. The sequence goes on from NZ_JBKOTW010000001.1 coordinate 1,528,554, forward strand.
TGGGCATAGGTCTGTTCAAAGGATTAAGCTTTGATGATATGCAGTCGCAAATGGCATCAGGTGTCATGCGTGGTATCGGTGCCATTTATCTGTTTTTCTTTATCGGTTTAATGGTCGCCGCCTTGATGATGTCTGGTGCCATTCCAACGCTGATGTATTTTGGCTTTCAGCTGATTTCACCTGAGTATTACTATATCTCTGCCTTTGTGCTGACTTCTATTATCGGTATTGCTTTGGGCAGTAGTTTGACCACTGCCGCGACATTGGGCGTGGCTTTTATTGGGATGAGTAATGCGTTTGATGCCAACGTGGCGATTGCAGCGGGTGCTGTGGTTTCAGGCGCGTTTTTCGGTGATAAAATGTCGCCATTATCGGACACCTGTACCATCGCTTCATCGGTGGTGGGTATTGATTTGTTTGAGCATATTCGCAATATGATGTACACCACGGTACCAGCGTGGATACTGACGGTCATCATTTTTTGGTTTTTCTCAGGTCAGACTGCTGGCTCTGATTTGAGTCAAGTGACTATCTTGCAAGGGCAGTTGATTGAAAGTGGACTGGTACAAGGCTATGCGATATTGCCTTTTGTCGTGCTGGTTGGATTGGCTATCTTTCGCGTCAATGCTATCTATACGATTATCTGTACCATTATTGCGGCACTGATTATTACTTATTTGCACAGCTCACCGAGCTTTGGACAATTAGGTGGTTATCTATTTGCAGGGTATGCGCCCGCTGAATCATTAGAGCTGGGTGAAGTAGGAGGCATGCTATCGCGCGGCGGTGTGCAGAGTATGTTCTTTACCCAAGCGATTGTGATATTGGCACTCAGTCTTGGTGGACTACTAACGGCCTTGGGTATTTTGCCAGCACTGCTGTTAGGGATCAAAGACACATTAACCACATCAGGACGCGCCATATTTGCCGCTGCCATGTCTGCTCTAAGCATCAACGTACTAATTGGTGAGCAGTATTTGAGTATTTTATTATCTGGTACTGCCTTTCGTCCGACGTTCGAGCGTCTGAATTTACATCCTAAGAATCTGTCTCGTACGATTGAAGATGCCGGTACGGTTATTAATCCGCTAGTGCCTTGGAGTGTGTGCGGTGTGTTTATCAGCCAAGCGTTAGGCGTGCCCGTGCTTGATTATCTGCCTTATGCCTTCTTCTGTTATTTGTCGCTACTGTTGACGATATTATTTGGCTTTACAGGGGTGACTATCAGTCGAATAGAGAAGCACTAAATCGAGAAAAAGATAATGATGTTAGGTTCTATTTTTATGAGCTGACTGCTTATGACTATCTCGACATTACATCATAATATCATTGATGACACGCCTCAAATATAGCCTCGTAGTGCAAAGCACACGAGGCTTTTTTAAGTTTTGGGCTGGTATAGTCAGTGAAAAGTAATATCGATATATCAGCAGTATCGTAGCGTTTCTGGGGTATTTTGACTATACATCGTGTTTGAGTGCAATGATGAATAACTCATAAAATCGCTGTGTTAGTGACAGCAATATGCATACAAAGGGATGCAGGGTTTTTTGATCTTATATTGAGTTAACTTCTTGTCATATTTTATATTTTTCGTCTATGAGGACACGCCCTAGTGTGAGTCTGCAATTCTAGAGCTTGGTTATGTTATCGAGGTTCGATAGTTTTGCTATGGTTAATGTGGTAAATTGCTTGGGCAGCTAAAATAATAAAAGTGGATTGTTTATATCAATAAACAGCCATAGGTCAAGCAACTAAAATCATAAATTTACTATGTTACTCATTCATTGGTACTCACTCATTTAATAAGAAGGTTGAAGATGACACTAGATAATAACGTACTACGTAAACGCACCAGCTTGTTGGGTTCATTGCTTGGCGATGCCATTTCTCGCCAATCTGGTGAGCAGACGCTAGATACGATTGAGACGCTGCGTAAAGGCTTTATTCAGCAGCGTCGTGAGCCGAATGAGGCACATAAACAGCAGCTCATTGACTTCATTGCTTCTTTGGACAATCAAACCTTAAAAAACGTCATACGCGGCTTTTCTATCTATTTTTTCTTAGCCAATTTAAGCGAAGAAAACTACTTGCGAGAGCAACGTCACGCGCAGCGCATACAGTCTGAGCAAAGCTGGGAAGGCTCGTTTCGTCGTACGTTGCTTGAGTGTCGTGAGCGTAATATTGAGCCTGCTCAAATGCAAGAGCTGATTGATCAGCTAAAGTTTACGCCTGTATTCACCGCGCATCCTACCGAAGCTCGTCGCCGTACCACGATGAACATCTTACAAAGTCTATTCACGCATAGCGATGCCTTAAACAATTTGACCGAAAACAGTTTTGCTTACGAGCAAGCCAAAGAGCAAACGGCGCAAACGATTGACTTGTTATGGTCATCTGATGAAGTGCGGACGCGTAAGCCATTGGTATATGACGAAATAAATAACGGCTTACACTACTTTAATGCCAGCTTGTTCAATGCCATCCCAAAAGTATATCGTAATATCAAAAAAGCCATTGTTGATATCTATCCGGAGCTGACAGACTATCCGTTACCTGCATTTATGAGCTTTGGTTCGTGGATTGGCGGCGATAGAGATGGCAATCCTTTTGTGACTTTTGAGACCACAGAGCTTGCCGTCTTAATGCATGCGGATACCGTGTTGCGTCACTACCAAGTGCTACTAAAAAAACTGCGTCGCCAGCTCATCCATAGTGATACGACTGTCACCGTTTCACCTGACGTATATGCCAAAATCACCAGTTACGGTGAGCTTGATCAGCGTGTGTTTGATTACAATCTCGATGACTATGGCAATGAGCCTTATCGTCGACTGCTCTCTGTCATCCTTACTAAAGTCAAAGCCACCAATCGCCGCATTCAGAGCAAAGGCACTGATATTGAGGCTGAAAAGGATGCGTATCGCAATCCAGAAGAGTTACTAGAAGACTTGCGCATCATCCGTCATAGCGTGAATACACACGATACGGCACATGCAGACGGGTTATTGCTCGATATGATTCGTTTGGTCAAAACCTGTGGCTTTCATTTAGCAGCGCTCGATATCCGTCAAGAGTCCTCGTACCATAGCGAGGTTATTGCTGATATTTTTGCCAGTGCCTCCAACCTACCAGATTATCAAGCGCTAAGCGAAACCGAACGTCAAGAGTGGCTGACACGCTTACTAGAAAAACCCGGCACGCCGCTCATCTATACTGATAACCTGACAGACAAAACACGTGAGCAGTTGTCACTGATGAATTCAGTAGCAATGTTACGAAAACTTGTTGGCGCTGACACCTTTGGCAGTTATGTAATTTCGATGACCAACAACGCCAGTCAGCTATTAGAAGTATTGCTATTAATGCGGTTTGCAGGCCTATGCAGGCTCGATGATGAAGGTCAATTGTCTGCTGACTTACCAGTGGCACCGTTGTTTGAAACCATTGAAGATCTTAAGAATATCGATAAAATCTTACCTGCCGTGTTAGACAATCCACTGTATCGCGGGTTGCTGCAACACTCAGATAACACTCAAGAAATCATGTTGGGTTATTCAGACTCCTCGAAAGATGGCGGTATTATTACCTCTGCGTGGCAGCTTTATAGCGCACAGCAAACCATTAATAGCATTGCTGAAAAGTATGGCATCAAAACCCGCTTGTTCCATGGTCGTGGTGGTTCAGTGAGCCGGGGTGGTGGGTCAACGCACAAAGCCATTGCTGCGCAACCAGCGGGCACACTGCATGGTCAGATTAAAGTGACTGAGCAAGGTGAAGTTCTCTACGCTAAGTATGCTAATACCGATACTGCAGTATTTGAGCTGACCATGGCAATCACGGGCACACTCAAAGCCTGCTCCTCAAGGTTCGTGGTGCAACCCACTGAGCTGCCAAATTATGAAGACTTGTTTGCACGCTTAGCAGACGCGGGCGAGCAACGTTATCGCGAGCTGACCGATCATACTGAAGGGTTTTATAAATTCTACTCGCAGGTAACCCCAGTACAAGAAATCTCTTTATTAAATATTGGCTCACGCCCAGCCCATCGTAAAAAAGGTCTACCAAGTAAGACGACTTTGCGAGCCATTCCTTGGGTGTTCGGTTGGTCATTAGCACGCTTCACTTTACCTGCTTGGTATGGTGTAGGTAGTGCGCTGCATAGTGTCAAAGCTGACGAAGCACTAATGAAAGAGATGAATAAACACTGGCCGTTTTTTAGCGTATTTATCAGTAATATCGAAATGGCTTTTACCAAAGCCAATATGAATATTGCACAGGCCTATAGCCAATTGTGTGACGATGAGCCATTACGCCAAAAAATCATGACAGCAGTCACCGATGAATACACGCTGACCAATTCAGGCTTAAACTCCTTGCTTGAGCAAGACTCTTTGTTATCCAATCAACAAAACCTTGCGGCATCCCTGCAATGGCGAGACGCTTATCTAGACCCTATTAACTATATACAGATTGAGCTGTTAGAGCGTGCCAGACAACAAGATACGATGGAATATGCTGATCATGATGATATCAACGTAGAAGACCCATTAATCCGTAGTATCAATGCACTGGCAGCGGGCTTACGCAATACCGGTTAGCGCTGCTAAGCATTGATTAAGTTTAGGGTCTGTTGCATTGATCTATGTAAAAAGCCCCTCAAACTATAAAGTTTGAGGGGCTTTTGATGTTTTAAGATATTATCTTTTTCTGCTATCGCGTTTAGGGCGTGTCCTTATTTTAAAATGAGAATATGCCCTAGTAGTAGCCGTGGTATTTTTATGGCTATTAATGCGTGCCGCGAATCGGGTAGTCGTTTCCTCGAATATAAGACAACCCACTGGCAAGCGATTCAAGCTCAGGGCGCGCAAAAGGCGCGTTAGAGATGTCAATGATATGGATGTCTCCTTTGGCATTGATAACGAATACACCAGGCTCTGCAAAAGGATGATCGGTCTCTTTTTCTGAGCGTGGATCAGAGATATAAAGCCCTAGCGTGTTCATCTGCTCAACTGTCAAACCGTAAGCGATTGGGAAGTTGATGTCTAATTCTTCTAGATGGGTTTCTAACTGCTGCTTACTATCAGCTGATACGGCAATGATATCGACACCAGCGTCGGCAAATGACGTTTTGACCGTTTCTAACTGGTTAAGATATTTAGTACAAATCGGGCAGTGCTTGCCTCGATAAACAACCACTAATTTCCAATCGTGACCATTTTCAGGCTTACCCAACGATTGCATTTCACCATCTCGCATTTGTACTTGTAGATCAGGGAATTGAGAACCGGCGCGAAGTTTTTGAGAGTCATTTGATTGCATATTTTTATCCTTTGAGTTTTTATAATAATGTGAATAACGAAAGCTAAAAGATTCGATTATTAAATCAAGCTTCTTATAGTCAGTCAATTATGATTTGTTTAGTGTTTATGAACGAGCTTTACATAAACCCCACCTAACACTCCATTGGAGGCTAGTTGACCTTACTTTAACTGGACTTGAGCAATCATTCAAGTTAAAATTGAATAATTACTCAAACGATACGATATAGCCATACTGACTTCATATAGGAGTCATGGCTTTGAGAAATTGGAAAATATTATGTCACGTACCACGCTATATAATCGTCAAGAAGCCTTAGAACGCGCTATACAGCTGTTCTGGCAAAAGGGCTTTCATGCCACCTCTCTAAAAGATATCGAACAAGTCCTCGATATGCGCCCGGGTAGTATCTATGCTGCATTCGGTAATAAGAATGGACTGTTTCAAGAAGCGCTAGAGCATTACGCCCATGCCGCACTGATGGAGCTTGAACGCGTACTAGCTAGCCATGAGTCACCTTTATTAGGTTTGGCGGCTTATATGCGTCAACTGGGTGGTATCCGCGACCAAAAAATACCAAGTCGGGCCTGTATGTTGGTCAAAAGCTTACTGGAGCTTGGGGCTCGAGAGCAGTCAGCATTAGATAAAGTCGAAAAATTACTGGCTGGCTTGGAGACACGCTTTACGGAATGTTTCGTTGAAGCGCAGCGGCTGGGTGAGATTGATAGTGAGCTTGATGCGGTTAGGCTAGGACGTCGTTTGCAGGCAGAAGTCATGGGACTACGTGCCTTTGCTCAGCGTGATGTCGATAGTGCTGCGGTGCATGCGCTGGCGGAAGACATGGCATCTTCTATAGAAGAGATGCGCAATGACTCTTTTGCTAGCTGAGTATGGTTGCTAGGCTAAAAATCAATCAGCATTGTCCATTCATTTTATAAATGGATAAAACCTAAAAAGGGCTACTCGAAGTTTGAAACTTCAAGTAGCCCTTTTATTTTAAATGAGGACACGCCCTAGTAGCTGCGCTTTAAAAAAGACTGTAGCCCTAACGAGAAATACCAATTACTCTGGCAGTTCTGCTAATTGCTGCAAGATGTTTTTGAAATTCTCAACACCTTGTGCGCCACTCACCAAATGCTTTTGATTAAAAATAACAGAGGGTACGCTTTGAATGCCTTGCTGACGCCACTGCTGCTGGGATTGACGTATCTCTTCAGCAAAGCGTTGATCTGTTAGCACCGCTAAGGCTTCGCTACGATCTAAGCCAATCTCCGCTGCAATATCTGCAAGCACTTCTGTGTCAGCGATATTTCTAGCGTTAGTAAAGTGAGCGGCAAACAGGGCTTGCTTTAAATCATGCATTCGACCTTGTTGATTAGCCCAATGCAATAACTGATGTAAATCAAAGGTATTATAAGTGCGAGTTTCTTCGGTGAAGTTAAACTCAAAACCCACTTCTGCACCAGCCTTAGTCATCATTGCGCGGCTAGCATCAGACTCTTCTTTACTTGATCCATACTTTTTAGCGATATGCTCACGCAAGTTCTGGCCTTCAGGTGGGGTGTCAGGGTTCAGATCAAACGGATGCCAATGAATTTCATGGGCGGTGTTCGTTTGCTTGAGTGCTTCAGCCAATTGTCGATAACCGATGACACACCAAGGGCAAACCACGTCGGATACGATATCTATTCGTAATGGTTTTTCTGAGTTATTCATAGTGATTCCTTATCTTTTTAGTTTTTAATTAGGGTCTGTTGAGTATTCAAATGTGGCACTGGCAGTGGCTATTTTTTAGACAATACGCAGTGAAGTTTTTGACGCCTAGTCATGCTAGGTTAGACAATTTCGCCATGTATTGGCAAAAAATAGCTCTGCCCCTACTTGTATACTTGGGGCTGATGCTAAAATCACCCCAAACGTTGTTGCAAACCTAGCTAAGGTCTCGACATTATCGTCAGTTTACGCCTGATTTGATAAAATGTTTGGTGCGATTTTAGCGATCAGCAGTCCTAATATTTGAATGTTCAACAGACCCTAACCAGCTTTGTGCCATGCATATGTTTGAAAGATACTATCTATTGGCATGTTAGCCAAATAGTTGGTGTATTTCCCGTGACTTTTTGAGCGGCAACGAAGACCGCTTCTAAAATTTGACGTCTGATAAATACGGTATTAAAGACTGCTTGTATTGCCTCGTCATTGACGTTACCACGATCACTAACGATTGATAAAGTAAATCATTTACTTTTAAGTGATTTACCTCTGAATGGCATCGCTAACAATCCCCATAGCGAGGCGTTTTGTTTGGGTGATGGATATTCTTTTAGCCCAATATCGAGCTCATTATCCGGCTTCTGAGCGTCGCTCTTGTAGCTACCGAAGATCTTATCCCACCAAATCACGCTAAACCCATAGTTTGAATTGGTTTCAGACACGCGTTGGCTATGATGGATACGATGTAAAATTTGTGTCATTAATATTAAACGCGCAGGCTTTTCAATGGCAGGCGGCAGACGAATATTGGCATGATTAAACATCGCCAAGCCATTTAAGGCGATTTCAAATATCAATATGGCTACGGCAGGCACACCCAGCGCACTGACGAAGACGAGTTTGACCAATATACTTAAGACAATTTCAATAGGATGAAACCTGAGCCCTGTGCTGGTATCTACGTGAGCATCAGCGTGATGAACTTTGTGCAAGCGCCATAGAATAGGCACTCGGTGGAACAATCGATGCTGCCAATAAATAATGATGTCGAGCACGAGCAAGCTCAATACGATAGACACTAAAATGGATAAATCGAGCATATTGAACAAGCCAATTCCGTGCTGCTGATTATACAGCGCAACCGCCGTTAGACCTATTGGTACGGCCAAACGCGCCACAATTGATGATGCTAGCACCAAGCCAAAGTTAGCCAACCAGCGCTTGTTACTTTTGATCGAGGCTTTACGTGCTGGCATGCGCCATTCAATCAGCATCATGATCATTAATATGCTGAAAAAGAAACCCAGTCGCCACCATATCTCATTCGTCATTGGCTACCTCTTTACTTATTCTGTTTATATGCTGTTTGAATGGCTGTCTGCTTCTAAACGTTTGAGGGTCTGGTAACCGCCATATATACGGGTAAAAATAGTAACAGCGCAGGCAGCCGCAAAAATACTGGCCAGTAAGACAAACTGCTGTGGCCAAATACAAAAGGCGACAAACAATGCGATGGTTTCAGTGCCTTCTGTGAGACCATTCAAATAATAAAAGCTTTTGTATTTAAATTGCGGCTTGTCTAATGCAAATTTTTCAGCAGCAATGGCAAACGCTAAAAAGCTAGAGCCAGTACCAATAAAGGCGGCGAGTAATAATGCCCCTGCAATAGCGTTTTGTTCAGGATTTGCCAAGATAAAGCCAAGCGGTACGGCAGCATAAAATAAAAAGTCGAGGGTAATATCTAAGTAGCCTCCTGCGCTTGAGCTTTGATTGGCATGACGTGCGAGTGCGCCATCTAAGCCATCAAAAATACGATTCAGAGCAATAGCGATAAGTGCGCCAAACCAGAGCTGATTAGCCAGTAATGGTAAAGCTAGCATGCCGATAATAAAACCGACCACTGTCAATTGATCAGCAGTAACGCCGCGCTTATGTAACATGATGACTATGGGCGTTAATATGGGCTTGATGACGGGTGTAATAAACTTATCTAGCATGCAATCACCTTTTTATGTTACCGCTAAAAACTAAAGTTAATAACTAAGATTAATAACTAAGGTTAATGACTTTACCTTCTGCTGCTTCAGCATCACTATGATCATGGGTGACCATGATGGCCGGAAGTTTGCGGGTACGGATTTGATTGAATACTAACTGTTGGGTCTCGGCTCTAAGCTGGGTGTCGAGCTTACTAAAAGGTTCATCGAGTAGGATGGCTTTTGGCTCACTCAATAGAGTGCGTAGTAGGGCAACACGTGCTTGCTGACCGCCAGACAGATTGTCAGGATGGCGATTGCTCATACCTGCTAAACCCACTTGCTCAAGGGCGTGTTCTATTTTCTCAAGACGCTGTCCTTTATTACGCTGCTTATTGTCTTTGGGCATCGCAAAGGCAATATTACCTGCGACCGATAAATGCGAAAATAGCAGAGCATCTTGGTAAAGCACGCCGATATGACGTAAGTGCGTCGGTAGATGGCTTACGTTTTTGTCATTTAGCCAGACGTCACCAGTCGCGGTAAAGCCGTGTGGTAATGTGCCTGTCAGCCAATTTAATAAGCTTGATTTACCACTGCCAGATGGGCCCATAATAGTGAGTATCTCACCGCCTGCAATCTGCTCATCTAAGCTCAGTAATAGCGCGTCTTTTCGATATAATTGTAAGTTTTTTATCTGTAAAGATGATGGCATCAAGAACCCTTTATCTGCATTTTTATAGTAAGTTGTTGTTCAAAACCAGCGTTTTTCGAAACGCATTATTATTCAAAATAAACCATTTTAACGACTGCTATTTCTACCACTTTTAAAGAAATATTTCGGCAATACCCACGCCAATATAAAACCAATTAACGGTAAGGCCATTTGAATGATGGCATACACCGCACTGGTGCGTCTACTGGCACCATTGGCGAGAGTCACAGCTTCTGTGGTGATGGTGGCGATACGTCCACCACCTGCTAATAACGTCGGTAAGTATTGTCCAAAGCTAATCGCTAAACCAAGCGCGATAGCAATTAAAAGAGGTGCAAACAGCTGTGGTAGTTTGACCTGCAAAAATACTTTGGCTGGTGTCGCGCCAAGACTGGCTGCCACATGAGCAAAACGAGGGTCTAGACGTCGATAGCTGCTAGCAAGCGATAAAAACACATAGGGCAGCACGAACAATAAATGCGTAAACGCCACATTAAAAAATGCCGTTTGATTATTGACCAATTGTTGCAACCACACCAAGCCAAATAAAAAGGCAATGCTGGGTACTAACAGCGGTAAATAGATGATTAAACTGGTAAATTTTGAAAGAGGCTTGCTACTTAGTTGTTCGGCTTCTAAGCACAATAAAGCAAGGACGATAGCAAATAAGGTACTTACGATACCGATCGTAAGAGTGTTAAATAGTGGCGTGCCCATTTGCATAAAGGCGCTTTGAAAATGTAATAACACAAACTGCTCGGGCAATACGGCTGGAAAGCGCCAGAAGCCCGCCACTGACCACATAAACAGACCCATGAGTGCCAGTAATATAAAACCAATGACCACAGTGGTCAAAACTGCGGTCATTTTTTGCATTAAGGCATCGGCATAGTTGCGCTTGCCATTAATCAATGATTGATTACAACAAATTTTTATGGCTCTTTCAGCAGCAAGCCACAAAGCGATCAATCCGCCCGTCAACGCCAGCTGTAATAACGCGCCTGCCGAAGCCCGTATACGTAGGTTTAGATCAACATCATTAAACCATTGCATAATCGTGACCGCGAGTGTGGGCGGTGTGTTTGGACCCAATATCAATGGCATCTCAACACTGGCACTGGCATAGGCAAGGACGGCTAAAATAGGCAGACGTAATACGGGGTAGAGGATAGGGAGGACGGCTTTAAAAAAAGCAGTGATGGGGTAATAGCCGAGATTGAGCGCGACTCTATATTGCTGATGCAGCTTTTTACCCAGCTCTGGTTGTGCCAATGCACCTAATGCCATTAATAATAAAAACGGCAGCTCTTTTAAGGTTAAACCCAAAATGATACTAATGCCATAAGGGTCATGTGGAAACATACCATCCGGTGACAATTCCCAACCGCTTAACCACGGTGAAATGAGCCGTGAAAACATGCCAGAAGGCGCAATTAAAAACCCCACCGCAATGGCTGCCGCTGCATGAGGAATAACCAAAATTGGACTCAGCAAACGCTCAATACGAGTGAGCCAAATGCTATTAAAAAACGCTGCCAATATCATCAAGGTCATGACGAAAGCGAGTAGCGTGCTTAGCAATCCAGTAGCGATGCTTAAAGCGACCATTTGGGTAAGACCAGGCGTCTGCCAAAGATCGTTAAAGCCTTGTAGGCTAAAAGTTGTTTGCTCAAGTGCAGGAAGCCAACTAAACGCAGGCAGCAGTACGCTGACCAAACCACCGAGTACTGGCAATATCAGCAGCAGCAACAAAAATTTTGGACTAAAAGATACGATACGCGTAAAGAGGTCTGTCTTATAAGATGCAGGCATTCTAGCGCTTGCACCAGTGGTTTTATCGTTAGAAACGTCACTCATGGGCTGACCCCATAACGTGTCTGCCAGCCTTGCATAATGGCATCAACCCAGCTTGGATGTGGTTCACTGACAGTGCGTTTGATACTATCAAAGGGCAGGGCACTAGGGTGTGGTCGGTTGTTCTTAAATAAAGCTTGTTGTTCAGGGTCGAGTGTAGACTGGACGAGTACCGTTTTATCACCCCATATAGAAGGCGTTTGTTTTTTGGCCTGTGCTTCTGGGCTCATCAAGAAATTTGCGACTAACTGCGCCGCTTGCGGATGGCTGGCATTATAAGGAATGGCCACAAAATGCGTGTTACTTAAGCTGCCATCACTCATTGCATAGCTACGAATACTCTCGGGTAAATCATAACGCTGCACGGCCGCTGGCACTTCAGGTGCAGAAAAAGTAAAGGCCAAGCTCAGCTCGGTATCATCGACCAAACGCCGCATCTGCGCGCCCGTTTGTACAAATTGCTCGCCTTTGCGCCATAGTGTTGGATGCAAGTCATCCAAAAATGTCCATAGCGGATCTAATACCAGATCGGTATTTTGCTCAGTGGCTGGCAGGTTGAGCTGTGCCTTGGTATTTTCACCTGTTTGAGCATCATGTTGTTCGTGCAGCATGACTAAGGCGTATTTTAAAAAGCTCATTCCTAAAAAGTCTGGTGGCTTTGGGTAGCTAAAACGTCCAGGATTTTGTGCTGTCCAATCGACCAGTTCATTCAGCGTCGTTGGTGGCTTATCAGTCGATAAATGGTCGTAATAAAAAGTCAGCGAGGCTTGTCCCCATGGCGCTTCCATGCCATTGGTGGGTACACCAAAATCAAAGTTCACCGTAGGGTTGTTTTCTGGATCGGTAAGGGCAAAGTTAGGTAACTTATTCGCCCATTGCTTGAGCAATAATGAGTTTTCACTCATGGTGGCAAAGTTTGCGCCATTAATCCAGATGAGGTCTACACTGCCTTCATCATTGTTATTGGCTGATTTTTCCGCCAGCACGCGACTGACCGCTTCACTGGTGTCGCTCAGTTTCACATGGACTAAATTGATATTATATTTATCATCTACTTGCTCGGCTGCCCACTGTAGATAGGCGTTGATCTGTGGGTCGCCGCCCCACGCATAGAAATAAACGTCTTGGTTTTTGCCAGTCTCTTGCACTTGTTGCCAGTGCGACAGACTCTTATCATCTGATACAGTGGTAGTAGAGGCGGTACTGGCAGAAATACCCATACAAATACCAAGTGCTATAGCATAGATGCTATAGCGGCTTAGGTTTTTTAAGGTTGATGAGGCTTGCAAGGACTTGATAACGTGCATTTAAGTTTCCGTTATGATGATATATTCTCAGCACAGTTGATAAAAACCCAACTAACCTCGACGCCATGTATGGTACTTTTCAAGCAAGTTTAATACTTTTTCAGGCGCATGATTGCGTTTCCATTCACCAGCCGCGTATTTATTGCCTTCCGCCCATGTCGGGTACATGTGAATGGTGCCGAGTATTTTATTCAGCCCTAAACCATGTTTCATGGCCAGTATAAATTCAGGCATTATATCACCAGCATGCTCAGCGACGATGGTCACGCCAAGTATTTTATCTTTGCCTTTAGGTGTGATGATTTTTATAAAGCCGACATTGGCGCTTTCAGTCACCGCACGATCTAAGTCTTTAAAGTCGTAGCGGGTAATCTCAAAATCAATACCTTTTTCGATAGCTTCCTGCTCATTTAAGCCAACACGTGCGACTTCTGGATCGATAAAGGTTGTCCACGGAATCACGCGATAATCGACCTTGAATTTCTTTAGATGTCCAAACAAACCGTTTACCGCGGCGAACCATGCCTGATGGGAAGCCACATGGGTAAATTGATAAGGGCCGACGACATCACCTGCGGCGTAGATATTAGGATAAAGAGTTTCTAGGTAATCATCGGTATTGATAGTACGTTCCGTTTCGATGCCCAACGCTTCTAGGCCGTAGCCTTCGAGGCGAGCACTACGCCCAACGGCACAAAGCAACTCATCATATTCAATAGCAATCTCTTGCTTATTTTGACTGTCTTGCTTATCTGTATCGTCGTCTAATTGCTCAACGATAATGAATTTTTTACCATCGCGAGTCTCACAGCGAATCGCTTGATGCGAGGTCAAGACATTCACACCACTTTCGACGAGCACTTGCTGCGCAAATTCTGAAACTTCCACGTCTTCTTTTTTCATCAGACGCGCGCCTCTTTCGATTTGAGTCACATTGGAACCCAAGCGGGCAAAGGCTTGTGCGAGCTCAGAGCCGATAGGCCCGCCGCCAAGTACGACGAGCTTTTTCGGTGCTTCTTCCAATTCAGTAAACTTATTCCATAGCGTATCGCTCGTCACATAACCAGTCTCTTCCAAACCTGGCAAGTCTGGGATAAATGGGCGGGCACCAGTGGCGACAACAATGGAACGTGCGGTGAGTCGCTGCGTGCCGCCATCGTTTAGCGCAATTTCTACCGTCCATGGGTCGATAAATTTAGCATAACCTTTTAACACTTCGACACCCAATTCCGTATAACGCTCGACGCTGTCATTTGGCGCGATGTCAGCGATGACTTTATGGATGCGTGTCATGACATTTTTGAATGAAAATTCTGGTTGAATATTATTGAGACCATAGCGTTCGCCATTGCGCATCTGTTCTGCGACTTTCGCACTTTTGATAAGGGCTTTACTGGGTACGCAGCCGTAGTTTAAGCAGTCGCCGCCCATCTCACCTGCTTCAATCAGCGTGACTTTTGCTTTGACGGTGGCCGCGATATAACTGGTGACTAGACCGCCAGCACCCGCACCAATGACAATCATATTGCGATCGAATTTCTTTGGTTTGGTGTAATTTTTATAGACGCGGCGTTTTTTTATCGTATTTAAGATGCTTTTAGCTATCAACGGGAAAAACCCTAGTAGCGCGAATGAGGCAATCAAATTGAAAGATAAGATGCCTGACAAGCTCTCGATTTGTGCCAACTGCGTACCCGCATTGACATAGACGAAAGTACCAGCGAGCATACCTACTTGGCTGACCCAATAGAAGGTCCTTGCCTTAATCGCGGTGACACCCATCAATAGGTTGATTAAGAAAAATGGGAATATTGGAACGAGGCGTAAGGTAAATAGATAAAAGGCCCCTTCTTTTTTTACGCCTGCGTCAATAGAGTCGAGACGTTCGGGGAACCGCTGCTTGATAGAATCGCGCAGTAAATAGCGTGAGGTCAAAAAGGCCAGTGTGGCACCAATACTTGAGGCAAACGAGGCGACCAATAAGCCTTGAACCAAGCCAAACAACGCCCCAGCTGCCAAAGTCATAATGGCAGCGCCAGGTAAAGATAATGCCGTGACTAATATATAGACTAAAAAGAAGCCACCAATAACCAACCATGGTGACTGCGCTTTATATTGGTCGAATTGATCCATCGAGCCCTTTAAACCCTCAAGTGTCAATAATTGGTTGAGGTCAAAGTAAAAAAAGCCAATGACTAACATCAATACGGCTAATATTAAAACTATTTTCTTAATCATGGATTATCCAGCTAAATAATAATGCAAAGGGGTGTGTGAGTGATAAAATCTAAAAAAGTCTTATATACAAACACATAGCGATGTCATCAGTCCTACTATAATCTACTTTTTCGTTATTCGTAGCGATATATTCGTTTTTAGTAAACTATAGTGATATTCAGACTGATTATCAACTTTCTTAGGATAAAGTCGGTGACGTCTTTTTGCCCAATGTTAAGGTGTCATAATCTCTCATTAAGAAAAGCGCTATACAAGCCGCCAACATTGGCCATGCAGCAAAGAACAATAGATTGTCGAAAGGAGTGAGATAGAGACCGAAAGTGGCAAAAGTAGAAACCGCGTGTAGCAATAAGACAATGCCGTATGTCCATTTTTTGAATAAACCCATTACGAACGAGAAGATCAGTATGATTTGTAAGCTACCAATAACGTATACGATACTGGTGCCTAAGCCTTCTAATGCATAAAATTTAGAAAACACATTGGCGGTGTGGTCAGGATTGACAAATTTGTCGAGCGTCCAAAAAAAGAACACAATGAAGACACCTATTCGAAGCAACAGTAAAGACAAAGGGAGATGTTTTGGCATAAGTTATTTCTTTTTAATAAAGTTTGAAAGCGAGTTCAAAATAGGGTGGATTGAAGTGAGGTTTCTACGCCTGTTATTAGAAGGTTTTTATGTGACAGACATGAGTAAGAATTGTTTGCTTTATGTTGAGTGATTGCTCAATTATAGCTGTAAGATGTTACAAAATAATGCAAGGGCGTATTGTGATGGTATTTGGAATACGGCCATTGAAGATAGTGGCGCGTTATCAAAGACTATTTCTAAAGATCTTTTGCAAAACGTTTGCGTACTTGTCGCAAGTAAATACTGGGGGCGATGCGCCATAAGATGCTACCAAAGCGTGAGACAGGTTCGGGCAATATCCAGCGTTTGTGCTGGGTCAAGCCTTTATCAATACGCTCAACCATCCACTCAGCACTGCGAATATTGCCGATGACTGAGCGTGGGTGGTTGGCAGTATGACCATCATGACCGAGCGCATGACTTTCGATAGGCGTGTCTAAGAAGCTCGGATACACCATCAATATATGAATATCATCGACTTCTAACTCTAAGCGCAGTACTTCAAAGAACTGGGTCAGCGCACTTTTAGCAGCGCAATAAGCGGCGCGTCCAGGAACTGGCATCCAGCCTGCCATTGAGCCGATGCAAACAATTTGACCACGAGACTCTCGCAGTAAAGGCAGTGCCGCCATCGTTAGCTCTACTGCGCCTTGCCAATCTACTGCCATGACCTTGCGGAATACTGCTGGGTCAGTCTGATGCGCTGGTGAGCGGTGAGTGATGCCAGCATTATTTACCAGTAGGTCAAGCTGTCCAAAGCGCTCATATAGCTGATCAATAAGTGAGGCAATATCATCAGCTTGGGTGATATCGGTGACGACCATCATGATTCTGTCCGTATCAGTAAACTCAGTTGCTCGTGCACTTAAAGCCTGTGCATCTATATCGATGAGCACTAAGTGATGACCAGCATTATACCAATGACGAGCCATCGCTAAGCCCAGTCCCGATGCGGCGCCAGTAATCAAAGTAACGGTCATAATAAGCTCCTTTATAAAAACAGATTTAATCTCTTTAAGGTTTACGCAGTCCATTGGTGTCGACAAAATAATCAAAAGTTTCAGCGGAAGTTTTAGTCAGTTGATAGCCAAACTCTTCTTTTAGACGACGATTGGCAAGCACCGGACGATAACGCAAAAAGTTAACTTGTTCGGGGCCAGTAGGCTTGCCGCGCCATTTCTCGACTTGTAGTGCTGCTTTGACTAGCCAAACAGGCAGGATTAATAGCGGCTTATTGAGCTTATGTGCAATCTGCTTCATGGTCAGTGCGCCATCACCAGCCATATTGAAGATGCCAGATTTATCTTCTCGAATACCCATCTCCATCGCATTTATGACATCTTGATCCCAAATAAAGACGAAAGGGGAGTCACTGCCTTTGAGCGCAAGAATACGCGGCGCCATGAACAATCCAGTGATTTGGTTGCGGGTGTCAGCACCTAATACAGTACCAGGTCGGAAGATAAGCTGCTGCAACTGCGGATGATTTTGACGAAAATCGCTCAGCAATTCTTCTATTTGTCTCTTATGATCAGAATAAGCGAATTCACGATTGCCTCGCAGCGCATCATGCTCATCGATCCATTCTGGATTGTCTGCATGATAACCATAAGCCGCTCCTGAGCTAGTCACAGTCAGGTGACGAACGCCAGCTTGTACGCAGCACTTCAGGACATTATGAGTGCCGTTAACATCGATATCGAAATCCCGTGCTCGATCTTTTGATGCTTGCAGGATGGAGGCTAAATGAATCACATGAGTGATTTGCTCATCGATAAGCAGCTGAGCTAGGTCGGCATCACGTATATCTAGTATTTTAATCGGGAAGTCTAGGTCTTTACGCGTGCAGATGTCCGTGCCTATGACAGAGTAATGCGCGGATAGTCTATTACCTAATTGATGACCGATATAGCCTGCTGCGCCCGTGATAAGTATGCGTTTAATCATATGGCCTCCGTGCCCAAATTTGTGAAAGTGTCAGGCCTGACACCAGATGCCAGACGCCCCAGAAGGCGGTAATCAGCATCATGCCGCCCGCTTGCGGAAAAAAAGTAAACAGAATGACTAAGCCCAGTCCGGAGTTTTGAATGCCGACTTCCATAGTGACTGCACGGCGATCAGCAACGGGCAGTTTAAGCGCTTTACCCATGCCATAGCCGAGCGATAGTGCCAGTAAATTATGAGCCACCACCAACCAAAAAAAACTGTTAAAACGTTCGATAAATAAGTCAAAATTGTTGGAAAAGGCGATAGCGACAAAAGCTAAAAACACTAGTAATGAGATGATGCGTAACGGTTTTTCGCTACGGGCAACCAGTTTGGGGAATTTGCGACCGGTCAACATACCAATCACTAAAGGCACGGCTAAGACCAAGAGCACTAATAATAAAATGCTACTCGGCTCAAGCGTAATTTGGGTCAGGTATTGCCGCGTATGAGGATTGAGCCAACCATAAAAAGCAAAGTTCAGCGGCGTCAATACGGTAGCTACCAAGCTCGAAACCGCCGTCATACTCACAGAGACGGCGACATTGCCTCGTGCCAGCCAAGTCATGATATTAGAGAAACTACCACCAGGACAAGAAGCCACCAAAATCATCCCTAACGCCAGATCTGGATCGACATTCAATGCCCAAGTAAACAAGCAGGTGGCTAGCGGTAACAGGAAAAACTGTGCAAACAGACCAGCTATAGGCGCAATGGGTGCTAGGATAATACGTTTAAAGTCCTCAAGGCGTAAGGTCAGTGAGACACCAAACATCATTAAAGCCATGATGATATTGAGCATAATTAAGCTGGCAGGATCGAAGACGATCGGTAACGCGCCACTCATACTGACGTATCCGACTGACGCTCTTTTCTATTAAAGATTTTGCGTCTCAAGCGGCGACCTATAGAGGGGTTATTGCCGAAGGTTTTACTATCAATCTCGTGTTCATCTACACCTATTTGCAGTTTAGCGATATGCTCAGCAAGTGTGGCAAGATATTCCTCTTTATTGACATAATAAGCCATTCGCGCGAGCTTGATGTAGTCATAACCACCATCGAGTGTCACGCCACTCAGTGCTCGTTTGACCACATCGAAGTTGTCAGCCGCTGCGCTATTTTGCTCGCGCTGCTTAATATATAACGCGACCAGACGCGCTTGTTGATTGCGACCTTCCCAGCCAAGTCCAGCAGCCTCTACCATACCCATCATAAATAAATTGTCATATTTAGGATGAAAGACATTCATATACAGCTGCGGTGCATGTTGTGTGGCAGGCCAGTTGAGATGCTTACGATCAATAAAAGGATAGTCTAGCAAATAGCCAGTCGCCATCAGAATCAAGTCATAATCACTGCTTTCACCATCGCTGAAGCTCACCGTATGCCCTTTAATACCGCTTATGTCACGCCGCGGCTTAATATCACCATGACCCAAATGGTGGAGCACTAACGAGTTAACGACTGGATGCGACTCGTACATTCGATAGTCAGGATCTGGTAGACCATAGTCCGAAGGCTTGCCAATGATCATACGGATCATCGCTGCATCCATGCGCTGCTTGGCTTGCCGTGGTAGCTTGATTTTGCCACCTAACGTATCGATAGGGCAACCTTTGATAAATTTAGGCAAGAAATAATAGCCACGTCGTAAGCTAATATCTACTGACTTTGCATGATGAACGGCATCTACCGCAATATCAGCACCAGAATTACCGCAGCCGACGATGAGTACGCGCTTATCTTTGAATGCTGAGGGGTTACGATACTCGGAGGAATGCATCAACTGACCGGCGAACTCGCCCGGCAAGGTTGGCATGTTTGGCTTATGTAAAGTGCCATTGGCAATCAGCACCCCATCGAATAGTCGCGACTGCTGCGCGCCATTGCACTCACTGATTATGCGCCAACCATCACCTTCGGGGCTGGTACTGATGACTTGAGTAGAGAATTCATAACGGGATTTGAGGTCAAATTGATCGGCAAAGTCTTGGAAGTATTGGCGCAGCTCGCTATGGTGTGGGTAGCAGGCAACAGAGTCGCGCATGGGGTACGCTTTGAACTCGGTCATCTGTTTGGAGGATATCAGATGGGCTGTTTCGTACATGGTGCTATGAGGGTTATCAATATCCCATAGGCCACCTACATCACTGTGCAGCTCAAAACCAACGAAAGGAATATTAAGTTTTTGGAGATTACGGGCGGTGGCTAGTCCCATTGGACCGGCACCAATGACAGCATACATATTTGTTCCCTCAAATTTATGATCGTATTGCACCCATCCTAATTGGGTATGAGCATTATATTAGTCTATGTCGTTAGGCCGTTCAAGAATAAGGTTAGAGAAATAATAACTATCAAGGTCTGTACCACCACTCTCATCAGCGATACGGGTTTGGATGCCGTTATTTTATTACGGACTGTCATGACCTTTCATAAAATTATTAAACATAACAAACAACAAAACAGCCTTTAAATCTTAGATTTAAAGGCTGTTTAAGACTATTGAGAGAACGATAAGATATATAGCTGGCTCACCATAAAAGTGCTACGGCTCTAACCTATCTAACTCTGAAAATTATATTTGACCACCACATTGCTCCCATCATGATCAACCTTATAAGTGTTGAGTATGATACTTTCATCATCTAAACATTGGCCTGTTACCAGATTAAAGCGCTGCTTATAAATAGGCGAGGCCACATACAGCACTGCTTCACTAAGACCAGCCGCGTTGGTAATGGTAGTGCCACCGATTAAACCTCTAGACAATACATTGGCCTGACTAAAAGGGTCATAATTATCAAGCGCGAACAGCTTAGTTTCTTTGGTGCGAAAGATAGCCACTTGTTTGCCATCTATGAGCGCACAAACACCAGTCTCAGGAAGAATGTCTTCTAATCTACAAACCGTATATTGAGTCATTGGGTTATCCTTATTCGTATATTATCGGAGAGTATAGGCAGTCCTAGATAAATCAGAGACGGTGTTAGGCTAGCTCGATCGACTATTGATAGTGCTGTCATTCGCCTTCCTCGTCTATTAATTGTCTCTTCATTATCTTAAACCGACTATCTTGGGCGTTGATTAAGCCAGCTCAGTCACTAGGATTTGAGTTTTTTCAGTATCGGTTGCGGGGCGAATTTGCTCGCGCTCGGTGACAAAGACCACATTGTCATCCCCTTGCTCACTATTGACGAAATGACGGAAACGTTTGAGCTTTTCGCTATCGGTGATGGTGGCTTTCCACTCACACACATAGTTGTCGATCAGCAGTTGCATCTGTGCTTCTAGCTCTTCAGCGATGCCTAAGCTGTCTTCAATAATGACTGCTTGTAGATATTCCAATCCACCTTCTAAGCTCTCACGCCATTTTGAAGTTCGTTGGAGTTTATCCGCTGTTTTTATATAAAACATAATAATGCGATCGATGTATTTGATGACCGTGTCGCTATCAAGATCGGTGGCAAACAACTCGCCATGACGCGGGGTCATACCACCATTACCACAGACAAATAAATTCCAACCATTTTCGGTGGCGATAATGCCAAAGTCCTTGCTTTGTGCCTCTGCACACTCGCGTGTACATCCGGACACGCCCATCTTTATCTTATGCGGTGAACGTACTCCTTTATAACGATCTTCTAAGGTGAGTGCCAAGCCGACACTGTCATCGACACCGTAGCGACACCAGTTATTACCCACGCACGATTTAACAGTACGCAACGACTTACCATAAGCATGACCAGTCTCAAAGCCGGCTTGCACCAATTGTGTCCAGATATCAGGTAGTTGGTCTAGACGTGCACCAAATAGATCCACGCGTTGACCACCTGTGATTTTGGTATACAAATTAAATTCTTTAGCGACTTGTCCGAGGATGATCAGCTTATCAGCGGTGATTTCACCACCCGGCACACGAGGTACGACAGAATAGGTGCCGTCTTTTTGGATGTTGCCTAGATAATAGTCATTGCTGTCTTGCAACGGTGTCAGTTCAGGCTTGAGCACATAATCATTCCAGCATGAGGCCAAGATGGAGGCGACCGTAGGTTTGCAAATCTCACAGCCATGACCGTTACCATGCTCATCCAACAGAGCATCGAAGGTTCTAATACCATGGACACGAATCAAGCTATAGAGCTCTTGACGGGTATAGGCAAAGTGCTCACATAAGTCGTTATTGACCTCAAACCCAAGGGTCGTTAACTGGTAGCTTAAAGTGTCTTTCACCATAGGCGCACAGCCACCACATCCTGTACCTGCACTGGTACAAGACTTCACTTCGGCAATGGAGTACGCACCGTTTTCAACCGCCGCGCAAATATCGCCTTTGGTGACGTTGTAGCATGAGCAAATCGTTGCACTATCTGGTAAATTTTCTATACCCATTTTCGGTTTTTCAACGTTGGGTAGTATGAGGCTTTCAGGGTGGGCAGGTAGGTCGATATCGTTGAGATATAGCTGTAATAGATTGTTATAGTCTTCGGTATCACCGACCAATACTGCGCCAAGCAAGCGTTTATTATCAGGCGTCGTGACCAGCTTCTTATAAATGCCCTCAGCAGGGTTCTGGTACAAATAGCTCAAGCTGTCCGCGCTGTTGCCATGGGCGTCGCCAATACTACCAACATCGACGCCCATCAGTTTGAGCTTGGTGCTCATATCAGCGCCCGTAAAGGTTTGCGAATGATCTCCTGTGATTTGTGCCGCGCAAATACTCGCCATGCTGTAGCCTGGTGCTACTAAGCCAAATATCTTGTTATCCCACACCGCGCATTCGCCGATAGCGTAGACATGCGCAACATTGGTGCGGCATTGTTCGTCAATTAAAATACCACCTCGTGCACCTATCTCAATGCCGCACTCAGGATTGTTTTTGATAATGCCATCTTGCGGACGAATACCCGCACTAAAAACGATCATATCGGTATCAAGCGAGGTATCATCGGTGAATTGCATGGTTAAGTGACACTGATCTTCACTGGTGTTATTTCTGTTTTTTGACAGGGCATCGGTATTGTCAATAATGGCTTGGGTATTCTTGCCAGTTAATACTTTGACCCCAAGGGCTTCAATTTTTCGTTTTAAAATCTCACCGCCAGCAGCATCAAGCTGAACACCCATCAATTGTGGGGCGAACTCTACAACATAAGTTTCTAACCCTAAAGTGACCAGTGCTTTTGCTGCCTCAAGTCCCAGCAGTCCACCACCCACGACCACGCCCTTTCTGACTGTTGGGCGCTCAGCAATGGCAAGAATGTCATCTAAATCGGCAATGGTTCGGTATACGTGGCAATGCGGATGTTCACGTCCTGGAATGGGTGGTACAAACGGATAGGAGCCTGTCGCCAGCACCAGCTCACTATATTCAATCTGCTCGCCAGCTTCAGTGATGATGTATTGGTTGGTCGCATCGATATCTACAATGCGCTGATTCAGGTGCAATTGAATTTGGGCAGCGGCATAGGCGCTCAAATCAACCAAATTTAACTTACTGATATCTTTATGCTCAAAATAGCTCGATAAATACACACGATCATAAGCCGGACGGTCTTCTTCTGCAAACACATGAATCTCAAATTTCTCATGTAGCCCTTGCTCTATGGATCGCTCAACGAAATGGTGCCCGACCATACCGTTGCCAATCACCACTAACTTAGCTTTATTTGTTGTACTCACTATAGTGCTGCTCATGCGCTTATCCTTAGTAATGGGGTTGTCTAAATATCGTGATCTAAACGTTATGATGGTTAGCAATATTTAGTGCCTACACCAATTACACCTTCAATAACTGTGCCAAGCACTGTTATATAGCGCTTTGTATTTAAGGGGATTGCTAAAAAATTCAGACGAATACGTATGACGCTCATCGCGTATTTACAAGGTCGCAAGGCATTTATGAGGAGGTTGATGATGATGGTAAATAAAACATTAATCGATCATTTGGCAATGAGGTGATAAGTATTGATGCACTAAAGTGGACAGAATCATGCACCAATTTGATTGCATTTATAATGAGGAGCATTTTTTTATGTTTCTCAATGATACAAGGGCATCATGTTTTTTAAGATATGAATCGGCTTGTGATAGTCGCCTGTAAGTCTGCTATTACAAAGCATTGACGCTTTCACCAAAGACGATGGCTTGCCTCCACAATGATTTTTATGACGGCAAATGGCACAGCCATTGCACCCCCTTAAGTGTTCTAACTGATCATTCTGTTTAACATAACTTGTTCTTATGACTTTTTATGTTGGCCCTAAAGTTTGCCATTTAAGGAAATTGCTTATGTCGTCATCGCCACC
Organism: Psychrobacter sp. AT9; assembly: GCF_047272965.1. NCBI lineage: Bacteria > Pseudomonadati > Pseudomonadota > Gammaproteobacteria > Moraxellales > Moraxellaceae > Psychrobacter > Psychrobacter sp. AT9. Next base: position 1,552,606 of record NZ_JBKOTW010000001.1, read on the forward strand.
ATCGAACCCCGCTGTGCCAACTAAAAACAAGCTTAATATCTTATCTTTTACAGGTAAGAATAAAATTCTCCATCTTGGTTGGATGGCTTTTTTTCTGACCTTTTTTGTGTGGTTTAACCACGCGCCTTTTTTATCCGCGATTGGGGAGACGCTTAACCTTACTAAAGATCAAATCAAAACCTTATTGATACTAAACGTTGCCTTGACGATTCCAGCTCGAGTCATTATCGGTATGCTAACCGATCGTTTTGGCCCGCGCCTCGTCTATACCGCCATTTTGGCGATTGGCGCCATTCCCTGTTTTACTTTTGCCTTTGCGCAAGACTACAACACGCTAGCGTTGTCTCGGTTCTTACTGGGTTTTGTGGGTGCAGGGTTTGTGGTGGGTATTCGTCTAATGAGTGATTGGTTCCCTGCAAATGAGCTGGGTACGGCTGAAGGTATTTATGGCGGTTGGGGCAATTTTGGTTCCGCTGCTGCTGCCTTGCTATTACCGACAGTGGCTATCATCGCTGCCGCTATAGTTGGTGGTGATGAGGGCTGGCGTTATGCGACGGCTACTTCAGGGGTGGTCATGATGCTTTACAGTGTGATTTTTTATAAGATGGTGCGAGACACGCCAAAGGGTGCGACGTATTTTAAACCCAAAAAATCTGGTGCGATGATGGTGACTTCAGCAGGTGACTTTTGGCTGATGATGGCGTTTAAGCTGCCAATGTATTTGGCCTTGGCTCTTTTGGGATGGAAATTATCGCCCGCTGGTGTCAGCTTGCTTAGTCAGGACAGCGTGACTATCGTCTATATCGGATTGGTCGTTTTATATATTTATGAGTTTGTGAGTAGTTATCGCTTTAATAAAGAGATATTTACTACGCCAGTTCCAAAAGCACATCAGTATGATTTTAAGCAAGTCGGTATCTTAAATATTCTCTACTTTGCTACTTTTGGCTCAGAGCTGGCGGTGGTGTCTATGTTGCCGCTTTTTTATCAAGAGACATTTAGCCTATCGATTGTGATGGCAGGGGTATTGGCATCAAGCTATGCATTTATGAATCTGATGTCACGTCCGGGCGGCGGTTGGCTCAGTGACAAGTATGGACGCAAGATTACGCTGCTGATTTTGACTGCGGGTTTAGCCGTCGGTTATTTATTGATGGGAATCGTTGATTCAACATGGCCGATTGCGTTGGCATTGTTAATCACGATGTTTTGCTCATTCTTTGTACAGGCAGGCGAGGGCGCAGTGTTTGCGGTCATTCCACTGATTAAGCGTAGTATGACTGGACAATTCGCTGGCATGACTGGTGCTTATGGCAATGTTGGTTCGGTCGTTTATTTAACCGTACTGAGTCTCGTCTCCTATCAGGTATTTTTCTTTGTGATCGCTGCCACCGCAGTGGTTGGCTTCTTAGCACTATTCTTTTTGAAAGAGCCTGAAGGCGTTATCATCGAAGAGATGCCAGATGGCAGCTTTGCTCAAATTAAAGTGAGCTAAGTATGAAAAAGGGCAGCACACAAGACTTTAAGACCACTGACAAAACCAGTCACCATAGTGCGGATAATGCACTATGGTTGCTTGATTTTTATACCATGCAAGGGCGCAAATCCGAAAATCAAGACAGCTTGCTGATAACAACATGCTTGCCGTATGGACAGTCCACAGCAACCATCAACGGCGGCGTTCAATGTCCTCATGCGCCTTTATTGGTGCTGATGGCGGATGGTGTCAGTGCCTGTCAGTTCCCTAAACAAGCCAGTCAATTGGTCGTCAATACCATCACGCATCACCTTACTTTAGCGCTTGAAAATCTGGTGAGGACAGAGTACGAGTCGGTATCAAAAAATGAGTCACAAGCCAATGGTCAAAAGGCGCCGATAAGCTTTGATGATAATCAAATTGCTATATTGATTAAGGAGGCGGTAAACAAAACCAATGATGTGCTCTACTTCCCGCAAGTCTACGAGCGAGTACCACCGCTGTTATCGACCTTATCAGGCCTACTGTGTATCGGTGACCGTATCCATCTGTTTCATACGGGCGATTCACGTATTTACCGTATAGGTATGGATAGCATGGCGGTGCTTACTAAGGATCACCGCATCCATCGTGGGCAAGATAAAGGTGCGCTGTCGGCTGCTGTCGGCGCTGATACACGAATTCAGTTACAGCAATCGGTATTTACATTGCATCAAAACGAGTGCTTAGCGCTAATGACTGATGGCGTCTATGAATCTATTACTGCCTCAGAGCTTCAGTTTGAACTGTGTGCCGCCGCAAAGGCGCTAGTTCAATCGACGACTATGACTGATCGAAACGCTATCGACCAACAGATAAGTGATGTTGGTATCGGTATCGGTGAAAGCTTAGATATCAGTAAAAGCTTATGCGAGCAAGCGTTTAGCGAAGGCAGTTACGATAACCTAAGTATGATGATGCTCGGTATGAATACAACAGTGCTCCATAAGCAAACGTTTAAGGCACAAATTTATAAGACAGGCGACAATACTAGCTCTCACGATATTCATCGTTATCAGTTGCCAACGGGTTTGGAGATTGGTGCGCAGATTGACGGTTTTACTATCAAGAACATTATAGCCCGTACTGCTCGTAGTGAAGTGTATTTGGTAGAAGATAGCAACCATCATGCCTTTGTCATAAAGTCGCCAAGCCTTGATACGATTACCGATGGGTACTATCTGCGCGAGTTTTTAAAAGAGCGAAAAATAGGGTTGAGCTTATCTAAGCACAGCCGTGCTGGCGAGCCTGCTTACAATCAAGCGGACCCTAATGATTTGTCGAGCGATAACAGCCTTATCAGCATCAAAACCAATCAAAGCGCGAGCTCAGCGCTGAGTTCTTCAGGATTGCTACGTTATTACCCCGTACCAGCGAGTAGTACTTATTTATACCATCTAACCGAATATATTGAGGGCGAGAGCCTCAGAGATTTTATGGATCGCCATGCCCCTTGCGACATATGGCAGACATATGATTTGTTAACCAAAATAGGCATGGCGGTTCGGGTGATGCATCGCAACTATCTATTGCATCAAGACATCAAGCCGGAAAACATCCTATTGACCACCTCAGGCGCGGTCAAGTTGATTGATTTTGGTTCGGCTAGCTCTTTAATACTCAAAGACAGCACTCGACCACCGAACGGTGATTTGCACTACGCTGCACCAGAATATTACAGCGATGCACCAAAAGGAGTTTATTCTGATTTATTTTCCATAGCCGTAATCGGTTATGAGCTACTAACCAATGAGTTGCCGTTTAGTTCGCAAGATTTGATGAGTTCACATCAAGCAAGTCATACGTTGACGCTGCCTACTCAATCATTACGTCAGCACCGCGTACCCACTGCTAGCCAGCAAGCGTTAATGCGTGCGCTGCATTCCAACACCCAAGCTAGATACCAAGCAATTGGTGAGTTTTTACAAGATTTTAACCCCGATAACACCAGCAACATCCGCGACCCTGAGCCGCTTATCATACGCCATCCATTACTGGTATGGCACAGCATTTGCTTCATTCAGTTTGTCATCATCTTATCACTGCTGGCTTATTTTCTATAAGTTTGCTTCAACAAAAACATGATATGACACGCCATTTATTTAATGCTGCACGTTGCGGCTAAGGGATGCTCTTCTTATGTCGCCTTTTGTACCACACCTTAATGCACAGTCAACAGTAGTCAATAGCCAAAATCCTAAAATAGCGTCAACGCTACCTTCGAGTGCTGGTATCGTCATTATTGGTGCTGGCATGGCAGGCAGCCGTTTTGCTATTGAGTTGGCTCGTGCCCAACAGCAAGACAGACTGGAAAACCCTCACATTCATCTGCCAATTACGCTTATTAGTAAAGAACCACAAGTCGGCTACAACCGAATTATGCTATCGCCTGTACTGTCAGGAGACTCTATATTTGAAGATACTTATCTATACGAGCAATCAGAGTATCAACAGCTGGGTATCATTGTATTGGCTGGAGTTTCGGTTGACACAATAGACATCAAACAGCAATCCATTGAGCTGAGCAATGGACAAACGATCGCTTATAGTAAGCTGGTTATTGCGACGGGCTCCAGTGCTCGAATTATTCCTTTTCCTAATTACGATGCTAAAGGCGTGCACGTGTTTCGAGAAGTAGCCGATGTAAATGTACTAACCGCATATGCACATCAAGGGAAAAAAGGTCTGGTGATTGGGGGCGGGGTATTAGGGTTAGAGGCCGCGTGCGCTTTGGCTTCTCAAGGAGCAGATATGACGGTTGTTCATGTGGACAGCTATGTACTGAATCGACAGCTTGATTTGCCCGCCGCTGAGCTATTGCAAGCAGAGCTCAGTTGTCGAAATGTCGGACTTGAGGTATCAGCGATCACTGAATGTATAGCGGTCAACAACCAGCATGAAGTATGCGGATTATTACTAAAAGATGGGCGCACGTTGCCAGCAGATTTCGTGGTCATGGCAGTGGGAGTGGTACCTAATATCACATTGGCAAAAGACAGCGGGCTGACGGTCAACCGTGGCATCATCGTCGATAATTATATGCATACCAGCGCTGCCAACGTATACGCTATTGGTGAATGTGTGGAGCTAGACGGTGAGCTGTTCGGTATGGTAGCGCCCGTCAATCAGCAAGTTGATACCTTAGTTTCTGTCCTAAAAGATGCGAGGATATCAAACGATGGCTTAGCATCCAGAAATAATTGGCACCCCTTTACTAGCAAACCGCTGTCTTTAAAGCTAAAAGTATCTGGCATCAGTGCCTTTTCAGCAGGACAAGTCGACTTTGATGAGGAGGAAGCGGCGGCTGTCGAAACCATCACTTATCAGCAGACCAGTATAAATCACTATCATTGCCTCTATCTTAGAAACAATAAACTGATCGGCGCTGTACTCTACGGTGAGGTCAATGAAGGCAGTTTTTATAGCCAGCTGATCAACAGCAATAGTGATATCGCGCCTATAAAAGCGGATTTGATATTTGGCGAGGCTTACTGTGATTTGGAGAAAATAACGACAGATAGTGAGGCTAACGGAGACATGGATATCGATAGCGATCTGGATTTATTAAGCGCAGCAGACATAGTAGGAGCGGCGTCATGAGTGAAGTGATCTTGAGTAATAAATCGAATGCTAGTCAAGAATTAGAAAGTGGTATACGTCGATCTGATCACAAATCTAATAACAAATCTGATGACATGATCAATCCTTCAAAAACGGCTCTTATTGCCACTTATACTGAAGAAACGACGTCCACCATACGTACCACTTGTCCTTACTGCGGGGTAGGGTGTGGCGTCCTAGCCAGTGTCGATGCGATAGGGGTAGTGAGCGTAAAAGGAGATCCTGAGCATCCGGCGAACTTTGGTAAACTATGCTCAAAAGGCAGTGCGCTGGCACAAACCTTAGGCAGTGAGCGACGCTTAACTGAGCCTTACTATCAAAACAAGCAAGCGGTAATGCAACAGCATCGACCTATGCAATTGGGTAATGATTTTAACGCTATCGACATATCTGATGAGCCACTTATAAATCCTACCGATTGGGATAACGTTTTAGATGATATTGCCACGCGCTTAAACGACACGATCGCCAAGCATGGTCGCGACAGTATTATGTTTTATGTCTCAGGACAGCTACTCACTGAGGATTATTACGTCGCCAATAAGTTTATCAAAGGCTTTATCGGTAATAATAATATTGATTCCAACTCACGCCTATGTATGTCTTCCGCAGTAGCAGGGCACAAACGTGCCTTTGGCGCTGATTTGGTGCCTGGTAATTACGAGGATTTAGAGTCCTGCGATTTATTGGTGCTGGTGGGCTCAAACATGGCATGGTGCCACCCTATTTTGTTTGGACGTTTTTTAGCCGCCAAAAAAATTGATCCCAGTAAAAAGCTTATCGTCATTGATCCGCGTCGTACGGACTCTTGTGAGTTCGCGGATTTGCACTTACCAATAGCCGCTGGCACCGATACGCATTTATACAATGGGTTGTTGCACTATCTTAAGCAGCAAGGTTGTTGCGATGAGCGTTATCTCAAGCAATGTAATGATGTCGACCTCGCTCTGGAGGCTGCCAAGACGTGGAGCATCGACAAAGTCGCTCAAGCATGCAAAATCAGCGCTGACCTCATACGCCAGTTTTATCAGCTAGTCGCTGCCAATGACAAGACAGTGACCGCGTTTAGTATGGGCGTTAACCAATCAAAGAGTGGCACCGACAAGGTCAATGCCATTATCAATAGTCATCTGTACACCGGACGCGTAGGAAAAGTAGGCGCCAGTCCGTTTTCACTCACTGGTCAGCCAAATGCTATGGGTGGCCGTGAAGTCGGTGCACTGGCTAATTTGCTGGCGGCACATTTAGATTTGAGTAATAGTATTCATCGTCAACTGGTGGCTGACTTTTGGCAGGCACCGCAGTCTATTGCGCCAGAGGTTGGCATCCAAGCTTGTGATGCTGCCGATGCTATCTTAGATGGGCGTATCAAAGCCATTTGGATTATGGCGACCAATCCAGTCGTGAGCTTACCTGAAGCGGATAAATTTCGCCGCGCATTAGCGGCTTGTGACTTGGTCATTGTCTCTGACTGCTCGGTAGACAGCGATACGGTGAAGTGCGCAGATATTGTATTACCAGCACAAGGTTGGGGCGAAAAGTCAGGCACAGTCACCAATTCTGAGCGGCGAATCTCAAGGCAACGGGCATTGAAGCCTGCACTAGGACTCGCTAAGCCTGACTGGTGGATACTGTCTCAAGTGGCTACCCGCATGGGGCTAGCTGGGTTTGATTACCAGCATCCCAGCGAGATATTCAATGAGCATGTGGCATTGACTGCTTATAAAAACGATCCTAGCCAAGTGCCCTCTATTAGAAATCAACCGCGCTATCTGAACTTTGCTAAAGACCTACCAATGCCAATCCTAAACCGTGCTGACTATGAGGTAATGACCCCCTTTCAATGGGGCGACCAGCGAATCACGATGGCGCACTCAAACTTTATCGCTATTACACCCTCAGATAGTGCCAGCTTACCTAATAGGCATCAGCGTCGCTCAAGACCGGAAGCTAATGGCCATACAGAAAGCGATAATATAGCGAGCGATAATAGAGAAAAGGATAATAAGAGCGATAAGCCACATAACGGTCACTCATCAACCGTGAATCTACGTCTTATTACCGGTAGATTACGTGATCAATGGCATACCATGACCCGCACAGGACTTGCGCCGCAGCTTAACCAACATGAGTCTGCGCCGATGCTGACCCTCCATCCCGATGACGCCGAGCAACTCGGTGTTGAAAAAGGCGACTATGTGCAGCTACGTCCTCGCTATGAGCAAAACCTACCAAACAAGCAGCAGCAAAAACAGCGTCAGCCACATAGTAAGGCGGCTGTTGATTCAAATACATATGACTCACATACAGATCATTCAAATACAGATATTGAAGTGTTAGAACAAAAAGTAATAGCACAAGTTGCCATCAGTGATGGCATGCGTGTTGGTGATGCATTTATGCCCATGCACTGGAGTAACGCCTTTGCCAGCGGTGCAAGAGTAGGTACGCTCATTCCGACGGTTGTCGACCCCCATTCAGGACAGCCTGAGCTAAAAAACTCAGCGATTAGCATTAGCACTGTACCTATGCAGACGTTTGGCAAGATTTTGGTGCATCCTGATTTGCAAGACACCATACTAGTGCACTTTCGTGCTATGGCGGCTAACTTTAAGGAGCAAATGACAGACAATGAGTCGCAAGCAGCCTTTTCGAGCTTTGATGTGGCTAGTGAGCAGTCGCCTCAGACACTACCAACACTGACATGGAGTATTAGTCGCCAAACCAACAGCGTTCTAATCACTCTTGCTAGCCCAGTCGATAGCATCGCTAAGAAATTGCTTGATCCTGAGTTTTGGCAGCAGTTTATCGATAGCTATCAAAGCTCTGTATCGGATAAAAGATTGACTGATGACGCTGCTAATACTGTAGGGATTAATAGTGCTTTTACCCTTAGTAAACCGGAGCAGCAACTACGCTTTATTTTAACTCAGTCGGAGGCGAATGAGGCAAGTGAGGCAAATAATGAAGAGGTTGATCGCACGTTGCCAAGCACTTCTGTCTCTACTATACCGAGTGAGCGGCTACTATTAGCTATTTACTTCGCGCCGCAAGTGACGCAGCTGCCAAGCAGTCATTGGCTTGATAGCTGCTTTACCAATACCGATGCGATACCCGCACAGCAGCGCTATAAATGGTTGCTGGCAGGTCGTCCAGCCACAGGTTATATCGATCCAGGCCCGCTGGTGTGTTCGTGCATGGCGGTGGGGAAAAATATCATCATCAATGCTATCACCAAACAGCAATGTACCAGCGCACATGCCATTGGTAAAGCGTGCCGAGCGGGCACCAATTGCGGCTCATGCGTGAGTCAAATTAATGCACTTATTGAGGAGTATGCGTCCTAAACGCCTGTTGAAAGAGGGTTAAGTTATCGATATGGCATGAGGCTTGCACCGTGTCTTGTACTATCTTTTGTTCTTATGTATTCCATTATTAAGTGCTGATCTGCACGGCGCTAGTAGTGTTATTAGGAGTGACCATTATGACTGATTCATCTGCTTTTATCGCAACCCTACCTTCGGATAACTTGTCCAATAAAAAATGCAACGTCAATGTGCTAAACACACCATCAACGATAGCAGAAGGTGAGAAAGTGGGCACTGTGCATTTAGTCGGTGCTGGTTCTGGTGATCCTGAGTTGTTGACTCTAAAAGCGTTACGAGTCATGCAGCGCGCAGACATAGTGCTTTATGACAGCTTAGTCTCAGAGGATATCTTAGATATGTGCGCGCTGACAGCAGAAAAAATATTCGTCGGTAAGCGCCGTGCTAACCATGCTCTGCCGCAAGAAGGCATCAATGAGCTGCTAGTCAAACACGCGCTGGCAGGCAAAACAGTGGTTCGTCTAAAAGGCGGCGACCCCTTTATTTTTGGGCGCGGCGGCGAAGAGCTGCAAGAAGTTGTGCGCCATGGCATTCGTTTTGAATCCATTCCTGGTATCACAGCCGCCAGTGCCGCTGCTAGCCGTGCAGGGATTCCACTAACGCACCGTGATCATGCACAAGCCGTCAAGTTTGTGACAGCGTGCAAAAAGTCAGGCGCAGCCAATAATGACTATGACGAACACTTGGACAGCAAACAAACCGTGGTGTTTTATATGGGACTACATCGGCTAGGTGAGTTGACCAAAGGGTTGATAGCAGCGGGGCGCGACAGCGAGACTCCTTTTGCCGTGATTAGTCATGCAAGCTTACCCACGCAGCAGCTGCTCATCGGTACGCTTGGTAGTATCGCTAATCAGCAAGCGATAGCGAAATTGCCAACACCTGCACTATTAATTATGGGTGATGTGGTCACTTTATATCATGAGTTTGCAGACTATAATCTTGGTGCTGTGGGTAAAGGTGCATTTGTTGATGTTAATAAAGTTATAAGCAGTAACGACTTGATACCCAATTTGGAAAGTATGACGTAGGAACGTTACTTATTATAAATTTCGTAATTGCTCGATTAACCAACGATGTATGCCACTGTCAGTAGTACGTGGATGCCATGCCGCGATGACTTTAAAAGTAGGTGGCAAGGCTTCAACCTCAAGCTCTTTGACCTTACTGCTCGGCAATAACCGCGAAGGATAAAACGCAATCATATCAGTCGTGTGCAAAATATTGGGTACAGCCGAAAAGCTAGGAACTGACATCACAATATTTCGTTTTAGACCTTTTTCTGCAAACCATTGGTCATGAGAGCCGCGCAAATTAGCACGCGAAGGCGATACCACCAGCTGTGGGTGCGCAGCCACTTGCGTCAGTGTTAATGGCTCTGTGGCAAAGGTATTTTCACAACCCGTCACGCATAAATGTTGCTCTTCAAACAGAGTGACATACGATAAGTTATCAGGGATGAATTCAGGAAAGGTAATCAATAAATCAAGTTCGCCTGCTGCAATCAGCTGATTGATATTGTCTGAGGCAAAGTCGCGCACGATCAACTTCAAATCCGGTGCGTCGCGGCGCGTAATATTAAACAACTGCGGTAATAATGCCTGCGTCGCATAGTCGGTTGCGCTAATCGTAAAGACGCCTTTATATGTTTGCGGCATAAAAATCTCTGGCTCTAACAAATCTTCCAACTGCTTTAATATATGATCAATAGGTTGCTGCATCGATAGCGCCTTTGGTGTTGCCACCATGCTATTTCCTTGACGAATAAACAAGCGATCATCAAACACCTCACGTAACTTGCGCAACTGCTCACTAATGGCTTGTTGGGTCAGCCCCATTTTGCGTGCGACTTGTGAGAGGTTTTTTAGATCAAGCAAAGCCTGTAATACTCTAAGCTGCTTAATATCGAGCCGATTCATACCATTCATAACTCATACCATTAATAGTTGTATCTTAAACAATAAGTGGTTGTTTCTAATTGTACCCTCAAAACGCTATGCTGACCAACATTGCTTAAGTAGCCACTAAATGAGCTATTAAGCATCAAAACAGGCCAAATACATTCAATAATAAGCCATCAGCTGCTTTAAAAGAGACATTTATGACACAAACCATTCTAAATACAAGTACACTATTTTCCTCTGTAGAACTTGGGCCTTATACGCTCAAAAACCGTATCGTAATGCCGCCATTGACACGCTCTCGTAGCACGCAGCCTGACAATATTCCTAATGACTTGATGGCCAGCTACTATGCACAGCGTGCGACAGCAGGCTTTATGGTGACGGAAGGTACGCAGATTGAGCCAAGAGGCCAAGGCTATGCTTGGACACCTGGTATCCATTCACCAGCCCAAATTGAAGGCTGGAAAAAAGTTACGCAAGCAGTACATGCTAAAGGTGGTATTATTTTTGCTCAGTTATGGCATGTTGGGCGTGTGTCTCATACCAGCTTGCAGCCACAAGGTGCTCAGCCTGTAGGCCCATCAGCGATTGCTGCTGACAACGTAAAAGTATTTATTGAAACAGGTCCAGGTGAAGGTGCATTGGCCGATCCAAGTGAGCCACGCGCACTCAGTACCGATGAAGTTGGTGAGCTGGTAACGATGTATGCGGCAGCCGCAGGCAATGCATTGGAGGCGGGTTTTGATGGGGTAGAGCTGCATTGTGCTAATGGTTATTTGGTCAATCAGTTTATTTCTGAGCATAGCAACACACGTGATGACCAATATGGTGGGTCATTGACCAATCGTCTACGTTTCTTAAAAGAAATCGTCGCTGCTGTCAGTGATGTGGTTGGTGCGGATCGTTTAGGTGTACGCTTTGCGCCTTTGTTTGCGAGTACGGATGAGACGCGCGTGTATTTAGGATTGGTAGAGTCAGATCCTCATCATACGTATGTCGAAGCGGTCAAATTGCTTGAGCAAGCGGGTATTGCTTACTTATCAATTGCAGAAGCTGATTGGGATAATGCGCCTGATTTGCCAGACACTTTTTATCGAGCGGTCAGAGAAGAATTTTCAGGACGTATTATTTATGCGGGTAAATATACCGTAGAAAAAGCCGTGAATATTTTAGCCAAAGGCTATGGCGATTTATTTGCGTTTGGTCGTCCTTTTATTGCCAACCCTGATTTACCTGAGCGTATCGCCAATAATTGGCCACTCAATGAAGTAGATCCTGCCACGATGTATGGTGGCACTGACGTTGGCTACAGCGATTATCCTTATTATCAAGCGTAGTTAAAAAAACAATAATAATAAATGAAATAAGGCCATTTTTGGTCTTATTTCTATTTATAAATTTAGGGTCTGTTAAACATTCAAATATTAGGACTGCTGATCGCTAAAATCGCATCAAACTAGGCGTAAACCGACGATAATGTCGATACCTTAGCTAGGTTTATAACAACGTTTGAGGTGATTTTAGCATCAGCCTTTCAGGGCAGGACTATTTTTTGCCAATACATAGCGAAATTGTCTAACCTAGAATGACTAGGCATCAAAAATTTCACTGCGTATTGTCTAAAAAATAGCCACTGCCAGTACTACATTTGAATGTTTAACAGACCTTAATCATCAGTCGGTATCATATAATGAATCAGAATACTAAAGACAGACTTATACGCATATTAGTAGGATATGTCGGACTCTATCCAACACTCTTAATTGTATTAACGTTATTGAAGCCTGTGACTCAAGGATTAAGCCTGCCAGTGGTGGTATTAATTGAAACGATCATACTCGTTCCACTGACACAGCTGGTGTCCTTCCCACTAGCAGGCTGGGTCATTGAGCGTCTAAGCAGAAAAAAGTGATCGTTTTTCGCAGCGTTCACTGGTAAATCATCATATTATTCCAGCTCTTCAATCAACTGCTTCATCTCAGCGATCTCACGTTTTTGCGCTTTTATAATATCGTCAGCAAGCTGTTGTACACGCGGATCTTCAATATCAGCGCGGCTACTGGTGAGAATGGCAATCGAGTGATGCGGTATCATGGCTTGCATCCAATCCACTTGATCGACAGTTGCTTGTGATCTGACACCCCAAATACCAACGGCAAACATCAACACGCTCAGACCATAAATCATTAAGTTGACCTTGGTCTTCTTATACATATTGGTCATAAATGCCAACATGACCACTGCCATACCAGCACCCATATAGAGCGCCATATAAGCTCGGGTTTCACTAAAATAAATATGACTCCATTCATAAGTATTGAAATACATCATGATGTACATCACAATCGTAGACGTCACAATCATCAGAGTGAACTTTACATACGGGTTCATGCCCTGTTGATGATCCATGTTGTTTTGATCTGAAGCATTCATAGTATATCCCCTATTATTTTAATAATATTAGAACCAGAATTTGACCCCCGCAGTCAAACTACTGCTATCAACCGATTCATTTTCTTGACGTCGTTGACCACGAGCCTTGCCAAGCGCTGTCTCATAACTCACACCCACATAAGGAGCTAGCTGGCGACTGAACGTCTCGTAAGTCAGCCTGACCTCAGCTTCCATCTCATTAAAACCTTTGGTAATGCCATTATCATGGTCATCTTTACTAAAGGCAGTTAATCCCACCTCTGGTATGACTACCCAATGCTGATCCAAACGCCATTCGTACTCTGCACCTAAATCAAGGCGGAGTTGACCATCGGTATATAAGTAGGCTCTCGCATCTGTTTCGATAAAATACGGTGCAGTGCCGACAATACCTGCCATCACTGCAGCGTTATCGTTTTCAGTATCGTAAGCGACACCAGCTTCACCATTCCAGAAAATGCTCAGTGGTTTCCAATAAGCAAGCGAGCTCAAGCTGTCTATTTCTTTATCATCTTTAGTCTGAGCACTACCTTCCGTGCGTAGCCTTATACGATTGCTATCAGTCCCATACCAACCCGTCGCCTCAAAGTTGATTTGATCCTCATCAAACTGATAGCCCAAGTCGTCTACTGATACTCCCCATAATGGCATGCTGCCCATCATCATTGGCTTACCATACTGCCCGTAGGGAACCCCGTTTGAATAGTCTGGACTGCGAGCATCGGCTGGTGGCTGCCCACCTTGCATACCAGACATATCCATACTGCCATGGTCCATGCCTGACATATCCATGCCGCTATGATCCATACCAGACATATCACCTGACATGTCCATGCCGCTGTGATCCATATCAGACATATCGCCTGACATATCCATGCCACTGTGATCCATACCAGACATATCGCCTGACATATCCATGCCGCTATGATCCATATCAGACATATCGCCCGACATGTCCATGCCGCTATGATCCATACCAGACATATCGCCTGACATATCCATGCCGCTATGATCCATACCAGACATATCGCCTGACATATCCATGCCGCTATGATCCATACCAGACATATCGCCTGACATATCCATACCGCTGTGATCCATGCCAGACATATCAGCAGCCGTTGCAAACGATGAGGTGAGCAAGACTAGCGATGACAAACCAATGAATGGCAGATTTTTCTTAGATATTTTCATAATAAGCCTCATATTCGAAGGTTTGTTAAACGACGGCAACTTCTCTGAACATACCAGCTTCCATGTGATAAAGCAGGTGGCAATGCCATGCCCATCGTCCAATTTCACCCGTCACATCGAAGCTAATCTTTTGCGCTGGCTGCACCACAATCGTATGTTTACGTACCTGAAAGTCTCCAGATGGGGTTCGCAAGTCACTCCACATACCATGCAGGTGCATAGGGTGATTCATCATGGTGTCATTGACTAAGGTAATACGCACGCGCTCGTTTGGCTTAATATTGACAGGCGTTGCATCCTTGAACATCACACCATCTAGCGCCCAGATATAGCGCTCCATATTACCCGTTAAATGTAGCTCGATCTCTCTAGTAGGTTTGCGCTGCTCTGCCAATACTTGCTCATCCACGGAGCGTAATTGGTCATAAGTCAAAACCTTTCTATTAATATCACGCAGGTTAATACCGGGGTCATCGAGGTTCATACGTGGACTGTCGACGCGCATATCAGATTTAAAGTCGTACTCGGTCTTAGCATGTTTTGCTTTGTAGCCTTTATCACCCATCGCACCCATCATATCAGCCATGGTCAGCCATTCGATCTTGTCCATAGCAGGTATTGCAGCACGAGCGCCTTTTTTGGTCGCAAGCGTGGTCGCAACATAGCCCGAACGATCAATGTTTTGGGCAAATATCGTATGCGCATCTTTGGTCGGCGTGACGATGACATCATAAGTCTCAGCCACCCCAATACGGAAATCATCAATCGCAACAGGCGCGACATCATTGCCATCCGTTGAGACGACGGTCATTTTTAGACCCGGTATACGCACATCGAATATCGTCTGTGCTGAGCCATTGATAAAGCGCAGTTTGACGGGCTGTCCCGCTTTTACTAGCTGTGTCCAATTGGCGGCGGTGGTTTTACCATTCATAAGGTAAGTAAAGGTCTTCTCACCAGATAGATCGGTAAAATCTGTCGGCATCATGCGCATCTTATTCCACATTTTGCGCTTGTCATAAGCGGCTTCTAGATCTGTTGCGGCAATATCAGACAGCAGCTTTTTAAAATCTGGCAAGTGGTAGTTATCAAAGTCAGCACGCTGCTTCAATAGCTTTAACAAGTTATGCGGATCGCGGTGTGTCCAATCACTCAATAAAATCACGTGATCTTCGGCGACTGGATGGCGTTCGCGGCCTTTAGGCTCAATGACGATAGCGCCGCGCATTCCAGTTTGCTCTTGAAAGCCAGTATGGGAGTGATACCAATACGTACCCGATTGAATCAGTTTGAATTTATAGGTAAAGGTACTGTTCGCGGGAATACCATCAAAGCTGATACCTGGCACACCATCCATCTCAAATGGGACGAGCAAGCCATGCCAGTGAATAGAGGTCGACTCATTCATCTGGTTATGGACACGGATGGTCACGGTATCGCCTTCTTGCATCTTTAGCGTTGGCGCTGGCAGTGAGTCATTGATGAGGGTTGCCATACTCGACTTACCATTGACAGTAACGGGCTTCTTGCTGACATACAGGTCAAACTCATTACCGGTTAGGATAGGTACGATATGGTCAGATTTATCACTATTGACGGCTACGTTTTGTTGACCTTTACCGAGCGCACTATTGGCAATAGATGGCAGTGTGGATAGCATGGAGGCCCCTAATAGAGTAGAGGACCCTGTCAAAAAACGCCTGCGGTTAAGCATATTCTTGTTCATAATTATTTACCTAACTTAATCCATGAAATGGGAGTTGAGTCTATATATTTATCAGTCAAGCTTATGTCTTCGACAGCCCATTAGTAGAGCTGGATAAGCTATTTAAACGTCACTCAAACTATAATTGCTGCTGCGGTGATTCAATGGTTGCATAAATGGCTGTTGAGCCATCTTTGTTAAGTTGCATCACTTTATACGGCATAAATTTATCTTGATATTCCATACCAGGGCTACCAACTGGCATGCCAGGTACGGCAAGACCAATCGCATCACTTGGTGGGTTTTTTAGGAACTGTGCCATATATTTGGCAGGGACATGACCTTCAAATACATAGCCGTCAGTAGTGACGGCGGTATGACAAGAGCGCATCTGCTGCGGTACGCTGTAGCGCTCTTTAAACAAGGACAAATCTTCGACGTTCTGTGCGGTTGCATTTAGGCCATGACCTTCGACATAACCGACCCATTCTTTGCAGCAGCCACAATTGGCGTCTTTATAGACGGTGGCTGAGATATTTTTTAGGATAGTTGGCTGGGTGTCTGAATGAGCACTGACAGGCATTATTTCCGCTTTTGGTTGCTCTGTTTGCGCGGTTTGCGTAGCGGTCGTTGGCTCAGTCGCTGGTGTTGAGTCAGCAGCAGCGTTAGGTTGACTACAAGCCGCTAATAATAGTGAAGATGTCATCATCACTAAAAGAACACGACCAGATAACCGGTTGTGTTCACTAGAAAATATATTGGTAT
Organism: Psychrobacter sp. AT9; assembly: GCF_047272965.1. Classification (NCBI taxonomy): domain Bacteria; kingdom Pseudomonadati; phylum Pseudomonadota; class Gammaproteobacteria; order Moraxellales; family Moraxellaceae; genus Psychrobacter; species Psychrobacter sp. AT9. Next base: position 1,569,130 of record NZ_JBKOTW010000001.1, read on the forward strand.
AGCGTCTCATAAAATCACTCCTGAGCGTTTATCTGACGATCAAATTTATAAAAATTAAAGCCGTAACACTGACCAAAGTAGTATTGGTAAAGCTTAAATCGCAAAAGGCAGCACTATTTAGTACTGCATTTCTTACGAATAATCAATGTTGCATGCCGGATCCATCACCAGACATATCCATCTCACCATCAAATGACATGTCCAACATATCATCGTCTATCCTAGTCGTTAACATGGTGTATTGATTTTCATTTAAGTCAGGTAACGATCTGATAAAAGCGACCATTGCCCACATTCTATCGTCATCGTGCGAAGCGCCCCATGCTGGCATACCTGATGCCATAATGCCGTGTTTGATGGCCCAAAAAGCTTGCTGAGCACCGGCATCGGTCTTATAGCGTTCAACCAGTTCAACATTGGTAAAACTTGGCGGCTTAGGATATAAACTGGCGCTAAAATCAGTGCTTTCTACCCCAGGAGACAAGTGACAACCTGCACACATATCTTTGTAATCGGCACCGCCCGAGCTGATAATTTCTGTCTTTTCTAAGTTGGGAACCGTAATGTCCTTACTAGCATTCGCTATTGAACGCGTGCGGGCAGTCTCTAAGAGTTTATACATTATTGGGTTATGCGCTTGATCTGCTCCTATATTGACAATGCCGCTAGTAACAACTGCAAAAACCCCAACGACTGCCACAAGTGTGGCAAAAAGCGCACCCAATAAAAATTTCATATATCCGTCCTACAATTTATTGCTGTCAAAATGAGATTGTCATCTGATGTTAGGTTAGGCAATATTTGTCGTTGAACCTGACTCTTTACCTAGCGAGCGCGACTAGATTTACTTAGAAGCACTGTCATTAGTGACACAGTGCTTTTGATACATCGCTTTCATTTTGCTCATGTTGGTCATCATGGCTTTCATAGCAGGATCGTTCATATCCATTTTGCTATGATCCATTTTTCCCATCATATCCATGTGTTTTTCCATCTTTTCGCAGTTCATCTGATCTTTCTGCGCATGCATTTTTGGGTCATGTGCCAACGCTGACGTTGAAACAACTAAGGCTATAGCAGTGGCTACGATTGATTTAGATAGTGGCATTGATTTGAATAATGACATGGTAAATCCTTATTTGATTTGGTATAGAGTCAAAAAATCTTTGGGATGTTAAGTTATTTTAAAGCATACTTCATTGATTCTGACAGAGAGATGACAGCAAGATTACAATATTGTCATCTTGCTGTTTTTAGTTTTTAATGTTGCTTGTATTCATTTAGTATTGAGGCAGCATTAGAATCACGATCACGTCCATATTTATCTACGAAATACTTTTCAGACTGTAGATGCTGATCTTTGTGTTCGATCTCACAAGCCACTCGTGCATCATTATAGCGCTTCATTTGCGTACTAGAAACTTGCGCATCGTTGTGATCCAAGTTTTTTGCAAAGTCAGTAACCGCATCACAGTTATTGATGACTGACGTACTTAGCTCGGTAGTGTGCGCATTAGCCGCAGTAATACCAATAAGTACAGAAGCCGATAGCAGTACTGCTTTTTTGAATGAACCATATGTTTTCATGTAAAACCTCTTTTGTAAGTTGTTAGATATTTAAGGTGTTAGATATTTGAATTGATTACCTGTGAAAATAATTCATAGTCGCTAGGTATGAACAACTATGTTTCATTCATACAGATTAGCAAATGAAGACTGACAATCTGATTACGAACAGATGACATCTTTGTCAGCTACCAGTCAATTTTGTCATCTGTGTGGGTTAAAACGTTAAATAATTATAATCGTACTGAGGAATTACCATGAAAGTACTGCTGGTAGAAGACGAGTTGAAGCTTGGCGAGTATATAAAAAAAGGCTTAACGGAAGCTGGGTTTATTGTGGATCATCACATAACAGGTTTAGATGGCTATCATGCATTGATGACGGAAGAATTTAGCGTGATACTGATGGATGTCATGCTACCTGATGTTAGTGGCTTTGAGCTGGTGCGCAATTACCGAGCGGCAGGTAAGCGTACTCCCGTGCTGTTTTTAACGGCAAAAGATGACTTAAGTGATAAGATAAAAGGGATTGAGATTGGGGGCGATGATTATTTGACCAAGCCTTTTGCGTTTGCAGAATTGATCGTTAGAATCAAAAGCTTATTACGACGTGCCAATCAATCCGATTATCAAAGTACGATTATGCAAATAGCGGATCTTAAAATGGACATTGCCAAGCGCACTGTGCATAGAAAAGATAGGGCTATTAAGCTCACGGCAAAAGAGTTTTCTTTATTACAGTTTCTATTAGAGCGCCGAGGTGAGGTGCTACCGCGCTCAGTCATTGCTTCTCAAGTATGGGATATGAATTTTGAAAATGATACCAATGTGATTGATGTGGCGATAAGGCGTCTTCGCATAAAAATAGATGATGAGCATGAGGCGAAGCTGATTCATACTGTGCGTGGTATGGGCTACCGATTGGAGGCTGTCGATACAGTGCTTGATAATAATCCGTCTTACGAAGCTGGCAATATCTAATATGAAACACAGGTTGGATAATCGGCGCTTGCCACTATTGTGGCGTACTGTGTTGTTGCTCACGATATTTGTCGTTATGTCACAGATTATTATTTATATTTGGGTACAGCACTCTGTTAAGGGTCATTTTGAGCAAATGGACTCAGAGATTATGACTCATGCCGCGTTTAACTTACGTAAGCAAGTGGCAGAACCTAACAGCCATATAACCTCTCAAATGCTAACAAATTCTCAAGGTCTATTAAATAACCAGCCACCGTTAAGCTTGTCATCTGATACAACGTCATTTTCTGCAGAAGCATCAGAGGAGGCCGACCATCTGCATTCTTCTTGGTTAGACTACGATCTAAAAACGGTCATTGCTAACAAAGAGGGACAGATACTGTCTAGTACCCCCAACAACTTTACTCAAGAGCTAGGGGAAGCGTTTAATCTGTTGTCACTGCGACAAGATAACGATAAGCAACAGTTTGTGATGAGTATTAACAGCAGATATTATCGAGCGATGGTCATTGAAGACGATAAAATGCTCGCGCTTATCGCGTTACCTATAGATGTACATCATCAGTATTTATTACAGTTCAATCGTCAGCTTAGTATGATTTTATTCGCCATTACACTATTACTCGTCTCAATCGCCGCATTGAGTGTGTATTGGGGTTTTGCTCCTCTGGCCACTATCGTACAAAAAATGAAAAGAATCAATCCTGAAAGGTTGGATGAAAGAGTAACCGTCAGTGACATGCCATTAGAGCTGCGACCGCTAGCAGAATCTTACAACTCAATGATGGTCAAGCTTGAAAGCAATTTTGAATCTTTGTCACGATTTTCAGACAATATCGCCCACGAGCTCCGCACCCCAATAGCGACGCTTAGTACACAAACGCAGGTCATGTTAACTAAGCCAAGAGAAGGCAACGAATACATCGAGCAACTACATCATCAGCATGATACGTTAGAGCAGCTGTCAGCCATGATAAACAATATGTTGCTACTGGCAAAAACTCAGAAAGGATTAAGTGACTCGCAAATTAATCACGTAGATACTGAAAACCTAATCACCAAGCTCGTTGATTACTATGAAATGATTGCAGAGGATCGAGGGATAACTTTTGAAAGATCAGGCGAATTTAAGACAGTATTAGGTGATGAAGGTTTACTGCAACGGTTATTTGCTAATCTCATGTCAAATGCCATTTATTACGCCGCTAGTGACAGTATTATCATAATATCAGCTACCATTATTACCTCAGGCAGCACCCTTGATACGGCAAAGGAAGAGGCTCTATCCTCAAAGCAATCTTTATTAATAACAGTGACTAATCGCTTAGACAAGATGCTCAATCAGAGTGAAGCTGATAAGTTATTTGAGCGATTCTATCGTCATGATAAGACTAGCCATCAGCATTCAGGCACAGGATTGGGATTGTCTATCGTTCAGGCTATCGCTAATGCACATAAAGGCAAGGTTGGCATCACGATTAAGGATGACTATTATTTTCAAGTCAGTGTAGAATTATTGACTGAGGGTTGAGGTCTGTTGAGCATTCAAATATTAGGACTGCCGATTTTAGCATCAGCCTTTCAGGGCAGGGCTATTTTTTGCCAATACCTGGCGAAATTGTCTACCCTAGAATGACTAGGCGTCAAAAATTTCACTGCGTATTGTCTAAAAAATAACCACTGCCAGTACCACATTTGAATGCTCAACAGACCTTAATCTAAACCTTCGATAGTTGAGCATATAAATTTGATCTGAATAGATATAGCAGATTCACTTTAAAAAGAATGCAGTACTGCTGGGATAAATTTTTCGACGCCTCTAGAGGGCAAAACACGCAGCAAGCGAAAAAATTTTATACCAGCTGAGTGCTTTATTTTCCATATCTTTTTATATTGAACTGACTATATCGTTCTAAGCGATGTTGAAGAGGTCGAAAGATAATAAAAGTCATTCTCTGGAAAATACATACAGGTGCATCTTCCCATTGAACCGTCCCAGTATTGTCGGAGACTCAACATTCTGGGAGGATACGCCAATGATTTTCATCTTATACACCGATTAAAACGAGCTACTAGAAGAACGAGTTGTTTTTCTAAGAAGCTCGACAATCATTCTGGCGTATTTGAGTTGATGTTCTTTTATTTCAATTATGGCTATGTTTGATGCCAGTATACTTTTTAGAACACTACCAAATTTTCAAGCTTACTATTATTTTTACGCTGCCGAAGTGTCTAACCTTGCGGGTTGCATTTTACTTTCCTTGCTGTCCACTGCTGCAGTAAGATTTACTAAGAAGATAGCAATGGCTGCGATAATGCCTGGTATAGCGATAAACAAAAAATTCATCTGATGAGTCAGTTCTAAGGTGAGTAGCGCACCAGTTAGAATAGGACCTACGATAGCACCAATACGTCCAATCCCTGACGCCCAACCCATAGCAGTCGTACGTACAGCGGTAGGATAATATTGAGCCACAAAAGTATAAAGTAGGATTTGTGAGCCGATGGTTGTAGCACCTGCAATCGCAATGAGCGTATAGAGTACAATTTGAGGACTGTTGTAGCCAAGCAAAATTAATGCTACTGCCCCAGCGACAAACATAATAGTTAGTACAGGTTTTAAATGGAATTTATCGGCTAGAATACCACCACCAATAGCCCCAATCATCCCACCAATATTAAGTGCAAATAGAAATAACATACTAGCACCTAGCGAGTAACCGGCTTGAATCATTAGCTTGGGTAACCAGCTTGCTAAAGCATAAACCATCAGCAAACACATAAAAAATGCTACCCAGAACATAATAGTAGTGAATCCACGTCTGTTCAGAAACAATGCTTTAATTGGCGCGTCATCACCTTTGGTAGGTTCATCTAATACTAAAGTGGTAGAGGGTGTGACTTTTTCTTGAGGAGCCAATTTTTGGACGATATTTTTAGCTTCATCTTCCCGCTTTTCTTTGACCAAATACATCAGGGATTCAGGTAGCATCTTCCAGATGATTGGTAATAGCAAAGTAGGGATACCCGCAATATAAAACATAATTTCCCAGCCAAAATCTAGAACCAAGAAAGATCCTAGTAGTGCTGAAGTCATACCACCAATTGCGTAACCACTGAACATAATAGCGACTAATGTACTACGCATACGTTTCGGTGCGTATTCAGATGTTAGTGCCACGCAGATTGGCATCACGCCGCCAATACCTAAACCTGCAATAAAGCGTAAAGCTGCAAACTGCATAGGTCCATTAGCGAAAGCACCAAAGAAAGTAAAGCTACTAAATAAAGCGACACAGATCATAATTGTTTTTTTACGACCGATTTTGTCAGATAAAGTACCAAAAATCATGGCACCAAACATCATACCGAATAGTGCTGCGCTAGCAAGAAAACCTGCTTGTACCGAAGTTAACGACCACTCTTCCATAAGCAATGGCAGGGCCACGCCATAAATAATGAGGTCGTAGCCGTCAAAGATAATAATCAGTAAGCACCAAAACAGGACTTTCCAATGAAAAGGTGAAAATTTGGCTTCATCAATAACTTTATTGATGTTTAAGGTTTGAGATTCCATTCATGTTCTCCGTTGATGATATCCTTATACGTGCTTTACAAGTTAGGGTTTTACAGGGGCTAAGTCAAAAACTATCTAGGTATTAATTGATACCTAAAAGGTATAGCTCTCTATATAACATGCTGTTGAAAAAATGTCGGCTTCCATCTTTATGAGAGGAGTGAGTACTCTCATAAAGTATTAGATACGAAGAATGATGCTTGCAGTGAGCGTATGTAAGACAACTAACACCAAAAAGTTTCATTAATTTCTATTATAAAAATACTGGATGCGCAGAAAATCATCCATATACTAAAAAAATATATAGATGATTAAAAATATAAGATAAATAGATCAAATTAGCCTAATTAATCAAGGCTAATAAAGGTGTTTTTTAAAAGCATTTACTGGCGTTATTGTAGGTAATATCTAACATACTCATTAAATGCTTCAGGTTGTTCAATATTTGAGATATGCGAGGCATCGATAGTGGCGAGCTTAGCATTAGGTATATGATCGACCATATATTGGCCATCGGCAACGGTCGTCACCGGGTCTTCAACGCCTGCTAACACTGTAATTGGCACACGAATCTCTTTTAACTGCTCACGAGTATCAGCGATAGATAAAGCCTCGCAGCAGCTTGCGTAACCCTCGCTACTGCCAGCCGCAAGAGCGCTAGACAATGCCGCGACTACATCTGGGTAATGATCGATAAAATCTGCTGTGAACCAACGCGGAGAAGCTGTAGCCGCGATAGGAGCTAGACCTTGCTCACGTACCAATTTTGAACGCTCCGTCCATGCTATTTCGTTACCAATTTTCGCTGCAGTATTACATAACATCAAGTGGTGGAAGCGGTCAGGGTGATTGATAGCTAACCATTGACCTGTCATGCCGCCCATAGAAATGCCACAAAAAAACACCTTATCAAGATGCAGGTGATCTAACAAATCAATCACATCTTGCCCAAGCTGGTTTAAATTATAAGGACCTCTGGGTGCTGATGATTTACCATGGCCACGAGTGTCATAGCAGATGATAAAGTAATCGGCTTGTAAGGTATCGATTTGTGGTTGCCACATATGATAGCTAGTACCTAAAGAGTTGGAGAATATTAGGGCAGGGTTGCTGCTATCTCCAAAGGTGGTATAGTTTAGCGTGACACCTTTATTTTCAAATACAGGCATGATGAACGTCCTTGTGTTAACTGTCGGGTGATTAAGGTCTTCTTTTTGACTTATTGAGCTGGGTGTCTATCTTATTTTGAACGATTAATCAGCTCTCAACACGTTCAATAATCATTGCGATGCCTTGTCCAACACCGATACACATTGAGCAGATGGCATAACGCTTACTTGTTTTTTCAAGCTGATTGAGAGCGGTTAAGATCAAACGTGCACCTGATGCACCGAGTGGATGACCAAGGGCAATCGCACCGCCATTCGGATTGACACGTGCGCTATCGTCAGGCAGACCTAAATCACGAGTACAGGCTAATGATTGCGATGCAAAGGCTTCGTTTAACTCAACGACATCCATATCATCAAGTGACAGGCCAGTTTGCGCTAGTAGCTTTTTCATCGCTGGTGCTGGGGCAAAGCCCATAATACGTGGCTCAACGCCTACCGTAGTTGAGGCCACGATACGTGCACGCGGCTTCAAATTGAATTCTTTAACCGCTTGCTCTGACGCTACTAAGAAGGCTGCTGCGCCATCATTGATTCCAGAAGCATTTCCAGCGGTTACGGTGCCATCTACAGTGACGATAGGGCGTAATTTGGTCAACTTTTCAAGTGTAGTATCAGCACGAGGATGCTCATCAGTATCGATGGTGACAGGCTCGCCTTTACGTTGTGAGATGACGACAGGGGTAATCTCATCTTTGAAGAATCCTGACTCTTGCGCCGCTGCAGTACGTTGTTGGCTACGTAATGCAAATGCATCTTGGTCAGCTCGATTGACATTAAATTGCTCTGCAACATTTTCAGCCGTTTGAGGCATGGTTTCTGTACCATATAGCTCATCAAGTTTTGGATTGATAAAGCGCCAACCCATGGTGGTATCTTCAAGATTTTGGCTACGACCAAAAGATTTTTCTGATTTACCCATCACAAATGGCGCACGGCTCATGCTCTCAACACCACCTGCAATAATTAGATGAGCTTCACCGGCTTTAATCGCACGCGCAGCTATCGCTAACGCATCCATCGACGAGCCGCACAAGCGATTAACAGTAGTTGCAGGCACTTGATAAGGTAGGCCGGCTAGCAATGTCGACATACGTCCGACGTTACGGTTGTCTTCACCGCTTTGGTTGGCACAGCCGTAGATGACGTCATCTACTCGTACCCAGTCAATATTAGTATTACGTTCGATTAGCGCCTTGATAGGGATAGCACCTAAATCGTCCGCACGTACTGGTGCTAGACCGCCGCCGTAACGACCAAAAGGAGTGCGAATGGCATCGATAATATAAGCATTGTTTAAATAGACAGTTGAATCAGTCATGGCGATTATCCTGAATTTTTGGTTGTTTGAAGTTTTGAGTAAGACCTGTTTTTATTGAGTAGCGTCAATTAACATTGCACCAGTCAACTCTTGCAAGTCCAAAAAGCTCATACCATCGACCATTTCAGTGACTAGCAGTCCTTTATCAGTGACATCAATGACGCATAAGTCAGTATAAATCCGATCTACGCAATTTTTCCCAGTCACAGGGTAGGTAAGTTCGCTGACGATTTTAGGATCCCCAGTTTTGGTGATGTGATTGGTCATTACAAAGACTTTTTTAGCGCCGACGGCTAAGTCCATAGCACCTCCAACAGCGGGTATCGCATCCTCTGCACCAGTACTCCAATTGGCCAAATCACCATTAGCGGCTACTTGAAACGCACCCAACACGCAAATGTCGATATGGCCACCGCGCATCATGGCAAAAGAGTCACCATGATGAAAGTAGCTACCGCCATCGAGCATAGTAACGTATTCCTTTCCAGCATTAATCAGTTCGGGATCTTCTTCACCTTTGGCAGGTGATGGACCAAAAGCTAATAAGCCGTTTTCTGAATGCAAAAATACGTCTTTATCATTAGATAAGTATTGTGCGATTTTGGTCGGTAGGCCGATGCCTAAGTTGACATAGGCTCCATCTGGAATGTCTTGTGCAGCTCGTTCGGCTATTTGGTCACGGGTCAAAACGGTGTAAGAGGTATGGCTCATGATGACGCTCCTTATAATTGGCAGTATTTAGCGGTGGCTACGCTGCAGTATCAGAAAGTCCAGTACTAGTGCTAGCAGGTTGGACTTGCACCACGTGCTGCACAAAAATGCCTGGTGTAATAACGTGCTCAGGATCAAGCTCACCAAGATCAACTGTTTGAGAGACTTGAGCGATAGTCACGTCAGCTGCCATTGCCATAATTGGACCAAAGTTACGTGCAGATTTTCGGTAAACTAAGTTACCCCAACGATCACCCTTGTTTGCTTTTATTAAGGCGAAATCAGCTTTAAGTGGATATTCCAAGACATAGTCTTTGCCATCGATATGACGAGTTTCTTTGCCTTCTGCGAGTAGAGTACTGAACCCTGTTGGTGTATATACGGCTCCAAGCCCCATGCCTGCCGCTTGAATACGGCAAGCCAAATTACCTTGTGGTACTAATTCCAGATCAATTTTGCCCGCATGATAAAGCTCATCGAATACCCATGAGTCTGACTGACGAGGGAAAGAGCAAATGATTTTACGTACTGCGCCCGTTTTTAATAATCTGGCAAGACCATGATCACCGTTTCCAGCATTATTATTAATAATGACAAGGTCTTTAATACCTAAATTGATAAGGCCATCAATGAGTTCAGCTGGCTGCCCTGCAGTTCCAAAACCACCAATCATAATAGTGGCGCCATCTTTAATTTGGCTAAGTACATCCGTGATATTTTTTTCAGCTTTATTAATCATGTTTATGTCCTATACAAAAGTAATATTAGGTATTGCGAGACTTAAGTTTTATGCATCTTCGAGACTGTCTTGTTGTTTTAGCTGTTCTATTAATAAAAGTGACGTATATTTTTGCTTATGAAAACAAAGGTAATAATCGTTTTTTGCTTAAAACATAGTAAGCAATCATGCCGATAAGAATGCCCCAAAAAACAGAGCTTAATCCAAGAAAACTCATACCAGATGCTGTTGCTAAAAAAGTGATTAGCGCTGCATCTCTTTGAGAGTCATCTTTCATTGCTATAGTAATGTTGGTAGAAATAGCACCGATAAGTGCAAGACCGGCTAATGCTGCAACTAGCTCTTTGGGCAGCAAGCTAAATACCATCACGATGCTACTGGCAAGTAGTCCCCCTAATAGATAAAAAATACCGTTTGCCACACCTGCTATGTAGCGTTTCTCTTTTAATTCATGGGCGTCCTTACCAGTACAAAGTGCTGCGGTGATTGCTGCTAGGACAATCGTAATACCCCCTACACAGGCGACTGCTAACGAAGCTAGGCTTGTAATACTGACGATAGGCTTGGCTGGTGTGTCATAACCACTAAGATTAAGAATCGCCATACCAGGTAAAAACTGTCCAGTTAAGCTAACAAGAATGAGTGGAATCGCAAGGTTGAATACGGCATTCCACGTCCACTCAGGCCATATCACAGTAGGTATGGTAATGGCCAAATCTATATCGACAGGGTTCATTTTCCCCAATAGAACACTCAAAGTGACACCGCATAGCAGTACCCAAATCATGGTATAGCGCGGTGAAAATCGTTTGGCCACTAAGTAACAGCCAAGCATGCTAAACACGATAAACGGCATCGTATTGGTTGCTACAAATAACTCTAAGCCGAATTGGAACAGGATGCCTGCCATCATACCGGCAGCGATACCATTAGGAATCCATCTTAAAATTTTGTCAAAAGAGCCAGTTGCACCTACTAAAAAAATCACAATCGCTGATACGATATAAGCGGCTATCGCTTCATTAATACTCATATTCGGAAAGACGGTTACCAATAGTGCGGTACCAGGCGCTGACCAAGCGGTAATAATAGGGGTTTTATACTTAATGGATAAATAAATACCTGAGACAGCGGCACCTATAGACACCCCCCAAATCCACGATGCCATCATCGCTTCTGACACCTGCGCTGCTTGTGCTGCCTGAAAAAAGATAATTAAGGGGCCAGCATAAGAAATCAGTACGGCCAAAAAACCTGCTACGGTGGCAGAGATTGACCAGTCGTCTTTCAATGTGTGTATTACGTTTGCCATATTGCTTCCTTGCAAATCAGCAGCGAGTAGATAGTTCTCTGTTCAACGCTATGCTACTTAATAAGCTGACGAGAGAGATTAGCCTGCGTCACCACCGCCTACAGGGATAGTGCTTCCAGTGATATAAGAAGATTCATCAGAAGCCAAAAATGCGATGGCATTGACTTGTTCATCTATTGTGCCGTAACGTTTCATAAATGTGCTGTCGATGGTTTGATCAATAACTGCGTTCATCCAGCCTTTCTCCTCATCAGTTAAAGGCTTTGTATTACGTGGAATCTTTCTAGGCGGGGCTTCAGTACCACCCGTTGCCACTGCATTAACGCGAATTCCATCACTTGCATGTTCAAAAGCAAGTGATGCAGTCATGGCATTTACACCGCCTTTTGCAGTTGAGTAGGGTATACGGTTGATACCACGCGTCGCGATGGAGGAAACATTAACGATAGTGCCAGATTGTTGTTTGATCATCGATGGCAATACTGCATGGCAACACCATAATGTTGGAAATAGTGAGTGACTAATTTCTTTTTCAATCTCTATCTCAGAGAAACTGATGAATGGTTTCATACATATTGCACCGCCTACATTATTGACCAATATGTCAATACGACCGTAGGTATCAAGTGCTTTATCGATAACATCCTGTGCCCCTTGATAAGTCTCAAGATCAGCTTGGATGGTCGTCGCATGCCCGCCATTTGCAGTGATTTCTGCTAATACGTCTTCTACCAAAGGTGAAAAGTCTGCCATGACTATCTTGCCACCCTCATTTGCTAAGCGTAATGCGACCCCGCGACCGATACCTTGTGCGGCACCCGTTACGACACATACTTTATTATCAAAGCGCTTACTCATTGCTGTCTCCTAGAGAAAAGTATTCTATCGCTGTATTGTTTGAGCTATATTACTGCTCACTAGGTGTGAACTTTTCATAATAAAAATTGCTAGGTTTGAGGCTACTTGTATCTAACCAATTACTAACGGCATCGACCATCGCCAGAGGACCACACAGATAGACATCAACATCGCCATCATTTAGCCAATCAGCTTCAACATGGCTGGTCACATAGCCTTTGCGCTCATGGTCACTTTCTTCGCTTGCTACACAGGTATAATAGTCAAACCAATCGTGGTTTTTCTTCATTTCTTCCAGTTTTTCAATCTCTATCAAATCAGCATCATTAGTAACACCGTAGACCATCTTGACAGGATGATGAGCACTCGATATTTCTAAGCTTTTTAGCATCGATAAAAAGGGTGCTATGCCTGTACCACCAGCTAAAAATACAGTAGGACGTACGATAGGACGTAAGTAGAAACTACCGAATGGTCCTTCAAAGTCAATATCTTGACCTAGCTTGGCAACATCAGATAAAAAGGTACTCATCTTGCCATTTGGAATGTTACGGACGACAAATTCAGCCTGATTGGTACTAGGCATTGAGCTAAAAGAGTAGGAACGTGTCTCATCAGAGTCAGGGATGGTGATATTGACGTACTGCCCAGGTAAAAATACTAAGGCATCTGGGTTATCAACTTCAACGCCGAAGTGAATGGTGGATTCTGACAATACATTTAGCTGCTGTAGCTTACCTTTGAACACAGATTTTCTGACTTTGCAGGCTTCTGATGAGGTTGGTACTTTAATGACGCAGTCGCTCTCAGGAATCATTTGACAGGTCAAGACGTAGCCATCATTAGCTTCGGTTTCGGTCAGCGCCTCTTCAATATACATATCAGGATGCATGTCATAGCTGCCCGACTCACAATGACAACGGCAGGTACCGCAGGCGCCATCAAGACAGTCCACAGGGATATTATATTTTTGACGATAAGCGGCTTCGGCGACGGTTTCATCATCTTCACATTTGATAAATCCCGTGACACCATCTTCAAACTGTAGAGCTATGTTGTATTCCATGAGAAACATCCTTTTTCAATATATGGCTACTGACTAACATCACTATATTTTTGGTTGGCTCGTTGATACTTCATAAATTACCAACAAGCTATTTTTAAATTTGATTATTTGTACTGGCTGGCAAGCATAAATAAAATCATGCGAACTCTAGACGTGATATACATCCATAATTTGATGTACGTAATCATCTTTTAATACGATGTATTTATCCAAGATCTTTGGGCTAGCTTGATTCATGTCTATCTTGTATTTAGAGAACCCCCAATAAGTGTTGGTCTCATGATAACGATAAGACTTATTGATCCAGTTAAATCGGATGCTAACAATGCCGTCATTATCTTCAAGTAATTCGATATTAGATAAGTTATGCGTGGTGCGAGTATCAGGAATGGTTGCAGAAGAACGCTCAGTCTCGATACGGAAAATTCGATCTTCAAGCCCGCGACGATCAGGGTAATAAATCAGAGATATTTCGCGTTGCGGGTTGTTTATTAGCTCGCCATCATCATCCCAACTAGGCATCCAAAACGGACATTCTTCGTCATAACAAGCCAGCCATTCTTCCCATTTTTTTTCATCAAGCAATCGTGCTTCACGGTACAGAAACTGACGCACATCTTCGATATTAACCGTTGCATTTTTCATTAGCGATATCCTTTTATATTTGTTCGTCCTGCAATAACTAGCAAGTTACTGGTCTAAGTAGGTAGCTAATATTAGCCTGCGCCATGTAGCTGCTGTTCTTGCTCTAGGGCTTTTTTCATCTCTTCATGCCAGTATCGATGTTGCACGGTATACAACCCTTCATCTTCAGTCTTAGCTCCGCTTAACAAAGGCTTCAAGTCGATGGCTTTTGCACCTTCGTCAGCGCCTTCTATCCAGTGCTCGGAACCACGACACATGTCGTTCCATTCGAGCTTAATGCCGTTATAGCCTTGCTGGCATGAGCGGAATTCTTCTAAGTCATCTGGTGTTGCCATACCAGTTACGTTAAAGAAGTCTTCGTACTGACGGATACGACGAGTACGTGCTTCATCGCTTTCGCCTTTCGGTGCGATACACCAGATAGTGACTTCAGTTTTATCAACGGCTATTGGACGCAGCATACGGATTTGCGAGCTAAATTGATCCATGATATAGACGTTTGGATATAAGCATAAGTTACGAGAGCGTCCAATCATCCAGTCGGCCATTGCTTCACCATACTGGGCAACATAGTCATCGCGATACGCAAAATTAGGACGATCCTGCGGGTTTTCCCATTGAGTCCAGAGTAGTAAATGACCGTTCTCAAAAGAATAGAATCCGCCACCTTGACGACCCCATTTACCAGCGTTCATGGCTTTAATATTGTCTTCTTTTTTTGCTTCGTGCTCTTTGCGACGTGCTGTTGTCGCAGCATAGTTCCAATGGACAGCTGAAACATGGTAGCCATCAGCACCATTTTCAGCTTGTAGCTTCCAGTTACCATCAAAGGTATAGGTTGAGGTGCCGCGTAGTACTTCTAGGCCTTCTGGTGATTGATTGACAATCATGTCAAGAATTTTGGTTGAGCCGCCAAGCCAGTCTTCAATCGGTTCGACGTCATCTTTAAGACTAGCAAATAAGAAGCCTTTGTAATTGGCAAGTTTGACTTGCTTTAGGTCATGAGAGCCGTCTTTATTAAAAGCGTCAGGGTAACCTGCGCCGCGTGGATCTTTAACTTTAAGTAGCTTGCCAGAGTTGTTATAAGTCCAACCGTGAAAGGGGCACGTATAAGTTGCCTTGTTGCCTTTCTTATGACGGCATAATTGAGCGCCTCGATGAGAGCAGGCATTGATCATACAATGCAGTTCACCTTCTTTATTACGCGCAACGATGACCGGCTGGCGGCCGATGTATGTTGTATAATAATCGTTGTTATCAGGGATTTGAGTCTCATGAGCCAGATAAACCCAATTGCTTTCAAAGATATGTTTCATTTCAAGCTCAAACAGCTCTTCATTGGTAAAGGCGCTGCGATGTAGGCGATAAATCCCTTTTTCTGCATTTTCTTCTAAAAAATCATCGATAGCGATATCTGATCCTTCAGGTATTAGATTAATACGCTCGCTCATGGCTGTCTTCCTTGTAAATAACGGTGTTAAACGATGTTGGGGTATGACGCTTGATACGCCAACTGTATGCATATCAAGCGCAAATCTATAATATTTAGTAGTTGCTAACAGTAGCTAGGGATATTCAACAACTAAGCTTGCGCACGACGGCGTTCAACTTCACTGCCTTGTACTGGCTTATCGATGTCTTTTACTAAGTGAAAGTCAAAGTCGATACTGGCATAAGGCTTGTTCAGACCATGCTCTTTTAACTTGTCAGCATCTTCTACCATATTTACTTTGGGGACTAATCCTTCACGACTAGCAAAGGCAAAGTCATCCCATAGGTACTCATCACCATCGATATTAATTTGGGTGGTCAATTTGCGATGACTGTCAGCACTCGCGAAGAAGTGAATGTGTGCTGGACGATGACCATGACGTCCTAGTGCGCCCAATACCTTTTGCGTCATACCTTCTGGCGGCACTGAATAACCTAATGGGACGATACTGCGGAAAGCATAAAGTCCGTTTTCATCAGTGATAATGCTACGACGTAGGTTAAAGTGAGACTGCGACTCATCGAAGAAAGAGTAGTTACCTAAGCTGTTGGCATGCCAGACTTCAACCTTGGCGTTTGATAAAGGCTTGTCATCTTCGCCATAAACGCATCCTTGCATAAATAAAACGGTACCATTCTCAATATCAGTGCCATCATCTAAACGCGCAAAGCCTTTTTCTTCTGGCGCACCAGCGACATATAGTGGGCCCTCGATGGTACGTACAGTGCCACCGTCAAGACCCGCCGCTTTTAAGTCTTCTTCAATCATTAAATCCATAAAGTGATCAAAACCAAGACCAGGGGAGAGTAATCCTGCCTCTTTGCCTAAATCTCCAATGAACTCAACCCCAGACCAGTATTCATCGGCCGTGATTTTCAAATCATTGATGGTTTGCATGAGGTCCGTTACGATACGTAAGACAATGGCTTGTATACGTGGGTTAACTTGTTCAGGAAAGTCAATTTTACCTTTGATGAACTGAGTGGCTAATGCTTCAATTTGGCTGCGTTCCATGTCTCTCTCCTTGTTGAGGACTATTTAAAAGGTAGTTATATCGAGTACTCTTACTCAAATTTTATTCATCTAATACTTATTTTTGGCAACAGGTGTCCGTTGATCTGGTATAGACCAATAATTATTAAAAAATGGGTTAAGGCGCTATTATTTGATTAACATCAAAGGTAATAATGAAATCTAGTAATAGCGTTATAAGGCACTAACTATCATCATCGCGAATAGAAGAAGGATGACGAAGTAGAGGGGTGACTTCGACTTTCATATAAGGGTAAAGTGGTAGCGACATCATAATGTCGTGTAGTTCTTCATTACTTTCGACATCGAAAATACTAAAGTTAGAATACTCTCCCGCTAAGCGCCAAATATGACGCCACTTACCTTGTTCCTGCAGTTTGTGTGATAGCGCTTTTTCAGCTTGCTTAAGTTCATTAACTTGATCAGCATTCATATCTGTCGGTAACAACACATCCATTCTGACGTGATATAACATAATTATGTCCTTATATTTTATGGTTAGTCATATGGCTGATATTTGGTCTATATCAGCATTTATTTTACGGAGCTTTTGGCAGAGCACTATCAGACCCCAGTGTGAGAGTCGCTTACGTAAGTTCCTAACGATATAGGATTTGAGGATGATAAATTTGCTTGTCTGGCATAGTGATAGACTTTGTCATTATCTACTTCTATACCTAGACCAGCGCCAGTTGGAATAGTTAAACCAAAATTTTGATAATCAAGCGGCTGAGCTAGGATATCCTCTATTAATAGCAACGGACCAAACAGCTCCGTGTCAAAGTTCAGACTAGGATAAGTAGAGAATACATGCGCTGATGCAGCAGTACCAATGGGTCCTTCTAGCATCGTCCCGCCATAAAGCTCGATACCCGCTAGATGTGCCATTTGTCCAATGAGACAGGCAGCCTTCAATCCGCCGGCTTGATTGATTTTTACAGCAAAGACATCGGCACAGTGATCCGCTGCCAATTGAAACGCATTATATGGATCTTGCACGACTTCATCAGCCATAATAGCCACGTCGAAGTGTTCAGCTAAACGCTTTAACGCTGATTTATTACGCATCGATACTGGTTGCTCGATCAAATCAACGCCGCCGTCCTGCAACAGACTAATACCTTTCATAGCTTCAAGCTCTGTCCATGCTTGATTAACATCAACGGTGATGCGGCAATCGGGTAAAGCTTGTTTAATAGCTAACACATGGGCGACATCATCAAGGATAGGGTTGCTGCCTATTTTTAATTTAAAAATCCGATGCTTTCTCTGTTCAATCATCTGATGAGCTTCAGCGATATCGATATCAGTATTTCCGCTAGCAAGCGTCCATGCCACTTCGATACGATCACGGACGCGACCACCGATGAGCTCACTGATAGGTAGATTGAGTCTTTTGCCTTCGATGTCGAGTAGAGCAGTTTCAATCGCGCATTTTGCAAAACGATTGCCGCTGATGTGGGTATTCAATAGCTGCATTGCTTTTGCTGTGCTTGTAGGCTTCTCTTTCATCAAGAGAGGGGTGAAGTAAGTATCGATATTGGTTTTGATACTATGAGGACTTTCTTCAGCATAACTTAAACCGCCAATCGTCGTTGCTTCGCCCCAACCTTCGTAGCCATCTTCGGTTTGGATATGTACTAGAACCAATACCTGTTCATTCATTACGGTACAAGCCAATTTATGCGCTCGAATAGTAGGTATTGGTACTAGTAAAGTATTAATTGAACGAATCATATCTGTCCTTAGTATAAAATTTTGGCTTCCTTATGCTTAATAAGAACTATAGGTGCTAAGTATTGATATGTCTAAGACCTATTTAGTCTTATTTTGATACCTTTTAGGTATTTTGTTGAAAGGTATATAACATGTTATGTTCTTTAGGTATGAATATTCTGTATATGAAGTAGATTGTAGAGAAGAAGGAAATAGAACGAATTAGGATAGAAACGATAGATAGTCAATCAAGGAAGAATAATGGAACTCAGGCATTTACGCTATTTCGTAGCCGTGGCAGAAGAAAAAAGCTTTAACAAGGCAGCTGCTCGTTTGTATATCTCACAGCCACCACTTAGCCGGCAGATAAAACAATTAGAAGAAGAAATTGGCGTTACGCTTATCGATAGGGAGAACCGTCCCTTGAAATTGACTGAGGCTGGCGAGTTCTTTTATGATCACGCGATTCAAATTTTAAAAAAATCAGACGACCTACGTACCATGACTATCCGTAAGGGAAATTTTGATAATTCGCTTTCGATAGGTTTTGTGTCGTCTATATTGTATGGCATATTACCGAGAGTGATAGCGCGTTTTAGAGAGGTTCATCCGAATATTGAGATTAAACTGTATGAGTTGAATTCTTGGCAGCAAACGCAGGCATTGACAGAAGGTAAGATAGATGTAGGTTTTGGTAGGTTGTTGTTTGAAGATGCTTCTATTAGGCGAATGGTGCTTAGAGAGGAAGATTTAGTAGTTGCTGTTCCTATAGAACATCCCTTATCAAAAGAAAAATGCAAAAGTTTGAGCCTTATTGATTTAACGAATGAAAATTTATTACTCTATCCAACAGCACCACGGCCCAGTTTTATCGATTACGTATTGGACTTATTTGAAACTCGCAACTTGAAAGCGAACTATTTTATAGAAGTGCGTGAGTTGCATATTGCCTTAGGGTTGGTAGCAGCAGGAGAAGGGTTGACTATTGTACCAAAGACACTTGAGCACTTACGCGGTCAAGAGATAACCTATATACCATTTGAAGAGGGGATACTAACTTCGCCAATTGTGATGAGTGTCAGGCATTTCGATAAGTCTGAATTACTGGAAACGCTATTAGATGTCAC
This sequence comes from Psychrobacter sp. AT9, assembly GCF_047272965.1. Taxonomy (NCBI): domain Bacteria; kingdom Pseudomonadati; phylum Pseudomonadota; class Gammaproteobacteria; order Moraxellales; family Moraxellaceae; genus Psychrobacter; species Psychrobacter sp. AT9. Next base: position 1,588,444 of record NZ_JBKOTW010000001.1, read on the forward strand.
TTATCAAATTTATGACGAAGAAGGTTTTATTTATAAGCGTGAATGTATTTAGAGGATTTGAAAAAACGAAGATAGACAAGTTTAATTAAGAGCTTTGGGTGTTGAAAGTTCTTGCTTGATAGCTATACAGTATTGATAAGTAGGGGTGGGGGCAATGATAAACTTTAAAAGGTATGCGTAAAAACTTTATCAGCCAATGACTTGAAAAGAAATTTACTATGACCAAGTAAATGCATATCTACCATTTTTCTTATATCTCATCATATTTTTTAAAACACACCTATTTTAAAACACAACTATAAAAAACAATTAAGGAGCGATTATGCATATCACGGCAAATTTTGATGCAGGAAATATTGACGTTATCAATGTAGAAGACAAAAACGATATTCAATTAGCCATTCGTCCAGACGTTGGTGAAGCGTTTTTTCAATGGTTTAACTTTCGCTTATCTGGTGAGGTTGGAGAGCAGTATGTTCTCAATATTATGAATGCAGGGGAGGCATCTTACCTTGAAGGGTGGGAAAATTACCAAGCGGTTGCTTCTTATGATCGTCAGCATTGGTTTCGTCTGCCAACGGCTTATAAAGATGGCAAATTAACCATCGTGGCAGAGTTAGAATGCGAAACCATGCAAATTGCTTATTTTGCGCCTTATAGCTATGAGCGTCACCAAGATTTATTGGCGGCCGTGCAGATGCACCCGTTAGTAACTTTGGAGCATCTAGGCGAAACGCTTGATAAGCGCGATTTAACTTTGGTTAAGATTGGCGATGGTGCTGCCCACAAGCGCAATATATGGATTACTGCCCGTCAGCATCCAGGTGAAACGATGGCTGAATGGCTCATCGAGGGCTTATTGTATAGCTTGCTAGATAGCGATAACGCGACCGCAAAACAGTTATTAGACAAAGCCAACTTTTATATTGTCCCTAATATGAACCCTGATGGTAGCGCGCGTGGTCACTTGCGTACTAACGCTGTCGGAACCAATTTAAATCGTGAATGGCAAAGTCCAAGCTTAGACAAAAGCCCTGAAGTATTTCATGTGATTAATAAAATGGAAGCGACAGGCGTGGATCTATTTTATGATGTGCATGGCGATGAAGCATTGCCATACGTATTCCTTGCTGGGTCACAAGGGACGCCAAGTTATAGTGACCGTCTCGCACAGCTACGCGATAGATTTTCAGACGTATTAAAATTAGCCAGTGCCGATTTTCAGTCCGAAGTTGGCTATGAAATTGATGCACCGAGTGCTGCCAATATGACCGTTGCCACCAATTGGGTAGCAGAACGTTTTGATTGCCTTGCTAATACGTTAGAGATGCCATTTAAAGATAATAATAATTTGCCTGACGAAGAGATGGGTTGGTCACCAGAGCGTTCTATAAAATTAGGGGAAGCATCACTAATTGCAATGCTGGCTGTCGTCGATGATTTACGGTAGGTAGTGATTCAGATGGATTATTTGGTAACCTCTGCTAAGTATAATTAGCCTTTATCCGTCCAAATATAAGTAATAAATAGGAGGGAGAAAATAATAGATAACCCAATTACAGTAAATAGTGCTCTTGAACATACGCAACACAGAGATCATAAAAAGCTTGAGCTGGGGGAGAGATAGATTTATTAGCGAGTTTAAAAATTCCGATCTGTCGGTTTAAAGAAGGGTCAATTAAATCTATCCAAACCAGCTCGGGTTCATTAGCAGGAAAGGCAAGCTTAGGTAACGTGGTGATACCCAGATCATTACGCAATAAAGAAAACAGCGATGTGATGTTTTCTACCGTATATCTTGCTCTGCGATTGAGCGCCTCGGCTGGTGTGTTTTCGAGCAATCTGCAAGTACCGTTATAAATAAATGGCTGCGACATAAGTTGCTGCCATGTTAGCCCTTGGGACTGATTTAACTCGTTGTTCAGTTCATTGCTTTTAAGACAGACTACTCCAATCGGGTCTGATATGAGTAGGGTGAAATCTATATTCGTTTGATCAATACTGGTGCAATTGCCCAATGCCAAATCTATCTCACCGGCTAACAATCGATTGGCCACACCAACAGAATTGTCATCTATCAATACAATCTCTATATCAGGATACTTTTTTGAATATTCGACCAGTACGCTCGGTAGTAGCTTGGTCACTAGCGACGGCACGCTTGCAATCCTAATTTTACCTTTATCACCAGCTGCGGATGCTTTTAAGTCATCTTCTAGCGCTTGATAAACGGTAAGGAATTGCTCCATTTTTGGTAAGCAGGTTTCACCAAATGGCGTCAATATGGCTTTGTTTCCCACTTCAAATAAACGCTGACCCAAGGTTTTTTCTAATTCTTTTATTGAGGCTGACAAAGCAGCTTGCGAACGGTTGGCGCGATCTGCCGCCGCACGAAACCCTCCTTCTTCCACGACAAATAAAAAATGACGCAATTGCTGTAGCTTCATATTCAAACCATCCAATACTATTCTCTAATAATTTATCTTAAATGATAGATTAAATCTATCAAAATTCAAATTTAATTAGTTAGATTTATCGTTATGAATTGAGTAGGATAAGTCATATAGCAATTGGCAGTGATTAAATAAATCTCAGATCGCTTACTGCTGAAACCACTTATCAAAGGACATGACAATATGACGACTCACTCAAACAAACAGGCCGTTAAAACCTCGCTTTATGCGTCTAAAGCACCTTTGGAGTGGGCCATCACTAATAACGGAACATTGTACACCGCGCAGATTCCTATCGATGAAAATGGTGATGTGGTTGCAGGTGGTATCGAAGCGCAAACCCGCCAAACGCTAGACAATCTCAAGCACACACTAGAATGTGCCAATGTCGGCATGGATTCGGTGCTACAGGTCATGATCTATGTGACTGATCGCGACTATCTAAAAACCGTCAATCAAGTTTATGCCGAATACTTTGAAGCACCCTATCCAAATCGGGCAGCGCTCGTGATAGCAGGACTGGCTCGTGAAGAGATGCTGGTTGAGCTGGTTGTATATGCCGCTGTGCCTTAATTCTAATATTCCATTTTTTAATACTTTATCAAGGAAGATCTTATGTCAGCTCACACCGCCCAACAGATATTGCAGCAAGACCCAACCAAATCACTTTATATTAACGGTGAATGGCAGGCGGGCGTAAATACCGTTGCCAATATTAACCCATCTGATATCACTGAAACTATCGGTGAGTTCGCCCAAGCGAGTAGCGATCAAGTCAAAGATGCCATTGCAGCGGCGCGTCAAGCCCAGCCAAAGTGGGAAGCGATTCCTTTAGAAAAAAAGCAGTCTATCCTACAAGCGATTGGCGATGAAATGATTGCTCGCTGTGATGAGCTAGGTACGCTGTTGTCTCTTGAAGAAGGTAAGCCGTTTGCGGAAGGTCGCGGCGAGATTTACCGCGCAGGTCAGTTCTTCCATTACTATGCCGCTGAAGTGCTGCGTCAAATCGGTGACAACGCTGATTCAGTGCGTCCTGGTGTTAAGGTCGAAGTCACTCGTGAAGCAGTCGGTGTGGTTGCCATTATCTCACCTTGGAACTTCCCAACCGCCACCGCTGTGTGGAAAATCGCACCAGCGCTAGCCTTTGGTAACACTGTCATTTGGAAGCCTGCAAATTTAACGCCTGCCAGTGCGGTCGCGTTGGCTGAAATCATTCATCGTCAAGGCATGCCAGAAGGCACATTTAACTTACTGTTGGGTGGCGGCTCGTCAGTCGGTGATGCACTTATCAATTCTACAGATATTGATGCCGTCAGCTTTACAGGTTCTGTACCAACAGGTCGCAAAGTCGCTGCTGCGACTGCACCAAACTTTATCCGTTGTCAGCTTGAGATGGGCAGCAAAAATGCCTTGGTCATCGCTGATGATGCTGATCTGCAAGTCGCTATCGATGCGGCAGTGGCTGGTGCGTTCGGCGGTTCAGGGCAAAAATGTACGGCTTCTTCACGCCTTATCGTGATGGACAGTATTCATGATGCCTTCGTCGAAGGTGTGGTCGCAAAGATGAAAACCCTGAAAGTTGGTCATGCGCTTGAAGATGGCATATTTATGGGGCCTGTCGTCGATGACAAGCAGCTGGCATCAAACATGGACTGGATCGAAAAAGCCAAGCAATCTGGTGCCAATTTAGCCTTTGGCGGTGAGCGTTTAGAGATGCCGCATGACGGCTATTATATGTCGCCCACGTTGTTTACTGAGACGGATAACAGCTGGGATATCAACCAAGAAGAAGTGTTTGCTCCGCTGGCGTGTGTCTTGCGTGTCAAAAACCTAGAAGAAGCGATTGCCATGACCAATGATACGCGCTTTGGTCTGACGGGCGGCATCATCACCCAAAGCTTACGCAGCAGTGCGATGTTCAAAGAGCAAGTACAAGCAGGCTGTGTCATGGTCAATCTAGCGACTGCAGGTACGGATTATCACGTACCATTTGGTGGTCGTAAACAGTCAAGCTTTGGCCCGCGTGAGCAAGGTCAATATGCCAAAGAGTTCTATACCATCGTCAAGACCGCTTATCAAAAAGCGTATTAGAGACCTTCTTGACAAGCATGTTAGCCGCTATCGACGCGACAGGGTGTAAACACGCACTTAATAGCAAATGATAGTGGTCACTGATAAAAGTATTAAAGGGAATTGATATGTACCAAGACCATATCGTCGTTGACGGATTACAGTATAGCCATTGGGATCGCGATTATTTTAAGATGCTGCAAGCCAGTGGTATCAATGCGGTACATGCCACCTTGGTCTATCACGAAGATGCTCGTCAGACCATGACCCGCTTTAGCGAGTGGCACACACGCTTTGAGCAAAACTCAGATCTTATCTTGCCCGTGTACTCAGTGGCTGATATCAAGATGGCAAAAGAGCAGGGCAAAGTTGGCATCTTTTTTGGCGCACAAAACTGCTCACCAATCGATGATGAAATTGGTTTGATTAGCGTGATGCGGCGTTTAGGTCTATTGATTATGCAGCTGACTTACAACAACCAGAGCTTACTAGCGACAGGTTGTTATGAGCAGAATGATAGTGGTATTACTCGTTTTGGTCAGCAGGCCATCGCTGAAATGAACCGTGTCGGTATGATTATCGATATGTCACACAGCGCTGAGCGTTCAACGCTTGAGGCGATAGAAGTGTCATCGCGTCCGATATGTATCAGCCATGCCAATCCCGCCACGGCTCATGAGGCCCTGCGTAATAAATCGGACACGGTCATTAACGGCTTGACCCAAGCAGGCGGGTTGTTAGGTTTCAGCTTATATCCGTTCCATTTGCCAAATGGTAGTGACTGTACGCTTAATGATTTCTGTACCATGATTGCCAATTGCGCTGATAAATATGGCGTCGAGCATTTAGCGATTGGTAGTGATCTATGTCTCAATCAGCCACAAGCCGTACTTGAGTGGATGCGTAATGGTCGCTGGTCAAAAGCGATGGATTATGGTGAAGGCAACGCCAATAATTCAGGTTGGCCAGATACCTTACCATGGTTCGCTGGCAAAGACGGTATGGAAAACATCTATAACGGTTTGCTTAAACATGGTTTTAATGAAAACGATGCTGGAAAAGTCATCGGTCAAAACTGGTTCGATTTTTTAGAGCAAGGATTAAAGCCTTTGGCTTAACTAGCTATTTAAAGAGTCATTTTAATCAATGGTTGCTCGAAATCGCTATAAGACGACAGTCGTGTTATAGCGCATAGCCATTTGAAGTAGATAATTTTGAATTAGATCGTATGTATAGTGAGGTCGTTTGATCACATCCTCATTGCTACCACTCTGATCTAAAACGCAACGTTAGCATTAGTATATGGAGCCACATCATGGCCGATTTAAAGGGATTTAATCAAGGTGAGCAAGGACGCTCAACTCCTGTTAATCAAGGAACAAGTGAGTCCGAAGCCGCCGCTATTTCTACCGATACATTAGGTCTCAAAAATCCAGCATTTTGGTACAGTGGCGGATTCATTGTAGCTTTTGTTTTGATGGCGATTTTTGCAGAAGCACGTTTAGCAAAAATAATCGAAGTGGGCTTCTCGTGGTCCGTCAAAATATTTGGGCCTTTTTGGCAGATATTGCTACTAGCTACCTTTGTTATTGCTTTGGCCGTCGGTGCTGGCCGTACAGGTCGCGTGATATTGGGTAATTTACCTGTTCCTGAGATAGACAGTTTCAAATGGATGGCTATTCTTTTCTGCACACTATTGGCTGGGGGCGGGGTTTTTTGGGCTGCCGCTGAACCCATCGCGCATTTCGTTTCAGCACCTCCTTTATACGGTGAGTCAGCCGATCTACAGCAACGCGCTTTTAACGCATTATCTCAATCATTTATGCATTGGGGGTTTTTGGCGTGGGCGATTGTTGGTAGTTTGACTGCGATTGTGATCATGCATCTGCATTATGACAAAGGCTTACCGTTGAAGCCTCGTACTCTCTTATATCCTATGTTTGGTGAGCGTGTACTCACTGGCCAAACTGGCGCAATTATTGATGCTTGTTGTATCGTGGCAGTGGCTGCCGGTACTATCGGTCCTATTGGTTTTTTGGGATTGCAAACCAGCTATGCGCTGAATGAATTGTTCGGTATTCCCGATACGTTCACGACTCAGCTAATCATCATTGTCTTTGCCATCGTACTCTATACGTTGTCTGCGATCAGTGGTCTGACTCGTGGTATGCAGCTACTCAGCCGCTTTAACGTCATTTTGGCTTTTGCGCTGATGGTCTTTATCTTAATATTTGGACCGACCAATTTTATTGTCAACGGCTATATCCAAGGTGTGGGTACGATGATTGACAACTTCGTTCCAATGGCAACCTTTCGCGGTGATGAAGGTTGGCTAAGCTGGTGGACGGTATTCTTCTGGGGTTGGTTCTTGGGTTATGGCCCTATGATGGCAATCTTTATCGCTCGTATTTCACGCGGTCGTACTATTCGTCAGCTGATTACCACCGTATGTATTATTGCCCCGCTTGTCACCTGCTTTTGGTTCACGGTCGTCGGTGGTTCTGGCCTGGCTTTTGAGATTGCCAACCCCGGTAGTGTCAGTAGTGCATTTGAAGGCTTCAACTTACCAGGTGCGCTATTGGCCGTCACGCAACAACTACCATTTCCTTTGATTACCTCGATATTGTTCTTAATTTTAACCACAGTGTTTATTGTTACCACGGGCGATTCGATGACTTATACCATCAGTGTGGTCATCAGTGGCGAGCGTGAACCAAACGCCATGATTCGTACCTTTTGGGGCATTATGATGGGGGTGACAGCAATTGTTCTAATCTCGCTCGGCTCAGGTGGTGTGACCGCATTACAGTCCTTTATCGTGATTACCGCCGTGCCCGTCTCTTTTGTATTATTGCCTTCATTATGGAATGGCCCGCAAATCGCGCAACAAATGGCGAGAGAGCAAGATTTGTATCGCCCTAATCAGGTAGAGGTGAGACACAAAATCAGTGAAGAGAAACAGGCTAAGAAAAAATTGGCTGAAAAAGTTAATTGAAGCACTAAATCACTGAACGGTAAATAAGAAACTAGCCCTCATCTATACCGCTGACTTCTTATTTACCGATAGATATTATCATTGAGACTAGGGTGTGTTTGACATTCACAAATAGGCACTGCTGATTGCTAAAACTGTTCCAGACAAGGCGTAAAACGATGGTAATGCTCGTGCCTTAACGAGATTTACAACGCAGTATGGGGTATTTTAGCATCAGCTCGAAGAGACAGGACTCTTTTTTGCCACTTCATTGTTAAAAATAAATGCTTAGAATGATTAAGCTTACTATTTTCAACGTCGAACTGTCTAAAAAATAGTCTCTGTCAGTGCCATGGTCGAATATCAAACACGCCCTGTTAACAAAGCTGCTGGCTCAGCATATTAGGTAAGGTAGTGACATTATGAATATGGTTTATGCAAATGATAAAAGTATCGACGTCAAATCGCCTTTACTTAGTACAGGTTTCCGTACTCGTGATGTGATTATGGATGCGCAAAGATTGGGCGCTATGCATCAAACCCGCGTTAGCTTTGTGCGTACGTTACTGCGTAAAATTGATAGAGAAAAATGGACGCTCAACACTCATCTGTGGGATTTGGATGGGCAAGGCTATGGCAAGGTTATCTATCGTTTACATACCCCAGAGCATCTGTATCATCTGGTGGTGTTTTGTAATGAGCTGGCTGATGACGAGCGTAATGATAGAGTGATTGCCCAAAAATGGGATGTCACCTTTGGTCTGGTGTTTGGTGAGATAAGCGAAGAGTTACTGAGTAATCTACAAGCCAACGTACCGCTACAAGAAGCTGGTCGTAACTCCAACATGATGATGGTGCTGGCACGAGCAAACAAGAGCGTCCGAGTCTTTGATCATATCGTCAGCTCACTTGCGGCTGGTAAGCAGCCTGATATTGATGTACTCGCACAAGTCGGCTACATCCTGCGTACCACGGCGGTCTATGGCAATGGTAAGTTCGGTATTTATGATTTTAAGCCGTTAGATCATAGCGAGGACTTTAATCAGTCGTTCCGAGCGCAGATGTGTGCTGTGTACTTGCTGCGCGAGTTTAGCTTAGACTGGGTCGATTATTTGGCACAGCAAAAAGGTGGCAGCAACGCAGTCAAGCTGCATCCAGAAATCAAGCGCTACTTGGGGATTGGTAATGCCACCGGTCTGGGTATGGCGCCTTATTTAATCAATCATCCATGCGTGGTTGACCAATGGCTGACCACCCGTGAAGAGGCGTTGCAAGCGACATTGGTTTGTCAGATTGAGCCTAAAGAAACCGCACATTTTGCCAGTCTAATTAAACGTGCTATTCAGCATTTTGGCGAGATTGTCACTATTAATGAGCAGCAAATCAAACGCAATGAAACGGTTGTTAGAGAATTAATTATTTTACAAAACAACTTGATGACAACCATTAATAATCATGCGACATGGGTGGATTTTTTACAGGTACATGACCATTTGGGCTTTGAGAGCCAAGAAGTCATCATTTCTTGCTTAATAGAGCTGTATCCTGAACGTGTCGATGCACTGCTCGAAAGCGTCAATGCTGATGAAGCATTATCGTTACCAAAAGGCAAAGTCATTCAGGATCTAATTGACGTCTTAGAGCAGCATTATCGCTGGGCCATTGATATCGACTTTACTCAGCCTGAGAATAGCCATTGGTTTTGGTATCGTTCCATCGATAAGGAAGAGCCACGTATGGGTATACGTGGTCAGGAGCCGGGTGCTGATCGTGAGCTGTCCTTGGATATCGCTCGCCAAGCCAATCATTTATATTTGGCTTTAAAACAAGCCAATTCGCAGCAGCTACTATCAGAGTTCATCTTGAATAAGCCCAAATATCGCTCAATTGCGCGCCGCGTTTGGACAATGGGGCATAAGCATCTGGGTGATATTCAGATGAATGTCTTGCACAAATACGCATTACCCATGCATCTATTACGGTGTAAATTATCAATGTTTGGGGCAACCAAGTTTGATCCCAGATCCGATCGCTGGGTCAGGATTACTTTGTTTCAAGGCGCGCCATTATTTGCAGAAGTGCATAGTGATGAATGGTTGTTTCCTTTATTGCCTGATGTATCAATAGAGCAAGGAGGCTCTGACTTATGATGGTATCGCACAATGAAATCGTCACGATGGTATACAAAGCTTTTACTGGGCTGCACCGAGAGGTGGGAGAAGCTGATGTGATAGCCACTATGGTCGCCGAACTACAGATGGCAGGATTGGATGGTATCAAACATTTTAATAATGCCACTCCTTATATCTTGAACGAGATTGATACGCCAATCGATATCGTTCATCAAGAAGAAGGTGCTATCCGTTTAGATCTGCATGGTAGTAGCTTAGCCTGTCATTTACCGACTATCATTGACTATGCGCTTGAAAAAATGGGCGACTCAGCGCATTTTTATATTTATTTGCAGAACTGTCATAATCGCTGGTTGGCTTATAGCGAGTTAGTGGGACTGGCTGCCAAAGGCTATGCTTGTTTGGCCAAGTGGGATAATGGCTCCGTGCCCAAACATACATTGTTTACGTTAAATAAAGACTTTGTCTATCCTGACCTTTACTTTTTTGATAAGGCACAGTCCAACTACAATACCAATGATATGGTCATTGAAATTGCCACGCAAAACTTCGATATCGAACATGATATCCAGCATTTCGATCGTAAAATATCGACAGATGCATTGTTTGAAACGCATCAGCGCGCATGGAAAGAAGGCATCTATGTCGATGATATGCAATGGGAAACACTCAAAAAAACAGCCGCTGCCATATTGGTCGAAAACAGCGAGGAGTCAAGTCGCGGCGCAGGAGGCGTATAAAGAATAAAAACATTTATTTTAGGTTATATGAGTAGCAACTGTTAAACATATTCGACGTGAGCAGTCAGATATTATTTAATCGACATATACCACGGCTAAATTTTGCAAAATGGTACCAACACTTCTACCAACGTTTGAACCTCTTTTCGATCTGACTCATAGTTTCATTTATATAACTAACCCCTCCTTGTCTATCCTCATTTATGTATCACATGCGTTTATTTACAACGCTTACGTCTTGTCATTTTAAAAATGTTCTGCTAGGTTACATAACGATAATATAGTTATCTATATATAAAATACTGTTACAAAGCGCCAACTTCATACAGTTTTTATTAGATGATTTTTTATCTGCCAGAAATGTCAAAACGTAAGAGGTTGTAATCATGTTAGATTTAGCAAATATGACGCCACAAGAGGTCAGAGCACTAATTGGTAAGAACGAAATCAACAAGCCGACTTCTGGCATGTGCAAAGGTCACATACAAGCAAACTTAGTCATAGTACCCAAAAAATTGGCCTATGATTTTTTATTGTTTGCACAAAGAAACCCAAAATCTTGTCCTATTTTAGACGTAACAGATGTTGGTAGTTCGGAACCGCGGCTGATGGCGAAGGGCGCAGACTTGAAGTCTGATGTCCCAAAGTATCGAATATATGAGTTTGGCGAGCTAGTAGCTGAGGTGTCAGACCTAACAGACTATTGGAGAGACGACTTGGTCTGCTTTCTTTTAGGATGTAGCTTCTCCTTTGAGTCTGCCATGCTCAATGCATCCATTCCTGTCAGACACATCGAAGACAATCACAATGTGCCGATGTATATCACGAATATAGAAACTGAGCCTGCAGGACAGTTTTATGGAAAAATGGTGGTCAGCATGCGACCGATACCTTATCCATTAATCACCAGAGCCGTACAAGCCACCTCTCGGTTTCCGCAAGTACATGGCGCGCCTATCCATATTGGAGACCCTAGTGTCATCGGTATAACAGACATCCATTCTCCCGATTTTGGTGATGCATCACTCATAAAGGAAGGTGAAGTGCCTGTGTTTTGGGCTTGTGGTGTAACGCCTCAAAGCATCGCAATGACCAGTAAACCTGAACTGATGATAACGCACGCGCCGGGACATATGTTTATCTGCGACCCAAAAGATGAAGACTTGGCAGTTCTGTAATATTGGGTGACAACGCTATTTTGAAACGCCATTTTAAAATGTAATGGCATCCAATCTTATTTGTCCACAAAGCTCTCGGTAAATAAAAGCGTATGGTTTAAAAGTAGGGCCCTATTTACATCAGTTACATCGCGCAAATTTTTTATAAAAAACAATTATTCACTTTTACTCTAATGGAATAGCTAACAATATGAATATTAACTTTACAGATCTAGAAAAGCTGATCAAAATTGCAGAAAGCGCTGACATACAATCATTAGAAGTAACTAATGGTGATGCACGCATCTCTATCGTTTGTCAGGCTAATGGCAATGAAAGCAGCAATCATATTGGTAATACTCGCCACTCAAAAACTACTCATTCAGAATCACGTACAGTAACCTCCCACAATAACACTCCTAATAGTACCAGTGCAGATAGTACCAGTGCAGACAACAGCTCTAGGGATGAAACGGTGACGACAGAGGTCACTGATTCATCTAGCTCTTCGTCTTCATCCCAAGTATTGGCTCCTATGCTCGGTACTTTTTATCTTCGCTCTGAGCCGACAGCTGAGGCGTTCTTTAAGGTGGGTGATCAGGTAGTAGCAGGGCAGACCCTATGTATCATTGAAGCCATGAAAATGATGCATGAAGTGAAAGCAGAAGCTGACGGTACGATTCAAGAGATTCTGATCGATGAAGGTGATGTCGTAGAATATGCACAGCCTTTATTTATTATAGCGCCAGACAGTTAAAGCCACTCAATAGCCACTCAATATTGTATAGACGCTGCACAAACACTGTATTTGACACTATATTTTAAGGGAATAAACATGTTCACAAAAATCTTAATTGCCAATCGTGGCGAGATTGCGCTACGTATTATTCGAGCTTGTAAGCAGCTAGGTATTAAATCCGTCATTGCCCATTCTGAATCAGACAAAGACTCGTTACCCGTACGCCTAGCCGATGAAAAAATCTGTATCGGGCCTGCCAATGCCACACACAGCTACCTCAATCAAAGAGCGCTGGTTTCTGCTGCAAAAATCACCAATGCACAAGCCATCCATCCAGGCTATGGCTTTTTGTCTGAAAACGCAGACTTTGCGGCTTTGATTGAAGACTCAGGTCTCACGTTTATTGGCCCAACGGCTGACAATATCAGAAACATGGGCGACAAGGTTGAAGCCAAAAAACAAATGACAATGGCTGGCGTGCCCTGCGTGCCTGGTTCTGATGGCGCATTGCCTGCTGATTCAGAGCAAGTTATCAAGATTGCCAGTGACGTTGGTTATCCAGTCATTATCAAGGCAGCAAGTGGTGGCGGCGGTCGTGGGATGCGCGTGGTTGAAAAAGAAGCCGACTTACTCTCTGCGATTTCTATGACGCAAACAGAAGCCAAAGCCAATTTTGGTAGCGCTATCGTTTATCTCGAAAAATACTTACAAGCACCTCGACATATCGAAGTGCAAGTCATGTCTGATACTCACGGCAATGCTATTTATTTAGGCGAGCGTGATTGCTCTATGCAGCGTCGTCATCAAAAAGTCATTGAAGAAGCGCCAGCACCTGGTATCACCGAAGAGCAGCGTCAGAAAATCGGTCAAGCCTGTGTCACAGCTTGCGAGCAAATGCAGTATAGAGGCGCAGGCACGTTTGAGTTTTTATATGAAAACGGCGAGTTCTTCTTTATCGAGATGAATACCCGTGTGCAAGTTGAGCACACCATCACTGAGATGGTGACGGGCGTCGATATTGTGCAAGAACAGATCAGAGTGGCTGCAGGGCTTCCATTGGCATACAAGCAAAGTGATATCGCCATTACCGGACATGCTTTTGAGTGTCGTATCAATGCTGAAAACGCGCAGACATTTTTGCCAAATGCTGGACGCATAGACTACTGCCACATGCCAGCAGGGTTTGGTATCAGAGTGGATAGCCATGCTGAGTCGAATTACACCGTGCCGCCATCTTATGACAGCTTGATTGCCAAGATATGTGTACAAGATCGTTCAAGAGAAAAAGCGATAGAAAAAATGCGGGCGGCTCTATCCGAAGCGCAAATTACGGGTATTGATACCAATATTGGTCTGCATCAACGACTTTTTGAAGATGAGGTGTTTTGTGAAGGTCAAATGAGCATTCATTATCTGGAACAGTGGATACAAGACAATATATAAATCAAGTCTTGCCCGCAAAAGCGAAAACCAAATCTGACATTAGCGTCAGAAGCGTCAGAATCAAGATATAGTCGGTTCAATATAATTTGGATACAAGGAAGGCGAGTGAAAGTACTACAAGTCGTAGACTAGGCGAGCCTGACACCGTATCCAATTTATAGGGGATTTGACTATAGCAGATAAAAAATAATGGAGTACGTGCTAATGGAACTACAATGGCAACTATGCAGTGAAACCAATCTCGCGTTGTTTTTCCCTAAACCGATCACCTTAGAAAAACAACAAAAATGCTGGGCTTTATCAGACAGTATCCAGAAAATGCCAGAAGTCATCGAAGTGGTGATTGGTATGAATACGCTCAGTGTATTCATCGTGCCATTAACATGGGCTGAGCTTACTACCTTTAAAGATAGGCTGTCAGATCTGCTCAATGATATCCCTTCAAAAACCATCCAAGGCAAGCACGTCGAGATACCCGTGCAGTACGGCGGTAAGTATGGCCCCGATCTAGCGGCCATGGCGAATGACCTAAACCTCTCGGTTGAAGCCGTTGTCGATCTACATACTAAAGCCACTTACACCGTTTACTTTATCGGTTTTCAGCCAGGATTTCCTTATCTTGGCGGCTTGTCTGAGTCGCTGTATTTCCCAAGGCATGCCATCCCTAGAACCCAAGTGCCGGCAGGCTCAGTGGGTATAGGCGGCGAGCAGACAGGGGTGTACCCTTTTGAGTCTCCAGGTGGCTGGCAGTTACTCGGTCAGACGGATACTGCCTTATTTGATTTAACCAAGTCTTCTCCGACGTTGCTTAACGCAGGCGATACTTTGACATTTAAAGCGATTGATATTCATCAATAAGCGATAAATAAAAGATGCATGAATCAAAAAGACAAATAAATAGGTGGTATCAATGAAAATTTTAACCGCAAGTGCCCTTGCCAGTATTCAAGATTCGGGACGACTGGGTTACCGCAGTATGGGCGTGGGTAGAAATGGCGTGATGGACAGCTGGGCACTACAAGCTGGCAACGCTTTGATGAAAAACGAAGCCAACGAACCCGCTATTGAAATAGCGCTCGGTGAGCTAACCATACAGTTTGAAGAAAGCGTCAGCTTTTGCTTAACAGGCGCTTTATACGAGGCCTATCTAGACGACAAGCGTGTTCCTTGCTATTGGCGTATCAATGCAACAGCTGGGCAAACACTCAAACTTTTGCGCCCGCTACAAGGCATGTATACCTATTTATGTGTGCACGGTGGCTTTGATATCGAGCCAGTATTGCAGTCAGTTAGCACCAATCTCAAAGCAGGATTTGGCGGATTTGAAGGCAGATACCTAAAAGCCGATGACAGCTTAGCGGTAAAAACCGAATCAAACCTGCCTGTGATTGGGGTGGCTCGACTTGCACCAACCGAGGTTATTCGAGTGATAAAAAGCAGTGAATACGACTGCTTCACTGAGTCGTCTCAACAAGCGTTTGAAAATCAGCCTTGGAAACTACAAAGCAGTAGCAACCGTATGGGTTACCGCTTAGAAGGATCTACAGCGCTTGAATTTAGCAAGCCAGTAGAAATGAGCTCACATGGCGTTGATATTGGCATGATTCAGGTGCCACCACAAGGACAACCGATTGTCCTAATGGCAGACGGGCAAACGACAGGGGGCTACCCCAAAATCGCAACTGTGATTCAAGCAGACATAGGTCTGATGGCACAGATTAGATTTGGCAAAGCCTGTCAGTTCGTCGTTGTGTCGTTAGAGCAGGCGCTGCATGAACAACAGAAAAGACAACATTACATCGATCAAATAAAGGAGTATGCCAATGAAAATTGATTTAAATGCTGATGTGGCTGAAGGCTGCGGGCAAGACGATAAGTTATTGACGATAGTCAGCTCAGCGAATGTCTGCTGCGGTCTTCATGCTGGGTCTTATAGCGAGATGCTAGCCACCTTGCAATTGGCAAAAGCAAACAACGTGAGCGTAGGCGCGCACCCTGGTCTAAACGATAGAGAGAATTTTGGCCGTATTCATCAGCCGTTAAGTGAAGCCGATTACCGTGCGTTATTGGTATATCAATTGGGCGCGACTAAAGCGCTCTGTGACTTGGTCGGCGTGACTTTGGACTATGTAAAACCGCATGGTGCGTTGTACAACCAAGCCGCTATTGATGAAAATTTATCAGATATTTTGGCGAGTGAAATCAAACGATTTGATCCAAGCCTAAAGGTCATGGGTTTGTCCGGCGGCTATTTGGTTAAATCAGCCAAAAAACATGGTCTAGAGGCGATATCAGAAGTGTTTGCCGATAGAAACTATGAAAAAGACGGCTCGCTGGTCTCTCGTAGTAAAGACAACGCCCTGATAACCGACACAGACGATGCGGTTAAGCATGTGTTGCAGATGATAACTGAAGGGAATGTCACCAGTGTCTGCGGTCAAACCGTACCCGTAGAGGCGCAAAGTATCTGCCTACATGGTGATGGTGAACACGCTATTTTGTTTGCGCAAGAGATAAAGAAACAACTAGAGCTCAAAGGTATCACTATCTCTGCCCACTAAATATCCGTTTCCTAATCATTTGATTAAATAATCCCATATAGCACAAGGATGTTTATGAGCACTATAAAAAAACACAATACCGCCATTTTAGGCGCGGCCTTCCTGATGGCTACATCAGCAGTAGGGCCAGGATTTTTGACCCAAACGGCCACATTTACCGAAAGCCTAATGGCAAGTTTCGGCTTTGTTATCTTAATATCTATTGTTATGGACATCGGCGTCCAGCTTAACGTTTGGCGAGTAGTCGCGGTCTCCAAAAAACGTGCACAGGAAATCGCCAACTTGGTGTTTCCTGGTGTCGGTTACTTGCTCGCGTTCTTAATCATTGCAGGTGGTCTGGCTTTCAATATTGGTAATATTGGCGGTGCCGGACTTGGCATGCAGTCCATGTTTAATATATCGCCCATCACAGGCGCTCTGATCAGTGGTGTGATTGCCGTCGCGATATTTTTAGGCCGAGAAACGGGTCCTATGATGGATAAGTTCGCTCAGTTAATGGGCTTTATCCTGATTGTATTGGTCATTTATGTGGTCTTTAAATCTGATCCGCCATTAGCAGAAGCCGTCAGCAAAACCATCATGCCTGACAAAATTGATGCAGTGGCTATCGTGACGCTAGTTGGCGGTACGGTTGGCGGTTATATTACTTTCTCAGGTGCGCATCGCTTATTGGAAGCAGGCGTCAGCGGAGAAGAGAATTTAAAATCAGTAACCAGAAGCTCGGTCTCTGGTATTTTAATTGCCTCTGTGATTCGCGTATTTTTATTCCTTGCAGTATTAGGCGTGGTATCTCAAGGCTTTGCATTGGATCCTGCCAACCCAGCCATGTCGCCGTTTCAGTACATTTTAGGAAACGCAGGTAAAGTTATTTTTGGTATGGTGATTTGGGCGGCTTCTGTGACCTCGGTGATTGGTGCTGCTTATACCTCTGTGTCTTTTATGACGAACTTCCATCCATTCATTGAAAAGCACAAACGCTACTTCATTATTGGTTTCATCGTGATCTCGACAATGGTGTTTGCCACTATCGGTAAACCGGCCCAAGTATTGGTATTGGTCGGTACGTTAAATGGTTTGGTATTGCCTATTGCTATGGTCATCATCTTGATTGCCGCCTACAGAAAAAATATCGTTGGCAATTATAAGCATCCTATTTGGATTGCGGTATTTGGTTGGTTAATCGCCATCGTTATGAGCATCCTAAGTGTCATGACCATTGCTAAATATCTGGGCATGAGCTAAAAAATTAAGATAAGGAATGTATTATGGATATAGAGCAAATAGAACGTGTGGTCAAACTGGTTGAAAGCAGTCAGCTGCACGAAGTCACGATTGCAGACAACGGGCAATCTATTACGGTGGTTAACAATCTAGGTGCGCAGAATAATGTGAGCGCTAATCCTATAGAGGTCACGACTACTCATGAGCCTGAACAGATTGGTAGTGATGTCTTGCAAGTAGGTGCCACCTATGTAGGGCAGGTGTACTTAAGTGAAGATGATGCAACAGACAACTTAATCAAAGAAGGCGACCATATTCAAAAAGGTCAAACCGTTTGCTTCATTGATGAGTTGACCCGTTTGCAGCCAGTGATTAGTAATAAAGAAGGTGTGGTCAGGGCTGTCTTGGTTGAAAGTGGCCAAAACATTGAGTACGGACAGCCTATTTTCGACCTATCGGGCGCTCCTATTTAGACAGGTAGGTATTTAATATTCGTATAGGTGGGTGTAGGTGGTATTACCTAAGGCGGTTTCGATAGCTGACATTGATTTTTTATTGACCTATGATGTCACGCTGTCTCTGTTTTACATTGACCTGACTATAGCCTTCAAACTGGAGTTTTGACTCTGTTAGTTAGCCTGCTGTTGCAAAGAGAATTTAAGCTATAACTATTTCGGTAGCAAAAACAGCCTTTGTTAAGCGAGCTTGGATCACCGAAAAACTAAGAAAGGCCACTCGAAGGTGGCCTTTCTATTGTTGCAGTGAATCAATTACTGAGCATTGCGTTTGATAAACGCGAGCAACGGATCAATCACATTGTTGTTGGCATCGTCGTCAGCGGAAAGTATATCGTTATGTGCATAGCCTTCACTCATATATACTTCAAAGCCACCTTCTGACCCACCATAAGTTGGAAATGCGCTTAAATCTGCCGCGCCAGACAACATTCTTGGTGTCCCATTACACGTCATTGTGACACAAGGCGCGATTGCATTGGCAAAGCTACGCCAGAGCCCCGATACAGGTGTCAGACCGTTAGTACCACCAAAACCAATCACCGGCACATCAATCTTACGGGCTTGAGTTTGATTGACAATATCTGATCGGCCCCGTCCACCTTGGGCTATTGGTAATGATAGTTTACTGGTATCGAGCCCTAAATTTGCACCACCTGCCGCCGCGTTGTTAGCAAGTAGCAAACCAGTACTAGGATAATACCAATCACTGTAGTTAGTACCACCGACAAAGAACGATGGTGCGATGCGCTTCAGATTGGTTGGCTCTGCCTCAACACCCCAAATCAAAGACTGATTCGATAGCATGGTCGGCGCAGGCCCATTGTCAACAAAGACTGAACTTGGCAAGGGCTGATCATTATCTAACCATGTAAACACGCCATCAGCATTTGAATTGCCAATGCTACCCATTGATAGTTGAATGAATGCTGGTGTGAGGATATTATCATCATCCTGAAAAGTACCTACAGCAGCGCCAGCGGTCACTGGCACAGGACGATCGACAAGGCCTTCTACCTGCTGATAGACGCTATTTGTTTTGCCATTGCGATCTGCACCGAAACCTTGTTGTAGTATATTCTGGGTGCCATTAATCGTATCCTCAAATACCATTTGCATACCCAGTACTTCAGTCGATGCCACTAGCCGCGGACTTAGGCCTGGTAAAGCAATATATGAGCTTATTCGACCTGCTTGCGCTGCTGCATAAAGTCCACCATCAGCGGCAGCTTCCACAGCATCTAACTGGGTATCAGAAGGAGGCTCACCTGCTAGCGCGCCACCTGAACCTTCCAGTAGTACCAGTCCTCGCAGCTTAGCGTAACCAGGCTCTTCAGCACCCATACCACTAAAATTAAAATCAGTCGCCGCATAACGTGCTACAAATCCCGTACCAGCAGAATGACCTGCTAAAAAGACGTTGCCATTACGCGCCGCTTCTCGTGCCAACTCGACTACCACATTAATATCTTGTGAATGAACTTGAGGCGTCCAATTCACCATAAAAGGAATGTCACTTTGCTCATAAAATTCAGCACGACGATTCAACTCAGGACTCAGATCCAGATCCAGCTCACCACCAAAAAGAGAGTCTAAAGCGATCTTAACATCTCTATTTTTTTCAGCAATATCCAGACCAGCTGTGTCCTCAAGTAATGTAGAGCGACGATCAAAACCCCATACCTCGACTGTCATTCCAGCAGCCTTCGCCTTTATCATAAGGTTTTCAGCCAGTCGGAAATAATTGTGCGCTGAGCCTAGTGTGCCGGGTATGGCAACTAGAATAGCGTCGGGCTGTTGATTGTCTTGATCAGCGAGTGCGTAACGCGTATAACGTGCTTGGTTGAGATCAGCGTTTGCACCTAAATGAGTGATGAGTTTGGGATTACTGACCATCACGCCTTCGGTACCAGGGGTTTGTGCTGCTTTAGCAGGACTCGATACAGTCGTGGTCGATACACACATATCATTTACTTGGATAGCATTAAGTACCGAGGAACAAGGCTCAATTACCGAAGGTGTGCTAGTAATATTATTGTCGTTGTCATCATCAGAAAAACATCCTGCCAACGCAATGCTAGCTGCAAAAATAGTAGCCGCATGAACGGCAATCGAAAGCTTATTCAGTCGCATTTAAATCTCCATTTCCGGCTAGACCGGCAACATTTCCGTATGTAGGATTTTTTATATCACATAATTATTACATTGTGTTAAATTTAAGTAATAAATAAAAAATAATAGGTATAAGGCACGCTAGATTATGAGTCATAACTCACTGAATATTAAGTAATTTTACTCTTAAGACAGTAAAGCCATTCGCGCTAATTTTACAGCTGATGCTTGCTATCAAGTTTTATAAACAAACAGTGATGTTTTAGTTATGCGCCCTGACGATGATAATCAAACTACATTTTTCTTGGCGATGTATAGCTTAAACTCTTTTAAATGCTATGCCCACGGCGCGCACAGCCCTGCGGATGGCACTCGACCAAAGCAGTATTTTGCTTATTCTCACTTATATAGTCAGAGCACTTTTAAACCGCTACGGTGCTACCTGTCCTAGATGTACTCAATGTACTATCTGCGGTCGGTCGCCTTGTAGCGATTCTAAAACTCCTTGACTATAGGGTAATAGGGTAATACGCCATAAAAAAGACAGCCTAGGCTGTCTGTTTTGGAGAGTAATTTATTAACGTAAGGCGAGGCGATATTGCCATCTCAAACTGAGTGGGATTAGCGAATATTTTAACGGTATTGAGCAAAAAACCATTTGCCACTTGACCTGCCGCATCCTCAGCCTAAGTTTTGTCTGAGGTAATGGCAGCTAAATATGGCTTACGCATTGAGGCATCAAAGACGCGTACATTTAAATCAAAGGTGTGCTGATTTATTTTCATAGATAACATCCATGTAGGTTTGAATGATACCTAACAAAAATCATCTTATAAAAACTGCTCGAATATACCATCAATATATCTGTCTACCGCTTCTGTATCATTACTTACCTGCGCATAAGTCCTCAAACCGATGAGTTGAATTTGGAAGTAGCGCGCCAGTTCGTTTGGATCTTTATCACTGCTTATTTCACAGTTATCGATGGCTTGCTCAAAGGCTCTAACAAAAGAGGTCTCCACACGTTCTAAAATGCTTGTCGCGTAAGCCAGTAACTCTGGGCTGTCGTTTTGTGTGAGCTCCGCGATGGTTTTGACCACCATGCACATGCCGCTGGGAGCAGTGCCTTTGCTACAGACAGTCACACTTCGGACAAACCGCTTGAGGCCAGCTAGGACGGTTTTTTCTTGCGCAATGCCATTGGTAAGATTGACCGCCCCTTGATCAGCATAGCGGTTTAAGGCTTCTTTAAACAAATTGTCCTTGTTACCAAAAGCGGCATAAAGACTGCCAGGGCGCATGTCCATGACCTCCTGTAAGTTTCTCATGGAGGTGGCGTGGTAGCCTTTTTCCCAATAAAGATTTTTGGCTTTTTCGATTACGTCATCACGATTAAACTTCGCTTGTTCACTCATCATGTTCACCTTAAAAGCTATTGTTTTATAAAACTGCCATCTTAAATTCTGGAAAACTAAGTCACACTAGTCTTATTGGTAGAGTTAATCTCAAACTACAAAAGCATAACCATTATAACGTGTTACTAGGATAACTGTTTCTTGCGTGCTGTGCCTATGTGCCTACGCCGACAGAGGCGATAAAAAATTATCCTAGCAGCACTGTATTGGTGCTAACCAGTTACTCCGGTTTTAGTGCCAATACTTTATCGATATCTGTCGCACTGTAACGGTTTTCCAGTTGTTCCCATGCTTCGCCCCACGTGCGGTTGACGATACGACCACGTTGTACTGCGGGACGCGCTAAGATAGCTTTTGCCCAACGCTGCACATGGGTGTAATCATCGACTTGCAAAAAGTCTTTTGCCTCATACTGATTGCCCAGCACCAAGTTGCCATACCAAGGCCAAGTGGCAATATCGGCGATACTATACTCATCACCGGCAATAAATTCATTTTTTGCCAATTGCTTATCAAGCACGTCCAACTGGCGCTTGGTTTCCATGGTAAAGCGATTGATGGCATATTCAAATTTTTCGGGTGCATAAGCATAAAAATGCCCGAAACCGCCGCCCAAATACGGGGCAGAACCATGTAACCAAAATAGCCAGTTAAAGACTTGGGTGCGTTTGCTGCCTGCTTTAGGTAGTAATGTATCAAACTTTTCAGCAAGGTAAAGCAAAATAGATGCCGACTCAAATACCATTTCAGTCTCTGAGACAGAGCGATCAACGAACGCTGGTATTTTTGAGTTGGGGTTGATATCGACAAAGCCTGATGAAAACTGATCGCCGTCGCCAATATTAATCATATGGGCGTCGTATTCTGCATCTTTGCCTAGCGCTAGTAGCTCCTCTAACATGATGGTGACTTTTTGACCGTTGGGCGTGCCCATCGAATATAGCTGCAAATCATGCTTGCCTACTGGTAATTCTTTCTCATGGGTAGCACCGGAAACGGGGCGATTCACACTGGCCCATTTACCGCCACTCTCTGCATCATGCGTCCAGATTTTGGGAGGTACGTATTGGTTTTCCATTTTTATTATTCCTGTTTTTATATTCGAGGTTATTTGATGTCTTTGGCGAAGTTTTGTGGATATAAGGCGCGTGCAGCTACGTCATCAAAATCTGATTTGAACTCAATGTCTTTGGCGATATTGCGAGCTTTATCAACCGCAGGACGAGTGTTTATACTAGCAAACCAACGTTTGAGATTCGGGTAATTGTCTAACCCTGCTTCGCCCAATACAAAGGCGGCCTTATCAACCCAGCCCCAAGCAGAGATATCCGCAATAGAGTAGGTGTCTCCAACCAAGTAGTCACGGCCTTCCATGTGCTTATCTAGCACTTCGTAATGACGCTCTGCTTCACGAAGGTAACGATTGATCGCATAAGGGTTTTTTTCAGGCGCTTTATGTCTAAAGTGCACTGATTGACCAGAAAATGGACCTAGGCCTGTCGCGACAAACATTAGCCATGACAGCATCTCGCCTCGGTCTTCTGGCTTTCCAGCAAGCTTGCCTGTTTTTTCAGCTAAGTACATCAAAATAGCTGTCGAATCAAAAACTCGGTGGCCATCGTCTTCGATAGCGGGCGCTTTACCGTTTGGATTAATCGCGCGATACTCAGGCGTGTGTTGCTCACCTTTCAAAGTATCTACAGGCATCAGCTCGTAAGCGAGGCCTGTCTCCATAAGATACAAAGCCACTTTCATTGGATTAGGCGTTTGGTGAAAATAAAATTTAATCATAATACTATCCTTAAAGGGTGAAAAGAATTTAGATGTCCGTCGCGTAGCTACAATAAACATAAATGAACGACCGTTCAAGTGTATTTTGACCAATTATTTGTTTTATTAAGGTCAACTGTAGCGATAATTTTTATTAAACAGACTTTTGTGGTCGTAATAATAAGGCGAGTCCAATCGCGACAAAGGCGGCAATGCCAGACATCATATAACTGATACTAAAGTCGCCAGTAAGCTCTGCGAGATAACCTGCTGCCACTGGTCCGAGCGCCTGCCCACCCGAAAAAGCAAAAGTCAGCGCTGCAAGAGCACTTGCTGCCGCCGCAGGTCCGAAATAATCGCCAGCGGAGGCTGCCATAATGACAGGCACGCTCCAGACCACCAAGCCAAACAGAATGATGGACATATACAGTCCTAAAGTCCAATCGGTCAATCCGACCAGCAGATAAGCGATGGCCAGAAAGAAAAAAGCCAGAGCGAGCCCAAGACGTCTGCCAATGTGGTCAGAAATCCAGCCAAAGAGCATACCTGAAAAGACACTAAGTAGCCCAATCCATGCCCAGATACCACCTGCAGTCGCTTCGCTCAGTTGATATGAGCCAACCATACTAGTCACGATAAAAGTTACGTAAACCATATAAGTGGCGCCATAAATAGCAAATATAATGCCCAAATGTACAAGCAGCTTGATATTGCTACGCTCTAGTTTTTTCTTATTCTTTACAGGCAAGGTTGGGGTGCGCCCAAAGGGACTTTGATTGACATCGTTTGGGTGATTGCGAATCAAAGTGAAAGTAAGACAAGCCACCACAACATTGATAACCGCAAAAATTAGCCAGCCTGTCTGCCAAGACAGTAGTGTGGAAACAGGCAGGAGTTTTGGGACGACAAAGCCAGACAAAATAATGCCAAACCCAGGACCAGCCATGACCAGTCCTAAAGCGAGACCACGGTGCGAAGGAAAAAACCAATGCGACATGACGCTCATCATCGGCAAAACCACGCCGCCGCTACCAATACCAGTGAGCACATAAAGTGTGCATAGTAGAGGGAAGCTTGTGGTAAAAGCCATACCAAGCATAGAGGCAGCAATTAAGAGAAGGCTGGCTGTCCCAGTAGCTCGAGTACCAAATCGAGGTAGGATGAGCGGGCTTAAAATAACAGCGACGAGATAGCCTATCAGGTTAGTAAACCCCAATATGCCGCTTTGAGTATAGTTTAGTTCCAAAGAAGCCGACATAGATGGCAGTAACATTCCAAAGGCAAATCGTCCTAAGCCAAGTCCGCAAAACATTGCTACAGCGCCTGTCGCAGCAACTATCCAAGCATAATGTAATCCACCTAGTCTAAGGGGAGGCGTGCGACCTTGGTCTTCTTGTTGAATGCTCCCATCATGCATTGTGATTCTCCGATAAGTGGAGAAGAGCACGCTTTGCGATCACAGTGCTCATGTTAGATAGATCGAATAAAGCGGTTATCTGGCTTAAAGTATTACCCATTTTACACACATCCTTTTGTGTTTAGGTCTCGTAGAATTTCCAAGCGACTGTGGCATGATCGTTATATGAATAGCTTTTGCTGCTTCCTTAGCGACTGATATCAGTTAGATTTCTCTAATCATCATCATGCACAATACAAATGAGTATAACTTTGCCTGAACGTTCGTTCAATAGGATTTTACATAAGAAGCTAAATACTTCATGAATGACATAAAAAAATGCCAGAACATTTGAGGGACTGGCATTTTGATTACTACTTCTACGGTATAGTCTTCATACGGATGTCTTTCTGCTATTACAGTAGTATTTTTCTTTGATATATAGATCTCTCAGTTGCTTATTCGCGTTCAAATTTTCAAGGCAACCGTAAGTATTAATAGATCAGTGGTTGATCATTGAAGTTTTTAATCATTTCCTACTGATACATTCATCCCAATATGGCGGTGTACCATAATAGTCTGCCATAAAATCAATGAAACACCTGATCTTGTGAGGTAGCAGTTTTCTATGGGCATAGATGGCATATAACCCGATAGGGGTCGGTTCATATTCAGGTAACACTATGACTAACTTGCCAGCATTTAATGCTTTACTAGCAATAAAGGTCGGTTGCAATACCAATCCAGCGCCTTCAATGGCTGCCTCTACCAATACGTCGCCATTGTTACTCCGAAAAACACTACTTTCCTTGAGTTGTTTGGCTTTTAGGTATTTGAAAATTTGTCCCTTAGTGTCTATATTCATATAGCTATAATGCAAATAGCGATGCGCTTCTAAATCCTCAAGTCGTTTAGGTGTACCGTGAATATTAAGATAGTCGGGCGATGCGCATAAAACCACACGAATAGGTGCGATTTTCTTAGCAATAAGTGATGAGCTTTCAAGCTGTCCAATACGCAGGGCAACATCAAACCCTTCTTCAACAATATCGACTTTTCGGTCG
This sequence comes from Psychrobacter sp. AT9, assembly GCF_047272965.1. Classification (NCBI taxonomy): domain Bacteria; kingdom Pseudomonadati; phylum Pseudomonadota; class Gammaproteobacteria; order Moraxellales; family Moraxellaceae; genus Psychrobacter; species Psychrobacter sp. AT9. Next base: position 1,614,206 of record NZ_JBKOTW010000001.1, read on the forward strand.
CTTAGCTGTAGATCAACAGTGACTGAAGGGTATCGTGCTTGAAAGTCAGTGACCAATTTTGCCATATGCTTTAAGGCGAACGAGACGGGCGCACTGATTCGTAAGATACCTTTAGGGAGCTGCTGTAAACCGCCCAATTGCGCTTCCATTTCATCAATACTCAATAAAATCTGCTGCGCATGGATAAAATACTGGCTGCCAGCTTCAGTCACGCTTACTTTACGAGTCGTACGATTGAGCAGGCGAGTATGTAACTGCTCCTCTAGTTTTGCAATATATTTGCTGACCAGTTGTGGTGAGAGCTGTGTCGTAGTTGCGGCCTTACTAAAGCTGCCCTCATTCACCACCGCTACAAAGGTACGCATCGCATCGATTCTGTCCATATTACTTCCTATTACTAGTTAGTCGTCAAATAAATTATAAACGTTTTGTTGTTAATTATTCAATATTATCTATCTTACTCTTTTGATTTATTGATAGTAAAGTGTGTTCATTCCAATAGATCGAATAACTTTAAATAATAAACATGATGGAGTAATCATTAGTGAAAACGTCAATAATACATAAAGCTTTACTATCGAATGCTGGTGCAGCTGCTCTAATATTACGTATACCAATAGGTTTGATTTTGGCCGCCCATGGTGCGCAAAAGCTATTTGGTTGGTTCGGTGGCAATGGGCTAGCAGGCACTGCGCAATGGCTGAGTAGTATGGGTATGGAGCCTGGTTTGCTAATGGCGATATTGGCAGGCGGCGCTGAGTTCTTTGGTGGTCTTGCCTTAGTCTTGGGCTTACTCACACGACCTGCCGCACTGGTTGCTGCATTTACGATGTTAGTTGCGATCTTCTCTGTACATATCAGTAATGGTTTATTTGCCGCTGATGGTGGTTATGAATACGCCTTAGTCTTGATGGTCGCTTTGCTTGCTTTAGCCGTACAAGGTGGCGGTTCTCTTAGTCTGGATAAAGCATTATCAGAGAAAATAGGGTCGGTTAAATAACGATCGAAGATAAAACCTGCGAAAAATTGTGCTTTTTGAATCTCAATGTTGACACGTACCAGCGCTTTATTTGTCATTGAAATAAAGAGCAATGGGGTAATAGCTAATGGGTAATCAGTCACAGCCAATCAGCCCGTATTGTTTAATAGATAAAAAGGCTATCATAGGGCTCTTTAAATATTTGGGAATCAACGATGAAAAACATTTTTATTATTGGGTTGGCCACTATAGCCCTAGCAGGATGTAGTTTATTAAAGAGCGAAGCTATATCTGCTCCTCAAGTAAAAAATGAAGTGGCGACATCGGGACAGATAGAAACAGTTATCGGTTTGCCTATTCGGCCAGGAAATGTCATGGCTACTAGCGATGGTCGGGTGTTTTCTACCGTGCATCCGAACGATGGTGAACAGGGAGTGCAGTTATTTGAAGTGACTGGCGCCAACAGTTATGAGCCTTGGCCTTCAAGTAAATTTCAGTCACCTAAAGGTCAGTATGGTGAAGCGACCATTGATACGCCACTAGGTATCACCAAAGATGATGCAGGTGGGTTATGGATTGTTGATATGGGTCAGCACATCGGTAAAACTCGTGTTTGGGGCTTTGATATTAAAACCGGTGCATTAATTAGCAAAATCGATATACCTACAGATATCGCACCAAAAAATAGCTTTGTGCAAGATTTAGTGGTTGATAGAAAGAACGGATGGATTTATTTGGCTGATATTCCCAATCCAGCTATTATTGCGATTGATATGAATACCAATGAAATACGTCGTTTTGGCAATCACGTCGCTTTACAACCCGAAGCTGACGCAAAAATGGTAATCAATGGCGTGGATATCATGCTAGGTGGGAAGCCAACAAATAATGGTATCAACCCAATCACGATGTCCGCCGATAATAATACGATTTATTTTGGCGCGATGAATGGTAAGTCTTGGTATAGCTTAGACGCGACCTTATTTAGAGCGAAAGCCAGTGACGAGCAGATCGGCAATAGCATTACCCGTGTTGGTGACAAACCCGTTTCAGATGGTGCCACTACAGACAGTCATGGAAATCACTACTTTACCAACTTAAACGATAATGGCTTAGATGTGCTTGATAATAAAGGACAGCTGACCTCGTTGGTGCGAGACAGTCGATTCGATTGGCCTGACAATGTGTCTTTAGATGCAAATGGATGGTTATATGTTGCAGTAAATCAATTACACAAAACACCACAGTTCACTGGCACTGTCGATCAAGGTCAGCCACCTTACTATATCTACAGAGTGTGGGTAGGTCGGTAATGTAAATACAGGTTATCTTGTTTAGGGAGTGTCCTCAATCTGAACGAAAGCGACTAAATGGGCTAAATCTTGCCAAACTGCATCAAATAGTGCAGATAATGTTGGGATATTATCTGCACTATTTGATGCAGTTTGGCTGCAATTTATCTCATTTTTATCACCATTTTCAAAATGAAGACACACCCTAGTAAACTAAATCATTTATTTTTGATGATATATCAAAAACTATGCTGCGGAGAGAAAAGAAAGTTATTACTGATAAGCCAGCTTGCAGAGCAAGACAAACTGGTGAGTAAAAGCCGACTTTATAGTCTATTTGTCATTTTAAAAAGTCAGGATTCATAAAGGCAGGGTTTGGATAAGTATAAAATCCTTCGCCAGTCGCAGCACCCAGTTTATTTTGATCGATCAACTGCTCTTTTAGATACTTAGCGGCCTTGAATCTGACTGGGTTTTGAGTCGTTTCAGCGGCTAGCTTAGTGATGTTGTAGGCCGTATTGATACCTATCGTATCCAATATGCCAAATGGCCCTACAGGCGCGCCAGTCACTATCATCCACGTCTTATCTATTGTATGCGGATCGGCAACTTCTTTGGCTAGTAATTGCAGGCCTGCGTCTATGAAAGGCGCTAATAAACTGTTCATTATATAGCCGGGTTGCTCCTTATCCAGCGGTAGTGCCACCATGCCAATCGCGGTAGCAAAAGCAACAACATCATCAAATACTTTAGGATCTGTGCCAGGATGTCCCATGATTTCAGCGACATTATGCATCCAAATTTTATTGGCAAAATGTAGGGCTAAAAACTGAGCAGGTCGTCCCGTTGATTCGGCAAACTGGCTAGGAAGTAAGGTTGAGGTATTGGTGGCAAATATCGTTTTCTCTGGCGCTAGTTTGGCAAGCTTTTCATAGAATTCGATTTTAATTTTAGGGATTTCGGGAATAGCTTCAATCATTAGATCGGCATCTTTGACCGCTTCTGCTAAGTCTGAGGTATAGCTAAGATTGTCAAAGGTCTTGTCCAACTGCTCTTGCGTTGCTCCCAAATCTTTTCGAAAAGCCTTGCTCATCAATGGAAACTTTGACTTTGCTTTTTCTAATACCTCATCATTGATGTCATAGACACTGACATTAAAGCCATGGAATGCGGCTTGAAAAGCAATTTGATAGCCTAGGATGCCGCTTCCAGCGACCGTTACATTTTTATACGTCATTGTATTCATTTCCTAAAAGTAGTGGATATAAGTCGCTAGATAAATGTCTAAAACTTATAGACCTATTATTAAGTCAATTTACTTTATTATTCAACCTTCATTTCTATAAAAATATTAGGGTCGGTCCTCAATTAGTTGACCATTACATCTTAGTGATGGTTGAGTTTATTTATGATAATTAATTCTTTCCGGTAATATTTGATAATAATCAAATTTAGCAGGTGCTACACTTAGATAGCTCTTTACTATGAACTGGAGAAACTCATTGCGCGCTATTCCTTATAAATCTATTGTTAGCGCACTATTACTTATAGCTGTCGCAGGTTTTTTAGTGTTTCGCTGGTGGCAAGGACCGCTGTTACCAAGCTATCAAGTATCTTCTATGCCTTTGGTACAGACGGTAGTAGCGACTGGACGTATCGTTGCAGTCTCACGTACTGAGATTGGTAGTGAAGTGGCTGGTGTGGTATTAGAACGACTGGTGCAGGAAGGTCAGCAAGTAGCAGCTGGTGATTTATTGCTAGTTCTTAGCGCCGATGAAATTACCGCTCAAGTGCGTCAAGCAGAAGCAGAACTGGCAGAGCTGGTCAGTAGTAACCGTCCACAGGCAGCAGTGGATTTGGCCAATGCCGAAGTCGCATTGGCGCAAGCTAGCCGTAATGTCGAGCGGAGGCGTGAGTTAGCGGCCATCTCGGCCATTTCTGATGAAGAAATGGAACAGGCAATCCAAGTACAAAAACAAGCCCGTAATGACCTTGAAAACGCCCGCCTCAAAGCAAAGGCATTATCCACTGGTGGTGTAGAGGAGGACTTATTACGTGCCCGTATCGCAGCATTGCAGGCGCAGCTCAATAAAACGCAAGTACGTAGCAAAGTATCCGGCACTATCTTGACTCGTAATGTTGAGATAGGGGAGTTAGTACAGCCGGGTCAGAGCTTATTCACTATCGCTCTCGATGGTAATACTGAGATACGAGTACCGCTTGATGAGCGTAATTTATCAAGCCTAGAAGTTGAGCAACAAGCGGTCGCTATTGCTGATGCTTATCCTGATAAGCCATTCCCAGTACATATCAGCTTTATTGCGCCAAGTATAGATCCACAGCGTGGTACGGTAGAAGTGAGATTGGCTGTCGATCCTATACCTGAGTTTTTGCGTCAAGATATGACGGTATCAGTAAATATCGAAACGGATCGACGTGCAAAAGCCTTGGTGGTTCCTAATGATGCGTTAGCCAATGTCAAAAAAGACAATGCTGACGTTTTGCTATTACGCAATGGTCAAGTACAACGCCAGCAAGTGAGATTAGGATTGCGTGGGTTGTCAGCATCAGAGGTGCTCTCAGGTTTAAGCGCAGGCGATGAGATCTTGGTTGATGCCACTGCCTCACTAGCTGATGGCGCACGAGTTAGAACCATTCAGCAAGCAGCCCCTTTTGCTACTACTGATGCTGACAAGATAACGACGGCAAATGATAAGAGCCAATCAGTGGAGACAGTCAATTGACGGCTTTTTTTGGTAGATTTTGGATTGATGCAAACATTGCCATCAGTTTTTTGCGCGAGGGACGAATACAGTCACTGATGATTACGTTGGGAGTGGCAATAGGTGTTGCGGTTATTATATTTATTACCGCATTGATTCAAGGGTTGCAGACCAACCTTATTGATAGCACCCTTGGTAGTCAGGCACATATTCGCTTAGTATCGCCAGATGAAGTCAACCTAATAGCGCCGCCTGTTGATGATACGCTACAACTGATACAAGAGGACAAGCGTCCGCAGCGCCTGCGTTCAATCAATAATTGGCAGCAAATCACTGATACTTTAGATCAGCTGCCTCTCTTAACAGCAGTGTCACCAAACGTATCTGGGCCTGGTTTCGTACGGCGTGGTGAGGCATTAGAGTCAGTGATACTAGTCGGTACTGATCTGGAGCGCTATCAAAAAATCATACCACTCAGTGAGTATTTAATCAGTGGCGAGCTACGAGTGAGCGCAGATAATGTATTGATTGGCAGTGAGTTGGCTAAAAACTTGGGTGTAGAAGTCGGTAGCAAACTGCGCTTAGATAGCGGTCAAGACGATGATGATAATAGTCGCGATAATAATCTCAATAACAACAGCGCTGTAGTCAATATCGCTGGTATATTCGAGCTTGGCGTACGAGAGCTCGATGCACGCTACGTTTATCTAGACCTAAAACAAGCGCAGTCCTTACTAAACTTGCCGGGTGGTATCACCGTTATTGATCTGACTGTTGAAGACATCTTTGAAGCAGAGGAGATCGCTGCGCAAGTTGGACGTTTGACCTCGCTGCAAGCAGAAAGCTGGATAAAGACCAATGCCCAACTGCTGAGTGGTCTCACTGCTCAAAGCCTATCTAGCAATATGATCGTAGGTTTTGTAGCGATTTCGGTGGCTTTTGGCATTGCCAGTGTGTTGTCGGTCAGTGTGGTTCAGCGTACGCGAGAGATTGGTATCCTACGAGCAATGGGCGCGACCCGACAGCAAATTTTGCGAATATTCTTGATTCAAGGGGCTGTATTTGGTTTGTTAGGCTCGATTATCGGTAGTGGCGTAAGCTATGTATTGGTATGGTCTTTTAATACCTTTGGACCCAATATATTTACGATTCCAATATCGATAAACTTGATCTTAGTGACTATGTCGTTAGCAACGCTAACCGGTATTATAGCCGCCGCTATTCCAGCGCGGCGAGCAGCGGCACTTGATCCCGTGGTGGCTATTCGCTATGTCTAATAATGATTCCACAGACACCCTTAACAGCCGTTCTACTAATTTTCTTAATAAGACGTCAACCCTTATGTCCAGACAATCTCACGAAGTTTTGCGTTTAGAGGCGCTCAAAAAGTCTTATAACATCGGTCAGCCTAATGAGATTGAGGTGCTTCACGGTATTGACTTAACTATTGGTACTGATGATTTTGCAGCCCTGATTGGTCCTTCAGGCTCAGGTAAAAGTACTTTATTAAATGTGCTAGGGTTATTGGATCAGCCAACTAGCGGCGAGCTGTATCTGTTGGGTCAAGCAACCAGTGCTATGAATGATGCCGGTCGCACCGCTTTACGCGGCAGTAGTATCGGCTTCGTGTTTCAGTTTCATCATTTAATTCAAGCTTTCAGTGCCTTAGATAATATCTTGATGCCTCTAACGTTAACACAGGGTCGTCCAGATAAATTCGCTATTCAAAAAGCGCGCGAGCTGCTAGCAGCGGTTGGTCTAGAGCGCTTTGCTGACAGCAAACCTAACGAGCTCTCAGGTGGACAGCAACAGCGTATCGCCATTGCTAGAGCGCTTATAACTGAGCCTGCATTATTGTTAGCCGATGAGCCTACGGGTAATCTGGATACCGTTACGGCCGGAGAAGTGTTCGAGCTATTCCGAAAAGTCCATCAGGAACGTGATTGTGCAGTATTGCTGGTTACTCATGATCCGCGCTTGTCAGCATCCTGTGATCGAACGATTAATTTGGTTGATGGTCGTATTGATAGTGATACGTTGAATAATTAAAAAATGTAGGGTCTGTTCCATATTTGAATGTTCAACAGACCCTAATATTAGCGGCGTGTTTGATTAGATAAGTAACTGCTCATCATTACAATTATAGAGAAGAAAATTTAACCAATTTTATCCTACTATCACAGAGGAAGTTTTTATAAAGTTACAATACGAAAACTTCCCAAGTTAATGTCTACGGATTTGAAAGCATAGGTCAATGTTATCGAAGACTATTATGATAGATCATTAGCATGGATAAGCGATGTTTAATAAAGCTGCTAATATTCTGCCAGAACTAACTCAACAGCACACCGCATAAACCGACAACAGCTATAACACGTTGAATAATCAAGCTGTCTTGCAGATGAGTGTTTTGATAGGTAGCAACACCTTTGCCGACAGTATATAGACTTAGCATGGCAACAATCATACCGATAAAGAAGCCAGCAGTACTACTGTTGGCAGGAACTTCAATGGCATGTGCCGCACCATGGAACATAGCGAGTGCACCAAAGCCAACGATGGCTAAATTATGCCATGTGTTTACTGATGCCTCGTTGCTTTGATTCGGTGCATGGTTAAAGTAGCGGCTCATAAGTGCTAGGGTTAATAATACGATAGACAGTAGGATACCGAATTCAATAAACGTGCTGTTAAGGCTCACACTTAAACTCAAGGCAAATCCTGCTACCAAACCAATGACTAATGAGGCAAAGCCTTTTTTAGAGCTGTGCATTTGGGTAAATAGCAAGCCCATGCCCAGTGCTAGCATCAGATGGTCGAACCCAGTCAAAGGATGCAACATACCAGACAATATTGAAAGGCTAAATGAGCCATCTGCTGCCATCAAATCATGTCCTGGGTGAGCAAATGCCAGTGTCGGTAGCGTTGCCAACCATGTTAGCAGTGCTAAGCCACTGGCATTTGTCGTTTTGTTAGTCAGGTTTTTGCGTGTCATGGTTTGTGAGGTTTTTATGGTCATGATAAATCCTTAATGTGTAAGCCAATCAATATGATCACTGTCTGATAGCCTGCTTATCATTCAGTAGTTTTAAGAGCACCTATTTATGCCATAGCATGTGGCATTATGGACACAGTCTTACGCTATGCTTATCATGCCTCTATCAAGGATAAAGGCAACAATGTCATCAACGCCTTCGCCTGTTTTCATGTTGCTAAAGACCACAGGCTTATCGCCGCGCATTTTTTTGGCATCACGTGCCATCACCTCAAGTGACGCGCCTACGAAAGGGGCAAGGTCGGTTTTATTGATAATGAGCAAGTCCGATTTCATGATACCAGGGCCGCCTTTACGAGGGATTTTATCGCCTGCCGAGACGTCAATGACATATAGTGTCAAGTCGGACAATTCAGGGCTAAAAGTTGCTGCCAAATTATCGCCACCAGACTCGATGATAATAAGCTCAAGACCTGCAAACTGCTGCTGTAATTCGGCGATGGCAGATAGGTTAATTGAAGCATCTTCACGGATGGCAGTATGCGGGCAGCCACCCGTTTCGACACCGCGAATGCGCTCGGCTGGCATGGCCTCATGACGCGTTAAAAATTCAGAGTCTTCTTTGGTATATATATCATTGGTCACCACTGCCATATTGACGTTATCGCGTAGGCATTGACACAATCTCAGCGTCAATGCCGTTTTTCCTGAGCCTACAGGGCCACCAATACCTAAGCGTAGAGGAGAGAGCGTCGTGTCTGAATGTTTGTTTTCGACTTTAGGAGTTAGTGCCATAAATAAATATCCTTAATAAGTGTTAGGGTTTTCAGCCATTAAGAGCGAAATAAGCGGCTGTATTGCCTTTCATGCTGGCAAGACAGGAGCGCTAAATTTGGTAAGTTAGCTGATATTTGTAGCTGTTGATAAAGTAGATTTAGCTTTGATATCGCTATGTCAGAGCTATCTGCCATTAACGGCAGCCTTTGAGCGTACAAAAAGCTTTGCTTGACGCTAGCAGCCAGTGGCTGTACTTGTTGGCTTAATAGCTGTTGCAGCTGCCAAATGATTCGCTGTCCTGCCATTTGCCCAAGCGGTACGGTTTTGACCGCAGCCAGCACCATATTTTCGATTTGACCAAAGGCGTAAGTGGTCATGGCTTGTACAGGGTTAAATTGCCAGTGCGAGCTGATATGGGCAAACAGTGGCAAAAACCCATGGGCGAGTAAGCTATCAGGCACGTTGAGCTCAAGAACATTATCTAGCCATGCGGATAAAGACAGTGCCAATTGACTTGACTCATAGACGAATTCTTTGGTTTCGCGGCTAGCGTGGTAATCTGAACCTAAAGCATCAGCAAGTGCGACGTCTTCAACTATAAGGGCTTCAATCATGAGCGCTAGTAGCGGTAGCTCATAACGACATAATGCCAGCTCCAGATAATCACTCATAAAATCCATGCTACTGCTTTCATCATGAATAAGCCCTGACTCAATAGCAGGTTCTATGCCTTGCGAGTAGGTATAACTGCCAATAGGTAAGTTGCTTGACGCCAGCATGAGCAAACGTCCGGTCACATCTGCATGATTCAAATCATTCATACCTTGTGGTGTACTAGCAGGATGCTGGGAGTGCGTGGCATGATTAGTCATAAGAGTTGCCGTGGGGGTGTGAATGGTCGTGATCGTGATGACTATGATTGTGATTATGACCATGGGAGTGAGAATGTCCGCCTTGATTGCCTTTATAAGCACCAGTCTCTGGCTCAAACGGCGCTTGTAAGGCGTGGGTATGTAGGCCAAGTTGATGTAACATCGCTTCTAAAACATGGTCAGGCTCAAAGTAGAGGGCAGTAGGGGTCAGCATTAAAGGCACATGGCGGTTGCCTAAATGGTAAGCGCCCTTCATAAGGTCAAAGTTATTATCGGCAGTCACTTTGATTAAGCCTTGCTTGGCGGCCATAATCTGTATTAAATTGCCTTGATGGTCTGCTAGCACACTGCCATTCTTAATGGTTTCCGTACGTGGCAAATCAATACCAATGGATTCTTGATGCTGGGTTTCTGCTTTAAAACGGCTACGCTGACGGGTATCGAAATCTAAATATAAAAAGTTTTCTGCCTGTTTTTGCCTATCAATAATCGCCTGTTGTTCAGCGCTGAGGGTTGATAGATCAAGGCGTTGCGTATAAATGTTCATAATTATATTTATAGTCCGTTAAAGTAGATGATTCACAGCTGATGGGAGATTATCAGCACGACAATAAAAAGCAGCTAGAATAAAAAATAGCGCTGTGCCATTGGCAGATGCTCGGCAGGCTCACAGGTCAGCAGCTCACCATCGGCATACACTTCATAGGTTTCAGGGTTGACCTCCATCTGAGGACAGTAGCTGTTAAACTTCATGTCTTGTTTGCGTACCTTGCGAATGTTGTGTACCGCTTTGATGACCTTTTCTAATCCTAATTGCCTATCAACACCTTTATCAATAGCCGCATTTGACATAAAGGTGATGCAAGTCTGCGCCACTGTCTTGGGGAAGCTGCCAAACATACTGCGATAGTGCACAGGCTGTGGGGTGGATATGGAAGCATTGGGGTCACCCATAGGTGCCGCTGCAATCAAACCGCCTTTTATAATTAAATCAGGCTTAACACCAAAAAATGCAGGCGACCATAACACTAAATCTGCCCATTTTCCCAACTCCAGTGATCCTACTTCATCACTAATGCCATGGGTAATAGCGGGATTGATGGTGTATTTTGCGAGATAGCGTTTGATACGAAAGTTGTCATTGCCGCTATCAGAATCCGTAGGACTGAGCATGATATTGTCTAAGGATTGCTCGGTTTTAGCTGATTGATCAGGAGCAAGGTGACCACGCTGGGCTTTCATTTTATCAGCCGTTTGCCACGTGCGAATAATGACTTCTCCCACGCGTCCCATCGCTTGCGAATCACTACTCATCATGGAGATAGCGCCCATATCTTGTAAAATATCTTCAGCGGCGATGGTCTCTTTACGAATACGGCTTTCTGCAAAAGCGACATCTTCAGCAATGGCTGGGCTTAGATGGTGACAAACCATGAGCATGTCGAGATGCTCGTCAATGGTATTAATAGTGAAAGGGCGTGTCGGGTTGGTGGACGAGGGTAAGACGTTGGTTTCGCCAATAGCTTTTAAGATATCTGGAGCATGACCGCCGCCAGCGCCTTCGGTATGGAAAGTATGAATACAACGGTCTTTAAACGCGCCTAGAGTGCTATCTAAATAGCCGCTTTCATTTAACGTATCAGTATGAATAGCCACTTGCACATCGTATTCTTCAGCCACGCTAAGGCAGTTATCAATGGCTTTGGGCGTGGAGCCCCAGTCTTCATGAAGTTTAAGACCGATAGCACCCGCTTCGATTTGCTCAACAATTGGCGCTGGTAAACTAACATTGCCTTTACCTAAGAATCCGATGTTCATCGGAATAGCATCAGTGGCTTTTAGCATGCTGTGAATATGATAAGCACCAGGAGTACAAGTGGTGGCAAGAGTACCTTCAGCAGGTCCCGTACCACCGCCTAACATCGTGGTTATACCAGACATTAGTGCTGTTTCACATTGCTGTGGTGCAATGAAGTGAATATGACTATCGATACCGCCAGCAGTCAAGATTTTACCTTCTCCTGCGATAATTTCGGTAGCCGCGCCAATAGGTAACGTCACGTTAGGTTGAATATCAGGGTTGCCAGCTTTACCGATGCCACTAATGCGGCCCTCTTTGATAGCCACATCTGCCTTGTAGATACCGCTGTAGTCCACAATTAGAGCATTGGTAATAATAGTATCGGCAACTTGGTCACCTATTAGCTGTGACTGACCCATGCCATCGCGGATAACCTTACCGCCGCCAAATTTAACCTCTTCACCGATGCTGACGCTATCAATGTCAGGCTGGTGATCAATATGACTGGTCAAATCATATTCAACCTCAAGCCATAAATTTGTATCTGCCAAGCGTACCTTATCCCCTGTGGTAGGGCCAAAATGCTCGGCATAGATACGTCGGTCAATGCGTTTTTTCGAGGTGTTTTGAGAGGTTTTAGGGTCTACAACGCCCATGACTTTGCCCGCAAAACCATAGATATGCTGTCTACCTGAGATGGCAACCAGTTCCACTTCGCGCGCTTGTCCCGGCTCAAAACGTACCGCAGTGCCAGATAGGATATTGAGTCGATAGCCAAGCGTCGACTCTCGATCAAAGCTCAGTGCTGCATTGACTTCATAAAAGTGATAATGAGAACCGATTTGAATAGGACGGTCGCCGGTATTGATTACTGCTATGGTTTGAACGCAGCGACCAGCATTCAATGCTATATCGCCTGCTTTAATCTTATATTCGCCTGCTTTCATCGTCATTTTTATTATCCTTAATCGTCTTATCTCATTAGCTACAATTTAATTTTAAAGCGTTTTTCGTTTTATACCGTTTTACTAGTAGGCTACATCGTTTCTTAGTGCGATTTATTACTAGAGCAGAGACATCGCCATACACAAGCAAGCTATACGATGGGGTTATGTACCGTCACCAGCTTAGTGCCATCAGGGAAAGTGGCTTCAACTTGGACATCATGTATCATCTCTGCAATGCCTTCCATGACGTCATCGGCAGAGAGATAAGTGGCTCCTTCACTCATCAGTTGCGCCACGGTTTTGCCATCACGCGCGCCTTCCATCAGTAACATGCTAATGTAAGCGATAGACTCAGGATAATTGAGCTTTACACCGCGGTTTTTACGACGTTCCGCTACCATACCGGCTGTAAATAGTAAGAGTTTATCTTTTTCGGTAGGATTTAATTGCATAAAGCTTCCTTAATAATTATTGTGCTTTAAAGACTATGAACCGTTTTTAATCTTCATAAAGTAAATGTGCCAAGTTAAATGTACTAAGTAGAGTCATTCTGGTTTGATTAAGCATTGTTTAAAGATGAGAGTATGCAGGAGCACATGATATTAAGTATCCCAAATTCTCGGTCGATGAGGCTCAAGCGCATACCATTTAGACCTGATAAGCTCGCGAATTTGGTAAAAAGCTTCAAAGCACACACGCACATCTGCCCCTAAATAACGGCAATTAATACCTTGAAAATTATGAGTACAATAAATAGGTAATGACTGCGTATCAATGAGATGGCGTATCTCGGTAATAGTGGTATCTAAATATTGGCCGAGCTTGAGCGGATTATTCTGTAGTTCTGGCGCAATGACCTCTGTGCTAGGTATTGCCCAAAAAGAGCCATGAACATGTTGATTGTTCAGTCCTAATGGTGAGGTAAACCAGCGCGTATTGGCTTGTTGGGAGGTGCACTCACTGACCAATAGATCACTCTCACGCCATATCTCTAAGCGGTTGGCATAATGACCATTAGCAAACGTCTCTTGATACGCTTGACGTCCGAACACAGCAATATCCCAAGTCAATAAACTTGCCGTTTTAGCCAAATAAAAGCGGTTATTGGCAGTAGAGATAGAATGATCGTAATAGATACTTTCTTGAGGGAGCCATTCAAGAATAGCGTGGTCATCGAGGCGGGCGTTGATATGCTGTTCTGCGCTGACAACATCATTAAAACAGTCGTTAGAAGTGTTGCTATGTGCCGATTGAGTACCGTTGTTAAATTTTGATGAGTCGCTGAGTCTAGAGGAACGCAACGATTTGCGCTGCCCGTACCATTTACCGGCTCCAGGGGTGGTAATCACCGCATGGCTGTTAGAGTGTAGGTCAAATTCCAATGTTAAGCGGTCATCATCGGCGATACCAGCAGGAGGATACAACACATAAATATGGCAAATCCCTGCTTGACTGTTATCAGTACTATCAGGCTCAGGATACAGCGCACGCTGCACCATTAATGCCCCAGTATGGGCACGATGATACAGCCGAGTTTTTGCAGTATTAGAGGCGCAGTCGAAATGAAGCTGTAGTGAGGATTGCCAAGTCAAAATTGTATTCCCTTTTAGAAAGTGACCTTTTAGAAAGTGACCTTTTAGATTGCCACCAACTCTTGAATGTTGTTTTTTGCCATGTCACATCCAGCCCCTTGAGCTACCACTTGTCCTCTAGAGAGCACGGTATAGTTATCGGCAAGCTCTTCTGCAAACTCATAAAACTGCTCGACCAGTATAATGGCCATTTCACCTTGATAACCTAAATCCCTAATGACCCGCCCGATGTCCTTGATGATAGAGGGCTGAATACCTTCAGTCGGCTCATCAAGTACCAGTACAGACGGTTCGGAGGCAAGCGCACGAGCAATAGCGAGCTGCTGCTGCTGACCACCAGATAGATCGCCACCGCGCCGATGCTTCATCTCGTCCAGCACTGGAAATATATCATACAAGTGTTTGGGTACTTTGCTTGCTTTTCGTTGAGAGAATTTCGCCATGCCAATCAGAATGTTTTCTTCAACGGTCAAAGTGGAAAAGATATCACGTCCTTGCGGTACATAAGCGAGTCCTGCGCGTACACGCTGCTCAGGCGTCATCTGACTAATGTCCTTACCGTCTAATAAAATTTCACCTGATTTTATTGGTAGGATGCCCATCAAACATTTAAGCAAGGTGGTTTTACCGACGCCATTACGACCCAGTACCACGCTACATTCTCCTACAGGGGCGGCGAGGGTGACATCACGTAAAATGTGACTGCCACCGTAATATTGATTTATGGCATTAATTTCTAACATATAAGCACCTCTATTTTTTAGGTCTATTTCTAAGCACTACTATCAATTATCGACCCAAGTAAGTCTCAATAACGGCCTCATTATTCTGTACTTCATTTAACGTGCCTTCAGCCAAAATAGCGCCATTTGCTAAGACCGTTACTTTCTCACTTATGGCATCAATGAAAGTCATGTCATGCTCAACCACGATTAAAGTATGATTTTTTTTAAGGCGTAGACACAACTCAGCAGTATGTTCGGTTTCGGCATCTGTCATGCCTGCCACTGGTTCATCAAGCAAAATAAGCTTTGGTCTTTGCATCAGTAACATCCCAATCTCTAGCCACTGTTTTTGACCATGAGATAACAGTCCTGCTGGCTTGCTAATCAGCTCTTTTAGGCGTGTTTGATCAAGCGTTGAGTCAAGCGTATCTTGGATTTCTGCGTCAATACGAGTAAACCAGCTTTTTGACACTCGCTTATCCTTTGGCGCGGCCAGCATTAAGTTGTCGAGTACGGTAAATTTCTCAAATACGGTAGGTTTTTGAAACTTACGGCCAATGCCTGCTTCCGCTATTTCTTCGGTAGATAGTTTGGCTAAATTATGTACTTGACCGAAAAATGCACTGCCTTTAGTGGGACGCGTTTTACCCGTGATGACATCCATTAAAGTCGTCTTACCTGCGCCATTAGGGCCGATGATGCAGCGTAGCTCGCCTGCCTCAATGTATAAAGATAAATCATTGAGTGCGCGGAACGAGTCAAACCACACGCTAACGTCTTCTAAATACAGCGCAATGCCATGTCTCATATCTGGCCCTGATTTGGGGACAGGATGCGCCAAGCCACCGCTATCTCCGTAATCTTCAGCCAAAGTAGTGACTGGTCGGGTAGGCGTGTTTTCTGCGACCGTTATGTATGGTGTATTTTTAGAGTTTTTCATTGGATTATTAATACTAGGATTGTTTTTAACAAGCGCATCGTTAGTAACTTTTTGGGAAGTAGCAGTATTAGTTAGTAACATTATTCTTTTTCCTTTTTAAAACGATCAAGTACGCCAATGATGCCGTTAGGGAGAAATAAAGTAACCACCACAAATAATCCACCTAGGATAAGCAACCAAAACTCAGGGTAGGCGACGGTAAAGTAAGTCTTAATTGCATTGATTGCACCTGCGCCTACGATAGCACCAATGAGTGAACCTCTTCCTCCCGCAGCCACCCATACTGCCATCTCGATAGAGTTGACGGGGTTCATCTCGCCCGGATTAATGATGCCAACTTGCGGTACATATAGAGCACCAGCGATACCAGCAATGACTGCAGACAATACCCAAGCAGAAAGCTTGTACCAAAGCGTGCGATAGCCTAAATACTGCAATCGATTTTCACTATCACGGATGGCACCGAGCACGCGCCCATAAGGCTGGCTCATCAGATAGCGTAGTCCAAGATAGGACAGCAGCAGAGCCAAAGCGGTCGTAAAACACAGCACAGCCCTCGTTGAAGAGGCAGTGATGTCATAGCCTAATAACGTGGTAAAACCTGTGAAGCCATTATTACCACCAAAGCCTGTTTCGTTACGGAAGAATAATAAGGCTGCCGCATAGGTCATGGCTTGAGTAATAATCGAAAAATAAACCCCTTTGATCTTGGAGCGAAAAGCAAAATAGCCAAAGATGAAAGCGACCAGACCGGGAACTAATACCACTAGAGCCATCGCCCACCAAAAGTGCTGAGTGCCTGCCCAATACCACGGCAGCTCGGTCCAACTTAAAAAACGCATAAAGTCTGGTAAGCCCGTGCCAGCAGTTTCACGCGTCAAGTACATGCCAAAGGCATAACCTCCTAGCGCAAAATAAAGACCATGACCTAAGCTTAGAATGCCGGCATAGCCCCAGACCAAGTCTAAAGCCAGTGCTACCATGGCGAGCGCCATTATTTTACCAATCAAAGTTATCCAGTAAGCAGACAGGTGAAAACTAGAGGTTTCAGGTAGTAAATGGAGCCAAGGCAATATCAGTAGCACTAAAAAACACAAACCAATCAAAATGGCATTACGTGGGGAATCAGATAATAATTGAGTCAAACGCATGAGGTTCTCCTTAATCCACAAAACGGCCTTTGAGGGCGAATAAACCTTGTGGACGTTTTTGAATAAACAAAATCACAAGAACCAGTAATACAATTTTAGCCATCACAGCACCAATGCCAATCTCTAGCACCGTACCACTGACACCAAGACCTAAAGATGCCAATACCGCGCCCCATACTTGCCCAACACCGCCAACCACGACGACTAAGAACGCATCAATAATATAAGTTTGACCTAAGTCGGGTCCGACATTGCCTACTTGCGCCAAAGCACAGCCAGCGAGACCTGCGAGACCCGAGCCAAGTCCAAAAGCCAACATATCGATGCGAGCAGACGAGATACCCACTGCACGTGCCATTTGCCGGTTTTGAGTGACAGCGCGCACAAATAGCCCAAAGCGAGTCTTGTTAAGTAAGTACACCAGTAGCATAAGAATTATGATGGTAAAGCCAATAATAGCGATACGGTTGAAGGGAAGCACAAGGCTCGAGGACACTTGATAGGCACCGCTCAACCAGTCGACATTGCTGACTTCGACGTTTTGCGCGCCAAATATCATCCGAACCAACTGCATAAGAATCAGACTGACACCGAAAGTTGCCAGTAAGGTTTCAAGCTCACGACCATAAAGCGGGCGAATAATGATTCGTTCGATAATCATGCCGATAATGGCACTGACTAAGAAAGCGACGGGTATAGCAGCAACCAGATACCATCCAGTCATACTAGGAAAATACGCTTGAAAGAGATTTTGCACCATATAAGTGGCGTAAGCGCCAATCATAATGAGCTCACCGTGAGCCATATTGATGACACCCAGTAGCCCAAAGGTAATGGCCAGCCCTAATGCCGCGAGTAGTAAGATACTTGCCGTACTAAGCCCCGTGAATAGATGACCTATCCAAGTACTGATGGTAATGCGCTGCTCAATACTATCCTCAGCATCTAACAGCGCAGATTTGAGCACAGGATCGATATCATCTGCCGCCAATGCTTTTTTAACATCAACTAAGACTTGCGGGCTATCACTATCGGCGAGCACGGTAAGTGCTGCAATTTGGGTAGTAACGTCGCCGTCTCTAAAATCAATTCTTGCTTGTAAAGTACTCAACGCCGTTTTGACGTCGTCGTCTTCCTCATTAGTGGCAGCAGTACTTATGAGTGCTGGATCTAGCTGTTCGATATTGTCCGCTAAGATGGCAACTGCCTGCACACGTTGCGTAGGATCGTTTGACTCAAGCTTAACCTTGGCTTGTCCAAATACTAAGGCTGAGCGTAGCGTATTGGTCAAAGTCACTTGCGCCAAGTCACTCGGCCACTCGGTGGTCAGCTGCTTAGCAGGATAAGTAAATAGCTCATCTTCGCTGTTAAGTAGATAAGTTTGCCCACCATTACCTTGGTATAGCTCATCGTTTTTTATCAGCTCAACTAAAGTATCCAAACTCTCAACTGACCCCGGCCACTGATTGAGCATGGTTTGGCGCTTGGTGAAGTCAGCAGCAACGAACTGTTCGATAGCGTCCCCTTTACTTACCGCAAGATTAGCAGGCGTAGTCAGAGACTGCTTGTTTTGAGCAAGTAAGGTGTCGTCTTGAGCAAGTAAGATCTCTTCACTTACAGCATTGGATGTCGCTGCCACAGTATTAGTAGATAGTTTCTCGCCATGGCTGTGTACTGCTGATGTCTCGTGAGCATGAGCAGCTGATGTGATAGCAATGAGGAGGAGTAAAGATAGTAAGGCGATGACAAAAGTCTTATTAGAATAATTGGCTTGCGCGTCACTTTTATAATAGGAAGGAGAATGTGACATGATGGTTCCTTTTTTGCAGTCAACACTCCTCTAACCTCTACTGAAAACTGTTTTATCAGTAGAGGAGCTAAAGGGTTGCTGGTATTGATACCATTAAGGGGCTAAGGGCTAAGGGCTAAGGATTGCGGTTTAGGTGACCACAACCTTATTTAGGAATGTACTGACTCCATGGCTCAGCACGAATGACTTTTGGCGTTTTGCTGATCACATCGAACTGACCATCGGCACGGATTTGACCGATCATGACAGGCTTCCATAAGTGATGGTTCTCCTCATCCATTTTTAATGTATACCCTGATGGCGCGTCAAAAGTCTGACCTCCCATACTAATACGCACTTTATCGACATTAGTGGTACCTGCTTTTTCGACTGCTTGTTTCCACATATTGATACCCACGTAGGTGGCTTCCATAGGATCATTGGTCACGACCTTTTCAGCATTCGGTAGCTTATGATCTAGCGCATATTTCTTATACTTTTTGGTGAAGCCGCTGTTGACAGGATTTTTAACCGACATAAAGTAGTTCCATGACGCCAAATGCCCTTGCAATAAGCTGGTATCGATACCGCGAAGCTCTTCTTCTCCTACTGAGAATGCCATGACTGGGATATCAGAGGCTTTAATACCTTGATTGGCAAGTTCACGATAAAAGGGTACATTTGAATCCCCATTAATGGTAGAGATAACCGCCGTCTTTTTACCAGTAGAGAAGCTTTTAATGTTGCCCACGATGGTCTGATAGTTGCTAAAACCGAAAGGGGTATACTCTTCCATGATATCTTTTTCAGCGACGCCTTTAGACTTCAAAAAAGCCCGCAGTATCTGGTTAGTAGTCCGAGGATAGACATAATCTGTCCCAAGTAAGACAAAGCGTTCTGCACTACCACCCTCTGGACTCATTAAGTATTCAACAGCAGGAATAGCCTGTTGATTGGGTGCAGCACCAGTGTAGAAAATATTTTCTGACTGTTCTTGACCCTCGTACTGCACAGGGTAGAACATGAGGCCATTTAACTCTTCAACGACAGGCAGCACTGACTTACGTGATACCGACGTCCAACCGCCAAATATGACATCCACTTTGTCTTGAGTTAATAGCTGACGAGCTTTTTCAGCGAATAACGGCCAATCAGAAGCGGGGTCTACGACGATTGGCTCTAGCTGCTTACCCAACACACCACCATTGGCATTAATTTCATCAATGGTCATGAGAGCAGTATCTTTTAATGAGGTTTCAGAGATGGCCATCGTTCCAGATAAAGAATGCAAGATACCAACTTTGATGGTGTCACCATCTGCCGCAGGGGTAGTAGTCGTCTCAGCTGTTTCTGTTTTTGTGGCTGTAGAATTGGTTTCAGCACTAGTTTCCGCAGGTTTCTGACAACCTATAAGGCTTAAGCTACCTACGACAGCTACTGCTAGTAGAGACAAACGTGATGTGAGTTTTGAGTCGATACGATAATTTGTACTTATAGGAGTAGCAGTGATAAGCGTTGGCAATAAAGACATGTATTTCTCCAAAAAGATAAAGTAGCAGCTTGGCAGGCCGAGTTAACAAACCATTCCTAACTGCTATTAATACTTCAATATTTATGCCATTCCAAAATACAAAATAAACGCACCAATATCGGTCTTTTTAGGAGATATTGCACTTTTTTCGCACCATGATGGTTTTTATGATTTTCTATGCACCATCTGTGTCTGGTTAAAAAGTGACTTATACTGTCAATGTCAAATCTGTACAAACAAGCTTGAGAGATATCAATTACGCAGCTACAAGTTTTGTCAGCATAGTTCAAATGCCGATTAACTCCTTTTATTATCAAAAGATTAAATAGGTTGTTGTTGATATTATTGGCTTCATGCCTACTTATTATATTGTGCTTAAAGGCTGGTCTAATATCAAAATGGCATCTCTGCCGACTATTAGATGTCAAAATATTATCGAGGAGGTTACAAAAGAGGGGAAGATAGAGGAGGTATAGGCGGTAACCTATGTGTTAGTGATTTTCTATCAAGTCCATGGTGAGATAAAAGTGAATAGCAGTGCTTGGTGATTCATAAGTGGTTATCTACAAGCTATATTTATAGTTGCAGCTTGGCAAGATAAGCATTCTCCTAAAGTTAATGTTTACGGGATTAATAGCATAGGTCAGAATTCAGGACTATTAGAATTGCGAGTACCCCAAGTAGTATTTCCTGGCAATGTCATGGTAAAAGCCAAGCTTGAATCGACAGACCTATTCTTCATGTAACGTGGAGGGTAAGTGCTGTTATTGTTGCTACCATCTACTGCAAGGCAGACCGATAGATATCCTGCTGAGCCGCTAAACCGATTATTTCAGGAACGACTCAAAAGATATTTTATATCGTGAGAACATGGATGAAATCGAGGAGTTATGCTGTGTTTTTCGGAGATATAACGGCATATGTGAGGCCTTCGTACTCCGTTGAAACACGAGTACCGCCACCTCCTTCAAGTGTCTGACCAATATTGGTCAGTGAGCCGATGATGGTGGTGTTTCCAGTCGCACGCGCAAACTCGCAAGCCGCTGCAACTTTTGGTCCCATAGAGCCCGCAGGAAGATCAAGCTCACTTAAAGCGTCTGGATGCGCCTGCAAGATACCTCGTTGTTTGTCCGTCCCAAAGTCTGTATAAACATACGCCACATCCGTGGCAATCACCAATAACTCACATTCAAGGCTACGGGCAAGTAACGAGGCGCACAAGTCTTTATCGATTACTGCCTCGACCCCTTGCAAACAGCCATCTTCATCAAATGCCGTTGGGATACCACCACCACCTGCACAGATTACAATCGCACCTTTTTCAAGCAGCCACTGTATGGGTTTTAGCTCAAATATCTTTTTGGGCTTAGGGCTTGCAACCACTCGCCTAAAATATTGACCATCGGCTTTAACAACCCAGCCTTTTTGCGCACTTAGCTTTTCTGCTTCCTCTTTTGAGTATACAGGGCCAATAGGCTTGGTTGGATTGTTAAAAGCAGGGTCTTTACGGTCGACTTCTACTTGAGTGAGTAGGGTGGCAATGGATGAGTCTCTCGGCAGGACATTCCCAAGCTCTTGCTCGATGATGTAGCCAATCATACCTTCTGTTTCTGCGCCCAAAACGTCTAATGGGTAAGTATCGACTTCAGTGTAAGCCGCTCCTTGCAACGCAAGCAAACCGACTTGCGGGCCATTACCGTGAGCAATGACTAATTCGTTACCCTCCGTGACCTTGCTGATTTGTTCAACGGCCGTCTTGATATTTTGGCGTTGGTTATGAGCAGATAGCGGCTCTCCACGTTTTAATAAAGCATTACCACCTAAGGCAATTAGTAACCTCATGATATTTTCCTACGCATTGTCTTCAGTTAACGTCATATCAGGGTGTGTCTTCATTTCAAAATAGTGATAAAAATGAGATAAATGGCAGTCAAACAAGGAAAATAGCGCAGATAATATCGAGATATTAGTCAGCTATTTGACGCCGTTTGGCAAGATTTAGCCACTTTTAACTATTTAGATGACTATCGATTGAATTGAGGGCACGCCCCGGTAGCACGCGTTGCTAATGTTATAAATTAGATATTACCAAGCGCCGAGACCAGAACGGCTTTAATCGTATGCATACGGTTTTCGGCTTGCTCAAATGCGATGTTGTAAGGTGATTCAAATACCTCTTCGGTCACTTCGATACCGTCGGCGAGCTGTGGGTATTCTTCAGTTATTTTTTTACCAACTTCAGTATCTGAATTATGAAAAGCGGGTAAACAATGCATAAACTTCACTTTTGGATTGCCAGTGGCTTTTATCAGATCCATGTTGACTTGATAGGCCATTAGCCCATCGATTCGCTCAGCCCAGCTCTCAATAGGCTCACCCATCGATACCCATACGTCAGTATGAATAAAATCAACCTCTTTTGCCGCCGTTTTTACATCATCAGTGATAGTAAGCCGGGCACCTGACTCTTTGGCAAAGTCTGCACAAGTGGCCAAAAAATCTGCTTCAGGCCATAAGTCTTTAGGGGCGCAAAGGCGTACGTCCATACCCATCTTAGCGCCCATTAAATATAATGAGCGGCCCATGTTATTACGTGCGTCACCAAAATAAGCATATTTAATCTGATGGATAGATTTGTCGGTATGCTCACGCATGGTCATTACATCTGCTAGCATTTGTGTGGGATGAAACTCATTCGTCAGGCCATTAAAGACGGGAATATCTGCATATTCTGCTAACTCATTGACAATCTCTTGACCGAATCCGCGATACTCGATGGCATCATACATACGGCTCAACACACGAGCGGTGTCTTTCATGCTTTCTTTGTAGCCGATCTGTGATGAGTTCGGGCCAATAAACGTCACATTGGCACCCTGATCATATGCCGCTACTTCAAAAGCACAACGAGTGCGGGTTGAGGTTTTCTCAAAGATTAGAGCAATGTTCTTGCCCAAAAGATGCTTTTGTTCTGTGCCTGAGTATTTCGCTCTTTTTAGGTCACGAGCCATATCCAAAAGATAGGTAAGCTCGCGTTCACTATGATGCATAAGGCTCAGCAGATCACGGTTGTGAAGATTGAAACTCATGATGGTTCCTTAATTTTTAGTATGTGTTTATTTTGGATGGACTATCACTGTATTTGGCACCGCTATGAGCAGGTAGGATTCAACATGCTCTAATCCGTTGGATCGCGAATGATAGGGCAAGTCATGCAGTGACCACCACCACGTCCACGGCCCAGCTCGGAGCTTGGAATCGTAATCACTTCAATGCCTTGTTTGCGCAGTAACGTGTTGGTATAAGTATTGCGGTCATAAGAGATGACAACGCCTGGCTCAAGGGCAAGAACATTGTTACCATCATCCCATTGCTCACGCTCAACCTCGTAGCTATTGCCACCTGTCTCGACCACTCTCAATTTATCGACCCTTGATGCTTCTTCTACCACTTTCAAAAAATGTCTGTCATCTTCGCGCACATCAATACCGTGTGGCTTGCTCTCATCAGGACGAATATGAAAGGTCGTAATATGATCTGTTACTGCCGGAAATACATTGACCAAATCAATATCGCAAAACGTAAACACGGTGTCCAAATGCATCGCAGAACGTTGTTTAGGTAAGGCTGCTACGATGACATGGTCAACCGAACCATCGATGAATAAAGTCTTGGCCAGTCTGGTAATCGCTTGTTGTGACGTTCGCTCACCCATACCAATCAGCACGGTTTTGTTGCCGATAGGCATGACATCACCACCTTCTAAACTACAGCCACTGAGATCTTCTTCAGTGTCGTCCATCCAAATTTTGAAATCAGCGCCTTTGAAGTCTGGATGAAATTTATAAATAGCAGAAATAAGGAGTGTTTCTTGCTGGCGGGCGGGCCAATACATCGGGTTGAGCGTCACACCACCGTATATCCAGTTTGAGGAATCGCGAGGGAACTGAGTATTGGGCAGTGGTGGCAATACAAACTCAGTCGTACCTGACAATGCGGATAATTTTTTGAGTGATGCCCCAATATCATTCGGTAACTCTTCAGTGGTGACGCCGCCAATTAAAAATGAAGACAGTTTCTTGTGCTCAAGTTTGGTCAACCAATCTCTCACTTCGCCAGCCAATAAAGTACCGACGTGATTATCAGTGATTTTATGATCCATAATCCACTGCATGGCATCATTATTATCAAGGGTTTGTGCGAGCAGTTGATGCATCTCAACCACCTCAATATCGCGATCTCGCATTTTTGTGACCATATCATAATGATCACTTTTGGCCTTGCTCACCCACATGACATCATCAAACAATAAGTCATCACAGTTTTGCGGTGTCAGTCTTTGATGGGCAAGACCTGGAGAGCACACCATAACTTTGTGTAATTTACCGACTTCTGAATGAACACCTAAAGACTTGTCAGACATTTTTTTATCCTTATGCGGTTTGGGTGCAAGTATCTCACCACTGTTTAGAGGACGAACAATCTGAAAAAAGCAACTGATGTGACGATTACGACGAACGGCTTTTTGTGATTACAAATGTAAGGCATTTTATTTAGTATGGTCGCTACAAGCTCAACGTACCGCTGTAGAGGCCATAGGCTGCATAGATGGCACTGACAGTAATGACTGCAAGCACCACTTTTTCGGCTGTATTGAACAGCTGATAGCTGTGCTCTCTGCGTGCTTTTATATAGAGAACCACGCCAGGAAGATACAATAAAGCGGATAGTAAAAAGTACTGAATACCAGCTGCATACAACAGCCAAATACTATAAAACAGTGCGGTTACCCCAATAACAATGTCTTTTTTGGCGCTCTCGGATGCTTTGTAACCCTCTTTGCGATAGGCCACCAAAAACCCATAAGCGGCAGAGAAGAAATAGGGAATCAAAATCATGGAAGTGGACAGATAAAAGATATTGTTATACGTGCTTTTACTAAAGTAGGTGATGACTAAGAATAACTGTGTCGCTGCAGAAGACACCAATAGTGCATTTACCGGCACATCAACGGCATTTGTTTTATAAAAGAATCTCGGCATGGTTTCGTCTTTGGCGGCAACGAATAAAACTTCGGCACAAAATAGCGTCCAAGCCAATAAACCACCGAGCAGCGAGACGACCAAACCGACTGAGATAAAGGTCGCGCCCCACGGGCCAACGGCATACTCCAGCAAATAAGCCATCGAAGGGTTTTTCATCGCTGCCAGCTCAGGGAGGGATCTAACACCCATCGCTAAAAAGTTAACCAGCATTAATAGCACTAACGTAAAAATGAACCCCAATACGGTGGCTTTACCAATATCGGAGCGTTTTTTGGCGCGTGCAGAATAGACACTGGCCCCTTCAATACCAATAAATACCCATACCGTCACCATCATCATGTTTTTAACTTGATCAGGGACTGACCCTAGATCCGTCTCTCTGCCCCAAAAGTCGCTATTAAAAAGATCCATATTAAAGACCGTAAAAATAATGACAATAAAGGTGAACAACGGTATCACTTTGGCGATCGTAATCAACGTATTGACTGAGGTAGCCGTCTGGATACCTTTGGTAATCATGAAGTTGTATGCCCACAATAATACAGAGGCACCCACCAATGCCGTTAGGGTATTGCCATCTCCAAACACATTAAAAAAATAACCCAGCGTACTAAATATCAGCACATAGTAACTAACGTTACCCAACCAAGCAGAGAGCCAGTAACCCCATGCAGAGTTGAAACCCATATAGTTACCAAAACCTGCCTGTGCGTAGGCATAGACCCCACTGTCAAGTTCAGGTTTGCGATGTGCTAAATTTTGGAACACGAAGGCAAGCATCAGCATGCCAACGCCAGTGATGATCCAGCCAATCAAGGACGCACCAGGGCTTGCGGTTTCAGCGATGTTTTGCGGTAATGAAAAGATACCACCGCCTATCATAGAGCCTACGACAAGGGCAATGAGTGCGGTAAAGTTTAGATTTTTCTCGGATGGATTATGCGTTGTTTCAGACATGGTGACGACCTTTTATTCTCTGATTGAGAAATATATGAAAGCAACAAAATAGATTTAGTCTTGAAGAATACTTAAAAACATTGTTTAATATATGAAAACCCCACAATATTAGCATGGATTATTATGGTTTTGTTAGCTCAATGTCCATCATTAAAAATATTTATGTATCTCTACCAGTTAAATAATTGTGATAACTCATGATGAAAATGTTTGCTATGGCAGCAGTTTTTGTACAACTAGTATTCTGAGTCGGTCAAAAAACTTGCAGGATTGTATTGGATGAATCATAGGATGCTCAAAATAAATGCAGTTTCTGATAGTTTATTGAGGTGGTATCGAGTACCATAACCACAATAAAATTATGGATTTATTGGTATTTCTTACTAAGTCGTGTCCTAATCGGCTCAATACCCAATGAATTAACTGTATTGCCGAACATGAGTACCGAACATCTTATATAGATCACTTACCATCCCGCCTTGGCGTAGAGAGTGTCTTGTGCCCATACAGCGCCAATATTGCCAGTCATCGTGATCGACACGAGGTGTGCTTAGTCTGATTTCCTACACTCAACACGCCCTATACTAAAAATCATTAAAATTTTTAAATTGAGGACATGCCCTAATACGGTTAAAAGACGTATGGGTTGGTTATTTTTTGTTTTATTTCCGCATATAAATAATATATAGGAACCGTTATGAAAAAAGCATGGGTTTTGGTTCTATTGCTTGTCGTGGCCGCTGCTGCCGGTTGGTATTACTGGCAACAGCAGCAGCTTGCACAAGCCCTACCGCTAGGAATAGTCAGCTCAAACGGTAGACTGGAGCTTGAGCGGTTTGATATTGCTAGCCTTTATCCAGGCAGAGTTGAGCAAATGCTGGTGGCGGAAGGGGAAGATGTCGATGTCGATCAGCTGCTTGTTGAGCTGTCTTCCTCACAAAGCGAAAGTCAGTTAGTGGCGGCACAGGCAACCGAGCAGCGCGCACATGAAATGGTGTCACAGGCACGGGCAGGTCGTAAGCAAGGAGAGCAGGCAATGGCGCGTGCCAACGCCCAAATCGATGCGCAGATTGAACAGCAAAAAATAGCCAAAATGGAGTTGGATAATGCCCGCAAGATGCGCCGCGAAGATTTGGTGTCAGATTCAGAGGTGACCAAACGCCAAGCGGCATACAATGGCGCGGTTGCGGTCGTGCAGGCGGCGAGAGCAGCGTACGCAGAAGCGCAGGCAGCTGTTCAACAAATCGATGCTCAAGTAGCGGAAGCAAATGCTGGCGTCAATCAGGCCAAAGCTCAAGAAAAATCTGCCGCATCGATGAATGACGATATGTTGATACGCAGTCCTAAAGCTGGCCGCGTGGAATACCGAATTGCCGAGGTTGGTAGTGTGATTGCAGCAGGCAGCAAAATGGTTAGCCTGCTAGATACAGAGGATGTGTCTATGACTCTTTTTTTACCTAATGGGCAGATGAGTGGCTTACAAGTTGGTAATGACGCGAGAGTCGTGCTAGATGGTCTGGATAGTGTGTGGCCCGCAAAAGTCTCGTTTATTGCATCACAAGCACAGTTTACGCCCAAGTCAGTGGAAACACAGAACGAGCGCGAAAAGCTGATGTTTAAAGTGCGTATCAAGTTACCTGTTGAAATAGCCAAAGAATACAAAGGCCTACTCAAAGGCGGCATGACAGGTAATGGTTATGTACGTAGCAATACCGACGTAGTATGGCCGAGTAACCTTGCTATAAACCTTCCCAAAAAAGGCCAATCCTAGTTTCTCATGTTCGAGTATGACAGCAGAAAATGAGGTCATAAATTATTCAGAGGGTTTTACAACCGAAGAGTTATCTTTATGAATAAATTAACGATACAAACTGAGAGATAACGTATGGATAGCCAACATACCGCCGTTGAAATTAACACTGTGTCGCATACATATGGCAAGACGGTTGCTCTTGATAATATTTCCCTAAATATCTTACAAGGGAGCACCGTTGGGCTAATTGGTCCTGATGGTGTTGGGAAATCAACGTTGTTGTCTCTTATTGCAGGGGTCAAGGTCATTCAAAATGGCTCCGTGCAAGTATTCGGTAAGGATATGGCAGAAAAATCTGCACGTGAGGCGCTGTCAAAACATATCGCCTTTATGCCACAAGGCTTAGGGCATAATCTTTATCCAACCCTGTCGGTATATGAGAATGTGGAATTTCATGCGCGACTGTTTGGATTGAATGCGCATGAGCGCCATGTACGAATAGCCCGTTTACTTGAGGCAACTGGGCTAGCACCATTTCCTGATCGTGCGGCTGGCAAGCTTTCGGGCGGAATGAAGCAAAAACTGAGCTTATGCTGTGCATTGGTGCACAATCCTGACTTACTGATTCTTGATGAGCCAACCACAGGGGTAGACCCTTTATCACGCCGTCAATTCTGGTCATTAGTGGCCTCGTTACAAGCTGAACGTCAAGAGATGACGGTCATCGTGTCGACAGCCTATATTGATGAAGCCAAAAATTTTGAATACCTGCTAGCGATGGATGATGGCAAGCTCTTAGCCAATCAGCAGACGCAAACCGTTATGACAGAGCTGAATGTCACGTCACTTGAAGAAGCCTACATCAAGTTATTGCCACCAGAGAAACAAACGAATGCAGGCGCGTTGGTTATCACGCCATTTGTCCCTGATCCTGATGCGCCGCCAGCTATTGAGGCAAAAAACCTAACCAAACGTTTTGGAGATTTTACGGCGGTTGATAATGTCAGCTTTTGTATTGAGAAAGGTGAGATTTTTGGTTTTTTAGGCTCTAATGGTTGTGGTAAATCGACCACGATGAAGATGCTGACTGGATTGATTGATAAAACAGAGGGCTCAGCCAAACTGCTGGGTCAATCTATCGATGCAAATGATATAGCGACAAAAATGCGTGTCGGTTATATGTCGCAGTCTTTCTCGCTTTATGAAGAATTGAGCGTACGTCAAAACTTAGAGCTGCATGCAACCCTTTATCAAATAGAAGGGGAGCGTGGACAGCAAGCTGTAAAGGATGCGTTAGATAAATTTGACCTCAGTGCTGTGGCGGATACAGCGCCAGCCTCATTGTCACTAGGTATCCGCCAACGATTACAGCTGGCAGCGGCTTGTCTGCATCATCCCGAAGTATTGATTTTGGATGAGCCAACCTCAGGTGTCGATCCTGGTGCTCGTGATATGTTTTGGCGACAGCTATTGACGCTTTCACGAGAAGATAAAATCACTATATTTATTTCTACTCATTTTATGAATGAGGCCAGTCGATGCGATCGCATCTCTTTTATGCATCGTGGTCGCGTGCTGGTTGTTGGTACACCGACAGAGCTGACACATAATAAACAAGCAGAGGATCTCGAAGAAGCTTTTGTAGCGTATCTGCTTGAAGATGAAAAAAATAACACTGAACCCACCAGCCAAAACGACACGACTGAAAATACGCCAGCAGAATCAGCGATCATAGCGTCTGAACCTGATAATCAAACCAACAAAACCGACACGCTTAAATATTGGTTTACCACTGTTTGGACATTTGCCACGCGCGAATTTAAAGAGCTATTACGCGATAAAATCAGGCTGTTTTTTGCTATCGTTGGACCCATTATTTTGATGGTCATGACTGGTTGGAGTATCTCTTTTGATGTGCACGATTTACCGTATACGATACTCGATCAAGATCACTCTGTACAAAGTCGACAGTTGACGGAGTACTTTTCGGGCTCAGAATATTTTACATCTACGTCACCCGTAGACTCTATAAAGGCCGCCGAATACGCGCTTAGAAGCTCTGAGACGCAATTGGTCATTGATATTCCAGTGGATTATGGACGTGATTTGTTGGCCAATAGACAACCAGAAGCAAGCTTTTATATTGATGGGACAGTGCCATTCAATGCAGCCAATATTGAGGGCTATGTAGGGGGGATTATGACGATATATATCACAGACCTTCTTCAAGATACTGGCTTGCCTATCGATTTAGACCCTGCCGCTGAAGTGGTTCCACGCTTTATGTATAACCAAGACTTTAAGAGCGTGAATGCGGTCATCCCAAGTGTGTTAATGATGATACTCATGTTGATTCCGGCAATGATGACCACGCTGGGTGTGGTGCGTGAGCGCGAAGTTGGCTCGATATCAAACCTCTACACATCACCAGCCAGTGTGCCTCAATACCTACTTGGAAAACAGCTACCTTATGTCGTTCTGGGACTGATCAATTATCTCATACTTGTGCTCATGGCCATATTTTGGTTCAAAGTGCCCATAAAAGGCTCTTTTTTGGCGATGTCTTTTGGCGCATTGCTGTTGGTCTATGTATCTACAGGACTGGGGCTGCTTGTGTCTAGTTTGGTTCGCACACAGGTTGCAGCGCTGTTTGTCACCGCCATTGTCACTCTGATACCCACCATTAACTACTCTGGGTTGTTGTACCCGCTCTCTAGTATGGACGGCATTGCTTATGCCATTGGGGTCGGGTTCCCCGCATCTTGGTATCAGCGTATCAGTATTGGCGGGTTTACTAAAGGACTGAGTTGGTCCAGTTTTTTGACGGAGTACATGGTTTTGACCGCTTTTGCCTTGGCATTTATCACATTTGCCTCTATTTTCCTGAAAAAGCAGGAGGTATAAGTGCAGACTTTTAAAAATATCTGGACGTTGACCATCAAAGAATTGCGCAGTCTGTTTGGAGACAAGATACTGTTTCTCATGATTGGCTTTGTGTTCTCTGTCACTATCTATACTGTGGCAGAAGGCATCAATACGGATGTACGCAATGCGCCTGTAGGTATTATAGATTTAGACCGTACAGCCCTGACCAGACAAATTCGAGATGCCCTACAACAACCTTACTTTCTGCCTCCTGTCGATGTGAAACGCGAAGATGTCGATGAGTTGATGGACAAAAGCAAGCTTATTTTTGTGCTGGAATTTCCCCCTGGGTTTGAACGAGATGTGCTGGCTGGACGAAAACCGCAAGTTCAGCTGTTAATTGATGCGACCACCATGACTCAAGCAGGTATTGGGCAAGCCTATATTCTCCAAATATTTAATCAGGAAGTGAGTAATTTTTTAAAACAAGCCGATCCACCGTTATTGGTCAAGCCAGTACTGAACATGATATTTAACCCAAACGGAGACAGCTACTGGTACACACCAGTTATGGAAGTCTGCAATATGATTGCGCTCTTGGCAATAGGGTTGTCCGGTGCTGCCGTTATCCGTGAACGCGAACGTGGCACCATCGAGCATCTCTTGGTGATGCCAGTCAATACAACAGAAATCGTGATTTCAAAAATACTTGCCAATAGCTTGGTGATTTTATGTGCCTCCATGTTATCGATGGTTTTTGTGATCCAGTATCTGCTTGGCATTCCCATTAACGGGTCGCTGCTTTTATTCGGTAGTGGTGTAGTGGTGTATTTATTCTCCATATCTTCTCTCGGCATTATGCTATCAACCATGGCGCCGAGTATGCCGCAGTTTGCCTTATTGATGTTGCCCGTTTTGGTTGTATCGTTACTCTTATCTGGCTCTATAGCGCCACGCAGCAATATGCCCGAAGCGGCACAAATGATAAGCGAATATTGGCCCACGACTCAGTTTGTCAGCTTTACTCAAAATGTTTTATTCCGTAATGCTGGCTTGGACATTGTTTGGCCTGAGTTATTAGTCATGACAGGTATCGGCGTCGTGTTTCTTATTTTTGCTTTAGTACGATTTAAAGCGATGCTTGAAAAGCTAGGATAATGTGCAAAACAGACTGGCCCAATTTGGCTCAATCAAAACCAGTCATACGTATACCTATATCCTAAGAGACGTTATAGGGCGTGTTTGATATTCGACCATGGCACTGAATTAAAAATAATGATAGAGAATATAAGGAGAAGAAGCGCATGTTTCCATTATCCAAAATTGTGAGTTTGGGAGCATTGGTCTTGATCTTAAGCGCCTGCCAAAGCACACAGGTTGTACGCCAAAGTGACATTTCTATTCCGACAACGTTTGACGAAAACAAAGCGGCGAAGGGCAGTCCAGAAATTAGCCACTGGTGGCGACAATGGCAAGATCCGCTATTAAGTCGCCTAATAGAGCAAGGCTTACAAGACAGCCCCGATATCCGTATCGCTGAAAGTCGTTTTGCAGAAGCAGTGGCAATCAGTCGTCTTGCCACTGCTGATCTTGGGCCACAAGCTGGCGTCAATGCTTCAGCGGGCCTTATAAATGGTTCGGCTCATCTATCTGCAAATGACAACCTCAGTCGTCTATTGGGTGCTAGTACAGCGCTGCTGGAGACGCACCAAGATATAGATAGCAGTCATGCTAATGCGGGATTCTCTGCTGCGTGGGAGCCAGATATATTTGGCAGAAAACAAAGTGATGCTGATGCCGCCCGTTATGCGGCGTTGGGTGTACAAGAAAAAATATATGGCGCGCAAATGCTACTGGCAGATCAAATTGCTGATCACTATTTTCAAGCCCGTGCCGCCCAGCAGCGTGAAGTCATTACTGCCCGCAATGTAGAGATATTGACGCGCTTTGAGCGATATATAAAAGGGCGTTTTCAAGCGGGTCAAGTCACCATGTATGAAGTTAATAATGTCCAAAGTAAACTCAATGCCATGCGTGCGAAAAAAAGCACAATCAATGCAGAGTATGCAATGCACGTACGTAGCATAGCCGTACTTATCGGGCAAGTACCGCAAGGTTTTGAGCTGCCTTCTACGACTGTAGACATTCTCAATCATCAACCGAGTGCGCCCAGTGGCCAAACGCCCCAAGGGTTGCTAGAACGTCGTCCAGATCTGCGTGCCTATGGCGCACAAGTCAATGCCTATTCTGCCAAACTGGCAAGTGCCAAAGCTGATCTGCTGCCACATTTTTCCATTAGTTTTTTAGGTCAAGGCGGGCGTATTGACGTTGACAGTGATGTGCCAGATTTGAAAGGTTGGGGCAGTATATTGAGTGTGGGCATACAGGTTCCCATTTTTACAAACGGTCGGATTAAGGCCAATATTGACAGCGCAGACGCTCGTTTGCAAACAGCGCTACTTCAATATGATCGACGGCTACTGCGTGCGCTTGGTGAGGTGGATAACACCTATCAGGCGCATCAGGCACTAGAACAGCAACAAAAATTTCTGAATAAGGCCTATCAGCAGTCTGTCAAGCGGGCAAGCGATGCTGAAAAACTATTTCATTATGGTTATCAAACGCTAGATGAAGCTCTGACAGCGCAGCTTGACTCAGAACAAATACAAGAAAACTTGATTTACTCGCAGCTTGCTCGAGCACAGATGCTACTGAACCTTTACAAGTCATTGGGAGGAGGGTGGGTAGAGAATGTTACTGCGAAGGCATCATAAATTCAGGCAGCTTATGAGAGGTTATACTCACTTATAAGAGGATACTGAAAAAATCTGAATCTTCGGAATGTAGTACGAGCATGAGTTAGCTGTGTAATAAATTAATAAGGCTTAAAGAAGTTGTATACCGTGCTCCATTTTATTATGCCAATACATAGGAACAGTGGCTTGAATAGCTACCCCTGTGATGGTGGCGTCATTTAATACTTCAATAAGTATGCGAACAACGCTTTATCTGATTTTAGAGGTATGGTTTCGATGTTTTCATCATCATATCGGTATTCATACGATTAGGGGCAATTGGTAGTACTCTACAGATTGGCTCGATCCCATGTGCCTGCTTGTTAACATCAATAAAATTTACCATCACCGCTGCTTCTGACTTTGAGCTTGCACTGAAGTAAGAGTGGTTCAATCTATAGGCTTTTCGATACCGTCAAAATAGGGAGATAAATACCCTTATTATTAAGGGTTATTAAGGGCTACATAATAAAAATCCCTTGAAGCGTAAGGCTTGCAAGGGTTTTTTAAGGATTATTCAGGACTGTTAATACAATAATTGGTGCGCCACCACCACGCAACGACTAACTTAGTGAAAGCCTTTTTTAATAAGGGTTTTATGGTTATATATATTATTTTTAACAACAAATTTAACAACATACGAATATCGCTATATCTGTTTGGATTGCGATATTATAGTATCTTTACGAAGTACTGTTAGTGCTTTTCAAATACATTATATATACAGCCTTGAGTTTACAGTTCTATCGCGATTGCCCCTTTGATTTAAGGTGCTTTGATATATTGCAAACTTGATACACTCTAAGCAGCGTTATAGACAAACAGCAATATCGATATGAGTATTATGTGATGTACATAATACTCATGTGAGTAATCCTAGAATATACCCAGATATTATTAATTTTTCTAGTTAAAACCTATTCAATAGCGATGACTTTTTGCATCTCATTTTGATGTCCCAAATTAGCATCGGTTAAGTCTCTAGAGTTACTTCTTTTTTCGGTCTGGTCTACTATTTTGGCACCCACTAAGTCACCAACGACGTTGCCAAAGGTGAAGATCATATCGACCAAGATATTGATACCTGCGGTGAGCGCAACAATTTCGATGGGCAATCCCGCTTGTGTAAAGACGATAGACATACCAATTAATCCAGCACCTGGCACACCAGCCGTACCAATCGCGGCCATAGTTCCAATGATGACAATGGTGGCCAATTCAGGTACCGACAGTGACATGCCCATGATTTCTGCTGCAAAGATGACAGCGACACCAAAACGTAATGCCGTACCATTCATGTTTACAGTTGCGCCAATAGGCAATGTCAGTTTGGCAACACGCTCACCAATACCTGCTTTTTCTGCGCATTTAATGGTAATCGGTAGCGTGCTCAGGCTACTGCTGGTCACAAATGAGGTAAAAGCCGCTTCTTTGATATTTTTATAGAATTGAATGACTTTTACGCCAAAGAGCTTCAACATAATCGGGAACACAACCCCCACCAATATGATAACACCAAGGTATGACGTACCAATAAATTTACCCAGCGCAATAACGACATCCAATCCTTGCGTACCAAAGGTATTGGCAGTGATGCCCAATACGCCAATCGGTGCATATAATAGAATGCCGCTTAGTATTTTGGAGACGACTTCGTTACAAGCTTCGAGCAGTCTGAATAAAAAATCACCCATTTCTTGTTGCTTTTCGTCTGCTGAATGGCGCATGAACAAAATAGCCAATCCAGAGATAACCGCGACAAATACGACCGCGAGAATATCACCTTGAGCAAAAGCATTGAAGATATTGCTGGGTACCATATTCAGTAGGGTATCAATGAAAGATGGGCGGGCATGGGCATCCATAGTTACAGCGGTCGGCAACGAAAATCCTGCACCAGGATTGGTCATCTTTGCCAAAACAATACCAACGACCACCGCAATACCAGTCGAGACGATATAAAAGGGGAATATTTTTAGTCCTATCCGACCGAGTTCTTTAGGGTTGGAGTGATTGACGGCGACCATCAAAGAGAAAAGGACAAGAGGTATCACGACCATTTTCAATAAGTTTAAAAACAGGATTCCAAGCGGTGACAGAAAACTACTGTGCTCGCCCAGTACCAGTGCCAAAAAAATACCTATTAAAAAGCCGCCCGTCATTTTTACCATGAATGACATGCTGGTATACCAACGCCAAATTATTCCCATTACTATCTCCTGTTATTTACAATATCTGTTACTGACTTTTAAAAGGATATGTGGAGATGGGCAAGAGAATATTTTGATTTTAGACATTCCATTGTCCAGTCCTGTATGATTCAAACGCTTTGGCTTGATACGGATGCTGTCAGTTTTCAGACATGTGATATTAGAATTTTTCCTTAAGGTAAAGATACTAAACACCAACAATCACTGAAACAAGCGAATTAATTTATGGCGAGCATTCCTTTTTTTCTTACTAATGGAGGAGTTCACGATTATTTTTAACGAATGCTTAGGCGGTTTACTCGATATATAGTCGATCAATTTAAAGCAGATACAGGACGGTTGGGATAGGTTTTACAGCCTTTGGAATGTTTGGCGCACAGCAAGCAAGGCAGGATTATACCAGCAGAAAACAAGATTACCATTTGTGCCACCGTCATTTTGAATTGACCGTGTTTCAAATTGGATATATATAACCACAATTACTATTTTGGATTTAAAAATAAGTTATGAAAACGGATACTAACAGTTCGCTAGATTTTAGAAAATATCCTTCAACCAAAGCTTTACAATGTTTTGAGACAGCGGCTAGACACTTAAGTTTTACCAATGCGGCGCAAGAGATGCACATGACTCAAAGCGCCATCAGTAAGCAGGTAGCGCAGCTAGAGGAAGTGCTAAATATTGCTCTGTTTTATCGAACACCGCAGAAAATCTCGTTGACACCTGCTGGCAAGACGTATTATTTGGATGTGCTCGATATACTAAAACATATCGAGATGGCAACGACCAATTTAGTGTCGCACAGTGATAATACCGAGGTATTGAGAATTGTCTCGCACCCAACGTTTTGTTCACGTTGGTTGATACCTGCGTTGAGTGGATTTAATGAAGCACATCCCCTAATTAATTTAGAGATCAAAGAACAGGTTGGACCATTTTTTTCTGAAGACCAAAATGTCGATATCGCGTTTTTGTATGGTACTGGTATTTGGGGTGGAATGGAGGCGATTAAGCTGTTTGATGAATACAGTGTGGCCGTCTGCCATCCTGATTATTTAAAAGACGAAAAACCCTTCACGAGCAATGTCGCTAGTTGTACCTTATTGCATCTCAATTCGCGCTTAAATGCATGGTACGAATACTTTGAACAACAAGAGGTCAGTGTTGATAGTACATTCATAGGCCCGCGTTTTGATACGTTTCAGGCATGTATATCAGCGGCATTAGTGGGATATGGCATCGCGCTTGTACCGCTACGCTTGGTAGAACGTGAGTTGCAGTCAGGTGCGCTGGTCACCGCATGGGATTATGCTGCAAAAGGCAGAGGGTCTTATTATATGACTTATCCATTATCACTTGGTGAGTCACACAGAATAAAAGTCATTATAAATTGGATATCTGCTTACCTTGAAACCTAGGGCAGGTTGAACCGTTAAAAAACGAGTCGTGATGATTGGTTAGATAAATATTTACCGCTAATCGATAGTGGTCAGCGCAAGCGTCCAACGCAATAAAAACTATTGAAAGGCTTCATAAGACTTTGATTGAACATGTATTTATGCTTGGGTTTTTTCTATCTTGGCCTTGGTTTTTTCTCACAATAACGAAAAGGAATGAAAGCACAACTATTATTCGTTTGCTGAGTGCATCAGGTTTTGCTGAAATGAGGGTCACATTTAAGGAAGATAAGAGACTCTTAATGGATAAGCTATACAACGTCACTGATGCTTTTACGATGGTGCATCCCATCACCTTAGCCAAAGGTAAGAATGCAAAAGTTTGGGACAATAACGACAAATGCTACATCGATTTTGTGGGTGGCATTGGGGTCTTAAACTTCGGACATTGCCACCCTCATATCGTGACGGCCATTATCACTCAAACCCAATCGCTCATTCATTATGCTTACAATGCAGCTGCGCACATCCCCTATCAAACCTTCATGCCGCGATTGTGCGAGCTCATTCCTATTAGTGGCGAGCTATCAGGCATGCTCACCAACTCTGGTGCAGAGGCTACTGAAAATGCCATAAAAATTGCGCGTCTCAAGACCAAGCGTACTGGGGTTATTGCTTTTGATGGCGGGTTCCATGGTCGTACGTTGGCTGCTGTTAATCTAAATGGCAAGGTTGCCCCTTACAAGCGAGGGTTAGGACCGTTAGCCGGCAGTGTCTATCACATTCCTTTTCCCAGTCCAGACAATGAGGTGAGTGACCAACAGGCAATCGATGCGCTAAATCGTTTGTTTGAAGTAGAAACTGATATCAATAATATTGGTGCGATTATCGCAGAGCCCATACAAGGGGAAGGCGGGTTTCAGTTAATGTCACCCTCTTTTGCTCAGTACCTGCGCGCCTTTTGTGATGAGCACGGTATCTTGCTAATTATGGATGAGATCCAATCAGGCTATGGACGTACTGGTTCACCTTTTGCCTTTTCACATTTGGGCATTGAGCCAGATATGATACTACTTGGTAAAAGCATCGCAGGCGGCTTGCCCTTAGGTGCAGTCGTAGGGAAGGCCAGTGTGATAAATGGCTTGCCTAAAGGCAGTTTGGGTGGTACGTACTCTGGTAATCCAGTGGCGTGTGCAGCGGCAAATGCCACGATAGATATCATGCAAGAGGATGAGATATGGGCATCTGCCAAGCACTATGCGCAAGTGATTGAAACAAGTATCGCGCAATGGCAGGCGAAAGATGTTTCTCCTTGGTTGTATGGTCTCACAGGTATTGGAGCGATGCGTGGTATTGAGCTGCGTCATGTGGAGTATGGCTCTCATCCTAGTGTGATGGCTCATATACTAACCCAAGCGCGAAAACAAGGCTTACTGCTCATGCCAAGTGGCAAACACCGTCATATCATTCGATTGTTACCGCCACTGACCATTGAGCCTGAAACGCTACAAGCTGGCCTTGATATTTTAAGAGACGTCTTAAATACGATTCCTGATCAAGATCCAGCTGACTGGTCTTAAGCACAAATTATTAATAAATGAGTTACCAGCAATAGGCTTTCTCAATAGCTATAAAAAGGATAAATATCTATGAATAATAACGGTTTTATGAGTAGTGATGATATTCGCCATCAGTTTTCTGTGGCCATGTCAGCGATGTATCAAGCAGAAGTTCCGTTATATGGCGATCTTATTGATTTGGTCACTGACGTGAACACCGAGGTTTTAGCTGCTCAACCTGATATCAAAGCACAGCTTGAGCATACTGGGGAAATGGATAGGCTAAGTATGGAGCGCCACGGCGCCATTAGAGTGGGTACTGCCGCTGAGCTTAGTATGATGCGTCGATTGTTTGCGGTGATGGGTATGCACCCTGTTGGCTACTATGATTTGGCCCCAGCTGGTGTGCCTGTACATTCCACCGCATTTCGAGCGACTGATGCAGAGTCATTAAGCAAGAGCCCCTTTCGAGTATTTACGTCATTATTACGCTTAGATCTTATTGGTGATGAAGCACTTAAAGAAGAGGCCGTAGCAGCATTAGCACGCCGCAACATCTTTACTGATACTGTCATCGAGCTTATTGAGTCTTTTGAAGAGCAAGGTGGGTTGAGTGAGCAAGCAGGCCAGCAGTTCGTCGTTGAGGCACTAGAAACGTTTCGCTGGCATGATAGTACTCCTGTGTCAAAGGCGCTGTATGAAAAACTGTTGCAGCAACATGGCCTCATCGCTGATGTGGTCGGGTTCAAAGGCCCACATATCAATCATCTGACGCCTCGAACGTTGGATATTGATACTGTACAGCACAGAATGCAAGCGAGAGGGATACCGCCAAAAGCGATCATCGAAGGGCCACCAAAACGAAATTGCCCGATTTTATTAAGACAAACGAGCTTTAAGGCACTAGAAGAAGCAGTTCGCTTTAAGAATACGTTGGCTGATGCAAGACAAAATAGCTATGAGCAAGGCCAACATACGGCACGCTTTGGTGAGATTGAGCAGCGCGGCGTGGCATTGACGTCAAAGGGTCGAGCACTATATGACAAACTGCTGAGTGACGCTCGTAACCAGCTAGGTGTGACCCCAAATGAAGTCAATGCCTCACAGTATTATCAGATTTTAGAGGCGACATTTGCCGCATTTCCTGATGATTATCAAACGCTGCATAGCGAAGGCTTGGCGTATTTTTATTATCAACCCGTGGATAACAGTAATGATGACTTGCAGCTCACGAGCTTGGAGATGGCTGAGTCCAAATCCGCGCTTGTCGAGCTGATCGAAAAAAACGTGATACGTATTGAGCCTATTGTTTACGAAGATTTTTTACCTGTGAGTGCGGCAGGAATTTTTCAGTCGAATCTACGTGATGATAAACAAAGTAGCTATGAGGGAAATTCAAATCAACAGGCGTTTGAAAAAGCACTGGGTACTCACGTTCAAGATGAATTGGCTTTGTATGAGACGACCCAAGATCAGAGTCTACAAGATTGTTTTATTGCCTTGCAAAAGACAGCATAAGCGTTAAACACATATAGTCGGCTCAAAATAGCAAAATATCTGTGTCACTATTGATAAAAATAGCGGCAGCTATTAATGCGTTTTTATTTACTATCGTAGGGAACATATCTGGTGAATAATTTTTCAGACCTCTCACAAGGGGTGGTTGATATTATCATACAAAAGTTGCAACAAGATCATGGTTACGGCCTCATCCAAATCAAGACTGACGCTGAGAGCTTAGAGCATTGGGGCAAAGACTGGACCAAGCACTTTGCGCCTGCTGCTGCTGCCATTGTTTTTCCAAAAACTACCGAGCAAGTGCAATCTATCGTACTCCTTGCCAACGAGCACAACGTTGTTCTGACTCCAAGTGGCGGTCGTACTGGTCTATCAGCTGGCGCCGTGGCTGCTAATGGTGAAATCGTCGTTAGTATGGATAAAATGAACCATATCGGACAATTCTATCCGGCCGATCGCATGGTTGAAGTTGAGGCCGGTGTCATCACGCAGCAGTTGCAACAGTTTGCAGAGTCCAAAGACTTATACTACCCTGTCGACTTTGCCTCAGCAGGCTCAAGTCAAATCGGTGGCAACATCGGTACCAACGCAGGCGGTAT
Source organism: Psychrobacter sp. AT9 (assembly GCF_047272965.1). Taxonomy (NCBI): domain Bacteria; kingdom Pseudomonadati; phylum Pseudomonadota; class Gammaproteobacteria; order Moraxellales; family Moraxellaceae; genus Psychrobacter; species Psychrobacter sp. AT9. The sequence goes on from NZ_JBKOTW010000001.1 coordinate 1,655,018, forward strand.
TAAAGTCATTCGTTACGGCATGACCCGTCAATGGATCATGGGGCTGACTGTGGTCACTGGTAAAGGTGATATCTTGCAGCTGAATCGCGGTATGGTAAAGAACGCCACAGGTTATGATCTGCGTCAACTGTTCATCGGTAGCGAAGGAACCCTAGGGTTTGTCACCCATGCACAGATCAAGCTTGAGCGTCAGCCGCAAGACTTAAACGTCATGGTGCTCGGTATGGACAGCTTTAACGATGTGATGAATGTACTATCGGCTTTTCAAGCACAAATTGACTTAACGGCATTTGAGTTCTTTGACGACGTGGCGATTGACAAGTTAATGGCACATGGTCAAGTACAAGAGCCGTTTGAGTCGCGTACCAAGTTTTATACATTGCTAGAGTTTGAAGCGCCATATGAGCCGATCATGGATAAGGCGATGGCAATATTTGAGCACTGCATGGAGCAAGGTTGGGTCGTCGATGGGGTGATGAGTCAAAGCCTCGCGCAGGCAGAAGAGCTGTGGAAATTGCGCGAATACATCTCTGAGACCATCTCAGTATTTACCCCTTATAAGAACGATGTCTCTGTACTGATAAGCCATGTGCCTGAATTTATAGAACAGATTGATCACATTGTCAGCAGTAACTATCCTGACTTTGAAGTGTGCTGGTTCGGTCATATCGGCGATGGCAATTTGCATCTGAATATTCTAAAACCTGAAAACATGAGTAAGGATGATTTCTTTGCAGAGTGTCAGATCGTCAATAAGCACGTGTTTGAGACGGTACAGAAGTATGGCGGCTCAGTCTCTGCTGAACATGGCGTGGGTATGACCAAAAAGCCTTATTTGCACTACAGCCGCAGCGAGACTGAGATTGATTACTTACGAGAGGTCAAAAAAGTCTTTGATCCCAATAATATTATGAACCGTGGCAAGATTTTTGATATGTAGATAAAATCCTAAGATCGATGGCATAGCTTAAGTAAAATGCTAAGTAAGAAACATTACTCACGCTATATGCAACATAGATCAGTTCTATAACGTTTTGCAATTGGATGACTGTCGAAATTTATATTCGATTTTTCGATAGCTATTGGTCTAGCTTTTACCAGCTTCGTCTCTTCAAATACAGTATCAATAGCGGTGGTTTGAATAAGGTCCATATTTGTACAGGCACTAGTTAATACAGTTAATGCTAAAATTAACTGTATTTCAAAGTTTTTATATAGCACTTGCTTCATTCTATTATGCAGTAAACTTTTAAGAAGTACTTAAAACTCATTAACTGTGTCAATCACAAACTGACGAGAAGCCTCACCCTCTATCATACGATACTGAATTTGGCGTGTTTTACCTTGTGGATTGGCATTGCTATCCTCTTCTAAATAGAGTGGAAAACGTCTAACCAATACATTCTCAACCAATGCAAACGCATCATGGCCCATATAACCTTGTTTGAGTGTGTCAGTCAGCTCTGGATAAGAGACTTCACTCCATGACAGCCCTTTATTGCTCGAATAAGCAATCACGTCACCATATGAGCCGCTACCCACACTTTGAGTGAACACCAGAATTTCATGGTATCCATCGCCATTAATATCACCCACGTCAGCACTAACAACAGGATCGCTAATTGGTCGCTCGATAATGTCTTCGCCCACTGACTGAATCTGCAAGATATAACCACCATTGCCGTCGGAGGTGCTGGTCACTTGAGTAGAAAAATCACCATAATTGAGTGATGTAGCGTATTGCGAGTTGTCCAATTGTCGAGTATCCAGCGTACCGCTTAATTTTTGATATACGCCACCAAGCGTTGCACCGCCGCTACAATAAAAAGCTGTTTTTTGTAGATGGGATGTTTCACCTTCAATGGATAAGCTATTGTCATCAAAGCGCAAATAAACGGGGTTATTATCTACCCAAAATTGATACCGTCCATCATGAGCTTTATGAAGTACGGTGTCTAATGTACAAGTAGGTTTCTTTTTGTCTATGCGAGAACGAATAGACAAACTAATAGCATCTTGACCAGCATCACGTACGCTGATCGCAAACCAGTCGTAACCCTCGTTACGCTTTGTATAGCCATCTGTGATGTAATCGCCCGTTATATTGTTAGTATACTTATCGGTTGCGGTTGTCGTCGGTAGGTCATTTTGTAAAACCGTTGTTGACTCAAGGCCCTGTGTATTGGTGTTCTGGCACGCAGTCATACTTAGTAACAGCATGCTTAGCAGTAACGTTTTTCTCATCATAATTTTTAGTCTTTCACAAGGTTGTTATGTGGGCAATTCATAATAAGTTCATTACAGCCCACATCATTTAGCAATTTAAGAAAACCATTATCCATTCTTGGCGTGGAATATTGGTTTGTACCCATTTGCTCTCGATGGGATTCAAGTAAGGGCACTAAGGTAGAGGAATTTAAAGCCTTTGACCGTGTCTATTGAGTAACCTTCTTACTTGTTTATGAAAAGTTGATGCTTAGGCATAAGCTGCGTTTTATGCTCGAGAAAAGCAGTGCTTTTTCATATAAAGTGACAATAACGTTGCATTCTTTTTTGCTTTCCCGTTGCTAAAATAGAGTAGTACCTGATGCTTTCAAAACGATTCAAATTATCATTCGTAATACACCAGATTTATCTTTACAATCTCACCTCATTTACACTAGCAGATAGATTTAAGGTGAGCATTCCATGCTTTTAAGTATAGTTTACATTATTGGTATTACAGCAGAGGCGATGACAGGTGCACTAAGTGCAGGACGACAAAATATGGATTGGTTTGGCGTTATGCTTATCGCGAGTGTAACGGCGATAGGTGGTGGTAGTATCAGAGATATCCTACTTGGTAATTACCCCTTAACTTGGGTAGAACATCCTGAATATTTATTAATTGTTTGTGTGGCTGGGCTTATAACGACCTGGTTGGCTAAATGGGTCGTTAAATTTAATGGCGTTTTCATGCGTTTGGATGCTTTGGGGCTAGCGGCCTTTAGCATTATTGGTTGCCAAGTAGGGCTTAACATGGGACTTCACTATGGTGTTTGTGTGGTTGCTGCCATTGTAACAGGCGTATTTGGCGGGTTGCTGCGTGATTTAATATGTCGCCAAACCCCATTGGTTTTACATCATGAGTTATACGCTTCAGTTTCCTTGATCGTTGCGTGTTTATATTTAACACTCCAGTATTTTACTGTTAGTAGCAATATCAGTGTCATTGTTAGTTTGGTTGCTGGTTACTTAATCCGTATGGCAGCGGTTAGAGCAAAGTGGCGATTACCCGTATTCCATTTTTTAGAAACTTCCAAATAAAATAGTGACCCTACCATTATAAGAATTTCTACGAGCGAGCTGTGTTATTTTAGAGAGTCGTTATTATCTGTGAACACCTCATTTTTAACACAGCTATTTGACGCAGCTATTTAATACAGTCTGGCTGCAATTTATCTCATTTTTATCGTCATGTTCAAAATGAGGACACGCCCGAATACTACTATACAGTGAGCGTAATTTTACCCACTGCTTTACCTGATTCAAGATGGTCATGCGCGCGTGCTACCTCCCAAATAGAGTAGTTACTATCATCTATGATAGGCGTGATTTTGCCACTATCAACCAGCTCTGCAATCATTGTCAGGATACGACCGTGCGATTCATGGTTGATGCCATGAAATAATGGAATGAGCACCAAAACACCATGAAAGGATAAGGCTTTGAGAGCAACTTGCAATGGATCAGCAATGGGTAAAATAGTGGCGACATGGCCATTGAATCTAACGGCTTGAAAAGATTTTTGAATATTATCACCAGCCACCGTATCGAAAATTTTGTCAAAACCCACGCCGTCAGTATACGTCGCCACATAGTCATCAACCTCCGCTGTTGTATAATCCACTAGATGATCCGCGCCTAGTGTTTGTGCTAGTGCACTATTAGCAGGAGAGTAGGTAGCGGTGACTGTCGCGCCAAGTACTTTTGCTAGCTGAACGGCAATATGACCAACGCCTCCTGTTGCACCATGAATCAAGACGTTATCGCCTTCTTTGACATTCATTTTTTGTACGAGTGCCTCATAAGAAGTGAGTGCGACCAACGGCAGGGCTGCGGCTTGCTTCATGCTGAGTGTTTTAGGCTTTTTAGCCATCAAACGCACATCAACCAACATGAATTCAGCAAGTGCACCATCAATACCGTTAAGGCCACCAGCCATACCATAAACTTCGTCACCAACACTAAATTCAGTGACGTCGGCACCTATCTCGCTCACAATGCCAGCTACATCACCGTGTAGTATCTCTGGCAAATTCTCCGACCAAGGCAGCTCGACTGAGCGCAGCATGGTATCAATAGGATTCACACTAGTGGCTTTCACTTCCACAACCATGTGACCTAGTGTTGCCGTTGGTTTTGGTTTTTCTGCCAATTGAAAAACTGCAGTTGTACCGATTTCTTTAATGATCATCGCTTTCATGTTATTACCCTTTACTGGTGTGGATGTCTTACTGTTTGTTTCAGGACAATCAGTTTAGACGTTGCTAATCCAGCAAACCATTACCCAGTAAACAAATTACTTTTGCTTTTTGAGCAAGCCATAGTTACAGTTAAATGGAATACCTATCAACTTAATAAAGGAGTGGCGATGAGCTCAATAAATCGACTGGCATACTTCAATAGTGTTGTCGAAACCGGTAGCATTTCAGAGGCTAGCCGTATCTTTGATGTACAGCCGTCCTCTATTTCACGGCAGTTAGCAGTGCTTGAAAAGGAGTTGGGGGTACGTCTACTCAATAAAACGACCAGAAACACCAGTTTGACTGAAGCGGGGCACAAATATTACGAATACTCTCAGCGAATTGTGTCAGAGTTTGATAATGCCAAAAGAGCCGTTAATGACTTACAAATAATGCCACAAGGTAAGCTGAAAATCAGCATGACAGTCGGTTTTGGTGAAAGCATGGTATTACCATTAATACCGAAATTTATGTCGTTATATCCAGATATTGATATAAAAATTGAGTTAACAGAGCGGGTTGTAGATCTTATAGAAGAAAATATTGACGTGGCTATTCGAAGTGGACGCTTATCTGATTCGACCATGATTGCCCGACGCTTGGTATTTAATGATTTTTTACTGTGTGCAAGCCCACAATATTTAAAAAATAATGGCACGCCTCTTAGGATTGATGATCTAGCTAATCACCAATGTATCCGATATGGTTATAACGGTTGGAAAGATTGGTTTTTGATAGCAGAAGATCGTAAAAAGTTGATGATTAATAGTCAGGTTTCAGTGAACTCCGTGAATGGTCAGAAGCAGCTGGTATTGAATCATACAGGTCTGACGCTAATACCACTGTGGGCTGTTAAAAGTGAATTGGCGAACGGGTCATTGGTTCAAGTCATGCCAGAGCATATTTTTAGTCCTTATGAAGAACTCAGTGCCACTTACGCTATTTATTTAAAGCGAGATATGGTCTCACCAAAAACACGCGTTTTTTTAGATTTTCTGGTAGAGCACATGATAGCGATTTGAGTTTGGGTCTACAGCTTGATCGCACGAATTTTTATAGTCGATGACTGCTAAATGCACTTTCATGAAGGTTGATGTTCTTAAAGACCGAGTATGAATAGTTTATGAAAAAATAGGAGACCGCCCAATACGCGTATTATTTCATATACGATATAGGCCTAAGCACTCATGACTTGATGAGTGCTTCTAAATTTAAAATGACTACTATTCTTAAATATCAGCCTATGGAGATTTCATGACATCTAAAATATTTATCAGTGGCTCAATTATGCTGGCCCTTGCTGCACTGTCTGGACTGATGGAAAGCTTATTTTACGGTGACATTGGTTCTGATGGCGTGCTCCAAGAAAGCTTGTTTTTACCTCTGGCTTTTATTTTTTTAGCCTTATCACTAATCCTTTATTGCTTATCATTAATCATGCACATAAAAACGAGCGTGACAGGTATTCAAATGAACTAGGGCGTGTCTTCAATTCACTCGATAGTCATCTAAATGGGATAAAAATGGCTAAATCTTGCCAAACATCGTCAAATAGCTGGTTAATATCCCGATATTATCTGCGCTATTTTCCTTGTTTGACGGCAATTTATCTCATTTTTATCACCATTTCTGAAATGAAGACACGCCCTAAACACATTCTCTACAACCACATTCTCTACAACCACATTTATTGTTCCCAAGAGAGCAATTATGATAAATGGATTTGAGGCAAAAAACCTAATTCGCGAGATGCGTATATATTGAAAACATTAGGATGCTTTTTTCAACCAGTCTAACCAGAGGTATCTAAAGAGTTCATCAAAGCAGTCACCACTAAATTGTTTACATTTTTGAGTGAAAAAACCACCTCGTCATAATCTGAAGGTAGCTCCGCAATGGGCACCTTCACAAAACCATCCTTTCTTGTTGTGCTTTCGCTCCATGCAAATCCTACACCTAAGTTTTGGTAAACCGCATCGTAAACACTTTCTTGGGTGTTTACGATATACGTAGGGGTTATCTCTAAATTAATTTTTGCTAGTGCCTCATTTATAAGTTTTTGAGTGGTAGAGCCGTGCGTGCGGAATATAACGGTTTCCGATGCCAACTCAGTCAAGCTTATAGACTCTCTTGATGCAAAAGGGTGGTTCGGTGAGCATAAGGCAACAAGCCTTTGGGTAGCACACTTCTTAAACTGCAACCTATCATCCTTTGGCACATTTGCAAGAATGCCAACATCTACTTGACCGTTAACGACTCTACTGAACGTTTCATAGAAATTACCAAAATAGATCTCAGTCTGTAGCTTGGGATAGCGCTTACTAAACTGCCTGATAATTTCAGTTCCCGGTAGGGGGCTGCATAGAGCTACCTTTAATATAGCCGCTTCAAAGATTTTACTTCTTTGAATCAGCTGCTCTAGATCATCTTCAACTGCTCGTATTTTACTCGTCAATGACCCAAGCTCTAAGCAGTAATCTGTTGGCACAAGGTGTCTGCCACGCTGTATAAATAGCTTAAACCCAAGATTGTTTTCAAGCGTAGATAGTGCTTGGCTAATGGCAGATTGAGACACGCCCAAACGTCTAGCTGCCTGCGTGTAATTACCTTCCTCAAGCACAGAGTCTAAGATGTTTAGTTGATTATAAGTATAAGGTTTTTTCGTCATATGACCGCCGTCTTTCGTATCGGTTTCAGAGATAGTCAGGCTTATCTCTGGGAAGTACGAGAAGTTATACACGATAAATAAGACTGAATGATTAAATATATAAGCTAACCTTATATATGACACCAAACTGTCATATTCATCTTCTATATTAGTTACATGTAAACGATTAAAGCATTGAACAATTTACCTAAATGTATTTGCTTGAGCTATCACTCACTGCCAATACCAAAATATAAGTTTGGGCTTGAATTATGTTAGAACTAAGAAATGTGACTAAGAAGTATGATGGCAAAGTTATTTTTGAGGATATCTCCCTAAAAGTGAATAAGGGTGAGATTGTTTCAATATTGGGCCCATCTGGCTGTGGGAAAACCACGTTGCTACATATTATTTTAGGTCTAACCGATATTAGTTCTGGTCGACTTGCCTATGATAAGGAAGACATCACACGTGTGCCTATGAAGCACAGAGGTTTCAATATTGTATTCCAAGACTATGCGTTGTTTCCTAACTTGAATGTAAAGCAGAATATTGAATATGGGCTACGTAATAGACCTAACGTTAGCACACAAGCGGAGGTTGATGAGCTGGTTGACCTTTTGGAGATTAAGGCTCATTTGAACAAGCGAATCAGCCAGCTCTCTGGTGGGCAAAAGCAGCGTGTTGCATTAGCGCGTACTTTAGTGATGAAGCCTAAAATTTTATTATTAGATGAGCCTTTATCTGCCTTAGACGGGGTTATTAAAGAGACCATTAAGGCACGTATTCGTGAGATTGCAGAGCGTTATGAGCTAACCACTTTGATTGTGACACATGACCCTGAAGAAGCGATGACACTCTCTGATCGCATTTTGTTGTTATCAGACGGCAAAGTAGCTCAATATGCTAAACCATCAGAAATCATCAAAAACCCTGCCAATGATTTTGTCAAAAGCTTCATCCTAAATCAGCTAAACATCAAACGTCGTAATATCTTGAGCCTATTTGAAGCGGACAATGCGCCAGCTGATCCATTAGAAAAATACACTCAAATGAGACCTGTGCTAGATGGCAGCTCAGTCACTGAAGATATCAATTCCATAATCCAGCGCACAGCCGCTAAATCCATTAAAGATACCTCCAAAGGTTAATAAAGGTTAATCGCACTAGGCCAACGCTGGTCTCTCAAAACTTACTTATTTCGCGCGTAGGTCATTATGAAACTTAATAACTCACCGCTAATGAAAGCTTCGTGGCTTTTCATTGGTGCGCTATTTCTCGTCTTTATGTTTGTGCCTTTGGGCAAAATGTTGATGCTGTCATTTAATGTGGCTGATGGATTAGGTATAAGCCACTATGTCGATATCATCAGCAGTAATGACTTCAGACAAGTGATGTTAAATAGTTTTTTTGTCGCCATTGTTAGTGCGATGAGTGCCACCTTTTTGGCATTTATCCTTGCCTATACGGTGCACTGGACTAACTTGCCAAAGGGCTTTAAACAAACCATTAAGCTTGCGTCACTGTTCCCTATGCTATTGCCAACAGTGACTTATGGGTTTGCCATTATTTATACCTTTGGTAAGCAAGGTCTGCTCACCAAGATAATTGGATGTCAGTTGTTTGAAGACATATATGGTTTCTATGGTATGTGGCTTGGCTACACCATCTATACCTTGCCAATAGCCTTTTTACTGCTTAACAATACCTTTCAGTATTTGGATAAGAAGTTCGTAATCGTATCAGAACTGATGGGCGATTCACGCTTACGCCAGATAGATATGACGGTCATTCGTCCTTTAATTGGTACGTTTGCAGCCGCTATCATTCAATGCTTCTTTTTGGCCTTTACTGATTTTGGTATTCCAGCCTCTATTGGTGGTCAGTACAAGGTCATCGCCACTGAGCTTTATACCCAAATACTGGGTGCATCTCCCTCGTTTGAAAAGGGCTCTGTGGTTGCCTTGTTTATGCTGATTCCGTCTGTTTTGAGCATTCTACTGCTTTGGTATGTGGCTCGATTTAATGTCAGATATGACTCAGTAGAGCATTTTGACTTGCCCACCTCTAAAGTCAAAGACAGGATTCTGGGTGTGTTGTCCAGTGGCATTTTGATTTCACTATTATTCGTATTTGCTGTGATCTTCATCATTCCATGGATTAAGACATGGCCTTACGAGATGGCGTTTAGTACAGACACATTTACTAAGGTGATTGAGTCCTCGAACCTAATGCGAGTGTATAAGAACTCACTTATGGTCGCCACACTAACAGCTATTTTTGGAACTATTATTACCTATGTTGCCGCGTTGATATACGAGCGCTCAGGGTTATTCAAGATAGGAAAGCTGACGATCGAAAGCTCAGCTTTAGTGACCAATACAGTGCCAGGTATGGTTATTGGTATTGCTTACCTGATGGTTTTTTCAGGGTCATCGATATCGAATACCATCTTTATTATTGTGATTAGTAATATCATTCATTACTTCTCGACACCTTATCTCATGAGCAAAAATGCACTGTCAAAAATGAACTTAGGCTGGGAGACCACAGCTTCTTTACTTGGAGACTCATGGCTGCAGTCTTTACGCCGAATTGTTGTACCCAACTCAATATTTACACTTATCGAAGTGGCCTCGTACTTTTTTATCAGTGCGATGGTCAGCATCAGTGCAGTGATATTTATTTCAGGTGCGAAGACGATGGTGCTGACTACAAAGATTGTTGAACTACAGCACTTCGCCCGCTTTGATGAGATTTTTATCTTGTCGCTGATGGTGCTACTCACAAATATCACGGCATTAATATTCTTCGCAGTGGCGCGATACCTTTATACCAGAAGCATCAATGGCACAACAAAAATAAAAGTGAAAAAAACCACAGTGACGACGGTCGCTTAGATATTTCAACACAGTTTAGGCGTTGATGTTACGAAAACTAATTTAACCTTTAATCACTCAAATAATCAGGGAAAACAATGAATTTATTTAAAACGATAATAACGGGATTAACTTGTGGAGTTTTAGTAGCAGGTTGTGGGTCGCAAGGCTCGGGAGATACGGCTGGCGAGGAGGTAATTATTTATAGTAATGCTGATGAAGAGGCAGTCGAGGTTATTCAAGAGGTGCTTGATGAGGCAGGCTTTGAAGGTCAATACATATTTCAATCATTCGGAACAGGTGAGCTTGGTGGACGACTATTAGCAGAAGGAAAAAATATTGAAGCTGATATGGTGACAATGAGCTCGTTTTATATCGAAAGTGCTCAAGCAAAGAACCCAATGTTTAAAGCGTTAGCATTTGCAGCAAACCCACAGATTGCGACGCCTAATTACTATGCACCAATCCTCAGCTTTACGGGCGCCATTTTACTCAATACCAAAGAGATGGCAGCCAATAATCTCCCCATACCTACCAGTGCCAAAGATTTAGCAAATCCTATTTATAAAAACCAAATTTCTATGGTTGATCCAAATGGTTCATCAACCGGTTGGTTGTTTGTACAGGATATTGCTGCTGAATATGGCACCGATGCTGAAGGTCAACAAATCATGAATGCTATTCGTGAAAATGCAGGACCTAATTTAGAGCTATCTGGCTCTGGTCCTCTTAAAAAGGTAATGGCAGGTGAGGTGCCTATCGGTTTCGGTCTACGTCATCAGGCAGTCGCTAATAAGGCAAAAGGTTTACCAATTGATTTTGTTGATCCTAGTGAAGGTAATTACACATTGACTGAATCGGTTGCTGTTATTGATAAAGGAGAGAAAACCAATCCTAAAGCAATGAAAATGGCTGAATTAATTGTCACTAAAGCTCGCCCAGGTTTATTAGAGGTTTATCCAAATATTCTGTATGACGGTGAGACAGTAGCTGCTGAGAATCAGATTGATAATTCTAAGACCTATCCAGAGCCATTAACTGCTGAGCTGTTAGATAAGCACCGTGCTTTTTTCCATGGTGAGTAATTTTAGTTGAATCAAAATAATGCCCATTCATGCTTAGCTATATTAGCTCATAGGTTAAGCAAGTAGAGGGCTAATTAATAAAGATGTATGGGAAGAGCAGATATGACAATGAGCAAAATACTTTCTGATAAAACATACGATGTCGTCGTCGTAGGTGGGGGCATCGTTGGGCTGGCAAGCGCCTACGCCGCCGTTAAAAAGGGGTTGAGTGTTGCGGTTGTAGAACGCCAATCTCAGAACAAAGATGCTTCTGTTCGTAATTTTGGGTTTGTGACCGTTAGTGGTCAGCGTCGAGGTGAGCATTGGCAACGCGCCATGCACTCGCGTAATGCTTGGGCCGAAATTGCCCCAAAAGCAGGTATTCAGGTAGAGCATATCGGTTTGCATATGTTAATGCAGAGACCTGAATCGGTAGATGTTGCACACGCTTTTTTAAAGACGGAAATGGGTGAGGGATGCCGACTACTGACACAGCCTGAAATTAATGAAGCCGCGCCTTATCTAAACAAGGGAGAAGGGGTGTTATATAGCCCGCATGAGCTCAGAGTAGAATCTAATACTGCAATCGCTAAGCTGGCTCATTGGTTACAAGAGACGCAGAATGTGGATTTTTACAACCATACTACGGTGACTTCAGTGGAATTACCAAAAGTGCATACCAGTCGTGGTGTCCTTAACGCTGAGCACTGTGTGGTCTGCCCCGGAGCGGACTTTACTGGCTTATATCCAGACGCACTCGCTAAGACCAAAGCTAAAATGTGCACACTAAATATGATGCGAGTCATGCCCAAAAAAGCTTTTAGATTAAATGCCGCTGTCATGTCAGATTTAAGCTTTGCCCGTTATGATGGATTTGCTCAGTTACCTGAAGCTACGGTACTAAAAAGCTTACTTGACGATATTCAAAGTGCAGAGCGTCAAGCAGGTGTCCACCTAATTGTGGTTCAGTCTGAAGATGGATCACTAATCATCGGCGATAGTCATGATTATAGTGATAGAGAACTGCCGTTTAGAGACACCCGAATTGATGATCTAATCATTAATGAATTTAAGCAGGTGATGGATATTGGCGAGATAGATATTACTCAGCACTGGTTGGGTGTATATCCAAGTGCAGATGACGTGGTATTTAAGGCATCACCTGAAAAATGCGTAGTGGTCGGTGCAGTCACCAGTGGTACAGGGGCATCAACAGGTTTCGCATTTGGCGAAGAATTAATTGAATTGGTATTGGAATCAAAGCAATGAATACAGTAAATAATAATATAATAAGCAGTAGCTCACATAGTGATAGTTTAAACAGTATTAAAAATAAATTTTTTGATATTAAGCTCTGTGTGTTTGATATGGCTGGCACAACAGTAGATGAAGGTAACCTAGTCTATAAAACCGTACGTAATGCCATCAATGAAGTACTGATGCGCGCTGGCAAATTAGATAAGCAAGTTAGTCTTGAGTTATGTTTAGAATATGGTGCAGGGAAAGAAAAACGCAACGCCATCCGCGATATTTTAAACAGGTTAGATTTATCTGATGCTGATATTGAATCGTTAACGGGTACTGCATTTGTAGCCTTTAAAGTCAATCTTGAAACTGCTTATAACAAGGACACCTTATCTGAGTTTGAGGGCATGTCAGAGTTTTTCGAGCAGTTGAAGGCGAGCGGTCGTCATGTGGTGTTAAATACAGGATATGATGCTAAGACTGCTAATAAAATTTTGACTGTCTTAGGGTGGTCTGTGGGGGATCAAGTAGATGCACTAGTAACAGCCGATGACGTAGACAATGGCCGCCCAGGTCCTGATATGATTACTCTTGCGATGAAGCAGTTCAATATTGATAACTCACAGCAGGTGCTAAAAGCGGGGGATAGTGGTATCGATATTGAGGAAGGTAGGAATGCAGGGTGTGGGCTGGTTTTAGGTGTGCTATCTGGTGCACAAAATGAGCAGCAGCTGGTGAAATATTTACCTGATGCAGTTTTAGACAAGCTGACTGATTTAAAGGCGCTTATTTAACTTAAAGCTAGGTCTAAGCTTCAAAATATACAACAGAACAGTAAAGCCATAAAAGTAATGACTTTTATGGCTTTTTTAATTTGGAGAAAACATCGCGGTTTCTGTGTAATTGTCGTTTAGATTAAATGTTACTGCCTAAAGGCTGTAGCTTTAGACAGGTATTTGATATTGGAATACAAATGATTGAATATAAATCTAACAACACACCAAGCGTGCTCAATTGGCTTTTAGCGGACGCTAATCGAGCACTCTATCATTTAGCATTGCGCTTGCTGTATCTGCTTGCTGTGTGTCGTTTGTGTACATAGCTAGGTTATGGTTCGTCGACCGGATCTATCGTCTCTAGCCTAGCCGGACTGGTATCATAAAGAATGGCTTTAACCAGCGATATCCCCATTAGTACCATCACAAAACTAAAGGGCAAGGCACCAATAACCATCGCCGTTTTAATCGCCCCCAGTCCTCCGCTTATCAGCAGTACGCCAACAACCAAGGCTAGTATTACGCCCCAAAAGATAATATGTGGGCGGCCTTTTGGACCCTCGTTACCACCTGAATTGATGGTGTTGATAACTAAAATTGCCGAATCTAAAGTCGTGACTAAGTAGGTCAATAGTAAGACCAGAACTAAAATTGCCATTACCCAAGCAAAACCTGGTGATAGCATCACATCAAGCATTGCCAATAATTGAGATTCTTGACCTACGCTTGAGATGGCGTTGGTGCCACCTAGCGTTAAGTCAATCGCGGTTCCACCCACCATTGAAAACCAAATAAAACACATCAGAGCAGGTAGGATAACGGTGCCGAATAGGTAAGTACGGATGCTACGACCACGTGAAATGCGAGCAAAGAAAACACCAACAAAAGGACCAAAAGCAATCCACCATGCCCAATAAAACACAGACCAGTCTTTTTGCCATGTGGCAAGTGTGTCACCGACCACCGTACCATCTGGCTGCCAAACCGTAAATAGCAGCTCAGGAAGCGCGACGACATAGTCAAACACACCTAAGAAGAAAGATTGTAAACCAAAGAATGTCGAACCGAATACTAAGAAAAAGGCAAACAGAATAAGACTTAACCCCATGTTGATGTTAGACAGCCATTTCACCCCTTTACCTAGCCCAGAAAGCGCAGATAGGGTTGCTATACCAACGATAACGACCAGTGCGACAATAATGGCTGCCGTTGACGATGTGCCATCAGCATTCATCAACCATTCGCCCAAACCAACACGGTACATACTAGAAACGAATTGCTCAACCCCAAACCCTAATGTCTGCGCAACGCCCAAGATAGTTGCAATAACGGCAACGATGTCAATGGTATTACCGAGCTTACCTGATAGTTTTTGGCCGAATAATGGCGCAAGACCTGAGCGAATGGTTAGCGGTAATTTACGTCGAAACGAAAAATAGGCCATCGATAATCCGACTAAGGAATAACAGATCCATGCGCTGAATCCCCAATGTAGAAAGGCCCATTTATAGGCATATCGTACATTGTCGGCACCAGAGCCCGTTGCCAACCCTTGGATGACTTCAGGGTTATTGGCAAAGTGATACATCGGCTCTGCGGTCGCAAAAGTCAACATACCAACACCGATACCTGCGCCAAAAATCATCGAAAACCATGAAAAGTTGGAGAACTCAGGTTTATCTCCGGTGTCCCCTAAAATCAACCTCCCATAGCGCGGGACAACGGCCAGAATCAACGCCAAAATCAAGAAAAAGGCGACACATAAGATATACCATGTCGAAAAGTGATTGAGTAAGAAAGTATTGATCGACCCTAATATCGTCGTTGAATTATCAGGAAAGATGACAGCCCAAACAATGAGCAGACCCAGTAAGATTTTAGCGGTAATCGTAACGTCTTTATTAAACCCCTCATAAAAACCTTTTGTCGCCACTTTAATCGGCAATTTGGTTAAAGGTTTTCTGCTGCTATTTTTCATATCTAATCCTTTAGATGGTTTTCCTTTTGCTCAAATGAGCATCAAGCTGCACTGTCCTTCGAGCAGCTTAATCCCTATCATTCAGGGCGTGTCATCAGCCAGATACCAACCAACTTGCATCATGGTTAGCAGGGCACTCCAACTGATGACACTGCCTCATTTAACTTGGTAAAAACTCTTGACTCCAACTATCACTCAAATCTCCACTGGCAATACTGGTGTCAATGTCTGCCTCGCTATAGCCAAGCTCTAGCATGATCTGACGGGTGGATTGTCCAAATTTTTCAGGTCTAGAGAGTGCATACACGATGCTGTTCGACGGACGAATAGCATAGGGATCAAGCTGTGTCACCGTATGACCACTTGGATGATCTTCGTAAATTGAAAAAGAATAACTACCACGATCAGTACCTGATGTACCATCTGCTGTGCGGCTGTATTCAGCACGTAACGCATTAATATCTGCACAGACGACAGCTGCAATATCAGCAGCTTGCAGACGTTCAACCCAGTCATGAGCAGGCGCTTTTTGAAAAATATTAGACAAGAATGCCGCACGTTCACTTTTATCCAATTCACTGAAACCTTGTAAGTCTTCAACGTTTTCGAAGTTTTTTACATCGACTTCATACGCGTTTAATAACAAGTAGTTCCCTGAAGAGGTATAGTAAAAGCGCGTCAATTCATCATGGCCATTGGTTTCGCGACCTGATGGCTCATTGAATAGCCCGCGTTTTTCAAAATCATAGCAATAGGGGATTTGTAGTAGGGCGCTATTGGCGACCAATGAAGTACGACCACGTCCAATGCGGCCTGTACGATATTTTTGATAGAGCGCCACACCAATACTCATGGCACCACCAAAGCCGCACATGACATCAATGGTACCAACGTGTGCATGTTCTTCAGGAGTATCCATAGCACCGCCGCAACGCAACATGATGCCAGTAGACGCCTGTACCACATCGTCATAGCCTATGAAATCACTACTCGGACCCTTACGGACACCGCTAAAACAATCAAGCTTACAGAATATAGCGTCAGGATTTAAGGCTTTTAAGCCTTCAGTATTCAAGCCCATTTTTTTGATTTGTGTGTCTGTTGCATTCCAAACAATAACGTCAACGGAACGAACCAACTTCTCAAACACTTCTCGTCCTGTGCCCTTGCTAATATCCGCAAGTATGGAGCGTTTTCCGACCATTTGAGACATGCCATAGATGACGGTATTCCAGCTGTCGTATAATGGAGAAGCAGAATCAAGCTTGATAACTTCTGCACCAAAACGCGCCAAATAACAGGCCGAATGCGGGCCTGCAAT
This sequence comes from Psychrobacter sp. AT9, assembly GCF_047272965.1. NCBI lineage: Bacteria > Pseudomonadati > Pseudomonadota > Gammaproteobacteria > Moraxellales > Moraxellaceae > Psychrobacter > Psychrobacter sp. AT9. The sequence goes on from NZ_JBKOTW010000001.1 coordinate 1,671,433, forward strand.
AACATTACAAAGATCCAGTACTTTAATACCGTCTAACCAACCGCTTTTTTCATCAACATTATTGATTGAAGGCAACTTGGTTTTGATTGACTTTAATTTTTTCAATGCACCTTCAAAGTCGATAGGCAGCGGTGCTTTCGGTTGTAACATCAACTCGCCACATTCTTCTAACCACACAATTGGGCCTGGCTGAATCATCTTGCCATAAGTGGGGTCATCAACTTCAATCATGAGTCCTGTTGTTTCTGCATGATCATCATGGATCCACTCTTGTAGCCAACGCTGCGGTGCACCAGGTATACCGCGTTTACCAAAAATCTTCTGCCACTCTTTTGACGTACGTAATAAAAATGCCACTTTCATTTTTTCGGCAATACGATCTGCCCAATGTTTTGGCATGGGATAAACCCCAAGCGATGTATCAGATTTCCACTGACTAGAAGGCAAATAAGTGTCTTCCTCCTCAGTCAATCCTTCCTCAAGTAATTCGTCGTATAACCCCAATACTTGCAAACAACGCTTGGCGTGATGTTTGTGGCTGGGGCATACAACGTAAAACATACGGCCATCTTTACACATGTAACTGCGGTAAAAAGGATCTAGCAGTTCCTGCAACGATTCGTAGTCCATATTCATGGGAATACCTTCAACGCGGCGACGTTGAATCTCAACTTCACGTTGGGTCAAATAGCGTTCAGGTAAGTTTTCGATATCTATTGAGTTGTAACAAAGGCCTTCCATGACAGCCGCAGCAAGTGGAACTTCAATAGCGTCGCCAAGTCCCGTATTTTCACGTGCTTGTAGTGCAAAAACAACGGAAGAGCCTGCCAGCATTGCGCCATAAGCAGAGGGCAATGGTAGGGGTGAGAACGATGGGTTAATGCCCATGAGCACACGGTTTAAACCCATGTCAGTAAACACGCCCGAGCTCGCTGCCACAATGCTTTCATAGGCACGTAACTCACGGCGATTTTCGTCATTCGATGCAAATCCAGGGATGGACAGCGTGATCAGCTGCGGACGCTCTTTTCGTAGCGCGACCAGATCTAATCCCATTTCTGCCATTTTTCCAGGGCGAAAGCCTTCGATAACGATGTCACTTTCTAAAATTAATTGCCTAGCTTGTGCCAAGCCTTCATCCGTCTTAAGATCGAGTGTTAACATCAATTTATTGCGATTCAATACCGCATTGGCTGGACTGTGCCACTTTGGGCCTGATGGCGGATCTATATGAACCACGGTTGCGCCTAAGTCGCCAAGCATCATACCGACAGCGGGACCAGCAATATATTGACCAAAATCGATGACTTTGACACCCAGTAATGGCAATTCAAAAGTTTCTCGCATAGTTATCTATCCTTAGAATTTTATGGTACGACTATGAAAAATTAGAATTCAGTCAGAGCACTTGCCGGTCGTCCACTATTGGAGAGAGTCAGAAGCAAGCAGCATTTTTTGAATACAAACGACTGCTTTTAAGCGCACTGATTATGCAGTGCGCTTAAAAGGTAAGAGCTTTATAATGTAGCGCCTTTATAATGTAGTGTTCTTAAAGGCTAGCGCCTTGAAAAGGCAGTGCTATTAAGTTGGCATAGAGAACTGTTTTTCTTCTCTCAATGCCGCACTAGGCCAGCGCTGCGTAATGGTCTTACGACGAGTGAAGAATCTCACGCCGTCTGGTCCGTACATGGCCAAGTCACCAAATAATGAACGTTTCCAGCCACCAAAGCTTTGAGACGCTACAGGTACTGGTAGTGGAATATTGACACCAACCATACCGACTTGAATGTTGTCAATAAAGTAACGCGCCGCTTCTCCATCTCTCGTATAAATACAGGTGCCGTTACCATATTCATGGTCGTTTATAAGTTGCACTGCCTCGGCCATGGTCTGCACACGCATCACCTGTAAAACGGGACCGAAAATTTCTGCCTCGTAGCTGTGCATCTCTTTTGTGACATGATCAATCAGAGTAGGACCTACAAAAAATCCATTCTCATTGCCTTCTGGTGCAGCATCAGAGCCATCGATGATGAGCTCTGCACCTTGATCGGCAGCACTTTTGATGTAATCTAAAATCTTAGATTTGTGCGCCGCTGTAATGACAGGGCCAAAGTCGTTGCTCTTATCTGAATGAAGCCCCAGTTTTAGCTCTTTAATAGCAGGCTGTAGGGCCGCAATCATCTTGTCAGCCGTTTCATCACCGACGGCAACAGCAACAGATAGCGCCATACAACGCTCTCCTGATGAACCAAAAGCAGCACCCAATAGTGAGGTGACGACGTTGTCTAAGTCTGCGTCTGGCATGACAATCGCGTGGTTTTTTGCACCGCCTAATGCTTGGCAACGTTTGCCTTGAGCAGCAGCTGTGGTATAGATGTATTCAGCGATAGGGGTCGAGCCGACAAAGCTAACGGCTTTGATATCTGGGTGATGCAAAATAGCATCAACGGCTTCTTTGCCACCATTTACGACGTTGATGACACCATCCGGTAGGCCCGCTTGCTGTAAAAGCTGCGCGATGAAAAGTGTGGCACTTGGGTCACGCTCAGACGGTTTTAGTACAAAGGTATTACCGCACACGATGGCCATCGGGAACATCCACAGTGGCACCATTATAGGGAAGTTAAACGGTGTGATACCAGCGACGACGCCTAGTGGATGAAACTCACTCCAAGAGTCTATATCGGTACCCACATTGCGGCTGTGCTCGCCTTTGAGCAGCTCAGGTGCGCCGCATGCATATTCGACATTTTCAATACCGCGCTGTAGTTCGCCTGCAGCATCGTGTACGATTTTTCCGTGCTCTTCGCCAACCAGTCTGCAGATTTCATCAGCATTTTGCTCTAACAGCTCTTTGAATTTGAACATGACACGCGCACGCTTTAGTGGCGAGGTTTTGCTCCATGCTGGGAAAGCCGCTTTAGCCGCAGCGACTGCTTCGCCGATTGTTTTTTCACCACCCAAAGCGACTTGCTTGCTGACTTCACCCGTTGATGGGTTGTAAACATCTTGAGTTTGGCTGTCATTATTTGACAGGCTGCCATTAATAAAATGTCCGATTATTTGCATAGGTTTAATTCCTTTAAACATGTGAATAATTAATAGGTTAATAGTAAATGAGGGCTTTTTTAACTGACTGAACTCTCAGCAACAGTGTTGTCAGCCCATAGCAAGGTATAGAGTTGAACCATCTCTTCTAGCGTAGGTATTCGAGGGTTGTTGTTGGGTGAACCTGATGCAAATGCTTGCTCGCACATTGTGTTTATTAATGCATCAAAATCTGCTTTTTGCACACCAAACTGTGCCAATGTGGGCACGTGAAGCTCATCATTTAAGCTTTTTAGATAATTGACCAAGCTAACGTTGGCCTGATCATCTGTCTCGCTATGATCCGCTATACCTAATGCACGCGCGCAGTCCGCATAACGGTCAGGCGTACTAGAGATGCCGAACTCTGTAATGGTTGGCAATAGCATCGCGTTTGATAGGCCATGAGGCACATGAAAAAAGGCACCAATTGGACGACTCATGCCATGTACCAGCGCAACCGAAGAGTTGCAGAACGCAATACCTGCTAAGGTAGAGCCCAGCATCATTGCTTCACGGGCGGTTTCATCTTTTCCCTCGTGATAAGCAGTTTGGATATTGGGTCCAATGAGGCGTAGGGCGGCGAGCGCCTGTTGGTCGCTATAAGCATTACGTTTGGGGCTGATATACGCTTCGATAGCATGGGTCATCGCATCGATACCCGTATCTGCTGTGGTACGAGGCGGTACGCTGAGCGTGAGGCTATAGTCGATAACGGCTGCGACGGGCATAAATCCCATACCCACGCACAACAGCTTTTCATTATTAGCCTCATCGGTAATGATGGTAAAGCGTGTCACTTCTGATCCGGTGCCTGCCGTCGTCGGTATGGCAATAATAGGCAAGCCTGCTTCATCAACTTGGCGAGGAAACCTATAATCGCGAATCACGCCGCCAAATTTTCCTAGAATAGCAATGGCTTTTGCACTATCGATAGGGCTTCCGCCACCTAAGGCAATCAGACCATCGTAATCTTGCGCTTTTACTTGAGACACGCCAGCCTCAATAGAGCTTTCAGTAGGCTCTGGCACCGTCTCTGAAAATACATCGGCATTGATTTGTGCTGCTTTCAAAATGGTTTGTATGTTATCGACATAGCCGAGTTTAACCATCATCTCGTCAGTGATAATAAGGGGGTTTTTTACCCCTAAGCTGGCCAATATTGCTGGCAGCTTTTGGCAGGCATCGCGTCCAATTTCCATCGTTCTTGGGAGCAGGATACTGTGTGACATAGTGACTCATCCTTGAATTAATGACTTCAGATATAAGCGTAGTAGTTCGCTCAATCGTCGTACGAGCTATTCACAAAAGTGTATAGTATTTAAATATTAAATTCATATAACGATAAATATCTTATCGATATGTAAAAGGTAACAGAATATTTTTGTAATAGCAAGACGCAAAAGCGTAAATTTTATCGTTATAATGAATAAATTTATTTGCTGCGAGTCAGCCAGAGGTTTAGACCAAACAATGAGCAATACTAAAAAGAAGGGTTCAAGCGTTGAGCGTGTTTTACAGATAGTAGAGGTGCTTGCCGGCTCGCAACGGCCAATGAGTGTGAGCGATCTAGCAGAAACCTTAGAAGTGCCAGTGCCGAGTATGTATCGGTTATTGGATCAACTGCAGAGTCTTGGGTTTGTGCAGTTAGATTTGCCAGGGAAGGTAACCTGTGGAAAACGTACCTATAAGCTTGCCATGAACTTATTGCAAAACAGTGACTTTAAAAATGAAAGGCTAGCGATACTGAACGAGCTGTCAGCGCAAATAGGGGAGACGGTGGGTATTTCGATTTTACAAGACTTAGATGTGGTTTATATCGATCGCGTTATGTCGGATTGGCCGCTACAAATATTTCTGCCTTCGGGCACGCATGTGCCTGTTTGGGCCAGTGCCAGTGGTAAATTATTGTTATCGCAGCTATCGGATGAGAAATGTACACGCATCGTTGAGAAAATGTCGTTACACGCACTAACGACTAAAACTCAAACTGATAAAAAGCAACTGATGCAAACGATAACTGCAACGCGTGAGACGGGAGTAGGCGTGGATAATGAGGAGTTTATTCCAGGAATGGTCGCGTGTGCGGTCATGATTCCTAATGGGGATCAACAGGCATTTGCGACGGTGTTTACCCATGGGCCGACCGTGAGAAAAAGTCTAGAGGAGCTGCTCAGCTATGTGCCTCTTATGCAAGAGGCGGCAAATGAGCTGTCTGTTATTTTCAATCAAAACTATGAATAGACAAGTAGGCGCAAAGCAGGGTGATAAATTACTATGAGTGTTAGTTGATCTTATAGCAAACCCCAGTCAGGACCTAATCACCTTAGTAAGATAAAGAGTAATAAAAAAGGTTGGTAACGCTACATATAATATGGTGTTACCAACCTTTTTTACTGCAAATCATATTTGGTAAGTAACAAGATATTGCATTATCCAACTTAGTATATCTATGATGTCAAAACCATTTGTCGTTTTTACAAACTCGTTAAGATAAAGGTTTGACATAGGTATAGTGCATTATTTGCGGGTTTAGGTGGTTGGGATACTGATCAACACGTTGATAGCCATTATTGTCGTAGTACTGATAAGTGCATAAAGTGTCTGTATGTAATGCATACATACCTGCGCTCTGTGCGACGAGATAAGTCTCAAATGCCTGAATTAGCGTCGCTCCAATACGGTGGCGACGATAATTTGGATCTACACAGAAAAACTGCAGCTCGCTATCAAAATCGATTTTCTTTCGTTTCGCACCAGCCGTTTCTTTTTCCTGTAACTCTCTCAATACTTGTCGTCCTTGTTCAGACAGACGCAGCTTGTTTTCTATCTGATCAATAATGGGCTTATCATCGAATGGTAGCGCCTTATATTGATCTTGTTTAGTGACCCCTATCACCACACCGCAAATAATGTCACCATATTCTGCAACTTGTATAAAAGTAGCATGATGATAGTCTTTAGCTAGAAATAGGGTAGCCAGTTGCTTTAGAACCCGCTTATCTGTGGCGCTAGTAAATACACTCAAATTCATATTGACGACAAAAAGGTCGACAATGGCTGAAAAGTCTTCAGGCGTAGCACGACGATATCGTATTGTCATAAGTTGCTCTCTTTTATCATTAAAAGTACTGGCGTATGCTTCTTGAAAAAGCATTCATACGGCAGCACCTTGACACTAACATCTGACTAATAGACATAGTTAGATGTTAGTATTTTTTACTTAATAGTTGTCCTATATTTACCACTCTATCTCACCTGTATTGACTTGACTGCTCAACTCTAAATCACTTCCTCCGGGCAAGGCTGGATAAGCCGATTTCATGGTGGCAATCACTTTTTCTGATTGCTTAGAATCTTGTCTTTTTGCCTCGTCGAGTGCTTGCTCAAAAGTTTTTAGATAATTGAGGGTAAAATCAACAGTGTAGTCTTTTTTGAGTAGGTTGCCTGAATAGTGACCTGGTATCACGACGTTTGGCTTTAATTGCTTCATTTGTTCTAATGATTGCATCCAAGCGCTACGTGCTTCTTTAGTTTGGGTATCAGCAGTCCACACATGCATGCCTGATGTTACCGACACGCCGCCGAAAACGGTTTTTGACTCTGGTACCCACATGTATGCTTGAGGGGTTCCGAACGCTTTGATTTCAATTTTATGGCCTTCTAAGGTCAGTGTAGACTGGTTAAGTGTTTGAGGTACTGTGATCTTGGTAGGCGCGTGTTTGCCAAGGATTGGGCTCCAATGCTTTAATTTTGTATCTTTGGTCGCCTCAATGTGTTCAACAATAGAAGGGCTAGACATAACCTTCACATTAGGGAAGGCTTTGACTAAAGGCTGAAGACCGAAATAGTAATCTGGATCGCCTGCCGTGATATAGATCATTTTAAGGTCTTTATTGCTTTTTTTGATCATATCAACCAATGCTTCACCGTCGCTAACACTAAACTGCGCATCGAACAAAATAGCATCTTTCTCGCCACTTGCCAGTACAGAGGTCACTGGGAAAATAGCATTTTGATCTGGTTTATATGCTTGTAGTTGTAGGTCGGCTGCGTTCGTTTGGGTTGCAAGCAGTAGAACACTGGCCGCCATAGAAGCTGTCATTAATTTTTTCATAATCCACCTGTATTTTTGTTTGAGTAAATAGACCGCGTTAATGGCGGTATTCGTTGTTAGTGGCTATTCTATTCGATTGTATTTCGTTTAAATACGCTATAATCCAGTGTTTACTGTTTCAGTTTTCGCGCAAATGAGGATGGATAAATGGATAGACTGACCGCGTTACAGGTGTTTGTTACTATCGTTGAACAAGGTAGCTTGAGCCGTGCTGCGGATAATTTAGATATGTCTAGAGCTAAGGTAACGCGCTATCTGACAGAGCTTGAGAGCTGGATGGATATACGCTTATTACATCGCACGACTAGAAGTCTGAGCCTGACTGCCCCTGGTGAGCAGACGCTTGAGGTGGCGTATCAGTTACTTGAATTGACCGATTCATTGGATCAGATACGCAATCAAAATACTTTGGAGTTAAAAGGTCAGTTGCGGATTACTGCTAGCCTTTCGCTGATTGATAGCCTTTTGATGGATGTGGTTGGTCGCTTTGTATCTCACTGGCCGCAGACAGCGATTGATATTCTTACCACTGATGACTCGGTTAATTTAGTTGATGCCCGTATTGACTTGGCGATTCGTATCACCAATGACTTGGAGCCAAATGTCGTTGCCAGACGTATCGGTGAGTGCCACTCTATCGTATGCGCTGCACCTGAGTATTTACAAAAACGTGGCAGACCTACAGATGTACAGTCGCTTGTACATCACAACTGTCTATCGTTTGCGTATTTTGGACGATCTGCATGGGTGTTTGATGGGCCAAATGGACCAGAATCTGTCCCTATCTCTGGCAATATCAGTGCCAATATCTCTGAGGTTTTACTTGCTGCCACGCTACGTGGACACGGGATCAGCTTACAGCCATCTGGCGCAGTCAAATCTTTGATTGCATCTGGACAACTTATTGAGTTATTGCCTGAATGGAAGCCCAAAACTTTGGGTGTTTATGTGGTTTATGCCAATCGAAAGCAGGTGACACCACTACAAAGAAGGTTTATTGATTTTCTCGCTGAAGAAATAAAGCATTCGCCTTACTGGTAGCAAGCAATGGATGAATATGGACTGTTTATAAAACCCAATATTAGCAACATCACCTAAAAACGTTTAAATTAGCACTTAATTCCTCAAATATAATAGGTACGTAGACACTTCTGCAACCTTTACGCTTTCTCATGCTAAAACTCCTTATCCATACCTTATAAGGAGTTCTGTTGTGAGCTTGATTATAATGAGGAGTGACTAGCAAAACACTGATTTGCAGCGACGTAAGATAAGAGCTGTGCTCGCAGTGAGACTAGGAACTAGGCTTAAAAAGGTTTGGGTTATCTATTGCCAAGACAGATGTGGTTTAATTATTATCGTCAGGTTGCGTGACTAAAGTCTCCCAAGTTTAAATATACAGATTTGATGGCAGAGGTTATTTTCAAACTACAAACCAAATACGCAAGTTTACCCTGCGTAAGTAAAATATTTATTCGCTTATTTGTATCAGTACCAGTAAAATGCGAGACTGTTTTCTACAAGAGTTTATGAGTAACCAATGATACGTTTAACTGAAATTAAATTGCCATTAAATCATGCACCTGAAGATTTAACGACTGCTATAACGACAAAACTTAAAATTTCTGCTGAGCAAATGGCGTCATTTGTGATGTTTAAACGTGGTTATGATGCTCGTAATAAAAGAAATATCCAATTGATTTATACGTTAGACATCACACTGACCGACTCGGATTTGACCAATGATTTATTGGTTCGATTTGAGTCAGACAACCATGTTAAAGCAACACCAGATACCAGCTACAAATATGTAGGTGAAGCGCCAGAAAATTTAACAGAGCGTCCTGTTGTTATTGGTTTTGGACCTTGTGGTTTGTTAGCCGGACTTACCCTTGCTCAAATGGGTTTTAAACCTATTATCATTGAACGCGGTAATGAAGTAAGACAACGCACCAAAGATACCTTTGGCTTTTGGCGTCAGCGCAAATTAAACACAGAATCAAACGTACAATTCGGTGAAGGCGGAGCAGGTACCTTTTCTGACGGTAAATTATATAGCCAAGTGAAAGATCCAAATCATTACGGCCGTAAAGTCATGACAGAATTTGTAAAAGCTGGCGCACCAGATGAAATTTTATTTGTCAGTAAACCGCACATAGGTACTTATAAGTTAGTCACCATGGTAGAAAAAATGCGTGCCGAGATCATAGCGCTTGGTGGGGAAGTCCGTTTTGCTACTCGCGTAGACGACTTGCACATCACTGACTCAAAAGTAACTGGTGTGACACTTAATACTGGCGAAACCTTAAAAACTAGCCATGTTGTTCTTGCTGTTGGCCATAGTGCCCGCGATACCTTCCAAATGATCCATGATAAAGGCGTGTATGTTGAAGCAAAACCTTTCTCGATTGGCTTTAGGATTGAACATAAACAGTCAACCATAGACCAAGCACGCTTTGGTGACAATGCTGGGAACGAAATACTTGGCGCTGCGGATTACAAACTGGTTCATCATTGCAAAAATGGTCGTTCTGTCTATAGCTTCTGTATGTGTCCAGGCGGAACTGTGGTTGCCGCAGCATCAGAAGAAGGCCGTGTTGTCACTAACGGCATGAGCCAATATTCAAGGAACGAGCGCAACGCCAATAGTGCTATTGTGGTAGGTATCGACCCAGAGCGAGATTACCCAAACCACCCTCTTGCTGGTATCGAATTACAAAGACAACTAGAAACCTTAGCGTTTGAATTAGGCGGCAAAGATTACAGTGCACCAGCGCAAACCATTGGCGACTTCTTAAAAGGTAAACCAGACTCAGAATTAGGCGATGTAAAACCCTCTTACACACCGGGTATTACCTTAACCGACTTAAGCAAAGCACTGCCAGACTTTGCCGTAGATGCCATACGTGAAGCCATTCCAGCATTTAATAAAAAAATCAAAGGGTTTTCATCTGACGATGGTTTACTAACGGGTGTAGAAACCAGAACATCGTCACCAATCAGTATTAAACGCAATAAAGAATTCCAAAGCATTAATACCAAAGGCTTATTCCCTGCAGGCGAAGGCGCGGGCTACGCAGGTGGAATATTATCAGCAGGGATTGATGGTATTAAAGTGGCCGAAGCTGTGGCGAAATCGATGTTGAACATAGAGTAAGAGCGGCTTTAGGCAAACCCCAATATCAAACCTCTTACCTAGATAAAAATATCTTACCGACAAAGCCTTTCAAGCTATAAAGTATAAAGCTTGAAAGGCTTTTTTTGTGTTTTGAGGATGGTGGACTATTTTTATTGACCTATGCTGTCAGTGTGATCTCTTTGATTGCTGTAAACCTTATTTTATAGTCTTGGTTATACACAAGCGCATTCTTTAATGAACTCAGAAGCTTTCTATGGGTGCTTTATCGAAGCATATGCTGCGTGATGATCTTGTGACACGCGTGGCTACAGTACTGACTGCCTCTATCAGAATGTACAATCAACCCTTGGCTTGACTCTTTATTCTTAATTGCCATGTTCAATGCATGGCAGACTAAATCAGCGGTCATGCGCTTGTCGATGGCAAGCCCACCAGATCTTTGGTGTATAAGTTCTTAACCCCTGCTAAATACAACCAGCGCTCATTTGTCCAAGTATAGGTAATATCACTGACCCAAGATTCGTTAGGACGGATAGTGTTTCCCAATCTCATCACTGGATACTCTGACTAACAATTAATGCTGCTATTTATCCTACTGTGATGGCCTAATTGTTTAAAACCTAACACGCGATACGGATATATGATTTAAATAACTTTTAATTATCCTTGATACCAGCGTACTTTACGAGCTGTACGTAACGAATTACGTTGTAGCGTAATTATGATTCCCCAATCTATCAACAATTCTCTTTCCTCATAAGTCAATTCAAGCTGTCAATTATTTACTTTATCTCTTCAAAAGTAGTATTAAGCGCATGACAATATCATCATGCTTACACGCTTTTATTGGCGTGTTCTATTCTACTAATTGAATAGCATTTGTATTGTTGCTAACTGGTAGGTATTTCAGTTTTATCTTCTGCGTATAAAAAACTTATTGAATATATTACATAGCTTATGGACAAACTTAATATAGTAGTCCAAAAGATATTAGATTTACTTATAAATACTATTAATTTATAACGTTTGACGGAGACTTTTCAACAACATATATTAGAGAAACATGAGTAATAACCATAATATACGGCTATTGGCAATCAGATGTAAAAAGATACACCTTAGTAAGTACATTAGAATTTTTAATATTATTTTTTAAGTATTTTAGAAACAAAGGAATGTTCAGAATGAAAGTTTATAGTCATGAAAATCAAAAGCTTCACCATCCAAAGACTTACTTTTCGCGTGGACAAATGCGCGAGCCTCAAGAAAAACCTGAGCGATTGATTGAGCTATTAAAGGCACCAGAAGCTTTAGACTTAGTAGTAACAACTGCTAAAGATATTGGCATCGCGCCAATTTTGGCTATTCATGATTTAGATTATGTTGATTTCTTAAAGCATGCTTATGATGAATGGATGGCAATAGATGAAGAGATGGGCGAGGAAGTTCAGACGACGATTTATGTTCAGAATAATAACCCAGGTCTTGGTATCTTAGCAAAAGCGGCCAAATATCAAGCCGATGGTAGCGCACCAATTGGCAAATACTCATGGACCTCTATTTATTGGTCAGCTCAAACAGCACTCAACGCTGCTGAAAATTTATTGAACGATGAAGACAATCAAAATAATATTCAAATATGTCTAACCAGACCTGCAGGCCATCATGCTCGTAAGAATGCGGCAGGCGGCTTTTGCTATTTAAATAATGCTGCAATCATTGCACAGCATCTCCGTCAAAAATTTCAAAAAATTGCCATTATCGATACAGATATGCACCATGGTCAGGGTATCCAAGAGATATTCTACGACCGCAAAGATGTGCTATACACCTCTGTTCACGGTAGCCCTATCAATTTTTATCCGGTAGTCGCCGGTCATGAGCACGAGAGAGGTGCAGGAGAAGGTTATGGCTATAACCTCAATTTTCCAATGCCTCATGATACTGATGAAAGGGGATTCTTTCATTATGTAGATCGCTCAATAGAAACCTTAAAATTATTTGATCCAGATGTCATTGTTCATGTCTTAGGGTTTGATGTCTATAAAGACGATCCACAAGCCAAATGTCACGTTAGTACGGAAGGCTTTAAAACTTTGGCACAGAAACTTAAGGCGTTAAATAAGCCTCTTATTGTGCTGGTCGAAGGAGGATATTGCATAGAAAAGCTCAATGAAAATCTGCAATCTTTTTTATCTGGGTTCATTTCAGAAAACAATAATGATTAATGAAAAATAAATGTTTAGTCGCTAACCGTTTAAAGGATTTATTAGGGTCATTACTCGATTAACTCACAACAACAGGGATGTTTCATATGAGTGTTTCAATTATTAAGGCGATCAGTTATGCCGGTGTGTATGTTGGGGCTGTCATTGGTGCTGGGTACGCAAGTGGGCAAGAGGTGCTGCAATTCTTTGCAGGTTACGGTTTTATAGGTATGCTGGGTGCTGTGATTACGATGATCATGCTGGCATGGTACGGTACGGTGTTTATGGAGTTGGGTCATCAGCTTAAAACCAATAGCCACCGTGTGGTTCTCAACTACTTATGTGGCAAAAAAATAGGTTTCTTCGCCGATTATATTCTTTTGTTTTTTATGTTCGGCGTCATTAGTATTATGTTTTCGGGTGGTGGTGCGGCTATCGAACAATACTGGGGTTTACCGTCCGTTGCTGGCAAGATACTGATTGCTATAATGACCTTGTCAACCGTCATATTTGGTTTTACATCTTCTGTTAGAGCGTTAGGGATTATTTCCCCGTTAATGATTTTGGCCGTGGTTGTCATCTCTGTCATTACCTTCACTAATTACTCTGACCAATTAGCCACTGTTGATGCCACTATTCAAACGCTTCAGCCCGACACAGCCACGTCTTTTTGGTGGACGTCAGCGATCGTTTATGTCTCATACAATGTCATTCCAGGCGTATCTACTTTTGCATCAATTGGTAATAAAGAGCCAAATCTAAAAACAGTCAGAATGGCCGGTGTAATCGGTGGTATGACATTGGGTATTTGCTTACTATTCATTATTATGGCGCTCTTATCGAATCTTGAAAACGTCATGAGTTATGAGCTTCCATTTTTAGAGATAGCACGTGGTATTAGCCCAATGACAGGGTTGTTATTTAGTGTAGTGCTCGTCGTTGCGGTATTTACGACAGCAGTATCCAACCTTTATGGTTTCGTTATTCGCTTCTTTGATTCTGATACAGAAACATCAAAGTTTCGTATTTTGACTATAGTCGTCGTGGTGCTGTCTCTACTGGCTTCACTCTTTCCATTCAGTACATTGGTCGGCACCTTGTATCCCGCTTTAGGTATTCTCGGTATGTATGTACTGCTCTGCGCGCTATATAAGACTTTTAAAGGTCAAATATTTATGGCTGAACGACCAAAGCTATAACAAAAGGCAAAGCAGAAACAAAAGGATATAGTATGCGATATGAAGTGATTGTTATTGGTGCTGGCATGGTAGGGACATCTATTGCTTGGCATCTGCAAAGTCATAACTCTCAGGTTTTATTATTAGACAAAAAGCCACCGGGTTCAGAAACATCATATGGTAATGCGGGATTGATTCAGAGAGAAGCTATTCATGTGCATCCTTTTCCAAGGCATCTTGCAGAATTAATAAGAGTATTACCGAATCAAAATACTGATATACGCTACCGTTGGCCTGCTGTCTTCCGTTACCATCAGGCATTATTAAAGTACTGGCAATTTTCTGCGCCTTCTGCTGTTCAGCAAATAGAAAAAGAGTGGCAGACTCTGATTGAGCATTGTACGAGCGAACATCAAGAAATGATTACGGCCGCGGGTGCTGAAGATTTGATCAGACGTGATGGTTGGATTGAAATGCATCGAGACGAAAATAAACTTAAAGCAGCAATTGTAGGTGCTAAAAATGTACTACAACAAGGTATTGAGCACAAAGTTCTATCTATTGCGCAATTAAAAGAATTAGAGCCCAATGGTAATTTCGATGATTTTATCGGTGCTATTCATTGGTCTAACTCTTGGCAGGTATCAAACCCTGGAGCTTTGGTAAAAGCCTATGCAAAAAGTTTCCAAGAAATGCACGGGTCAATAGGTGAGTGCACGGTCAAAGAAATACGACCTGAGGGCGATGGCTGGCAAGTGATAACTGATCTTGATACTTTTTATAGTGATGATCTGGTTATTGCAGCAGGTCCTTGGTCTAACCAGTTGATAAAACCTTTGGGATATGACTTACCTTTATTTCCTATGCGTGGCTATCATCAGCATTTTGAGACGACGCCACAGAACACGGTCAATCATAGTCTGGTAGATATGGATAAAGGCTTTGTCATGGGGCCGATGCAGCAAGGTATTCGCGTCACAACTGGCGCTGAAATGACTACCATCGATGCACCAAAGAACTTTGATCAGTTGAACGCTGTATTGGCTTTCGCTAAAAATATTTTACCATTAAATCAAAAAGTGGAAACAGAGGCGTGGGCAGGCTCACGACCGTGTATGCCTGATATGAAGCCGGTCATCGGAGCCGCTGGTAAACATAACAACTTATGGTTTGCCTTTGGACATGGTCATCAAGGCTTCACCTTGGGACCTATCACTGGACGTATTATAGAAGAGTTATTACACAACAAACCTACAGTAGTGGATATTGAACCTTTTGATGCTCAACGATTTTCTAACGCTTAATAATATTATTTTAACGAGATAATCTTAAATTTCGTTATTTCTAACATACAAGGATTAATCAACATGCGAAAACTTCATAGTAACCAACGTATGAGCCAAATTGTTATTCACAATCAGACCATTTATTTGTCAGGTCAAGTTGGAGGTATTGATGAAGATGTGGCTACTCAAACGTTGACATGTCTAAATAAAGTCCAAGCGCTATTAGAAGAAGTAGGTAGTAATAAATCTAAAATTCTATCAGCCACCGTTTGGCTAAAAAATATGGAGGATTTTGCAGCGATGAATGATGTGTGGGATGAGTGGTTTGCAGATACTCAACCACCTGCTCGAGCCTGTGGTGAATCAGTATTGGCGCATCCTGACCTATTAGTAGAAGTGACGGTCATTGCTGCTGAATAAGTTGTTTTGACACTTATAAGAAATAAAGACTTTTATTAAAATGAAAAATTAAGGGACTAACAATGAGCAACATTATCCATGGTGGTCGAGCAATCGTAGACAGTTTGCAATTACACGGTGTCAGTCGCGCCTATGTCGTTCCAGGTGAAAGTTATCTGTCGGTATTAGATGGGTTGTATAATGCTGATATTGACACAGTGGTGTGTCGTCATGAGGCAGCCTGTACTTACATGGCAGATGCTCATGGCAAATTTACGGGTCAGCCTGGTATTGCTATGGTTACCCGTGGACCAGGCGCGGCACAGGCTTATACTGGTATTCATACTGCATGGCAAGATGGTGTGCCGCTCATATTATTCGTTGGACTTATTCCTGTCGCAGACAGAAACCGAGAATCGTTCCAAGAGTTTGATCCCAATCAATGGTTCTCTAGTCAGTGTAAACGTGTACTGATATTGGATGAAGTTTCAAGAGCATCAGAGATTGTAGCCAAAGCTTTTCATGCTGCTTTAGAAGGACGACCAGGTCCTGTCGTTGTGGGACTACCTGAAGACATCATCCAACAGGAATTCCACGGACAATTGCATCCAGTGATTCCTGTTGCTGAAGGTGCTATATCTAATGACAAGCTTGATATAATATTAAATGCGTTATCTACTGCTGAAAAGCCACTGATTTTTGCAGGGGGACAAAATTGGACGACCGAAGCTTCTAAACAGTTAACCCAGTTTGCAGAGGACAATCACATTCCTGTCATCCATGATTGGCGCGCTTCAGATAGAGTGGCTTTTGATTCTCCTGCGCATGCTGGTTATTTGGGTTATGGACGCTCGGATGACTGTGCCGCATTAATCGAAACAGCTGATGTCGTGCTTACGATAGGTACTGTATTAGGGGACGTTGCTAGTGATGGGTATAAATTGCGCCAGTCCTTTGATAAGCCTAATTATATTGTTAATCTAGATACAAGCTTGCGTGGTCATAGTGGTGCAGTTACTGAGCATATCGTCGCTAGCCCTATTAGCTTTATCAAAGCGATTAGCCAAGTATCGCTGGCAAGCTCAGATTCACGTGATACTTGGTTTAATTATTGTCATAAGCAACAGAGAAAAGATTGTGCTTTTCCAGAAACGCCCGTAGCAACGAATAATATCGAGCAAACAAATGCTGATCAGACATACGCCAGTATGACCCAAGTTATCAAAGCGTTGACTGAGCAGTTACCTACCGATGCTGTCTACAGTTTTGGTGCTGGCAATCACTGTTTATGGGCGCAGCGTTATTTGCCCACAAATACCTTCCCAAGTCAGCTGAGTACTAGAAATGGTGCGATGGGTTACAGCCTGCCAGCGGGTATTGCAGCTGCATTAGAATCGCCTGAGCGTTTATCGATAGTGGTCACGGGTGATGGCGAATTCATGATGAATGAGGCGGAACTATCCACATCCATTCGTTATGATGCCCCTGTTTTAATTGTTTTGATGGACAATCAGCAATTTGGTACTATCCGTCAACACCAAGAAGCCCATTATCCCGATCGAGTGTCTGGTACGCAGCTACAAAACCCTGACTTTGCTGCACTGGCCAATGCTTTTGGTGCCCATGGTATACGAGTCGCTAATAACAAGGACATCGCAACCAGTGTGACCAATGCGCTGAGAATCGTCACAAAAGAGCGCAAGACAGTATTGCTGCATGTGATTACAGACCCTGATGAGCTAACACCTTAGGTATTAATTAGCTTGTCATGACAAGAAAAGGTGTTATGACAAGCCATACAATAAATAAGCATTTATACCGCCCCGTT
The DNA here is from genome assembly GCF_047272965.1 of Psychrobacter sp. AT9. NCBI lineage: Bacteria > Pseudomonadati > Pseudomonadota > Gammaproteobacteria > Moraxellales > Moraxellaceae > Psychrobacter > Psychrobacter sp. AT9. The sequence continues at coordinate 1,688,677 of NZ_JBKOTW010000001.1, forward strand.
ATCCTTAGCTATATTGTATTATGAGCTGAGAACAATGATGAAAGGGGAGCTAAAAATTCAGAGGCTGAATATGTATCAAAAAGACTAAGTCTTCCTTATTTTTGGTAGTCCTTTCATGTTGAGTTGTTATCAATATATTTATAATACAAGTGCTGAAACTACTATGCTGCAACAGAAATTAGCCGATAGCTTGAATTGGACATTGCTTCATGTGTTAATAGCTATATATGAGGAGGGAAGCATTAGCGCAGCTGCTAATCGGCTAAACATTACCCAGTCAGCAGTCAGTCAAAACCTTAAAAAGCTTGAAGAGCAGCTCGAAAGTCAGCTACTTATTCGCAATACCAAACCGTTAGAGCTCACTCCAATTGGTCATTATTGCCTTCAAGTTGCACAAACGATTTTTACAGAAATAACCTCTATTGAAGCCATGAAAGGTAGCAATTCGCATCTACTAGAAGGCGAAATTAAATTGCTGGTAGCCAGTCGACTCCACAATCCAAAATACAATGATTTTTTAGTTTATTTCAAAAAAAAATATCCAAATATTACTTTAGATTTGACAGTGAAATCAAGTATGGATATTTTAAATAACCTCAAACAAAAGACGCCTGCTGTTGGTATCTGCTTAGCTCGACATATCCCGGAAACTCTTAATCAGCAGTTATTATTTACTCAGCGGTATTACCTATACTGCGGCTACCATCATCCGCTATTTTCAGTACCTAATTTGAGTTTTGATAGCCTATTAAAAGAGGATTTTATAGCTTTTAGTAGTGAAGATATTGGTGATGTGCTTTCACCAATTACGGTGTTTAAAGAAAGCCATAATATTACTGGCCGTATCAGTGCTTATACCAACAATTTAGATGAAGCGGTTCGCCTGATTTATACCGGCTATGGCATCGGTGCGCTACCTGATCAGTTCATTGCCGCAACGCACTTGGAGTCTAAGCTTAGACGTTTGCCGCCAAGCGAAGGTATTGCTGATATCCCTATTCGTCTCTTTTGGCATAAACACCGTGCTTTATCACCTATTGAAGCTAGATTTATCGAAGAAATTATAGAGTTTGATATGTCTTTTTAATCGAAACTCTGTAAAGACAATATTACCTAACTTGAGATAAGCTGTAACCATTAGACCTCCTGAAAAAGTCACATCTTAAGCTTGAAATTTACTAATCCTGAGAATTGAACCGTTCCGAATTTTTCGGAGGCAGATTTACTTGAGTCAGGCTGCAAACCCCGATTTCCACAAAGACACCTAACAAACCTTATTATTAGCAATTTGTGGTCTAAGCCTTATATAAATAGGCTTAGATAGATTATCAATATAGTGTGTTCATATCTTGGTTAGTGGTTAGTGGTTAGTGGTTAGTGGTTAGTGGTTAGTGGTTAGTGGTTAGTGATCAGCATATCTATAAGTACTATCTATAGACCCGTAGTATTATAGGTAGTCACACCGAATAATTTTTAAATATATGCATATAAGTTAATTCTGCAAAAGCCAATTATTTCAAAACTACCCTGCCAGCCATACCATTCATTCGATAGTTTTTAATATCCCATGTGATAACGACACTAAAGAGCTGGTTGGCTATGCCATCAATAAGCATGTGACAGCAGATTTAGTCTGTTGTGCACTCAATATGGAAATTAAGAATAGACGACCCAGCCAAGAGCTGATTTTGTATTTTGACAGAGATAGTCAGTACTATAGCTATCAACGATATCATTAAGTATATTGAGCTTGATTATAATGAGGAGTGACTAGCAAAGTACGTACTACCTTTACCGTCACGTAAGCCATTATCGTTCATGCAGTTGCTCTAATCATTGAGCTGTTGGAAGTGTCAAGCACATAGATAAATTCACTAATGACATGAATAAACATGCTTTATTAAATTCCATTAAGTGAGTAAAACACTAAAATCTCAAGCTATTTGCTATGAAGTCCGCATTATGAATGTGCTGAAATAAAATCTGCAATATATCTATTAACGATTTCCGGTTGTTCAAGTGCTACCGAATGACCGGCCTTTGGAATCACGAACATTTGGCCATCGGCTACTGTATTAGTAATATTTTCTGACAGAGGCACTTCATACGCATGATCCTGTTCGCCTGCCAATACTAGCGTAGGTACTTTGCACCCTTTAAGCTCATCTAATATGCCAGTGCGATGAATAACGCCATCAGCACTGCGCGCGATATCAGGTCCTAGTTTTAGCATATGATCACGCCAGTACTCACGCTCACTTGCTCGAGTGGCGTCTGCCAAATAGTCATCGCCAAACATGATATACATAAGCGTATCGATAAATGGTTCAGTACCTTGTGCACCTAAGCCTTCAACCAAAGGCGAAAAATCGGCCAGTTTGTATTCAAGCTCTCCGCTAGATCCAAGTATAATACAACCCTTTAGCAAATCTGGGCGGCGAGCGGCTAAACGTAGCGCAACAAACCCGCCCATAGAGTTCCCAGCAAAAAAGCAAGACCCTAGGTCGAGCTCCTCAATTAATGCTATGGCATCGTTGGTATGAGTATCCATATCAACGCTTTTCAATTCTGAACGGGCGCTTTGCCCTTGATCCCGATCATCATAGCTCACTACTCGAATGGTTTTAGATAGATGTTCTATTTGATGCGTGAACATTTTATGATCAAAAAATAGCGAGTGACTTAGTACCAAAACCGGGGCGTTTTTAGGGCCATTGTCACTATAAAATAGGGTAGTTCCATTCACGTTAATATTTGGCATGATCTTCTTCCTTGTGTAAACACTATTGACCTTTATGACTCTTATAATAAACAGAGCGTGATATTTACCTTAATCTTTTAACTTTAATACTTTTATCAGAATTTCTGAGTCATTGAAAGCGATGAATTGTGAGCGTACCGGTTGCTAGATAGTTTACTAATACGATGGTTCTTAGCTCTTAGATATGCGTACAGATACTTGATATCATAGCGTTGCTTGATTTCAATATAAGTTGATTTACCACTCATTCACTTTGATTACAGTGTGTTTTCTACTCACTAATGTTACGATTCAACGAGTCATGATAGCTAGATGGCATGATGCATAATACGTGATACATGTTATAGCCTAAGGTTAATGTGTTTCTTGCTATTGTGGTACATAGTCATTAGAGCTACTAGCTATTTGGCAACCAATTATTAAAAAAAATGAGGCAAGGATGCTGATTTTAAAAACAAAGATCGAACGACCACAACTGCAACAAGTCAGGCTGCTTGAGCGCCCCAAACTACTGCATCAGTTATTTGGAGATAATACTCATCGGTTGGTTTTGATACAAGCCGCTGCAGGGTATGGCAAAACTACTGTTATGGTACAGCAGAGTGAACAGCTAGAGATACGTCATCTCACGGTTGGTTGGCTAACTCTAGATAACGATGACAACGACCCTATACGTCTGTACCAATACCTGTGGACAATATTGACTCAGAAATCTGATGCACAATTATTAGTAGAAGACAGAGTAACAAAAAGTCATATTCATCATTTACTGTCTCAGCTTAATACGACAACTTCCCATACATTATTTATTGATGAGCTAGAGGTATTAACCAATCCTGATAGCTTGAATATTATCTGGTGGCTATACCTATTTTTACCCAGTAATTACCATTTAGTTATTGCCTCACGTGCGCTTCCAAACTGGGCACTTGCAAAAGGTGAACTACAAGGATTGGTCCACATTATTAGAGCACATGAGTTGCGTTTGTCAGCACTTGATGCGCATATACTACAGCAGTACCTACACAGTAATTTGATACAAAATACCACGCTTACACCTTACATGGCAGCCAATCAGTCATTATCAGAGATGACAGTAGATGCTGATAGCACCTTAACTTTGATTGATAACGAATTAGTATCAATGCTTATTGATAAAACGGAGGGTTGGCTAACAGGTATACAGCTCATTAATTTATGCTGTACGAATGAAAAAGATTTATACCAACTCGTACATCAAATGAGCGGCGCACAGCGGCAAATAGCTGATTTCTTAGCGGAGCAGGTATTTTTACAATGTGATGCGCATGTCCAAAATCTTTTGTTAAACATTAGCGTATTGAGAAAAATAAATGCCAGCTTGTGTCACGCATTAACTGGTGCAACTGATGCGCAGGTCTTGCTGAAAAATTTAAGTCAACAAGGACTTTTTATTCAAGCGATAGATGATCAGTATCAGTGGTTTCGCATACACCAATTAATGAGACAGTTTCTGCAAACAAGGCTACAAAACCAAGCACCAGAAAAGTATTTTGCCACTCATTCTAAAGCAGCAGATTGGTATCAAACAAATAGTATGTTTTTAGAGGTGATCTACCATGCACAGTTAATCGGTGATAACACACTGATTTTGTCAGCTTTAACAGCAGTCAGTCATGATTTGATACTAGAGGGGCGGCTTTATAGTTTGTTAGAGCTGACTGAGTCTTTAACTGATAGTCAGCTGTGTCAACATCCAGCCTTACTATATGATTTAATTTGGGGTTTGATTCTATCTCGTCAACATTATAAAGCAGCCCGCTATATAAAAGTGCTTGAGCAAGAAGAGCTTTATTTGTTAGATAATGACAACCAAACTTTTATTAGCCATAAAGATAAGCAGTTAGGACTGTCAGCAATGACTGCTTTTATTGCTGATGACTTACCCAAATCTTATCAGTTGGCGCAAATAGGTCTTCAACAACTGTCGCTAGAGGCGTATTTTTTTAGAGCACCGTTATTGGCCATCTGTGCTTTATATCAACTTAATAATGGCAACATCAGACATGCTCATTCGCTAATTTTTCAATCAAGAACCCTTTATATCAAGGATGATAATCCGTACGGCTTAACTTATATAGATAGTATTGATGCAACTTGTGACAGGCTATTAGGCGATATACCATCAGCCACCAAGAAATTTCAGCGCATTGGTATCAGTCCAGATTATGCTCAATTAGGGACCAATGATAGTAATCGCGATATGATGCTGAGTGTGGCAAGCAGTTTAAAAGCGAGCTTTTATTATGAGTGCAATCGTATTGAAGATGCCAGACAAGCACTTAGAGATTTCGACCAAGGTGAAAACATGGTTATCACAGATATGATTACGTTGGGTTTTTTGACAGAATTGAAGCTGGCATGTTTAGCAGGGATGGAGATTAGTGATCAAGATCTCTCAAAAGCCAATAACAAAGCGGATGAGTGGTCGCTCCCTCGGCTAACCAGTGATATACAGCGATGGGTTGACGAGCAAGATTTGAAAAAAATAATGCCAGTAATGGTAACAGGAAAATATGATGATAAGAACGATCGGCTTGGTTATCAAATAAAAAAACGAGCAAAAAGAGAGGACGGTGAGCTTAGTGATTTAACGTTGACTGAATTATTGACTGGACTGGATTTTCTACCATATCGGACAGCGATATTTTTGGGTAATGGTCAGCAAGTAGCGCAAGCAGTGGTGGAGCTGAATCAACTTCTAAAAGCTGATCTACCCTTTGTGATACGTAATGCCCGCATAAGGTTATTGTTGGCAATGGCCTATCACGTGTTGGATCAGCCTATACTGTCTTATAAGAGCTTATTAGATGCATTGGAACAATTTAAATCAACACAAACACATCGAATCATACTCGATGAGCATCCGCTAATTTTGGTGCTGTTGAGTAAGCTTTGTCAGTATCAGGGAAATGAGGTTGCCGTATCGTCTGATATCCAAAGATATATAGTATCTATACTAGAAATAGAGGGTCGTGATTTTTATGGAGAAGGTAGTTTTTCATTGAAAGATAAGCAATCTCAAATAGAAAGTGCTATGCAGCTATCTAGTAATAGTCAGAGTGATCCTAATAGTATGATAGTTTTATCAGAGCGCGAAATTGAAATATTATTATTGGTTGAAAGGGGTTTGAGTGATGGGCAGATAGCCGATAAGATTTTTTTGTCTATTCACACCGTAAAATGGCATTTACGTAATATTTATCATAAATTACAAGTACGCTCCCGAACACAAGCCGTTGCGCAAGCACATCAACAGTATATTTTAAAATAGGCCAAGTCGTAACAGGCCATGACCTATTTTTAGAGCATTCACATATTAAACAATAGAATAGCCACCATCGACGTTGACGATGGTACCAGTAATCCAACTGGCTGCATCAGAAGCTAAAAATAAAACCACGTTAGCCACTTCTATTGGGTTACCAAACCTTGCCAGAGGCGTTCTTGCCATAATACCATCGGTAAAACCATCTAATACTTTTAACTGTTGAATCATAGGAGTGTCAATCCAGCCGGGTGCTACAGCATTCACGCGAATGTTATCTTTTGCAAGGTGGATAGCATGAGATTTAGTCAATTGATCGATTGCGCCCTTGGATGATGCGTAAGCAGGCGTGAGTTGTGACCCAAATATAGAATACATAGATGAGACGTTAATAATAGAACCACCAGATGCTTTTGCCAATAGTGGTGCCGCGCATTCACTGATATGAAAAACTGCCGTTAAATTAATATCAACAACCTTTTTAAACATAGGTAATTCGTGTTCTGTTGTTGAGCCAATACCCGCGCCATTAAAAAGCACATCAAGCTGATTTAGATTTTTGAAAAAATCGGCGACTTTATCCTCATTAGTGACATCTAATTCCACTGACTCAATATCTAATTGCTGTGGATACTGTGCCTCCTTACTATTTAATCCCAATGCCCAAACTTTAGCGCCTTTTTGTGCAAAGGCAATGGCAACGGCTTGTCCAATTCCTGAAGTTGCTCCGGTCACAACGACAACTTTATGAGCAAATAAATCTTTTGAAAATGTATCTGATGCTTTCGTATCCATACGAAATATTCCTTTTATTAAACACCTATAACTTAAGTCGCTAGATAAGCTAATAAACTTACTCTGCTGATATATGACCATGAAGCAGGTTAAACAGTTATTAAATATCTCTGTCAGGGTCTACTATCAGACATGCCCTAGTCATATTGATTAAAATTAGCATAAATATTGATAATAAAAGGATGGTTGTATTCAGTATTGTGTTTATAAAAAACCATTCTTTTGAGTGGTTGGCAGCAAGTTGTAGGCGAATATACTAATAGAGTATCTGCAAGAGTTAGGTGCAGTCACGGCTTAACCTGTTCACAACTAGCAGCATCTGAAGGAAACTGATGCTGACTCCGACTATTAATCGTATATCGCAAAAGGAATTGCATTATGTCTATCGGCACCCATCAAGACTATCTATTGACGCTAAATATGAAAAAGGAAGGCGAGATAAAAAATGCCTTGCCAGGCGTTCATATCACGCCCTTTTATTTGAACTCTGAAACAGGGGTATGGGTTATTTACGCCCGTTTTGAACCCAATACTCAACTGCCAGAGCATTTTCATACGGGGATAGTACATTTTTATACCACAGCAGGATCTTGGATGTATTTGGAGTATCCAGATGATGTGCAAACAGCTGGGAGCTATTTGTTTGAACCAGCAGGGTCAACACATACACTCAGAAGTGATGAAGGTGCAGAGGGGTTCATCATGGTTGAAGGTGCTAATGTAAATTTCAATGAGGATGGCTCGCTTATGTTTATTATGGATGCTGGTTGGATTGAACAAATGCTACATACTGTTGCTAAAGAAACTGGACAAAAAATGCCGCGTTATATTAAGCCAAATGCTAATAATGATTTTAGTGATAAAGCTACGAATAATCCTACAGTCTAAATACCCATTTGATATCTACTAATAGTGAGAAACATCAAAATTTATACTGTGATTTTAGCTTCGTGAATGACAATCGTCTTAATAAGACATTCTCTTGAGTCAGAGCGAAGCCATAGTAGGTCTTCATAAACTAATCCTTCTGAGTGATATGCAACTTAGAAGGGTTAATTCAACTCTACAAAGAGCAGCTCGCGAAACACGCCTTTATCAAAGATAACAGGCGCTTTCTTAGTATTACTCGAATATGTCATATATTAGACGTGAAGCTATCAAGCTACTACGAGTAGGAAAGTTGTGGTATGAGCTTCAAGTAAATTTCTATACAAGACTTTAATAAAAGTTATGGAAGAAAATAATATAGAACAACAGTCTATAGAAAACATAATATCTCCTTAATTAATTAGTAATGTACCAAAAAGCCTACATAGACTTAGAGGCGTTTACTTATTTTAAAGGAAAAGTCAGCATTACTTTGCTGATCGAAGAAATAAAAAGCATTTTAAAATACTTAAAAAGGAAGTTACAAATAAAAGGAATTTATCAATGAGTGAGAATACTCTTGAAAGTCTTGGCTACAAGCAGGAACTTTCACGAACACTAGAGCTAAGAGATCTTGTGATCTACGGTCTTATCTTTATTGTTCCTATTGCACCCTTCGGCATCTTCGGGCACGTAATGAGTGCCAGTGGTGGTACGATTGTGACCGCTTATATAATAGGGCTGGTAGGTATGCTATTTACTGCTGTGAGTTACTCACAGATGGCTAAAGAGTTTCCTGTAGCAGGTTCTGTGTATTCGTATGTTTCTAAAGGAACCAACAGTTTTGTCGGTTTTGTCGCTGGTTGGATTATGTTGTTGGACTATGTTCTTATACCTGCATTGCTTTACGTTGTAGGCGCACTTGCTATTCACGACATTTTCCCTTCGATTTCACCAGTATTCTTGATCATCGCTTTCGTTATCTTTAATACTTACGTCAATATTCGTGGCATCAGCTTCACTGCATTGTTCAATCGTTGGATGTTAATCGCTGAACTTATCGTTCTTGCAATATTTCTAGTAGTAGGGGTTGTTGCCATTAGCAATAATGTCAACGGAGCTATGTTTTCGATAGCTCCTGTTTACGATGTAGACAACTTTTCAATGGGATTAATTATTTCTGCAGTACCTATTGCTGTACTAAGTTTCCTTGGTTTTGATGGTATTTCTACCCTAGCTGAAGAAGCTAAGGGAGGTGGTAAGGCAGTAAGTAAAGCGATTTTCCTAGTGCTGTTTATTATTGGTGGCTTATTTATTGCTCAAACGTGGATTGCGGCCTTGATACAACCTGATCCAGAACAGTTCAACAACCTTGATACTGCATTTTATGAAACGGCTCGTATCGCTGGTGGCGAATGGTTGGGAGTGCTGACAGCAGCAACGACAGCGATTGCTTGGGGTATCGCGGACTCACTAGTCGCGCAGATCGCAACAGCGCGTATTCTTTACAGTATGGGACGTGATCGCCTGTTGCCATCGGCACTTTCTCGTGTGCATTCCCGCTACAAGACACCATATGTCAGCACGCTGTTGGTAAGCGTGATATCTATTGTGGTTGCGATTGCTTTTATGTCTCATCTTGCTCTGCTGACATCTATTGTCACTATTGGTGCTTTAACAGCCTTCTTGATCCTAAATATTAGTACCATCTATTACTTTGTGCTTAAGAAAAAGTCTTATAACTTCTTTCTACATATTTTGAGCCCATTGCTTGGCATGGCTGTTGTGGGATACATATGGAGTGGCTTTGAAAGCTATACTATTATTATTGGTGCCATCTGGGCTGCAATAGGCGTTGGCATTTATTATTTGGCAAAAATGCGTGGCCGCCAAGTCAATATGGAGATTTAATATGAAATTCAAGACGATTCACGATTTTCATCATTGTTTTGATCATGATCTTAAGCCTGTTGAAACTATAAGTTCCGGTGATACCCGACGATTCGATATTCTCGATGCTAGCGGAGGGTTGATTACTCGTGACAGCAAGGCTGAGATTCTTACTCGATTGCCTATGGATGCTTTAAATCCTGTCTGTGGCCCACTGTTTATTGAAGATTCTGAACCAGGTGACGTTATCGAAATTGAGCTTTTAGATTTCGAACCTGGTGGCTGGGGATGGACAGGAATAATACCTAGTTTTGGTTTGCTGTCTGAAGAGTTTACAAAGCCATGGTTGAAAATTTCAGAGTATGATAATGAATCAGTATATTTTCATGATGATGTCGTTATTCCTTTCCGACCATTTGCAGGGACTATCGGATTAGCACCTGCTGAGCCTGGTGCGCACTCCATTGTTCCTCCGCGCATATGTGGCGGAAATCTAGATATTCGCGATCTAGTAAAGGGGTCTAAGCTCTACTTACCAGTTCAGGTGCCAGGCGGCCTTCTTAGCATTGGCGATACACATGCATGTCAGGGAGATGGAGAGGTATGTGGCACTGCGGTTGAAACGCGGATGGCAGCTACAGCGACAATCAGACTGCATAAGGGCGATAGTATTCCTGCCCCCATGTTTGATATGCCCGCTGTTGCCAGCGATAACCATAATGAGGGGTATATTGTTACCACAGGAGTGGGCCCAGACCTTATGGAAGGTGCGAAAAATGCCGTTCGCTTCATGATTGATCGGCTGAATAAAAAAGCTGGTATGGACGAAGAGTTAGCTTATGCCCTGTGCAGCGTAGCCGGACAGCTAAAAATCAGTGAAATCGTTGATCAGCCGAACTGGGTAGTATCATTTTACATTCCTAAATCAATTTTTAAGTCACATAGTCTCAAAGCTATGTAGATTTCAGTGAATTATTCAATCTTGGCCGGATTTACTATTTGGCTATGATTGAATACGCCATCTAGCGTATATCATCTGTTAAAAAGCAATTGACTTCTCACTACCGGCTCAAAGAGTGATACGCAGCTTAATTATCATTAAATAAGTGTCTTATATCTGTCATGACTATCCTTCTACCTAAAGTTATTTACCATAACCTCTCACAAGCGAGAGCGACCGTATTTTCATAACTCTGCTTAAGCTTATCAAATCTAGTTGCAACTACGCTGTAGTTTTTCAAACCCCCATATTAAGATCCTTACCCAGATAAAAACATGTGATCGAAAAAGCCTTTCAAGCTATGAAGTATAAAGCTTGAAAGGCTTTTTTGTGTTTTGAGGATGATGAATTGCTTTTGTGTTTTTAATGGACTTTTAGGTTCTAAGTGCCTTGAAATCAAAAGCTTTGACTCCCAACTCATTTTATAAAAACATGAATATCATTCACTATTTAATATAATACAACGAAAAATATTAAATTAAAACCAACTCAAAAATTTCTTATGTCAAATAAGGACAATCTATTTATTCATAGTGATGCTAGAAAGTAACCAACATAGACCTACCTTCAGATGATTTTTGAGGCCCGAACATTACTAATATTTTCAAAAGATTGTTACTGCTTGACCCTTGACAACAGTTGATGATATATTTTGTAGCGTGGCGGATTCCAACCAAATTTAGGGTGTTTCGATAAATAATCTTAGGAATAAAAATAAATGATAAAAAGATTTGATCGGGCGGATGTTGAAAAGCTTTCACTAGAGTTTGCTAAAGAGATGATCGATTTTAGCGATGGCGGTAGTAATGCCATGATTGAAGATCATTTAATCAAGCGTGCTACAAACATGGCTATTGCTTGGCTTGAAGGAGAGGATTTACGTTCGAAAATGTTTGAGCAGCAATGCGCTAACTGGATCGATTTGGCTGAGGTAGATATTTCAAGCCTTAATTTAGAGTCATATAGAAAATATTGGTTTATAGCGCGCGAGCACGGTTCTACTAATCCTCTTGAGTTGATTCATGGTAAATTTATAAAGCCAGTTGAAAGTAAGCTTGTAGATGCCGGAAAATACAACAAATACTATGCCTCGTTTGCTGATATTCAAGATGACAGAGGCACTAATTACATAGCTCAGTATATTATCCCTGCAGAAGATGGGGCGATATTTAATCAAGACTTTGAGCCATTAGCACCCAAAGGTGTAGTGGTTAAAAATAAAAGCTTTTCGTCCACTATACATATACAGCCGAAACACTAATTGAGTTCGAAAAACGGTATTATGATAATTTAACCCTGTTAGGCATCGATGCCTGACTCAAGTAAATCAGCCTCCGATATACTCGGAGCGGTTCAGTATTTGCAGATACCTGCTAGAATACCTTTAAAATGCTGTTATGCAAAGGTACAGTAAGTTATATAAAGTTAGGATGTAATATAGAAGCAATCAAAAGACCCCACAGCGTATAAGCTATGGGGTCTTTTGATTGCTTCTGATAATATTCGTTGGTGCGCCCACCAAGACTCGAACTCGGATCGATCGCTTAGGAGGCAACTGCTCTATCCTGTTGAGCTATAGGCGCATTATGGAGTGCTATTGTAAAAAAAAGCCTGTACAAAAGCAATGAAGAAAAGACAAATAGAGACAATTTAAATTTATTCGCTGTTGCTCAGGGCATCAGAGACATCTACTGGGTTGTTGCCTGTTGCTTTTTTTGCCCGTGATGTTGGTTTGAACAAGTCATTTACACTGTTTTTATAGCCACTGATGTTTTCATAATCATATTTCTTCAATATGTCTTGCCCTACACTCGAAAGTAAAAAGTTACGAAAGCCGATCGCTGTAGGGTTGTGTGTCAAAATAACGCCATCAAGCGCATGCTCGTCTTTTAACGCATAGCTGAAAGAATTCAGGCGACGTGCTTCAGTATTATCCGTTACCGCAATTTTATTTGCTTTCACGCTATCAGAGTTATCTTGAGCGGTACTATCAGTCTTAGCTTTGCGCTGGTTGTGCTTGCCCTGCTCGACGTCGATCTGGGTCTGTAAGGGTGACAGTCGCTCGGCTGACAAGCCATCATCAGCAATAATTATATCGGTATTGTTGATAACAGACGTGCCATTAGTATCGCCCTCTGGAAAAATCAAAAGCGCTCTCGAAGGTACATAGCTTGCCAACACCTGCACATGCGGATAGCGGGTTTTAAAGCGAGCGATAACATGGTCTAGTGGGGTTTGCAAACTGTCCTCTACTTGCAAATACAAAGTGCTATCGGTGGTAGTTTTAGCATCGTCTTCAGTTGCCCCAGCCATTGGCTCATTCTCGCTTGCCATAATGGGCAGCGGGTCTATGTTTTTACGATTGCTACTCCACAGCCAAGTAAAGACAGCGATAAGTATAATCAGCAGCAGCAAAAGCAGGCCAGCCAATAGCAGCTTGTAGTCTTTCATATATTATCGTTCTTGTTTTAGTGGATTTAATTAAATCTTCAAATGGCATATAGTGAGTGATTTTCTGCTAAATATAAAGCTATTTATACAACACTTCCTCTACCAAGTCTGCCAGCATATCAGCAAATACATCTTTTGCTTGCAAGTTATCATTTTGTTTGCGTGCTTTTTTAGTATCGCTATTTTGCACACGGCTCTGCTGTCCAGCGCTCTTGTTATCGACTGAGGGTGACTTGCTGTTTAGCGGTGCAGTAGAGTCAGTTTCGCCATTGTTGATAGCGCCTGTCTCAGTATGCGCTGCTAATGGTGATTCACCTGTTAATAGTCTGTCTTTTAACCATTTAAACCCATGTGCCTCCCACCATGCTTCAAAACGTGGCAACGTGCTACCACGTACCGCCACAGGTAGATCTAGCGTTCTCAATTTCTGCGCAAGTAGAGGATCGCTGATAGCTTGATGAATACTCAGATAAAGTGAGCTACTATCATCCTTATAGGGTCGTCTGTTCTGCCATGATCTGTCATCGATTTTCATACGTGGCAATTGCCACAACTCACCGCGATAATACACGACGTATAAGCGTTGTTTTGGATGGACAAAAATGGCATCAATGGGACGCAATGGCATAATATTAAGTAATCTCGTCAATAGAAAGTGTTATTTATATACAGGTTGTAAATGCCAATTTAAAAACCGCAATGAAATTATTTCATAGTAAATATGAATGATAGTATAAAACGACACTAAATGTCGCAAGCTTATTATAATGTCGGCATCCACACTAGTAAACGATAACCATCAATGGCACACTGATAGCGAATTCGGCATGTCAACGTCATCAATGGATATGTAGAATTTGCTACTATGGTTGTTTTTGTTTATGGCCCTCATGCTAGCAGAAATGCATAACAGTAACGACCATCAAACATGGATTGATGAGTATTGATTTTTGTTTTGTCTGGACGTTTTATAGAGATTTTGAAATTGGATACAGACATCCCATCTATAAATTAAGCCTTTTTTATCAATCCTAGTATCTCACCCTTATTCCAATCAGATTATTGTCTATGTTCACTATTATTCAGTCGCACCGTACCGAAAACCTTGTAGATCAATTGCTTGTACAATATCAGTCCAAGGATCAGCCTGTCTTTGAGCCTTTTATTGTCATTGTACCCTCAATGGTATTGGGCGATTGGTTGGATAAGACCATTGCCAGTCGCGCTGGTATTAGTACATTGGTGCGTACTAAGTTCTGGGGTCAGTATCAATGGACGCTGATGCAAGATGTATTGAGTCGCCATAATGCGTACTTACTGGGGCAAAACCCTGAAGCGACAACTCTAAACGTGCCCGAAGTGGCGGTGTTGTCACCGACAGTAATGCAATGGCGATTGTTTGGGTATTTGACTTACTATCAAGAGTCGATTGTTAAAGATGAGAAGCATCCAGTCAATCCACTACTGGCGTCTTTGATTGATGAACCGCAGGCAGATGCTCAGCAGGACAATGTGCGACAGGATAAGGCACAACAAGATGCCCGTATTTGGCAGCTGGCAAGTGATTTGGCGAGGGTGTTTAACCGCTATTTGACCCATCGTGAGGATTGGTTGTCGCTATGGTCGCACAACGAGCCGCTGAATGTAGATGAGTTGATAGCAGATAAAGATGCACTGTCACTGCGCTTTGATAAGTATGCGCGCGGCACGCCTGGGTGGTTGGTCGAGCATTATGTTGAGTTGGAAGTTGCCCAACGATTCTTATGGGCGCATTTGTTTGCTGATGTTCATCTACACCGTGTGGCACTGGAGCGCGCATTCTGGTCGGCCTTAAAAAATAACAAGGCAAATGAGCGTGACCAGTTGCCAACCATACTGCGTATCTTTACTATCCAGCAACTGCCACAGACCGAGTTAGACTTTCTACAGCGCCTGTCGCAATACATGAATATCACGCTATTGCATTACAATCCATCAAAGCTATTTTGGGCAGATATCGTCGATAAATCATGGTTACAGCGTCAGCAGATTATTAACCCTGAAAGTGTGTTTCTGCGTGATTACGGCCACAGTTTGCTATCACGTTTGGGTAAGCAATCGCGTGATGCGTTTGCGATGCTTGCTAACTTGTCTGGTAATGAGCAGTACGACGATGCACTGGTTGAATGGCAAGATAATTTTGATGATACGCTGAGCATTGATTTTAATGATGAGTTTGCTGCTGAGTACATCGATGATGCTAGTAGCGCTCAGAATAGTCCAAGTTTGTTAAAGCGTTTGCAGAACGATGTGCTGATGCTTGATGAGCAATCGACCCAGCAAGCAACGGCCGCTACAGTGTCGCAAGCAGTAAGTAAGCAACTAGAGCCAAGCTTTGATGAAGAGAAGCCAGCAACGGCTTGGTATGAAGATGAAGCGTTAGAGAATAAGCGCTTTGAAAAAGACCGTTTTTGGGCAATATCTTCGCAAGATAATAGCCTAAGCATTCATTCGTGTCATAGTTTGCAGCGTCAGCTTGAAGTGTTGCGTATTATGATCGGCCGTTGGTTGAACGAACCTATCAAACTTGGTGAAAAGAAACGCCATATCTCTGACATTGTGGTGTTGCTACCCGATGTTGAGCGTCATCATGCATTGATTGGTTCTATCTTCGTCAATGGTAAGGGTCAAGACGGTTTGACTTTGCCTGCCAAAGTGACTGGTGTTGTTGATGCGGACATTCGCCAGTTATGGGAAGCCATTATTGGTTTTTACAAATTATTAGGTAGCCATAGCGCCCGTTTTGAAGCCGCTGAAGTTTTAGACTGGCTCATGTTACCGCCTTTATTTGAAAGCTTTGGGCTGACTCATGAGCAGATGAGTCGTGGTTGTGACTTGTTGGTAGAGGCAGGATTTATCCGTGGGTTTGATGAGCTGCATCTTAAGCAAACTTTAGACAGTAATGATTACGACTATCGCTTTAGCTTTGCGCAAGCGTTAGACAGATTAACTTTAGGTCTGATCATGCCAGAGGCTGAGTTGAGCGACTGCTTATATGCTCTAAATGACGATGAATGGCCAAGTACAGCTTTACCAGAAATGACCTTGCCGCTACCACAAGTCAGCCTAAATGATGCGCTGATTGTTGAAGCGCTTTGCCGTATTTATACCGGCTTGGTCGCACGACGTGATGATCATACACAAAAAATGAAAGCGGAAGACTGGCTCGATCAGATTGAGACACAAGTTATCCATCGCTACTTTGGCGATGTGGACCAAACGCGTACCATGCGCGCTATTTACAACGCGATGAATGGTTTTAAATCAAGTCTGCGAGCCAATCGTCACTATAGGCAGTACGCTAGTGGTGATGTCGACAACAGAGAAGTAGAGCAAAGGCTGGCAGGTGTGGAGCAGTTGCCGCTCAAGCTGAGCTTTATGCTAGACAGTATCGAAAACGAGCTTGAAAGTCAGCAGGTCAGTGCGGAGCCAACTGGAGTAATTACCTTTGGTCGATTTGGTGCACTAAGAAACGTGCCATTTGAGCTAGTGGTGATGCTCAATATGGATCTCTCTGAGTTCCCAGGGCGTGATCGTGATAACCGCTATGATTTGATGAAAGCGACCAATGCCCGCCGCGGTGACAGAGTCAGCGAAGATGATGACAACGGCGCATTTTTAGATGCACTGCTATGCGCGCGCAGTGCATGTTGGATGTTCTACAACGGCCAAAGCTTGACGGACACGCATGAGCATCTGCCTGCCAACCCAGTGAGCGAGCTATTGCAATTCCTACAAGGTGAGGTGCAATGGCAGGTGAACTCGCTTGAAACGTTGCCTGAGAATATTGATCCTACCACCGAAAGTCTCAAACGCTATTTGCCTAAATTGATTAAGCAGTGGCTAGTGACTGAGCATCCTGCACTACCTTTTCATGAGAGTCTGTTTGAAACGGCAATCGAAGGCACTGATATTGATGACAATGCTAATGCCAACATTAATATCAATGCTCAGGATTCTAGCCCTGTCGATATGATTGATGAGCTGGATACTTTACTAAATACAGCCATGCGCAAAACCAAGCTGGCTCAGAAAAAGCAATTTCCGCCTGCGCCGCTTTGGCAAGCGGTGTTTGATACATTGAAAGGGCGAGTATCTAGTGTGCCTATGCAACTGGTGGGCTTACCCACGAAGGCGCAGTATGAGTCAATCGCTCAGGTGCTTGGCCAAGGCTTGGGTCAGCTAGGTCAAGTAGACAATCAAACCTTGTCTACATTGGCTGATATGCTAGCGCTAGATACAGTTGTTGATACTAGCAATGTTAGTAGCATGACAGAGGCGCTCATCCAAGCTTTATCTGATAGCGTATTTAATATTGGAGAGATAGACATTGAAGGGGTATTGGCTTACCAAGTACGCCATCCTGCCAAAGCTTTTTTGCGTACCCAAAAGGTGCATGTGGTACAAGGTGAAGAAGCTCTGTCGCATCAAGAGCCATTATTTTTAGACAGTTTGACTACCTATAAAATCAAAGACCATTTGATCAAGCAGTTGGTCGCTGATAAGACTGAGGCAGATAGCGGTCATATAAAGGCTGAAAGTACCACTCCAATTCTGATGTATCAAAAAATTATGCCTGCTGGTGTCGCTCGCCAGACCACGCTACCCAATCAACAAAAGAAACTGCAACAACAATGCTTGGAGTTCAAAGAACAATTAATTGCTAATGGCTTTGATGAGAGCAGTATTCTCAACGAGAGTGGAGCAGATAGCGCTACAGTATTACAGCTACTGACACCAACCGCCGAGCACCCTGTTCAGATAGAGCTAAAAAATATACTGAGTAGCATGGATAATGAGTCAAGCAATCAGACGAATATAGAGGATATAGAGACACTGCTTAAGCTGCTGCCGAAAGTTATTAAGATAAAGGGCTCAGTACCAATATTAGCACCAATATCAGTGCCGACAGATGCGCATAACAGTCACTCTCATATTCAGGCAGGCGTGCCTTATGCTCAGCAATCGCCTAAGCAATGGTTAAACATATTGCCCAATTCTGCCAGCCCTAGGCATTTACTTAAGTTTTGGTTGTCACATTTGTATTGGCAAGTGGCCAGACGTACCACTGCCGAGCAAGTGGTATTAAATGATGGCGTGAGTATTTGGCGCTTTAATAAGCCCAGCTCGCAAGTTAGTAACTATAAAGATGTAATCGCATTTAAACTAAGCCCGATCGTGTATGAAGACGCAGTAATTGAGCTGATAAAATGGGCTATTTTTGGTAAGTTAACGGGTCAAGTACCTATTACGTTACTGCCAGAATATGCACTTAATTACCTTGATAAGTATCTAAAGCCTGAAGAAGGTGCCGGTAATAGCTATTGGCCAAAACGTGCCGACTTCTCAGACTGGTTAAGACCTAACTACAATTCAGATACGGTATATGATACTTGTTCGCAGCATGCAATTTGGCAATATGTACTGCGTGACCAAGATGCGTTTAAGGCTTTGTCAGCAGCTCTGACTACATTAGCGCAGCCACTGTATGAGCCGATGTTTAATGCGTTAACTAACTTAGATGGTTAGCCCATTTAGATAACTATCGAGTGAATTGAAGATACGCCCTAATAAATAATAATTAAAAGTATGCGCCCATATGACAGACTTCATCGAACCAGCTAATACCATTGACTCGTCTACACAACCGAATTTATTTGATGAATATTCAGATGAGCTGCCTTCGTCTGCTGTTTCTGAACGTAAAGCTGATGTCATACCGGCAGTCGATGTTGACCTAACGGGCAAGCACTTAATCGAAGCCTCAGCGGGTACTGGCAAAACTTGGACGCTGACTGGTATCGTGCTGCGCATACTGATTGAGGCGCGACGTGCGCCAGAGCAGATCATCGCCACGACTTTTACTCGAGCTGCCGCTGCCGAAATGCGTCAGCGTATCCACGATCGTTTGGTAGATTTCTATCAGTTATTACAATGGGTCAATAGCCTAAGTGCTGATACTAGCAATAAAGAGAGTCTCTATCCCAACATACTACAAGTCATGCCTGAGGGTAATAAAGATACAAAAGCAGGCAGTAATTCAGACGTAGACGCAAACGTTGAGACAGGTATTGACGATTTAAATCAAGACCTTGCTGCTGATAAGCAAGTGGCGGTAGAGAAACGTAAACAAGCAAAGAAAGATCGTGAAGATTGGCTGGTTAATCAGGCCAAATATGTGCGCTTAGATGGCATCATGCAAGATCCTATTAACTTGCATCTTGTCGGTTATTTGCTAGATCACGTGTACAGTTACCCCATGGCGGAAGCTATCAGGCGTACGGCACTGGTACTAACCACATTGGATAAGCTATTTGTAGGCACGCTCGATAGCTTGGCGCAAAAGTGGCTGACAGAGTACAGCAGCGAAACTGGTCACCAGCAGGGTATGGGGATTATTGAAGACAGCAGTATTGAACAGGTGACTGACAGTATTATCCATGATGAGCTGCGTCAGTTTCAAAGCCGTTTGTATTATAAGCAGCCTAAACTTTACGCGCTAATGGATCAGCAAGGTAAGCTGACTGCAGTTGGCGATCATAAAAAGTATGTGACGCGCTCGCTTAATTTTATCTCTGCGCCGATTGACGAGATAAGGCATGAGAAAAGCTTTGATTTTGATACATACGAAAAGCTAATCAATGAGTTTTCTCAGTTAGATTTAGCCGATATTCAGCCTTACTTAAATCCTGATTATAGAAAGTCTCAAGGATTTCGTGGTGGTTCTAATTTAACCAAACAGTTTGATGCCATTATTGAAGTGCATCAAAAGATATCAGAGTATCAGCTGACATTTAATAGCTATTTAAATGAGAGCGAGAATAAGATTTTGACATCATTGCAAGATGCCAGATATCCAGATGAAGATGGCAAAATCAAGAACTTTAATAAGAATAAAGAAAAAGAGCACCAGACGCTTTTTGAGTTAGAGACCATTAGTAAGTTAATGGCTATCTTAGACATGCTTGATAGTTTAAATCAGCATATTTTGTTGGTATTAGCCAATCTTAACCGTCATATTGTGCTGGCTGTGCGCAATAGGCTACCAGTCATTTTGGAAGAGCGCGGCGAGACGACCTTTAGTTTGCAGATGGTACGCTTAAACCAAGCATTAACTGGTCGTCAAGGAGATAAGCTGGCGCGTTATATTCGTCATCATTATCCTGTGGCATTGATTGACGAGTCGCAAGATATCAATGGCGAGCAAGCCATTATGATTGAAAGCATCTACTTGCCAAAGAATAAGCGTAAACAGTCGGACAGTGACAAGCAATCAACCACTAAGAAAGCCAATCATGAATTTCTGCTATTGGTTGGTGATCCCAAACAGGCTATTTATGGGTTTCGTGGTGGCGATGTGGCCAACTATAATTATATGAAAGCCCAATTTGACAAGAGTACGCTTTGGACACTAGATATCAATCGCCGTTCTAATGCGGGTGTGATTAACGCATTGAACTGCTGGTTTGGTATGGCTGACGCCACAACTGCTGAGAATAGGCTGTCGCAGTTGGGTACTGGTATTCACTACCAACATATCAAAGCGGCAAAACCGGAATATGAGCTGTCTTGGTTTAATGCGTCAAATAGTCTAGATGATGTACTGGTGACAGAGGTGCTTTCTGCTCAGCCAGTAAGCTTATTGCACCTGCCTTATGACAAGGACAAAGAGTTTGATTACGATGAACATGAGATAACAGCTCGCCATATAGCCACTTTGCTTAATAGTGGTCAGACACTTAAAGGTAAGCCGATTCAGCCGAGTGATATTGGGGTGCTAGCACGTGCTAAAAAAGATCTGAAACGCGTTGAAGATGAGCTGGTAAAACTTAATGTGCCGACCTTGACTACCAGTGATGTCAGCATCTTTGAGACTATCATGGCAGAAGATGTGGCGGCGCTACTAAGTGCCATGCTATACCCATATCGTCATGACATGATTAATCGGGTGTTGACCAGTCATCTATATGGACTGAGTATTAAAAACATCAAAGCCATGATGACGGACCATGAGTCAGGCATTACTGAGGGCAGCAGTACAACAAGCTTCCATTCACAAAACTCTAATTCGAAAGACACATCAGTTAATGAAACAACTGATAATAAAAAGAGCTATCAAGACTTTATTACCTATTTAAAAGAAGGTGCACAGCGTTGGCAGCACTTTGGCATATTATCGGCGCTACATTATTTATTAGATAAAAGCCCTGTGCAGCCGCAAGGCGTATGGCAAGCCCTAGCTGCTCATCCAGAAGGCGATCGTCATATCATGGACTTGCGTCATGTGATGGATATCTTGGCGCAGTACGGCCTCGGTATGGGTGAGCATGAGCTACTGGCGTGGTTCAGGCAGCATATAGATGCAGCGCCTAATAGTGATTGGGCTAAGCAATATCCGCTACCGACAGAATCTGGCGTGCAACTGATGACCATTCATAAGTCAAAAGGGCTTGAGTTCCCTATTGTCTATGTATTGGGAATGGGTGATGCCAGTAGGAAATCTGGGAATAAGGAAGACTATGGGCTGTATCTATATAACGCGCAACAAGCGCCTTCAGCGCTAGTGCGGCAGTCGATAGAAGTACAGCAGTCGATAGACAGTCAATCAACAGGAAATCAGCGCCGCTTCTCACCATTGCAAGGCTCTGCCACGGATGAGGGTTACTATACCGATATCGAGACACAGGAGGGTTTTGATGAGATAAGACGGCTTGGTTATGTGGCATTTACTCGAGCCAGTGAGCAGCTTTATGTTGTGCTGCGAGATCCGAGTAACAAGACAGGGTTTGAGCTAAAGCCAGTGTTTTATTGGTTTGAATCGCCAGAAGCAAAGTTCGAGCTACCAGATAGGCTCAAAGGCATCGTAGGCATGCTCAGAGGGTATAAGGTTAATGAGTTTTATGACAATAATTACGCCAACTCAGCAGGCGTAAATGACAGTGCTCAGCTAGCCGCAACCAAATCAAGTGCTCATAAGCCTACAACAGAGGCTATTGAGTACGCGCCCTTTGCTGAGGTGATGAAAACCAATTATTTTTATGGTTGGGCTAAGACCAGCTTTACGGCTTTGGCACGTCAGCTAGATGAATCTACACAAGCAATGGCGATAGTGGATGAGCGTATTGATGATGCGATAGACATTGATATGACAGAGTCTTCTGTTTCAGACCTCTCTTCACTGAATAGTAAAGAGTCTCTCGAACAAGACAGTGAGCTAAGCCTCAAGTCAGAAGATGATATCCGCTTTACCTTTGTAAAGGGTGCTAATGCCGGTACGTTCTTGCATGAGATATTTGAACAAATAGACTTTACCAATAAAGCCCAGTGGCCTCAGGTTATTGATAGAGCGATTAGTAGCTATCAGTTGCCGCTTATATATAGCAGTGCTGAACAACAGAGCCGCAGATCGCAAGGCAACAAACAAAGAAATAGCGATGGGTTTGATCTTGAGTCAATAGATACAACGAAGCATGAGGCATTAATTAATTGGATTGAAGAGGTGCTACATGCGCCGCTATTATCTTCTAATCAATCCTTGATTTCTCTTGATAAAGGTAAGCGATTTGCTGAGTTAGAGTTCAATATGGGGTTGTCAGAGAACTTCAAAGCCCAGGATATCAGTAGGCTTTTTCAACAGTATTTACCTGATGAGATAGATAAGCATGTCACTCTAGTTCCGCAAAACAAGGCACATCTATATCGTTATCTGCGTGGTGAGATTGACTTAGTGTATGAGCATGCTGGCAAGTATTATGTGGTCGATTATAAGAGCAACTTTTTAGGAAATAGCCTAAGCGATTATAATGAAAATACGCTCAAACAAGCAATGTCTAAAGCGGGGTATTGGCTACAAGCAGCGATTTATCAAGTGGCATTACATCGGTTCCTTGCCATGAGAATCAGTGATTATACAGGTAACGAAGATAAGTACTTAGGCGCTGTAGAGTACGTGTTTTTGAGAGGTGTGTATGATCCAAATGCTAAGATCGCTGACTCTACATCTAAAGATAATAATAAGCCTAGCAGTAACAACTTAGAGAATCATAACTGCTATGGATTGGTCACTTGGAATATTCCCATCGACTTTATTAAAGGTTTAGACGCACTATTTGGCCTGCCGGATTAATAAACTTTATATAACACTTAAATGAGCAAAAATTGTTATAACATTTAATCAGATTAAAAAGAGACCAGAACACGATGAGTAATAATAACAATAAGAACAAGTCAGCCATCAGCTTACAAGAGAGCTGGGCCAGTAATCTCAGTGATTATATTTTGCTGCGCAGTCAGCAAACGCATGTAGCATATAACGTGACAGATATAAAGGTAGAGGCTGAGAGTAAACATATCGGTAAGACAGAGGATAACGGCTTATTTACGGCTCTATTCATTATGTTGGCCACTCATTTGGAGGAGGGCCATACCGTATTGACCATTGAGGCAGCTGAGCATGACACACCGCTACAAGGTCAAATCAATGGTGAGTTGGTCGCACTATATGCGTGGCAGCAAAACTTACTAGAGATGATGGCAACGCCGATACTCGCATTGATGGATGCTCAAATAGATACGCCATCAGAAGACGACTCTTCAATTGAGCTGTCATTATTTGGCTCATTAGATACTTTGTTTAGTAAACGAGCCCAGCTATGGGCGCAGCTAGCACTTAGCAACCATGAAAAAGAGATGATGGTCAAACGGTTTGATGCAATAGCTACGTTATATCAGCGTTTGAAAAATAGTGACTCAGTTGCTTTCGTTCAGTCAATTCATGAGAATACTTTATTTGCTAATGTTGATGCGAATACTGATAGTAATAATAATAAAAATAGCCTAAGCAAAAATAAACCTATCATATACCAAATGCAAAAAATCAAAACAGATAATGAAACGAAAATATCGTTCACCTTTTGGTTACACCGTGCTTGGCAAGCGGAATTTAATTTAGCGAAAAATATCAATAATATCTTAAGTCAGCAAGTAAGCCCTTTACAGATAGCAATACCTGAAAACCTTCATGAACACCAAGTGAAAGCGATCAATGTCGCTAATAATAATGCGTTTAGTATTATTACTGGTGGCCCAGGCACAGGTAAAACATACACCGTGGCTCAATTGGTCATTGCGCTGCAACAAGCGACAGAGAGTGGGGGAGAGGAGGCTGAAAATATTAGATTCAGTACGGACAGTGCCAGTCTGGCATTGGCAGCACCGACTGGTAAGGCTGCTCAGAGAATGCAGGAGTCTTTACAGGCAGCTTTAGATGCAGCAGATGTTAAGCTACAGTTGCAAGAAGCAAAAACCATTCATCGCTTGTTAGGTATTGGTCGGACAGGCAGACCTCGTTACAATGCTGATAATCCATTAGGGGAAGATATCATCATCGTTGATGAAGCATCCATGCTCGGGGTTGAGTTGGCCAATTATCTTGTGAGTGCGGTAAAACCAGGTGCAAGGTTGATACTATTAGGCGATGCGCACCAGTTAGCAGCGGTAGATGCAGGGGCTGTACTGGCTGATCTATGCCGTATTCCACTACTACAAGGCATTCATGCAGAGCTAACCGAAAGCCGGCGATTTAGCGCTGATTCAGGTATCGGCAAGCTTGCCTCGCAAATTAATAAAGCAGAGGTAGATACTCAGGTCATCTGGAAGTTGTTAAAACAAGATAAAGCATTGAGCTTTCAATATGTCAATACGCTGCAAACGGAGTCAATATTAAATGATAAAAAAAAAAATAGCCTAAGCAATAAAAAATTGTTATTAAAAATCACCCATAATTACAATCCGTACGTAAATAAAATTCAAAATTTACTGAAGAATCCGATAGAAAAATCCATGCCAGAATCAGTAAAAAGTACTGTAGCTCAATTAATGGAAACATTTAATAAATTTAGAGTTTTGAGTGCTGGCCATAATGGTGAGTGGGGCGATCATTATATTAATAACTATCTCACCCAGTGGCATCTGGCTGAACTAAAACTACCGTTGGGTCAAAACACATGGTTTCATGGTCGACCTGTCATGGTTCTACAAAACAACTATGAACTAGGATTGTTTAATGGTGACATTGGCTTTTGCTTGCAAACTGGCGATGAAAGAAGCCGACTAGAAGTGTTTTTTGAGAATAAAACACAGGGAATTGCGGTCAATTTACTGAATGAAGAAGTCATCGCCACCGCGTATGCCATGACCATTCATAAATCGCAAGGGTCTGAGTTTGATCATGTGGCTATTACTTTTGATAATAGTCATGCAAGATTATTGAGCAAAGAGCTTATCTATACAGCAGTGACTCGTGCTAAGAAGCAAGTGACCATTTATAGTACCAAGCAAGCTTTCGAACGCGCTGTCAAAACACCAACTGAGCGCCATACGGGCTTGGCATTACAGTTTTCTAAGCTTTAATAGATAAGTATTACAGGACATGAAAGTACAAGATGTATAAAAGGAGGGTTAAAGTTGCATACCTTTGATAGTGTGCTAGATCATATCAATGAAATCATTTATGAGCCTCACCAACTCATTGTATCCTCAATTAAACAGGAAGTACAAAACTCTGAATACGCAGCAGGATTATTTACCTTATCCTCTCGGTCGGCTATTAAAACAGCTAGAGGTAGAGTGGCTAAGCAAACAACTACCAAAATAGGGCAGTTCGTTACCTTTTGGGAAAAGGATTCTAAAGGCATTAATCAACCTTTCCAATATGATCAGTCACCAGACTTGTTAGTAATCACGACATTTAAAGACAATCATACATTTGGTCAGTTTGTTTTTCCGAAGTATGTCTTGCTTAAGCATAATATTCTTCAGTCTCATTTTACAAAAGGTAAGATGGGTATGAGGATGTATCCTAGCTGGGATAAGCCAACCAGTAATACTGCTGTAAAGACTCAGACTTGGCAGCTCGATTATTTCTTCACGGTTACTGATACAGGCATACTACCTACAGGAAAAATACGAGCATTGTATGAGTTATAAAATATAAGCAATAAAAAAGCATCCAATTTGGATGCTTTTTTAGAACTCAAATATTTTTAAGCATTTAAAGTATAAGACTTAAATTTTGCCTTCTTTGATTGCATAGATACCAGGCAGATGGCGCAAGTAGCCATGAAAATCCATACCACAACCATAAACATAACGGTCTGCAACATCAATACCCACAAAATCAACGTCAAACCCTTCAACTTTACGATCGTGTTGCTTATTGAGTAGGACGCAAGACTCGATAGACAATGGCTTTTCTTTACCCAGTTCTTCAACGATAGCTTTTAGAGTGATGCCTTCGTCAAAAATATCATCAATCAATAAAACGTGTTCGCCCTCGATGTTAACATCAGGCTTAAATTTCCAATCAAGCTCACTGGTACCTTCGTTATCACGATAGCGTGAGGCATGGATATAATGCATGCGATGATAGAAAGTAAGGTGAGTAAGCAGTTGACCGGCTGGAATAAGACCACCGTTCATAACGACCATAACGATTGGGTTTAAACCCACATAATGTAGGTTGAGCTGCGCTGCAAGGCGCTCATAAGCAGCGGCTACTTCGATACTGCTGATAAGGCACTCTGAGTTGCGTAGGGTTTTTTCAATTTCTTGATTACTAATTTGGGTCATGAGTTGCGCCTTGGATAAAAGTGCCGCCTATTTTAGCAAATTTTAGCAAATTTGCCCAACACTACCTTTTTAATAAGAATATAAATTTTATTATGATGGCTTTTTTACAATGAATGGACGGTAATAATTGGCCAAACGATTCAGTGATGTATCAGGTAGGTCCGGCAATAACTTGTTCAGCGCCATGCTCATTCCTTTATCAATGGCGGCTTTGGCAACTGGCACAGACTTACGTTTAATCATGCCGAGCTTCAGCGTTTCAGCAAAGCGACTGACAAAGTGGGTAAGCGTCTCTTCATTGACAGTTTCGAGTGCTGTTTTGAACTTCGCTCTATCCACATGCTCAGGTGTAATAGCGGCAAAACCTTCATCGATGGTTTTTGCATCTGAATCTGACAGTTTGAAACCTATACGCTTGACACCTTCATTGTCGATAAATGTGGCACGATCCCTTAAGAAATGAAAGCTAGGAAGCACTTCTTCATTGTTCTCTTTACCCAATAAAATATTGAGTAGGGTATCGGTCGCACGCTCAATCGTTACAACAATTTTTCGCATAGAGGCTTGACGCTCGGGATTAGGAATGATATCTACCAAGCCAACCAATAAGTTATCTGTAAGGTCGCGAGCCGTCTGATGCGTCAGCGCATCGCGATAAGGGTAATAATCCACTTGCTCATTTGAAGCAATGACTTGTTCGGCCTCAATGATTAATGCTTTTAATTTATCTGAAGGTACGAATCCAAAATAATGTTCCATGATACTTCCTTTATTTGTTGTTTTTTATGTCTTACTAGCATTACATTTATCGTCAAATCGGTTATTATTTAAACAAAGTCTTTAATCTCAGGCTCATCACACGAGATGCGAATTAGTGAAATGCCCTAGTTATAAAATATATGACTTTTGCATGACTTTGTTGATTGGCAATAGTTTTACAAATTGCTAGGATTTACCTAAACGATAGGTTAGCTGAGTCAATCATCGCATACTAATTTAGCATATTTTTCATATTTTAATTCAAAAAGCTTGAACTTATAAGGCTACCGATACTTGTCTAGGGAGAGATAAGATGAATAGTGCTATTGTACTGGTATTCGCTGTGGCTGCTATGCTCTGCGGCTACGTGTTTTACTCAAAATTTATCGCCACCAAAATTTTAGCATTGGACAACAGTCGTCCAACGCCTGCACATACAATGAAAGATGGGGTAGATTATGTGCCTACCAATAAGTATGTATTGTGGGGACATCATTTTACGTCAGTAGCAGGGGCTGCACCGATTATCGGACCTGCTATTGCTGTGATTTGGGGCTGGGTGCCTGCCATCATTTGGGTGGTATTGGGCACTATTTTTATGGCTGGTGTGCATGATATGTCGGCCATTTGGGCGAGTATGCGCAATAGAGGCCAGTCGATTGGCTCTATCGCTGGTAATGTTATGGGCACACGTGTCCGTAGTTTGATGATGGTCGTTATTTTCTTATTATTACTAATGGTGAATGCTGTATTTGGTGTTGCTATTGCTAATATGATGATCAAAACCCCATCTGCTGTGTTACCAGTCTGGGGTGCCTTAGTGGTTGCCTTTATCATTGGACAGTGTATTTATCGCTACAAGATGAATTTGGTCTGGGTATCAATTATCGGAGTAAGTGCTCTATACGGGCTGATCTATCTTGGCCCTATGTTCCCTATTGTGTTACCTGAAACCGTCATGGGTTTACCTGATAACGCTGTCTGGATTCTTATTTTGTTTGGTTATGCGGCGGTCGCCTCATTATTACCTGTCTGGATGCTGTTGCAACCACGCGATTATATCAATGGCCTGCAGCTATTTGTCGGTTTGATTCTGCTGTACGCGGCTATTTTTATTGCTACGCCAAATATTGTCGCGCCCGCTATTAACACCGCGTTGCCAATTGGCACGCCGTCACTCATGCCATTGTTATTTGTGACAATTGCTTGTGGTGCGATATCAGGGTTCCATGGTTTGGTCGCGACAGGTACGACATCCAAGCAGATTGATAAAGAAGAAGACGTTCGTTTCGTTGGTTACTTCGGTGCGTTGGGTGAAGGCATGCTCGCACTCGGTGCAATTTTGGCGGCAACAGCAGGTTTTGCTACTCTTGGTGATTGGCAAGCGGTTTATCAAAAATTTGGTGACGGTTCTATCGGTGCTTTCATCGATGGCGGCGCGACCATCTTGAATGCTGGTGTTGGTATCGATATGGTGCTATCACAAACGATGTTGACAGTAATGGCTGCGCTATTCGCAGGTACTACAATGGATACTGGCGTACGTTTGCAACGTTATATCTTCCAAGAAGTTGGTGAGATTTACAAGTTGCCTGTACTGAATAAAAGTGTCGTCGCAACACTATTGGCTGTCGGAAGCTGCTTGCTATTGGCATTTGGTGCCGGTGGTATCGATGGTGCTGGTGGTATGATTATCTGGCCACTATTTGGTACGACTAACCAGTTAATGGCGGCACTAACACTTATGATTGTCACTGTTATCTTGTTACGTAAAGGCAAACCAGTCTGGTATACCTTAGCACCATTATCATTTTTACTAGTTATGACCGTATTTGCACTGCTGATTCAGCTCAAAACCTTCTTTACTGATGGTAATTGGCTACTTATAATTATGGATATCATTATATTGGTGGCCACGATTTTAGTGACATTTGAGAGTCTATCGGTATTGCGTAAAGAATGGTCGCTACACAGAGGTAAAAGCGGCGACGCTTAAACGCTAAATCATACTGAATGTCTATCTAACAAAAAACGCTAGCAGCAATTGCTGGCGTTTTTTGTATCGGATAGGCATGATGGATTATAAGTATTAAATAAAATAAGAGGTCATTATGGACGACGAAAACACACCAAATGAGCTAGAAAACACCCAACCATGGTGGCAACGGTTTGTGGCTGGATTGAATGAGTTTTACCATGCGCCTTATCGACAGACGATGGCGCGCGCTGCTCGTGATGAAGAAGATTTTTTTATGTTGCTTATGTTTGCTGAGAGCTTGGGAATTGATAACCCAGCCAGCTTTTATACACTAGAGCTACAGCCATTGTTTTTAGAAAATTTCCACGAATGGCACACGCGTATGGGGATGGATAGATGTCCATTTGACCATGTTGGTTGCTGCTAACAATCTGTTGATTATAAAAAATAAGTATTGATTGAATAACGAGATAAAAATATGGCATTACACCCTTTACATGGATTGGTAGAGCAGCTGGCGACGCAGCCGATTATATTTATCGGTGGGAAGGGCGGCGTGGGGAAAACCACCACTGCTGCTGCACTAGCCAGCTATTATGCAAGCCAGCAGCAAAAAACACTGATTGTTTCGACCGATCCAGCACATAGCTTGGGCGATGTGCTCAATATGCGTTTAAAGAATGAAAAAACTACGATATCGCCTTATCTAGATGCTATTGAGTTAAACCCTGACGTGATCATCGATGCGCACTTTGCTCAAGTTGAACGTACGATTAAATCCTATGCCAATCCAGATATGATGCCAAAAATTCGTGAGCATCTACGACTATCTAAGTCGGCACCCGGCGCCCAAGAAGCAGCGATGCTTGAATCCATGTGCCACCATTTAGTCGAGGCGGCACATGCTGGTTATGATCATATAATATTTGATACCGCGCCGACAGGTCATACCTTACGATTGCTGGTACTACCAGAGATGATGGGTGCATGGACGGATGGTCTACTGGCTCAGCAACGAAGGCAGGCGAAACTGCGCTCGGTAGCAACACATTTGGACAGTCACAATCAAAAGGGCGATCAAACAGACAGCCTCAAAAACGATGTTGCCAATCCGTTTGCCGCAAAGAAATCTGATCGCTGGGAGCAAGCAGTATCGGTGCTGGAGAAACGTAAAAAGTTGTTTAGTCAGGCGGGAGCACTGCTACATGACCGTAAGCAGACTGCTATTGTATTGGTTATGACCGCCGATGTCTTACCATTGGCTGAGACCAGACGTGCTATCGAACAGTTAGAAGACAGCAAACTCACGCCAGCAGCGATAGTCATCAATCAGCTCATCGCACCCGCACAGTCTGATGAGTTTTGGCGCCATCGTGCTGAGCGCCAGCAGCAGCTGATGCAAGATATAGAGAGAATTTTTACCAAGTATCCGCTATATCCAATTTATCTGCAGCAAACTGACGTACGCGGCACTGAAGCATTGAGTGCGTTGTTAAATGCATAGAGTACATAGATAGTTCGCTAGCAATTTATGACTCACGCTTATGTGATTGTAGCTTTCCTGAAAGTGACCATGCCATGTCCAACCGTAAACTTTGGGCAAGCTCTGCTTTACCACTACTGAGCGATGACCATTGCGGTTTGCCCCGTGCTTTTTTTAGCTCGCTTGGTAGCTTATTCGTTGGCCATGGTGTCACGTTATTGTCTTCTCCAGACAGATCGTTACTATCTTTATCACCTTTGTATAATAGCTGCGTGGCATCAGTCGCAGCGTGACCACGATGGCGTAGGGCAGTGAGTAAATCTATCGCACGAGTGGCGAGCAAGGTTAGGGTAGCAGGGTCAATGTATAAGCGTTTTACCCCAGTAATCCGGTCGGCGATGCTACTGGTATTTGATAATAGCCCACCTGCGATACCACCTATTGCCGCACCCAATCCCAACGTCGTGCCAAGTGCTGCCGCATCAATGCCCAATCCGAGCAGTGCACCAGCTGCCGCGCCCGATGTCGTACGAATTCCATAGCTTTTGAGCAATTCAGGGTCAAAAGGATCTTGCTGATACGCTTGTAACTCAAGCGGAGTCGCTGCTACCGCATTATCATAAAATTTATATAAATTAAGCAGATTGTGCTGCATCGCGCGCTCACTTTGCCTAACGGCTTCTTGCATTTGCTGCAATACTGGCATCGGGTCGTCATCATCGCTAATCTCACGCACGAAAGCGGCAACGTTCAATAAAAAATCCGCAATGATGATATTAGCCTCATCGTATAGCTGTGCCCAGTCTTCTGTGCGTCTCTGCATGAGCTGTTCAAGCATCTCTGAATGGGTAAGCATGGTCGCAAGATTTTGCCACAAATGCATTTCATCTTCGAATTCAAAAGCGACTGAATCGAAGCGGGTAGAAATATGCAGATTGCGTCTTGCCAGCATGGTCTGCCACTCATCAATATTGGCATTTTGGCTGTCAGTGAAATTGAACACCGGCATAACAGGTATCGCTGCCCACGATAAAATGGCCAATTCGTCCTTGTATTTACCCAATACTGGTTCACGCGCATCGACGACATAAACCGCCATATCACTTGCCAGCAATTGGCGGATAACTTTGGCTTCTTGGCTATAGTCCTCATTGCTACTTAACGCATCAACACCTTGAGCGATATCTGCTGCCAAAAATTGCTGTAGACGTTCAATACCATCGCGACGACTAGCGGTATTGTCCTCCAACCAATCCATCAATCCCGATGCGTCCTCTAAACCTGGGGTGTCATATAACGCCACCAGTACTTCACCAGTCTGACTATCGGTCAGTTGGGCGCGTTCGACATGGCGTGTCGTCGCGGCTTCGTTTTTGACTTCACCAAAATACACGTCACGTAATAAGGTACGCAAAATAGAGGTCTTACCCGTATTGGTATGACCGACCACCGCCAATTTTAATGCCTCACCGCTGGCTATCGTAGTTTTCTTACTCTCGCGAGTTGTTGAATCTTCTGCTTCATTAATAGCATTAGAATTGGTATCGATGGAAGTGGTGACGTCGGCTGTATGGCTAGCACTGGTTTTATTAATATTAATAGGCTGGGTAGGTGCTGTCGTTGAATTTTCTACGTTGATAGGCTCATTCTTTGTTTTATTATTATCCATCATCTGATCCCGTATTATATTTATTAGAGTCTGGTGAAAATTTGAAAAAGTTATTATCATTTTTTATTAAGCAGTATAAGTACTTACCAAGCCAATATTTCGTGCTGATAGAGCCGTTTGCCATTGTTGATATCGCACATCTTGTTGCTGCAAAAATTTTTGTTGCAAGGCGTCAGTAGTGTCAGGCGCATCATTAAGTAGCTGCACAATCAGCCCGTCTTTAGCATGCGCCGCAATTTGATCGAGCTTGCGTAGCGTGCCACGATCAGGCAGTGCTTTACTATGAATACCGAGCAATACTTGTACTGGATGGATCTTTAGATACACGGTTAATCGATCCATATCATCACGGTCATCAACGATGCCGAAATTCTCTATCTCACTATTATCATCAGTATTGGCATCCAGACCTTTTTGCCACCAGTTATCTTGCTCTGAAGGATATTCCAGTAGCGCAACCAGCTTCTTGCCAGCGCTGACAGTTGCCTTTGGAGCGATAGGCGCCGCTACCTCAGTAAAATCGTCGGCATCAACCACATGACGCTGCCAAAAATTTAGGATTTTTTGATAATAAGGCAGCTTGATATCCAAACGCATTTTTTTACGACGGAACATGAAGGCACAAAACGCCCACGCTATCACCCGTGGCACGATACCATACATCAGCAAACTACCAATTAACAAGCTTGCCCATTGCCGCGCGACAGACAATGGCATGGCATCTGTCACCAGTCGGCTCTGCACGATAGCAGCATTGTCAGGTACACCAAATCCGACCATACTGGGTAGCCAGCCGAGCACTTGGGTGAGGGTAATCAGTGCCTGATCGGATAGCAGCGTCGACTCCCAACTAAAGCTATACTGGCGCACAATCAATAAGAATATAATCGCAAAGAGCATACCGGTTAAGGTGGCAAGCCATAACTGATGACTAAAACGACCCAAATACCAGCGCATACCGCTATGCTGTAATTGACGCTCGTACAAGTCAACCGCCGCTTGGGTGACATCGTCCTTACCACGGATAAGATAACTGGGGCTGACAAAACTGGCAAACCAGCTGGGCGACTGACGACCTTGGTTAAGCAAGGTCATGACCAGCCAACCAGCCAGCATAAGGGTATGAAACCCAAGCAAACAGACCAAGACATAAAAGAAATTGACGACATTGGCTTGTAGTAAGGTAAATAATCCTAAAAAACCCGAGATGCACCAGACCACACTCATGACTACCATGATGCCTTTGATGCGCCCATCAATCTTGCCGAGTACACGTGCCAGCGCGCCGTTACTATCGATACGTGAGGCACGGCGATGCAGTTTTTGGACGGGTTTTCCATCCTCATTTTGCAGTTTTTCCGTGATGAGTAGCGGGTCAGTGGCAAAGACATGCTGCTGCGTCTCAAGCGTGCGTACCAGCTCAGTCAATTGATCTTGTGATGAGAGCATAAGGTGATAATATCCGTATAAAGGCGTTCATTTAGAAGACAATTTTTGATTATTGTAGCGTATATATAATGACGATTACTGCTGTTATTTTGCAGCGTCATAAACCAATGCTAACTAAATGAGCCATTATTAAGCATTTTTGTCATGGTAAAGGTGATAAAAATCAGCCAGAATGAATGAGAGACAGGATAGTCATAATCATAAAGATAAGCCATACACTAGGCATGTCCTCATTTTAGAAATACAAAAAAAGGAATCGTTATGAGTACCAAAACCTATCTAATCATCGGCGGCACAGGTGGCATTGGCAGAGCCATGGTAGAGCAATTGGTAGAGAGCACGGACAACAATAATGATGGAGACAAGGACAACCTGCGCGTCTTTGCCACTTATCACAAAAGTGTTCCTGATTTTGCAGCGGACAATCTCTATTGGGTGCCCATGGACATCTGTGACGAACAGAGTATCAAACAAGCGGCGGATGTCATTAGCCAGCATACCAACCATATTGATTGGCTCATTAACTGTGCAGGACTCCTACATACCGCGACGCAGCAACCCGAAAAATCACTACGGCAAATTGAGACAGATTTTTTCTTAATAAATATGCAGGTCAATGCCTTGGCCGGTCTACTTATTGCTAAGCACTTTAAACCTTTATTGGCCAAATCTGAGCGTAGCAATGACAATCCTGCCGTTTTTGCCACCATTTCTGCACGAGTCGGTAGTATCAGTGACAATCAGTTGGGCGGTTGGTATAGCTATAGGATGAGCAAGGCGGCGCTCAATATGGGCATGAAAAATCTGAGTATCGAATGGTCACGGTCGCTAAAAGATGTGTGCGTGGTGGTCATGCAGCCGGGGACGGTCAACACGCAACTGTCAGCGCCTTTTCAAGGCAATGTGGCTGATGGGCAGTTATTTTCGCCAGCCTATAGTGCAGAATGCTTATTAGAAGTACTAAGGCGCATGACGGCTGCGCAATCTGGCAGCTTTGTTGATTGGGCAGGGGAATCTATACCTTGGTAGCGCCAAACGATTGAACATTAAAATTGATTCAATTCAATAGAACAAAATAGGGCGTGTCGTTAGTATGATGATAACGACACGCCCTATTTTATTGATAAGACTAGGATAAATATTGACAATATTAATTGTGCAAATACTTAGTTCGCCATAAACAAGTCCATAAACTCATGCACGGGTGTCTGCTCCAAGCGTTTTTGATCGCTGCATAACGAAAAAATAGCCTCGCAGCGACTGTCGATAAAACGTGTCGCCAGACTGGCTCGAAACTTGGCTTCTAATACAGGCAAACCTTCTTCACGGCGACGCTTATGACCGATAGGGTATTCTACAGCGACCTTATCGGTACTCGTGCCATCTTTAAAGAACACTTGAATGGCATTGGCAATCGAACGTTTGCTTGGGTCATGATAGTCTTTTGAATAACGCGGATCTTCCTCTACCACCATTTTGCGGCGCAACTCATCAATCAATATATGATGCTGCTCATGATAATCGTCTTCATAGTTCTCTGCCATTAGGTCTCCTGTGAGCAATGGCACAGCCACCATGTATTGCAAGCAATGA
Organism: Psychrobacter sp. AT9; assembly: GCF_047272965.1. NCBI lineage: Bacteria > Pseudomonadati > Pseudomonadota > Gammaproteobacteria > Moraxellales > Moraxellaceae > Psychrobacter > Psychrobacter sp. AT9. Next base: position 1,724,347 of record NZ_JBKOTW010000001.1, read on the forward strand.
TCCCTGTCAGCAGGATTGGCAAGCTCACCTTGTTTGGAGATGATCCGAATCGCTGAATCATGGGTCGTCAAAACGATTTTTTCGATGTCATCAATTCTGTCTTCGATACGTGGGTACAAAATAACCGCCGCCTCGCATGCCGTCTGCGCATGAAACTCAGCGGGAAAGCTTATTTTAAATAAGATGTTTTCCATGACATAGCTGCCAAAATCACGCTGGAAGGTAAAGCGACGCTCGCTTTCGGGTTTGGTGGCTAAGTCCTTATTGGTGTGGCTAAACAACACATCATAGAATCCCCACTGCGGTGCGGTTAGTGCGCCGGGGATACCCATCTCACCGCGTTTGGTGATATCTACCAAGCGTACGGCACGGCTAGTCGCGTCACCTGCGGCCCAAGACTTGCGGCTCCCTGCATTGGGCGCATGACGATAGGTGCGTAGTGCTTGTCCATCGACGAGGGCTTGTGAGATAGCCGCCATGATACGCTCACGGGGTAGGTTATAGAGCTTGGCGACGACCGCAGTTGAGGCCAATTTTACTAAGAATACGTGATCAAGACCAACGCGATTAAAGGAATTGTCTAGCGCCAATACACCTTGGATTTCATGCGCCATAATCATCGATTCGAGCACGTCTCTCATGGTGAGCGGTGCGCGACCTTGGCTGACGTTTTGCTGACTGATATAATCTGCGACTGCCAAAATACCACCGAGATTGTCTGACGGATGTCCCCATTCAGCAGCCAACCACGTATCGTTATAGTCTAGCCAGCGTACGATACAGCCTATGTCAAAGGCGGCTTTGATAGGGTCGAGGCGATAATTCGTGCCGGGCACACGCGCGCCATTTGGGGTGATTTGATCGGGGCAATCGGGGCCCAAGTGCTTGGTACATTCAGGGAAACGTAGCGCCAGTAAACCGCAGCCCAGTGTATCCATTAAACAGTAACGGGCAGTACTCCAAGCGTCATCACTGTTTTCGGAGTCTTTATCGATAGAGTAAGTTAAAACATAGTCGGCGATTTTTTGAATTTCATCGTCATATTCTGGACGGACGTTGCTTTCTACTGTCGCACTACTTATATCCGGATTGGTTGTATCTGAATTGGCATTTGACATGGTCGTCTCCTTTTCCTTGAGTGTGCTACTTCTTTAACCAATTATCTTGGTTATCCTTTTAAAGCAGTCATCATTTAAAAGTAGCATACTCAATATGGAACAACCAAATTGAATTATGTTAAGAATTAAGACGTTAGCAGCCGTTTAAATCATTAAATACAGCAGACCTAAAATAAACAAAGCAGCCATAATAAACAGCAAAAATCCCAAAATTTTGGTCGTCGTTGTCGCGGTATCCGTGCTCTCTTTTTTGACTTTGTTTTTCTTAGCAACGTATAGCACCATTTTTACATGCTCAATATTGTCCTCAAGATAATGCTCGCCTTCAGGCACAAAACCCAAAGACTCATAAAAGCTGAGTAAGTAAGCCTGTGCAGAGAGTATGATCGGGCGCTTCTTACCATACTTTTTGCGGCAGTGCGCAATGGCTTGATTCATCATCTGCCGTGCTAGGCCGTCCCCTCTATGCTCTGATAATACCAGCACTCTACCGATGGCAGGCATAGACGTATGATTGGTCTTAACCGCGGGATCGGCGGCTGATAGATTTGATTTCAGCTTATTGAATTCAGGTGGAATGATGCGGCAATAGCCAATTAGCGTTTCATTTTTATGCGCAACTAAGTGCAGACAATCAAAGTCCACCTCATCCATATCTTGATACGCACAGTTTTGTTCGACAACGAAGACCTGCGAGCGCGCTTTTAAAATATGATAAAGATCAACTGCGGTCAGCTCGTCAAAGGTTTTTATAGAAAATTCACAAGTCATAGTGGGCTAGCTTCTGGCAATAGGCGGTAAAATAATGGGCATTATAACGATTTAGGCAGGTATTAACCATTCCTAACCGTTTAGGGTCTGGCTGATCTTATCTAAGTTTAGGCTATCAGACATGGCGCTAAAGATTTCAAAGTATTTTCCACGCTGGGCATACAGCGCTTCATGCGTACCGGTTTCAACCACGCAACCATCTTCTATCACGACCAAGTCATCAGCATCGATGATTTGGGCAATATTGTGTGAGACCATAATCACGGTGCGATCTTTTTTGATGAGATCTAGGCTTTTTTTTACCTGTTGGCTGGCGATGGCATCGAGGCTGGCGGTTGGCTCATCCAAAAACACAATAGGCGGGTCTTTTAAAAACATCCTTGCCAAGGCAATACGCTGCTGTTGACCGCCTGATAGGGATTTTGCGGTGCTCTCATAACCTTTAGATAAATTAATGATTTGCTCATGGATGGAGGCTTTTTTTGCTGCAATGATAATATCTTCATCAGTCGCATTCATATCACCATAACGGATATTTTCGCTAATCGTACCGGAAAAAATATGATTGCTTTGTAGTACCAAACCGATATTTTGGCGCAATTCATGCGTATCGCAGTCGGCTAAATTATGCCCGTCTAAGCATATCATGCCAGCATCCGGCGCGTAAAATTTTACCAATAAGCTAATAATCGTACTCTTGCCAGCACCACTTAAGCCCACCAGTGCAGTGATACGATTTGGCTTAATAGTAAAGCTGACATTTTTTAGCGCTTGTGTACCATTAGGATAAGTAAAATCGACGTTTTTTAGCTCAATGTGACCTTTTAAATCTTGACTACTTCTGCCAGTGATATTTTCAACTTGCTCGTCATCTTCTAATATCTCAAAGAACCCTTCGGCATAGGTCAGGGCGTTATTAATCTGATCATAGATGCGATGCAATTGACGGATAGGGGCCGCGACGTTTTGGAACAGCATGACATGAAACAAAATCATGCCAATCGTCATCTCGCCTTTTAACACAAAATAAGCCGTGAGAAGAATGATAACCACCACACCAATCTGCTCGATAAAGGTCTTTATCGCATCATAAATAAAACCGATACTGCGAATACGCAGCTGATTATCTGTCATCTCTTTTTGAATGGTTAAATGCTTCTCCGCCTCAATAGATTCGCGGACAAAGGATTTTACTACGCTGATAGAGTTAATCAGCGAGATAACTAAACCACTCTTAGCTTCTCTATAGCCACGCATCTGCCGACGGAAGCCTTGCAGACGCCGCGCTTGTTTTTGACTGATAAAAAAGTAAATGGGAATGATAATAAGACCGACCAAGCCTATCCAAAAGTTGGTCGAAAACATGATAATAAGTGAGACGATCGCACTGGCAAACAGCGGCAGCATATCGATAAAGAAGTTTTGCACTAAACTGGTTAAGCTACTGACCCCATAATCAATACGCGTTTGCAATTTGCCGCTGTCGTTTTCGCTACTGGTATAAAACGCCATGCGATAAGTAAGGATGCGCTCAATGATTTTTTGGGACAAGTCGCGAGACAAGTTAATACGAATCTTTTCGCCAAAGAAGCGCTGACCAAAAGAGATAAATATCGACAGTATTTCTTTGGTCAAGAGCACTGCACTAATAATCCCTAGCATCCGAAGACCAGCCTGCCATGGATCAGCAAGCGTGGCAATTTCGGTCAAGGTATCAACGGTATAACGCAATACAAAGGCGTTGACCTGAGCGGTAAACGAGCCAAGCACTGTCAGTATTAAAGTGGCGATAATTAAGGTTTTGTAAGGCGCGGCAAATACTGCCAGTTTTTTTAAAATATCCCACAGCAACGCCCGCCGTTCAGTTTTCTTGATCGGAGGTTTCTTGTCTAGTGGCTTATCTAGTGACGCGCGGCTCGGTTGGGGAGAATTTGGCATAAACGCTTAACTCATAGGTATTAATATTTCACTAAATCGTATTTATATTAAATTTTTGAAATAAAGTTTAGTATTATATAGAGAGATTTTTTATTTCATTTTGGTGGATACCGTTTGAAAATCCTTCCTTACGTCTTAATCAGCCTTTTAGGTGGTGCTATTGTTCCGCTGCAACTGGCCATCGTCAATGCTTTTCGAGAAAGTACACAAGCCTCTCAAATACAATCTACCTTTTATTTATACTTAGGAGGTGCATTAGCTTCTTTAGTGCTGTCGTATATAATGAGTGGAGGTATCAAGCCGCCAATGATCGAAAACGCGACGTGGTGGATGTGGTTGCCGGGATTTTTGGGCAGTTTTTATATCTTATTCATGTTTATTGCCGCGCCAAAGATAGGCGCAGGTAATACACTGCTTTGGGTGTTTCTTGGGCAAATGTATTTTGCCCTGATACTAAGCCAAACTGGATTGTTTGGCTTAGAGGTTAAAGCGATAGATATCTATAAAATCGCTGGCTTAGCCTTAGTTACTATAGGTGGGATGTTAATGATATATGGTGAGACGAGAGTTAACGCTTAAAAAGCATCCGCTGGCACAAAGACCTCACCAACCATAATACGCCGCGCCGAACGACTCATCGATACCTTTTTGGCTTGCCAGCGTCCATCAACCAGTTCAGTTTTGCCACCGACAAGCAATGTACCTGATGGATGACCAAAACGCACTTCATTAAGCTTCTTTTCAGATTGACCTTCACCAGCTGCCGCTTGATTGACGAGCGTACCTTGTGTGGTTGCGGCGGCGGCGATAGCAACTGCTGCTGTCCCCATCATGGCATGATGCAATTGCCCCATACTCATGGCACGTACGACTAAGTCAATCTCACCTGCATCGACCGATTTACCACTAGAGGCCGTATAGCTCTGTGCTGCGCCCACCCAAGCGATTTTAGGAATGTGTTGGCTAGTCTGCGCCTCGCTCACATCTTTAAACAATCCCATTGCCACGCCGCCTGTGGCACGGATTTTCTCCAGCTTGGCAAGTAGCTCACCGTCACTGTTGATATCACCTTGCAATTCAGTACCCGTGAAGCCCAAATCTTCCGCTTTCATAAAAATGGTTGGGATACCTGCGCTAATAAAGGTGGCTTTGACACTATCAGCATCTAGACCGCAGCCAGTTACATCGAAGTCATCGACCAAGTTGCCAGTAGGGAACATATCGCTGGTGGCATCCACAGGGTCGATAAACTCAATTTTGACTTCAGCAGCAGGGAAGGTCACGCCATCTAATTCAAAGTCGCCTGTTTCTTGAACTTGTACTTTGTTTTGTGCATCTAAATAGACAGGTACATGCGCAATGATGGTTTTACCGATATTCTCTTGCCAAATGCGTACTTCACAAATACCACTTTCAGCACCTTCATCGATGCTGCTAGCAATTTTGTCAGCATCAACTAGACCCATATTAATGGCACAAGCACCAACCGCTGCAGTTAGATTACCGCAGTTTCCCGCCCAATCAATCATTGGCTTGGCGATATTGACTTGTCCAAACAGATAGTTCACGTCGTGATCTGATTTGTCAGAGGCCGATAAAATGACCGTTTTTGACGTACTAGAGCTACCATTACCCAAGCCATCGATTTGCTTGCCGTAAGGATCTGGACTACCGATGACACGTAGCAAAAACTTATCACGTGACTCGCCAGCGACTTGGCAATGCTCAGGTAAGTCAGACAATTTAAAGAATGTCCCTTTTGAAGTGCCACCGCGCATGTAGGTAGCGGATACGGAAATTTGTGGGGCAAATTTTGGTTTTGATTTAGAATTGGTTTGGGTCACTGTATTAAGTCCTTTTTATATGGTTATAAGATTGGGTATAGTTTAATCGACAAACAAACTCAAACGACTAAGAACGCTCATTAATAATGATAGCGACAAGAGATAATCGTGAGGTAATTATCATCGACGGCATATACCAAACGATTGGCGTCATCAATGCGTCGGGACCAAAACCCTGATAGATTCTCTTTTAGGGGCTCAGGTTTACCAATGCCTTCAAACGGATTACGCTTGCATTCGGTTATGAGCTTATTGACACGTTTGAGCGTTTTTTTGTCTTGTGTCTGCCAGTGCAAATAGTCCTTCCACGCAGCATCTGTCCATGCTAGTTGCTCACTCATTATCAGACCTTTTATGGTTAGTAAAGCCTTTGAGCTCAAGCATTCTCAATGTTGATATCCGTATGCTCATTGTCATCGCTGCTACCATCACTTTTATCACTGCCTTCTGCCGCATCAATTAGCTCACGCGTAACAGTCTTGCCAGATTGATACTGAGCGATAGACTCTGCTAAGTGCACCGCATTGGCAGGAGATTTTAATAGATAGACGGTTTCCATCAGGCTATTGTAATAATCAAGCGACATCACAACTGCATCATCAGCGTCACGGCGGGTCACGATAGTGGCGTTGGCATCATCATTTACCGTATCTAGGACAGACTTTAAGTGCTTTCTGGCTTCTGAAAAACTGACAACTCTCATGGCTTATTCCTCTCACGACATACTTCATAACTTGTACAATATATAGTACATATTACGCTATTAAGTACAACCATTCAATATCATTATGACTTACGACTCTTTTGCCGCTGTACTATCTTTGATTAGAGTGAACTTGTCTTCGTGAGGCTGAATGCCCATCCGAAACGACTGATTGCCAGTCAAAAAAGCTGTCATCCAATTCCAAGTTGTTGCCAAACGATTCTTGGCAGTGCTGAGCGACAAGATATGAATAACCACCCATGCAAGCCACGCTATGATTCCTCTTAAGTGCATGCCTTTTATATCGGCGACTGCTGTTAAGCGTCCAATCATCGCCATATCACCACTATGTTTATATTGAAATGGTTCAACTGTTTTGTCACTTAAGTATTTTCCAAGGTACGTACCCTGACTACTCGCAACCTGTCCCAATTGAGGATGACCATTCGGATAGTTGTCATCATGAGTCGCCAGTGCAATATCACCAAGCGCATAAATATCTTTGTGGTGTTGTAAGGCCAGATGACTATTGACAACTAAGCGGTTTCCTCGACCATAATCGTCTGGATTGAGACCGTTTATAGGCTCGCAAGTGACACCCGCCGTCCAAATCAGATTGTGTGTGTGAAGGGTTTTACCACTTTTTAGTGTGACTATATGACCATCGTAACGTGCTACAGGATCACTAAAAACAAGGTCAACTTTGAATTTTTCCATCTGTAATTGAGTATAACGTTGTGCCTCAGCACTCATCGGTGCGAGCAAAACGGGGTCAGCCGTGACCAGCGTGATACCACCGACATTTTCTAGTAGCTCAGGATATTCTTTATGTAGCGTATATAAGCGAATCTCGGACATTACACCTGCCAGCTCAACACCACTAGGACCACCACCTGCAATCACAATAGAGAGATAAGGCTCACGCTCTGCTACTGGCAAAGAGGCAGCGTAATTAAATTGCGCCAGCATATGATTGCGAATACTCAAGGCATCCTTGATCGTCTTCATAGGCAGTGCATGGGCTTCAATATCTTTATTACCAAAATAATTGGTCTCAGCACCAGTGGCGATAATCAAGCGATCGTAAGACACATTGCCTGTATCAAGGGTCACGACTTTATCTTTGGTATTGATACGAAGGAGATTGCCTTGACGGTAGCGCACATTGTCATAATTTTCGATGAATCGTCGTAGCGGATAACTAATATCTGATGACGCTAAAAATCCAGCAGAGACTTGATATATCAGCGGTGGGAAAAAGTGATAGTCATTACGGTCAACTAAGGTGATACGATCAGCGCTATATTTGGCCAATTGCTCAAGACAGCGAATACCGGCAAAGCCTGCACCAATCAGGATAATATGGCGACGGTTATCTGTTTTTGCAGTTAATTTTAGAGGTAGCTTTGGAGGTAATGATGCTTGATGACTGCTCAATGGCGGGTTGCTTTTATTCAGCTTGATTTCATTGTCTACGATAGGAGTGCTCATTATATTTCCTTTTTGTCTTTACAGTAATTTGTGAAATAACAAAAACTGATAAGAGGTCAATAAAATAATGCAATTATCAGGATAATACTTTGTGAACCAAACCAGTATATTATAAATCAATGGGGTTTGAAACCTATAGCAAGAGAACAAAGGCTGAATTTTGTTCATTAATTTAGCGAAAATTAAAAAAAGAGCCACTCTTAAAGTAGCTCTTTTTGTTTTTACGTTTTAAAAAACTTGAATCAAAGGCAAGGATTTACACAATATCTAGCGTACCCTCGATAAACTCTTTAGCAAAACGTTGTAGCATACCGCCAGCGTTGTACATTTTGACTTCATCAGCCGTATCTAAACGGCAGATAATAGGTGTCTCAGTGGTGCTGCCATCAGTACGATGAATAACTAGTGTCATCAGCCCGCCAGCAGAGACTTCGCCCGTGACATCAAAAGTTTCTGAACCATCAATGTTTAACGTATGACGAGTCGTACCTTCTTCGAACTGTAGAGGTAGCGCGCCCATGCCAACTAAGTTTTGACGATGAATACGTTCAAAGTCCTCAGCGACAACGGCTTCCACACCAGCGAGACGCACACCTTTGGCAGCCCAGTCACGGCTTGAGCCTTGACCATAGCCATCACCTGCGATGATGATGAGCGGCTGCTCACGGTTCATATAGGTCTCAATCGCTTCCCACATGCGCATGACTTGACCTTCTGGCTCTACGCGCGCCAGTGAGCCTTGGATGACTTCACCGTCTTCATCACGTACCATTTCATTAAGCAATTTAGGATTGGCAAAAGTTGCTCGCTGTGCCGTTAAGTGATCGCCGCGATGGGTGGCATATGAGTTGTAGTCCTCGGCAGGCAAGCCCATGGTATCAAGATATTCACCAGCAGCTGAATCACCCAAAATAGCATTCGATGGTGACATATGGTCAGTGGTGATATTGTCGCCCAATACTGCCAACGGACGCATACCTTTTAATTTGTTCATTGCTGCCATTTTGCCTTCCCAATACGGTGGACGGCGGATATAAGTGGTCTGATCACGCCAGTTGTATAATGGGCTTAAAGCCTTGCCAGTGTCTTTTTTGGCCTCATCAAACATCGGGATATAGACGGCATTGAACTGTTCAGGCTTCACGGCTTCTGCCACGATAGCATCCACTTCGTCATCGTCGAACCAGATGTCTTTTAGGTAAACCTCATTGCCGTTTTGGTCTTGGCCTAATGAGTCTTTTTCAATATCAAAGCGAATATTGCCCGCGATAGCATAAGCGATAACCAGTGGTGGTGACGCTAAGAAGGCTTGCTTGGCATAAGGATGGATACGACCATCAAAGTTACGATTGCCTGATAAAACTGCCGTGGTGAATAAGTCATTATCAATGATTTCTTTTTCGATATCAGGGTCAAGCGCGCCACTCATACCATTACAGGTGGTACAAGCAAAGCCAACCACATCAAAGCCTATTTGCTGCATCTCAGACATGAGACCAGCTTCTTCTAAGTACATCTTGACGGTTTTAGAGCCGGGCGCTAACGATGATTTTACCCAAGGTTTACGTAATAAGCCTTTTGCATTGGCATTACGGGCGACGAGGCCTGCGGCAACCATATTGCGAGGGTTAGAGGTGTTGGTACAGCTGGTAATGGCAGCAATGATAACCGCGCCATCTGGCATCAGACCGTCTTTTGGTTCAGGTAGTTTTTCGTCAGCGCCATGAGCAATGCCTTTGGCAACCAAATCCGTGGTCGATACCCGTGCATGTGGACGCGAAGGGCCAGCCAGATTACGTACGACGGCTGACAAGTCAAACTCAAGCACGCGCGCGTATTCGGCGTTTTCCATACCATCAGCCCATAGGCCGGTTTGTTTAGCATACTGCTCAACCAATTTGATCTGAGGCTCAGAACGACCCGTTAGACGCAAATAATCGATGGTTTGCTCATCGATATAGAACATCGCTGCCGTTGCGCCATATTCAGGGGTCATGTTAGAGATAGACGCACGATCACCAACGGTTAGCTGGCGTGCGCCATCACCGAAAAATTCAATATAGGTAGAGACCACGCCTTCGTTGCGTAAAAATTCAGCCATTGCCAAGACCAAATCGGTACCAGTAACGCCTTTTTGCAATTTACCGGTTAATTTTACGCCAACAAAATCAGGCAAGCGCATATATGATGGATTCCCCAGCATGACGCTCTCGGCTTCTAGACCGCCAACACCGATTGAGATAACACCTAAGGCATCAACCATAGGCGTATGGCTATCCGTACCAACAAGCGTGTCAGCAAAGGCCACTTCACGACCGTCTTTGCCTTTTACGACTTGTACCACTGGCGACATTTTCTCTAAGTTAATTTGATGCATGATGCCGTTACCAGGCGGTACGACGTTGACGTTATCAAAGGCATACTCGCACCAGTTGATAAAGTGAAAACGGTCATCGTTACGGCGCTCTTCAATGGCACGGTTTTTTTCAAACGCGTTTTCTTCAAAGCCGGCATGCTCAACAGCCAATGAATGGTCAACGATGAGCTGGGTCGGTACGATAGGATTAACTTTCGATGGATCGCCACCTTGTTCAGCGATGGCATCACGCAAGCCTGCCAAATCAACAAAAGCGGTCTGACCCAAGATATCATGACAAACGACGCGAGCCGGATACCAAGGAAAATCAAGGTCTTGCTTACCCTGAATATGCTGGGTCAATGCGGCGGTTAAGTCTTCAGGTGGGCAACGACGAACCAAGTTTTCACACAGTACTTTGGATGAGTACGGTAGTTTGTCATATGCGCCCACTTCGATATTCTCAACGGCTTCACGGGTATCAAAGTAATATAAATCCGTATCGGGTAATGGCTTTTTGAATTTTTCATTCATGGGTTGTACTAGGGCGTTGTCCATAAGTCACCTTTGGCGGTTGGCTGGTTAATTTAGGTTGAAATTTTTTTAGCAAAATCATTGCTATGCCGTTGTTATCGCTAATGTTGTCATTAGTAGTGCTGGCAGGCTTTGCTAAAAAAACGGTATAAATTTGCAAGGGAAATAAAGGTAAGAATAAGAAAACGTAGGGTGCGACCTGTGTACCTGAAAGTCGTTATTAATACGATGGAACACACCCTACCAAGCTAAAACTTACTCAACATTAAGTGCTAAATTAACGCGCACTCATATCTGGTACAGGACGTAACTCTTCACCAGTATATTCGGCACTTGGGCGGATGATACGGTTATTCGCACGCTGCTCAAATACATGAGATGCCCAGCCCGTCAAGCGTGAACAAACAAAGATAGGTGTGAACAATTTGGTTGGAATACCCATGAAATGATAGGCAGACGCATGGAAAAAGTCAGCATTACAGAACAATTTCTTCTCGCGCCACATGACTTCCTCACAGCGTACTGATACTGGATATAACACTTCATCACCGACATCCGCTGCCAGTTTCTCAGCCCAACCTTTAATCACGACATTGCGTGGATCTGACTCACTATAGATGGCATGACCAAAGCCCATGATTTTGTCTTTACGAGCCAGCATCCCCATCATTTCTTCTTCGGCTTCATCAGGTGAGCTAAAGCCTTCAATCATATCCATCGCTGCTTCGTTGGCACCGCCATGTAAAGGACCACGTAAGGTACCAATTGCACCAGTGATACAAGAATGGATATCAGATAGGGTAGAGGCACAGACGCGCGCAGTAAAGGTTGAAGCGTTGAACTCATGCTCAGCGTATAAAATAAGCGAAACGTTCATTACTTTGGTATGTAGCTCGTTTGGTTTCTCACCTTTTAGTAGATGTAAGAAATGTCCACCGATGGTTTCATCATCCGTCTCGGTTTCGATACGTACATTGTCATGCGTGAAGCGATACCAATAGTTAATGATAGATGGGAAAACAGCAAGCATACGATCAGCTTGGTCGTTTTCTTCGTCGAAACTCATTTCAGTCTCAAGGTTACCGAGCATAGAGCAGCCAGTACGCAAGACATCCATCGGATGGGCGTCAGCTGGGATACGCTCAAGCACGTCTTTTAGCGGCTGTGATAGACCACGTAGACCTTTTAACTTGGTTTGATACGCATCAAGCTCACTCTGCGTAGGTAGGTTGCCATAAAGCAATAGATAGGCGACTTCTTCAAAGATGCATTTGTCTGCCAATTCTGACACATCGTAACCGCGATACGTCAAGCCGGAGCCTGATTTGCCAACGGTAGATAAAGCGGTCTTGCCAGCGACTTGACCGCGTAGTCCTGCGCCTGACAATACTTTCGTTGATGGGTTCTGTGCTGCCATGATTAAATTCCTTTTGTGGGTAGCTTTTTTGAATTGAAAAGGGAGTATTTCTTACCGTTAATTTATGACTTACTATATCGCTGACTGACAGCTACGTAGGCTGTTCAGGCTGTGTATCATCTAAATCGACATTGCAACGCTCAAACTCAGCTTCAATAGGCACATTCAATACTTCCATCGCGCTGCCTGCGCCTTCTGCATTGTTAATTTTCATGTACTTGACGCCAAGCGGTGATTCCATAAAGGTTTGGATTTCAGTCATTTCTTCTGGGGTAGGGTCAGCCATTGGCGTTGCAACTTCTTCACCATTCATGACGCGCAATTGCTCATTGCCAAACGCAATCAGCTTTTCCCCTACATCTGAGGTATAAAACTTATCCAGCTCTTTTAACTCAGCATCGGTAAACTGACTTTTATAGAAACTATCGACTTCCGCTTTGCCCAAGTCTTTGTCGCGCGATTCAAGGCAGCTTACTTGCTCTGCACTGAGCGCACCGCTAGTGATAATCGGGGCGAACAACAGACTGTTGACGGTATCTAACGTAATTGTCGTCATCACAAGATCGTCTTGACTGGCTGGCTGCGCAGCAGACGTATCGGCAACAGCAACGTCACTTGCATTACTGGTCGTGTCATCAGCGGTTTCTGGTGTTTTATCACAGCCTGTTGTGAATAACAAAGCGGCAAGCGTGCTGCTAAGTAGTGAAGCTTTTACAACAGAACTAGAATTAAAAAATGACATAAATAACCTAAAATTAAATAAAGACGAATTTCATAGAGATAAAAACACCCAAAGGTGATTTATCTCTACGGCGTTGTCAGGTGCTAACTATTAATGACTAACTACTTATTATCAGCGAACAAGTTATCTAGCGTTTGCTCAAATTCATGATAATTCAAGAAATCATACAGCTCCATGCGGGTTTGCATGGTATCCACAACTTTGTCTTGGGTGCCATCATTCAATAGATGCTGATAAACGTTTAATGCCGCTTTGTTCATCGCGCGAAAAGCTGATAGCGGATACAGCACCATATCAACACCAACGGCATATAATTGCTCTGTGGTATATAAATCCGTCTGACCAAACTCCGTCATGTTTGCTAGTACTGGGATATCAAGTACATCAGTAAACTTACGATACATCTCGATATCGGTTAAGGCTTCTGCAAAGATCATGTCAGCGCCCGCTTCTTGAAAGGCAACGGCGCGCTCAACGGCTGCATCAAGTCCTTCAACAGATAAGGCATCAGTACGAGCCATGATGACAAAGTCCTTATCCGTTCTGGCATCAAGAGCGGCTTTTAAGCGGTCAACCATTTCTGAGATGCTAACGATTTCTTTATTTGGGCGATGACCGCAGCGCTTTTGAGCGACTTGATCTTCGATATGTACCGCTGCCACGCCTGCTTTTTCCATTTTTCTAATCGTTTGAGCAATGTTAAACGCGCCACCAAAGCCAGTATCAATATCGACAAGCAGCGGGGTATCAACCGCATCCGTAATACGGCGGGCGTCTTCTAGGACATTATCAAGGCTAGTCATACCCAAATCAGGTAAGCCGAATGAGGCATTGGCCACGCCAGCCCCAGAGAGATATAAAGCCTGATGACCGACCTGCGTCGCCATCATCGCTGTATAGGCGTTGATTGCGCCAGCGATCTGTAATGGTTGATTGTTATCATTTTTTTGTTTCATTGCACTGCGAAAGCGCGCGCCAGCGGATGGTGAGGTCATGTCGTAGTCCTTACGTGGAGGGATAGTGTTATCGTTGTTGTTGATTATACCCAATTAATCACCCCTGCAAAGGCTATGCATTGAATTATTGTTTATTTATTTTAATTAATAAATGTAGTATTTTTAATAATATTCATAAATCAAATAGCATTATGTATTTTATAACGATCTGCTTGGCTAACTATTCATTTTTCTCAAGCAATCAAAATTCTTATGACTAATTTTTTACATTTAGTTACAATTATTGGGGGCATTATTGCTTTGTCTACTTATCAGTAGCCATTAAAAAAGCCCTAATAACTCAGCTATTAGGGCTTTTATGACATACGACTAGACGCGTTAGATTGTCAGTGTTTGTTTAACCAAACAGACCCGCCAAATTAGCTAGGAATAGTAGCGCAAAGCCGCCTAAGAAGATTAAGCCTGCAACTGATAGCGCATTCATGCCTGCCGATAGTTTTTGATGACTACGAACCAACGAGTAGTTTAACCAGCCAAAGATAGGCGCGGAGACAAAAGCGGAGATCATGGCAAATTTCAGCATAGAGCCTAATTGTCCAGTAAAGAAAGTAATAATAACCAAGCCACCACCGATGGCATAGGTCGTCCAAAAAGCAATTTGTTTTTTGGTGATTTCACTTTCGCCTTTAATCAAACGCCAGCACTCTGCATTGGCGCGCCCATAGCCATCCGCACAGGTAATCGTGGTGCCAAACATACACATAAAGGCGACGAAGGCGACCAGTAATCTCGACCATTCACCAATGGTGGCGGTATACATGTTAATCAGCTGATTGATATATGCACCGCCGACCAGCTCAATCTCTTGACCCGAGCCATATTGCACAAAAACACCAAGCGATAAAAAGAACAACGCCAAAATAGCAGAAATTGAATAACCAACATTAAAGTCCAGTAACCCTTGACGCTTGGTTGTATGGTCGGCTTTGACTTTAGCAGACGTCCACATAGAGGTAATGGCGGCAAATTCGAGCGGCGCCGGCATCCAGCCCATTAGCGCGACGATGAAACCCAAGGTCGCCAAATTCCAAGGAGAGGCAGCAACAAAGTCAACGGTCATCACTGTCGGCTTGCCAGCAGCAATAATCACGGCAGCGACGGTCGCCGTCGTCAGCGCAATCATAATCCACTTGGTCAGGCCATCGAGCAACTTATAATGTCCTGCTATCAAAAAGAACCAAGAAACGGCAACGATGATTAACGACAACGCCATCGTTGATAACCCGAGGGAGGCGGGGAGCATAAAGCCCAATATCACTGCGGCGATCAAAGAGACTGCGCCAGTACTGATGACGGCTGATAAAATGGATAATATAAAGTAAATCCACAGATAGGCTTTTGAGCGTTTGGCATAGCCAGCGATTAAGCTCTCGCCCGTGTCATAGACATAATCTGTCGCGAAACGAAAGAACGGATACTTGAAGACATTGGCCAAAATAATCATTATTGCCAGCTGCCAGCCATAGATAGCACCCGCTTGCGTTGATGAAATTAAATGCGAGCCACCAATGGCAGCCGTTGCCATCAGAATGCCAGGACCAAAGATGCGCCAACTAAAGCCTTCCTGGGCAGTAGCGCTATCAGGGTTGTTCATACGTTGTGTGGTCATAAATACCTCGAAATGGTTAAAACGGCAAATTATCACTTTCCTGTGTCAGCTTGCCAATGATCATTAGAGAATCGGTATATCACTTGCTTAAATATAAAACGATTCATCTTGTATCGACTTTAGCACACCAATGCTACTCAGGAGAACGATTATTCTAGTCATTATTACTATTTGTTTGCATTGCCATTCTTTTTAGTTAGCATAATCAATCCATAATATCAAGCATTAGGATTGATTATTTTTTGGCGGTTCTTTATAACACAATATTCATTCGATAGCTGATAATTTAAGGCTCTGACACAAATTTCTGCTGCCGGTATGTGATGCCGCGCTGCTCATAGACATGATAAATGGCGACGAGCAAATCAGGTATTTTTGGATGCACAAAATCTTTGAGGGTGTGTAGAAAAATAGGCGAGGTGACGTTTTCATGAACCAAACGTTGATAGCTGATTTGTTCCGTGCGTACCGTTTGTAGGCTGGCAGGCACTAAGGTAATACCTTCGCCCGCAGCCACCAAACCAAGTGCGACTTGCAAGTCGCTCACTGTGGTGGTCATAAATGGCGAGATGCCATATTGTGCAAACAGATGTAGCAAAGGTTCGGTGATGGGCTCATTCAGCGGTGGCTGCTCACTATTGGCGTTTACTGTGCTACTTCCCATATCAGCTGTTAATGTGCTGGCTGTCGTCGTCAAGACTGGCAGATGCGTTTGATGATATAGAATCAAGCGGTTGTTTGCCAAATCAATCAAACGCTGCTCACGCACATGAGCCAACGGATGGGCTTTAGGAAGTGCCACCACATAACGCTCATGACGCAATAGTATCTGTTGAATCCATGCATCCTGATGAGCAAAACGACCAAAACCAATGTCAATTTCACCACTTTTTAGGGCATCCATTTGCTGATAAGAGCTAATATCCTTTAAATTAACATCGATATCAGGATTGGATTGCTTGAGCGTTGCAATTATTTCAGGCAGTAGTCCATACAGCACTGACGGCACAAAACCAATGTTTAAGACGCTGCTTGGCGCTGATAAGCGTTGCGTCATGCTGGTAACGGTATCGATCTCTGTCAGTATGGTACTGATTTTATCGTAAAAAAATGCTCCCGCCTCAGTCAGATGGAGCGGTCTATGGTAGCGATCAATGAGTACCACGCCCATATCGGTCTCAAGCTGTTTGAGCAGGCGACTCAGACTTGGCTGTGACAATCCAGTTTTAGTCGCTGCTGCGCTAAAGCTACGCAAATCTGCAACAGCAATAAACGCATTGAGCTGTTTTAAATCCATATTATTGCGCCTGTTATGGTATAGGGTGTCTCTATAGAGATCGGTTTTTCATACGTATTCACCTTACTGTTTGAGAGGCGACGTATAAATATTAGTGATATCGAATAAATTATGCTTGAAGATAGTGAGGTGAGCAACTATATTGAGGGTTGGTAACATTGTTACACTTGCGCAAGAAAAATTACAATTTCATTTTAGCAGTCATTTAACGCCAGTAGAATAAACTGGCTTGGTGTTATTCTATGAACGATGAAAAAAAAGACATCAGTACTGATTTCGACGAGGAGTTGGCCAAACTTGTTAATAAAAAATCGCGTAAGCTTGTCAAAAATAATATCTATGAACGCTTTATCAGTCGTGTTGACGGTACAGAGGATAACAATCAGGACGAGGGCAAGTCTGACCACTTAACGCCATGGGAAAATATACGACAATCTCCTAATTATGAGTCTTTAAGCTCAGAAGATTTGCAGTTTTTTGCCACCTCAGAGGGTAATGAGGGGATAGACATTGATATATCAGATACGACAACTACAGATGTCAGCTTTGACTTTATTAATGAAGAGGAAATATTTGGCAACGATGAGCCACTAGCAGATACGCCTCAATCATCCACTACTCAATCATCAAATAGAGACTATCCAGATAGCTATGATTTGGATGAAAATTCAGACCTTGAACTAGACAGCAGTCATGTTGAGCATACCAGTGATGATACTGATACTTTTCACCCAGCTCATAATGATGAGCAAGTGGTTGAAAGCAAAGTTGCTGAAAATACAGTCGTTGAAAATACGGCAGAACCTGCTAACAACGAAGCAGTAAAACCGCAGCGTAAGCTCGCCAGTAATAAAAAGCCTCTCATCATTGGCATTGCTATCGGGACATTATTGGCCGCTATTATTGTGTTAGCCATTAATGCCAGTGGCATCTTATCTCCTTCGACAGAAGGTACAGTGTCTGACGCCTCTAAAGAGGTGGCGAGCGCTATTGACACCAATGTCAGTAGCGCTACTCAACCTAAGATTCAGGCTAAGGCAGCTAAGGCGACAACCCTCTCGAATAATCCACCAGTGACTGACACTGAATCATCAGCAGTTATCAATCCCAATCAAACTGATGCACCATCAAGTGTCGCAGCGGATAAAGAGACAGAGCAGATAGTAGAAGCAACTACCGATGGCTTGGACAACGAAGCCGCGATTACTTACGAGGATTTTAGAGAAGAGTCACAAAATACGTTATATCGCGAAACCAATGATTAGTTAGGCTGGCAAGTCTTAACAAGGGCAATACGCGCTTTTGGCCGTTATAGCGGGCGATTTTTTAATCTGTTGCATGTAAAATCTTTCTATTATCTACAAGGTTATTTTTTGTCTAAGTAATAAAGGGATAATCTATCGCAAGCTATTGATGTAGTAGGGCACTGATTTCAGCATTTTCTATTTAATCTATTTTCGGTAAGAATCAAATTATAATAAATTGTTTATAAGTGGTCGATTTAATGGAATTATTGAGTAATATAAGATAACCCAGTCTGAAGTATCAAAAACAGTCAAAATTAAAAATATAACTTTACAAGCATCTAGGGGATTAGATTGAAAAAAAAGCTGCAAGTTTTCGTTTCTTCGACATATGAAGATTTAAGATCTGATAGGCAAGCAGCTGTAAGTGCCATATTGAAGGCAGGGCACATTCCTGCTGGTATGGAACTCTTTACTTCTGGAGATCAGTCACAGATGGATACCATTCGGCGCTGGATTGATGAGTCGGATGTATACATGTTGATTCTAGGTGGGCGTTATGGAAGCGTTGAATCGTCAACTCAAGTTAGTTATACAGAATTGGAGTATGATTATGCTTTAGAGCAAGGTAAACCTCTATTTGCTGTAGTTATTGACGAAGACGCATTAGAAGAAAGAGTAAAAGCATCTGGGACACCCTTAATAGAAAGAGACAATCCCAAGCAGTTGAAAGGCTTTCGTGAAAAAGCGCTCTCAAATATATCCTCATTTTTCTCAGATGAAAAAGATATCCGACTTTGTGTATACGAAAGTCTTTCAGATTTTGCCACTAACCGTGACTTAAAAGGTTGGGTAAGTTCAGATGAAGTAACAAACTCACAATCTTTGCTTGATGAAATATCAGCCCTTCGCTTAGAAAATGAACAGTTAAAGTCTGATTTATCAAATGCTGAGAAAAAGATATCTAAACCACAATATGAAATCTCAGATGATAATTACGATGAATTAATTTCGATACTAGAAGCAACTGAAGTTAAAATTCCAGCAAATTTAACAAGTGATGATCAAGATACAACTATAAGTTTGTTAAATATATTCAAACAAACTAGCAAATCATTTATTGTAGGTGTTAGCAATAGTAGAAACTCTTCTGATTTAGATACGTTTTTATACTATAACGTTTGCCCGAAATTACAAATACATGGTCTAGTCATTAATGAGAAAGTTGCAAGTGTTCAATGGCGTCGTTTTGCTATTACTCAAAATGGTATTCAACTACTAGCCTATCTTGATAAAGCAGAATTTTTAGCAAAAAAATCTATATCTGTATGACTTGTAGTATATTCCTCGATTACAATACTGATATTTTTTTAAATAACTTAGCTTACTATCAAACACAAAAAAAGCAGACATCATAATCGATATCTGCTTTTTTGTTTCTAAATTACTTTTTAAACAACAATTAAGCTTGAGGCGTGATTAAGTACTTCTCACCGGTCGCTTGTTTACCGTAAGCAGCGATTGATTGTAGTTTTAATGCCTCTGCTAATGACACTTCATGCGTATAGCTGCTGGCAAATGTCGTGGTGATTTCTTCTGCAACACGTTTGCGCATCGACATGACTGTTTTAGTGCCCAGTTTGCCTAGCGCATTGAACAATAAGAATCCATTAACACCCCAAGCAAAACCAAAGTTACGGTTCAATGTAATAGGGCCGCGGTTTAGTGCGCCATAAATATAAGCTTGTTTAAAAGTGTCAGACCCATAAACGCTGTATTCTTCTACATCACGAGTGATAGCCGTTTCCATACAGTTAAGAATATCGCTGCTTAACTGACCGCCACCGATAGGGTCAAATGAGATAGTGGCACCTGTTTCGATAATCGCTGCCGTTAAATCAGCAATGAAATTATCACTGCTTGAGTTGACCACATATTTTGCGCCCATATCACGCAATAGCGTTTCTTGCTCATCTCTACGTACAATATTGATCAAATCAATGCCATCAGCCATACAAATACGGTTTAACATTTGACCAAGGCTAGAGGCTGCCGCTGCATGAATGATGGCTTTATGCCCTTCCGCACGCATGGTTTCAACCATCGCTAACGCAGTAAGCGGGTTCACAAAAGAAGAGGCGCCTTCTTTAGCCGTGGTGCCTTCTTTTAATTCTAGGCAGCTTTGTACATTGACACAGTGGTATTGACGATAAGTCCCACCGCCAATCACAGCTACCGTCTTACCCATCAATGCTTGTGCGGCATCTGATGAGCCCGCTGCGACCACAGTCCCTGCGCCTTCATTGCCCACAGGCGTGGCTTTACCCACACGTGTTTTTAGCGATGGCATAAACTGGGCGGGGACATCAGCCGTGATGACTGGGTTTTCGTCGGTGCCTGATTGTACAGCGGTTGCCATATTGGCGGCGCTGAACATAACCCCCAAGTCAGATGGGTTCAATGGTGCCGCTTCAATGCGCACAACGACTTCATCGGCACCAGGCTGCGGCATATCAATCTCTTGTAATGCCAATGTTAATTTATTGTCTTCACTAATGGTTGAGGTCAGTTGGATATTTTTATCAGTCATAAAGTTTGCTCCTGCAAATCGTTATAGTTATTGAACCAATGATGGTATTGTATTGGCCCTATTTTTTGGTTATTGAATACAAAGGTTGTTCTGTAGTTAAGTACTTTTTAATATCAAACTAGCCAGCGTTTGCGGCTTTAATTTGGGCTGTCACATGCTGCATAAACTCTGGCATGTTTGCTAGACGACCTTCCTCTACTTGTTTGGCAGTATCAGACTTTTTCACAGCAGTATTCCACTCTTTCATACCTGGGATTTCTGCCAGCACATCCCAGTTAAGTTGGGTAGAGGCAAATGCGCTGACAATAGTATTCACATAATAAACATAGATGTCAGCCATCGTGAATTCGTCACCTGCAATCCAAGGCGAGAATTGACACAAGCGATTCAAGGCAATAATACCGCGGCTCAATACTTGGCGTACTTCATCCTTGACAGATTCAGGGGCATCAGTGCCTGAAAAAACATAAGGGATTAGCCTACGGCTTGGTAGCTCAAAATAAAGCTCTGATATCTTCATAATTTGACGCACAGTTGCGCGTTCTGCCGCATTTTTAGGATATAACGGCTTTTCTGGGTAAGTTGCTTCTAAAAAATCACAAATAACGCTCGATTCTGACAAGTTAAAGCCATCAGGGGTTGTGATGGCAGGTACTTTGCCAACTGGGCTGACTTTCATCAACTCGTCACTACTACCGTAGACAAGGTTTTCTTGGAATGATAGTTCTTTGAATAAAAGGGTGTGTTTCACGATATTGTAATAGTTGCTCGCAGCAAAACCATGCAAAGTAATCATAAGTCCATTTTCCATTGTTGATATAAAAGTTGTAATTTTTAAGTTAAACACATTATTACTGGTTTTAATATGGTTATATATAAGGTAAAACGTGAATCACTATTGTTATTAAGACAATAATAGAGCGAAAATACTCAAATATTTATTGAATGGAGAAATAGGTTGGATCAACTACGTGCAATACGATATTTTAGTAAGGTCGTCGAAATGGGTAGTTTTACCAAAGCGGCAAGTGCCTTTAATGTGCCGCCATCATCATTGTCGAGACGTGTTTCTGATTTAGAAAAGAGTTTGGGCGCGACATTATTAAAGCGTTCGACCCGCATCGTTAAGCTGACCGAAGTGGGGCAAGTCTATTACAACGACGTGCAGCAGATATTGAACCAATTAGAACAAAGTAAAGAGACGGTTCGCAGCTACCAAACGACGCCAATGGGGCGTTTGCGCATCAGCTCGATGGTGGGTTTTGGTGAAAAAATACTGCTACCTTTATTAGATGAATTTAGTCTGTTATACCCAGAGATTGTATTGGATGTCAGTTTAAGTGATGAGCTGTCAACGCTTGGGCGTGATGATGTCGATATTGCGATTCGCGGTGGCTACGCGCCCAATGAGCGAGTGCTCGCAATAAGACTCATGGACAATGGCTTTATTCCGGTTGCGTCCCCTAGTTATCTGGAAAAATGCGGTATACCTAGCCACGTGATGGAATTAAAGGATCATAAAGGCCTTTATTTTAAAGCACCAACAGGGCCAACGCCTTGGCTATGTCATGTGAACGATCAGTGGCATGATGTCTCAGGGCCTGCGGTAGCGATTTCAAACAACGGGCCGTGGCTGGCAAAAAAAGCTTGTGACGGTGACGGTGTTTTAATGTCAACTCGATGGGCGTTAGCGTCATATCTTGAGTCAGGACAACTGATAGAACTAAACTTTGAGCATACATTAACGATTACCCAACATGCTGATATGGCGGTGTATTTGTTGTACCAAAAACAGCGCTACTTAGTACCAAAAGTGAAAGCGGCTGTGGACTTTTTGGTTGAGAAAATAAAAATCGATAATGAATCTATGATAAACGTATAAGGAAATAGAGATGAATAGAGCACCCGTTGCAGTTGTCATTGGCGCAGGCGATGCCACTGGCAGCGCTGTTGCAAGACGTTTCGCGAAAGAGGGTTTTACCTTATGCGTGACCAGAAGGAGTGTCGAAAAACTGAGTGCTTTAGTCAGTGATATTGAAGCGGCGGGGGGAGTCGTCAAACCATTTGGTTGTGATGCGCGTGTCGAGCAAGAGATGGTTGAGCTGTTTGCTCATATTGAAAAAGACATTGGACCGATTGAAGTAGTGGTGTTTAACATAGGTGGAAACGTGCATTTCTCCCTCTTAGATACCACAGAAAGAGTTTATAGAAAAGTGTGGGAAATGGGAGCGTTATCTGGGTTTTTGACAGGGAGAGAGGCGGCGAAAGTCATGATTCCGCGTGAAAAAGGAACCATTATATTCACTGGCGCGACGGCTTCTGTGCGAGGTGCTAAAGGTTTTTCTGCTTTTGCTAGCGCTAAATTTGCGTTACGGGCTTTGGCACAGAGCATGGCTCGAGAGTTGGGACCAGCAGGCATACACGTGGCACATACTATTATTGATGGCGTGATTGATACGGCCTTTATCCGTGACAATTTTCCTGAGCGCTATACCCTAAAAGATCAAGACGGTATATTAAATCCAGAGCATATCGCTGAGCAATATTGGCAATTGCATTGTCAGCCAAAAGATTGCTGGACGCACGAGCTTGATCTACGCCCATGGTTAGAAACTTTCTAAATGTATGACGTGCCGTTTCGCTTTAATCCTTTTTTCCCGTTAAATACAATGCAGCTGATGCGCGGCGTTACCGTTTATCTAGAACAACCTGAGTTTCAGGCGTATCTAACAGCGGTGTTCAATGGTATATGGGCGGAAAAACTGAATATGAAATCACCAGAAGTAATCGCCGAAGTTCTGTCTAAAGCAGGGATTGAATACGTCTATTTGTTAAAAGTATATAAAGTAGAAAAATGAGTGTTGTATCAGCAGAAATATGTGGGATTCGCGCACTATTAAATCGTTAGGCACACAAGGAAAATTATGCAGTATCAATTATCAATCCGAAAAATCACAGAATCTGATTTAAGCGTATATCGTCCATTTATGCCTGAAAATGAGAATTATGAGATGTATTTATCAGCATTCGTTGAAGATATAAACAATCTAGAATTTGTTTCCAAGTTACAGCAAAATGGCAGTGACGTTATTGTTACCATCGAAAATGACTCTGACTTTGAGCAATTAGATAAAGCAGCTAAAAAACTATTAAGTGGTTCGTATTACGATAAACTAGTACTAAACAAACGGTTTACTAAAGTTGTGTAAGTATGCATAACAAGCTGTTAAACACGGACAAATAACAGTTGGTTTTTGGCGAAATCATCAGACTCTATAATATACGCCGTTTTGAGGTGCTATTATGCCCCAAAATAATGTTCAATACGCTGTTACACATGATCAATATTCGAGAGGGGTTTAAGTTTGGAATCTTTTTATACTAAGGAAGATGGTGAGATTTATTATTACAAGCTTCGCGAAAAAAGCGGACCTGACACAATTTACGTATCAAAGCTTGATGAATCTAAAAACAGTGTAACGGGAGAGCAAAACAGTCGACGGGTAATCCGTAAAGTATTTGGTGAGTCTGAGTCAAGCGAGATTGTTCGTGTGAAAGGTGAATTTATTCTCAGAAGTTCACCCACTGGGAGAGATCAGATTAAAGTTATTGTTCATGAAAATGACAATAATCGTCTCGGTTTCGTTCTTCAGAAGTTTAGAGGAGATACAGGGAACCCAACGAAAGAAACAAGCTTCAGCTTTTATGACAACGAATTCCATGGGCTATTAGAGTTTCTTAATCTTGTAAGATTTATCGACTTATCTAATACAAATAACTTCAAGCAAAGCCTATCTAACCTCAGAGATAAAGTTCTAGTTAATAAAGAAGATAAAGAGCTATTAGATTCATTTTTGCACCTTGATGGTGAACATCGCATTAACTTTCTCGAAAAAATGCGTGACAGTTCACTTACTAAACAGGATTTGGATATCCTAACCGGAAGAAAGGATGGACTAAGGCTTTTTCATCAGAAGCTATATGTCGACAAAGATTGGAATGAGGCTCAATGGCAAGGATTCTTCACAGAAAACACTTGGATATTCGGTTATGGTCTCGATTATAGGTTTCTTTCTATTTTACAGAAAGAGGCTGCTGTCTCTGGTGTTGATGTAGATGGAAAAAACACAGTAAATAGTGACTTTCTTATGGGAAGTACTGATTTTACAGTGCTTGTTGAGCTTAAAAGACCTGACACCTTGCTATTTGAACTAGGAAAGAACAGGTCGCATAGCTGGAGACTATCTCAATATCTAGTTCATGCAGTGTCACAAATATTGGCTCAGAAAGCAGCTTGGGAAATAAAGTCTCCGGTTACAAATTATGATGATCAGGGTTTCCCTATTCATCAAAAAACAAGTGATCCTAAAGCGATTCTAATTATAGGCCGGAAGGATGAGGTTTCTGGAAATCCTAGAGATTATGAAATTAAAATGAAAACATTTGAGTTGTACCGAAGAGATTCAAGAAATGTTGAAATACTCACTTATGATGAGTTATATGAGAGAGCATATTATATAGTTCATCAAGAGTTACCAAAAAATGCATAACAAGGGCATACAATCTGACAGCTTACTACGCAGTTGATGCCAGTGCTAGCATCCGCTTCATTTAGCTTGCCCTAGATCCTCTAAAATAGCGCAGTCTGCATTATCGTCGCCTGCGCAATGCTCAAAAGAATTCTGTAACGAATCGACCATCTCCTGCAATTGGGCAATTTTTTGGTTTAACGTTTCGATATGCTCTTGTGTCAGTTGCTTAACATCCGCGCTCTGACGATTGGCATTTTTGCGCAAATACAGTAACTCTTTCATTTGCTTGGATGAGAATCCCAAGTCACGAGAATGTCTTAAAAAGCATAAGTCGTCTATATCGTCTTTAGAATACAAGCGATAACCTGAGTTCGAGCGATTGACTGTTTCTAGCAAGCCAATCTGCTCATAGTAGCGAATCATTTTGGTAGAGATGCCTGATTGCTTTGATGCTTGACCAATATTCATATTTCTCCTCCTAACCTAGAAAGGGTTTAAGCATTAATATTTAAACCCTATATGGATATTCTTTACGATTCTATATTTACTCTGTAGCGGTTTAGTAGTTCGCTGACTATGCTTTAAAGTACTTGAGGCGTAAGGCATTGCCTAAGACAAAAACAGAAGACAGCGCCATGGCACCTGCCGCAAAAATGGGTGAGAGTAGGATGCCAAAGGCAGGATACAAGACACCTGCGGCAATCGGGATTAAAGCAACATTATAAATAAATGCCCAAGCCAGATTTTGTCTGATATTACTGATGGTAGCCTTGCTCAATGCAATCGCGGTAGGCACGCCTTGCAGACTACCTGACATTAGCACCACTTCAGCCGCCTCAATCGCCACGTCTGTGCCTGTACCAATGGCCAATCCAACATCGGATTGAGCCAATGCAGGGGCATCATTGATACCGTCACCAACAAATGCCACTCGGCCATATTGTTCTTGTAACTGGCGTATTGCATCTACTTTGCCTTCGGGTAATACTTCTGCTACTACCTGATCAATATTTAATTTTGCGGCAATCGCTTGGGCGGTATGGCGATTATCACCTGTAATCATAGCCACTTTTAAGCCCAACTGATGTAGTGCGGCGATGGCGGCATGAGTCGTCTCTTTAATAGGATCTGCAACGGCGATGATAGCGGCCAACTGCTGGTCAATAGAGACATAGAGTGGGGTTTTACCTTCTTGCCCCAAACGTAGCGCATCTTGCTCAAAAGGCGCAACATCAAGCCCTAATTGTTGCATATAACGATCTGCGCCAATGTGAATCACTTGGCCTGCCACGTTTGCTTGAATACCCAAACCCGTCATCGCCTCAAAGTCAGTGATAGGAAGCAGTTGAATAGTCTGTTGTTCTGCGGCCTGAACAATGGCTAAGGCGATTGGATGCTCAGATTTTGCTTCAACCGATGCCACCACACGTAGGACTTGTTCTTTCTCAAACCCTTGTTGAACTTGAAAATCTGTCAACGTAGGTTTGCCTTCAGTCAGTGTGCCTGTTTTATCAACGGCCACTACGCTCACATCCTGAAGCATTTGTAGCGCTTCACCTTTACGAAATAGCACACCCAATTCTGCACCACGACCCGTGCCGACCATAATAGAAGTCGGGGTAGCCAATCCCATTGCACAAGGGCAAGCCACAATGAGCACGGCAACCGCATTGATTAAACCAAAGGTTAAGGCAGGGTCAGGGCCAAAAATCAACCAAACTATAAAGGTTAATGCTGATAAAAACATCACCGCTGGTACAAACCACATGGTGACTTTATCCACCAATGCTTGAATCGGTAATTTAGAGCCTTGGGCTTGTTCTACCATACGAATGATTTGTGCCAATACAGAATCTTCACCGATGGCCGTTGCTCGAATATTCACGGTGCCATTTTGATTGATAGTACCGCCGACCACTTGATCGCCTGCTTGTTTTTTCACAGGGACAGGTTCACCAGTAATCATAGATTCATCAATATAACTGTGACCGTCAACGACTTCGCCATCGATAGGCACACGCTCGCCTGGACGAATCTCAACTATCATTTGTGCAGTGACGTCTTCTACAGGGACTTCAATGACTTTACCATCTTGCTGAACACGGGCGGTCTTTGCCTGCATGCCTACTAAATGCTGGATGGCTTGAGAAGTACGTCCTTTGGCCTTTGCTTCAAAATAGCGTCCTAATAGTATCAAGCTCACAATCATGGCAGCGGCTTCGTAATAGACGTGCACCGTGCCTTCAGGTAACGCTTGCGGGATAAAGGTCGCTATTAGAGAAAAGCCATATGCTGCGACGGTACCAATCGCCACTAGCGAATTCATATCTGGCGCAAAACGCAATAAGGCTGGCACGCCTTTTTGATAAAAGCGTCGGCCTGGGAAAAGTAGTACCAATGTGGTCAAAACAAACTGTATCAGCCAACTTTGCTGAGTGCCGAGGTTATTCACTACCCACATATGAAAGGCGGGAATCATATGCGAGCCCATTGCTAGAATGAATACGGGCAGTGACAGCAGCGCAGAAAGCCCTAAATCTCGTTTAAGCTGATTTTGCTCTGCTGCTTTCTTATCTTGTCGATCACTTTGGTCTTGTTCTACCAGTTTCGCCTCGTAGCCCGCTTTTTTGACGGCCTCAATTAAGTCACTAGTCTGTATTTGCGCATCGCCTTTAATCCAAGCGCGTTCAGTCGCAAGGTTTACAGTAGCTTGTTGCACGCCAGCGACTTTGGCCAAGGATTTTTCTACTCGTCCAACGCAAGAAGCACAGCTCATGCCTTCTATGGATAGTTCGATAGGCTTGGTTTCAGTCACCTTATAACCTGCGCGCTCTACCGCTTTGTTTAATTGGGCAACATCTACAGGCTGAGATGAGTAAACAGTCGCCTGTTCAGTGGCAAGGTTTACCTCGGCATTTTCAACATGCTCAATATTTTTTAATTGTTTTTCGATACGCCCCACACAAGAGGCGCAACTCATGCCTTCAATGCTCAGTACTTCATGATAAGTAGGGGCTTTAGTATTTTTTGTTTTCATAACAACCTCTGTCGTTTTTAATCTAATCTATAGTGACAGCATATAGGTTGACATCATGGTAAGGTCAAGCGTATTTCTACAATACTTTCAAAAAAGCATACTTGAGCCTTATTGCGGTGACGAGGTGAAGGTGCGGAAGGTTAAAATGAGAGGAGTGGTAGATAACAAAGAAGGATATTGCCGATAACTTATCTCATGGAAACAGGGGCAGTACCCTATTCAGGACTTGAACACTAGGCTGTAGGATGATGGTATCAACAGTTTGAGTTATTGAAATAATTCCAGTGTACTTGTGAGTGTACATATGGCTGATATTTCGAGGATAATAACAGAGATACACCTGATATTGATTGTGTTTCCTATTTCTTAAGATTTTGATAATGTAAGATGTGGAAGGTCAACTTAAATCAAGGCATCAATTCATGGAAATAAAGTATCAAAAAGCTAACCCTTATGGAGAGCTTAGCATCAAGACATTAGAAGATTTTGAACAAATAATACAGTATCGTTTACCAGAGGATTATCGCAAATACCTCCTTGATTTTAATGGCGCAGAGCCTATTAATACTGTTTGCAGTATATCAGATGCTGAAGGCGAAACGAGAATACACAGTATGCTAGGTATACATGACGGTCCTGAATACTGTAGATTAGAATCGAACTTTGGTGATGATAACAGCACAAGAAAGACAGGGTTGCTTGCATTTTCTGATGACACATTTGGAAATTATTTTTGTATTTACTTGCTACCCAAACATTATGGTGGAGTGTACTTTTATGATCATGAGTCCTCTTACGCTGATGATATTGATACCCTCATTAGAATAGCTGATAGTTTTGATTGTTTTATTGAGTCCTTGACTTCTGAAGAAGAGTATGAAAACAGCTTAGCGGATACTGATCCAGAGTTTTATGCGAGATTACAGCATGCTAAGAACAATCCTCAAATATAGTTTAGTAGGGTGTATAAAGGTCGATTTTTGATGGTCGCATTCATTTCTACTAATCCATGATCGGTGCGCTATACAGGCATCGAACTATTGGCTATAGACAAGGTATTACGTAGTTTTCATCTCTTTACTATCAACAATATTATTAACAACATTTCGCTGTCGATATCAGCACTACATATTATAGTCTTCATACTCCCAAGAAAAATACCTTTGAAGTACAGTACAGCTCTCCTCAAATGTTTCTCTGGTACAGTCGTCAAGTATTTCAAGAATAATATTCATAACTATCTGATAGCTATACTCGGATATGAGTATCGTCCTATTCTTTGCAAGACATGGCCCGACAACATATCGTCTTAATGACTCAGGAGTGGCTAGTGTTACATAAAATAAGTTAATTCCATCGCCTTGACCTGAAAACCCTATTTCCATATCCAAACAGATATATACATCTTCATTTGATGCAGGACTCCACTCTTCAAGAAGAGGAATCAATTGTGAAGATGAAAGATTTTTTAAAATTAGTCTCTTTTTCACTAGGTTGCCTTTTGTTTAAAACCTGAATAGTTAGTCAATACGCTGCATTATGACTGAGGGCTAGGCGATAAACATATTGAAAAATTAAATGAGTATACCCTTAGGGAACCAGCTACTTCAGCCTTCAAACCTATTAACAGACTACTCAAAACAGACCGATATAATGGAACCACTAATAATAGACCGCGAGCCTTGATACTCTAGATCCTCCTTAACTAGACGTTTCTCAAATTGTGAAGCGTCCTTAGAAAATTGTTTATTAATACTCTAAATTCACAGCATGACTTCATAACTCGTACTACGCCCTGAGGCATCAGATTTTTTTAACATACCTTTTTTTACCAAAGCATTAATGTCTCTTAATGCCGTATCAGCCGAGCACTTGGTTATCGTTGCTCATTTTTTGGTGGTCAGCTTGCTATAAAAACTCGTTAGTAAAGTATTGAGGAGGATGCGGTAATTAACAATGCTATTCGATGCATATTATGCGGAGATTATCGAAGTTATTCGAGATTATTCGATGCATTTTAAGTGTGCATATAGGTCGTACAGGTACGTTCTGTCATGTTTTGCTAAAGTTTATACTTGATTTATGATGATGTTATGACTGATGTATAATTTCTATTCAGAATGATTCCGCAGCCCATCTATATAATTGGCCCAATCCTGCATCATTTGCACTCTGGTATCGATCTCATCAAGCCGGTTATAAGCACCGCCATGCGTGTCTTTGATTCTATGGCCCAGCTGCAACTCTGTCACGATGTCCGAATAGCGCAGTTCGGGTTGCTCCATCAGCAAGGTTTTGGCCGATGCCCGAAATCCATGAGCGCATTGCACATCCTTATATCCAAGCCGATGAAATATCTGTACTAGGGTTGCTTTGCTAATATATGAATTGCTTGAGGCGCGCATCGATGCAAATACGCACTCTTTATGACCTGTGATTGACTGTATATTCCTTAAACGTGCAATTACTTGTGTCGCTAATGGTACAACTAAGTGCGACACCATGTCCTCACGACCTTCGCCCTTGGTAGGGGAGAACGCCCATAGCTTATTGTCCCAATCTATATCCTGCCAGCGCATAGATCGCAAATCGATACTACGCACAAACACATAAGGCAACAGATTCATTGCCTCTATCGTAATGGCGCTTGCGCCTTTAAATGAGTCCATGTCTCGTAACAATATTGCAAACTTATCAGGCTTAGTGATGGCTGGCAAATGATTGCCTGAATTGGCTGGGGCAAGCTCACCGCGCGTGTCCATTGCCACATTTTTGTCACATAATCCTCGCGCTACCGCGAACGAAAATACTTTTTCAGTATAAAGTCGGGTACTTGCGCCAACAAAGGTGGCTTGGTTTTCATTGTTTTGAATGGCCTCGCATACACCCAAAATAATTTCGCTAGTGATATCATTCATTTTTAGGTCGCCAATCTCACGACACATATATCCTAGACACAAATCCCAAAACTTGAGGGTCGACTCACTAAACGAGGGCTTTTTAGCCTTACTATGATGACGACTCCCTATCTTGTGGTCTCTCCAAGCCTGTGCAACCTCAGCAAACGTGGCGTTTTTTAGATGAGCATACTTATTAACTTGTTCTTGTTGCTGTATGGCCTTGGGGTCAGAGCCTTTTGAGACTAGAGTGAGTATGGACTCGGCTTTATGCTTAACTTCATACAAGCTAATATCATCAACCTTACCAAGCATCATTCTAGGTCGTTTGCCGTCGATATGTGGATGCGAATAACGAAGGTAGTATTCTTTTTTGCCATTTGGGTAAATACGAACACTTAGACCAGAAGTGCCTGAAATACTGATTGAATAATCTTTATCTCGGCATTCAAGTTTATTGATATCGTTTATAGTATTGACAGCCATTATGTATATCCGTAAATGTTGCAGGTGGAATGTGTCCAAAATATTTATAAGTTCGTTTGAGAGTATAGTTTCTAAAACAATGATGACTACTGAAAGTCATACTTTGTATAAACTAAAAAGATCATTGGACACTGGTATGGACACTAATTATTACCAGATATATGAATAAAACTATTTATTATAGTAACTTAAGTCTTAATTATTCCCAAGGCTCACTTGGGGATAATTATAGTATAGTGGAGACAGAGTGACTAAGCTATATTTCAATTGGCGTGCGGGCGATTAGTGAGTGGTGAGCACCATAAATATGGAGAAGCCTATCAAGGTTTGCATTCGATAAAAGAGGATTTGAGCGCCTTTAGGTAAAAACGCATGCTCCTGTACTTGCACAGAATCACTTAATCAGGGTCATAGTACTGTTCTGTGCAAATTTGGACGGCATCAAATTCAATCCTTTAGATTAAAATAGCTCAGTGGAAACAAGAGCCATTTAAAAGACCCCTAAGTGCTTCTCTAATAAGTGACTCTCTAATAAGTGATTCTCTAATCTGAAACACTTTTTGATGGTGCAAAGCGCTGAGTACTAGCGCAAAGCTATTGTGACTCCTTCTATCAAAATAAAGCGCTCCGGTATTGTCAGAGACATAACGTCATTTATGCAAACTAATCGTGACGCCAATATACTTTTACCACGACATCGGTACGACTGAGTTCTAGTCGCTCTCTCAACAATGGGCGCAGTGCTTTGGCAGTATTTGCTTCTAGTGCGCCCCAAACTTTATCAATCTGTAGAGGGTTGTCAGTTAAATAATCACCTAGTGTACTGTCAATCAGCGTGGCTAAATCTGATCCTGAGTTTGCCTGATTGGTCACTATAGGCAATACGGTAAAGTGGTCATTACCGTGGGTTTCGGTATCGCAATCAATTTTATTATCAATGTTACTGTTGTCATTACCAATGCTATCAAGGCTACTGCGCATTTTCACTGTATCAAAATAACTTTGATCGTCTGCATCTTGCGTCACACAAATAACTAATGGTGGCGTAGGATTGTTCCACAGCTCCAGCAGTCGTGCTGCCGTTGGCATCGATGTTTCATCGACAATCAATACCCCTTGACCACCTCGCAAGTGCTCCACCTTTTCTGGAAACTCTCGTTTTGTGACAACAGTCTCGCCTGTTTTTAGTGCTGCTGCCCAGTTGCCACCAGACGTATCCCCATGTAAAAAAACATCGACCCATGCTCGTATATCATCATCGGTATGCCATGCTTTTCTTAGCGTGTAATAACAGTGAAGACGAGTAGGACGTACGTTATTTTTTTCACTGTCATTAACCGCATTGCCATCAGCTTCATTGCCATCAATGCTGTCAGTCATCAATGCGCTCGTCATTGCATTGTGCTCTAAGTCAAACAAGTACGCGTAACCTGCTTCGTTGGTAGGTACTGACGTCGAGCTTGTTGCGTCCTTAATATCACTTGATTGAGCGTCATCTAATGACGGCATGCTCAACTCAAGGCGCAGCATATTTTTGCTGATTCTATAACTACTCTGCACATCAAATACTTGCTTGGTCAGTTTGATTGTTTTTTTGCCCAATTTTTTATCTGCTCTTTGTTTTAGCAAGATATATTGAGCTTGCAAGTCATCAAGCTGGGAGATAGGGGCAGCAAAAGCGATAAAGAAGATCTGGTCATGAAGCGAGCTATCTTGAGCATCAGTTGGTTGATTCTCTGAGCCTTTTGGACAAGTCTGTATAGCAATACCTTCAGCATAAATATCAGTTATTTGCGCATCGACCAGATCCAATTCGGCGGTAGATAATGAAGTAAACACACTCAAGAATCCAAGTAGTTCGTCGAGGTGCTCTTCATTAATATGAGCGACCACACTTGCTATTTCAGGGTCGTTTAGAGGAGTGTATTGTCTGTTTTGATTATCGGTGTTTTTTGTAGAAGCTAAAAGAAGGTTGGTCATATAAATACTCGCAATCAACAGAGCGTTGAAATTAAAGTGAATGATTTTATAGTTAATGATAATTGTTTTTGTTATCATTTACGAGTAAAATCAATTCTTATTGTGTTTCGGTCTCCAAAAAATTGGCCTATAACCAATGATCGATACACCATCATTCTTATGACATATTACTTTTATCAACAATGAGTGCTTATATGCTACGTGCAAACCAGCTGACTATCAGCCGTCAAGGAAATACTCTGTTAGACAATGTGAGCTGTGAGATTGATACCAATCAACTGGTGGCTTTGGTTGGGCATAATGGCTCTGGCAAATCAACTTTGATTAAAGCATTGGCAGGCGAGATGGCAAGTAGTAGTGGTGATGTCACATTAGACGAGCGCAGCATCAATGACTACGGCAGCAAGGAGTTGGCACGGCAAATGGCATATCTACCGCAGCAATTGCCCGAAGCGGCTGGATTTACGGTGCGCGAGCTGGTCATGCTAGGGCGCTATCCACATCAAAAATGGCTACAAAAGCCAACTCAAATAGATAAAGATAAAGTCGCGCAAGCATTAGAATTGACTCAAACCGAAGCGTTTGCTGATCGAATTACTGCCACGCTATCAGGTGGTGAGCGCGCTCGTGCTTGGCTCGCGATGTGTCTGGCACAGGATACGCGGTATTTGTTGCTCGATGAGCCACTTGCTGCCCTTGATATGCATTATCAAATTGAGGTCATTCAGCTTATTCGTCGTTTGGTGGATGAGCAAGGATTAAGCGTGGTGATTATTATCCACGATATTAATTTGGCCGCGCAGTATGCGGATCGAATTATTGCGCTGAAAAATGGTCAAGTATGTCACAACGGCGATATCGCCAGTACCATGCAACCTACCGTGCTACGCGATATCTTTAATGTCGATATGCAGCTGCTCAGTCATCCTATTACTGGACAGCCTGTTGCAATCGCTTAACCTCCTGGTTTCTGCTCCCTTTTCTAATTCGCCTACAAAGATATGCTTCTATGCCTCCCATTCTTTATACAGAACAATCATCGAAATGCCCAATAGCTAAGCTTAAGCCAGTATCAGTGACGCCAGTGCCAACAGTGCCAACAGTGCCAACACTGAAATGGTTCGCGCTCTCATTGTGCTTGGTATTGACCGCCTGTAATAATCAGACGTCCACACAAAAGACTACCGATCAGCTCGATGAGTTGCCATCAAGCATTACCTCAGCAGCAGAAAACAGTCATAGCGATAGGATGAACATCGTCTCTCCTGACTGGGGCAATGCGGCGACGTTGACAGCGATGGGGCATGCACCAATTGCGACAGGTGATATAAGGGTTTGGGATAGGTGGGTTAGAAGCCCTAAACTGCCATCATCAACCGTAGATTTGGGCATCCGCTATCAGCCCAATGCTGAGCTAATCGCCCAACTGCCTGTTGATATGGTTATAGACAATTACTTTTATGAGCATGCACGTAACTTATATGGCGATGTCCCTGCTGAGTCTGTGATGTTTGCCGCCAAAGGAGAAACGGCAACGTGGGCTGACTATACCGAACCGACGCGGGAGCTTGGCGTACTGATTGATAATCCAAAGATGGCTGAGGACTATATTGTACAAAGTCAAAAAGACATACAGCTGGCCAGTCAGCAATTGCAGCAGCGTTATCCAAGAGTCAAAAAGTTTGCGGTGGTACAGTTTGCAGATGCCAATAATATGCGTATGTATGTGGCAAACAGCTTATTTCAGCCTGCGTTAGAGCAAATGGGTAGAGAGCTTGTGGTATTGGGCAAAGGCAATAATTGGGGATTTGTGCCGATACGGATGGGAGATTTGGCGCAATTAGATGATGAGACTTGTTTATTAATTATCGATCCACTCAGTCCAATCACTAGAGCTGAAATTGATGACAGTTTGATTTGGCAGCGTTTAGGTTATGGCAATACCCGCTGTGTGGGGGAGCTACCTCCAGTATGGATTTATGGCGGTATGTCGTCATTGGTCAGCCTAGCAAATAAATTGTCAGAAGTATCATTAAAAGGCGGGGATGTACTATGAGCGCCAATGCAAATACTCACAACAATCATATCAATAACAACACCGACAGTGCTCATACGATGACATCAACTTCTGAAACCATAACGACTCCAAAACCATTATCGTCGTCATCTTCATCGTTGCCACCAAATCAACCCAATTCCCAGATTTCTTTGTTTGCCAGTATGTCTTGGCGACTGTGGGCCATGCTCATCGGATTAGCGGTTTTGTCATTATGGAGTAGTTGGGCACTGCTAGGTCAGCAGTGGACGCGCCCATTTAGTGACTTGCTTATACCTAGCTCGCAATTGGATATTGCCAGTATGGCGGTACAGCTACATATAGTGGCAACCAGCGTAGTGGCGTTGTTGGCTGGCGGGCTATTAGGCGTGGTCAGTATTCTACTACAGCAATTGGTAAAAAATCCCTTAGCATCAGATACGACGCTAGGTGTGGGCGTGGGTGCACAGTTGGCCATGCTTATCGTCACGTTATTTTTGCCAAGCTTGGCTATTTATGGCGGACTTTATGTAGCCTTTGTAGGAGCTATCATCAGTATGGGTCTGGTATTTGCCTTATCAGCACCCAGTCGATTTAATCCATTGATTTTGATATTGGCCGGTTTGGTGGTCAATATTTTGCTGGCAGCAGTAGCCAATGTACTGGTGTTGTTTTTTGCTGAGCGTAGCAATGGCATGCTGTCATGGGCGGCTGGGTTTTTGGCACAAAACAGCTGGCATACCAGTATCGCGCTAGTCATCACTGCTATTTTGATGGCGGTCGTATGTCTGCCATTACTGAAACCATTAACGCTGATGAGTCTAGATGACACGCAGGCAAAACGTCTGGGTGTGCCTATTAATGGGATTCGCGCACTTGTTGTATTGGTGGTCGCCGTGGTGACGGCCTTAGTGATTAGTGAAGTTGGTTTAATTGGTTTTATTGGTCTTGGTGCAGCAAGTTTGGTCAATGCGCTAGGTATTTCTGCTATTGGTAAGCGTTTGGCTACTGCTTTTGGGTTGGGGGCGCTGCTGTTATTGTTGACCAGTAATGTCGCGTTACTGCTTGAGCCGATACTTGATATGCAGATTCCAGCTGGTGCCATGACAGGCATTCTAGGCGCACCGTTAATCATTTGGTTAATTTTGCGTCAGCGCCGTGAGCGGATAGAGACAGTGACGCCGATGCTTACAGGTAAGCATACATCCATTGCATTTTGGCGATGGGGCGCTGGTGTGCTCGCTATCATCATGCTGGCTTGTCTGTTTGTGCAAGATATCAATGGTTGGGGGCTCAGTACAGACTGGGTGCTCACGCAGCAGTATCGCTTGCCTCGTAGTTTGAGCGCTGCGGCCACAGGCTTGATGTTGGCAGTGGCCGGTGTGCTACTGCAAACCTTAACGCGTAACCCCATGGCCAGTCCTGAGGTGTTGGGGGTCAGTTCAGGCGCGGCACTTGGGGTTATTTTAGGGTTTTTATTATTACCAAGTTTAGGGCTATCCGCTGGCGCAGGGACATGGCTGGTTTCAGGACTGTCAGGTGCGATGGCTGTGCTGCTATTGATTATTTGGCTAGCACGTAGGGTCAGCTCAGGTTATTTATTATTAGTAGGTATAGGTATTGCCGCCATGATGGATGGGGTGATGCATATGGTCAAGCTCTCAGGAGACCCGCGTCTAGAAGCAATGCTCAGCTGGTTATCAGGGACAACTTATAGCGCCCAGCCCAGTACAGTATGGTATCTCATTGGTATTGCCGCTATTCTATTTGTGCTCAGTTTATTGCTTATAAAACCCTTGCGTGTCCTTGGATTAGGTACAGGTGTGGCACGTAATCTAGGTGTGGCAGTCACGCCAGTTACCTTGTCATTACTGGTACTAGTGGCAGCGCTTAGTACGGCCAGTACGCTTGCCGTTGGTCCATTGAGCTTTATTGGTTTGATGGTGCCTCACTTAGCTACTTCACTGGGCGCTGTAAAGCTTGAACGGCAATTGCCATTAGCTGCACTTTTAGGGGCAGGCGTGATGGTGATAGCAGATTGGATTGGCCGTTATGTTATTTTCCCTTATGAGCTGCCTGCGGGCACGATTGCGGCGATTATCGGTGGTGGCTACTTCTTATGGCTCATTCGTAAGGTGCCAGCCACAGCAAGTAGATAGCTGATGTCTTTAGATAGCTATTAACCAACGATATAAGCGAGCACAGATAGTCCAAAACTGTCTGTGCTGGGTAGCTGTGTGTCACTGATCGGTTGACGGTTTGTGATGGTTTTCTTCATCTTTAATTCGTCATTCTTAACTTCGCGCTAACAGCTCTCTTTATCGTGTTCATCTACTGAAAAATTCGCAAACTGGGTTGACAGTCAGTTATTGGTAGTAGATACTACGCCTCATTAATAATAATGATTATCATTTACATTATCATTCAATACTAATAAGCAGTATTTTAAGAAGTAAGCGTCAAAACTTACTTTTGAATGTTTATCCAAGACGACTGACAATAACAAGGCTGAAGCTATGGACACGATCCTTTTAGACGAACCACTTGATAACGAATGCTACTTACACCGTCAAGAACAATTTGAATCAAAGGTTCGCAGTTATCCACGTAAGCTACCTTTTGCGATTCAATCAGCCAAAGGGGCGTGGATCACTGATGTGGAAGGTAATGAGTATATCGACTGCCTATCAGGTGCTGGCACGCTGGCACTTGGACACAATCATCCCGTAGTCACAGAAAGCATCAAAGCGCTATTAGACAGCAACCTACCGATGCATACATTGGATATCACCACTCCGTTAAAAGACAAATTTAGCGAGTTCATGTACAAGCTACTCGCTACCAATAGCGATGAGTATTGCTTACAGTTCTGTGGCCCGACAGGCGCTGATGCGGTAGAAGCAGCGATTAAACTCGCCAAACAAGTCACTGGTCGTTCAGGTGTGGTTAGCTTCAGCGGTGGCTATCATGGCATGACGCATGGTGCTCTGGCGGTGACAGGGAACTTGGCACCTAAACAAGGTATCGAAGGCCTGATGGGCTCGGTGCAGTTCTTGCCTTATCCCAATATGTATCGCTGCGCATTTGGCTTGCCTTTTGAGCAAAGCATTCATGCCCATATGAGCTACTTTGAAAACTTCTTAAAAGATGTAGAGAGTGGCGTGGTGAAACCAGCCGCAGTCATTTTAGAAGTTATACAAGGGGAAGGCGGTGTCAACCCTGCGCCCATAGAGTGGCTGAAGCATGTGCGCCGAGTGACAAAAGAGCTGGGCATTATGCTGATTATCGATGAAGTGCAAACAGGGTTTTGCCGTACAGGGCGTTGGTTCGCCTATCAATATGCTGATATTGATCCCGATATGATTGTGATGTCAAAAGCAATCGGTGGTGGGCTGCCACTTGCGGTATTGGGTATCAAAAAACAATACGATGTATGGCAGGCAGGCAATCATTCTGGCACGTTTAGAGGCAATCAATTAGCGATGGCGACTGGCCTTGCCACTCTCAATTACTTAAAAGACAACAACGTTGCTGATTATGTTTTAGAAATAGGTGCATGGTTCATGGCGCAGCTAAAAATACGCCAACAGCGCTATCCAAAAATGGGTCAAGTCAGAGGGCGTGGTCTCATGATTGGCATAGAGATTGTCAATCCCAGCCTACCTAAGCAAAATGACGGTAGCTATCCGGCAGACAGCGATGTGGCCGCCAAAATCCAGCAATCGTGTTTTAAGCATGGATTGGTGATTGAAAAGGGCGGGCGCGGTGGCACAGTATTGCGATTATTGCCGCCACTCAATATAACCAAAGATGAGCTGCAGCAAGTCTTGCAAAGGCTTGATATGGCGCTACAAGACAATCAATAGTCTTGCCAGCGCTTTAGCATGATTCACACATTTATAAAAAACTCTGATAACAACTCTAATAATAAGTCACTTATTTGCGATTTATACCATCGTAGAATAAACAAGTGAGGATATTTTGCATTTATTAAACCAGCAAACCAGTGAGCAATATGTCGCGCATATGCAAAAAACCAGCGCTGTCATCAAACAGTGGCTAGACGACAATAACGTGTATTTGGGCGGCACACCGCAACAAGTGCAAGCGACCAATACCTTTAGCATCCGTGAACAAGGGCGAGACATCGACACGATACTCGCTGATATTCAAAGTAAGTTTTTACCCAGTTGTGTGTCGACGGCCAATGCGAATTGCTTAGCCCACTTACATCCGCCCACACTGGTTATTGGTCAGATTGCTGAGATGATTATCGCGGCTACTAACCAAAGTATGGACTCGTGGAACCAAAGCCCAGCAGCGACCTATATTGAAAAAGACTTAATCCATTGGCTGTGTCAACGTTGTCAGTTTGGTGACATCTCTGATGCCTTCTTTGATGAACAGACAGACCATAACGCTGGTGGCGTCTTTACCAGTGGTGGTACGCAAAGTAATTTGATGGGATTACTGCTGGCACGCAATCAATTCTATAAGACTAAGGGCGTTGATGTGCAAAAGGACGGCCTGATGGGTCAGTCTAGCGGCAGTATTCTATGCTCAGATCAAGCGCATTTTTCTATCGAAAAAAATGCTGCTCTACTAGGTCTAGGCCAACGTTCCGTCATTAAAGTAGCGACAGATGCATCAGGTGCCATGCTAATGTCTGACTTACAACATCAGATAGATCAGCTAGGTACTGACAATGTGATGGCTATCATTGCAACTGCGGGCACAACGGATTTGGGTGCAATTGATCCTCTAATGGCTATTGGAAAAATTTGCCGTGATGCACAGATATGGCTACATGTCGATGCAGCATGGGGCGGGGCATTGCTACTATCACAGCGCTATCGACACTTGATTGAGGAGCTGAATCAGGCTGACTCTATTACCTTAGATTTTCACAAACATTTCTTCTTGCCGATTAGCTGTGGCGCTTTTCTCTTACGAGACAATCGAAATTTTGAGAGCATTCGCCATCATAGTGAGTATCTAAACTCTGCTGATGACGAACAAGACAATATCCCAAACTTGGTGACGTACTCTTTACAGACCACACGCCGTTTCGATGCCTTAAAGCTGTGGATGGCGCTGGACTTACTGGGAACGGATGGCTATGCAGCCTTGATTGATAGCTGTCTGGATACTGCTAAGCAGGCGGCACAGCTGATTGATGCAAATGAAAATTTTGTACTGGTACATGAGCCCATTATCAGCAGTGTTTTGTTTTACTTTATACCTAAAGATACCGAGCTATCTGATGAACAACTCGCACAGCTCAATCGCCACATCGCACAAGAATTATTGGTCAATAATATCGCCAATGTGGCCACCACCCAGTTTGAGCAGCGCCTTTGCCTTAAATTCACCATTCTAAACCCCAATACCCAAATCAATGATATTGCAGACATCATTGAGCAGATGGCTATTGCTGGTTTTAACCGACTCAATTCTGACAACCTGAACGTTGATGGGAAAAAATAACATGATGCAGCATAAAACGCTTGATCGACTTACACTACAAAATCTAATCAATGCTTACTGTTTTGAGACTGGGCGCGGCGATATTATTGCCGTAGAGCAGCAGGATGATATACAGAAGCAGGCCTCACAAAACAAGCCTCTATTAGTGCTAATGCTATTGCCTTCGAACACGGTAATGGTAGTACCTATCGATAGAGTGAGCCAATTGGGTCAGCATCGTTTGGCGGGCACGCCACTTATATTGAATAAGCAGGTAAGCATACGATCAGACTCGAAACTAGACACGCAACGGGACGACCTTTTGCAAAACAGCCGATGGATAAAATCCTCTGCTATGAGCCTAGCGTCTTTGATTATTGAAGACATCGTATATCGTTATAAAGACAAAGCGATGCTAGATGCCAATGGCGTATTAAAGCGCTGGATTGAGAGTTATGAAGGGCTACAGATTATTTTAGAGCATCGTAATGATGAGATTGATGACATCATTGACTATCAGCAAGATTTCATTCAAACCGAGCAAAACCTTATTTACGGTCATGCTATGCACCCTACACCCAAAGGCCGTGCTGGCTTTTATGGTGCCGAATGGGCTAAGTATGCGCCCGAGACCAGTAGCAAAACCCAGCTGCACTATTGGCTAGTGCATCCTAGCTGTATTACAGAAGAATTTGTAGATGGCGACAGTATTACCACAGCGCTCAAATCAAAGCTACAAGCTGATATGAGTGGCTATCAGCAGCAACTTGTCGATGAGCATCCAGACTATAAGCTGTTGCCACTGCACCCTTGGCAAGCAAGGTTTTTGCAGCAGCAGCCGTGGTATCAAAAGCTGCTAGAACAAGGTCAATTGTTCGACTTGGGTGAGCTCGGTTGGTATCTACACCCAACGACATCAGTACGCACACTGGCGGCCTTTGATGCGCCTTGGATGTTTAAACTGTCGTTGTCTGTAGCGATTACCAATTCTGTGCGGATTAACCTGCCCAAAGAATGCAAACGCGGTATGCATGCCTGCCGAATCTGGCGTAGCGACTATGGTACTCAGCTCAAAACCGAGTACCCTACAATTGCGGTATTGAATGATCCTGCTTGGATTGCCTTACGTGTCGACGGAAAAATCATTGATGAGACTATTTGTATCTTACGTGACAACCCTTTTACAGAGGATACGCAAGTCACCAATCTTGCCAGCTTAAGCCAAGACCATCCAACCCGTCTCACCAATCGCTTAGAGACTTTGTTTAAGTCCATCCATAAACGGACAGATGAACCTTTAGAGCAGGTGGCTATCCAGTGGTTTGACACTTATTTACAAGTTGGTTTTATACCGCTGGTTCATATGTATTATCAGCATGGTATTGGGTTTGAGGTACATCAGCAAAACAGTCTGATCGAGCTAAAAGACGGCTATCCCACTAAATTTTGGGCCAGAGACAATCAAGGCTTTGGCTATATTGCAGAGTATGCCACGCCGCTCATTGACGCTTATCCCGAGCTTATTAGCGAAGGAGAGTGTGTCATTCCAGAAGACTTTGCCGACTCAAGATTTGCCTATTACCTAGTTGGTAACAGTATATTTGGTCTTATTACTGCTATTGCTCGTACTCAGCTTGTGAGTGAGGATGCATTAATCACGACGTTTAAAGAATGCTTAATAGCGTTAGAGCAACAATACCCACATCGCTCGTTATTTGATTTGTTATTACGTAGTCCTACATTGCCGTTTAAGGGCAATCTACTCACCAGACTCTATGCACTCGATGAGCTGACCGCGCCTGTTGAGACCCAGTCTATTTATGTCGATATCCCAAACCCTATGATGACGTAGCACGTCATATTGGAACGGCAAAATTAGCACACGATAAAAGTTAGGGTTCGACAAGAACTAGCAGCAGAATTAACGTGACCACCAAATCACTAAGGGGCGACAGTGTTAGATATTATTGGTATTGGCGTAGGGCCGTTTAATTTAAGTTTGGCAGCATTACTGACAAAGACAAACGTAACCGCCAAGTTTTTTGAGCAAAAGGTTGAGTTTAATTGGCATAAAGGCATGATATTGCCAAACACTACGCTGCAAGTGCCTTTTATGGCAGACTTGGTGACGATGATAGACCCAACCAGTCCGTATTCTTTTTTGAATTATTTACATACTCAGCAGCGATTGCTCAAGTTTTACTTTTTAGCAGAGTTTAAAATTTATCGTAAAGAGTACAATCATTATTGCCAGTGGGTAGCAGGGCAGCTGGACAGTCTGAATTTTGATGCGGCAGTGATAGACGTGATGTTTGACGATAGCAATGATGGGTTTGTAGTGACAGTCTCTGAACAAGGCAAACAAAACACCTATCATGCTAAAAATTTAGTTATAGGAACGGGCACACAGGCCACGCTACCACCGTCGTTGCAGGACATTGCCAAGCAAGCGCCTAACCGCTGTATGCACACCGCCCATTTTGCAGACAATTTTGACTTGGACAGCCTCAATGCTAGTAGCCTTGATCTGAATAGTACCCAGGCAGACAACAAGCTGACCAAAATATTGGTGTTGGGGTCTGGACAGTCCTCAGCAGAGGTGTATCGAACGCTGTTTGATCAGCAGTTTGATGGCGATGATAGTACTAATGACAACCCTAAGTTTCAGCTAGATTGGATGACTCGCTCGGCAGGTTTTTTCCCCATGGAATACTCCCCATTAGGTTTAGAGCATTTTAGCCCTGCGTATACAGATTACTTTTATGATTTAGACTCAGCAACCAAACCTCAAGTCACTGCCAAGCAAGACCTGCTCTATAAAGGCATGGGCTTTGAGACCATACGTGATATCTATCATCGTCTCTATGAGCGTAGTATTACCAATCAAGATTTGTATTCGACGTTGCTATCCAACTGTGAAGTGGTTGAGGCAACGCTGACAACAATGCTAGAAGTGCCAGAGTCGACAGGCACCATAAAACTGGTAGGTAGACAGCGTGAACAGAATCAAGATTTTACTGCTGAGTATGATTGTGTGATTGCTGGTACAGGCTATCGTTACGGTCTGCCTGAGTGCTTAAATACGCTACTACCTAGCATCGCGCACGATGAGTTTGATCAGCCAGTTATTGATAGAGACTATGCACTGAAATATGTGCTGACGGATCAAAAAGACATCGCGACTGATGGCAATATTTTTGTACAAAACCAAGAGGTCCATACTCATGGCGTTGGCGCACCAGACTTGGGGCTGGGTGCTTATCGAGCAGGGTGCATCATCAACCAGTTGACAGGTGGGCAGACTTACGACACCGACGCCTTAAAAGTATTTCAAAATTTTGGCGCGTAATGTTTTATAAGACTCGTATTTCATAAAAATCCTATTAATCACATAACAATATAACTGTATAACAATCAGGAGTCAGTCATGCCGACCATTACCCAAAACCTACCCGATACCTTTAGTATTGAGGCTTATCAAAAGACGTTTGCGTTGAGACCTGTCAGCTATCCAGAAGACATGCCGCTACTATATAAATGGATGCATGCTGAGCATGTGGTTGATCAGTGGCAGCTACATCTCCCAAT
This sequence comes from Psychrobacter sp. AT9, assembly GCF_047272965.1. Lineage (NCBI taxonomy): Bacteria > Pseudomonadati > Pseudomonadota > Gammaproteobacteria > Moraxellales > Moraxellaceae > Psychrobacter > Psychrobacter sp. AT9. The sequence continues at coordinate 1,769,038 of NZ_JBKOTW010000001.1, forward strand.
GCCGCAGCTAAAAACACATTTTGAAAAAATGTTGGCTGATGATCATCAGCGTCTCTACCTCATACTTTGTGATGATAAGCCGATTGGCTATACAGAGATTTATGAAACGGCTCGTGACCGGTTGTCTCAGTATTACAAAGCCAAAGAGACGGACATGGGCTGGCATATTTTGCTTGGCGATCCAGCAGTAGTGGGTAAAGGTTATCTCAAGCCAACAGGTATGATGATTACCAAGTTTATATTTGAGCATACTGAGGCCAAAAAAATCGTGGTCGAGCCGGATAATAAGGTTGAGGTGTATCAATGGATTGCTGATAGCTTCGCTTATCGCGTACAACGTCTGATTGAGATGCCAGAAAAGACCGCTGCTTTGTATTTTTGCAATCGCGATGAATTTCTAGAATCTAGAGGTTATCTCAATTTCTATGGTGCCACTGCTTAATGAGCAAAGCTCCTATAAATAAAGCTCCTATAAATAAAGCCCCTATAAATAAGGCATCTACCAATGAGTCGCCTATAAGCGAAGCCTCGAGTAATAGTAGTCATGGCTTGAGCAACAAACAAGTACAGCAGGTATTATTGACACTATTACTCGGCGGTACGGTTGTCAGCTTTAGTAATAGTGCGCTTAACCCAGCCATTCCTGTTTTTATGTCGGTGTTTGATGTCGATATCGTAATGGGCGGCTGGGTGTTAAATGCTTATGTCTTAGCCATGAGTGTGGGGCTAATGCTGAGTGGCTACTTAAACAAAAAGTTTCCTTTTAAGCATGTTTATTTGGCGGCCATTTTTGGGTTTATGCTAGGCTCAGCCATTGGCATGCTGGCCTCTAGTATGAGCCTTGTTATCATTGCTAGAGCCATACAAGGGCTGAGTGGCGGTCTGATTATTCCACTTTCTATTGGTATGCTGTATCAGATTTATCCGCAGCAGCAGCATGGCAGAGTAATGGCGCTATGGGGCATTGTTATTATGATGTCGTTGGCGTTTGGCCCTTTGGTAGGGGCTTATTTGGTTGAGCAGTTTGCGTGGTGGACACTGTTCGCCATTACCTTGCCATTAAGTGCGGCGGTCATGGCGATGGTGTGGTGGTTAATACCCGATATGCGCTCACATGATGAAAAAAGCCCTTTCGATACCATTGGGTTTGTCAGTTTACTCATTTGGCTGCTTGCGATGATGGTTTGGCTGAGCACGCTGAAAATAGATTTTACTGGTGGATTGTTCAGTAGTGACGGATTATTAAAGATAGCCACGTTGGGTTTGTTGTCTGTCGGATTCTTGCTGTCCGCAATGGTTTGGTGGGCATATGAGCGGCGGCAGCGTCATCCGTTATTGAACGTGCGCTTGTTCCGTAATAAAACCTATTTGCACAGTAATATCATTAGTATTAGCCAAACAGTTGGTTTGATGCTGTGTCTCTTACTATTGCCCGTATTGATACAAGACGTGATGGGCGAGAGTGCTTTATGGACAGGCGTTGTCCTAATGGTCGCGACCCTCGTGGCCAGTATCACCACGCATTACGCTGGCAAGATGGTAGATAAGCAAGGTGCCAGAGGGATTGGCATCGTAGGAATTGCGATTAGTGCGCTGTCTACCTTGATGCTGGCATGGTGCTTGTATCAGCCCACGCTTTGGCTATTAATGTTGATTATGAGTATGCGCGGTATTGGAGTGGGTCTAGCATACCTGCCGACCACGACGGTTGGTTTTAGCAGCTTACCCAAAGACTCGGTCACTGAGGGAGCGGCACTTAATAATATCAGTCGCCGCATCATCTCTACTATATTTATTACGCTGTCCACCCTTTATATAGGCAGTCGAAGTGCGCAGTTATTAGTAGCAGGTAGTAGTGATGGTATGGCAAGCGCGATCCAAGAAATACTGGTGGTCATCGCGGTGATTTTATTATTCACGATTCCTTCAGCGTGCAAATTACCACGATCCCCATAAACAAATACCCCGTATCGGGGTTTACTTTAACTTATTGACGTAAATAATTATCATTCGCTTTATATGCGTCTAAATTCATACTTTTATTTGATTCAATTTTCAGACAGGAAACTTATATCTATGTCCAATAATCTAGCAAACTCTACCAAAAACAATAATAGCAATCATAGTACTGACGTTACTTGTGCGACTAAACCGTGGCAATCACCTGTCGATTCTAAAATCATGGCACGCGCTGAGCAACGGGTGATTAAGCAATTGCTACAAGCGTTATTATATGAAAATATCATTGATTTTGAACCTGAAAGTGCGAACACCGCTCATGAAAGTACTGGTAACGAGGCCCTGCTGAATTTTATTATCAAAGCAGGTGATGATGTCAGTTATACCGCGCAAGGCTATATTCATTATAGTTTTGACATCATCCGTTTAAATGACTTGAATGTGCAGCGAGTGGTTAACGGTGTTCCTCAAGACGCCATTCTTGAGCATGTAATAAGTGATATCTTGCTCAATATTGAAGGTGCAGAACTCAAAGATAGCTTTATCAAAGAGCTGCGTCATACCTTAGTGAATGAAACACAGTCTCAGATACTGGCTTCTAATGTGCCTGTAGCTATTAATAAACTCACTTATGAGCAACTCGAAGGCTATTTGACGGCAGGGCATCCTTATCATCCGTGTTTTAAATCTCGTATTGGTTTTGATTTACAAGACAACTATGACTATGGCCCAGAGTTTGATCAAAACATCGACGTAGTGTGGTTGGCGGTCAAAAAAGAGCTACTGGTGAGTAATACCACTACCGGCATCGATATAAATGAATGGGTGAAAGATTATGTGGGTGTTGATGAATTTGATGCACTCAATGCCAAACTTACAGAAGTACTTACAATCGCAAATAAGCAAGACGAAGGTACAGCTAGTCATGAAGTAGACGAGACGGCTAATAATTATTGCTTAATACCTGCGCATCCTTGGCAATGGCAAAATACCTTAATTCAAGCATTACAGCCACTGCTTGCCACGCAAGAGGTTATCTACTTAGGTAGTGCAGGTCATCAGTACCGCGCTCAGCAGTCTATTCGCTCACTGACGATGCTTGGTAATGCTGATGACAATGTTAATACTGACACCAGTAATAATAAAGCCTACTTAAAGCTGAGTATGCACCTGATTAACACCTCAAGCACACGAATACTGGCAAAGCATACCGTGATGAATGCGGCTGTTGTCACCACTTGGTTAAACCAACTGATTGTAGATGACAAGACCGCCCAAGCATTACCCATTGCGTTTTTAGGTGAGACCGTTGGCGTTAGCTTAGATCATGAGGCGTTACGCACACGTGGCTACCAGCATCCAAATATGTATGGCGGGCTAGCTGCTATTTGGCGAGAAAACGTCAGTCAGTATCTATCAAAAGGTCAAACAGCATTCCCGCTCAATGGTGTCAGTTATATCAATGCTGATGGCTCGCATCTGATAGCACCTTGGCTTGACAAATATGGTGTAGAGGAATGGATTGCGCAGTTGATTAAGGTCACTGTCACTCCTTTACTACATATCTTATTTGGTTATGGTGTGGCATTAGAGTGCCATGCGCAAAACATCATCTTGGTACATGAAGATGGCTATCCCGTAAAAGTCTTATTAAAAGATTTGCATGACGGGGTTCGCTATTCACCTGAGCACTTAACCCAACAATACTTGCGTCCAGACTTTTATAGCTTGCCACCTGCCCATGCTGCCTTAAATAGAGGCTCATTTATCGAGACCGAAGATACAGATGGCATTCGTGATATGACGGTTGCTTGCTTATTCTTTGTGGCGTTGTCAGACATTGCGATTTTCATGCAGACGCATTATCACTATTCTGAAGTGGCGTTTTGGCAACAGGTTGCTGACTGCGTGACCGACTATCAAACCTCCCATCCAGAGCATCAAGTACGGTTCGGCTTGTTTGATGTATTCGCTAAACAAACGCGCATTGAGTCATTGGCTAAGCGTCGATTATTCGGAGATAAAGCATTCCCGATTAAATACATCAATAACCCATTGTTTAAAAGTCAGGGGTAAGACGATGCATACATTATTCCCTGTGCAAACTTCTGCGCAAAACAGCCACCTTGATGCAAACCCTGAGCTAGATGTCGAGGCTGTTCAATGGTCGCTGATTAGCCATTTAGTAGAGTGCTTTCTATTAGAGCAGTGGGTGGATGAGCACCTTATTCAAGTGACCACCACCGCTGAGTATTTAGCCAGTCATCAGACGATTCAAGCATCTCAAGCTCAAGATGCGCATCAATTTTTAGCGTCGCTACCACAGCAGTATCAAGATTTTTTTGACCAAGACAATCCGTTAATGGTAATGAAAGTTGACCAAGATAGACAGTTGTTACTATTGGTAGAGCCTGCTTACGCTTCAAAGTGGCGATTGTCTAAATTCTGTCTTCCTATCGTACATAACGTCAATGTCAGTCTTAACAGCAATCTTAATAGCATCCTTAATAATAGCCATCATGTAGATAGCGCTTTGCTAGAGCCAGTAAGCTCAGCACAGCAATTGTTAGATATCTTTTTATCAATGATGGATAGTGCCGCGTTGTCTGATATCGGTGTCTTAAAGTTAAAAGAAAGCTTAGAGACTTCTTTTATAGCTCAGATACAGTCGGCAGCAGCAAACATCACGACGGCAGTTTGTCAGTATCCGCATTGGCATCAAACCTTGATTGCGGCGGAGCAGTGGGCTTCGCTGATGGATCGTCCGTTTCATCCATTGGCTAAAGGCAAGTTAGGCTTTACGGCAACAGAATACAAACGTTATATGGCAGAGTTTAATCAGCCTATCACGCTGGTATGGGTCGCCATTGCCAAAAGCCATGTCATGGTGGCAGATCATGTCAAAGACACAACAACGCAAAATCCAGCGAAATATCTTTTGGATACTACGCAGCAGCAGAAGTTAATGCGAGAGCTAGACGATAAAGGTATTACGGAGACACACATTGCGATGCCTGTACACCCTTGGCAAATGACTCATGTAATTGATGAGATGTATGCCGACGATCTTGCCAATGGCACAATTGTCGCCCTTGTCGCCCTCAAGTTTGACGAGCTAATCACTTATGCCAGCTCATCGATGCGCAGTATGTTAATTGATGCTGATACACCAAATAGTATTAAGCTGCCTATAGGTGTGTACGCACTGAACTCAAAGCGTTACTTGCCAGCCCTCAAGCTGATCAATGGTGAAAAAAACCAAGCCATATTGATGCAGGCAAGAACAATAGACTCGGTACTATCAGCACAGCTACGGTTATGGGATGAACGTCTGTGGTGGGGTTATATGTCTCCGTCTCATTTGCATGATAAAAGCGCTATTAATCCGCAATTTTATCAAGAAAAGCCCACGCATTTAGGCGCGATGCTACGTCAATTACCAGCAGATCTGTGTGACGATAAGATTCAACTGTTACCCATGGCAAGCTTGGGTATGTTGGTTTACAAGCAGGGTGCCAGCCATCACATTTTTGACGGGATTGTTCAGGATAGCATTCAGCATGGTAGCCAAAACAGTGCTCAAGACAGCATCCAAGAAAGCGCGTTGCAGATCAAAAAACTCGCTACCATAGCGTGCTTTAAGAATCTTTGTGATGTATTTCTGGGGACGATGCTGCGCTGTTTACGCCTAGGGTTTGCACCTGAGATGCATGGGCAAAATATTGTTATTGTATTAAAAGACAATCGTTTTACCAGTCTGTTACTACGTGACCATGATTCCGTACGCATCCATATACCATGGTTGGCACGCCATAGAATATCAGATCCTGAATATCTAAGTCCGCCAGATTTTAAAAACCGTCTATATCGCGAGACGCCGCAAGCGTTAATATTCTATCTACAGTCGCTAGGGTTGTTAGTTAATATTCGGGCGATTATCGAGTCATTGGCTGAGCATTATCATATCAATGAAGAGACTCTGTGGCACGAGGCAATGATGAGTATTGAGCAGTCTTTGGTAACCATCGATTTTGATGATGATCAACGTCAGGTTATTCGTGACGAGTTATTGAATGGTTCACATTATCCGCATAAAACATTGCTATTGCCCGTGATTGCCCGTGGTTCTGACCCTCATGGCAGTATGCCAGCTGGAGAAAGTAAAACAATCAACCCGTTCAAGCGTATCAAGAAAAGCCGCTAGCCAATTAACTCTTTTAACTAACTAATAGCTACTTAGTGATGCGATAAAAGTTATCGAGAAACAAGCAAAAGCTAAAAAGTGTGATAGTGAGAACACAATGAATGACATCGATATTCACGACCTTATAGACGGTTATAAAGAGATAGGTACCTCAACCATTGGTCATCTGACTGGGGAAGGGTATTTACCAGATATTACGCCTCTCAATCCCTGCACGGCTACCATAGTAGGCCGAGTGTTAACAGTCCAGCTAGCCTCTGATAACACGGATGTGATCAACCAGGCATTGATTCAAGCAGCGCCAAATGATGTGTTATGTATTGATGCTCAGGTATTAGGCATTAGAGCATGTTGGGGAGCATTGCGCACTTGCGCCGCTATCTATGAGAAGCTATCGGCGGTCATTGTCATTGGACAGGCGACTGACTCGGTACAAATTCAGCAGCTGGGATTTCCGGTATTTGCACAAGGCATCAGTGCTGTGACCACATTTAAAAGCGATCAGGCACAAGGAACATTAGCCTCCGATATTTGCTATCGCTTTGGTGAGCAAACAACGATTATCCGTTCAGGCGATATCGCTATGATGGATAGTGACGGAGTATTCATATTGTCTGTTGATGTAGCACAGCAACTATTATCAGATTGTCAAAAGAAGCATAAAGCAGATGAGGTTAAGTTTCAGCTATTTTTTGAGGCATATCGTAATAATCAGTTAGATAAGTTGTTTGAGAGCTAGGGCGTGTCCTAGTGAAGTTATCAAAAATTAGATTTTCAGCTGAACCCAGAATCATCATAAGTAAGCACTTACTAACAAAGTATAAATACATATAGAAATAAAAACGATTATCATTTACAATATCGTTCACAAAGTTAGTACACACAGTATTGTTAGCTAAATATAACTGATACCACTATTTGACTATCCAACTAAGTGAAGTAAATATGAAAAGCCATCATCAAGTTGCTCTATCCGTTCTTACCCTTTGCATCAGTCAGCAATTATATGCACAAACCGATTTCAGTACTACGGGCGTTGCTGTCAATGCGGCTACGTCAGAAGCGTTGGCCTCAAATTCAACATCAAGTTCGGCATCAACTGAGACGCCCAATGTGACTTTAGACACTATCAATGTCACTGCTAAGGCCAGAACAGGTACGGCATTGGCGCAAAAAATTAGCGAGATGCCTGCCGTCACGCAAGTGATTACTGAAAATGAGATTCAGATGCAGGCAACGGGTGACCGTACCACTGGTGATATATTGGCGCAGCTGATTCCGAGCCTAGGTGCCAGTAGCGGCTCAACCAGTAACTATGGTACGACCATGCACGGCCGTCCAGTACAGTTCTTGCTGAATGGGGTGCCATTGAGCAGTTCACGTAGCCTCTCACGTGAGTTAAATAGTATTGATTCTGCACAGCTTGAGCGGGTAGAGGTACTCTCAGGCGCTACCAGTATCTATGGTGCTGGCGCGGCAGGTGGTCTTATCAATCTCGTGACCAAATCTTTGGTCGGTTATGGTCCTATCAGACAAACCAGAGTCGGCGTCAGTAGCAGTCGTGGCTTTGAGTCAGACTCATTGGGTTATCATGTAGGACAAACCTTAGGATATGGCGGCGAGCGAGTGTATGGTCGTCTAGATGTTGATTACGATAGCAAAGGCGGAAAGTTTGATAGCAAAGGCAACCGTATCAGCCCAGATGTGAACCAAACGGACCAACAAGATACCGAATCGCTAAGTGTTAATGGTAGCTTAGGTGTAGAGCTCACTGACAGCCAACGTCTTGACCTTGCAGTGACTTACTATAAAGATGAGCAGGATACGGACTACGGCCCAGACTATGGTGATGGTTTGGCAGTGTTGTTTGGTGCAAAACCTTCCTTAAAAGCCATCGATGGTGCCGACGTAGAAAACGAGCCTTATACCACTAAGACCTCAATGAACTTGAACTATAATAATGACGATATTGCAGGTTCTAGCTTAAGTGTGACGGGTTACTATCGAGACGAAAAAGGTCGCTTTTACCCTTCTGCTAAGAGCGCAGCAACCCAAGCAGCTGAAGTCTGGCAGGCCAATGGTTTGACTGATGAAAAAACCGTGAACAAGCTTACCAGTGCTGCAGTATTTGTAACCCAGTCAGAAGCTGATATCGAAGTAATGGGTTTGCGGGCAGCCATGCAAACCGAAACCGAAATCGCAGGAAAAAAGACACTGTTTAGCTATGGTGCTGATTTCGAACGTGAAAACAGTGAGCAGACCTATTATGGTCAAAACCTAAACACCTTTCTTGCCAGTAATGGCTTAAGCGCCCAAACCAATGGGCTTACTTATAACGGTGGACCAGATACTACCATCGATAAATGGGGCGCTTTTGTCAATGCAGATGTAGACATCACTGACAAATGGCATACCAGTGCTGGCGTGCGCTATCAAAAGCTTAAGTCAGAAACCGATGCTTTTACGCCCATCTATGAGCAGCTGCTTGAAGAGTATTTTAACGACCCTCGTATCAGTGGGACAAGCGCAGCTTATGGCATTGACTATCAAGCAGGCGACGTAGAAAAAGGCAACACAGACCACGACAAAACCTTGTTTAATCTCGGTACTAGCTATCAGTTAACCCCAAATGATCAGGTATTTGCCAATTTTTCACAAGGGTTTACCACAGCGGATATCCAGCGTGCGCTGCGTGATGTGCGTGCAGGTTTTGTGGTCAACTCAGACAACGTACAGCCGATTGCGATTAACAACTACGAGTTTGGCTGGCAAGGCAAGCATGGCGATACAGCAGCGCGCTTGAGCGGTTTTTATAATGAATCAGACAAAGTCGTACGTTTTACTGACAGCTATACTGTAGAAGTGGTCGATACTGATGAGCGTGTTTATGGTGTTGAAGGGTCGCTCAGTCACGACATTAGTGATAAATGGCAAGTGGGCGGTAGTGTCGCTTATACCCGTGGTCAGTATGACAAAGATGGTGATTGGTTGGAGCTAGATGCAGTACGTCTAACACCGCTCAAAGGTACCGCATTTGCGCAATACAACTTTGATGAAGGCAGCAATGTCCGCTTGCAGGCATTAGCGATAGGCGGTGATGATGAAGCCTTTAAAGACCAACAAAAAGACCCTGACTCTAGTGCCTTGCCTGTCACCGGCTATATGACACTTGATGTATTGGGACAAGTAAAAATGCCAGTCGGACGAGTAGATTATGGTGTTTATAACTTGCTCAATAAAGACTATTTAACAGTCTATCATCAAACCACATATGGCGACCTGAACCGTTTACCGGCATCAGGCACCACCTATGGCTTAAGCTACACCGTTGATTATTGAATAATAAGTACTCAAAAGCCTTTCATACTAATTGTTTGATAGTATGGAAGGCTTTTTTATTTAGGGCGTGTCCTCATTTTAAAAATGATGATAAAAATGAAATAAAGTCTCTCTATTTAATATTATTTAATACTACTACTGTAAATGGAAAATAATATGCTTGAGCTAAGACCCAATTGTGAACGCTGTGATAAGGACCTGCCGCCTAATGCTATAAATGCGATGATCTGTAGCTTTGAATGTACGTTTTGCACCTCTTGTGCGGCTAATGTTTTAAATAACTATTGTCCTAATTGTGGTAGTAATTTAACTAGCCGCCCTATACGTCCTACGTCTTTACTTAAGCAGTATCCGGCATCATTAAAGCGTGTGGTCAAAAAAGACAGTTAAAATGCAGTTAAAATATAGTGTTTAGATGTCTATTCATTGCCATGCCATTTACTAGGACGTGTCTTCAATTCAGGCGTTATCAATAAATGCGCTGCTTTATCCGCTACTAAGTAAGAACAGCCTTCCTTCCCAGTCCTATCTTCACATTTGCCAATATCAATCCAGATAAAATGAGCATCATCGCCAGCATCTTCCACCATGTCACCACCTCTCCTGTGAACAACACTGAGGTCGCCATACCGAATATGGGCACCAGTAGCGCAAAGGGCATAACCTTGGAGGCGGTATTTTGCGCCAGCAGATGTGCCCACAGTCCAAAGCCAATCAGGGTTGAGATATAGACTATAAAACCAAGCGATAGCCAAGACTTGAAGGATGCCTGCGTGAACGTTGCAAGCTGCCATGCTTCGGTTTCGAATAGTAGAGAAGATAACGTCAAAATAACACAGGCGATCAGACCGCCCCATACCACCAGTGCTAGCGCCGACAGTGCCGATGTCTTATTTGAAGCTTTGTTGTTGCTATTGACAGGCAAGGCAGTAGAAATATTACTGGTACTCTGCTGCGTTGAGGCTTGTTTTGAAGCAATATTGCCAAAGCTCCAGCCTATGGCCGCAATTAAGATACAGATGAAGCCGACCAAGGGCATATCACCGCCAAGGTTTAACGCAATCACACCCAGTCCTAGCACACCGACTACCATACCGATGATCTGCATGCGACTCACGGCTTCACCCAGTATGACAAAAGCCAGTAATACGGTAATAAAGATCTGAACTTGCAACAACAGCGCTGTTAATCCTGCCGATGCACCCAAATGCATGGCGGTGAATACAAAAGCATACTGCATGACAAAGGTGCCGATCGCATAAATAAATAGCGTACGGTTGAATTTAGGCGGCTTGAGAAAAAGAACCAGGGGCACAGCGGTAAAGAAAAAGCGTAGGGCAGTGAGCATTAATGGTGGAAAGCTTTCAAGCGCCCATGCAATAAAGGTAAAGTTCACGCCCCATATAAAGGTAACCAATACGGCTAAGGCAATGTGGATTGGGGTCATAGGATTATCCTAAATAATGATTGTTCGTTGTTGATGCACTCAACTATAGTTTAAATGTCCATAACAGACCCGATACAGTTTCACTAATGGTGAACAAAGTGTATAGTTATTCTCAGCATGACACTTCTTTTATTCATAAACCTCATATAAAAATAGGCGTCCTTCATTATGGTCGAAACCTATACACTCAATCTTAATTTAACCAAAACTGCCGCCGTCGCTGAATGGTTACAGCAGCGTATTGACTGGCAGATTTACCTGCCCAACCAACGCGTACCCTCGGTGCGAAAGTTAGCGAAACTATTAAATATATCAACCTTTACGGTGGTACAAGCTTACGAACAGCTGGTCGCTACCAACATATTAACCGCCAAACCCAGCTCGGGCTATTATGTCAATACGCAAGCACAAGTAGTCCAGCCCAATGATGATAAAAGAGTAGTCGTTAAGCACCCAGTAATAGATACGCGCTGGCTGGTACAGCAAGTCTTTAGCGATATTCCACATCATCGCTCGCCAGGAGTGGGAACATTACCGAGAGACTGGATACGTAATGATAAGATGGAATGGGCCATACGGCAGGTCACCCAGCAAGCCGATAGCTTTATCTATGATTATGGCAATGTTCACGGCTATCTACCGCTACGTCAACAGCTGGTTCAACACCTGCATACGCTAGGCATGCAAACTAATGCTGACCATGTAATTACTACAGCAGGAGTGTCGCAAGCCGTGACCATGGTGGCGCGGCTTCTTACTCAATCTGGGGATACGGTAGTCGTTGATGGGCCTGGCTGGTATTGGCTATCGAGCTGCCTGCAACAACAGGGCTTAAACGTCGTCTCTGTAGAACGTGACCATCAAGGGCCTAATATCGAGCACATGCAAAAACTGTTTGCCACGCATCGTCCTAAGCTATATTTAACCAACAGTGTGCTACATAACCCGACTTCTTATAATCTACATCCTGCGCGCGCGCACCAAGTACTCAATCTTATTCATGAGTACGATGCTTATATTTTTGAAGATGATTTATACGCTGCATTCGTACCGGGTGGCCAAGTGCTGCGTTATGCCAGTCTTGATCAGTTTGAACGGGTGTTTTATGCGACAGGATTTTCAAAGTCGATGGCGTCCGGCTGGCGAGTCGGCATGTTGGTCTGTCCTGATAACTATATCGATGATGTATTACGTATGAAAACCTTGAGTAATTCAAATACACCAGAATTTGGGGAACGAGTTTGTCATCATTTATGGACGCATGGTGAGTATCGTCGACAGATTAAAAAAGTGCAGCAGCATTTATATAGCGCTCATGAAAGAATCCGCCAAGCATTACCAAAGATAGGCCTTATCTACCCTGAGCATACACAAGCAGGTCTCTTTGTTTGGGTAGATACGGGGCAGGATACGAGCCAGCTGGCACTAGATGCCTACAAAGAAGGCTGGCTGGTCGCACCGGGGCAGTTGTTTTATCCAGATGCGAGCGCCTCAACTCATCTAAGACTCAATGTATCAACAACTGGCGATGATTTTTTGGCGTGGTTAAGGAAGTATTTAGATAATTAAATATAAGTAACTGTCTTCTATCAAAAATATAATTTTACCACTAGTAAGAAAAATAATAGTAAGCAAAATAATGTTCACACCTACCTAATTTATACTAAGCAAGTAGCAAAGACAAATGCTGGCAGGATTGTATCTCCTAACATCACCACAGTTGTCGCTAAAATTAAAAGCTACTGGTTAACACCTGATAAAACAAAACTTTTGTCATCATATTGTCATGACGGCATCGTATCCTTGAGCCCACTATAAATGGTGGTTGCGTATCACTGATGTCTTTATTCATTAAGTGATTCATTGATGTTGGTAGACGCATCAATATAAGGTTTATCTATGAGTGTTGCTGGTCGGCTTGGTAGTATTTCCACACGTATGCTGATTATTTTAGCATTGGCTTTTTTACTAATTATCCTGATGGTGTACTGGGTTATCGAAACCCAAGCTAAGCCGCGCATACTGGAGATGACCTCAGAGACAGTGGTTGAAACGGGTAACGAAGCCATTAATAGCATTATGGCGAATATCAGCCACGTCGACGGACTGGCAAAGGCAGCCAGTGCGATGGCTGGCGGGTTGCCAAAAGAAGACCGCCTTTATAAAGAAACCTTTGGCAATCTCATGCAACAAACCGATCAACGGATTGTGGGCGGCGGCGTGTGGTTTGATCCAAATATGTATGCTCAAAACCGAGAGCGGCAGTCGTTTGTGTGGGCGCGTGATGACTCAGGCAACATGCAGCCGTTAGAGTATTATAATCAAGTGCGCCAAACGCCGAGTCCCTATTATCGAGAGTGGTGGTACATTCCTGCGATGTACGCACGCCATGACCACTGTGTCTGGAGCCGTGCGTATGTTGATCCGCAAAGCAATCAGCCGATGATGACTTGCGCCAAGGCATTGTATGACAGTCGCAATCAAGCTTTTGATGGGGTAGTGAGTTTTAATTTGCTATTAGATAACCTCGATGACGCCATGAAAAAGTGGCAAGATAAGCTGGGTGGTTATGTCTTTTTGGTAGACTTGGACAATCGATTTTTGACCTTTCCTGATCAATCTATGGTCACGCAAGCGACTGAGGACAACCCCCAAGGCGAGATGGTAACTGCGCATCAATTGGCCGAGAAAAACCCTACCTTTGCGCCTATTGCGGACAGCCTAGATAATATTAACCAAACACTCATCGATGAGGCCGTTGCCAAAGATGAAAGCCGCTATACGCTCGCTGCTCGTAGTATTCTAAGTACGACCAATCTGAATAAAATCAGCGAGCAAGAGTCCAAATTGCTCTCAGCATTATTGCTGTTAAATATCGACCAAACGTTTAATTTGGTAGACAGTCATTTGGTCGACACCATCGCTGTGCCCAATGATTTTGTGTTGCAGCAGCCCGCCACCGCCTTCGTGTTTCGCATGCCGTTTACGTATTGGAAGATGGTCATCGTCAAGCCCAATAATGACCTGATGAGCGTGGCAAATGCGCTGTCTAATAAACTGATTCAAGCCATGCTGTTGGGCTTCATTCCTATCTTATTGTTGACCGCATGGGTATTTCGTCGCTACTTTACGCGGCCGCTAAAGCACATGGCACAGTCAGTGGCTGATATGGGAGTGTTAATTGAGCAGAAAAAATATCAACAATTAAACGCGCTTAAACTGCCTTATTCGAATGTCAGCGAGATTCAAATTATTAGTGAGCAGACCAATCAGCTGATTGATCGCGTCGTCGAGAATGAAGGCGCACTTGCTGAAATTAATGTTCATCTAGAAAAACAAGTCGCCGCCCGCACGCAAGACTTACAGCAAGCCATGGATGAATTAAAAGCCTCGCAAGTGCATCTGGTGCGTTCTGAAAAAATGGCTACGCTTGGCCAAATGGTGGCAGGGGTGGCGCATGAGGTCAACACACCGCTGGGCTATGTGCGTAGTAACATGGAATTGGTTGGCGATAATCTCATGCGTTTTGATGAGTTGCTACAACATACTGATCAATTATTGCAGGTCTTAAAAGCACCAACTATCAATCAAGAACAAGTCGAGCAACTGATAGAGCAAACCTTACAATGCTGCGAGGAAATTAAAGAAGATGAGGTCAGTGAGGATTTGGCCGATTTGATTAAAGATGGACTTTATGGCGTTGATCAGATTGCCGAGCTGGTCGTCAGCTTACGCGACTTTTCTCGAATTGATGAATCTAAGGTAAAGGATGTCGATATCAATGATTGCATCAATACCTCATTGATTATGGCGCGCAATAATTTAAAAACTCTAGACGTCAAAACCAATCTAGTCGAGCTGCCACCGATTCAATGCAATCCTTCACAAATCAACCAAGTATTATTAAACTTATTTAATAATGCCGCCCAAGCCATGCCGATTGACCATAAAGGGATACTGCAAGTCACGTCGTCTGTTGATAAGGCGCAGCAACATGTTGTGGTACGCATTATAGACAATGGATCTGGTATCAAAGAGGATGTTTTAAATCATATCTTTGAGCCGTTTTTTACCACCAAAAAAGCAGGCGATGGCACAGGGTTAGGATTGGCCATTACGGCAAAAATTATGGAGCAACACGATGGACGCATTGAGGTTAGCTCAATAGTTGGGGAGGGCACGACGTTTACCCTCATGCTACCGATACAGTCTATCGCTCATGAAAAGAAACCTTCGCAAGCCTTATTTGAAAGTTAAGAGACTTCCAGCCACTTATTTAAAGAGAGCGTCATGCAAAAACCAAAAATCGCTTTTATTGATGACGAGCCACGTATCTTGCGCAGCTTAAAAATGCATTTTCGCCAGTCACATGACGTATTTATTACTACCGATGCTACTGAGCTGATGGAATATGTCAGCCAGAATGAGGTACAAGTAGTCATCAGCGACCAACGCATGCCAGATAAGCAAGGTACGGAAGTATTGAGTGACATTAAAGCGGCTTCGCCAAATACTATTCGTATCTTGCTAACCGGTTATGCGGATCTAAATGCCGTGATGGATTCTGTGAATGAGGGCGAAATTTATCGCTATATCACTAAACCATGGCAAAATGATGAGCTTAAAAAAATCGTTAATAAAGCCACAGAAATTGCTCAGCAAACTCAAGAAATCACCCAAAATTCTATGGAAAAGGATGCGACTCAAAACCATGCTGGTAGTAGCACTGTTAGCAATCGCAATATATTGGTATTAGATGACGATGAGAGCGTCTATCAACAAATAAAAAGTCATTTTAAGAGTGCTTATACCGTGAGCTGGGCCAGTAACCTTGAACAGGCCGCGAAGCTATTACAAAAAAAATGCTTTGGCGTCACTATTACGGATTCGACGCTCAATAAAGAAAATATTACACCCATCGTTTATGCCTTAAAAAACATCCAGCCAGATCTGATGGTTCTAATGTTGACGGAGTTCAAAGATGCCCATATGGTCATTGATTTGATTAATAAGGGTCAGGTGTATCGCTGTCTACCACGTCCGACTAATTTATCTATCATGAGTATCAGTCTTGATCGTGCTTTTGATCATCACGAAAGATTGGTGCAGCAGCCAATACTGGCGGCTCGCCATCATGTCGAAGAAGTACCGGAGTCAGAGGCTTTTAATTTTTCTGAAAGATTGAAAGGTTTCTTTGCCAAATTCAGAGGTTGGCGCATTAGTAGATAGAAAGAATAGGGCGCACTAAACATTCTCTATTCATGGTTTGAAAAATCATTGCCTCATATAAGCATAAGAGCCATTACATATAAGTGTCAGCTCACTAAGTATTAAACTGTCTATTTAACATAATATACATTATGCGAAAACAAACCAACGGTTTCAAAAGAGAAGTTCATAATAATTTATCGCGTGTTATTTGCGCATTTTGCTAAGCCAAACTTTTAACAAAACGCCTCTTAGCTCAGACATTTTTGATATCAGTTCCAGATTTCTGCTAACGACAAGTCTCAAGCAAATATCTGCGTAAAGTTCTGCCATCGTCATCTAAGATTACATCTGCGACTTGGCAATCAGCACGCTTATCATTGTCATCACATGACAACTCATAATAGATATCGCTGCCTTGCGCTAAGCTGGCTTGAACCAGTCCTTGCTTAGTTATCGAAAACTTTTTGTCTTGTGTATAGTCAGGATCTTGAGAATCCCACAGCACATCATAATCGATATTGCAGGACGTTTGATTTTTATCAAAATAATCTTGTTCAAGCTTCATAGCTGCTTGTAAGTCAGCATTTGCATATTGCCGTAGCACAGCAGGATTGCTCAACCCTTGGTCATCAGCATCTTGTTGATACATCTTTGTGATGGTCGCAATCTTCATAGCAGCCATAACAGCTTGTTTCTGATCTGATTTTGTCACATCTGCTGTAGCGCTACCGACAGGCATCAGTCCTATGGTCAGCAGAAATATGAGTGATTTATATGTTGGCATGATGTTCTCTACAAGCTTTTATTCTATAAGTGTTACAACCTATTACATCATACCCATATTTGGACTCTGCTGTATTATCGTATCATTCAGGTTTACTTACCAAAAGAACCATTTCATAGCGCGCTTATGCTACTTTTTTATTTGTTCTCATGACAATTTTGAGTGATTTTTTATCTCTGATAATCGTGTTAAGGATGATTTTATGACGATATTACCTGCTTTTTTTAAGAAAAAATCTGCGATATTGGCCTCTAGTAGCCTTTTATTGCTTACTTTGACCGCGACTGGCTGCCAGTCTACTTCTGAGTCCAGCGAAGCCATTGTGTCTCAACCAACCAGTAGCTCATCAATGCCTAGCAATGCTGATATCAGTCAGCAAACGCTTAAACAGCAATCATTGCGCATTCAGCACGCACTGGCTAATGGCGACTATACCAGTATCACCAATGATATTCATCCCACACGTGGCGTCCGGTTCTCGATGTATGCTTATGTGCGCCCTGAGTCTGATAAAGTCTTTAGTCGCGGGCAGTATGCACAGTATCTACAACAGTCCAATATTCGCTTTACGTGGGGTGAAAAAGACGGCACGGGTGATTTATTGATCACGCCGCTACCTGACTATTTGAGCAATTGGGTCGCTGCTAGTGCATTTGATCAGAATGCAGAGATTGGTATTAATAGTAGTAAAGCGATGGGCAATAGTATTAACAACTTAAATAAAATATATCAAAATTCTGACTTCGTTGAGTTTTACAGTAATGGCAGTGAAAAATATAGCGGTATGGATTGGCGTGCGATGCGTTTGGTGTTTGAGGAATATCAAGGTAAGCGTTATCTGGTGGCTGTCATTAATGACCAGTGGACAGTTTAAAGTATATAAAAACGATTAACTGACCACTTTTGTAGGGCGCGTTTAGAATAGCAGACTACTCTACTTGGTTTATCATTAAGGATATATTCAAATATAAAGATATATATTGCAACTTATGCTACAGGATTGTTGACAATAATCCTGTTTATTGACCCTCTAACGACAACATATTCATAATCAGTTTGATTAAAGTCTCTTTTTGATTGGGGTCGGATTCAGCGACCAATAAGGTTAATGCCGCAAGCCCAGTATTATTGATGACCATGTCACCTTTATCAGTCAGCAGTCGATGATTACGATGCAAAAAATCCACGAATAGAAACGCACCGCTGCGTTTATTACCATCAGTAAAAGGATGGTTTTTTACCATAAAGTACAGTAGATGTGCCGCTTTACTCTCGATAGTTGGGTACGCAGGCTCACCAAAGACCGTTTGTTGTAAATTACCCAATACACTATCCAAACCATCACCACGAGGTTTAGCAAATAATTCAGTCGCCTCACCCCTATCTATCAGCTGCGCTTTCAAATCAGTTAACGCTGCCATCGCCTCAGTCGTACTGGGTAAGATACCACCATCTTGCCCTGCAGGACTATCCAGTAGACCTTCATCATAGCGCTGTAACCATAAAAACGTCTGCGTATAACGGCTTATAATCTCAACCAGTCCGCGTCCTTCGTCGGTGTTAAGCTCGGGACTTTGGGCGGTTTTTTTGATTAATTTTAGCGCTTGTTGCAATTCAGTAGAGTTTTTATCGAAGCGCTGTTGATTGAGTGTATAGCCTTGTACCAAGTATTCACGTAAGCGCTGCGTTGCCCAACGCCTAAACTGCACACCTTGAGGAGATTTAATGCGATAACCGACTGATATAACCACATCTAGGTCATAAAAAGTCACCGGGCGGTCTGAATTTGCAATATGCATTTTTTGCATATTGCTTTTTTCATCGATTTCTTCATCTTTTATGGCATTGGCAATATGACGAGAAACCACTGATTGGTCACGCCCAAATAACTCGGTCATTTGGGCTTGTGACAACCAGACGGTTTCTTGCTCAAAACGCACATCTACTTGCGCCTTTCCATCAGCACTTTCATAGATCTCTACTGTTGACATGTCGTCATTTATAGCGTTAATCATCTCAGCTTCCCAATCCTAGAACCTTAAATTGATTAGCCCTTATTGAAGACTTTAGGTTCTGTACTCTTTATTCATAGTGGTGTTTGCTTAAAGAATTTCACCATAATCTCATAAATATCTGGATATGCGTCCACTAGCTTTTGCGGTGTCTCAAAAAACACCTCACTGAGTACGGCAAAAAACTCAGCAGGATTGGTCGTTCCATAGCGATCTAGCCCTGACTTGCGATGGGTTTGAAAGTCCTCAAAATCTCGCGCCATAATCTCAGTCCAGCGCGCAGGATCCATATCAGGTTGCATCGGTGGAAAACCATTGGCGCGGCCATTCATCATATCAAGTTTGTGCACAAACTCATGAATCACGACATTATGACCATCACGTTCGCCTGAATGTTTGGCATCTTTCCATGACAAGATAACAGGACCTCGCTGCCATGCCTCCCCGCTACGGTGCTGACTGCCTTCATGGACAATACCAAACTCATCTACAGTAGTGCTGTCGCTTTTGTATGAACCTGGATAGATAATGACAGATGACCAGCCAGCGTACCATTCAAGGCTTAGGTTTAAGATAGGCAAACAGGCTTGCAGCGCAATAGACTGCCTAACAGCATTGGTTATTTCAAACCCTTGCGCACCAGTAATGGATTTATCAGCCAAAAACAAAGTTGCCAGCTCAAACAGATGCGTCATCTCGTCATTGTTTAATCTATCTAGTATCACAATACGCTCAGCCGCTTGTACCCAATCGGCATGGGTAAACTCGCTGTTATCCAATATACGCTGTTCACGCCAGTCTTTTATAATGCCAAACATACACGTCACCCCTATTCTTATAATATTTGGAACACATTTTTTATTACCACCTCTGAATATTATAGCGGTAACCAATAATACGCCATTATAATTGGTATATTGAAATGTATAAGAAAAAAAACGCTGCTCATAAATCAATTATTGAGCAGCGCAGGTTTATATTCACAAATTATGACATTCATACATTGAGATTTAAAACTGATATTGTAAGCCTAGTTGTACTGAGCTGTCTTTATCGTCACGTGCAAAGGTGGTGTCGCCATTCAGATACGCATAAACATTTTTATGAACCTTGTTACTCACACTCAGCTCAAAACGTCCATAATCGTCGTCTTTATCTGCTTGAGTGATGCTAACCTCTCTTGTCCGACCATCAGCTAAAGACGTGGTCGATAAATTATCTATCAGACCATCTTCGATCACATGTACATAAGCGACTTTGCCTTGAAGCTTGGCAGGCGTGCCCATCAAATTAAAACCATACTGTAACTGGTAACCAAGCTCTGAATCCCATGCCTCGCTAGAGGTATCATCAATCTTGAGCGCAGTGCGAGAATTACCATTGCCACTGGTATAACCATCTATGTCTGTATCACTGTAATTGAGACCCAAAAAGGCACCATGGGCGATATTTTTTTGCATAAGAAAGTTATAGCCAAGCTCATTGTGTACGCTAAACACATCGGCATCGGCATTACCGCGTTCGCTATTGTTGATAATATTGATACCATCATTACCATCCAGCCTGACGGTTCTATTAACGTCCAAGTCATGCTTAGACAGACTTAAAGAAGTAGTATTCCACCAAGCTGTGTCTTTGCCGCCCAGTAACGAGTAGGCTTGAACACCATAACTCGTATCTTTTTTAATACCGTTTTCTACGCTTTTATTGTTTTGATTGGCCGCTTGCACACCTGCGCCAACACGCCAGCTCGGCTGTACCATATATTCGCCATATAGACCAATATTGGCGCGAGTGCCTTCTTGTGCGTCCTCAGCATCCACGTAGCTTTGGGAGCCATCTACCCAAACCTGAGTACGCGACTCGGAATCAAAAGACTCCGCATCATCGAGAGTATGTAATGCTAAAGCATTAGCGCGCTCAAGCACCGCTGAGTGCGAGTCGGTAGCATTGTCTTGTAAAGCTAAGCCCATCGTATTTTGAAGATTGAGCGCACTTTTGGTTGATGCGATGATATCGGCATTGGTTTGCTCAACAATCAATCTGCTGATGATACGAGAGTAGTCGCGCATTCTTTGGGCTATGCGCTCTTCACCAAAGGCCGCAGTAAGTACTTCCTCATTGTCTAAGGCAGGGTTATGCCACGTATAGCCGCCTGGAATGTCTGGGTTTTCAGTTTGTGTGTAACCATCATAATCAGGCCCGAGGCTCCAGTTGGTTGCCTCAAATCCTACGACCTGCATGACACTATCAAAAGACTCCTGATCGCTACAGCATCCAACGCCATAAGGCTCGTATGGCTCTGTCTCACCTGGTGCAATAATGGCTGGATTGACCTCTAGTGTAATACCAAGCTCTTTAGCGATGCGCAGTGCATTTTCACGCAAACTTACATTGGCAGCCACTTCGTTGCCATCATCGTCGTAAGCATTTCGCCCTGCATTAGCGTACATTTTGTCGCCCGTAATCAGACTGTCTAGGTTAATCATGCCCAGTGCTGTTGATTTTTCCGCGTCCGTGAGCTGATCAACAAATGCCTTTGACCCATTAAGGCCGCCCTCCTCTGCACCAAATGCCACAAACTGAATGTCGTGCTCTGTCTCAATGCCAGTCAGGTTTTTTGTCAACTCAGTTAAGACGCCAGACCCAGAAGCGTTATCATCTAATGCTTCTAGATTTGCATAGTTTGGATAGGCGACGGCAGAATCATAATGTGCGCCAACAAATAGCGTTCTGTTGGTATCAGCACTGCCTTTTTGGGTCACGACAACGTTATTACTCGTTAACGTTTGACCTCTGAATAAACCACGAGGCGCTACGAAATCAAAAGTTTGACGATTGACTTGGTTGTTACTGTCATCGATGGTCATGCGCTGCTGCATATAATCAGCAGCTTGGACTTCTTTATCGGAACCTGTATAACGACCAGCATAATCACGGGCAAGCGTCAGCGCCGTTTCTGTACCATAATCACCGTACTTGGCCTCTGCAAATACTTGCGAGCCTGTAAGCAGTGTCAGCGCCGCAACCACTGAAATCTTAAGCGGTGATAAATTAGTATCCAAACTGCTTCTCCTTGGTTAAAGAACTGTAATCAACAGTGAAAAGTAACCTAAAATAATGCAGTTTACAAGATAAAAGACATATGTCTGTTTATTTACTTTTTGAGCATAGTGGTGAATCATCGAAACGCTATGTACCTATGTAGTTACTTATCCGTGATCAATACAATACTTACGAATCGCTGTTCGGTATTCATTTTCACCTTCATACTGCTGATTTATCGAGCCGTGTAGGAAGGCTTTACTACTGATGCTTAGCATTAGTTATTTCAGTTATGTCAATGGCATCCAACTGCACTGCTACCACTCGCAGCGCCATTGATTTCCAGTCCAAATGTATATCATCGGTAAACACCATATGGTGACTGATGCTGACGTATCCATGCACGATTGCCCAGATATCTAACGCTATTTGTCGACGTTCCGTTGCGCTAGCATCCTCGGGCAAATAAGAACCCGCCACTCGTACCAATTTTGAGAAAGCACTATCTCTTGCTGCAATGGCCTCGATTGAGGGCTGATATCCTGCATCAGACTCCCCAAAAATCAGTCGATAATGCGCCTCGTATTTTTCTCCGACATTGAGATACCCTAGGCACGCTTCTAGTACTTGTTCTTTATTTGCCTTACCCTCCGGAATGACATTCATGGCTTCACGGACGAGATTAAACCCTTCAATATATAGCGCATCCAATATGCCTTGCTTGCCTTGGAAGTGACTGTATATACCAATAGTGGACAATCCTGCACGTTTAGAGATGGCTCGCACGCTTAAGGCATCCCCGCCCCCTTCTAAGAAAAGCTCAGATGCGGCGTTTAGTATTTTGGTTCTGGCATCCATTAGATTCTCACTATCTCTTGACAATTATAACAGCGTTATTCTAGTATATAACACTGTTATGCACAAACAATTATGAATTGCTTGTGTTGATAGAAACTCAACTTAGAGTAAGGACGCTATGAGTATTCAACAGCTAGAAACGGATTATTTAATCATTGGTAGTGGCGCGGTGGGCATGGCTTTTGCCGACGTGCTGCTCACAGAAACAGATGCTAATATTATTATCGTCGATAAGCATCATAAGCCAGGTGGTCATTGGAACGATGCCTATTCATTTGTCACCTTACATCAGCCATCGTCGTTTTACGGCGTGAGCTCACGTGAGCTTTGCGGCGGTATGATTGATAAGATTGGTTTAAACAAAGGTTTGTCTGAGCTGGCATCAGGCGCAGAAGTCATGGCATACTTTGATAAAGTCATGAAGCATACGTTTTTACCGAGTGGCCGTGTGACATACTTCCCGATGTGTGAGTATCAAGGCGATGGTAAATTTTCATCGTTACTGTCTGATACCAGCTATGAGGTCAAGGTCAACAAAAAAATCATTGATGGCACTTACTTCAAAACTTCAGTACCAGCAACCCACACCCCTAATTTTGAAATTGCTGAAGGCGTTAAGTTTGAGCCATTAAATAATCTACCGAGTCTAACCAAACCCCGTGATGGTTACGTGATTATCGGCGGTGGTAAAACAGGTATTGATGCGGTTTTATGGTTACTAGAGAATCAAATTGACCCAGACCACATTACATGGATTATGCCAAGAGACGCTTGGCTGATCGATCGTCAGAACACCCAGCCTTCTCGTGATTTTTTTGTGAACACTATAGGTGCGCAGGCTACTCAGGCAGAAGCGATTGCTGAGGCAGAAAGCATCGAAGACCTTTTTAATCGTTTAGAAAAAGGCGGCGTATTAATGCGTATTGATCCAAATGTACGCCCGCAAATGTTCCATGGCGCCACCATTAGTAGTGAAGAGCTTAAGCAGTTACGCCGTGTTAAAAACATTGTGCGCAAAGGACGCGTGACCCGTTTAGATACTGATAAGATTTATTTCGGTGATGACAGCATTGCTACCACTCCCAACACGATGCATATTGATTGCTCTGCACGGGCAGTACCAGTGACAGAGACGTACGATGTATTCAAAGGTAATACTGTGGTGGTACAAACCGTACGTACCTATCAGCCCGTATTTAGTGCGGCGTTCATCGCCCACATTGAAGCCAATTATGATAATGAAACTGTCAAAAACGAGTTGTGCCAAGTGGTGCCGATCCCAAATCATGATACAGACTTTCTGGTTGGGCTCGTTAAACAAATGCAGAATCAAATGCGTTGGTCAAAAGAGCCTGCGCTACGTGAATGGATGATTAACAATCGCTTAGATGGCTTCACTAAATTGGTACGTGCCAGCGAAGATACGCCACCTGAAGAGCTGGCTATCCTTAAACGTCTAAAAGAAGCAGGACCAAAAGCCGCTGCAAACATGCCCAAACTCATGGGTGAAATTATGCAAATAACGGCAGCACGTCAAGCCAAAACTGCTAACGCTTAATCTGATAACTATAAAGAGAAAAGGAAATGTCCATGCAAGAATTTCAGACCAACAAAACAAACCTAACTCAAGCTCGCCTGCAAGAGACGCCTATACACACTCTCGGTGATGGCGAAGTACGTGTCAAAGTCGATCGCTTTGCCTTTACCGCCAACAACATTACTTATGCCGTCATGGGTGACCAATTACGCTATTGGCAGTTTTTTCCGCCAAATGGGAATGAACCCGAAAAATGGGGCATTATTCCTGTATGGGGCTTTGCCGATGTTGTGGAGTCCAATAGTGAAGCGCTGCCCGTCGGTGAACGACTATTTGGTTACTTCCCGCCTGCCAACGAATTAATTATTACACCTAAGCGAGTCACGCAAACCAGCCTGCTCGATGGTAGTGCCCATCGTGCCGAGCTGCCACCCGGTTATAACCTATATCAGCGCGTTAACCACGAGCCGGGTTATGACCGTGCCAATGACAATCAGCGCATGCTGTTGTTCGTATTGCACTTGACCTCATTCTGCTTACATGATTTATTAAAGCGCAATGACTGGTTTGGTGCAGAGCAAGTGGTGATTATCAGTGCCTCTAGTAAAACCAGTATTGGCCTAGCTTATGGCCTCACTGATGATAAAGATGCGCCGCACGTTATCGGCCTCACCTCAAACCGTCATATAAATTTCGTTAACTCAATTGATGCTTATGACAGTGTGCTTAGCTATGACACGCTTGAGAAAATTGACGCCAGCAAACCAACGGTCATTGTCGATATGTCGGCCAATACCGATGTGCTTAGCAGGCTGCATCAGCACTTAGGCGATAATATGCGCTACACCAGCAATGTCGGTCTCACGCATTGGGACGAACCGCGCCATGTAGACGGTATTATTCAAGAACGTAGCCAGCAGTTTTTTGCGCCCAGTCATGTACAGCAATGCATGAAAGAATGGGGCACTGAAGAATTTAATAAACGCTCTATGCGCTATATCATGAACAGTACCGCAAAAACCAATGCATGGCTAAAAATTCAAGAGCTTGACGGAGTCAATGGTTTATTGGAAGTCTATCAAGACATTTGCGCAGGAAAAATAGCTGCTGATGAAGGTTTGGTGGTAGTCATGGATGACAATCAATAAAATGACTGGGCTATAAAGGCCGGACTATAAAATTTATTGTTTATTCGTCATTAATAAAAAAGCAGAGTGCTTAGTCAATAAGCGCTCTGCTTTTTTCGTACTGATTAAACTCTAGATGTTAAATACATACGCCCTACTCACGATTTTTAAGGTTGAGATTCGCCGCTTAATACATCCACCCTTCGTCTTTTAAATAACCATGTAATCCTTCGGCGAACTGTCTATAACCTGCAGCATTGGCATGAATTCTATCAGATTTTAATGCGTCATCTGACAGAATAGTCGACCAGCCATCAGAGTATAGTGGTATGTCTTCAGCTTCCGCAATATCTTCATACAGTGGGTTATCATTGGCTTTTCCAAACAAGGCGCTGGTACTGAGATGCGGCTCAGCAATTAGGACAACATCAATATTTTTAGATTGTAAGGTATCTATAGTCGCGATGATATTGGCACGCGTCGTATCAGATTGAACGCGTTGCAGCACATCATTTCCACCCACGCCAAGCAGTACCAAGTCAGGGTTTTGCTTAGTGATTTCGTCCACTCGAGCCAGCACATCTGCGGATGTATCGCCATTGACACCTGCATTAATGACTCTCCATTTGCTTAAGTCTGCAAGTACCTTAGGATAGGCAGTTTCTGGACTCACGCCATAGCCATAAGTCAATGAATCGCCAAGCGCTATCACTGTGCTACCAGCGGGCAAGATATCTTGTTGTGGTTCGCTACCACAGCCAGTCACACTGATAGTCGCTGACAATCCTATACCTGCCAGTATTAAAGAACGATGGTATTTTTTCATGGTTTTATTGACCTTGTTCAACGATTTCTTGTCTTATTTAGTGGACCATAGAACACTTGTTTGTAATATTCTAATTCATAACATATTGAATATATTCCATTTTATTATAGAACGATTGTTGTATATTGCCTAGTAGACGTTGTATAGTTCATACAAGATACAGGCGCTATGTATGGCGAATTGACGCTATTGTCTGTCCACTATCATCTAGATTCTACCAAGGATACGTGTGGTATTTATGAATAAAAAATCATCTCAATCTCAGTCTCAGAGCCAAAATCAATCACAAGAAGACCAGTCGCAAGACCAAAGTCAGAATCAAAACACAAATAAGGACACGGCTGCCCCTAAAACGAGTACAAAAGACAACGCTTCAGAGCCATCGCAAAGCCAATCACAGAATCAGTCAGAGGATACACCCGTCAAGAATTTAGCAGATACTCCTCCATCACGAGCACCAAGCTTTGATGAGCTCCAAACGGCTAAAGGTCAGTATCGCCCAGTGGCAAAAGCCGTTGGTAATTGGCTTGATAACATCAACATGGATGCCCTCAATTATCTAAACGAACAAGCAGAAAACATCTTTTACCGTAAAGGCGTCACCTTTACCGTCTATAGCGATGCCAAAAACATCGAGCGTATGATTCCGTTTGATATTATCCCCCGTATTATTGCTGCAAGCGAGTGGCGTCTGATAGAAGCCGGTTGTAAGCAGCGTATCACCGCACTCAATGCTTTTTTGCATGACATCTACCATGACCAAGCCATCATGAAGGCCGATATTGTACCTGCCAGTTATGTCTATGCCAGCGGCTGCTATGAGCCTTGGATGATGGGTATTGAGCTTGACAAACCCATCTACTCGCATATCAGTGGTATCGACTTGATCCGTGACGAGTCTGGCAAGTTCTGTGTATTAGAGGACAATTTGCGTACTCCGTCTGGTGTCTCCTATATGCTTGAGAGCCGTAAAATATCAGAGACATTATTGTCTGATATGTTTGCTGACACCTCTATTATGGGCATCAGTGATTATCCCGACCGCCTCAAAGCCTGTCTTGCCAGCTCAACATCCAAATATGATCCACAAGTTGTCATCTTGACACCTGGCCGCTTTAACAGTGCCTATTATGAGCATGCGTTCTTAGCACATGAGATGAATGTGCCACTCGTACATGGTTATGATTTGGTAGTTGAGGACAGTAAGGTCTATATGCAAGGTATTCGTGGCAAGGTACAAATCGATGTGATCTACCGACGCATTGATGACCCATATATTGATCCGCTCGCTTTTCAATCTGACTCGATATTGGGCGTCTCAGGGCTAATGAGCGCCTATCGCGCTGGCAACGTCGTTATCGTAAATGCCCCAGGTACAGGCGTGGCTGATGATAAGAGCCTATATCCTTTTGTGCCAGACATGATTAAATTCTATCTAAACGAAGAGCCGATTCTGCCTAATATAGAAACCTATCAATGCCGCAAGCCTGATGAGCTCAAATACGTGCTTGATAATTTAGACAAGCTAGTCGTAAAAGAAACCCAAGGTTCGGGAGGCTACGGCATGCTTATTGGGCCGACTTCTACCAAAAAGGAGATTGAAGAGTATCGCCTGCGCTTACTTGAAAACCCAGCCGGTTTCATTGCCCAGCCGACTATTTCGTTATCGACCAACCCCACTGCTGTCAGCGATGGCATTGCGCCGCGTCACATTGATCTGCGTCCCTTTATCCTCAGTCACGGCGATGGCACAGTCGATATCGTACCGGGTGGCTTGACTCGTGTGGCCATGGTTGAGGGCTCATTAGTCGTCAACTCATCACAAGGTGGCGGTATTAAGGACACTTGGGTCGTCGATGACAGTCACCTACAATCTGAAACCAAAAAACCAAACGGTAATGGTCAAGCTGGCAAATACACGCCTGTGCCTTTAGATGCCAACAACTCAGATCACGCCAACTATTATGATCGTGTGCAGCCTAAAGAAGCAGGCTATGAGATGCTAGATGACGCACCGATGATCTTGCTACTTTCCACTGCCAGTCATCTCATATGGCTAGGCCGATACAGCGAGCGCCTGTATTACTATGATAATGTCATGAAGCAACTGGTCAAAGACGATCTCAAAAAATCACAGCTGAAGCATTTAATCAGCCATTTAGGTTTTGACGCGGATGCGGATGAATCGTTTAAGACCATGAAAGCGCAGATGCTGTCTGATCTGGAACGAAATATCATACCGAACATCGTTCAATCGATAGATGACAATGTGCAAGAGGCCAAAGGCGTCATTGGTAAAGACACGGCTGAGTTATATAATTTGATTAAGCGGCTTTCAAGTGCTGGTACTTATCGGGCTGCAACCTTGCAGCTACATGCATGTAACGCAGCTATGAAACAAGAGCATCCAACGGTGACCTGCTTCTGGCAATTAGGGCGTCATTTTGAGCAGCTAGAGCGGGCTGTGCTACTGGAAGAGGACTCAATAGAAGTCAGTCTTGAGTTTAAGTACTGGATCAATGAGCTGCCTGAAAACACGCGCTGGCGTGAGCTGACACGTCTGGCCAATCAGATGATTAGATCGAAGAAATTTAGTGATTTTCAGCTGATTAGCAAAGAGTTTAATATCATCTTGCGTCAAGGTGTCTAGTCGCAAGATGATTACAGGCGCTAATGATACAGTCGATTCCAGATAATTTGGATAATAGCAAGGCGAGTAACAGTACTACCAATAGTAGACTAAGCTCGCCTGACGCCATATCCGATTTATATGGGATTGACCATACATATGAAATAAACAGAAAAATAGGAAGCTATCATGAAACTTCAAATCAGCCATCAAACCAACTATTATTACGGCGAGCTTGCACAGCGCAGTGTCCAGTATATACGCATGACCCCCATGCAGATGCCGCACCAAATTATTCACAAATGGGAGGTCATGCTGCCTAAAGTGGCGACCAATCAAAAAGACGGCTTTGGCAATGACTGGCTCACCCTTAGCCGTAATGAGGCACATAATAACTTGCAGATGCAAGCGTCAGGTATCGTGGAGATTGACACAGAGACCAAACGGTTAGAGGATATGGCACATGTCCCCTATCTGCTCTTTACTGTACAAACGCCATTGACCAAATGCTCACAAGAGATGCGTGAGTTTTCAGCGCCCTATCTAAAAAACCCCACGCATGACAGCCTAAAGTCGATGGCCAATGCCCTTATCATGAAGATGCCGTTTGTGAAAGATGTGACTCATGTAGGTACGACAGCGACTGAGTCTTTTGCGACAGGCGCTGGCGTTTGCCAAGATCACACCCATGTGTTTTTAGGCTGCTTACGGGATCAGCATATCCCAGCCCGCTATGTGTCAGGCTATCTATACGACGATACCGAAAACCATATGGCCAGTCATGCGTGGGCAGAAGTATGGCTGGACGGTTACTGGTACACCTTTGATATCTCAAATCAGCTGTTTCAACCAAGTTCTCACGTCTACGTCGCCATTGGTCGAGACTATTTAGATACAGCTCCTGTCCGCGGTGTTAGAATGGGCGGCGGTTATGAAAACCTTTACAGTCAAGTATTGGTTTCGAGATTATCATAGGCTATTTTTAAGCCTATTCTACTAAGGATCAGTTATGACTTATTGTGCCGCTATTCGCCTGAAAGAAGGGATGGTTTTTGCTAGCGACACACGTACCAATGCTGGGGTTGATCATATCTCAACCTTTAGGAAACTCTATCAATATGGCGTTGAGGGCGAGCGCTTTATAGTATTACAGACAGCTGGCAGCTTAGCGACATCGCAGGCGGTGTTTAACAAGCTGCAAAACGATATTGACCAGCGTCTTGAGAGTAATCTCAATACGGTCCCGACTTTATTTGATGCTGCGCAAATGGTTGGTGAATGCATGCGTGAAAAAATGAACCATGCAAAAAAAGTTGCTAATTCTAGTGTCGATGGCGCCTTTACCAGCTCTTTTATGCTGGGTGGTCAAATAAAAGGCCAGCCGCCTGAGTTATACATGATTTATCCTGCAGGCAATTGTATCAAAGCCACTGAAGACACACCGTTTTTTCAGTTAGGTGAAAGCAAATATGGCAAACCCATTCTAGATCGTTCTGTCAGCTACAATACAGACGTAAGACATGCAGCCCGCGCGTTGATGCTATCATTTGATTCAACCATTCAATCAAACTTATCAGTAGGCATGCCAATTGATTTTATACTATATGACAATGACAGCCTGACCATGCCCACTGGCCGACGTATTGATGAGAATGATGAGTATTTCAACAGCATTCGCCATCAATGGTCAGAGGAGCTACGTCGTATTTTGATTGAATTGCCTAAATGTCCTGATGGTTATTGGGGATAGGTATATGAAGGGCAAAAACTGTTTTAAATGAATGGTGAGGATCAACCGACAGACGTAGAAAAAGCAGCATAAATCGACCTTATGCTGCTTTTTTTATAACTATTTTTTCAAATTATAAGGTTATGTCACCACCAATCGCATTAGCTGCGTACTGATATAACCACCAAACGTGCCCACCGCATAACCCAAAATACCTAAAAACACGCCAACTGGTGCCAATGATGGATGAAAGGCTGTTGCCACAATTGGTGCAGAAGAAGCACCGCCAGTATTTGCGTTAGAGCCAACTGCCAAAAAGAAAAATGGCGCACGAATGACTCTAGCGACCGCAAAGATGATGACGACGTGAATACTCATCCACAATAGACCAATGAGTAGTAATCGCCACTGCGAGACAATACCTGCTAGATTGATTTGCATACCGATCGCGGCGATTAATACAAAGATAAATACGGTACCGATTTTGGAGGCGCCCACATGATCAAGCCGACGTATTTTGGTGAAGGAAAAAACCACTCCTATTAAAGTGATAATCACCACCATCCAAAAGAACGAGCTGGCAAAGCTGTATTGTACTGCCCAGCTATAAGGTGCAAAAAACTCTGCAATCTGACCACCTATGAAATGTGCCACCCCAACCATCGCAAAGCATAAGCCAAACATCACCATCAAATCATTTAAAGTCGCTGGACGCGTATGATCACGTTCGTAGCTTTCAACCGCTTTAATCACTTTATCGATACTGCTGGTATCCGCTCTCAATAGGCGATCTATCTTATCGCTATGCTTTGCCATGATTAATATCGCCAATAACCACAATGATGCATTGGTCGTATCGACCAAAATCATCATGCCAAACAAATCATCACTGACCCCAAACAGCTCTTTCATCGCCGCTTGGTTGGCGGCACCACCGATCCAACTGCCCGCCACTGCTGAAAAGCCGCGCCAAAGAGTATCGTCGGTAAACATACTCGGCGACACCCACTTAGCGATACCCAAGCTAATCGGGCCACTGATGACAATGGCAATACTGGCAGCGAAGAACATCGCAATCGCTTTCCAGCCCAACCCCAATATCTTTGGTACATCCATTGATAGGGTCATCAATAGCAAACTTGCTGGCAGCAAATAAGTAGCAGTGAAACCATAAATCTGTGAGCCAATACCGTCAGCGAACACACCCAAACTGTTTAGTGTGGCTGGTATAAAGCAGCACAGTACGATACCCGGCAATACTGCATAAAAGCGCTGCCAAAACTTACCGGGCAAACCTTGAGTATAGAACACCAATCCGATAACAGCCATGATGATACCAAAGGCTAACGGCAAGCTATCAATGGCTAAATGAGAAATATCAGGCATCAAGGTACTCCAAGAGTTACAGCTAGCAAAAGTGAGTCAGTATAGATAAGGCGAAAAACAGGTGCAAGCAACGATTGACTACGAAGATATATTTGTTCGTTTTGGCAGCTCATCAGTACTAGGGCGTGTCTTCAATTCACTCGATAGTCATCTGAATAGGCTGAAAATGGCTAAATCTTGCCAAACATCGTCAAATAGCTGGTTAATATCCCGATATTATCTGCACTATTTTTCTTGTTTGACGGCAATTTATCTCATTTTTATCACCATTTTTGAAATGAAGACA
Organism: Psychrobacter sp. AT9; assembly: GCF_047272965.1. Taxonomy (NCBI): domain Bacteria; kingdom Pseudomonadati; phylum Pseudomonadota; class Gammaproteobacteria; order Moraxellales; family Moraxellaceae; genus Psychrobacter; species Psychrobacter sp. AT9. The sequence goes on from NZ_JBKOTW010000001.1 coordinate 1,801,417, forward strand.
CGCCCTAGAGCGTGTCCTCATTGTTAGCCCATTTGGAGAATACTGGATTGATATGAGAACACGCCCTAATCGGATACATATAAAACCACTGCGCACAAAAAAGCCAGATAACAAGTATCTGGCTTTTTGACGCTATTTTATCCGATTAAGTAAGGACTATTTTATTAATAACCTTTATTAATCATCAAATACAACGGTATTACGAGTTGTTACTACGGTTACCGCCGCTTGAACGACCTTGACCACGGCTGTCAGCACGACCAGCTGGGCGACCTTGGCTGCCACTTGGACGACCACGACCCGTTGCAGCACGCTCGCCGCGTGGAACGCCAGTGCTATCACCACGGCTAGGAGCACCAGTGCGCTTGCCTTGATACGGCTTGCCACCTGAACGCTCATTTGGCTTACCAGATGAATCACGTGGCTTGCCTTGATAACCGCTGTCATTGCTTGCGCGTTGACCGGTTGGAGCGCTGTCACTTGAGCGACCGCGAGCATTAGCAGGATTACCTTGATAGCCACCGCTTGAGCGACCACGGCCTTGACCATTACCGCCACCGCCGTTTGAACGACCACGACCACGGCCACGACCATTGCCTTTGTTTTCGCTAGGTACATAAGTCTTCTTAGGCTCCATGCCTTCGATGATACATACTTCCATTTTGCGATCTAAATAACGGTTGATCGCGTTTAGCTGTGGACGATCATCCATGCTACACAAGCTGATAGCGATACCAGTACGACCAGCACGACCACAACGACCGATACGATGGACGTAATCTTCAGTCTGACGTGGCAAGTCATAGTTAATAACGTGCGAGATAGCTGGGATATCTAGACCACGAGCAGCAACGTCAGTCGCTACTAGGATTTTAATTTTGCCATTACGCAAGTCTTGAACGATACGGTTACGCTTGCTTTGTGGCAAATCGCCATGTAGGAAGCTTGCTTTATGACCCGCTTCTTGTAGCTGTTTGGCCAGTTTTTCAGTGCTACGTTTGGTAGCAGCAAAGATAATGATCTGTTCCATATCTTGCTGGCAAACGATTTTGTCAAGCAAACGGTTTTTATGATCAAAATCATCACAGTAGTACACTTTTTCTTCGATATGTGCAGATTCTACTTTGATTGATACGCGCTCAGGGTTCTTAGTGAAGCTGGCAGCGATTTTACCTACTGGGCCATCCCAAGTTGCTGAACACATGATTGTTTGACGATCCGTTGGTGCAGCACGAAGGATATCACTGATGTCATCAGCAAAACCCATGTCTAGCATGCGGTCAGCTTCATCAAGTACCAATACTTCTAGGTTAGACAAGTCAACGCGACCGGCATTGATATGGTCAAGTAAACGACCAGGGGTCGCAACGATAACTTGTACGCCTTTTTTCAAAGCAGTAATCTGACCGTTGTACGGTGCGCCGCCTACTAATGGCACACAGAACAAACCGCGCATATCTTTAGAATATGTACGCACGCTGTCATGTACTTGCTGAGCAAGTTCACGCGTTGGCGTTAGGATAAGGGCTTTGGTTAGTTTGTCAAAGCTAGTGGCGCGGCTTAAACGATCAAGTACAGGGATAACGAAAGCTGCCGTTTTACCACTACCGGTTTGCGCTGATAGAAGAAGGTCACGACCCGCTAGAGCAAAAGGAATGGCTTGTGCTTGAATAGGTGTTGGGTTTGTATAACCACTGCGATCAAGCGCGGTCAAAATTGGCTTGGCAATACCGAGGTCAGTAAAAGTAACTTGATTTTCGTCAGAAGCGTCAGCGTCAGTAGAAGCTGCTTCATTAGTAGTTGTGTTTTGAGTGGTGTCTTCGATAATGCCATTTTCAGCGGCGATTGCAGATAAGATGTCAGTCATGAGAATCCTTGGTAAGTATAAGCTGCTGTAAATTCAGCAAACTTGATGCATACCACTGATAACCGTTCACCACGCTGCTTTTATTAAAAAACTACCGAGCAATATGAAAATGTCGATAATCAGAAGCCAAGCTAATAAAGCTCTACTTCTTCAATAAATGCGTTCGTGCTGTCTGACGTATTTTGGTGGTAGTGCCGAGTGTCTTATCCTTGCCTGATATCAGCGCATTATCGATGCTTTGTCCAAAGCAGATAAAGGCAAACAACAACCAATCTAGACCATATTTATATGGGCCAGTAGATAAGATATGAGTCAAAAATAACTGATATTTTTTAAAAGGTTATTTAAGTACACAAAATCATCGGCAACAATTACTTATGGTCATCCTAGACCCAAAATCGCAGGCGATGTTATCAATCTCATAATTCACGCTAGTCAATGCTAACGTGGCGACGCAGTATAGCACAGTACAAACACTATCTGTATCTATTTTTCCATTTACTATCAAAATAAGCGCTATCTTCTTAATAACCAATCATTTATTTAATCAAGACATGCCTCAGCCTTTAAGTAAATGATTGGTCACTAAAATGAACGTCGAATGTTCTAGCGTAGAATTTTTACTTCTGTCACATAAGTTGGCATTTGCCATGCCCCGCCTGCTTCGACCATACGGCACAGCCCCGTAGTGCTCTCATGACTTTTTTCAAAAGCTTTACCTGTCCACATCCAGTCGGCTTTGGATAAGCAGTCACCAATCCCGCGACCTTTTTGTACCGACGTGATTTTACCTTTGTCGTAATCGGTTGCATTGGTGGTAACCAAGGTCGGCTTATAAGGTTTATTGTCATTTATCACCCAGACGCCTATACCTGCATTATAAGCCCCTACCCAGCATTCGTGTTGTGCTAATAACTGCGTATTGTTCAAACGGCTGACACGCCATGAGGTTTCATCGAACAAATTTGGGCAGTCACTATCGGCATCTCGCATGGTAGTTTTCATCATTGTTGACAACTGCGAGGATTTCATCACAAATTTTTTGTTGCTGCTAGATATAGCAGCAGGGTTGGGTGCTACAAAACGGAGTGACGGTGCAGGCTTAGGTGGCAAGACACTACTATTGGGCTTTTTAGCATCATCGCTACGGATAAAGGCACTCGATGTGCCTAGGCGGCCCTGTGCCTCATCTGCCTTGAGCATGACAGCGCTAGCTCCTTTATCAGACAACTGCCAACGTGAGTTACGTAGTACCAGCTCGATTTTGCTTGATTTAGTCAAAGCATCTAGCAGTGCGGTCACCTGTGACGAGGTCAGCTCAGCATTGCCTGCTGCTGCGGAGAAAGGTTTGGTTTCACCCAAGTCTTTGCCGTCGATAACCAAAGAAATGCGATGGCGATTACCCAGTTGCATCAAGGCTTTCGCAGCGCTTTCTTTAGCACCGCCAAACTTAACTTGACCGTCTACGGTGGCATTGGCCCCCGCACGGCGCACCAGCAATACCGAGACGGGCAACTGGCTATTGTTTTCTGCTTGGTATCCTGCCAGCCGGCAAGTACGGGTATTATCACAAGCAACCTGCCAATCTTGGTTGGTAAATTCAACGGCGGCAGCATGAGCGTGGCTCATAGAGCTAAATGATGTGATAGTCAGTGCCGTCAGTATGGGTAATAAAATTTTGTTTTTTGACATTAATAGGCTTATTTTTGTTGTTGTTTTAGCTTTATTTGAAGAATGAGTCACATTTTTTGCATTAAATTTTTTATGAATATTGATATAGTAACTGGCATTGTGATCAGTTAACAATAATGGTGCACTTAGAACTTTATGCTTCTTCATAATAATTACTCATCAATAGAAGAATTATAAACACACGTCCTTTAAGACGGCGACCTGTTATCTTAACGTATCAATGTTTCTATCTGTTGTACTAATGTACCATTATGTAAATATACAAGTATACTGCTAATTTAATATATCGATATATAAAGATAGCACTATCAATATGTTAAAAAAATAAAGCTGATAAGCAAATTGCCTACCAGCCTTGTTTGACAGTCTCATTATTTTTATTTTTCTAATGAAGACTTATGATGCTTAATTACTTAAGCCATTGGTTTTAGTGACAGATCGACTGCCCGTTTTACCGCAGGACGCTCAGCTATTTGCTTCGCCCAGCGCTGTACATTTTTATAATCATCGACCTGCAAGAATTCAGCGGCTTCATAAAGCTTACCCAAAACCAATTGTCCATACCATGCCCAAATAATGATGTCTGCAATATTATAGTCTGCCTCGTCATTGCCGCACATGTATGTGCTGTCTTTTAGATGTTTATCGAGTACGTCGAGCTGGCGCTTGGTCTCCATGGCATAGCGATTGATGGGGTATTCCATCGGCTCTGGCGCATAAGCATAGAAATGACCAAAACCACCGCCTAAGAAAGGCGCACTACCCATTTGCCACATTAGCCAAGAGAGGCAGTCTGCTCTCGCTTTACCAGCGGCTACAGGTATGAACTGACCAAACTTTTCTGCCAAGTACATTAAGATGGCACCGGACTCAAAAAGCGCAATAGGCTCGCCAGCGGTATCGGCAGAATGATCGACCAAGGCTGGAATCTTTGAGTTAGGATTTACCGCCACAAAGCCTGAACCAAATTGATCGCCTTCTGAGATGTCAATTTTATAGGCGTCATATTCAGCGCCCTCCACACCAAGCTCGGCCAGCTCTTCTAATAAGATGTTAACCTTGACACCATTTGGCGTATTTAGTGAATAGAGCTGTAATGGTGCCTCGCCGACTGGCAGCTCTTTTTCATGACGCGCGCCAGCCGTTGGGCGATTGATACTAGAAAATTTACCGCCACTTTCTTTATCTTGTGTCCATACCTTAGGTGGCGTATAAGTCGCTTCTTTTACATTATTATTGGTCGTTGATTGATTGTTATCATTACTCATCAGAGATCCTATTTGTTATTGTGTCACAAAATATAATTTTACTAAAAATAGCCCGTTCAAGATAATTTGGATAAAACAGCAGGCAAAAGCACTGTGAACAGTAGACTGAGAGAACCTAACAAATTATTTAATTCATGTATCCAATTTATATGAGACTGACTGAATGTGTGCTCTACTATAACGGCTATCTCTCAACCTATTAAAGTCCTGTCGTGTAATTAATGTAGTGGTTTTTAAGATAAAAAGTCCTTTGGTTACTTTGCTCACCTTTAACTACTCTGTCATTGTTCCTATACTACGCACAATTTAACGGTCTTTAGAGATAAAGGTAGTGGCTCACGAGCACGCTCTTTGAATACCCTAGCCTTAAGATATGGTGATGTCAGTATGGTAACGCTAACCTCCACACAAAATAAATACCTACCCTATGTGCTGGCGGTGGCGCTGTTTATGCAAATTTTAGACGCCACCATTTTGAATACCTCGCTACCACAAATGGCACAAGCACTGGGTGAGTCACCACTTAAAATGCAATGGGCTGTGATTAGCTATGCGTTAACCTTGGCTGTTTTTATTCCAATCAGTGGGTTTTTAGCGGACAAATATGGCACACGTCGGGTGTTTTTATCCGCGATCATCATCTTCTGTATTGGTTCATTGCTGTGCGCGGCGTCACCAACCCTAGACTTTTTAATTGGTTCACGTGTGATACAAGGTATTGGCGGTGCGATGATGACACCTGTTGCTAGGTTGATATTGGTCAAGTCATATCCTCGCAATAAGCTATTGACCGTGATGAACTTTGCGGTGATTCCAGCATTGGTAGCACCCTTGGTAGGGCCAGTACTCGGCGGTTATATCGTGCAATATGCCAGCTGGCAGTGGATATTTTTGATCAATATACCGATGGGTATTTTTGGTTTTATTATGGGCAAAAAACTGGTACCGGCTTTATTTGAAGATACTAAGCATTTAGATTGGACAGGGTTTTTATTGTTTGCCACTGCAGCTTGTGGGTTTACGCTGGCGGTAGAGTTTGGCTCACAGGCAGGGCGAGAGCTTTATGGATTGTTCTGTGGTTTGGGTGCAAGCCTGCTGATAGGTGCTTATATCTGGCATGCCAAACGCCGTCAAGCACCGCTATTCCCCTTGACCCTATTTGACATTCGTACCTTTAAGATTGGGATTACGGGTAACTTATTTACGCGCTTAGGCATTAGTGCCGTGCCGTTTCTACTACCGTTACTATTACAAGTGGTGTTTGAGTACTCACCGTCGCAGGCAGGTTGGCTACTAGCGCCTATCGCGGTTGGGGCGATTGGTATCAAGCCTTGGGTGAGTAAAATTATTCAGCGTTATAGCTATCGCACGGTATTGGTCTACAATACATTTTTTATGGGTACACTCATCATTATGTTGGCGCAGTTTAATGATGCCTCACAGTGGCTTTGGTTCATCCCTATTTTAACCGTAATGGGTGCTTGTAACTCTATGCAGTTTAGCGCAATGAACACCATTACCATTGGTGATTTGGAAGGCGTACAAACCAGTAGCGGTAACAGCTTGATGGCCGTTAATCAGCAGCTCGCGATTAGCTTTGGTATTGCCTTTGGGGCTGCGCTACTGAATCTACTACGTGAGCGGTTTGAGCTTGATACCTTGGCTGCGTTTCAGACGACGTATTGGATATTGGGAATACTAACGATTCTCTCAGGACTGTATTTCTTACGTCTTAAACCTGAAGATGGCCGTGGTTTGTATTAGGGCGTGTCCTCATTTAAAAGCTGAAGACAAATGATGTCATAAACATGCTCATAAATACCAGACACAAAAAAGCCAGTAGAGGTTTGAATAATATCAAACGCCTACTGGCTTTTTAATCGATGAAGGACTTAATCGACGAAGAACTAAGGCGCTTTGTCATCATCCATCTGTGATTGGATGTAGCGTTCTACACCAATGCTTTCGATCAAGTCTTCTTGTGTCTCTAGCCAGTCTTGATACTCTTCATTGCCATCTTTGAGCTTCACCAATAGCTGACGAGATACATAATCACGATGTGTCTCGCACAGAGTAATCGCATCGGTAAGAATGTCGAATTTCTGTTTTTCTAAACGCAAATTGCAATCAATAATCTCTGGCACATCTTCACCCACCAGCACTTTACCCAGTTCTTGCAAGTTCGGTAAACCATCAAGTAACAAGATACGCTCGATTAAATCGTCTGACCATTTCATCTCAGCAATTGATTGATGGTATAGCGAGTCATTCAGCGCTTCGAGACCCCAATGCCGAGCAATCCGTGCGTGCAAAAAATACTGGTTAATAGCGATTAGTGATTGACCAAGCACTTTATTGAGTGCACGGATAACGTCTTTATCCCCTTTCATAATATCTCTCCCTTTATCATTACCTAGTAAATTAAATGTCGTGTAACGCTATCGATAGCTATTAAACAAGATGAGGAGATACCTCAGCCATTTGACTTTGTAGGTAATTTGGTAGACCAATCATATCGATAAGACGCAACTGCTGCTCAAGCCAATGCGCATGATCTTCTTCAGTGTCTTTTAGCTGCACAACCAACATCTCGCGAGTGACGTAATCATGTTGTTCTTCACACAGCGCAATACCGTCTTTTAGATGCTGTTGCACTTCATACTCTAGATCAAGGTCAAGCTGCAGCATTTCAGGAACAGTGCTACCAACATTGATATCGTTGACTTTCATCTTTGGCGTGCCGCCGAGCATTAGAATACGGCGAATGATAGCCTGTGCGTGTAAGGTTTCATCTTGCATCTCATGATTGATACGGTCGTATAATTTGCCGTAATGCCATTCCGCATACATCTCTGAGTGAATGAAATACTGGTCACGAGCTGCAAGCTCGCCACCTAATAGAAAATTTAAATACTCAATAACTTTTGGGCTACCTATCATCACACGCACTCCTATATTTATTCGTCTTTCAGATTACAGTAATAGTAATAATACCTGTATTGATAGCATTATCAGTAACCTGCACGGTCAAATTGAAAACAACAAAAAATCTTCTAAATCAAGATAGATATAGTAGCATATAGACGCTGTATGACTTGTAACGTTATTAACTAAGAATACGATGCTAATTGAGAATCATAATTAGCCAGCTTTTTTGAATACGCTCAATAGATATTTGAGCAATATAGAGAAAGTTCAGTGCGGGATATAAGCATGATAATTGCCCTACCCTTTATAACAGCTAATTGAGCTATAAAGAGTAAGCCGCGATAATAGAAGAGGTGGTTGTTCGAAGGTAGGATTAGTTGTCATGCGCAAGCGTAAACGGTGCTTATCCAACAATCGTTAAACGGCATAAGCTAGGACATCTAATCTAGCATGGTGTTCATCAAGATAATCGTTGACCATAGGTTCGCAGCAGCCACAGCACGTCGCAACATCAAGGGTATCTTTTAGACCGTCAAGGGTATCGATGCCAGCAGCAATAGCGGCTTTGATTTGCTTTTCTTTTACGTCGTTACAGATACATACGTACATGTGCTTGCTCCTACGATGGTTACTATATGCTTTGCTGAGGTACTTAAAAATGAAGAGATATGTTTTGAACGATATAGGTTGCTTGATGTTCAATACTTTATCTTGTTGGTCGTTATAATAACGATAATTATTACCATTTGCAATAGCATTGACCTATCTGTCCGTCATAAATCTACTGCTATTGAATCTTGATAAAAGCTCAATTCATGTAACTGCATACACACAAACATGTAACCGAACATTTTTAACGGTATTAAATTGACGATGAAGTGTAATTTTGCTCACTTTTTAATCGATTTTATTGATAACTGCTGTTATATTGACATCCTATTAATAAAAGCTCTCTTGGGATTACCCTATGTCTGATAATAATTTTACGATACAACCTATCGAATTGTTTAAAGTTTTATCTGATCCGACACGCTTAAAAATCTTCCAAATTTTATTCAAAAAAGAGGCACTCTGTGTAGGCGCATTGGTAGAAATACTGGATCAACCGCAGCCAACCATCTCTCGCCATTTAAACCATTTGAAAAAACTGGGTATTTTAAGCTGTGTTCGCGACGGTACGTGGATGTGGTATGAAGTAGCAGATGACCTGCCTGACTGGTGCCAAGATATCTTAGACATCACTTATGAGCAAACCTCACTTGGAGACTTAGACGGTGATATGCAAAAACTTGCGTAGTTACTATTAACTTGCGTAGTTACTATTAAGTAGTTACTACTAATAAGTGCTTAGATGGTAATCGATTAGGATAGTAGGTAATTAGAAGCTATTCATTAAGCGTTACTATCTGCGGGTTTGGTCATTGCTCTACCTCTAAAGTTGACACTTATAAATAGCTTAATCCATAAAAAAAGACCTAATAATTTAGGTCTTTTTTTATTTACAAATGACAGCAACTGCACAGACTGGTTGTCTTAAACATGGGTGAAATGCGATGAGATATAGTCAAAATACCCCAAAAACGCTACGATACTGATGATATTAATTTTTTGTCGCCTCTGTCTGCATAGGTACAGCAAGCAAGAAAAATTGATATCAGCAGTGCGTGATGTATCGATATTACTTTGCACTGACTATATGACTTAAAGAAGTCTGATTATACTAAATCTAAAAAGTCGCTGACAAAAGCGTTAGCTGGATGGTGTATCAGCTCCTCTGAAGTACCTACCTGCTCGACATGACCATGATTCATCACCACAATCTCATCAGATATTGCGCGCGCCTCTTCTTGATCATGGGTCACCATGATACTGGTAATACCAAGATCATGATGAATGTCTTTTAGCCAGGTACGCAACTCTTTACGCACCTTGGCATCAAGTGCGCCAAACGGCTCATCCAGTAGTAATAACTTTGGTTTTACCGCCAGTGCTCGTGCCAGTGCAATACGTTGGCGCTGACCGCCAGATAATTGATGCGGATAAGCATTGGCAATCTGCGGTAACTGTACTAATTCTAGCAGCTCTGCCACCCGCTTATTGATATCAGCTTTGCTTGGGCGTTCGTTCTTTGGCAACAGCGTTAAGCCAAAGGCGATATTATCAGCGATATTTTTGTGGCGAAACAAGGCATAGTGCTGAAACATAAAGCCGATATGGCGTTTTTGAACCGGCGTGTTGGTAACGTCCAAATCATCAAACAATATCTGCCCCGAATCCGCATATTCAAGCCCAGCAATGATACGTAACAGTGTCGTCTTACCGCAACCAGAGGGGCCTAATAAGGTCGTCAATTTACCAGTAGGCACAGTGATATTAATATTATCTAAGGCAGTAAAATTGCCAAAACTTTTATTAACGTTCCTAATTTCGATGCTCATAATAGTGTCTCTTATTATATCTTTTGTCTTATCGTAGCAGATTGTCTTCGATTGCTGTTTTATTAGTAGCTAAATATAAGTAGCGAACTATTAACAGCTACTTGAACCATTTATAGGCTGTTATCTTCGTTCTTTACTACGGTGGCATTGGCACTCACTGGCAGCTCAGGGGCACTTGCCAGCCGTTCAGATTTGGCAAATTTACGCTCTTGTACTTTGGTCATGACTTGTTGTATCAGCAGCGTCACGAGAGCAAGCGCAGCAAGTAAACTTGATAAGGCAAAAGCCGCGGTAAAATTATAATCATTGTAAGCAATCTCAACCAAGAGCGGCATGGTATTGGTCTCACCGCGAATATGGCCCGAGACCACGCTCACGGCACCAAATTCACCCATTGCTCGAGCATTGGTTAAAATCAAACCATAGAGCAATGCCCATTTGATATTGGGCAAGGTTACATGCCAAAAAGTCTGCCAACCGGTAGCACCCAAAGTAAGCGCGGCCTGCTCTTCACTATCGCCTTGTGTCTGCATCAGCGGTATCAGCTCACGGGCTACAAAGGGAAAGGTCACAAATAGCGTTGCCAACACAATCCCTGGCACCGCATAAATCACTTGAAAGCCCATGCTCTCAAGCCAGCCACCAACGGTAGAGTTAAGGCCGAATAACAAGACAAACATCAAACCGGCTACCACTGGTGACACCGAAAATGGCAAATCAAGCAAGGTTGTGACCAGCTGCTTACCTTTAAACTGATAACGCGTGACCAACCATGCAATCGCAATACCCATCACCATATTAATGGGTAACACGATAGCAGCGGTAATTAACGTCAGCTTAATGGCTTGCAAGGCTTCTGGATCGACCAGTGAGGCGATATACAACTGCCAGCCACCTTTAAAGGCTTCGTAGAACACCGCAAATAATGGCACCACCAACATGATAACCATGAATAAAACAGCAATCGCGATAAAGGTACGTCTAATCCATGGGCTGTCTTTAGTCGCTGGATTACTTTGATAATCGTAACTATTGGATATCTGCATCTTAGCGAGCTCCTACACGGCGCGACAGTTTCCACTGTACGATGTTGATGGTCAATAAAATCACAAATGAGATCAGCAGCATAAATAACGCCACGGCGGAGGCACCCTGAATATCAAACTGCTCAAGTTTACTGATAATAATGAGCGGTAAAATCTCAGACTGCATCGGAATGTTACCAGCGATAAAAATCACCGAGCCATACTCGCCAGTCGCACGAGCAAACATCATGCCCGCACCCATAAGTAAAGCGGGTAACAGCTCTGGCAAAATAACCTTGCGAAAAGTGGTAAAGCGATTCGCACCTAATACCGCAGATGCCTCTTCAAACTCAACCGATAGCTCGGCCAATACGGGCTGTACCGCACGAACAATAAACGGAAAGCTGACCACTACTAAGGCGAGCCAAATACCGATAGGCGTAAAAGCCACCTGAATATCGAATTTATCGAACCATTGACCAATCAGACCATTAGGCGCGTAAAGAGTGGCAAGAGAGATACCGGTGACGGCGGTTGGTAGTGCAAAAGGCAAATCAACCAAAGCATTGATTAGGGACTTACCCCAAAACTCATAACGCACCAGTACCCAAGCGACCAGCGTACCAAACACCATATTGGTGAGCATCGCTAAGAACGACATCCACAAGCTTAATTTTATAGCAGCGGTCACTTGCGGCTGGGTAATGGTTTCCCAAAAGCCGGTCCAGCCCATTTGCGTTGTGGTATAAGCCATCATAGCAAACGGCAGTACCACCAGTAACGATAAGCTAAAGACGGTGATGCCCATGCTCAGACCAAACCCTGGCAGCACATTGCGCTGACGCAAACGGTTCAGCCACCCTTTGTTTCGCAGGGGTTTGTTGGCAGAAGATAGTGGTGCACTCATAGTAATGTCCTATTGCCTATCTGATGGTACTTATCGTAAAGACCACGTTTTATCAAATTTATTATTAGTACGCTTATGGTATAAAGGACACAGCGCGGGTGCCATGTCCTTTATATGATTGGACGTTACTTTAGAATTGCTGAGCTGGTAACGACAGTACGTTTAAAACATAGCAGACTGGCTACTGAGGGGCATTAATTGCTAACTGATCGAATACGCCGCCATCACTAAAGTAAGTGCTCATAATTTCATCCCATGACCCAAACGCATCGTTTGGACGGAAAGTTTCAACCGGTGGTAATTTGTCACCATTTTTATCAAGAACGCTTTTTACGCTAGGACGTAAGTAAAGGTCAGCAGCCAATTGCTGAGCAGGCTCGCTCCATAAGTAATCAAGATAGGCTTTTGCTGCATTAGTCGTGCCTTTCTTGTCCGTCACCGACTTAACGATCGCAACAGGGCTTTCTGATTTGATAGAGTATTTAGGATAAACGATGTCAACTTTACCCGCACCAAAATCAGTGGCGGCAAGGTTGGCTTCGTTTTCAAAGGTGACGAGTACATCACCAATACCGCGCTGAACGAAAGTCGTTGTCGCTGCACGTCCGCCATTCTCATAAACTTTTACGTTTTTAAGCATATCTTTTACGTATTTTTTCGCTGGTGCTTCTTCGTTATTAAAGGCGTGTAAACCATAACCATAAGCCCCTAAGAATGCATAGCGACCGTTACCAGTGACTTTCGGATTAGCCATCACAATCTCAAGGCCATCTTTGGTCAAATCTTCCCAATCGTTGATGCCTTTTGGATTGTCTTTACGCACCAAAAATACGATGGTGCTGGTAAATGGCACAGCATTATCTGGGAACTTGCTTTCCCAATCTGACTCAACCAACCCTTTTTTCTCAAGCAATTCAATGTCTGAGCCTTGGTTCATCGTCGCAACATCCGCTTGTAGACCATTGGCAACTGACAGTGCTTGCTTACTTGAGCCACCATGTGACTGCTTAATTAGGATAGTGTCGTTTGGGTTCTCAGCTTTATAGTGCTCAACGAACAGCGGGTTGTAGTCTTTATAAAAATCACGCGCCACATCATAAGAGACGTTCAACAGCTCAATATTCTGACCTTCTGCACTCGTGGCTGTGCCATCAGCATTGGCAGTTGTATCTGCCTGCTCACTGTTGCTACAGCCAGCAAGTCCAAGTGTCAACGCCACGCCAGCGACACTTAGAGCGCTCAGCGCTTTGTTTTTTTGTTGATAACGAGCTGCGTATGTCATAAATACCTCAGAGATGTCTGTTTTTTATGTAATGCAGGTATGCTAACAGCGCCATCTTATTATGTTTAATGATGAATATGTGTATGTTATTGCCAAAATGGAATAACTGTATTATATAGATAAAGTTATCAATTACTTAAGGGTTGCCCTCTACTCTACCCGTGCCAGCTGATCGAAACGCCCGCCATCGACAAAGAATGTGTCCATGATCTGTGCCCAAGACCCGAAAACTTCGACTGGCTCAAAAGTGTTAATATCAGGTAGGGTGTCTTTGTGCGCTGCTAATACCTGCTCATTACTAGGACGCATATACATCTGTGCCATGAGTTCTTGTGCGGGGGTCTCCCATAAACCTTTGAGATAAGCGGTTGCGGCCTCAGTTTTACCGCCTTTTTCGGTGACAGCGGTCACTACGGCAACGGGGTTTTTAATAACAATCGAGTAGCTTGGATAAACGATGTCAACTTTTCCTTTTGCGAACTGCTTCACCGCCAGATGCGCTTCGTTTTCGGTAGTGATAAGTACATCACCTAGCCCGCGTTGGGTAAAGCTGGTCGTCGCTGCTCGTGCACCATTGTCGTAAGTAACGACGTTTGCCAATAGTTTCTTGATAAAGTCATCCGTTTTGGTAGGATTTTCCACACTTTCTTTGAATTGATGCAGACCATAACCATAAGCGCCCAAAAAAGCATAACGCGCCGTACCACTGGTTTTTGGATTCGGGATGACCACGTCGACCCCGTTACGCGCCAAATCCGACCAATCTTGAATATTTTTTGGATTACCATTCCGTACCAGTAGTACCATAGTGCTGGTATAAGGAACGGCATTATTCGGTAGGGCTTGTTGCCAGTCGGCTGCGACCAAGCCTTTTTCAACCAACAAGTTCATGTCGCTTTCTTGGTTGAAGGTCACCACATCGGCTTGCAAACCATTGGCAACCGACAAGGCCTGCTTACTTGAACCACCATGTGACTGATTGATATCGATCTTACTGTCTGGATTTTCTTTCTGATAATTCGCACTGAATAATGCGTTATAGTCTTTGTAAAAATCGCGCGACACATCGTAAGAGACGTTCAGTAAGCTGATGTCTTTTTGCCCACTGGCAGATTCGTTTTGCGTGGCTTGCGTTGGGCTACAACCTGCAATTAGCATCATCGCTGTCAATGCGCTGCCAATCATGAGGATGCGTGGTTGTACGCTTTTAGATAATGATGGGGCACCAGAAATACTGCCAATGCGAGATGAGATTTTGTTGATATTAATTTGCATAAATGTTCTCTATAGTTTCGAGTTTCATATCTTTTAGTTTCGATGCGACCATTTTTTATTAAAATACTTATTACGGTCTCAATGGCTATTGCTCAGTGAATTTGGCTTTTTGAATTTAATATTGAGTATAATGAGAGCCATGCTAGCAGCTTGTTTCATGAACGCTTAGTGACAAATTAGCTTATCGAGTGAAGCACTTGGCATAAGCAGGCAGGAGCAATACCTATCATTCACTTAACCACAAGGTGCGACCATATGATTCAATACCAACTTCGCTCAGTACTTTCTATTGCGTTATTATTTGCCAGCCCTATCCTTATTAGCGTCAGCGGTTGTAGTTATAGCAATGATAACTACGGTGATAGCAAAGTGAAAAGTACTGCTATTATGCCGACACCTGCTGTGCAAAAAGTCGTTGGTGACTACGCCTCAGAGAGTTATGCGGCTCGCAAACAAGGTTATGATTGGGTGGGCGTCATGGTGAGACCTGACGGAGCGACAGACATTACTATAAAAGTGCGCGCCCGCAGTGATGTGAAAAAACCAACCTGTTATTTTGATGGTAAGGCGACCTTGCTGGGTCAGGATGATGCACACGGCGTTATTTTTCAGACCAAGATAAATAGCAGCAATGACAGCATGGCGTTCTTTCAATTTAAAGACGATACGCTGACCATTGATAGCCCAGATAAATATGCATTAAACTATTTTTGCTCAGGTGGCGGTACGCTAGCCGGAAACTATGAGAAGCTTTCGGGTGCTTTAGAGCTGAATTAACATTCAATGACGTTAAGCTTTACTGTAGACAATAAAAAAGGTGCTAGACGATAAGTCTGACACCTTTTTTATGACTGATTTTATTTATCAACGATACAAATTAATTATACGGCTGATGCACCAGTGAGCTTAACCTCAGCTCGCTCCTCACGAGCGATACCAGCATAATAATTGCGCAAAATTTCTAGTACTTCAGGACGGCTAAAGTTCTCTGGCACCTCTTCGTCTTCTGATAGTGCTTTACGTAGCTTAGTACCTGACACTTTGACATGTTCAGAAGCGTCATGCGGGCAAGTCTTGTCTGATGCCATCGCATTACAAGCATTACACCAGAACGTCCAGCCAATTTTTAACGGCTGAGTGATCAGATCGTCTTTGCCAACGTGCTCAAAGATAGTCTGAGCATCAAAGGCACCATAATAATCGCCAACACCAGCATGGTCACGACCAACAATCAGATGACTACAGCCATAGTTTTGACGGAATACCGCATGCAGTAACGCTTCACGAGGTCCAGCATAACGCATGTCTAGTGGATAACCCGCTTGAATCACCGTATCTTGTCTAAAGTAGTTGTCAATCAAGGTTTTGATGGCTTCTTGACGCACGTCAGCAGGAATATCACCTGGCTTGAGCGCACCTAATAATGAATGTATCAACACCCCATCACAAATCTCGATAGCAATCTTGGCAAGATATTCATGTGAGCGATGCATTGGGTTACGCGTCTGGAATGCTGCGACTGTTTTCCAGCCTTTGGCATCCAATATTTCGCGCGTCTCCGCAGGCGTTTTATAAATCTCTGGGTATAAGGCTGGGAATTCGCCTTCGCTTAGCACTTCTACGCTACCTGCGATGTTGACATCGCCTTGGTTTAGCACTTGCTGCACACCCGGATGCTCAGAGTCTGTCGTGGTAAATACTTGCTGGCATTCGTGTTCTTTATCAATACTATAGGTTTCTTCAACCGTCAAGATACCCATCACTTCACCATCTTCAGCGATCAACGCGACTTTATCACCTTGATTTAGGCTGTCGGCTGTGGCTGTTGGTGCAGATAAGGTGATTGGAATCGGCCAAAACAAGCCAGCATTTTCGCCGCTTTGTAAGCGCATGTTGTCAACCACACCCTGCCAGTCGGCTTGATTCATAAAGCCGCTCAGCGGGGTAAAGCCGCCAATACCAAACATAATCAAATCGCCACGCTCACGAGAGCTTAAGGTAATTGTCGGTAAGGTGCTGGCAAGTGCCAAGGCTTGATCACGGGCGTCGCCAGTTAACAATAATGGCTTAAGCTCACTGCTACCATGAGGAGGGACTAGTTTTGAAGCTGCTTGATTGAGGACTGAAGATGTCATATTGATTTAAAACCTTAATAATAAATGATTATGCTCGGTAAATTGGCTTAGAAAATTGGCTTATAAATAGAATACGCATAGGCTACCTAACTTTCGTTATGAAAATTTATGCTGTGTTTGGATATGGATATGTCTTAAAGGAATTTATGTTTTTTGGCACAAGCTTATATGATGTAAAGCTGAATTATTCACATTGCGATCGGCAACAAAATCTATTACACACGCAAATCATTTTCGTCGCTGCTTTTAAGTCTAAAAACAAAATTGAGATTACGTCATGTATCAATATAACTACGCTGACCAAACCTTGGTAGAGGAACGGGTCGCCCAATTTCGCGACCAAACTGAACGGTTTTTGGCCGGTGAGCTGCCAGAAGATCAGTTTTTGCCCCTGCGTTTGCAGAATGGCCTTTATATCCAACGTTATGCGCCGATGTTGCGTATTGCTATCCCTTACGGCCTGCTAGCCAGTTACCAATTGCGTAAATTGGCAGAGATCACCCGTAAATATGACAGAGGCTATGGGCACTTTACGACCCGTACCAATATTCAGTTGAATTGGCCAAAGCTAGAGGAAGTTCCAGACATCTTGGCAGAACTAGCATCGGTACAGATGCACGCCATTCAAACGTCGGGCAACTGTATTCGTAATACCACAACTGATCCTTACGCTGGTATTCATCAAGAAGAGATTGCAGATCCACGTCCCTATTGTGAAATTATTCGTCAGTGGTCAACCTTTCATCCTGAGTTTGCCTTTTTGCCGCGTAAATTTAAGATTGCTGTTATTGGTACAGCCAATGACCGCGCGGCGACGCAAGTGCATGATGTGGGACTACACCTAAAAACCAATGAGGCAGGCGAGATTGGTTTTGAAGTATTGGTTGGCGGTGGTCTTGGTCGTACACCAGTGATTGGTAAAGTGATTAACGAATTCTTACCGCGTCAGCATCTGCTCAGTTATCTAGACGCTATTTTGCGTGTTTATAACCTGCATGGTCGCCGCGATAATAAATTTAAAGCCCGTATTAAAATATTGGTGGAGAGCATGGGCGGTCCTGCCTTTGCCAAATTGGTCGATGCAGAGTGGGAAGCGCATACCAAAGATGGCGCGCTGACCTTAACAGACGAGAATTTTGCCACTGCCAGCAGTTTCTTTAGCGAGCCTGATTATGTTGCCTTCGACGCTCTGCAAGCACAGTCTGATTTGCAGCAGCAACTCAATGCCGATAAAGACTTTGCCAATTGGTACAATCAAAATACGGTCGCGCATAAAGTGTCGGGCTACCGTGCCGTTGTTATTTCTTTAAAAGCAGGGTTGGTCGACGGAAGCTATGTGCCTTCGGGCGATGTCAACGAGCAGCAAATGGATGCCCTCGCTGACTTATCAGATAAATATAGCTTTGGGGAGTTACGCGGTACTTATCAGCAAAATTTGGTGTTTGCTGATGTGCAAACCAATCATCTGTATGAGCTATGGCAACAGCTGACCGAGCTTAATTTAGCGCGTGCCAATATAAACACCTTAACAGACATGATTGTCTGCCCAGGTTGGGATTATTGCTCGCTTGCCAATGCCACGACTTACAATATCGCTGAGCAAATCGAGAAACAGTTTGATGATCTCGACTACCTTTATGACTTGGGTGAGATTCGTCTAAACATGTCCGGCTGTATGAACGCTTGTGCGCACCATCATACGGGTGATATCGGTATCCTTGGTGTCGATAAAAAAGGCGAACACTGGTATCAAATTAGTTTGGGTGGTAACTCAAGCAGTGATGCCAAAATCGGCAAGATATTGGGCAAAGCAGTGCCAGCTGATGATGTCGCTACTACTCTACAAAAGATTTTGGACGTTTATCTAGAGCTGCGTGCTAGTAATGACAATGACGTAGAACTCTTTACTGATTTGGTCGATCGCGTTGGTATCGCACCATTTAAGGAGAAGGTCTATGGGTAATCATCATGTACTAAATAGTGATGGTGTCGATATCAGTCAGACTGATACTTGGCATGCGCTTACCACCAATGAGATACCAGATGGTATCGCTCTCACAGAGATATCGCTGCTCGAGACCTTACAAAAGCAAGAGAAGCTCGATGTCGTCCTACCACTTGCAGACTTGTTGGATGCTAAAGGCACGCTCGCTGGTGGACTATTGCAGCAAGTATATGAGCTGTTGGGCGAGCATACTAGCCGTCTTGGTGTTTGGATTACCTCAGACACTGATACTGATGCGCTGGCAGGATTGACAGACTTTTTGTTAAAGCAAGATTTGATTGTGATTCATGTACCAGCCTTTACTGATGGGCGTGGTTTTAGTTTCGCACAGACGCTACGTCAGCTCGGTTTTCAAGGCGAGATTCGTATGGCAGGCAAGTTTGGTCGTGACCAAATTGCGTATCTACTGCGCGCGGGTGCCGACACTTTTGTACTTAGCGAGCACGATATGCAGTCTATCTCTGATATCAGTCAAGCATTCAATGCGCTTGCCAGCAGTTATGATGGTCGCAACGCTGCCGACTTGCCGATGTTTTCGGGCGCTTAATATTGCTATTCAGTAGCCATTATTTACTTTTAAGTATTTTGTTTATTTAACCATTTTTTTATATTAACAACAATTAAGGAACGTATTATGAGCCAATTACACCCAAATCTAGACCTTGATCAAGCCAACCAAGCGCTACAAGGTAAATCACCAGAAGAAATCGTAGCATGGGCATTGCAGCAAGCTAAAAACCCAATTATCACGACGAACTTCCGTCCTTATGAATCTGCTATTTTGCATTTGGTCGCCAAGCAACGTCCTGATATTACCGTATTATGGGTAGATTCTGGCTATAACACCGATGCCACTTATCGTTTTGCTAATAAAGTCATCAAAGATTTAGGTCTAAATGTCATTACGTATATCCCTAAACAAACGGCTGCCCATCGTGACGCCACTATGAATGGCATTCCAGGGATTGATAATCCACAGCATGACGAATTCACTGAACAAGTGAAGCTTGAGCCGTTCCGCCGCGCACTAGATGAGCTAAAGCCTGACGTTTGGTTCAATGCCATTCGTAAAGATCAAACCGAATTCCGCCAAGGCCTTGATGTGTTAAGTCTATCAAAAGATGGCGTGCTAAAAGTAGCACCGTTGTTTGAAAAAACAGATGCAGACTTGGATGTTTATTTAGACGAGCACAAACTACCTAACGAGCATGACTACTTTGATCCAACGAAAGTAGAAGAGAGCCGTGAGTGTGGCCTGCATACGCAGCTGTAATATCGACTGATTTTAGTTAAGCAAAAGCCCTCTCATAAACGAGAGGGCTTTTTGCATTCTGTATGGCTATTCCTTTTTCAATCAAAAACTACCTTTAACATGTCAAAAACGAATATACTAATGCCAATACACTAAGTGAGACGTCGCACGCGATACCTCATAATAGGGGTATATTTTACATTGAATAAATTGCTGGTGATGCTATGAACACCTTTCCGCTATTTTTTAAATTAGAAGACCGCAAAGTGCTGATCGTCGGTGGCGGCGATGTGGCGCTACGTAAGGCTGACTTGCTCAGCCGTGCTGGGGCTTGTATCACGGTACTGGCACCAACCATTATGGCTGAGATACAAGCGTTGCTATCTGATAGCAAGCACCAACTCATCTATGAAAACTATCATAAAACCTATATGACAGGCGCGCGTGTCATCATCGCGGCGACAGATGACGAAACGCTCAATCATCAAATTCATGCCGATGCTACCGAGATTAATATTCCCGTAAACGTGGTCGATACCCCGCCTTTGTGTGATTTTATTTTTCCTGCCATCGTCGATCGCAATCCCATTGTGATAGGTATTTCTTCGAATGGTAAAGCGCCTGTGCTGGCACGTCTGTTGCGTGCGCGTCTTGAGACATTAATACCCCAAGGCTACGGCAAACTTGCCAAGCTGGCAGGCGATTTCCGTGCTGAGGTAAAAAGCAAAATCCCAACCTTGACAGGTCGTCGGCAGTTTTGGGAGCGTGCTTTTGAAGGTCAAGTCAGTGAGCTGATGTTTGCGGGTAATGAAACCCAAGCGGCCGCCCAATTAAAAGCCGACTTGGACGAGACGGCTGCCAAAATTGATAGAACCAGCAATGCAGACACTCAAATTCCACAAACAGCGATATCGGTGACGGATTCAAAAGATCAGCCACAACAACATCCTGAACATTCAGCTGCATCGTCTGAGCAAACGCCTATCGGTGAAGTCTATATCGTCGGTGCAGGTCCGGGTGATCCAGAGCTGCTTACCTTTAAAGCGCTACGTTTAATGCAGCAAGCCGATATTGTCTATTATGATGCGCTGGTATCACCGCAAGTATTGGATCTATGTCGCCGTGATGCCGACAAAGTATTTGTCGGTAAAAAACGTAGCAACCACGCCGTCGCTCAGCTTGGTATCAATGAGCTGTTGGTCAATAGTGCGAAAGAAGGTCGCCGTGTGGTACGGCTAAAAGGTGGTGATCCCTTTATCTTTGGACGTGGTGGTGAAGAAATTGAAAGCCTGCGCGCCCATGGCGTCCCGTATCAAGTCGTCCCCGGTATTACCGCTGCCAATGCTGCCGCAAGTTACGCTGGTATTCCGCTCACCCACCGTGATCACTCGCAATCTGTGCGCTTTGTCACTGGATTTTTAAAGGCTGGCGCGCCCAATAGCAACTTTAAGAGCTTTTTAAATACGGATGAAACCGTGGTGTTTTATATGGGTCTGCATTCGCTGCCACGTTTGACTGAAGGCTTGATTGAGGCAGGACGCAATGCCGATACACCAATCGCTATCATATCCAACGCCAGTATGCCAAACCAGCAGGTGTTGACAGGGACGCTAGCAACCATTGTCGCCCAACAAGAAAAAGCGCAATTGCCAACGCCAGCCTTACTAATCATGGGTGATGTGGTCGCGCTACATCATGATTTGGCTTGGTATAATTTACAGAATCAGCAGCACAATCAAAACGTCAGTGACACCGCAAATAATTGGTTGCGTGGCGGTACTGCTGCGACACCCAAAGAAACAAGCTTACAGCAGCAAGCACATGCCCTATCAATGGTAGCCAATCTAGCAACGCAGCAAGAAGATGGACTCGAGAAACTGGTTATTGATTAGTGACTCTCCTCAACTAAATCGACAACTTAATCGATAGCCACCTTAAGGGGCTAACCAAAATAAAACCCTATCAATGATATTTGGTAGGGTTTTATTTTGGCAGCAGAGCAAACAGCAATAATTCTTGCTAGAATGAAGGCTTTCTACTAAAAATCTTTAAGCTCAACTATGTCATCACTTGCCGGTACCAAATCCATGCCTATTAAACCTCTCACTATACTCCATACCTCTGATTGGCATTTGGGACGACGGCTTTATGGTCGCATGCGTTATGAGGAATTTGAGGCATTTTTAAGCTGGCTTGAAAAGACGATTAGCGCGCAAAAAGTCGATGTATTAATCGTTGCTGGTGATATCTTTGATACCATGACGCCAAGTAATAGAGCCCAAGCACTGTATTTTGAGTTTTTGGGTAGAGTGTCAAAATCCTGCTGTCAGCACGTAGTGATAGTTGCGGGCAATCACGACTCCCCTACTTTTTTAGATGCACCCAGTCAGGTGCTTAAGTTTTTAAACGTCCATGTCATTGGTACGGCCTGTGACGACTTAACCGATGAAGTATTGGTTTTAGGTGATGCAGATGGTACACCTCATTGTATTATCGCCGCTGTCCCTTATTTGCGCGACCGCGATGTGCGTAGCAGTAGCGCTGGCGAGTCAGCTAAAACCAAAGATGCCAATGTCATCGCTGGTATTTGCGCGCACTATGATGGTGTTGCAGAGATTGCCACAGCCAAACAAGCTGAACTAGCTAAGTCGCATAAGCGTCACATTCCTATCATCGCGACAGGGCATTTATTCGCGGCTGGTGGCACTACTACTGATGATGATGGCGTACGTGAGCTGTATGTGGGAAGCTTGGGCAAAATATCCGCCGATATGTTCGATGAATGCTTTGATTATGTCGCACTTGGTCACTTGCATGTGCCGCAGCGTGTCGGTGGTCGTGAGAGCATTCGCTATTCAGGCTCGCCTATCGCAATGGGATTTGGAGAGGCTCGCCAGCAAAAACAGGTATTGCTGGTAAAATTTGGCGAAGCTTCAAAGCAGGTTACTGATGAGACTTCACCGTCAAAGGCAATTGATGAAGTTATAAGTTTTCAGGCGACAGAAACGGTAGCGCCTATCGAGAAATCCGTAGAGAAACTCTCTAAAAAAGCAGCTGCTCAAGCAACTGAATTTATGGACGACTTGTTTGGCTTTGGTGATTCGGCAGACAGCGAAGCGATTACGCCAAACGCCTTTGACGACTCAATTTCTAGTCAAGTAAACGCTATACAGAGTAACCACCCTACAAACAATTCCACAAATAACGCCATATTAGTCTCTAACCTACTACATCATGACGAATCACGTCAGATGGAGGTCATCTCTCTACCCATTCCAAAATTCCAAAAGTTAGCACAAGTTTCAGGTGATCTAGACGCTATTCAGCAGACTATCGATAAAACCATTCAGTCTCTCAATGCAACACAGTCCGTTTGGCTGGAAGTTATTTATACAGGTAATGATGTGGTCAGTGAGCTGCGCGATCATATTCAATCGATGGTAGATGGCTCGTCCTGTGAGGTGTTAAAAATAAAAAACACTCATACTTATAATAAAGTCCTCAATCAACAGCAGATCTCTGAGACGCTCCAAGATTTAAATGAGCAAGAGGTATTTGAGCGTTGCTTAGTCGCACATAGTGTTCCTGATGAGCAAAAATCAACCTTGCGTGATGCTTATGAGCAAATCGTTTATAACCTTCGTCATGAAGACACTCAGGCCGAATAATAGCAGCTTATTACAGAGGCAATTAATAGCTTCTTAATTTATCATTACTGTTTCTCATCACTGCCATTTTCTTACTACTCTATATAAAAATAAGACCTGCCCATGCGACTGATTGAACTGCGACTCAAAAACCTGAACTCCCTAAAAGGCGAATGGCACATTGACTTTAGTGACCCCGCTTTTCTTAATGAGGGCATCTTTGCCATTACTGGGCAGACGGGCGCTGGCAAGACGACCATCTTGGATGCGATTTGCTTAGCACTATATAGCCAAACGCCAAGATTGGGTGATATTACAGGTTCGACAAACGAGATCATGACTCAGGGTACAGGTGAATGCTCGGCTGAAGTCATCATCGAGATTGACTCAACACGCTATCAATGCTCGTGGTATCAACATCGTGCTCATAAAAAAGCCAAAGGCAACTTATTGCCGATCAAGCATGAAATCAGCGAGGTTGAGACTGGCAAGATTTTAGAAGAAAAAAAATCTAAAACATCGGTCTATATCCAAGACCTTATCGGCATGGACTTTAGTCAATTTACCCGATCTATTATGCTAGCACAGGGCAGTTTTGCGGCGTTTTTAAAGTCTGATATTGGTGATAGAGCCGCCATTTTAGAGAAAATAACGGGCACTGCCATCTATGCCAAAATATCATTAAATGTGCATGAAAAGAAACGCTCTGAAGAAGAGGTGCTAAGCAATCTCCAAGCAGGCGTCAACAGCTTGTCTTTACTAAGTATCGAAGATGAACAACTGCTGATTTCAGCGTTAGAAGATCTTAATCAACAGCAAAGCACACAACGAAAAACCTTTAAAACACTAAGCGAGCAACTACAGTGGCTAGACAACGTTCAGCAGTTACAGCAAAGTCTGGCTATTTATCAAACTGAATTTGCAACAGCGCAGCAGGCACAGCAAGACTTCACTCCTGAAGCGCTACGCTTAGACATTGCCAGCAAAGCATTGGAGATTGACAGCCAATTTCGAGAGCTGAGTCATAGCCGCGATACGGTTAAACGGCTGGGTATTGAACAACAGTACCTGCTTGATAAGCTTCCAGTACACCAAGAAGCACTGGCCCAGACTGCGGCTCAGTTAGACGATGCCAACACTGTTGAAAAGCAAGCCACAAAACGCCTTCAAACGACCTTGCCAGTGATTGCCAAGACGCGTGAGTTGGATGCCGATATAAAACAGTTATCACAGTCTCTAGTAGACGATAATCAGCGTAAAGATATACTAGCAAGTAATGCTCACAAATTACGTCAAGAAATCGCTAACCACAAACAAACAGAGCAAGTGACCAAAACTCAGCTTAGCACTATAGAGAAGCATTTTAACGACAACCAAGAATTAAACGACCTCGATACGGATATAGCAACCTTTGATAATATCTGTAGTCGATTGAAGGGGCTGCTACAGGACAATGTCCACTTAACAAAGGACAGTCTTGCGCTTAATCATCAATCCAAACAACTCAAGGCTGAATGTGATCAGTTATCTAAGCGGCAATCCGCGGATAAACTGAAAATAGTACAACAACGTGAGCAATTGACCCACTTGCAACAGCAACAATCGGCACTGCTCCAAAATCAATCAATCGCTAGTATGCGTAGCGAACAAGAGCAAATCGATCATATTAGCAATCAAATTTCGCAAGCCAGCTTTAAGCTAAAGCAGTTGTCCGAGATTGTTGGCCAAATCACGAAGACCACTCTCTCGCTACCGACGCTAACTAATGAGTTAACAACATTAGAAGGTTTGCTGGCTAGCCATCAATCAGACATTCAAGATACCAAAATCAAACGACAAGAAAAGCTGACACATTTAACCCTACTACAAAAAGTCGCTAAGCTTGAAGACTATATAACAGAACTAGAAGATGGGTTGCCCTGCCCGCTTTGCGGTGCACATGAGCACCCTTACGGCAAACAGCATCCATTATTAGACAACAATTATACTAACGACACCAACGACACTAGCAACCAAAATCAACCGTCTCAGATAAAGCAAACCCAGCAGCAATTGGCTGAATTAGAAACCCATATCGAGAGTCTTGAGCAGGCTTTATCGGGCTACCATATCGAATATGCCACAAAGCAAGAAACGCTTAACAACCAGCAGCAGCGACTAGCACCACTACAGCAACAATCCAAAACCTTAGGCAGTGATATTCAGGGTTACATATCGTCGCTGTTAAATACCGACCATCGTTATTCTGAGTCGATTGCAGCTATTATCAAGCCATTGGCGCAAATGAGTGACGGCATTAATACCGATATTTCGGATGTTAACCAGTGCGTATTTTTATTAGATACCGTTAAACAGCAGCTTATTGAACAAAAGCAGACCATTAAGATGACATTGCTTCATTATGACGAGCTGATTGAGAATGCATCCACCCTCCGTACTGCTATCGAACATGACGAAAAACAGCAGCAGGCACTGATCAGCAATATCAATAACTTAACAACTGACATCACGCTTTACACGCAGAAAATTGAAGGTATCGAAGGTAGGGTTATGGCTAACTTCTCTGAGCTGGCGCCCGCTATGACAACAATTTCATCTTTAGTGCGCAAATACCCTGTAGATAAATATAAGAATGATTTCAGTATCAATTTTGAGTCAACAGTCATTCAAGACGTATTGGGGCAACTGGATAACAGTATCGATCAGCACACTGTGCTCGATAACGCAGACTATGACCGTCATATAGATGTATTGCGTCAACAGCGTAGCGCGCTTAATCAGTTGAAACAAAAATTTAATGAGAAAAAAGACAGTCAACAGCAACTCACCAATACGTTAAGCAGCTTGGCTGCGCAGATTGAGACTAAGCAAGATCAGCTTACCAACGATGAAGTAGCTTTCGCAAAACTAACAAACTTCATTACCAATAAAACCAATGATATTGAAAAACTAAATCACTCTAGAATAGAGATTTTTTCAGATAAAAATCCAGACTACGAAGAGACGCAATTACGCAGTACTGTTGATGAGGCTAAAGTTAAGCAAGTAGTAGCACAAAGGCGGTTAGATTCGGTGCAGCAAGCATTAGAACAATTAACGACTAGAAAGCAACAGCTAGAAATGGAGCTACAGTCTGCCACTGTCATGATGGGTAGTAAGCAACAAACCTTTACTGATTCACTCGCAGAGTCGCAGTTCACGGATGAGTCAGAATTTATCAATGCACGCCTGCCTAAAGAAGAGCGAGAAGCCCTACATATACGTAAATTGGCGATTGATAATGCGTTATATCAAGCTAAGTTACAGTTGAATGTGACTCAGCAAGCGTTAGAGCAAAAGCTTGCCACCCCTATGACCGAGGAAAACCGAGACACACTTGCTGAGCAGCATCACCAGATTCAGACGGAGATTGATCAGTTAAGTCAAAAAATCGGGGCTATTGATCAAAAGCTCACAGACAATCACAACCAAAAAGGACAACAAGTGGCTCAGCTTGTTGCTATCAATGCACAAAAACAAAAGCTGCAAGTTTGGCAACAGCTCCACATTTTAATTGGTTCGGCTGATGGCAAAAAATACCGTACCTTTGCCCAAGGCTTAACGTTTGAGGTCATGATTAGCCATGCCAATAGCCAATTACAAAAGATGAGTGATCGCTATTTGCTGATTCATGACGATAACCATCCGCTTGAGCTAAATGTCATCGATAACTATCAAGGCGGTGATATTCGCAGTACTAAAAATCTATCCGGCGGTGAAGGCTTTATTATCAGCTTGGCACTCGCACTAGGACTATCACAAATGGCCAGTCACAATATTCGCGTCGACTCGTTATTTTTGGATGAGGGTTTTGGGACACTTGATGAAGAATCACTTGATATTGCGCTAGATACCTTAACCAGCCTACAACAAGAAGGTAAATTGATTGGTATCATCTCGCATGTACAGGCATTAAAAGATCGCATTCTCACTCAAATTAAGGTTGAGAAACTCTCAGGAGGATTCAGTCAGATATCTGGTCAAGGTTGTCAGAAGGTGCCAAATTAACGCCGTTATTAAAAAACATCGTAACGATAAAAGCCATATATAGTCAGTGAAAAGTAATATCGATACATCAGCAGTATCGTCGCATTTTTGGGGTATTTTGACTATAACATGACAGCCAACGTTTAATGACCATCGTTTATTGAATAATAAAAAACCACCGTTAATGAATAACGGTGGTTTTTTTACGATCATTTATTTTAATAGCAACTGTTTTGCTAGTTACTATTCTAGCTACTTTGTCACTAAGCCGCTCAGCTCACTCATGAGCACAGATAGCGTTGACAGACTGATTTGAATATCATCATTACTATCGAGCTTATGCATCTCTGTCGTTATCAATTCGAGCTGATTTTGATGACGAGACTTCCACTCACTAAATGCTTGTTTTGCATCTGGTTTTGAGAGAACAGCATCCATCAATAGACGCAAGCTGCGTGATAATTCATTCGCTAAGGCATGACGAGCACGGCGATCCCAATAGCCTTGTTGCGGTAAGGTCGCGATGTTGTCCGTCATCCAATCGAGCTGTAGTACTTGATAGGCTTCAAAGTATAGAGTCGCAATCTCATCGACAGGACGTTCATACTGCTCGGCAAGTAACGCCGCATCTAGCGCATCGACATGGTAAGGCAGCATAGCAAACAAGGTGGCATCACTATCGGACAGATCTTTTTGCATTAGGCTATGAGTGTCTTCTTCTAAGTACTCTGCAAATTGCTGCTCAATGAACCCACCTGATTTGGTTAATTTCTCAACACTATCTCTAAAGCGGCTGATCATATCAGCGACTTGCAAGTTTTGCCCAAAGGTATTGATGAACCAAACCACACCGCGCTCGAGCGCATCACGTAGACGTAGCTCAAGGTTAAGCAATAATGTCGCATCGACTTTATTGTCTAACGACTCAAGCGTGTTCCAAGCTTTTGATACATTAAAGACATCACGGCTAATCGCATATCCACGGATAATGGTCGCTAGAGATTGGTCTGTTTCTTCATAGAGACGGAACAATGCTTCGATACCCAAACGGTTGACCACACTATTGGTCATATAAGTACTGATAATCTCACGATGCAAGCGATGCTCAGTCATCTCATCAAAGAACCGCGTAGCCAGCTCATCTGGGAAGTACTTGCGCAGCTCATTGATGAAATACGGGTCATCTGGCAAGTCAGATAGCAACAAGTTGTCGTAAACCCACATTTTGCCATACGCCATGACCACGGCAAGCTCAGGAGGGGTCAAACCCGTATCTGCTTTTTGACGCTTGGCAATCTCTTCGTCTGCTGGCAAGTACTCAATAGCACGGTCAAGACGCCCTTCACCTTCTAGCATCTGGATGAAACGCTGATGATCGCTTAAGTTAGCAGCGGCACGAATATGGCTGAGCTCAATCGCTTGCGGTTGTAGATAGTTCTGGCGCAGCACCAATTCTGCTACATTATCAGTCATACTTTCTAGCAGCTCATTACGCTGTTTTAAAGTCATATCGCCTTGTTCGACTACTTTGCCGAGTAGGATTTTGATATTGACCTCATGATCTGAGCAGTTCACGCCGCCTGAGTTATCGATGGCATCGGTATAAATGCGCCCACCCGTTTGTGCGTATTCGATACGCCCTTGCTGGGTGAAGCCCAAGTTGCCCCCTTCTCCAATCACTGCACAGCGCAGCTCATTACCATTGATACGCAGCACATCATTAGCACGGTCACCAACATCGGCATGGCTCTCGCTTTCACTTTTGACATAAGTACCGATACCACCGTTCCAAATGAGGTCAACCGGTGACTTCATTAAGGCGCTAATGAGATCGTTAGGGGCTAAGTTGTCTTCGTTAATGTCGAAGAGGTCTTTCATTTCAGCACTGATAGCGATACTTTTATCTTGACGTGAGAATATACCACCACCTTGACTGATTAATGATTTTTCATAATCAGCCCACGATGAGCGTGGCAGTTCAAACAAACGTGCGCGCTCGGCATATGAGGCAGCAGTGTCTGGATTAGGGTCAATAAAGATATGCAGATGGTTAAAAGCAGCGACTAGCTTGGTATGGGTTGAGAGCAGCATACCATTACCAAATACATCACCACTCATATCACCGATACCGACCACAGTGAAGTCATCACGGTTTTGAATGTCCATGCCACGCATACGGAAGTGGCGTTTAACCGACTCCCAACCACCGCGAGCGGTGATACCCATGGCTTTATGATCATAACCGACCGACCCGCCCGAGGCAAAGGCATCATCGAGCCAGAAGTTGTATTCGGCAGACAAGGCGTTGGCAATATCAGAGAAACTTGCTGTACCTTTATCGGCTGCAACGACTAAGTATGGATCGTCTTCATCATGACGCACCGTATCGGCTGGTGGGACAATTTTTCCATCCACAATATTATCCGTGACATCGAGCATACCGCGTAAGAACGTCTGATAACAGGCGATACCTTCGGCTTGGAACGCTTCACGGCCATCTGCCATAGATTTGGTCTTGACGATAAAGCCGCCTTTTGAACCGACCGGCACGATAACCGCGTTTTTGACCATTTGCGCTTTGACCAGACCGAGTACTTCGGTACGGAAATCTTCCATACGGTCTGACCAACGCAGACCACCACGGGCCACTTTACCACCGCGTAGATGTACGGCTTCAACCCGTGGTGAGTAGACAAAGATCTCAAACATTGGCTTAGGCTTGGGCAAGTTTGGAATATCTGCTGCCAAAAACTTAAACGATAGGCGATCTTTACGTACACCCTCACTGTCTCTCTGATAAAAGTTGGTACGCACCATCGCATTGATTAAATCTAAATACCAACGCAAGATACGATCTTCATCCAAGCTATCGACGTCTATCAATGCCGCTGTAATTTGCTCTTGAATCTGCGTGGTTTTTTCTTGGCGCGCCTCTTCACTATATTTAGGATTCATACGCGCATCGAACAAGCTGCTTAATGCCACACTAATGTCGCTGTTTTTGACCACAGTCTGTTGAATATAAGCACTAGAGAATGGTGCTCGGGCTTGCATCATATAGCGCTGTAAGGCGCGGAGCACCACCACATCATAAGTGTCTAGCTTAGTAATCAATACCAGCTCGTTAAAAGAGTCACTCTCAACACGTCCTGCCCAAATCTGCTTGAGGCTCTCTTCAAATTGATTGCGTACCACTTGCATATTGACCGTATCGACATGCTCCAAGGTGAGCTCATACTCTTGCATCCAAATAGGCTTCTCAGGCAAGTCAAACTCATAGGTTTGCGCTGAAATCACCGAGACACCAAAGTTTTCAAGAATGGGCAATACTTTTGACAAGATGACTGGTTGCTCACGACCATAGAGCTTCAGGTGCAACTGATTACTCGCGTCACCCGTTGACTGATACAAGTGCCAAATCATTGGCTGAACGTCGGTTAACCCAGCCAGACGCTTGACATCTTCGACGGCGGTACGAGCATCAAAGCGTTCTTGGTAAGCGGCAGGTATATAATTTAAAAAACGACGATTGAGTGCATTGGCTTGTTGTTCACCCACATTATCGAGTAGCATTTTTTGATAATGATCGCCCCATGACTGCATGAGTGCCGATAGCTTTTCTTCTAGAGCTGCCGTATTCACTTCATTAACTTGACCGGGCACGGTGCGTACATGGACATGTACACGAGCGTGGGCAGATTCATTAAACTCAGTGGTAAAGCCAGATGACGTGCCACCGTAAGCATCTTTCAAGACATTTTGTACTTTAATGCGCAATTCAGTGTTGAATTTATCACGGGGGATATAGACCAAGCAGGAAACAAAACGCTGATAATGGTCGATGCGGCTGAATAGACGTAGGCTCTTTTTGTCTTGTAATTGGCTGATGCCAGAGACAATTGGATATAACTCTTCGACGCTGGCTTGAAACAGATCATCACGTGGCAAGGTGTTGATGACGTGCATCATCTTATGGTGTGCATGACCATCTCGTGGCAGGTACGCCATTGCCATGATTTTATTGGCTTTTTCGCGCAGTAGTGGTATTTGCTGAACGGTCAGCTGATAGGCTTGCGACGTCAGCAAACCGATAAATCGATATTCACCGACCAGTTTACCGTTGTCATCGAACTTATGAATACCCAAAAAGTCCATATATACTGGACGATGCACAGGTGAGACACGGCTTGATTTAGAGAGCATCAGTACGCGCGGCTCAGTTAATAGCTGCTTGAGTACTGTTGGCAATTGGCTAAAGCTTTCTGACAGTTTGTCTTCTTCAGCGCCACGTAGCAGACCAAGCCCACTATTACCAATAGCAAATAAATCCAAGTCTGCATTTTTGGCGTTAGTAGCGTCGCTGTTGACATCCATCATACTATTGCCTTCTAAGCGGTACTCACGATAGCCTAAAAAGATAAAATGATCGTCTAATATCCAATCCAAAAATGCTTGAATCTCTTTCTGTGAATAGAATACTTCTGGCAGTGGTTTTTTTGACAGTTCAGATTGAATAGAAGTCAGTTTTTCTCTCATTTGCTTCCAATCGCCAACGACTGTATCAAGCGTGTCCACTTTTGCTAATAATAGTTCTTGTAATGCCGCCAACTCTTCGTTGTCTTGATAGGCAATTTCGCAGTGAATCAAAGATAAGTGAGACGTAGCGCTTTCATGCGCGCCTTCAATATGAACGATATTGCCATCATCATCACGCGCAACACTAATAATGATGTTATACGTGCGATGGACGTCAATACCTTGAGCCTCAAGGCTCATCAAGATCGTATCTACCAAGAACGGCCTGTCGTAAGCCACTATCTGTATGACTGTGTGTGAGCTGTGGAAATGCTGCTCTTCTGCCTTTGGATTTAAAATGGCGAGTTGTGGTTTTTTGCCATCATACGATTTCAGTAGCGTAAAATGATGGAGTGCCATGCCAGCTAAATCAGTATTACTTATCGCCTCTGCTGTTTCCTGATGCAGCGGCTGGTAATAACTATGAATAAAATGATCAAATAGCGATTTGTCATTTTGTACATAGTTGGTGGCAATATCGCTTATCTGGCTTATGTGCTCTTTTGCGATACTTAGAGAGTTTGGCATGTTTGCTGTCCTTGTTATAAGTTTAGTACTTCAATTTTCTCTATTTATTTTCACTCATTAATCAATATCAATGACTAGCAACGTTTGAATATAATGAATCTTACCGATGTCAGATGGTAGTACTCCATTTGTGAGCTACCTTGTTATTATTGGCATCCTCTCCTGGTTTTTATTGCCTAACTTTTATAAGAGCAAACGGCTTGCTAGATTTGATACCGTTAATATGTTGAAGTGTAACGCACCTACGCTCATAGCTAAAGCGTACAACATCATTTCATGAATCAGCAACATGCCGATAACCTTTGCTCATGAGACAATGAGGACTTAATTGTTGGTGAATACTTGCTGGCAAGTGGATACTCATGGTAATCAAGACACTTTTTTTGTTAGAATATGACCGTATCTCTCAGAGTGTATGACTAACTCATTATTAACTTTAATGCTAAGGGCAAGACGTATGATGAATATTTTGGTGATTGGCTCAGGTGGTCGCGAACACGCGCTAGCATGGCAATGTGCAAAAGACGACAATGTCCAACACGTTTACGTCGTGCCAGGCAATGCTGGTACTGCCCTTGAACCTAAATGCCAAAACGTTGTTTTAGAGCCTGCACGCAGTGAGGCGGACGAACACAGTGCTGTCATCGAGTTTTGCCAAAATAACGCCATCGATATGGTCATCGTAGGCCCAGAAGCGCCACTAGTTACAGGTATCGTCGACGCCTGCCGTGCTGCTGGCATCAAGGCTTGGGGGCCGACCGCATATTGTGCGCAATTAGAAGGCTCAAAAACCTTTGCCAAAGAATTCATGGCACAGAACAATATCCCAACGGCGGCTTATCAAGGATTTACAGACGCTGATGCTGCCAAAGCCTATATCGATGAACAAGGCGCGCCTATTGTTATCAAAGCGGATGGTCTAGCTGCCGGTAAAGGCGTCATCGTTGCGGAGACTGTCGAACAAGCACATGATGCAATCGATGATATGCTAGCTGACAATAAGTTTGGCGACGCCGGTAGCCGTGTCGTTATCGAGCAGTTTTTGCAAGGTGAAGAAGCCAGCTTTATTTGTATGGTTGATGGCAAGAATATCCTGCCGATGGCAACCAGCCAAGATCATAAGCGCGCTTTTGAAGGCGACACTGGGCCTAACACTGGTGGTATGGGTGCTTATTCTCCTGCACCAGTCGTTACTCAAGAGGTTCATGACAAGGTAATGGCACAAGTTATTCAGCCCGTGGTTGACGCTATGAATGCCGCCGGTCATCCTTATACTGGATTTTTATATGCTGGTCTCATGATTGACAAGGCAGGCGATCCGTATGTCATCGAATTTAACTGCCGTTTTGGTGATCCAGAGACACAGCCAATTTTAATGCGCTTGCAGTCTTCAATGGTAGATTTAGTCGCTCAAGGGCTGGCTGGTCAATTACCAAGTGATGCTCAATGGGATGCGCGCCCTGCCCTTGGTATCGTGGTTGCCTCAAAAGGCTATCCTGAAACTTCTTCAAAAGGTGATGTGATTGCTGGCTTGCCAGAGTTGGATGCCAATAGTGATAGTGCGGTTAAAGTCTTTCACGCAGGCACGGCCTTTTCACATAATAGCAATGCTGATACGGCAAATACGGGTAATAATAAAGAAGTTATTACTAATGGTGGACGAGTATTATGCGTGACGGCATTAGCAGATACTATTTCAGACGCTCAACAAGCCGCATTAGCAGTAACAGGTGCAATCAGCTTTGATGGGGCGCAGTATCGCCGCGATATCGGTCATCATGCGATTACCCGCGAAAAAGCAAAGGCATAGTTCATTATTGACAAGGTTTCTGACGATGTTTGGCAAAATTGAGCCGTTTTAAGACTACTAAAATATATCAATGTGCTAATCAATGACACGCCCTAGTACTATGCTAGGTCGTGTTTTTTGCTGTATCTTTAAATCGATACAGACTTTTTACTTTATGAAGTCGTTTGTAGCAACAACAGTGGCTAACGTGTGTAAACGTTCGAATCTTACTTTAGCTTACAAAGTAACTGCCAGTAGTCAACTAAGGCTTATAAACCGCCTTCTCTTTATATGATACAATTTTGTACCCGTTTGTACCTGCGCGTCGCATCTCTCTTGTATTGTAGGTTTTGAACCCGCAAATCAATACCAACTGGATGAATGATTATATTTATGGCAAATGATACGTCTAAACCTTCTAATAATAAGCAGTCAATTGACAACTTAAAAACCTCAGGGTTTGAGCGTCGTATGTCGATTGCCAAAACCTCTCTAAATATTGGTCGTCGTTGGGCAGGCAATAGCGTGTCTGGTATGTTTTTGAATAAAGAAGCGCGCACGGCACGTAACCAAGCTTTTATGGAAGCGCAGGCAAATTATGTGGCAGAAGAACTGGGCAAACTGAAAGGCTCAGTAGTAAAAATCGGTCAAATGCTGGCCATTTATGGTGAGCATGTATTGCCACCTGAGATAACGCGTGCCTTACAAACGCTTAATGATGATACAGCTACCCTGTCATGGCCAACCATCGAGCATACCTTGCGTCAACTACTGGGTGACAAACTCAGTGAGCTTGATGTGGATACTATCCCGATTGGTACAGCTTCTCTTGCCCAAGTCCATCGAGCCACGGTGTTAGCGACTGGTGAGCAAGTGGTGTTGAAAATTCAATATCCAGGGGTCGCAGACGCCATCAACTCTGATCTTGCCTTATTTAAGCGTTTGCTAAAAGTCAGCAACATTGTCCCGCAAACGCGCTCGCTCGATGCATGGTTTGAAGAGATACGCGACCTACTCCATCACGAAGTTGATTATGAGGCAGAGGCTGCAACCACTGAGCGTTTTTATGAGCGTTTGATAGATGATCCACGTTATGCTGTGCCCAAAATAAATCGCACTTATTCGAGCAAACGTCTGTTATGTATGTCTTATGAGCCTGGCATTAGTGTCGTTTCTGAAGCGCTACAGCTTTTGCCCCACGAGCGCCGCAATGCCATTGGTCAAGCAGCCATAGAAATTATGATGCAAGAGATTTTTGTTTGGGGCGAAATGCAAACGGACCCAAACTTTGGTAACTACCTCGTCCGTGTCAGCGATAATGAAAACGATATTGATAAGTTAGTATTATTAGATTTTGGGGCTATCCGCCAGTTTGATAATACTCTATTGACGATTGCTCATGGTTTACTAAAAGCTGGTTATCGTCATGATCATCAGGCGATGATCCAGGCTATGACTGGCTATGACTTTTTTGACACGATGAGTGACAAAGTCCGTTCTGATATTGCCTCGTTATTTTTATTGGCAACTGAGCCTTTTAGTGATCCCGCGATGAATAGCGACATTCCTACTGAGTGCTTAGATGAACAAAGCCGTTATATCTGGGCAAATAGCAAGCTGCATTCACGCCTCTCATCTGCTGCGACACGGGCGATGCAGTCTTTCGAATTTAATCTGCCGCCAAAAGAATTTATGTTTATTAGTCGTAAGTTTATTGGTGCTTATACTCTTTTAACAGTTTTAGACGCCTATACGGATTCTAATAAATTAGTGAAGCCTTACTTGTAATATGAAATGAGTGTAATTTTTGGACTGCCCTTTAGTGGCAGTCTTTTTTATGTAATCATTTTAATTGCTTAGGCTATTTTGTATATAACATAACTTATTATAATGAATGATTTTTAATGGTTTCGTTATTTGCTTAGGCTATTTTTATCTCTCAAATTACTAGCCTGCCAATCATCAAACTTCGTTTTATAGCCCTCTGGCTTACGCATCGTCAGCTCCCAACATGTCTCTCCGCGTGCTAGGTACTTAACCTCAAAGTGCGTACGCTCACTGTCTATTGGCACGTGGTAGCGAGTATTTGGCAAACACCATACCGCAGAGGCTTGTTGCGCTGCATTATCCATATACGCTTCTATATTAGTCGCTAGCACCACTTCTCCGCCTACTTTTAGACGCGATAATAAGAACTCAAAAAATGGCATGTTCAACCATTGCTGATTAGGATTGTGCTGTTCAGGGTTGGGGTATAGTATAAAAATTTTGGCAATACTACGGGGTGCGATCGCATATACGATCCACGCGATGGCATCAGCATGGATAGCATTTAAGTTATCTACATTTTGCTGTGTGGCAAGTTTAGCAAAGGCTTCAAACTTATTACGAGTACGTTCAATGGCTATCAGCTGCTTATCAGGATTCTGTGTAGCAAAACTGAGCGCGTGCTTACCCTTCCCTGCCCCAATCTCTAGCATTAATGGTTTTTCATCTTTATTGTCATTAATGATATTTGGAATAATAAAGTCACGCGGTGCTGACAGTTTATGTGGTTGAAAAGCACGGGTTTTCTGATGGGAAAGCGTTGGTTGTTGCATCATGATAAGATATAGCCCTGTGAACGATAACCTTTAGCAAGGTATCAATTTGATTGTTAAACTATTGGCTCTGCTTAGATTGATTTGGTTTGGTTTGGTTTGGTTTGACATAGATAGACGGGTATTTGCCTTTTGTCATTCTTTAGCCCCATGCTATTATACCGATTCTCTTTCACTGATTGTACTTTTCCTAATAACCATGAGGATGGCCTCACTTATTATGACTGACTCTACTTCAAACACCTCCCCCAAGACCTATCCTTGTCCACGCTGCGGTACCCTGACGGCATGGCAAGACAATAAATATAAACCATTCTGTAGCAGTCGCTGCAAAATTATCGACTTAGGTGCTTGGGCAAACGAAGACTACACGTTGCCTGCGGAAACCACACCTTTCTCTGACGAGCTATAAACTACACTTTTATTCAATTATTATACCAAGGATGTTTTACATGTCTGCTACTTACCTGATGCCCACTTATAATCGTCAACCAATCAGCTTTACACGCGGTTCAGGCAGTTGGCTCTATACCAAAGAGGATACGCCATACTTAGATGCCTTAACTGGTATCGCGGTGTGCGGCTTAGGACATTGCCATCCACAAGTGACTGATGCTATCCAGCAGCAAGCAGGTACCTTAGTTCATACGAGCAACTTATTCGGTATCGATTGGCAAGAGCGCGCTGGCGAAGTGCTATGTACAGCAGCTCAGATGGACAGCGTGTTTTTCGCTAATAGTGGCGCTGAAGCAAACGAAGCGGCGTTAAAAATGGCGCGTTTATATGCATACAAGCAAGGTTTTAAACGTCCAAAGGTCATTGTAATGGAGCAGTCGTTCCATGGCCGTACCTTACTGTCCTTATCAGCAACCGCCAACCCAAAAGCACGTGAAGGTTTTTATACCTTGGACGATGACTTTATCCGTGTGCCCTTTGGCGATATTGCAGCGGTTAAGCAAGCCGCGCAAGCTCATGATGACATTTGCGCCATCTTTGTAGAGCCTATCCAAGGCGAGGGTGGACTCAATACTGCCCCCAATGGCTTTACTTATTTAGAAGAGCTGCAAGCAGAATGTGATGCTCATAACTGGCTATTCATGCTGGATGAAGTGCAAACCGGTAATGGTCGCACCGGTAAATATTTTGCTTATCAACATAGTAATGCTCGTCCTGATGTATTGACGACAGCCAAAGGTCTAGGTAATGGCTTTCCAGTCGGCGCTTGTATGGTACGCGGTCGCGCTAACGGCTTGTTCGGTGCTGGTAGCCATGGCTCTACTTATGGTGGCACGCCATTAGCCAGCCGCGTGGTTCATAGCGTCTACGAAGTATTAGCGAACAGCAATATCATGGAAAACGCAGTGACTGAAGGCTTATTCATCAGAGAAAGTATAGTCGATACATTGGGACAATATGGCGTTAGCAGTCGCGGCGCTGGTATGATGATTGGTATCGCGCTACCTGAAGAGTTGGATTGTAGCAAGCTGGTGGATCGCGCACGTGATGAGCAAAATCTGATTATCAATGTAACCGGTGGCAATGTGGTACGCTTACTGCCACCGCTTAACATCAGCCGTGACGAAAGCACACAAGTGGCTGATCGTTTGATTGATTTATTAAAGCCGTTGTTTTAGCCCAAAGGTTTAGAGAAACAAACCCTATTTACAGTTAAAAAGAAACCTATAGATAATTGCTATCTATAGGCTTCTTTTTCTTACTACTGATCAAGCTTTATATGTATGTAAATAGATTGAAAGTTAATTCGCATGGAAGTATTTTTTCAGCACTTCTAGACAACGCGTGATTTTAGCCGGCTGCTGATCGCGATTTAAAGTAACCGCATATAGCACAAAGCTCGGTAACTGATAGCCGGTCAATACTTCGACCAATTCACCACTTTCTAGCTCTTTTCTAATGTCCATTTCCATCATTCTAACCAAACCGTGGCCTTCTTTTGCCAAAGTTGTGGCCATAAACACATTATTGGTATAAATCCGTGAATTCAGTTTTATGCGCGATTTTTTGCCAGTTTCGGTCTGAATCATATCAATCTGATTGGCATCTTTCATGATTTCAATACAAATCAGCTGATGTTCGGCCAAATCTTTAGGGGTTTTAAGTTTTACATGTTGGCGTAGATATTGTGGTGAGGCGACAAGCATCTGGCGCACATCCGTTAAAGGATGGCTACTCAAACTAGAATCATTGATCGTTGGACTCATACGAATCGCGATATCGATACGCTCATCAATCATATCGATATAATGATTGTCTGCTAAATAAGTAACACTCAGGTCATCATGTGCCGCCATCCAAGTAGATAAGGCCGGTAAAATATGATTGACTCCAAGCTCAGGTGTTGTAGCCACACGCAAGCTACCTGCGAGCTCATCACGTAACTGATTGACTTTAATTCTACCTTGCTCAGCCGCACTGACCACGTCCTTTGCCGCTTCGTAAAAACTCTCACCCGCTTCCGTTAAACTGAGCTTACGAGTAGAGCGATGCAATAGTACGACACCTAAGTCGTTTTCTAACGAGCGAATTTGCTGACTGACTGCACTGGTAGTAATACCAAGCTCACGAGCTGAGCCACTAAACGAGCCATGTCCAACCACACTGGCGAACACAGCCATACCGCGTAAATTATCCAACATATTCTCACCTAAGCTGCGTTTTAATTTTTAGTATAACTTAATCATTATAAAGGATTTTAGTTTACCTTACAGCGATTAAATATACTGCTGTTGTTTGAATTAAGTTTATTTCATAAGTAATAAAAGCAAAAATATCAAGGCGATAGTATAACATCGACTTGATATTTTTTATGATATATTGTATCTATTAACTACATAGACTATTAAATAATATTAATAATCGTTTTTCTGACTGTTTAATATAACTGAACTTTGCCCATTTTTCCTTCGCCGCGCTCGGTCAGATATTTCATCACCGGTGTATTCATCAATTTTGATTCTGCTACCGTCTTTGCTTGCACCAAACGCTTTTGTTGACGACGCTCAGGTGTTTTGTCATCCGCTTGCATGACGCTACCATCAATTTGCAGACCAATATCTGCCTGCGTGAACTGCTGTTGCAGTTTTTCTGCCAGTTGCTGAAAAGTCACCTGCAAGTGCTTACTGTCAACGCTGGTAACAAAGGTCGATTTGCCATTGCATAGACCCGTCATCATACCTTGACGAGCAAGTGCCAATTCATCTTGTGCCAAAATCTCGGCTTCACGAGCGGTTTGTAGCCAATAATCCCATTTCTCTGGTGTCCACTCGCCTATCAATTCTTGCGGTGCGCAGCGCAACAACGTGCGTGGATCATCAGATTCAGACAGTAATTGAGAATCATTTGCGTCAGGCTCAACAACGGGTTCAGGCTCAACAACGGGTTCAGGCTCAACAACGGGTTCAGGCTCAACAACGGGTTCAGGCTCAACAACGGGTTCAGGCTCAACAACGGGTTCAGGCTCAACAACGGGTTCAGGCTCAACAACGGGTTCAGGCTCAACAACGGGTTCAGGCTCAACAACGGGTTCAGGCTCAACAACGGGTTCAGGCTCAACAACGGGTTCAGGCTCAACAACGGGTTCAGGCTCAACAACGGGTTCAGGCTCAACAACGGGTTCAGGCTCAACAACGGGTTCAGGCTCAACAACGGGTTCAGGCTCAACAACGGGTTCAGGCTCAACAACGGGTTCAGGCTCAACAACGGGTTCAGGCTCAACAACGGGTTCAGGCTCAACAACGGGTTCAGGCTCAACAACGGGTTCAGGCTCAACAACGGGTTCAGGCTCAACAACGGGTTCAGGCTCAACAACGGGTTCAGGCTCATGAGCTGGATTAATACTTAACGCATTCTCATCCAAACTAGCGTTTGGCTGCTCAATACTGGCTTGCTCTTGATAGTCGATATCATAAGGCTGTAACGGCAGTATCGAAGCTGAATGGGTAATGGCTGCCTGCGTAGAAGTTGTATTTTCTATAGCTGCTGGTACTTCAGATGATACAGAGCCATCATAAATAGGGCTTAGTACTTCATCGACTGGCAACGGACGAAAGGCTAACAAACGTAAAATGCACATCTCAAGCGCTTGCATCGGAGTACTGGCAAGCTTAACACCTTCACGCGCTTGCACGACAATTTCATAATACAGTTGCAGGACGTCTGGGCTCATATGCTGCGCAAGCGTATTAATGTCTTGGGCTTGCGCCTCATTCACATTGAGAGCCACTTCAGGAAGCAGTTGGGTCAACGCCAATTGATGTAGTAGCTCAGCCAGCCCATCAAACATACTCGTCGCATCAACCATCTGCGCGCGCATTTGCTCAATATGTGCAGCGACGGCAGACTTATCGTGATTATAGATATCGGTAATTAAACTGACCAAATCAGCCGCATCAATGAGACCAAGCATGGCATTGACAGTGACATCATCCAGCGCACCTTGACCGAAAGCAATGGCTTGATCGGTCAAGGATAAGGCATCACGTACCGAGCCTTTTGCCGCACTGGCCAATTGCCAAAGTGCTGGCTGAGTATAACCTACCTGCTCTTGGGTAAGGACATTTGCCAGATGCTCACTCAGCAACGTTTGCGGCAACGGACGCAGCACAAACTGTAAACAGCGCGAGATAATAGTAATCGGCAATTTTTGTGGATCGGTCGTCGCTAGCAAAAACTTCACATGTTCAGGCGGCTCTTCTAAGGTCTTGAGTAAGGCATTAAAACTGTGCGTAGACAGCATATGCACTTCATCAATTAGGTACACTTTATAACGTCCTTGGCTTGGCGCATAAGGCACGTTATCTAACAGCTCGCGAGTGTCTTCCACTTTGGTACGAGAGGCCGCATCAATTTCAATCAGATCAATAAAACGACCTTGATCGATGGCGACGCAATTATTACACACACCGCAAGGCGTACTAGTCACCCCAGTATCACAATTCAAACATTTAGATAAAATACGCGCAATCGTCGTTTTGCCCACACCGCGCGTACCTGTAAAGAGGTAAGCATGATGCAGACGATTATAATCGATGGCATTTATCAATGCTTGCGAGACGTGCGTTTGCCCAATCAATTCATGAAAGTTTTTGGGACGGTATTTGCGAGCTAAAACTTGATATTGCTGCGTCATAGTAACTGCCAATATAGTAACTGCCAATGTGAAAAGTACAAATGTAGGTGAAGCATCAGATCAGCGATCTACAATATAATGAGTCTATGACTGCGATCTTAGCTCAGCCAATTGCTCGTATAAGCGCTGTGTGTTTGCGTCGATAGCCGAGCCATTTTGATGAAACACGTCAATATGCACCTCAGTATTGACGCTGTCTTCACAAGGTCTAACCTCTACGCCAATTAAGAACAAATGGTCCATCACCGGCTGCTGCATTTGTGAATTAAGCTCGAACAGTAAATCCTGATGCGAGGCGCGCACCTTGTCTACACTTAATGTGCTATTTTCATCTTGTGCATAAAACACCATCAAATAATGGCGACCAAATACATGATAAGAATGCTCATGACAAACATAACCATTCCAGTTTGAATCTTTATCAATCGTTCTATGCGCCAGTATTTTTTCTATTAAACACGCATAGGTATACATTGACTCATCGACCAACACATCGACCTGCTCTTTTGGCAGCGGTGTTCCCGCCTCATAATAATGCTGAATCAAGCTATTAAATAGCTTGTACCACATGTGAGTATTCTTTTGAATATCAAACATCAGCGCATTGGCAAAAGTTACTTGGTCGGGTTCTGCTGCTGTGAGCAAGCGCGGTTCCACTTGGTCTATTAACTGATGAGCAACCAACTGTTCTTGCACCTCAATGGCTCTTTGGTGAAAATCAGGCGACTGTAAAAATTGGGCGAGCAACGTTGATTCGTCTTGAAACGTCTCAAAGCCAGCAAGCTTGCGGCGATGAAAGTCCAAATAAGCACTGAGATCACTCGGGGTCACCAACTGATTGAGAATGTCGACAAAGTTTTGATGACTAAATACTTGTAAGACACTCTCCTCATCGTCCAAGTCCAGCACACAGTCCTCGGCAAAGAACTGACTGCCATACTCATAATTGACGGTATGGGGTTGTGACTCTGGGTTATCGTTTTCATGCTTGATAGCAAGTGACGTCAGACCAATAAAATAAATCGCCTTGTTCGATGCCGACGCGTTTACGTCAGCCAGTGCCTTATCATTTTTTAGATAAAGCTGCGCATGACGTTTGATTAATTGATTAACTACTTCTTTTCGCCACTCACGAACCTGCGTACTGTCAACCTCTTGCTGATTGGCCTGCATTACCACATCATTGACGATAAGGTAAACCGTCGCACCACAAAACTCAAAAACAAAGTCATAACCCTGCAATAGATGCTGGGAATGGTTACTGTCTTCTTCTGATACATCGTACAAAGATAAGAAGCTTTGCTGAATCATCTGCTGCCAAACTGAGAGC
The DNA here is from genome assembly GCF_047272965.1 of Psychrobacter sp. AT9. Classification (NCBI taxonomy): domain Bacteria; kingdom Pseudomonadati; phylum Pseudomonadota; class Gammaproteobacteria; order Moraxellales; family Moraxellaceae; genus Psychrobacter; species Psychrobacter sp. AT9. The sequence goes on from NZ_JBKOTW010000001.1 coordinate 1,845,135, forward strand.
GGTAGGTGCTGAGTGTCCATAATATCCCTATAAATGAGTGCTCATAAACCACTGAGCGTCTGTCATCAACGTTGCAAAACTCGCTCTATACTCAGTTCAGTAACAGCGTCATAGTCGGTTAAATATAATTTAGGCACGAGGAAGGCGAGTGAAAATACTACAAGTAGTAAACTAAGCGAGCCTGACACCGTACCTAATTTATATAGGATTGACTATATTTCATAATAAGTAGACGCTAGTCTAGTTGTCAAGCTTACGACGCATATGTGGGAACAAAATCACATCACGAATGCTCGCTGAATCAGTGAGTAGCATGACTAAGCGATCAATACCTATACCCTCACCTGCTGTCGGTGGCAAACCATAAGACAATGCTTCGATATATTCTTCGTCAAAATGCATGGCCTCATCATCGCCCGCGTCTTTTTCAGCGACTTGACCACGGAAGCGTTCCGCCTGATCTGCTGGGTCATTTAGCTCACTAAAGCCATTGGCCAATTCACGACCACCAACGAACAATTCAAAGCGATCGGTAATCTCAGGATTGTCGTCACTACGGCGCGCGAGTGGTGACGTTTCTGCAGGATATTCAGTGATAAAGGTTGGCTGGCGTAATTGATGCTCAGCGGTTTCTTCAAAGATAATCGTTTGCAGTTTACCCACACCAAAGCCATCTTTTACTTGCTGCTTAAGCGTAGTAGATGCGTACTCTGCTAGATACTCACGGTCATTGATATGCGCCATGTCGAAGTTTTCGGCATATTTGGCAATCGCATCAGACATCGATAAACGAGCAAACGGCGCTTTTAGGCTGATGGCTTCTTCTTGATAAGTAATCTCAGTCGTATCCAAGATGTCCATCGCCAACTCATTAAATAAGCGCTCGGTTAAATCCATCAAGTCATGATAATCCGCATACGCTTGATAAAACTCAATCATCGTAAATTCAGGATTGTGACGGGTTGAGACGCCTTCGTTACGGAAGCTACGGTTAATTTCAAATACTTTTTCAAAACCGCCAACCACCAAACGCTTCAAATAAAGCTCAGGCGCGATACGTAAATAAAGCGGCATGTCTAAAGCATTATGATGCGTCACAAATGGACGTGCCACTGCACCACCTGGAATAGGATGCATCATTGGCGTTTCAACTTCCATGAAGCGCTCATTCAGCATGAATTTACGAATACCGCTGACGACCTGACTGCGAATCATAAACGTATCGCGAGTCGTCTCATTGGTCATCAAATCAAGATGACGATTGCGATAACGGGCTTCCACATCTGCCAAACCATGGAATTTATTTGGCATTGGACGTAAGGATTTGGTTAGCAAACTGATCTCTTCGATATGCACGTATAGATCGCCTTTACCTGAGCGACCGATATAGCCTGATACACCTACGATGTCACCCAAATCTAGCGACTTAATGCTCGCACGCGTTTCATCATCGAGCTCTTTACGTGCGACATATAGCTGAATACGGCCACTCATATCTTGGATGACAATAAACGAGCCACGGTTGAGCATGACTCGACCTGCCACGTTGACCTGTGTTTTTTCGCCATTCGCCGCTTTTTCTTCAATTTCTTGCTTTGAGACGCCGTCAAAGGCTGTTTGTAAGTCTTGTGCATAATCGGTGCGTTTGAACGTATTTGGATAAGGCTGCTTGCCTGAAGCAGTGATATCGTCTAGCTTGGCTTGCAGCTGAGCAATTAGCTCGTTAGCGTCTTCTGGGGCTTGCTCTTGATTCTGATTGTTGTGCTTTGACATAACACTCTCAATATTATTAGGTAATTAAATGGATAAACGAAAACAGAAAAATTAAATCAATGCTTAGGGTCTGTTGAACATTCAAATATTAGGACTGCTGATCGCTAAAATCGCATCAAACGTTTTATCAAATCAGGCGTAAACCGACGATAATGTCGAGACCTTAGCTAGGTTTACAACAACGTTTTGGGTGATTTTAGCATCAGCCTTTCAGGGCAGGGCTATTTTTTGCCAATACATGGCGAAATTGTCTAACCTAGAATGACTAGGCGTCAAAAATTTCACTGCGTATTGTCTAAAAAATAGCCACTGCCAGTGCCACATTTGAATGTTCAACAGACCCTATTATTATAAAAAAATGACATCATGATGAAAAATCATAAAACTGCCAATGTGTTGTAGGATCAGCTGCTAGTCACCACCGCCGATACTCGCCATCAAATCAGCCTGATGCTCACGTAGTAATGAGTCAAGAATCTCATCCAAGTCGCCTTCCATAATAGAGTCGAGCTTGTATAAGGTCAGGTTGATACGATGATCGGTCATACGCCCTTGCGGGAAATTATAGGTGCGAATACGCTCACTGCGATCGCCACTACCGATTAAGTCGCGGCGCATCGAATCAGCAACATCGACTTGTGCTTGTACCTTAACCTGCTGAATACGTGAAATGAGCATTTTCATCGCTTGTGCGCGGTTTTTGTGTTGGCTACGCTCTTGTTGACACTCTGCGACTGTGCCCGTTGGAATGTGCGTCAAACGTACAGCTGAGTCGGTGGTGTTAACGTGCTGACCACCCGCACCGCTTGAACGGAACGTATCAAAACGGATATCAGCTGGGTTGAGCTCGACGGTATCATCAATCTCAACTTCAGGCATGACTGCAACGGTACAAGCTGAGGTGTGCACACGGCCTTGGCTTTCGGTTTCAGGAACACGCTGGACACGGTGCACGCCAGACTCAAACTTTAGACGACCATAGACGCTGTTGCCTGATACGCGAGTGATGATTTCTTTATACCCGCCATGCTCACCTTCGCTTGCAGACAGCACGTCCAATGTCCAGCCTTGGCTCTGCGCGTATTTTTGGTACATTCGGAACAAGTCACCAGAGAAAATCGCTGCCTCGTCGCCGCCGGTCCCTGCACGAATCTCCAAAAATGCTGGCACTTTATCATTAGGATCTTTTGGTAGCATCATAAGATTAAGCGCTTCTTCCATCTTTACGATGGTATCACGAGCATTGTCAATCTCGTCTTGCATCATCTCTTTCATGTCAGGATCTGTCGCATCGGCCAGCATAGCTTCTGCATCGGCCTGATCCGTTTCTGCACCCACGTAGTTTTGCCATAAAGTAGTGATATCCATCAAGTCGCTGTGCTCGACAGACAATTCACGGAATTTATTATTATCACTAATGACACTAGGATCTGATAACAAGGCGGTGACCTCTTCATAACGGTCTACCATCTGGTCTAAACGCAGGCGTAAGGATTCTTTCATAAAAGGACTTTTAATTGGATGATAAGAGTAAGAGCGTGATTATAGCAAATTTTTCACCGTAAATTAAAACCTCTGAGTAATCTTGCTGCTATTCTAAGTAATTTTGCCATTCTATTGGCAGACATTCCTATCGCTGCTGAAATATTCCCCTGTTTTCTCATCAGTTAGTGGTTATAAAATGCGATGCTAAAAACGTAGACATAAAAAAAATAGCCAAGAAGGATCTTGGCTATTTTTATCGTTAAAAAAGATCTAGAATGAAACGCTACACTTTACGAACCAATACTGAGCCAATCGAATAACCTGCGCCGAATGAACAAATCACGCCCAAATCACCTGATGCTAACTCATCTTTATAGCGATGGAACACAATCATCGGGCTGGCTGAGCTGGTATTGGCAAATTCAGCGATGACACTTGGGACAATCGCTTTATCTGCTTCTTTACCGATGACTGTACGTAGAATTAAATCTAACATATTGGCATTGGCTTGGTGTAACCACATCATTTTCACATCACTGGCTTGTAATTCGTTCTCAGTCAAATGCTCTGTGATGATCTCTGACACTTTTGGACAAACTTCACGGAATACTTTACGGCCATTTTGCAAAAACAACTTATCCGTGACTGGTTCTTTGATATCTGGATACATCTCAGTCTGTGCCGCTAAAAACTCTGAGCGATCCATAAAGCCGTATTCGTTTTTGATGTTGGTCGAAAACTGAGTAAATAGCTTAGAGTTAAGAATCTCATAACCTTTTGGCGTATCGAGATCTTCAACGATAGATGCGGTCGCTACGTCACCAAAGATGAAGTGGCTGTCACGGTTACGCCAGTTCAGATGCGCCGAGGTAATCTCTACGTTGACCACAGCGATGCGCTTGGCCAAACCAGAGACGATAGAGCCGTGCGCTTGTGATAGACCAAAAGTCGCAGCACTACAAGCGACGTTCATATCATAAGCAAAGCCGCCAATCATACCGATTTCATTTTGAATCTCGATGGCAACCGCAGGATAAGTGCGCTGGAAGTTTGAGCAAGCAAGGATTATACCATCCAAGTCATTGGCCTCAAGTCCAGCATCTGCCAAAGCATCTCTAAGCGCTGCGGCACCCATTTCTGCCATGATAGACAGCTCTTCGCCTAGATTGCGATAAGGAATCACGGGAGCCATGATTTCAGGATCTAAAATGCCGTCTTTTTCCATCACATAACGTGATTTGATACCCGATACTTTTTCGATAAAAGCGGCTGAAGAAGGCTCAAGTGCGGTCACAGTCTCTGCTGCTATCTCATCAGCATGCTGTGCATTATAATTTTCAACATACTGGTTAAATGACTCTACTAACTCTTCGTTGCTGATGCTATAAGGTGGGATATATAGGCCCGTGCCCGTGATACAAGTCGTCATGATAAGCTTCCTTGTCTACTACTGTGGTGCTTGGAATAAGCATAAAAGTGGAAAAATAATAGCCATTCAATTTCAGTGAATAACTGTAAACTTAAAATCAGTGCCTTTATTATGCCTGAATATTATAATTTTTCTAATACTTTGTTACAAATAATCTGTTTCTCGCCATAAATAAGCAAAGACTCAGTTCATTTTACGGTAGCTACGTTATAATTGGTGCTGCTTTACTCTGTACTATTCATCGAACTATATTATTTAGCAAGAATATCAACACACGCTTATATTTAGGAAAGCTAATGGCAGAACTTCTCAATTGGTTATTTGGTCAATACGCTGACTACTCTACGATATTCATTGTCCTTGAACTGATTGCCGTCGTCTTTGGCGTGGCAAGTGTCTTACTTGCCAGCAAAACCAATATTCTAGTCTTCCCTATCGGACTGGTCAGCACTGCTATATTTGTGTATCTACTATGGAAGTGGCAGCTATTTGGCGATATGTTTATCAACGCTTACTATACCGTGATGAGCCTATACGGCTGGATTAATTGGTCAAAGAATAAGAAGATTCAATCTGTCGAGCACAAGCAGTCAAACGATGCTAATAATGTCCGTATCGAGCACCTGCATGCAGGCGACATACCTATACTCTCTGCTTTGGCAGCGGGAACGATGGGGTTTGTAGCACTGATTTATTATTTCCGACCAGTGATTAATAACGGTTTTAGCTTCGATGGTGCAGTACTTGGACTGCATTTATTTACGTGGGTTGACTACACTGATATGCTCACTACCGCTTTATTTTTAATGGCGATGTGGCTCATGGCACGGCGCAAGATTGAGCATTGGATACTATGGATTATTGCCGATGCGATATCGGTACCGTTATACTTTTATAAAGGTTTTACGTTTACCGCGCTACAATATGTAGTCTTCACTCTCATCGCAATCTGGGCATATTATGAATGGCAACGACGCTATCGTACACAACATCGCGCACAACCTCATACAGCATACGCCTAAATCTGTCATAAATGTCGCTATTTTAGGCGCAGAAAGTACGGGCAAGACGACTTTATGTCAGGATTTGGCAGCACATTTTGATAGCCCTTGGGTATCAGAATATATGCGCACCTACCTACAAGCAAAGTGGGATGACGAGCAGCTGACTTGCACGTCGGATGATCTGCTACCTATCGCACAAGGTCAGATTGCATTAGAAAATAAACTGGCCAAACAAGTCGCTCAGACGTCCGATGCTAGCCATTATTTGTTTTGTGATACCAGTCTGTTTGAGCTAATGGTTTATTCCAATTGGTATTATGGCGACTGTCCTATCGCCCTTGAGCAAGCGGCATTGGCACATCATTATGATTTAATATTATTGACTGACGTTGATACACCATGGGTGGCTGATGACCTGCGAGACAGTCCGCACCAACGTGATGAAATAAGTACTTATTTCGCCAGTCAATTAAGCAAGCACCAAAGACCATTCCAGCGCATTGGTGGCGATAGACAGGAGCGAGTTCAGCAGGTAGTAGCGCAGCTTACTGACATTAGCAATATATAGCCTCACAGCAACTTTATTAGAGTGTATCAATAAACTCATCATTACTTTTATCTTTAAAAACCTAAGAGATATCCATGCTAAAAAAGTTTGAATTTTACTTAGAAAAAACCATATTCCATAGCCGCTGGATACTAGCGCCTTTTTATCTAGGGCTCGTGCTAGGTATTATTTTATTATTTGTTAAGTTCGTTCAAAAAACATTTATGATGTTCAACACTGTATTTAGCGCCTCGGTATCAGATGTCATTGTTAATATATTAGTGTTAGTCGACCTCTCGTTAGTAGCCAGTTTATTATTAATCATCATATTCAGTGGCTATGAAATATTTGTCTCAAAAATTGACACAGGCGATCATGTTGATCGACCCAGTTGGATGGGGAAAGTAGATTTTTCTGGGCTTAAATTAAAAGTCATCGGTGCCATCGTTGCGATTTCTGCCATTGATCTTTTAAAATCCTTTATGGATATTCCTAATGAATTGAGTGAGGGTGAAGCAGACAAACTCATGTGGAAGGTCATTATTCACATGACATTCGTTCTATCCGGCCTGCTATTTGCGATTATGGACAAAGTGGTTGGCGACACCAAAAAGCACTGATTTTTATTATTCCACACACTCTCCATTGTTCTTACATATTTTTTCTTTATCACTCCTTTATGATTTTCTTTAAACCTATTGACTGTTATATGGACAGTTTTGGAATAAAGAGTCATATGAGGAGCTTTTATGCAAAAAACACTATTTACCAAACTATCTATCATCGCTGGGCTGTGCATTATTTTCGCCATCGGTCTCAATATGATTGGCTCGGTGATTTACGAGCGACAAAATTATGCCGCGTCGGTGATCAAAGAAATCGCCCAGCAGCATATCAATCCGCAAGAAGTCATTACACCATTTATTGCCATTCCAACTACTGTCACGCCTGAATGTCAGATTACAGCGCCTGGCACAACCAGTAAATGTGCACCGTCCTACTCAAAAATTGAAACCATTTTCGCAAACCAAACCCAAGCAACACAAGATCTTGAGGTAAGCACTGATACCTATAAGCGCGGCATCTATCATGCGACCAGTTATGATGGGGCGTTGACATTTGACCAACGTTACACTTTTGATAAAGCCATCAGCCGCTTATATGAAGCGACGAGCACGGCTAGTGCAGAGCAAAGCTCCGTCAATACACCTACCAGTAACAATAAAACGAAACCCAGAGAAACCATCATTCACTGGAATGACGCAAAATTGATTATTCCAGTATCAGATCTGCGCGGCGTCGCGACTCTGCCAACAGTGACCATTGAGCAAAAACCGATAAAAGCGACTTACCCGCAGACACCCTTACTGAAAAATCTGACCTATGTAGAAGTCGCTATTCCGCAAAACATATTGCAGCGTGCCACGAAAAACATGGCTAGCCAGCAAAGTAAGAGTAGTCTCATTGCCACAAGCACCAACAGCGAGGCATTAGCCAGTACAGACATAGGCAGTCAGTCGCCCGACATTAAAGGCAATCAAGCGACTGACATCATGATTGACTTGCCATTAGCGGGTATCAGCAATTTAAACACGGTTCCGACTGGACAAAACTTTAACTTAACGATGCGCAGTAATTGGCATGCGCCTAATTTCATTGGCAAGGCGCTCCCTAATGCCAAGAAATTCACTGCTAACGGTTTTGAAGCCAGTTGGCAAAATCAATATCTAACGATCGCCAACAATCAAGATTTGTCGCAGTGTCTTAGCATCGCTAACAACCGATGTGTCGTCATCAGTAAAGCCACTCTCGATACCAGTAGCCAGTCAATGACTCCTGATGATGCGATTACAGCAGTAGAAGGTATTGTCACAGAAGAAGGCACTACCGTGACTGACAGCTACCAAAATGTGCGCCTGAACAGCTTTGGGGTGAGTTTTGCTGAGCCTAATGACGTATATTTACAGACCGAACGAGCGATGAAATACGCCTTATTATTAATCTTGGTCTCATTCGGCACTTTTTTCTTATTTGAAGTGATTAAATCTAGCCGCATCCACCCTATTCAGTACCTGTTGGTCGGTTGTGCGCTGTTTGTTTTTTATGTTTTATTATTACCACTTGCTGAGCAAATCGTCTTTTGGAAAGCTTATGCCATTGCTGCCAGCGCCTGTGTTGGACTCATTGGTTGGTATACTTATTATGTACTGGGCGGCATCAAACGAGCCGCGATTTTTACTGCCACACTGGCAGGATTGTATGCGGCGTTTTTCGGCATCTTAACCACTGAAGATATGAATTTATTGCTTGGTGCTGTTTTCTGTTTTGTACTACTCGCTTGCGTGATGGTCATGACGCGTAAAATTGACTGGTATAAAATCGCCTAACTTAGTTAGCGCGTGCAAAAAACGTTCAGTCTAGGGCGGCCTTACGTTGGTATCACTCGCTAAACCTACCAACATAAGACTGCTCGACATCATCTAATAATCTTGCTATTTAAGGCTTTTGCCCAGTTTCTACAGTCGTTTTCACAGCGTTCGCAGCACTGATTAGGGTCAGATATGTGATTGACGTAGCCGCAATGCATACATGCATAATGCGTTCCTGACTCTATCTCCTCGACAGGTTGATACTGCTTAGGGAAAAGTGGCATACCATAGATGGTGTGATCAGGTGCATATAACAAAATACTAAAATTACCATCTGTCTCTAGCAAGCCAGTACGCACTTGACCCAGATGCTCAACCCCTTGTTGGCGCATTTCAGCAAAAAACTCATCATGGGACATTTTGCCCTTTTTAATTTTATCGAGTACCAACATGCCGTCTTCTACAATGTAGAGCGACTTCCCTTCTAGCAGATCTTCGAAAGGCTGATATTTCATCATAGCCCAAGTACATAAACGATATAGCAAAATCACAATACTCATGATTAGGACTGCTTGAATAAGCGGCAAATCCTCATTGAACATTGGGTCACCTGCGATAGAACCAAGTGATAAAATAATGGTCAGCTCAAAAATAGACAGTTGGCGCACGCCGCGCTTGCCAGTAAAGCGTAAAAACAAAATGATCAGAGCAAACATCACGATGACGCGTATCACAATTTCAGCGGCAAATACCCACGTGGTGTCATAAATAAAAATACTTGCCCAATCCATATCTTTCTTTCCTTGTCATTTTCAAATCGAGCCTATTTATAAGGTATGTATCATTTTAATTTATAAGTTAGGTTTTTTGGTATTGCACTATACTACTTCCATTCCAATATAAGGCTCAACAATAAATTTTTGCTATAGTCGATCCAAAATATTTTGAGTCAATTCAAGATGCTCTGAATCAATTCAAGATATTTTGGATACAAGGAAGGCGAGTAAAAGTGCCATAGGTGATAAACTGAGCGCGCCTGACACCATATAAATGTTCAACAAACTCTAGGGCGTGTCCTCATTTCAAAAATGGTGATAAAAATGAGATAAATTGCAGTCAAACGAGGAAAATAGCGCAGATAATGTCGGTATATTAACCAGCTATTTAACGATTTTTGACAAAATTTAGCCATTTTTAGCCCGTTTAGATATGATCAATTGAATTGAGGACACGCCCTAGTTAATCAAAACCAATTTAATGATTGTAGGAATTATTTTTGAAAGCCACGTTATACACGATTATTGCCTTAATAGCATTTGCCGCAAACTCTCTTTTTTGTAGAATGGCCTTGGCAGAAGGATACATAGATGCGTGGAGTTTCACCATCATCCGTCTGCTTAGTGGTGCTATCTGTCTGAGCATTATTATGGGCGTTTATAGCTATAACCTACGACGCAAAGATTTAACCCTCAACAATCCACAAAATAAAGCTATTTTGAAGGACAAAGGCAGCTGGCTCAGCAGTCTAAGTTTGGTGGTGTATGCGCTTTGCTTTTCGATTGCCTATGTTGAGCTTGATACCGGAACTGGCGCGTTGATTTTATTTTCAGCGGTTCAACTCACCATGATTGGTTGGGGTATTTACAAAAAAGAGCAGTTAAGTGCCTTACAATGGATGGCTTTTATCGTAGCAGTAGCAGGTTTTGTCTATCTTATGCTGCCATCAGCAGCTGTCCCATCCGTATTGGCAGCGACATTGATGGCCATCAGTGGCATGGCATGGGGCATCTACAGTATACGCGGCAAAACCTGTGTATCACCGTTACGAGCCACGGGCTTTAACTTTATCAGAAGCCTCGTCGCTATTCCGCTACTACTCATCATTGGTATGGTTTATTTAAAAAGCATGCCATTGTCCACTATCAGTATCGAGGGCATCTTATTGGCTTGCGCGTCGGGCGCAATTGCTTCTGGCATGGGCTACAGCGTTTGGTATATGGCAATGCCTTTATTAAAAAGCACTCAGGCGGCAGTAGTACAACTCTGCGTACCGGTATTGGCTGCCATACTTGGTGTGGTATTTTTATCGGAGCAGCTGACCCTACCGTTTATCCTAGCAAGCGCGGTCATCTTGGGCGCGGTACTGGTGTTTATCTTAAATAAAAAGACACCACAGACCGTGAGTTAATATTATGAGGCATGGTAAGTCCGATATAAAATGACTGACTCTATGTCATACCCATCAAAAATAAGAATGCCAGTAGCATAAGTTACTGGCATTTTTTATGTGTGGTTATGACTATGTGACAGCCAATATACTCATAAATACTCAACTGGTTTTGGCTACCGTGTCTTTAATAATGATATTCTATCTAGGGCGTGTTCTCAATCTAAACGAAAGCGGCTAAATGAGAACACGTCCTAATAATCGGCTTCATTACTTATTACTAGGGTAGTTCATGAGTGAATCAACCAATAACAACTCATTTTATAAAAGACACACTTGGCTTGTCCCGTTAACATGCCTGTTGGCTGGTGGCGCCTTGATAGGTATTTCCACCAATCTAGCGAAAGCGGCAGGGCAAATTGGCTTATCGCCACTCGCCTTTCTTTTTTGGTCGATTACTGGTGCAGCGTTTCTACTATCAGCCGTGGCGATTTTACGACATGATTTGCCGCCGCTAACTGTCCGTAGTTTAGAATACTATTCGGTTGCTGCTCTTGTCAGTGTTGCGGGCTCCAACTTGATTTTATTTTCTGCAATTCCACAAGTTGGTGCAGGTTTTGTCGCTTTAATTATCGCTTTGCCACCATTGCTCACCTATCTTGGCGCGCTATTTATGCGTATGGAAACATTCAATGTCGTTCGTGCTATGGGCGTGGTGGCAGCGCTGAGCGGTGTGGGTGTCTTAGCCATACGCAAGTTTTCGGCTCCCGATGCCAGTATTTTCTGGATTTTACTCGCGCTGTGTGGCCCTGTTTTGCTAGCGATTGGGAATATCTATCGTACCTTGCGTTGGCCAAATGCGGCGTCGCCCAGTTCGCTGGCACCCGGCATGTTAATCGCAGCGGCTATCTTTTTAGGTGTGGTTGGCACCTTGCCGAACTTCTCACTTGCGGTGCCAACGGGAGCATTACTGCCTATTGGGTTGATTGTGCTACAAGCCTTTATCTTCGCTGGACAATTTTTATTGCTGTTTTTATTGCAAAAAACAGGCGGTCCCGTGCTATTAAGTTTATTGGGCTCAGTAGGTGCGATCGTTGGCGTGCCGGTAGCCATCTTTTTGCAGGGAGAAAGTCCACCAGAGGGTCTGTTTTTAGGAGCTTCCTTAATTGCTCTTGGCATCGTATTGGTCACTTGGGGTGGCGTAAAAATGATAGTAATTCCAGACAATACGCATCAGTAAGGCATGTCCTCATTTTAAACATACTGATCATACCAAACCCAAAAAGTACGATTAGCTGTGTCAAACTCGCTTAATCTACAATGCGTAGTACTTATATTCGTTTTCCTTGCTACTCTAATTTTTGTGAATAGTATCACTTCTTGCTATTGCAACTTTATCTGAAAATCATATTTATCGATGACAAAAAAACGCCAGTAACTTAAGCTACTGGCGTTTTTTTGGAGATTTACGCTGACTAGTAAGAGATTATTGGTTTATTAGCGTAAAACTATAATCGCTCTACTGCATAGAACTTATATTAGACAACGGTCACGTGTAAGCGTGCATCAACATTACCACGCGTGGCATTGGAGTACGGGCAAACTTGATGAGCCGTTTCAATCAATGTTTGCGCTTGTGCTTCGTCAATGCCAGACACTTCAACGTATAAATCTATATCTAAGTTATAGCTGCCATCTTGCTTCATACCAATACCAACTTGGGTAGAGGTTTTCGAAGCGGTGATCGGCAGTTTCATTTGTTGCGCCGTCAGGTTCAAGGCACTATCGAAACAGGCCGCGTAGCCCATCGCAAAAAGCTGCTCTGGATTAACACCCTCTTTGTCTTGCTCTTGAAAAGAGACCAAATCAAAGCCTAATGAGCCATCATCCAAGCCTGTATGTCCAGAACGACCACCGGTTGCTGTTGCGCGAGTTTTATAGAAAATTTTCATAATATATTCCTTGTTTGATGTTATTAGAAGTCATGCTTGTTTTGTTTCAATGGAGTTATTATAGGCACTCTCAGCTTAAAGCGTTAGAACAACCCTCCAGAATTCTTGCCTAATCCTATAAATAATTATATGATTAAGCCATTCATTACATCAAAGATATACTATAAAAAATATTGATCCGAGAAACACCAAGCTTATAAACTTTCAATCAACACCCCTTTATCTAAGATAACTATGATGCAGCCAACAACGATTGCGCAACTACTTAACATACTGCCCAAGAATCAGACCATCGAGTCTGCTATTCCGGGTTTATTTTTCTACTGTGCAGATAGACCCAATAGAACCGTCAGCTATATTCAAGAGCCTAGTATTTGTATTGTATTGCAAGGTGAGCGAGAGATTTATTTAGGGAATGACTGCCAAAATTTTGATAATAGCAATTTGATGTTTTGCCCTGTAAACATTCCCCTGAGCATGCATGTCAAACATGCCTCAGTAGACAAGCCTGTTATTGTGCTGTCTATGAAGTTAGACCTTGCTATGATTAGAGAAATATTGGCCCAGATACCGCCCGCACGAAATACAGAAGAAAAGCATCTGGGTATAAAATGGCATTTGGATAATACGATACTTGCCGCCTTTGAACGACTCATCAACTTGCTCGATTATCCAAACGATCTCGATTTTTTATCTAAATTAATTCAACAAGAAATCTACTACCGACTACTCTCAGCACAGCAAGGCAATAAATTGCGGCAGCTCGTCGTTAATGGCAGTCATACGCATCGTATCAGCCAAGCAACGGATTGGCTCAAAGCGCATTTGAGTGAACCCGTCATCATCGAAGAGCTGGCCAGTAAATGTGGTATGAGTGTCTCAGGGTTTCATCAGCATTTCAAAGAGATCACTCAATTAAGTCCGCTGCAATACCAAAAAAGCCTACGCTTGATGGCAGCGAGGCAGCTTATTCAACGTGGTGAATCACAAATTTCACAAGTCGCCATGCAGGTAGGATATGAAAGCCCCAGTCAATTTAGCCGTGAATATAAGCGCTTGTTTGGAGTCAGTCCGAGCAGTGAGCTTAATTGATACATCTAATAATCTGGCGCACACGTTATAAAATAACACTCAGACCTTGATGACTTTTGTCTTCTAGGTCAGCGTAGCTTTTGACTTCGTTTTATTACTCTGCGTATTCATATCAAGGAGACACTTAGACGTCCCAATCGAATTATTTACGAAATGTTTTAATCCAGAAAATAACAGTTGACTTACCCTATATATTCATAATATAACATATATATAATTTATGCATTTAGGGCTATTAAAACACCGTTATTCCTAGGTTAATCACAAGCATATTTCGTGAGGAGGTACTATGATTCGTTTCAGTTACACACTCAAATGCTGGACACTAAGTACTGTCTTTTACTCGGTCTTTTACTTTTCCGTATTAATGACAGATCCTGATTTTGGTAAATATAACCATATGTTAGCGCTAAGCACATTGCTCTTCCCGATTTCCAAGCGGGCAATTGACGTATTGAGTGACTCTTTAAGGCTCGATTTCGATATGTTTGATGGCTTCTTATCGCCCTTACTCATCAATATTACGATATGGCTGCTTACCCCTTTTATCGTCTTTTTAACATTTATTGCTTTTTTGGCTTATAGCATGGGCGTGGTAAAAAGAAATCTGAATCGTCGAAACTAATACAGCGTCAACTTCGTTAACCATACTCATGTATCGCTTACACTCAATTTCTTATACCTATATTTTTTTGGATTAATTAGTGACTCTGGATTGACTAGAGCAAAGGTGAACTAATGCTACCTTTACTGTCTCAGTATAAGACGTGTCCTTATTTTGAACATGGTTATAAAAATGAGATAAATTGCAGTCAAACGAGGAAAATAGTGCAAATAATATCGGGATATTACGGTCTGTTGAACATTCAAATGTGGTACTGGCAGTGACTATTTTGTAGACAATACGCAGTGAAATTTTTGACGCCTAGTCATTCTAGGTTAGACAATTTCGCCATATATTGGCAAAAAATAGTCCTGCCCTGAAAGGCTGATGCTAAAATCACTCCAAACGTTGTTGTAAACCTAGTTAAGGTCTCGACATTATCGTCGGTTTACGCCTAGTTTGAGGCAATTTTAGCGAGCAGCAGTCCTAATATTTGAATGTTCAACAGACCCTAATCAGCTATTTGACAATGTTTAGCAAAATTTAGCCCATTTAGATACAATCGCTTGAATTTAGGACACGCCCTAGTATAAAAGAATAATAGCCCTTTAATTTAATCAAATATTATCGACTAAACTAAAGGGCTATACAATACAATGGTCATATGTTGTCAATTAGCAAGCTTTAACACTCATATCGAGCCTTAACTCACTTTATCCCACATCTTGCTTAGACGCTTCGGTGATACCGCCATACGGGTTTTCATGGGCTGGGCGAACAGTTGAATACGATATTCCTCGACCATCCAGCGGTACTCGCTAATAGACTCATTGTTGGCGCGACCTGCCAGACGCTCCATGTGCAAGTCCAGCGCATAGACACCATCTAGGTCGGCTTCGATATTGTGCTCAAGGCGCTCAATGCGAACCTCCAGCGCTTCTAAATAGCGCGGATACTGCTGCCATTGACTGTAATCCATATGATAGACAAAGTTGGCAAGTTGCAAGTCCTGCAACTGATCCTCGATGTCTTCGATAGACTCACCAAAGATCTCTCGATCGAGCATGAGCAAACTCTGACGAATGCGTTGCCAGCGAGTGTAGACGTTTTTGAGAGTTTTTATGACAGCTTGACCAGTCAATAAGAAGTTGCTCAACACAACCTCAAGTGTTTGCCCATACTCCTCTGGCGTGAACGGCAGCTCCTCGCTTAAGCCAACAGCGATATCATCAGCGCTCTCTGGCAAATCTTCACTATGATCAAATAAAATATAGTGCTCTTCTAAAGCGGCATCTAGCGTCGCATCGATAACAATGGTCTTTAAGGCTTCCATGTCGCCAAGGGGCGCAAATGCCAGTTTGAATATCTTATCAATTTGACTGGTCAGCTGTTTTTTCTTGGCGCCAAGCTTGCCTTTGATTAAGGTCAATACCCCAATACGGTGCGCCTGCAATGCGGCATTGACATCGGTATACTGATGGATCGATACCGCCTCACCAGCTTCATCAGTGACCAAAGCAGCAAACTGTTTCATCACCACGCCTGCGCTATGATGATTTTTGCTAAAGGCAAAATGCTCAGGGAATTCGGTATGCGCGCCTTGCTGCTCATTCACAGCCTGTCTGGTCTCAGAGGCGTGGCGAATCTGTAGCGTCTGGAGGTCGCGACCTTTTTCTATAATGTGATTTTTATCATCGACCACACAGATTTGTGGCTGCAAATAGCGATCAATGGCAGAGGGGTTAAAATTGTCGGCTGTAACCGACATAATGCCGCGACGGTTTAAGGCTTGGCAAAGCTGCTTAAGCAACCCTTGTCCACCAGCGGGTTGCAATTCATCAAATAAACTATCGGCAGTATCGGGAATCGGCACAATTTGACGGCGAATATCTTTTGGCAGTGACTTAAGTAATTGCAAGACCAACTCAAAGCGCCAACCGGGTACGCCCCATAACAGCTCGATAGCATCTAGCTGCGGTAGCGCCACAAGCGGCACGCGAATAGTCACTCCATCATCATCGCTCGCAGGATCAAAAATATAGCGTAGTGGTAATTTTAAATCACCCAGCTGCCACACTTCTGGAAAGTCACCTGTGGTCGGTGCTTGGCTATTGAGTACGTCGTCATCGGTGAAGAAAAGATGCTTGGTATCAGTTTTTTCAACCTCGGCACGCCAATCTTCAAAAGCCTTACGACTGGCGACATGCTCAGGGATTTTCTTGTCGTAGAACTGGTACAGCGTCTCTTCATCGACCAATAAATCACGACGGCGCAGTTTGTCTTCGATACGCTCAACATGAGCGATTTTGTCCATATTGTGCTGCAAGAATGGCGCTTGGCGACCCAAATTACCAGTGACCAAACCATCTCTGATAAAGATTTCTCGTGACTCAACTAAATTGACTTGCTCATAATTGGTCAGCTGCTTACTGATAATAATTAGACCAAATAAACTAATCTGCGCGTAGGCTTTGACACGTCCCGTTTTCTTCGACCAATGCGGCTCAAAGTAGTGATACTTTAATAAGTCACCTGCCGCTGAGATAATCCATTCTGGTTCAATTTTGGCAACAGTACGCATAAAGACTTGCGAGGTTTCTACAACTTCAAACGCCATGACCCACGGTGGTATCTGTTTAAATACCGTACTCGCTGGGAAAATTTTGGTTTTTTGCTGGCGCGCCGCTAGATATTCACCACGACTTTCAGTCTTGTGGGCGATGGTAGACAACAGACCTGTTAATAATGCGCGATGTAAATTGGCATATTTGACCGCTTTGATTTCTTCATCATCAATCGCTGTTGGATCGTTAGTCACGTTTTCTAACGTATCCGTAGTTTTTGCCTCTTTAACATCCGTAAGCTTGAGGTCGGTGACCATTTGCACCAACTGGCGATGAGTCTGACTCCATTCACGCACTCGTGGAAAACTCAGATAGTTTTTCTTGGTAAATTGCTTACGTTGATTACCAGAGAGCTTATTGCCATCTTCATCGGTTTCAAACAAGGCTTTCCACAGACTTAGATAAAATAAGAAATCTGAGTCATCTTGGCGAAATTCTGCATGCTTTTGATCCGCTTGTTGACGTTTATTGGCAGGACGCTCGCGTGGATCTTGTACGGCGAGCGCAGCGACCACGATAAGCATTTCACGAATACAGTCAAAATCAGAACCAGCAACCAGCATACGTGCCAGCCTTGGATCAATTGGCATACGTGCCATCTTTTGACCAGTAGGCGTCAGGCTTAAATGATCGAGACCTTTTTTTGCTTTTGGCTTGTTGGTCTGAGAAGAGGCGACAGCTTCGCTTTTAGCCGTAATTGCCCCTAGCTCATCAAGTAATTTGTGACCGTCAGTAACTAGACGACTATCGGGTGGCTCAATAAACTCAAAATCATCAACGCTACCTAAACGCAGATTGGCCATCTGTAAAATAACCGAGGCCAAGTTAGTACGCAGAATCTCAGGCTCAGTAAACTCAGGGCGACCAGTAAAGTCCTCCTCGCTATAAAGACGAATACAAACACCCGGCGCGACACGACCACAACGACCTTTACGCTGATTGGCAGCCGCTTGTGAAATCGCCTCAATCGGTAAACGCTGCACGCGTGAACGATATGAATAGCGTGAAATCCGTGCAAAGCCTAGATCGATAACATAGCGAATACCGGGTACGGTTAGCGCTGTCTCAGCCACGTTGGTCGCGATAACGATACGTCTGCCGCGACCGGACGGCTGAAAAATACGCTGCTGCTCTTCATACGTCTGTCGCGCAAATAAAGGCAACACTTCGGTGTGCTTCGGGCCATGACGCTCTAGCACCTCTTGTGTCTCACGAATCTCTGCTTCGGTCGCGGCAAATATCAAGATATCCGCTTGATCAGCATGACCTTTGCTTTGGGCGTCGCTAAAGCATTCCTCTACCGCAGCCACGACCGCACGCGGCAGATTCTCTTCAAAATCATCGTAGCTGTCATCGTCTGAGCTGGTCACCGGCTCATCGGTCAGCGGACGATAGCGAACTTCAACGGGGAAGCTGCGCCCTTCGACATTAAAAATCGGTGCGGCTACGTTGCGTTTTAGCTTGTTATCATAACGACTGAAGTATTCGCTAAAGCGTTTGGTGTCGAGCGTTGCAGAAGTGATAATGACTTTTAGATCAGGACGCTTAGGTAATAGCTTTTTCAAATAACCCATAATAAAATCAATGTTTAAGCTACGCTCATGGGCTTCATCAATGATAATGGTGTCGTACTTACTTAAAAATCGATCATGTCCTAATTCAGCCAGCAAGATACCATCGGTCATGAGCTTAACGACCGATTGCGCTGTACCCTGCTCATTGAAGCGAATCTTAAAGCTAACCGTATTACCTAACTGCTCGCCCAACTCCTCAGCGATACGATTCGACACACTCCGTGCTGCCAATCTTCTTGGCTGCGTATGCCCTATTTGCCCAGTAATACCGCGACCTGCCAACATTGCCAGCTTCGGTAACTGAGTGGTCTTACCCGAGCCTGTCTCACCAGCAATGATAATGACTTGGTTATCAATAATTGCTTGGATTAAATCTTCTGCTCGCTGACTGACAGGTAAATCAAGGTTTAATTTGGCTGGCAAGTCCTGAGGAATGCTATTGATACGCGCTTGCACTGCTTGCTGCGAGCGGGTTTTTATTTTGTCATATTGTGCGCGTTTTTTGGCAAGAATATCTTCTGCTTTATCGTTTTTCTCGTTCGCGTTGTTATCTGATTTCTTATTCTTAGCAACAACAGCCCGCGCCAGCTCACGTTCTAAGCGGTTTAGATAATAGCTGTCTTTTGCCAGTACGGGCAGTTCTGCAAAGTTATTTATATCATTTGTTTCAGCTAAATCACTAGCTACGTTATTTAAATTCTCAGAAAAATCATTGTCTGCTAAATTTGAGGCATCTTCAGAGGTATTAGGCATATTTTGCTTAGGCTATTTATTGTTTATAAGTGGTTTGATTATGGGGATATTTCCAGTGCGATTCAAGAAGGGTTTGTATGGATTACATTTGCATTTATGATAATTGTTGGCGAGGCATAAAATTCATATTGTAAATTTAAGTTTAGTAATTCAGACAAATGTCATTTAAAATAATGGTCCCTGATTACTCTACAACCTTCAACTATGGACATATTATGTCCATTTTCTTATATAAAAAGATTACTTTATTATCTGTGTTAGCCATTACCCTTACAGGGTGTTTGAGCACAAAACCTTATGAGCCTCCTAGAAACGCTGATACAGCAACACTGGCTTACGAGATTGACCCAGCATCATTTTATAGCCCTACTCGATTCATTGACAAAGGTTATGCTGAAAGAGTTGACATCCAATTAGTACCAAGCCCTCTCTCTATTGCCCTTGCAATTAATGGTCAGGCTGAAACTGTTTACATGAATTTGGGTAAGCGAGGTACTTTCAACGAAATAAATACTTTTGAGGCTAGTAAAAAATTAAGATTCTCTTATCAGCATAAAATGGTCAAAGGTCTAGGCGATTGGCCAATATTATGCGTTGTTAACGTAGAGGCTACCCTAGTACCCAATGGAAGTTACTTACTAAAAGGTAATACAACCAGCGAAAACTTTAGAAGTAAAACGAATTTTATGGGTGAAAAGATAGAAGCTGAAGATACTGGGTGTCAAATTCAAATTATCGATACTAAATCAAATAAGGTTGTAGCAGAAAACCGTACACCAGTATTTGAAAAGATGATCCCCTTTTATGATCGATTTTAAATACTCTAACGTGATTCTTAAATGAAAACAGTACAGCCATTACAACGTGCTACTCGTATGAATAACCTGTTGACTAGCAGCCGCTTGCATAAAGAAGTTCTGCATCTTTTGTAGTGGCACCCTAGGGAAAGGTAGGTGTAGCGAGAGTATTAACTTTTCAAACCCTACCATTTCATCAGCCAATGCTTGAGCAGTGTCAGGTTGAATCTGCGGATTGTCATACAGATTATCAATTAGCCAAGTGAGTTGCGGAAAACTGCCATTGTCATGAATCTGATATAGGGCGGGCACTAGCTCATCAGAGATTTGGTAGCGCGTTTTGCGAATTATGCCGTTCTTAAAGTACATATTTAAAGCCATATTATGTCAACTTCCTTAAATTCTTAATACTGAGGTAACCGACGTACTTTTTATCATCATCGGTATTTGCAAGTTCATGACTATCATGAGCAATAGGTTCAATTAAAATCTGTACGTTTGAGATAAGATCATTAACGTTATAAATATCATCGATATCCACCGCAAATTTATCATCAATATGCGACGCGGCGTCGAAAGGTGAATCTTTATCTTTGAAAGTAAACTCTTTATAGAATGCACTCTGTTTGGCTTGTTTGACAGCATCGGCTTGAGTGGCAGCAACGATAAGTAGTTTATAATGAAACTCTTCAAAACTGCCCTGCTGATAGCCGCCTAAATTAATAAAAAACAGTTTTAAACCATTATTACCATCACTAGTTGCTGATTCAACTAATTTTATCGAGTGATTACCAACCTTAGTAATAGCGCGATACGAGTCAATGTGCCATTTATTTTTGACTTCAGGCCAATGGTGATTAATATCCTCTATTAGCTCGCTCACCTGATTGGCCACGCCAAAAAACATGTCATGCTGCTCAATCAAACGACCTTTTGGGCGACCACCAAGTTGCACCATAAATAGTGTTGGCATCTTACACAGTCCTTATTAAATATATAAAATCCATCGTTAGTCTACTCAATGTTATCAGCTTGGTCTAAAGGCAGTTTGACCATTCCTATAGTTATAATACCCGCCCTGTCCTTAGCGCAAACGCCCAATCTTCACGACCGTTCATTGCAGCCAATTTAGCCGCAGCTTCATAATCATAAGGCACTTTGATATGCTCAACTTGCCAGCTTGTATCTTGCTTAGTACTTTGTATAGTACCTTGCTTAGCATCAATACATTTAATAAGCGCGTAACTGGCATGGGGCGAATAGGTTTGCATTTTATGAGCGATAGGCAAATCATCTTCATAGGCTGGATAACCAACGCTACCTGTATTGACTATCATTTGCCCTGTCGATAGCGTAACGGTACGTGGGATATGAGTATGACCACAGATGATAACGGCGCTCTCAATACCGTTAAGCAGTGCCAGAATATCTGCATCATCACGTACTATCGGCTGCCCTGTTTCGATATTCTCGAGCATATATACCATGTCATCCGTTGGTGACCCATGGCATAGATATATATCTTCACTCAAATGATAATCAAACGGCAAAGCCTGCATCCATTCAATAGCCGCTTTGGGTAAGTCCTCAAGGATAAAAGCCATGGTTGCGTTATCAGCAATATCTGCCGCTGTCGCTTCATAAATCTGTCTATCCTGATTACCTCGAATCGTAATGATATCGTTCTGATGCGCCATTAGAAGCGCATAGGTATCTTTAGGGGCAATCGGTCCATATAAAATATCACCCAGATTGACAATTTGATCGATATCGCGACGTTTGATATCAGCCAACACAGCTTCAAGTGCGAAGACATTGCTATGAATGTCGGAAATAACGGCTATTATCGTTATTCGTTTATTTTTTGGATTATTCATCTATTTGTTCACCAAGCAAGAACTGCTTTACGACTTTAACCGTCGCTACGGGATCCTCTTCGTGTGGTACATGTCCCAAATTATCAAATACCTTTAACTGGCTATTAGCGATATCTCGATGAAACAGTTTGGCATTTTCTACTGGAATTAGGTCATCTTGCGCACCCCATAAGATGAGGGTTGGTAAATTTAATTGTTTGATTTGTGCTTGGTTTGCCGTGTTATCCATCTCCAGCAAGCGTCGGTTTAGTGCCAGACGGTTGCCTTGACGTAAGGTCAAATCGTAATAACGATCCACCAAAGCCTCATCAACTTTACTGTCGTCCGCATAGACGCTTAAGATACTTTTTTTCACAACATCACGCGGTAGCACACGGCTAAGCAGTGGAGTCAATATGGGGTATTTCGCCAGTTTAAAACCAATAGGC
The DNA here is from genome assembly GCF_047272965.1 of Psychrobacter sp. AT9. Lineage (NCBI taxonomy): Bacteria > Pseudomonadati > Pseudomonadota > Gammaproteobacteria > Moraxellales > Moraxellaceae > Psychrobacter > Psychrobacter sp. AT9. Next base: position 1,867,610 of record NZ_JBKOTW010000001.1, read on the forward strand.
ACCTGCTTTGGTGTTGCAGGGTAGCCAACTGCATCGACCAATATAAGGTTATTAACCCGCTCAGGATACAATGCCGCAGTACGCCACGCGATTTTACCACCCAGCGAGTTTCCTGCTAACGTCACGCGACCCACTTCTAAATGATCAAGCACATCAATGACGAACTTAGCATAATTGGCACTGTCATACTGAGTAGATTCATCGGTATAAGGGCCAGTCAAGCCAAACCCTGGCAGATCCATGCTGATGACACAATAGTCATCACTTAACTCATGCGTCCAGCCCTGCCACGTATGCAAACTTGCTGAAGTACCATGTAGTAAAACCACTGTTTTCGGTAGCGATGTGCTAGCGTTAACTGCTTCATTAATTTTGGCTTGGTTACGAAACATCTCACACTTATCTGACCGTACAACGTGTGCTTGCATCTCTTGCACGTCTACAAACTCACTGTTGGGTAGTTGCCAGCGCTCTAGGTCGGCGACGCTTTTATCAGCCGCCCAATAAAGTGCGATTAAAGCTATCAATAAAACAAGCAGCCCCAAAACAATAAAGACCATGATTTTCGTTAGACGTTTTGCCATTTTTATTAAATCCGTTTAATGAGATGACGTTATTGATTATTGTTAGAACATGTCCTCATTTTAAATCAAGGTGATAAAAATCAGACAGATTGTCGTTAAAAAAGAGAAATCTTATACCGTTATTAGTTATGTTATACAGTCATTAAACCTAAAAAGAAACAAAAAACCCGATGCTTGAGAGTAACTCAAACATCGGGTGTCATGGATTTATAGTCAGCTTATTATAAGGCTAAATTAGGAAAAAATACGCCCACAGCCCAACTACAAAAGTAGCGATGATATTAAGAATAATACCCGTCCGTATCATCTCTGACTGCTTGATAAGCCCCGTACCAAATACAATCGCGTTTGGTGGTGTGGCGACAGGAAGCATAAAGGCACAAGAGGCACCAATACCGATGACCAGTACCAACACTTCATGTGGTAAACCCATCTGTTCAGCAATAGCAGCGAATACTGGTACTAATAACGCGGCAGAGGCAGTATTAGAAGCGAACTCTGTCAAGAAGATAATAAATGCCGATACCGCAATCATCACAATAATAAGTGGTGCCGAGGACAGCGCATTGGCGACCGTCTCGCCCAGCACCAACGAGGCACCAGAAACTTTCAAAATTGTTGATAGTGCGATACCACCACCGAACAACATTAGCACACCCCAGTCGGTATTGTCAGAGACTTGCTTCCACGATACAAGTCCCAAACTCACCACCGCTGCTGCTGCTGACAAAGCAATGACCGCATCGGTATCAGTGATATCGAGTGCCGCACCGATTTTTTTGGAGAATATCCAACTCAATGCTGTCACGATAAAGACAATAATCGTCACTACCCGAGGTTTATTCCACTCAATAGGTTCTTCTTCGACAAGGACGACCGTACGATTAAGATTGGGCTTCAGGAACAAATACATTGCGCCTAACAACAACGGCAATAGCACTAACATCATTGGAATACCGAATTTCATCCAATCGATAAACGCAATATCAAGCGCTTTTGCCGCGATGGCGTTAGGCGGTGAACCAACAATCGTACCCAAACCACCCAAACTGGCAGAGTAAGCGATACCCAATAATACAAACACAAACGTACCACGATCTTTTTCGCGGTCAACCTGCGTCAGAATACCGAGTGCAAGGGGCAGCATCATCGCAGCCGTGGCAGTATTCGATATCCACATCGACAAAAATGCAGTGACCCCAAAGATTAAAAATACAGCTGTACCAAGCTTGCCACCTGACATAGACAGGATTTTTAGTGCAATTTTTTTGTCCAATTGCTGTACATGCAAGGCGGCAGCCAAAGCAAAACCACCAAAAAATAAGTAAATCGTTGGATTAGCAAAGCTCTGCAAACCGATTTCGGCATCGAATTCTGGAATACCAATTAGCGCACCAACTACCACCACTAATAGTGCAGTAATGGTCACATGTAGTGCTTCTGTCAGCCATAACACGCCGATAAAGAACAGCATGGCCAAGCCTTTATTGGCATTGATATCAAAAGGCAATACATTATAAATAATCATACTGACAATGGCAGCGATAATAACCAGTATCAGCCCTTTGCCAGTTCCTTTCGGAAAGGTATCGGTAAACAAATACTCATTGCCATCATTAGGAAGATGGCTGTCTAACTTTTGCTCTGACATAACATATCCTTATTGTCCTCAAAGACGTTATAAAAAACTAAAATATAAAGATGATTTTGAATCGTGACTGTTTTTTAACGATAACTTTTTAACGATAACCTTATCCTACTAAGAAATTTATGTAGTTGAATGGCAACCCCAATGATGTTCCGTTACATATCGTCACTAAACAAGCGCACATCGCATATGTACAACGAGGTAGCGCTATCACATACTTGATGTGTAGAATAAAAATGAAACGCCAATGAATATTTACTATTCAACTCTTCGTTGGCAGTCAATAAAAATAATCAGGAGCATGCTATGACAGACTCAAATAAAACAGACGCAACCACGAAGATGGCACCAACAGATATCAACCAAGATGGTCTCGATAAAAAAGACCAACAGCGTACGGATGATTCTGCCCTAGATATGATGCAAGGTATGCACGAACATGAAGACCATGACTCAGAAGACGATAAATAATTCGGTATAAATAGCTATAAAAAATAGCCTAAAAGCGCTTATCTGATGATAAGCGCTTTTTTAGTTGTGGTGGTCTCTGTTCTGGCAGATGATCTGAGGCATAGTTATAGACGAATGCCGCTGTCAGTACGATAGTGATCGGTACAAACAACGCGCCATAGCCGGTCTTGGCATATAAAAACGCGCCCACTACCCCGCCACCGCAAAAGCAATACCAAATAATCGCTTGAAAACCCAATGTCGGTTTACTGATCGAGCGTCCTGCCAGCCAATTACCAATAGCCGCACCCATATCTGACGTTAGACCGGTTAAATGGGTGGTACGAATAACAGCGCCGCTATAGGTCGCCACCATCGCATTCTGTAATCCGCATGCCATTGCCGCCGCCAATTGTCCTAGATAATCATGCTGCTGATATAACCAATAACTGAGCAATAATAACGCTGCTTCAATATAAAGCGCAGTGCCATAGCGCCGTCCTAACTTCAATGAGGTTTGCCCAATGACAAAACCGCTCAATATTGCCCCTGCCAAAAATGACAACAACGACGCGCCAATATATAAAATACTGCGGGCATCAAAATGAGCAATAGCAGCAGCAAACAGACTCACGTTGCCTGTGACATGCGAGACGGACAAATTGGTAAATCCCATCAACGCTGCCGTATTGAGGCAGCCCGCACTGAATGCCAGTACAGCCCCGCCCCACAGTATCCACCTTGGTAATTTGGTTATCATATCCACCACCTAAAGGCTTGTTACCGAAAAGCCCGTAGTATAACCAAAAAAGACAGCCGGTTGGCTGCCTTCTCTGTCATTACGCTAAGGGTTTATCATAACCAATGGCTCTTATGGCTTTTATAGTTCTCAAGAATTCATAAAACACAATAAATGCCAATTAAGACTTTTTGAATAATTACTGCTGTGGCTCATCAAGCATCATTAATTGTTCACTGATGGCGACAGTATTAAATCCAGCATCAACAAACATAATCTCACCAGTGATACCTGATGCCCAAGGTGATAGTAAAAACAAAGCCGCGTTGCCCACTTCTGTTTGGCTGACATTACGCTGCAGTGGTGCGATTTTTTCGCTGATATCGAGCATCTTGCGGAAAGACTTAATACCACTGGCAGCAAGCGTGCGAATAGGTCCTGCAGATATAGCATTAACACGTATGCCTTCGCCGCCCATAGAGGTCGCTAGATAACGCACGCTGGCTTCAAGACTGGCTTTTGCCATACCCATAACATTGTAGTTTGGTAATACTGAAATACTGCCTTCGTAAGTCAATGTCAACATAGAGCCATGGCGCATTGCTAATAATTCACGAGCTTCTTTAGCCAAAGCGACAAAACTGTAGCTCGATATATCATGGGCGATATGACTGCCTTCACGCGTCGTGGCGCTAACAAAATCCCCGTTCAGCTGATCCATCGGTGCAAAACCAATAGCGTGTACCACGCCATCAATACCATCACCCCAATGGGCAGTCACTTGCTCAAAGCAAGCAGCAATAGACTCATCAGAGGCAACATCACACTCCAGTACTAAATCTGCTTCGAATTTTTCAGCGGCCATATCAACGCGCTTTTTAATTTTGTCATTTGGGTACGTCAGGATTAGCGAAGCCCCTTCACGGTGTAACGCTTCTGCGATAGCCCAGGCGATAGAGAGCTTACTTGCGATGCCAGTGACGACGAATCTTTGTCCTTGAAGTAGCATAATATTTCCTTTTTGAATCGATAGAAATTATCTAGAATCGATATTTATTTAGAGTTTTTAAGTGAGAAGTAGCAAGTGATAAAAAATGTAAACCAGAAGATGGCCCATTATACATGAATTGATTTAAGTAAACAGTCGTAAACTGTACTTGAATGCCGTTATTCAAATACACTCATATCAAAATATGATGCTGACCCTTAATGATGGTCGGCATATTTTAGCAGGCAACGTTGATAATAAAACCCATATACCGTTATCTTTTTACTGCTTATTTTCAAAAAGTCAGCCATTAAACACAATTGCCATTGTGGTTTCGATGGCATAATCGGCACCCCTCTTGCGATTAAACGCTCAACTGCTCGCCACAGCAGTATGAAGTTAAGCAGATTTCGAGTATAATCACAGCCCTTCCCAGCTTGCATAATTTTTATAAGAATCCTCACATGATAGGATTCAACGTTAAGCTACACCCACATTTTGGATGGCTGCCAAACCTATGAGTAACACTCCCATCATAACCCCAGATTATAAAGAAAGTACCGAATCTTATCGCCAACTGATTGAATCAACTGGCGAAGACTTAGATCGCCCTGGATTGCAAGATACGCCTATTCGGGCGGCAAAGGCCTTTGCTCATTTAACCCAAGGCTATCATCAAAGCTTAGATGAAGTGGTCAATGACGCAGTATTCCCATCGACCAACCGCGAGCTGGTGCTGGTGCAAAACATTGAGTTTTATTCGCTATGTGAACATCATATGCTTCCTTTTCATGGGGTTGCACATATTGGCTATCTACCGAATGGACAAGTATTAGGACTTTCAAAGTTTGCGCGTATCGTAGATATGTTTGCCCGTCGTTTACAAATTCAAGAAAACTTAAGTGAACAAGTGGCACAAACCATTATGGACGTGACGGGCTGCCGCGGTGTAGCCGTAGTGATGGATGCATCGCATATGTGTATGATGATGCGCGGTGTCAATAAGCAGCATTCAACCACACGAAGCACGGCGATGCTGGGCGAATATGTTCATGATAATCAAGCACGAAATGAGTTTTTGGGTGCTGTACCTAAGCGCCAACCGGCATTTTAAAATGGTATTTTAGAATATTAAAAATAAAAAAAGGACACTTATCAAGTGTCCTTTTTTTTTATGCAATTTAGATATTTTTAAAACAGAAATACTAGTAGCGCGTAGTAAACCAGCCTTAGCTAACTGGTTTTACATCATCTACCCAGTTGCCATAACCAGCGGCTTCCATCTCGGCTAGTGGAATAAAGCGCATTGCCGCTGAGTTCATGCAATAGCGTTTACCCGTTGGGGCTGGACCATCGTCAAATACATGACCCACGTGCGAGTCAGCGTAGCGACTGCGAATTTCGGTACGGGTTGAAAAAATACCACGGTCTTCTTTTTCGACGACCACGTCAGCGCTCAACGGACGGATAAAACTAGGCCAGCCTGTGCCAGACTTAAACTGATCACGAGAGGAATACAGTGGCTCGCCCGATATCACATCGACGTATAGCCCTGGTGCTTTATTGTCCCAATATTCGTTATCAAATGCGCGCTCGGTACCCTCTTTTTGAGTGACTTTGTACTGAATGTCACTCAGCGAGTTTTTCAGCGTTTCCTGTGTTGGCTTCACAAATGTCTTTGGATTGAAGCCAGCACTTGCTTGAGGGGTTGACGACTCATTTAATGTTAGTTGCTGTACGCTACTAGCAGTGGGTTTGAACTGGTTGAAATCTAGCTCATAATCTTTGCCATAGACGCTTTCGATAAACTGGTATCGACCAGAATTAAAAGTATAAGCCTTATAGCGTAGCGGATTCTTTTTGTAATAATCCTGATGATACTCTTCTGCCGGATAAAAGGTGCTGGCAGGAACAATCTCAATCACTACTGGTTTTTCATATACACCAGAGTCTTGCAGTGATTGCTTGGCAGCTTCTGCTATTTGCTTTTCTTGGGCATTATTATAGAAAATAGCGGGGCGATATTGCGTGCCTCGATCGACATACTGACCTTTATTATCAGTTGGATCAGCGATTCTCCATAGCGCCTGTACTATACCGTTATAAGTAATCTTCTTAGGATCATAGTATACTTGTGCCGCTTCCGTATGACCTGTGCCACCTGCTGATACCTCTTTATAGGTTGGATTTTCAGCACTGCCACCTGTATAGCCAGACACTACTTCTACCACACCAGGTATTTTTTCATAGCCTGCTTCCACACACCAAAAACACCCACCAGCAACCGTAGCCACTGCCAATCCTGGGGTTGTCGGTGCATAAGGGTTAGCAGCGGTGGTGTCTTTCACAGTAGGGCTGGTTTCGGTCGAGGCACAGCCTGCATAAAAAGCACTGCTCGCCATGATCACTAACCCAATGACTTTAGACGGTAATATACGATTCATAACTATCTCCTAAAAGGATTTCATTTAACTATCATAACCTCTAGGTCTCACCGAAGTATTCCTATATTGTTATATATATATGTACAGCACGTCCAATTATTTTGCATAAAAAAGTCTACTACCTTATGGCAATAGACTTTTTTTAATTTATCAGTCGATGATTATAAGCAGACTACAATAGTCTATGCTGCTTTATCGCTACTTTTATCTTTATCAGCACGACCTTCACTGGCTTGCATAATCTTGGTCAAGATTTCCTTGATACCAGACGCTGGCATATAAGTCGGAACTGCATAAGTATCGCTGACTTCTTTTGCAGCGGCTTTAGCAATACTGTCAAAATCACTGGTTTTCATGCCTTTAACCGTTGGATCAATGTTTAAACTTTTGATCAACTCTCGTACTTGGGCGATTAAGTTATCTGCTATCGCACCGTTGCCACTGCTGGCTTGACCATGTTTGACCATGCCTGTCTTCTTCGCCAATGCTGCCAGTCGTTTTTCACTCGCTTTACGATTTAGGTCCAGCACATAAGGCAAAACGATGGCATTCGCGCGACCATGAGGAATACTATAATATGCCCCTAATTGGTGAGCAATAGCATGAACATAACCGAGGCCTGCTTTGTTAAAGGCTATACCACCGTAGTGAGCGGCGATACCCATCTCTTCTCGTGCTTTTAGATCGCCGCCATCTTTATAGGCCAGCGGTAGATAGTGCATGACTGATTTGACAGCTGAGGCCGCATAGTAATCCGTTTCTACACTTGCGTTTACGCTCATCCACGCTTCAAGCGCGTGTGTCAACACATCGATACCAGTGTCCGCTGTGATGTGCGCGGGCATACCTTTCATAATAACTGGGTCTATAGCTGCAGCTAATGGCACCATTCTTGGGTCGATAGACAAGGCTTTTTGATGGGTTTTATCGTCTGATACCACTGCACCAAGCGTTGCCTCTGAGCCTGTACCCGCGGTAGTAGGAATGCAATACAATGGCATAGAAGGTTTTCTTGCTTTGAGAATACCGATAAGTTGTCTAGGTTTACAGTTATTACCCTGCGACATCGCAATCATCTTAGCCGCGTCAATGACTGAACCGCCACCGATGGCCAGTATCGAGTCACACTTAGAGTCAACTGATTTGCGTAGTCCTTCTTCGACGACCTTAAAAGTAGGGTCTGGCGTGATACCATCATAGAGCTGGTAGCTGATGCTTTTACTATCTAAATAATCGGTGACTTTGGCAGGTATACCCAGTTTATTTAACACTGCATCAGTGACGATAAATACATTGGTACTGCCTTCGTTAATGAGCATATCACATATCTCATCACAGGCAGTCTCACCGACGAATAGCATCGGTCTTCTTATCGGTATCACATAAGAAAAGGCCTTTAGCACTTTGGCGCGCGTTTTGGCAACCGCCAAGTAACCAGCGTGCTGTAATGGATTGTTATTTACTAATTTAGAAAGACTGCTTTGCTTTTTACTGGGCATAAAAAATCCTTTTTTAATAATGCTCTAATGGCAATGATGACCATTTTGATCCGCTAACGATAAGCGATGCCAAAATAGGTAAATATATGGGTCACAAAAATATATCGATAGAGCAAACGAGTGTCTAAACTTATTGTACCACTGCATTTTTTAGGATGTCGCTATTATTATGAACTGGTATGTTCTGATTTTTGAGCCGTTTTTAGTTCCTGTTAAGTGGTACTCGCTTTTAATAACTGCTGAGCATATGGATGCTGTGGGTTATTAAACATACTTTCAGTGTGACCATACTCCACGCATGTGCCTTCTTTTAATACCATAATGTGCTGACACAGTGCGCGTACTACTTTTAAATCATGACTGATAAAAACATAGCTGATTTGCAGTTTGTCTTGGATTTCACGTAGTAAGCTGACCACTGTTACCTGCGTGGTACTGTCCAGCGCCGAGGTAGGCTCATCCAATATGAGTAGACTCGGCTTCATAATCAATGCGCGCGCCAATGCCACGCGTTGACGTTGTCCACCTGACAGCTCATGCGGATAACGCTGCACAAAATCCGCCGGCAAATGCACAGTAGCCAGACTCTCCATGACTGCCTGCTGGCGCGCGACCTTGTCTACGCCTTGTACCAATAGCCCTTCTTCAATAATTTGCATAACCGTCATACGAGGGTTGATACTGGCAAATGGGTCTTGAAACACCATCTGAATCTGTGAGCGGAACTTACGCAGCTCGCTCTTGGACAATGCTGAGAGGTCTTGCCCATTGACGACTATCTGCCCATTCACACGTGCTTGGTTGCTCAGTAATTGACTGAGTGCGAGTGCGATGGTGGTTTTGCCAGAGCCAGACTCACCGACTATGCCCAGTGCCTGTCCTTTTTGTAACGTCATATCGACATTTTTTACCGCATCGAACCAGCGTTTTGTACCACCGAATAGGCTTTTTTCAATCGGGAACTGTACTTTTAGATTATTCACTTCTAGTACGCTTGATTGCTTGTCTGCATTATTATCTACTATAGTTAAGGCTTGACCAAAGTCTTGCTGAATAAGCGTACGCGTATAGTCCGCTTTAGGCTGACTAAATACCGCTGACGTTTGCCCTTGCTCAATCGTTTGGCCTTGGCGCATGACGATGACCTCATCACTGTAACGCCTGACCAGATTGAGATCATGACTGATTAATATCATTGCCATATCATGCTGTCGCTTAAGATCATCTAATAGTGCCAAAATCTCGTGCTGCAAAGTGACATCAAGCGCAGTAGTCGGCTCATCGGCAATTAAGATATCAGGCTGCTGAGCTAATGCCATGGCAATCATCACTCGCTGACGTTGACCACCTGATAGCTCATGTGGATAACGGTTCAACTTGTCAGCAGGATCCGTAATATTGACATCATCTAGCAAAGCGATGCTGGTTGCTCGCCATTGCTTTTTTGGCACGCCGCTTAGACGCAGTGATTCGGCAATTTGTTTGGCGACCGTATGTAATGGATTCAATGCGGTCATCGGTTCTTGAAACACCATGCCAATACGCTGCCCACGAATAGGTCGTAGTGCAGCATTACGCCCTTTGTCATTGGCTACCGGTAATTTAGACATGCCTGCTGTGCCTGCCAGCTGAACCGCACCCGTGATAGTTAAACTATCTGGTAGTAGACCTAATAGCGCAAGACTGGCAATCGATTTGCCAGAGCCAGACTCACCAACGATGGCCAAGGTTTGCCCTTGCCGCAGCTCATAAGACAGTTCGTTGACCAGTTGGACGCCTGTAGCAGTTGTGATACTTAGACTATCTACTGTCAACATGAGCTTATCTTGTACACGGTCGAGCTTTTCATTCGACGTGCTATTTTTTTTATTAATCATGGTCATATTAAGAGCGCCTCGGATCAAACGCATCACGCAGCGCTTCGCCTACAAAGATGAGCAATGACAAGATAAAAGTCAAACTAAAGAAGCCTGACAAAGCCAGCCAAGGCGCATCAAGGTTGTTTTTCCCTTGCACCATCAGCTCACCTAGAGACGGTGAGCCGGGCGGTAATCCATATCCCAAAAAGTCCAGCGCGGTCAGAGCAATAATATTGGCCGTTAAGATAAACGGTAGTTGCGACAAGCTTGACGCTAAGGCATTGGGCAAGATATGTCTTAGCATAATCTGACTGTCCGACACCCCAAGATTGCGCGCGGCTCGCACATAGTCAAAGTTGCGGGCGCGCAAGAACTCTGCCCGCACCAAACCAACCAGACCCATCCAGCCAAATAACAGCATTAACCCAAATAACATCGTAATACTGGGGCTGAATAAGCTAACCAAAATAATAATCATAAACAGTTGAGGCATACCGCCCCACACTTCCATGAAGCGCTGCCCTGCTAGATCCACCCAGCCACCATAATAGCCTTGTATTGCACCGACGATAATACCAATTAATGCGCCCGCGAGCGTCAGTGCTAGACCGAACAATAACGATACCCGCATACCATAAAGTATCCGCGCCAGCACATCACGCCCCATGTCATCAGTGCCAAGCCAATTCTGAGCGTTTGGTGCTGCTGGATAAGGCAGACCCAACTCAACATTCGGCGTCTGATCGGCAAACGGAATAAGCGGCATCACATAAAAGCCCTGCTCATCAATCAGCGTTTGCACCGCAGGATCTTTATAATTGGTTTCGGTCTCGAACACACCGCCAAACGTCGTTTCAGGATAGGCTTTTAATACAGGAAAGTAATAGTCGCCTTGATATTGCACCAGCAGTGGCTTGTCATTGGCAATGACATTGGCCGCCATACAAATGACAAATATCACCGCAAAAACAAACAGTGATATCACCCCAAGCCTATTTTGGCGAAAGCGGTTTAGGCGTGCTTGCCAGATAGGGTTCAGCCGACGTTTTTTTGGCATAGAGACAGGAGATGCAGATGAAGGCGTTGAAGGTAATGGATGACTTGACATTAGCGCCCCTCAAAATCAATACGAGGATCGATTAAGTGATAACTCAAATCACTGATTAACTGTAATAGCAGTCCGACCAAAGTAAAAATAAACAGTGTGCCGAATATCACTGGATAATCGCGCTGTTGAATGGCTTCGAAACCTAACAATCCCAAACCATCAAGCTTAAAGATAATTTCAATGAGAAAATTACCGGCAAAGAAAATCCCAACGATAGCAGCTGGAATACCTGCGATGATAATTAACATGGCATTACGAAACACATGCCCATACAACACTTGCCGCTCTCCTAAACCTTTGGCACGTGCAGTAAGTACGTATTGCTTGCCGAGCTCTTCTAAAAAACTGAATTTGGTTAGATAGGTCAAGCCAGCAAACCCACCAACCGTACTTGCCAACAGCGGTAAGGCCAAATGCCAAAAATAATCTTTCACTTTACCAAGTGTGCTTAATTGGTCAAAGTTTTCGGACGTTAGCCCCTGTAGAGGAAAAATATTCCAGTAACTGCCCCCAGCAAAGAACACCAGTAAAATTACTGCAAATACAAACACGGGTATCGCATGTCCGATAGCAAGCAGCATGGCAGTGACTTTATCAATCCCTGAGCCATGATGCATGGCTTTATAGACTCCAAGCGGAATGGCTATCATATAAATCAGCAGCGTGCTCCAAAGCCCAAGCGAGATTGAGACTGGTAGCTTTTCTATGATGAGATCAGTCACCGATTGGCCTTTAAAAAACGACTCACCAAAATCCAGTTGGGCATAGTTTTTTAGCATAAGCCAAAATCGCTCGGGGGCAGACTTGTCAAAGCCATATTGGGCATTGATCGCAGCAACCATCTCCTCAGAGAGACCACGCGTCCCTTGATAAGTGCTGTCATTACCACCTGCACTGCCCGCGCCAATATTACCACCGAGCGCATTGTCTTTTGCACCTTGCTCGATAAGCGCCATTTGCTGCTCAACAGGCCCTCCAGGTGCCGCTTGCACAATCACAAAATTCGCCAGCAATATCAAAAATAGCGTCGGTAATATCAACAGTAATCTTTTTAAGATATAACGACCCATAATGGCAGCTTCCTAAAATAAACAAATATCGGAACAGAAAAATGAGCAGCTAACACTTAGTTAAAAAGCAATGATCTAAAAAACAGCTATCAAAGATGCATGAGGCTTTAAAAGTTGTTTTTCAGCTCACGTAGCGCCGCAAATACCGTCAAAGACTTGTCATCATCGATCGTCACTTTGGATTTAACTCCTGCTATCACGCTCGGTTCTTGTGTGCGTAAAAATACATTTATTGCGCGCTCATGCTCTAGGGTCACTGGTAATGTCGGCACATTTTGTGCGGTTTTCGACTCTGCTTGCGCCAATGCTTGCTGCATCGTTTCGTTGTCAGGCTCAATAGATAGCCCAAAACGTAGATTGCTGGCTGTGTACTCGTGTGCAGGATATAGCAATGTCTCGGCAGGCAGTTCATTTAAACGTTTAAAGCTATCATGCAACTGCTCAATCGTACCAGTAAAAACACGCCCACAACCGCCACTGAATAAAGTATCCCCACAGAAGCAATGTTTTTGCCCATCAATATCCAAGATATAAGCCATATGGCTGGCGGTATGCCCTGATATATCCCAAACTTGTGCAGAGCAGCCCCACGCACTGACTGTACTACCGTCTTTTATCGTTTGATCCTCATCCACTGTATGTTCACTATGTGCGACTAAATGCGTCATCGGGTAGGATTCTTGCAACTCTGCAACGCCCCCAATATGATCGTGGTGATGATGAGTCGTCCAAATCGAGGTAAGTTCTAACTGGTTGTCTTCTAGATAGCCAACGACAGGTTCAGCTTGACCGGGATCAATGACAATCGCTTGCTTATTGTTTTCATTGATTAATGTCCAAATATAGTTGTCGCTAAATGCTTTAATTGGGTGAATACGGATACTCATATTAAGTCCTTACAGATGATTGTCTTTATTGCAAATATCTTTTATTGATTCTCTTAACATCAAATAAAACTTCAAGATTAAGCGTCATATCATTTATTGTTTTAAGTACTGATTGACGCGTGCTTCTGCTTCTTTATCAACCCACCAGTAGTCAATACCGACGGCATTGGTTGGCAGTTTTTTAGTATGACGATATTGATCCCAATAGGCGACATTGGTGCCAGATTTACCATATAGCGGCACTAAATAATGCCCTGCGCGTAGCAAGCGATCAAGTACCTGAGTATACAACACAATCTCTTCACGATTTTCAGCGCCGCCCAACGCTGCTACCACTTCGTCGATAGCGGCGTTTTTTATACCAATCGTATTATGATTACCAGGCTCATCGGCAGCAGCGCTGCCCCAAAATGCTGCTTGCTCAGCACCAGGAGACAGACTTTGGGCAAATACATCGACAACCATATCATAATCGAAACGTCGCATACGCTCATAATATTGTGGCCCATCGACTTGGCGCAAAGTCGCATCAAATCCCAGACGTTTTAGATTACGAATATAAGGCAGCAATACACGGCCCATGGTCTCGCCTGTCATCAAAATCTCAATCTGAGCAAGCGATCCATTAGGTTGATACAGTTTCATATCGTTATAATAAAACCCAGCATCTAACAAAAGTTGCCGCGCTTTTAGTAACCCTTCACGGTTAAAGCCGTTACCATCACTGGTGGGCAGCTGCCATTCTGCTAATACGGCTTTACGTTGAATCGGCTCAAGTTTAGATAATAATGGACTTAGCACCTGCATTTCTTGACTAGACGGCGTACCCGTTGCCGCTAGTTCTGAGCCATGAAAAAAGCTCTGCAAGCGCTCATACTGCCCATGAAATAAGGTCTTATTCATCCATTCAAAGTCATAAGCGGCGGTCAGTGCTTGACGAACTCTAATGTCCTGAAAGATTGGGCGGCGCATATTCATGACCAAGGCTTGCATCGGTACTGGGTTTTGACTGGTGATCGTTTCTTTATTAATAAGACCCGCTTTTACTGCTGGAAAATTATAACCCGTTGCCCAATTAGAGGCTTTGTTCTCAGGGCGGAAGCGATATTGACCAGACTTGAAACCCTCAAAAGCAATCTCATCGCTTTGATAATAGACAAACTTAATCATATCAAAGTTATAACGACCACGGTTGACCATCAGATCACGTCCCCAATAATTGGGATCACGTACATAGCTCACCGAACGCCCTGCATCGACCCGACCTAGCTTATAAGGCCCACTACCCATCAATGGCGTTAAGCTTATCTTTTCAAAATCAGCATCGATAGACGACTTTGAAAAGATAGGAAACTGTCCAACCGTCAGTAAGATTTCTTTGTTTTCAGTAGAAGCAAAGACAAATTTGACTTGCTGATCATCAATGACTTGAATGTCTTGGATATCACTTAGATAACTGCGAATGTACATCGGGCCTTTATTCAATATTGCCTCATAAGTCGCTTTGACATCGCGACTGGTCACTGGCGATCCATCCCAAAAACGGGCAGCAGGATTGAGGTGATATATAATCCAACTGGTGTCATCAGGATCATACGTTACCTTGCTTGCCAACTGCGGATACATCGTAAAAGCTTCATTTAGTGAGCCCGTCATCAAAGTATCATATAGATAATCGGTACCAATCATCGCCACGCCCGTGGTCATCCATTTATTGGCAGCATTAAAGGTGCCACGCGCATCGAGCGAGAGCGTACCCCCTGTCGGCGCGTTTGGATTGGCATAGGGCATATAAGGCGCGTTGACATATTCAGCAGTGCTGTTATGTGCAAGCGCAGTAATGGTGATTGGTGTCGCCATACTGGCTGGTATCCAACTCGCCATTGCCACTAATAGGACGGTTTTTAGCATGGTATTTTTTATCATAATAAAGTTATAACAAACCCCTCTGCTAAACCAAATGGATGTATAGAGAATTTACCTAATGACTGAAAGCTCATCGCAGCTTAAATGAGAAGCAAACAAAAACATAAGCTATCACAACAGCTGAAAATTTTATCATAACAAACTTAGGTTTTTTAACCTAATAGTTTGCAGTGTTAGGTATAGCGCATCATCTGCCCTAAAACAATGATAATTCTCATAAAAAAAGACGCAGCTCATAAAGTTGCGTCTTTTTTCTCAAACCCGTACTGACTTAGGCGTGTTTTTTTTCAAATGCAATCATAAAGTCGACCAGTTTTTGTACCCACTCAAGCGGTACAGCATTGTAGATACTGGCACGCATACCGCCGACATCACGATGACCTTTTAGATGCAGTAAGCCTGCTTTTTCTGACTCTTCTAAGAATACTTTATCAAGGCTACTGTCTGCTAAAGTAAACGGCACATTCATGATAGAGCGATACTTAGGCGCAACTGGATTGTTATAAAAACTGCTGTCATCAATTGTTTTGTAGAGCAGGTTTGCTTTTTGCTGATTAATTTTGCCGATAGCAGCAACGCCACCCTGCTCTTCTAACCACTCAAACACTAATCCCGCCAAGTACCAAGAATACGTCGCTGGCGTGTTTGACATAGACTCTTTATCAGCTTGATGCTCATAGTTCATTAGCAGCGGACACCACTCACTTGCCTGCCCTAATAAATCCTCACGGATAATCACAATGACAAGTCCTGCTGGACCGATATTTTTTTGCGCGCCCGCGTAAATCATTCCAAATTTTGAGACATCAATTGGCTGTGACAAAATGCAAGAAGACATATCAACAATAATTGGTGCAGCAACGGTTGGCGGCTCAAATATCTGCAAGCCATGAATCGTTTCATTGGCGCAGTAATGGAAGTAAGCTGCATCTTCACTCAGATTCCAATCGCTTTGATCAGGTACATCGGTAAAGTTGCTTTCTTTGCCTGTTGCAACCACATTAGTCTCGCCAAGACCTAGTTTGGCATAGCGCGCCGCTTCTTTGACTGCTTTACCTGACCAAGCACCTGTCGTTAGATAATCTGCGCGCCCACCGTTTAATAGGTTTAGTGGAATCGCTGAAAACTGTAAGCTAGCGCCGCCTTGTAAAAATAGCACCTTATAATTATCTGGAATGTCCATCAACGAACGCAATTTAGACTCAGCTTTTTCAGTAATCGCCAGATACTCTTTACTGCGATGGCTTACTTCCATGACCGACAGTCCACGTCCTTGCCAATCGAGCAACTCTTCTTGAGCGCGTGATAATACGGCAGTTGGTATCGTAGCAGGTCCCGCTGAAAAATTAGGTACACGGTTAGGAGCAGCTTGGGTAGTCATAATCATTATCCTAAATATGATGAAATCATCGTTGTTTGTTGGAGCGTAAAAGTTGCCTATCAAAATTATTTTAAAAGTGACTTTAGTTGTCTTTATTTGCTAATGTTTTTATTTATACAAATAACTTGCCAAAATACCAATGGGCAATTGGGCAGATAGCTTAACCAGACAATCTCTCCCAAAGCTGCCGCTTTAAGCTGCTATCAGCGAGCAGTTCCTCTAACGTGGGCACAGTCGTAAAGTGAGGATGCTCAAGCCCTTCAGGCAATGCGGTTAATGCTGCTACTTTTATCTCCTCGCTACGACCAATCTTAAAGACATATCCAGCAAGACTGGCATTGGCAAGCTCAGCGGTGTCCATACCTTCACAGATAGGAAAGGACGTTGTCTCACAAGTGATTGATAGCGATTGAGTGATATTTTTCCATAGCTTTTGACTGTCATTATTAAGTGCTTGGATATCAACCAAAATCACCCAATCGCCATAGCGACCACCTTGCAAATCAAATGGGGTGACTTTTTTAAAGCTATCATCACTATTTATATGAGCAATAGGACTTTGCCCGATAGCGGCTGTGGTTTGGTGAGTTATTTCGTCTACGAGGGATTTGACAGGTACGTCACCTACAGCTTTGACACTAGTATCAAAACTATAGGTGACGGGGCTTTGTGCGTTGGGTTGTGCTAATCCTATATCATTAGTATCATGATAATAGTTACGCGTGGCGTCATCATCGATGGCCGCTGATACAGAATCAGCAAATGCTATATTTGACATATCAACGTTCGCAGCAGCATTACCTTGCTGTTCTATACTTGGTTGTTCGATGTTTATATCAGATGGCACAGCCTGAGTGCTAGTATCATCTGTAGGATCAGGAATAATAGGCGCAGAGATATCTGCCATATTAATAGTAGCTGAGCTTGGCTGTACCCATTGATTGATACCCATCATTGCTAAAATTTGACGCTGCTGCATACGATGTTGCAATACAATTAGCGGGTCTTGGATATCACTCATTCGACTCTACTATCCTACTTATCTTAAATGGGTTTACAGATTTTTAATGCTAAAAGCAACGTTAAAAAAGCGTTTCAAACATCTCGCTCTTTGTCAGCCGAATAGGCATAGCGCTTCAATCAATTCAATTTATTAGAAAAGCTGCCGAACGCCTAGCCAATGCTCTGCTAGTAGCATCAAGCAATCGTGCTCATCTTGACTGACTATCGTATCGTGTAACATCACCGTATGCAATGTACTCAGCCATTGCCGATATTCATTATAATCTATTTGACTGCTATCCTGTTGCTTCTCTCGATAATTATCCTCAATCTGAGTATCTATGATGGACACCCTAGAGGTGAATTTTTGAAAGCTAGGTACAGCGTCAATGATAGCTAGTAGCTGGACGCTATTCAAACCTTGTGCCGTCAATAATAGCCATTGCAAATTTGCATCACTGACTTCGTTCAAAGTGATGTCAATCAAGCCCGCATGTCGTCTCAAATCCACAATGTAGTGGGCAACACTGTCATTATTATAACCAAATAGCGAGCTACCTAGCCTCGATATCATTTGACCTTTGACATCTTTCGATAAGCGATAAGCCAATAAGGTAAGCATCGTTGTATCAGAAGCCCTAAGACCATCAAACACCTGACCTGACGGATCAAGCTGAGCAACGATACTGTCCATGCCAGACTGCAGTGTTTGCTGCCATGCAATCTGTCTATCTGTACTTTTATCATTCAAAACTTTAAACAATATCGGCAACAGTTTCTGTAAATGCAGCGCCTGCCATAGCGATAGAATCGATGGCACTTGAGACACTGCATTCTCTGAGTGAGTGAATCCTGACTTAGCTATATCCGCAGAACCATCATCATTGATGATATTATCAGCAGAACCATCATCATTGATGATATTATCAGCAAAATTTTGGCTTAAATCAGCCATCAAGCAGCCTTGAAGTAACTCAAATATGCCCTGCTGATAGCGCAACAACATCATACGGCACTTTTTTTTCTGAACATAATGCTGGTAACTTTGATTGCTATGACTGCTCTCATGCTTCAGACGTAGCTCTGCAATCACGCTTTCTGATAGGTCGTGCTGACTCAAGTTCTTTATGGCAGTCGTGATTAGAACACTGTCCAATCGTCGATCAACACTCGCCACGGTTTCTATTAATTTATGGTCGATGGCATGCGGTAGAATTTGCGATTGGCAATTATTATCGGCTTTGTTAGTAGAAATCTCGTACCAAATGTCAACCAAGTCATAAGTACTTATCGTTGCTAGAGCTTGACCCTGATGACAAAGCATCACCGCTTCGATCAATGCTTGTGCGCCTAAAGGATGATGACTGTGATCAAGAATGTACTGTGGCAATGAGACTTTTTCAATATCATCAATGCTAATGAGCGCTGCTGATGGTAAATCGCTGTCGGGTTCTGCCTGCCAAGGTTTTAATAGTTGATAAGTGCCAGCATCTTGCGACTTTACCTGCAACCGTCCATCAATGATTACATCTTCTGCTATAACAAAATTTAGCCCTTTTTCTTCTTTCTCTACTCCACTATCCAACGCTTGAGTAGAGAGTAGTTCTACGTGGGATGATTGTTTATTAGCATTGTCTTTTTTATTAATGCTTAGGCTATTTGTTTTTACTTTCCTCACATCACCCAAACGACGCTGCTCATATATTTCTTTAATTTTTTGCTGATTTATCCGTTTGTCTTTAGCGACTTGTACCGAAAATTGATGATACGCATCAGCATTAATAGCACCCATACGCTCAGTCAAGCTTGGATGGGTAGCAAACCATGACACATCGCCCAAATCCGCCCCACTACTGGCAAAGAAAAAATGACTGAGTCCATTGATATCAGCGATTCCAGATAGACGCGAGCCAAGTGAGTCTTGATGGATGGCTTTCAAGGTTTCTATAATCGCAGGCGAACGTGTCAATTGCACGCTAGTGGCATCAGCAAGCAGCTCACGCTGGCGGTTGAAGCTGTGCTTAATCAACTGAGCGCTTGCCATACTAGAGAAGCTCAAGCCATGTAATAGCAATGTCCAAACACTACGCGGTGCTTGACGATCTATTACAGGTCTATTTTGCACCCATTTCGACTGACGCTTGGCTGAGGACTGCTTTTGTTGAGGTTGCTGCTGCCAGTAAGCGACCCACTCACTAGGAGTGTTGAAGCTGGCGGTTTGCGCCTCGGTACTGCGTGCAAAATTATCAACTTGTCTCTGTGATAGAGACTGATGGGAAGTAATATCAGTCTCAAAGGAACGATGATTGGAAATTGGATCACTCCAGTCATATAGTATCTGCAAGCCTGCCAATATCACCATCAGCTGTAGATTAAAGGTGGCATCACCATGCAGTATATGACCATATTCATGACCTATCAGCCCGTATAGCGCCTCATCAGACAATTTATCTAGCGCACCTTGGGTAACGACCAGCACCATATCTTGGCTATGACGACCAGCGACGAAGCCATTGATACCCTGCTCATCAGGTAATACATATAAGATCGGTGTACTCAAGCCCGAGGCAATCGCCAACTGCTGGGAAATTTCACAATAACGACGATAGACTGGTGGAAAGTCACGCTCATCACGCACGGCTATATGGCGTGAACTATAGCGAACTTTCTCCTTAGTTTCGTGTTGATGCGCGACCCCGTGGCTGTGCTCCCATGCTTCTTGACTATTATCGATAAACAGCCTAACCGCTCCTATTCGCTGAGCAATAGCGCGGCCACCTGCTCTCAGGCGGCGATACTCTAAGAAACTACCACCAATGAAACTACCTAATATCAAGATAATGACCAGAACCAATACCCAGTGAGATATACCGCCCGTAAATACAGTTAATAGTAGCCCCATGACAGCCAGTCCTACCGCCATATGAGCAAGTACAATCAGCAAAAAAAGCCCATAAAGGAATAGACTGCGCCGCGTACGTATCCGCTGTTCACCGAAAAAATCCATCAGTTTAGGCCGCCTAGAGTTCGCCAAATTTATCTAAACCTCAGCCCATATTGACAATCGGTGCCTGAGCAATCGCTTCTCTATCTTCGAACACTAAAGGACTGAGTGGACGAAAGCCAAAAGTCGTACTGACGAGGTTATTGGGGAATATTTCGCGGTCGTTATTATAAAACATCACGCTATCATTATAATGCTGACGAGCAAAACCAATGCGATTTTCCGTGTTGGTTAACTCATCCATTAATTCCTTGATCATACTATCGGCTTTTAGCTCAGGATATGCTTCAACGACAGCAGAAAACTGACTCAACGCTTTAGACAACATACCTTCTGCTTTGGCAAATAGCGCCATATGATCAAGCGATTCTGGCTGATGCTTATTAGAGTCTTGTAGCTCTTGAGCATGATTACGCGCACTGATGACGCGAGTAAGTGTTTCTTGTTCATGGCTCAAATAACGCTTGGCTGTTTCGACCAAATTAGGAATCAAATCATGACGACGTTTAAGCTGTACATCTATCTGTGCAAAACCATTCTTTGCTTGGTTACGTGCGCGTACCAGCTTATTAAATATCGTGATGCCAAATACTACTGCCAACACCACAATAATAATGAATAGCCAAACAAACATCTTCATAATCGAACCCCAAAGTGTCTAGAATGTTAATAAAAGTTAATACATTGTATTTTAACCTATATTAATCAATGAAGCTTTGAAATTAAAGAAATTAAACGGGAAATCGAATGAAATTTTGGACAAAAAAAAGCCCTTTACAATGAAGGGCTTAATACATCATAAAAGCGTCTTTGATACTTCGTCAAAACTAATATCAAATTTTAGGCAAAAAAAAGCGACTCCATCAGCACATCCTCGGCACACATCATAACTATTACCGTTGCTACCTTCCGGTCCTGGCGGGATTCATAGAACAATGTTGCGAGGCTACCAATGGAGCCACCAGGTGCAAATTATACAAGGATTTTTTAATTTTACAACCCCTATCTTAAAACTGTTTGTTTTAGACGGGAAAATGACCCTGTAACTTAAGTCAGCAACTTAGCCCAGTAACTTAGGTCACAAAATTCTCACAGCAACTCACAGAAATTTTGCTATTTTAGTGAATGAAGTTGCACACATATCAATATTTAGAAAATAAGAGGTACAGCTTCTCATATAAAAACCCTTAAAATGAACTTAGGAGATAATAATGAAAAATACTTTACTTAATAAAGCAGCACTGGCTTCTGGTACAGTTTGTCTTATGACTGCAATGATGGGTAGTGCCCATGCAGAGCCAACAGGCTATGACCAGCTAACGTTTCAAACAGAAGTAAAAGAAGAAATTCAGAACGATGAAGTAAGAGCCAGCTTGTACAAAAAAGCACAGGCAGCAGATTCTAAAACTCTAGCCACAACGCTCAATACATCCATTAATAATGCTATGAAAATTGCCAAGCGCTACCCTAGCGTCACTGTCAGCACCGGACAGCAGCGCACTTATCCACGCTATGACAAAAACGACAAAATCATTGGCTGGACAGGTCAGGCAAATATAGATTTGAAGAGTACAGATTTCTCAGCGACCAGCCAGCTCATTGCTGATTTACAAGAAACGTTGGTTATGGACAATCTGAACTTTGGTGTCTCAGATACCAAAAAAGATGCTTTAGAGCAAAAGCTAATGACCGAAGCCTCTCGTGCTTTTCAACAGCAAGCCAAGAGCCTCACCCGTGCTTGGGACGCTCGTGGCTACCGCGTCGTTAATGTTAACCTGAATACAGGTAGCAACTATCCACGTCCAATGTATAGCGCCATGAGCATGAAATCAGGAATGGCAGACGAGGCAGTGCCAAGCCAAAGCTTTGAATCTGGTAATAGTACTGTATCAGTCACTGCCAACGGTACCATTGAGCTGACTAAATAATTGAGCAAAGTTCGTCCAATGTAAGATAATTAAGCAAAAATAAAGGAGCACTCACTTACTATAGTGGCTGCTCCTTTTTTAAATTCTCAACAACAAAATAATTTTATTAATATAATCATCACCTATACAGATTATTTGGTAAAAGCATCCTTAGCAATAGATTGACTGCTCTGTACTTTTTGTAGACTACCGTCCTGTTGGCGCAGTTTTAACATCACTTTTTGATGCCAAGGTAAATTCTGATAAGCCAAAAGCTGTTTTGCAATCTTCTTATTGTTTTGCAAAGTTGTATTGTTTTGAATCACATAAACCGTGCGCGCGGCTTGTTGCAGCGTTTGACCTTTCACGCTTTGAATGACCGCCGTTATCGTATGAGCGCCTGGCAACGCATCTATCGTAGCAATCGTCGCATTTAGACCTTGAGCGACTTCGTTGCCGTCAAAATAAATACGGACACTATCACCTGCTTGCAGCGCAGGCTTAATTTGTAGTGCTACATTAATACTTTGCGCTGGACGCCGATAAGCACGTTCTTCGCTGGGCTCAGTGATAGCCAGTTGATAGTTGATTGGTGCTTTGACCGTTGCATCGTTGGTAGCAGGTATAGAGGCGGTTTGCGTGGCATTCGTAGCAGTCTGATTATCTCTAGTGCTATTATTTGAGCCACTCGTTTCATTACCTGTCGTCACTGTCGTCTGACTGACTTGTTTACCCACCTGCTGCTCATAGCTTTGCGGGCGATCAGTGAAGGTCACCTGACCTGTTTGCTCGTCGACCACTTTATAAATGGGTGCAGCATTTGCTAAAGGCGCACAGAGACTGGCTATGGCAGTGATCGTCAATAGCCCTACCTTCGCATGGCCTTTCGAAACATTCAGTTTTGATGATAAAATCATAGTCAGTCAACCTAATTAGTGTCTACTATTAATATACTTTTATAATAACCATTATGCGATACTTTCAATTTGAAATCAGTAGTGATTTTGGAGAAATGTTATTCATTTATCTTGTGCGCTTTATCCGCAGACATAAAAAAACCAGCTAAGAGTTACTTAACTGGTTTTTATTCATTAAAACAATATTGAGTCTATGCTATAAATTAGCAGCTGTAATACATGTCAAACTCAACAGGATGTACAGTCACGTTCAGACGTTGTACTTCTTCTTCTTTCAAAGCAATAAACGCTTCTAGCATGTCTTCAGTGAATACATCACCTTTTAATAAGAAGTCATGATCGTCACGCAACGCTTGTAACGCTACATCTAAGCTTTCTGCAACCGTTGGGATTTGTGCTTCTTCTTCTGGTGGCAAGTCATATAAGTTTTTGTCAGCGGCTTCACCTGGATGCATCTTGTTCTGGATACCGTCAAGGCCAGCCATCAACAATGCAGCAAACGCTAGGTATGGGTTAGCCGTTGGATCAGGGAAACGTGCTTCAACACGTACCGCTTTAGGGCTGCTCACGTGTGGAATACGAATAGATGCTGAACGGTTAGACGCTGAATAAGCAAGTTTAATAGGCGCTTCGTAATGAGGAACTAGGCGCTTATAGCTATTGGTCGACGGGTTGGTAATCGCGTTCAATGCACGAGCATGCTTGATAATACCACCGATGAAATACAATGCTGTTTCAGACAGACCCGCATACTCATCACCTGAGAATGTGTTTACGCCGTCTTTTGAGATAGACATATGTACGTGCATACCTGAACCATTGTCACCAACGATTGGCTTAGGCATAAAGGTAGCTGTTTTGCCAAACTGATGCGCAACGTTATGAACAACGTATTTCAATTGCTGAACTTCATCTGCTTTACGAACCATGGTGTTGAATGCCACACCAATCTCAGACTGGCAAGAAGCAACTTCGTGATGATGCACCTCTACGGTGCCTTCGCCAACGATTTCTTCGATGCGTTCACACATAACAGCACGCATATCGTGTGAGCTATCGATTGGTGGTACTGGGAAATAGCCGCCTTTAACGCGCGGACGATGCGCCATGTTGCCCCACTCGTAAGTCTCGCCAGTCGACCATGCTGCTTCTTCAGCAGTGATTTTATGACTAACGCCAGACATATCGATTGACCATTTAACGTCATCGAATACAAAGAATTCAGGCTCAGGACCGAAGTAAGCAGTATCACCAATACCAGTAGACTTCAAATACTCTTCAGCGCGGCGAGCGATAGAACGTGGGTCACGATCATAGCCCTGTAGCGTTGATGGTTCGATGATGTCACAAGTGACCACAACAGTGACCGCATCAAAGAACGGGTCAAGAAAAGCCGTTTCTGGATCAGGACGCAAGATCATATCTGACGCTTCAATACCTTTCCAGCCAGCGATAGATGAGCCATCGAACATTTTGCCATCTTCCATCACATCTTCATCAACGCTATGCGCTGGGAAGCTGATGTGCTGCTCTTTACCGCGTGTATCGGTGAAGCGAAAGTCAACCCATTTAGCATTAGAGGATTGGATAAGATCTAATAGTTTATTCGACATGAATAGTCTCCGTTGTGTTGATCACGTTATTGCGATTTAAAATTATGAGTGCAGTATTCTTGTTCAAGAATGTTAGATGTGCTTTTGATACTGAAATAATGCATACGATATTCTGCTTATTATCAGCACTATTCAGCGTATTAGTCAAGATACTCATCTAAAGCGTTTCTTCAATCAGACCAACAGTCATCTCAATGGTCTAAAAATACGCCAAGTCAATTCTAACGTTATTCTAGCAATATATAACTCATAATGCTGAACTCTTCAGGCACTTGTTAATAATTATTTTTAGACCTGTCTCTTTGTGGTCACAAATAATCATAACAGCATAACTGCAAGGGCTATGCCAACTCTTTAAGAACCGAATGGTATTGGTGGCTAAGGCAACAGCATTACTGATAGTAAATACAATGACTTATCATAAAACACACACACATATGAAGACTGTTATTCCGATGATTATCTTTTTAACACTTCTTATGTAGAGCAATGAACCGCACTACTATTGCACCAAATTAGTGTGATTATTAATGTAATAGTAATAACTCGCTCTGTTTTGGTGCGATTTAATATCTAGAGTTATTTAGTAATCTCGTCATTATGCCCCATATTTGATAGAGGACGAAATAATGGTAAGATAACGGCATCCCACAGTAGCAGCTGTTACCCTTATGGCGGTATGGCATCAAGCATTGACAGTAACCCATAGCAATGCAGGCAATAGCAGCGCAGACAAATTCAACTATAGAAACACCTAAAAATCAGTAAGTTGAACACAATGATTCTAATGATCGATAATTACGACAGCTTTACGTACAATATTGTACAGTACTTCGGTGAGTTGCAGCAGGACATCACTGTGTGGCGTAACGATCAGATCACCATCGATCAAATTAAGGTCTTAGCTCCCAATGCCATTGTCATTGGTCCAGGACCGTGTGACCCATCCCGCGCTGGTATTTCGTTAGCCGTCATTGAGACTTTTAAAGGTATTATCCCTATACTGGGTATTTGCTTGGGACATCAAGCCATTGGGCAGGCATTTGGCGGACAGGTCGTCAAAGCAGGTGAAGTGATGCACGGACGTTTATCCGCCGTTTACCACAATGGCACAGGCGTATTTGCAGGCTTACCTAATCCCTCACAAGTCACGCGTTACCATTCACTCGTCATTGATAAAATCAGTTTACCCGAGTGTCTTGAGCTGACCGCATGGACACAAAATATTGATGGCAGCATTGAGGAAATCATGGGTATCCGTCATAAAAAACTTGCTATAGAAGGTGTACAGTTCCATCCTGAGTCTATCTTGAGCGAGGCTGGTTATCAGCTGCTCAACAACTTTTTGCAGACTCATAATCTGGCTGTACTAGCCTCAGACAAGCTACCGCAAGTCGGTTAGTTTTGACTAAAGTACCTGCTTTGATTACTCTATTCCAAATCCCTTATAGATTCATATAAAAAATAAAATTAAGCGAGACCATAATGAGTACGACGAAAATAGAAGAAACGCACACGCCAGACAGTATTGAGAGACTGTCCGATACAGAAACACATCAACTGCTGACGACCGCTTTAGGTAGGATATTTCAGCACATTGACTTGACCTTTGATGAGATGTATCAAGTGATGCTGATTATTATGCAAGGTAGATGTAGCGACGCTATGATGGGCGCTATTTTGACTGGTCTACGCATGAAAGGTGAATCCATCGATGAGATTACGGCATCAGCCAGCGCCATGCGTGCATTGGCGGCGAATATCGAACCAAAAAACTGTGAACATCTAGTTGATATCGTTGGCACTGGCGGTGATGGCGCAAATTTATTCAACGTCTCCACGGCATCGGCCTTTGTTGTGGCAGCTGCGGGAGCACAAGTAGCTAAACACGGCAATCGCGGGGTCTCTACTAGATCTGGTAGCTCAGATTTACTTGAGCAGGCAGGTATCAGTCTGTCGCTCACCCCAGAGCAAGCAAAAGACTGTATCGAAAAACAAGGCATCGGCTTTTTGTTTGCGCCCAATCACCATAGCGCCATGCGTTATGCCAATCCTATACGCCGTGAGCTAAAATCGCGTACTATCTTTAATATTTTAGGGCCATTAACCAACCCTGCTGGCACACCCAATTTGGTCATTGGTGTCTTTACCGCTCAACTGTGTGAACCTATCGCCAAAGTCATGAAAAACCTAGGCGCACGTCATGTCATGGTGGTTGGTGCAAAAGATGGCTTAGATGAAATCAGCCTTGCCACCTCTACCACTGTCGCTGAGTTAAAAAACGGTGAGATATCCGTTTATGAGATGATGCCAGAAGATGCTGGCATCGAATCACAAACGCTGATTGGGCTCGATGTAGATTCACCAGAGCAAAGCCTTGAGCTGATACGGGCCGCTTTATCAGGCGCAGAAACCAACGACCGCTCAGTACTCAAAGCCCGCGATATGATTGCGCTAAATGCAGGCGCAGCGATATACACCGCAGGGCTTGCCAGCAACTATCCTAATGGTGTCAGCCGAGCTCAACAAATCCTCCAAAATGGCGATGCGTTAATCAAGCTTGAGTCTTTAGCCAAATACACACAGCAGCTAGTGGCGCAGGATTAACTTGCAAGCACTAATGTAGTGCATTCATTACCATCACTGTCTATTTTCATCTAACGATATTCGGATACCAGCATGACCACAACCCATTCAGACATACCTTCAGTGCTACAGCGCATTATCGCTACTAAAATAGAAGAAGTAAAAAAGGCTCAAGAGGTACTATCTCTTGAAAATTTACAAGCAAAGGTCGCAGCTGATAATAAACCGCGTCGAGGTTTTGCTCAGGCATTGCGAGTTATCAGTACTGAAGAGAACGGTATCGGTATCATTGCTGAAATTAAAAAAGCCTCTCCCTCTAAAGGCGTTATCAACCATAACTTCGCACCCGCGCTATTTGCTCAGCAGTACGAGCAAGCTGGTGCAAGTTGTTTGTCAGTACTAACTGATCGCGATTATTTTCAGGGCGATGACAGCTACCTTATTCAAGCAGCTAATACCTCAAGCCTGCCGATACTGCGCAAAGATTTTATGATTGATGAGTATCAAATATATCAATCCTATCTAATGGGTGCAGATTGCATATTATTAATCATGGCTTGCCTCGACGATGAGCAAGTACAAGAGCTCCATGCCTTGAGTATCAAACTGGGCATGGATGTATTGATTGAAGTACATACCAAGGCCGAGCTTGAGCGCGCCTTACAATTGCCACGCTCTGATCATAATATCTATGGTATTAATAATCGTGATTTGAATACTTTTGACGTTGACCTACAAACCACGCTTGACCTAAAAAATATTTTGCTCGAAGCATTGGCTACCGATGCTGATGGCACAGCACAGAAACCCCTTATCGTTACCGAGAGCGGCATTCATAGCAGCGGTGACATCCGTTTGATGCTGGAGCAAGGCATTCAACACTTCTTGATCGGTGAACAATTTATGAAAACGGATCACCCTGGACAAGCGTTACAATCCTTACTTGCGGGCAGCGCAGCAGACGGGTAAAGTAACTCAATCATTCAAGCTTCAATAGACACTAGATCGCTTGAACAATGCGTGTGCTATACGGATTGTTCAATCCTTTATTCATCAATCAACGATACGTTAACTTTTATGTCAAATTCTCTATTTTCAAAAGAAATGCAAGACCAACTCAAAGAATTAAAAGGACAGCTGAGCAAAGGCCGTGATACCGATTCACCTGAAGGTGAAGATCAAAAGCCTACAGAACCTGTCTCGTTACTCACCCAAAAGCAAGTCAAAAAGACTGTCAAACAGTTGGACAGTGAGCATATCGACGACGATAAAGTTCTATTTATGCAAGCGATGCATGGCGTCAATCAGCTCGATGACAAAAACGTCCGCTCCCCTGCCAACGCCGCAAAAGCGCGTAAACCTGATGCCGCCACACTTTCGAAACGTGCTGCCGCGCAAGGTAGTGAGGCTAGTGATTTAGGCGCTGGCTTATCAGATATGCAGGCGCTACTCAATCCTGTGGCTGGCGAAGCTTATCTGTCTTACAAGCAGCCGACCCTACAAAATAAAATTTTTACCCAGCTCAAACAGGGCAAGCTGCGTTGGTATGATGCGGTAGATATCCATGGTTGCACCATTGATGAAGCACGCGCTGCCATGACTCAACTATTGAGCCAAGCAAAGCAAAATAATGAAACTATGGTAAAAATAGTCCATGGTAAAGGTAGCGAAGCTATTTTAAAAACTTGCGTCAACGGTTGGCTACGTCAATTGCCAGAAGTACTGGCATTTTGCTCTGCCCCGCCAAAAGATGGTGGAAACGGCGCGGTATTAGTACTGCTTAAAAAACCTAAAACTGATGGCGAATAAGCTGCATCGTTAAACATAAAAAGGACTGCTTATTGGCAGTCCTTTTTGTTATGCTCATTATCAAAAAAAACTATCTACATCATTGTTGGCGTCTATAGTCAAAACATCCTAAAAATGCGACGGTATGGCTGATGTATCGATATTACTTTTCTATAGCTTTAGCAGTATCTAAATCAATGAGGATAAGATGTTTATGAGTCTACAAACTATTGAAAACACTGAAGAGTTAGAAGAGCATATCATTGCTTTGATTGCCATCGAACCAAGATTCGCTCCTGTTTATGAGCAAGTTGGGATGCCCAGTCTTAGGCACAATGCAGGTGGGTTTGAGCAACTAATGAGAGCGATGGTGGGTCAACAGCTATCAGTAGCAGCCGCGGCCAGTATTTGGAAAAAGCTGGTTGCGGCAGGTTTGACAACCCCTCATGCTATTGCTGAAGCACAGGACGAAACGTTACGAGCACAAGGCTTATCTAGGCAAAAGATGCGCTATGTCCGATCTTTAGTAGCGCATGATATAGACTTTACTACCTTAACAACCATGCCAAATGAAGCGGCTATAAAGACACTCACAGCAGTCACTGGCATTGGACGTTGGACGGCTGAGATGTATTTATTGTTTTCTCTAAAACGCGATGACATACTGGCGGTCGATGATTTAGCGATTAAAGTCGCAGCGATGACAGTATTAGGTCTAGCAGAACGCCCGACACCGAAACAGCTAAAGGGATTGACCGAAATCTGGTCACCACATCGTAGCGCTGCCAGCCTGCTTCTATGGTCATATTACGGCTTACTACGTGATAAAACTGCCGTACCTTTATAGTTCCCTATAATAGCTCTCCATACAGAATATCTGCCCATATAAAGAAAACTCATTTTTAAGGCTGGTTCCATATAGAAAAACCAAATTTTCTTTTGGTGTGCTTAAACTTACTTTTTCTTAGCATACGACTTTTGTGTTTCAGTGCTTTGAGTGCACCTTCCCTGCTTACTGTTGCCATCGATGATTTCTGATTATCACCTCTCGCTTTGTTGCTGATTTTATTAATATCAACACTGCCGTTGTTACTAGAGTGATCATGATTGTCTAAGCTTACATTCGTTTCACCATCATCCGTATTGCTACTGCTGTGTGAGGTATCTTCTTCTACCGATTCAACTGTATTACTTTCCATATGATGTTCAAGTTCAGCTTGATTGACAATCAACTGCTGTGTTGGCAAAGCATGCTCAACCTTATATTTTGCGACTTGGTTTAGTACATCAACGAATACCACGTTTTGCTTGTCATAGAACTCCATGACGTCGTTGGCATTAATATAAGCTTGTAATTGAATCACATAGCAGTCTTGGCGCAGCTCTAAAATGTTCACTTGGTTCCATTCATTATTGGTTAAATAATGCTCATTCAAAAACTCATCCAAATCCTTGACCATCTTAAAAACCACGTCGATATCAGCGGTACGCTTAAGATACAACTGATGAAAGAAGCGGAACATATCGCGTGAGGTAAAGTTCTCGATTTGCATGGACGAGAAGTCGCCATTGGGTACGGTGACGATGGTGCGGGTCAATGTGCGGACGCGTGATGAGCGAATACCAATATCGATAACGGTGCCTTCATAAGTACCGAATTTACAATAATCACCGATACGTACTGGCGAATCCGCCACAACTACAACGCTACCAACAAGGTTCTCAATGGTTTTTTGTGCACCAAGAGCGAAAGCCAGTCCACCCACACCCAATGCAGCAATACCGGTCGTTAAATCAAAACCCAAATTACCAAAGAAGACAATGACCGCAAATATAAGCAGCAATGCTTTGACGACTTTGCGTAGCAGTCCTAAGATTGAGACACGTTCAGTATGGTTTTTCTTATAGCTTAAGTTGACGGCACGCGTGAATATCGCATCGATGACACGCAGTAATAACCACGTTGTCGCTAGCCATGATGCAACCTCGGTAAACCGATTGATAGGCTCACGTAATGTGACTGACACGCCTGCATAGACCATGACTTCGGATAATATCAACGCCATAATGACGACAGCAAGTGGCAATATCACCTTATCAGGTAATGGTAACGGTACACCGCGTATGTGAGGATAAGTGATTCTCAATAGATGGTACAACAGCCAAACCATAATATAAGTGAGTACAAAGCTGCTCACAATCATGGTTAGCGCTGCAACCAAGTCAGCCAATTGATAACCAAAAACCTTCTTGCCGTCCAGTGAATCAACCGTATAGCGAGATACCAAGGTCGGTTCAGTATTTTCTATCACTTCTGGTACTGAGCTGAGCGTATCACTTGAAAATTGCCAGTACTGATCATTGTTATTAGACACCACTCTTTCTAATAACAACGGCACGCTTTTTTCACCGATATTGATGACACCGACGTTTTCTTGGCTGGGTGGCAATTGATCGGTTAAATTGCCTTCAAGCGTATTATTGAGCTGCAAGTCAGGTAAAAAACGCCCACCAGCATCGAGTGCTTGCTTAAATTGACGCACCACGGTAGTTGGATTGTCAGACTTTGATAAGTTAAGGTAATTGCTCGCCAATAAATAATCGTTTTCGCTTAAAGCACTAATGAATCCCTGCACCGTATGTCGCGGCGTATCTCGCCCAAAGGAATCAGGTATCGGCTCACTGCTCGCCTCACTAGTCCCGCCAAGTCCCAACACGCCAGCTTCAGCCGCGAAGGCAGCATTCGGCAGTATCAGACTACACAATAAAGTCAGCAACAAGGTGGCCATTACCATGACTCTTGATAATGATGCTTTTAAGGGTAAAGGTAAGCTAGTAGGACTCATACGACGCTCAATAGACAAAACAAACCTCTTAATTCATAGATAGACATAGGTATAAAGAAAAAATTGCCTAAATAGCCAATGATCAACACAACCTGCCGCCATGATAGCAATTATAACTAACTGTCGTGTTTTTGATTACAAATTTTTCTACCGAACAATGTTTCTAATGATAAGCAATTATTGGTACTGAGCACAGTTGCTAAGCAATAAATACCCTGTGCATCGCTTTAGAATGGTTCAATGATCAGCCATCATGAAAATTACTCAGCTTATCATGAATAAATATTGGCTAAAACTGGTTTATAAAGCGAGCATATTTATAGATAATGAACCCTGTGTAACTTGTCTACTGTTTTTTGTAAATTTTACCTTCTTAACTTTTGCTTTTGTAACCTTGGGAATCATTATGTTGTTAACACGCTCTTCTTCGTCTACTTATTTGCGGTGCTGTATTTTAAGCGCACTTGGCGTATTTGCCGTAAATACAGCCATGGCTGTCACGCCATCTGACCCTGACTTAGAGACAGTCAATGATAGTGAGCTGCCACAAGTCGAGCTTGATAAAATCGTTGTGACAGCGACGCGTACGCCTACCAAAACCAGTAACGTAATCGCCCAAACTCGCGTGATTGATAGCGAAGAATTGCGCCGTTATCAAGGGCAGACAGTTTTAGAAGCACTGAAGCGTCAGCCTGGCATCAGTCACTATACAAGCGGCGGCATGGGCACCGTTTCCAATCTTTATATGCGCGGTTATGATGGTAAGCAAATCTTGGTACTTATTGATGGCATACGTTATAGCTCGTTAAGCACAGGTAATAGTGCCCTAAATTTACTACCAGCCGACCAGATCGATCGTATCGAAATACTATATGGTGCCTCAGGATCTAGTATCTATGGTGCAGACGCGATGGGCGGTGTGATTCAAGTATTCACAAAAGGCAGCAATGTAGATCAAAGCAGCATGTCGGTTACCGCTGGTGTTGGCTCAAATGATCAATATTTATACGGTGCTAGCGCACAATTCGTCAATGATACTGGCACCGCTTTGAGCCTTTCAGCCAGCCACAACGAAACAGATGGTATCAATGCAACGCTACCCGATCCTAGTAATGAATACGCCCCTTACAACAAGGACGACGATGGTTTCGAAAGTGATAACTTTAGCATTGCTCTAAATCAGCGTATCAATGATCAATTGTCAGTAGGGGCTAGTGCTCTGTATAGCGAGTCAACGACTTATTTTGATAATGGCGCTGCAGAGAATGTGTATTCTGATCAAGAAACGGGTGCGGCTCAAGCGTTCGTTGATTGGCGCTACCAGCCAGGCGCTTCGGTGAAGCTACAGTATGGGCACTCTATCGACAACATAGACACAGAAACCTATAGCAGTAACTATGATACAGAGCAAGATCAAGTCAGCCTAGTCGGTCAGCATGCCCTACCTATCGGTACAGGCATTTACGGTGCAGAGTATTTAAACCAAAGTATTGATACGACTGATTATGACGTTGATGACCGTGATGTGACCAGTGCATTTTTGGGTTATGTATTGGCTAATGATCAATTCGATGCACAAGCAAACCTACGCTATGATGACAACTCACAGTATGGTGATGAGACCACTTATAATTTAGGTGGCGCGCTACATATCAGTCCCAATCTACGCATCGGTGCCAGTTATGCTAAAGGGTTCCGAGCGCCTAGTTTCAATGATTTGTACTCACCTTTCGGTGGTAATGCTGAGTTGACACCAGAAACCAGTGATAACTATGAAGCTTTTATTGAATACGATACTCCTATTCAGTCTACCCGTTTGACAGGCTATCACAACAAAGTTGACGACTTAATCAGCTATGTCGCAAGCCCCACGCCTAGCAATCCTTATGCAGGCTCTAGCGAAAACGTCGATGAAGCCAAAATCGAAGGACTCACACTAACATCAGATTGGATAGTCGATAATTACTTATTTGGTGGTAGCTATGACTACCAGCAGGCAGAAGACAATAGTGGCGGGAGCAACGATGGTAATTTTCTTGCCATTCGTCCTGAGCATAAAGGTCTGATTTACTTAGGCTATCGCTTATCAAGCTTTGACATTCGTGCCGAATATGAATATGTCGGTGACTACTATAGCAACGTTGCCAATGCAGAATCGCAGTTTGTCGATCATTATGGATTGTTTAATATCAGCGGTAACTACCAGCTAACAGACAACCTAACCATGGCAGCACGTTTAGACAATATTACTAATGAAAAGTATATTACTCTACCCGGTTACGACACTGATGGTATCAACTATTTCACCTCTTTGACCTATAACTGGTACTAGGTTTTTCTTAGTACCCTTCAGACTGTCTGAACTGAGAATAAAAAAGGTCATCAATATCGATGGCCTTTTTTTAGTGCTCTATATTACCGCTCGGCATCTTATCTTCCTATACCGTCATCTATTTATGTTATCCAACAGGTGACAATCCATGACTCATCTATTACAATAACGACCTCCGAGAGGTGTTGCGCCATGACCATAGATATTGCATTGAGAGACTAAAATCATGCAAATTATAGGTTATGTTAGGCTCGGTTAACTGTCGAGCGCCCTATTTTGGTCGCTCACAGCGCAAACAACGGCACCTGCGTTTTTATTCTTTTTATCATACGTTAACCACTGATAGGAGCATATTATGGACGCAGTGTCTACTACACCATCTGCCCATACGATCGATCCCTCTTTCACTGACTATAAAGTCGCTGACATCAGCCTTGCTGATTACGGCCGCCGTGAAATCACCCTTGCCGAAGCTGAAATGCCTGCCCTTATGGGTCTGCGTCGTCGCTACGAAGCTGATCAACCGCTTAAAGGCGCAAAAATCGCTGGCTGTATCCACATGACCATCCAAACTGCCGTACTTATCGAGACACTAGTCGCGCTAGGTGCTGAAGTACGTTGGACATCATGCAACATCTTCTCAACTCAAGACCATGCTGCTGCGGCGATTGCTGCTGCTGGTATCTCTGTTTATGCTTGGAAAGGCGAAACAGAAGAAGAGTATGAATGGTGCTTGCGTCAACAAGTTCACGTTGGCGGCGAAGCCTCAGGTCAGCTTTGGGATACTAACTTAATCTTGGATGATGGCGGTGATTTAACTGCATTGATCCATAATGATTATGCTGAGCTTCTTGATAATATCCATGGTATCTCAGAAGAAACCACCACTGGTGTTCATCGCTTGGTTGAGATGCTAAATAAAGGTACGCTTAAAGTACCAGCAATCAATGTCAACGATGCTGTCACTAAGTCTAAAAATGACAACAAATACGGTTGCCGTCATAGCTTAAATGATGCCATCAAACGTGCTACTGACATGTTCCTTGCTGGTCGCCGCGCTCTAGTTATCGGTTATGGCGATGTGGGTAAAGGCTCTACGCAAAGCTTACGCCAAGAAGGCATGATCGTACGTGTCTCAGAAGTTGATCCTATCTGTGCCATGCAGGCATGTATGGACGGTTTTGAAGTATTATCGCCTTACATTAACGGTGATAACACTGGCGGCGCAGACAACATCAACACACGTCTGCTTGAAGACACTGACATGATCGTTACCACCACTGGTAACTACCATGTTTGTGATCGTCATATGCTTGCAGCACTGAAACCTGGTGCAGTCGTTTGTAACATCGGTCATTTTGACACCGAAATCGACACCCAATTCATGCGTGACAACTGGCGCTGGGTTGAGATTAAACCACAAGTGCATCAAATCTTCCGCTCAGATGACGAGAATGATTATTTGATCTTGCTTGCTGAAGGTCGCTTAGTGAACCTTGGTAATGCCACTGGTCACCCATCACGCGTGATGGACGGCTCATTTGCTAACCAAGTATTGGCTCAAATGTATCTGTTTGAAGAGAAATTCGCTGACTTGCCAGCTGATGAGCGCACTGACAACTTATACGTCAGAGTATTGCCGAAGAAACTGGACGAAGAAGTCGCTGCTGCCATGGTTGCTGGTTTTAACGGTACACTGACGAAGCTGACGGATAAACAAGCGGAATATTTGGGTGTACCTGTCGAAGGTCCATTTAAGCCTGACGCTTATAAATACTAAAAGGAGCCAGACTGTGACTAAGCCTGCTTTCTCCTTTGAGTTTTTTCCGGCCAAAACCGAACTGGGTCATGAAAAGCTACTCAGCACTTATGATGAGCTGAATAAGCTATCACCTGCGTACTTTTCGGTGACCTACGGTGCTGGCGGTTCAACCCGTAACCGCACTTTAGATATCGTTCAAGCGCTATGTGCACGCGGCGATACTGACATTGCGCCGCATATGTCTTGTATTGGTGATGATAAAGCAGAAATCGCTGAATTGCTTGAGCACTACAAAAGCTTAGGTATCAAGCGCCTAGTCGCGCTACGTGGTGACTTGCCTTCAGGTCAGGTGGGTATGGGTGAACTACCATTTGCTGTCGATTTGGTAAAATTCATTCGTGAACACTCAGGCGATCACTTCCATATTGAAGTGGCCGCGTATCCTGAGATGCACCCACAAGCGCGTAGCTTTGCGTTTGATGTTGACAATTTGGTCAATAAATACCAAGCGGGCGCCAATGCGTCGATTACCCAGTTTTTCTATAACGCCGATAGCTACTTATATTTGCGTGATACCTTAGAAAAGCGTGGGATTGATACCGTAGCACAGCCATTGGTGGCTGGCATTATGCCCATTACCAACTCAAGTAATTTGGTACGCTTTGCCGATAGCTGTGGCGCTGATATTCCGCGTTATGTGCGTAAGCAGTTGGCTGACTTTGGTGATGACCGCAAGGCCATCCGTGAATTTGGTTTTGATGTGGTATATCGTCTATGTGAGCGTTTAATCAATGAGGGTGTACCTGCCATGCATTTTTATAGCATGAATAAGGTTGAGCCGAATAAGCGTTTGGTCGAAGCATTAGGACTTACCGCTTAGACCTTTGTTGAACTTCTTGTTAAATGACTGGCATTCTTCGGAGTGCCAGTTTTTTCGTTTTACTTATGATCTATCTTGTCTTAACAACTGCTCTACATGACCTGTTTTATTTCCCAAATACCTGTGACAATACCTTTCCCTCCGCCACTCATATTCTGCTAACATGTTGAGAGGGATTATTGTTCAATTAAAGGACTAAACGACTGTGCGACGTTTTTTTTATGCTATCAGTAACGATTTGAACACCACCTTTCCTACCCTTAGCGCATTATCTATTGGTGCTAGTGTCGAATTAACAGACAGCATCGTTCATCATTGGTGCCGAGTATTACGCGCAAATATCGGTGATCAAGGTATTTTGTTTGATGGCTTTGGCGGCGAATATCAGGTAGAGCTACAAGCGATTAGTAAAAAAAATGCCACGGTTACCTTACTCAGTCATTCAACTGATGACCGCAGCGCCCCTGTATTGACTAAAATAGCCCTAGTGATGAGTCGCGGTGAACGGATGGATTATGCCATTCAAAAGTCCACTGAGCTTGGTGTCACTGCTATTCAGCTCCTTAGCAGTCATCATGGCGAAGTCAATCTCAAACCTGCCCAAGTCGAAAAAAAGCTGGCACATTGGCAACAAATCGCTATCGCTGCCTGTGAACAATGCGGCCTCAATCGCCCTCCTCTTATCCTTGCACCACTGTCTATCAATGACTGGTTACGTGATTCAGCGACCAATGCTACAGACACAGCAATATCTGTCAGCGCTGCGGTTAGCCCTATTGTCGCGACACTGAGTGAAGCCCCTTATTATCAAATATTAAACCAGCCAGCAGATAGCCGATTAATGATGAGCGTGCCAGCAGCGGGACAACCTCTGCAACCAGAGACACTCTCAACCGCACTAACACAAGACAAACCCTACATTGAGCTGCTAATCGGTCCTGAGGGTGGTCTCAGTAATGATGAGTCAGTACAAGCACAAACAGTAGGCTTTGCGCCTTGGCAGATCGGTAATCGTGTGCTACGAACAGAGACCGCGCCTGTCGTCGCCTTGGCAACATTGCACGCGCTTAGCCATTAATCACCAAACGCCATTCTGTATATATGCTGATGGCTAGGTTAAATGAAGTGCTCTGATACAACGCTTCTTATTGCTTTGCAAACTGGGAAATAGCTTGAGCCGCTGAGCTTAGGTAATCCATATGACTGACGGTGGTTATTGCTAGCAATGACTGACCAATTTTTTAGACTTGACGTTGACTTAGTGAGTCCAATTATGACTACTTTTACCACCCTACCGCTCTCAGATAAGCAGCAACTGCTGACACAGTTATGTGAGCAATATGAAGACGCTATCTTTATCTTAGACGCAAACTTTCGTTATCTATCGGTCAATGCTATTTACGAGATTATGATTGGTTACAGTGAATCTTTTTTGCTGGGGCGACCACTTGGTATATATGCGGCTGAGTTTTTATCAAAAGAAGAGCAAGCTATTTTAAATGATCTTACCAGTCATTTAGACAGTAAGGGATTTTATGAAATTGACTTTTCGATAGCGACTCGCTATGGACAAGTTCTGAATTGCCATATCACTTACCGAAGAATCTACGTGGGAGAAACGGGTTATTATATCGGTGTGGTGCGCGATATGTCGTCGGTCGTAAAAGACAGAAAACAAATGAATCATCTACTCAATTACGATCAACTGACAGGGTTGCCTAACCGCAAGGTTTTTTTGAGTCAGACCAGTGAGCTATTGTTAGAAAGTTATCAAGAAGTCGTGATTGTACGCCTAAACATTGATCGTTATCGTAACCTCGCAAGCCTACTCGGCCCCGACGGTATTAATACTCTCATAGAAAGCTTCGTACTAAGGGTCAAAACCTTAAAGCTCGAAGATTTGCATTGTTTTTCACATTTTGGTGGTGATGACTTTGCCTTATTATTTGAATGCACTGATGCCAATTCCGTACGCAATCAGTTAGACCTCTTGATGCAAATGTGTGAGCATCCTTTTTTCGTCAGTAATGAGCCAGCAGAAGATACAGCCATTTATTGTCATATCTCAGTTGGGGTCAGTTTTTTCCCTGAAAATGATTACGAAATGATAGGGTTGTTGACCAAAGCTGAGAAAGCCCTACAGTATGTTAAACAGCAAGGTGGAGACGACATCTGTTGGTACAACAAGACCATCGATGAGGCAACTGCCAATAGTTTACAGTTGGAAGCGGAGCTTAGAGCTGCCACCAATGATGTTCAGTTTGTACCCTATTATCAACCGAAATTTTCCTTAGATACTGGGGCTATTACTGGCTTTGAGGCGCTGGTACGCTGGCAGCATCCTACTCGTGGGCTGCTAAAACCTGTTCACTTTATGAATGCCATCATCACGCACAAACTGTCATTTGAGCTGTTCTCACAAATGGCGACTCAAATTGCGGAACAGTTGTCTATTTGGCAAAAACTTGGCTTCGATCAACATATTTGTATCAACGCCGATGCTGCTGAATTTAGCCATCCTGATTTCTTTGAGATGGTGAGCAACTTATTTGTGCAGCACGACATCCATGCCCATCAACTGCATATCGAAGTCACAGAATCCTCATTAATACAGCGCCATGCTAATGTCAAAAAACAGCTCAACTTACTGAAAGAGTTGGGGATTTGTTTAGCGCTGGATGATTTTGGTACGGGTTATGCCTCTTTAAGTTATCTACAAGAGTATCCTTTTGACTTTATCAAAATCGATAAAAGTTTTATCTCTAAGATTGAAACGGATCGTACCCAATATGCGATCGTCAAGGCTATTTTAGAGTTAGCGGTGGCGCTTGATATGCAGGTCATCGCTGAGGGTATCGAAACCAAACAACAACGCGATTTACTGTTAGACATGGGTTGTAAATATGGACAAGGCTATTGGTTTAGCAAACCCGTGACTGCTGATATCGCAACTGAAATGTTAACGCAGCAATATTTGTCTAAATGATGACACGCCCTAGTCAGTATTTTAATCGAGAATCAGCCAATCATTTTTTAGTCGATTATTATCATTATTTTTTCGCCTAACGTTGATTGCATAACGGATGCAAGGTAGGTTCATGACTTATCAGTGCTGTTACCAAACTTGTATAATCGCCTATGAAAGCCTATCTTTTATAGTGAATTTGTTAGAGCTTACTAAATATCAAACTGACTCTAACAATCACCATTCTTTTCAATACTATTTTATGCAATCGATACCTTAGATAGGTCTGCGACTCCAACAGACCATCTGGATATAGTCAATCCTGCATCATGCGCTAAACCCTAGCGCTGTCATAGGACGACCAGCTATTATTGATTGCATTACAAAAAGGACAGGAAGTTATGCAATACAAAGCACCTTTACGTGATATTCAATTCGTTATGCATGAGCTGCTCGATAGCGAAAGCCATTACAAAACGCTACCTGCATTTCAAGAAGCAGACCGCGAGCTAATGGATAGCCTGTTTGAAATGGCTGCAAGCTTTGCTGAAAATGAGCTGTCACCATTGAACCAAAGCGGCGATGCGGAAGGCTGCAAGTTTGATAACGGCAAAGTAACGACACCAAAGGGCTTTAAAGAAGCCTATAAAGCGTATTGTGAGCTTGGTTTCCCTGCGTTGTCTGCTGAAGAAGAATTCGGTGGTCAAAACATGCCGTTTTCATTATCAACGGTCATCAATGAGATGGTTGGTACGGCTAACTGGTCATTCTCTATGTACCCAGGCCTATCACATGGTGCGATCCAAACCATCGAGCATCATGGTACTGATGAGCAGAAAAACATCTATTTAGAAAAAATGATCAGCGGTGAATGGTCAGGTACGATGTGTCTGACTGAAGCACACGCTGGTTCTGACTTGGGTATTATCCGTACCAAAGCTGAGCCAAAAGAAGATGGTAGCTATAGCATTACTGGTCAAAAAATCTTCATCTCAGCTGGTGAGCATGATTTAACCGACAATATTATTCACATTGTATTGGCGCGTTTACCAGGCGCACCTGCTGGCACAAAAGGCATCTCATTGTTTATCGTTCCTAAGATGACGGTTCAAGAAGATGGCAGCGTTGGCGATAGTAACAATGTCGTTTGTGGCTCTATCGAGCACAAAATGGGCATTAAAGCCTCTGCCACTTGTGTCATCAACTTCGATGGCGCAACAGGTTACCTAATTGGCCCAGAAAACCGCGGCCTACAGTGCATGTTCACCTTTATGAATGTTGCCCGTATCGGTACTGCTGTTCAGGGCTTGACTGCAGCAGAGTACGCATTCCAAGGCTCATTGACTTATGCCAAAGATCGTTTGGCCATGCGCTCTTTGTCAGGTACCAAAGCACCAGAAAAAGTAGCTGACCCGATCATTGTACATCCAGCGGTTCGCAACATGCTATTGACCGAAAAAGCCTTTGCTGAAGGTGGCCGTGCATTGGTCTATTATCTCTCACATTTTGCGGATACCGTCGCAAAAGGTGAAGGCGAAGCGCTTAAATTTGCTGATCAAATGCTGTCATTGTTGACACCAATCGCTAAAGCATTTTTGACCGAGACTGGTCTAGAAGCTGCCAACCACGGTATACAAGTTTATGGTGGTCACGGTTTTGTCAGCGAATGGGGTATGGAGCAAAACGTGCGTGATACGCGTATCGCTTGTCTATACGAAGGTACGACTGAAATACAAGCACTTGATCTATTGGGTCGTAAAGTATTGGGTTCACAAGGTAAGCTGCTTGCAAACTTTGTCAAAGTCATCCAAGACTTCTGTGATGAAAACAAAGAAAATGATGAGATGGGTCAATTTATCCGTCCACTAGTCAAGCATCTAAAAGAATGGGGCGACTTAACAGCGCGAATTGGTATGCAAGCCACTGAAAGCCCTGAAGCAGTAGGCGGTGCAGCGGTTGATTACATGTACTTCAGTGGTTACGTGACTCTGGCTTATTTATGGGCACGTATGGCACTTGTGGCACAAACTGCTATTGCTGATGGCAGCAGCGAGCCTGCGTTCTATGATGCTAAAATCAAGACGGCTCAGTTCTATTTTGCTAAATTGCTTCCACGTACCACCACACACGTAGAGCGCATCAGCACTGGTGTTGAGCCGTACATGAGTATGGATGTTGATCAATTTGCCTTTTAAGTAAGCCATCAATTTATCAAAGATTTGTTGAATTAGCACCACTATCGTAATTTCGATCGGCAACATACCAAAGTATGTTGCCGATTTGCGTATTATCAATTCCTTTTAAGCCTATTA
Source organism: Psychrobacter sp. AT9 (assembly GCF_047272965.1). Classification (NCBI taxonomy): domain Bacteria; kingdom Pseudomonadati; phylum Pseudomonadota; class Gammaproteobacteria; order Moraxellales; family Moraxellaceae; genus Psychrobacter; species Psychrobacter sp. AT9. The sequence goes on from NZ_JBKOTW010000001.1 coordinate 1,910,107, forward strand.
AAGCCATTATTTCGCATGATAAATGTTTTTGGTGTACGCACAATTCACGAAGAAATACACAAGCTAAGCCTCTAATTTGCTAAACTTTAGCTATTAGCCATTAAGGTTAACTCAAAAAGAACAACCGATAATCTTAATGTATTTAATTTTTATTCATTTGAACCAAAGGACTGCTGATGGCTGTTTATAATGCCCCTCTTAATGACATGCGCTTCATCTTAAATGATGTTTTTAATGCGAATGCATTTTGGCAAAACAACGACAATTTAGCTCATGTTGACATGGACACTGTCGATATGATTTTAGAAGAAATGGCAAAACTGACCAAAAACGTTCTGCTGCCCATCAACCGTAGTGGCGATGAAGAAGGCGCTACTTTTCAGGGTGATGGCGTTGTCACTACCCCAACAGGCTTTAAAGAAGCATATAAGCAGTATGCTGAGTCAGGCTGGGTTGGCTTAAGCGGTAACTCTGAATACGGTGGTCAAGGCTTTCCTAAAATGGTGACCATGCTCACCGAAGAGATGGTTTTTACCGCTAACCAATCGTTTGCCCTTTACCCTAACCTGACTGTAGGCGCGACGCTTTGCCTAAATGCAGCGGCCTCTGAAGAGCAAAAGCAAACCTATCTAGAAAAAATGTACAACGGCGAATGGGCTGGCACTATGTGCTTAACAGAGCCACATGCGGGTACTGACTTAGGCATCATCAAGACCAAAGCCGTACCTAACGATGATGGCAGCTATGACATCTCTGGTACTAAGATTTTTATCACGGGCGGTGAGCACGATCTAACTGAAAACATTATTCATTTAGTATTGGCAAAAACACTTAATGCACCAGAAGGCTCAAAAGGCATTTCGCTATTTGTTGTACCAAAATTCTTGGTCAATGAAGATGGCAGCTTGGGTGAACGCAATACATTAGCAGTCGGTTCTATCGAACACAAAATGGGTATCAAAGCATCTGCCACTTGTGTGATGAACTTTGATAGTGCCAAAGGCTGGATGGTTGGTGCCGAAAACACAGGCCTGTCCTCTATGTTCATTATGATGAACTATGAGCGTGTCACTATGGGTCTGCAAGGCCTTGGTGGTGCTGAGCTTGCCTATCAAAATGCGGCACTTTATGCCAATGATCGTGGTCAAGGTCGTAGTGATACCCAGTTGCAAAGCCCAGAAAAACCTGCGGATGCGATTATCCATCATGCCGATGTACGCCGCATGTTGTTAAATGCTAAGACCAATACTGAAGCGTCACGTTGCTTTGCCATGTATGTTGCCAAGAATCTTGATGAAGAAAAGTTTAGTACCGATCCAGAAGCAGCCAAAGCGGCTTCCGCTCGCGTTGCTCTACTCACGCCTGTTGCCAAAGCATTTTTGACTGACAAAGCATTAGAAGCCACTATTGATTGTCAGCAAGTATTTGGTGGTCACGGCTATATCCGCGAATGGGGTATGGAACAAATCGTTCGTGATACGCGTATTGCCCAGATTTATGAAGGCACCAATGGCATTCAAGCCCTTGACTTACTAGGCCGCAAAGTGGCGCGCAATAACGGCAAATACGTCACTCATTTCTTAGGTGAAATTCGTGATTTTGTCAATAATATGCAAGCCAATCACGGCATCAAACAAGCCACACTAGATGCCGCTGATACGATTGAAGCGTTGACTAAAACTGTGCTGAGCAACATTGGCGAACGTAAAAACGAAATCAATGGCTGTGCCGTTGACTACATGCATGCCTTTGGCTACCTGTGCTACTCGTATATGTTTGCGTTGATGGTTGAAGCTGCTGACGGCCAAGAAGGCGAGTTCTACACGAACAAAGCCAAGCTTGCTGACTACTTCGTTGGTCGTGTACTGCCACGTATCGATGCGCATGCGCAAATGGTGCAAGCAGGTAGCGATCCTATGATGAACTTTGATCTTGACTACTTTGATGTACCTGCTAACTAATCAGCGATTTTTAATAATTAATAATTAAAGTATCATGACAAAAGGGACAGTCTCGCTACTGTCCCTTTTTTTGCCAAAAATATTTTCAAAATAACTGCTAACAAAATAATTAACTATCGATGCATCGTTCCGATTAGAATAACGCAAAGCAAACTATCGCTTAAGTTACTTCATAGTATTACCAAGATTTTAGTCATAACCTATATTGTATACCAGATAATAATATTCAAAATCTAACAATAAAAACGGTTGAAACCACCATGATAAAGGATGCGACGTGCCAGAACTAAAACGCATTTTACAGCAGATTACGGCGCTAAGTGATGTACCTGATCCTGCGGTACTAAAACGCTTAATAGATGAGCTACGGGTCACTGAAAAAGAGCCTGTCTTGGCCAATGATAACATTCAGAACCTCATTGATGTCATTCGTCAGCATCCAGAATATGGTGACGGCCTTGCCAGCTTTGTATTAAAGCTCATTATCCAGTACCGGCAAATTGCACTCTATACCGATACTGGCATTATGTCGGATCAGGGATTTTTTAATAGTTTGCGCCGTTTAGTTGGCCATCGACTTTTGCCAATACTACCGCAAGAGGACTCCGTGGTTGAGTTGGTTGGTTACCTATTTAATAAGCGTTCTGATGAGCGTTGGTTGGCCAATATCGATAAAGAAAAATGGGATGAGCTGGTTGAATTACTGAGAGTCAAAGAAGAACACTTAGATCTAGTCGCCACGGCGAAAAACAGTATTTTAAACGCGATTATTATTCTATCTTATCGCATCAGCGGTCTTGGTTTGCATCCTGACTTGATGGATTCTTACCCGCAAATGCTGAACTATTCAGCCTCTTTTGTGGCGCAAAATCAAGAGGCGGTCTTATTTGTCAATCAATATAGGCAGGCGCATGAGCTTGATACCTTGACTGATATCACCCCCGAAAAAGCCGTCGATCCAGCACCGTTACTTGTCATGATTGAGCAATGCGAAGATATCGTTGCCACGGTTCGCAAACGTATTTATAAGACGGGTATTTCTATTCGACTGACCAATATGATGCTGCGCCTCGACCAAAGCTTGCAGCGTATGCGTATCTTGACTGAACTGGTGACTGATGATTATAACAAGCGTGATCTGGCCGTCATTGAACTGATACAAACGCTGATTACCACTGCCAATCGTCGCTATAGTATCGGCTATTTGATTGATAATAATACCAAGCTGCTCTCGCGCAAAGTGACTGAAAACGCGAGCCGTGTCGGTGAGCATTATATTAGTACTGATAAATCCGGCTATCAGAAAATGTTTAAAAAAGCCTCTATCGGTGGCTTTATCATTGCTTTTATGGCGACCACCAAGATATTGGCTTATCATTTAGCCCTCGCACCAATGGGACGCGCCTTTATCAACAGTATGATTTATGGCTTGGGTTTTGTCTTTATCCATGTCATTCGCGGTACCGTTGCTACCAAGCAGCCTGCCATGACGGCGGCGGCTATTGCCTCCACTATATCAGATGGCTCTGGCAAGAAGTCTCATCAGCTAACCAAGCTGTCAGAATTGGTGGTCGATATTTTACGTACCCAGTTTGTCGCTATCATGGGTAATGTAATGCTAGCGGTACCGGTCGCTCTTATCATCTCTTTTGCTTGGCTGCAATATACAGGCACGCCGATGATTGATACTGAGAAGGCTGGGCATCTCCTACATGATCTTGATCCTTTTCGCTCGCTCGCCCTTCCCCACGCTGCCATTGCTGGTGTCTATTTATTTTTATCGGGTCTGATCGCTGGTTATTACGACAACTTAGCAGTTTATAACCATGTGGGCGCACGTATACAGCGGCATAAGTTGCTCAAAATTCTACTGCCTAAATCATGGCTACAGCGCTTTGGCGGCTTTGTAGAAGCGAACTTGGGTGCCATCATGGGCAACTTTTTATTCGGGGTGTTTTTAGGCAGCACTGCCACCATCGGCTTTATCTTCGGCTTACCAATTGATATTCGCCACATTGCTTTTGCCTCAGCCAACTTGGCGCATGGACTGTTTAACATGTCCGCTGATGATATAAGCTGGAACGTCATCTTACTGTCCATTCTTGGTGTTGCTCTTATCGGTATCGTCAACTTGATGGTCAGCTTTTCCCTCGCCTTATTCGTGGCACTACGCTCAAAAGAAGTGCGCTTCTTTGAATGGGGGCGTCTGACCAAATTGGTTTTTGGTCATATTATCAGTCACCCATCTGACTTTTTTTGGCCACGCGACAAACCGATGAAATATGCGCGCATCGATAGCCAAGGTCGTATGATATTTGATGATACTTCAGGGCAAAAAGGCGGCAAGCCTATACCTGCTAATTACGTTGTGCGCCGCTTATCGGACGTAAAAATATTGCCCAAATCCATGCAAGGCAGTATGAAAAACGATCCAGCAGTGACCGACATACAATATGACAATCAAACATCAGACAGTAGTTTTGATCCTGAGATGACTAGTCGTGAAGCGTATAGCACCGTCCATCCAACCATGGCCAAACAAGTGATCGATCTCGATGATGGTCTGATGGATGACAACCTCAATAGTGTGCCGTACACCGATGATATTCAATATGATAGAAGCACTAAGGCGCTTGATAGCTTTGCGACTAGTAGTAATGAAATAAGCCGTGATGAGGCAGACAATACTGACTCTGATAGCAAAGGTGCTGGCGATGCCAAAACCCCACTGCCAAAACCGAAAAAACCACCCAATCTGCCCAGTTAAATGGGTAGTTTTGGTGGTTTTGATGACACGCTTCAGTTAATGAGCTGCCATAATTATGGCGGATGACAATGCGCACTTGACGTTATTACCGCTTCATCACCCAATCGATAGGCTAATAAATGATTTCCCCAAACACAGCCGCCATCCAAAGCGCGCGCATGTGGCAGATCAACCTCACCTTTTAACGCTGCCCAATGACCAAATAGTATCTTACGCTTGCGCGGCACTTGCCACTCAAACCACGGCAAAAAATCCTTTGGCATCGAATCATCTAAGCTTGCCGTAAAGCTAAATTCGAGCGTGCCATCCTGCTTGCATAAACGCATACGAGTGAAGTAATTGGCAATCGCGCGCATTTTGGTAAAGCCGTTGATACCTGTATGCCAATCATCGGCCGTCTTGCTATATAAGTGTGGCAACAACCGATCAAGCTGCTTTAAGCTGCCTCGTAATTGCGCCTCTAACTGCTGGGCATAGTCCGCTGCTGCTTCAATAGTCCAATGCGGCGGGATGCCAGCATGTACCAGTACGGTATTGGCATCAGGATAAGCCAGTATCGGCTGCTGACGTAACCAATGTAATAGCTCATCACAATCATCGGCAGCAAAAATTGGTGCGGTCTTGTCTTTTTTCTTAATTTTAGCGGCACCGCGCCAAACAGCGATTAAGTTAATATCATGATTACCCAACACCGTAGCCGCCGCGCCTTGCTCACAGAGCGCCTTGACATCGCGCAACGTATTTAGTGAGTCTTCGCCGCGTGCCACTAAGTCACCTGCAAACCACAATTTATCTTGAGTAGGGTCAAAATCCAATGTTTCGAGTAGATGCAGATACGCCGCATAACAACCTTGCAGATCACCGATGACGTACTGGTGGCGAAAACTCATAAATCCTCTATCTTTTATGTGATGACTTTTATGTGATGACTTTTATTCATATCTAGGGCGTGTCCTCAATTCAATTGATCATATCTAAACGGGCTAAAAATGGCTAAATTTTGCCAAACATCGTTAAATAGCTGGTTAATATCCCGATATTATCTGCGCTATTTTCCTCGTCTGACTGCAATTTATCTCATTTTTATCACCATTTTTGAAATAAGGACACACCCTAGATAACTATTTTTGGATGATGAATTAATCTGCTACCTTGCCTGCCTGATTGCTCAAATTGACAAAATCTTTCACACTCAAGACTTCAGGGCGTGCTTGTGGATCGATACCACAAGCGGCAAAGTCATCCTCGCTCAATGTCGGCAACAAGGTTGATTTTTTAAAAATAGCACGTAAGGTCTTACGACGATGGTTAAAGGTTTCGCGTACTACAATCGCGAAATACGCTTCGTCTTCTGCGACGATAGGTTTGTTGATATGCGGCGTCAGGCGAAATACAGCGCTGGTGACTTTTGGTGGCGGATTGAATGCGCCACGTGGCACAGTTAATAAATAATCCGTATCACAGTGGTATTGCATAATGACCGACAAGCGACCATACGTCTTGCTTCCAACGTCAGCAGTAATACGCTCGACGACTTCTTTTTGCAACATAAAGTGCATGTCTTGAATCACATCGGCATAACTGAGCAAATGAAAAAGTATCGGCGTAGAAATATTATACGGCAAGTTACCCACCACGCGTAGCTTACCGCGCTCCTCGCTATACAACTCACGATAATCGACATGCATAGCATTGTCTTTAATAATCTCAAAATTTGGATGGCTATTGGCACCGATACGAATACGCAGGCTATCCGCCAAATCACGATCCAGCTCTACGACCGTCATCGCATCCACTTCTGCCAATAACGGCTCAGTCAGCGCACCCATACCTGGGCCAATCTCGATTAAATTGTCATCGCGCTCTAAGCGAATGCTCTCGACAATCTCACGAATAACACTACGGTCATGTAAGAAGTTTTGACCAAAGCGTTTACGCGGTTGGTGTTTGGCAGCCCGTAGGCTATTGGAAATGGTTTGGGCATCAAACGAAGTTTTGGACATAAAAGAGTCTTAATGTATAAAAGAGAAATGGGCTATGGCAGCAATATGCTGGTATTATTATAACAAATTATACCACAGCTCATAATTTGGCTGTATTTTTGAGACGTTTTATCGATAAGTTACTCACACCTTAGCGCAACCGACCCGAGACTTTTTATCCTCATAATCATTTGTCATAAGACCCGTTATGGGAATAAGATAAAAGTTATTAATGTGAAAGGTCAGCTTAATCTTTAGATTAAGCTGGGATGGTCTCGCGGTTTTTATTGAAAAACATTCTTAGTAATTATTGTGGGTAATTATGAGTCCAACCCTCTGCTACAATTTCCTTAACCGCTTGATCATAATGCTCTGGTAATAAATTATTTCTGTAGTAAATACTGTCTATGAGCTCTTCTGTAGTTAACCCACCTTTCAAACTATTAATCATTCTCTGATACGGCTCGCGAACTTCAGGCCATGACAACTCATCGCCCAGTACTCTACCAACATAAGTCATCATATAACTTTGAAAGGAAAAAGGTTTCTCTATTTTACCCTGTATAGCTAGACGGTATACAGGCTCGAAGGCTTCTAATACTGGTTTAATAACTTGTGTTTCCTTACTTACAGCTTTACTCACATCTTCGTCTGTCTATTGATCACGATATGTAGAGAAAGCCCCTATAATACCTTCTCTTGATTTCCAATTTATCAGCGCCGTTTTAAACTCAATAGCAGCTTGCTCTATTTCTGGTTTATTCATATTAAATGTTGTCATGTTATTTCACCTCTATGACGATATAGAAATAAGCATGGTTTCCTAGTGAGGACTTGAACACTAGGCTGTAGGCTATTTATATCAGTAGTCAAAGTCATTTATAGTAGCTCAGTGTACATAGCAGTGTACTTTTTATTATAAAATAGCGAACCCCCATGTACAGGATCTATATCAAGAACCAGAGCTTGGCCAACGCGGATGATAGTCATCAACTATGAAAGGATGGGTATGGCGTAAGCCGTTAGGTGTAGGAGATCCTGTAGCATGAACATGACCTTCTGGTAGATTGGCATGTTCGTGCTCAATCTCTTTTAAATCAATAGACGGCCATACTCTAAAAGCCGCCCATACCGCTAGTGCAGCAGCACCGCCTAATACCGCAAAAGCTACGGTCATACTGTAGCGCGCACCTAACCAACCCGCTAATGGATAGAACACTAACCAACTGACGTGAGACAAAGCAAACTGAGCAGCAAACAATGCAGGACGATCTTCCTGATGTGAGGATCGCCATAGCAAGCGTCCAGCAGGTGTCAGAGCAGCAGAATAACCCAAACCTAGCACGAACCATAAGGCCATAAGCGAGTTTTGTCCCATCATCAAGGTACCAGCGAACATACCCACCACAAGCAACCCTACACCGCTTAACATGACGCTGCGATCTGTCAGCTTACCCAATAAACTTGGCAAAGCCAGTGCCGCAATCATAGAACCTGCGCCAAAGCTCGCCAATGCTAATGCGACTGCACTCTGAGTGAGTCCCATACCACCTTGGATAATCACCACGGTATTTACAAAGACCATAGACGCAGCGGCAGAAACGGCAACATTAACAGCGAGTAATCCGCGCAGTCGAGGGGTCGCTAAATAGATACGAATGCCGCGCGTGGTTCTATCATAAATGCTACGGCGCGCGGGCATTGCATGCGCTGGTAGCGTGACCGATACGACCAATATGGCAGACGCTAAAAATCCCAGTACTGTTCCCGTAAATAGATTGTGAAAGCTCATTACTGTCAGCAATGCTGCCGCTAACATGGGACTGACTAGACTTTCCATATCGTAAGCAAGGCGTGAGAGCGACAAAGCTTTGGTGTAATCCGCTTCATTAGGCAGAACATCAGGAATAGTGGCCTGAAAAGTAGGCGTGAAAGCTGCTGAGGCGGCTTGCAATACAAAGATCAACACATAAACCTCCCAGATTTGGGAAACAAATGGTAAAAGCAGGGCGACACCGGCTCGTATCACATCTAGTGTCACTAGCAGCGTGCGTTTAGGCAACCGTTCGGCAAAGGCCGCTGCAATGGGTGCCACGCCAACATAGGCAATCATTTTGATGGCCAATGCCGTTCCCATGACGACCCCAGCATTATTGCCTGCCAAATCAAATGCCAAAAGGCCTAGCGCCACCGTAGCTAGACCAGTACCAATCAGGGCAATCACTTGCGCGGCAAATAAATGGCGATAAGTTCGGTTTGCAAAGATACTAAGCATGGAGTGTCTCTTTAGATCAGTCGGTTGATCTTATAAGTAACGAGTTATTTCCTTGAACTCCTCTATAGAGTCCTGCTGATCTTTGTCAACAGCCCCTAATAAGTCTTCAAGGCAATGATCTAAATGGTCTTGAATTAACACTTTTTTAGCTTGATGAATGGCATTTTCTACCGCTTGCAGTTGCTGCGCTATATCAAGACAGGTTCGACCCTCAACCAACATCTCTATCGTGCTGCTTAAATGACCATTCGCTTTTTTGAGGCGTGTGATTACGGCTGGATGAGATGCGTGTACGTGTGGTTTTTTCATAATGACAGTGTCCTTTCTCTAGAGAGCGCCATTATACCTCACAAGACTTGAGATTTTATGGTTGACATTATCCCCCCCTAGGGGATAGTATCTTACTCCTTAAGTATTCGATTTGCATTTAAAATTTTCATAATTTTAGAGTTTTTTCTAAAAAGCACATATTTCTAAAAAGCACATACACGTATTCATCACTCTTACACTATAGGATTCTTAATGTATAGCCATGTCTACAATAGGCTTCCAAGATCGCCATGGGCGACTTGGCAGACCCGTCTGTTAGTACTCTCAATACTGCTTATTTGTCTTGTTACTGGTAGCAATGAAGCGCTTGCTCATGCGGTAACCGCAGGGGATAAAGGGTATATTCAGGAGATTTCAGGAGTCAATATTCTGCCCTTCATGTACTTAGGCGCTAAGCACATGATTACGGGATATGACCATATCCTGTTTCTCTTCGGGGTCATCTTCTTTCTTTACCGTATGAAGCATATTGGTGTCTATGTGAGCCTATTTGCATTAGGTCACTCCGCCACGATGATTTTAGGCGTGTACTTCAACATCGGTATGAATAGTTACCTGATCGATGCGATTATTGGTCTCTCTGTCGTTTACAAAGCGTTAGACAATATTGGTGCCTTCCAGAGATGGTTTGGGTTTCAGCCAAATACTAAAATAGCGGTGCTTGTCTTTGGTCTTTTCCACGGCTTTGGGTTATCTACTAAGCTCCTTGAATATGAGATGTCGCCTGACGGTCTACTCCCTAACTTACTCGCCTTTAACGTCGGTGTGGAGATTGGGCAGCTACTGGCTCTAGCCATCATATTAATTGGCATGAGCTATTGGCGTCGTACGCTAAGTTTCATCCGTAACGCCTATACCGCCAACGTGGCTATGATGAGCGCAGGATTTATTTTAGTGGGCATGCAGCTCACTGGCTATTTAATGTCTTCTTAATTCAAGGGTTTTTAATATGTATAACAGTGATACTCCTTTACAAGCTGAACTTCCCACTTCAAAGCAGCTCGTCAAATCTACTATTTTAGCTGGCATCGCAGCAGTCGTTCTCTTATTTACGGTGGTTCTTCCCGCTGAGTATGGTATTGATCCAACTGGGATTGGTAGTGTTCTTCAATTGACAGAAATGGGACAAGTTAAGCAGCAATTGGCAGATGAAGCTGCCGCCGATGCAGCGGGTTTACTAGCAACTGACACAATGACGTCTGAAACACCAAATATAGATGGTGTGACTGAGCAAGCAATGAGTGCCACACCCGCTGATACTGCCATCGCAAGTGGTGAATGGCGCGATGAAACTCCCTTTACCTTGACGCCAGGGGAAGGAATAGAGATTAAAATGAAAATGGATTCAGGTGCCAAGACTGAATACTCTTGGGTCGTGACAGGCGGTGAGGTCAACTTTGATACTCATGGCGATGCATTAGGCAAGGCTATTAGTTATGAGAAAGGTCGCGGCGTTGCCGCTGATGAAGGGGTTTTAGAAGCCGCATTTACAGGCAATCACGGCTGGTTTTGGCGCAATCGTGGCGATTCAGATGTTGAAGTTATTCTGCGTACCCGTGGCGATTACAGCAGTATTAAAACGATGTGAAAACAGTAGTGGTTAGTGCGATCTTACTGTTGCCTACTTAGAAACTGAATTGTTTTATCAAATGTGTAGCAACACTCTAAATAAATTCTAGTGGTAGAACACATTAGGTCTGCTGCTAGGTTTATTTAAAATTGGATAGCAAGGGCATAGATGCTGCTACTAGAAGTTATGAGAGAGTTGATTGGTAGGATAAATACTAGACGATATTCTTATAGCTGCATCAAGTGCTTGTAGCTCTGACTAACCATTCCACCAACTCACGAGCAGGAGCGTCATTCAAACACTGTGGGCAATTCAGATAGGTCATTACGCAGTCGTTCAAATCAGTGAGAATATGCAGTAATAATCCCAAACCAATTATTTTATACGGCTTAGGTAAAAACAACATAGCTGCATATACTGCCATCGCATAATAAGTATGGAGTGGATGAAAGTTAATACTGCATCGATTGGGCGAGAAAATAGGTGTGGCTAGTAGGTGATCTAGATCCACTAGCATAGTTGCTAACAAGATCAAATATACGCGTTTATAGTCATTACGAAAAAATGTATAGGCGATAATCAACGGCATACCGAAATGTAGAAAATAATGGATAACGGTTTGAATCATCGTTTTTTCCAGCTCAAGATAGTTTGCAGTGGCACATCAATCTCAGATAAAACATAAGGCATTTTTCGCCTTCCGAATGCATATGAAATATATTCATCATACACTCACTTCCTCTTTATCGTACCTGTCCAGAAAACAGCTAGTCCTGTTAGGGTATACCCCAAGGGAACCAGTCATTTCACCCTTTAAACCTATTAACAGACCACTTAAAATAGACCGCTATAATGGAACCACTTATATTAGAGTGTTTTTGATGATGCATAGACAGATAGGCATTGCTGGCACTAAAGTGACCCAATACTGCGTGACAATTCTCGCTAAGGCACCAGTTTTATACAAGAGGTCTATTAATAAGCGATTTATCCGCCATCTCATTTGCCATCAATAATGCTTGGTATAAGCTAGTGGCACTTGCACCTCCACGTCCCGCTAAATCAAGCGCCGTACCATGATCGACCGAGGTACGAATGTAAGGCAATCCCAAAGTTAGGTTGACCGTATCACCAAAGCCATGCGATTTTAGCACCGGCAACCCTTGGTCATGATACATAGCAATCACTGCATCACAGTTTGCTAAATGTCTAGGCGTAAACAAAGTATCTGCTGGCATCGCCGTTGATATATTGACGCCTGCATCAATAAACGCTTGTAATACCGGATTGATAATCTCAATTTCCTCGATGCCCAAATGCCCACCCTCGCCTGCATGAGGATTAAGACCACAAACCAAAATGCGTGGCTGCATTAAGCCAAACTTCTCTCGCATATCATCGATGACGATTTGTACTGTTTGGCGGACATTGTCAGCAGTGATGGCGGCAGGAATATCTTTTAGTGCCAGATGCGTGGTGACGAGCGCCACTTTCATGGCTTGATTAGCAAGCATCATGACGACTTTATCACAGCCACTTTGCTGCATAAAAAACTCGGTATGACCGCTAAACATCGTGCCATCGAGCAATTTTATACCAGCATCTATCAAGGCAGATTTTTGCAATGGTCCTGTGACGATAGCAGCAACTGCTTTTTTGGTTGCCAACTGATGGGCAACTGCTAATTGCGTGGCAACCATCGCTGAATTACTGATATTAATTTGTCCATGAACGACTGGCACAGCACAAGGCGTATTCAGCAGAATAAAAGCACTATCGCTGTTCAAAGTTTGCTGTGATAATTGACTTAAAAAATCATCAGTTTCTATATTTGCATCCATCGTTTGCCAAGCTGGACAGCTTTCGAGTACGCCTGCCATTACAAGTGTATCTGCGCGCTTTTGCATAGCGGTGCTATCTGCCGTAACCCAAATGGGACGTTCAAAATCTTGCAACTTACCTTCAGCCGCTAATAGCAGTACGACGTCCATACCAATGCCAGCAGGCTCACCTGTGGTAATAAGCAGCGGCAGTCTTTTATTCGTCATAACAATGACCTTATTTTAAATTAAGTAATTGATTTTATTGTATTTATAATTAAACCTACCATCTTCTGTATCTGGACGTTATATTCTATTTCACAGTCTAGGAATTTCTATAACTACGCATTTAGTTATTTATCTCGTCTAAAAAAAGCACATAATGTGTTAAACTTTCGCCTCTGATTGTAGCATTTACAAGCAAGCGCAAGACCGCCTTTTACTACTTTTTGCGTTTTAGAACTTCTTATATTCTGGTATTTTTACCATAGAGTATGCCTGACTTGTTTTGCTACATGACCAACCCACATTCTTATACCGATTTTTAACTCATTAGGCACTCATGGCAGATACTGAAAAAACCGACGACTTACTCAATCAAACCCCGCCGCACAATATCGATATTGAAAAGGCTTTGCTTGCGTCTTTGATGAGTATCGAAGAGGCGTACGATAAAATTGCGGATATCGTCACAAAAGATGACTTCTACGCTGGACGACATCAATATATTTTTGATGCCATTGCCCATTTAGCAGCCGTCAATGAACCTTATGATACGGTCATGGTACACGACTGGCTAGAAGCGCAGAAGTTACTCAAAGGTGCAGGTGGTGACAGTTACTTAGCAGATATTCTGAGCCAAAGTCCCGCCACTTTATTTAACCTCACCGCTTACGCTCAGCGTGTACGTGAGCTATCTACTCTACGCCAACTGATCACTACTGGCAATGAGATGCTAGCGCTTGCCTATAATCCTAAAAGCCAGAGTGTTAGTGATATTTTGGACAGTGTCGAGGGCAAGATATTTAGTATCAATGAGCAGCACAACAAACGTGCCGAACAACGTGGCCCTGTGGGCATCACCTCCGTGCTGACCAATGTCATCGATAAAATTCAAGAGCTTAAATCTAATCCCGACGGCATGATTGGGTTGCAGACGCCATTCGCTGAATTGAACAATAAAACGCAGGGGCTGCAAGCAGGCGATTTAATCATTGTTGCCGCCCGTCCTTCTATGGGTAAAACCACCTTTGCCATGAACTTGGCAGAAGGGATTTTGTTTAACGAAGATTTACCGGTTGTGGTGTTTTCGATGGAGATGCCCGCAGAGTCTATCGTCATGCGCTTGCTGTCGTCGTGGGGCGCGATTAATCAGACACACTTGCGTTCTGGTCAAATGAATGAAGACGAATGGGCAAAAATGATGAATGCCATTCAACATCTGCAATCAAAGCACCTTTATATCGATGATAGTACTGCCCTGCCGCCGTCTGAGATGCGTTCGCGCTGCCGTCGTATCGCCAAAAACCATGATGGCAAGCTTGGTGCTATCGTGGTCGATTACCTACAATTGATGAAAGTACCCAATCTCGATGGCAACCGTGTGGGCGAGATTTCTGAGATTTCTCGTAGTTTAAAAGCACTGGCACGTGAGCTTGAATGTCCCGTCATTGCGTTATCGCAGCTTAACCGCAGTCTAGAGAACCGCCCTAACAAACGTCCTATCATGTCGGATTTGCGTGAATCGGGTGCGATTGAGCAGGATGCCGATTTGATTATGTTTATCTATCGTGATGAGGTCTATAATGAAAACTCAGACCACAAAGGTGTGGCTGAAATTATCATCGGTAAACAACGTAACGGCCCTATTGGTACGCTACGGTTAGGCTTTGAAGGTCAATTTACCCGCTTTATTAACTTAACGCCCGAGTACTATCAAAACGCCAGCTTTGAGAATGATGAATAACCAATCTTATAAAGTTTAAGTTTGATAAAGACGTAGAGGTTTGATCATCAATTAACAAATAATTTTTTAGAAAATAGCCAGTGCTGCATTAGCCAATTGATGCCGTACTGGCTTTATAACTTCATAATTCTACTCATAAAGAAGGCGATTATGCGCACCATTACTATAAAACCAAAAGCCATTACCCATAACCTCAATCAAGTAAAACAACGAGCACCGCAGTCTAAAGTGTTGGCTATGGTCAAATCAAACGCTTACGGACACGGCGTTGCGGCAGTCTTGCCAGCATTACAGCAAGCAGATGGCATCGGTGTCGCCACCTTAACTGAAGCGCTAGAAGCCAGAAAATTAGGGTGGGATAAAACCATAGGATTGGTAGAAGGTGCGTTTACCGCCGATGAGTGGCAGATGGCCATTGAGCAAGATATAAGCTGCGTGATTCACCACGGGCCACAATTGGAATGGGCGCTACAAAACATTCCTCCAGCCAATAGTGCGACTAGAGTGGTTTGGCTTAAATACAATACGGGTATGAACCGCTTGGGCTTTAATGCCGAGGGCGTGCTGTTGGCGGCTAAGCGTCTGCATGAAGCGGGATATCAGCTGATACTAACCACGCATTTTGCCAATGCTGATGACCGTGACCACCCATTAAATGCGATGCAAATTCAGCGTTTCTCAGACGTATTATCGACTTTACAAAGTACTATTAGCCCAGATATCAAAGGCTCATTGTGCAATTCTGCTGGTATCGTTAATTTTCCAGAGCACCATTATGATTGGGTACGTCCAGGCATCATCTTATATGGTAGCTCACCTGTTACTGACCAAAGCGCACAGGAATTAAACTTGCAAGCAGCGATGGATTTTAGTGCTCAAATCATTGCGCTACAGACTGTCAGTGCCAATGATGCTATCGGTTATGGTAGTCGCTGGCAAGCCAAGCAAGACACTAGAACGGCATTAGTGAGTGTAGGCTATGGAGATGGCTATCCGCGTGTGATCACAGGCGACGCTTATGTCACTGTCATTGATGCTAGCAGCAATCGAAGCTACCGTTGCCCTGTAATTGGGCGTGTGGCAATGGATATGATAGTCGTTGATATCAGTAGCGCACCCGAGAGTCTAGCCATAGATAGCAAAGTAATGCTTTGGGGCGATGTGCCGCGCGTCGATGAAGTCGCAGGGCATGCGGGCACGATTAGCTACGAGCTACTGTGTCGCCTCAGCATACGTCCAAACCGTGTACTGGCGTAGTCATCGAAACCTATCAGGATTTGATAGCTGACTACTCTGTTTGACGTATTTAGTGAGCCATTTACTCTTGATAAAATTGCCCGTTTACATTGAAAGTAAATACGCTATACTAAAAGTTTGTTGTCAACCCAGTATACGCACTGAACACGCACTGACGCGATGCTATTGAACACTGATGACGTTTCACTGACTGCGATCGACTGCTAGGATTACTATGAGTTTGCGCCATTTTTTAACCTTATCTGATTTAACCAAACAAGAACTAGAAAACCTAATCAAACGTGCAAGCGAGCTGCGTAAGATGCAACACGCAGGCGAGATATACCAGCCTTTTGTTGGTCGTACGCTTGGCATGATATTTGAAAAGTCATCGACTCGTACCCGTATCTCGTTTGAGACGGGCATGGGTCAATTTGGTGGCAATGCCATATTTTTATCACCGAACGACACACAGCTCGGTCGCGGTGAGCCGTTAGAAGATTCAGCACGTGTTATCTCTAGCATGGTTGATATCATCATGATTCGTACCTTTGGACACGAAAAAGTTGAGACGTTTGCTGAATACTCAAGTGTTCCTATTATCAATGCGTTGACCGATGATTATCATCCCTGCCAATTACTGGCAGATATGCAGACCTACTATGAGCATCGCGGCAGTATCGAAAACAAAATCGTGACATGGGTTGGTGATGGCAACAATATGTGCTCATCATTTATGCAAGCTGCCAATCAGTTTGGCTTTGAGTTACGTGTCGCAGCACCTTATGGGTTTGAGCCTGATCCAAAACTCATGGAGCGCTTCTCACATTGCGTCAGTCTAGTAGAAAACGTGCAAGATGCGGCAAAAGACGCCAATTTAATCGTCACCGACGTGTGGGCAAGTATGGGGCAAGAGTCAGAGCAAAACACGCGCGCGCGTCGTTTCGCGCCTTATCAAGTAACACCTTCTCTATTGGACAAAGCTGATCCTGAAGTGGTGTTTATGCACTGCTTGCCAGCCCATCGCGGCGAAGAGATTTCCCATGATATGCTAAATGATCCCCGCTCTGTCGTTTGGGACGAAGCCGAAAACCGCTTACATGCCCAAAAAGCATTGATGGAATTTTTGCTAAAAGATAAGATTAAGTTGCCTGCATAACCTACTTTATAAAAAGAGAGCAGTATAACGCATTAACAAACTCCCAAATAAAAAAGCCGTCCAAATATGGAGGGCTTTTTTATTTGTATCAGTAACAGTGGTTTGAAGTAGATTAACGCGTGAGCGTCATAACCCCATTACTACCCGCTTTTAACAACACATCGGCTTGGTTGGCGGCAAAGATACCATTACAGACCACACCAACGATATTATTCAGCTCTTTCTCAAGCGCTATTGGATTGCTCACATCTAAGTCATACGTATCTAAAATCACATTGCCATAATCGGTGACAAAATCATCACGGTAAACAGGATCGCCGCCCAGACGAGCTAGCTGCCGCGCCACATACGAGCGTGCTTGTGGTAATACTTCGATCGGTACTGGGAACGCGCGGCCTAGTATTTCGACACTCTTACTCTCATCAACCATACATATAAATTTATTAGATGCCGCCGCGACGATTTTTTCACGCGTGAGTGCCCCGCCGCCACCTTTGATCAATTGCAAGTGTTCATTGACTTCATCAGCACCATCAATATAAACATCTAGCGTACCAGCAAAGTTCAAATCGACTATTTCAATGCCAAGCGCACGAAGCTTATCTTCAGTCACTTGTGAGCTAGCAACCGCGCCAGCAAGCTTTAACTGCGGCAAGAGCTCAATCAAACAGTTGACCGTACTGCCTGTGCCTACCCCAAGTATCATACCGTCTTCGATATAGCTTAGCGCTGCTTTGGCGGCGGCTTGCTTCTGTGCTTGCTGATCACTCATCATAAATCCTTGGTAAAATAAACGTATCGTTTCAAAAAAGTAAATGGCAAAAGAGGTAAAATGCGCGGCTATTATAACCGATGACTTTAATGGATGTCAGCGTATAGCCCGTTCTGATAGCAAGATATCACGTCAATCTTTTACAATCGAGATAAATGTGGCAACCAAAATACCAAGGCTAGCAGCGTGGCTAATAATACTGGCGGTGTAATAATTAGCCCGATCTTCATATACTGCCCCCAGCTGATTTTATAGTCTTTCTCTGCCAATACATGCAGCCACAATAAGGTTGCCAGACTTCCAATAGGCGTAAATTTTGGACCCAAGTCATTGCCAATCACATTGGCATAAATCATCAACTCACGAGTAGAGGCAGGTACTTGCGCGCTATCAATCGCTAATGCGCCTACGAGAGTAGATGGCATATTGTTCATGACTGAAGCCACAATGGCGGAAAGAAACCCAGTCCCTAATGTTGCTATCAGATTACCTTGCTGCCCTAACCAAGTTAAAACGTGAGCACCGTAAGCGGTTAACCCTGCATTACCCAAACCATAAACCACCAAGTACATACCGATTGAAAACAATACGATTTGCCAAGGCGCTTTACGTACAATGTTAGACACAGAAATAACGGCACCTCGACCACCTTGCCACCAGCGACCTGCGATAGCCATTAGTAGTAGCGCGGCGACTCCGGTGACGAGTGAAATAGGCAATCCCAAGGACTCCGTTGCAAAATAAGCAACCAGTAATAATGCCAATAGCGGAAAAGCCGCTCTAAAAACTAACGGATCTTCGATAGCAGACATTGGCGCGCTAAGATTGACAATGGCATAGTGTTTTGGGATTTGACGAGCATATACCACCCATAGCACTGCTAATGTCGCGATGACAGAGACGATGTTTACCGGCACCATGACCGCCGCATAACGTCCAAAGCCAATATCAAAATAATTGGCGCTGACGATATTGACCAAATTAGACGTAATTAAAGGCAGGCTGGCAGTATCAGCAATAAAGCCAGTCGCGATGATAAAAGCCAAAGCGGATGGCGGTGAGAACTTAAGACGTAGCAGAATAGCAATGACAATCGGAGTCAGTAGCAATGCCGCCCCGTCATTGGCAAAAAAAGCTGAAATAAACGCGCCCAATATCACAATCATGGGAAACAACAACCGCCCTTGCCCCTTACCAAGTCGGGCTACATGTAGAGCCGCCCAACCAAAAAATCCTGCTTTATCTAAGATAAGCGAGATAATAATAAGCGCCACAAAGGTAAAAGTCGCATCCCAAACGATGTCCCATACCACACCGACATCGGATAACTGCACCACGCCGAAAGCCAAGGCGACCAAGGCACCGCCCATCGCGCTCCAACCAATGCCCAATCCTTTAGGCTGCCATATCACCAAAACCAAAGTCACGATAAAAATAATGAGTGCGAGCATGGAGCAACCTTATTTACAGCGTATTAATTGTATAGTCAGTGAAAAGCAATATCGATACATCATGCACTGCTGACATCAATTTTTTGTAGCCTCTGTCTGCGCAGGCACAGCAAGCAAGAAAAATTAATATCAGCAGTGCCGTAGCGTTTTTAGGGTGTTGTGACTATATAAGAGATTAGATCGATTTTTGATTGACACGTTGCGACACTGCTTCAGCGTTTTCAACCCGTTCTGAATAGCGATCAGTCAGATAGGCTGAACGCCCACGAGTGAGCCAAGTGAACTTCACCAACTCTTCGCAGACATCCACAAGACGCAGATATAAGGGCGACTTATCCATACGATTATCGTCGTTAAATTCTAAAAAGGCTTTAGGAATAGATGATTGATTGGGGATAGTAATCATCCGCATCCAACGCCCAAGAATACGCAATTGATTGACTGTATTAAAGCTTTGGCTGCCACCGCTGACTTGCATCACGGCTAAGGTCTTACCTTGGGTCGGACGTACGCCACCCAGTGACAATGGAATCCAATCGATTTGTGCTTTCATAATACTAGTAATGCTGCCATGACGCTCTGGACTGACCCACAGCATGCCTTCTGACCACTGCGCCAGCTCGCGTAATTCTTGTACTTTAGGGTGATTGCTATCAGCATCATCAGGCAACGGCAAACCCGATGGATTAAAAATCCGCACCTCGCAGCCATACCAACGCAGTAGACGGCTAGCCTCTTCAGCCGCCAGTCTAGAGAAAGAGCGCTCACGTAATGAACCGTATAGCACCAGTATCTTGGGTGGGTGTCGTGGGTCGTTTGTACTAACTAATGACTCAATATCAATAGGTTGTATATTGAGTGAATCAATATTGGGCAAGTCACTTAGATTATATAAGTCACTTAGATTAGACAAGTCATCTACGTCAGGTTGCCCTGTATTAACCTTAACCATGATGTAGAACCTCTCCATCTTCTTTAGTAAAGCTACTGACTGGATTTTCTAATAATTCAAACACTCGCTCGGATGGTCGGCATAGCGCTGCGCCCTTACTGGTGAGCACAATAGGACGGTTGATTAAAATAGGATGCGCAATCATGGCATCGATAATCTGATCATCAGATAGCTCAGGATTATCTAATCCCAACTCATCATTAATGGCTTCCTTACTTCGTAATAACTCTCTTGGGGAGATGTTCATCTTTGCCAACAGCTCTACTAAGTATTCACGAGCTGGTGGAGTTTTTAGGTATTCCACGACTTCTGGATGCTCACCAGATGCCTTCATGATGGCTAACGTATTACGAGAAGTACCGCATTTTGGATTGTGAAAAATTAAGGATGTCATAGCAATTTCACCTATTTTATCAATGTAATTTATTAAGTGGGTTTGGCTTGGTATTAGTTTAAATGACTGTCTTTATTGTCAGATATATCGCTTTCACATCCGTTTAAACTGCTCATAAGTGATGCGCATAATTCTGGATGTCCTGCACAACAATCTTGCAATAGGAACTGCACAACAGCTTCCATATGCGACAGCGAGGCGCGATAGATTATCTGCCGGCTGTGCCGCTGAGAGACCACCCACCCCGCTCGTGCCAGCACCGATAGGTGCGCTGACATGGTGTTATGGGGCACTGACAATTGACGGGCTATTTCACCCGCAGGCAGACCTTCAGGCTCTTGACTAACAAGCAACCTAAAAGCCTTAAGACGAGTATCTTGAGAGAGCGCAGCAAAGCTTGCGATAGCATTGGTTATTTCCATATGTCCAATAATATAGACATATGGAAATAATTCAATGTTTTTTAATAAAATATTTATAGACAACCAACCTCATCTTTCATCAAACTTTTAAATCATGCAAAAACTGCAATTGTGTCTTGCAAGATAGTTAAAATCAGCATAGGCTAATCTATTTCGTTTTTATATTCACTTTTTTAGGAATCATTATGCTGTCACA
The DNA here is from genome assembly GCF_047272965.1 of Psychrobacter sp. AT9. NCBI lineage: Bacteria > Pseudomonadati > Pseudomonadota > Gammaproteobacteria > Moraxellales > Moraxellaceae > Psychrobacter > Psychrobacter sp. AT9. The sequence goes on from NZ_JBKOTW010000001.1 coordinate 1,931,360, forward strand.
CTGGGTACGAGCCATCTTGCAAGCCACCGTTTATGACGTTGCTATTCAAACGCCACTAGAAGCGGCACCCAAGCTGACCCAACGTTTTGCTAATGATATTCGTTTTAAACGCGAAGATTTACAACCGGTCAAATCCTTTAAATTGCGCGGTGCTTATAACCGCATCAGCCAATTGAGCGATGAGCAAAAAGCGCGCGGTGTCATTTGTGCTTCAGCGGGCAACCATGCACAAGGGGTTGCCTACTCTGCGCGCAAATTATCGCTTAACAACATCATTGTCATGCCGACCACCACACCCGATATCAAAGTGGATGCGGTGAGAGCACTTGGCGGGAATGTCGACTTACATGGTGATAGCTTTGACCAAGCCAACCGCTATGCGATTGATCGTGCTGAGCGTGAGGGCCTAACCTTTATTCCACCTTACGATGATGAGCTGGTCATCGCCGGACAAGGCACCATTGGACTTGAGCTGACCCAACAGTGGCGTAATATGGATTACGTCTTCGTCGCGGTTGGCGGTGGGGGTCTCATCTCAGGTGTCGCCGCATTCTTAGGAGAAGTGGCGCCGCATGTCAAAGTCATCGCCGTAGAAGCGGAACAATCAGCCTGCTTAAAAGCCGCACTCGAAGCGAATGAACGCGTGAAACTTGAGCAAGTAGGACTCTTCGTCGATGGTGTGGCCGTTGCCCAAATTGGCGAGTTGCCTTTTGAGGTAGTACGTACTCAAAAAAGCGATAACTCAGGTCCTGTGGTCGAACCTGAGGTCGTTACTTGTAGTAATGATGAAGTCTGTGCTGCCGTCAAAGACATTTTTGAAGAAAACCGTAGCATCGTTGAACCCGCCGGTGCACTGTCTGTTGCTGGCATGAAAAAATACATTGAAGCTCATAATCTACAAGGTAAAAACTGCGTCGGTATCATTTGCGGCGCCAATATGAATTTTGATCGCTTGCGTTATATCGCTGAGCGTACTGAAATTGGTGAGAAAAAAGAAGCCATTTTTGCCGTAACGATTCCTGAGCAAACTGGGGCGTTCTTAAACTTTTGCCGTAGCCTACATGGACGTAATATCACTGAGTTTAACTACCGTGCCGATAGCAAAAAATCCCCAGACTCGATGGAACCTGCGGCGATATTCGTCGGTATCGCCCTAAAAGAAGGGGATAAAGAACGCAAAACCATCAGCAATCAGTTGGCAGACGATGGTTATACCGCGCATGACCTAACCGATGATGATATTGCCAAATCACATATCCGTCATTTGATTGGTGGTCACGCACATGTCGAAAATGAGCAACTGTTAAAGATTGCCTTTCCTGAACGTCCTGGGGCGTTGCTTACTTTCTTAGAAAAGCTGGGCGATGATTTTAATATTACCTTGTTCCATTACCGCAATCATGGTGCTGCTGAAGGTCGTGTGTTGGTTGGTCTGCAAGCCTCTGAAAGTAATTCACGTTTATTACAAGACGCCCTACTTGATATCGGCTATGACTGTACGACTATTACCGACAATATCGGCTATCAACTGTTTTTGAAATAAACAGAATAGCGATAAGCCATTCTCTAGCATGGCCGTTTTTTAATGGATTAAAAAATGGCCATTAATGCATTCGTAGAGGTTGTTCGTTTGTAGAAATCATTAACTTGTAGTGATTATAATGTAGCGGTTATCAAACAAAGTAGCGGTTATAAACAGGTACTGAGCGATGATTAAGAAAATATTAATAACCGTTATATTGCTCGTTTTAGCACTTGTGGGTTATAGGATGCTTCAACCTAAAGACGCCATGAACACTCCTACCCCTGAAGTTATGGCCGACCGTTCTGCTAATGGTGCTTTCACATCTACTGCCTTCGATGATATACCACCAACCTATGTCGATTTAGAGGCAACTTCATCATCAGTTTCAGGGGTAAATCCAGTATTAGCGTCACAAACAACCGTGGCAAGCTTTTCGTGTGACGGTAGAAAACATTGTTCCCAGATGACATCCTGTGCAGAAGCAACTTACTTCTCCAACCACTGTCCCAACACAAAAATGGATGGCAACCATGATGGCATACCCTGTGAGAAACAATGGTGTAAATGATTTTATACACAGCATAAATTGAGAGACTGCTATGCATGTTCCATCAATGGCTAAGTCGAAGCTTCCATGCTCAGCACTATTGGCGATGAAAATCTACTTTTACATATTTTAATAGCTTTCTGCTCTTTCAATTGGCAAAAAAAGCACCATTATTATCTTACTTTATTGATATCTATGAGGTTTTGATGAGTAAACACAATAAAAACCACAATCAACCCAGCCATAGCCAACCTGATGCTGTGCGTATGCGTCTTGATAAATGGTTATGGTCAGCGCGTTTTTATCGCACCCGTACCCTTGCCAAAGAAGCCATCGAGAGCGGACGGGTACATTATGCAGGTAGTCGTGTAAAGACCAGCAAAGAGATTGCCGTTGGAGATGAATTGAGTATTCGCCAAGGCTCAGCCACTGCAATGACTGAAAAAACCGTCATTGTCGAATCGCTAACAGCGCAACGTGGTAATGCAATTGCCGCGCAAGTATTGTATTCAGAGACTGAAGAGAGCGAAGAGCGCCGTGCTTATTATGCTGAGCAGCGCAAACTTGCCAACCTTGCCCGCCCTGATAACAAACCCAATAAGAAAGAGCGCCGCGATATACAACGCTTTAAGAACAAACAAGACTAACAGCTATAGTCAAATCCACTATAAAAGTGTGACAGCGTTAACCCCGCTTGAAGTATGACCTATACCTCTACACTCGGTTGCCTTGTACCACTTTCAAATTAAATTGACTATACTAACGTTAATAAATCAATCTATCTCTAAAAGCTGAGCTGCTTTTAGAGATAATCACTTGCGTGACCCTATTGTTTAGCTTCTACCCTTGCCATTCAAGGTATTAAGCGTTACGCTGATTACTTATTTATCTACTAGATAGCATGCTCATAAACCGCATCATCAATGCCGGTTTTTTATGGCATGTTTTTTTTGTTGTAAGAAAAGGTCATATTATGCTGATGAAAACTTGTACCCCATCGTCCGTATTATTGGTTTGTTTAGGGAATATTTGCCGGTCACCAACTGCTGAGGAAGTTTTTCGTCAGCAAGCGGCGATTGCAGGCTTATCGATCAAGGTAGATTCAGCAGGCACTGGCGACTGGCATATTGGCCATGCGCCAGATGAGCGTGCACAGCGCCATGCAAAAGCATACGGTTACAAAATCAACAAACTGGTTGCCCGCCAAGTAAGTGCTGATGACTTTCGTAATTTTGAGTTAATACTGGCAATGGACACGCAAAATTTAGCCGACCTACAAGCCATTAAAGACAGTCTATCGGATACAGATGACAATTTAGCAAAGTTGGCGTTATTCAGTGAAGAAGACCCTACTTATGGCGGCGATGACGTGCCAGACCCTTATAAAGGCGATAGCGATGCCTTTGAAGAAGTGATTGAACGGATTGAGTCAAGCGCACAGGCTTGGATCGAAAGTTGGAAGACTTGCTAGCGATACCGTCCATATTTATGCTACTTTTATAGACTGTATCCTTTATAATAAACACCGCATCATTTTTTGTTTATTTGCCCCATAGGCTATGTTATGACCTCAGCTGTGCATCTTAAATCCCGCGACCAACACCCTGTATCAACTGAGTTACCGATTGACTTATTCAGTGCTCAGGCGGTCGATTTGTCGCATGGTAATACTATGGCGTTGGCCTGTGTCGCTGACGCTGTCGTGACCTTGACAGACGAGGCGCAGCTAGACGTTTTTATGACAAGCTATGTCAATAATTCTGGGCATAAGCCATCGTTATTCGTCTTATCTGGCGGTAGCAACGTGTTATTGCCCGCGCAGTTAACGGCGACGGTATTACAGCCACAGATGCGTGGTATTCATCTGACTACTCAAACTGACGATTATGTTGATATTGAAGTGATGGCGGGTGAGAACTGGCATGATTTAGTGGTTCATACCGTTGAGCAAGGCTGGTATGGATTAGAAAATCTGGCACTGATACCTGGTCTAACGGGCGCTGCACCAGTACAAAACATCGGCGCTTACGGTGTCCAACTAGAGGACTGTTTACAATACGTCCGAGCTTATCATTTGCCAACTCAAACGTGGCATCGTCTATCGCTAACAGACTGCCAATTTGGCTATCGCGATAGTATTTTTAAGCGCACGCTCAATACATGGTTGATCAGCCGCGTTGGCTTTAGATTGCATACCGATGCCAGTAGAATCCTAGCTAATTATGGCGATGTGTACACAGTGGCGCAGCGCTATGCTGAACAGCAACATCGTGAGCAACCCACTCCCGCCGACGTCATGCAAGCGATCATCGATATTCGTCAGCAAAAACTCCCTGATCCTAAGCAGCTGCCTAATTGTGGCAGTTTTTTTCAGAATCCTATTATTCCTCAAGCACAGTTTACTGCCCTACAACAGACTTATCCTGCTATCGTTGGCTACCCTATGCCCGAGGCAATGGTAAAGGTTGCCGCCGGTTGGTTGATTGAACAGGCTGGTTTAAAAGGTGGCGGTATCGCCCCTATTGTCACCCATCAGCAGCAGGCACTGGTGCTGACCAATCACACCCCTTATCAAGCAACCCAAGATGATGTCGCGACAGCTCAGCACTATATCGCTGCTACCGTATATGAAAAATTTGCCATTCAGTTATCGCGTGAGCCTGTTTGGATAAATGTAGACGGCTCCATTGGGTATGATGAGCATGTGGTCTAAGCGGCTATTATCTAAGCGATTATGGCGATACTATTTGCGATCAGCCGAACGTATGGTGAAGCTGTTTCGCATCATTAACGTCACCTTTTTGCTCGGCTCAACCTCTGTCATTTTAGTGCTCATTAGCCTATTCACTCCGCTATTTTCGCAAGCGGTCATTTATGTATTTATGCTTTTGCCATTGCCCAGCATGCCATCGGTCGCAAATAGTTCTCCACCTACCGCTTATGTGGTGCTGGGTGGTGGTCTAACCAATGATCACAATAACCAAATTATCCTCAATAACTACAGTCTCAATCGTGCTCGTACCGCTGCCACTGCTTATCATGATTTACCCTTGCCTATTGTTCTCAGTGGTGCCGAAGCACCTTGGCTCGGTCAATGGCTCATCGAGCATGGCATCGATGGTCTGATAAGCGAAAACGCCAGTATGAATACGTGCGAAAATGCCCGCTTTACGGCTAAGCGCATTCCGCTACATCATGTTTATCTCATTACTGATGGCTACCATATGGCACGTGCCCGCAGACAATTTGCTCTAAATGGTATCAATAGCACGCCCATCGAGGCACCATTACCCGTCAGGCGTGATTGGATGAAACCAGCACAAAACCTGAGTCACTCACGGCGTGCCGTTTACGAAATCGCGGCCTACTTGCGAGATGTGATACGTCCGCAGATAGACTGTCGCCATGCGAATGACGTGACGTCCGAACAGCTATTGACACCCAGAGGTAATGCCGCAAAAACGCCTGTGCAATAACGTCAATAATTGGTTCATGCCATGGTTGGTTTCCGTGACTTATATTTTCCAATGATTCGCTACATCACTTTTACCTCTACAAGTCATCCATTACACTGATGACAAGTGTATTATAATGTCAGAAACTGCTATTCAAGAGGTTTGCCATGCTCAGTATATTTTTGTTAATTCCACTAAGTTTAATGCTGTTTGTGGTCGCCATCTGGGCAGTGCGTTATGCGGTCAAATCAAACCAATTTGAAGACTTAGACAATGCTTCACAACGCATTATATTAGATGATCGTCAAGAACGTCGACAAACCATGCAAGCTCATGAGCCGTCAGCACCAAGTACGCAAATTGACAGTACCATCCCAGTGGATGATGCTGTCAATGACCAATCAGCTCATACTGATATCACGGCGATTGCGCCTGCTGATATTGATAGCACACCCAAAACATAGCTTTAAAAACATTTTGCCTTTGCACGCCTTGCTGTTCATTTTTTTCAGTGACCAACTATAAAAGTAGGCTCACCTTTCGCCATTTTTAGGAGAAGTACCCCATGACCACAGCTTTACTCGTTGCGGCATTACTAATGGGATTTTTTGGTTCACCGCATTGTTTAGGTATGTGCGGCGGTTTGGTGACAGCTTTTGGTCTGTCTATGAAAGACGTTAGCCCCGCCAAACGCCGCGCTCTTGTGGCCACCTATCATTTAGGGCGTCTTAGCAGCTACGCGCTATTGGGTTTGGTCGCAGGTCTGATTGGTACGACCGTACTAGAGCCATTGATGCGAGGCAATAATATGCCGCGTATCTTATTAGGCCTCGTGCTGGTTTTTGTTGGTGTGACCATGCTTGGCGCGCCATTTTTGACCAAACTTGAGCGCTATGGTATGCGTTTTTGGCAGTATCTCAGTCCACTGCGTCAAAAAGTGTTTCCTTTAAACACCTTTCCACGAGCATTAGCCGCCGGTCTGTTGTGGGGGTTTTTGCCTTGCGGTTTGGTTTACGGCGCTCTACTGATTGCAGTGGTTGCCCATGACCCATTAAGCGGTGCAGCATTGATGTTCGTCTTTGGTCTGGGTACAGTACCAATGCTGGTTGCGACACACGAAACCGTTGGCTGGCTACGCGACAAAATTGGACGCTTTCGTCTACGCCAGATGAATGGCGCACTGATGGTAGTGTCAGGTATGGCCGTCATTGTCGTGCCCTTAGTCATGGCAAATATGCATGGTGGGCATGATATGTCCAATATGCATGGCGATCATATGCAGATGAATGATTCACAAATGATGGACATGCCCATGGATGGATCGATGAATCATGGCAGCCATTCTGCGACGACGACTGATGCAGATACCAATGCCCATCATGATATGAGTCAAATGAATCATGACATGACACCCGCTATGGATGACACCATGAATCATAGCATGCACGATATGGACAGTATGACCAGCGAAACAGATATGCAAAATCATCATGAAGCGATGATAGAATCTGCTGAATAAAGAATCAAAAGTCATGATCAAAAAAAGCCCTTAACATCAATCATGACGTTAAGGGCTTTTTTCATTCATACAAAGCTAGCAAGATAAAACCTAAGTTAGACCAATTACTCCTGCCATTGCTCAAGCGTAAACTTGGTATCTAAGTGCTTCTCTAACGCAGGCAAGTTAAAAGCATCATCTTCGCTAACGAAGCTAATACTGATACCAGTCTGTCCAGCACGGCCCGTACGACCAATGCGGTGTACGTAGTCATCTGGCTGATCAGGTAAGGTATAATTGACCACGTGGCTAATATCATCCACATGAATACCACGCCCTGCGACATCGGTGGCAACCAAGATAGAAGCATGACCATCTTTAAAACGCTGCAAGTATTTTTCGCGTTTTTGCTGAATGACATCGCCTGACAACATCACGATTTTGTGTCCTTGACGCAACTTGTGATAGAGACGCTTCACTTGGTCTTTGCGATTAGCAAAGACAATGACTTTATCGACAGCGGCATCACTGATAATACGCTGCAAAGCTTCTAATTTTTGATCTTCTGTTAATAGATAAAAGTGTTGATCGACCAATTCACTGGTTTTATGCTCAGGCTCAATTTCAACAAATTGCGGCTCATGTAACCAACGATACGCCAAGTTCATCACATCTTGATTGAAAGTGGCAGAGAATAATAAACTTTGGCGATCGGTGTTAGAAGGCATCCGACCGACCAAGCGCTTGATATCTGGAATAAAACCCATATCCAGCATGCGATCTGCTTCGTCTAATACCAGCACTTCTACTCGATCCAAATAGACCATGCCTTTATTGGCCAGATCAATCAGACGACCAGGTGTCGCCACCAAAATATCAACATATTGACGGTCAAGCTCGTGCTGCTGGGTTTCATAATTTGTGCCACCCATAATACAAACACTGTGTAGCGAAGTATATTTGGTCAGAGCAATACAATCGTCAAATATCTGCTGTGCAAGCTCACGGGTCGGTGCCATGATCACTGCACGTGGCTCACCTAAATAGCGCTCTTCATCATTGGTAAAAGGACGCTTGAGTAATGCTTCCATAATAGTTAACAAAAACGTTGCCGTCTTACCAGTACCAGTTTGTGCCTGTCCGATAGCATCTTGATTTGCCAAGGTGTGCGGTAATATCTGCGCTTGAATAGGGGTCAATTCAGTAAAACCTAAATCACTTACCGCGCGTAAGGTCGGTGCAGAGAGTGGTAAATCAGTAAACGTTGTGAAGTTACTCAAAAAATCATCCTTTTATATGAATTGCTTGTATTTTTCAATCAGTGACAAGCTTATGCTAAGCCTTAGCCTCGCTGTATATCGCTACCAATAACGATAAAAATCATGCATTGGTAAGCATAAAAAAGCCAAACCCGATGCCTACCCTCACCCATAATGATGAATTAAAATCAACATAGGTAAGATAAGACGGGCTTGACTCAGTAGTATATCAGTAGTTTATCCAGACATTGCAACTAAACTGCGCTAATGACTGTCTCGACTACTCTTCTGTTTTTCTGACTTCTTCAGCTTGAAGGCCTTTATCACCTTCGACAACGCTGAATTCAACTTTTTCGCCATCTTTTAGAGAGCGATAACCATCACCTTGGATCGCACGAAAATGGACAAAAATATCTTCTCCGCTATCACGTTGAATGAAACCAAAGCCTTTTGAGTCATTAAACCACTTTACGATACCTTGCTCACGAGCTGACATAATTTACTTCCTAAAAAAGTCGCTTAGCCCCAAATTCCTTTGCAACATTGCATATAAACGGGGTCTAAGATTGTGAAATCAGAATTAAACCTTACTACGTTAAACACTATCGTCTGAATATATACTTAGCTGAACCCTGTAGATTGCAGTGTTTCGCCATTACCTTTTACTAATACCAAAATAGCTTTTATATTCACTATAACTTACGTTAGACAGCTTATATAAAGCTCGTGTTGATGATATTAGAGCAATAGTAACAAACTCGCAATATAGTTTGCTTAAAAAATATCATAGCACGGGTTTTTAGCAACATAAAGACTTTTAACATGGTTTTTAAAACTTAGGTTGATTTTTCATGTAATTTTTTTATAACCTTGCTGGCAAGCTGTTATTATAATGAAATAAGGTTGGTTGTATTGCTCAAAATTCTCTCTACCAATTCTTGTTATTTACCAATAATTCGTTAATCATCTATAACCTTCAACATCGATAGAGAGCATTATGACCACCTCTTCTCAATCAGCAGCACCAGTAGATCACGCTGACCAATCAAAGAAAACGACATTAACTCGAAAACTGTTACTGATTAATGGCGTCAATCTTAATTTATTGGGCAAGCGTGAGCCGGAGATTTATGGTCACACGACGCTGGCAGATATTGAGCAGCACTTAATTAAGCGCGCAGAAAATTACGGTGTTGAGCTGATTTGTATACAGTCAAACCACGAAGGTGAGCTGGTGGACAGTATTCAGCATCATGGATTGCTGGCAGACAAGACAAAACAGATAGATGCCATAATAATCAATCCTGCTGCATTTACTCACACCTCAGTTGCACTACGCGATGCGCTATTAGCCACTCAAAAGCCATTTATCGAGGTACATTTATCTAATGTGCACGCCCGTGAGACCTTCCGACAGCATTCTTATTTGAGCGATATTGCAGTCGGTGTTATTTGCGGCTTAGGCCACAGAGGCTACCAAATGGCGTTGGATTATTGGTTAAATAACATGTATGCAATAAACCTGACCGATTGATGTATTATCGTCAATATTTATAGTAAAGTTGGTCACATGTATTATGAAAATTATATAGAAAGAAAAAACTCATTTGCGCAAAACAACTTTATCTTTGGCACATTAGTCAAACAGCAATTACTTACTCAAAATAATAAAATTATGGTTTGGTAAATAAACCCCTACATGGTGATATGAATGGCAAAATCGTCCGGAAAACGCTTTATGAAACTGGCTGGAATGACAGCAAGTATTGCCGGAAAAGCAGCTAAAAACTCATTGAAGCACCTCTCAAGTGACGAAGAGAAACGTCTGCAGGCACGCTCAGAATTGATGCAAGATGTGGGTATTCAAATAGCCGAAACGCTTGGTGAAATGAAAGGCGCGGTGATGAAAGTAGGACAAATTGCCTCGCAATACAAAGACGTGTTTCCGCCTGAAGTTGCGAAAGCGTTAGAAAAGTTGCAAAAAGATGCGCCGCCCATGCCTTATGCGCAGATACGGGCACAAATCGAACGTGAGCTCAAAGCCCCGGTCGCCCAGCTATTTACTATGTTTGAAGAAACACCATTTGCCGCCGCTTCCATTGGACAAGTTCATAGAGCTATTTTACCTTCGGGGCAAAAAGTTGTTGTCAAAGTACAGTATCCTGATGTTGATGAAAACTGTGATAGTGATCTTAAACAAGTTCGTATGGCGCTGAAAATCGCTGGTGTTTTAAATATGAGCAAGCAATTGCAAGAGCAACTCTTTAACGAGATTCGCCAAAGCTTGCACGATGAGTTGGACTATGTCAAAGAAGCCCACAACCTACAGGTCTTCGGTGCTTTTCATACTGATGATGAGGGACTTATTATTCCTAAAGTCATTAATAGCCACTCTACCAGACGGGTTTTAACGTTGACGGAGGAGATGGGAGAAACGCTGGCAGTCGCAGCGACGTGGGACAATGATATCAAACAGAAGATCGCCGAACGACTCTTTCACTTTACCGCGGGTCAACTGTTTGGCTTATACCGCATGCACTGCGATCCCCATCCCGGCAATTTTGCTTTTCGTCATGATGGCAGTGTCGTGGCTTACGACTTTGGCGGTATTCGCAGCTATAGCCATAGTGAGGTTCAATTGTTTCGCCGCTTTGCGCAACATGCCGTCAAAGGCGATGTCACCGCACTTGAGCAAGACTTAATCGCTCTTGACATTCGCCGTGAGGATAACAAAAATGTGCCAGGTGAGTTTTATGAGAAGTGGCTGGCAATTGGTTTGAAGCCACTATCAATTGCACCTTATCAAGAAGGCATTTTTGATTTTAGCAGTAGTCAAGTTCATCATGAAGCGATCAGCCAAATGCGCACATCATTAAAATACTTCGGTCAATTTCAACCTTCAGCTACTACAATGATGCTGGATCGTACCGTATCAGGACAATATTGGAACTTGGTCAATTTGGGTGTCGAGATCGATCTGTCACCGCTGGTTGCTCAATATATAACCAACTAGTTAACCTAATTAGAAAAACGAGTGTGCATTACACGTGCAATGCATGGCCGCAGCGATCACAAAAAGTGGCACTGACTGCATGCCCAAATTTTCCGCAATTCGGACAAGTGATCGGATTAAGTTGTGGGCGCATATTCCGAGCCAGCTCAGAGGTAAAAATACCCGTTGGTACCGCAATGATCGAATAACCCGTAATCATGACCATGCTCGCAATCGCTTGACCTAACGGTGTTTTAGGTGACATGTCACCATAACCGACCGTGGTCATGGTAACGACCGCCCAATAAATAGAAAGCGGAATACTGGTAAAGCCGTTTTCGGGACCTTCTACCACATAAATAATCGATCCAAAAATCGTTACCAATAAAACCAGTGATAAGAAAAACACGGTGATTTTTTGCTGACTGGTTCTAAGTGCAGAGGCCAAGAAGCCCGCTTGTTGCATATAGGCTTTAAGTTTAAGTACGCGAAATATACGCAAAATACGTAAAATACGTATGACCAATAAGTACTGTACGCCCACGAACAATAGACTTAAATAACTGGGTAGAACGGATAATAAATCTACTATCCCAAAAAAACTAAAGGCATAACGAAAACGATTGGGTGCTGAAAACCAGCGTAAAGCATACTCAATGGTAAATAAAATGGTAAAAAACCATTCTGCATAAAAAAACAGCGTACCATATTGCAAACGCATATATAACACACTATCCAGCATCACAACACCAACACTGGTCAAAATCGCTATCAATAATACGACATCGAAAAGCTTACCCATACGGGTATCTGTGCCTTCGACAATGATATGAATGCGGTTACGCAAGTGAGTAATAGCTTCGTTATTTGGTTGCTTCATAGAATCAATAGAGTCACAAGATCAATGGTTTTAAAAAACCGAACGATTTAGGCTAGCAGGAACAAGCTAAGATTGGTCAAAATGCGCAAAAGTGGTTTATAATACGCGACAGCTTATGATTACCAATAGCTATTATCAGGTTTGATAGACAGTTATATAGGTAGCCATAATACAAAGAATAATAGTGTAGCAAAAAAGCACTGCGAACGACATACAAATTGTTAACTTGTAAGTAAGCCAATCACCTTAGAAAAACAGGTCAATCATATAATAAAAATAGCTCGTTAAGTGTCAAAAATCATCATTCATACTCTTTTTATTCACACCATAAATACCACGTAAAAATTTAAGGATGTCATATGGCAGGCCATTCAAAATGGGCAAATATTAAACACCGTAAAGCCCGTCAAGATGCGGTAAAAGGTAAAGTATTTACCAAGATTATTCGTGAAATTGTTTCTGCTGCCAAGCAAGGTGACCCCGACCCTGACAAAAACCCACGCTTGCGCGCCGTTATTGAAAAAGCATTATCAGTCAATATGACCCGCGACACGATCAACCGTGCTGTCGATCGCGGTACGGGCGGCGGTGATAACGAAAACATGGAAGAAGTCAGCTACGAAGGTTATGGCGTTGGCGGTGTGGCGGTGCTGGTCGAAACCATGACTGACAACCTCAACCGTACCGTCAGCGAAGTACGCCACGCGTTTACCAAAAATGAGGGGAATCTTGGCACCTCAGGCTCAGTGGCCTATCTGTTTACTAAGCGCGGTGAAATCACTTTTAATGATACAAGCCTAGAAGACGAAGTGATGTTGGTCGCCCTAGATGCTGGTGCGCTTGATATCGAAAATGATGGCGACAGCTTGCTGGTCATCACCGAATGGGAAACTTTCGGTCAAGTCAAAGATGCACTTAATGCTGCAGGTCTCATCTCTGACAATGCGGAAGTGACCATGTCGCCCTCAACCACTGCTGAGATAGACAATGTGGATGATGCCGAAAAAGTTATGAAAATGATTGATATGCTAGAAGACATCGATGACGTACAAGAAGTTTATAGCAATGTGAATTTCTCTGCTGACGTCATGGCACAACTTGAGCAATAGTTTTATCCCTGAACCATTTATGTTCATTGTCCCATCCTAAAATAGACAAAAAAAAGCTGCTCTTATATAGAGCAGCTTTTTTGGTTAGAGCTTCTTTAAAATCAACGGTTGGGAACGGTCAAACGCTGACCGCGCTGTAGCATGGCGTCGGCTTTTATTTTATTCATATCAGCCAGCTCTTGCGTTGATACGCCATATTTACGAGCCAAACCAATCAAGCTATCTCCTGAACCAACCGTATAGCTGACTGTTACTTTAGGCACTTTGATGGTTTGTCCACGTTGTAGCTGAGCATTGGTCGCAAGATCATTGGTCGCCGCCAAATCTTCGACTGAAACACCAAACTGACGCGCCAGCGCGATTAAACCATCGCCTGATTTCACTTTATAGCTCTCAGTGTCGCCCAGTTTTTTGCCATTACTACTTGCTGTACTAGCCGTAGTACTGGCAGAACTGCTGCTAGTAGAAGTAGCACTACCGCTAGCAGGAATGGTAATGGTGCGACCCAATATCAAATTGGAGTTGGTTTTTAAATTATTGGCTGCTGCCAAATCACCCAAACCGATATTGTAACGTTGAGCGACACCCGTTAAGGTATCTCCTGATTTCACTTTATAACTGACCGACTTATCATTCAACTGACGATCAACCAACTCTTTAGACGCTGGGACTTTAATCGTTTGACCGCGTTGTAGACGTGCCTTAGCATCAAAACTGCTATTGACCGCAGCCAACTCTGCCGCACTGACCCCCACACTATTCGCAATGCCAATCAAGGTATCACCTGATTTTACTTTATAGTTGGTCGTTGATACTGAAGAGCTTGCACGGCTAGTCGAACTACTGGCACTAGTGCTGTTACTAGTAGAATTAAAGTCAACGCTGGCCGGTACTTTCAGTGTCTGACCCACATACAGTGAATCAGTCGTACCAATGTTATTAAGGCTCGCCAAGGTTTCAGTTGAGATGTTAAATTGGCGTGCTAGGGCAATTAGCCCATCACCTGCTTTTACTTTATAGTTTTTGGTCGCAGTCGACGACTTACTTGGTTTAATCGATGGCGCAGCAGGTGTGCTTGCTGGAGCGGTCACCTTACCTGGTATCAACCACAACTTTTGACCTCTAAGTAAGTCAGCACGGCTGCTTAGGTTGTTGTAACTTGCTAACTGTGTCACAGACAAACCAAAGCGGTTAGCCGTACCAATTAGAGTGTCGCCACCTTGTACCACATAACTCTCAGGCTGGCTTGCGACGGTGGCGCTACTGCTGCTTAATGGCTCAATAGTTTTGGCACTATACAAGTATAACGTACTGCCAGACAATAGCTTAGCGCTGGCATCTATTTGATTCCATTCAGCGATATCACGCCAGCTAACATCAGCACGACTGGCGATATTTGATAAAGTATCACCACGTTTTACCGTATAAGTGGTACGTGTGCCTTGCGGTTTTGGCTTACTGACTGATGTCTTTGGAAAACTCAGCTTTTTCTCTTCACCGCGTGCTTCTAGAATAGACTGCTGTGTCTGTACTGCGGAAAGATTGATATTACCATCCGCATTGATGACATTGGTCTCAGCAGTATTGCTTCGAATTTGATTGGCAATAAAGTCGCGCTCTTCTTTGCTTAGCGGTGGCTCTTGGACGATAGTATTGTTTTGGGTGATCTGTGCAGAGGTGGTCGGTAGACTATTGCTACTTTTGAGCTCCGCATTGATTTTTTTGGTTTCTGCCGTGGTCAAAGGCGGCTCAGTACGCACAGCATTGTTGCTATAGACAGAGCTGCTCGTCGGCGTGACTGATGGTGAAATATAACTGGTCGTTTGCTGAGGCACACTGGCACTCGCCGCATAATCCGCAAGCGCACTGCCTGTAGAAGGCAATGACGTTCCCGTATAGGGCTTGCTATTGTAGCTTGGTGTCGTTGGTGCATTAGGGTTCGTGTTGCTGGTAGCGATGACATTGCTACTACCGTTGCCTCTTAACGAGCTTAATTTTGCATCAGTATTGAGACTCACATCATTCGGAATGATAATACGCTGCGGACCTGAGGAATCCACACGGGCTGACGTCAGGGCAGTATTCAGCCTTTCTAGTTCGTCGTAACTGACGCCTGTCACTTGCGATACTTCAGCTAAGCTAACGCCATAGTTCACTGGCACACTACGGAAATGCTGGCGGTTTGCGATAGCGGGCAGATAAACGCCATATTGCTCAGGTTTGGCCACAATTTCAGCCACTGCCAAAAATCGCGGTACATAGTTCATGGTCTCAGTCGGTAATCTGAGTGACCAATAGTCAGTTGGCAAACCGCGAGCTGCGTTAGCATCGATTGCTTTTTGCACACGACCAGGGCCAGCATTGTAAGCGGCTAATGCCAGCTCCCAACTACCAAATTGATTATGTAGAGCTGTCAAAAAGTCATAAGCAGCGCGCGTTGATTCGATGACATCACGGCGGCCATCATAACTACTGCTTTGGTTGAGACCATAAATACGACCCGTACTCGGAATGAACTGCCATAGACCTGCGGCAGCAGCACTACTGGTACCACTTGGATCATAGGAGCTCTCAATCACGGGCAGTAACGCAAGCTCAGTGGGAATATTACGACGCTCAGCTTCTCGTACGGTATGGTATAAATAGCGACTGGCACGCGCCGTTAAGCGATTTAGATAGTCCTGTCTGCTGGTAAACCAACCCTTCTGCCCTTCGATACGCTGATTATAAACAGGCTGACCACCATTCATGCGATAGCCCGCACGTAGGCGATTCCATAAGTCCCCGTATTGTTGAATAGCAAGCTTATTGCCTTCAACCATCGTCATATCGGTCGCTTCTAGCAAATCCGCAAGCTCATCTAAGCTTTCAGCATCCAAAAATGCCGTTGAATAATCAGCATTAGTGCTTGGGTTAGCGACTTGATTGGCAGGACGTTTGGTAACCACAGCTGAGCTGTTGGTCATGCCCTTATTTTTTACCGCTGACGTATTACTACAAGCACTGATAAGTAAAGTCGTTACCGCAAGTGTCAATGGTAAGGCAATAAATGAGCGAGAGTTTGAGAGCACAGTAGACATGGTATTGGAAGTTTCCTAACGACAAGAATTGATAAGATAATATTGATGGCTAGTATAGTATGCAATGTTAAGCAAAGACTAGCCTAATATAAAAGATAATAATCAGCGATTACTCTAGAAGTTACGACGACATGCTAGACGTACATAAAAATTGCACGTTCGAACTGGTAACTAATATAGCTTTGAATAATTATCATCTTTTTTATAGCTCAGCGCTGAACATGCACGCTAAGCCATAACTACTGGTTATAAGCACTAACTATAAGTACTAAATTCTTAATTAATAGCCACTTGTGATACAGCGCGTAGCAGAACTGCATTGCCAGTAGACAACGTCAAAGTCACTCGCGAGGTAGTGACAAACGACACATTGCGACCGTCTTTTACCCAGCTTTCATTGGTCGTAACATTAGCCTTGGCTTGGTTGCCAGTGATGACAACGTTATCTACAGAAATATCGTAACGATAATTGGACGTATCATTCCAACTGTTTTGCAGTAGTTTCAAGTAAGCATCTTTATCTAAGCTGGTAGACTTACCTTTTCTTGATAATGAAATCAGCGCATCGTCAGAGACAAGACCGGCGACTTGATTGATGCTTTTATTATTCGCTGATGACTTCATGGCTGCTGCATAGCTTTGTACCAAATCTTCGGTCATGGTCGCGGCTTGCGCAGTGATGCTTACGGTGCTTGCCACAGCAACCACTGCTGTTGCGCCAGCACTTTTTAGCAATAGAGCCAATAGCCCTTTTCCCCATAGTCGTTTCATGATAATCCTTAACGATACCGTTTTCGTTGTTGTCGTTGGCATTAATTGACGTTTAGCACCTATTTACTATTTAATTATAGACGGCTATGGTCAGTTCAATATAAAAAGATATGATAAATATAACGCCCCGCTGGACGCTAACCTTTTATTAACGCGTTTGCTTAAAACTTTTAACAGCATACTTTGTTAGTGATTTTAGCCTATCACTCAATTCTCACAGCCATGTGACACCCTGTGTAATTATTGCGAATATCATTTTACTATGAACGCCTTACACCTTTATTACCCTACAGCACTGACCATACGTCAACTGCACTGTCATGACTCAGAAGCCCAATGTATGGCGCATCAATGACAACGCTATAACTTACTCTCTGTATTACTGTCTTCATACTGCTCATCATCGCTCAGTTTCATGCCCAAACGCTCTACGCGTCTGTCCATCATTTGCCGTGCTAATGCCTGCATGTCTTCAACGCGGTCTATCTCATCAACAATTTCAAGACCCAATAACGTTTCAAACACGTCCTCTAAGGTGACCAAGCCTTTTACTTCACCGTACTCACCCACGGTAATGGCGATATGAATACGATTTTTTAGCATGAGCTCCAATAAATCAAATAACTTCATCTTTGAAAATACAAAGGTGATGTCGCGTTTAAATTGGGTCAACGGCTTATGCATCGCATGATTGACTTTCGCCAACAACATATCTGTTTTTAAGACAAAACCCGTAATGTTGTCCAAGTCGCCATCATAAATCGGCAATCGTGAAAAAGTCAGTTTAGGACGATCAACCAGCAATTCAGCCACGGTTTTATTTTCTTCAAACGCAAGCATCACCGAGCGCGGCGTCATGATATCTTCGACTTTAATAGCACCAAATGCGAGTAAATTGCGAATAATTCGAGATTCTAGTGGGTCGATTTGCCCAGACTCTTCACCAATACTAGCAAGCGCGGCAAACTCACGACGGCTAAACACATTGGTCTCTTTACCACGTACCAGTAGCTTAGTCAGACGCTCCGAAAACCAAATGACTGGGTAGAGTGCAACAATTATCGTGCGCACAAAGTAAGCAACTAAGCCGCTTAAACGGCGCCAATACATCGTTCCCAAAGTTTTTGGAATAATTTCAGAGAATATCAAAATAGCCAAGGTCATAATTGCCGAAAAGACACCAAACCACGTACTACCAAATACGATGGTGGCCTGTGCACCAGCGCCAATAGATCCGAGTGTATGAGCGGCGGTATTCAAGGTCAAAATAGCTGCTAGCGACTGATCGATATTGTCAACTTTTAGCTGTTTAAGCATTTGGCCTTTTTTGGGATTGTTTTCTTGAATATCTGCAATGTATGAAGGCGTCATGCTCAGCAAAACAGATTCAGCCAGAGAGCAAATAAACGAGATGCCAATAGCGATCAGCACAAACAATATGAGCAGCAGTACACTGGCAGCAGTCGGTTCTGCTAAGCCCTCAGCCGCCCATACCGCTTGTGGCAACATAAAAGTTGTCAGTACAGTTAGCAGAGACAACGACTTGAAGCCCAAGCCTAAGCGAGGGTTATGGCGCATCGTCGGGGGAGGTTCAGCAGAGACGTCTTTACGACAAGCGCGTGGACGACACAAACGAGGTATAAACATAAAAGTGGTGGACAAGTTAGGTAACCTAAACATAAAAGAGAAAAAAGGAATCGAAAAAGATAATCAGCAGACTACATCAGACAGCAAACCATCTATGATAAAAAACTGGATAGTGCTAAATGGTCAAGTAATGCTGCTGTCATACCTTCTATTAGATACAATTATAGCCTAATAGTAGAGCGCACTAAATACAGGCAATCATTGTCTTTTGATAGTAGCACTGATGATGTGAATGCACAATAAGTCGCTATTTGTTTTTAAGCGGATTGTTTTAATGTAACTGGGTGCTCAAAATGGATATTTTTAATAGTATTGTCTTGACCATACTGATCATATTGCATAATTCTGATGTTGTTTAGGCATAGTTTGCATGAACTTAACCCTCAGATATTCCAAGTCAGTCTCCACTCCACAACACCCTATTTTATACACCAAAGAGATTGTAGTGATAAATATTGACTGCTAGTATGCCAGTACGTTAAGAAAAACATCCTCAGCCTATGATTAACAGTTACCAAGTCTAGGATTTTTTGTTACTATGCGTTTAATTTATTATTATCTATGACTCACTGAGAGAGATTATGTTGTTATTTATCCAAGCGGCCCATGCTGCCGAAACTGCCGGTGCTGCATCACTATTTGGTCAAATCTTATTACCTGTTGCTTTTTTTGCAATTTTTTACTTCTTAGTGATCCGTCCTCAATCTAAGCGCACGAAAGAACACCGTGCTATGGTCAATGCGTTGACAGTCGGTAGTGAAATCATCTTTGCTGGTGGACTAATGGGTCGTATCAAAGCATTAGAAGGCGATTATGCAGTCGTTAGCTTAAACAATAATACAGATATCAAAGTACAGCGTGCTTCTGTTATTTCAGTATTGCCAGCTGGCACTATCGAAAGCGTCTAATTATTGTCAATGGCTTTGATAATAATTAATGAATAGTTGTCATAGCTATAAAAGCAACCGCTATAAAAGTGACCGTATCTGATTTACGGTCACTTTTCGCTTTACCTTTTTACGTTTTATTATCATCGCGGATGATCGCAATGGTGCATCATGACGGCTGCTAAATAAGCACTCAACCATTGCTCTCACTAACTTCCCATCTGCTAACTTGTGGCCTGCGTCGCCAATAGTTTATCAACTTAAAGAAGTGATTATGCAATATCCCGCTTGGAAATACTTACTTATTACCGTCGTGCTAATTATTGCCGGTCTGTATGCTGCTCCTAACCTCTATCCTGATGAACCTGCGGTACAGATTACTAGTGCAGCAGCAGGTACGCAGCTGTCTGATGGTATCTTGACCCAGTCTCAAAGCTTACTCGAAGACGCTGGTTTGAACAATCATGACGGCACCTTTGAGGGCAACAGCGCGCTGGTACGTCTTGATAACCCGGTCGATCAGCTCAAAGCACAGGAAGTACTGCGTCAGAACTTGGGCGAGGACTATGTGGTCGCGCTCAACTTAGCGCAGACAACCCCGCAATGGCTACGTGATATCGGTGCTAGACCGATGAAGCTCGGTCTTGATTTACGTGGTGGTGTGCGTTTTGTGCTAGAAGTTGACATGGATAAGGCTCTCGATCAACGCCTGACCAGTGCCAGCCGTGATGTACGCCGTGACCTACGGGCTGAACGTATTGCGATTAAAGGCATCAAAACTGAAAACCAAGGCATCGTGCTACATTTCGCCGATACAGACACCCGTAATCGTGCACAAAATGTCTTGCAAGGCTCGATGAGCAATACTTTTAGTCTACAGTCTTCTATTGATGACCAAGGCCCTGCCCTGATTTTGGTGTACAACGATGCAACGCTAGACGAAATCAATAGCTATGCGGTTAATCAAAACTTAACAACCCTACGCAATCGTATTGCTGAACTTGGCGTCACGGAAGCTTTGGTACAATCACAAGGCGCGAGTCGTATCGTCGTTGAATTACCTGGTGTACAAGATACCGCGGAAGCAAAACGAGTCCTTGGGCGCACAGCGAACCTTGAGTTCCGTATGGTGGCTGAGGACAGTGAAAACTACACGGGTGGCATTCCTCCTGCTGGTACCGAAGCATTCCCGTTTGAGACGCTTGATGGTCCACCGGTATTGCTAGAGCGTCAATCTATCGTCACAGGTGATAAAGTCACTAATGCACAGACGGGTATTGATGAGAGCGGCTCACCTGAAGTAAGTATTACGCTGGATAGTGCTGGCGGTAAGCTGATGCAAAACGCTACACGTACTGCTGTTGGCAAGCAAATGGCCGTCCTATTCATTGAAAATAAGCAAAGAATCACTTACGAAGAAGACCCAGCGACTGGCGAAACGGTCGAAGTACGTACGCCTTATGCTGAAACCAAAGTCATCAATCGCGCCAATATTCAAGCCGTACTAGGCTCGTCTTTCCGCATTACTGGTCTTGATAGTAGTGCAGAAGCAGCAGAACTTGCACTACTCCTACGTTCAGGCGCATTAGCCGCACCGATGTACTTTGTAGAAGAACGCACCATTGGTCCTTCGCTGGGTCAAGAAAATATCGATAAAGGTCTCTTTTCTACGCAAGTTGGTTACTTGTTAGTCTTTGCGTTCATGATTATTTTCTATCGTCTGTTTGGGGTCATTGCCAACGTGGCGCTAGCGATTAACGTCATTATCATCATCGCTATTATGTCAATTTTAGGCTCATCACTGACCCTACCCGGTATTGCCGGTATCGTCTTAACCATTGGTATGGCGGTCGATGCCAACGTGCTGATTTTTGAGCGGATACGTGAGGAGCTGGCAAATGGCGTCCGGCCAAAATCTGCCATTGTGGCAGGTTTTGATCGCGCCTTTAGTAGTATCTTCGATGCCAACATCACTACCTTATTGGTCGCCTTTATCTTATTTGCGATTGGTACAGGTCCGATTAAAGGCTTTGCGATCACCTTAGCGATTGGTATTGTCAGCTCGCTATTTACCGCGATTTTGGTAACGCGTGCGCTGGTACAAATTGCTTACGGTAAACGTAAATCTATCAAACGTCTGAGCATCGGTTAGGAGAAACATATGGCGATCGATAAGAATAATCCTCTAGAACAGCAAAATAACCCAGATCGAAATGGCTCAAACGGCGATTCAAACAGTAACAGTACGCGTCGCCGTAACAAACCGCGTCGTGATGGTAAAGGTAGTAATACTAAAACCAACAATCCTACGACGGCAAAATCAGACAAAAGCAAAACGCGTCGTGGCGGTCAAAATGCTCAAGAATTGACCACACAGACAAGTACGCCTGTCGACCAGACTCAATTGATGAGTGATGCCGCTGAGGATGCTGCTGCACAAGCTGAAGGCGGTATCAAAGCCGTTGGTAATCAACGTATCATTCCCTTTATGAAGATAGAAAAGCCGATGGCTATTTTATCGTTACTCATGGTGATTGGTAGTATTATCGCGATTGCTGTTAATGGTCTAAATCTAGGTTTAGACTTTACCGGTGGTGTTTCAGCAGATGTACGTTATGAGCAGCCTGCTGAGCAAGTAGAAGTGGTCAAAGCCTTGGCTGATAATGGCTTTGATGATGCTGTCGTACAATATCTTGGCACACGTCAAGAGTTACTAGTACGTTTGCCACCCCAGTCTGACAATATTGACGGACTCAATGCCAGTCTTAGTGCCGCGTTAGCATTGCCTAATAATACGGTTGAAATCAGTAATGTGAATATCATTGGTAGCCAAGTAGGTAATGAAGTCTACTTAAACTCTGTTATGTCACTGGTTTTAGCCTTGGTCTGTATGCTTGGTTATGTCGCGCTACGTTTCCAGTTCAAGCTGTCTCTAGGTGCGGTGCTGTCACTCTTCCACGATGCTATCGTGACCATCGGTGTCTTTGCCCTATTTGGCTTTCCGTTTGACTTAACTGTTTTGGCGGCTATCTTAGCCTTGATCGGTTATTCCTTGAACGATACGATTGTTGTCTATGACCGTATTCGTGAAAACTTCCGCCGCGTCCGTGGTATTACACCGCGTCAAACGATTGATTTGTCATTAACAGAAACGTTACGTCGTACCATTATGACTATCTCAACTGTATTACTGGTTGTTTTAGCCATGCTGTTCTTGGGCGGTGACGGCCTCTATTGGTTCTCGGTAGCACTGTTCATCGGTTTGTTGGCTGGTACTTATTCATCAACGTATATCGCAAGCTCTATTCCACTACGTATGGGGCTATCTCGTGATGATTTCGTGGTCAAGGTTAAGCCTGAATTTGAAGAAGAAATCGTCACTTTTAATGACCCAAAAATGTTTGAACAAGACAATATTTAAAGCAACTTAGTTAGGGTCTGTTGAGTATTCAAATGTGGAACTGGCAGTGGCTATTTTTTAGACAATACGCAGTGAAATTTTTGACGCCTAGTCGTTCTAGGTTAGACAATTTCGCCATGTATTGGCAAAAAATAGCCCTGCCCTGAAAGGCTGATGCTAAAACCACCCCAAACGTTGTTGTAAACCTAGCTAAGGTCTCGACATTATCGTCGGTTTACGCCTAATTTGGAGTGATTTTAGTGATCAGCAGTCCTAATATTTGAATGTTCAATAGACCCTAAGTTAATCTTTAAATAAAAGAGTATTCAAACAAGCTTATAATCCGTTTTTCACTGTACGGAAGTAAGCTACAAATAAAAGCACCTGACTCATAACTAATGAGTGTTGGGTGCTTTTATCTTTATATACTGCTACAACCATAGCCATTAAGTATAAACGAGCCACCAATGCCAACTGTCACGCCATCACGCTCCATACCGCCGATTGATACTAGCTATACGCGTATTATCGCCATCGCATTACCGGTATTGTTGGCTAACTTGGCGATGCCGCTACAAAGCGTGATTGATACCGCCATTGTCGGTAATATGAATGACACTGCTAAGCTTGCTGGTATGGGGTTGGCTATACAGTTATTGTCTTTATTACTCGTCAGTTTTAACTTCTTACAGTACGCTTCATCTGGGCTATCAGCTCAAGCATTGGGACAATCAGTCAGCCATGCTGACAGTGCTGAAAACACGACGACCAAGCAGTCAAGTCTGCTTGCTTCACCACTGCTGTCTATTTTGCAACGTGCCTTATTGTTAGCATTCATCATCGGCGCACTATTACTGCTGGCAAAGCCATGGTTGATTGATTTTGGCTTAAGAGCCTTATCTGCCAACCCTAACAGTGGCCTTGCTGCCAAGACTTATTTGGACGTACGTTTTTGGGGCGTCATCGCTGAGCTAATGAATTTTGCATTTATCGGCTGGTTTGCGGGTCAAGGTAAGACACGTTACATGCTCTACCAACAAGGCTTTATCGCCTTACTTAATATTATTCTCACTCTATTCTTTGTCTACGGACTGCACATGGGCTTGGTCGGTGTGGCGCTAGGTACTACTATCGCCTTTTGGTCTGGCGTGTTACTGGCCTTATGGTTGAGCCGCCAACATCTGCAGATATCTTGGACAGCGCTGTTTACTGCCGACCGCCAACATTTCACTAAAGAAAAAATGCTTAGGCTATTTTCGCTTAATAAAGATATCTTTATCCGCACGTTGATCTTAACGTTAAGCTTTGCTTGGATCACTCGTCTATCTGCACAAAGTGGTGATGTAATTTTGGCTGCCAACGCTATTTTATTGCAAGTATTGAGCATTTCAGCCTTCGCCCTTGATGGCGTAGCAGTATCCGCTGAGACTTTAAGCGGTCAAGCAGCTGGAAGACGCGATTGGCCAAGGTTTCGTATTATTGTTAAACGCACTGGCGTAGTCAGCTATGGGCTTGCCATCATGCTAAGTGCCCTATGGTGGCTTGCCATGCCAACTTATTTGCAGCTTATGACCAATATTGAACCGGTCTTTGCCCTTGCCTATGACTACCATCTTTATGCAGTGCTATTACCGCTGGTCGGCGTTGGCGCTTATTGGTTAGACGGCATATTCTTTGGCTTAACGGCGGGTAATGTCATTCGTAACGCCGCCCTTATATTGGCAGTGGTCTTTTTCCCACTGAGTTGGCTACTGTATCAGCAGTGGGATATGACTGGTATCTGGCTTAGCGTCTGGTGTTTGTTGCTGCTAAGACTTATTATTCTTAGCGGATTTTTATACCGTGCATATCGAACCGGTAGCTATGAAAAATTACAGCCCAATGTTTAGCGTCGATTGCCTAAAGATTTATTTACCTAAAAAATAGGACTTTCTTAGTCTTATCAAATAAAGACCGACCATCAATTATAAAAATACAGTCAGAAAAATCAGGATGTCATGTGACTACTCATTCAAATGAACTAAATCATCAACAAGCGGCTCACTATAATTGGACAGAAGGCTTTAAGAAGAGCCTGCCAGTCGCGATGGGCTATCTGCCTGCGGGCATCGCTTTTGGTGTGCTGGCGCAAGTTGCTGGCATCCCTGTGTGGGCAACAATTATGCTCAGTATTGTCTTGTATGCGGGCGCGGCGCAATATGCCTGTCTGCCCATGCTAAGTGCTGGTCTACCGATTGGTAATATTGCGACAAATATTGCCGCTATTAACTTGCGTCACGTATTTTATGGCATGCCATTGCTACAGTATTTACCGAAACAAAAGCTTGCTAAAACATACTGCTTATTTGCCCTGACTGATGAGACTTTTTCAGTCATGACCAGTTTACCCAATGAGTCGAGACAAGCCCTGATCCTACCTATTAGTTTGTTTAATCAAAGCTGGTGGGTGCTAGCGAGTACGCTTGGTGTGATGATAGGTAGCACGCTCAGTGACTTGATACCACATTTGAATTTTGCCTTAGTATGTCTATTTGTCATTTTGGCTTATGAGCAATTTCAGAGCATCAAGCGCTATTTCCCGATCGGTATTGCCGTAATTGCTTTAGCCGTTGCCTCCTTATTTACTAGCAACTGGCTGTTATTGGTTGCGATTAGCATTTGTATGCTGATGATTTTGGCACGCGGGTTTTGGACCAAACGCAGCCTAACAGGAGGAAGTCATGACCAGTAGTTATCTAATTTTTGCTACCTTTGCCATGGCTGCTGTCACTTTTATCACTCGCGCCCTTCCGGCCTTGATACCCAAAAATCTGCTGGATACGCCATGGTTACATCGCCTAAATGAAAGCTTGCCGTTATCCGTGATGATACTGCTTGTTTTGACCAGCCTCTCTTACCAAGATTTATCAGCGCGCACTGGCCTGCAAAGTGCAGAGCTGCATTTACTAATGGCACAAATCGGCGCTTTACTTCTGGTATTATTGGTCTATCATTTGAGCCGTCAATTATTGGTCAGCATGGTTGTCGGCATTGCTGCGATTAATGGTTTGCTTTGGTTGTTTACTCAACTGACTTAGTCACTAATAACTACTTATAGTCAGGTCAATATAAAAAGAGACAGCGTGACTGGTATAAATTTTTTGCAGCCTCTGCCTGCATAGGCACAGCAAGCAAGAAAAATTTGTACCATTCATGCATCATAATGTCGTGTACCCATTTTATTTAGTATCGACTATGTTATGTTTCATACAACAATGCGCACTTTTACTGTCTGCAATGAATTAACGGCACACTGCCAAAAAATTTGCTACTATTTAGTTTTTATTTTTATCATCTAGGTAATAAAATTATGGCCAAGAATGCCCTACAAGCTCAACTTTTAAAAGCGGGATTGGTTGATAGCAAAAAAGCCAAAAAGATAAGTAAGCAATCTGAACATGCAAAGCGCACTGGTGATGTGTCCAATGTGGAAGCTAAAAAAGCGTTGGCAGCAGCCCAAGCGAAAAAGCTGGAGAAGGATCAGAAGCTTAATCAAGAAAAGCAGCAGCTGTTAGAAGAGAAAATGCTAAAGGCCAATATCGTCCAAATGATTAGACAGCATCAAATCACCGATACACAGGGTGAGGTCAATTATCAATTCGTTGATCATGCTAAAGTCAAAAAAATCTCTATTACGCAAAAATTATACGATCAAATCGTAGCGGGTCATGTGGTCATTGCACGCCTGGAAGAAAGCTATGCCCTGCTTCCTCGCCCTTTAGCCGATCGTATAGATACAAAATTGGAAGGCTTTATGGTGGTGTCTAACGATACCTCAGACAATGAGTTAGCGGATGACGATCCTTATGCCGCCTATGTAATTCCAGATGACCTAATGTGGTAATCCTGCCCATAAAGCGCTATATATATTCCCAATGTCACCTCTTACCATAAATAGCGGTTTTTCAAAGAATCTCTCTTATTTTAAGCAATAAAAAAGGCTGGATTCCATCAAGAATCCAGCCTTTTTATATACAGAATTTTAAGTATGTAGCGCCTTAAAGCTCTTCTACACCCATCATATCTACGGGTGTATCAGCCACTATTTGTACGCCTTTTTTGCCGGTCTTAGCGGTATCACTGCGCTGCTCTTGCAGATGCTCAAGATAGGCTTCATTGATTTGCCCAGTAATATAGCAACCGTTAAATACCGCACAGTCAAACCCTTCGACTTTGCTGTGCTTGGTGTCTTTTACTGCTTCGATCAAATCGTCTAAGTCTTGGAAAATCAAGCGATCAGCACCAATGATTTTACGCACTTCTTCAACGCTATGCCCTGAAGCAATAAGCTCGCTACGCACTGGCATATCGATGCCATACACGTTTGGATATTTTACGGGTGGCGCTGCACTGGCAAAGAATACTTTACGTGCACCTGCATCACGCGCCATTTGGATGATTTCATGGCAAGTGGTGCCGCGAACGATTGAATCATCGACCAGTAAAACGTTTTTACCTTTAAACTCTAACGGTACAGCGCTAAGTTTTTGACGTACTGATTTTTTGCGTTGCTGCTGGCCTGGCATAATAAAGGTACGACCGATATAACGGTTTTTCATAAACCCTTCACGGTACTTGATATTCATCTTGAGCGCCAGTTCCATCGCTGAGGTACGCGAAGTATCCGGAATAGGAATGACTACATCGATATCGTGATCTTCACCCCATTCTGCAAGAATTTTATCACCAAGCTTCTCACCCATACGCAGACGCGATTTATAGACTGAGATATTGTCCATAATAGAATCTGGACGAGCGAAATAGACGTATTCAAAGATACAAGGCGTATACTCTTGCTGCTCAACACACTGATATGTATGCAGCTGATGGTCTAAATCAATAAAAATCGCTTCACCAGGTTTGACATCACGAATGATGGTAAAACCAGAGCCAGTCAATGCAACTGATTCTGAGGCAACCATATATTCTGTACCGCCATTGGCTGCCAAACGCTCACCAAAGATGAGCGGACGAATACCGTTTGGATCACGAAAAGCAAGCAAGCCATGACCAGTAATCAAGGCAACGACACCATAAGCGCCTTCGCAGCGGCTATAAACTGCTTTGACCGCTTCAAAAATATCATCAGCCGTTGGATGTGTTTTGCCCAAATTCTGCATCTCATGCGCAAGTACATTTAACAATACTTCCGAGTCTGAGTCGGTATTCAGATGACGACGGTCTTCTTTGTACAAGGCTTTAGCCAAGCTTTCAGCATTGGTTAAATTACCATTATGTGCCAGCGTAATACCATAGGGTGAGTTGACATAAAACGGCTGAGCTTCTGCACTGCTTGAGCTGCCTGCCGTCGGATAGCGCACATGACCGATACCAAATTTACCAACCAGCTTCATCATGTGGCGATTCATAAAAACGTCACGTACCATGCCGTTTTCTTTACGCAAATAAAGCCGACCATCTTGCAAAGTCACGATACCTGCCGCGTCTTGCCCACGATGCTGTAGCATTGTTAAGCCATCATAAAGAATCTGATTAACTGGCTCATGAGCTGCAACTCCAATGACTCCACACATAGTTATATCCTATTTTGAACCACACATTAGTAAAACAATAACGGCATAATCTTGACAGTGTTTTATAAAAAACAGCTATCTAACCCTTGCCGCTGACCTGATGATGTTGCTTAAGCTTAAAATCTTGATGATAACTTCCTTGCTGATGTATAATCGGCAAAGTCATCAATCATTCATAAATCGGAATTTATGAACCTTAAATGCTATCAAATAACTTTTTATCAAGGATGCATTACAAAGACTCAGTCATGATTTTTGGCATCGCATTGTTTAGAAAATAATGCTTTAAAAACACAAGCTTTAAAATGACAGTCTTTGGAATTTTAATTGGTAATATCAAAATATATATAAGTTTGGCATGTTAGAAACGCAGGCCTTAGGAACAAAGAATAAGTCCAAGGCAAGTTCTAAGCATTAAGACTGGTTGACTTGATCCCAAGCCATACCAAGCACATCTGAGACCAAAGCTTTACCCATCGGTGCATAAGGTAGTAGTTCAGGCGCGAGCACCGAGGTTTGCCATTGCGGCATTTGTACCAATAGTGGTGCGCTAACACTAAGCACAACCAACACCATCAATACATTTTTGGCTGCCCCAAGGACACCACCTGCGATTTTGTCTACTACGCCCAAACGCAAGGTTTTTAGCACGCCTGAAAATACAAAAGCCACTAGATGCATAATCGCCAATATAATAATCACAACGATTAAAAAGGCCATTGCCATTTGTAAGACAGGAGCTTGTACAACGCCTGATAACTGTGGAGCCACTGAGCCTGCCAAGCGCGTGGCAGCAATGAGAGCAATAAACCAGCCTACCAGACCTACTGCCGTCTTAATGAGTCCTACCTGAAAGCCACGCCATAAGCCAATCAAGACCACAATAGCAATCACGATGTCTAGACCACTCATATATAACGCCTCATTTTTAGTGGTTGTCTAACCTTCCATGGCATCGTAATAGCCACCAATCGCTTGAAGACACGACTGTACCAGCCCAGGACCTCGATAAATCAGCCCAGTATAAAGCTGTACCATATCGGCACCTGCTTCAATCTTTTTAACCGCTTTGGCACCGCTATCAATACCACCCACGCCAATCAAAGCCACTTTACCATCCAGCTGATCAGAGAATTGTTGTAAAATTTGGGTGCTAATGTGGCTCACTGGACGACCTGATAAGCCACCGGCTTGGTCACCATCTTGCAAGTCTTCGACACCGACACGGCTCAATGTGGTGTTGGTAGCTATCAAACCATCAATCTCAAAATCTAACAACTGCTGTGCAATATAATCCACTTGTAGTGGCTCTAAATCAGGGGCTACTTTTAAGACCAATGGCACATAAAAGCCATACTCTGTTGCCAATTGATTATGGCGGTTTTTAATCGTAGCAAGTAGCTGCGTTAACGCTTCACCACTCTGTAAGTCACGTAAGTTTTTGGTATTTGGCGATGAGATATTGACGGTAATATAAGAAGCGTGTGGATAAACCCGCTCTAAGCAATAGACGTAATCATCAGCGGCTTGTTCCACTGGCGTACTGGCATTTTTACCGATATTGATGCCGATATTACCTTTGTATTTGCAGCGTTTGACGTTTTCAATCAGATAATCAACGCCCTGATTGTTAAAACCCATACGATTGATAATAGCATCGGCTTGCTTGATTCTAAATAGTCGTGGCTTATCATTGCCTATTTGCGGCTTTGGCGTGACCGTACCCACTTCTATAAAGCCAAAGCCAAGCTCGGCAAGTGCGTCGATATAATCGCCGTTTTTATCCAACCCTGCGGCAAGACCGACTGGGTTATCGAATTGTAATCCCATACAGTCTGTGGGCTGCATCGACTGACCATATACCAAACCTAAAGCACGCGCTTTATGAGCTTTATCTAGTAAAGATAAAGTCATCTCATGGGCGTGTTCAGGATCCATCTTAAATAAAAAAGGGCGAAGTAAGGCATAAGACATAGTAACGACAGACCCTGCTCGAAAAGCAATGATGAATGAGAAAAACGAAAGAGGTTAAGCGCAGCGATTATATCAGCTTAACAGAAATAAGACCAAAGTTTCATACAGCAAATTTCTATTCCAAAAAGTCAATAAGCGCTGCTAAACACCGTATCAAAATGATATGAGATTGCCCATATTATGGCACAGGTCGCCCATCTGTTAAGGCAATCCAACCTCGTATAATACGATAAAGATGCCAAATAAAGGTCAGTCCCATAATAATAAAACCAACACTGACCAATAAAAATGAACCGATGGCTATATTGCTGCTATCAGCAAGCATGCTGACACCAAAACCGCCTAAAGCAAACGTGATGATAAGAATGCCTATGATAAACCAGACGATACTGTACCAAAATGTCTTAATTTGCCAATCAAAATGCGTGGCGAGCCATGAGCCGTCCGCATCGTGGCGCTTAGCATAATTCATGATAATCGGCACAACCCACAATAGACCAGCCGTAAAATAACTGATCACATACAATAGATAGGTGATGTGATTATAAGTGGTCAAAGAACGGCGTTTACTGTCACTCATGTTGCCGCTTATATTATCGTTTATCATGTGTCTTGATCCTTAACAAGTCATATTATAATCAGACGTCTTAATTTTCACATTAGTCTGTTGACGCAGATGCTTATCCATTCAAGCTCAGAAAAACATTTTATAGAAATACTTTATAGAAAACGCCTATCACTAAAGCGTGCCACAAAACTTTAATTGTGTCGGATAGAATGTTTTTCAATGAAGTTCAATTCAAAATATGAAGCAATAACAGTGGGTGAAAGTAATGTTAATAAAACACGGTTTACGCTGTGACTTTTCTTATGTAGAAAATCCTAAGCGTATCATCGGTTCAATATAATGTGGATATAAGGAAGTCTGATTTATATAGAATTGACTATGATTTTAAGAAGTGACGGTCGCTTGTACCTCAATGGCTTTGGTGGTCACGTCCTGTTGCATCGAGAGTTGAGTAAATTGCCAACCTTGCTGTTTAAGTTTACCAAGTGCCGCACTCACAACCGCCTGACTGGCATTGGTAAAGCTCAGTTGAATTGCATCGCCAGCCGCGACTACTTGCGCATCTGTAATACCCGAAGTATTTAACAGCGCGCTGACAGTACTGGCAGGTGGCATAGCGGCTGCCCCATCTACAGTATTGACCGTATTACTATCAATATTACCCGCTTGCGCGCGCAGCCAAAAATAGTCAGCAACCTGCTCTTGATACTCGCTTTTGCTATCGCTTGCAGCTTGATGAACCGTATAACCGCCGTAGCCACCCACAAATAACAGCAGAAAAGCAGACAATATGGCCAATGCTAATTGATCGCGTGGAGACAATGCCTGCCAGCGTGATGATAGGACATTTTGATAACTATTCGCCCGCTCTGAAAAAGCGCTTGCTTTAGGCGCGGAGGTGCTACGTTTGGCACGGCGCTGTAATCGTTTCATTCTCTAACCTTTATTGCCAATAGTTTGCGATCAAGTGACTACTATAATGCTTATTGTCATCAAAAATATATCAGTCATGAGAAGTTGAAGTTCTCAGCGAGCTTAAGATGCTGCTACCTTATCTGCACCAACGCTTTCTGGCGTAGTACCTTCATCATTTATACTCACAGTAATTTGCCCACTAAACTGCCCTTGCTCATTACTATTTACCCGTTCTAACTTGGCTGTTAATCCTTGGGTGAACAGGGTATTGGCAAATTTATC
The DNA here is from genome assembly GCF_047272965.1 of Psychrobacter sp. AT9. Lineage (NCBI taxonomy): Bacteria > Pseudomonadati > Pseudomonadota > Gammaproteobacteria > Moraxellales > Moraxellaceae > Psychrobacter > Psychrobacter sp. AT9. The sequence continues at coordinate 1,963,722 of NZ_JBKOTW010000001.1, forward strand.
AAGGCTATCGCGGTCAGGTGCAATCAAGGTGAAACTGAGCGCGGACGGTTGCATAACCAGAGACTGCGCCTTTAAGGAGGATTGCTTAATCAGTGGTGATATGCGTGATAGCACGGCTATATGTGGGGATGCTTGACCATTGGTACCCAGTTTTGGCGCCATTTGCGTGGTCAAATTGGTTCGGGGATTTAGACGTTCATCAGGAAACCAAGACTGATATTGATTAGTAATCGCTGTCTTTGTTGCCATCGTCGCTTGATTATATTTATAAAACTGCACCCCATCTGTCGCTATTTGCAGCACTAGGGCTGATAACGCTACCATCATTGCCACACGTAGGTAAGGCGATAATTGCGAATCGGTTGATTTGATAAAGAAATTAAGCGCGTGACGTTCAGGGCTATCAATCGGCGTTGGCGTACTGGTTAACATAGTCAATAGCAGCTGATGATCTGCGATAAGCGCGGCTGTTTGCGCTGAAAAATCGGTGGTCGTTACTGGGTTTTGCAAATTGATACTAGGATCAGATTTTGTAGCATCAAGGTCTGAAAAATTTGTATTATCGAAAGCTTCAATGCTTGGCACCACAGTCACTTCACTCAACTGCGGAAAGCGCTCAAAAATCAACGGCAAATAGCTGACCGCCATTCCTTGATATAATGATTGGCGTAGCAGCATCGTCTGGTCATCTTGATATAGAGTGATTTGCTGCCCCGCGCCTTCTTCTGGCACTGGTAATAATAAAAAGTCAGGCAGTAGTGCCGCGATACTCATACCGACAAGTTTGGCACTTTGCTGCCATGCCTCAATATCACCCTGCGCGAGCGCATATAAATACTGGTTATCAGCAAGGCTGGTTTGCCGTATTGCCAATTGCTCAACAGGGGTCAAGGACGTCTCTTCAAATAGATACTGCTTACCAGTATTACCCAATTGCTTCAGCTGAGTACCATTAAGCTCGGTATCCACTTGTAATACGTGGCTTGACGGAAAGTACAAACATACTGTTTTATGGCTATTGGATTTATAGCTGCTATAAATGTCATGCAACTGTTGCCAGCCAGCAACTGACTGCCATTGTTGTATGTCTTCATGCCAGACAGCTAGCGGACTGTGCTGCGCTCTTAACCAAACATGTAACACCAAGTGTGTCCTTAATTATCAAAGCCGTAAAATAACAAACTTATACGTTCTGTAAGCGCCCATGACAGTCTTTAAAGCATGAAAATATTTTAAAGACTGTCATGATGAATAATATCACTAGGGCGTGTCCTCATTTTAAAAATGGTCATAAAAATGAGATAAATTGCAGTCAAATGAGGAAAATAGCGCAAATAATATCGAGATATTAATCAGCTATTTGACGATATTTGGCAAAATTTAGCCATTTTTAGCCCATTTAGATACAATCGCTTGAATTGAGGACGCGCCCTAATACCAAATAGTCGATTGAAAAGTAATATCAATACGGTTGCTCAGGTACAAAACGATCAACCTCAGTTGCCATTCCAGACATGATGAAATCCATCTCAAACACTCGTGCTTCTGCCAAAGAAAACGACTCCGGATAATCACCGGTTAGTAAGCCAGCGAGATTGGCGACGATAGACATATGACAAACCACCACGAGACACTGCGCCTCAATCTTTGCTATATCGGTCAACGCACTATGGGCATCGTCAGAAGGTGTAATGTTATCTTGTACGGTCGCTGGTACTGTAGGAGCACGCGCTTGCAACTCTGCTAACGTTTGCTGCGCCCTATCATAAGGACTCACGATAAAACGATCGGGCTTATAATTGGTGGTGATATATTCTGCAGTTTGCGCGGCTTGCTGCTGTCCAAACTTGGTCAGCTGACGAGCGCTATCTGGACGCGTTTCGTCTTCTGCTTGACCGTGACGTACTAGTATAATTTTCATAACTTTCCTTGTCTATAGCCTGCCTTTTTATCAGCTGGCTTTTTATCAGCTGCCTTTCTATAACCTGCTTTGCCACTGCCTGACCTTACACATTTTCAGCAATACACATTTCTAGCAATCATTTTACTTAGAGTCGCTGTCTTTATCGCTACTCTTGTTTTTAGAGGTACTATTGGCAGCTTTCATTTGCGCAGTAAGGGCAGCATTGCTATGGTCATGAGCCATCACGAACTCGACGTCACTACGAAATCCCGCTTCCATCAAATGAAGCGCCACACCTAATGCGGCTTTATCTTCATAAATAACCGCATAAAGTGCATGGGTAATAGGCATATAAATACCGTCTTTGGTCGCTTTTTCGTGGACTTGCTGAATAGTATTAACGCCTTCAGCAGTCTGACCCAGCTTTTTGACGGCGGCATCAATACTCATGCCACGACCAAGCATATTACCGATGCGGTAGTTACGGCTTAATTCTGAGCTACAGGTTGCGTATAAATCACCAACACCTGATAACCCTAAAAATGTTAAGGGATTGGCACCGGCTTCGACACCAAAACGACTCATCTCTGCCAGCGCGCGGGTTAATATCATGGCTTTGGTGTTCTCACCCACTTCGTAGGCAGCAGCCATACCCATCGCAATAGCATAGATGTTTTTGAGCGCACCGCCCAGCTCAACACCGCGAATATCATCGCTGGCGAACACTCTAAAGAAGGCACTATGCAGTGCTGCTTGTACAGCATGACGTAGTGGTTCAGACTCACTCGCAATCACTGTCGCAGACGGCATATTTTTCATAATTTCTATAGCAAGATTGGGCCCTGACATAACGCCAAAATTCACTTCAGGCAACACCTCTTTGATAATATCACTCATCATGGCAAAAGTGTCTTTTTCCATGCCTTTCGTTAGCGACACAATAGACTGCCCACTGATAAAGGGCGCGATGTTTTTCAGCGTTTCACGAAAGGCCAAGCCTGGTACTGCAATAAAAATAATATCGGTATCTTTGACTGCTGACGCTAGATCATGACTGTACTTCAAGCGGTCATCAAGCTTGTGACCGGGCAGGTATTTCTTGTTCATCTGCGTTTTTTGCATCGCCTTGACGGTACGCTTGTTACGAACCCACAGCGTGGTATCACAACCATTACGCGCGGCTAGGTTCGCCATCGCTGTACCAAAACTACCACCGCCCAAAAATGCCAAACGGAGCTTGGTAGGATTACTATGAATCTCTGCCATGTTTTTTGCCACCGCAGACTCTACCGCACTAGGATCTAGCTTCTTACGGCCAATACCAGATTTACTAGCTCGTCCAATGATACCCGACAACAGACTGTTTTGTTTGTCAGCTGCTTTATTACTCTCGTTGCTACTATTTTCATTGGTATCTTTGTTGGCATTGGTATTGCTGTCATTAGCGCTTGTCATATGCATTTATCCGTATTGACTGACTTATTATTAATAATATCTTTAGTGGACAGCTACTGAGACCAGTTATGTTTAATAAGTAACCAATCTTAGCTCGGTAGCACTCAAATATGTTTATGGCTCAAAGCGGACCAGCGGCTCGATATCAATAGCTTTGCGTGTGGGTTCGTCTTTAGGGCTGGTGCCAGTATAAACAAAAGCCGTGACATAATCATCTGCACTTACGCCTAAATATGCTTTTATAGCAGGTTCGTTACACAGTAAGCCTGTGCGCCATACTGTGCTAAAGCCCTGCGCTTTTAAAGCCAGAATAAGATTTTGAACCGCAGCGCCTGCACTTAACATTTGCTCGAAATGCGGTACTTTTTTGTGTTCTTGCATCTGAGTAACCACGGTAATCACAACTGGTGCACGCAGCGGCATCGTCTGCGTTTTTTGCACTGTTTTCTCAGAGAGCACCTCGCCCTCTTCTGTCGCCTTTGCTTTTGCTGCTTCGACAAGAGCACGCCCTAAATCATGACGAGCATCGCCCGCAGTCACGATAAAACGCCATGGACGCAGTTTTTTGTGATCAGGCGCGGTCGCAGCACACCCAATCGCTTCTTCAATCTGAGCGCGCGTTGGTGCAGGAATATCTAAGTTACCCACGCTACGTCTTGAATTAATCCAGTGAATGAGCTCGTCGCTAGTAAACGGCGTGCTCTCAGTCGTTAGTGCTTTGATCGATATTTTTTCATTTTTCGTTACTTGATTGTCTTTTGTAGAATTAGTTTCGTCAGACTTATTCATTATTCACCCTTATTTATTATTGATATTGACTGCTACTGTTTATATCAGCAGATTATCCCGTTATAAATATGATTAGACAATCGTAAAACCGTAAACGAAAAACCAAGCAGCCTTTACCCTCTTACTTTAAATAGTGATCATACCATCAAGCCGCATCTGCATTTTCGACACGGTGCTCCATTTTTAAATAATCTTCTGACTGCATCTCAAGCAAGCGCGAACGCGTCCGTTCAATCTCAAACGCCAGTTTTTCGCCCTGATACAGCTCAAGAATTGATTGCTCTGCTCGAATCAGTAATTTTACGCGGCGATCGTAAAACTCATCGACCAGATAAACAAAACGCCGCGTCGGATCACGCAGATCATCATCCAATGATGGTACTGAATCGACTAAGACCGTACTAAATTGTTTCGCGAGTTCAATAAAATCAGCAGCCGAACGTGGCTCCATACATAAATGACGGAAGTCGCAAAATAAAACATCTTCAGTGCGAGCATTAATCTTAATTTGACGACCATTGATAGTAATCGGCTCATTACTGATTTTTTGATTATTAGATAAACTCGCAAAACGGTTGGCTAACCAATGGTGGTTGGCTTTGGTCATGGGCGATTCATACAGCTCTGCTTGCTGCAACACGCGCAAACGATAGTCGATACCGGAGTCAATATTCATCACGGCGGTATGGTGCTCAACTTCAGCGATCGCGGGCATAAAGCGATCGCGGTGTAAACCGTCTTTATAAAGTCCTGCTGGCTCAATATTTGAGGTAGCGACCAATGTAATACCACGATTGAATAGCATGGTAAAGAGATCGCCCAAAATCATCGCATCAGAGACGTTAGAGACAAAGAACTCATCAAAGCAGATAATGACTGCTTCTTTATAAATGATGTCAGCCACTTTCTCTAGTGGGTTACTTTCGCCTTGTATGGCGTTTAGCTCACGATGAACGCGCTGCATAAAATGATGGAAATGAAGGCGCATCTTGCGATCAATCGTCAAAGAATCATAAAACATGTCCATCATCCATGTCTTACCACGTCCAACACCGCCCCACATATACAGACCTTTTGGGGCAGTCGGCTTAGATTTTAAAAAACTAAAAATGCCTTTTTTTTGTTCCACGCGACTGGTGAGCTGGTGATGTAGCTCATCAAGATAGCTCATGGCCTGATATTGCTGCTCATCTCGAGTAAACTCATCGGTACTGACGGCTTGCTCGTAACGTTGCAATGGAGATAAACTCATAATACGACTCATCATTTAAAAAGGTAAATATTAGGGCGTGTTTGGTCCTTCGACCATGACACTGACTATTTTTCAGGCGATTCGACGTTAGAGATAGCAAGGCAATATTTCTAAGCGCCTATTTTCAACAAGGAAGCGGCATAAAAGAGTGCTATCCCTACGGACGGATACTATCTCAGGTGGTGAAACTTATGAGGTTACTTGATCTTCAATGCTCATCAAAACTATACTGTTGCAACAATTTTTTTAACTCAGATAAGCGACCGTGAAAAAAATGTCCAGCGCCGTCCACGACACTGACTGCTAGACCTAAGCGTTCTGCAAATTTCTGCATATTATCAGGATCAATCACTTCATCAGCATTGCCATATATCTCAAAGGTTCTGTCAGCTGGCAAGCTTAAATCTTCGCTGTCGTTTTTTTCAACAGACGGAGCGATAAGAGCAATTTTAGTAATATCAAAATCACTTAACCCCCAAACATGAGAGGCTTCGAGCACCTGCTCAGCCGCACGCGCAATCACGTAACCACCGAAAGAAAAGCCGCCAAGCCATAGCTTGCGCGCATTGGTTTGTTCTGCAATCCATTGTAGCACGGTCATTGCATCCACCACCTCACCTTCCGCATAATCATGCTCGCCAGTCGACTGACCGACACCGCGAAAGTTAAAACGGACCACGTGCATACCGCTATCACGCGCAAAGCGGTACATTGTAGTGACGACTTTATTGTTCATCGTGCCATCAAACAGCGGGTTGGGATGACAAAGCAGCGCCACCGTGTCGGTATTCGGATCGTTAGGATTGTCTTGTTGCCATAGCGCGTCAACTTCGAGCACGCCAGCAGGAGCAGGAATTAATGGCATAAAATTACTTATTAATTAAAAATGAATACCTCAATTATCCTAGATATGATTTTTATTTCAAGTGATTTGCTGTGTACGCCTCAGGTTTGTGGCAGGTGCACATGGTTTTATCATAAATAATAGCTTAGAACACTTAGGGCGTGTCATCAATTAGCACATGGATACATTTAGTGGTCTTAAAATGGCTAAATTGCAGCATGTAATACAAGCGCAATACCGAACACAATAACTGCCTAGACACCCCAGACTGCAATAGGTTAGATTTAGTCTGTCTTTTAATAAACAAAATACTTGCCTTACTTGTCTTTAGTTTTTATGATTAATTTATAGAAAAGAGGAATAACTTATGAATACGGTTAATAAAACTGCCACCATCACTGCTACTTTGGCGACTGCGCTTGTTTTGAGTGCCTGCCAGAGCACGCCTTCCTCACCAGTCATTCAACGTGCCAACTCTATTTACGAGACTACTGGGATAGCGGATAGCAAAGTAAAAGCTCAGCAAAATGCGCTTGATAGTGCCAAAAACACTTGTCGCAGCAAACAAGTGATTATCGTTGATGACAAAGTTGCTTATAATGGTATTTTAGATGAGCGCACGGGTCGTATGGTTGGACAAGCAAGTGCGGTTATCGGCTCTATCTTTGGCACGGGCTCACCCAATTTGTCACGCGATGATGATTATGAGTATACGATCAACTTCCGATGCCAGTAAAAGAACCATTATCAACTGACAAAGCTAAAGCATTCTACTAAATTTTTGAGCTAACTGAATAAGCTGATAAACACGTGAAGTAGCCCTAGCTTTGCCTTGTACTCAATAAAAATAAGCGTATTTGGTGTAAAATATAATAGGGTTTGGCCAGTAAGTCAGCGATGAAAATAATATATTGATCGCTGACTTACTGGCTTTACTTTTTGTAGCTACACTTTTGAGGTAAACTACCCTGTTTAATCTTCTACACCCCTTATTCAGTTTCTTAGTTTTCAGAATCCTTGTTTTTAGAATCCTTGTTTTTAGAGCCCATGGTCTACTATTATGCGCAAACCCAATCTTTCAAATACCAAACCAGCAAAAGTGTTAGCGCCTGCCAAGGATTTAGCGACGCTAGAAGCCGAACTGGCTGAGCAGGAAGATCGTTTAGAAGACACGGTCTTGCGTTTAAGTGACTATTTGTCAGCGGTTGAGATGGTCATCAAGCAAACCTTTGACCACCGCGTATGGGTGAAGGCTGAAATTCGTAATCTGTCTAGCAAAGGCGGGCATTATTACTTTGAGTTGGCTGAAAAAGATGAGGAAGGCAAAGTAGTCGCCAGCTGCCGTGGCAACCTTTGGCGCTTTAAAGCTGCACGCGTATTGGCAAAGTTTGAGCGGGCGACTGGCATGCCTCTTGAGCGCGACTTGACCGTATTACTCAAAGTCTCCGCAGGTTTTCACGCGCAATATGGCTTCTCTATTACCATTGAAGATATTGATCCTAGCTATACCTTAGGGGATTTGGCACGGCAATATGCCGAAATGGTCGATCGCTTGACTGGTGAAGGTTTATTGCAGCTTAATCAGCAGTTGCCTGTGCCCTTTGATATCGAGCATGTCCTAGTGATTGCTCCCGAAAAGGCCGCAGGTTTAGGTGATTTTCAAGCCGATGCGGATCGCTTAGCGAGTACAGGCGCTTGTCACTTCCATTACCATCACGCGACCTTTCAAGGCAATCATGCTCCAAGCGAGATTCGCCAAGCCATTGTCAGTGCCCAGCAACAATTCCAAGATACTTATCAGCGCCTGCCTGACTTATTAGTGATTATTCGTGGTGGCGGCGCGGTGGGAGATTTGGCTTACCTCAATGATTACGAGCTTGCCGCATTGGTCGCTGAACAGCCTGTCCCCGTCTGGGTTGGTATTGGTCACGAGCGCGATAAAGTGATTTTAGATGAAGTGGCGCACAGCAGCTTTGACACGCCATCCAAAGTGATCGCGGCGATTAGTAGCCATTTAGCACAACTGGTCACGCAGACTTTACATTATCAAGCGCAAATCAAACAAGCCGCCCAGCGTCAACTCAATATCGCGGAGCAACAAACGGCGCGACAATTGAGCCAAATGCAGTCGCGCACCATCGGTCAATTAACTGCCCTGCAAAAAGACAGCGACTATGCGTGGCGTAGTATTCAGCAAAGCGCACAGCGGCAAGTAAAGCAAGCAGCGAGACTGACAACCGAGTTACACACACAGACGCAAACCCTTGCACATCAGCAATTAGCCAGCGCCCATAACTACAGTGGTATCTATCAAAAAACCATTATGCAGAGCGCTCAGCAGCAGCTGATACAGGCACAACGTGATAGCGCCCATCTGCGTGATATCGTACTTTTGCACCGACCGTCTCGCGTGCTCAAGCAAGGTTATACCATGCTGACTGATGATAAAGACAAACAGATACTCACTAGCAGTACACAGCTCTACCCTGAGCAAACCATACATATCGTCTTAAAAGATGGTAAGGCTAAAGCTCAGATTGTTGATGTTAATACTGAGAAGAACACGACAGAAATCTCAGAGACACCAACTGAACCACACAATAATATCTAACGATCACTTATCTACTTACTTTTACTTTAAAAATCAGGAAAACCCATGACGACTCCTACTCGCAAGCGCAAAAAAGCCGCTCCAAAAACCTTTAAAGCGGCTTACGATATTCTAAAAACCAATGCGGCTGAATTGCAGCAACAAGATGAGCCTGATATCGACAATTTGATGACTACGGTGGAAGAATCAATTGCTGCTTACCGCGTTTGCGAGACACGCATCAATGCCGTACAACAAGCATTGGATGCAGCTTTTGCTGAAGAGGTAAAAACTGAGGAATTAGATAGTTAAATAGCTAAATGGCATCTACTCAGGTTCATCAACCTCGAAAACTTGGCGCAGATAGGCAAGATACGTATCATTATTAATCATGGTCTTGCCTGGACTATCAGACAGTTTAGCCACAGGTTGCCCATTGCACTCAACCAATTTTAGTACGATGTTAATCGGTGTGATGCCCATGTCATTGGTGAGATTGGTGCCAATACCAAAGCTGGTTCTGATACGCTCTTTGAAGTACTGATGCAACTCCCACGCCTTTTCAAGCGTCAAGCCATCACTAAAGGTTAGAATCTTTGTCTTAGGGTCTATCTTTAGTTTTTGATAATGGGCAATGGCTTTATCACCCCAGATATAAGGATCGCCGCTGTCATGGCGCAGACCGTCGAAAAGCTTGGCGAAATACAGATCAAAATCACGCAGGAATGCGTCCATGCCAACGACATCGGTCAACGCAATACCCAAATCACCACGATATTCATGTACCCAAGATTCGAGCGCGGCTTTTTGTGAGTCACGCAAACGCACATCCAATGCCTGAAAAGCTTGCATAAACTCATGCGCCATCGTCCCTATTGGTGTCATCCCAAGCTGCTTTGCCAAATACACGTTAGAGGTGCCGCTAACAATTTTTGGCTCAGCTTTGTGCAGGGTTTCTACCACATGCGCTTGCCAGCTTTTGCTAAAGCGTCGACGTGTGCCAAAGTCTGCAACGATGAAAGGTGGCTTTTCTGTATTTTGTTGCTTTGCATACTGATGCAACAGCGCAACCTTGTCATCCAAACGCCTTTGCCCCTCTTCTATCACGCTAGGGCTCGATAAGGCATTAAAATAAAGCTCGTTGACGATTGCCAGCACGAATACTTCAAAGAACATCGCCTGAATCATTGGCCCTTCGATATCGATCAGCAAGCGCCCTTTGCGGTCCGTACTGACGGTAATAAAGCGGCGCTTAAGTTTAAATAACTCTAAATAATCGACAAAATCAGAACGAATAAAGCGCAACCCACGCAGATAATCCAATTCATCTTCTAAGAAGCGCAATTCACATAGCATATCTAATTGCTGCTCTAACGTCTCTTTAATGTCGGCTAGTGGATAGACCGCCTCACTATTATTACGGCAGCGAAACCGATAGACACCGTGGGTCTGCGGGAACTGGTGTAACATGGCTTGTAGCATGGTAAATTTGTACAAATCGTTATCCAATAACGAGGTAATAATAGGTGCAGAAGTGACCGTCATGTTACAACCTTAAACGCAAAAGTAAAAAATCTATATTGCTCAATAGCTAAGCGATACTGACTAAAAGATATCTTGGGGCTTCTAATAATAAATGCTCATGAGCCTTTAAAAGACCGTTCAGTATAACGATATTTGTTGTTTTTTGCAGGCGTGACTACCCCTAGCAGCAAAAATCATACGATAATCAAAAACGTCTATAAAAACTGCTGCTTAGCTTGGTATAAAAATAAGTATAACAAAGACGTTCAGAGCAACCTCAACGTGAATAAATCCATTATTAGGCTTTAGCACGCATAAATTGAGCGACATAGTCATCGGCAGGATTGTCTCTTAATTCGCTAGGCGTGCCCGTTTGTACCAAGCGACCACCATTTAAAATACTAATACGCTGACCCACTTTGACCGCTTCATCGATATCATGAGTAATAAAGACAATGGTCTTATTGAGACGGTCTTGTAGTTCAAGCAGCTGATCCTGTAGTTGGGCACGAATAAGCGGGTCAAGTGCAGAGAACGCTTCATCCATCAGCAAAATCGGATTGTCAGTCGCTAAGGCTCGCGCCAGCCCTACGCGCTGCTGCATACCGCCCGACAGCTCATCAGGGTAGCTGTGCTCTAGATTGGGTAGCCCTACCTCATTAAGCCAATGACGCGCAACTTCATGACGTGCTTCCACGCTCATCTTGCGAACACGTAAGCCATAAGCCACATTTTGTATGACGGTCATATGTGGCATCAAGCCAAAATGCTGGAATACCATACTGACGGTATTCTGACGATATTGCTGTAACGCCTTATCATCCAATTCTAGAATATTGATAGAGTCGCTTGAGTTGGTATTGTTTATCCCGTCTGTATTAGCGGTTACTGGTGCAGCAGCAGTCGATGAATTTTCTTTTGCTATGCCTTGTGCTTTTGATGACAGGTTTTTAGAGTTAATAGTGGTGTCGACCCATATCTTGCCGCTGGTTGGATCAATCAAACGGTTAAGATGGCGTATCAAGGTCGATTTACCTGAGCCTGAGAGTCCCATAATGCAATGCAGCTCCCCCGCTTTAATCGCCAAATTAACATCATAGAGCCCGACTGAATAGCCAGTCTGCTTTTTGACAGCGACACTATCCATACCATCTACTAGTAGTTTCAACACTGATTGTGCTTGCGACTCATTAGCATTATAAATTTTGCTGATATTCTCTAACTGGATATGATTCATAGCTATTCTCATTATTGTTTAACCGATAGGACGTTTGCCAGCTTCAATGGTTTTTTGCCGCGCGCGTTTTCCTTGACCAAAAGCTTGGCTAATACGGTCAATGATAATCGCCACAATGACAATGGCTGTACCCGCTTGTAGTCCTTGACCGATATTGAGCGTCTGAATAGATTGTAAGACATCTTCTCCCAGACCCGGCGCACCAATCATAGACGCCAGTACGACCATGGCAAGCGACATCATCACTGCCTGATTGATCCCCGCCATAATACTGGGCAACGCTTGTGGTAATTTGATCCAAATGAGTAGCTGAAAATGGGTACTACCGAACGAGCGCCCTGCTTCGATCATTTCATGATTGACCTGCGTGATGCCCAACGTCGTCAAACGAATAAGCGGTGGCAAAGCATAAATAATCGTGGCAAATAATGCTGGCACTTTACCAATACCGAATAACATGAGCACGGGGATTAAATAGACAAAGCTTGGCATGGTTTGCATCACATCCAATATCGGCGTGACAATTTTTCGCAGCAGACTGCTACCCGACATAGCAATACCAATGGGGATACCGATCACCACCGTCACTAAAACCGAGACGATCAATAACGCTAAGGTATCGATTAAAGCGCCCCACAGTCCAAACGCACCGATTAAAAAAAGTCCTGCCCCGCAAGCAATGGCAAACCATACTTTGCGCACCCCGAACCATGCCAATACGGTCACCAGACCAATAATTAACCATGCTGGAATTACCGTTAATAGGCGCTCAATAGGCAACAACAAATAGGTCAAAGTGACGCTACTGATACTCCGAAACACATCACCATAATCTCTAACCACAGTCGCTAAGGCTTTATTAAGGGGCGTCTCAAGGGACCATGACGGAAAGCTGGAGGTTAGTGCTAGGAAGGGGTTACTTGAGGTGGCGTCATTCAACGGTGTATTGACACTGGTATTGCCTGTGCCATCGTTCGTTAGATTAATACCTAAATTGGCAGCAAGATTTTCAGCGACTTCTTTGGGTAGCCACGCTTGCCAAACGTTTGGATTGGCACGTAAAAACTCAAGCGCCTGTTCATCACCACTGCGCTTGCTTTCACTCATCTCTAAAATTGCACTGTTTAGTTGATCTGGCGTGAACTGAACTTTTTCAAAGGCACTTGCCAATTCGGGATTATCATTGATAAAAGGTGTCGATGCAGCAATCTTAAGCGGAGAGACAGGAAAGCCAGAGACACAATCCAAGGTACCATCAGCCAGTAACAAGTCTTGCCAACACTCATCCTTATGGGCAGGGAACGCTAGCGGCGCAAAGTCGTATTTGGCGATGAGCCCCGTTGGCTGCCAATAGTAAAATAGTAGCGGTTTTTTTTGTTCAAATGCGGAGGCAATTTCAGCATCGAGTGCTGCACCCGTACCTGGATGGGCGTTATTAAAAACAGCGTCTAAGCCAGTATTTTTGAGCAGTCGGGTGTTAAAAATCTCACATGCCCAGCCTGACGGACAGTTCATGAACCGTGACTTGCTAGGATCTTCTGGATCTTTAAATAACTCTGCGTACTTAGGCAAATCCTGATAGCGGCGCAGTCCCGGATTGTCATCCATGACGTATTGCGGCACGTACCAACCTTGAGTAGCACCGCCCTGCAGCGTATCGCCAATGACCGCAACTTTGTTGTCATTGATGGCCTGCTCCATAATCGGTGAGCGCCCAATCCATTGTTCGCCGATGATTTGAATATCGTTTTGCGACAATGCGGTCTCGAGTGCAGGTCCTGCCCCAGGTACTTCTTCGATCGTGCAGTCGTAACCACTCTCAGCAATATATTTGAGTATCCCAGTCGTAAACTGACCACTCTCCCAAGTCAGCGCGCCAAATTTGATCGGTGATGCGCAAGCGGCTGACGCTGAGACCGGCAGTAACAACACGCTCATACACAGTAAACTTAACGCAATCCATTGGCGCATGGGATGTCCTATATGTCGTTATTAAAATGAGTTATTTCGATGTCAAAGTCAGGTATCAATATTAAGTTATGAACCACTTGGCTGATAGCAAATGTGGACTTAATCTTTATTTCTCATTAGAAATATAAACTTACCATAACTACCGTCTAGTAATATTAAGAAATGTAGCGACATATGAGAATGATTATAGATAACTATTGGCTAGGTTCAGCTTTCCCTTTATGTATAAAAAATATTATAAAGCCATCAAAAATAAATACTACAATCATTAAAATTTTGTTTTTTGGACAAAAAAAACAGCACCTACTTATGTAGGTGCTATCATTATTAAACCGACAATCTCATCACATTTACTTCATCATAAATGCCATAGCTTTGTTAAATAAGCCGCCATAAGGTGGTAATAGGAAATTCATGCCGTTGAGCTTATTTTGTACAAAAACAGGTTTCATGTGACTTAAACGCTCAAAACCAGCTTTGCCATGGTACGCACCAGTGCCTGAGTGCCCAACTCCGCCGAACGGCAAGTCGTGTTGCACCACATGCAGGATCACTTCATTAATAGCTAAGCCACCTGATACCGTGTTGTCACGTACTTTTTCTATGTCGCTGTGACGCTCACCAAACACATAAAGCGCTAATGGACGCGGACGAGCATTGACGAAATCGATCGCATCATCGAGCGTATCATAGTGCATTAACGGCAGAATCGGTGCAAACAGCTCGTTTTGCATCACATCACTATCGGGTGCAGGCTCACTGATAATAACTGGTGGCATCAACCGCGTTTCGATATCATAGTCTGCGTCAGTTATCTTATGAATGTTTTCGCTAGAGACGCCATCTAGATAACCTTTGATACGCTTAAACTGCTCACCATTGATAATACGCGAGTAATCTGGGTTCTCGCTGATGTTCGGATAATGATTTTGCATCCACTCTTTTGCTAAGCCAATGAACGCTTCGTGATCTTTGCGCTGGATTAGGACATAGTCAGGGGCAATACAAGTTTGACCGGCATTCAGCGTTTTACCCATCATCACGCGATTGACAGCCGCTTCTAGATTGGCACCGTCCAATACGATAACGGGTGACTTACCACCAAGCTCCAACGTGACCGGGGTCAAATTAGGCGCAGCAGCAGCCATGACCTTTTTGCCTACTTCAGTAGAACCAGTATACAATAGATGATCGAAAGGCAGCTTACTGAAAGCGGCAGCGATCTCTACTTCACCCAGTACAACACAAACCATATCTGGCGAAAAGTAATGAGCGATGAGATCTGCAAACACTTGCGCGAACTGCGGTGCTGACTCACTCATCTTAACCATGATTCGATTGCCTGCTGTGAGCGCATCGATGATTGGCCCGACGGCTAAGAACAATGGATAGTTCCATGGCACCATGATACCAACCACACCTAACGGCTGCGGCTGAATCTCGTTATGAGCTGGCATGTATAATGCTGAAATAGAAGCGCGACGTGTTTTCATCCATTTTTTGCCATGCTTTTTGGCATGGCTGATACCCGTAAAACTGGGAACAAGCTCCGCAAATTGGGTTTCAGACTCGCTGCGATAGCCAAAATCTGCGCTAATCGCTTGAGCAAGGTTATGTTGGTTATCGCTAAGCATCATCTCTAAGTTGTCTAATTGAGTCTCCCGCGTCGCCCAATCATTTATTGGTTGAGCACGGCTCAATGCTTGCAATCTAGAGAACTGCGCTTGCATCTCATCGATAGTAGTCATAATACTAAGCGCTTTATCGGTACTGGTATGCGCCTGATTAGTGGTGTTCTGATTATTGTCTGTCATATATCTTCCTTGTCATAAGCGTTAGAGTCAGTACGCTGTATTTGATTGATAACTCTATATTTGTCTTTAAGCGCTAGCGGAAATAGCCGCACGCGCGCATATCATTATAAGAACTAACAAGATTCCATTCGTTGCTGTTTAATGTAGCGCATTGACTAAGCAATGAACAGTGTCTTTGATTGACTGCTGGGTTTGTATAAAATACGTGTCGGTCACAGGGACAATAGCTGCACTGAATCATCATTTAAAGGATATATCGCCTTTTATAGTCTCTTTAATTATATTCTCTTTAATTATAGTCTCTTTAATATTTAGGCTTTATGGTAGGTATCGATTAAAATTGTAGGTATCTATTAAAATTTGGGCGGCAATCACAAAAACTGCTACACTCAGCATTGGGGCGTGTTGAACTTTCGCCACCAGTCAAAATTCGCCAATACTTTACACCAGACAACAATAAGACAGTCACGCTTATGCAAAATGTCACGCAGCAGACTCACAATACCTCTCCTCACGACACCCTTCTTACAAAATCGCTGTCGGCCGCCGATTATGTCTCTACCCATGATGCTATGCTAGCGCGTACCTTGGAGCGTATCGCACTCAAAAAAGAGCAAGGCTTACGCACGCCTGATGAGCTATGGATTGTCGATCATAATGACGTTTACACGCTTGGGCAAGCAGGTAAAGAAGAGCATATCCTGCAACGAACTGACACCCCGATTATCAAGACGGATCGCGGTGGACAGGTGACCTGGCATGGTCATGGACAGCTGGTGGTATACTGGCTATTTGATCTGGACAGTATAGGCTGGAGTGTACGCAATCTTGTATCGCATGCAGAGCAAGCGATTGAGGACGTGGTAAATGACTGTCTACAGAACTCATCGTCATCTATCAGCGATAATATCAGCGCCCACGCTCGCCGTGATGCGCCCGGTGTTTATTTATATGCAGATACTGATACTGATACTGACAATGATGCGCAAGTCCAAAATACTTCTTTGGATGACAAAATCATGCTTGGCAAGATAGCCTCATTGGGTTTTAAGATTAAGCATGGTTTTAGCTATCATGGCATTGCACTCAATATCAATTGTGATTTATCGGCTTTTAACGCCATCAATCCTTGCGGCTACGCTGGCATGCAAATGCTACGCTTGGCTGATTTTTTGACCATACAAAAAGAGCCAGAGGCGCAAACAGCTCAGCACATACATAATTCTTTGAGCTATGAGCAAGTGACCCAAAAGCTTATTGATAATATTGCCAAACGTCATGCTGGACTGATTGAGCTACGAGCAATTGCACCCAAGTGATTTTCTGAGGCCATTTTGCATAATCTTTTTTTGCATAATATCTTGCCCGCTTAGACTTAAGCATTATGAGAAAATTCAGACCAAACTTGCTATAATTGCATGCAGCACAAATCGGGCACAGTAATAATCTTACTGCTTGTCCAGCTCAATCCTTTGACTATCATTGATTATTCAAACACTTAAAACAAAAGAAAATTGGAGCATTTTATGGCAGATTTTAACAAAATTTTGGACGCCGGCGACGTAGATGGCGGCATTATCAACGTAGTAGTAGAAATCCCTGCTGGTAGCAGCCATAAAATTGAGTGGAATCGCGAATTGGCCGTATTTGAGCTTGATCGTATTGATCCACAGATTTTTGCTAAACCTTGTAACTATGGCTTTATCCCACAAACGCTAGACGAAGATGGCGATGAGCTAGATGTGTTATTGCTTACTGAGCAGCCATTACCAACAGGTATTTTCTTAAAAGCCAAAGTAATCGGCGTCATGAAGTTCGTTGATGATGGCGAAGTAGATGACAAAATCGTTGTCGTACCTGCTGATGACCGTGACACAGGCAATGCTTACAACAGCCTAGCTGATCTGCCAAAGCAGCTAATCAACCAGTTAGAGTACCACTTCAGCCATTACAAAGACCTGAAAAAACCAGGTAGCACAGTGGTTGAATCTTGGGATGATGTTGCAGAAGCTAAAGAAGTGATCAAAAAGTCTATCCAACGCTGGAAAGATCTATAATCTATCACAGGTTGGCAGAAGTGCTGATAAAGATAACTATTAAAATACCGCAGTCATGATTATGATTGCGGTATTTTTTTGCTTGAATCTTGCTGATAGAAAATGGTTATAATGAACCACCGTACGACCTATTCACACTCTCATGTTGTAATAAGGACAATCATGTTTAATCCTGATCCTAGCGCAAAATCAGTCAATACAAAGTTGCCAAAAGCGATCATGATGATGATTGAAAAAAACAATTTGGTGATGGCGATCAAAACATTGGCAGCAGATGAAAACATCAGTATGGATGAAGCAAAGAGTAGAATCGATGCTTATGAGACGGCATTAAAGGTAAAACAACAGCAGAAATTAAATACTATTGCCAATAAGCAAGGTATTCCTAATCAGGCGATCAGTTTTGATAGAGAGCAAGCAGAGGAAGAACCAGATCGTTTAATAAAAAACCGTGTGAAAACCACTCAAACAGATCAAGGATTCAAAAGCCTACAGCGAGGTGTCGACAGCCAGTTGAATGATTTGGGCTATAAAAAACCGCTTTTACCGTATTGGGCAAAGCGGTTGCTAATCATTATCTTCATTATGATAGGATTGTTCTGGATATTGTGGCGAGTATTTGGCTAAATAAAAAATATTAGATTGTCATATTTTCCATAGAATTTTGTATTAATGCATGGCAGCTGCTTAACTATTTTTCTTTATAAGAGGCGCTTAAACCAAGCCTTTATAAAGGAAATAAAACCCTACCACGGTTAATAATATCGCAAAACATTTTTTTAGTAATGCTGGTGATAGTATATGCGCGACTTTCGCGCCTACTTTTGCGGTAAAAAAGCTCATGATACTAATGCCTAAAAAGGCATAAATATGGACAAAGCCAATAGTGTTAGGCACATCAACTTGCTGCTGCATGCCAAAAACCATAAAGCCTAACGCACCAGCAATGGCAATCGGTAAACCACATGCTGCTGAAGTGCCGACAGCTTTTTGCATGACCACGCCATAACGCGTGAGATAAGGGACGGTTAAGCTGCCACCACCGATACCAAAAATGGCAGAAGCGACACCGATAACCCCGCCTGCTGCTAATTGCTTAGGCTTAGACGGCAGTTCTGGATTAACATCATTAGAATGACTAGCGACCTGCTTTTTACCACCAAAAAACATCTTATAGGCGACCCAAAGCAGAAATACACCAACGATAAGCTGGAGATATAGCCCAGATATTTGCCCTGCAATCCCCGCACCCAAAAAGCAACCAATCGCTAGACCTGGTGCGAGATTTTTAAAGACAGGCCACATGACCGCGCCCTTTTTATTATGCGCCATGAGCGAGCTAATAGAGGTGACAATAATGGTCGCTAGTGATGTCCCTAACGCCAAATGCATGATATTGTCAGGACTGTAGCCCATTTGGGTAAAGACGATAAATAATAGTGGTACGATGATGGTGCCACCGCCCACGCCAAATAGCCCTGCAGCAAACCCTGCTAGCGCACCAATTATTAAAAAAATGAGTATTTCCACGGGATAGTTACTTCTCGGTTAAAGGATAGTTTTATAGTCGATGCTAAATAAAATGGATACGTTATCTGACAACGTAAAACTGATACAAATTTTTCTAGCTTGCTGTGCCTACGCCGACAGAGGCTACAAAAAATTCATTCCAGTTTTACTGTATTTTCTTTATATTGAGCTGACTATAGTTAGATGACCATTAAATAATCAATGTCAGAAAGTCAGCTTAAGCAATTTCTATTTGACCTACTTGATGATAGGCACGGTTGAAATACACCAAACCTTCATCAGTGCCACCTTGTGATACGGCTTGCTTGATGGCAACCACACGACACATAAACACGCTATGCGTGCCGACTTCTTGAATATCTTGAATTTCACAATCAAAACTGACCAGCGCATCCTCTAAAACAGGCGCACCTGTCGCTAATTGCGTCCAAACGCCCTGTTTAAATCGTTCTTCCGAACTTAATTTGGAGGCAAAGGCATTAGATATTGGCTCATGATGTGCGCCTAATACATTGACACTCAACGTTTTGTTTTCAAGGAAGTGGGCATGTGAGCGAGAGGTCTGATTCATACAAACCAACAAGGTAGGCGGTGTGTCTGTGACGCTACATACCGCAGATGCCGTAAACCCATGAATACCAGAGCTACCTTTTGTGGTAACCACATTAACGGCAGTCGTCAATAGCGACATGGCATCTCTAAAGTCGGTGGCTTCAATCATATCTTTACTCATCGCTGAACTCCTAAATTTGGCTATGACTTATTTCTAAATGGCATTAAGACTACTTGATGGCCTACCCACAGTATTTCAATCAAACCGAATAAACAAACTTGATTAGACCTATCCCACCTATTGATAAGTGCGAGCCAGTAACTAAGCGCTCAGCTCTTGACGAATGATTGCCGCGCCCTCACTCAACGCTTTTAACTTGCCTTGCGCTACTTGGCGAGGCAAAGGTGCCATGCCGCAGTTGGTCGAAGGATAGAGCTTGTCTGCATCGACGAATTGTAGAACTTTGCGTAGGGTATCTGCCACTTCTTCAGGGGTTTCAATAGTATTGGTTGCCACATCGATAGCACCGACCATTACTTTTTTACCGCGAATCAATTCAATCAAATCCATCGGCACGTGCGAGTTTTGGCACTCAAGCGAGACGATATCAATGCTTGACTGCTGCAATTTTGGAAACGCTTGCTCATATTGACGCCACTCTGAACCCAGTGTCTTTTTCCAATCATTATTGGCTTTGATACCATAGCCGTAGCAAATATGCACCGCTGTTTCGCACTTTAGACCTTCGATAGCGCGCTCTAACGTGGCGATACCCCAGTCATTGACGTCATCAAAGAACACATTAAACGCAGGCTCATCAAACTGGATAATATCCACGCCAGCCGCCTCAAGCTCTCTCGCCTCTTGATTCAGAATTTTGGCAAATTCCCAAGCCAATTTTTCACGGCTTTTATAATGACCATCATACAGTGTATCAATCATCGTCATAGGCCCTGGCAGCGCCCATTTGATTGGCTGATCGGTTTGCGCCCGTAAAAACTTAGCGTCGTCTACAAACACTGGCTTTTGACGGCTCACCGCCCCAACGACTGACGGCACACTGGCCTCATAACGATCACGAATCTTAACGGTTTTACGATTCTCAAAATCGACGCCATCCAAATGCTCAATAAAAGTAGTCACAAAATGCTGACGGGTCTGCTCGCCATCACTGAAGATATCAATCCCAGCATGCTGCTGTTCTTGCAATGTCAAACGTAAGGCATCTTGTTTGGCTTCAAGCAGTTGCTCCCCTTCTAATGCCCAAGGTGACCAAATTTTTTCAGGTTCTGCGAGCCAAGACGGTTTTGGTAAGCTACCCGCTGTCGATGTCGGTAATAATAGTTTCATAATTTTTAATCTTCTATAATGTTTATTTTTTTATTTTGGTGTCCAGTGAGGTTATGCTAGGGCGTGTCCTCATTTTAAAAATGAGGATAAAAGTGAGGTAAATGGCAGCCAAACAAGGAAAATAGCGCAGATAATATCGAGATATTACCTAGCTAGTTGACGATGTTTGGCAAGATTTAACCACTTTTAGCCCATTTAGATCGCTATCGGTTGAATTGAGGACACGCCCTAGGCAGCTTGTTTATCATCAGCGCGTTTTTGCACCGCTTCTTTTTGAAAAGTCTCGTTTGTCACCACATAGTTTGCCGCCCACTCATCAAGGATAGCTTGATACGGTGTGATGAATTCATCTTCCGTAAACTTACCTTGCGTCACTGCCATCTGACTGCGCTCTTCGCGGTCATAGACAATTTGCGTCAGTGAGTAATCTTGGTACTTTAAGCTTGGTTGATACACTTGAGCAGCGGTCGAGTTGGCATTGTAAATTTCAGGTCGATAAATCTTTTGAAAAGTCTCCATGGTACTGATGGCACTGATTAGCTCAAGGTCAGTGTAATCACCCAACAAGTCACCCGCGAAATAAAATGCTAAAGGCGCCACACTACCAGCAGGCATAAAATAGCGCACTGCTAAGCCCATTTTGGAAAAGTACTCATCAGTTAATGACCCCTTGTTCAGAGAGCCGCCATCTTGTCTGTATTCAGCCCCCAATACAGGATGCTGATTGCCAGTACGCTGATAGGTTTTACTGCTTGACACACTCAGACAAATCACTGGTTGTTTATCAAAGTTGGCTTGGTAGGCCTCTGAGTTCAATAAATGTTGAAACAGTTTGCCATGTAAATCGCCAAACTCTTCTGGCGGCGCGGATTTTGGATGGTTTACAAAGTGTTCTGGTAACACAATACTAAAGTCATAATCGCGCACATAAGAGGAGAAGCTATTGCCAATCATACCGTCAATACGCTTGTTTTCCTTATGATCCACAATCGTTGTTTTTAAGGTCTCAATGACTGGGAAGGTATGACCATTGCCTTCGATATCCAAGTCGGCAGAAATGATATCAACTTCAACAGAATAGCGGTCGGCGGTCGGATTATCCCAATGTGCTAGATCGTTAAAACGATTGTTTATCATGGTTAAAGTCTTGCGCAAATTCTCTTGACGACTCTCGCCACGTGCCAAATTTGCAAAATTCGTCGTCAGACGGGTGCTGTCTGCAGGTTGATAGTTTTCATCAAAACGAATGCTTGAGATGGAATATGTAAATTGTTTATTCATGGTAATCCCCTACCCTAATCTCATTAACTAAGATAAAAATGAATTTCTGTATGGGGTGAATCATACCTAAAACATTACATGAATAAAAACGATACTATTTAAATATAACATGAATAAAATTCATGTTAATAATTCTAGAAGCATGAAATAAATTTGGATAGCGGAGGTTTTGATGGCTTAATCAGTAAAAAATTAAGCCTATCAAATCATTTAAATATATCAACTACGAGTGTCTAAAACGTGACTTGATGTATGTGTAGAAGCGATTTAAATTGACTAGAGTAAAGAAATAAATATACTGAATTTAAAGCTCCATAAGCTGTAATAAAAAGCATGTGGCGACAAATAATGATTTTATCTCATCTTAATAGTAGGAAGCATCAACATAGAGATGCTAAAAAATACCCCTACTTTGTCTACTATTATTTTCAAGACATTAAAAAAGGATACCGCAGTATCCTTTTCATATTATTCAGAGCTAATAAAAGTTCTATTCTAGTGATGCTCACCAGGAAGAATTCTGGCAAAGGCACGCTGAGCAAGGTTTGGTTTTTTATCGGTAGTCAGTCCTGCACGGGTACTTGGGAAAATACGATAACCCATCGATTGAATACCAACGTTGATTGCTGGTGCTAACGAATAAGTCGCCGACGCAAATTTACCCATGTTGCTGGCAATACTATTTGGTTTATGAACAATCGCTTTTGCGACCATCATCGCCGCTTCATCCGGCATCAGCGCAGGCATGTAACGATATAGCTTGGTTGGCTCAATCATCGGTGTGCGTACCAATGGCATAAAGATATTGGTAATCGTGACATTATCGCCTTTCACTTCAGCAGCCAAGCAGCGACTAAAGGCATCCAGTGCCGATTTTGAGGCGACATAGGCGGCAAAACGCGGACTGTTTGCGAGTACGCCAATAGATGAGATATTAACAATTTGACCGGCTTGGCGTTCAATCATCGTCGGCAAAAATCCGAGAACTATTTTGACAGCGCCAAAGTAATTGATATCCATGGTACGCTCAAAATCATGGAAACGATCAATAGATTCGTGCACCGAACGTCGAATTGAACGACCAGCGTTATTGACCAATACATCAACATGACCAAAATCAGCCAAAATTTGCTCGCTGACTTTTTCAATCTCATCCATATTGGTCAAGTCACAAGGATAATAACTGGCCTTACCGCCAAGTTCCTCAATATTTTCTTTTACTATTTTTAACTTCTCTTCGGTACGTGCTAATAAAATGACATGAGCGCCGCATTCACTAAGCAAAAAGGCTGTACGTTCACCGATACCGCTTGAAGCACCAGTAATGATGATATATTTGTCTTTAACCGCTTTGCTAATTGCCTTTTTTGAGGGAGTAGCCATAAAAAATCCTTTTTGTTTATTATATTCCCAATAGTGTGCAGCTCTAGAATACCAAAATTACATTGTAATTACTCGAAAAAGTACCAGTAAAATTTGATAAAAATAATTTTGCGAATTACTAAAGCTTGTCCTCATTTTGAAAATGGTGATAAAAATGAGATAAATGGCAGCCAAACAAGGAAATTAGCGTAGATAATATCGAGATATCCATCAGCTATAGTCAGTGAAAATTAATATCGATACATCACGTACTGCTGACATCAATTTTGCTTGCTGTGCCTGCGCAGACAGAGGCTACAAAAAATTGATATCAGCAATACCGACGTGTTTTTAGGATACTTTGACTATGTTTAGCTATTTTTAACCCATTTAGGCGTTTTCGTTTAGATTGAGTACACTCCCCAGTAAAAGGGCTGCAAATTTAACATCCCATTTTTCCCAGCTTTTTGGCTATAATTGTTTTTGCAATTTACGCATCATAAGGAGAACACACCTTGGTAGAAATACTGGCTCATTATATTGATTTCATTGCCAAAATCGTTGAAGTCATTGGTGTCCTTATTATGTTCTTTGGGCTGCTTTATGCTTTTTATAGAGGCGTTCGTTCAACAGGTCGTTTCACCCATGGCACCTATGTCGAGATTAGACAGACGGTTGGCAAGTCCATTTTGTTAGGGCTTGAAGTGCTCATTGCTGCTGACATTATGGCTACAGTCGTTACAGAGCCTACGCTGCGTAGTGTTTTGGTACTGGGGTTTATTGTGCTCATTCGAACTTTTTTAAGCTTATCTTTACAAGTCGAGCTAGAAGGTCGCTTTCCTTGGCAACACCCCAAGTCTGTGCCTGAAAAGACATCAAAGACTGAGCATGCTGATGAGTTGTAATCAGTGATTCATAGCCAATAGCTATTTATACCTTACTCATGAGCCTGTAAAAAAGCCTCGACCACACGAAACTGCCCAACGGTGCTCTCTTCGCCATACATTGCTTGACGAAAAGCATTAGAGTTTGGAATGCCCGTCGTATACCAAGCAATGTGCTTACGGGCGATTCGGCAGCCGGAGTATTCACCATAAAAGTCATATAGCTCTTGTAAATGCGCCAGTACAATTTCTTTGATTTCGCCAACATTTGGTGCATCAAGACGCTCACCAGTACGCAAAAAATGCTCAATATCGCGAAATATCCACGGCTGACCTTGTGCCGCTCGTCCAATCATTACGGCATCACAACCCGTCAAGTCATAAACACGCTGCGCTTTTTGCGCACTATCGATATCACCATTGGCAATGACCGGAATGCTAATGCTTTCTTTGACTTCCCGTATCAGCTCATAACGCGCTTCACCCGTATACATATCCTCACGCGTACGCCCATGAATGGCAATGGCGGCAATGCCTGCTTGCTCTGCTCGCTTTGCAACGCGCAAAATGTTTTCACGCCCATTTTCATAGCCCAATCGTGTTTTTAAGGTGACGGGCGCATCGACAGCATTTACCGCAGCATCCAGCAAACGTGCCACCAAATCTTCGTCTTGAAGCAAGGCAGAACCGGCCAGCTTGCGACAGACTTTTTTGGCGGGACAGCCCATATTAATATCGATGATTTGTGCGCCATTATCGATCTGATAGCGAGCCGCTTCCGCCAGTTTGTTTGGCTCCGCCCCCGCTATCTGTGCAGAGATAGGTGCGATCTCATTATCGAAATTGGCACGGTATAGCGATTTTTTGCGTGCATAAAGCGCGGTATCAGCGATAATCATCTCACTGACGGCATGACCTGCGCCAAATGACTTACACAAACGGCGAAACGGGTTGTCTGTGACTCCTGCCATTGGTGCAACTATCAGACGGTTTTCAATCGTCAAGCCGCCGATATTCAGCGGCTGCAATAAGGGATGATCGCTTACAATCTGCGTTTGCGGAGTCTCAGAGACTGAAATATCTATAGACATAAATAACGGCTTACTTATTAATAAAAACAGGTCAATGAAATCAAGCCGTTATTCTAAGGGTTCACACGCATATTGCAAGCGATTCACTCGAATAACTTGCACCCATAAACATCAGTTTTTAAGCGCCAAACCAACTATTTATCAAACACACTGCCCTGCTCCAACGTAATGTCATCATCATGCTCTTGCATACGCCATGGCAAACTGTCCGGTGACACATTTAGGAAGTGCAAATATTTTTCAAACTGATCAATAATATCGTTGATGACGGACTCTGTCTCATAGCCGTACAAATCATAGGTCTGACCACCACGGCGTAGATAAACCTCAGCACGATGATGATGCTCTTGTGGCAACTCACCTGCTGTACTTTCAGTATGGTAATCCGGCGCATCATGTTCAGATAGGCGCACTTCATACCAAAACTCGACATCATCACCGCGATGCAGCTCAAGCACAGCGCGATTATTGACCGCATCATAATTGACATCAGTCGTCCAGCCTGTCTCTGCAAATTTGGCTGACACCTCTACCATTGAGGGCATAATCACCTCTTTGATATAGTTTAAAACCTTATCACGGGTTGGTTGATCAGTGATGTAATCGATACGATCACGCCATGCTGATGGCTTAAGTAAGTGCGGTGGTAGTTTGCTGTCATTACCCAAGCTCTGGTTACGATGTCCTTCGATACGTAGCGCACGCCACATGCCAAACATCGATATCAATATGATAATCGCGAAAGGTAAGGCACTAACGATAGAAGCCGTTTGGAGTGCTGTTAGGCCACCGGCAAGCAATAGCGCAGCGGCCACCGCACCTTCGGTCACTACCCAAAACGTACGCTGCCACCATGGCGTATCACTTCGACCACCTGCTGCTAACGAATCAATAACCAATGAACCTGAATCTGACGACGTCACAAAAAAGGTAATGATTAATAGTATGGTCAGTGAAGACACAAACTCAGTGAAAGGCAGGTTTTCTAGCAGTTTAAACAAGGCAATCGCTTGGTTGTTTTGTACCTCAGTAATTAACGAGGTATAACCATCTACCATAATCATATGCAATGCAGTGTCACCAAATACGGCAAACCAAAAGAAAGTGAAGAACGTTGGCACTAGCATGACACCAAGTACAAACTCACGAATGGTACGACCACGGCTAATTTTGGCAATAAACAAACCAACAAAAGGTGCCCATGCGATTGTCCAAGCAAAGATAAACAACGTCCAGCTACCGATCCAATCGCTGTTTTCATACGCTTGCAAGCTAAAGGTGCGCTCGACAATATTACCTAAATAGCTGCCCGTATTTTCCATAAAGGCATTTAAAATAAAGACCGTTGGCCCTACGACAAACACAAAAATCATCAGCGCAGTCGCCAGTACCATATTCAATATAGACAGCCGCTTGACGCCTTTATCCATACCTGCCAGCACTGAGACCAGTGCAGCAGCGGTAATCAATGCAATAGCAATGACCTGTACGGTGGTATTAACTGGAATGAGGTCCGGTAACAGATAGTTGAGGCCAGCGTTAATTTGCGATACCGATAATCCTAGGCTGGTCGCGATACCAAACAGTGTACCTACAATTGCAAACACATCGACAGTATGACCAATAGGACCGTAAATCTTGTCACCAATTAAAGGATATAACGTGGAGCGCATCGACAACGGTAAACCATGACGAAAAGAGAAATACGCCAACGATAGCCCTACCACCCCATAAATAGCCCAAATATGAAAACCCCAATGAAAATAAGCAATCTGCATCGCTTCTTTTGCCGCCTCAATGGTCTGCGGATCAGACAATGGCGGGCTGGCAAAATGCATGACAGGCTCGGCCACACCAAAGAACAATAAGGCAATGCCGTAACCTGCCGAAAACAGCATGGCAAACCATTCAAGGAATTTATATTCAGCCTCAGCATGATCAGGCCCAAGCTTGATAGTGCCATAAGATGAAAATGCCAGCGCGATAATAAACATTAAAAACAGCGCGACTGCCAACATATAAAACCAACCAAAAGTATTGGTGGTGAATGTCAAAACAGTACTAAATAGTGCGCCCGCCGCTTCAGGATTTGCAGCAGTGCCAACCACCAATAAAATCATGATGACAGCAGCCGGTACAAACACTGGCAGTAAGATAGTAGAGCGAGGTAATTTACTCATAAAAAGTGATATCCTCAAATTAATACAGCTTTATTTTATGAAAAGGTTATTCGTAGAAGCAATATGAAACAGATGTGCCTAACAAAATATAATTTGTATCACACTCTTTGTCTGAACCCCAGATAAGCCCTTATCTTGTAACATTACTTTAACTATTGTTACATGACTATTACCAAGCAACAAAAAAGGCCGCTTGCTAGCGACCTTTTTATCTATTTTGGAACTCTCAAAAACTCTTCGTTGAAGACATATATTATTGAGCAGCAATCACTGCCGCAAGTTGCTTGGCAATTTCCGCCAGTTTTTCATGATCTGCTTGCGTCACTGCATGGCGACCCAACTCATGAATGCTCGATGGAATCAGGTGCACATGGTAATGAAACACCGTTTGACCTGCTTGTGAGCCATTCAACTGCATCTGAATAACGCCCTCACGCTCAAACACTTGGCGCTGCGCTTGCATGACCTTTTTGGATGTCATTAGTATTGCAGCGGCATAATCAGGTTCAAGATCTGCCAAATCAACCGCTTTTTGCTTAGGGATGACCAATACATGCCCTTCTGCTTGCGGCATGATATCCATAAAAGCGAGGGTTTTATCATCTTCATAAACCTTGTGATACGGGATATCACCGTTTAGCATTTTGGCAAAAATGTTGTTATCGTCATAATCAGCTTGTTGGTTAACTTCAGTCATTATTATTCCTTTTGGTTATTTTATGATTTTGAGTAGTGAATATGTCATCTGCAACATAGTGGACGAAATGCGGGTTAAGTACAAGCAGCAGATATAGTCAAAATACCCCAAAAACGCGACGATACTGCTGATATTAATTTTCACTGACTATAAGTGAAAAAATCAAATTTATTTTTGTACTGACAGACCATTCAAACACGCTAATTTATTGGCGAGCATCCCCTATTAAATGTTATATTAACCCCCTATTTTGCTAACGCTGGAGTTATGAATTTGACTGCCTTGCCGACTCAATTATCAGACAATACCACCACATCGCATGACACAGATACGCTATTAACTCATAACCTCAACGACAACACAGATGCGCCTACATCTGCAAGCGATGAACAAGTTGCTGTTGTCAGTAGCGATCAAAGTGACACTCAAAATAATAATCTCCTAAAGATAAATCCAAATACGATTGTCTTGGCAGAGGCTTTAACAGATACCACCATTAGCTGGCGGATTCATAATTGCAAAATTAGTAAAAAGACGGTCACGCAAGACTTGCCATTGCCGTTCTTATATCACTATGATAGCTTGGATGACGCTATTAAACAGACGCATCCGCTGACACCTACCTTACTTGCTCAATTTAACACACCCATGACTGCTGCTGAAGCTGCGACTCTCTTAGATATTTCTAATGATTTATTGTCCAGTCCTTGGCATGTCAAAGTGATTGGCTCGTTGGTGGTCTTTAGTGAGGCACTGCAATTAGCCGTACGTCTACATTGGACCAATACGGGCAAAGAGACGCAGCAAATATATACCAAAGATGCAGAAGATGCGATGACAGCTGCTTTTAAAGACTGGCAGTTTTTTGGTCGCGTTGATGTTCTATATAAAAACGACAAGCAAACTTTAATGAGTATCGATGAGCAAGGCAACACTGAAGAGCCATTACTAACTATTGAGGCTAGTGCTGACTATCAACAACTACTATCCTCTCATGCATTAACTGTCATTGCCAAATTAGAAGCGGATAAAGCCGAGCTACCATGGTTTGACACGGCAATTTTAGAACGCCTTGAGTAGTGTTTTAACCACAACTCCTTTATGATTGTCTATGCATTATTTTCAGTTATTCATAGCTAATGGTATGGTAACGAATTAGTATTATTCACTAGTACTCACTCTGCATAAAAAGCACACTATCCGCATCAAAGCTGATGCTGCACACGTTAATAAATCTCGCTTATTTGTAAGGAATATCACATGGATTATCGCTCAAAAACCTCTACTGGTGGTCGTAATATGGCAGGTGCACGTGCCCTATGGCGTGCAACAGGTATGACTGATGGCGATTTTGGCAAGCCAATTATTGCCATTGCCAACTCCTTCACCCAGTTTGTACCTGGTCATGTGCATCTAAAAGACTTGGGGCAAATGGTCGCTCGCGAGATTGAGCAAGCAGGCGGCGTGGCAAAAGAGTTCAATACTATTGCCGTTGATGACGGTATTGCGATGGGTCATAGCGGTATGTTGTATTCATTGCCGAGTCGCGACTTGATTGCGGATTCTGTTGAATACATGGTCAATGCTCACTGCGCAGATGCCTTGGTATGTATCTCTAACTGCGACAAGATCACTCCGGGTATGTTGATGGCTGCCATGCGCCTTAATATTCCAGTGGTATTTATTTCAGGTGGCCCAATGGAAGCGGGCAAAATTCTAGCCAGTACGGTTGGTAAAAGCCACAACACTGATGGTAGTGACAGCAGTGCCGTTCGTAAGCTTGATCTTGTCGATGCGATGATGGATGCCGCTGATGACAGCATTAGTGATGAAGATGTCGCCGCAATTGAAGCCTCAGCTTGCCCAACTTGTGGCTCGTGCTCTGGTATGTTCACTGCCAACTCGATGAACTGCTTGACCGAAGCCTTAGGCTTGGCATTACCTGGTAATGGCTCACTACTGGCAACTCACTCACTACGTCGTGAGCTATTCTTAGAAGCGGGGCGCACCATTGTCTCGCTTGCCAAGCGCCGTTATGAGCAAGATGACGATTCAGTATTGCCACGCTCAATCGCCAGCAAAGCCGCTTTCGAAAATGCGATGACCTTAGATATCGCCATGGGCGGTTCGACCAATACTATTTTGCATCTGCTAGCTGCTGCTAATGAGGCAGAAATTGACTTTAAAATGCATGATATTGACCGCTTAAGCCGCGGTGTGCCTTGTCTTGCAAAAGTCGCTCCTGCCTCGCAAAAATACCATATGGAAGACGTGCATCGTGCTGGCGGCGTTTTTGCCTTGTTGGCCGAGCTTGATCGTGCAGGGTTACTGAAAACTGACTTGCCGACCATTCATAGTGCGACAATGAAAGAAGCGATTGATAAGTGGGATATTATGAATCCTGACAATCTTGAGGCACGCGCACGCTATATAGCAGCACCTGGTGGCGTACGCACCACTGAAGCCTTCTCACAGTCAAAAGAATGGTCAAACCTTGACGTCAACCGTGAGTCAGGCTGTATCCGCAGTGCCCAACATGCCTACTCAGCAGATGGCGGCCTTGCGGTACTGTACGGTAATATCGCTGAGCGTGGCTGTGTGGTCAAGACCGCTGGTGTCGATGACAGTATTTTAGTGTTTACTGGTCGCGCGCGACTCTTTGAGTCACAAGATGATGCCGTCGCTGCGGTATTGGCTGACGATATCGTTGCAGGCGATGTGGTCATCATTCGATACGAAGGTCCAAAAGGTGGCCCTGGTATGCAAGAAATGCTCTATCCAACGACTTATCTTAAGTCTAAAGGCTTGGGTAAAGAGTGTGCGCTACTGACTGACGGTCGTTTCTCTGGTGGAACATCAGGCCTCTCGATCGGTCATGCCAGCCCTGAAGCAGCTGAAGGCGGTGCAATTGGTCTGGTTGAAGAAGGCGATACCATCCATATTGACATCCCTAACCGTACTATCAATATGCAGGTAAGCGATGCAGAATTGGCCGCTCGCCGCGAAGTCATGGAAGCTCGAGGCCGCGATGCGTGGAAACCCGTCAGTCGTGAGCGCCATGTTTCTCCTGCCCTACGTGCTTATGCGGCAATGACCACCAGTGCCGATACTGGCGCGGTACGCGATGTGAGTCAAGTTGAGCGCTAAGCCAAAAATCTTAGTGGCCCGTTTTTAAGACATATTTATTATTATCATCCTAAGCCTGCGCGATGCAGGCTTTTTTTTCACCAAAAAACAACGTAGCAGACGTTTCAATAACGTTTTTTTGCGGTAATAAAAAAATTTTAACGTCATGATAAGGCTTGGTGATGGCGACTCTGTTTATCGTTCATACAGGTTGTTTTAGATCAAGATAATTGGGACGTATTGAACGTTATGATTGAACACTATAACTTATTTTTATTGGTCTGCGGCATCGCCTTTTTATTAGGGGCGTTGTTTCCTATTATTTTTAAGCGGACACCCATCTCCTTACCTATGCTACAGGTCAGCTTTGGCTTGCTCATGGGGTATTCGTGGACGACATTGTCATTTTTGAATCCACTTGATAATGGTTTAATCGTCGAGAAATTGACTGAAATTGTGATATTGGTTTCTTTGGTCGGTGCCGGTATTAAGATTGATACTGAGCTGTCTTGGAAACTATGGCGCCCTACCGTACGCTTGTTACTTATCACCATGCCGATTGGCATCTTTGCTATGGCAGTGTTGGGGTATTATGCATTTGGTCTGAGTATGGGCGCGGCAATCTTGCTAGGCGCTGTATTGGCACCCACCGATCCCGTGCTGGCCTCTAGTATTCAAGTGGGGCCTCCAAATACGGGCGGTGAAGATACGCCGCGCTTTACCTTGACCTCAGAGGCCGGATTGAATGATGGACTGGCATTTCCATTCGTTTATTTGGCCAT
Source organism: Psychrobacter sp. AT9 (assembly GCF_047272965.1). Classification (NCBI taxonomy): domain Bacteria; kingdom Pseudomonadati; phylum Pseudomonadota; class Gammaproteobacteria; order Moraxellales; family Moraxellaceae; genus Psychrobacter; species Psychrobacter sp. AT9. The sequence continues at coordinate 1,995,994 of NZ_JBKOTW010000001.1, forward strand.
TAAAATAGCAGAGGCTTTTAGCGAAGGTCAGCGTTTTACGGGTGAGATGCTCTGGTCGTGGTTTACTCATGATGTGCTGTGGAAAATTGGCGCAGGCTTGGTGGTGGGTATTGTTGTCGGTAAACTATTGGCAAAATTGGTGTTTTCAAAGCACAGCCACGAAACGACCATTTCTCAAGGTTATGTGGTCATTGCCCTAACACTAGTGGCATATGGGTCAGCAGAATTTATACATAGTTATGGTTTTATTGCTGTATTTGTCGCGGCTTTTGCCTTCCGGCGTTCAGAGCATAAACACAGTTATCACCACAAGCTCCATGATTTTGCAGAACAGTCAGAAGGTTTGCTCATGTCGCTAGTGCTGGTTGCTTTCGGTATGTTTCTTGGTCAAGGATTGCAGTCAGGTGTTGAGCTGACATGGCGCGTTTACATTGTTAGCTTCACTTTTTTATTATTGATACGACCCATCGGTGGGTTTATTGCGTTGTCAGGTCTGAACATCCCACACGCCGAAAAGTATGCCATTTCTGCATTGGGCATTCGCGGTATTGGCACGCTATATTATTTGTCTTACGCGCTCAATCAAGGTTTTTTCGGCGAGGAAGATGCGCTCAAATTATGGGTCGTCTGTTCGATTGTGATTTTGGCTTCAATTTTTATCCATGGTCTTAGCGCAACAAGACTTCTCAAAATAGCGCCCAATAAATTACATTAACCTTAAGGTCTGTCTAGCGCTTTGAAAGCTTCGAATAGACTAAGCTAAGCACGGCTTCCGTTAGGGCAAACTGACGCACATCATTGAGCATCGTGGTATCAAAGTTATGAATAAAAGCAAAGGACAATTGCTGCGCAGGATCACACCAAGCCACTGAACCGTTATAACCCATATGCCCAAATCCTTGCTGGTTTGCCTTTAGCATCTCACTGTCTACGTTTTGGCAAATGCTAAATAGTCGATGATAACCCAAGCGCCAATCCATATTCGCTGGCATAACGGCATCTAGTCCTCTGACTTGCGGTGTCGATAGTTGCTCAAAAGTAGCACTATCAATAAGCGTGCGTCCCTGCCATTTCCCTCCATTAGCCAACATCGCATAGATGGTGGCCAGTGCCTGCGCTGAGGCAACACCATTGGCTGCTGGAATGGCTGCCTGTAGTGTCTGGCGCTGGTAATAGTCAATAGGTTGTTTATTGGCGGGTATGAGTGCCGATTTATAATTTCTTAGATTAAGCTTGCTCGTATTGAAATATAAACCATTAATACGAGCGGTGTCTAATGTAGATAGGTTGTTTTTCTCATCATCCTGAATTGTATTTGCCGTTTCTTTATTTGCTAGTGTTTGCTGCTGCCAACACCCATAACTGGGCAGATTTGCATAAGTTTGTATCGTCTCTGGTGAGTCTGCTTTTATAGTAGGTTTATGACGTCTATTACCTAGCTGTGAGCTGTCCTCATTTGACCCAGCAAAGTTTTTGGCCAGCATCGCCACTTGATCGACTTTGCTAGCAGGCACGCCGAAATAACAACTGTCGGCGATACCCAATGGTTCAGTCAGATAATGACGCAGCGCCTCAGCCAATGACATCTCAGTGACGGCTTCTATGACGCCGCCTAATACCCAGCCATAAACTAAAGCACTGTAAGCGCTTTCATATAACTCGGCGTCTTCAGGTGCAGTGACTGACATTGCGGCAATTTTTCTGAGCATCAATTGCCAATCGAGCAACGCTTCGCTGTCTGCGTCAATACTCTGAATAGAAAACAAATTTGCTTGATGCGACATAACGCTGCGTAGCGTAGCAGCACTTTTATGCTGGGCAGCAAAGGCTGGCCAATAGCTGGCAATCGGCTCATCATAAGCAAGCAGCTGCCGCGAAACCAACACATGCACCAGCGTTGCCAATACGCCTTTACCAGTAGAAAAGTTAATCGCCAAGGTATCAGGCTGCCATGACATGTCCGGACGAGCCATGCCCACGCGCGCCTCAGCGATACATTTACCGTCCTGATAGACAACCACAGCACCGCCAGCGGGCGCGTCGTCAAGCTGTAAATCAGTCAATAATTGCTGCATGCGTTTCTGAAACTCGCCATCGATTTGCTGGTCAAGATTCTGATTGGTTTTTTTATTGTTGTCAGTCATGGTTTTCCTGCTCCATTTTTTATAATTGCTAAGTGTCAAAAAAAGGCCACCTATTGGTCGCCTTTTTGTTACTCAGTGCTGCTCAATAACACTTTATCATCTTTATGTCTTAGCGCGGTACTAGCAAACGCTTATAAACTTCGTCTTCAAGCTTCGTCAAGCCATGGCTGCGACCACGCTCCATGGCAGTGTCCATCTTACGACCACGAAGCCATCCTGCACGCAGAGCAATGGCGGCCCCTACTCGATTACCAGAGCCACAATGCATGGCTATTTTTTTGCCATGATGTTGGCGTAAGATGTTATCAAATGCCAATATTTTAAGCTGCTTTAAGTCTGCAACGCCGTTGATAGGCAAATGCTCATAATGCATGCCAGCTTGCGCGACTGCTGCTGCTTCATCAAAGCTCAACTCGTCATTGGGCTGTAAGTTAATGACCAGCTCAACCCCAGCTTCGGCCAAAGCCGCTACTTTTTTCTCATCGAGCGCACCGCACACAATGGTGTTTGCATCAGGACGAAAGTAAGGGTCAAACATAGTGGCGAGATCGACACCATTATCTAGAACGTTATTATCAGTAACTGCTAGGCTATTAGGTTGATCTGCATTTATTGCTGCTGTATGTGAAGTCATAATTATAAATTTGTTCGTTAGATTGGGCTATTGAGATAAAAGCTATTTGGGTCACTGATGGTCATTTTACCAACGGCTCATTAATGGTTATTGTGCAATTTAACGACACCAGCCAAATGCGGCTTATCATTTTTAGAGCTATATAAACCAAATTCACAAGTATCGTCTGCATTGTCAAGCTGCGCTACTGGCTCAGCGATAAGCTCTACTTCAGCGGGTAAAAAGATAGGCAATTTGAATGAAACGTCAATCGTACAGGCGTCAGGTAGCTCGTCCATCATGGCAAGGCACTTCGCCTTTGACCACATACCATGAGCGATCGCTTTAGGAAAGCCAAACGCGCGCGCGGATAGCGGATGCAAATGGATAAGATTAAAGTCACCTGAAACAAAGGCATAACGACGACCGATATCTTCTGGCACTTCAAAGATGCTGTGCACACCGTCTGCGTTCACTTCTGGCTTCACCGTTACTGGACGCGGGGTGCTTTTTTTATCTTTGCTGCTGTCTGATTTTTTACTACGGGACAGATACGTTGACGTCCCTTCCCAAATGACTTCGTCCTCTGACTTGATCGTCGTCACGAAGTCAAACTGTTGACCTTGTGCATGGTCACGCAAGTTATCAAAGGCGACCGACATAGCGACAGTCTCACGCTCACCAATAGGACGATATTGAGTCACGCTATTATCCACGTGTACTAGACCTAGCATAGCAAACGGAAATGGCTCTTTGACCATCATGTTCATTTGCAGCGACTGTGACAGCACTGAAAAATAAGTAATGGGCACTTTACCATTATCAGAAAAACCGCAAATCTTACGATAATCATTTAGATTGCCCTGATCAATGTGCAGGTCATCCACATAATAGGTCGCTTGCGGCAGTTGATCTTTACTGATTTTGTCACTATTGCCAATAGGCAATAGGCTTTTCACAATATTGGCGTAAGTCGTATGCGCTTTTGGCAACGCATCATAATGTTTGTCTGACATAATAAATCCTAAGTGTGGCTCAAGCTGATTTTTTAATGCATATTAAAATGCTATGAAGTCGTTGATTAAGCCTATTATTGAACGATGTTTTTTATAAGTACTGGAGTTATAAGTACTGGAGCCTGTCATCAATTAGCACATTAATACATTAATACATTGATAGCCAGTCTCATAGCTATTCTCATGAACAGTATAGGCACTTATCAATACGAAAAACAATTTGGCTTATGGTTCCTGTGTTTTTATCATAAAAAAGCCACCCTTGGGCAGCTTTATTACAATTTATCAGCAATTTTTTCGTAAGCATATGTGAGGTAAATAAAAAATAATAGGTTATATCACATATTTAGTATGAGCAACCTCATCACTTATACCTACAAATAAATTAGGGCTATGTACTCAAGGCTATGCACCCAGCAAGCTTTGACCACAAACACGTACCACGTTGCCATTTAGACCGCCAGAAGCAGGAGATGCAAACCATGCGATGGTTTCAGCAACGTCAACTGGTAAGCCGCCTTGGCTCATTGAGTTCATACGGCGACCCGCTTCACGAATAGCAAATGGGATGGCTTCTGTCATTTGAGTTTCGATAAATCCTGGGGCAACAGCGTTGATAGTCATGCCTTTGGCATTGTCTTCTAGTTGCTTAGCAGTGGCATCAACCAAACCAATCACACCCGCTTTCGAAGTCGCGTAGTTGGTCTGACCCATGTTACCAGCGATACCTGAAATTGATGAGACGCAAACGATGCGCGCATTGTCTTTTAGGACGTCATTGTCAAGTAAATAGCGGTTCAGCTTAGCGATACTACCTAAGTTGATATTGATGACCATGTCCCACTTTTTCTCATCCATTTTTGCCAAGGTCTTATCACGCGTCACGCCAGCATTATGGATAATGGAATCTAGACCGCCACGATTTTGCGCCGCTTCTGCGATTTCTTTGCCTGCATCAGCACTGGTAATGTCAACGGTCAATACAGAACCACTGATTTCGCTGGCGACTTTTTGCAAGTCAGCTTGCTGCTGCGGGACATCAAGACAGATAACATGAGCGCCTTCACGAGCCAATACACGCGCGATGGCTTCGCCAATACCGCGGCTTGCACCAGTGACTAGCATGGTCTTGCCACCTAGAGGCTGTGTCCAATCGACATCAACGTTATCGCCTGTGCTGACACGTATCACTTGTCCCGACACATAAGCTGAGCGAGCTGACGTGAAAAAGCGCAAGGTTGAGTCTAAGTTTTGCTCTGCGCCTTCTTCAACGTAGATAAGTTGTGCGGTAACGCCGCGCTTAAACTCTTTACCAACCGATTTTACAAAGCCTTCAAGCGCACGTTGTGCCAATGCTGCTTCGATGTCAGTCAAGTTTTCTGGCGTACGGCCAACGATGATTACTCGACCTGATTGTTCTACGCGGCGAGCCACCGTATGGAAAAACTCATAAACTTCTTTGAGCTGATCGGCGTTGCTGATATTACTGGCATCAAAAAGCAATACTTTAAACTTATCATCGCCGCCCGTATTGGATTTAGCTTCAACACCCGCATCAGAAAGCGCATCTTTGATGTCATCACTGCTGTTTACATACACATCAGCATGTACATCTGACAAGATACGTGCAACAGAAGCACTCACGCTTTTATCATCGCCATTAGCACGACCAACCAAGACGCTACCGCGTACCAAAGGCTGGCCACTATCAAAACGGTCAAGCTCTACTGGCATAGGCAAGCCTAAGTTTTTTGCGACTTTTTTACCAATAGAAGATTGAACAAAATCACCATAACGGTCTGACATAATATAATTCCTATAACGAAAGGTTAAGATAAGAGTAAATGAAAAATGGAATTTGTCTTTTATAATCACTCATACAAACACCAACAAGTATAAAGACTCATCAGCATCATAATTATTTATATTTAGTAAATGGGTACAAAACTGCCTTAACTATACACTCACATGGTAAACAAGTCCAAAAGCCAACAATGTCTATAACAATCTGTAGACAAGCCAGTATACAAGACAGTCTCTTTTTTTAGATTTAAAAATCGCCATGTTGTGCTAAAATCAGACCTATAAGTTATGGCAAATGCATTTATCGATAACAATATATTATCAAACGTGCCGTTATGCAATGCTAATAATCAATACTAGCCAGTCTACGAAAGTTATCATTCTAAGAAATATCATGGCTGCTTTTATAGCTATCAGTGGACTGAGAGATTACTGAGCTTAAATAAGTGTCACATAGTTTGCTAAAGACATACAGTAAGGCAGCAAAAACGTCTTATGATACACAGCTAGACGGCATCATAAATGATAACATTTGCTCATTGCATTAAATCATTAAGTAATACCTGCAAGCAACTTAAGCAGTACATTTTAATTAGTAACCCTTTTTAAGGGCTACCTTCTTTTTTTCTGCCAATATTTTAAGGATAATATTATGAGTAATAAAAATAATCACCCTGAGAGTCCTGTTGTTGAAAGCACTGTCGTAAAGTCTACCGATAACAAATCAAGCAGTACCAAATCAGATAGCGCTAAGCCAATAGATAATGCTAAGCCAGATAGCAACAAGAAAGAAGCGACGGCTAAGAAAACCAGCAGCACCGACACTAAAACAAGTGCCGCTAAAGACACTACCAGTAAAAAAGCCGCTGATGATAAAGTCGATACTCCTGCTGCCAAAAAGACCGCTACCTCTGCTAAAAAATCAAGCGCTACGAAGCTTGCTTCTGGTCTAAACCGCGTCGCAATTTTAGGTGGCAACCGTATCCCATTTGCACGCTCAAACGGCTCATATGCAGACGTCAGCAACACAGATATGCTAACCGCTGCATTGAATGGTCTGGTTGAGCGTTTTAATTTGCAAGACGAAAAAATCGGTGAAGTCGTCGCTGGTGCCGTTATGAAACTAAGCCGCGATATCAACCTAACTCGTGAAGCCACACTAAACACCGATCTGAACCCACATACCCCAACTTATGACATCTCACAAGCTTGCGGTACTGGCTTGCAAGCGACCTTTGCTTCTGCTAATAAAATCGCCCTTGGTCTTATCGATTCAGCCATTACTGGTGGCGTAGATACTACGTCTGATGCCCCTATCGCAGTTGGCGATGGCCTACGTAAAGTCCTTATCAAATTGGGTGCTGCTAAAGACAACAAACAACGTCTAAAAGCATTAATGGGCTTAAATCCAAAAGACTTACTCGATGCGCCAAAAAATGGTGAGCCACGTACTGGTTTATCGATGGGCGATCATCAAGCCATCACTGCACTTGAATGGAATATCAGCCGTGAAGCACAAGATGAGCTTGCTTTTAATAGCCATCAAAACCTAGCGCGCGCTTATGATGAAGGCTTCTTTGATGACCTAATCACTCCATATAAAGGTCTAACGCGCGACAATAACTTGCGTCCGGATACCACTTTAGAAAAACTGGGTAAATTAAAGCCAGTATTTGGCAGAAAGAATGCTAACCCGACGATGACGGCTGCTAACTCTACGCCGCTAACTGATGGTGCTTCTTGTGTACTACTGGGTACGGATGAATGGGCAAAAGAGCATGGTCTGAAGCCATTGGCTTATATCGTCCATCAAGAAACAGCTGCTGTGGATTTCATCGGCAAATCTGGCACGACAGAAGGCTTATTAATGGCACCTGCATATGCCGTACCGCGTATGCTTGAACGTGCTGGTCTGACGTTGCAGGATTTTGATTTTTACGAAATTCATGAAGCTTTTGCTTCACAAGTATTATCAACATTAACTGCTTGGGAAGATGAGAAGTTCTGCGAAGAGCGTCTAGGTCTTGACGCGCCACTAGGCTCTATCGACCGTAGCAAGCTCAATGTGAATGGTTCATCACTTGCGGCAGGGCATCCTTTCGCTGCCACTGGTGGTCGTATCTTAGCAACGGCTGCGAAACTACTGGATCAAAAAGGCTCAGGACGTGTGCTTATCTCTATCTGCGCCGCGGGTGGTCAAGGTGTGACTTGCATCCTAGAGAAGTAAATTTCTAGCTGAGGTAACTTGGCAATAAATAGTTTAGAGTTTTAAAACACCCTTTAATCAATGGATTAGAGGGTGTTTTTTTATGCCTATCTTCTGTCCATTAAGAATTGTAAATTCGGTCAGAAACCGTCAGGCAACACAATAATGAAACGTAGCCAACGCATAGCACTGCTAGCAGATATGATAAAGTAAGAATAATCAATAATAACCATGACATCATTTATCTGGAGCTTGATATGAGCAAAATACCCTCAGCGATTGAACCCAATTCATTGACCGCGCAAGAGCGTAATGAGCTCACCTCATCTGAGCAGGCCAATTTTATTGGTCGCATGGATAAGGAAGTCTTTGATGATGAGCTGCGCCGTAAGATGCATCAAGACTTGATTGATACCTATGACGAAGAGCTTGAGAACGAAATCGATGATTACATGCGAGACTTTCGGTTTGATGGTCGGGAAATGAGCGAGCAAGAAAGACTCGATCGCCGTATGTATTTTCAAGAGTTAGTGCGACTACAGCGAGAACTTATCAAGTTACAAGACTGGGTAGTGGCTCGTGGTGAGCGTATTGTGGTGATATTTGAGGGTCGTGATTCTGCAGGTAAAGGTGGTGCCATCAAGCGTATCACTCAGCGATTAAACCCGCGCGTTTGTAGGGTCGCTGCCCTGCCTGCACCAACGGAACGTGAGCAATCACAATGGTATTTTCAGCGTTATGTGGCGCACTTGCCAGCCGCTGGTGAGATTGTACTTTTTGATCGTAGTTGGTATAACCGTGTGGGTGTCGAGCGCGTCATGGGGTTTTGTACGGATGCGCAGTATGAAGAGTTTTTTCAGTCGGTGCCCGAATTTGAGCGCATGCTAGTACGCTCTGGTATTCGCTTGGTCAAATACTGGTTTTCGATTACTGATGATGAGCAACATTCACGCTTTATGAGCCGCATTCATGATCCTCTTAAACAGTGGAAGCTTTCAGCGATGGATCTGCAATCACGGCGGCGTTGGGAGGACTATACCAAGGCAAAAGAGACCATGTTTGAGCGTACTCATATCCCTGAAGCACCGTGGTGGGTGGTCGAAGGTAATAATAAAAAGCGCGCGAGGCTAAATTGTGTTGCGCATCTACTGGAGCAAATTCCTTATAAAGAAGTGCCGCGCGATGAGGTAGAACTACCCGAGCGCAAGCGTGATGATGAGTACTATCGTGAGCCGATTCCAGACGATATGTATGTGCCGCCGCGTTACTAAAACACATTCCCGCTTTGCTTAACCTCACTTAACCCAGTCATATTTTACTTAAAAAAACACCACCTTATACATATATAAGGTGGTGTTTTTTATCTTACTATCTATCTTGAAACCCATCGTTATTTCAGTAGATAAGCGCACGAATAGACAGACACGCTACATGGTATAAGTAGACTGCAAACTGTCTATTTTACCAGCCAATAAGCGCTCGACTTCATTTTTGATTCTTTGCCCTGCGATATCAGTGCCAATCTGCACCGCAAAACCTGCAGGACGACCGCTTTGAACTTTAGAACTAATCCACACTACCTTACCATTCATCGGTAAGCGCTCGCTAGAGTTGGGTAAAGTCACCGCAATAAACACCTCATCGCCCAGCTTTTGTACGCGATCAGAGGAAATAAACAAGGCACCATTATTTACAAAGGATAAATAGCTGGCGTATAACGTTTCGATATCTTCCATATGGCAGGTTAAAATCCCGCCACGCCCTGGCATTGCCATAGTCAGCTTCCTTTATAAATGAGTTTTGAGGTATTTTATAAGTGATAAATCATAGCTAGACCAACGCATTAATAGATCACCAAATAATAAGTGAGCATCTTAATCTTGGTCTTAATCTTCTTAGTCCTGCTGCACTTAATTTCTACAGTGGATTGACTATAGATAGGCCAATTCTTGCATTAGCTTATCATAGGCGAATTTTTCTTGCACATTTTGTTGTAGGGCAATTTTGGTCTGCTGTAGGCTAGTCGCAAAGCCTTCTAAACCACTGTCAGTAGGCTGATAAGTGTCTAATGCTACTGAGAGACTGATATCTTTTTGCAGTTCGCTCAGCCCCAAGCAAACACGGCGCATATCAAGCAGCATCAGCTCAGACAGCTGGATAAACTCTATGATACTAAGCTGGGTTTGCCAATAATCGCTGGCTGCTATGCTACTTCGTTTGCCACTACGTAGTGCTTGCCACGTCGTCAGCCACAATGCACGCTTACTATACCAAGGTGCCTGCGCCAGCGCTATCGCCGCTAAAGGCGCACCATTTGCCAGTTGGATAAGTTGCTCAATTGCCGCTGTACCGACCGCTTCACGATTGACCGTAGACCCAAGCGCCTGCGTCACATATTCAACGGCAGTAGCAGGCTCAATGGTCTGAAGTGGCAGCTGTTGAACCCGACTTTTAATGGTCGGTAATAGCTGCGCTGGCGTATCACTGAGTAAAAATAAATGAACTTGCGCTTGCGGCTCTTCCAAAGTCTTAAGCAACGCGTTGGCAGCAGCAACCGTCATTTTTTCGGCATGATCTAGCACGCAGATGCGCATACCTTGCCCGCCTTGATAAATAAAAGGCTGCAACGCACGAATATCATCAACTTTTATTTTAAGAGCACTATTGCTAGCGGCTTTGGCAGATTTTTTGTCTTTAGCACTACTACTGGCAGCTTCTTTATTACTTGTATTTTCCACACTGACCGGCATACTGACGATAGGAAGCACTTGTAAGCTTGGATGCGTACCGGATCTGAGCCACTGGCAGCTCTCACACTCGGCGCAAGCACCAAATGGATGAGTATCACGCTGACGACACAACAACCAAGCAACCAAACGCCATACAAAAGCACGCTTGCCCATACCTTGCATCCCTGCTGCGAGCATTGCATGAGGCAAAGACTGTTGCGACGTTGATACCCGCTTGGTCAACTGCGACCACAGAGTTTTCTGCCACGGCAGTAACGGTGCAAAATAAATGCCATCTGACGTATCTAATGCACCTGTACTTTCTGTGAGGTCACTCATAAATTTTGCTCTATAGCTTTGCTTGATGACTGTACTTGACGACTATTATGCTTGATAAATGTGCTTGATAAATTAGTAGGTAGTGCGATTAGGTAGTGTAATAATGTCACTTAGCAAGAAATGTGTTTTTACTTAGGCTATTTAGAGAGAGGATTTTGAAAATCCGCCAAGCTCATGCTATTTAAACGATCTAAATCTTCTTGAGTATCGACACCTGCTGGCAGCTGGCAAGCGGCTGTGGCAATAGCAATATGACCACCACTCTCTAAAACACGTAATTGTTCTAAGCTTTCAAGTATCTCAAGCGGTGTCTGCGGCCAATGTACAAACTGCTGCAATAGGCTGACGCGATAAGCATATAATCCTAAATGACGATAAGCGTTTTTGGGTGGCTGCTTATGGCTCTCATTAGCCAATACGACATCTCGATCGCAAGGAATCGGTGCTCGGCTGAAATATAGCGCCCGTTGCAAATCATTAGCGTGCTGACTGACAACCTTTACCACTGATGGACGCATAAAAGTCTCGTGGTCATCAATAGGTTCACATAAGGTAGCCATCACGCTGTCATTATCTGCTACCAAAAGCGCCTTTACCTGCTCCAATAATAGCGGCGGTACCAACGGTTCATCACCTTGCATATTGACCACAATATCATGCTCGGCCCAGCCTTTAATGGCAGCGACTTCCGCCAAACGGTCAGTCCCTGAAGCGTGCTCTGCGCTGGTCATCACCACATCAAAACCCGCATCCATACACACTTTTGCAATACGCTCATCATCGGTCGCAATACACATATCATCAGCGAAGTGTGCCGCCTGCGCCTTTTCGGCGACCCAAAGGATCATTGGCTTGCTATGGATATTTAACAATGGCTTACCGGGTAGTCGGGTACTCTTAAAGCGAGCAGGAACGACAATATGCGTTTTGGCGGGCGTAATGATGGGCGACATAGTTTATTCCTACAAAATCATTTAAATTCTAAGATTTACAGCTTTTTACTATTAAACATATCAATATTTAAAACGGTTAACTGCTGCTGTAAATTGTCATAACAACTATCCGATAACACCGCTGTCACCGGTAATATCCAGAGTCTACTTACAAGCTCTTTATGGTCCTTGCTCAACGTTTGCGCCGCAGTTGCTTTCAATAGCAAAGCTCGTATTTTTACCGCATCTTTAGTGGTTATCACGACGGGGTATTCGCGATATTGCAACAAGTCAGCCAAGCTAAACTCATAGTGGTCAGGATAAGGGTGACCTATAACCTCAAAACCAAGCGAGTGTAAAGTATCAAAAAACCGCTGCGGATAGCCAATACCGCTCACCGCATGGACTCTACTGCCCTTTTTAGGCGCATCAATTTGAGCGTCAGCTAATACAGGTTGCCATAATAATTGCATGTCGTCCGCTTGTAGGTGCATGGACAGAGGCGCAGCTTGTAACTGTTGCTCGGTGTTTTTATTATGAGGCGCTGCACTGTTATTTGGCCCTTCATGATAAATAACAGTAGCACCTTCTAACCTCGACATGGGCTCACGTAAAAACCCAGTTGGGAGTAATTGCTTATTACCAAAGCCCCGTGCTGAATCGACCACAATCCATTCAATGTCACGTTGTAGGGCATAGTGCTGTAAGCCATCATCAGCAATAATGAACTGTAAGTCAGGATGGGCATCCAATAAAGTAGTAATTGCCTGCTTACGATTGGGGCATACGGCCATGGGCGCATCTGTCATATTGACAATCAAACAAGGCTCATCCCCTACCACATTGGGTAAACTGGCGGCATCGACCAAAGCTGGCATTTGACTACTATCGCCACCGTAACCGCGACTGATAACACCGACTTTTACACCTCGGTCTTGTAGATAATCAACCAAGGCAATAATTAATGGCGTCTTGCCACTGCCACCCACGTTGATATTACCAATCACCATTACAGGAACTGGGGCACGGTAACTGGATAGTAAGCCCATCTTATAAGCTTGACGACGCAGCATGGTAATGAGCCCATACAACCAGCTAATCGGCAATAATAGCCACAACCAAGCGGCTTGACGATGCCATGCACGCGTCACTGTCGTCTCAATGCTCACTATGATTTGCCATCCATTACCTTGATCTCATACTTTTAGTCGCCAAAAATATTGCAAATCATTTATCAAACACAGCTATTCAAAATCGCGCTCATACATTTGCGCGTAGTGACCTTGCAGCTGCATCAACTCGTCATGTGTCCCTAGCTCAACGATCTGACCGCCATCCATTACAGCGATACGATCGGCTGACTCAATCGTGGTTAATCGATGCGCAATAACCAGCGTAGTACGATCTTTCATTACGTTATCAAGCGCTTGCTGAATGTAATATTCTGACTCATTATCAAGCGCACTGGTCGCCTCATCTAAGATTAGAATCGGGGCGTCTTTTAACAAGGCGCGAGCAATCGATAAGCGTTGACGTTGACCACCAGACAGTTGCAAGCCTTCAGCACCGACCTCACTTTGATAACCGTTTGGCATCTTCATAATAAAATCATGAGCAAAGGCATCTTTTGCGGCACGTTCAACTTCAGCTTGGGTCTTATGAGCTAAGCTGCCATAAGCAATATTGTTCAAAACTGTGGTATTAAACAGGACTACTTGCTGATTCACCATGGCAATTTGGGCGCGCAAACTCTCTAACTTAATACTTTCAATGGGCATACCATCCAACGTAATCTGCCCTGAAGAGGCTTCTAGAGTGCGCGTCAATAAATTAACTAACGATGACTTACCTGCACCGCTTCGTCCCACGAGTGCAACCGTCTCACCTGCTTTTATGTTCAATGTAAAGTCATGCAGGGCGACCGTCGAATCAGGATAAATCAAACTGATATTCTCTAACGACATCTCACCTGATAGTGCTTTGTTTATTGTACCTGTGTCTTCTTCTTCTGGCTCATCAAGTAGCGCAAAAATAGACTCACCAGCGGCAATGCCTTTTTGCAATTTTTGATTGATATCGGTGAGCGACCTGACTGGTTTGCTCAGCAAGCCTGCTGCTGCAATGTATGAGATAAACTCACCAGCTGAAATGTTATCTATTACCGCAGGTCTCAGTGCGAGCCACACCACAACTGACATCGCCATCGCCATCAATAGCTGTACCGCAGGCGTATTGATACTGTTGGTAACGACAACTTTCATGCCTTGGCGCAAGTTCTTTTTTGATGTTTTATCAAAGCGCTCAGCTTCGTACGCTTGCCCGCCGTAGTTTTTTACGACTTGATAGCCACCGATGACTTCATTGGTGATATGGCTGACGTTGCCCATCGTCTTTTGAATGCCTTTAGAAAGCTTGAGATAACGCTTGGAGGCGATGCGAATGAGCCATAGTATGGGCGGCAATACGACAAATAAAATCAAGGTCAAACGCCAATTGCTATACAGCAAAAAACCTATCAATGCCACGACGGTCAAACCATCACGCAGCAACGTCTTCATCGAGTCTGTACTCGCGGCGGTGACTTGTTCAACATCAAATATCAATTTCGATGAAATAGTCCCAGCGGGATTGGCCAAATAAAATGAGCTTGGCAAACGCAGCAGTTTATTGAACACCTCTACTCGCAACTCATAGACCAAGTTGCGCGAGACTAAAGCAGAATAGTAATTACCCAAAAAGCTACCCACACCGCGTACAAAGAACAGTCCGATGATCAATAGGGGAAATAAGGCTTTTTTGCTTTGATCATTTTGATTGATGGCATCAGTGATATATTGTAGTAACTTAGCAATCCAAATCTCTGTGCCCGCATTAATCGCAAAGCCCACGACCGTCAATAGCAATGCCCACCAATATGGTTTTAGGTAGCTGAGTAGACGCAGTAATGTTTTATGCTTAGGCGGGCTTTCTGAAGACACTGATATTTTCTTAATAGAAGTTTTTGCAGAGTCCGGTTGATAAGCTTGGCTCATAAAAGCCTCAATTTGAGTGTCATGACATGAATGGACTGTGCTAGTAGCACAGTTTTATAGTGGTATTGATATGATAATACAGCGCTTAAGCGTTTAAATAGTACAATTAAAAATCATAGCACAAACAGGATAAAAATATTATTGTGGTAAAGGCTGACCAAGTGGTACAACAGTACTAATATTTAAGTTCAAAAACCCCAGTTTGCCAGCGATATCCATGACTCTTACCACCGATTGATGGGTGGCGTTGGCATCTGCTGCAATAACGAATAGCATATCACGATTACTGCCCGCTTCTTGCTGTAACATACTGGTCAACTCAGCCTCATTACTACTGGCAAGCGTAATGCCATTGACTAAATAACTACCATCTTCTTGCACGGCGACTTCGATGCTGTTTTTCTGCTCGGTCAGTGCCACGCCTTCCGCTTCAGGAAGAATAATATTTAAGCGACTAAAATGATTAAACGACGTTGCCAGCAGTAAGAATACAATTAAAAATAATAGACAATCGATCATTGGCGTTAAATTGATTTCAAGCGGCTCTACGGTTGGTTTTCTAAAGCGCATATCACCCTCTTTAAATGCTTAATACTCAGTTTTTCGATGAATGACTCTTCAGATCATAATGCGTAGTACCAATGAAATTATTCATACTACGACGTCATTGCAATACCATTATCTGAGCTTAAAACACTGGTTGAATGTTCACTACCTACAGTCTCATCCGATGATGCACGATGTGCTGAGGTTTTTGAACTAGGGTTGTAAGTATTTTCAAACAGTTGATAATCATACAGCTCTTGAATCATTAGTCCTGCTTGGGTCTCAAACTGGGCATTGATATCAATGATACGGCGCTGAAAATAGCGATAGGCAACCAGTGCTGGGATAGCCACAATCATACCAGCAGCAGTCGTAATCAAGGCTTGTGACACGCCAGCAGCAAGCATCGTTGGATCTTGCATCGCGCCATCAGTAATCGCTAAGAACGACGAGATAATCCCCAGTACCGTCCCTAATAGTCCGAGCAACGGGGCAATCGCACCTATAGTACCGAGCATATTGATGTTTTTTTCTAATTGATGCACTTGCACACTTGCACGGTTTTGCATATGCATCGTCATCGACTCTAGTCCATACTGACGATAAAGCAGCCCTGTCGCTAAAATATCACCAAGAGCGGTCTTTTCTTTGACATTCATCAACTGGGTACGCCCGATATCGCCATTTTCACGTAAACGGGTAATGAGCTGTTCGCGTAATCTACTCGGGGCAACTTTATTAAATTGCAAGGTATGGCTACGCTCAATAATGATAACCAATGCCAATATTGAACACACCACAATCGGTGTCATCAGCCATCCACCCGCCTTTACCAACTCCCACATACTGACTCTCTTTTATATTTTTAAAAAATATGTTTTATAAAGATGGTTTGAACCGTTGTTATAACCTGACGGAAACTATCAAACCTGCGCTTCTATATGTTTAATCAAAGCGGCTAGCTGATCTTGGCTGTGGAAGAATATCTCGACACTGCCCTGTCCGTCTTTTTTATGCTTAAGCTTAACTTCAGCACCAAGCATGTCGGTCAGTCTTTGCGTTAGACGTTCAGCGTCACGAGACTGTGCTTTTTCCGTACGGTTGGTTTTGGGGGCGGGCTGCAAAATTGACTTAACCAGCTTTTCAGCTTCTCGCACCGTCATGCCGCCATCAATGATTTTTTGCGCAATGATAGGCTGCTGCTCAGAGGACAATGCCAAAAGCGTGCGCGCATGACCCATATCTAGGGTGCTGTTTGCTAAATGGTCTTTTACTGTGTCATGTAACTGGTTCAAACGTAGTAGGTTCGATACGGTGGTACGCGCCTTGCCAACAACTTCAGCAATCATCGCATGACTCATACCAAACTCTGTATGAAAACGCTGCAATGCGGCGGCTTGGTCAATCACTGACAGGTCTTCACGCTGGATATTTTCAATCAATGCCAGTGCAATAGCCAGCTCATCTGACAATGCACGCTCAATCGCCGGTATCACGGCTTTACCTGCCATTTTTGCGGCACGCCAGCGGCGCTCACCAGCGATGATTTCGTGGGTAACGAATGCTTCACTTTTGTCTTCGTTAGCCAGTAATGGACGAATAACGATGGGCTGCATCACGCCATGCTGTTCAATAGAGGACGCCAATTCCATCAGCGCAGTTTCACTCATGTCACGGCGTGGCTGGTATTTACCCGCTTGTAGACGCGTGACATCAATTTGTACCAAACTAATTTGGTCTTCTGTTCCATTATTATCTGTGCCAGCAGTACGGGATTTATTGGCAGACGTTTTACTAGCCATCCGCGGTGACCGCGTTGGACGATTACGGTTAGTCGTGCCAGATCCTGTGGTATTTGCCATCGGTTTTTCATTGGCTTTTATGCCTAAAGTTTTGGCGGGCACACTGGTGTTGAGCATATCAGTATTTGATGTTTCAGCTGGCAAAGTGTTGTCACGCGCAGCCATATCGTCTTGCAAGGCAGAGGCGGTAATTTGCTTTTCTTTTTTGATTGACCCTAACAAGGCGTCCAAGCCTCGATTAGCAGCCAACCCTCTTTTCTTCGCCATGATTACCTATCCTCTAACGCTAAAATAAAAGCCAAATAATTGTGAATGCGGCTTACTCATTACTATAGCCTACCCACTATAAAATCACTACGTCGTCAACCTCGCTGACCATACTAATGTATCGCTAGCACTTGATTTTCTGGTATTGATATTATTCTGGATTGACTATAATAAATACGATGTTTAATACTATTTTTCTGTTTGGTCATTTTCCATTATGACCAGTTTTTGCGCTTAGACACAAAAAACTAGCGGCTTTTTGATCACTGTTTCATCACTTCAGCAGCCAGTTTCTGATAAGCGCGTGCCCCTTTTGACCAGCGCTCGTAAGCGATAACTGGCAGGCCGTGCGCTGGCGCTTCTGCCAAGCGGATATTTCTTGGAATGTGCGTCTTGTACATGATATCGCCAAAGTGCGCTTCTAATTCAGCAGAGACATCGCGAGCAAGCGTGTTACGTGAATCAAATAATGTTCTGACGACGCCGCGAATATAGAGCTTTGGATTGAGCTCAGTCAAACGCTCAATCGTTTGCGACAAGTCCGCTAGGCCTTCTAGTGCGTAATACTCACACTGCATAGGAATAATCACCCCATCAGTGGCGACCAAGGCATTAATCGTTAGCAAGTTCAAACTAGGGGCACAGTCTATAATGACATAGTCGTATGGGGGTTTGTTCGCAGCGACTTGATCATTGACCAACGCTGCCATCGCTGTCTTAAAGAGCTCATGACTGTTGGTTTTACTCATCAAGGTGATATCCATACCAGCCAAATCACGATTGGCACCGATCACATCAAACCCTGCTGGACTGGCAACAATGGTATCAGACAATGAGACGCCATCCAGCAACACATCAGCGATGGTCAACTCTAATGCGTTTTTGTCCACACCAGTACCACTGGTCGCATTGCCTTGTGGGTCTAGGTCAATCAGCAGTACGTGCTTGCGCTTAGCAGCCAAGCTGGCGGTCAAATTTACCGCCGTCGTGGTTTTACCCACGCCGCCTTTTTGATTCGCAATTGCTATGATTTCCATACACTCACTCAATTTAATTAGGGTCTTTACTTACTGTATTTTACCGACTGTCTGTACTATGTATCTGTGACCGCCAGATTTTACTGGTTGCCTGTTATTAATAGTCATTTTAGCAATCGCAATGCTTGGCGTTCAGCTTCTTATCACTATAATACAAACGATACTTACAATATAAATAACTCGCTTTGCATCCAGATTTTTTAGATATTATGCTATTTAGATACCAAGGTAAACGATGTTTCACGACTACAAGGTGCTCATAGCTTAGACATTTTTAGCAGACATTTCAATTAAATGCCGACTGTCATGCAGACGTGGCACTTTAAGCTTAATCGTCTTAATATGCCAGTCGTTATCTAGCGCTTGTAGCTCTTCATCACTTGGCGCTTTACCCTTCATCGCACATAAATAACCATTATCCGCCAGTCTTGGCTGCGCGACTTCAACAAAATCTATGAGGCTGGCAAATGCTCTAGAAGTAACCACGTCATAGCTGGCCTCATGCGCTTCAATACGAGAGGCAATAGGCTGCATATTGCTCAAGCCAAGCTCGCTACTGATTTGCTTAATAAAGCGAATCTTTTTTTGATTGCTATCAAGCGCCGTACACTGCCGCTCAGGCTGACAAATCGCAATTATTACGGCGGGCAAGCCAGCCCCTGTGCCGATATCCAGCAGCGAGCCTGACGGTAAATGCGTTATAATAGACAAACAATCAATCACATGCTTAATCAACGCTTCTTCTGGATCGGTGATGGCGGTCAGATTATACGCTTTATTCCACAATAAAAGCTGGTCTAAGTACAATAATAACGTGCGCTGCTGTGTCTCACTTAAGGGTAGACTTAGCTCGTTTATCGCTTGTGCCAATATATTGGCCAACGCTGGCAATTGCGCACCAAGCTTAACAAAGCCCGTAGGATCAATAGAAATATTTCCCGTACGAGCAGACGATGATGTGGTTTTAGCGGAAGCTGACATACAACGAGTTATCCAGTTTTAACATGTGAACCGACTATTTTATCATGCAGCCTGCCTATTGAATAGTTGCAGATTGCGCCAATGTGAGACATCTTATACTATCTGCGCTGCTATTGAGGCGTTATTCTGCTTTGATGGCATTAAACTGACCATCCATCTGCTGCTTTTTTATTCATTATTTTCAGTGACGCATCCAATGATGATACAAAACTGCGTTTAATGACTTATTTAAAACACCGCTATATCTTGTAAGATGTCTTTAATTAATAATAAAAAATTAAGCATAAAGACAAAATTAAGCATAAAGACATTGTGTAAAAAAATAACCACTCTACCCTCTAAAAACAATTCACTTTTTTAAGACGACACACCATACGCCTATGACCGAACAAAAACATGCCCCCACGTCTAAAATATCAAATGACGCTAATAAAAAAGACACGACTAATATGGTAACACCTATTGCTGAATTGACTGACGCGCCGAAAGATGGCAAGCAAGCAACACCGGATACGCCGCACCCACTCTTTACTGAGGTTAAGCAGCGCTGCCTTGTCAGCGCTGGGCACCTAAAGCGGTATAGCGAACCAAATGAGCTGCCGACGGACACACGCACGGCACCAGATTTGGACGTTGGCTTTGGTCAGCAGCGCGCGCTAAAAGCCTTGCAGACGGCTTTAGATATCAAAGCCAGTGGCTATCATGTGTTTGCGGCTGGTGAAAATGGTTTGGGCAAGCGTACCATCATTAGTCGTTTGCTAACGCGTATAGCCGCAGATGCACCCACGCCTGACGACTGGGTCTATGTGCATAATTTTACCGATCCACGTACCCCACTAGCCTTGCGCCTGCCTGCTGGTCAAGCCTCATTGTTGCAGCAGCAAGTCAATCACTTATGGCAGCAAGCAAAAAAACGACTGAGCCAACGCTTCCGTAGCGACCAGTATCAAAGCAAAATCGAGGCCATCAAAAACGACACGCATCAAAAAGAAAGTCAGGCCTATGAAGTGCTCAATGCGGAAGGTAAGCAATACGACTTGGCGTTGACGTTCCGCTCCTTTGATAACAAAGCGGTGTTTGTCCATCCAAGCAAATTGGCAACAGAAACCGATCAAACCGCGACTCAAAGTAATAATACTGATAATAAAGATGACAAAACCTCTATTAACAGTCAAAACCCATCAGTAATAGGAGAAAGTAAGAAAACCACTACTTCTAGCAAAGATGCTGCTGACGATAACGAATATGGCAATAGTGAATATGAAGCTGAGCTAAGTAACTTTGTGCAAAAGAACCATATGCAAAAACGCCTAAGTCAGCTGACCATCGCCCTAGAACAGTTAGAGGACGAAGCCAATGACGCTATAGAAGCACTGCATCGCAATATTGCACGTCGTGCCCTACAGCCTTTGTTTACCCCTATTTATGAGCAGTTTTCCAGTCATCCGCTAATCGTTGATTATCTCAAAGCGGTATTTGCCGACATGGTTACGCATGTCGAGCGCATCGTGAATGGCGATGATGAAGAGTTTGTGACCGCAGTTCTGGCGACGACTCCAAGCCGCTATGCGGTCAATGTCATTGTCAGTCACACCCCAGACAGCGGCGCCCCTGTTGTCTTTGAAGATTTGCCGACGCATTTAAACTTATTGGGTCATGTTGAGCAGATCACCCAATTAGGCACGGTGACCACCGATGTCAGTATGATTCGAGCCGGTGCGTTACATCGTGCCAATGGTGGTTATCTACTGTTAGAAGCCAGTCATTTACTTGAACATCCTTATGCATGGCAGGGTCTTAAGCGCGCACTACAATCGCGCAAAATCAAACTCTCGAGCCTTGAGCAAATGCTGACCTTAACAGGCAGTTTATCGCTAGCGCCTGCGCCCATTGACCTTGATATTAAGGTGATTTTGCTTGGCGAAGCAGATCTGTATTACGAGCTATTAGAGCTTGAGCCTGAGTTTGATGCAGTGTTTAAAGTACGCGCTGATTTCCATGATGATGTGGTTCGCAGCAGTGAGCATGAATTGGCACTGGTCGCAAAAATGGCCGACATCATTGATTATGCCAAACTCTACCCGTTTGATCGTAGTGCACAAGCCGCCCTACTAGAGCATTTAAGCTTACAAGCAGAAGACCAAGATCGACTAAGTTTGCACAGTGATTTATTGATTAAGCTATTGCATGAGTCTAACCGTCATGCGCGTTTAGGCGGACAGGAAGTGGTCAGTGCAAAGCATGTGGTCCAAGCCATCGAAGATATGGACGAGCGCTCAGGATACCTGCGTGACCTCTATTGGGATGAGCTCAAAAACGGTCAGCAGCTTATCCAAACCACAGGCAGTGCCGTTGGACAAGTAAACGCCCTCACCGTGGTCAGCTATGCCGATAGTGAGTTTGGCATGCCAGCCCGTCTGACTGCGGTCATTCAACCGAATATCGGTACGGGTGAGATTCTAGATATCGAGCGCGACGTAGACTTGGGTGGTAGCTTGCACGCTAAGGGCATGCTGATTATGACCAGCTATTTGCGCGCATTATTTAGCCAACATCATGCGCTCAACTTCAGTGCTTCGCTCGCTTTTGAGCAAAGCTACGCCCATATCGATGGCGATAGTGCCACCGTCAGCGAAGGCTGTGCGCTATTGTCCGCTTTAGCAAACGTGCCGATTGATCAATCATTCGCCATTACCGGCTCTATGAACCAGCTGGGCGAAGTGCAAGCAGTCGGTGGTATCAACTCCAAAATCGCCGGATTCTTTGATGCATGCCGCGAGCAAGAGCTAACGGGTCAACAAGGCGTGGTCATTCCAATGGCCAATGTCAAACAGCTCATGCTACGCGACGATATCATTGCCGCTGTCAAAGCAGGCGAATTTCATATTTATGGCGTCCATACCCTAAGTGAAGCATTGACGTTAATGACTGGTCTACCTATCGATACCATGAACAAAAAAGATCGCTATCGTAAAGAGACATTGTTTGGTAAAGTCTTAAGCCGTCTGATGTTATGGGATGAGAACCAAGATAACAATGACGATGATATTGATGATAAGAAGTCCAAAAAGAAAGATAAAAAAAAGCAGAAAGCAAAACGTCAAAGAAAACAGGACAAGAGAAAAAAAGAGAAACGTAAAGACAAGAAAGAGGACAATGAAGTCGTGATGAATGACGACTCCAGTATCAATCAAGGCATCGATCATTAGTATGGATTAAGGCATCGATACTAATGGTGCTGAAACGCCTATTAATGTCGTATAAGCTGTTTGATATAGTTGGTTCAATATAATATGGATACAAGGAAGGCGAGCGAAAGTACGACAAATAGTAGACTAAGCGAGTCTGACACCGTATCCAATTTATATAGGACTGACTATAGCGAAAGTTAGCTGTTTGAAACCACTTAATGACCTAATAGGCTAAATGATGAGACGCCCTAGACGCTACGATACTTTTCTGCGATGATAAACGGCTATTGACTCGATAAAGATATCTAAAAACTGATTCGTGACTTCATAAAGGTTATCGCTTAATGACTGTACATTCTACTGACACCGGCCTTCTCCAAGATCAAACAGACTCTATTGAGACTGCCAATACCGTAGCGGCTACGGACAATAATGTTTCAGGAAATAGCAGTGATAATCGCCACGGGGCAGCGACAACTGCACGCCAATGGCAAGTGCTATCACAGCTACAGCGCAATCGTTGGGTGGGCACAACCCATATCTACGAGCAGCTGATGATGGCGGGCTTTGACATCAGCCTACGCACTGTTCAGCGCGACTTAAATGCGCTCGCCAAACGCTTTCCCATTGAAAAAAACAATGCCAATCCGCAAGGCTGGCGTTGGTGCGATGATGCCCCACTACAAAGCTTACCGCATATGAATTTATCGCAAGCGGTTGCCTTTAATATGGTTGAAGCCAACCTAACCCAGCTATTACCGCCTGTTATTTTAGATGAATTATTTCCGTGGTTTGACCTAGCACGGCGGCAGCTAAAAAACAGCAAAGTCACTCATTCATGGATAGACAGAGTGCGTATCGAGCCTGCTACTCAGCCATTAATCGCCCCACATATTGATTTGGATAGCAAAGACAATATTTACCATGCGCTCTTTTATCAATTACAAATCAAAGCCTGTTATACCCGTAGCAATAAATCGCAAGCCGGTGAATACATCCTAAATCCCATCGCTATCATTCAACGCGGCGTCATCATTTACTTACTGGCAACTCGTACGGATGATCCAGAGACTGTCATTCGCACCTTTGCCTTGCATCGATTTGCCAGCGTCGAGATTCTTGAGAGTTCGGCGAAAACGCCCGACGCATTCCAACTAGACACCTATCTAGATGCTGGTGGCATGGGCTTTAGCCATCCATTATTTCGTGAGCTAGCCGATCATGGCAAAAATACGCCTATTGAGCTACAATTCACCAAACAAGCAGGCAAGAGCCTAACCGAAAGCAAGCTTAGCGATGATCAAACGGTCACGTTAAATGATGATGACACGCTGACCATTCAAGCAACAGTGAATTTGACCTCGCAGCTGGTCTGGTGGTTACGCGGTTTTGGCAGTGGTCTCTTAAATGCCAAGCCTGAACTGCTGTATCAAGCCGTCTTGGATAAAGCCGTCTTGGATGAAACACTGGATAATCAATCGTGATGATTGAGTATCATGTTTAATTCAAACGATATGCAATTAAAATAAAGTCACTCAAAACATCAAAAGTAACAAGGAATACTATGTCGACCACTTCCCCGTCACCATTACTATCGGACAGCTTAAAAGGATTAGGGTTGGATGCGGGAACGTTATTTTTTGCGCTCAATTACGAGTTTACCAAGACTGAACCCAAAGGTATGCTAAAGCGTTTTAAAAAAAATGAAGGCGCGATTGATATTGATTTAGCTTGTGTGCTATACGACGAGCATTGCACTATTAGCGACATTGTCTGGTTCAAGAAGCTGCGTGATAAAGCTGAATCAGTAAAACATCAAGGTGACAGTCTCAATGGAAAAGATCGCGGCGATCAAGCCATGTATTTGGCACCCCTTGACCAAGAACAAATCAGACTCTATTTGGATAAGATTCCAGCACATATCACCCATATTGCTATGATTGCCAACTCTTACCATGGTCATCCGTTTTCGAGAGTCAAAAAAGGCGAAATTCATCTGAGCGATGACGAGGGCAATCATTGCTTTGAAGTCAATCTAAAACAATTGCCCCGTGATTGCACCACACTTTGGGTAGCGCATTTACGCCGAGAAGTAGATGATTGGCATCTCACGCTGCAAAATTTACCGCTCCCAGCCGAAGATTTGGCCATTGCAGCGCAGCAAGTCGCTCATGAATTGGCACGTGCACTCCCTATTCCGCAAGGGATTTAATGTCAGCAACTTAGCAATCTATCCCTACAAAAAAAAGGGTGCGACGTATTAATAACGTCGCACCCTTTTTGTAAACTTTAATTATTGCAAATTCCAAATGTAGTCAAAATATCCTAAAAACGCGAAGGTATCGCTGATATCAATTTTTTGTAGCCTCTGTCTGCGCAGGCACAGCAAGCAAGAAAAATTGATATCAGCAGTGCGTGATGTATCGATATTATTCTTCACTCACTATAATTACTACAAATATTACTTACAATGCCTCACCGCAATGTGGACAGAAATTCTTTTGTCTTGTCTCTACCTCTCTTTCGCGACGTTCCAGCTCTTGCTCTCGCAGTACCTGTAGTACGATGTTTTGCGCCTGTTCCTTATCTAGCCCAAGCTCACGGCGTATTTTTTCTACCATCATCTGATTCTGTACCAAATCAAAATCGCTATCGACCAGCTGTTCACGAAAGTGCTGCTCTAGTTCTTCACGGCGTTGGTTTAGCTCGTTTGCCAAACCCGTGGCGAGAATACCTGCAGGCAAGGCTGCTAGACCCACACCCAGTATCGTAATGATTGCACCCAATATTTTACCAGCGTTGGTAATGGGTATCACATCACCATAACCCACTGTCGTCAGTGTCACCACAGCCCACCACATCGCTTTGGGTATAGATTCAAACTCTTCTGGCTGTGCATGGTTCTCCACCAGATAAATACCACTAGAGGCGGTCACAATCATGATAATTAGAATGAAGATAACGGCTTGAAATGAGCCTTTTTCTTTACTGATTACCACCAATAAAATACGCATCGACGCAAAATAGCGCGTCAGTTTAAGAATACGGAAAAGCCGCAAAATACGTAAGAAGCGTAAATCAATCGTGACAAAGAAGTTCAAGAATGCCGGCACAATGGCGACCAAATCAATCAATGCAGAAGGGCTTTTTAACCATTGCCAACGCTGATGCCAAGTTGTATTATCCGGCTTCGCTTCGGCAACGCTCCATAAGCGTAGCAAGTATTCGATAGAAAATACCACAATAGAGAAGTTTTCAAACCACGTAAAATAATTTTGGTAAGGGTAATACCACCGATCGACAGACTCCGCAATCACGGCTGCTACGTTAGTCATGATTAGAAATATCAGAAAATAATCGACATAGCGGCTAAAGAGCGTGTCATGCTCATCATTTTGCAAAATATTATAAACGAAAATACGCAAGCGCCGTATATGTTGAAATTGCATGCGGTCCCTATACGGTGTAACACCGATCTTGTGATAATGAAGTAAAAATATTAAAGCCTGACTATCGCGCTCAACAACAGTACAAAGAGCACTCTATGTCAGTAACCAATCTTTTACTTATCCTGATTTTCAAGCATTTATTACCGTATGTTGGATAGAAGTTTTTGAAAAGAGACTTTTATTAACAGCCCTCTAAGCCAGTAATGGTGAAAACAGCCTACTTATTAACACGAAAGGTTTCACTATAAATCATAATTATGCAAAATTTAGATAATAAAGGTAGACACAAGCCAGCAACACCAGTCCTGTTATAAGAAAAGTGTACTGTAAAAATCGCTCGTCGGCACGTAATTGCCGACTGAGATTTTGAGCAGGTAGTAGAAACAAACCACATTCTGGGCAATAAGTATCCACTTGATTTAACAGGATCATCGAACGTGCTTTCTGACAACGCAATGGCGAATTACTACAGTAACCCAGCATAATATACCTTTACCTTGTTATTTATTATTCGTTATTTATTTGGCGCGGTTTATGTCCTGAACATAAACCTGACTACTAACTTACAACAATGAGAACTGTTTAACAAATATGTTTTTACGGACATTAAGTTTCTGTTCTATATTGTCATTCCCTTAAAAATAGTAAGGTTTTTTCAATCAAACCCTTACTAACAAAATGGTTTTAGTGTTAAAATAGCGTAACAATGTTACAGAGCAATCAATAAAGACAACATTGCATATCAGCATTTAATGTCATCCCTCATTAAATTCTTATCGATAATCTATTTTTGCACCAAGGAACCAAACGATGAAACTACAATCCCTAGTTTTAGTGGCTGCCGCATTTACCATGACAACTGCTTTTGCCGTACCTGCGGGTACATGGTCTGTGGCTGCTGGCGCTCATATGGTCAACCCTAAAAGTGATAACGGCACACTTGCAGATGGTACACTTTCCGTAGAAGTTGATGATGATATTCGTCCGACTATCAGCGGTGAGTACTTTTTTGCTGACAACGTCGGTGTCGAACTGCTAGCGGCGATTCCGTTCCATCACGACATCACTCTAACCGATGCTGATGGCAATAAAATCGATGCAAAAACTCAGCATCTCCCACCTACGCTATCTCTACAATATCACTTCGATGGCTATGACCTGCCAATGAACGTCAAGCCATTTGTTGGTGTGGGGATCAATTATACAACTTTCTTTAAAGAAAGAATCTATCTTGGTAATGGCAACGACTTAGAGCTTGATGATAGCGTCGGCGTAGCCGGTCATGTCGGTCTTGACATACCTTTTGCCCCGACTGAGGCCTTCCGTATCGATGCACGCTATATGGATATCAAGACAGATGCTAGCCTAAATGGTAATGACATTGGCGAAGTCGATATCAGCCCTTGGGTATACGGCGTAGCATTCGTTAAACAGTTTTAATCTACAGTCAAAATATCCTAGAAACGCGACGCTATTGCTGATATCAATTTTTTGTAGCCTCTGTCTGCGCAGGCACAGCAAGCAAGAAAAACTGATATCAGCAGTGCATCATGTATCGATATTACTTTTCACTGACTATAGTCAAAATACCACCAAAAAAAGCCAGCTTAATCACTGGTTTTTTTATGCCTAAAATTTAAGCACAAAAAAAAGACCATCCTAAGACAGTCTCATGATTGCAAATATTTTTAGTACAAGCGATTCTTACAGCAAAATACGGCGCGGATCAGCCAGTAACGTGGCGATATAACGGGTAAATACTGCAGCGTCTGCTCCATTAATCACACGATGGTCATAAGACAGTGACAACGGCAACATCAAGCGCGGCTCAAAGCTTTGGGTTTTAGCATCCCAACGTGGCTGCATGCTTGCCTCAGACACACCTAAGATACCCACTTGTGGCCAGTTGACCAATGGTGTAAAGGCAGTGCCTCCTAGATTACCTTGGCTTGATATCGTAAAACTCGCGCCTTGCAAATCTTTAGTCGTGAGTTTTTTATCACGTGCTTTGACTGCTAGCTCGCCAATCTCAATGGCGATTTGCTTAAGACCTTTATCTTGCACATTTTTGATAACAGGGACGATAAGTCCATCATCAGTCGCCACTGCGATACCCATATTAACGCTCTTACGTAGGATAACTTGAGTATTATCGTCGCTTAAGTGACTGTTAAAACGTGGATGCTGGGTCAAGGCGTAGGCCGTTGCTTTAACCACAAAGGCCAAAATAGTGAAACCAATACCTTCCGCTTTCATGCTACCTTTTAGCTCACCGCGTAGTTTTTCTGTCTCAGTAATATCAGACAGATCAAACTGTGTGACTTGTGGCAGTAAGGTATTATAGTTAAGCTGCGGTATCGAGACTTTTTGCAGACGGCTAAGGTCTTGTGTGTCTGTCTCACCCCAAATCTCAGTATTGCTCATATCTGGCAGTTTTGGCAGTCCTGAACTGATAGTACCACTACTTGCAGGTGCTGCTTTCTGTGTGGTCAAACTTTCTTTGACGTGAGCAAACAAGTCTTCTTTTAAGATACGTTCATTGACTGCAGAACCCGTCACTTGGCTAATATCGACACCCAGCTGCCGTGCCAGCTTACGCACTGCGGGACCAGCATAAACATCGACCAACTTCTCATTCACCTGAGTTTCGGTCAACTTGCTATCTGTTTTGCTAGCGGCTGTATCAGTCTGGGCAGGTTTGGCAGCTTGCTTCGGCTCACCAGTGGTTTTCTGCTCAGCAGCGCTATCATCTTTATGAGCACTATTTTTGCTAACGCTGTCTTTACTAGCATTGTCGTCTGACTTGGCTGGTGCTGAATCTTGTGACTCAGAAGTATCTGCATCGCTGACAATGACGATGAAATCCTGACCATTGGCAACCATATCACCGGCTTCGACCAGTATTTTCTCAACCTTACCAGCGACTGGTGCAGGCACTTCAACCGACGCCTTATCAGATTCGATTAATAGGATTGATTGCTCAGCACTGACGATATCACCAACGCTCACCATAATCTCAGAAACTTGCGCCTCATCGACACCTAGATCAGGCAATGCATGAGTCGTGGCTTTGCCAGCGTTAGCAGCTGGCTTGGCGCTAGACTCTGATGCCGTTGATTCAGTCTCATCTGGCTCAGCTTTTGCTTCTGACTTAGCAGCAGCGGTTTCTTCTGTATCACTCGCTTCTTGATTGTCATCAGATGCGCTATCGCTACTCTCTTCTGCGCTGTCCGCTTCACTTTCGAGCTCAATTAGCACCATACCTTCACTGACTTGATCACCAACCGCAACGCTGATTTTGGTCACTTTACCAGCAGCAGAGCTAGGCACTTCGACCGAGGCTTTGTCAGATTCTAATAAAATGATGTTGTCGTCTTTTGCAATGACGTCGCCAACTTCTACCATAATTTCGCTAACTTCGGCGCTATCGACACCCAAATCGGGGGCTTTAATGTCCATGATTTATCTCCTTGTCTTATGGTTATTATTCTTTGACATCGCCGTCATTGAGTAAAGTCGAATCTGCTTGATCTTCAGAACGACCCTCATTACTGATTTCGTCATCGTCTTCAGCAACGAACTCAGGCACAGGATTTGGATTGACGTTACCTGGTGCTGGCGCATCTGGAGAATGATCCGAATAAGACTGCTGTTGCCATGCAGGTGGCTGATCGACATCGATACCTAAGCTTGAAATCGCATCTTTTACCAGACGCATCTCAACTTCACCTTCATCTGCCAAACGCTTAAGCGTGGCAACGACGATGTGAGCAGCATCAACATTGAAGAAGCTGCGTAGGTTTTCACGAGTATCAGAACGGCCATAGCCATCAGTGCCCAGCGTCGTATAAGGACGGTTGTCTGGTAACCAAGCACGAATCTGCTCTGAATAGTTACGCATATAGTCAGTTGCAGCAACTACGATACCTTCGTGCGGTGCCAATTGCTCAGTGACCCAAGGCACTTTTTCTTCATCCATTGGATGCAAGCGATTGTAATCATCACACTCCATACCATCACGCGTCAACTCGTTAAAGCTGGTTACACTCCAGACATTAGAGGTAATATTAAACTCATCTTTTAGAATCTGTGCCGCTTTTTGTACTTCACGTAAAATCACGCCTGAACCCAATAGTTGTACTTGTGCTGAGCCATTGTCTTCAAGCAAGTACATACCGCGCTTGATACCTTCCTCACTACCTTCTGGCATGGCAGGTTGCTCGTAGTTTTCATTCATTAGCGTTAGGTAGTAATAAACGCGCTCGCCTTCACCATACATACGGCGCAGGCCATCATGCATCACAACTGCTAGCTCATAACCAAAGCAAGGATCATAGCTGACGCAGTTTGGTACTACGTTAAATAGAATCTGCGAATGTCCATCTTGATGCTGCAAACCTTCGCCATTAAGCGTGGTACGACCAGCGGTAGCACCCAACAAGAAGCCCTGCGCCTGACAATCGCCTGCCGCCCAAGCCAAATCGCCCACACGTTGGAAACCAAACATTGAGTAGTAGATATACATTGGAATCATCGGTAACGCGTTCACAGAGTAACTGGTCGCGAGCGCAATCCACGTACTCATTGCACCTGCTTCGTTGATACCCTCTTCTAACATGTGACCATCGATAGCTTCTTTATAGCCCATCAATGCTTCGCTATCTTCTGGCGTATATTTTTGACCAACTGCTGAGTAAATACCCAGTTGACGGAACATACCTTCTAGACCGAAAGTACGTGCTTCATCTGGTACGATTGGTACCACACGATCTTGAATGTCTTTGTTTTTTAGCATAGCTGACAACAGGCGTACGAATACCATCGTCGTCGACTGCTCTTTGCCATTGCTGCCTTTTAATACACGGTCAAATATAGACAATTCAGGAATATTCAATGGAATATGTCCACTGCGGCGGTTTGGTAAATGACCACCCAAGGCTTCACGACGACCTTTGAGATATTTCATCTCTGCCGACCCTTCTTCAGGACGGTAAAACGGTAGAGTCTCTAGCTGCTCATCGGTAAATGGCAAGTCAAAACGATCACGGAAATAGACCAGTGCGTCTTGATCAAGCTTTTTCACCTGATGCGATTTATTGACCGCTTGTGTTTGAGCAGATAAGCCGTAACCTTTGACGGTTTTGACCAAAATAACCGTTGGCTGACCTTTGGTTTTCATGGCTTCACTAAAGGCTGCATACACCTTCACTGGATCATGACCACCACGGTTCAAGCGTGCGATATCATCATCCGTCAAGGCATCTGCCATCTCTTCTAGCTCTGGGTATTTACCAAAGAATTCTTTACGAGTAAACTCAGCTGTACGGGCCTCGTATAACTGGTATTCACCATCGACCACTTCTTCCATACGATGCTTTAGCACACCCGTTTTGTCATTGGCCAGTAGACTGTCCCAGTTGCCACCCCAAATAACTTTAATCACGCGCCAACCTGCGCCGCGGAACACTGACTCAAGCTCTTGAATGATTTTACCGTTACCACGGACTGGACCATCCAGACGCTGCAAGTTACAGTTGACTACCCATATCAGGTTATCCAGCTTCTCACGACCCGCGAGAGAAATCGCACCCAAACTCTCTGGCTCATCCGTTTCGCCATCACCCAAGAACGTCCAAATCTTACGACCTTCTTTTTCTAGCAAGCCACGGTTTTCCATATAACGATGCACGTGAGCATGATAGATCGACATGATAGGACCTAAGCCCATCGAAACGGTTGGGAACTGCCAGTAGTCCGGCATTAGATAAGGATGCGGATAGCTTGATAAGCCTTTACCACCGACTTCACGGCGGAAATTATCGAGCTGATCTTCCGTCAAACGACCTTCTAGAAATGAGCGAGCATAAATACCTGGAGCAGAGTGACCTTGGTAGTAGATCATATCACCACCAAAGTGATCACTTGCCGCACGGAAAAAGTGATTAAAGCCAGTTTCATATAGTGTGGCACTAGACGCGAATGTCGCTAAGTGACCACCTAAGTCATCATCGTTCTTATTGGCTCGCATGACCATTGCTAAAGCGTTATAGCGAATCAAGGCACGAATTTTACGCTCCATACCCAAATCACCTGGGTACATTGGCTCATCTTCGACCGCAATACTATTAACATAGGCAGTATCTAGTCTATTAAATGGCAATCCCTCTTGTACCGCCATGTTGTATAAGGCTTTTAGCAAAAATTGCGCGCGATCCTTGTCCGCATGTTTGATGACAGACTCAAAGGCGTCCAGCCATTCTTGGGTTTCGGTGCTATCAGCATCCTTATAATAACTCATCTTTACTCATCCTTTTTTATCAGTCAGCCCTGTACTATGACAGGGTGTTGTTAAATCAACGTGTTATTTAATATAGTAATGTGCTAACGCTTTGCTGAATGACTTCCTTGTTACAGGTAGCAGGCGACAGGCCGCCGCTCCATCATGTGTTGCAGTCATATAAAGCTCAGGTGACAATATAACGCAACGACCCTTTAGCATCTTGAAGAAAAAGAAGCATAACAAAATCAAAACTCGTGCTATATATCTAATTATTAAACGATAATCACTCTATATTATAGGCGTTTATTGATGGGTTGTTTATGGCTGTAAAGAAATGGCGAAATGACAAGTATTTTTTAAATAAATAACGATTAGTTATTAAGTAAATATTTGATGGCTTTTTAAGAGAATATGCAGAATGTAACAATTTGAATGACAAGGAAAAATTCAAATAATTTGAGATAATCGCGATGTGTAAATATAAGATGTACAGAAAATAAGAAGTACAAAATATGAATAACTGTCCTACAAGTCAGAAATTTGGCATCTGGTCACAAAAAACCTGCCACCTATCGACTCTTTAAGACATTTTTTACAATTATTCTATAAAATAGTAAGTTACATGATTTATACATTCATCTGTTGAACTGGTAGCAGATATGTTCGGCACGAATTCTAATCGTCAGTGTGAGTTTATAGGAATATTACTATGTACATCGATAAATACTTTGCAGGATCTAAGAGTATAGATTTGTTCCAAAAATATAAATTCATACTATTGACCTTATTAGGGTTTGTAGCATCATTTTTGATCAGCCACTCATCTTTTGCACTTGCTCCTAATCCTGGAGCAGTCTGCTCTGCTAACTTCTCCCAAGGTAGCTTGACTAACGCTGATTACACTGATTTAGTGTCTAAAGTTAATACAAACAGCTATGTAGATGTTGCAGGCAATGCAGCAGGTAGTATTCCTTTACAAATAAGAATGAATACAGTGGAGTCTAACACTAATACAGTCTTAAGTAATTTTGGTGTCATTGAATCTGGAGGAGTTAGAGCGATTAATGTAAGAAGAACGTTCCCTAATACAACTGCTTTTACAGACATAAATCTTGATTTTCGCAATAGTATAACGGCGCAACCTATATTTTTAACTAATGTTGCACTTAGTGCATTTGACATTGATTATGCTAATAGTAATGGTAATACCTTTGACGATCTTATTCGAATTACAGGGGTTACTCAAGCAGGCACTACGATTACTGGAACCTTGCAACCTATAGTTGGATCGAATATTATTTCTAACTTGAATCCACCAGGTTTGATAACTAGAACTATTGCTGATCCCAACTGTCCAGCTAAGGATTTAGGTACACAATGTCAAGGCTCTGTGCAATTCTCTGAACCTGTTACATCAGTGAGTATTCGCTATACAAATACGGGTTTTCTTCCAACTGCTACTAATCAAGAAATTGATTTCCGTGTAGACAATTACTGCTACGTTCCGCAGTATATCTTCTCTGGTACAGTATTTGATGATAACGGTGGTATTACGGCTGCGCAGGCCAGTGCGACCAATGCTGACATTACTACAGCTAGCAGTGCTTACGCCAATCGACCTAATTACTTCAACGGTAGGTATGATCCTACTGCACCTGAGACAGGGATTACAGGTAGTACAGTGCAATTAGCAAATTGTTCTAATACATCTACTACTTATCCAACACAATCAGTCATTAGAAATGGTGCTCCCGTGGGTGAATATCAAATTAGCATTCCTAAAACGACACTGGCTAATAATACAAATCTTTGTCTAGTAGAGAGTCGCACCGGCAATACTTATCCTATTCGCACTAGCAATGAGAGTAGAACCGTTGGGTTTGCAGCAACCACTTATAATTATCCGAACAACGATTTTGGTAGAGTAATTGCAGCAAACGTAGCCTTGGTACTTAGAAAAGCTCAATATGTGAATGATTGCCCATCAACGATTAATTACACTGCGACTGCTATAAACACTACTGGCAATTCAGATCCTACAAAAGGCTTTAGCGAAAGTAGTATCAATGGCAATCTCATACCTGGACAATGTATTGCCTATAGAATTACTGCTACCAATCGTGCAAATATTGACATTAACAACTTTGTGATGAAGGATGTTCTCCAAAAACAAGGTGTTGATGGCGCGACAGTTACATCCGTATTAGCTAACCCCGCACTTTCAACAACTGATTATACTACTAGCGAGAATCCAGCGATTGGAGGAAATGGTGAGGTGAAAACTAAATCTCTTACATTAACAGCTAGAGCTAAACGAGATTTTTACTTCAATACAAAATATGGCACTATTGCAAGCAATCAATAATTTATCTTCTCTTAACACTTTCATCTCTCGTTAGTATCTCATAATAAAAGCCCTGTCTAGCCAGACGGGGCTTTTACCGTTTATATACTTCAAAATGCCAGTTGTCGTTTTTGTGATGATTAATTGTATCGATTACGTGACAATAGAAAAAAGGAAGATAGATGCCTTCTAAAAATGAGAATCATATTAGATTGCAAGCTCCTCCATCACAACATACGACGTTTGCTATTCACTGATAGTCATGTTCTAAGAAAGGATTTTATATGAAACGTTTTAATCTCTTACACGGTATTTTATTGGCAACCGCTGCTTCTATTTCTTTATTCAATGTCGCACATGCTGATGATGCTCTAAAAATGGAACTGACTGCTAATCAAGTCATCAAGAATGCTGACGGTAAGACAGTATACTCCCCAGTGCGTACAGCGCCAGCAGGTACTGTCATCCAATACAAAGCAACTTATACCAATACCGTCAATAATGATATTAATGATCTGATGGTGACACTACCTATCCCTGCAAACATGACATTCACAGGTGAGGCAAACCCTGCCAGTGCACAAGCCAGCATCGATGGCAAGAATTACGCTGATATGCCTTTAATGCGTAAAATCGACGGCAAGATGATCAAGGTACCCTACTCTGAATACCGTACGCTACGCTGGAACATCAAGTTACTACCTGCGAAAAAGGCGGCGGCTGTTGCCCTTAATACTGTCGTTAATAAATAATCCTTCAACCTTATCAATTTAACTTTTTGGAGATCTACCGCATGAAACCAAATTCTTTTAAATATTCAGTACTAGCTGTTGGTGTTGTGGCGGCAATGGGTATCACTACTGCTAACGCTGCGACCCCTGCTAACGCTGCTACTTCAGGTGCTGCACCTATTAATAACCAAGCGACTGCCAGCTATAGCGTTGCTGGTATCGCTCAGCCAAACGTGGCGTCCAATACTGTAACTGTCAACGTTAGTGAAACGGCTAACTTTGCACTCATATCGACTGTTGATGATGGTAGCATTGGTAACGATACTGCTACCAATCAGACTGCTACGCCAGGTGGTACGACTAACTTTACTCATGCTTTAACCAACACGGGTAACGTGACGGATACTTATACCGTTAATACCACAGGTAATGACTCACCACTAGTAACGGCTTCTCCAGACTATGCTTTAGGTACTGCGCCTGTTACGTTTACTATTGTACAAGCAGATGGTACTGCTTTAACTCCTGCTCAAGTCACCGCTTTAAATGGTCAATCACAGACAGGTAACATAACTAATGGTGGTACTATTAGACTACAGCCAGGTACTAGAGCTAATTTAAGCTATGCATCAGCTACGCCAGCCGCTCGTAATGGTAATGACAAAGGTGTGGGCACATTAACTGCGACGAGTACTTTCTTCACAAATAATGCTCCAGCTAGTGCGACATTGGTTAACGAAAACCAAACTATCGTTAGATTGCCTACCTTTAGAATCGCAAAAGCTGCGACTAGTACTGTCGATCTGACAGTGGCTAACCCGCAGATCAACTATAGTATCGTAGTGACTAACGCGACTACTGACTATAGTGCTGCTGCGACTGATATTGTTATCAGAGATGTTCTTCCTGCAGGTTTAAGTTTGCCTAACGGCGCAGCATCAGACGTGACCGTAACTGGTGGTCCTGGTACCGCTACGATTTCTACTATCAATGGTCGACGAGCTATTGATGTTGCCGTAGCAGACTTAGCCGTTGGCGCAAGTCGCACGATTACTTTCACGGTTAATGTTGATAAAACTCAGTATGCAGCTGCTAATAGTTCAGTAACTAACAACGTAGAAGTCTACGATAAGTTCGTCGGTCCAGTCGGTACGTTACCTGCTACTCCTGTAGTTGGTACTAACTATGACATTCTAGATAGTACAAATAACGCTATAGATGTTACTAGAGTTCCTCCTGCTGCTGATCAAGCGAATGGCGCTGGTGTAGATACCGCTGGTGTGACTAACTTCACTAGACGAGCAGTTGTATTAGGTGCGCCATCGACTAGAGAGATTGCCCCTGCTTCAGGTACTGCTGGTCAAGCCACACAGACAACTACCATTACCAACAACGGTCAAGATACTGAAGGTACCAATACTAACCCATTGACTTTCACTATTGCTGATGGTGGCTTGAATACGGCTGTCAGACCTGTTGTTGGTCCTATCAGTGTGACTTATACGCCGCCTGGTGGTGGAACACCTGTTACCACAACCATTCAACCTACTGTTGCTAATGGTAATACTTACACTCTCAACACAACTACATTACCCGGTGGTATTGCACCTGGTGGCGTACTAGCGATTAACTATAATGTGTCTTCAGGCAATGTCACTACTCCTGCAACTACTGATGATGCTGCTGCTGTCGGTAGCACTGAAACGACTATCGTAACTTTGACCCCTGCTGGTACTAATGCACCTGCTGCTACTTCAGTGACTGACACGACTAATGTCAGAGGCTTAACGTTAGTGAAGGCTCAAGCCTTAGATACGACTTGTTCAGGTACGGTTGCTGCAGGGGCGTTTGTTCAAACTGCTATTAATGCAACCCCTGATCAGTGTGTCATTTATCGTATTCAGGCAACTAACACGTCTTCAGCGGCATTAGGTTTCAACCTTAACGCTCTAACCATCTCGGATTTGTTATCTAACTTCTCAGCTGGTGCAGATTTAGTAGCTGGTTCACCTGCTACTTCTGCTACTACCTCATCTACTGCAGGTACAGCTAGTACTAGTAGTACTGCGGTTCTTGGTAGCAACTATACCCTAGTTCCTCAGGGCGTTGGCACCTTGACCTTTAGAATTAAGATTAAAAACGCTCGTTAATTTTTATAATCTATAAGCCTTGTAAGAGGTTTATAGATCAACGCTCTAGCTTGACCTAATCGATTTTAATTAGCCAAGCTAGAGCGTTACCACCCCAGCCCCTTTATGTTTTATTGGATAAGCGACTTATGACTCTATCAATTATGACACCGTCTAATCGTACCGCATTGTGTACAGCGAAGATCTCTGCGCTGTCATTGGCAATGTTGCTTATGCAATCGAATATCGCGATGGCAGCTGATGCCTCAAACCCTAACCTGCAAATCATCAATAATATTGCAAATGCTAGCTATAACGTCAATGCCGATAATAGTGTCGGTTTGAGTAGCACCTCTAACCAAGTACAAGTCAAAGCGTCTGCACTTCCTGAGTTTGGTATTGATCTAACGAAGCAGGCAGTACAGACAGTCATACCCAATACTTTGGTCAATTGGGTCAATGTCTTAAGCAATACCAGCTACAGCAATCAAACGGTTGAGCTGACATTAAATATATCGCCAACCCTTTCTAATTTAAAAGTTTATCAAGATTTAAATAAAAACGGCATCGTAGATAGTACTGACAGAGAAGTTATCTTTGACAACTTGAGCACTCAGATCATGCTTGGGCACAATGAAAGCATTCAGCTTATCGTACAAGCCTTGTCGGATCCTAACGGTAAAACTGATGATACTGCCGAGATTCAGATTGGTGCTATCGTTCTAGAAGATCCCTCAATAACTGCTAACGTTACTGACAAGCTCGTTATCGTCGAGCCTGAAATAAAATTTACTACGCCTAAGTTTGATAAAAATAAAACCACCTCTCAAATTGATGAAAACGTCTATATCAATGCCAGCTATGCCCAATGCAACGTTCAATCTGATAAGCCAGATCAAGTATGGATTACCATAAAGTCCTCAAAAACAGGCGATACTTACTCGCTTAGAGGAATAGAGACAGGTAATAACACGGGTAAATATCAGCTGTCCGCACCAACGCAAAACAATGCCAACGCTATCAATGACAAGATCATCCAGACTTTGGCAAACGATACTCTGACTGCTAATTTAGAAGCTTGTATCAATCCTTTTGTCGATACTGGGTCTGAGCCATTACCGGACGATGGTTCTAACACGAATATCGACAACGTTCTCGTATATATTGATTACTTAGACTTAGATACACAAATCAATATCATTGATGACAATCCAACCTTAGTCGTCACCAAAGAGAGCGAAACAAAGAGCGCTGAGCTTGGTGATTATGTTAGCTATACTATTAACGTTGAAAATAATAGTGATTTCACCGCTTATGACGTACAGCTAAAAGATGCATTACCCCGTGGTTTTGACTATGTAGCAGGTAGCGCTCGCGTTACTCCTACGACGACTATCAATGTCAATCAACCACAGACCACTGAGTTCAAAGCAGAAGGCAAATACCAAGTCCTGAACCTAGGTAACTTAGAGGCTCGCGAAACTAGAGAGATCACTTATCGCGTGCTAGTAGGTGCTTCAGCATTAGGTGGTGACGGTATCAACCGCGCTACCGCACAAGCTCGTAACAGCGAAACGGCTCAAGCCACCACTATAGTTTCTAGAGAAGCACAGTGGCAGATCGAAGTCGAACGCGGTGTCATGAATACAGATGGCATCATCATCGGTAAGGTTTATCACGACATCAACCGTGATGGTATCCAACAAAAAGAAGATGGCGAGCTTGGCGTCGCAGGCGTGCGCATTTATATGGAAAACGGTAACTTTATCGTGACCGATCCTGAAGGTAAGTATAATTTTTATGGCGTTAGTGCCAAGACTCACGTGCTAAAAGTTGATCGCACTACCATACCTAGAGAAACCGAACTGGTTACCCAAAGCAATCGTAATGCGGGTGATGCGGGTAGCCGTTTCGTTGACTTAAAATATGGCGAATTACATCGTGCCGATTTTGCTATCGTTGGTGGTATGGGCGATAGCACGGAACGCTTGAATGCAGAGCTTATTGCTCGTAGCAAATCTGTGAGCGCTAAGAATGATACCCTTGAGCAAGCCGTAAAAACTGAGCTAACTCTAGACCCTGATTACAATCGTGACTACGATGACAATGTAGAAGCCAGTGGCTGTAACGTCAATGGCGACTTAGACCTTGGTAATAACTGTGACTCTGCTATCATCAATGAAATGGTCAATCCAGCAGCCAATCGTATCGATATGGCCGTTACCACGGTAGCGCCACCAGTAGAAAAAGAGCTAGAAGAATACTTGAAAGAAGTGGCTAATAATGATGTCGCCTTTATCAACCTAAGCGAAGGTCAGCAGCTCAGTACTTATAAGCAAATGGTACAGGTCCAAGCACCTTTAGGCTCTATTTTTACCCTTTATGCCAATGGTAAAGCGGTCTCAGAGCAGCAAATCGGAAAAACGGCTGAGCAAGAAAAGCAAAATGTGACTGCTTTTGATTACTATGCTGTTGACTTACAACGCGGAAACAATACCCTGCGCGGTGTTGCTACTGACGTAAATGGCAAAGTCATCTCTGAGCAAACCATCAAAGTATTGACGCCTGATAGTTTGCAAGCTATTAATTATCGTACTCAAGAACAGCTAGTGCCTGCTGATGGCGTGAGCGAATACCAGATAGTCATTAGTCTAAAAGATCGTGACAATCGCCCCTATATTGGTACTACTTCTCTTACGCTTGATACTAATATCGGTCGTATCAATTTGAAAGACAGCAGCAAAGACCAAGCCGGTACTCAGGTTATCATTGATGGTGGCGAGCTGTTGGTTTCAGTCATCGCCCCGAGTGTACCAGGTAAGGGTGAGCTGATTATTGATACCGGTAGTAGCAAGCAAGTGATTCCGCTACAGTTCACTGCTAAACTACGCCCTCTCATTGCTGTTGGTATCGTAGAAGGCGCTATTTCACTCAAAGATTTTGATGGCGGCAGTATTACTGATGCTCAAGGTGCATTTGAGCAAGAGCTTAATGATTTTGCTGGTAACGATGACTATACGGCATCTGGTCGTGCTGCGATGTTCCTCAAAGGCAAAGTACGCGGTGACTATCTGCTAACTCTCGCTTATGATAGTGATAAAAAAGGCGAGCGCCTATTCCGTGATATCGATCCAGGCGAATACTATCCCGTCTATGGCGATTCATCAGCCAAAGGTTTTGATGCCCAATCTACCAGCAAGCTTTATGTTCGAGTAGATAAAGGCCGCTCATTTGCCATGTATGGTGATTTAAAAACTCAAATCGATAACGATGAAGGCATCAAACTTGGTCAGTACAACCGTACGTTGACGGGTGTAAAAGCACAGTATGAAGACAACAATACTCGTGTTACTGCCTTTATAGCCGAGACCAGCACCAGTCAGCGCGTTAATGAAACTCGTGGTTTGGGTATCTCAGGTCCTTATCCATTGGCTGAAAACTTTGACGCCGTATTAGAGAACTCAGAAACAATCGAGGTTATTACTCGCGATGCGAACAACCCAGGTTTGATCGTCAATCGTGAAACCCTTACCCGCTTTGCAGATTATGAAATTGATCCTATTAGCCGCAGCCTATTTTTAAAAGCCCCTATCGCTAGCCAAGATATTGATGGCAACCCTATTTATCTACGAG
Source organism: Psychrobacter sp. AT9 (assembly GCF_047272965.1). Lineage (NCBI taxonomy): Bacteria > Pseudomonadati > Pseudomonadota > Gammaproteobacteria > Moraxellales > Moraxellaceae > Psychrobacter > Psychrobacter sp. AT9. The sequence continues at coordinate 2,037,198 of NZ_JBKOTW010000001.1, forward strand.
TCACTGTAGAAGTCGATGAAGGTGGTGAAAAATACTTGGTCGGCGGTATCGCTGCCAAGCAACAACTGAATGCTAAAGTGGCTATCGGTGGTAGCTATGTCAATAGTGACGATCCACTTAATAAAGAAGAGCTGGCCAGTGTCAACAGCGTTATCAAATTTAGCGATAAGCTAAAGTTGGTTGCCGAATACGCGATGAACAAAGCTGAAAACCCAAACTTTCAGCCAAGCAATCAGATTAATGCCGATCTTTTAGAAGGTAACGATGTCGAAGGCGACGCACTACGTATCGAGCTTGACTTTAATAACAAGAAAAACACCCGTGCCAAAGCTTATTATAACGACACAGACGAAGGCTTTGTCACTGGCGCCTCACCGCAGACAGCTGGTCGCACTGAATCTGGTGTTGAAGTTACTCATACATTAAACAACAAGCAAACCGCACTTAAATTTGAGGGCGTACGTACTGAAGATCATACGACCGAAGCCAATCGCGAAGGTGTAGAAGCAAGCATTGAACAGCGTCTAAGTCAGAATATCGTTGGCGAGATTGGGGTGCGCTACTACAAGCAAGATGCGACTGCCGCCTCACGTAATACCCAAGCAGCCACTGATGTGCTAGATGTCACCGATGACACAATATTCAACGATGACATCATCAATCAATCAGCACTCAATGGCGTCAGTAACGCTGACAAAGATATCGAAGGGACGACTGCCCGCGCCCGTCTGACAGCACGTTTGCCGAAGCTGAACAACTCGTTAGTGTTTGCCGAATATGAGCAAGATATTGACAATAGCGAACGTAATGCCACCTCTATCGGCGGCGAGACGCCACTGGGTAGCTTAGGTCGCTTATACGCCCGTCATGACTTGATTAATAGTTTGTCAGGTAGCTACGGCCTAGATGATTCTGATGAGCGTCAGCGTACGGTCGTGGGATTCGATGCCACTTATATGAAAGACGGTAAGGTTTACAGTGAATACCGTATGCGTGATGCAATCAGTGCACGCGAAGCAGAAGCAGCTATCGGTCTAAAAAACAAATGGTATGTCCAAGAAGGTCTGACCTTAAGCACACTATTTGAGCGCGTCGAGTCTTTAGAAGGTGACGAAGATAGCACGGCAACCGCAGCGGGTGTCGGTGTTGAGTACCTAGCCAAAGAAAACTACAAAGCTTCAGGGCGTTTAGAAAAACGTTGGGGCGACACCAGTGATACCCTTCTCGGCAGCGCGGGCATCGCTTATCGTTATACCGATGATATTACTTTATTAGCAAAAGACATCTACTCAAAAGTAGATTACAACGATGGTCATCGCACCATCAACCGTTTCCAGCTTGGCGCTGCTTATCGTGATTATGATAGCAATCAGCTCGATATGCTTGCCAAGCTTGAGTATCGTCTAGATGACAACGCGACTGGTGACGATCCTTATCAAAAGGATGCGATTGTTTGGTCATGGAGCGGCAATTACCATCCGACTCGCCCATTAACGCTATCAGGTCGTTATGCGGGTAAGTATACAGAATATGATGCTGACGATATCGTAAGCGATAACACAGCTCATGCTGTCTATGCACGCGGCTTATATGACATTAGCGAGCGCTGGGATATTGGCTTACAAGCAGGTACTTATTGGAATAAACAAGCGGATGATATGTCTTATATGCTGGGTGCCGAAGTGGGCTATAGCCCAATGACCAACCTTTGGTTATCACTCGGCTACAACTTTATGGGTTTTGAAGATGAAGACATCGCTTATGATGATAGCACTCAAGAAGGTGCTTACTTTAGACTGCGCTTTAAGTTTGATGAAGACTTATTCAAACGTGAAGACCCACGCAAAAACAAACGTCTGACCAGTAATTCTACGTTATAATTTAAATGTTACAACGTTACTTTGCTATTATCCATCGGTTAGTGACTCATAAAGTCAGTCTTAATAAGAGTAAATATCCACACTTATTACCTTAATATAAGGTCAGTATTATGTTGTACTCTGCGATTAAAGCAATAACTTACAAACAGCCTATCTATACTGCGCTCTCAGCAGTATTACTACTGGCAACTGCGTCATCAGCAGTGGCAGCAGACAGCAATACTCAAGCTACCACTCTACAAGCCAATGACTATTGTGATAGTGAATTGCAAAGCAAAACGCCTGCTTATAAATATCAAAGCACACATCAACGTGCTATGCAGTGTATGCTGACACAATTAAAAGAGTATCAGCGAAAAAGTATGAGCGCACGTCAGCAATACTTTGCTTATAAAGCGCAAGCTTGGCTGACCTATGCCATCCATCAAGACAGCATGAATAGTCGCTCAACTGCTGGGCTACAAGCAGCACAGTTTGCAGAAACCATACTACACGCGCTAAAGAATGATACGATACAAGACATCAGCCTGCATCAAGACATTCCCTCCAACTCAGCCTTGATGCGACCCGATCTGTGGGCAACCCTAAGCGCCCTAAAAGATAGTGACGGTATTACTTCAGCACCACGTGAACTGGCGTTCAGTGAGGTTTCTCTCATCTGGGCAGCGACCAATCAATGCGAGCGAGGCTGGCGCGAGTCAGGCAGCCACTTTCGCATGGCAGACCGTTGGCTAGAGCAAGCGCGTGAAGCCTATGTGAATGCCAATGATTCGCAAACCAACGTTGCTTTGCAGAATCTAATCGTCAGCTATTATGAGCGATATGCGCCTTTAGATACGAGTACTGATATTTGCCGTGGGCAAGTATTAACGCCGATCCGTTAGACCAATCATAACCATAATGAGCAAAGACAGTAGACACAAAAAATCCGACATATGATGTCGGATTTTTTTATTTACTTAGGGCGTGTCATCAAAATGGCTAAATTGCAGAAAGACTAGCGATTCTTACGTGGTAGTTTTTCTGGTAGGTAGCAACGCAAGTAAGCAATAAATGCGGTGTTCGCTTCTTGAATATACTCATTGGTAATGCTTTGATGACGGCGATAAGATAAGGTAAAGATAGCATTTACAATACTATAGGCGATCAATAGCGTGTCTTGAATATCGTGGAAACTCGGCATCTCATAACGCTCTGACAAACGTTTATAAACCAAATCAACAATCTGATGATCAATATCTTCACCAAAACTATCGCCTTCAAAATCAGGTGTATTGGTGTCATAAACGAGCTTGGCTTTGGTTTTATCGTTATGGAATATCGTCACACACTTATCGATAAGTGCCGTCAAATAACCCTGCCATCTGTCATAATTACCGATATCGACCGTTTCTACTATTTCTAATATTTCGATTGCATTCAAAAAGCGTAATGCTAAAAATATTGCTTCGATATTAGGGAAGAAATGATAAGCAGAGGCTCTTGGAATGCCGGCTTCTTCACATACAGCAGCCAAAGTAATATCATTAATAGCTTGTGTTTCGCTCAACTTTTTGGCACCAGCCAAAAGTTTCTGACGGCGTGCACGGCCTTGCTGACTGGTGAACTTGAATTTATTCGGTACCAGTTTTTTTGCCAGTTCCGAGTCTACCAACACATCTTCAATCTTTTCGTCTTTGTTTTCGCTCATTATAAATCTCTTAATGTTGTGCCCTATCTTTATAAATATGGTCTTCATTGGACAGTATTCATTCTAAATCTAAGAAAGACTGTTCGTTAGTTGGTAATACGGGCTAATATTACCGCTCTATACTCAATGAAGAGGCATCATAAACGCTTGTACACTATCAAGCAAGGGACATGCATGGGTTAAAAAAGAATGTATCAATTAACAACATAATAGGCTTAATCATGAAGTTTTATTTTCGCCCTTATAATACCATGATCGATGACTCTATCGGCATAATCCCACTTTAAATGGTCATTAAAATAGTCAACTCGTTCAACTTGACCAAGCGCAAACTTGCTATCAGGCAAGAATTCTTCTGAAACAAACAACTGATCAATCACTTCTGGCATACCTTGATAGATATGGGTATACGCTACATCTTTCATCCAGCCATAACGCGCTTGGACACGAGCGGCATCAAACAAGGCAACATCACGCATGCTTTTGTCATAATTCACTTCGCCAGTTTCAGTCATCAATTGCGTGGTCACACTACCCGTGACATCGTTCATATCACCGAGTAAGATTAAAGGCTCGCGAGTATGCTTTAAGCGTTCGATAATAAACATACGGATGGAGGCCGCTTCTGCTGCCCGCATACATAAGCTACGAAGTTTGGCACGAATACGAATATTGGGGTCATCCATATCTTCTAGCAAATTGCCAGCTTCATCACGTAAGAAAAAAGCGCGCTTGCTTTTAAGATGAGCCGTAATAATAGTAATCGGTTGCCCGAATGCATTGACTCGCAATACCAACGGTGGGCGATTAAAGCGTTTATAAGGACCGATATCAGGAATATCAATCACCGCCTTTGGTGCCACCTCTTCTAATAAAGTTGTCTCTAGCTGCTCAAAGCGACTAATAATTCCCACTGCAGGGGTATTTTGCGCCCCTCTACCTTGAGTATAAGGGCTCGCACTATCATTGCTTGCCAGCGGAATAACCACATGTTCAGGCTTAAATCCTAACGATACCGCCAGCGCTTCTAACGCCTCACTGTCCCATACTTCTTGTACGGCAATGATGTCGGCATGGGCTTTTGCTAATAAATCGCTGATACCACGCAGTTTATTTTCATACTCTTTATTGCTATATGGCTCAGCATTTTCATAGTAAGTACGATTGGGATTGGCAAAATTTAGTAAATTAGCAGTGGCGATATAAAATTGTTTATCAATACCTTTATTGGCAGAGTAAGTCATAAAAATCCTAGTGCTATTTGAATAGTATGCATTATTATGAATAAACAACGCAACTTGTTCATGATAATAGACCGCCCGTACTAAATCTGTAGTGTTTCGTATTGCTTTATCCTGCTACTTAAAACTCAAAAAATCGATCAACTGATAATGTAGCGAATACTCGCTCCATCAAAGTCATAACACTAAATATTTATATGCATGTTACATCTGTACGTAGTTAGCTGTTTAACAGATTGGCTAATCACATTCGTTTGCGAGCCAATACAAAGGCGATACTACCAATCATAGAAGCCATGACACATAATATCAACAGCTGCACGTATTTGTGCTCTGCGCCAAACACTGATGCCATCACTGTGATATAGCCACCGTTTTCTAGCATGTAAATAATACCTGCCATGAGCGCTGATACAAAGCTCACTATAATGGCCCAAGGTTTGACTTCCCAACTTGACCAAATACTAAAAAACACGACAGGTGCTAAAAACAAGGAAGCCGTACCACTAATAGCCACCGCATCAAACAGGTCTTTGCTACCAGTTGCAATGAAGGCCAAGCCTGCCAGCAAAAATCCTAGCATGATTAGTCTGCCATTTCTAACAGTTGGCTTTACCAGTTTCATATCAATGGCTATCAATTTTGCGGCACTGGCATACGTAGAATCTAATGTTGATATGGCTGAAATAATTAAGGCGAAACTAAACAACATCATTACCGCTGGCGAGAATAGCGTATTGAGCGTTTGCGTCACTTCAGTGGCACCTCCTGCATTGTTCAGCTGTGCGAATACACCTAGCAAACCAAACAGAAGGATACAAGCCATCGAAATAGGAGCAGCATAGTAAAATGACTTTTTGGTAGTCGCCCTGTCTGCTAAAAATCCTCTGTCAGTCATAACAGGATCATGAGCGGGATAACTCCATATTTGGATAAATGCAACTATCAATAATATCCATCCCTTGTTGTCAGCGGTATTGGAGGAGCTGATAATGTCATCGAAAGAAAACAAGGGATGTGCAAACATAGCAACCGACAGAACAGCAATGGCGACGATCGTCAATAACGCTTGGGCAACATCTGTCTTTAACGCCGTATGCAGCCCACCAATCGAAGAATAAATTAAGGTAGCAACCGCTATAATCAGTATTAGATAATTCTCATTAAAGCCTACGAACAAGGTGGTGATAAACCCAAATACCAGTAAGTTACTGAACACCTCGTTCACTAATCGAAAACCAATCACTGCATTATAAAAATGCTCACCAGTTGCCCCAAACTTGACTTGCATGAATGTCTGTATGTTATTGAAACCATGTTTGAATCGTAAGCTATCGACAATATGCGCGCCAGTGATAAAACTAAAATAATACATCCCATAAGCCAAAGTACCAGCGATACCATAGAAAAAGCCCAAAACGGCCGCATTCATGAGCGACCGTGCAAATATCCAAGTAGTGACTTGAGACAACACCAACGTCCAAAGACTGGGTGGCTGACCTTGTAAAGACTTACCTTGATAAAATCTGGCGATATCAGGGGCAAGCTCATACGTTTCAGAAGAAGAGTCAGTCATAGTAGCTCTATGGGTTGTTAAGACATCATTAAGATTACCACAACTACCAAGGTTTCAACATGCAAAAAAGCCTCTAGAGCATGCTCTAGAGGCTTTAATATAACTACAATTACTAAAAGTAAAAACTCAGCTATAAAAATACGGAAATGCCGAGGTTTTCTATTTGCTAATGTTACGACACACGATTCCATGCATCCTGTGATGCTCTACGTGCCTCATTCCACTCCATGCGTGACTCACCTTTCACTTCATGCCATGAACGCTCCAAATCTGCTTCATGATCTTCAAAGCGAGCGTCCGCAGGATAGCGAGCGCGGTTAGCATAACCTACCGCATAAGCTGGGTGTAGGTCACGGTCAAAGTCATGCTCTTCGGTATAATAGTCAGCGTTTGCATGTTCGGCACGCCAGTAAGCTTCTTCATGGGTTGGATCAATTGCTTCAGCTGCTGCATGACCTGCACCGCCACCAACGATAGCGCCAATAGCACCGCCGATTAACGTACCGAGTGGTCCTGCCATCGTACCGATTGCCGCACCTGCAGCTGCCCCACCTACACCACCAATACCAGTGCCTACTGGATGTGAGCCTGGCTCACCTGTGATAATGTCAGCATTCAAGTCTTGCTTGGCTTCTTTTGACATATGTTTTACTTCACTGCGATCAATTTCGTCATGGTTACTCATAATATTATCCTTAAATTATTTGTTATATTTTAGAGTTATTAAGTGCTAGAAATTAGCGATGTTGCTTGAGTCATTTTTTATTTGATTCATCTAAATTATAGAAATTTATGTACAAGAACAGATAGATAGATTATGTAAACTGTGTCCATATTACGATTGTGTTGCGTTACAGCCTGTATCTTTCTCAAGGTTTTGTACGATGGATTTATGCTTTGAGTAATCACAAACACATGATGCCGCTAATTTCAGCAAAAAACCCCTGTCTACATCTGCATTAACGACCTTGCGATGGCTCGTTGCCATTTATAGAGGTGCTGCTCGCGTTCATCAGCAGACATACTTGGCTCAAATACTCGATCGACTTGCCATGAGGATTGCATCGTTGCTTCATCGTACAATCCCGTCTTTAGACCAGCAAGGAGCGCTGCACCTTTGGCAGTAATTTCCGTGTCTCTGGGACGCAGTACGGGGACGTCTAATAAGTCTGCCTGAAACTGCATGAGCAAATCATTATTGGCAGCACCGCCATCGACTCTCAGTTCGGTTAAGGGGTGCGGGCTGTCTTTTTGCATAGCGATTAACACGTCATACGTTTGGTAAGCAACTGCCTCCAACGCGGCACGGGCAATATGCGCTTTAGTCGTGCCGCGGCTCATACCTGTAATACTGGCACTAATATCGGAGCGCCAATAAGGTGCACCAAGCCCTGTGAATGCAGGGAGCAGCACCACATCTTCACTACTATCAACCTGCCGCGCTAAGCTTTCGACCTCACCACTTTGCTGAATCATACCCAGATTATCACGTAGCCATTGGACGATTGCCCCTGCCATAAACACACTGCCTTCTAGCGCGTAGGTGACTTCTTTTTTGGGTGGCTGTAGCATACGCTTGCCAGACTGCACAATTTGATCAAAGGATAAGTTGTCAGGGCGCAGCGTTGTCGTCTTTCGTTGCCACGCTATCGTCGTTAATAGCTTATGCTCGCTCAGCTTTGGCTGTTGACCGATATTCATCAGCATAAAACAGCCCGTACCATAGGTGTTTTTGGCCATGCCAGCATCGAGGCAGCCTTGGCCAAAAAGTGCTGCTTGCTGATCGCCTAATACTGCTTGAATAGGGATTTGCTTGGCAAATAAGCCTTTTTTTGTTTTGCCAAACTCACCATCGGATGGCAGAACTTTTGGTAAAATATTCATGGGAATAGCAAAACGTGCACACAACTCCTCCGACCATGCCAGTTTATGAATATCATATAACAGCGTACGAGAAGCATTAGTCACATCAATAACATGCTCACCGCCTGTCAATTTATAAATCAGCCAACTATCAATGGTGCCGACTGCCACCTCGCCTTTGTGTGCTCGTACGCTAAGCTTGGGGTCATTTTCGAGCAGCCAAGCGATTTTACTGGCACTAAAATACGGATCTAAGCGTAAACCGGTGATTCGCTGCACTTCGTGTGCCATGTCATCGTCTTCATCCGTGCTACCGCTATGAGCACCACCCGCGCTTTCAGCGGCAAGCGTTTTGCAGTAGTTTGCAGTACGGCGGTCTTGCCAAATAATCGCAGGTGCCAAGGGTTTGCCCGTTTGCTTGTCCCACATGACAATAGACTCACGCTGATTGGTGATGGCGATGCTAGTGACATCGGTAGCGAGCAGCCCTGCTTGGTTAATGACGTCATGCGCACAACTAATTTGAGTTTGCCAAATCTGCTGGGCATCTTGCTCCACAAAGCCCGCTTTGGGTGTCTGTAATGTGGTTGGCTGTTGCACCATTTTGATCGGACGCGCATGATCATCGTATAATATCGCGCGACTCGAAGTGGTGCCTTGATCTAAAGCCAAAATATATCCTGCCATTACTCATATCCTTTACTGGTCTTATTTATTCTATGATTGATAGTTTATATCATTCTCATATTTTTATATTCAGCGGTTTTCATAAATAAATTAACCTACTTAAATTTCTACCAGTTAATAATATCAATAGTCGAAACATAACCTTCATTATTAATAATTAGCAGTAAAACCAAAGTAATGAAATACAAAAAATCATTTAATTATCAATTGGTTAATAGATGAAAAATTCATGATATGATCACGGTTATGTTCTGATAGTTTAATCAATAATAATGCTATTATAAAAGCCAAAACCATTTCTTTACCACATCAAGATTGACTATACAATAGACAACGACAAGATATTGAGGCTTGACCCGTCACGGTTGTGTGTCTAGAGTGTACCCGAATTATGCATGACAAAACTTTAGTTATGTTTTTTGTATTTTGTTTTCCCTTATATTTGCAAAGCGAGAGAAAGTAAGACAAAACATCCTGCTTTTATAGAACTGACTATAATAAGAGCATAACGACGCTAATATGTGGTCGGCTAAAGTGATGAGTATCGCGCGTTGTTTTAAAAAATCTTGCATTCTAATTAATGGCTTATGTGACTTATGAAATTTGCATTATCAACTCTGTCTACTGCTGTGATGACGGTTATGCTCATGGGGCTGTCCGTCGCTACCTCAGCAAACGCTAACATGGATAACGTTGAGTCACAGAATGACGTGCCACCAGTAACGGTAACCCAGATCGTTGACGCTAATGATGAACGACAAACTGGCGCTGCGACGGCTGTTCAGACGGATACAACGTTGTCAGTGGGCGATAATACTGCCATCAATGACCCTGCATCCACCACCATGCATAGCCAAGGTGTTGAGCAACAGAGCCGCCTAGCCACGCTTATCGATCCTATCACGCACAAAGCGGTTGATAATAGTTATCCCTTAGAAGTCTCTAGCTTTTTGAGTCTTGAGCAGGCGCAAAATATCTTATTGCAAGTCTCACCAAAGTTAGCAGCCAATGAAGCCGCCATTGCCGCGAGTCAATATCAGACCGATGCCCTAAAAACCATAGACAATCCGCTGGTGTTTGCCCGCGTATCGGCCAGTGCCTATCATGTGGAAGAAGACATTGATTTATCATCGCTCAAAAACGGCATCGTTAATGAGATCAATAATAGCGTAGATGAGGTTATCCCTCCTATTCCACCAACCACAGATTTGCCAAATTTTGGTGAATTGGTCGGTGAGCGTCTCCCAGAGTCTTATGATTTTAATCGTTCAGGCTCAACGACGGGCGCAGGTATTGGCGTTGTTTGGCCTATTTACACTGCTGGGCGGACAACAGCGTTAACAGGCGCGTCCGATGCCCGCACCCAAGAAGCGGTCGCGGATAGCCTACTCGATAAGAACGAGCTTTATAACACCCTAATTGAGCGCTATTTTAAGGCGCAGCTTGCCATTATCGCTGCCTATTTGCGTGAAGACGCTTATGATACCTTGCAGCAGACCGATCATATGGCGGAGCGTCTGTTCGAAGAAGGTTTTATTTCACGCGTCGACAGACTAGAAGCACAGTCTGCCTTAGCAGATGCCAAAAGCGAATCGGTCAATGCAAATAACGATGCACGCCTTGCGATGATTGCTTTGCAGCGGCTATTACGTACCGATTATCGCATTAAACCAACGACGCCTTTGTTTGTCTCCAGTCGCCCGCTACCTGATGTGAGTTATTTCCAAGACTTGGCACTTGCCAATCATCCAGGGTTACAGAAAGTCGCCGCCAAACGCGCGCAGGCTCAACAACTCCATGCGTTATCAGATACGGGTTATAAGCCTACCGTTATGCTGTACGGCTACGGACAAGTCGAAAAAGACCCCAGTTGGGTCGCTGGTATCTCTGCCACTTGGAAGCTATGGGGTGGACTCGATAAAACAGCATCACTGGCATCAAGCAACGCGCAAATACGCCAAGCGGATCTCTCTGAGATTGAAGTCAGTGACAATCTATTGTTATTGGTCGAAAAAAATTGGCACGATATAAATAATGCCCAGTCACGTTATCAAGCATTACAGAGCAATGTTGACTTGGCAGCAGAAGTATTGCGCTTGCGCCAGTTGGGTCTCCAAGAAGGCGTAAATACGACGGTCGACGTGGTACAAGCCCAAACGCAGTCTCTCAAAGCACGAACTGAACAAGCACAGGCAGCCAACAGCTATGTGCAAGCGCTTGCCGCCCTCATGCAAAGTTGCGGGACGCCACTGGCTTTTAGCACCTATCTTAATGCGGCAGATATTCAGCTACCTGTCTTGTATAGTGAATGATGATCTCGTGTGAAGAGTAATAGAGCGTGTTGATAAGCGCTTATATTGATGATAATTAAATGGCTAATGGCTAATGGCTAATGGCTAATGGCTAATGGCTATATTATTACTGACCTTACGATACTACTAACCCTAGCTCTACTGCGAATAAGCGTTTTATGAAAAAATTAACTTCTAAAGTAACCAATTGGCTGCCGCATCTGCTTCAGACATGGCGTATAGCAAATATCGCTAATGTTTGGGCACATTGCGCGAGCGTAGGCTTTTTTGGTTTTTTATCTATTTTTCCAGCAATGGCTGTGTTTGTACTGATTTATGGTCTCGCTTTTTCACCTGTTGAAATGCAAGAGCAGATTTCACTTTTACGTTCGTTTATCCCTGAATCTGTATATGAGGTTCTTAATTCACGCTTAAGCGAGCTGGCTTCTAACACTGCATCAAAACTGACTTTTGGTTTGATTGTATCGACGCTACTAGCCCTGTATGCAGGCTCCAAAGGCATAAAATCCTTAATTATCCTTGTTAATCTTGCCTTTCATATCACCCAAGAGCGCAGCTTTATACAAGGCACCATTCGAGCACTGAGTTTAACTTTTGCTGCCGTTTTGGTCTTGATTATAGCCATCTCCTCTATCGCTATTATTCCTTTGGCGGCGGCTTATTTTCCTTTTCCGCAAATCGCTAAGACCATTGCGCTTTGGAGTAGATGGCCGATATTGGCTGGCATTATATTCTTAAGCTTCTTGAGCCTATATCGTTTTGCGCCAAACCGTGACGCCGTAGCGCTAAAAAAACTGGTGCCAGGTGCTGCCTTAGCTACTGTTCTCTGGATTCTATTGTCCGTGTTATTTTCGATTTATGTGCAAAACTTTAATAACTATAGCGCTGAGTTTGGTGCGCTTTCAGCAGCGGTAGTCATTATGCTGTGGCTTTATTACTCAGCATTTATTGTCGCTTTTGGTGCTACTTTTAATTTTGAAACTTTAGAAAACTCTAAACCTTATGCTATTCGAGTGTACTAATAAACGGATAACGATATTAGTGGTTAAAGCACTTGTACTATAAGCCTTTCACTCTCAACTTTATTGCTTTAGGAATCTCACTGTCATGACTGAATTTCCAAACGAATCAGACGACTCACGCAAATCAACTGATTCGACTGATGAGTCAACGCTGTCTCATAATGATCAGCCGTCAGTCGATTCTGTAGAAGACATACCTGACGTGGAACCAGAACAGGCAACACCTACTTATCGTGATAATCCTAAATCTGACAAGTCTGCCATGATAAAAAAGGCGCTGCTTGTCTTATTCGTGCTGATTGCATTGGGCGTTATCGCTTATGGTTTATACAAAAGCAACCAAAGCAGCGAACCTGACGTCATTACCCTGCAAGGGCAAATGCAAATGCAGCAAACCTCCATCGCTGCAAAAGTACCGGGGCGTATTGCTCAGATTATGGTTACTGAAGGGGATGAGGTGACGGCTGGTCAACAATTAATTGAAATGGATTCGCCTGAGATTAACGCAAAGATTAATCAAGCGCAGGCTGGCAAGCAGATGGCACAAAGTCAGCTTGATAAAGCCGAAAATGGTGCCCGTCCGCAAGAGATTGCGCAAGCAAAGGCTGCATGGCAAGCCAACAAAGCGGCCTCGGATCTGGCAGAGAACACCTATCAGCGTGTCAATCGACTCTATGAAGAGGGTCTCATGGCGCGACAAAAACGCGATGAAGCTTATGCGCAGTATCTTGCAACCCAAGATCAAACCGAAGCCGCACGCTTGCAATACGATTTAGCGATGGAAGGCACGCGTAGTGAAGACAAATCCGCAGCTACCGCACAAGTGGCGCAAGTCGATGCTCAACTAGATGAGGCACTAGCTGCAAAAGAAGAAGCCAACTTAAAAAGCCCTATCGCTGGTATCGTAGATAATGTAATAGTCAGTGCTGGTGAAGTCATCGGTCAAGGTGTGCCGCTATTAACCTTGGTCAATACCAATGATCAATGGGTGGTACTAAATGTCACCGAAACCTATTTGAACCAGTTTGCCATTGGTCAGCAGTTTACTGGTACTATTCCCGCGTTATCATCAGCAGACAAACCCTATAGCAAGCAGTTTACTGTCTACGCAACCTCTACATTGTCTGACTTTGCGACGTGGCGACCCACCAATAATGATGATGGCTTTGATGTGCGTACATTTGAAGTCAAGGCGCGACCAAGTAAACCTGATGCGCGGATTCGATCTGGAATGAGTGTCATCGTCCGTATCAATCCAACCCTTGCTAATCAGAGCCAAGAATAAGCCATGCGCCTAACTCAGCTTAGCGAAGCTTTTATACGTAGTGCCGCCTATGAGCGGCGTTTTTTGGCCAAAAATTCTTGGGATTTTGCCATGGTGGTTTGGATACCCTTAGCGACAGTACTGCTGATTTGGTGGATTTTTTCGCAAACGCAAATTACCAATTTGCCTATTGGGGTGATCGATCAAGACAATAGCCCTGTTGCTAATACCGTGGTGCGCTATCTAGAGGCCAGTCCTGATATTACCGTCAGACAGCTTTATCGCTCGCCAGCCGCTGCTGAAGCGGCAATCCTGCAACGAGATATTTATGCAGTCGTGATTATCCCTGAGGATTTTTCTCGCAATATTTTATCCAATAAGCCAGCGCCACTGATTTTACAAGTAAATGCTCAGTATGGTACACACTCTGGGATTATCCAAAAAAGCGTTCAGTCTGTCGCTGCCACCTTATCCGCAGGCGTTGAGATACAGCGTTTGGTCAAGCAAGGCATGGCACCCTCGCAAGCGGCGATTGCTTACTCGCCGATCAGTATTCAGCGCATCAGTTTGTTTAATGCGGCAACCGACTATCAGCAGTTTTTGGCCTCCACTGTTATCCCTGCACTGCTGCATATTTTGGCAATGGTCATTGGAGCAACGACGATTGGACGTGAGTTGCGGGATAAACGAATCGGTCACTGGTACGCTTTTATTGATACTGGTCGTCCCAATTTGACGGCACTCATAGATAATGAAGCACTGTCTACGCTCGACAATAAGCAAACACGTAGCGATGACCCTGAAATATCGGAAAGTCTCAAAAAAAATCAGCAAGTAAGTATTGCCGTCTTAATTTTTGGCTTATTGGGCAAATATTTTTGGCCAATGCTTGCTTATAGTATATGGTCTGCATTGGCACTATGGCTTGCCACACCGCAACAAACGGTCGCTCTCGCCTCAATGGTTGTCACTTACATCGGGCTGATACTATTGATGATGCTGTCGTTTTGGCTAGGAGCCATCTTTACTTTGAATTCATTTTCATTGCGTATGGGCTTATCCGCTACCGGTTTCATTTCTGCGCCTTCTTACGCTTTTGCAGGTGTCACTTTTCCTTATATCGCTATTAGTGATAGCGCGCAGCATTGGTCGAACATCCTACCGCTTACCCATTATCTAAAACTACATATCGCGCAATTACAGATGCACGCACCCGTTGCCGTATCTTTGCCAATCATTTATGGCCTAACGCTAGCGACCTTGCTTGCTATGGGCTTGACTGCCGTACTAAGCAAGCGCGCATTGGCGCGTCCTGAACGTTGGGGAGCACGTTAATGTCGCCATTATCAAAAAACAAGCCACAAAAAAAACATGCTGAATCAACCACTTCGTCATCGTCACAGAGCTTCTTAGGCAGTTTTTTACAGACTCTCAAAGATATCTTTACCGATAAAGGCGTGGTTTTGCTTTTAATTATGGCTCCTATCATTTATGGTTTCTTTTATCCATGGCCGTATTCTACTGAAGTCGTCAATCACGTACCCGTTGGCATTATCGATAAAGACAATAGCAACTTATCCCGTACCATTGTCCGTTATGCTAGTGCTAGCCCGCAGCTGAACACACAGCGATTTATTAATGAGCAAGATGCCATCGAGGCCATGTGGTCGGATCAAATCGCTGGCTATATGGTCATCCCAAGTGGCCTTGAGCAGCAAGTGTTGTCTGGTAAAGCAGCTAGCGTGAGTGTGCTCGGCAATGGTGGCTATTTTATCTTGAATAAAAACGTACAGCTGGGATTTTTAAAAGCGGTCAGTACGGTATCGGCTGGCATTGAAGTGAAAAAAAGCGTGGCACAAGGCGCATATTCGCCCACCGCTGCCAAAAATACCCAAGCCGTGCCACTGCAAATTATTCCTTTATACAACCAAACTGAAGGTTATGGTGCCTACGTGGTACCAGCGGTATCCATTATTATCTTGCAGCAGACGTTACTCATGGCCACCGCAATGCTGATCGGCACTTGGTATGAGCAGCGCCGCCACATGACTACGATACGTGGCTGGCTAGGACGTATTGGTGCACTCAGCATGTTGAGCTTTATCATCGGCTGCTTTTATTATGGCTGGGCGTTTGAGCTCCATCATTATCCGCGCGGACAAAACATGGCTGGCAGTTTGTTATTCTTGCTGCTATTTTGTCCGACCGTCGCCACCCTTGGTTGCTTGCTGGGACTGTGGTTCCGACAACGTGAGCGCAGTATGCAAATTTTAATCTTTAGCTCGTTACCGTTATTTTTTATCAGTGGCTACCCTTGGCCTGCCGACCAACTCCCTGAGATACTACAGTTGGTACGTTGGCTGGTACCGACTACCCCTGCTATCAATACCTCTGTGCAGCTAAATCAAATGGGGGCCAGTGTCGCTCAAGTCGCTATGGGCTTTTATGCACTCGCAGGCTTGTGGGCATTTTACTTTGCATTACTACTGCTGTTTCGCTGGCGTACCTCGCAGAGACAATTGCCTCATAAAGTTTCGATAAAGATATAACAAGTCAGCCGATTGTCAATTTTTCCATCCATAAATAAAATCGTTTTTCTTAGACTTATTTCAGGACGGGACAGATTCATAAAAAAGGCCAAACACTTAAAATGTTTGGCCTTTTTTGGGTTTATTTGTGTGATAGGCATGTGCTTTAAACTAATTTTTGCAAGTGACGCCTTCAAGCGCTAGCAAATATTCTTTCTTATCTAGCCCGCCCGTATAACCACCAAGCTTACCATCGCTAGCAATGACGCGATGACAAGGAACGATAATACTAAAAGGGTTTTTGCTATTAGCATTGGCCACCGCGCGAAAGCCTTTGGGATTATCTACATTTTGCGCCAGTATTGCATAGCTGATTGTCTCGCCATACCCAATATCTTGTAATGCTTGCCAAACTCGTTGCTGAAAATGGGTTCCTAAGCTTGCATCTATAGGCAAATCGAAATTCTGACGATCCCCTTTAAAATAAGCCTTTAATTGTTCGATAGCATTTATGAGTAATGCTTGGGCAGGCTCACTTTCGCTTAGGCTATCGTTATTAATGAACGTAAAATTCTGATCGACAAGGCCGTAGTGCTTTTTAAGTTTGGGAATAGATTTTGAGCTGTGCCAAGAGTTACCTGCCAGCAGCCAATTGACTTCAACCAGTTTAGGGCTGCTATGCTCATTGACACTCGCAATCAACGTCAATTGATGTGATCCAAAAACTGCTGTAGTAACTATCATGACTATTCCTTTCAAATTATTATTTTCCCAAGAGTCGTTTGTTGGCTAAAACGACCTATCGAGCGCTACTCTTTATCGTCGGTTTCGAACAAGGCAGCGACAAATTGTTTTGGACTAAAGGCGCGTAAATCATCAATCGACTCGCCAACGCCAATATAACGGATAGGCACATCTGTGGTTTCGGCAATATTAAAGACCACACCACCTTTAGCAGTACCGTCTAACTTAGTAATCGTAATACCCGTTAATGGCACGACTTTGTTAAAGAGTTCTACTTGATTAATGGCATTTTGACCCGTGCCAGCATCGAGGACAATCATACCTTCGTGCGGTGCGCTTGGATCGGCTTTACGCATGACACGTACGACTTTTTCTAGCTCCGCCATGAGATGCGTTTTGTTTTGCAAGCGCCCAGCGGTATCTGCTATCAGCACATCAATGTTTTTTGCTTTGGCAGACTGCATGGCATCGAAAATGACAGAGGCACTATCTGAGCCATGACCTTGCGCCACGACTGGAATGTTATTACGCTCACCCCAGATTTGCAGCTGTTCGGTTGCGGCAGCTCGGAACGTATCACCAGCAGCCAGCATGACAGATTTGCCCTCACCTTGTAAGCGTTTGGCAAGTTTACCGATGGTGGTGGTTTTACCGACCCCATTGACGCCCACAACCAAAATCACAAAAGGTTTTTTGCTGGTATCAACCACCAACGGCGCTACTTTTGGCGTTAAGATATCAACCAATTCCGTTTGCAATGCTTTATACAATGAATGCGAATAAATCAAATCCCCACGAGCTGTCTGCTCAGTCAAGCTTTTGATAATACGGTTGGTCGCGTTGACACCAATATCAGCAACCAGTAGCTGATCTTCAACTTCTTCTAACAACTCATCATCGATTTCTTTGCCACCGATCAGGATACTGACCATACCTTCAGCTAGATTTTTACGTGATTTACTCAGCCCTGTTTTCATCCGATTAAACCAGCTGCCTTTTTTCTGACTTTCTTGAGTCTCTGCTACTGGCTCTTTTGGCATGGCAACTTGCCCATCGCTATTAACAACGGGGGTCACACTCGGACTATCTCCCAACTGCTCCTGTAATGGCATGGTTGGAATCGTTGAAGCCGTATTGGTCTTGCTACTAGCTTCTGTTTCTTTGGCACGCGAAAAGCTTTCAGAGGAACTTTTAGGTACGTTATGCTCTTCTGTCATGACAATCGGCGTGGCTAAAGCGATACTTTCAGCAGCATGAGCGCTTGAGACGTCTTTGTTTGTCGTCGTCTCTTGATTTGTCGTATCGTCATTATTTTTCACATTATCGTTATTTGTCACATTATCATGATGCTTATCAGTCACCCTAGCATCGTCTAACGGTTTGGTAGGTACGCTATCCTCATCAACGATGGGCATAGATTGCACCGGTAGACTGGGTAAGGTAATATCATCGTCATCTAAGTCATCGAGACCACCGTCAAGGTTAATGACTACACGATTGCTATTATTTGGGTTATTCATAAGCTTGCCCTAAAAGTTATCATTATTAGTAAGATGTTTATTTTAAAATTGATCGGTATATTGTCAGTTTTCTACCATTCAAATGATAGATTATTTTTAGCCTAGTTTAGCATAATTCAAGTTGCGCTCAGCCTTTACCCTACCAGACCAACGCTAAATAGTCAGAAGTGATCAGACAGGCCAAACGGTTGAGAAAGTTTCGCTTAAGGTTTGGACACAAAAATCTGACCCTTAGCAGGCGCAACTTCGCCTACTCTTAGCGAACTTTATTCAATAACTTTCTACTAGGAACCACCTATGCTATCGTCACTAAATTGCTATAAAAAAATAACCTCTATCAGCGCAGCTCTGCTAATAGCTACCATCGCGTTGTCAGCGACTGGCTGTAACACAACATCAGAGTTCAAACCAACGGCTAGCGTAATGGTTGGCGCACACAAATCGCTATAACGCTGGCGATTATTATAGTTAGCAGGCACACATTCAGTCATCTTTTTATATAAGCAGAACATACCATGTCCTCGACTTTACCACTACACGTTTTACGCGTTGCTGGCGCTTTGGCTATAGCAACTACTCTTGCGGCTTGTCAAACCAATACTGTTGGTACTCCTTCGTCAGCGGATGGAAACGCGCTTGTCCAAAATCCAGCCATGCAAGGTGCGGCGCAGAGCAAGGTAAATCAAAATCCAGACAGTAAGGACGATCAGCAGTCGTCAGCGTTGTCCATGGATATGTCAGGTCGGCATGAGTATCAGTTAGAAAACGGTCTAAAGATCGTGGTAAAAGAAGACCACCGCGCACCCGTCGCTATGACCCAGATTTGGTATCGAGTGGGGTCGACAGACGAGCCGCTTGATAAAGGCGGACTCTCGCATTTGCTAGAGCATATGATGTTCAAAGGCACCTCTAATGTATCGAGTGACGATTATGAACGTTTGATCGCCAAATTTGGGGGTGTTAACAATGCCTTTACCAGTTATGACTATACGGGTTACTACGAGCTATTCCCAGCCAACCGCATGCCGCTAGCGCTAGAGCTCGAAGCCGATCGAATGAAAAACTTAATCTTCGATGACAAAGAATTTACCAAAGAGCACCAAGTGGTTATGGAGGAGCGACGCCAACGTACCGATGACAACCCACTTGCCAAAGCTTATGAATCATTCCGATTGTTGGCGCTGCCTGATAGTCCAAAAGGTGAATCTGTCATTGGCCCTATGAGCGAGCTTGAATCGATTACGCTCCCAGAGCTAAAAGAGTGGTACAAGACTTGGTACGCACCCAACAATGCGACCTTGGTGATAGTCGGCGATGTCGACCCAACAGAAGTATTGGCGCAAGTCAAACGCTACTTCGGTGATCTCAAACCAAGCAATCTGCCCAAACGCCCTGCTGTCAGTCAAAAAGGCTTTCGTGGTTATCAGCAAGTTGAGTCTGAACAAGCGGTACAAGTACCTGTTTTGCTGATGGGTTATAACGTGCCCAGCCTCGTCACTGCCGGCACAGCCAATGAAAAACAAGCTTACGCGTTATCGTTGGCACAAGACGTATTGGATGGTGGTCTGTCTGCTCGCTTAGAGAGCCGACTGATACGCGAACAAGGCCTGCTCACCACAGTTGGCACCTCTTATGACTTGCTCGATCGCGGCGATGGACTGTTTTTAATTCAAGCGACACCGCGTGAAGGTGTTAGCTTAGAACAAGCGCAGCAAGCCATACTCTCTGAAATAGAAAAGCTTAAAACCGATCCTATTGCTGCTGACGAAATCAGTCGTGCCAAAACCAATACAGTCACTGGATTGGTCTATGCGCAAGACAGCATGGAAGGTCAGGCACGCATGATTGGCTCGCTACAGTCTATCGGTCTCGATGACAGGCTGCTTGCCGAATTACCAGCCAAGCTCGATGGTGTCAAAATCTCTGATATTCAAGCGGCCAGTAAAAAGTACTTGGTCAAAGATAATTTGACCGTCATGCATGTGATACCGCCTACTGAGCAAGCGTCTAAAGAAAAAGCATCTACAAAGCAAATAAGCCAAAAAATGGTAAGCAAAAACAAATAATAACAACATGCTGTCAATATTTTCACTGATAAGCCAATGCTAAAGACCTTATTAATAAGAAGAAAGCCATGACTCAGACTACTTTTCTCATAAATACAAAAAAAAGCCCTTCATTGCCATTAGTAAAGCGCAAATTTGAACCTCATTTCGAACTTAGATTTAAACAGCGTTCCTACTTGAGCCTAGGTATATTGTTAGGTTTGACGATATTGACGACCACCGCTCAGGCAGATACCACTGGTAGCGAAGACTTTCGCACGCCATCAGCTGCCGTTGATATAAATGCACCGATAGCCGCACTATCAACACTCACAAGTGTCGCTGATGCCAAGCCATTAAAAGTCACAGTGCCAACCATTCAACAGTTCGAAACCAAAGCTGGCATCCCTGTGCTTTTTGTACGCACCACTGCCCTGCCCATTGTTGATATTGATTTACGCTTTAATGCAGGTAGTGCCCGAGATGGCAGCATACGCAAAGCCGGTTTTGGCATCGCCAATATGACTGCTACTATGTTGGAACAAGGCTCTAAAAGCTTAAATGAAAATGAGTTCACCCGCGCTGTTGAAACCTTGGGAGTGAATTTGAGCAGTAGCGCCTATAAAGATATGTTTATCGTCTCGCTACGCAGCTTGTCCGATGACAAACATCTACTGCCTGCCGTCGACTTGATGACTCAAATGCTAAATGAACCGGCGTTTGATGCAGATATCCTAGCACGTAACAAAGCGCGACTCTTAGTCGGTTTGCAGCAGCAAAAACAAGACCCCAATAGTCTTGCGAGCATTGCTTTTAACGAAGCCTTATATGGCGACCATCCTTACGCGCACCCTTCCGTTGGTACGCTCGACAGTGTACCGAGTATTGAAAGAAAAGAATTGCTCGACTTCAAAAATCGCTATTTGGTGGCGGCAAATGCTTCTATCGCGATGACGGGTAATTTGACTTTAACCCAAGCCAAAAAACTTGCTGACGATATCACGGCTGACTTGCCGGTCGGCCAAGCAGCGACAACACTACCTGAACCCAAACCACTGACAAAAGCGCAGCATATTCACATTCCTTTTCCCAGCACCCAAACGACCGTACTTATGGGGCAACTGGGCGATAAACGTGCCACCGATGCTATCGCACAGCAGAAACAGACCAACTTTGCCGTGGGTAACGAGGTGCTGGCAGGCGGTGATTTCAATGCACGGTTGATGACCGAAATCAGACAAAACCTTGGCTATACCTATGGTATTTCAGGCTCAATGAGCCCGATGCTAGCGCGAGGTCCTTATCAGATTGGGTTTTCGACACGTAATGATAAAGCCCGCGCTGCCATTGACGCCAGCTTAGATGTCATTAATGATACATTGGACAATGGTATTACTAGCACTGAGATGCGCTTGACGACTGACAATTTAAAGAACAGTTTTCCAATGGGTTTTGCCAGCAACGCCGGTATCAATAGCTTATTGGGAATGATGAATTTTTATCAATTGCCAAAAAATTATCTGACCAATTATGTGAGTCGTATTGACCAAGTACAATTATCAGAGGTTAATAAAACCATGCGCGATACGCTCAAGCCGTATGATTTTTTGATTGTCACGGTTGGACAAGAGGATCCTTGGAAGACTAATAAATAATGCTTATCAATAATAATGAGGATCAAAAAAAGCACTTATAAAAGTGCTTTTAGGCAAATTATTAATATTAATTATTGAAAGCAACTATATGAAATAGAGGAAGAAGAATAGACAATAGAAAAATAAAGGACGACGTTACAAGTACTCACTATTATGTAAAGTAATCAGCTTCAGTCAAGTTAGCTAGTGATAGTGATGTTCACGTCATAGCTTAAATGCTCGGGTTTATGAGTCACTCCGACATAATTTAAACGAATCACATGCTTATCATAAGATTCGACTTGATAAGAACCATTGGCAAAGTTATGCATGGTTGGCACAATTAGCAACGTCTCGATTTGATCGGTATTGATATCAATGTTTATGCTTTGACCCCTCTCTGG
The DNA here is from genome assembly GCF_047272965.1 of Psychrobacter sp. AT9. NCBI lineage: Bacteria > Pseudomonadati > Pseudomonadota > Gammaproteobacteria > Moraxellales > Moraxellaceae > Psychrobacter > Psychrobacter sp. AT9. The sequence continues at coordinate 2,059,608 of NZ_JBKOTW010000001.1, forward strand.
GTATAAGTAATAATCGCAATAATTCGATATCATAACCTCCGCAGTACGGACAATAGTGTCATCGTCGACGTTTTTTTGTAGCAGTTTTGGGCATACATCAGGACGTTTAGCAGCGAGAAGCGCATAAGAGTTTCTGATATTTTCTTCGACGTCTTTTGCATCCGAGGCATTTACGTTAGGCAAACTATTTTCAGAAGCAGTGTTCGGGCTACAGGCGCTAATAAACAGAAGAGACAAAATCACCGAGCAACATAGCCCTGTATACATCTGAGTTGAGCGCAAAGTGCTTTTTTTCGGTTTTTCTGATTGCTTTGAGCCTTCTACTCTTAAGTACCACTTTTTCATAGATTCCACTTACTATAAACTAGGCTATATTTTTTTGACATAATACAGCATAGTTGACTGAGATAAAAAGTGATTTGTATAAGTATAATAGGATAACTATATAGTCGGTTCAATTTAAAAGTGGTACAAGGCAACCGAGTGTAGATGTATATTTAATACCTCAAGCGAGGTTAACGCTGTAACGCTTTTATAGTGGATTGACTATAGTCGTTTTGACTATGCGAATAAAACTATTAATAACGACATGATGAACTGCTGCTAGCATGATTAAAGCCCCACTTGCGATAACCCTCAGTATCCAGATGAATAGCACCCGTGGAGTACAGTCCTAGCCCAAAGTTATGAGACTGACCCTGATATTGCCAAAACTGACATAGGCCATCTTGCATGGTACTAAGCAGCCATGGATTATCTTCGTACTCCGGCACCCAAATATCTATAGCACCCGCGGTCATATGTTTGCTGCTACCTGCCCCGCCAGCACAGTCATTGAGTCCAGGACTACGGTAAACTGAGCGTATCTCACTACTAGCAGGTAAAATACCTTGATTCTTTAGCTCACTATACAGTCGTAGTGTGGGAACTATATTGGCCCATAATTCTTGCGGTGGCAGCTGATAAGGCTCATAGCCACATTTATCCCAACTACGTGCCGTCGTAAGCAGCTGAGACAATGGTGGTACATTATGCGCACCCACTCGTGCGTTCAAATAGCGTTGATAATCAGCGACTTGGCTAGCACGGTAGCTATTGCTGTTTAGCCAGCCGTTAAAGTCGATACTGGTAAAATTGTTATAAGTATTGTTACTGGTGCTGTAAGTGGAAGGATAAGTCGTATTATAGCTAGGCGTACGTTTGTTAACATTGACGCGCTTGTTTTCTTCGATGGATAAGCTGGCGTCAAAATCGAAATCACGTTGCTTTTGCTGAATTAGCCCTTGCATGCTATCGCCCGCTATCGCATTTGCTCCACTTAACCTTGTTGCTCCACTTAACCTTGTTGCCCCACTTAACATAGTAACGCCCGAGTTATAGCTTGTCGCGTTCGTGGAAGGCCTGATATAAGCATTACTGCTGCTATTGCCAGTACTGCCTCCTTGACGGACTTCGATACGACGCTCACTATTGTCGCTCACGATAGCCGCATGAACGCTAATACTACTGGCACAAACCAATAGGGCGATAATAGGCTTATGAATCTGCCGATAGGCATGGTTTTTTTTATTGATCATTGCAAGAAGCTACCGCTAAAAACGTTTTATCGATACTATCAAATTTTTGGCAAGCAGGCTAAACTATCGCTTCTAATTCGCAGCCACCTATTCGTAATTAACACTTATCCTCATAATTTTCATAGTTACGTGACTTTATTACTAGTGTGTTACTTTATCTGCTGGCACCTATTGGAATGAACCTCTTGTAATCACTGATTTATCACACATTTATGTCAAATTCGACATCTCTTTTACGCCAATTGCCAGTCACACTTTGCCTATGTCTTCTAATCCGCAATATCGTTTTTCACGTCAGAGCCACCATTTCGGTCAAGGTCATGCGCCGACGCTATGGCAACGTATCCATATCGATCCATGGTTGACCTTGCTTCTATTAACAGTTTGCTGCATTGGCTTAACGATTCTATATAGCGCCTCGACCCAAGACAATAGCATGGTCATACGCCAAATGGTCAGCTATGGCGTGGCATTTACCGTGATGTTTACCATGGCACAAATACCGCCAAGTATTTATCGTACCTTTACGCCTGTTTTTTATGTACTAGGACTCGTTCTATTGGTATTGGTAGACATCATTGGTGAGGTGCGCATGGGGGCACAGCGCTGGATTAACCTGCCAGGATTTGGCAGCGTGCAGCCTTCAGAGTTTATGAAACTTGGTATGCCGATGATGTGTGCCTGGTTTTTGTCTAAGCGCGACCTACCTCCATCAGCATCAAGTATCGCCATCACTTTAGCCTTGATCATCGTTCCGGTGTTATTGATTGCCAAAGAACCTGATTTAGGTACTTCACTGTTAGTTGCAGCCAGTGGCATTTTCGTGCTTTTTTTAGCAGGTCTGTCATGGCGGGTGATTTCGGGCGCGGCCGTCTTAGCGATACCTCTCATCGCCGTCGCTTGGAATTTTTTGTTACACGACTATCAGCGTACCCGAGTATTGACATTACTCAATCCTGAAGCAGATGTACAAGGAGCTGGCTGGAACATCATTCAGTCCAAAACAGCCATTGGCGCAGGTGGACTGACGGGGAAAGGCTATCTAGAGGGCACGCAGTCGCATCTACACTTCTTACCGGAAGGCCATACTGACTTTATCATCGCGGCTTTCTCTGAGGAATTTGGTCTGTTGGGCGTGATGTTGTTGATGTTCGTTTATGCCTGTTTACTCACCCGTGCCTTATATATCGCTTTCACCCATCCCGATGTGTATAGCAGGTTATTAGCAGGCGCGGTCGCCATGTCATTTTTTGTTTATGTGTTCGTCAATGTCGGTATGGTCGGCGGCATTTTACCTGTCGTTGGAGTACCCCTGCCTTTCATTAGCTATGGTGGCACCGCAATCGTCACTTTAATGGCGGGATTTGGGCTGCTGATGTCCATTCATACTCATAAATCTAACTAACCGCCATCATCTAATAACTCTGACGGTAAAAATGAAAAAATAGAATGCGAGTCAGTTTTAATGACCAAAAACTGGCTTTATTTGTAATTAATACTACAGACATTCTTGATATTATCCATTTTCCTCTAAAGCAGTTATCCATCATAAGTTTTTGATATTATTGAATTATTAAAAATAAAATCACTGTCTTTATTCGTCAAAAGCGTGCTTATTGTCAATCTACACTGATAGGTTTTAATCCTTGTTTTTTACAAATAATTGCGTTAACCTCGTTTTACTGTGTTTTGCTACATAACCCGTACAGAGCTACTAACAAACTTAGCATTTAATTATATTTTAGTTATAGCTCATCCGTATAGTTAGCAAATCCGAGATTTCAGGCTTTCAAATCGACTACTTAATTAACGCTTTAATAACAAAGTAATACGTAATACACTTCAAAACGTTTATTAATTTAGCAATACATGGAAGTTTGTTTATCGGATATGATAAATGTCGGTACTGACCATTTAAACTTTAGTTATCCAACTATTAGAGTCGGTACTTAATTAATATTGTTAACTATCATTTGAGCACATCATAAGCATTTCAGTCATTTACTACTGCAACGCATTTATGATAACAAAATGAAAATTATCATATGTTAGACCCTATAAAAGCCATCTTTTGCATCAATCCTGATTAGAATGACCGATTGGTACATAGGCTTTAGAGCTTGCGACACGATTAGATTGGTCTAAGTCTGTCACACTCGATCTAAGATTTTTAGAGTTAGGTTTTAATGTATAAGTTATAGAGGTATTTATGAATAAGCGTTTATCTGGTTTACTTACAATGTCAGTATTTCTATTTGCTGGCTCTGCAGTCGCATCTAATGCCAATGCAGTAGAAGCAAAAACCACCCTTGCAATGATTTCGCAAGATAACGCCTCCCATATCGACCGTGTACTCGGTGAGCTTAGTCGTCAACATGATGGTGCTTCAAGCTTGGTTAAGTCTGCCCGTCAGCCTACCTCATTAGCACTTAGCAGCTCATTATTAGCGAGCGATACCGCCCAAGTAAGCAATGACGAAGATGTGTTAGAGCGTTTAACCGCAGTCGCGTCTAACTCAGTAAGCAAATTTAAGCAAACCGGTTTGGCATCTTGGTACGGCCGTAAGTTTCATGGTCGCAAAACAGCCAGTGGTGATACTTTTGATATGAATGCCCTAACAGCGGCGCATCGTTCACTACCATTAAATTGCTATGTGAAAGTCACCAATAAAACCAATGGCAAAAGCGTCGTGGTAAAAGTTAATGATCGCGGTCCATTCCACGGTAATCGGGTAATGGATTTGTCTTACGGTGCTGCCAAGCAACTAGGTATCACGAGCAAAGGGGTTGGTAACGTTTCGATTGAGCGTGTTTCAGGACCATAGTTCTAAAACAACAGCCTTCTTAATTAGAAACAAAAAACGCCTAACCATGATGAGTTAGGCGTTTTTTTATGTCTGACATTAATCCTTTCTAATACAAAGCTATAAGCCTATCGGTTATAACTCAAACGCGCTTTCGATAGCATCATCGAGACGTTCAACCGCAATCACATTAATGCCTTTAAACTGAGGAGCATCTTTTGCAGGCGCATTGCCCTTAGGAATAATGGCATGTTTAAAACCATGCTTCATCGCTTCTTTCAATCGCTCTTGACCATTAGGGACAGGGCGTATTTCCCCAGACAAGCCCACTTCACCAAACACGGCCAATGATGAAGGTAAAGGCTTTTCTTTAATACTAGAAGCGCAAGCCAATAATACAGCCAAATCAGAGCCTGTCTCTATGACCTTGACACCACCGACTACGTTGACATACACATCTTGTCCGCTGGTATGAATGCCACCGTGTCGATGCATGACGGCCAGCAGCATGGATAAGCGTTGAAAATCTAGCCCCAGCGCCATACGTCTAGGTTGACCTTGCGAATCATCAACCAACGCCTGTACCTCGACCAATAGCGGTCTCGTACCCTCACGACTGACCATAACTACCGATCCAGCCACGGGCTTATCATAGCGGCTCAAAAATATCGCTGACGGATTGGCGACTTCTTTCAGTCCCATATCGGTCATACCAAAAATACCGAGCTCGTTAACCGCACCAAAACGATTTTTAACCGCGCGAATCATCCGAAAGCGGGAGTCCGACTGTCCCTCAAAATACAATACCGTATCAACCATATGCTCAAGCACGCGTGGCCCTGCGAGCGTACCTTCTTTGGTCACATGCCCCACTAAAAATAGCGCAGTGCCCGTCTGCTTGGCATAGCGTGTCAAAATAGCCGCAGATTCTCGAATTTGACTGACGCCGCCCGGCGCAGAATTGATGGCATCTGTATAAATAGTCTGAATAGAATCAATAATAGCGATGGCTGGCTGTTCTTGAGTTAAAGCCGCACAAATAGTTTCGACGTTGGTTTCGGCCAATACCCGCAGCCTGTCTGCTGGCAAATCTAAACGTTTGGCACGCATAGCAACCTGAGCCAGTGACTCCTCACCGGTCACGTAAAGCGCACTACCTGCCAGCGAATCAGCACGAGCCATATTGGTCGCTGTTTGTAATAAGATAGTGGATTTACCAATACCGGGGTCGCCACCTATCAGTACAACAGATCCGGCAACCAATCCACCGCCGAGCACACGATCAAACTCACTAATGCCAGTGGGCAAGCGCGTATCTAGGCCGACGCTGACAGCATTAAGCGGCATGACCGCACTATGGGTACCAGAATAGTTCCCTGTAGGTGTGCCACTGCTGCCTGTGTTACGAGGCGCTGCACGACCAGCATTAGGCTTAGCAGTACTCTTATTATGATGCGGCATACTGACGTTTGGCGCTTCAACCAAGCTGTTCCATTCCCCGCAGTCCGTACACTGTCCTGCCCATTTGCCAAAATGCGCACCGCAATGTTGACAGACATAGCTGCTTTTATTTTTTGCCATAATGTATGAGCCTTATTCAGACAATCAATCAATCAATCAATCAATCAATCAATCATAAAATATCAGAATGCTTTTGTATAAGTGTTTATATAAGAATAGTTTTATAAGGAAGAAGCCGCTTAGATGATATAGTCGATACTAAATAAAATGGATACAAGACATTATCATGCGTGACGGGTACAAATTTTTCTTGCTTGCTGTGCCGGCGCAGACAGAGGCGACAAAAAATTTATACCAGTCACGCTGTCTCTTTTTTATATTGACCTGACTATAGGCTGTGTAGCAGAAATGATAATGAATACGATATAAATCGTGGTCGTTGGCATAAAAAATAGCAGAAACTTTATGCCAACCTATGAATAGTATAAACGAACGAAAACAGCGATTAACTGACCGGTTTATACCTGAAAATCTTTACCTAAATAAACAGATTTTACCAACTCATTATCTAAGACGTCAGACGCTGTGCCTTCAGCAATAATAGCGCCTTCTGAGACGATATAAGCTTTTTCACAAATAGCGAGCGTGTCGCGGACATTATGATCCGTGATTAGTACGCCAATACCACGATTTTTTAGCGTTAATATTACGTCTTTAATATCACCAACAGAAATAGGATCAACGCCCGCAAAAGGCTCATCTAGCAAGATAAACTTCGGGTCAGCAGCCAAGGCACGGGCAATCTCGCAACGGCGACGCTCACCGCCTGACACACTCATCCCTAAAGATTTGCGCACGTGTCCTAAATTGAATTCACCAATCAATTTTTCAAGCTCTTGGCGCTGCTCACTAGCAGTCAATTCTGTACGAGTTTGCAAAATAGCCAAGATATTGTCTTCGATAGATAATTTACGAAAGATTGAGGCTTCTTGCGGTAAATAGCCAATGCCAGCACGAGCGCGTTCATGCATGGCATATTTGGATAAATTCATATTTCCTAGAGTAACGCTACCTCTGTCCATGTTGACCAGACCTACTACCATATAAAAACTGGTGGTTTTACCCGCACCGTTTGGTCCTAACAAGCCAACCACTTGACCTTGATCAACAGAAAATGAGACATCTTTGACGACCCAACGTTTGCCATAACGCTTACCTAAGTTTTTCATACTCAAGCGCTCGACAGGCTTAGCATTGTTAGTGGGGGCTAAAGCGTCAAAACTTTGGTTATCACTCATAATTTACTCATAACTTACGCATAGTGTTGTCGAAATAGTGTTGTCGAAATAGTGTTGTCGAAATTTAGGTGCTGCTACGCAATTGCTGCTATCACTTAGCGTACACCGCTCTGGCTATTGTTGCTGCTGGGTGGGAAAACTAGCTCCACGCGCTGGTTGCCACCAGCAGTCGCTTCTACATCACCTGCCTTTAAGCTATAACGAATGACATTGCCCGCAAAACTGGCGCCATTTTGTACCAGCTTTGCATTACCCGTCAAAGTAATAATACCAGTAATCGCATTGTAGTCGATCTTATTGGCCTGACCTTTCGCCAGACCTTTCTCTTGCGTGACCACTTGCTGCATGGTGGCTGGTCGCCCAGTCGCTACTGCAGAGTTGATACTACGACCCTGTGATAGATTGACCGTGATATTATCAGCGGTCATCTTAAACGTACCTTGAGTAATAACCACACCACCCGAATAACTGGTGACACCGGTACGCTCACTATAAGTAGCTTTATCTGCCAACAGTTTAATCTGCTGATTGGCGTCTGATGGCAGCGCATGACTATATAGTGGTAACGCTAGCAACATGACGACTGGTAGCGTGCGCAGGCTAGAAGAGACTTGCATCGAGCGAGTCGATAATGAGCGCAGAGTAGGCAAAAACTTAGATTTCATAAACATTACTCGTTTTATTATTAGTAGTAGGATTTGCAAACTTCATGCTAGCTATAGTCAATCCCATAGGGCGTCAGACTAACTTTCACTGACTATATGGTTTTGAATATCTCTTTGGGCAAAGATCATTTCAACTAGAATAATGCCTTGTCTTTACGATCAGCAGGAGAAAAATTAACCGCCACTTGACCGAACTCATACTCACCAGTTTCCAGATTGGCTTTCATACTCGATGCTTCAAATCGATTCACCCCTTGCTCAATCTTGACCATTTCATCACTATATACTTGGCCTGACTTGGTGTTACCTTTGAGCGTGCTGCCCGTCACTTTAATGGGTTCAATATCTGATGCGCCATCGGCTTTGTCTTCACTAACTAAGGTAAAACCACCAGACAAGCTCAATTCACCAGTCTGCTGACTGATGGCAGCGCTACCCGCTTCGATACGATAGCGCTGCTCATCTGAGGGCTCCCAATTCATTGTGATGCCTGACATCTCATCTTCGTTAGTTGCCGGATTGTGCGTCAATGATTCAGCAGTAAGCTCATATTCAGTGTCGCCTTGCTCATTGGTTTGCACCGCCTTAATATCAGTCGCTTCATAATCAACATCAGTCGCTTCCATGCTAACTGGCGGCGATATATCTCCTTGCTGCTGAAAAAACCAGCCAGCAATACCAGCAATAATCAACGCTAAAACGATTAAAACACGAGTATTCACGATAAGGTATCCTGAGTTGGTGCCTCATCAAGCGTATAATGCGCGATAAAGTCTTTATAATGACCATGACCTTTTAAGATAAGATCACATATTTCACGTACGGCGCCAGTACCGCCTGCACGTGTAGTCACCATATCGCTGCGCTTAATTACTTCGGCATGGGCATTGGGCACTGTTGCCGCAAATCCCACAGTTTGCATTGCCTTAATATCTGGCAAGTCATCGCCCATATAAGCACAATCAGCCGCTGTGATATTGAGCGCAGGATCAAGGGTAGATAGCAGCTCATTTAAGGCAATCAGCTTGTCATCACGACCTTGCACCACATAATCCACACCTATTTCAATGGCGCGCTTATCCACCATGGGGCTGCTACGACCCGTAATAATAGCAGTCAAAATGCCATAACGTGCTAACGACTTAATGCCAACACCATCGTGCACTGAAAACTCTTTGGTCTCAACACCATTGGCGTCATAGATGATTTGACCATTTGACAAAATACCATCAACATCTAATACCAATAGCTTAACTTGTCCGGCTTTTTTTATTAAGTCTTGCATGAGTTATCCTTTCTTAAAGACTTTCTGGCTCTATAATGCGTGACTGGTACAAATTTTTCTTGCTTGCTGTACCTACGCAGACAGAGGCTACAAAAAATTTATATCAAGCACGCTGTGTCTTTTTTATATTGACCTGACTATAGATAATGCCTACTTAACACCCGCTTGTAGTAAATCATGAACCGTAATAATCGCTTCTAATCGATCTTTCTCATCGATAATCAATAACTGACTGATACCATTTTCATTCATGACACTCAGAGCGTCTGATGCCCGCATGGTTTTGCTGATTCGGCGTGGATCGTGCACCATCACATCGTGCATCGGGGTTTGTAGATCGATGCCTTTTTCTAAACCGCGGCGTAGATCACCGTCTGTGAATACGCCGACAACCTTATCATTATCGTCAGTGACCACTGTCATCCCTAAGCGCCCAGCAGACATAGTAAAGAGCGCCTCTTGCAATGGGGCTTGTTGATTGATAAGTGGCAAATCTTCTGACTTGGTATGCATTAAATCTTCGACGCGAGTGAGCAGTTGACGACCTAGCGCTCCGGCTGGATGCGATAGAGCAAAATCTTCTGAAGTGAAATTACGCGCATGTACTAAAGCCACTGCTAACGCATCACCTAGCGCCAATGTAGCCGTGGTGCTGGAGGTAGGTGCAAGGTTCAGCGGACACGCCTCTTGCGATTTGCCTAGGGTCAACACAATGTCAGCTGCACGCGGTAACATGCCACGCTTATCACGACTGATACTAATCAATGGAATATTTAAGTGCTTAACCACGGGCAGCAGCATCTTAATCTCATCGGACTCACCAGAGTTAGAGATGGCAAGCAGTACATCGCCTTTCACCAGCATGCCCAAGTCGCCATGCCCAGCCTCACCAGGATGCATAAAGAAAGCGGGCGTGCCAGTAGAAGCAAAAGTCGCGGCGATTTTGCGCCCTATCAATCCTGACTTGCCCATACCAGTGACCACCACTCGACCCTTACAAGCCAAAATAATATCGCAAGCCTGCGCAAATCTGTCGTCTATCTGCTCTGTCAGTAGTGCTAACGCTGATATCTCGGTGTTAATCGCTTCGATAGCGGTACTAATATATTGCTCATGGGTCAGATTGCTTTGGCTATTACTCATGCATCAGCTCTATGTTTATAATGAATCAATAAGATATTTTACTATACTCTGGGCGATATTAGTAATGTCCTGCAAAACCCAGCATTAACGTCAAATCGATATCAATGCTAGGTAGTTATTATACGTCTATTTATACAAAAAAAACCCACTATAGCAGCAGGTCTTAGTTAAATATATCAAGTCGAGATAACGCATCTATCTATAGGTAAAATACGTCTTGTCTATTTATCTATGATTGGTTATTTATCTATGATTGGTTATTTATTATCAACTTAGTTGTTATCATCAGATTCGTCACTTGGCTTATTTTCAAAGTTCGCGTTCTCTGCTGGTGGCTCAAATCCACGGTCTTGACCAAATCCGCCACGCTCAAACCCGCGCTCTTGACCCTGTCCAAAGCTACCACGCTCAAAGCCACGATCTTGACCTTGGCTAAAACCGCCACGGTTAAAGCCACTACGGTTCGAGGCAAAACCACGCTCTTCAAAGCCACCGGTGCTAGCAGGGTTGCTACCACGTTCAAAACCTCCACCTTGATAAGCGGCTGGCGCTGCACTTTGAGGCTGGGCACTGGTCGTTGTCGTTGTGCTGCTACGTGGATTACGTGCTGGTACAACCGTCGAGATGGCATGTTTGTATACCATTTGACTCACTGTATTTTTGAGCAATACGACATACTGATCGAATGACTCGATCTGACCTTGCAACTTGATACCATTGACTAAAAAAATAGAGACAGGAATGCGATCTTTGCGCAGCGAGTTCAAGAACGGATCTTGTAAAGTTTGTCCTTTTGACATGAAATCTCTCCTAAATATTATATAATTATGTTTTAAGCGCCAATTATTTTAAGTGTTGCTTGAATTATAATGGCAAAGAGTAGATACAATAATAATTTTTCTTTATAAAACGTATCTAAATAAACATCGGTTCTTCTTAAGTGATTCCACTTTATCGCGAATACATTATTATTGTAAAAAAATTAAGTAACCACTTGTTTCATAAACTGTTTTTACCAACAAACGTTAGACAATAATTATTGGCAAAGTCATGGTGATTCTACAAAATACACCACTTTTCTGGTATTAAATTATAGCAGTTATTCACGTTATACTTTGAAACTAATTGTCATTACTTTCTCATGTGCTTATGAAGCGTTACTACTGTGTTGTGTTTCTAAGAAGATAGTGTAAAAACAAGCCAATAAATTTACTAGGCCATATCCTCAATTCAATCGATGATCATCTACATAGGCTAAAACAAATAGTCTCTTGCCTGTGCCATCGTTGTGCATATCTTCATCTCTAATGCATGGTTTGTAGGGTCATTCGCATCGTTAAATGAGTCAGATTTTGTTGCCGTGTCTATTGCATTATCAGGCAATTGTATTACTTTACGTAGCCAAGTGTATTGGCGCTTTGCCAACTGCCTTGTCGCATATAATGCCTTATTTTGCATTTGCTGACAAGCAAGCGCCTCGGTTTGGCTATCTGACAAACTTGATGCAATCAAAGGCTGAGACAGTTTGTCCTGCTTTGTTTTTTGATTTATTGACTCATCTAATGCACCAAAAGCCTCATAGAAAAGCGCCTTATCTAAATGCGGTTGCTCAAATATTGGGTGATTGATATGTACAAGGTACTCTAGTACTTGCCGATAACCAACGCAGCGCATAGAAGGTAAGTTCGGTGTCAATGGATACTCCTCAAGCAGTCCGATTACTTCAGCCACCAAACCCTCACTCCACATGATGTCTAGACGCTGGGCGATACGCTCATGCAACCACGGACGATCAGGCATCACTGCCAATACGTGCCAATTCTGATTGGGGTTATTGGCTAATGCTTGTTTGGGTTTGCGTTGCCACTCACTTATAGAAATATCCGTTTGTAGATATACCTCAATAGCGCGAGTAATACGCTGAGTATCAGTGGCATTAAGACGCTGGTGACTTAGCGGATCAACCTTACCCAAATACTCATATAGCGCACTAATACCCTCATCCTGTCGCCACTGCTCTACCTGCGCGCGAATGCCGTCATCGCTATCAGGTACAGGGGATAGTCCATCCAGTAACGCCATGTAATACATCATGGTACCGCCCACTAGCAACGGTATCTTACCGTTCTGGTGACAGATATCAATCAAACGGGCGACATCACTGACGAACTCAGCAACGCTATAGCTCTGCATAGGGTCAATCATATCCACTAAGTGATGAGGATAACGCGCCAGCTCATCAGACGTAGGCTTTGCCGTACCGATATTCATATCACGATATATCAGCGCCGAGTCTACTGAGATAAGCTCATAACGACCTGTATCATATAGCTCATAGGCCAGTGCTGTCTTACCACTCGCGGTTGGCGCCATCAAGCAAACCACGCTATTATCCGCTAAATTGGGACTCAATCTATAAGATAAGCTGTCAGACGAATGTCGCATAGGATTGCCTTTACTAATGAGGTGGTGGGTAGCAAAAATATAATTTGGCGCTATTGTTTGTTCAAAAGTGAGAACATTGCCGCTACTAATTGATGACTGTCTATGATTTTGATTGCATTGTCAGTGATTAAGGAGTCAATATCTTCTATAAAAACGATCAAGTCTTGCGCAGACATTTGCGAACTTACGGTAGCGAGTTGTTGATTGATATATGCTGGGCTCTTTAGTACCTCGTCTTTTTTAGAGACGTTATTACTCAGTACCTGCGACTCAAATAACACACTTAGCTTTGACTGCCACTCTGCTGCACTAATCAGCATACATTGTGCTTGATGGTAAAATAGTAACCAAGGCAGCGATTTACTATCCATGTCCTTAGCATTAGCAGATTCGGTTGCTATGTCATTTAAGTGGGTAATCATATCTAAGCAGACGGGCAAAGGCTTACTTGCTATTGATGAACTATTTAAAGTCTCAGCACTATTGGTAATTGACATTGTGCTGCGCGGTTTGAGGCTCTGTGATGACGATTCATCACGATAAGACATTTCTGAATAGGACTGTTTTGAGCGTTGCAAAAAAGGATTGCTTAGAATAGGAGCACTTACCGACAGTTGGTATAACTGTTTAGGCGCTTGTACTTGCTGGCTTTGTCTTGAATGGGTCGTAGGCGATGCGTTGCGCGGTGTCGTATTAACAGACTGGCTTAGAGAATTGTTATGGCCTAGCACCTGTCTATCATAACTGGTGGATGTGACCGTATCCATCGTAGTAATGGTTTTCAGTTTTGCATGAATGGCATGGCTTAAATGTGCCATAACATTATTTAATGGACTGATCTTGATACGCTGTTTGGACGGATGGACATTGATATTAAGCCATTGAGTCGGCAAATCAAAATAAAGGGCATAACCGATGCCATCTAAATGAGCACTCTGCGCGAGTTGACGAAGCTGATTGCTGATGATCGGCTCTTTGACCAAGCGACCATTGATGTACAGTAGCTTTGGTAAGCTGTCCTGCTGTTGCGCCTTCTTATTAATAGGCCACAACCAACCATAGATACCTGCCTGACTACTAGAGCTTGTACTATCCGTGTATTCTGTAGACGGCTGCCACAAACTGGACAAATCAATCATTATCTCAAGTGCGTTCACTGTGAGCTCTGCACTCGTGGCTTGCTCTAGCCGTGACAATGGTAAAGGATTGGCACTGATAGATCCATCGCTTGTAGGCATCGAATTTGCCAATAGCACACGTGCATTTGAAGACAGTGACAGCCGTTTTTTATTGTCATGAAAGAGACTAAGCGCTACATCTGCTCGCGCCAAAGCCACTTCGCGCACGATCGTTTCGATATGACCAAACTCGGTCGCAATAGATTTCAAATTCCCGCGACGGGCTGGTACGTTAAAGTATAAATCCTTAACCGTAATGGTCGTGCCACGATGATGCACAACTGGTGTCATTTTTGGTATGTCATCTAACACACCCGCGACCTGTAACTGGCGACCGATACCACTGTCATCATGGCTACTGGTTAGCGTCAGCCGAGAAACTGCTGCTGTTGCAGCCAATGCTTCCCCGCGAAACCCCAACGTCGTAATGCCATGCAAGTTAGCCACATCCGCGACTTTGCTGGTCGCATGACGGGTAATCGCCATGACCATATCATCAGGATGAATACCAACGCCATTGTCAATCACCTCAATCATACCCATGCCGCCTTGGGTAATATGTATCTCAATATTGGTGGCATCAGCGTCAATGGCATTCTCTAGCAGCTCTTTAACCACCGCGGCTGGGCGTGTCACCACCTCACCAGCTGCCAATTGATTGATGAGCAGCGGCGATAGTTTTTTGATGCGGGTATTAAAATGATTGTCTGGCATTTGCGGCATTAGCATTAAGAGGTATCTTTATTTTGCGTAGTGATAATTTGCGTAGTGATAAGTAATGCTGGCGAATATTGATGACTTATATTGAAGGTATAACTAAATCTTAAAGGATGATAAATTCAAACCTTGCGCTTGTCCTGCCTTTGATAGTCGCAGCTCAACGTGACGAGACTCTTGATTTTTATCACCGCTATTAGCCTGCGTCATATCGATAAACAAAATCGGCGGTGGTAAATAGCTGTCCGCACGACTTGCCCATTCAATAATGACCAGCGCATTTGGCTCATCCAGATACTCATCGAAGCCTATAAAGGACAATTCTTCTGGGTCTTGCAGACGATATAAATCCGCATGGTAGACGGGCTTGATTGAGCCATCTTTTTGCTCGATACTGTTTTGCTCGATGCTGCTTTGGTCGATGCTATAAGGCTCGACCAAGGTATAAGTCGGGCTTTTGACGGCACCTGTATGCCCTAGCGCCTGTAACCAGTAGCGAGTCAGAGTAGTTTTACCCGCGCCTAAATCGCCCGCCAACCATACACTACCTGTCAATGGCAACGCTGCTAATTGCGCAGCCAAACGCTGGGTATCGTCTTCAGAGTACAGTGTCAATGTTTTGACGTTTTTGTCTTCTGTTGTACTATTAGGCATCAGGCTTACCTGCCTGTACTTGCGTCTGTACTTGCATAGTTACCGTTGGATTAGTAAAGCTTTCACCGCGAATCAGTTTGGCATACAGATCGGTGTCATGCCATTCGGCACTGACTTGGTCACTGAATTCAAACGCTTCTAAATTAAGCTGACCCATTTGCTCATTGGCCACATCATCAGCAAAACACTGAGCATAACCCGTTGCGGTTTCGTGCGCAATCACCGAGTAGACGCTGACATCAGACTCACCGTTTTGCATTTGGGTTTGCTTGAGAATTTCTTGCGCCCAAAAGAAGATGACTCTAGAGAACTGCTCTGCTGATGGCGATACCGGCAAGCTTATCCAGCGCGCGCTGAATTTTTTGCAAGCAGCGATATATTCAGGGTCGTCTTTATTCCAAAAGCAAATCGCATGATCAAAGCTGTCGATAATATCCTTGATAGACGACTTTAATAATCCAAAATCATAGACCATTTGCCCATGATCCAAGCGCTTAGCCTCAAGAATCAGTTCAATCTGATAGCTATGACCATGGATAGAGTGTTTGCAACGCTCAGAGCTACAATTACGCACAATATGTGCATTTTCAAATTTAAAAAGTTTACGGATACGCATAACAATCAACCAAAACAGTAAGCATCTTTGTGCTAAATAGGAATATTATAAAAGTTTGCCGCGACGACTCATCGGCTTGTGGCTCATTATAGCAAATCGTGATGACTCCGTAAGTAAGCACTTACGAATACTAATATTGATACTGGTATTGATTAAACACATCGTTTGAACATATCTTTAGCCGACAATTTGACTGAGATATTCTGAATTTCAATATAAAAGAGGCGTTGAATAAAATTTAGCCAAATAGAATGACCGCATTGAAGCGTAGGGAAATTGTGCTATCGCTATCTATTGCACAGGCTTAGAGCTATACTCAATCTAGTACGCAGCATCTGCGTCAATTGTAGCCATTCCGCCCGCTAGTCAGCCAATCTGGCTTATGGCTGTATAAGCTACCTAAAGAGGAAAAAATCATGAGTAAAGGTCAAGATAGTAAGAAAAATGTGAAAAAGAAACCGCTATTGACGGCAAAAGAAAAGAAAGCCGCCAAGCAATCTAAGAAAGATGACAGTGGCAGTATCTTAGGCAAACATTAATATTGCATGCATTACTATGCTGATTAAAGCTATGCCAATCGAACCTCACGGTTTGATTGGCATTTTTTGTGTTAGGTGCTGCATTGATATTAGGGCGTGTCCTCATTTTAAAAATGAGGATAAAAGTGAGGTAAATGGCAGTCAAACAAGGAAAATAGCGCAGATAATATCGATATATTACCTAGCTAATTGACGATGTTTGGCAAGATTTAACCACTTTTAGCCCATTTAGATCGCTATCGGTTGAATTGAGGACACGCCCTAGCCACTGCGCGGTGCAAACATAATAATTGCCATGCCTAACAATGCAACCGCAGACCCTACGATATCCCATGTGGTCGGCCTGATACCGTTCACCGTCCACAACCATAAAATCGCCATCGCAACATACACCCCACCGTAAGCTGCATAGACTCTGCCTACAGCGGTTGGATGTAATGTCAGTAACCAAACAAAGGCTGCCAGACTCAGCACACTGGGAACAAGAAGCCAGATAGACTTACCTTCTCGCAGCCATAAATAAGGCAGGTAACAACCAATAATCTCTGCTAATGCAGTTAGTGCAAAAAGCGCTAGTGTCTTTAATTCTGTCAAAACCTGCTACTCCTCGACCGTGATAAATCCTGTCAAATACTGCACGGCATTGCCGGAAACAAGCACCCTATCTTTTGCGACAACACAGTCTAGTATCCCGCCTCTATTTGATGCCTGATAAGCGACCAATTCATTTTTACCCAAACGCTCAGCCCATAATGGCGCAAGTCCTGTGTGCGCTGATCCAGTCACTGGGTCTTCATCACCGCCATTGGCTGGCCAAAAATAACGTGACACAAAATCGTAGTCTTTATAATCAGCAGACTTAGCTTGGCATGTCACCACCACATCTAAAGGTGCGAGCTGTTTTAGCTGCTCGTTATTACGCTCTACGTTTAATACATCGCTTTCAGAATTATAAATCACGAAATAGGCTTGGGTGTTTTTATAGACTTCAACTGGTGCAATAGACAATCCTGCCAGCAAACTATCAGGGATATTTTCGACTTTTTCAGGTTTAGTATTGGGAAAGTCCATTTGTATTTTGCCAGCGTCTGTTTGCACGATGGTCAATATCCCAACGGCGTCGGCTGAAAATTTAATAAAGGCTAAATTAGGATTTTTCTTAAATAGCACAAAAGCAGATGCCAAGGTTGCATGACCGCAAAAGGCAATCTCAGTAAGCGGTGAAAACCAGCGAATACGATAGATATCTTGACCATCACTTTCATCTAAAACCAAAAATGCCGTCTCAGACAAATTGTTTTCAAAAGCAATCGATTGCATTAGATCATCAGCGAGCCAGCTATCGGTGATAATAACGGCTGCTGAATTACCTTTAAAAACGGTATCAGTAAAAGCATCGATAACATTGATTTCTAGTTGCATATCTGTCTCTTATTTTTGATTGGGCCGTGTCCTCATTTTAAAATGGTGATAAAAACGAGGACATGCTTTATTAGGCTCTGTTGAATATTAAAAACCTTCCAATACTATTTTACCAATCGTTGTGCCAGACTCTAGCGCTTGATGAGCCGCTCGTAGATTGGTCGCATTGATGACACCCATGTTTTCGCCAACCGTGGTTTGGATATAACCCTGATCAATCAAGTCAGCAACACGGTTTAATAGCTGACCTTGTGCTGCCATGTCTGTGGCTTTGAATAGTGAGCGGGCAAACATAAACTCCCAATGAAATGAGAGGCTTTTGAACTTAATTTTGGTGATGTCTAACTGTTCAGGATCATCGATTATCGCTATTTTCCCAAAAGGCGTCAAGATATCTATATAGGTATCGAAATAGCTTTCAGTACTCTGAAGCCCTGCGACATGGGTCACAGGGCCAATGCCCAACGCTTCGATTTGTGCCGCTAATGGCTGGCTATGATCAATCACATAATCTGCCCCAAGTGTCTGCACCCACTGCTTTGAGCGCTCACGTGAGGCTGTCGCAATAATGGTAGCCCCCGTTAATGTCGCTGCCAGTTGTAGCAAAATAGAGCCCACCCCACCTGCAGCGCCCACGACTAAGATAACCTCATTAGACTTGCTATTATCAGTGATTGGCTGCTGTTTAATGGTTAAATGCTCAAACAATATCTCCCATGCCGTGATAGTGGTCAACGGCAATGCTGCCGCTTCATTATTCGACAGACTTTTTGGTTTCATACCAACGATACGCTCATCCACCAATTGATACTCTGCATTACTGCCTTGGCGATTAAGCTCGCCTGCATAGTAAACCCTATCACCAACTGCAAAGCGTGTCGCCTTCTCACCGATGGCGACCACTTCACCGACTGCGTCCCAACCAATGACTTTGTGGCTGCCGTCCTCGGATGGCATGTTTTGGCGGACTTTATAATCGACAGGATTGACCGCGATAGAGCTGATTTTGACCAATAAATCAGAGCCTTCTGCGATAGGTTGTGGCAATTCGATATCTTGCAATGAGTCCGTGTGAGTGATGGGTAAAGACTGTATAAATCCAATGGCTTTCATCATGCTGCTCCGGTTTGTTAAGTGGCTGCCATCATAACGCTGGCTTATGACAAGATAAACAGGGTAATATTTGATACATTATCAAATAAGAATTGAGAATATGCTGTTATCTGATCTCGAAGTTATTCTAAAAATCGCTGAACATCGCAATATCACAGCAGCGGCAGCGCATTTAGACATGCGTGTGGCAACTGCCAGTGCTGCGCTCAAGCGGGTAGAAAAAACATTGGGCGCTGAAATATTCATTCGTACCACACGTCAATTACGTCTATCGAGTGCCGGAGAGCGCTACATTCCAGAATGTGAAAAAGCACTCTTATTGCTTGAGCAAGCTAGGCAAAATATCAAAGAAGATCTCGATATCGTCGATGGTGAGCTGCGCATTGCACTGCCTTCTGATTTGGGGCGCAACATCGTTACACCATGGCTTGATGAGCTATTAGATCATCATCCAAACATGAGCTTGAGAACCGATCTAAGCGATAGTCACATAGACTTTTATCGTGACTCTGTAGACATGGCATTACGCTATGGTTCGCCAAAAGATGCCAGTCTTTACGGTTTTAAGATTTGTGATGTCCCAGGGTTGCTTTGTGCATCACCAGAGTATATAACACGTCACGGCATACCCCAGCATCCGCATGAGCTACCGACGCACAATGGGTTGTTTTATCAGCTGTACGATATCACTCACGATGTGTGGGAATTCACTAAGAACAAGCAAGTTTATAAAATAAAAATGAGTGGCAATCGAGCCTCTAACGATGGTGATCTGGTTAGGCGCTGGTGTGTCGAAGGAAAAGGACTTGCTGTAAAATCCTGCTTGGATGTTTCGAGTGACATATCAGAAAGCAAGCTGATTCATATCATGACCGACTATCAAGCAAAGCCAAGCGAGCTTTGGCTCATCTGCCCAAGTAGGCAATCCATAACCCCTGCGGTCAGACTGCTCAGAGATACCTTAAGAGAAAAATGTAAGGAGCTGTTAAGTCGTTTAGCCATATAGTTTGCACGCTATGCTTCACTTTTTTCGCACAGTGTCCGATGGGCAATCAAAAACAAAAATACTCAAATTTTAATAACGCTATTGTATAATACACGGCTTCAATACTTAACAGCATACCCCATCGCTAGGAAGCTGACATGATTGTCCGCCAAACCCCCAATGCCCTTAAGATATTTTTTACCCTGCGCGGCTCCATCATTCCAAAAGTCTATCGGCAAATTCTACTGATTACTATTCTTAGTACACTCATAACGATTATTCAGCACTGGCTTCCTGACTCTTTTCCTTATTATGGTATGGCGATGTTTACCTTACTCGGAATCGCGCTATCGTTGTTTCTTGGGTTTCGGAACAACGCCAGTTATCAACGCTGGTGGGAAGCTCGGGGACTGTGGGGTCAGCTGGTATATGATTCCCGCAGCTTAACGCGTCAAGTGCTGTCTTTTATAGATGATGACACCGATGCTGGGCGTGATACTCAACGAGCGATGATTCACTTGACGATCGCTTTTGCTCATGCTGTGCGCCACAGGCTACGTGGTACGTCACCTTGGGAAGATATCGAGCCATTTGTAGCATTAACGCATCATGACAATATGCGCCAAGCGAAAAACGTACCTGATTATATAATGCGCCTCATGGGTAAGCAGCTCGGTGACATTCGGCGGCAAGGACTGGTGTCTGAGCAAATCATCCAAAACATGGACGAGCGCCTGACATCTATGACGATTGTATTGGCGGCTTGCGAGCGCATTCATAATACGCCGCTGCCATTTGCTTATATGCTGTTGGTACATCGCACGACCTATCTGTATTGCATCCTGTTGCCTTTTGGCTTGGTGGCCTCACTCGGTTGGGCCACTCCGTTGATTTCTGCTGTGATCGCTTACACCTTCTTTGGTTTGGATGCCCTTAGCGAAGAGCTAGAAGAGCCTTTTGGCTTGGCAGCTAACCAACTATCCCTGACTGCCTTATCACGCACAATCGAAATCAATCTGCGAGAAGCATTAGGAGACACGGATATCCCACCTGATATCGCGCCTATCAATGGCTACTTACCGTAAGTCGCATCAGCAATTGAAAACTTAGCTGTCCAAATGTATGATGCCATTATACTTGGTGCATCCCTTGCTAATAATGCATGAGTTCGTCTACCATTTGCTTACTCGCATTGATAAAAGTAAGTGAACACTATGAATTACCAAACGCTACGTCACCATTGCCCAACTTGGGATAATTATATTCAGCACGACTTTGTCAAGCAACTAGCAGCAGGTACGCTCGCCCCTGACAGCTTCCGCCACTACCTCGTCCAAGACTACTTGTATTTGATTCACTATACTCGAGTGATGGCGTTGAGCGTGTATAAAAGCGACACTCTGGCGCAAATGCGCGTCGGTCAAGCAGGCATTAATGCCATGCTCGATATGGAAATTGGCATGTATTTGGACTTCTGCCACCAATGGGGCATAGCGCTTGAAACCGTCGAGAATGCGCCTGAGTCTACTGTAACCATCGCCTATAGCCGCTATATATTAGACGCTGCCCTGTCAGGCTCACTGGCTGAGCTTTATGCTGCTATTGCCCCTTGCTTGATGGGTTATGGTGAAATTGGCAAACGCATCAAAGCCGAAGGGTTTATCACGGGCAATCCCTATCAGCCATGGATTGATGTATTTTCTAGTGATGCGTTTCAAGCGATTACTGCGCAGAACGAAGCGCAAATCAATGAACTACTGGCACAGGCTAGCCCTGCTCAAGCAGACAAGTTCCAACAGTTATTTAATACCGCCTCACGGATGGAAGTGAATTTTTGGCAGCAAGCATTAGATCTGTCATAACTCGTATTTTTTAACGTGAATTAACTATATAGTCAGTTCAATATAAAAAAGAGACAGAGTGACAAGGCAACCGAGTGCAGATGTATGAGTAATACTTTAAGCGAGGTTAACGCTGTCACTCTTTTATAGTGGATTAACGATACAACAAAAAATACTCAAGGAGAGATATCATGGCAGCATTTGATGAACACGCAAGCGCGTACGATAGCTGGTTTTTTGACAATCAAAACTTACTGACCAGTGAGCTAAAATTAGTTGCCCATTTCTTAGATACAGACAGTGAGATATTGTCTATCGGTTGTGGTAGCGGATTATTTGAGTCGCTACTAGCAAAAGATTATGATATTCATATCAAATATGGCATTGAGCCTTCTAAAGACATGGCAGCCGTCGCCGAGAAGCGCGGATTGCAAGTAGATATCAGCCCTGCTGAAACTTGCGAGATTGAGCCCAATAAGTTTGACATTATTATGTTCAACGGCAGTGTCAGCTATATCAGTGATTTGGATGCCTGTATTAGAAAGGCATTTAACGCATTAAAGTCTGGCGGCAAGCTTATCCTCATCGATGTACCAAAAGAGAGTGGCTTTGCCAGTTTATACAATTTGGCCAGCTCGTTAGGCACTTGGGAACATCCGCTACTTGCGCACATCTCCCCTGCTGACCCTTATCCTATTGAACTGGTAAAGTCAGCCAATTGGCGCACCTCAGATGAAAAAATCGCGCTGATGCAAGCCAATGGTTTCGTCGATTTTGAGTATGCGCAGACCTTATTGACCCATCCAATGTATGCCAATGATAAGGTACAAAAGGTCATCGAAGGTTATGACCGTGGGGATTATGTGGCGGTTTGTGGTTATAAAAGATAAGCGGTCGCTGTCAGTAACGTAGCCGAAGCCCTAATGTGATGTCGTCACTATCGCAGGACTTGAATAATAGGCTTAGTGCCACTATAAATGGGCAATAAAGCTCTTATCCAAATATAGCCAAATCCATATAAATCCGCTACATCGTCATCCGCGCTAAGCATACTAATGTATAACTTGCGCTCGGTTTACTTGTATCGAAATTATTTGAATTCAACTATAGCTCATATCTAAAAAAACGAGGCAAACATCATGAGTGATAATTCAAAAGACACTGATAATCAAAACACTAATCAAAGCAGCAACCAAAATACCAAAGACGTCACCATGACGGATCTGACACCCAATGAAGGTGTTTTAAAAGGCAAAAAAACCGACATTCAAAATCCAGAGCTGTGGGATTTTCCAATGAACTACCCTTTGAGCATCATTGGTCATGAAGGCGAGCATGAAAGCTTGCTTAATGAAGTGAAGCTGATCCTCGGTAGCCAGTTCCCTGATTTTGATTTGGCCTCGATAGAAGTCAAACCGTCGAAAACGGGTCGCTTTCATTCAGCACGCGTCAATTTATACCTCACAGCAGCCGATCAAGTGAATACGCTTTATGCGTCACTTGATGATGCAAAAACGGTTCGTATGGTCGTATAAACAGGTAATGGGTGTTTAGAAAAAAACAACCCCTTTTCCGTCCAAATCGTCACTCACTATTGATAACATACGGGTGGCGATTTTTTATGGTTTGGTGTACAATCTGCGCCCGCATTATTGCCGCTCTGATCACTATTATCAGTCGACAATAACCGATAAAATAAAAATCAAATCGCCACGATATTTTTACAAAAAATTTATGATGAGTGCATTTGCGTCTAACCCTTATCCCATCGTCCTTTGCCATAATATGGACAGCTCACAACCTCGCAGCAACATAGTTTTAGTCTAAAATCAATATAGTATTTTGAAAATTTTCCCGCTATATTGTGCCTACCAATTAACAAACACGCTATATGTAGTACTCAGTGATTTTAATCATCATTATGAGTAGCGGTAGTTTTTTGCCTAAAAAAACCAGCTATCGCAACCCAGCATCGTAGCGTTATAAAGAATGTCTGCCGCCGATTCAGCGCGCAGCATCACAATAAGCAATCAAAATAGAGGCCAGCATGACACATATTGACAAAATCCAAGTAACCAAACGTGATGGACGTTTAGAACTTATTGATTTGGATAAAATCCATAAGGTAATCGAATGGGCCGCTCACGGCTTGGACAATGTGTCTGTATCACAAGTTGAGCTAAAGTCGCACATCCAGTTTTATGAAGGTATCAAGACTCGTGACATTCACGAGACCATCATCAAGTCTGCCGCCGACCTTATCTCTGAAACGACGCCTGATTATCAATATCTAGCGGCTCGTTTGGCTATCTTCCATCTGCGTAAGATTGCTTACAACAGATTCACGCCTCCCCATCTATTCGATCACGTTACAACGCTGACCAATGCTGGCAAATATGATGAGCATATCCTAGCTGACTATAGCCGTGCAGAGTTTGATGAGTTAGAAGAATACCTCGACCACTGGCGCGATATGAACCTTGCCTATGCCGCTGTTGAGCAAATGGCAGGTAAATACTTGGTACAAGATCGCGTAAGCAAGACCGTCTTTGAAAGCCCGCAGTTCTTGTACATGCTGGTTGGTATGTGCTTGTTTAGCCGTTACGAAAAATCAGAGCGTATGAACTATGTGAAGCGTTTCTATGATGCGACTTCAGAATTCAAAATCTCACTACC
Source organism: Psychrobacter sp. AT9 (assembly GCF_047272965.1). Classification (NCBI taxonomy): domain Bacteria; kingdom Pseudomonadati; phylum Pseudomonadota; class Gammaproteobacteria; order Moraxellales; family Moraxellaceae; genus Psychrobacter; species Psychrobacter sp. AT9. Next base: position 2,084,026 of record NZ_JBKOTW010000001.1, read on the forward strand.
AACGCCTATCATGTCTGGTGTGCGTACGCCATCGCGCCAGTTTAGCTCGTGCGTATTGATCGAATGTGGTGATAGCTTAGACTCTATCAACGCGACCACTAGCGCCATCGTACGCTACGTGTCACAGCGCGCTGGTATCGGCATCAACGCGGGTCGTATCCGTGCTCTTGGTAGCCCTATCCGTGGCGGTGAAGCACAGCACACTGGCTGTATCCCATTCTATAAACTGTTCCAGACCGCTGTTAAATGCTGCTCACAAGGTGGCGTCCGTGGCGGTGCAGCGACTCTATTTTACCCATTATGGCATTTAGAAGTTGAGTCATTACTAGTACTCAAAAACAACCGTGGCGTTGAAGACAACCGTGTCCGTCATATGGACTACGGCGTACAGTTAAACAAAACGATGTATACGCGCCTGATCAAAGGTCAAGACATCTCGCTATTCTCTCCAGGCGACACTCCAGGCTTGTATGATGCGTTCTTTGAAGATCAAGACAAGTTCGAAGAGTTATATACCAAGTACGAAAATGATCCTGCTATTCGTAGCCGTCAAATCCCAGCAGCAGACTTGTTCAGTCTAATGATGCAAGAGCGCGCCAGTACGGGTCGTATCTATATCCAAAACGTCGATCATTGCAACACGCATAGCCCATTTGACGCGACGGTTGCGCCGATTCGCCAGTCAAACCTATGTATGGAAATCGCCCTACCGACCAAGCCACTTGATAACATCAATGACGAAGAAGGCGAAATCGCCCTTTGTACGCTATCAGCGGTGAACTTGGGTAAAGTTGAAAACGTCAGCGACATCGAAGAGCCAGCTGAGCTAATCGTCCGTGCGCTTGATGCTCTGCTTGACTATCAAGACTATCCAGTGAAAGCGGCTCAAAACGGCAGCATGCGTCGCCGTACGTTAGGTGTGGGCGTGATTAACTATGCTTATTACCTTGCCAAGAATGGCGTGCGCTATTCAGACGACTCAGCACTGGGTCTAACGCATCAAACGTTTGAAGCCTTGCAATTCTATCTCTTGAAAGCGTCAAACAAATTGGCAAAAGAGCAAGGCGCGTGCCCTGCGTTCAATGAAACTACATATTCACAAGGCATCTTGCCGATTGATACGTACAAAGCCGACTTGGATAAAATCTGCCAAGAGCCGCTACATCTAGATTGGGAGACGCTACGTGGCGAGATCACCGAGCACGGTTTACGCAACTCTACCCTAACCGCCTTGATGCCGTCTGAGACCTCTAGTCAGATCGCCAACGCGACCAACGGTATCGAGCCACCACGCGGTCTGGTCTCTATCAAGGCGTCAAAAGACGGTATTCTAAAGCAAGTCGTGCCTGAGATTACGACGCTAAAAGATCAGTACGAGCTACTATGGCAAATGCCAAACAATGACGGTTACCTAAAGCTGGTCGCTGTCATGCAGAAGTTCGTCGATCAAAGTATCTCTGCCAACACCAACTACGATCCAGTTCGTTATGCTGGTGGCCGTGTACCGATGAAGATATTGCTAAAAGACTTGCTAAACGCTTATAAAATGGGTGTGAAGACGTTGTACTATCATAATACTCGTGATGGTGCGAACGATGCCCAAGCGGATATGGAAGATGATTGTGCTGGCGGAGCATGTAAGATTTAGGACTGTAAGAGAGTTTCTTTAGATAGAATTTCTGATAGATGGCGGGTTTGGCTTTTGGGTTAAGCTCGCTAATTAGGATTATGAAATATCATATGGAGTTGTGAATGAAAATATCTAATGATAAAAACATTAAGATTTCCAATAGTGATATTTATTTGAACGATAAGTTCGATCGTAAATCTGAAGTTTTAAATATTGTTGAGTTAATCACCAAGCTATCTGATCCTTGTACTATTGCCATAGATAGTCAGTGGGGAACAGGTAAAACCACTTTTCTAAGGTTTCTTGAAGCTGAATTGCAACAAAGAGATGTTAATGTTTCTTATTTTAATGCTTGGGAAAATGACTTTGATCGAGAACCATTTTTATTGATACTTAACCATATCATCAAACAATTTTCGCAAGAAAAAAATGTCGAAGAAATAAAAAAAACAGCTATCAAAGTCCTCAAATCAATTGCTGTCAACGGTTCTAAAGCCATAGTTGACCTAGTCGCACCTATTGGTATAGGTAATAGGCTAATTGAGATCTCAGAAGAAGCGATTTCAGCCTTAGCAGGCGAAGTATTTGACAACTTTACCAAGGAAGAAAAGGAAGTTAAATTATTGCAAGATAAGCTAAGCTTACTGATTGAGAAGGATAATAAAATGGTTATCCTGATTGATGAACTTGACAGATGTAAGCCTAGCTTTTGTATTGAATTACTTGAAAGAATTAAGCATATATTTGATACACCAAACATTATATTTGTACTAGGAACTGATTTAGAGCAACTTGGAAAGGCAATCTCAGGTGTTTATGGAGAAAGTTATAATGGACAGAAATACTTAGAAAGATTCTTTGATTTCGAAATTAACTTGAACACGCCTGATTATAATGATTTTTGGCAAAGCCTCTCGAAAAATTATACAGGTAAAGATGATATAAGAACTTTAGAAAATAAAGTATATATTGAAGCATATGGACTATGGTTTACTCAACATCTTCAGTTATCAGCTAGAGATATTACTAGGCTATATACTAAGTTCTATCTAGCATCTTTATCAGAATATGCAGGTAATAACTTACCTTTAATACTTTTGCTATCTGTAGTTAAAATTTATTCCAGAGAGCTATTCAATGATATTAAGATAAACACATTTGATTTAGATGAGTTACTTGATCTATTAAAAATAAAAGATATTACTTTAGCCGATACTAATAGCGAGATAACGTCCAAAATACTTGTTTTAATCCATAACTTATTATTAGCTAATCAAAATGAAATTGAATCTCTTGAGATCATAGACTTACTATCGAAAAGTTTTACCAACTCAAATACAAAAGTTCTTTCTAAACAATTAATTAATCGATACAAAGATAATGACGAACTTTCGATTGATAATTTAGACTCAGTATACAAGGCGGTAGATTTGCAAGGTATTTCTCATAAGCAATATGCTAATGTCCTATCATCCACACAAACTATTTTTGGACAAACTACAATTATTTCTAACAACTGATAGAAAAAACATGATGGTTGAGCGAATCCTTCAACACCCAATTATTTTGAATAGTTATAGGGTGCGCCCAAACAAAAGAGTCTTTAAGAAAAAAGAAAGACGTCCTAACACGGTCATTTAGCCCCGACTATAGCGGTATCCTGCTGACGACGATGGCGTTGCAGTCTGTGGCTGGACGTAGTATCGAGACAACAGGAATGCGGCAAGACACAATAGACTGCACGCCAGCGGCAAGGCAGATACAAGCGGTAGGCGGGATTGGCTACTGTTATAATTAAAACCTACAGACAGAACTAAAACGACGGAGGTCATGTGCAATATACCGCAATCATCAAAGACGGTGGTTTGTTTATCCCAAACGTATTTTCAGACCTAAACGATGGTGGCTCGCATATCGTACAAGTGGAAGTCGACATCGCAGACGTCCGTGAGCAATTAGGCGAAGGCACAGCAGTAAAACCAGAAGTATTAAAGAAAGACGCCGCAAAAGCACCGAAAAAACCAGTAAAGAGAGCGACCAAAAAAGACGTACAGAAAGAAATACAGCAACTATCAGATGATGAGGGTTTGAGTGCGCTGCGTAAGAGTGCTATCGATGAATTGGAAGCATTGGATGATGTGGAGCTGAGCGAGATATTTAAAGCGTATATGAATGATGGACAGACGCCAGAACAGATATCACTAGAGCACTTGTAATCCAATCCGATCAAACCCAGTCAAATCCATATAAATTAATAACCGTATCAATTATAAAGGCAGTCCCATGACTTACTCGATTTTTTCTCAAACGCCAAACAATGCGCTAAAAGAGCCGATGTTTTTTGGTAATCCAGTCAACGTGGCGCGTTACGATCAACAAAAGCACCCAATCTTTGAGCAATTGATTGAAAAGCAACTGTCGTTCTTTTGGCGTCCAGAAGAAGTTGATGTGTCAAAAGACCGTATGGACTTTGGCAACCTGTCCTCGCATGAGCAGCATATCTTTTTGAGTAACCTCAAATACCAAACCCTACTCGACTCTATCCAAGGTCGTAGCCCAAACGTAGTGCTATTGCCATTAGTTTCGATTCCTGAGCTTGAGACGTGGATTGAGACATGGTCATTCTCTGAGACCATTCACTCGCGCAGCTATACTCATATCATTCGTAATATCGTCAATGATCCAAACATCATCTTTGATGACATCATGCAAAACGAGCATATCTTAGAGCGTGCCTCTGACATTGCCCAATATTACGATGATCTGTACCGCAACTCGCAGCTATATAGCTTGTACGGCGCTGGTACGCACAACGTCAATGGCGAGGAAGTCACTGTCGATTTGCGATCACTGAAAAAGCAGATGTATCTGTGTATCGTCGCGGTCAACGTCTTAGAAGCCATTCGCTTCTATGTGTCATTTGCATGCTCGTTTGCGTTTGCTGAACGTAAGCTAATGGAAGGCAATGCTAAAATCATCAAGCTCATCGCTCGTGATGAAGCGCTGCATTTGACGGGTACGCAGCATATGCTTAACCTCATGCGCAATGGTCGTGACGATCCTGAAATGGTCGAGATTGCCGCAGAGTGTTATGAAGAAAGCATCGAGATCTTCCGCAAAGCTGCCGAGCAAGAAAAAGAATGGGCAGGTTATTTGTTCAAAGATGGCTCGATGATTGGTCTGAACAAAGACATTCTTTGCCAATATATCGAATTCATCACCAACTTGCGTATGGAAGCCGTTGGCTTGCCGTCAGTATTCCCGAACTCTAAATCAAACCCGATTCCATGGATCAATACTTGGTTGTCGTCTGACAATGTGCAAGTCGCGCCGCAAGAGACAGAAATCAGCTCGTACTTGGTCGGTCAGATTGACTCAGACTTATCAGACAGTGATTTTGACGATTTTGAACTATAAAGGTTTTGAATTATAAGAGCTTTAAGCTGTAACCGTTTTACGCTTTCATAACAGTATTAGCAATGTGATTGAATCCAAACAGGATAAATTATGACGTGGGTAATGACCAGTAAAAAGCAATTCTACTTGCATGATGATGAAAGTCTGCTCGATGGACTGCTGCGCACTGGACATGCTGTCAATTATCAATGTAAGGAAGGCTACTGTGGCAGCTGCCGGATAAAACGTATCGCCAGCTCACACGTCATTGACTATCCATTTGAACCACTTGCCATGATTGACGAAGATGAAATCCTGCCCTGCTGCTGCCGTGTGCAAGGCGTCATCTATATCAATCATGACCCGATTGAGAAATAGAGCAAAACAAACATAAAAAAGCGCGCTATCTTATGTAGATAGCGCGCTTTTTTAGTCTATTAGCACATCATTGTGACAAATTACTGTGCTGCGGTGTCTTGTTCAAACAGCTTCATCAGCTCTTCACGCATACGATCACGCTCAGCCTTTGACATCATGGGCGCTTCTTCATCGTTCTGAATACTTCGCTCGGGCATCTCGCCCTCTTCCATTCCGCCTATGCTTCCCTCTTGTAGGACGACAGGACGCTCGATAGGCTCTTGTGCTGGGCGCTCTTCTAGCATTATTTTTACTTGTGCATTCTTACCTTGGCGTAGTATCTGTGCATCAAGCTCAGTATCTGGCGCTTTGCGAGCAACGTACTGAATCAAAGTATTGGCATCTGTCATTTCCACACCGTCGATGGTCAGGACGATATCGCCGACACGTAGACCACTCTTTGCCGCTGGACTTTGATCGATGACGTTTAGCACTTCTACGCCTGTTGAGGTCTCAAGCTGCGTTGGATCACGTAGCTGCGATTGTATCTCGATACCTAGCCAGCCGCGACTGACCTTGCCATCTTTAATCAGTGCATTCATTACTTGCTCAACTAGCGCTGTTGGAATGGCAAAACCAATGCCCATCGAGCCACCAGAGCGCGAGAATATAACCGTATTGATGCCCACCAACTCACCGCGAGCATCGACCAGCGCACCACCTGAGTTACCTGGGTTAATCGCTGCATCAGTTTGAATGAAGTCTTCGAACTTATTGACACCCAGACCCGTACGTCCAGTCGCTGAGATAATACCTTGGGTCACGGTCTGACCGACACCAAACGGATTACCAATCGCCAGTGCCAAATCACCCACGCGAATAGGATTTTCGCGGAAGCCAAGTGGGGTCAATCCTGTCATATCGACCTTGATCACTGCCAAATCGCTATCAGGGTCGGTACCGATGACTCTGGCACGGCTCTTACGACCATCGTTAAACGCGACTGTGATCTCATCTGCCTTTTCGATCACATGAGCATTGGTCACGATATAACCATCTTCTGATACGATCACGCCTGAACCTAAGTTGGTTGATCCTTGATCTTGGGAAGGCCCACTATGGTCTTCAAAGAACCGACGCAGTATAGGATCATCCATATACGGATGCTCTGCCATCGTCTGGGTGGTATAGATATTGACCACGGATTGCGAGGCACGAGCAACCGCATTATGATAAGAAGAAATAGGCGCTGGCGTATCTGCAACTGGTTCTGACGCTTGCTGCTCCGCAGGTGGGGTTCTTGGTGGCTCCCACGTGGCCTCCGACGTCGACTTCATACTCGTGAACAACCAGATAAACGCTGCCAATACTAGCAGCAATAAGACCCAAGGTAACCATTTTAATAAAGACGCCTTGTTATTGGTGTTCCGGGATGACGACATATAAAACCTCTATAAATTTAATGCACACAGACAGTGAAAAACGAAGTGAGCCAATGGTAACTACTGGGCTGCTATTGACCCATTAATCGTGTGATCAATTGCTCCATCAGCTAGGCAGACTCACATGTATAAATTATAACCGCAATACTATTAAATAGTAACGTATCGTGTACCATTTCAGTTATCCAGCTTATCTGTTTGCTTACACCAGCATGTTAAAATAACTCTGATAAAGGATTAAACTAAAAAACAGCCCTTACAAATAACTCATAATTTTTGCTCACTTGATCGACTGCACTTTACTGCACATATTTCATTGACGATAGGAAAACATAATGACTGCAAATCATACGACAGCTGAATCGAATAATCAAAGCATCAGCGCTCAGACGTTAACACAGTTCTGTGACGACTACTTATCCGCTAGCACGTTTAAAGACTATGCGCCAAATGGCCTACAAGTCGATGGTGGACGTCCGATCCAGCGTATCGTAACCGGTGTAACGGCTTGTGAGGCCTTGATTGACGCTGCCATCGCTGACAATGCCGATGCCATCATGGTACATCATGGTTATTTTTGGAAAGGCGAACCTGCCCCTCTCACTGGTATGAAAGGTCGACGTATTCGCAAATTAATGCAGCATGGTATCTCTATGATTGGCTATCATTTACCCCTTGATGCACATCCGATCACTGGTAACAATGCAAGACTCGCTGACATGTTGGATATGACGATTACTGGTGCGCTCTATCCTGCTGAGTCACATCCTGTTGGCAACATCGCCACTTGCACACCGCAAAGCGCGGATAATCTCATTGCAAAGATGACGCAAGCATTAGGGCGTGCACCGCTACATATTGCCGCCGAGTATAATTCTAGTAAAGAGGCAGAGAATAATAGGCCTATCAAACGTGTCGGTATTTGTACGGGCGGCGCGCAAGATATGATTGAGCAAGCTGCCACGATGGGCTGCGATGCGTTTATCTCTGGTGAGATATCAGAACGTACCACGCATATCGCACGTGAGCTTGGTATTGATTACTTTGCCTGTGGTCATCATGCAACCGAACGTGGCGGTATTCAAGCGCTAGGTGAGATAGTTGCCCAGAAATTTGGACTACCAGTGACTTTTATCGACATCGATAACCCAGCTTAATAATTAGAGTTAGTCATTAAATTCAATCATCATGAAACCACCTCAGTAGTAACTGAAACATATAGTGTAAGAAAGCCCATAATATTAAGTAGGCTAATCAAGTTTTAACCAATGTAGCAATAATGAGGGCATTTCTTACCGTCTATAGTCCAATTGTTAAGTTTTATCGCTCTTTTCTTAACTTAACTTGAATAATCCACTATATAACCGCATATTAGTACTTGAAGAAAGAACGTTTTGTCATGAAACTTCCCATTTATTACAGCTTCCGGTTATGGCACTAAAATAATGCTGGTAGTCATTTGAGACTTTATCATGCTACATAAGTGATAAGGCTTTAGACTGCTATACATTGAAATACTATGTTTGCACTATATATTTTAGCAACATGGTATTTTTTTATTTTTAGTGTCGCGATGATGGTATTAAATCACCTGTTTGATAAAAAGCGACACAAACTATCAAGCTTGATTATTTTACTTACCCTTATTGCTGGACAAAAAACTTTAACAGCCAGCTATCCTATTACTAGTGAGTCAAGGTATAGCCAGCCATTAAAGTTAGCATCGTAAAAACAGATGAATGTATTTGCTTAATTAGCAAATGATTGCATCAATATTTTGCACGATGTTTTTGTCTCAATGACTTAATCATGACCTTACCTGTGTTTGACATATAGTTGTTTGGCCACTAGCCATACTTAGTTATCGATGAAGGAATCATCTGATTTATATCCTTCGTGTCGTTGTGCGTCCAGTTTTTAAAATTAATATAAAAATATTATTTGAGAACGCTTTGATAATGCACCGATAGCTGGCTGACGACAAACTACCCCACTAACTCTTAGAGAGAGTACGCTAGTGGCGCTATAGTCAAACAAGATAGAGTGGCATTTTTCCTATTAAAAGGTGCGACTCTATTTAAGATGCGATATCGATATATGTCAATATTATGGTCATATATTTGTACGTGTTTTTGCGGTAAGAAGGATGGCTAAAACTAGGAGACATCCATGCAGCGTATTACTTATCGTGTAAAAGTATCTGCGCAAGGGGCCAAACGCCGTATCTCATATTTACTGCGTCCATCTAAACGCCTACTGAACACTAAAAGTAACCTCGTTACATCCGTTAACCCTGTTACTTCAAGTCGTTTTGCCAGAACCAAAAAACTGGCACAAGTTTCTAGTATTGCCCTGCTCTCTTTACCAGCTGAGAGTTTTACTACCATGGATTCACAAGTGCCAACTTATGATCATGTCATGCTGGAGAACACCTTGACCATCGCCGCTGTCCCTGGGGATAGCACTTATTTTGCGACGGATGGTTTTCAGCACGGCTTCGGTTATGACTTGGTACGTACCTACGCTGATGAGCTGGGTGTAGATGTCAATCTAAAAGCCTATGCCAGCGAAAAAGCTGCTCTCAGAGCGGTGAAATCAGGTAATGCTGATATGGCGTTGACGACAGCCAGCACCCAACTCAAAAGCCAGCTAAATTTGTCTTCTGTCAATGTCAGCTGCGGTTATGATGCCAGCTTGACCAAAAACGGTCTACATCCCAAGGTCAGCTGGACTTTCAATTCAGCCAATGATCCGTTATCGCAAAAAGCCAGTTACTTCTTGTGCGACAGTATCAAGCTTGAAAACACCCAAAAGCTAGCGGCTTTTTATAATCAGAACTTGCTAAAAGATGCTTATAGTCAGGATCACTTCCAAAGAACGCTTACGGAAAAACTGCCTGATTATCAATCCTCGTTTGAAGAGCAAGCGCGCAACTACAATCACGACTGGGAGTTGCTGGTGGCGATGGGTTACCAAGAGTCACATCTGGACGCCAATGCGGTATCGCCAACAGGTGTACGCGGGCTAATGATGCTGACCAACAATACAGCAAAAGCCATGGGCGTCTCAGATCGCGTCGACCCTTATCAAAGCATTGGCGGTGGTGCACGTTACTTAGAGCAAATGAAGTCAGACTTTGCCGATGTACCCAAAACTGACCGTATTTGGTTTGCCCTTGCTGGCTATAATATGGGTCCGAATGCGGTAAAAAGCATTCAACGTAAACTGAGAGCTCAGGGTATTGATGACAAAAGCTGGGCAAATATCTATGCTTACCTTGCTGAAAACAGAGCGTCCAACAGCCGTTATGGGCAAGCGATGCACTACGTTAGCAACATCAGAAGCTATCTTGAGACTATCAAAACTCAGACTGTTTAAGCAATTGTCTTTTAAGTGACTGTTTTCTAAGTGACTGTTTTTTAGTCTCGTTTTGTCAGCCTTATTGTGTGAGTCTCGTTCTAAAATAGAGTTAAAAAAACCTTTTTGGTAAATTTATTTTAGGATGGAATACACAACAAAAAAAGCGCCTAGCGATATCGTTAGGCGCTTTTTTATTGTTATTTCAATCTTTATAACCGTTTAAAATACGCGGTTAAGACCATTTAGCGCCGCGACGCGATAGGCTTCTGCCATCGTTGGATAATTAAAGGTCGTATTTACGAAGTACTCAAGCGTATTGTTACACTTCATGACCGCTTGTCCAATATGGATAATCTCTGAGGCGTGGTTGCCGTAGCAATGAATCCCCAATATCTCAAGCGTCTCACGGTGGAATAATATCTTTAATACCCCTGTACGCTCACCGATGATCTGGGCGCGAGCGAGATGCTTAAAGAAGGCTTGTCCCACTTCATAAGGTACTTGTTCATCTGTTAGCTCCTGCTCGGTCTTACCAATACTGGAGATTTCTGGAATGGTATAAATACCTGTAGGAACACTCGAAACTGGCTCTGCGTCGCTATCACCAACCATAAAGGCTGCCGCACAGCGACCTTGGTCATAAGCAGCAGAAGCCAGAGATGGCCAGCCAATCACATCGCCAGCCGCATAGATATTTTCGATATCAGTACGGTAGGTATCATCTACTTTCAGTTGACCACGACTATTGGCTTCTAAGCCGATGGCCTCCAAGTTTAAGCCTTCCGTATTACCTGAGCGACCATTAGACCAAAGAATCGCATCAGACTTGATTTTTTTACCACTTTTTAAGTGCAAAATCACACAGTCATCATGAGTCTCAAGATGATCAATCTCTTCGTTATTGCGGATAAGGACACCAAATTGTCTAAAATCATGCGCTAGCGCATCACTGATTTCACTATCTAAGTAGCTGAGCAGCTTACCCTGATTGTTGATCAAGTCGACTTTATAGCCCAGACCGGTAAAGATAGAGGCGTACTCACAGCCGATCACCCCAGCACCATAAATGATGATTTTTTTGACCACATAATCCATTTGCAGGATTTTATCCGAATCAAAAACGCGCGGATGATTGAAATCTAAAATCTCAGGACGATAAGGGCGGCTACCAACAGTGATGATGGCTTTGTTAAAGGTAACGGTTTCAAAGACATTTTCATCAAGCTCAACACGAATGGTATGCGCATCGGTAAAGCTTGCCCAGCCATGAATCACTTCAATCTGATTGCGCTCATAAAAGCGAGTATGGGTGCTAACTTGATTGCGTATCACTTTACGAGCGTTCGCAAGCACCTTGTTTAGTGGTACTTGGTGATACTCCATCGCCTTGGTAAACATTGGATCACGGCGAAAGTTAATCAAGTTAAATACTGATTGGCGTAACGCTTTACTCGGAATCGTGCCGACATGAGTAGAGTTGCCCCCGACTTGCTCACGCGGATCGATAACCACGACTTTTTTGCCTGATTTAGCAAGCTTCATGGCGGCCGCTTCACCAGCGGGACCCGCGCCCAACACCACCGCATCATATTCAAACTGATGCTTGTCACCCTTGATACGCTCAGAGTCTCTAGTAAATCCTGACTTTACATCAATACGTGTATCATCTAGCGGATTGACCAAGTCAGGGTGGTGCATGATGTCGTCGGTGACTTGCTCATGTGTTTGTTCGATTTTTTCTTTTTTATTTTTGTCTTCCGTATGTTCAGGATTTGGCGCTACGCCGCTTTCCTTATTAGATACTTCGGTATGAATGTCTTCACCAGTGTCATTGGTAGCATCGCTAGTATTTTTGCTTCCCATTGTGTCCTCTTTATTTCTTTATTTGTCTGTCTTTAGGCTATGAATGAATCAATGCAAAGATGCGTCAGGGTCATGCTGCTAAGGAGTGCCCACCATACGTTGTGATAGGATGTTTTGCAATGTCCAATACCCTGTCAAACTTTGTTTGCCTTCATCTATTTGTGGACGTGCACTAATTATATACTCGGTGCCAAGGCTCGGTTTAAAATCATCGATCCAATCATAAGGAATCTGAAACACGCTGCCATCTTTGCTCGATTTGGCCAACAAGCACTGCATCGGTAATGCTGAAGCACACGCCACACGATTTGGCATCACAGTAAGCGTTTGCGCTTCACCCAACACAATCGTTGGAACATAACGGGGCTCAGGTACCGGCTCACGTGCAAATGGCGAGGTCTGACAAGCACTAAGCAAAGTCGCCGCGCTTAATAACAGGCTAGTAAGTAATAAAGGTGTCTTTCTAGACTTATAAGATGAACTCATAATATTCTCTATATGGTAAAGGCATTGTTTTAAGTGAAATTGTTCTATATAAAATGGTACAAATTATTTTTGTCAACGCTAACGTCTTATTAGCCACTAGCATTAACCAATACGGCGTTTAAGACCCGTCATCTGTAAGATACGTGTGGCAATTTCTTCAACCGACATCTCTGAGACGTCTAAGCTAGGAATACCGTGCGTGATATAAATACCTTGTATCGCCCGCTGCTCTTGCTGGCACTGCTGATAACTAGAATAACGACTGCCTGCACGGCGTTCTTGACGAATCTTGACCAAGCGATCGGTATCAATGAGCAAGCCAAACAATTTGTCTTTGTGCTCACGCAACGCTTTTGGTAATTGATTGTCGTACAAATCATCTTCGGTCAAAGGATAGTTGGCCGCACGGATACCGAATTGTAAGGCTAGATATAATGACGTTGGGGTTTTGCCCGAGCGTGAGACTCCAACCAGAATAATATCGGCCGCGTCATAATGACGTGTGCGTGCGCCATCGTCATTGTCCAAGGCAAAATGAACCGCGTCGATACGTTCCTTATAGGTTTCGGAATCGACATCATCGTGTGCATGACCTGAGTGTCCATCTGGCTCCACCCCAGTCTCTTCGGCAACACGACCAATCAAACCCTCGTACATATCTAAGTTACAGCTGGTCGCTGAGTTGATTTTTTCGCGAATTTCAGAGTTAACAATGGTATCGAATACCAAAGGCAACACACCATCGCGTTGATAAGCCATGTTAATTTGCTCAACAGCGTCTTCGGCGCGCTCTAAACTATCGACATAAGGCAGTACACGCGTCTCAAAAGGAACGGAAGCAAACTGACTTAAAATAGCACGTCCAAGAGTCTCAGCCGTAATAGCCGTACCATCAGAGATAAAAAATGCACTTCTTATGGTTTGCGAATTGTCTAAGTTTAACGCATCATGATTTTGTATCGTCGGCTTATTTTGTTCAGATAGATTGCTTGAGTACATAACTTTGATACCTCGGTTGAAACCCTAATATTGGCCTGTGACTGGCTTATTTTTTTGACTGTCTTTTGATCAGTCATCATATTTTAATGATTAATTCAATTATTCGCGCAGGGCGTTTCACTTTTCATTATACGCATAATAGAAGCTCAATAGAAATCAATGTTGTCGACAAGCGACGACAAACACTTCGCTCTTTCTTTCGATATTGTCCTGCACAATTTCGTGTTATTGACTATGTAAGTCCCTATATAAGTCCCAATATTATGTTCTATATATAGTGGTAAAAATCCTAGGAGTATTTTTGGACAGATTTTACTCATTTTGAGGGGTTTTGATGACAATTATGGCACCCTGTTATTTTGGTAGCATTGACATTTTGGCTCGGTCTTAAAAGTAAAACCGTCAGGCAGCTGACGTAAATTATGTAGCAAACCCGACAATTTGTATCTTTTTGACGAATTTTTTGGTTCTAGGTCTCGAAATTATCCAAATATAGGGGTATAATTGACCGTTATAATCTTTACTAAATAACCTTATTTTCTGGAGTTATCATGGCAGCGCAATCTACAGCACTTGTAATCAATCTTGATCAGCTAGGAAAAGACGACATTGAGATGGTCGGCGGTAAGAACGCCTCATTAGGTGAAATGATCAGCCATTTGTCTGATTTGGGTGTTAGTGTTCCAGGCGGATTTGCCACCACTTCAAATGCATTTAACCGTTTTTTGAACGAAACTGGCTTGCTTGACAAAATCAACAGCGAGCTAAAAACATTAGATGTTAATGATGTAAAAAAACTTGCAGAAACGGGTAAAAAAATTCGTACGTGGATTATTGAGCAAGAGCTGCCAAGCGATCTAGAGCAAGAAGTGCGTCAGTCATTTGAAACCATGAGTGGCGGCGATGACATCGCGGTTGCTGTCCGCTCTTCTGCGACTGCCGAAGATTTGCCAGATGCATCATTTGCCGGTCAGCAAGAGACTTTCCTAAACATTCGCGGTATTGATAACGTTCTGATTGCCATTAAAGAAGTATTTGCCTCTCTTTATAACGACCGTGCTATCTCTTATCGTGTACACAAAGGTTTTGAGCACGAAGGCGTTGCATTGTCTGCTGCTGTACAGCGTATGGTACGCTCAGAGACTGGTGCTGCTGGCGTGATGTTCACGCTAGATACCGAAAGTGGTTTTGATCAAGTGGTCTTCATCACTTCAAGCTATGGCCTAGGTGAAATGGTCGTACAGGGTGCGGTTAACCCAGATGAATTCTATATTTCTAAGCAGTTGCTAGCCAATGGCAAGCCTTCGGTTATTCGCCGTAACCTAGGCAGCAAGCATAAGAAAATGATCTACGGTGATGAAGGCAGCACGACTAAGTCTGTCAAAACTGTTGATGTTGAAAAACAAGATCGCATGCAGTTCTCGCTATCTACCGAAGAGCTGACCTCACTTGCCAAGCAAGCGATGACCATTGAAAAGCATTACGGTCAAGCGATGGATATCGAATGGGCAAAAGACGGCGACACTAATGAAATCTTTATCGTTCAAGCCCGTCCAGAAACCGTAAAAAGCCGCCAAGACAGCAATGTCATGGAACGTTATATCATCAATACAACTGATGCAAAAATCTTGTGCGAAGGCCGCTCAATTGGTCAACGCATTGGTGCGGGTAAAGTACGTATCGTTAGCAACCTAAACGAGATGGACAAAGTACAAGACGGCGACGTCCTCGTATCAGACATGACCGATCCAGATTGGGAACCAGTCATGAAGCGTGCCTCTGCCATCATCACTAACCGTGGTGGTCGTACCTGTCATGCAGCTATTATCGCCCGTGAGCTTGGCGTACCGGCTATCGTCGGTTGTGGTAATGCCACTGAGCTGTTGGTTGATGGTCAAGATGTCACTGTTTCTTGTGCCGAGGGTGATACTGGTTTCATTTATGAAAGCCAAATTGACTTTGAAATACAGACCAACTCTGTTGAATCTATGCCAGATCTTGCCTTCAAGATTATGATGAACGTTGGTAATCCAGATCGCGCCTTCTCTTTCACCCAAATGCCGAACGAAGGTATTGGTCTTGCGCGTCTTGAATTCATCATCAACCGTATGATCGGTGTGCATCCAAAAGCTTTGCTAAACATGAACAGCTTGCCACGTGAGATATCACAAGCAATCCAAGAGCGTATCGCTGGTTATGCTTCACCTGTTGACTTTTATGTTGATAAATTGGTCGAAGGCATCTCAACACTAGCGGTTGCCTTTATGGATCAGCCAGTTATCGTTCGTATGTCAGATTTTAAATCAAACGAATACGCTAACTTGCTTGGTGGTAAGTTATACGAGCCGTCAGAAGAAAACCCAATGTTGGGCTTCCGTGGTGCCAGTCGTTATGTCTCTGATAATTTCCGTGATTGCTTCGAGCTTGAGTGTAAAGCCCTAAAGCGCGTACGTGATGAGATGGGTCTGACCAACGTCGAAATTATGATTCCATTCGTCCGTACCGTTGACGAAGCCGCTCAAGTGATTGAGTTACTCGAGAAAAACGGTCTAAAACGTGGTGAGAACGGCCTACGCATCATCATGATGTGTGAGCTACCAACCAATGCGTTATTAGCAGAAGAGTTCTTAGAACACTTCGATGGCTTCTCTATCGGCTCTAACGATTTGACTCAGCTAACGCTTGGTCTTGACCGTGACTCAGGTATCGTCTCACATCTATTTGATGAGCGTGACCCTGCTGTTAAGAAGTTACTGTCTATGGCGATTGATGCTTGCCGCAAAGCGGGCAAGTATGTCGGTATCTGTGGTCAAGGTCCTTCAGACCATCCAGATCTTGCGTTCTGGCTCATGGAGCAAGGTATCAGTTCAGTGTCATTGAACCCTGACTCAGTACTAGATACTTGGTTCTTCTTAGCTGGTGAAGAAGCAAAGTAAGCCGTAATTTAAGTCACAGCGGTAATTCACACAGTCATTGAAGATACAACCATTAGGGTCTATTTGAAAAATCTTGAATAGACCCTAATACTATGTCTTACAGTAGCGACTTAATATATGACTAACTATGCAGGCAATTATGCAGATTTTCTTAGCTCGAAATAACGTACAAGCCGGTCCATATAATTTGGATCAGCTCAATATTATGCTGACGTCTGGTGAAGTTTTACTGGATGATTTGATTTGGCACGAAGGCTTAGACCAATGGCAGCGAGTTGGCAACTTGACGAACAATCAAGGGGTTTATCGACCTACTAGCATTAGCAGCCCTGAGGTTAATGACTCTATTGTCAATAATGTCACCGTGTTTCCCGAAGATACTGAAACCAGTAGCACTAAAGACGGAAAAAGCGTGTCGTTAGACAGACTATATGGTAAGCCTGAACGTCCAAAAGACAATGCCAAAGCAGATATGACAAGCAACCGTCATCATACACCGCATAATAATGTGTCATTAAATAAAACGGCTGCTAATAAGAATATCACAGCCAAAGATAAAGTCGTTGGCGATGTAGTACTAGCCCCGATCATGTCACGCATATTGGCAACTGCGCTCAATGGCTTATTGTACTTGCTAGCCATCTTTCCACTTGGATTAGCGTTAACCAAAATGGATGTAGACTATAGCAAGTTTCAAAATATCCAAGACATGGATGCCGCTTATCAATATTCAATGACGCTGATGGAGAGCCTTCCTAGCAGCACATTGATGATATCGCAAGTCATGGTTTTTGGCTTGTTTGCGTTACAGTTAGTATTTATCACCATGCGTGGTCAATCACTGGGCAAGCTGATTACAGGTATTCGCGTCGTGGATCAAACCACGCATCGTCTGCCTTCTTTTATCAAGCTTATCGGCACACGTACTTTGCTATTGTTCATTATTTACAACTTACTGTTTTCATTCACCAGCTTTTTAGGTTTTGTGATTGTCGCCATTCATTATTATATGGCCTCAAAAAGCCCGCAAAATATCGGCTGGCATGACAAGCTTGCCAAAACGTTGGTGGTAAAAGCAGATAGCAGTCAATTGGTAAAACAGCCCAAAGTAAAATAGCAACGTTTTGAGCGTTTTATCAAAAATAAGTCTTAGATGATGTCAAAAAAGTAGCTTTTTATCGTGGCTTTTTATTGATACAGATCATTGATACAGAAAAATTTATTGTTTTCATTTTTTTATTGGCAGCTACGCAACGATTAACCTTTGTGTTAATCGTTGCGTACTGTTATAATACGGCGCTTTATAAACTAAGCTTTTTTCCTATTATATTTTGTTATATTTGATGGGAATACAGCTTACCTTATAAATCTCCTTGCTATTAACATAGGGTTAATAGCTACTAATCCGTAAGGAGTCATAATGCGACATTACGAACTGGTGTTAATTGTACACCCAGACCAAAGCGACCAAGTGGTCGGCATGGTTGAACGCTATATCAAGTTAGTTCAAGACAACAACGGTGTTATCCATCGTTTAGAAGATTGGGGCCGTCGTCAACTGGCTTACCCAATCAACAAGATTCACAAAGCTCATTACGTTCTTTTCAACATTGAAACTGACGGTGAGACTTTGGCTGAACTTGAAGAATTATTCCGTTATAACGACGCGATCATTCGTAGTCTAGTTATGCGCCGTGACGACGCTGTCACTGAAGAGTCGCAGTTAGCCAAGAATGCCGATGAAAAACGCGCACGCAAAGCAACTACTCGTCGTCCAGACAGTCGTGAAAACGATAATGACGACAACGACAACAGTGAAGACTAATTAAAGGAGAATACTCATGGCACGTTTCTATCGCCGTCGCAAATTCTGCCGTTTCACTGCTGAAGGCATCACTCACATCGATTATAAAGATGTTGAATTGCTAAAACAGTATATCAGTGATAATGGTAAAATCGTACCAAGCCGCATTACCGGTACATCTACTAAATATCAGCGTCAACTAGCTACTGCTATCAAGCAAGCTCGTTACTTATCGCTACTTCCATACACTGATAACCATCAGGGTTAACCGTTAACTAGGAATGACTCATGCAAATTATTTTGTTACAGCGTATCGTCAACCTTGGTAAACTCGGTGAAACTGTCGATGTAAAACCAGGTTACGGACGTAACTTTCTTATCCCATTGGGCAAAGCTCTACCTGCTAATAAAGCTAACATTGAAAAGTTCGAAACACGTCGTGCCGAACTTGAAGCTGAAGAAGCAAAAGAAGTAGCTGTTGCTCAAGAACGTGCTGATGCATTGACTGACGTTAATGTTATCATGCGTGCTAAATCAGGTGACGAAGGCAAGCTATTCGGCTCTATCGGTACTCGTGATATCGCTGAAGCATTGACTAACTCAGGTCTAGAAGTAGACCGTGCTGAAATCAAGCTACCTGAAGGCACACTACGTCAAGTGGGCGAATATAATGTTGATATTCAACTACATCATGACGTTACTGCTAGCATCTTAGTCACTATCCTATCTGAAGATGGCGATGACCAAGATACAGCTGAAGAAGCTACAGACGAGAATGACAACTATTCTGAAGAGTAATCTTTGAAATAGTTAGACTCAGTCTATAAAAAGCCAGCAACCTTGTGTTGCTGGCTTTTTTTATGTCAATTCATTCAGCGCACACATCGGCTCAATCTCTTAATCCAATGACTCAGCCAACACTTCATAGATCCTAGCGTCTGATGCTTGTGCGACATTGAAACGTCATTTTTATTGACTTTTTATATAATCGAAAGCTTATCACGTCTAAAACATTGACTATTAAAAAGTGTTTATAATCAGTTCTATGTAAATCCGATATGGTGTCAGGCTCGCTCAGTCTACTATTTATGGCACTTCCACTCGCCCTCTCTGAATATAAATCATCTTGAACTGACCTTAATATGAATTAGCTTATATGCTTAAGTTTGTGTGCTCAATCGCTTACTATTGCACCCACTTTTATAATGATATGTTTCAGCAACAAATAAGCTAAAAAACATATACTTAACAATAAGATACTCCTTATCAAAGCCTCTTTATTATTACTGATTAAGTTGGTATTATCGTTTTATCTTTTTATGAATGAGATAGAATCATATGATAAGCACTGACGATAAATTACTCTGCACACAAGGTAATGATTTTTATTTAGAAGGCGAAATCTATACCGTAGGTAGAATCGTTAACAATAAGTACTTTCAGTTGCTAACTGGTAGTAACGATGATCATTGGTATGCCACTTTAGATGAACAAGGAATTTATGTGAGCTTCGACTCTATGACTGCTCAAAGCACCAAGGCTTGGTTTGATAAAATAGCTTAGTAAAATCCTCATTTCCGTATTTGTATATTTTGCCTAAAAAAATTTGTATACGCCTGTCATACCTTTATAGCCATTTTTTTACTTCCTCAATGACTGTATGCACCCTATTAGAGAGCGCATGCTGCCGTCTTAGCGCAAGGTATAGCGTCTCGCTAACGGCAACGGGCAGATAGTGACTGTTAATAAGC
Organism: Psychrobacter sp. AT9; assembly: GCF_047272965.1. Lineage (NCBI taxonomy): Bacteria > Pseudomonadati > Pseudomonadota > Gammaproteobacteria > Moraxellales > Moraxellaceae > Psychrobacter > Psychrobacter sp. AT9. The sequence goes on from NZ_JBKOTW010000001.1 coordinate 2,104,050, forward strand.
TCAGGCTTTGGATAAGCGGCCACTGCGTGTGCAGGTAACACGGTAAAGCCTATTCCTCTACTAACGGGCTCTAAGATTAAACCTATCTGATTAGAAAAGCCTTTTTTATCAAAGTCATTGATATGTTGGAATTGCTCATAATTAGCAGTTAGTAGCATGCCTGCATGATGGGCACCATCTGGATGATCAATAAATCCAAGCTCGATGAGCTGCTCCCAGCTAGGCTCTACCGTGCTCGCTGGCGTCACCAGTATCAACGCTTCTTGCGCCATGGGCTGGCAACTGACTGTCTCATCATCTGAGATATCCGTCATAAAACCAATATCAATTTCATGATTGGCAAGCGCCCGCTCGATATCAGCATTGGGTGCAAAGCGATAATCAATCACCAATTTTGGATGCTGCTGCTGTAGCGTCAACAGCTTTGGATATAGCTTAAGTCCGACACTTCCCGGTGACATCAACCGCACCAATCCTTCATAAGGTGGATCCTCACCGATTCGCTGCTCTAGATTTGATAAGCGCTGCAATATCTCGCCTGCTTCTTTATAAAGCTGCTCACCTGCATTGGTCAATGAGAACTGCTTTCCTTGACGAATCAACAAGTCCGTATCCAACTGCTCCTCTAACTTACGTATGTGCTGGCTCACACCAGACTGCGTCATATATAGACGTTCAGCCGTACGAGTAAAGTGACCAACTTCAGCGAGCGTACAGAAAGTACGCAACCATGTGATATTCATCATTACATTTCATACTTATTTATATAATATTTGATAATTTTACATAATGACGGTGCGTTTGTATACTGGCCTCACGTTAAACAAGAGTACAGCAAACAGGAGCACAAGCTATGAAAAACGTTTATCCAAGAAGCTTTTCGCACATCGGTCTGTCAGTCCCTGATTTGGACGCTGCCGTAAAATTCTATACTGAAGTGATGGGTTGGTACACCATCATGGAGCCAACTGAGATTGTTGAAGATGACAGTCCGATTGGTGAAATGTGTACTGAAGTATTCGGTTCTGGTTGGGGCAGCTTCCGTATTGCGCACCTATCGACTGGTGACCGTATCGGTGTTGAGATTTTTGAATTTAAAAATCAAGAAGATCCTGAAAACAACTTTGAATACTGGAAAACTGGTATCTTCCACTTCTGTGTTCAAGATCCAAATGTTGAAGAGCTGGCTGAGCGTATGGTTGCAGCAGGTGGCAAAAAGCGTATGGAAAAACCACGCTACTACTACCCCGGTGAAAAACCTTACCGTATGATTTATATGGAAGATCCGTTCGGTAACATCGTTGAGATATACAGCCACAGCTACGAGCTTATCTATAGCGAAGGCGCATACTAAGTTCAGTATAAATTTGGCTTATATCTGATTGAAAAACCAATAGCGTACTCATAACCTGAGTGCGCTATTTTTATTTGCGTGCGTTGTCTATCAGTAATCTACCTATGCTCAATTGCCTTGTGCTCACTTTAAATTATAGTCAAAATACCTCAAAAACACTACGATACTGCTGATGTATCGATATTACTTTTCACTGACTATACTTTAACTGTATAGCACTGAAGCAATCGTTTACGTAAAAGATGAATGTATGTAACGAGTTTCCGCTTATTTGAAAACATAAAAATATATCGGCATAAAAAATCCCAGCACAAGGCTGGGATTTTTAGCAAATATCTAAAGCGTGTTAATCATTGGAGTCTATGATTTTTGGTGGACCTGTAAGTAGGTCTTCATCACGGAATTCATTAGCAGAATTGTGCTCTGCTGATTCTTCGGTGGTGAACCATTGCTGATTACGATACAGTATCAAACGATCTCGGCTCAATCCACGTAGCAATGAATACATCATCACGACGATCACAATAGCAAACGGAAAGCCTGAGACAATAGAAGCCGCTTGCAGTGCACTTAAACCACCTGCTGCCAATAATACAGCGGCGATAACGCCTTCAGCACCTGCCCAAAACAAACGCTGAATCTTCGGTGGATTGGTATCACCACCTGAGGTCAGCATATCAATAACAAAACTGGCTGAATCTGATGAGGTCACAAACCACAGTACAATCATGACTACAATGAGTAGGTTGACCGCCTCTGTTAGTGGATAAGACTCCATCAATTTAAAGATGGCACTCCCGGTATCCGCTTTAACGGCTTCGATAAGACCCGGACTGACAAGGTTAGGATCTGCCGCTGCCATCAGCTCCATATTCACCGCAGAACCACCAAAGGCAGTAAACCACAAGAATAAAATCGTGATAGGAATTAATAATACCCCTAATATGAACTCACGGATGGTGCGACCTCGAGAGATACGGGCAACAAACACCCCAACGAATGGTGACCAACTAATCCACCATGCCCAATAAAAAATCGTCCATGAGGATTGCCAGTTTTCCTCTCCACTATAAGACTCTGTCCACAGACCTAATGGCACAATTTCATGCAAATAGTTGCCGATATTTTCTACAAAACTATTAAAGATGAATTGAGTAGGCCCAAAGATAATCACAAAACTGAGCAATATCACCGTGAAGAATATATTGGTATCACTAAGACGCTTAATGCCTTTATCTAGTCCCATGAACAAGGATAACCCTGCTAGCATAGTGATAAAGCCGATCAAAATAATCTGCACCGTAATATTATTGGGCACACCAAACAATGTCTCAAGACCAGAGTTAATCTGTAAAACACCAAGACCTAACGTGGTCACTACCCCAAACATCGTACCAAATACGGCAAGCGTATCGACCGTATGACCCCAACCACCGTAGATTTTTTTACCCAATATTGGATACAAGGTGGAGCGGATAGCCAATGGCAACCCTACTCGATAATGAAAATAAGCCAAGGATAGCGCGACCATGCCATAGAGCGCCCATACATGTAGACCATAATGCAGGAACGAGATGTTCATTGCCTGCTTAGCAGCGGCGACTGTTTCCGCCTCGCCTAATGGTGGAGCCATGAAATGATACAGCGGCTCGGCCGTGCCCCAATAAAGCAGTCCAATACCGATACCTGCTGAAAACAGCATACCAATCCAAGAAACCAGATTGTACTCTGGTCTCTCATTCTGATGACCAAGTCTGATATCGCCATAGCGGCTAAATATCATATAAATACTCATGACCAACGTTAAATTGACCACCACAATAAAGAACCAGCCAAAGCGTAAAGAGACAAATGCTTTTGCTTGGTTAAACACCACTTCTGCTTGTTCGTTGAATAATGCCCCAAAGATAATGAAGGCAAGTATCAAAATCGCTGAAGTCAAAAATACAGGTTTACTTACCCGCGGAAAAGGGCCTAATCGGCCAACTTTTACATGATCCATAAGTATATCCCCAAAAAAAGTGCGTAACCATACCAAGGTATGAACGAATTATCAAATATAACGCTTTGTAAACACTGCCAAATGTATAGAAATGGTAGTAACACTTCGGTAATAATTTTCAACAATTCGAATTTATACTGAATAAATTTAAATATCTTTATCCAATAAAGAAGCCCCAATTTACGAATAAATTAGGGCTCCTATTGAAACAGCTCACATGACTATTTTACTTATTAGTCACCTTTCACTATCTTGGGTGGCCCTTTTAGCAAATGCTCATCAACGAATTCGTTCGCTGAATTATGGTCTGCTGATTCATCCGTGATAAATTGCTGCTGCGCTCGATATAGAATCAAGCGATCGCGACTAAGACCACGTAACAATGCATACATCATGACGAATATCACCAAGGCAAATGGTAGTCCTGCTACGATAGCCGCTGCTTGTAAGGCAGACAGTCCACCAGCCGCCAGCAAGATAGCTGCGATAACGCCTTCTGTGGTTGCCCAAAACAAGCGCTGTATTTTTGGTGGATTGGTATCGCCACCAGCAGTCAACATGTCAATGACAAAACTGGCTGAGTCTGATGAGGTTACGAACCACAGCATAATCATCACTACAATCAGTAGCGTAATCGGTTTTGCTAATGGATAGTACTCAACCAATTTAAAGATCGCACTACCAGTATCTGCTTGTACCGCTTCAACCAATCCTGGACTGATACCAGACACAGCAGAGGCAAGCTCCATGTGAACAGCAACGCCACCAAAGGTCGTAAACCAGAAAAACAAAATCATCATAGGAATGAGTAGTACACCAAGTACAAACTCTCTAATCGTACGACCACGAGAGATACGGGCAATAAAGATACCAACAAATGGTGCCCAGCTAACCCACCATGCCCAATAAAATATCGTCCAACCACTCTGCCAATCCGTTCCACTATAAGACTCGCCCCACGTACCTAAAGGAACAATCACTGTCAGATAGTTGCCGATGTTTTCAATAAAGCTATCAAAAATGAAAAGTGTCGGCCCTAAAATAACCATAAACGCCAATAAGACGATGGTGAAACCAATATTGATATCACTAAGTCGCTTAATACCTTTATCTAGACCCATCAAGACCGAAGCCGCTGCAAGCGCTGTAATGAAAGCGATCAAGCCAAACTGAACCGTAAGACTGTTAGGCGTACCAAACAGCTTTTCGAGTCCAGAATTGATCTGCATCACCCCAAGCCCGAGCGAGGTGACCACACCAAACATCGTACCAAACACGGCCAAGATATCGACAGTATGTCCCCATCGGCCGTAAATTCTTTTGCCGAGCAAAGGATATAAGGTTGATCGAATCGATAATGGCAAGCCACGACGGAAATGGAAATAGGCTAAAGACAGCGCCACAATCGTATAAATGGCCCAAGCGTGTAATCCCCAATGCATAAATGAGATATTCATCGCTTGCTTTGCAGCTGCTACCGTTTCGGCCTCGCCCATTGGTGGTGCCATAAAGTGATACAACGGCTCCGCTGTACCCCAGTAGACTAGACCAATACCAATACCTGCAGAAAACAACATACCAATCCACGAAAACAGATTGTATTGTGGTCGCTCCGTTTGATTGCCTAGCCGAATATCACCATAGCGACTCATTGCTAAGTAAATACAGAGGGCAAGCGCTGTATTGACTAGGATAATAAATAACCAACCGAACTTGTCAGTAATAAAATTTTGTAAAAAACTAAAAAGCGCCCCTGCTGTTTCCGTAAACAAAGCGCCAAAAATAATAAATCCGACAATTAACAACGTCGATGTTATAAACACAGGTTTACTCACCCGTGGAAAAGGTCCTAATCTGCCTACTTTTACTTCTTCCATGTGCAAGTCTCAAAATTCAAGGAACATTACCTTAACAAAATAGGCCTTAACTATCAATCAATTACAAAATAAAACTTGATAAAACCTTTAATTTACTCTAAAAGACTTAACAATTTTTTTTAGAATAACTACATAAATATAAAATCAAAATTGGTTTTATTACGATATTACTTAGGCAGTAGTCTAAGTAATTGCCCCCCATTACCATCTTCCAATGCCCACACTTGCCCATCTACTGCCAGCACACTGCGGATACGTTCGCCCATATCGTAGCGATAGCGTTCAGCAGCGGTGTTGCCTTCATTGAAGCTGACTACGATAAGTGCCTTAGAAGATAAGCCACTAATCAGCGCATTGCCTTGCCAACTAGGAAAGTCATTATGACTACCCGCCGCGTATATGCTGATGGAAGATGGAGATATGACTGGCGTCCAAGTAATTTTGGGTGCAGCAAACTCAGGCTTGGTGTCATGATCAGGGATATCAATACCTGAGTAATTGCGTCCATTGGACACAACTGGCCAGCCATAATTATTACCTTTTTCGATGAGATTGAATTCATCGCCGCCTCTTGGCCCCATTTCATGTGCCCAAAGCTGTCCACTGTCATCAAATGTCATGCCAAGCACATTACGATGACCTATCGTCCAAAACTGCTTGGCGATGTCATTCGTATTGTCCAAAAATGGATTGTCTGCTGGGATAGAGCCGTCAGCATTTAGGCGTATAATTTTACCCAAGTTGACACTCATATCTTGTGCTGAGGTTTTTTCTTGACGCTCGCCTGAGCTAATATATAGATAGCGTCCATCAGGTGAAAACAGCAATCGATGGCTATAGTGTCCTTGCCCTTTTACTTTTGGAGATTGCTCCCAGATTGGCGCAATGACTTGTAACATTGGCGTATCTGTCTCTAGTCCTAAGAGCGTTGCCTTGATGACTTTGGCACCAAATGTATTGCTGTCACCTCCCGTGTCTGCTTCCACATAGCTGAGATACACTGTATTAGAAGTAGCGAAATCTGGTGCTACTATGATGTCTCCCAATCCACCTTGGCCACCATAAGCGACTTCGGGAACACCCTCGACCCTCGTTTTGGCACCCGTCGCGGTATCTACAATAAACAGCTCGCCTGTTTTTTGTGTCACCAGCAATCTAGGAGATTTGCTATCTGTACTTGGTAATGCAGCCATAGCCCAAGGCTCATCAAAGGTTGCAATCTCGGCCGTAGAAAAGTCAGGCTTGTCTACGCTGACTTGAGCATCACTAACTTTTACATCGGCTTCAGAGGTTTGCGTCTCTTTAGATTCTGCCGCATCGGGGCTGGTATCTACCGATGAAGGATTGGAGCAAGCCGAGGTGCTGAACAATAAAGCTGCGATGATTAACGGCAATGTCAAAGGTTTGCCTAGACGTTCAATATTGGTTGTCATCATTTTTCCTCTTTATCCAATTTGCACTTATATTATTAGGGTCTGTTGAACATTCAAACATGGAACTGGCAGTGGCTATTTTTTAGACAATACGCAGTGAAATTTTTGATGCATAGTCGTTCTAGGTTAGACAATTTCGCCATGTATTGGCAAAAAATAGTCCTGCCCTGAAAGGCTGATGCTAAAATCACCCCAAATGTTGTTGCAAACCTAGCTAAGGTCTCGACATTATCATCGGTTTACGCCTAGTTTGGGGCAATTTTAGCGATCAGCAGTCCTAATATTTGAATGTTCAACAAACCCTAGTCACTTATTTATAGCATAGTCCTGATATTTAAATAGTAAAAGAATAGTAGCGCAAAACGCGCCCCTAAACGCAAAAGCCCCTTATCTACGCTCGCAGATAAGGGGTTGATTTTGAGAGTATAGTTAGCTCATAAAAACTTCAATGCTAAATTGATTAGCTCATTCTTAGCTTATCAAAGGTCAGCTTGTCATCAGAGCCAACATCGACTTTGATGATATCACCAGCGACAAAATCACCAGATAATAACTTCAATGACAGTGGATTTTCAATCTCTTGCTGAATGGCACGTTTGAGCGGACGCGCACCATACACAGGATCATAACCGACCGCGACCAACTTGTTCATCGCATCCGCTGATAGCTCGATATCCATCTCACGCTCATGCAAGCGCTGACGCAAACGATCCAGTTGGATAGTAGCAATACCTGCCATTTGTGACATACCAAGCGGATGGAAGACCACAATCTCATCGATACGGTTGACGAACTCTGGGCGGAAATGCTGACCAACTGAGTCCATAACCTCCGCTTTGATATCCTCGTAGCTTTCACCGACCATTTCTTGTATTTTATGCGAACCCAAGTTGCTGGTCATAATAATCACGGTATTTTTGAAATCCACCACACGACCTTGTGAATCCGTCAAACGACCATCATCCAATACTTGTAGCAAGATATTGAACACATCAGGATGCGCTTTTTCTACTTCATCAAACAAAATCACACTATAAGGCTTACGGCGAACAGCTTCAGTCAACGCACCGCCTTCCTCATAACCCACATAGCCTGGAGGCGCACCAACCAATCGACTGACACTGTGTTTCTCCATGTATTCACTCATGTCGATGCGCACTATCGAATCTTCACTATCAAACAAGAAGTTCGCCAATGATTTGGTCAGCTCAGTCTTACCGACACCCGTAGGTCCAAGGAATAAGAACGAGCCTGAAGGACGATTGGGATCAGACAAGCCAGCACGGCTACGGCGTACCGCATTGGCTACCGCTTCAACTGCTTCATCTTGACCGATGACGCGCTCATGGAGTTTCTCTTCCATTGCCAGCATTTTTTCACGCTCGCCTTGCATCATTTTGTTGACTGGAATACCGGTCGCAGCGGCAACCACTTCTGCAATCTCATTATCTGTCACTTTATTACGTAGCAGTTTTACCCCACTACCTTCGCCTGTTTGCTCTTTTTGTTCTGCCAAATCAGACTCAGTGATACGGCGCTCTAGCTGCGGAATAGTTTCGTATTGTAGCTTGCTCATGGTCTCGTAGTCACCCTCGCGGCTGGCTTTGTCATAGGCAATACGGGCTTTATCCAGCTCGTCTTTTAGCTGCTGACTACCTTTGACCAATGCTTTTTCTGCTTGCCAAATTTCATTGAGATCAGCGTACTCTTTTTCTAGCTCTTCAATTTGCGCATTGAGTGCTTTACGCTCTGCTTGCGCACCTGCATCTTCTTCGTTTTTGAGCACTTCACGCTGCATTTTTAGCTGAATCAAACGGCTATCAAGCTTACCTAACGATTCAGGCTTGCTGTCCATCTCCATCCGCAAGCGACTCGCGGCTTCGTCGATTAAGTCAATCGCCTTGTCTGGCAACTTACGATCAGTGATATAACGGTGACTCATACGCGCAGCAGCAATAATGGCGCTGTCTTGAATATCAACCCCATGATGCAGCTCGTAACGCTCTTTAAGACCTCGCAAAATTGCAATGGTGTCTTCGACCGTTGGCTCATCGACCAACACTTTTTGGAAACGACGCTCAAGTGCTGCATCTTTTTCGATGTACTTGCGATACTCATCTAGTGTCGTCGCTCCGACACAATGTAGCTCACCGCGTGCCAATGCTGGTTTTAGCATGTTACCTGCGTCCATCGCACCTTCAGATTTACCGGCACCGACCATGGTATGCAGCTCATCGATAAATAAGATGACGTTGCCTTCTTGCTTGGCCAAATCGCTCAATACGCTTTTGAGGCGCTCCTCAAATTCACCACGGAATTTTGCACCAGCGATTAGCGCGCCTAAGTCTAATGACAGTACTTCTTTGCGGCGTAAACCTTCTGGCACATCACCATTGATAATTTTTTGGGCTAACCCTTCGACGATAGCCGTCTTACCAACACCCGGCTCACCAATGAGCACAGGGTTATTTTTGGTACGGCGTGAGAGCACCTGAATGGTACGGCGAATCTCTTCGTCACGACCGATGACTGGATCTAGCTTGCCAAGTTCCGCCTGTTCCGTCAGATTAATCGTATATTTATTGAGTGCATCACGCTGATCTTCTGCGTTTTGGTTATTCACCGTATCATCACCGCGTAGCTGCTCAATCACGACTTTTAGTTTGTTTGCCGTCACGCCAGCGCTTTCGAATATTTTCTTGGTTTCGCCTTGTTCAGCGAGTGCCAACATCACCCATTCAGTGGCGATAAAATCATCACCTTCTTTTTGGGCTTGGCGATCTGCTAAATTTAAAATCTTAACCGAGTTTGGATTCAGATTGACATCACCTGTCGGCTCCGAAATCGTTGCTTGATTATCGAGTGCCTTTGCCACGCCATTTTTTAGAGCAGGAATAGAAGCGCCCGCTTGTTGGCAAATAGACAAGTTAGACTCATCTTGTAGCAATACAGCAAGCAGATGCACAGGATCGATACCCGTATGATCGCGGCCTAATGCTAGGCTTTGTGCTTCTTGAATAGCGGATTGCAGTTTTTGGGTAAATTTCTCAAATCTCATATTCACATCCTTTTATAATTAGTATTTACAGCAGATGCTTTATAGTCTAGCGACTACTGTTATCTGTCATTTATATAAGGTATATATGTTCTTATTTCAAGCCAATTATCAAATAAAACCTTACTATAAGCAATGATATTTAGCATTGACTATTGATTAATATCATTTAAGTGTATTTTTAAGAGGAATTAAAAGGTACGAAGAGGAAAGCAGTGCTATAAAAAAGCGAGCAGAAGGCGAGTAAAAGTACGACAAAGAATAAAATAAGCGAGTCTGACACCCTATCTGATTGATATAGAATTAAGCCGTGTCATCGAAAATTCAATCGCTCTACTCTACGATTTCAATCGTGGTGCCTACCTTGACTGCAGCCATGATTTCATCCATCTCATCATCGGTCACGGCGATACAACCATCTGTCCAGTCACGTTTTTGATTGAGCCATGCTAAATGACCAAAGCCATTCATCTGACCATGAATCATAATATCACCGCCCGGATTGACACCAAGTGATTTGGCTTGCGCTTTATCAGCCGCATTTGGATAACTAATATGAATGGAGCGATGGGCAATAGAGTTTTCATTTTTATAATCTAAAGTATAGTTGCCTATGGGTGTACGTTCATCGCCTTGTTGCTGCTTGTGACCTACTGGACTGTCGCCCAATGCAACATGATAAGTACGAATCACATCATCGCCGCTCAATAATTGCAAACGGCGTTCAGATTTATCGACAAAGACTTTATCGATAATAACGTTATTAGCAATGGGTTGCTTTTTTTCTACAATATGCTTAACCGCAGCAATGGCACTAGTGCTAATAATAGCAGCAAGGCTAATTCCTATTGCAATCAGTAACCAATTTGCACGCTTGCTAGCATGTGGAAGAAAAAATGACATAGGCTTTAATCCTTATAACCAACGCTCAATAACAGTGAGTCATAATATATCAAAGCACCATGCCAATTTTTGTGAAAACTTCATGAATCACATCACGAAAATCTTATTTTTTTATAAGAAGCTAATACCGTTAGACCATACGAATGGCACCATCGAGACGAATAACTTCACCATTTAGATAAGCATTATCGATGATATGGGTGACCAATTTGGCAAATTCATTAGGATCACCCAAACGTTTGGGATAAGGCACGCCAGACTCTAATTGCTCACGCGCCTTTTCAGGAATCGAATCCATCATTGGTGTGGCAAAAATACCGGGTGCAATAGTCATCACTCGAATGCCGTGACGTGCCAGCTCACGAGCCAGTGGTAACATCATACCGACGACGCCAGCTTTGGACGATGCATAACTCGCCTGCCCCATTTGCCCGTCAAAGGCCGCAATAGAAGCGGTATTAATAATAATACCTTGATCTATGTTCTTTTCTTTATTGCTTTTTTCTACGTCACTGGCATTAGCCACGCGCTTGGCAATACTGGACGCGACTAAGCGCGCTACGTTAAATGATCCGACCAGATTAATATTAACCCCGCGGCTAAAAGCCTCAAGATCTGCTGGATTGTTTTCACGATCTAGCAGCTTTTGTACGACAGCGATACCTGCGCAATTGATCGAGCCGTGGAGAGCGCCGAACGCTTCTTCAGCAACAGCAACAGCCGCTTGCACCTCCTCACCACTGGTGACATCACAACGTACAAAACGTGCGCTATCTCCCAGCTCGTTGACCAATGCTTGCCCAGCTGATTCATTCAAGTCAGCAATAATAACGTTGCCACCTTGAGCGACTAACGCACGAACCACTGCTTCGCCTAAACCTGATGCACCACCTGTGACCAAAAAGCTGTTTTTTTGAATTTGCATGAATGTTCCTTAACTATTTATTATTTGATATTTTCATTGTTAGTCTATGTCAATCAGCTTATGTTAAATAGTCTCATCATAAAGAATCTCTATTTTAACGAAATACTATCTAGGGCGTGTCATCATTTAGATTGTGAGGCTTAAACTGAGGAAAATTGCAGCCAAACAAGGAAGACATTGCCGTAAATATGAACATATTGACAAGATTTCTGACGATGTTTGGCTAAATTTAGCCATTTTAAGACCACTAAATGTATTCATGTGCTAATTGATGACGCGCCCTAATACTATATATTGCAAAACGTTCTTATTCGGCAGATAGACTGCGCAGCAAAAAGCGTTGAATCTTACCACTTGGGGTTTTTGGTAGCTCGCTCACAAACTCGACCTCACGCGGATAAGCATGAGTCGATAGACGCTTGCGTACCAAATCTTTAATTTGCTGAGCGATTTCTTCAGAGCCTTCGATGCCATCTTTTAACACCACATAAGACTTGATTGTATGTCCACGCACTTCATCTGGCACGCCAACTGCTGCTGATTCTGCAACCGCTTCATGCTCTAAGACGGTATTTTCGACATCGGTAGGTCCTACACGATAACCTGCGGTAATAATAATGTCATCATCACGTCCTGAGAACCAATAGCTACCGTCACTATGACGCTCAACCACATCGCCTGTTAAGTAATAATCATCTGCAAAGGCTTGCTTCTCATTCCAGCTGTACCCTTGAAAATAAAATGCGGGCGACTGACTGACCACAACGGCTAATTGCCCTTGCTCACCATCCGGCAGTACATTCATATCATCATCTAATACGACGAGCGTATGACCTGGTAACGCCATACCCATAGAGCCAACTGGACATTCATGTGCCAGTGCATGATGAGCACAGCAAGTCATGCCTGTCTCTGTTTGCCCATATTGGTCTTTCACTTGACAAGTTAGATAGGTTTCTACCCAGCTTACGACTTCGGTGTTGAGTGTTTCCCCTGCTGAGTTGGCACAGCGTAGAGATAACTTGGCATTGGTATCCTTATGAGCATCTTCATCAACATTGTCGAAAATGCCGCTAGATTTCATCATTCGGAAGGCGGTTGGTGAAGAGGCCAAATTGGTGATCTTGTGACGCACCATAAAATCACGTGTATTGGCAGCATCAAAGCCCGCTTCATTGAAATATGTGGTAACGCCAAGCAATAGAGGCCCTGTGATTGCGTAGTATAGACCGTACGCCCAGCCGGGATCCGCCATGTTCCAATAATGATCATCTTCACGTAGGTCAATGGCATAACGCATATACAAGTAAAAGGCAGGTAATGCAGCCAATGGCACACTCACGCCTTTTGACTTGCCAACCGTGCCTGAGGTAAACATCTGCAAAAATGGCGCATCGGTATCGAGGGATACTGGCTCCATCGTTTGCGATTGTGCTGCCATAGACTGGTTATAGTGATCATCACCCCATGTCTGGGCGTCTTCTACGCTACCGACCAGTACCATTTTGGTTTGTTCAGCCAAATCTTCAAATTTGCTACGGTTATCTAGATTGGTAAATACAACCTTGGTGTCGGCCTTGTCCATCCGATATTTGATCGAGTCATAGCCAAAAGCGGTAAATAGCGGCTGATATACGGCTCCGATGCGCCATGTTGCCAATACCACAGTGAGCAGCTCAGGCGTACGTGGTAGCATAGTCGCCACTTTATCACCCGCTTTTACGCCATACGACTGTAGTAAGTTAGCAATTTGAGCGCTCGCTTTATCAAGCTCACCAAAGCTCATGCGCGTTATATTGCCTGCAGTATCTTCGTGTACTAGCGCGGCATTGTCAGCGCGGCCATCACGTACATGACGACCACAGCAAGCCATATAGGCATTTAAACGATCATCCACATGCTCGCCAAAGATTTCTGACAGCAGTGTATTCATGTCGAAGTTATTATAATAATCGGTATAATTTTTTGGCGTAACTGAAGCGTCTGTATCAGCGATCGTAGTGGTTTGGGAGGCGGTGTTCATAAGCTAATCCTTTAGCAATAGCAGGTAACGGGTAAAATGGTGTTTATGATTGTAAAACGGCCACATCCTATAGACCGTTTAATATGTTCGTATTTATCAGACTCTATTAGTAACGCATTTTTATACTTATTTCAATACATAACGTATCATTTTTATTTTTATGTATAGATTATTAATTTAATTTAGTGTGCTTAAAAATCCAATCAAGGCCTTTTCTTCACAACTTTGATATTTTTTCGTCCGTCCACGGCGAGCTTGTTTGTAAGGCTCAAAAAACTGCCCTGCCAAAAAACGTTCAATGACAATGGGATGAATATACGAGGCACGGCATACGGTCGGTGTATTACCCAGCTCTGCTGCCACGCTTTTTACCATATCAGTGACCAGCTGTTGACGCTCAGCGCTTTCTGGTGCACTGGCAAGTATGCTAGCGCCTGCCGTCGTTTGTAGCTCGTCATGTAGATAGCTTGCTGCGAGCACACTTGCCATCCATGTGCGAAAATCCTTTGCACTATATAGCTTGCTTTCATAGTCCATACCGCTAGTATGCATTCGCAAATAATCATTGATATCGCTACTATCGACGACTTGCTTATGTCCATCGTCATCTAAGTATTTGAATATCTGATAACCCGGCAACTCAGAACATGCCTGCACAATATCTATCAAACGCTCGTCTTGCAGCTCAATATGATGCTCCTTTGCGCTTTTTCCGACAAAATCAAACGCCAGTCCATTGTCCGTTTCACTGACATGCTTACTACGTAGCGTACTCAGCCCATAGCTTTTATTTTGCTTGGCATAGCGACTATTGCCAATACGAATCAAGGTGGTCTCAAGTAATTTAACCACTGCGGCGAGCACATTGGTACGTGACAATGATTCTGCCTCTAAGTCTTTTTCGACCTGTGCTCGTAGATTGGGTAGCGCCTCTGCGAAGCCTATCATCGCATCGAATTTGGCTTGATCACGAATGTTATTCCATGACGGATGATACAAATACTGCTTACGGGATTTTTCATCTCGTCCTGTCGATTGTAGATGGCCTTTTTCATCTTGGCAGATCCAAACCTCTGACCACATTGGCGGTATCACCAGCGCATCAAAACGCTGGCGCAATGCTTTGTCTTTGACCGTTTCGCCCGTTGCATCACGGTAAGTAAAACCACGACCCCAACGTCTGCGCGCATAACCTGGTTCATCGTCACTCACATAGCGCAGATTAGCGCGGCTGGCATGATACTCATAATCATGGCGCACATCTCTTATCATTGTTTGCTCGCCTGCCTTAGTCATAGAGTCCTACACCTTTGAAAAGTAATTGTTTTAGCATAATTAACTGCGATTATTTTTGCTGTTTATTTGACACAGACAAAGTGTAATGCTGTGTAAAAACTGCACCATAAAAGGCTTATCAATTATGATTTACTGAGTTATAATTAAACATATGTCCACCAATAAAACTGAGTAAAAACCTATGGAAAATTCTTCTATAAAAATCACGCCATTATCTAATGCAGATTACGAGTTTTGGTTAGTGTTGTGGCAACGATATCTAACATTTTATGAAGCCCGTTTGCCAATGAGCACGACTGATACAACATGGCGCAATTTGCTAGATAGTAATGTACCTATTTACGGATTTGGGGCATGGCAGGGTGATACGCTGGTAGGTATTACTCATGTGGTGCTGCATCCCAATACTTGGAACAGTACCGAATGTTGCTACTTGGAGGACTTGTACGTTGATAAATCTGTACGTGGGCAAGGCGTAGGACGCGCATTGATTGAACAGGTCTATGACTTTGCACGCCAGAAAAACTGTAACCGTGTCTATTGGACCACCCAAGAAGGCAACATTGCAGCGCGTAAACTCTATGACGCAATCGCCACCCAAACGGATATGGTGCAATACCGTAAAAACTTATAACCTTGATTAGGACGTGTCTTCAATTCACTCGATAGTCACCTAAATGGGCTAAAGATAACTAAATTTCTCTCAAAAAATACTCACAAAAAAACGCCAAGCATAAAATACTTGGCGTTGATTGTTCTGATAAGACTAAAACTTAGAGACTATTATTTACCATACACACATAAATAAGCGGTTTCGACTTCTACTTTAACATTGAACTTTTTATCGGCTTCAACGGTAAATTGCTCACCAGCATTAAAGGTTTGCCACTCGTCACTCTCTGGTAGCTTGACAGTTAGTGCACCGCTGACCACACTCATGGTCTCAAATTCTCTGGTGCCAAACTCATACTCACCAATGGACATGACGCCGACAGTCGCAGGCTTAGTAGCCGTTTGAAAGGCAATAGAAGTTACTTTATCATCAAAATAATTATTAACGCTTGGCATAATTTTTCCTTAAGTAAATTTTGATTAATATTTTAAAACGCTCTTTATAGTCCCGCTTTTAGACTTGCTTCAATAAACTGATCAAGGTCGCCGTCTAGTACTGCACCGGTGTTAAAGGTTTCGACGCCAGTACGCAAGTCTTTGATACGTGAATCATCAAGCACATAAGAGCGGATTTGACTGCCCCAACCGACGTCGGACTTGCCATCTTCAACCGCTTGCTGGGATTCCATACGCTTTTGCATCTCTAGCTCATAAAGCTTAGCACGTAGCATTTTCATCGCGGTGGCTTTGTTACCATGTTGGCTCCGCTCGTTCTGACAAGTCACTACCACGCCACTTGGCTCATGCGTAATACGTACCGCAGAATCTGTCGTGTTCACATGCTGACCACCTGCGCCCGATGAACGATAAGTATCGATACGCAAATCCGCTGGATTGATGTCAATTTCGATATTATCATCAATTTCAGGTGAGACAAAAACGGCAGCAAATGAAGTATGGCGACCATTGTTACTATCAAATGGTGACTTACGTACCAAGCGATGCACGCCAATTTCGGTACGCAACCAACCAAAGGCATAGTCACCTTTAATCTCAATCGTTGCTGACTTAATACCAGCGACGCTACCTGATGATACTTCTATAACGTCAACCTTGAAGCCATGCGCTTCAGCCCAGCGCGTATACATACGCAGCAGCATCTCTGCCCAATCTTGCGCTTCGGTACCGCCACTGCCTGACTGGATATCTAGGTAGCAGTTATTCGGATCCATCTCACCGCTGAACATCCGGCGGAACTCTAAATCAGCAACGCGTTTTTCAGCATTATCCAGCTCGGATTGCACGTCAGCAAGCAACGATTCATCTTCTGCTTCTACCGCCAGCTCTAGCATAGCGGACGCATCTTCTAATGTGCTCTCAAGCGAAACGACGACATCGATGACCCCATCAAGATGACTTTTTTCTTTATTAATTTTGGTCGCACGCTCTGGATCGTTCCAAATATCGGGGTTTTCTAATTCTAAATTGACTTCTTCTAAGCGTTCTTGCTTACCATCGAAGTCAAAGATACCTCCGCAAATCCTGCCCACGCTCTGATAAATCTTTAATTTGTTCTTGATACGGATTGATTTCCATAAAGGTTCCTGTTTTTTTAAATAAGTGTCTAACGAATCTGCCGCTATTTTAAATGAGATTGATGCTAAACGCTTGGCTAATTACGACTGCATCTACGTTAACGCGCTTTAGATTGCCTAAATTGACCAATCTTCCACTGCCCAGCGATGCGCTAACGCATGTGCATGTAGGGCATCATCAGGTGACACACAAATCGCCACATCTGCCCATTCGAGCAACGGAATGTCGTTTTTGGAGTCTGAGTAGGCATAGGTTTTATCAAAGGTAACCCCAGCTAACTGCTGCTTATTCACCCATTTGTCTAGATGATATATCTTACCTTCTTTAAAATTGGGCTTGTCCGCTAACTTACCTGTATAGCGATTGTCTTTTATCTCGAGCGGTGTTGATAACACATTGGCGCCTTCAATACCGAAACGTTTGGCAATGGCAGAGACCACAAAATCATTGGTCGCAGAAATAATAACCACATCGTGCCCTTGCTCAACATGCTGACACAGTACTTCCATCGCTTTTGGGCGAATATGCGGCTCGATTTCGCTTTTGATATAGTCTTCACGCAGCTCATGCAACCGTGCCAATGGCAATGTGGTCAAAAATTGCGCGACAAATTCATTGTATTCTGTGGCATCTAGCGTACCTTCGATATACTGCTCATAAAATGCTTGGTTAGCCGTGCGATATTGCGCCTCATCTACCAGCCCATTATTGACGATATACTCACCCCATAGATAGTCGCTGTCGACATCGAGTAGTGTGTGATCTAAATCAAATAGTGCCAGTTGTTTTTGTGGCTTTGGTTGGTTTTGTGCTGGATTTGCCTGCATGGTGAGACCTTATCGTTGTTTGCTAAAAAATACCAAGAACTGAAGAAAAAATATAAATAGTTTAGGACACGCCCTAATAAGAACGTCAATTAAATCACGGCTCAAATCGAACAAGCACTATCCTATCCCGTTAATCCGGCATCGCTATTTCAGTCAGACCTTCCTTATAAGTCTCACAGAGTTCAGCATAGTGGTGTGCTGACATTTTTAGCATGGCGGCTTGCTCATCGGTCAGCGTCTTGACGACTTTTGCAGGCGCGCCCATCACTAGTGAATTGTCTGGAATAATCTGACCTTCAGTGATCAAGGCTTTGGCCCCAATGAGACAGTTTTTGCCAATTTTGGCATTATTAAGTATCACAGCACCAATGCCAATCAAACTGTTATCACCGATCTCGCAACCATGTAGCATAGCTAGGTGACCAACAGTGACATAATCACCAATGTTGGCTGCGATACCTAAATCAGTATGAATAACGCTGTTTTCTTGCACATTGCTATAATCACCAATATGAATGTGACCAACATCGCCGCGTATCACTGCACCAAACCAAACGCTGGCTTTATGCCCTAAATATACATCACCGATCACTTGTGCTGAGTCTGCCACCCAACCGTTGAATGGCACTGCAAACTTAGGGGTTTTGTCTAAATATTGATAAATCATAACGATTCCTTGTCATCTTCATTATAGTTATAAAAACTGGGTTTATCGCTGCGCTGTCCATTGTGGCAAAGCCCACTGCTAAAATCCAGCGCTATTAATGGACGCTTGATTTCGAATTTGATAAAAGAAGAAATAATTTATGGCTACTTAGGCTATTTTCTGATTTATTGTTATTGCCTATATAATGACTATTAATCCAAGGAATCGGCTAGCCATAGCACCCTATTTTGTATATAATACGCAAAATCTGTGCCTAAGCGAGCGGACATGATGCAAGTTACCTATTCACTATCTAGTGGGTTTTGTAGTTTTCATCAATAATGTCTTCTCGCTTTTTTGTGGAAAAATTTTGTATATCGCCCTTTTATTACCTTTATATGGCAATAGTCAGATACCGTAAATAAAGGGATACGGAGCAATATTTCGACCAGCAAAACATGATGGCACTCACCAATAATAGCGGAGGCAACCCTTGAATTCATCGGCAGAAATACAAGCAATTTTGGCATTAGCAGACGGTACGATTTTTCGTGGTATCAGTATCGGCAGTCTCGGTCATCGTGTCGGTGAGGTGGTTTTTAATACAGCCATGACAGGGTATCAAGAAATCCTAACTGACCCAAGTTATGCGCGTCAGCTAGTCACCCTCACCTATCCGCACATTGGCAATACTGGTACTAATAGCGAGGACACAGAGTCTGGCAATGGTCACAAAGTTTGGGCAGATGGTCTTATTATCCGTGATGCCACCATGGTTACTTCAAATTTTCGTAACTCAGAGTCATTAAGCGACTATTTGCAGAGTCATAATACCGTCGCTATCGCTGAAATTGATACGCGTCAATTGACTCGCCTACTACGTGATAAAGGCGCTCAAAACGGCTGTATCATGACCGCCTCTAACGGCGAGACTATCAGCACAGATGACGAGCAGCAAGCCATTAAACTGGCGCAAGCGTTTGCTGGTATCGAAGGCATGGACTTGGCAAAAGAATGCTGCACTAAAGAGAACTTCGAATGGACAGCGGGTTCATGGGACTTATCAGATACCCTACTCAACCGTGATGCTGTTGGCAGCCACGATAGTGGTACAGGTGGTTTCTTTAAGCAATTAAACACGCACGTTGAGCACAAATTCAATGTAGTCGCTTATGACTTTGGTACCAAAACCAATATCCTACGTATGCTGGTTGATCGCGGCTGCCATGTGACCGTTGTACCAGCACAAACGCCTATCGCAGACGTGCTAGCGATGAATCCAGACGGTATCTTCTTATCAAACGGTCCTGGTGACCCTGCTGCTTGTGATTATGCCATCGATGCGGTGCGTCACATCATTGAGCAAACTGACGTGCCAACCTTTGGTATCTGTTTAGGTCATCAGCTGGTCGGTCTTGCCAGCGGTGCAAACACCATCAAGATGAAAACAGGACATCATGGCGCTAACCATCCAGTACAAGACTTAGCAACTGGCACGGTTATGATTACCAGTCAAAACCATGGTTTCGCGGTTGATGAAGACACGCTACCAGACAACGTTAAATCTACCCATCGCTCATTATTCGATGGTACCAACCAAGGGATTGAGCTGACCAACAAGCCAGTATTTAGTTTCCAAGGTCACCCAGAAGCCAGCCCTGGCCCGCATGATTGCGCGCCATTGTTTGATAAGTTTGCTGAGATGATGGCAACTACTAAAGCTTAAGCCATTACTGAAAAAAAGATAAGCAAGCTGCCTGAAGGCTTGGATCATTAATAGTGGTTCAAGCGGCAGCATATAAAACCATTATGTACACCTCCATTAAAACATCACTTAAACGAAGGTAGCCCTAATTATGCCAAAACGTACCGACATAAAAAGCATTCTTATCATTGGCGCAGGCCCTATCGTCATCGGCCAAGCATGTGAGTTTGACTACTCAGGCGCGCAGGCGTGTAAAGCACTAAAAGAAGAAGGTTACCGCGTCATCTTGGTCAACTCAAACCCTGCGACCATCATGACTGACCCTGCCATGGCGGATGCCACCTATATTGAGCCAATTACTTGGCAAACGGTTGAGCAAATCATCGCCAAAGAATGTCCTGATGCTATTTTGCCAACTATGGGCGGACAGACCGCTCTAAACTGTGCACTAGAGTTGGACAAGCATGGCGTATTGACCAAGTACAACTGCGAGTTAATTGGCGCGACCAAAGACTCAATCGAGATGGCAGAAGATCGCAACTTATTTGATAAAGCCATGAAACGTATCGGTCTTGAGTGTCCACGCGCTGAAACCGCTGAAACCATGGAAGAAGCCTTTGCGACCCAAGAGAAAATGGGCTATCCATGCATCATTCGTCCGTCATTCACCATGGGTGGCTCAGGTGGTGGTATCGCTTATAACCGTGATGAATTTATCGAGATTTGTGAGCGTGGCTTTGATTTATCACCAAACCATCAGCTACTTATCGATGAGTCGTTAATCGGTTGGAAAGAATACGAGATGGAAGTGGTTCGTGACAAAAACGACAACTGTATCATCATTTGTGCGATTGAGAACTTTGACCCAATGGGTGTGCACACAGGCGACTCTATCACGGTTGCACCAGCACAAACTTTGACGGACAAAGAATACCAAATCATGCGTAATGCTTCTTTGGCAGTGCTACGTGAGATTGGTGTGGAAACAGGCGGCTCAAACGTCCAGTTCGGTATCAACCCTGATACGGGTCGCATGGTCGTCATCGAAATGAACCCACGCGTGTCACGTTCATCAGCATTGGCATCAAAAGCCACTGGCTTCCCGATTGCGAAAATCGCGGCTAAATTAGCCGTTGGTTATACGCTAGATGAATTGCAAAACGACATTACCGGTGGCAAAACGCCAGCCAGCTTTGAGCCTGCGCTTGATTATGTCGTCACCAAAATCCCACGTTTTAACTTTGAGAAATTCCCGCAAGCCGATAGTGTTTTATCAACGCAGATGAAATCAGTCGGT
Source organism: Psychrobacter sp. AT9 (assembly GCF_047272965.1). Taxonomy (NCBI): domain Bacteria; kingdom Pseudomonadati; phylum Pseudomonadota; class Gammaproteobacteria; order Moraxellales; family Moraxellaceae; genus Psychrobacter; species Psychrobacter sp. AT9. The sequence goes on from NZ_JBKOTW010000001.1 coordinate 2,125,601, forward strand.
GAAGTGATGGCGATTGGTCGTAACTTCCAAGAATCGATGCAAAAAGCGTTACGCGGTATGGAAACTGGCAATGATGGATTTGATGAGCAAATTGACTTTGCCGCTATCAAAGACGGTAGCCTTAGTACTGACAAAGCTCGTAGCGAGATTCATAATCGCTTAACCATTCCAACGCCTGAACGCATTTATTATATTGCGGATGCTTTCCGTATCGGTATGAGCGTCGATGAGGTCTTTAACTTAACCAAAATCGACCCATGGTTCTTGGTACAAATCGAAGACATCGTGAAGACCGAAGCGCAAGTTAAAGCGTTAGGTTTTGGCGGCTTAAATGAGAAAAACCTACGCAGCTTTAAGCGTAAAGGTTTGTCAGATTTGCGTTTGGCTAAATTGCTGGGTGTCTCACAAAAGCAGCTACGCAAAAAGCGTTGGGATTTAAACGTTTATCCAGTCTATAAGCGTGTCGATACCTGCGCGGCAGAATTTGCCACCAGCACCGCTTATATGTACTCAACGTACGACAGCGAATGTGAAGCCAATCCAACCAATAACAAAAAAATCATGGTTATCGGTGGCGGTCCAAACCGTATCGGTCAAGGTATCGAGTTTGACTATTGCTGTGTGCACGCAGCCCTTGCCATGCGCGAAGACGGCTACGAGACCATCATGGTCAACTGTAACCCTGAAACGGTTTCAACCGATTATGACACCTCTGACCGTCTCTACTTTGAGCCAATCACTTTAGAAGACGTGCTTGAAATCGTCCGTATCGAAAATCCTGATGGTGTTATCGTACAGTTCGGTGGTCAAACACCATTGAAACTGGCCCGTGCTCTTGAAGCTGCTGGTGTCAAAATCATTGGTACGAGTCCTGATGCAATTGACCGCGCAGAAGATCGCGAACGCTTCCAACATATGATTCAGCAATTGAACCTTATTCAACCAACCAATGCCTTGGCGACGAGCTTAGAAGATGGTTTGGTCAAGGCAAAAGACGTTGGCTATCCGTTGGTTGTACGCCCATCATATGTACTTGGTGGTCGCGCGATGGAAATCGTCTACAACGAAGATGAGCTCAGACATTATTTGCGTACCGCGGTACAAGCCTCTAACGAAGCGCCAGTATTGCTCGATCGCTTTTTGGATGATGCCATCGAAGTCGATGTTGACTGTGTCAGCGACGGCACCGATGTGGTGATTGGCGGTATCATGCAGCATATCGAACAAGCGGGTGTTCACTCTGGTGACTCAGCCTGTTCACTACCGCCTTACTCATTATCTAAAGAGTTATGCGATGTCATGCGCGCGCAAACGGTTGCCATGGCAAAAGAGCTTGGCGTCATCGGTCTGATGAACGTACAGTTCGCGGTAAAAGGCGAAACGGTTTATATCTTAGAAGTAAACCCACGTGCCGCCCGTACCGTACCGTTTGTCTCTAAATGTATCGGTACGTCGTTAGCGCAAATCGCGGCTCGCTGTATGGCTGGCACCTCATTAAAAGACCAAGGATTTACCACTGAAATTGTTCCGGCATTCTTTGCAGTAAAAGAAGCGGTATTCCCGTTTGCTAAATTCCCTGGTGTTGATCCAATCTTGAGCCCTGAGATGAAATCAACCGGTGAAGTCATGGGTGTGGGCAAAACCTTTGGCGAAGCATTCTACAAAGCGGTCATCGGTAGTAATGAGCGTTTGCCAGGCTTGCCGACTGAAGGCGAAACCAAAACCGTCTTTATCTCGGTGCGTGATAGCGACAAAGCGCAAATCGCCCCTATCGCTCGTCAGCTCGCAGGCTTTGGTTTTAACATCGTCTCAACCACGGGTACGCAAAAGATATTGAGCGACGCCGGTATTGAGTGCAAGCAAATTAACAAAGTCACTGAAGGTCGCCCGCATATCGTTGACGCCTTGAAAAATGGCAAGATCGACCTTATCATCAACACGACTGAAGGTAAGCAGGCACAAGAGGATTCATTCTCTATTCGCCGTAGCGCGCTACAGGGCAAAGTATTCTATGTCACCACCTTGGGTGCGGCAGATGCGGTTTGTAAATCTTATACGATTGACTTGCCATTTGAAGTTTACAAACTGCAAGATTTGCATGAGCAAGCAAAGACTATTGACGTGGCTGAATAATTTCAGTAGATTAAGCATAACCGTTAGGCTTACTCAATCGCTTATTCGAGACTGATTAATCCTTTTAACATGACAACAGTGCTTAAAGACGATACCTTTAACATGGTAGAACCAAAAAGCAACATGATAGACCCAAAAGCATAGTGGCTAAACTGCGACTATGCTTTTTATTACGTAAGCTTAAGTGCGTATGGTATTGAAATTAATGACTTATAATTGACAGATAATGTATTTGTCAAACACGCTCAACATCACCCTTTTATATTTTATACCCATTGCAATGATCCCAACACCATCTCACTATTCACTAGGAGTAGGAGGTGGTGTGGTGTTATTGGTTTAAGGAAAAAACATGCAACGTTATCCCATGACTCCGCAAGGACACGCGGCTTTAGAAGCCGAATTGAAACAGTTAAAAAGCATCGACCGTCCACGCATCACCGCTTCTATTGCTGAAGCACGCGAACACGGCGATCTCAAAGAAAATGCTGAATATCACGCCGCTCGCGAGCAGCAAGGATTTTGTGAAGCCCGCATTCGTGATATCGAAGCCAAGCTTGGCGGTGCTCAAGTCATCGACCCAGCGACGTTAACGCAAGAAGGTCGTGTGGTGTTCGGTGTGACCGTGGTGATTGAAAACATGGACACCGAAGAAGAAAAGCAATACAAAATCGTTGGTGATGATGAAGCCGACTTTAAAGCGGGCAAGATTTCGGTCAACTCACCGATTGCTCGTGGTCTGATCGGTAAGTTTGAAGGCGATGAAGTACGTATCGAAACGCCAAAAGGTGTGGTCGAGTACGAATTGATGAAAGTTATCTACGACTAATAGCAGTCGTGATGATAAAAGTCTATTGCTACCTTTATTAACCGTCACTTTTAGACAGCAGCTCTTTTTATAACGACTGAGATAACCACTGAGATAATTATTAAAATAATCACCAACTGAATAGATCCATCGACTCGCCAAAACGATACGACTCACACAATGCCGGTTACACAATGCCGCTTTTCTAGTCTATTTGTTTTAGCGCATAATTGTTTGAGTTTGCAGTGTGGCGCATTTTTTCTGCACTTTTTCTGAAAATAATGATGGATTGATAGTTAATATTGGCTATCGTCAGTACTGATACCCTCGTTATTTGGCATACTTTATGGTGTCATTTAACGGGGGTTTTTTATTTAGATGTGATTTATTGTTGTCTGTAGTTGATTCAATTTAAAAGTAGTACAAGGCAACCGAGTGTAGAGGTATATTTAATGCTTCAAGCGAGGTTAACGCAGTCATACTTTTATAGTGAAGTGACTATACTTACTGTTATTTTTGAGGAGTCTATTATGACCATGAAATCTTATACACCAATAGCAATAACCCCTACTGTATCGGCACTATTAGCAGGTATAGTACTTGCTGCATCTTCAGCCCATGCCGCACCTGAAATCGCTATTAGCTCATCTGCTGGCGGTAGCACCACTGTGGTCGAGCAATACTCTGATGGCAAAACAGCCACTATCACTGCGACACCGAACGGTATCACGATGCAGGATGGCATGCCTTATGCGGTGACTCAAGTAACGACTGTACCACGCTATGTGGTTCGCCAAGGTGTTAGTAATGGTATGAACAATACGGTCATTACTCAGGGCAGCACAACCGTCACTAGCGTACCTGTGACCAATCGAGCGACCAACACCATCTCCAATGTCGACGTTATCACTACGCCCATCAGTACCGTGACCCAAGTATTACCTGTCGCAACTGCTACTCAATTGCCTGTTCTTAATGCACCAGCGACGACAGTTATCACCAATCAACCGGTAAGTAATCAAATAACAATAACTACTTTAGATACTTTGCAGCTGACACCAACGTTTAGTACACCAGATGTCGTTAATGCACAAACCAAAGTCATGAAGATACTAAAGAATAAAGACGGTCGTGAAATGGCCGTGCCTGCCAATCATATCGCCCCCGGTGACGTCATCGAATACCACACTACTTATACCAACACCACCGCGCAGCCAGTCAATGACATCAATGCGATGGTGTCATTACCAAATGGTGTGCAGCTGGTGTCATTAAACAGCCCTCTACCAACGCTTGCGACAACGGGTGGCGATAGCTATCAAACCATTCAACAAGTGGGCAATACTGTCGTTATCAAAGAAAACTACTCTGGACTAAAATGGAACTTGGTCAACCTTGGTTCTAATGCAGCCCAGACTGTCGTTATACGTGCGAATGTTCAGTAAATACAGTAATAGAACTTAATAAATTCTAAATTTTATAAAAGGTCTTGTGGACTAGTCATCTAGTCTACAAGACCTTTTTTTGTGCCAGCGGCTTGCTCATGGATATGGTAAAACACTATTTTAAGCTTAAGATGTAACTGCTTGATGCAGTGGCAGAAATAGCTGAGCTTTTAGAAAATATCATTTTTCTTTATATAGAATAGGGCGATTGATTAGATTATTAAGTTTTGTCATAAACAAAATAAAACCAAAACCGAAGATTGAAGTAGTAAGCACTCCTATCATGTTTTGATCGAAAATCAAACTTTTGGTGTCTTTATAAGTTATCTGAAGATCCTCCTCTGCTCCCTCAATGTCTATACTTACTAATTGCGGTAACTTATTCGATGCGCCTAAAAAATTGGGCTGATGGTACCAACCAACTCTTGCGTACTTACCAAGCCTAGGTTCAAGGTATGTAGGACCCATACATGACCCAGAGTTAATAAACCCAAATACATTATAGCTACAGCCATAAAGCGTTACTTTCTTGGGATTTTCGATAGATTGTAAGGCTATACTAAATCCCGTATCAGTGACGAGACCCTCAGTATATTGCAGCTCCGACTCTTGCGGAAAACCTCTACCTTGCCATTCCAAAAAATTGAGTACAATGAAGAAAGATACAAACGAGACATTTAGAAACGTATCAAACTTTTGAGATGCTGATTTTTCTTTAAATTTTTTAAGCATAGGATTTTCTTTAAAATATTATTTTTACGAGTTTATAGACTCAAGGTTAGAATGGCTACTGGAAAAGTGGCTTATGAATGAAGCTACAAAGCTTAGCTTCTGAATAGATGCGAAGCCAATGTTTACCATCTTATATATTCACAGTACGACACTATCTGTCGCATTGTTTGCCAAATTCCCTAATAATTACAGTGACTTGCAAACCAATTTGTTAAAATAACAACCTATAAATGAATTGGTAAACACCGCTTATGGCAACCATCAATTATGAACGACTACAGGGCAAACTAAACATCTTAGCGGACGCTGCTAAGTATGACGTTTCTTGTTCCTCCTCTGCTGGTACCCGTAAAAACCAAGGCGGTGGCCTCGGTGACGCCTCAGCAACTGGTATTTGCCATAGCTATACCGAAGATGGGCGCTGCGTTAGTTTACTCAAAATTCTGCTGACCAATCATTGCATTTACGACTGCGCTTATTGCACCTCGCGCAAAAGTAATGACACCCCACGCGCAGCTTTTAGTGTTGAGGAAGTCGTTGATTTAACCATGCAGTTTTATCGTCGTAACTATATCGAAGGGTTATTTCTTAGCTCAGGCATCTTTAAAAGCGGCGATTATACGATGGAGCGCTTGGTCGAGGTCGCCAAGATATTACGTACTCGTGAGCGTTTTAACGGCTATATCCATCTAAAAACCATTCCGGGCGCGTCAAAAGAATTGCTGTTAGAAGCAGGGCTTTATGCTGATCGTTTGAGCGTCAATATCGAAATTCCGACCAAATCGGGCTTAGCTTTACTCGCTCCAGAGAAGTCGCATGATGAATTAAAAGCACCGATGGAGACGGTCAAAGAAGAAATAATTACCATCCGTGAGAGCCGTAAAACGCATAAAAAAGCACCGAAATTTGTGCCAGCAGGTCAAACCAGTCAAATGATCGTTGGTGCCAGTAATGAGACTGATTTGCAAGTCATTCAGCTATCGAGTCATTTTTATAAGCAATATGATCTCAAGCGTGTTTATTATTCCGGCTATGTGCCGATGTTATCTGACAGTCGTTTGCCAGCGATTGGAACGCCTGTGCCGATGGTGCGAGAGAATCGTCTTTATCAAGCCGATTGGCTGATGCGTTTCTATGGTTTTGGCGCGCACGAAATCGTCGAACCAGACTCGCCATTTTTGGATTTAGATTGCGATCCAAAATTGGCTTGGGCAATCCGCCATCGTGAGCATTTTCCGGTTAATATTCAAACCGCGACTTATGAGATGATTGTGCGCATCCCAGGTATTGGTACTAAGACGGCTAAAAAGATAGTGAAAGCACGCAAGTTTAATCAATTGACGCTTTATCATCTGAAAAAAATGGGCGCAGCGGTCAACCGCGCCAAATACTTTATTGCCACCACCGGTAAAAATGAACACCTCGCCCATTTAACCCGTGATAATTTCCGCCAGTACGTACTGGCGCAAACGCAAACTAAGTATAAAGATCAGCGCAGTGGTCAGTTGGCGCTGTTTTAATGAGTACGGTTTTAATGGCCACTATTTTAAATAGGAACATAAATGTCACAACTGATGCAAAGCCATGACTATATTGTCGGTCACTTAACGCCAAGTATTGTGCTTTATGAGCCAAGTTTTGAAGGTTGGCTCAGTGCCGTTTTTTATGTCTATGCCAATCGGTTACAAGAAGATGAATCCCTACAGTTAATTGCTCAAGATTCTTATGTGCCCTCATTGATCTCTGAAGCGAGCAGTGTTGCTACAGATGAAGACCATGCTGAACGCGTATTAACCAAGCTACATAAGCTATTGGGGCGTTCAGGTATGCGAAATATTCTGTGGGGATTTTTATCAGAAAAAGACAATATCGGTACGACATTGTTTCAGGTGATTAAATACGCTATTGACTATCCTAGCCGCCATATTATGGAAGACCTCGGTAACCTGAGTGTTTTGGAATTAGTACAAACCGTCAAATCCGTCGGTCGTGAGAAGCATCGAATGGAAGCCTTTGTGCGTTTTGAGCATACGACCGATGATATTTATTTTGCCCGTGTTGAGCCTGACTTTAATGTGCTGCCTCTAATCGGAGAGCATTTTCGTCAGCGTTATCAAGACCAGCATTGGGCTATTTACGATCTGACTCGTAACTATGGCATCTATTATGATAAAAGTAATAGTACGCCCAAACGCCCCGCTGCCCTGCAAACGATCACTGACCTTGATGACGCGGTACTACGCAATCCTGCCAGCATCCATAGTCCTGATGAGCAGCGTTATCAAAGATTTTGGCAAGGTTACTTTACCAACGTCAATATCAAAGAGCGCAAAAACCCTAAGTTGCATAAACAGTATCTACCGCAGCGCTATTGGAAATACTTGAGTGAAAAGCAAGTACTGCCCGATGCTGAGCACTTGCGAAAACGACGCTAACGGCTCTTATAGGCTTTTAATCCCAGCATTTATACTTATATATTTTAAAAACCAGCTGTCTGTCATCATCTTTTTATCTTGATGGTTGAGTTTTTAGCGCTTTTAACTGACAATAGCAAATTGATATTACTAACCGGTGACCCACGCTATTATGAAAGTTATGCGCTTACTGTCGTCTTTGAAGCATGATGAATCCGAGCGCGGCATTTTTCATCTTGGGCGTGCATTGGTCAAAAATGAGCACACGTCTATCATTGTCTCAAGCGCTGACGAAGACAATGATTTGGTTAGGCGTCTCAAACGTGATGGCAATATATACCATCAGCTACACATGAATAAAAAATCTTGGCTGTCGTTGCTGCAAGTCTCATCGCTTCGACATCTGATTGAAAAGTACGAGCCTGATGTGATTCATGTACATTCGCGGACACCGGCATGGATATTACATTTGGCACTGCGCCGCGCACGAGTCAGGCGTTTGCCAAAGTTGGTATCGACCATGTATGGTTTTTATCCTATTAATAAATACTCACAAGCGTTGCTCGATGTCGACACGATTATTACGGTGTCTGATAGTGTCACCAACTATCTAAAAAAGGGACTGCGCCGCGAAGATGTCGATCCTACGATCATTAAGCGCATCTACCGCGGTATCGACACCCGTCGCTATCCTTATCGGCACAATCCATCTGTCTATTGGCTACGGCACACTTTCGCTGAATATCCTGAGCTTGAGCATAAAAAGTGGCTGGTGTTTCCGACGGTGATTGGTAACGAATACGGTCAAGAATGGCTCATCGACATATTGGGCAATCTGCAGGAACAGTTCCCTAATATTCATGCCATCATTATGGACGATGATTTTAGAGATGGTGATGTCGCGCATGAAGATTTTCGCCAACGTAGCAATACATTGGAGCTGGCTGAGCGCATTACTTATGTGGGTAGTAAGCGTAATGATATGCGGGAATGGCTATCGGCGGCCAACATCGTCATGGCGCTTGCAAATGAGCCTGAATCTATTGGTATTAATGCCCTACAAGCCATCCACTTAGGCACGCCCGTTATTGGCTGGGATCAGGCAGCATTTAGTGAAATTCTACAGCCGCTCTACCCGCAAGGCTTGGTAAAAAAATACAATGCCAATGCCCTATGCAAAGCCGTTAGGAACCAGCTAGAAAGCGTAACGCGTCCAGAAATGACCAACAAGTTTACGATGCGCGAGATGATCGAAGAAACGCTGGCGGTATATCAAGGTCTGTATGATCATGCACTTGCAGAAGAACAAGCGAAAGCCGATGCTATCGCAGTACGAAGAATCAAAAAAAGTCTCAAAAAACCTGCTAAGCCTATTCTTAATGTCGCCGTCAAAAACGTCGAACCCGTCAATAAAAATGCAACAGTCAAACTGAGCAAAGAAGCGTCTAAAATAGTGGATACAGCAAAGATAGCCGAAGACCATCAAGAGCCATAGACCCCATGTATCATTCAATACGTGTAAGAGTGGACATGCTCTTTTTGACAGTACATTTTAATTAAAAAAAGGCCACTTCAAAAATAGAAGTAGCCTTATCAATACCAATTTGCTCTGAACCAAGCTCAACATTATCGTCAGTTTACGCCTGATTTGATAAAATGTTTGGTGCAATTTTAGCAATCAGCAGCACTAATAGTTGAATGTTCAAAACGCCCTAGTTAAAGAAGTCTAAAACGGGTACAAGGCAGCCGACTGCAGATTGTACAATTAGTACATCTAAGGAGGGTAACGCCGTAGCCGTTTAGCAGTTCTCTGACTATAGCATGGGTTTAATACGTCGTTGGTGTATGTGCGCTGACAATGCGGGTCACGCTATCGGTAGGATTGATAAAGGTATGCGGCTGAGTGGTATCAATCACGTAGCTGTCGCCCTGATTTAACAAATAAGTGCTTTCTTCGATACGGATAATAATCTTACCTTCGATAACCGTACCAATCTCCTCCCCTTCGTGAGCAATCTTTTCTTCGGTTGAGCTGTTGGGTTGATAGGTCTCAATCAAAAATCCTAGGTTTCTTGTCGTACTGCAGTTATATACTTGTTTTAACGACACTCTGCTATTGGGTTCATTGAGCTCTAATAAATCCTTTGGCGTCACAATGACTCTAGCCCTAGGCTCCTTCCACTCGTCGCTAAAAAACGTGGTCAGATCAGAACCTAGTACTGTCAAGATAGCCTTTAACGTATTGACCGCTGGACTGACCTTATTGCGCTCGATAGAGCTAATAGACGTGTTCGTCAATCCAGACATTTTGGCCAATTTACGTTGCGAGTAACCTTTCGCTAGACGCAGCTGGTTAATCTTTTTGCCAATGTCTTCCTTCAACGACTCATCTGTTTCAGAAGATGACGCCGTGTCAGCATCCATCAGTTCATCATCGCTATCGATATCATCTATTTCGATATCAACTATATCTTTGTCATCGATACTATTAACATCGCTCTCAATACTATCAATATCAGTGACGGCAGTTTCTGCCTTACTTTTAGTCGTGCTATTCAGTTTGTGGTTCTCTGGCATGGTGAATAAATTCCGTGAATAGAAATTTGGACAAGTTATCTTGCACATAATTTAACTCAGGATGCCATTGTACACCAATCATAAATGGATGTTGCAATAAGCTGATCGCTTCAACCAAGCCATCAGGCGCTGACGCCTCAACCAATAAACGTGCGCCTACTTTATTGATTGCTTGTTTGTGTAATGAATTGACGTGCCATTTTTTACCAAATGCAGCCAGTCTCCCCTCAGGATGAATGATCACATCATGTACTGGCTGATATTGCACCTCAAGCGGTTGGGTGTTGTCTTCTAAATGCGGCTCATAAAACCCATCGACTTCACGCCAGTCAGGATGCAGCGTGCCATTAAAATGAACATTCATCTCTTGCAAACCTCGGCAAACTGCCAACAGAGGCATGTTTCTTTCATCTGCATAAGCCAACAATTTGAAACTCAGCTCATCACGGCCTAAGTCTTGTTTTGCCTCGACGTGCGTCGCGCCATAACGAGTTGGCGCGACATTGCTGTAACTACCCGTCAATAAAATCCCGTCTACCATTGCGAGCAACGCATCAAAGTTTTCGCTATCGGCAGCTGTGTTCGGCAGCAGTATGGGATTGCCACCGTAGAAGTTTACTGCATCGATGTATTTTTGATATACCGCCTGTGCTGGCTGTCCATCAACCATCTTATGACAGGACACAATAGCAATAATAGGTCTGGAATTTTTCATATTATCTTCCTTAGTTATAATGAATAGACTTAATCCATCCATATTATTTATATCCCTTATTTAGCTAAAATTTAACATAATGACTCACAAAATGTAAACTATAAACTTCATTAATATCGATATTAGTACTAAAAATGCCTTTTTGGGTTATTTTAAGATAATTTTAAATAAAAATTGACAACTATAGTTTTCATCCATATATTGGAAGTCATTACCGATATTGCTAAACAGAGATTAACTTTTAGTTTTAATAATACTATTAAAAAAATTATCTCTAAGTGGCTAATACCATTGATAAAAAATGTCGGCTTTGGTGAAAACGCATCATATTCAGTTGACCATTTATCAAACGCTTATTTATTAAGTATTCGTTATAAATGTCACTAACAGTGCATTCAGACCTAATAGCAAAGATGTAGCAGCAACAAACCCAGCAATTCTAAAAATTCATAGGAAGAATAGACATGATGACAACCAATGGAATGGTCAAATCTGCACACAACACAGAATACGTCTATGTTGCAGCAGGTGATATCAATGGCTTGCTTCGTGGTAAGCGCATCCCTTTTGATCAAATGGAAAAAGCAGAAAACGGGGCAATCCGATTACCTCTGTCAATCTTGGGTGTCGATATATGGGGCGCGGATGTTATCGAGTCTTCCCAATGTAATGGCGATATCGATGCCATTGCCCGTCCAACTGGCCGTGCTGCCTATCCCCTTCTCAATACCAGTGCACCCTCATCGCTGCTACCTATTTGGTTATATACCGAAGACAATGAGCCTTACTACGGTGATGCCCGCCATGTTTTGGACTATATCAGCAAAAAATTCAAAGCATTGGGACTGACGCCAGTGATGGCAACCGAACTAGAATTTTATTTGGTTGACTATACCGAGGGAGAGACACCTAAGCCCCCCATTCGCCCCAAAAGTGGATTAAGACTGAATAAAACTTCTATTTTAAGTATCAATGACTTATTGCAATTTGATGAATTCTTAGATGAAGTCTATGAGCAATGCAATAAACTCGATATTCCTGCTGATGCAGCACTGGCCGAAAATGGTTGTGGTCAATTTGAAATCAATTTATTACATGTGGACGACCCATTAAAAGCTGCTGACGATGCGATTTTATTTAAACAAGTGGTCAAGGCCGTGGCAGCTCGTCACAAGCTCACCGCGACATTCATGGCGAAACCTTTTGGTCTACAGTCTGGTAATGGCTTTCATGTGCATTGCAGCTTATTAGACAAAGATGGCAATAATGTCTTCGATGATGGATCAGAGGAAGGCTCAGATATGTTGCGTCACGCGGTCGCTGGTCTGCTAAAGACCATGTCAGATTGCACTCTATTATTTGCCCCACATGTGAATTCTTATCGCCGCTTTACACCCGGTACGCTAGCGCCAAACAATGTGTCGTGGGGTTATGAAAACCGCACCGCAGCCGTGCGTATCCCTGGTGGTGACTCAAAAGCGCGACGTATCGAGCACCGTGTCTCTGGGGCAGATGCCAATCCTTATCTGGTCTGTAGCGCGGTACTGGCAGGCATGCTGTATGGCATCGAAAACAAGCTGGAAGCGCCTGAGCCCATTAATAGCATCACTTACAATGCAGCAGAACTTAAGACCTTGCCACTAGACTGGCTCTCAGCCATCCGTCAGTTTGAAAGCAGTGATATCATTGATTCGCTGTTCCCAAGCGAGATGATTGAGCTGTTGATCGCGGTCAAAAAGCAAGAAGCCAAACGCTTTGCTCAGCAAGTGACCAACCTTGAATACCTCACCTATTTACAGGATGTTTGATATGTCAAATAGCAGCTCGAATAGCAACCCAAATAGCAACATAGCAACGAACCAAAACCCACCTTCTAATAACACACGCAACATCCCGCATTATTCAGACAAAGGGCAATATCCTGATAGCTATTATGCTGCCAGTCGTAATCCAAAGCCTGATAGACCGACGCTAAAAAATGACATTCAAGTAGAAATCTGTGTGGTGGGTGGCGGCTACAGTGGCCTATCAACTGCTCTGCATCTCATTGAAACCGACCACGAAGTCGTTGTCCTTGAAGGTGCGCAGATTGGTTGGGGCGCATCAGGTCGCAATGGCGGGCAAATCGTCAACGGTCTAAATGCTAGCCTGCAAAAGATCAAAAAATCTTATGGTCAAGAAAATGCAAACTTCGTCGGTCAGCTCGTGACCCGTGGTGGCAAAATCATTCGCCGTTTTGTCCGCGACTACGATATCAGCTGCGATCTCAAAGAAAAAAATATTTTTGCGGCATTAAATAATGGACAGCTAAAAGACTTGCAAGAGACGCATGCACTGTGGGAAAGCCACGGTATGCATGATCGGGAAATGCTCGATAAGCATGGTATCCAAGAGCATATAAAATCAGATGCTTATGTAGGCGGCGTAATCGATCACTCCGGTGGACACTTTCATCCACTAAACCTTGCATTGGGTGAAGCGGCGGCCATTGAGCAAGGCGGCGGCACCATTTATGAGAACACCTTAGTGGTGGATATTGAGTATGCGGACGATGCTATCAAAGTCATCACCGAGTTTGGCACCGTCACTTGTAAGCAAGCGGTGCTGTGCGGCAATGCCTATCTCAATAAAGTTATCCCTAAACTGACTGACCGTGTCATGCCTGTATCGACTCAGATTATCGCCACCGAGCCGCTGGGTGATTTAGCAGACCAGCTACTCCCAACTGATGTTTGTGTCGAAGACGTTCGCTATATTCTTGATTACTATCGTCTCTCAGCAGACAAGCGCATGTTATTTGGCGGTGGTACAGTCTACGGTGGTCAGGACCCAGCTGACATCACAGCTAAAATTAGACCAAACATGACTAAGATTTTTCCAGAGTTACGTGACGTCAAAATCGACTATGCGTGGAGTGGGAACTTTGCTTTGTCTTTTTCTCGCGTACCACAAATGGGCAAACTACATGAGCGAGTATATTTCGCCCATGGTTATAGTGGTCATGGCGTGACAGGTTCGCACTTATTTGGGCAAATCTTGGCTGATGCCATCAATGGTAAAACCAAAGAGTTCGATGCTTTTGCACAAATTCCTTGGATTCCGTTCCCAGGTGGTCGAGCGCTGCGAGTCCCTTACTCGGTCATGGGCTCATGGTGGTATGCGCTAAAAGATACCACTGGCATGTAAACACATAAAAGCTTTGAATAATAAACATTGAACAAAGTGTTTTTATTTTAAAAGCGGTCGTTACATTGACCTATCATAGCAACGGATTGTTGTGATGGAGCGCGATAGAAAGTTGGTTCGCTACTGTCCTACTGTCTGTCGCGCGTCAACCATAGAATAGAGCTTGTTTAAAAAAACAATGAGGTTTTACAGGGAGCGTAAATATGAACATGAAGCTCAATGATGCTGTCGAAAGACAGTATCATAATAAGCGAGTATTTCTCACCGTCATAGTAGCCGTCGTCATCTATCTGGCTTTTGCTTGGCTATCTACCAGCCGTGCCCCAGACCAATCTTGGGGTGCCTTATCTTTACTACCAACACTATTGGTATTAGTCACTGCCATTGTCTCTAGGCGACCATTTGAATCCATGATCGCAGGCTGTGTCGCTGGGCTCGTGATGCTCAATCCTTTTGATTTGGTCTCCCCTTTTGCAGACAACATGTCGATGGTGCTGGGTAATGAGACCATTATTTGGATTGTTCTCGTCTGTGGTCTGATGGGTGGTCTTATTCAACTGCTTGAGATTAGTGGGTGTCTAGATGGCTTTAGTGAATGGCTACAAAAAATTATTAAATCGCGCCGTCAGTCATTATTGGCCACCTTTGCTTTGGGCGTCGTGGTTTTTATTGACGACTATTTGAACTGTCTAGCAGTATCAACCTCCGTCAAAAAACTCACTGACGTCTATAACGTTTCTCGTGAGAAGCTCGCTTATATCGTCGATTCAACCGCCGCACCGATGTGTATTATCGTGCCTATTTCTACGTGGGCAGTCTACTTTGCAGGTCTTTTAGAAGAAAACGGCGTGGCTGGCGATGGTGAAGGTATTGGGCTTTATATCAGCGCGATTCCTTATATGGCGTATGCTTGGTTTGCACTTTTGATTGTATTCTTAGTGGCGTATGGCATTTTGGGTGACTGGGGTCCGATGAAAAAAGCCGAGGCACGTGCCAAAGCCGGTAATCCTGTTCCGGAAGCCTTTGTCGAAGAGCAACTGATCTCAAACGTCCAAGCCAAACGTAAGCTATCGTTCAAAGCCAATATCGCAAACTTTGCTTTCCCAATGATCTTACTGATTGTCTCTACGGTCTACTTCGAAGTCGATCTATTACGCGGTGCATTATTGACCTGTTTTGTGACCGTCGTTGTCTATTGGATGCAAGGCATTTTAAGTTTTGAGACCCAAGTTGAAGCCATCTTTAAAGGCTTTAAAGTCATGCTCTATCCACTCTCAACCGTCATTGGTGGTTTTTTCTTAAAAGCCATCAATGACGAGCTTGGTATGACCTCATATGTGATTGAGGCTATCACGCCTTATATGACGATTATTATTTTCCCTGCCGTCATCTTTGCGGTGATGGCTTTCTTAACTTTTGCCACGTCATCAAGCTGGGGTTTATATGTCCTTGCTATGCCCATTGTCTTTCCAATATCGCTCGCCCTAGGCGTTAGCACACCCCTTATGATTGGCGCATTGTTATCTGCTTCTTCATTTGGTAGTCATGCTTGTTTCTTTAGTGATTCATCGCTACTTGCCGCGCAAGGTGCTGGCTGCTCCCCCATGCAGCACGCTTTTACCCAGTTCCCCTATGCCATGCTCGGTGCGGGATTATCCGTCGTCACCTTCTTAGGCTTGGGTTATATGATGGCTTAAGCCAACCTTAACGCTATTATTTTAATCATTGATTAGCGGGCAGTGAGAGATGGTTCGTTAGTCAAAACAAGCCTTTTATATGGTACTCATTAATAAATACGATAAGGATTTAGATCATGCGAAATGTTACCGTTGCTACGACTCAAATGGCATGTGGTTGGGATATACAACAAAATATTGCCACTGCAACTGAGTTGGTCACTAAAGCCGCCAAAGCGGGTGCCAATATCATCTTGCTACAAGAGTTATTTGAGACGCCCTACTTCTGCCAAGTTCATGACTTTGATTATTTTAAGCTGGCAACCTCAGTTGCGGATAATGCGGCCATCAATCACTTCAAGCAGTTGGCTAAAGAGCTGCAAGTGGTATTGCCGATTAGCTTCTATGAAAAATCAGGCAATACCTTTTTTAATAGCGTGACCGTGATCGATGCCGATGGCGAGATACTTGGCACTTATCGTAAAACGCATATACCAGATGGTATTCCTTATGCCGAAAAATTCTACTTTACCCCCGGCGATACTGGATTCAAGGTTTGGCAAACCAAGTATGCCAAAATTGGTGTCGGTATTTGCTGGGATCAATGGTTCCCTGAATGCGCTCGTAGCATGGCATTGATGGGTGCAGAAATACTGTTTTATCCGACTGCGATTGGTGATGAGCCAACATTGGACATCGACTCAAAAGGTCATTGGCAGCGCTGTATGCAAGGTCATGCTGCCGCTAACCTCATGCCAGTGGTAGCAGCCAATCGTATTGGCACTGAGACAATTACTCAAAACGGAAACGATAACGGAAACGATAGCGTCGTGGCGTTCTACGGTAGCTCATTTATTACCGACGGTCGTGGCGAGATTATACAAGAAGCATCTAAAGATAAAGAAGAGATACTTAGTACGACTTTTGACTTAGATCAACTGGCTATCGAACGTCAGCAATGGGGCGTGTTCCGTGATCGTCGTCCATCGATGTATGGCACGTTGCTGACTCATGGATAAGGTTTGTTAACAAGCAAGCTCACTCGCGCTATCGTCAAATAAGGTGCTCTATATGTCATTATTACCGAACCGATTAATCACTGGCTCAACACCACAACAAGACGGCTTTTACATGCCAGCAGAATTTGAGCCGATACAAAAAATATGGATGGTATGGCCTTACCGTGCTGATAACTGGCGACAGCAAGCCATTCCTGCTCAGAAAGCTTATGCTGATGTTGCACTGGCAATTAACAGATTTTGTGAAGTTGGCATACTGGTCAATCCTGATGATTATCAATCATGCCGCGATAGTCTACCTGCTGATATCGACGTCATATCCATGCCCAGCAATGATGCTTGGGCGCGTGATACTGTCCCGACATTTTTAATCAATGAAGCAGGTGAGCTACGCGCTTGTGATTGGACATTCAATGCATGGGGCGGCGACTATGATGGACTATACTCGCCGTGGGATGACGATGATAAGCTGGCTGAACGCTTATGTGATCATCTAGATATCAAACGCTATCGAACGGATGACTTTGTCATGGAAGGCGGCGCATTTCATGTCGATGGTGAAGGCACTGTTCTGACTACGCGCATGTGTCTGCTAAGCCCAGGGCGTAACCCGCACCTAACCGAAGCTCAAATTGAAGACAAGCTAAAAGCTTATCTTAATATACAAAAAGTGCTGTGGATTGATGACGGTATTGATCCTGATGAGACTACAGGTCACATTGACGATATCGCTTGCTTTGCGCGCCCTGGTGAAGTAGTTTGCTTGTTTACTGACGACCCTAAGCATCCGTTTTATGAGGCAACGCAAAAGGCCTATGAGCAGCTCTCAAAGATGACTGATGCAAAAGGCAGACGTTTAAAAGTCCATAAGCTATGCTGTACCAAGAACTCTGTCACCTTGCCTGAACATCATGATATTGAACAATCTGATGATGCCAAGGCGCGTCATACTGATGATGTCTGTATTGCTTCATATGCCAACTTTTTAATTTGTAATGACGCTGTCATCGTACCGCAATATGATGATATAAATGATGCACTCGCCATCGAGCAGCTTGAAAAAGTCTTTCCTCAACATCAAGTAGTGGGAGTACGAACGAAAGAGATTGTTTTTGGTGGCGGCAATATTCATTGCATTACGCAGCAGCAACCAAAATCATCAATTAAAAGCAGCAACTAAAAGCAGCAACTAAAAGCAGTAATCAAAAGCACCCGCATAAAAATATAGACCCAAATGGATTTTGAACCCAATAATATTTTAAAAAAGGACATAACTATGAGCGATTATCAAGTTAATAACCCAGCCACTGGTGAAGTAGAAGCCACTTACCCTACCGCCACTGAACAAGATATCCAAAACGCTATTGAACAAGCAAATAATGCTTATCAAGACTGGCAAAAGACCTCGCTTGGCGAACGTAGTGCACTATTGAATAAAATAGCTGACATCTATATTGAGCGCCAAGATGAGCTAGCACGTATCGTTGCCAACGAAATGGGCAAGCCTCTCGCACAAGCAAAGGGTGAGCTCCAACTGGTTGCTGAAATTTATCGCTATTATGCAGATAACGGTGAGCAACTATTAGCACCAAATACGATTGATGTTGCAGACGGTTCAGCCTCAGTAGAAAAGCTCCCAGTTGGCGTTTTACTTGGCATCATGCCATGGAACTACCCGCATTATCAGGTAGCTCGTTTTGTGGCACCAAACGTAATGGCAGGTAACACCATTATCCTAAAACATGCGCCGCAGTGCCCTAACACCGCAGAAGTTATCGTTGATATTCTAAAAGACGCCGGCTTACCTAGTGGCGTGTATAACAATGTCTTCGCTACCAACGATCAAGCAGCGACTATTATTGAAGACACCAGAGTGCAAGGCGTCTCGTTGACAGGTTCTGAACGTGCAGGACAAGCGGTTGCAAAAGTAGCTGGTGGCGCCCTCAAAAAGGTCGTTTTAGAGCTTGGTGGCTCTGATGCCTTTATCGTTGCGGCGGATGCTGACATCGAGCAGGCCGTACAAGGTGCAATCGTAGGTCGTTTTGGTAACACTGGACAGGCTTGTAATGCTGCTAAACGCTTAATCATCGTCGAAAGCGTGTACGACCAGTTTGTTAAAGGCTTTACCGACGCCGTACGTGGCATGACCCTAGCTGATCCACAAAATGAAGATACTTTCATTGGCCCGATGTCTTCGAAGGCGGCAGCAAACAATTTGCAAGAGCAGTTAGACAGTGCTGTCAAAGCCGGCGCAACGGTATTAGTCGAGGGTGGCATCGTTAAAGACAAGCCAGGTGCTTGGTTTGCCCCTGCGGTATTGGCAGATGTTGATGACTCAATGGATGTCTATCGTCAGGAACTATTCGGTCCTGTCGCCGTTATCTACAAAGCGAATGACATTGCGCATGCTATCAAAATTGCCAATGACGTACCATTTGGTCTAGGTGCTTCCATTCAAACTCAGGACGCAGCATTGGCAGCAGAGATTGCTGAGCAATTAGATGTCGGTATGGTGACTATCAACGCGCCTTCTGGTAGTGAGGCCAATACCCCATTCGGCGGCGTTAAACGCTCTGGATTTGGTCGCGAGCTTGGTACCCTTGGTATCACTGAATTTTTAAACTATAAGTTGATTCGTGATAAATCGTAATCGATAGCGTTTTTCTTAGATAAACAAAAAGCCTAACATTTAATGTTAGGCTTTTTGTTGAGTGATCATTGATGAAAAAATATTTTATCGAAAATCTTAGCGTTTAGGTGGATTGTCTTTTAACCACAATTGATTGACGATTTTTAATTCACGCAGCTCTTCTGCCATAATCGACTCACTAATGCCTGGATATTTCACTCTTGCATAGCCATATAATGCAATACCTAAAACAGTCCAACCAAAGAAAATCCACCACTCAATAGCGGTTAGTGCCGATGGCATACCTGGCATATACAACATCAACATACCAATGCTAAGCGCAATCGTGACCATACCGACAAGCTTGCCTGCGGGTATTTTGAATGGACGTACCATATCAGGCTCGCGGTAGCGTAGAACTAAGAATGATATCGCCACACAAGTATAAGCAATCACGATACCAAAACCACCTGCATCTACGATCCACACCAGCATTTTACGACCGAACAATGGCGCTAGTGTCGCCAAACCACCAATTAATAAGATTGCATTTGATGGCGTATTATATTTTGGATGCAGCTTGCTTAAGAAGGCTGGCAACATACGTGCTTTTGACATGGCATAAAGCAGACGACTACCACCGATCAAGAAAGCATTCCAGCTTGATAAGATACCCAGTACACCGCCAATAACCAACAAGATACCTGCCCATTTTCCTTGCCACGCATTGGTCATCGCATCAGCAGTAGCGAGGGTTGAGTTTTCTGCTTGTACCAGTGGTAAAGTCGTGCCCACACTCCAAGCGATACCCACATACCACATCACCGCAACAACGATAGAGAGAATCAAAAACTTGCCAATATTAGGACGAGTCAAATCAATCTCTTCTGCTGCTTGTGGAATAACATCAAAGCCCACAAACATAAAGGGTACCATCACGATAACAGCCATGACGCCTGCGGCACCGCCAATAAAGGCTGGCGCTTGTATAGAATTTGAACTCTCAGGATTGAATAAGACGGCACCGATGAACAGTAATGTACCAACGAATAAAATGCCCAATACCGCTGTTTTTTGGAACCACGCACTGACTTCCATACCACGAATATTGAGCCAAGTCACAATGATTGAACCCAACATCCCGACGCCTACCCAAGTAGCATAGACGTCCCAACCTGCAATCGTCCAGAGATAGCCTTGGTTATAATTGGGGATAAAATATTCTACGACTGTCGGCAAGGCAACCGCCTCAAAGGCGACCACTGAGAAATACCCAAATAGAATACTCCATGAGCAAATAAAGGACACATTCACCCCCAGCGCTCGATGGGTATAAGTATGCTCACCGCCCGTAATCGGCATGGAGGCCGCCAGCTCAGCATAAGTCACGCCAATCAGTATCACTGCCAAACCACCGATAAAGAACGCCAGCATTGCGCCCCACGTACCGGCAGATAAAATCCAGCCGCCAGCTAAAACCACCCAGCCCCAGCCAACCATAGCACCAAATGCTAAGGCGATAATATCTAGCGTCCCTAACGTTTTTTTTAATTCAGACATAACTTGCTCCTTGTCTGTGTGTCATCCGTGTTAACCCTTTACGGCCACACTATGTTTTGTTTAGTGGGATAGCACCCATCATAATTATCATATATACCTTTTGATCCAAGCTGTTACGTATAGTCAGAGCACTTTTAAACCGCTACTGTGTTACCCGCCCTAGATGTACTCAGTGTACTATCTGCGGTCGGTCGCCTTGTAGCGATTCTAAAATTCCTTGACTACACTATTTGTTCGATATTCAAATAGCAGAGACAGCAACGGCGTCTTGACTTGCAAGGCGCCGTTGTAAAAAATGTACTCAAAGCGAGTGCCATAGGGGCAATCTTGCTGCTCTATCAACTATTGGCTCAATACTTATTAAGCCGTTAAGATGCCTTTAATGATATCAAGACCTTCTTGTAGCACTTCATCTTCGACCGTCAATGGCACCATCACACGAATGGCATTGCCATACATACCACAAGACGCTAGTAGCAAACCTTGCTCAAATGATTTGGCTTTTAGATTGTTTGCGGCTGCGGCATCAGGTTTGCCTTCGCTATCGATTAATTCAAATGCTAGCATTGCACCTTTATGACGAATATGACCGATACTGCTTAAGTTTAAGTCCTTTAAGAAAGCTTCGATTTTGTCACCAATCACCACACTACGCTCAAGCAAGTTTTCTTCTTCGATAACTTCCATGACCGCAAGCGCTGCTACACACGCCAATGGATTGCCAGAATAAGTACCGCCCAAGCCGCCTACTTGCGGGGCATCCATGATGTCAGCACGGCCGATAACCGCAGAGATAGGATAACCACCCGCCAAGCTCTTCGCAGCAGTCATCAAATCAGGCTCAACGCCTAATTGCTCAGTGGCAAACAACGTACCCGTACGGGCAAAACCACACTGTACTTCATCAAAAATCAAGACGATGCCATGCTCGTCACAGATATCACGCAAAGATTTGGCAAATGATGGTGTCACTTGATGGAAACCACCCTCACCTTGTACTGGCTCGATAATCATCGCAGCCACTTCACTAGGGTCGATATCTGCTTGAAAAATCATCTCAAGACTATGCAATGCTTGAGCTTCGGTGACGTTCAGCTCTTCTGCTGGAAACAACGCATGAAACACAGGACCTGGCATCGGGCCAAAGTTCTTTTTGTATGGCAAGACTTTACCAGTCAAGCTCATACACATCATGGTGCGACCATGCCAACCACCAACGAAAGAGATGATGCCTGGACGACGGGTTTTAGCACGAGCAATCTTGATACAGTTTTCTACCGCTTCTGCGCCAGTGGTTAAAAAGAAAGCTTTAGTATCACCACTGATAGGGGCTTTTTCGCACAGCTTTTCAGCCAAATCAACATAGCACTCATAGTTAATCATTTGTGCAGCAGTATGGGTAAATTTGTCGAGCTGTTCATGGACACGCTGGGTGATTTTTGGATGGCTGTGACCGGTGTTCAATACTGAAATACCGCCAACGAAATCGATATAACGATTGCCTTCCACGTCCCAAACTTCTGAGTTCTTTGCTCTTTCTGCAAAGATAGGAAAGGCAACACCCAACCCTGTTGGTAAAACAGCTTTGCGGCGCTCAAGTAATGATTGATTGGTAGTCGTCATAGAAATGTCCTTTTCTTTGTTCGTAACATAAGTGCCATCTAGTGATTGGCGGTTTGTAATGATGGGCGATTTAATAAATATACGAGGGATATCAAAGAGCACTTCTCTCAAAGCACCAAAAACATCCCAATGTTATTAGCTGATATCAGAACACCAGTATTTGGTCGTGACATAGTCTTCGATACCGTATTTTGAACCTTCGCGGCCAAATCCAGACTGCTTGACACCGCCAAATGGGGCAACTTCGGTAGAAATCAAACCAGTGTTGTGACCGATGATGCCGTACTCCAGACCTTCGGTAACGCGCCATGAGCGTGCATAGTCGCTACTGTAGAAGTAAGCGGCCAAGCCATAAATAGTATCGTTAGCAGCACGAATAACTTCTGCTTCATCCTTGAACGTAAAGATAGTCGCAATCGGTCCAAAGATTTCTTCAGAGGCGATGTCCATATCACTGCTAATATCTGTAATAACCGTTGGGTTATAAGTCAGTTCTGAAGCAGCGTTGACACTACCGCCAGTGACCAGCTTTGCCCCTTTATCCAGCGCATCTTTGAGCAAGGCTTGTACTTTATCTAACGCTTTTTTGTTGATAAGAGGGCCGATATCGACGCCTTCTTCTAAACCGTTACCCACCTTCAACTCAGCGACTTTTTTAACAAAGACGTCTAAAAACTTATCTTTGATGCTGTCTTGCACGTATACGCGGTTGGCGCAGACACAGGTCTGACCAGCATTACGATATTTAGAAGCGATTAAGCCGGTAGCGGCTTTTTCTAGATCGGCATCATCAAAGACGATAAATGGCGCGTTGCCACCTAACTCTAACGATAGCTTTTTGATAGTCGGTGCACATTGTGCCATCAGTGTACGGCCTACTTCTGTAGAGCCTGTGAATGACAGTTTGTGAATGCGGGCATCACCCGTTAAGATCTCACCAATGACAGAAGATTTGCCAGTCACTACTTGAATGACGCCAGCTGGAATACCCGCTTGCTCAGCCAATACGCCTAGCGCCAATGCAGAATAAGGTGTCTCAGTAGCAGGCTTGACGATAATCGTACAGCCTGCTGCTAGTGCAGGAGCAACTTTGCGCGTGATCATCGCCGCTGGGAAGTTCCAAGGCGTGATAGCGGCACAAACACCGACTGGCTGCTTAAGGACAACGTGACGTAGCTGTGCGCTATTGGCAGGAATCACATCGCCGTAGACGCGCTTGCCTTCTTCGGCAAACCAACGGATAAAGCTGTTGGCATAACCTACTTCACCGCGTGACTCAGTCAGCGGCTTGCCTTGCTCAGCGGTCATGATGATGGCCAAATCTTCTTTATTGGCATCGATCAGATCAGCCCACTTTTGCAATAACTCTGCACGTTCTTTGGCTGTTTTTGCTGCCCAGTCTGCTTGGACGTCATGAGCATAAGCAACAGCTTCGTTGACATCTTCTGTGGTGAGACTTGGTACAGTACCGATGAGGTCGCCGTTAAAAGGATTGTTTACATCAAGCACAGCGTCATCACTAGCAGCATGCCAGCCGTCTTTAATGAAGCAAGATTGTTTGAGTAAATCTGGATTTGATAGGGTTAGCGTATTTTTTGGCATCGTAACACTCCATGTTGGTCGTGATTTGCGCATTTATTATGAGTAAGCTATTGAACAATGTGGCGACTTAAAATGGCAACTAAAAACGATGCCATTTTAAAAATACGGCAACACCATCCATTGTTAAGCAGCTCATTACAAGAGAATAAAATCAAAACGGTCAGTCAGTAATAATTATTGCTCATCTGTAATTTGTTCAATATACTGAACGTTAATTCTATATATGAGACATCATTATAAGAATGATGCACCACTCTTTGCAACCTTTATTAAGATTATTTTGAATATTATCTTCACTATTTTTATTTTTACTTTCTAATAGGCAACTTATGAGCACAACAGCCGTTCCAGCATTGGACAAAACTTTTCAAATCTTAGATTTAATTACGGCAAGTCAACAACCCTTGACTGCCGCTCATATCGCCAAGCAATTAAAACTGCCGCGTAGCTCAACCCACAATATATTGCAAAGCTTATTGGGCAAGCATGTCATCTATAAAGATAGTGACAGCCGCTTTCACTTAGGCTCCTACTTGATGTATTGGGCTGGCAAGTATGAGCAGCAGCAAGGTGTCATACAGTTATTTAAAGACCTCATCGTCCAACACCCTGTCTTGCTACAACATACTGTAACCTTGTCTAAATTGGATTTGGGCGAAGTTGTTTTTTTAGCTTGTCACGAAACGCCTGCCCCGCTTGGTTTTACCTTCCGTGCTGGTGTGCGCGTACCGGCAGTATTTTCAGCGACTGGTAAAGCGCTGTTGTCTACGCTCTCAATGCAAACCATCGAATCTTTGTATGAAGGTATCTTTCCTCAGCCGCTCACACCAAATGGTGTCGATAACTTTGTAAGCTTATCTGCTGAGTTAAGCGCCATTCATGACAGTCGTATTTCACTCGATGACGGGCAATTACGCGAAGGTATGTACTGTTTGGGTACTTATATTCGCAATGCTTCAGGCAATGCCGTTGCAGGTATGGCGGTTAGCTTTTTGCAGGCAGAATACGAGTCTAAGTATGCTGAGGTGAGTGCTGTACTGATTGAATTGGCGGAACAAATTGAACAGCGTTTGGGTTTTAAGGCGGAGCATTTGGCTTAGCTTTTTGAGCAAAAAATCAAAAAGCTAACTTGGCATTTGATCGATGCCGTTTAAATTGAGAATATGCCCTAAACAATCCCATCCGCTTTAAGCTTGGCTATCATCTCGCTGTCGTAGCCTAAATCAGCAAGCGTGCTATCAGTATGCTCGCTCAACTGGGGTGGCGGCGTACGATAGCTAACAGGCGATGCGGATAGTTTGATAGGATTGCCAAGTGCGCGCACAGGACTGCCTTGCGCGGTGAAATCAACTATCATCTCACGTGCCAGTGCTTGCGGCATGGCCAAGGCTTCAGCCACATTATGAATAGCCCCACACGGAATGCCTGCTTGATCTAAAACCTCTAGCCAGTAAGTGCGTGGTTGCTCAGCAAACTTATTAACCAGCTCGCCACATAGCAGCGTACGATTGACAACACGTTGGGGATTGGTCGTAAAGCGCTCATCCATATGCCAATCGACTGCGAGCACATCGCAAAGTTTGGCAAATTGACTGTCATTACCACAGGCTAAGATAAAGTGTTGCTCGCCCTGACCTGCAAATACTTGATAAGGCACGATATTGGGATGCTGATTACCCAATCTCGGTGGTATCTTATCTGAGGCCAAATGATTCATACCGACGTTAGCTAACATCGCCAGCGCACTGTCAAGCAGTGCTACATCAACGTGTTGACCAAGTCCAGTATTTTGACGTGCTAGCAGTGCTGCTTGAATGCCAATCGTTAACTGCAAGCCTGCAAACAAATCGACGACTGCCACACCAACCTTATGCGGTTCGCCATCACTCGGACCTGTAATGCTCATTAGCCCTGATAATCCTTGCACAATATAGTCGTAACCTGGGCGTTTGGCATCTGGTCCTGTCTGCCCAAAACCCGTCAATGACGCATAAATCAGGCGTGGATGGTCTTGTTTGAGACTGTCATAATCCAAGCCATATTTTTTAAGACCACCGACTTTAAAATTCTCGACCAAAATATCACTGTCAGCGATGAGCTGTTTGATAATGGTCTGCCCTGCTGGCGTGGTGATATCTACCGTCAGTGATTTTTTATTGCGGTTAATAGTGGCGTAGTAAGCGGATGTATCATCGCTGAATGTTGGCGGTGCCCAATGGCGCGTTTCATCACCGATATGAGGACGCTCAACTTTAATGACTTCGGCACCAAGATCAGCAAGCACTTGGGTACAAGAAGGGCCTGCCAACACTCTCGATAAATCGAGTACCTTAATACCATGCAATGCGCCCTCTGGCATATTGGCCATATCAGTCATAATAATCCCTTATTGTGTCGTGTGTTCTTTGATTTTTTGATCATAAAATTGTTCTTCATCATTTAGCTGCTTAACAGTTAAATAATGAAAAACAACTGAAAAACGTACGCTACTGCCTATAAATGCTTCGTAAAAAGCAAAACAATAACGTACGTCACAGAATACAGTTGTACCAAACACTATTAGCTAAAAGCGCTTAAAAGAATGCTTGAATGCCCGTCTGTGCTCGGCCTAGGATAAGCGCATGGATGTCATGTGTACCCTCGTAAGTATTGACAGCTTCCAAGTTCATCACATGACGAATGATATGGAACTCATCAGAGATACCGTTACCGCCATGCATATCACGCGCGATACGAGCTATATCAAGTGCCTTGCCGCAGTTATTACGCTTAATAAGTGAAATCATCTCAGGCGCGGCGTTGTCTTCATCCATCAAACGGCCAACACGTAGCGCAGCTTGTAGACCTAAGGTGATTTCAGTCTGCATATTGGCAAGCTTTAGCTGTACCAGCTGCGTTGCTGCCAATGGACGACCAAACTGCTTACGATCTAGCGTGTATTGACGAGCCGCTTTCCAGCAGAACTCAGCGGCACCCATTGAACCCCAAGCGATACCATAACGGGCTTTATTCAAGCAGCCAAATGGCCCTTTTAAACCACGGATATCTGGGAAAGCATTGGCTTCAGGAACAAATACTTTGTCCATGACAATCTCGCCCGTGACTGAGGCACGTAATGAGAATTTGCCTTCAATTTTCGGCGCTGACAGACCTTTCATACCTTTGTCTAAAACAAAACCGCGAATCTCGCCAGCATCATCTTTTGCCCAAACGACAAATACGTCAGCGATAGGACTGTTGGTAATCCACATTTTATTACCCGTCAACTCATAACCGCCATCGACTGCGCGCGCACGAGTAGACATTGATGACGGATCAGAACCCGAATCTGGCTCAGTCAGACCGAAGCAACCGACATATTCGCCTGAAGCAAGCTTAGGCAAATAACGCTCTCTTTGTTCTTCGGTGCCATATGCCCAAATAGGATGCATAACCAAGCTTGACTGTACGCTCATTGCAGAGCGGTATCCAGAGTCAACTGCTTCCACTTCCTTGGCAATCAGACCATAGGCAACACTGGATAAACCAGCACAGCCGTAACCTTCGATAGTCACGCCAAGTAAGCCCATTTCACCCATTTGACGCATGATATTACGATCGAAATTTTCATTACGATTGGCCTCAACGATGCCCGGCATCAGCTCTTTTTGAAAAAACTGACGGGCGCTGTCCGTGACCATGCGCTCTTCTTCAGTGAGCTGGTCGCGTAATAAAAAAGGATCTTCCCAATCAAAGCGTGGGCTGGTAGATGTTGCCATGTGGATCTCCTTGGTATCAGTCATCCTGACTGACGAGTAGTGATTGATACATCGTTTGGTCTAACAAGTCATTGACTTCGTTATTCCGCTGTGCGAAACTTAGTTTCATAATTTAAAACCATTTAAGCAAAATTTAGCCCCGCTGTAAACCTTTATAAAAAAAAGATGAGTATAAAATGACAACACCCTTATCGACAGCTACCCCGCTACTGAGACGAATGCATGGAATAATGAGCCAAAGCAAGGAGGATAATGACCGACAATTTGTGACGGCACTGGGTCGCGGATTGATATTGCTGGCCGCTTTTGAGCATCATGAGCGGCTCACCCATCAGCAATTGTGTCAGATGACAAATCTGCCAAAAGCGACCGTTACTCGCCTTATCCATACGTTGACCACGCTTGGGTTTTTACGTACGAATGAATACGGACAGTATCAATTGGGCAGTAGTGCTGTACGGCTAAGCGCCACCGCGTGGAGTCGCCATGATATGGTCTCGTATGCTGAGCCACTATTACGGCAATTCGCCAGCAGCAATGAAGTATCGGTGAATTTGGCAACCGAAGTCGAAGGTGAAATGCGCTATCACGCCTGCTGTCGTAGCCCTGCACGCTTATCGGTCAATTTACAAGTTGGCTCAGCTGTACCTGTCGCACGCACTGCTATTGGACGTGCTTTTTATGCGGCAAGCTCACAGGCGAGACAGGCTGTGATCAGTAGCAATCTAAAAGAGCATTTGTCTATAGAGGATTATAACCACGCGCAAACTGCCTTAGCCAACGCGGCAGAGCATTATGTAGCGCATGGCTATACCGTGTCAGATGGGGAGTTTTCTACCGATATATTAGCAGTCGCTGTTGGGGTGTATGATGTCGCGACAGGACAATACGCTTATTCGCTCAATGCCAGTGTGCCAAGCGCCAACTGGGAAAGCGCCGACTATGCGGCGATGATTGTGCCAAAGTTGCAGGCATTGGCTGAGCGGATTGGGAGTGGTGTTTAAACATTTGAACTATATATAGTCAGTGAAAAATAATATCGATACATCATGCACGGCTAATATCAATTTTTTGTAGCCTCTGTCTGCGCAGGCACAGCAAGCAAGAAAAATTGATATCGGCAGTGCCGTAGCGTTTTTAGGGTGTTTTGACTATATGTACTAAAGCATATTCTATCTAGCCATTAGACCCAACCCTCTTCCAAAAGCTGCTCAGTATTACTGACTTTGAACTCATCACATAAATTATAAAACGCTATTGGGTCTTCAATATTATCGAGCAACTCTCGTTTATTGAGCGCCACAAACAGAGCCAATGCATAAGCCGCGCAATGGATGGATTTTTTGGGATTAAAGGTGATGTCAGTAAAGGCCTGATATTGCATCACTTCCTCGTGCAGCTGAGGATTTTGCTTTAGGGCATTTACATACAGCCAATCATAAAACACGGTTAACGGCTCTACACCCCACTCCATACCAAAATAATTATAGCCAGTGAGTTCTCCTGAGGTGGTTAATCGCTCGTCCTTTCTGGCTTGTCTTGGCGGTACTGTCAGCAAGTCAAGGTAAGGCCCACCGTCCTCAAAAACCATGCTGGCTTGAAAGGCATTTTCGACACTGTATTGATTGCCATCATGCTCATCAGTGATCTTTAAGCTGAACGGGCTTAGCGGAAAACTCAACTTATTGCCAGATTTGCTCGACAGCTCTAACACTTGCTTAAATCCATATTTTTTACGAATGACTTGTTGCAGGTCATTGATGGACTTTTTCTTTTGTCTAGTTGCAAATCCCACATGCCGCTCAAACCTAACCATATCCGTTTTTACCAAATTGTCACTGTTGACTTTGGGCATGAATACAGGTCTGTGTTCTACAGCGTTTTGTGCTTGTTCCATAGCGATGTGCCTTATTGATGATTCTGAATATATAACTTTGCCAGATTACCACTGTCTTGGTACAAATCATAACCAACTTGATCGGAAGTACCAGACTTATCCTTCAGGCTATTCCGCATCATCCAATAATTTATTAAGCTCGTCCACCATGGCATCATCTATGATGCTGTCTTCTACATAGCTTACGATCTCATCTATGGTCGTCAAATCCATTTCCCGAATACCTAAGCTGGCTAGCTGCTTATTAATAGAGTCTAAACTGTCATTGTCTTCAGAGTCATCCAATAAATCCTCTTCGAATCTTCCTCTAACAAACCAATACATTTTTTCTAGCACAGTGTCTTTTTTGGTTAAAGTAGAATAACCATCGCCATAAATAAATAAATTAAAATGATAAAGTATCTCTATATCATTAATAAAAAAAGTACGCTGACACTCTAAAGTATAGGCTTGGATTTCTTTGTCTTCGCCACCTTCATCATTTTTATTGTCTTCATCATACTCAATCGCTTCCTCTACCAATCCGCCCAGTATTTGATAGTTGCCTACTTTAATTTTATGATTATAAATGATAGAGGAGTCTGCGATTGCGTCGAAAATAATAGCACTGACATCCAGCGTATTATTATCGATGTCATAAAATCTCTTTAGTGCGGGTAAAAACTCAGTTAGCTTGTCTTCAGGTACTGGGATCAAAAACTGCTGCTCGTATATTTTAATCATATCTTCAGGCGCATAGGTATTGGCAGTATCAGTCTCGTTTCTACCTGTGGGCTGTAAAGGTGCAAAATCATACGGGTTACTATTGGTCATTTAGGATTGCCTTTTTATTTGGGTTAGCAGTAATAGATGTCTACTATTAAAAAATAATATGCGTTTCGATATGTGTTTCTATATGCGGTTCTAAGGGCATATAAACCTCTCAATATATGCTTAGAATGTATGCGGGTATTGTCGCTTATTTGGACAATTTTAGATAGGCAGCGATAGATATACCACTTGAATTATTTTCATAAAAAAAGACCTTGCCCATCAATCAGGCAAGGTCTAAACGTTAAGCTGTCACGCTAAGGCTATCTTTTAATTATAAAAACAACAACCCTAACCCAATCACAACGCCACTGACGACCAAAACAATGACACAAAAGCCCATGATGTCTTTGGCTTTTAGTCCAGCGATTGCCAGTGCAGGCAACGCCCAAAATGGCTGAATCATGTTTGTCCACGCATCGCCCCATGCGACGGCCATGGCAACTTTCGCGGGGTCACTGCCAAGCATTTCCGCAGCTTCCAGCATAATTGGCGCTTGCACTGCCCATTGTCCACCACCCGAAGGGACAAAAAAGTTGACAAGTCCTGCACTCAAAAATGCAAAAAGTGGCAGTGTGTCTGCTGTCGAAACGCTAACGAACGCTTCTGACATAACGGCTGCCAAACCAGATGCCGTCATCATGCCCATAATACCTGCATAAAACGGAAACTGAACGATGATAGCGCCTGCGCCTTTGACCGCTTCTTGAACGGCAATCAAATACTTGCGAGGCGTTCCGTGGAATATGATACCAAGAAACAAGAACATAAAGTTGACCAAGTCGAGCGTTAACGCAAAGCCGTTTTGTACAAAATAATAGACGATAAAGGCAAGCCCCAATGCGCCTATGACCATCGATAAAATCCAACTGTTTTCTAAACGTTCTGCTGGTGTCATGTCCGATTTTGCCGGAAGCTTTTCAATGACGGGATCAGCCAAAACCTTCGGATTTACGGTAACGGTATCTTCTCTTTTTGGCATCATTAAACGGTTTAATAACGGGACAATAATAACCAGCGCAGCAACGATAATTAAGTTATAACCCGCAAAGATGGTCGCAGTCGTCGGAATAATACCAATTTTGTCAACGAACGGATGGCCTTCTGTGGCAATCGATAGAGGAATCGAGCCAGAGAATCCAGCATGCCAAATGATAAATCCTGAATAAGCACTGGCAATCAATAAACGGTAATCAACATGTTCAACACGCTTTGCCAACTCTTTGGCGAATAACGCACCGATGACTAACCCAAATCCCCAGTTAATCCAGCTCGCTGCCAGAGAAACTAAGGTTACCCAAATAATAGCACTACCTGGCGACCGTGCAAAACCGGCAAGCTTGCCCAGCCCTTGTTTAAATATCGGGCTGCTTGCCAAGACAAAACCAGTGACGAGCACCAGCACCATTTGCATTGAAAACGCGAGTAACGCCCAGAACCCTTCACCCCAATATGCCACCATCTGTACAGGCGAAGAATCAGTCAGCCCTAAGCCCATACCAAAAATGACGACAGTTAAGATAATGACAAACAGAAATGGATCCGGTAAATACCTCTCCATCAAACTGTTCGAAAAACGTGTAATTCCTTTCATTTTACAACTCCCTTTGTATATAAATTCGAACGTCGTCCATAATCCTAAGGTTACCGCATTATTGCTTTGTATTCTTACTCATTCAGCAACAATCGGCTTTTATTATTCTGTGTCAGCTTTTTACATTTTCTTTATCATTTTTCAAAAGAAAAAGTCTTTGTAGAGCCGTATCGCCCCACAAAGACTTCCAGTCATGAAACCTCTTGCACAAATCATTGAGAGCCTTTGTGAATCTATTAGAGAGAGTCAATGAACAGGTATCGTCTAAAAATTTATTGCTATAATTTATTGCTATAATTTATTGCTATAAGAAGCTATATGCTAAGTTTTTCAGATAAGTCTATTAAAGTCCTAATGTTAAGAAAACCAGAAGATTCACGCTCTTGGTATCAGGAAGGAAAGACCACTATATCACTCTCTTCTTGCCAAAGGTGAAACTTGGTCATGGCTTGCAAAAAAAGTGGCTGCTGAAGCCAGTGTTGTAGCCATCGCTGCAGATTCGGGTAAGGTAAGCTATAAAAGACATCGCGATCCACATGGGCAAATTGGCGGACAAAAGGCATGATACCAATATCGGCAATGGTCGGGCTATCCCCCAGTAAATATGAGTTTTTAGTCAACAGCTCTTCTAAAACCTGTAAAAATTCTTCACCTCGTTGTCGATACTCTGTCTGGGTCATCTCAATATGACGGTTAGCATATTTATAGCGATCCAGCCAATGCTTAAATTCATTGTCGTTTTGATCGAGCAGAGTATTACTTTGATGCAAGACCGCTGCATTGAGTAACCCCTGCGGATCTGTCTGCTCAAGCGCCCACACCATTATGTCGCGACTCTCTTCAATCACCACACCATCAGCAAGCTGCAAAACAGGGACAGTGCCTTTCGGACTAATAGCCAGCATTTGAGATGGTTTATTTTTCAGAGCTATCTCTCGCAGCTCTACCTGCAACTCAGCAAATAAGATACCGAGTCGGGCGCGCATGGCATAAGGACAGCGACGAAAAGAGTATAGGTGATGCAGTGAAGAAGTCATGGATGTTTTTCGCAGTTGAATTGAGGTCAATGTGCTCAGAGTTGGAAGACTATTATCTTACTACTTATTGCTTTCCACGATAAACTACTTGTCGCCTTCCACGCTAAGTAGTATGAAAAATATCTTTCACCTGCTTATGATAACAATGCGAACACTAATCCTCAATGATAGGAGACAAACGTTTCATCTTTCTATCAAGCTAAAAAACCAAATGAAACCTATTGCCTTCAAATATAGTCAAAATACCCCAAAACGCTACGACACGGCTGATATCAATTTTTTGTATCCTCTGTCTGCACAGCAAGCAAAACTAATATCAGCAGTGCGTGATGTATGGATATTACTTTTCACTGACTATATCTGTTTTAAATATGTCATCAGCGATTCTCAGGCATCTTGAATACAGAATTCAATTGCTTTTATTTATTTTAGGATATAGATTCAAGGAAACTTTACGAAGAAAATGATGTATTCATCACCTTCAAAACAGTCAAGGATGACCTAATGAACAATAATTCAACGCCAAATGTAAAAGACCATGTAACCGAACAAGAATGGCAGATGCGAGTCAATCTGGCGGCTTGTTATCGATTGATTGCCTCGTATGGTTGGGATGATTTGGTTTTTACTCATATTTCGGCACGCGTACCAGATACTGAAGATGAATTTTTAATTAACCCTTATGGTTTATTGTTCGAAGAGATTACCGCCTCTAATCTGGTCAAAGTCAATCAAGCTGGTGAAAAAGTGTCTTCATCAGCATTCGATATCAATCCTGCCGGATTTACCATTCATAGCGCCGTCCATGAAGCCCGTAGCGATGCCCACTGCGTGATTCATCTGCATACCAGCGATGGTGTCGCCGTGTCTACTCAGCAGCAGGGCTTACTGCCTATCTCACAGCAATCCTTATTTCCATTATCTAACTTGGCATATCACGATTACGAAGGTGTCGCCTTAAACCCTGAAGAAAAAGTACGTTTGGTCGCTGACCTTGGTGAGGCCAATTTTATGATTTTACGTAATCACGGCTTACTCACTTGTGCCAGCACCGTGGCAGATGCTTTTTTATATATGTATATCATGCAAAGAGCCTGCGAGGTTCAAATCAAGGCACAAAGCGGCGGCAGTGAATTAACCTTGATATCACCGCAAATATTGGCTGGTATCCAAGCGGCATCCAAACAAGTGACCAAAGAAGCCAATGGTGACATTGCGTGGCCGGCCTTATTAAGAAAACTCCGCCGCACTGATCCGTCATTTGAGGAGTAACCTTCGATGATAACACTGAGCGAATGGCAACAGCAGGGACAGCTTGAATCTATTAATGGTCAGCAGATTTTTACCCGTCAGGGCGGAGACAAAGACACGCCAGCCTTACTGTTGATTCATGGCTACCCTAGCGCCAGTTGGGACTGGGAAGGTATATGGGATAAGCTCACTGAGCACTATTATGTGATTACTCTGGATATGTTGGGGTTTGGCTTGTCTGATAAACCCAAAAACGTGCGCTACTTAATCAGTGAGCAAGCTGATATTTTTGAGACTGTTTTGCAGCGTCTTGGTGTCAAGGACTATCATATTTTGGCGCATGATTATGGCGATACGGTTGCACAAGAATTATTGGCGAGACAAGTTGATGACAGTAGTGATAGCAGCGGCAGGCACATAGCCAGTGTTTGTTTTTTAAATGGTGGCTTATTTCCTGAAACTCACAAACCCATTCTGATTCAAAAACTGTTGTTGTCGCCATTAGGGCCTCTGCTATCCAAATTTATTAACAAAAACAAATTCGCGAAAAATTTACAACACATATTTGGACCTGCAACACCGCCAACCCCTGAAGTCATCGACACATTATGGCAGCTGTTAACGCACAATAATGGTTTAGCAGTGATGCACAAGTTGATTGACTATATCCCTCAACGTCAACAATACCGTGAACGTTGGGTAGGCGCGATTATCAATAGCAACGTACCAGTTAAACTGATCGCGGGTGCCAAAGACCCTATCTCAGGTCAACATATGATTCATCGTTATCGTGAATTGATTCCCAATGCCAATACCACAGAAATGTCAGCATTGGGACATTATCCGCAAATCGAAGATGCCGACGCTATCAGCGCCGAATATCTGACATTTAGGAAAAGTGTTGGATAAAGTATCAGTGATGAGTGTTGGCAAATGTGATAAGCCATTCGCTAATCATGTTTTGTTAGCCGATTTTCTGAGCTCATGACGCAATATCTTACCGACTGTCGACTTGGGCAATTCATCAATAAATTCGATCTGTCTGGGACGTTTGTACCCCGTCAGATCTTCTTTACAGAACTGCATGATTTCATCTTTTGTCAGACTGGCATCCGCTTTAACGATAAAGACTTTGACCGACTGTCCCTGTAACTCATCATCGATACCAACGACCGAACATTCAGCTACTTTAGGATGTCGCTCGATCACGTTTTCCACTTCATTAGGATAGACATTAAAGCCACTGACGATAATCATATCTTTTTTGCGATCATAGATTTTTACGTAGCCCTTCTCGTCCATAGACCCGATGTCACCGGTCTTTAGATAGCCGTCAATGGTGAAGAACCCAGTATTGTCGATATTGTGGTAGCTTGCGATGACATTGTCACCTTTAATACATATTTCTCCAACCTTACCGACTTCTAAAACTGTCTCATCCTCATCACGAATATTAATATCTACACCAGGTAGCGGCATGCCGATGCTGCCGTTGAACGCTTTGTTGGTAAAGGGATTGGCCGTGCCCACGCCAATGGTCTCTGACATCCCCCAACCTTCTAAGATGGGATGACCAGTTGAGTCGAGCCATTTTTTGGCGGTTTCTGGCGTCGCTGCCATGCCCCCAGCCAAAGAGAGTTTTAACTCAGAAAAGTCAATCGTTTTAAACTGCGGATGTGCCATCAAGGCCTGATATAGCGTATTTACTGCTGGTAAAAGATGGAATGGCCGCGAGTTTAAAGTCTTTATAAAACTATCAATATCACGCGGATTGGTAATGAGCGTCAGGTGCTGCCCCACTCTGAAACCTAGCATAGCAACCACAAAAGCAAAGATATGATAAAGCGGCAAAGCAACAATGGTATTCATTTGCTTATCATCGTCCACATCAGCATACACAGGCTGAAACCATGCCTCAAACTGCGAGGTTGCAATCTCTATGTTGTGATGACTAACGATAATACCTTTAGCTTTGCCTGTCGTGCCACCTGTATACGTTAACAGCGCCACGTCTTTAGTATCCGCGTCAGGTCGGGTATAGCTCATATTTCTACCCTTTTTTAGGACAGACTTATAGCTTTGTACTTGATACTGAGCATTAGATTTAAGTGAGTGTGGCGGGACTGCTTTTTTAATATACTTGGCAGCCAAGTCGACGATTTTGCCTTTGACAGTGCCCAGCATATCCCCGATATCGCTATAGACAATGGTTTTTACACCCGTATCATGGACAATTTTTTCGAGGGTTAAACAAAATGGGGTCAAAATAAACATCGCTTTACAGTCAGAGTCGTTCAATTGATGCCTCAACTCACGCGCCGTGTACAAAGGGTTGACGAGGGTAATGACCATTCCTGCCCGTAGTACACCGATGACGATGGGCAGATATTGATTAACGTTCGGCATCATAATAGCTATCACCGATCCTTTTTCAAGATTAAGTCCTTGAATCCAAGCAGCAATAGCTTTAGAGGTTTCATCAACCTGTGCATAGGTATAAGTGACACCCATGCTTGTGATAAATTCCTGTTGAGAAAATTTTGCAAAAGAGCATTCAAACAGTTCTAGTAATGACTGGTTTGTCGCTGAGATATCAGACACGACGCCTTTCGGATAGTGATCTATCCAAATTTTTTTCATCATAACCTTCCTTGGTCATTGGTCATTAATTTTTTGGAGAGCGCTATCTATTGGCTATAACATTAATATCCTCTCTTACTGCCAGCCGGATGTAGCACCATGCTCATCTTGATGTGCAAATAAGGGATGCGCTTGGGCTTCCTCTAGGGTCAGTACTGGGGTCACGCAGACATCTGCTGACGCAAAAGTTTGTTGCCAATGCTCAAGTGTTTGACTGGCAAATTTATCGCTTACCGTCTTAGCCGCCGCTTGGCTTTCAGAAGTGTTAGGCATAACGCCAAGTTGCCAATGGCTATTTTTTAGCGCAGGCAAATCTAATACTTCACACAATCCTTGCCAAAATTTTAGCTCTAGCGAGCCAACGGCCATATGACGCTTGTCTGCTGTTTTGTACAATCGGTAGCAGGGTAATAAACCACCCAAAAAATCATGCTGCGGTGCTGGTTTTTGTCCTGAGAAGCTCTTCACCAGTGCTCCCGTTGCCTTTGGCATGACCAGATGCTGATACAAGCTGTGCGTCATACTGACGGTAATATGACGACCTTTGCCAGTACGCTGGGCGGCGAACACAGCAGCGAGCAATGCAATCACAGCGGTATCACTGCCGCCTGCCAAATCTGCGAATTGCACGTTAGGCATCGCCTGCTCGCCAGTGGCAGTCTTTAGCTGATCAAGCACACCGCTCATCGCCATAAAATTAATATCGTGACCGGCTTTATTAGCCCAGTCATGAGTGATCGCTTTATCTGCTGTACTGCCACTCGCCACGCCATAACCAGTGATTGATACCATCACCAGCTGAGGATTAATCGCATGCAATGTTTTGGCATCTAATCCCATGCCCTCTAAGATATCAGGGCGAAAGCTGTCTAACATCACATCGGCATCTTTGAGATGCGCTTTGATAGCGTCAATACCTTTGGGATCACGAAAGTCGTGTTTTTCGGTGGTTTTACCATGGTTTAATGCCTTAAACAATTCGCCAAAGGCTCTGGCAGGATCGCCATTTTTGGGCTCAATTTTAATGATTTCTGCGCCCAAATCGGCAAGCAATCGCGTAGCAAAAGGCCCCGGCAAGTTACGAGTCAAATCGACCACTCGCAACCCCTGTAAACAATCTGCCATAGAATCCGCTATTGTATTAGCCATCTACAAACTCCTCGCCTTTTTTGGCCATATCCACAAGAATCTGCGCAGGTTCAAAACGCTCACCGTATTTGCTGGCAAGCTCATGGCTGCGTGCAATGAATGTCTCTAGACCCATCGAATTGATAAATTGCAGAGTGCCGCCTTGATGTGGTGCAAACCCCCAACCAAAGATTGAGCCGATATTGGTATCAGCGACAGAGCGCACGACGTTTTCTTGATAACATTTAGCAGATTCGTTGGCTTGAATAAACATCAAACGATCAATCATATCCTGCTGAGTTGGCTGCTCATCCTTGGTGGGAAAAAGATTGGTCAACTCAGGCCATAGTTTTTTGTCACCGTTTTCTTTATAGTCATAAAAGCCTTTGCCGTTCTTTTTTCCTTCTCGGTCATGCTCATTGACCAGCGTTTTGAGTATCTCGTACGAGGGACGCATAGTGATAGGTTTACCTTCGGCTTGCATATCCAGCTGCTGCTGTTCACTCACGTGCAAAGCCAGACTTAATGACACCTCATCTTGCAATGCCAGTGGCGGCATGGGCATACCTGTTTTCATGCCAGCGACCTCGATACTGCGCGGATGGACGCCCTCTCCTAGCATTGCAATACCTTCTGACACATAGGTACCAAATACGCGCGACGTATAAAAACCGCGACTGTCATTAACAACGATGGGTGTCTTACCAATTTGAACGACATAATCAAACGCTTTTGCTAAAGTGCTGTCGTCAGTTTGCTCGCCCATGATAATCTCAACCAACGGCATCTTGTCGACTGGCGAGAAGAAATGCAGACCGATAAATTGATTGGGACGCGTGCTGGCCTTTGCCAATCCAGTGATAGGCAATGTTGACGTATTAGACGCATAGACAGCAGTGTTAGTAATCACCGCCTCAGACTGCTCAGTACACTTGGCTTTAATCTCACGGTTTTCAAAGACGGCTTCGATAATCAGATCGCAGTCTGCCAAATCATCATAAGACACTGTCGGCTTGATGCGACTGAGTAACGCTTGCTTTTTCTCTTCCGTTGAGCGTTTACGGCTGATGGCTTTATCCAAAATGGTGGCAGAATAGGCTTTGCCTTTTTCAGCGCCTGCTATTTCAGTGTCGAGTAGTACAACGTCGATCCCCGCCTTTGCGGTGACATAAGCGATACCTGCACCCATCATGCCAGCACCTAAGATACCGACTTTTTTAGTTTGTGTCCGCTCAAAGCCATCAGGACGCGACTGACCTTTTTTGATGCTGTTTAGCTGCGTCCATAGCGTGTTAATCATATTTCTAGACTCAGCAGACAGCACACAAGCAGCGAAGTAACGTGACTCAAGCTCAAGTCCCGTATCGATATCCACTAAACAGCCTTCGAACACGCAAGACATGATATGGGTAATCGCAGGATAGTTGCCGTGTGATTTTTGATTGGCCATAGCAGGCGCGATAGAAAATATGGGTACGACTTTGGGATGTTTACTATCACCGCCGGGGATTTTGAAGCCTTTTTTGTCCCACGGTTGCTGCGCTGTAGGATTGGCTTTTATCCAATCTGTCGCCTGCTTGAGCATATCTGCTTTGTCAGTGGCAGTGGCATCGATTAAACCCATGTCTTTAGCAGCAGCTGGACGCAGCTCTTTACCTTGGGTCATCAGCTCTAAAGCTGATTGAATACCGACCAATCGCGGTAAACGCTGAGTACCACCACCACCCGG
This sequence comes from Psychrobacter sp. AT9, assembly GCF_047272965.1. Taxonomy (NCBI): domain Bacteria; kingdom Pseudomonadati; phylum Pseudomonadota; class Gammaproteobacteria; order Moraxellales; family Moraxellaceae; genus Psychrobacter; species Psychrobacter sp. AT9. The sequence continues at coordinate 2,165,564 of NZ_JBKOTW010000001.1, forward strand.
TAGCAAGCCCAATTTGACTTCAGGTAGACCCAGCTTGGTTTTAGGCGAATCAATCGCGATACGATAATGACAGGCTAATGCCAACTCTAAACCACCGCCAAGTGCCGTTCCAGTCATGGCAGCGACGACAGGTTTACCTGATTTCTCTAGTTTGCGTAAGCTAGCTTTCAGGTCTTCGGCCAGCTCAAAGGCTTGTTCAGCGGTTTTAATACTGGCCAATTGGTCAATATCAGCACCGACCACAAAGGTTTCTTTACCAGAGGTCAGAATCAAACCTTTGGCGGACGCATCGTTAATAAAGCTGTCTGTCATCACCGCAAAAGTATCGGTAAAACCATCGCCGATGACATTCATTTTGCGACTGCTTTGGTCAATCGTGACGGTGATAATGCCATCATCAGATTCGGCAGAAAAGTTATTCAATGCATTGATGGCATCTACGCTGTTTATGCTCATGTTAAGTCCTTCTTATATTATTTTATGTCGATATAAATCACTAAAAATCTCTTAGCCCTGTCTATTAACGCATTAACGCTATCCATTAACGCTATTTATTAGCATTATCTATTAGTGCTATACGCGCTCAATAATAGTCGCAATGCCCATGCCACCACCGACACAGAGTGTAATCATGGCCGTTTTTAGGTCGCGACGTTCTAATTCGTCAAGGACAGTAGTCATGAGCATCGCGCCCGTGGCACCAAGAGGATGACCCATAGCGATTGCGCCACCATTGACGTTGACGATATCAAGCGAGATGCCGAAGTCATCAGCAGTATTGAGTGGCACAGCAGCAAAAGCTTCGTTGATTTCCCATAGGTCTATATCTGAAGCTTGCATACCCGCTTTTTTGAGCACTTTTTGGCAGGCAGGCGTTGGCCCTGTCAGCATAATGGCGGGTTCCGAACCAACAACTGAAGCCATCGTGATTTTGGCACGGGGTTTGAGACCTGCTTTTTTACCAGCGGCAGCGCTACCGACTAAGCAAATTGCCGCGCCATCGACGATGCCTGACGAGTTACCCGCATGATGCACGTGATTCACTTTTTCAATAGTGGTATACCTGTCCAAGATCACGCTATCAAAGCCCATCTTGCCCGGCATAATAAAGGAAGGATTGAGACTTGCTAAGGTCTCGACATTGGTATTGGGACGGATGGTTTCGTCTTTATCCAATAACGTCATGCCATTGATATCAGTGACAGGAACGACCGATTTATCATAATAGCCCTGCTCCCACGCATTCGCAGCGCGGCGATGGGATTCGCTAGCAAAGGCGTCAACATCGGTACGGCTAAAGCCTTTCAGCGTCGCTATGGTATCTGCACCAACACCTTGCGGCACAAAATGCGTCGCTTCGTTAACGCGTGGATCCATATACCATGCACCGCCGTCAGAGCCCATCGGTACGCGGCTCATCGACTCTACGCCGCCTGCGACCACCATATCCTCCATGCCTGACATGACCTTGGCGGCAGCGAGATTGATAGACTCCAGACCTGACGCACAAAACCGAGACAAAGTAACGCCCGCTACACTTTGCGCCCAGCCAGCATCAATGACAGCAATACGGGCAATATCAGAACCCTGCTCACCAACGGGTGTCACACAACCAAGCACCACATCATCAACCAAACTGGTGTCCAAATGATGCCGCTGTTGCATCTCTTTTAATAGAGTACGGGTCAGCCAAATTGGTGACGCCTGATATAAGGAGCCATCCTTTTTACCTTTGCCGCGCGGAGTACGGATAGCATCATAAATGTAAGCAGTCTCAGTCATAAAAATCCCTTTTTTTCTTTTTTGAATAAACAATAATGATGGCAATCTAATCGCCATGTTAAAATCAATAATTAGAGTCAATAATTATAATTAACATTTATATTAGCCACTTACATAAAGCGTGACGCCAGCTCTTTCATGATTTCATTGGTGCCGCCGTAGATTTTCTGTACGCGGGCATCGGCATATAGGCGAGCGATTGGGTACTCTGTCATATAACCATAACCGCCAAACAGCTGGACGCACTCATCGATCACGTCACACTGCTTTTCGGTCACCCAGTATTTAATCAATGATGCCTGCGGTACTGTCAATTTGCCTTCTAACATGGCATCAACAGCGGCATCACACATAGTGCTGGCAGCGAGATAATCGGCGTAGCATTCTGCCATTTTAAAGCGCGTGTTTTGAAACTTCCAAATCGGTTTGCCAAACGCTTCCCGACCTTTGACATAATCTAGCGTCAAATTAATCGCCAGCTTCATCGCACCAACGCCCGTTAAAGCAATGATTAAACGCTCGCGTGGCAGCTCTTGCATCATTTGAATAAAACCCATGCCTTCGGCAGTGCCCAACAGATTCTTTTGCGGCACACGCACATTACTAAAGAATAACTCCGACGTATCTTGTGAGGTCAGACCAATCTTGTCGAGGTTACGACCACGTTCAAACCCTTCTACCTTGTCCGTTTCTACCACGATAAGCGAAACACCTTGCGCGCCTTTTTCCCGATCGGTTTTGCACGCGAGCAAAATTAGATTGGCATGCTGACCGTTGGTGATAAAGGTTTTTGAGCCATTGATAATATAATCATCGCCATCTTTTACCGCATAGGTTTTGATGTTTTGTAGATCTGAGCCAGTACCAGGTTCGGTCATGGCAATCGCAGCCACATACTCGCCCGTCGCCATTTTAGGCAGCCATTCTTGTTTTTGCGCTTCTGTGCCATGACTCAAGATATAGGGGGCGACAATCCCTGAATGTACCATGCCACCGAACCCTGATTGATTGGCTTCCGCTTGTGCGTATAACAGCGCCGCTTCATGACCGAAATCACCGCCACCGCCGCCATACTCTTCAGGTATAGAGACACATAAGAAACCGTTTTCACCTGCCTCTTCCCACGCGGCACGGTCTATCATGCCATTTTTGCGCCATTGTTCATCCTTTGGCTCCCAACCTTTGAACATTTTAAGCGCGCTGTCATAGACCATTTCGTGCTCTTCGGTCATCCAGTTTGGGGTAAATTTTTCAATACTCATGTTGTCTATCCTTGACGATGGGAAGTTGCTATCGGTTAATATAAAATGCTATTGAGCATAAATATATCACTTATGGTAATGTAAATTACCGTTTGGTATAATCTAAACATTCTTTGTATTTGTTGATATTCAAGACTTATACTAAGATAGTGAAAGACAATACGCAACCTATCAACAAACAATGGTAATTCATATTACCTAATAAAATTTTAGCGTATCAAACGACCAAATAAGTGGCTATCGAACTGTCTAAAATCCCCTATCTTAAAGGAATGATAAAGCATGCAATCCACGAATCAGATGCCTAATACGACTGAGAGCCGAGCACTGGCACCTTTATCAGATATGCGCCCTGCGACTTTAGAAAAAATTGAAAAAGCGGTTCGTAAAGTGTTTGCAGGTTTTGATGCTAACGAAGTCACCATGGTGCAAATTGCGAAGTCTGCCAACGTCTCATTGCAAACCCTCTATAAATACTTCGGGGACAAGCAAACGCTATTCAACACGGTGATGGATATCGTACTCGGCAGACTGGCGGCACGCATCATGGATCATTTGCAAGGCATTGACAGCGTGCAAGATCGCCTGCGTAAGACGCTATGGGTATGTTTTGACTTCGTAGACTCGCATCCTGATGCGGTTATGGTGCTGTCATCGGTATCGGTATCACGCATTCGTCACATTGCTATTTATGAGAATAAGGAGCTGATTGGGGCATTTTTGGAGGTACTAGAAGACGGTCAGAAACGTGGTGTATTGAACGACACCGTGCCGCTATATATTCTGTTCGATGTGTTTATGGGTTTTATCAGCCGTTTGGGTTTGATGCACATCATGCGGCAGACAAATGCCCCGATAAATAAAGAATTTGATGCGCTGTTCGTCATTTTATGGCGAGCCATATCTAAGCCTGAAGCATGAATGGGCTTAGATAATTTACGAAAACGAAAAAGCCTCACTATCAAGTGAGGCTTTGCTCTGTTTAAAAGCTTATTTACGCCGATTTTTAGACCTATGGTGTCATCGAGACTCTCAAACACTACTCGATTTTGGCAATCCATACGCTATTCTGTTAACCACTTCATTATTGTGCTCAACCGTCAAACGGTAGCCTTGGATGATGCCGTCATAAGGTAGATTGCCTTCATAATATTGATAATGCTCACGGATACCTTTTTTCACTATCGACGCACGCTCGCTCTCGCTCAGTTTGGCAAATCCCTCTGGTAACTGCACTTGAGCCAACCGAGAAGCACCATCACGAGACATCCAATTTGCGCCCGCAGTAAACGTAAAATTCACATCGGCTCGTAAGCTATATTCGGGTAAAGAATTGGAATAATGCGCTAAGTCATGCTTAATCTGAGCGATATCTTCTACAAATGGCTGGTACGGTATCTCAAGTATGTTAAACAACTTTGCTAAGAATTCATCGGCAGTAAAGTATTTATCCATGTAACTACCATCAAGCCCCAGATACTTATTCGACAATACATGACGTAAGCGATCACAGGCAGGTATCGTGTGTTTGAGAGGATACCCCATGGCTTTGATGATGGCTTGCGAACGCAGCTCAAGCGTGTCTATTTGATTGACTGCATATTGCGCGAGAGGGTGGCGCGGGTGATAACGACGAGTATATTTGGATTGGTTGGTAGCGTGGCTTGTAAAATTGGACACCTTAGACTCCTGTAACTCCGACGAAAAAGTATAAAACGAGCCCATATAGGCAAATAAAATTAGGCACAAATGAGGATGTCGGAGTACAGGCTCATGCGCTTTACCAGAATTGTTTTATATCGTGCTGGAAGTTGCAAGGTTCGTATGTCACCATTAATTATAATAACGGACGACGATACAAAGCTGTTAAACCCACGATAGATCAGCTAGCGATGATAGCACATCAGCTGCTGAAAGATAAATACAGATATTGTTCCTCTTTTTTAACACCTTTACTGTTGTCAATACTCACCCTATATCTTCCTACTGTAGTCAAAAACCTATCTAATGATTTTTAGACATTGCCCTGCATGATAGAGCGTCAGCCCTACTTCAGTAAATCCAGATTTCATCGCACCCAATGCTATCTTTGACTCTTCCAAGGTTTTAAATGGCAATGGAATACTGGCTCTGTCTCCAGTCAAGATATAATCCGCAAAGCATTTTCCCATGAGCGTACCAGTGGTAATGCCACGTCCATTGTAGGCAGTCGCTGTCAATAACCCTTCGTCAGGTTCCAAAACGCGGAAGATATGGTCTTGCGTAAAGCCAAAATTGCCGCACCATTCATATTGCCAGTTAAATGCTGGCAAATCAGGATAATAGCTCTTTTGCACAGCGTTCGCCCATGACTGATAGAAGGATTTTGGTTTAAGTTGCCTGCCACCCACCGTTCCCAATAACAAGCGATCATCTTTGTCACGGCGAAAGCTCGATAATGCCAAGCGCGTATCCCATGCCCCTGTTTTGTAAGGTAAGATACGATCTGCTACTGCTCCACTGAGCGGCTCAGAAGCGATCTGATAATAAGCGACGAGATAAAAAGTCTTAGTAATTTCTGTCCATTCGCCTTCAGTGTAGGCATTGGTCGCAATAATGACGCGCTCAGACTTGACCCGAGCTTTGGGAGTCCTTGTGTACCAATGACCGTCTACTTTCTCCAGCGCCTCGACAGCGGAATGCTCGTAGATGATTACGCCAAGACTGGTCGCGACTTTTGCGAGTCCTCTGACATAAGCCAGCGGGTTGATAGTGCCTGCACGATGATCTAGTAGCGCTTTATTGATACTTTTGGTGCCGCAATATTCATGGCATTTGCTGCCAGTTAACACCTCAACATTCGCACCGCGACGGCTCAACTGCTCGTATCTGACATCGACATCGACTTCGCCTTTGGCGTTATGTGCCATATGGATATTGCCGGCTTGGGTGGCTTGCGCGTCGATATTATAACGTTTGATTAGGTCAAATACTAAGCTTGGTGCTTGTCCAAGCGCTTCTGTGAGACGCTCGCCAGCAGCTTCACCTAGCACAATATTTAAGTCATCAGGGCGTGCCCATGTCCCTGCATTGACGAGCCCTACGCTTTTTCCTGAACCGCCACTACCAATCGTTTGGCTCTCAAGTAAGATAACCTTGACGCCTTTTTCGGCCAAATGAATCGCAGCCGATAATCCTGTATAACCGCCACCAATGATACAAATGGTCGCTTGAGTGTCGCTACTCATCTGACTATAGGACTCAATATTGGGGGCAGTCATGTTCCATAAACATTGCTCTTGTAACATCTCATACTCCCTTCGTGTCACACGTCACTAATTGACGTTGAGGTAGCCGTGTCGAGCTTTTCTACCGAAGGCTCTTCACGCGGTATAAACTTATCAAGGAACGCCCATAGCAAGCCAAACAAAGGTGACAACCAGCAAGCAAAAGCAAAAGGTGCATAAGTCAGTGTCGCTATACCAAGGGTCGCAGCAACAAAGCTACCGCCCATGTTCCAAGGAATCAGCGGTGATAATAGCGTGCCACTGTCTTCAATAGAGCGTGTGAGTGTCGTGCGCTTATAGCCCATTTCTTTATATTTGTCTTTTAATAAACGCCCTGGCAGCACCAAGGTCGTATAAACGTCGCCGATTAAAGTACCAACACCAAGGACGCTGGCATAAGTCGTCAAAATCAAGCCGATACGCGATTTTACTGCCTTATCTATTTTCGCCATAATGGCTTTTAAGGTGCCGTAGTGTTCAAGCGAGCCGACAAAAGCGAGTGCAAAGATGGTCAAGGTAATGACCCATGTCATTGACATGACGCCGCCTTTTGATAACAATTTATCAACCACTTCAAAGCCCGTTTCACTGACAAAGCCGTTTTGTAAAACGTTAAAAATATCACTGACCCCAACGCCTTGCATAAAAAACGCAATAACTGATGCCACGACAACACCGCCCAAAACGGTCGGTATCGCTGGCATTTTCATCACAGCGGCAATCACGACCACAAGCGCAGGTAATAAAGTGATGACACTTAAATTATAATTGTCAGCCAAATTGGTTTGTAAGGCTTGGATAGAAGATAAATCAATACTGTCATCGCCATAACCCATGCCAATCCATGCATAGAGCGCTAAGGCAGTAACCATGGCTGGGACAGTGGTTGGTAGCATGCCTTTGATATGGTCCCAAAGCTCCACGCCCGCTGCCGCAGGTGTCAGGTTAGTGGTATCTGACAATGGCGACATTTTGTCCCCGAAAAAAGCACCCGAGACGATAGCACCACCTGTAAAGTGAGCCGGAATACCAAGCCCCATACCGATACCCATCATCGCCAGCCCTACCGTACCGACTGTACCCCAAGAAGTGCCTGTAGCAACAGAAATAATGGCGCAAATAATACAAACTGAAAATAAAAAGGAGGAAGGAGAAAAAATACTGAATCCATAGTAAAGAATGGTCGGCACCGTCCCTGCAATAATCCATGAACCAATGAGCATACCGACACCCATCAGAATAATCATCGCCGGTAAGCCGATTTTAATAACTTTTAAAAACCGCTCCTCCATACCCTGCCAATCACGACCACGCATCTTCATAAATAAGCCAGTGATTAAAATGCCACAGGCTAATGGAATGTGCGGGGTAAAGTCTTTAAATATGAAAAACTGCACCATAAGAATCATGGCAGTCAATACGAGAGGGGCAATATCAAGTAAGAAGCTAGAAGACGGACCGTAGCCATCATCAGCGGGGTCATGCGGTTTGTCATCGATCATGATAATTCTACCTTCCTTAGTAGTCGTCAATGGTCATTACAACCAATCCTTGATTGCTTATAGTTTTTGGTGTGCCAAACATATATAAAATATGCTTGGCAATTAACGCTGAACACCTTATTTTTGACCACTTATGATGAGTCATTTGTGCTTAACCATTTATATATGAACAATCAATCCTGAGTGTTCATACATCTTCATATCAACCAAAACTAATGCCTTGGGCAAGTGGTAGCTCTGTTGAATAGTTGATGGTGTTGGTTTGGCGACGCATATAGGCTTTCCATGCGTCTGACCCTGACTCACGTCCACCACCGGTTTCTTTTTCGCCACCAAATGCACCGCCGATTTCAGCACCACTAGTGCCGATATTGACGTTAGCGATGCCGCAATCACTACCGCGATCACTGAGGAAAGTTTCCGCTTCACGCAAGTCATTGGTAAAGATACATGACGATAATCCTTGTGGCACATCGTTTTGCATCTCGATTGCCTCATCAAAGTCTTTATAGGTCATGACATATAAAATAGGCGCAAACGTCTCACTTCGAGCAACGTCATTTTGCTCATCAAACTCGACAATGGCAGGCGTGACATAATAGGCATCAGGGTATTTGTCTGCTAGTACGCGCTCCCCGCCTGTCACTATCCCACCCGCTTCACGAGCCTTATTCAAGGTCGCTTGCATGTTATTAAAGCTGTCTTCATCAATCAGTGGGCCGACCAAATTGCCTTCGAGAGGATGACCAATGCTGACGGTTTCGTAAGCTGATTTGATGCGTGGCAAGATATCGTCTTTGACAGACTCATGGACGAAGAGACGGCGTAATGTGGTGCAACGCTGACCCGCTGTACCAACCGCTGAGAATATAATGCCACGTAGCGCAAGGTCTAAGTCGGCAGTCGGTGCCAAAATCATCGCGTTGTTGCCACCAAGCTCAAGCAAGCATTTACCAAAACGCTCAGCGACTTTAGGCCCGACAGTTCTGCCCATGCGTGTACTGCCAGTCGCACTGACCAAGGCAATGTCTTTGTTTTCAACCAAGGCATTACCGATATCCGTCTTACCCAATATCACTTGAGACAAATGATCTGGTGCATCACCGAACTTTGCCAAGGCTTTTTCGAACATGGCCTGACACGCCAAAGCAACCAAAGGGGCTTTTTCTGATGGCTTCCAGATGACAGGGTTACCACAAACGATGGCAAGCGCTGTATTCCAAGACCATACCGCTACAGGGAAGTTAAAAGCGGAGATAACACCGATGACACCAAGCGGATGCCATGTCTCACGCATGTGATGACCTGGGCGCTCTGACGCAATCGTCAAGCCATATAGCTGACGTGAAACGCCGACAGCGAAATCGCAAATATCGATCATTTCTTGCACTTCACCTAGGCCTTCTTGTTTGATTTTCCCAGCTTCGAATGATACGAGCATGCCCAAGTCTTCTTTATGCTCACGCAGCACTTCGCCCAGCAGACGAATCAATTCGCCGCGCTTGGGGGCAGGAACGACACGCCATTCCTTAAATGCTGCTTGGGCGTTTTGGATTTTCTTATTGACCTCATCAACGCTATCTAAGGTTATCTTGCCGATAACCGTCCCATCGATAGGCGTATTGACTTCAAAATCGCCATGTTGATATTGTTCTTCTTTGACACCCATGGCTGACATGTATTGCTTAATCATATTCAATCCTTTGTATAGTAATTTATAATCTCTTTGGTCGACCTTTAAGCTACCTTGCAATACTTTAACTTGCAAAATAATAATTTTCTTACCCTCATTCCATTTTGGAATGGCGAACAAATAAGATGACTGTTTTTGTCTTTTACCTACCGTTTCCTAAAGAAATTAGGCATTTTTCCAAGCTTCTATTTTGTATATCTTCATACAAAGCAAGCTCATCATGGACATTGGTACCAAGGGCTTGCTCGAACTCCTGTTGGTTTGAATTGCCATCATAGTTGCTTTGCTTGTCCTGCTGAAGATTGGACTGAAAAATACCAGCCGCACTGACTGGCAAAAAATCTTCATAGACAATAGGCTCAAGGCGGATAACGCCTCGGTTAATCAGAGCATTGACTGCTTGTTTTGAATTAACCATTTCTAGATTAGACATATCACTGTTGATATCCGCAGCACTATCGACTGGTTGATAATAAAAATAAGCAAGCTCCTTGTCATGCATCGTCTGGTAATCATCAGGGAAAGCGGTAAATACCTCGGCTAAAATTCGATTGTATTGAGCTGCATTACCCTCATTTGGAGTAGCTCCTAATTGATGGCGTGCTTGACTAAGTAGCTTGTCATACAGTGCTCTACCCTTTGGCGTTAATGCCACACCGCGCTGCTCAATCTCACCAAACCGTGCAGTATGGCATCCTTGCTCGTACTCGCCCTCTGAGTTTTTAAAACTAACCGCTTCCTCTAATGCCTTAAAGCTCGTTTGTCTTAATAAAATCGGACATTCCCGTTTTGGTGGTCCTTCGATAATGGCTTTTGGCGGCATGCCTTTTGCCTGCATGCTTTGCTGTACAGTATCTATATCTAGTGTTCTAGGGGTTAAATGATTGATATGTGGACCTTTAAAGCCGACGACATCTGCAATGAGACCGTGCTGCGCTAATAAACGCTGATATAGCTCTTTTGAGACCGGTGTTTTATCGTGCCAGCGAAAGGTCTCTAAAGCTTCTTTGATAAACTGCTCACCTTCCTCTGACGTCAAACCGCCCTGCTTTTCAAAGCGCTCAATCAGGCTGACGACCGTATCGGTAAAGATATTGCGGTTGGCTAATGCGTTTGATGCTTCTTGTTTTAGTGCGTCATCATCAATTAAGTCTAGACGCAATAAAGAAGTGAAGACTCGAAACGGGCTTTGATTTAAGGCTTGCGCGTCAATCGCTCGAAAAGCCGTAGAATGCACGGGCACGCTAGCGGGTGCCAAATCGTAATAGCCAACAGGGTGCATACCCATCACGGCAAAGAGCCTGCGCATCATACTAAGCTCGTGCGCTGTGCCCAATCTAATCGCCCCGTGGCGCTCCATACTGAGTCTATCAATCTCTCCGGTATGCTCCAACTGCTCCTTAAGATCAGGATGTTTGGTTAGCACCTCAGTATTTACCTCAGCGACTAAATCTAGCAAGTCACCATATAGTGGAACCTCGGTTTGGTACATGGCTGACATCGCCATAGAGAACTCGTGACGAATAGCGTCGCTGCTGATAAACGTGTGATTCACAGATAGATATCCTCGTTAAAATCTTATAAATTTTTATTACTCTTAACTTATTAACTAGGGCGTGTCATCATTTAGATTGTGAGACTTAAAATGAGGAAAATTGCAGCCAAACAAGGAAGAAATTGCCGTAAATATGAACATATTGACAAGATTTCTGACGATGTTTGGCTAAATTTAGCCATTTTAAGACCACTAAATGTATTCATGTGCTAATTATTGATGACACGCCCTAAGCGTGTCCGACAAAAAACTATATCGTTGCCATTAAATTATATCGTTGCTATTTCATCAGAGCCTATTATCAGGAATCGTACTTAACACTTCTTTTAAAACATTAAGACCGGCTTGCAGGGTTTCAGGCTCGATTGTTAGTGGCGGTAGTAGGCGAATAATGTGGCGATATTTACCGCTAGGCATCAACAGCAGACCACGCTCGCGCGCTTGCGTTAACACATACGTCATCACGTTTGGATCGACATCATGTTCAGGATGTCGCAGCTCGATACCGCGCATCGCACCGATACCCGTAAGGCCAAACAGCCAAGGCGATACACCTTCTTGCTGCCATTGGTTCACCGTCTGCTCAATGGTGTGGGCATAATGTTTGGCAGACTCCCACACCGCATCGTCTTGCATAATATCCAACGTCGCATTGGCGGCAGCACACGCGACCGGATTACCCGAATAAGTACCGCCGAGGCTACCTTTAGGCAATCCATTCATTATGCTAGCTTTGCCGATCACTGCGCCTAACGGCAACCCACCTGCGATGCTTTTGCCTAGCAATATCATGTCAGGCTCAATCCCTAAATGTGTAAAGGCAAAGGGTGTGCCCGTACGACCGTAGCCCGATTGAATTTCATCCATAATGAGCAAAATGCCGTGCTCATCACAAAACTGGCGCAGATACTGAGCAAACGTGGGTGACATTAAGTGAAAGCCACCCTCGCCTTGTACTGGTTCTACAATGATGGCACCGATATTATCGACATCCGTCTCTACAGTAAATAGACGTTCAAGCGCATCGATAGCCTGCTGATCGCTCACCTCATTATCTGGACTAGGAAAAGGAATGTGGTAAACGCCACCTGCCAATGGTCCAAGCCCCCGCTTATAAGGCGTGACTTTACCATTTAGATTGACCGCAGCCAGCGTGCGCCCATGAAAGCCACCATCAAAAGCAATGACACCCACACGACCTGTTTTTAGGCGGGCAATTTTTATGGCATTTTCGGTGGCTTCTGCGCCGCAGTTAGTCAACATACCTGATAGCTCACCACTGATTGGAATCAGCTCACAAAGCCGTGGCATAAAGGTTTGATACGGCTGATGGGCGGCCGCATTGTAGGCGTAATGAATAAGTGATTGGGCTTGATTGATAATCGCGGAGACGATATGAGGATGACAATGACCAAAATTTAAAACCCCGATACCGCCGACAAAGTCGATGTAGCTGCGGTCATAACTGTCCCAAACTTTGGCATTTTTGCCTTTGGTGAGGGTCACAGGATGCACCATCGTAAAAGCGTCTGTAACGTTATAGTGCGTATCCATTAAGCATCTCTCATCTTCCTTGAGTGTGATGCTCATTTCAGCAAAACCGTACCGATTCAGCAAACGAATAATAGTTGTGCTGGCATTCCTTTTCGTCATTGCCAACCAAAAGACAATCTTAAGGCGCGTTAAAAATTACAATTATTTAAACATTGTTAACTGCTATCACAAAGGCTACGAAAAATTTATCCCAGTCGCCCTGTATCTGTTTTAAAGTGAATCAACTATATCGATTGAATTGAGGACATGCCCTAGCATCAGCTCGTGTTGATTTGAGGTTTCAAGATACGCTGATACCCATTCTAAAATAACTTTCACCTTATGCGATCTGCCCAAAGACAAAGGATAAGTTATATAATAAGACCCCCGTCCTTTTGCCGCATAGCGCCATGCCGTCACCAGCGTTCCTGATTGTAGTTCAGGGGCGACCAAACGCAGTGGTACAAGTGCGATACCATAGCCGAGCAATGCAGCGGCAATACACGCATGAAAAGTATCAAACCGTGGGCCGATAAACGTTCCATCGATACTAACGCCTTGCTGCTTGAAATACTCATACCAAGCACTTGGGCGCGAGCTCAACTGTAGCAACGTACAGTTATCTACATTGCTCGTACAAGGATTTTTATCATGCAAGTATTCAGGTTGGCATACCGCCACACAATACTCGTCAAACAGCTTAATCGCCTCCATCCCGCCCCAAATGCCATCGCCATATAAAAAAGCAATATCGACGTTTTGGTCTTCAGTAAAAAATGGCCCAACTTGCTCTTTTATATCTAAATTAATCAATGGATGGGCTTGACTAAAGCCACTGAGCGCAGGTAACAGCCAGCGAGAACAAAAGGTTGGGTGTGAGGCAATCTTAAGCACTTCTACATTGTCACTATGCGACATCAAACTGGTGGTTGCCACCTCGATATGTTTGAGGATTTCCAACACCTCAAGGTAATAAGTCTTGCCAGCTGGTGTCAATGAAATGCGGTGCGGTGTACGATAAAAGAGTGAAATTTTTAACATCTCCTCTAGCTGAGCGACCTGCTTACTGATGGCGCTTTGTGTCATATGCATCTCTTGCGCGGCATTGGTAAAGCTCAGATGCCGTGCAGCCGTTTCGAAACACTGTAGAGCAGTCGTCGATGGATACTTTCTAAAAGCAAGCGGCTTATTGGTTTCGGTTTTCATAGTTTATTTTTCTTTTATTTTTGGTATGAGGACACGCCCTATTAAAATGTAAAAACAGGGATAATTCATACAGAGATGACTACCTATTCGTGCACGCTTAAATAGCATGAGAGAATAGGTAGCCATCATTATTTAAGCGCTGATTCGCCTTGATTATTGTATCAGTCTACTTGAGCATGCTTCTATTGATAAAAGCATTATTTCACTGCCGGTATGTTGTCGGCAGTCAGTGTCGGCTTCCTAGAGGCTAATGTCAAAAACTAATGTCATATCCTATTCATTTTGTGAATACCGACGCTCATTATCAAATAATTACTTTAACTACGGCGACTGACTTGCTATCTTGCCTGCCTTCTTTTCATCATTGCGATGTATTTTTACCCTTATTTTTAAGCGAATAAATCACTTTAAGCTAACTTTCACTATTAGCGCCTTCTTTATTTGTATTGGATCTTATGAAACCTAACCTTGAGGTGAGCGCAAATGCTCGCCGGACTCAGTATTTTCAAGTATTCCTAATGGGCGTCAGCGCCTTTATCATGAATACCACCGAATTCGTCCCTGTTGCCCTATTAAGCGACATCGCCCAAGATTTCTCTATCACCACGGCAGAGACGGGCTGGATGTTGACGCTGTATGCGTGGATTGTCGCGGCCATGTCATTGCCATTGATGCTGCTGACCAGTCGCTTTGAGCGCAAGCGTTTGCTGTTGGCGTTATTTGCGGTATTTATTGCCAGTCATGTATTGTCAGTATTTGCGTGGAGCTTTGAAGTGCTGCTCATCAGCCGAGTTGGCATTGCACTCACGCATGCGATATTTTGGTCCATCACCGCAGCGATTGCGATACGTGTGGCACCGGAAGGCAAAAAGGCGCTGGCGCTTAGTGTGCTTGCGACCGGTACGTCATTAGCGATGGTGTTGGGTGTGCCTTTAGGACGCGTGGTCGGTCAATGGTTTGGCTGGCGCGCGACTTTTGGTGGTATTGGCGGGCTTGCCCTTATCGTATTCATTCTGCAAATGAGACTGTTGCCCACGCTGCCTAGTATGTTTGAAGGCTCTTTTAGAAAGATTCCAGAATTGCTCAAAAACCCCTTATTGGTCTGCCTATATCTACTAATTTTACTGGTCTTTACCGCGCACTATACGGCTTACTCGTATATTGAGCCTTTTATGCGCCAAGTCGGCTCAATCAGTGAAAACGCCGCAACGGTTGTGCTGTTATTGTTCGGTGTCGCAGGGATTGCAGGTAGTGTAATTTTCAGTCGTTGGGGTGATAAATTCAATACCAGATTAATGCTGATATCGACGATACTGATACTATTGTCTATGCTCATGCTGTTATTTGCGGTAACCTCAATATGGGCGCTCAGCTTGATTGCCCTACTCTGGGGCGCGGCGCTCATGCTGCTGATTATCTCCATGCAAGCCAAGGTCATCATGGTCGATGTCAATGCACAAGACATGCTGATGTCGATGTTCTCAGGGATTATCAATTTAGGCATTGGGACGGGCGCACTGTTCGGAGGCTATGCAGTGACGCATATTTCACTATCGAGCGTGGGCTATGTTGGGGCGGCTATCGCGGTTATGGCATTGCTACTGATGCTATTTATGATAAAGCGCTTTCCTGAGTTAAGCAGAAGACTTGGTTAGCTAAGGGCAGATTAACCAAAGTTCATTCAGCGCACAAAAAAATGCCAGCCACTTAAATGGGCTGGCATTTTGCTTTTTGGTTAATTGTTAAAATCCACCTTCAAATGAGTCTATCTAAAAATCCACCTTACCGCGTAATACTTTTGTTTTACCGCGCTGAGTTTTTTGATCGACACGTTTACGCTTAGCATTTCTGCTCGGTTTGGTCGGCCTGCGTGTTTTATTGACGTAAGTAGCTTTGGTGATAAAGCTTTGTAAGCGCTCAAACGCATCAATTTTATTACGTTCTTGGGTACGAAATTGCTGTGCTTTAATAATGAGCACGCCTTCTTTGGTAATTCGGCTGTCTTTACTATCAAGCAAACGCTGCTTATTTACATCACTCAAGCTTGAGGCATGGATATCAAAACGCAGATGAATCGCGGAAGAGACTTTATTGACGTTTTGCCCACCTGCGCCTTGCGCACGTATGGCGCTAATCTCTACGTCACTGTCATTTAAACTAATGGTATTGCTGATAAAGATCATAGGATGCTTTTATAGATAATTGATAGTTATGATTAATGATAAACCATTATCAGCTACCTCGCCACTTGCCAGCTCACCCACTTCAAAAATCCGCATGTCTTAAAAGCAGTTTTTCAAGACTTATAAGCTGCAATTCAGAGATGAAACCTCATAAATGTTATTGTTTGGCATTGCTATGTCTGTCATCTGTCTGTAAAGCGTAAGCCTACCTCAGGATTCGATATCGACATGCTAGGATGGTTTTAGATTGCCAAGATGTTGCTTAAGCCAAGACATTGCTTAATTAGCTAACTATTTAGCAAGCAGTTTCTTGGCCAAAACTTTACCCGCCTTCTTCACAATAAAGCTAAAAATACGATTTGATAGGAATAACTGTTTTATGACCACCAAAAATAAAAAAGTAAAATCCACTGCAAAAGTTGATGACAATGCCACTAAAAATATCGCTTGCGACCCAGCTCACAGCATCCAAGTCAGAGGCGCAAGAGTTCACAATCTAAAAAACGTCGATGTTGATTTGCCGCGTAATGCCCTTGTGGTATTCACGGGTATATCAGGCTCAGGCAAATCCTCACTAGCATTTGGTACTCTTTTTGCTGAGTCACAACATCGCTATCTTGACTCAGTATCGCCTTATGCCAGACGCTTGATCGATCAAGTGGATCAGCCTGACGTCGATTCGATAGAAGGCTTGCCGCCCGCCGTTGCCCTGCAACAACAACGAGGTACGCCGTCTGTACGCTCATCGGTCGGTAGCGTAACGACGATTTCAAATGGTTTACGCATGCTCTACTCACGAGCGGGGGAATACCCTGCTGGTCAAGGCATACTCTACGCTGACGCGTTCTCTCCAAATACGCCAGATGGCGCTTGCCCTACTTGCTCCGGTATTGGCCGCGTGTTTGAGGTGACAGAAGAATTGCTAGTTCCTGACAATACCAAAACCATTCGCGAACGCGCGATTGCCGCTTGGCCACCTGCATGGCAAGGGCAAAACCTAAGCCGTATACTGACCTCACTGGGCTACGATATCGATAAGCCGTGGAATACCCTGCCCCAAAAAACCCGCGATTGGATTCTCTTTACCGATGACACACCAGAAGTCCCTGTCTATCCAGAGTACAACATTGAACAAGTACGCGAGGCGATTAAAAAAGGCGAAAAGCCCAATTATAAAGGGACGTTTACCAGTGCAAAGAATTTCGTCTTGCACTCTTTTGCTAGCACTCAAAGTCCGCGTACCAAAAAACGCGTTTCCCAGTTTATGCAAATTTCTGAATGTCCAGAATGCCATGGCAAAAAACTCAAAAAAGAATCACTATCGGTGAAGTTCGCGGGTCTTGATATTGGTGAACTGTCTCAATTAACCCTGACTGAAATGGCACTCAAACTTCAGGATGCTGCCAAAACCAAACCAACTGACAACATGCCAAACCGAGAAAAGGCCATCGTTGCTCAACGTATTGCCAGTGACATTCTGTCTCGAGTTGAGGCGTTGACCACACTAGGCTTAGGGTATCTGTCACTTGAACGTACTACACCTACTTTGTCTCCGGGTGAGCTACAACGCCTAAGACTCGCTACCCAAATTCGCTCTAAACTGTTTGGTGTGGTCTATGTGCTTGACGAGCCGTCTGCTGGATTACATCCTGCCGATACTCAAGCGTTATTGGGCGCATTGGATGAGCTGACAGCGGCTGGTAACTCGTTATTTATTGTTGAGCATGACGTCAGTGTGATTCGGCACGCCGATTGGATTGTCGATGTGGGGCCAAAGGCTGGAACCCATGGCGGCGAAGTTATTTACAGTGGTCCTGTAGCAGGCTTGCGGGACGTTGCGCAATCACGCACAGGACAGTATCTTTTTGAGACTGAATGGGCGGTTGAGCATACCCCAAGAAAAGCAAAAGCCTCGCTACAGCTGGTCAATATCGAACGCAACAACTTGCAAGGGCTAGATGTAGCGTTTCCTCTAGGGGTGATGACAACGGTGACGGGCGTATCAGGTTCAGGCAAATCAAGTCTCGTCAGTCAAGCGCTGGTCGATCTCATTTATAGCGAATTAGGGCAGAAGACAGTCATCGAAGCGCCGACTGGTGAAGCTGATTTACTAGAGCAAGAGCTAGAAACTCAGACCAGTGGTAAGATTGCTGATGGTATGGAACACGTGAGTCGATTGGTGACCGTCGATCAAAAAGCCATCGGTCGTACGCCGCGCTCAAACCTTGCTACTTATACCGGCCTGTTCGATCATGTGCGCAAATTATTTGCCGCAACGCCAGAAGCCAAGGCACGACGTTACGATGCCGGTCGATTCTCCTTTAACGTTAAGAAAGGCCGCTGTCCAAATTGCGAAGGTGTTGGTTTTGTGAGCGTTGAGCTGCTATTTCTACCGAGCGTTTACTCGCCATGCCAAGTGTGCCATGGGCAACGCTACAATGATGAAACCCTTGAGATTACTTATCGAGACAAAAACATCGCTGAAATCCTCGATCTCACCGTCGAATCTGCTTATGAATTCTTTGTAGAAGAAGCACCTATCCTACGAGCATTAGACGCGTTGCTAAAAGTTGGACTTGGTTATCTCAGGCTTGGTCAGCCAGCAACCGAACTGTCGGGCGGCGAAGCACAGCGCATTAAGCTTGCCACCGAACTGCAACGGACACAACGAGGAGACACGCTTTATATCCTTGATGAACCAACAACTGGCCTGCATCCTTCGGACGTGTCGCTATTGATGGCACAATTGAACGGACTCGTTGACGCTGGTAACACTGTGATTATGGTCGAGCATGACATGCAAGTCGCTAGTAACAGTGATTGGATTATCGATATTGGGCCAGGTGCGGGTGATAAAGGCGGTCTTATTGTGGCAGAAGGCACACCAGCAGAAGTTGCAAAATCAAAAGCCAGCCGTACCGCGCCTTTTTTGCTGTTTTAGTTTGCTAGGGCGTATTCTATTAAAAACCTTTTATCAACTCAGCAACTGACGGCAGCGCTCAATTACGGGCGCGTCGACCATTTGACCTGCTATTTTAAACACTGCATCTGTACCGCTCGCAAAGGCTTTTGCCACTCTATCGATTCGCTGGGAAAAATAGCCACATCTTCGTGTTTATATCACTGTTTACCATTTTATCATGATGAGGCTGTCTTTTATCTTTAATAGAATTTCTCATAGTTGCTTTTATTGTTGTTTTTATTGTCGCGTTCATAGCTATCCTCACGATTGACTGCAAATAGTCATCAATCTGTTTGTGACTGAAATTCACATTATGGCTTTGATTTCCTGCTATGAGCTTTGCGGTAATGACTCGGTGACTGCCCATAACGCCGCTTGAATGCACCACTAAACGAATGATCCGACGCATAGCCTACCAACTCGCTAATCTTGCTAATTGAATACTGTTCTTGCCGCAAAAACCTTGCCGCCAGTCGCAAGCGATAATTACTCAGATATGCCAGCGGCGTTATGCCAACTGACTGCTTAAAACGCTCATTAAGTCCTGAGCGCGACAGCCCAGATGCCTTCGCTAAACCCTGTAGCGTCCAAGCATCTTCTGGGTAGCGATGCATCAGATAGAGGGTGTTTGATAGATAAGGATCTTTTAGGGCGGCCAGCCAATTACCATTTCCATCTCCATTACTAATGGCATTATTTTCACTACTGTGGTCGGCATCATCGTCTATTTGCCATGGATGACCAATCCACGATGGCGTCCTGTCTAGGGTATTATCCGTAGTGTGGTTTATGCTGTCTTTAGACCCTGATGCCATTTCTAGCTGTTCGACATACTCGCGTATACACTCAATCATCAGCATGCCAGCCAAGCGCTCAAGCATCGTGGTCTTGCCGGGGCGCTGCAAGCTCACTTCTAATAAGAAAAACTGCAAGCCAATATGCACCACATCATTATAAGCCGAGTGCTTTTGGGTCACTGGCGGTAAACTGGCAGGCAACGCGGATAGCAAAGGTCTTGCCATATCGGTGTCAAATTGACTGCGTACCACAATAAATTGTGCCTCGTTATCTTGCACATGGTTACTTTGAGCATGATTAGTTTGACCGCTATTTGTATTGTCAATCTCTAAGCCAATCTGACCTTCAGTGTGTGCAGGCATGATTGTTTTGGCTGTAAGCTTAGACACCATTGGCGCTGATTGACACGCATAGCTGCCTTGTGTGGTCAACATCATCATATTGTTGGCTGTGATCACTTGCCTGTCATTATTATCATTGCCATAGCACAGATGCACCTTGCCACTGATAACCACGATAAAGGTCAAATAATCCTGTCTACTCTGTACCAGTTGCCAAGAGCCGCTAGCCTTGACAGTGATATATTGCACCTTTTGCAAATGCATCTCATCAAACAATCGACTTAAAATATCCATATTTTAGACCAATACTAGGGTGTGTCATCATTTAGATTGTGAGGCTTAAGATGAGAAAAATTGCAGCCAAACAAGGAAGGAATTGCCGTAAATATGAACATATTGACAAGATTTCTGACGATGTTTGGCTAAATTTAGCCATTTTAAGACCACTAAATGTATCAATGTGCTAATTGATGACACGCCCAAACTACTCGCTTTAAAAAGCGTTATCAACGTTAATTACTATAGTAGATACTAAATAAAATGGGTACACGACATTATAATGCGTGACTGATATAAATTTTTTGTAGCCTCTGTATGCGTAGGCACAGCAAGCAAGAAAAATTTTACCAGTCACGCTGGATCTCTTTTATATTGCCCTGACTATATCTATTTATACGCTATACACGCACCTCTAACATAACGAAGTCCGACAATTAAATCTGAATATATTTGCATTTTTGGACGCAAAGTGAGATTTTTTTGTCAATCAACGCCGTTTTAAATGCTATCAAAGATCATAATAAATGATCAGAATCTTGATTGATGATACATAAACGAAATCGTTAAAGGTGGCTATCAAGGAATGTGGCTATCAAACACCGCGTAAAATCACGATAAATAATAGACTAGGTAAGTCTGACACCATATCTGATTTACAGAGGACTGACTATACAAGGACCGTATAATGACTAAGACATTAGGCGCTAAAGAACATGCCATCATTCAAGATGCGATGGATAACTCACCATGGCACGACCCAAAAAGGCGGTTTTGGCTGTGTAGTCCATCACTGCCTCTATTAGGCTGCTTGTTCGCGTTAGGATTACGAGATCAAAAGGGCTTTGATCTCAAAAATACAGCGCTGGCTTGGGGAGGCACTATCTTGATCCACGGTATCATCCCGTTGGCGGATGTGTTGGTCGGTCGTGATGATAGCAACCCACCTGATAGCGCTATGCACGCGCTTGCCCAAGACCCCTATTATAAGTGGATTGCTCATGCTTTTATACCGCTACAATATATGGCTTTTGGTCTGCTGGCCTATCAGTATAGTCAGCGAGAGTTGCCTTGGTATAATCGTTTAGGAGTGGCATTGACGGCAGGAGTCGGCAGTGGTATTGCGATTAATACCGCGCATGAACTTGGCCATAAGTCTGACCACCTAAACCGTACTTTGGCGCGTATCAGCCTTGCGCCAGCGGCCTACGGACATTTCGCCATAGAGCATAATTTTGGTCATCACCGCTGGGTGGCGACCCCAAAAGATCCAGCCAGTAGCAAGTACAACGAGAGTTTCTGGCAGTTTTTGCCGCGCACAGTGTTTGGTGGTCTACGTTCCGCCGTAAATATTGAAACCGAGCGGCTCGCCCGTCGACATAAAGGCTTTTGGAACAAAGACAACGAGTTGTTGCAAGGTTGGGCGATGTCGGCGGTACTTTATGCCACTCTTTATAAGGCTTTTGGCAAAAAGATTCTACCCTTTATTGGGTTGCAGGCAGTATATGGCTTTAGTCTGTTAGAAGTAGTTAATTATCTAGAGCACTATGGTCTGCTCAGAGAGCAAGACGACAACGGCCGCTTTGAGCGTACGCAACCGGAGCACAGCTGGAACAGCAATCACACCGTGACCAATTTGTTTTTGTATCAATTGCAGCGCCATTCTGATCACCACGCGCATCCAAGCCGCGCTTATCAATTGCTCAGACATTTTGAGGAAGCACCGCAACTGCCGATAGGCTATGCCACGATGATTATGCCTGCCTATATCCCGCCATTGTGGTTTGCTATTATGAATAAGCGTGTCAGAGCACATTATGATAATGATATGAGTAAAATTAATATGCACCCCAAACCATTAAGTCCATTAATGCAGCGGACGACGAATATCATTGAAAAAGGCTTACAGCGATTAAATCGCCTCACATCAAAACGTGCGAGTAGATAAATTTAGAGCAATGAGCTGAAAGTAGTGAACTAAAAGTAATGAACGTTGAGACATAAAAAAACACGTTACTAATGAACGTGTTTTTTATTATAAAAGTATAGCGATAGTGATAAACGGATTAAGCCAACATCCCGCCATCAACGACTATCGTTGCGCCCGTGGTATAACTTGAGGCGTCAGACACTAGGTACAATACCGTGCCAGCCATCTCGTCAGGATTAGCCACGCGTCCTAATGGAATCGCATGTAGCGCCATTTTTAAGACTTTATCATTGGTGGTCAATGCGGAGGCAAACTTAGTATCGGTTAAACCAGGCAGCAGCGCATTAACGCGAATGTTTAATGGACCGCATTCTTTGGCAAAAGATTTGGTCATACTAATCACAGCCGCTTTGGTGATTGAATAGATACCTTGCTTGTCACCCGCGACCAAGCCATTGACTGATGCGGTATTTAAAATCACTCCGCCGCCCTGCTCGCGCATCATCTTGCCCGCCGCCGTCGACATAAAGAAATAACCACGAATATTGACTTCGACAGTCTTATCAAAAGCGGCTAAGTCCGTATCTAAGATATGCCCGTAGTAAGGGTTGGCAGCGGCATTATTGACCAAGATATCGATTTGACCGAACTCACTTTTGATGTGCTCAAAAATAGCATCAATCTGATCCATATTTCCGACATGGCACGCAAAGGCACTGGCTTTATGACCATCAGCGACAATGCTATCGGCGACTGCTTGGCAAGCATCAATCTTACGGCTAGAGACAATGACGTGCGCGCCTCTTGATGCCAATAGACGGGCGATAGATTCGCCAATACCGCGACTAGCACCTGTGACCAAAGCAATCTTGCCTGTTAAATCAAATAAATCTTTCATTATTATTCCTTATATTTTGAATTAGCTATTCAGCTTTCAATTTTTTATCGTAAATACTTAATAAATTATAGTCGAAAAACTGCAAATCCATTACAAGGCAGCCGAGCGTAGATAGTACATCGAGCGAGGCTAACACCGTAATGATTTAGCAGTTATTTGACTATTAAGCCAACATGCCACCATCAAGGGTAAACGCATGACCATTCATAAAGCTGCTTTCATCGCTCGCAAGCCATGCAATCGCGCCGGATACTTCATCAACTGTCCCTAAACGGCGTAGCGGGCTGGCATTAATTGTTGCTTTTTGCGCGCGCTCGCCCATCTTCGCCATGGTATTTTGCACCATAGGGGTGTCAATAAAGCTTGGGCATACGGCGTTAAAGCGAATATTGACGCGCGCATATTCATGAGCAGCAGACTTCGTCAGTCCCATCACGCCATGCTTCGCGGCGCTATACGCTGACAATAACGGCGCAGAACGTAGCCCTGCGATAGAGGCGACATTAATCACGTGACCGCCGCCATTGGCTGCCATACAAGTAACAGCAGCACGCATGCAATGCCAGACGCCTTTTAGATTAACGGCAATATTACGGTCAAAGTCCTCATCGCTTAGCTCATGCATCGGTGCAGGCTGATGGTCGATGCCCGCATTATTTACTACGACATCAAGACCACCCAGCGTTTCCATGGCAAAGGTAAATAATGCGCGCACTTCGTCGCCACTCGTCACATCGACCTTTTTAAAGACGATACTATTGCCAGCGTCTTGACCTTGCTTGGCAACGGCTGCGCCCATCTCTTCTGCCATATCACCGATCACAACTTTCGCACCGCGACTGGCTAGCAATAACGCACTTGCTGCGCCAATACCAGAGGCACCGCCCGTGATCAAAATTCGTTTGCCCGTTACATCTGATGCAATTCCGTTTGTATTCAGTGTCATGATCTATCCCTCTACCTTAAGTACCAGTTTGCCGAAGTTTTCACCGTTAAAGAGCATCATCAAAGTATCAGGGAACGTCTCGATACCTTCAACGATATGGTCTTTTACTTTCATGTCGCCTGACTGAATCCAGCCAGCAATTTCTTTCATCGCGATTGGATACTCTTTGATATTATCAAAGACAACGATGCCTTCCATACGGGCACGATTGACCAATAACGATAGATAGTTTGACGGCCCTTCTACCGCTGTGGTGTTGTTATATTGGCTAATCGCACCGCAAATCACGATACGCGCACGCAGATTAATTTGGGTAAGGACGTCATTTAAGATATCGCCGCCTACGTTGTCAAAGAAGACATCAACACCGTTTGGACAGGCTTGCTTTAAGCCTTTTTTGACATCCTCATTTTTATAATCTACCGCAGCATCAAAACCTAGCTCATCGACTAAGAATTTACATTTCTCAGCACCGCCCGCGATGCCAACGACTCGGCAGCCTTTTAGTTTGGCAATCTGTCCAACCAAACCACCAACCGCACCCGCAGCACCAGAGACGACGACTGTCTCGCCAGCTTTTGGTTGACCAGTTTTTAATAAGCCAAAGTAACCGGTCATACCCGGCATACCGAGCACGCCTAAGTAATAAGATAAGGGTGCAAGGTTTGGATCGACTTTGTATAACCCAGTACCGTCACTGACCGCATACGACTGCACGCCATTATGACCACAGACATAATCGCCGACGGCAAACTTCTCATGCTTACTTTCAATCACTTCGCCCACGGTACCCGCACGCATGACATCACCAATCTGTACCGGCTCGATATAAGATTTGGCATCGTTTAACCAGCCACGCATCGCTGGATCCATCGAGATATATTCAATTTTTATCAGTAACTGACCGTCTGTGATAATCGGTAGTTCTGACTCAGTATAATCCCAAGTCTCCGCACTCGGCGCACCAACAGGTCTTTCTTTTAAGCGCCACTGCTTATTCATTGTTGTCATTATTTATTCCTTTAAATTTTTATAAAAAGCCATTGGTATCGTTTGCTTAAAAAGAGTTTATTCAAAATAAGCCAAATATATTAAAAAGCGTTCTTCTGGGATAAATTTTTCTCGCTTGCTGTGCGCTTTGCACTCCAGAGGCTTCGAAAAATTCATCCCAGCATCACATTGGTCGTATTGTTCAGGCATGTTCTTATATTGAAAACATTCCAAACAATTACTTAAAACCATTCTGCTTGCATATTGGTACATACCGCATTGTCATTATTTAGCAGTTCGATATCGCGATTGATTAACGGCAATTCCCAATCGATAAAGTATTTGGCTGCTTGTAGTTTGCCATGATAGAAGTTTTGCTTTTCAACGTCGGTTGTATCACTTAACAACTGTTCCGCTTTGCTAGCTTGGCGAATCCAAATCCAGCTGACCACGATAGAGGCAAAGATATTCATCAATGCTTGCGCGTTGCCAGTCAGCGTTAGTGCTTTTTCCGTTTGCAGGATTTTGCTTAGATGCACCAATACTTCATGCAAATGACCCATATAAGGCATCAATTTACCGGCGAGTTTGGCGGTTTCTGGTGTGGTGATGCTCTCTAAGTCTTGGGTAATTTCACGTTTGAGAATTTGAATACCAAGACCCTTGTTTTGCCATAACTTACGGAATGACAAATCTAACGCTTGCACGCCATTTGTGCCTTCATGAATGGGATTGAGACGATTGTCACGCCAAAATTGCTCGGCTTGATACTCGCGCGTATAGCCTGCACCGCCCAATACTTGAATGCCTAAATCATTGGCCTTTGGACCATATTCAGATGGCCATGCTTTTAATACTGGGGTTAATAAATCCAGCAGTTCTGATAGCTCAGCTTTTAGTGTTGCATCTTCACAGGTATTGATACGGTCAATCAGGTTTGAGCCGTATAAACACAGTGATATGCCGCCCTCGCTATAGGCTTTTTGCGCAAGCAACATACGCTTCACATCGCCATGCTGGATAATCGCTGTTGCTGCATCTTCAGGCTTGTTATTCGGTGCAATTCTGCCCTGCGTTCTGTCTTTGGCATAATCGAGCGAATATTGATAACCACGATAGCCAATCATCGCCGCGCCAAAACCAACCGCGATGCGCGCTTCATTCATCATCTTAAACATATAACGCAGACCAAAATGCTCTTCGCCGATAAGATAGCCATAGCACTCGCCTGCATCGCCAAAGCTTAATGCGGTAGAAGTCGCGCCTCGATAGCCCAGCTTATGAATAAGGCCCGTTAAATGCACGTCATTGCGCTCGCCGACCGATGCATCCTCATTCAGACGATACTTCGGTACGGCAAATAAAGAGATACCTTTGACGCCACCAGGACCGCCCGGCACTTTGGCTAGTACCAAATGCACGATATTGTCAGACAATTCGTGATCGCCTGCTGAGATATAAATCTTGCTGCCTTTGACGCGATAGCTGCCGTCGTCTTGTTTAACGGCGGTAGTTTTGATATCGGCAAGTGATGAGCCAGCATGTGGCTCAGTTAACGCCATTGTGCCGGTAAATTCACCCGTTAGCATACGCGGCATAAAGGCATTTTTAATCTCATCACTGGCGAAATGTGAAATGACATTAATCGCGGCTGTGGTTAAAAATGGATAAGCTGTCGTTGATGGGTTGGCCGCCATAAAATAGCCTGCCACTGCGGTCATAACCGTTTCGGGTAATTGCATGCCACCATCGTCAAAGCTATAACGACCAGCGATGAAGCCCGACTCACGAAACGCATCAAAGGCGACTTTTACGTCACTTATCATGCTGACTTTTTTGCCATCGAACTGTGGTTCGTTCTTATCCGCAATATGGTTATGGGGCAAGAATAAATTGGTCGCGATTTTATTGGCAGTGTCTAATACTGCATCGAAGGTTTCGCGGCTGTGTTCTGCAAACTTCGGATGCTCGGTTAAATGTTCAGTGCCCAATACATCATATAGTTGGAACGGTAACTCAAAGTCATTGATAAGCGTATCTGCTGCCATAGTATTCTCGTTAACTCATTAAATTTGGTGATTCATTGATATTAATCTAATTTAACGCCTTGCCGTATTGTCATTTATGACATAATTATGGTCAAATAAGACATCCTCTCTAACCTATGGTGAGTGAATTTCAAATTACGTATCGTGCGGCTGGTGAATATCAGCCATAAATTTGCATACACTTAAAGGAAGCCAAATTTTGCCCTACTTCAAACCGTTTAAAGTGATTATCGTTGGCTTCGATGGCGTGCTCGGCAGTGTGCTCGCTGGGGCGCTAGATTTATTTTCATTTACTGGCGTCAGCTGGCAACGGTTTTTGGATGAGGCAGTAGAACCAAGGTTTGACGTGCAGATTGCAAGCTTAGGTGGCGCGGATATTAGATGCAGCAACCGTTTGATTATGCGCGCGCATTGCGATATTCAGGAAGTCACAGAGTGCGACTTACTATTAATTCCAACCATTGGCGATTCAATCGATAAAGTATTGAGCCAAAATAGCGAGTTAATTCCGCATATAAAGCGACTGGCGAATACCAAGGCGGATATCGCTAGTAATTGTAGCGGCGCGTTCTTTTTAGCAAAGGCAGGCTTACTCGATGGCAAAGTAGCGACCACCCATTGGGGCTATGCCAGTAAGTTTAAGGCAGATTTTCCACTGGTTGATTTGCAAGAAAATCAATTTGTCACTCAATCAAAGAACCAATCAAACAGCCAGCCAAAAAGTGATTCAGCACACCAATCAGGCAATATATTTTGTGCGGCAGGTGGTAGCGCCTTTTATGACTTGGGATTGCTATTAATTGAGCGGTATTGCGGGCGTGAGATTTCTACCCAAGTGGCAAAAACCCAGATTATTGATAGTAAAAGAGGCAATCAAAACAGCTATACCAATGTGACGTTGCATAAGCCACATTCAGATCAACTGGTTAAGCAAGTACAAGAGTTTATCGAGGAAAACTTCAAGCAATCTATTCAAGTTAGCGGCTTGGCAGCCATGGTAAATATCACCCCACGCACGCTAAACAGACGCTTTCAATCCTGCGTTGCGATGCGCCCGATTGAGTATATTCAAGCGGTGAGAATTGAGCAGGCCAAGCGCTTACTGGAATTGGGCGATGTGACGATAAAATCGTTAGCGGAGCAAGTTGGTTACGATGATATTTCCTCATTCACTAGGCTTTTTAAACGCGCTACTGAACTGACCCCGAAAGAGTATCAGGATAAATTTTCGAGACTGGCGATTTAACTTTATAGTGTATTTTTTCAAAGTAATACGTTGCTGAAGCAAATTTATCACAGCAAAAATTTTATGTAGTTAATTCGATATAAAAACGATACAGCGAGACGAAAAGTTGTTTTGCGCAGCATCTGTCGGCGTAGGCACAGCACGCAAGAAAAACAACTTTTCATTGAGCAACTTGATAGCCATGTAACTGATTTATTTGGATTCGACTATAGACCTAAATTTTATTGCCACAAGCCTTCGACATGAATGGCGTCCGACTTAATAGTGGGATAATTACTAAATACTAACTGATAGCCATCGACCGTATTTGGACTAATCTGACACATCGCGCCAAGTGGAAAGCTGTGTTTTTGTCCAATATGACCAAAGCGCATGCCGCTATAAATCGGCAATCCTGTCAGCTTATGCAATTGACGAATCACGGTGGCGACATCATAACGCTTGTCATAGCTATCCTCACCGCTACCCGATAGCGCGCCAAACATGATGGCTTGCTGATCTTTAAACACACCTGCCAAATACAAATCATACAGCATGCGCTCAATACGATAGGCTTGCTCGCCGACATCTTCTAAAAATACGATACCGCCAGCAATTCGTGGCACATACTCACTGCCTGCCAGCGCCGATACGACACTCAAATTGCCACCCCAAATAGTGCCCGTTATCGTTTTTGGCTCAGAACTTGACAGAATACTGGGTAAATTTGGACTGGTTAACGACGCATCTGGTATGTTGACAGACAAATTAGGATTGGTTAATGCTTCCACAAATTGTCGACAGCTGACTTGGTCGGGTTTGGTTTTGCCAAACTCACTATAAAGCATCGGGGCAGCAAGCGAGCTCATGCCTCCTTTTGCCAGTAGCGTACACTGAATCGCGGTCACATCACTAAAGCCCGCCAGTATCGTGCCACGCTCCTTCATAATACGACCAAGCGTCGACCAATCCACCATCGGCAATAAACGCACGGCACCATAGCCACCACGTACCCCAAGTAGCAGTTTAGGTGCTTTAATTGCACCCGTAGCGATGTTTTGCAAATCACTAGCGCGCTGCGAATCCGTACCTGCAAAGCGCAAATACTGCCGTTTGGTAATCGTAGGATTGTCGACTTTAAAGCCCGCACAAGCCATGCGATCTAACGCCAATTCATTACGCTCGTCACTACCACCGACGTTGGAGCTGGCAAAAAGCCGCGTCTCAATATTTGGCGTGATACAACTCGTTTGCGCCTGCAATGTTTCGGCCGCTGCTTGTTGTGATGTTTGTCCTGATGGCAAATCATCTTTGGTCAGTTGCGTGCTGTTATCTTGCTCAGTAGTATTAGCAGCCAGCGCTTGAGTGATGCTTTGGGTCGCTAACAGCCCTGCCCCTGCGCTGATTCCGACTTGACGTAAAAACTGGCGACGATTCAGCTCAGAAAATTTCTTGGTCATTACTCTACCTTTTATGCCATGCAGTTAGGATCTGTTGAACAGACGTCTTTAGCACACGTTAAATATTTGTTTTTATCACATCTCATAAAACTGGATTATAACGCAGGTTTGAACAATATCGCGTTTTAGGAAGGTTAAGCTAAGCTCAATCTATCGTTTCTATAGTCAACAAAACGCTACAGAATCACTCACAGCCTTATTTGGATGAAGTGACGACTCTTGTTATAGTAAAGGGCGTTCAATAGTCTTTAACAAAAAATAAGGAATATAAGTATGGCTGACAAAGAGAAAGATGATAAAAGTCTGATAGACAGCATTAAGCTCATCTTGGGTAAAGAAGATAAAATAAATGACCAGCTCGAAAACGGTCGCGGCCTTGAGCGTTATACCAAGGATTTGCTACTGCTGATGAGTTTAGTTAAAGATTATTATCAAGGCAACTATCGCAACATTCCCTACAAAACTATTTCTGCGGGAGTGGTCGGTCTGCTCTATGTGCTAAATCCTATTGATATTATTCCGGATTTTATTCCCTTTATCGGTCAAATCGATGATGCGTTGGTACTGAAATTTTGTCTTAAGCTCATGGAAAAAGACTTACGCAAGTACAAAACTTGGAAAGATCAACAAACAGCCTCTAAAGATGAAAAGTCTAATAAAGACGCTGCCTCAAAGCCGACCAATAAAAAGCTAGAAGATAAGACTAAGAACACCGAAAAAAAAGCCACAAATAAAGAGTCCAAAAAGTAATGATAGCTTTCTAATAATCGATATTAACTACATATAGTTGATTCAGTTTAAAAGAGATACAAGGCAACCGAGTGCAGATGTATATGCGATACTTCAAGCGAGGTTAACGCTGTAGCTCTTTTATAAAGGATTGACTATATCCAGAGTACTTCTTTAAATTAACATTAATAATAAAGAAACGGTCAATGAGCTATTCATTGACCGTTTCTTCGTATTAGGGCGCGTTCTCAATTCAAGCGATTGTATCTAAATGAGCTAAAAATGGCTAAATTTTGCCAAACATCATCAAATAGCTGATCAATATCCCGATATTATTTGCGCTATTTTCCTCGTTTGACTGCAATTTATCTCATTTTTATCACCATTTTTAAAATGAGGACACGCCCTAGATTAACGACATCTTTATCTATTTTACTTTTTCAAAATTTTATCAATCCGGCACATCATAACGGGCTTTTTCTGGATTAAGACCGAACGAATACACAAAGGTCGCAACGAGGCTGTTTATAATGATGAACGGGAAATCGATAGCGGTATGTCCAAGCACGTAGCGACCGATGAGCCATGAGACAATCAGCATAACAATAAAGAACCCGCCCAAATACGCCAAGATAGCTGGATGCTTAAGATTGTAGGGCTGCTCAGGTTCAGGTTTTTTGTTTAATACATAGGTTCTTATCGCCCAACCAGCCGCATAAGAAAACCCACCCAACACCACATAACTAAAAAAATTCATATTACCTGACTCTAATGACTTGACTACTTATGAGAAAAGACTGCTTATAACAAAAGATTGTCTATAATCGATGACGTATGCTTAGCTGCCTGTGCCGACATTATCAATAATAATATTGGCATGCGGATTGGCTAAAATATCAGTATTGACGTCATCACACTCTACGCGATAGATAGTATTGGCACCGCGATAAATATACGACAAATACTCACTGTCCAATAGCGGATCGATATTGGCATAGACAGGCTTCACATGAGCCAGTACCAGCACTCTATCGGGACGGCCAATGACAGCGTCAACATTATCAGGATCTATAGAGAAAAACGTGGGTATCTCGCTATTTTCAAGCACTTCTAACGGCTCGGCGTCATCCCAGACGCGCCCGCTACTTGCCGGCTCTTTCATTTGCATCATCCATGTGCCACCCTGCTGACTGACTTTTATTTGCGCAGGCTCATCATGACTGACCGTATAGCAGCCTTCAAAGACAGACAGATCTGCTGCCGCTTCAGCCACGTCGCTATCGGCTTGGGTGCTAGTATCATTGCAAGCGCTCAACAGTAACGCGCTACTCGCAGTGATACTGACCATCAACAGCGTTAATCTTTTATAAAAAACGTTTGAGCGTAAGGACATAATAGGGTTATCCTGCATTCGTGCATTAAAACTTTTAGGAAGATAGGAAGAAAGCTGTCGTTAATCAGTGCCGTTCGTGAATTATGAGGAAAAAGCAGCCATTGAAACTGCCCTTTAAATGACTATCCACGCTACTTTAGGATGTGAGTAGGCTGATACTCATGCCGTCAAAGGCTGGTTTCCTTATAACAATTCTGCCTATTTTAACAGAAAACGAAAGGCGTACTATTATGATATGTGGTTTTGCGATTTTGTGCATTACGATTGCCCATATCAACGATAGATTTGTTATACTCAAACGCATTTGAATGATGCGCCACCACTGTTTTAATGGCGCTCGAAAAACCGCTTAATTCTATCCTACGTTAATCACTTATTAGGTCATACATTTTTTATGTCAGACAATCGCACTTCTACGCCACATAGCCATAAAGACCACGCGATTGATCCGTTGGCCGCCAAAAAAAATACCACGGTGGCCTACACTGACGGCGCCTGTAAAGGCAATCCGGGTGCTGGTGGTTGGGGTGCACACTTGATATTTAGTGATGGGCACACGCAGGATTTATATGGCGGCACGAAAGAAACCACCAATAATCGTATGGAATTGATGGGTGCGATACAAGCATTGACCCATAGTCCACATGAGCACAATCTCGAGATTTGGACAGACTCTAGCTATGTCAAAAAAGGCATTACTGAATGGATTGAAGGCTGGAAAAAACGAGGGTGGAAAACAGCCAGTAAAAAACCTGTTGCCAATCAAGACCTTTGGCAACAATTAGACGCGTTATGCCAACAGCGCGACGTTGACTGGCATTGGGTGAAGGGTCACGCTGGACATGCAGGCAACGAAAAAGCGGACGAGCTGGCAAACTTAGGCGTAACGTCCAGCAGTGAAGATTTATCGGCAAGAGATGCGCAAGAAATGGCTAAAAAAAAAGAGCAAATAATGCCTAATAAATCGCAAAATACCTCTAATCAAAATATCTCTAATCAAAGCACCTCTAATAATGATGACTGGCTGAAATATGATCCGTTAGGTCTTGATATAGATGACGAGCTTGACGACGAGCTTGATGAAGAAGTGTTCGATGAAGAAGTGCTTGACGAAGAAGCCCTCGATGACGAACCATTCGACAACCCTCTATTAGACGAACAAAGCCATAACAATGCTAGCAAACCAATGAGTACCACAGACATGCCAGAAGCCCAGACGATGACGACTGACACCATAATGAATAATGACAATCCAGACACGCCGACTGATGAGCCAAAATTTGACGGTGACACCAGCCGTGCCAATCCATACTTTAAGCCATTGCTACCCAAGCCAATAAACCGTCACCAATCTGATCGTCAGCTGATTATGGATACCGAGACCACGGGTCTGGATCCGCAAAAAGGCGATCGTGTCATTGAAGTCGGTATTGTCGAGATGATCGGGCGCAAATTCACTGGCGAAAAGCTACACGTTTATATCAATCCCCAGCGCGGGATGGATGAAGAAGTGATTCGCATTCATGGTATCTCTGAAGCGTTTTTAACCGACAAACCCACCTTTGATCAAGTCGCTCAGTCGCTTTACGACTTTATGGATGGTGCCGAAATCATCGCTCATAATGCCACCTTTGATATGAACTTCTTAAACATGGAGTTTGCTAAAGTTGGGATGAATGACTTTGCACAACGGGTAAAAGTCACTGACTCGCTAGTCATGGCCAAACAACAATATCCGGGGCAAAAAAACACCCTAGATGCCCTCGTGCGCCGCTTAGATGTCGGTAAACAAGACCGTACATTCCATGGGGCATTGTTGGATTCCGAGATTTTAGCCGAAGTCTATCTGGCGATGACTGGTGGACAGGTCACCCTCGCTATCGAAGAAGACTCTCAAGCAGACGGTGGACAGACAGCCCATGCTCACTTTGCCAACTTGGCCTCTTTATTACTAGCATCACCCACTGATGAGACAGCCAATCAGAGTTGGTATAGCGAGTTAGCCGAAGAATATTCTGAATTAAAAGCCAACATATAGCATGTGATTAAAATAACCTTTTATACTGACATTTGGATACTGTATAGTTTTGATTATCATCATGAGCGTTATCGGTTACTCATAAACGCCTGTTAAATCATCGTCTAAATGATCGCTATTTTCATCAGTACGTTATGGAAAAATAACTATGAACCAGTCTGCACAAATGAAATTAACTGCCCCAACGCTTAGTGTTACTGACTTTAATCTGCCATCGCTACATCTGTTGCATGATGAAATTATCGTCACCCTTAAAGACACTGAGATTCATCTGAGCGAATTTAACGATGACAATAGTCAATCTCCTTTATTATTAGACTCTATCACTGTGCTAAAGCAGCTGTCTTGTATTTTTGAGTTGATTTCTTTGGTTGGTGCAGAAGTGTTGAATACCGCCATCGTTAATGGCTTACAGCGCCTTTATAACAGTGGTGATAATAACGATACTGCGTTGATTATGGATCTGTCAGAAGCCATCATGACTTTGGATCGTTATGTAGAATTTGTGCTATTGACTGAGTCAGTAGAGCCAACTTTGCTATTACCTATCATTAATAAGCTTAATGCTCATGGACAGCTCGCGCCTATCGAAGCAGACTATTTTGCGACATTTGGTAGTAGCAGTGTCATTATTGCCAACCCTGAAAAGAACTTTCAGCCGCTACAAGAGCTTAATCTCGATAGTGAGCTGCTGACCTATGCCTATCGTAGTGGTCTTGGGGTTGCACTGCTCAATCAAGATGGCGTAGTGAGCCAAGATGCTCAACAAAATCTGGATGCCATGAGTGCTGCGTGTGCGTTGATAGCCGCTCATAGCAACAGTTTATTTTGGCAAGCTGCTACTGCTGCGGTCACTGATCTCGCGACCATTTTGCCGCTTAACCTCAGCCAAAAGCATACACTCATTTATCTAGAGCAGCAGTTCCAAAGCTATCTACCCATCATGGACACGCGTTTTGCTGATTTGGTCAGTTTTGCTTGTCAGCGCGATAACGAAGCCGCAAAACTGCTGCGTGAACAATATGCGGCCAATCAATTAGAAGGCCCACAGCGCGAGCAAATGAAGCGCTTTTTATTCGGTCCTAATCGTGCGCTGACAGATACGTTGAATGCTATCATTCAGACGCAAATCAATACGATTAAAGAAGATGTCGATAGCTACGCGCGCGGTGATTCACTCAATCCTGCTGACATGCAGACAGCACAAATTATCGAGCAGTTGACGGTACTGGGCTCAGCATTACGCTTGTTGGGACTGTCAAATGCGGCGACCAGCCTGAGTGCAGCAGCAGACGCAGTAAGCAAGTGGCGCATACCCTCACCTGAAGATTTTGATTATCTACTCTTGGCATTGATGCATGCTGAAAACGCTACTATCGCCATGGCCGAGATGCATACCCCAGGGGCGATCTACTTGCCACTCAATAACCCCCATATCTCGTTACATCAGCTCAATACAGCTTATGATACTTTAATACAAGAAAGCCGTACTGCCATTGCTAGTGCCGAGCAAGCGATTAACGATTACTTATCTGAGCCTGAGCGCGATATGCTCAACATTCAAAACATACCTGAGATGCTACGTCAAGTAGCCGGCGCGGTACGCTTTTTACAACTGCTAACACCGGCCAGTATGCTGAGTCAATTGGCCAACTATATACAACAACGTATCGAAAGTGGCAATCGCATCGACGACAGCACCTTAGCTTATATCGCTGACGTGATTATGGCTGTTGATCATCATTTAGATGGTTTTGAGCACAACCGTCCAGTGAGTAAACAAGCGCTTAATGTTGGTCAACGAAGCTTAAGCCAATTACTAGCCGCTTAATGATTTTAGCGGCATCTGTGCTGACGAGTGATTTAAAACTTTTACTTTAAACAAGTTCGTACCTTATTTGCTACGTACTTGATTTAGACCGTTTGGAAACCTGCTTATGACTCGCGCTTTTGTATTTAGTGATGATACTGTACTCTGCCACCAAACGATCAACGGCTGGTGGCCATTGTACATCCAACTACCACCGTTCAATAACAGTGGCAAAGAGCCACAACCTACCTATCAGATAGGCAACGTAGCGCTACTCGAAAGCCTAGCACCAAGTCACTGGCAGTCTGAGGCTAATAATAGTATCAATGATGGTACAGAGAGTTTGGTTGCGACTGAGTCTGGTTCTGGAACTACCGAGGACGCTGCCACTTTCACTGCGCAAGCAGCCAATGCCATTACCTATGATTATGCAGTAGCGCATGATATCGCATTGCCTATGATTGCAGAGGGCAGCGGGAACGCTTTTGTGCCGTATCGACAGCTTATCACGCAGTTACCTGCCGCCTTATCAGCTCAGATTAGCCAAGCCATACAGCTGTTACGCTGGCAGACAGATACGCAGTTTTGTAGTCGCTGCGCATCCCCAGTCGTTCATGCCACAGCAGATGAGCGCGCCATGGTCTGTCCAGTATGCCGATTACGCCAATATCCCCGTGTCCAGCCTTGTGTTATTACGGCTATCACTCGACCCAATCCGCAGACGGGAGAGATGCAAATTTTGCTCGCCCATCATCACCGCTATGGAGAACAAAAGCGCCCCCTAATGTACGGCTTGATTGCAGGTTTTGTAGAAGTGGGTGAAAGTTTAGAGCATGCGGTTGTGCGAGAAGTAGCAGAAGAGGTCAACATCAGCCTATCAGATATTCGCTATGTCAGCAGTCAGCCATGGCCATTTCCTTCTAATTTAATGCTTGGTTTTCGCGCTTCTTATGCGGCTGGCGATATTGTAATACAAGAAGAGGAGCTGTCACACGCCGATTTTTTTGATCTCTCTAATTTGCCCAAAATACCGTTTAAGGGCAGCATTGCCTACGAGCTGATCGCCCAGATTGCTCATGAACAAGGCATCGCACTATAGTAGATTGAATATCTACTATAATACAAGCGCCTCACTTTAATGTCTCTATCCATGTTAATAACTCCAGTCTTGATGACCGATGTTAAGGTTTTTAATTAAATGCAAAGCAGTAGTAATATTCGTCTAATCAATCTGCCCATACTGTTCGATACCTTGAATATCGAAACATTGCCTGCTGATATGCAAGCAAAAATTGCCCTTATTGACGCCTGTCTGCCGCAGACGCAGTGCGGTCTGTGTGAACATCCAGACGGTTGCCTGCCTTATGCTACCGCTATCGTAGTAGATAACGAGCCGTACAATAAATGTGTGCCGGGTGGTCAACCGGTTACTGATGCTATTGCGCAAATCGTGACTCTTGACAGCGATGAAACAACCCTCAAAGCCGCGCCATCTCAGTGGCCGATAGACGCCACATCGACGCGGCCGACCGAGGTACGCGCCGTCATCCGTGAAGATGACTGTATCGGTTGTACTAAATGTATACCCGCCTGCCCCGTCGATGCTATCGTTGGTACTGGCAAGCACATGCACACTATCTTTACGGACTTGTGCACGGGCTGTGAGCTTTGTATCGCACCTTGCCCAGTTGATTGCATTGATTTGGTCACGATTGAGCGTGAGCTGTCTATCTCTGAGCGCGAGGCAGAACAAGAAGACTTAAGGCAGCGCTATCATACTCATCTTAGACGCGTCACCGAGCAGCTTGCTGATAGTAGCAATAGTAGACCTGTGGTCAGCATGGTCGAGGCAAAGCTGAATAATGCCGCCAGTCAATCGTTAAATATAAGTGAAGCACAAGCAAAAAACACCATTGCAGCAGCCAAGCTACGCAGTAAAATCAAAAAGCTAGAAAAACAATTAAGTGCTCGTCCAAATGAGAGCAAACAAACGGATCTTGACGCATTGCAAGCCGAACTTGCGCAGCTATGACTATTTCATAAATACGTGCATTATATAGTGGATTCACGTTAAAAATGTTCAACAGACCCTAGACTAATTAATGGTAAAAATACCATGAGTAAAACCGTCAAACACAAAACTGCCGATACCCCACCATCGCGGCGCATGCCCAATCGTGACGTCCGTCCATTCTTTGAAAAGTTGGCAGCGATGATTGATGAGCCAGTGACGGAATTACATTATAAAAGTAATTTTGAGCTACTGATTGCAGTCATCTTATCTGCACAAGCGACGGATGTGAGTGTCAATATTGCCACCCAGAAATTATATCCAGTGGCGAATACCCCTGAAGCAATCTTGGCACTGGGTGAAGAGGGTTTAAAGTCCTATATAAAAAATATTGGCTTGTATAATGCCAAAGCTAAAAACGTTATCAAAACCTGCCAAGATTTGATTGAGAAGTTTGATAGTACCGTCCCTGATAATCGTAAGGACTTAGAATCGCTCGCTGGCGTTGGACGCAAAACCGCCAATGTGGTCTTAAATACCGCTTTTGGGCAACCAACTATGGCCGTCGATACGCATATTTTTCGTGTGGGCAATCGGACTGGTCTTGCCACGGGCAAAAACGTATTAATCGTTGAAAACAAGCTGGTCGAACGCATCCCAGACGACTTTATCGTAGATGCGCACCATTATCTGATTTTACATGGCCGCTATACTTGTCAGGCTCGCACACCCAAATGCGGTGCTTGCCCTGTCTATGACGAATGTATGTTTAAGGACAAAGCCAAGTTTTTGGAACTGTAGTTTTAAGGATTACAGCTTTCAGAATTATAGTTTTAAGGATTACAGCTTTCAGAAGTACAAACACTCTTTATTTAGAATTGAGGAAGCCCAATGCATACGCTGACCGCCCTACTATTTGACGATTTTGAGACCTTGGATCTGTTTGGACCTATCGAGATGTTTGGCTGCTTGCCTGAGCATTATCGTCTGCAATTTGCCTCGCTGAGTGGTGGTATCATTCACAGTAAACATGGCGTTGCGATGCAGACGGTCGCTGTCACAGAATTGGCGTATCAGACTGATATTGTATTGATGGTTGGCGGAATGGGTACTCGCCAGCAGATCAATCATAGACCGTTTTTGCAAGCGCTTACCACACTGGTTGAACACGCTGATTGGGCGCTTAGCGTTTGTACGGGTAGCGCATTATTGGCTAAAGCTGGTGTTTTGGATGGCAAGCGTGCAACGTCTAATAAGCTCTCATGGCAATGGGTAATAACGCAGTCTGATAAAGTCCATTGGGTAGAGCAAGCGCGCTGGGTCATCGATGGCAAGTTTTATACTTCTTCAGGGGTTAGTGCTGGCATGGATATGGCGCTTGGCTTTATCGCTGACAGACATGACATAGAGACGGCTCGTCAGATCGCTAACTATACTGAATATCGCTGGCAAGAAAATAGCGATATTGATGACTTTTACCATGGTTAATCCAATCCATGCCCAGTTACTTCATAATACTATCCATCGCTAGAGTTTTAACTCGATTCACGGTAAAATGTCATAATTTTTTGATTCAATTTTGCCTTATTTTTCCGTTAACATTTAATCCTGACTGAGTTTATAGATTACAGTCCTTGCCATTAAGCGATCCAACTATGCGCGAATACAACTTATTTACCTCAGAATCTGTGAGCGAAGGCCATCCTGATAAAATGGCTGACCAAATCTCAGACGCTATTCTTGATGCCATCTTACGTGAAGATCTCCATGCCCGCGTTGCCTGCGAAACCTTGGTTAAAACCGGTGCCGTGATATTGGCTGGTGAAGTGACCACAACGGCAAATATCGACGTCGAACGTATCGTGCGTGATACTGTCAACGGTATCGGTTATCACCATTCTGACTTGGGTTTTGATGGCGAGACGTGTGCGGTTATTAACATGCTGGGTAAGCAATCTCCAGAAATTGCCCAAGGTGTCGATCGTAGCGATCCTGAAGAGCAAGGTGCAGGCGATCAAGGCTTGATGTTTGGCTACGCCAGCAACGAGACTGAAGTATTGATGCCGGCCGCTATTGAATATGCTCATCGCTTGATGGAGCGTCAGTCTGAGCTACGCCGCGCTGGTGATCTGCCATGGTTGCGTCCCGATGCCAAGGCGCAAGTTACCTTAAAATATGATGGCACTCGTCCCGTTGCTATCGATGCTGTCGTTCTATCGACCCAGCATGATCCCAGTATCTCGCAAGCAGATTTGCAAGAAGCGATTATGGAATCTATCATTAAGCAAGTATTGCCAGCAGACCTACTGCATGCTGGCACACGCTACCACATCAATCCCACGGGCAAATTTGTCATTGGCGGGCCGGTTGGTGACGCTGGATTGACGGGTCGTAAAATCATCGTTGATACTTATGGCGGCATGGCACGTCATGGCGGCGGTGCCTTTAGTGGCAAAGACCCTTCAAAAGTAGATCGCAGCGCTGCTTATGCTGTGCGTTATGTTGCCAAAAACATCGTCGCTGCTGGGCTGGCTGATCGCTGTGAAGTGCAAGTGAGCTATGCCATTGGGGTCGCTGAACCGACATCTATCTCGGTCAACACCTTTGGTACCAGCAACATCAGCCATGACGAGATCATTCGCCTGATTCGTACCCATTTTGATCTGCGCCCTTATGGCATTACCCGTATGCTGAACTTATTGCAACCTATGTATCAGCAGACTGCGACGTTTGGGCATTTTGGTCGTCCCGGCTCTGAAACTGCCTTTACGTGGGAAAAAACAGACAAAGCTGAAATCTTAAAAGCAGACGCAGGCTTGTAAAAATACTACGTTATGTCCCTTAGTCTCTTACAAACAGACCGTCTCTATAAATCCAAAATTACCGATACTTATTAGGAGTCGCTTATGTCTCAAGACAATATTCAAGATAACAACATTCAAGACAGCAATGTTGATGCTAGCGTTGAAATCACCCCTGAAATGCAGGCGTTTTATCAACGTGCCGATGCCATCATCGGTATCGCCAACAGTCAGTTGGGTTCTGATGCTCATTCAGGTCAAGTAGGCGCGTCTTTGTTGTATGCTGCCGCACGTTATAGCGCGTCAGTTGCGTCTATTGGCTTTGTAAAAGGTGACGACTTTGCCAAAGAAAAAGACGATATTGTCGAGTTCTACGTCAAACAATATCGCCAAATGCTAAGCGACAACTTAACCGATTATGCACAAAATTTTGATAAATACGTTCAGCTAAATCAAGATGATAAAGTCGCTAAATAAGTCTTTTTAAATACTTAAAGCATAGCAATTATGCTTTATGGCAGGCTTAAAGATCATTAAACATTAAACCCAAGCCTAATTGTAGGCTTGGGTTTTTTATTAACCCTGAGTAGTTAAGCATACAGTCCATTCAATTTAAAAGAAATACAAGGCGACCGAGTGTAGATGTAATATTTCAAGCGAGGCTAATGCTGGCACTCTTTTATATAGTCAAAATACCCCAAGAACGCTACGATACTGCTGATATTACTTTTCACTGACTATAGTGGATTGACTATATTCTTGGATGCTGGTTATCGACCATAGCATTAAAGCCTGTGCATATATTGAGCACAACATAAAAAAGGACATGATATCGCTATCATGTCCTTTTCGTTTAATACAAATATTACGTTCAGTCTACTATTCAGCAGCGATAGCGATCATCTCAACCAATAGCTCAGGACGTGCTAGTGCTGACTCGCCACAAGCACGAGCTGGAGGCTGAATGCCTTCAAACCATTTATCATAGACTTCATTCATTGCTGCAAAATCCGCCATGTCTTTGATCCAAACCGTCACTGATAGTAGTTTTGATTTATCACTACCGACTTCTTCTAGCAGCGTTTGGATTTTTTCTAAACACGTCAAAGTTTGTGCTTTGATATCGTCTTCTGCATTGCCCACTTGACCACACAAATATACGGTCTGGTTGTGGACGACAATTCTGCTCATGCGTTGAGTGCTGTGTAGTTTTTTGATCATTTTATATACCTTCAAATTATTGATTTAAGTCTGTGCTAAATCTATCAAATGCACTATTATTTCGAAAAACGCTGGGCGCTAAATGGTGCAACATCTACCAATAATGGCTTATCATGAATCATCTCTTCAACGAGACGCCCTGTCATAGGCCCTAGAGTAAAACCTTGATGACTGTGACCAAACGCAAACCATAATTTGTCATGCTTATCCGCGGGACCAATGACTGGCTTCATATCAGGCATACAAGGACGTGATCCTGCCCAAGCTTCACTTTCTACCGCGTCTTCTAATGGTAAGATTTTACGAGCCAGCTTCAATACGGTTTTTAATTGTCCAAAATTCTTTGGCGCATCCATCGTCGTCATCTCAGCGCCCGTCGTGATACGGATACCTTGCTGCATCGGCCCCATCACAAAGCCTTTGTCCATATCAAACATACTGTGATTGATGGTGTTTTTTTCCGTCACTTTGAAATGCTGATGATAGCCACGCATTGGGAATAATGGCAGATTATAACCAAGTGGTTTAATCAAGTCGTTCGACCAAGGACCCGCGGCGATGACCAATTTATCACTATAGTACGTATCGTTATCAGTGATAACTTTCCAACCTTCGCCGTCTTGTACGATTTCTTTGACATCGCTTTCTTTGATAGTGCCGCCCATCTCTTGGAAGTTTTTCGCATACGCTTTGACTAGCGAGCTTGGGTTCGATACTTGCCAAGAGTTCTTCCAATGAATCGCTCCAACGAAACCTTCAAAATTGGCACTAGGTTCCATTGCTTTTAGTTCTTTAAGGTTTAGGACGTTATGTTCGACACCTTGGTTGCGAGCATCAATGGCTGACGCCTGGGCTTCTTTAAACGTCTCTTCAGAACGATGCAACTGTAACCAGCCATCACGCGTGATGAGCTCGTCAGCACCAGATGCTGAAATCATTGTCTGATGCTCACTAGTACAATGCGCGATCAGCGTCTGCCACTCTGATTCGATTTGTTTGACAGTCGCAGGTACAGAGTATTTCCAGTACTGCAATAACGCTTGATGGTAACGCAGAATCGCTGGTATGCGATAACGAATGTCAGTGCCTTGGTTCGGTAATACTCTGATCATTTCAGTCAATTGACGAGGAAAAGGATGGGTATGAATGGCTTCACGCTGAATCAACCCAGCATTACCATATGAGGTCTCTGACCCTGGTAACTTCTTATCTAACATCAGTACTTGTGAACTATTTTTTTGTAGATGCCACGCAACTGAGGTGCCAACCATGCCTGCACCGATAACGATCACTTCATAGCGCATAACCTATCCTTTTTTTAGGGTGTTAATACAGAGTATCAAATATAAGGGTCTAACAGAATTAGGTGGTAATAGTAACGCATTAGGACAAATTTTAAACCCTTATCTGACGGACTTTTTTGTTATCTAATACTTTTGGTTATAGGATTCTAACAGAAATTAAATTAGTAGGAATAACAGGGTTATTAAATGAACATTCAGTGCGGAATCAGGCTGTCAAACTATGAAATTAGTCAACTAATTGTCAGGCCATTCTTTCTCTTAACTTCATAAGCAAACGCAAATAATTTAAATCTGAGGAAACCATGTACCAAAAACACTATAATCTGCCCCGAATTTATCGGAAGCACATTATAATGTTTTTAGTAAAATAATTAAGGTAAACGAATTTAAAAGATCTTTTACCTATAAAGCTATATAAACAGTTTTTATATTATGGCGTGTCACCATTTAAACTGTAAGGCTTAAAATAAGATAAATTGCAGCCAAACAAGGAAAGTAGCTCAGATGATATCGAGATATTGACTAGCTGTCTGACGCAGTTTGGCAAGATTTAGCCGTTTTTAGGCTCTTTCGTTCAGG
The DNA here is from genome assembly GCF_047272965.1 of Psychrobacter sp. AT9. Lineage (NCBI taxonomy): Bacteria > Pseudomonadati > Pseudomonadota > Gammaproteobacteria > Moraxellales > Moraxellaceae > Psychrobacter > Psychrobacter sp. AT9. The sequence continues at coordinate 2,209,306 of NZ_JBKOTW010000001.1, forward strand.
TTGGGGACACGTCCTAATAGAGTCAATAATCTCCTGATAGCTATTCACGATATTAAACATAGGTAAGGCTTTCTCTACAACTTCTTTCGATGGTGAAAATAAGTATCCATGAGTGACTGCGCTTAGCATCGTAAAATCATTAAATGCATCGCCTATTGCCATACTATTTCCCAATGATAAAGGATATTTTTCTATAATCTCATGTTTACCATGTTCGCGACTGTACAACACTTTATTAACATAGCCTGCATTATCAATCTGTAAACGATGACAATATACAGTATCCATTGGAACTTCGAGCTGCTGCAAGAATCCTTCAATTAATTCATGAAAGCAGTCTGACACAATCTTAATCTCAAAACCTTTCATCTTTAATGTTTGTAGAAACTCTTTTGCTCCTTCAATTGGATTAAGTTGCCCGATAATACTTTGTATTTTTGGTAGCGTGATCTGATATTTTTCTAGAACAGCTATGCGATATATCATCAGTTTTTGATAATCCTCTACTTCCCTTGTTGTGATGCTAAGCTCAGATATATCTAGGCGCTTAGCTAAAAACTTCCATATTTCTGGGACTAAGACACCTTCCATATCGATAAAGGCTATTTTATTCATTTTGACTATCCTTAGTTTAAGTTTGTAAAGAGCAAAAACACACCTAACAACCCTAATATGAAACCAATGACTCGATTAATCGCTACTTGTTTATTTAACATTTTTTCTCTTAGAGTACGCTGAGAGAATAATAAAGCCACTAAAGCAAACCATATGAAATGAGCTACCGACATAAACAGCCCGTAACCGATCAAAATAGACTTTGGGGTGATAGCGCTAACAATTTGTGTATAAGTGCTAATAACAAACAAGGTAGTCTTAGGATTCAAGGCGTTCGTAAAGAAACCATATCGTAACGCTTGTGCAGAACTGATGCAGGTAGAAGAACCTACATCCTTTACAGGCTTTTGTATAAATGTTTTATACCCAATATAAATGAGATAAAACGCACCAAGATATTTTATGATAGTCAAAAAATTGGGCGCAAACTCCATTACAATGGCAACGGCTAACAAGGTATAAGCGACATGGACTAATACTCCTAACGCTATACCAATAGAAGTTAATACACCAATAGAGCGCCCATATAAGTAGCTATTTTTGGTCACAATAGCGAAATCAGCGCCTGGACTGATGACAGCAAGAATGGTAATCATAATAACGGCTAAAAATTCTGTCATTTGTCTATCTCTATGCTTCTATTAGCTATATTTACTGTGTTTTTCACACTTACCTCATGTAGTTATTCAATTTAGTTGTATCTTCCTATATTTATTAGTAAACTAAAATTGATTTATTTACATGAGTATTTATGAGTTTTTGGCATGATAGAAAAGATATCGTTAAATTCGCTAAAGTTTTTTTATTACGTTGCACAGCATGGTAGCGTGACGTTAGCATCTCAAAAATTGTTTGTGACACAGAGCGCAGTGAGCAAACAGATTAAAAATCTGGAAGATGCTTTAGGTCTTATTTTATTTGATAGAGTGAACAAGAAGCTCGTACTTACATCCAATGGCAGCTTACTTTTCACCTGTTGCCAGCAAGTTTTTGCAAAATTAGACGATTGCCTTGTCGATTTGAAGAATCAACAATATAAAAAGAAACAATTGGTACTATCCTGCGAACCTACAATTTCTATGAAATGGTTGATACCGCGTTTGGCTGAATTTAACTCACTAAACTATGGCTTTGAAATTGTATTACTGACGGGCGGTGGAATCGTAGACTTTCAAGGGAAATCTATCGATATTGCCTTGCGCAGAAACGATTTTGAATGAGACAAGAATATATTTCATGAGAAAATTATTGAAGAATACATAGTGGCTGTTCGCAACACTAGAACCGAACAGACAAATACGCTTTTACTTACTTCTTCTCGACCAAATTTATGGCAACACATAAACAAGTCTAAGTTGGTGAGTAGTGACATTTTATCTTACGAACACATGGTGTTAGAGCATTTCTATTTGTGTATTGAGGGATGTTTAGCTGGTTTAGGAACAGCTATTGTTTCAATATTTATGGTGGAAAAAGAAATCTCACATGAATTTTTAGAATTGGTACATCCTCCCGTAGCGGACAGTTCTTCTTATCATTTATTGTCCTATTACCCTTTTTACGAAGATGAAAGAAAGGTGATATTCAAAAACTGGCTGAAAACAGAGATGCTGATTAGCAAGGTACAGTTTATGGAAAATTTGAAGTAGATCTGGAGCTTACTTAAATTCTATGTATTTGCTTATACTTCAACGATAGGCTCATGCAGTCATTTATTAAAACCACCTTTTAGGCTGAGACAAAAGCTCATCTATACGCTAAATATCAAAAGAGCATGACTAAAAGTCGCCGAAAATGTAATGCCAAACGTTAGAGCATATTTAGAGAAATATCGCTCTGCCATTATGCGTATCGGTAAGGGAACAGGCAATGTATCAATGTGCTAATTGATGGCACGCCCTGTAGCGGTAATACACTTCAAACATCACCACCACACCGGATCATCACTCGCCAGCGTCTCTAACAGTTTTTTAGAGCTTTTAACCTCAACTTCATCTGCTGACAGCTCCGCGATAAATCTTGATGGCTTATCGAAATAACCTGAATAACTGGCGAAGTAATCAGGTGCGGTTAGATATAGTCTGGTCTTCGCACGACTACAGGCGACATAAAATAATTTTCGCTCCTCTTCCAACTCTTCAAAGTCATCTAGCGAGCGATGATGCGGCGTAATACCATCGACCAATGAATTGACAAACACCACTGGCCACTCCAACCCTTTAGCACTGTGGATAGTCGAGATAGTGACTTTATCTTTACTTTCTTTTTCAGATTGACTGGTTGTCGCTACCGAATCATTGGGCGGATCGAGTGCCAAATTTTCTAAGAAATCATCAAGGCTGCTGTGCTCTGTTGCCAAATTTTTGAGCACCCGAAAATCCTCACTACGCTCACGCCAATTCTCTTCAATTGTTTTTAGGATAGGAATATAAAAACCTAAAATCAGCTCAATGATAGTCTCAAGAGACTCCGCTTTTTGGGATTTAGTTAGTGCGGCATATAAAGGTTCAAGCTGAGGGCTTTTTTTAGCAAATTTAGGTAGTAGCAGTGGCTCAAAAGAATTGTTATCCGCATTAATCGCTTGAGTCAAACGCGTCGCGGTGACTGCCCCAACTCCTTGGAACAAGGTCAAAATTCGATGCCAAGCAATGGTATCATTAGGATTATAAAGAATTTTTATAAAAGCTAAGACATCTTTGACATGACGGCGCTCAACGAACTTAATACCCCCTACCACGATAAATGGAATATGACGCTCCATAAATTCTAACTGTACATAATTAGACTGAAAAGACGTGCGGCACAGTACTGCAAAATCGTTGTAATCGTAGTCTGTCTTGTGCTCGATAATCTTATCGGCTATATATTTGGCCTCTTTCGTTTCATCACTTAAACGGCTAAAGGTTGGTTTGTTGCCCGTTATGCTCGCGTTTGAATACAGCTGCTTTTGATACCCTAATGTGATTTGCGCGGACAAAGCATTGATATAATTTAAAACAGCAGGCGTACTACGATAGTTTTGCTCAAGCTTAATGAGACTCGCCTCAGGATAAGTCTCACCGAAGAGCAAGATATTCTCGTAATTAGCGCCGCGAAACGCATAAATACTTTGATTATCATCACCGACCACCATCAGCGAGACCGAGACTGGTGCACAGATAAGATCAATCAGCTGCTTTTGCGGAATATTCGTATCTTGATACTCATCGACCATAATGTAGCGATAGTTTTCTTGTAGCAGCTGACGGAATTTGTCGTTAGACTTTAGATGACGTACTACTTGGCTGATAATATCGTCAAAATCATACAAATGATTGGCGCGTTTATACTCATGAAAGTCGACAGCCAATTGCTCAATGATAGGAATATGAATAGCAATATCAGGATAATTATCTTCGATCAAATTACGAATAGGAATGCGCCGATTTCTAGAGGTTGAGAAAATATTCTGTAAGGTTTTCTTGCGTGGAAATGCTTGTTTCTTAGTTTGCGCTGGGTACTTCTTTTCTTTATAAATCAAGTCAATCGCGTCCTCAGCATCCCCCGTATCTAGAATCGTGAAGCGAGGATTGATACCCAGTAGCCCTGAATATTGACGCAGCAGCCTACTGCAAAACGAGTGAAAGGTGCCACTGGTGATATCGTTTAGCGCTTTACTGGTCGGAAAAACATCCTCGGATAACTGCTCGTCAGATAAGGTGTTAGTGAGCAAGGTTTTCGCGCGACTCTTAATCTCATTGGCGGCTTTTCGAGTAAAGGTCAGTAGCAATATTTGCTTAGGAGGCACACCATTCTCTAATAGATAACTGGTGCGATACGTTAAGGTTTTGGTCTTACCAGAGCCAGCACCAGCGATGACCAATACCTTGCCATCGATAGTAGTGGCTGCTAACAATTGGTCAGGATTGAGCTCACTGGCGTAATCTACTTTTAAGCCTAAATCACTATTTAATCTTTTCTTCAGCAGCGCAACATTTGCAGCATCATCAGCGTCGATTAGATTGGCTTCTAACTTTTTAATCGCTTTTTCAAGACGCGCAAGCTTGGGCTTAATCTCCATAAAGTTCTGCGGATAGTGGTAGCGGTGCGTGTCAAAAATAGTGGGTGTCATTATAGGAATTTGCCTTTCATTTTATTTTAGCCGCCTTTATCTGTATAAAGCACCTAATACGTAGCAGTTCAGAGATTTAGCTAATAGATTTAGCTAATAGATTTTGATGTTAATGATTTTTGCTGTTAATGATTAAGATTGTTAGTAAAGTTTAGCGAGTTATAGGTACTCACCTTTAATGCGCTTGTCGGCCAAATTATTATTTTATAGTACAGCTTACCATAATTGATAAAACAGCAAAATTGCTGGCGATGACTAGGACAGACTCGGACAAAATCTTAGTATACCGCACAACAACCTCACCCCTATTCCGGTAAATTTGCTACAATATGCCCAATTTTGATTTACCATTTAGCTAAGTTTTATAATGACTAATTACTAAGTTCTATGGGGACTAAGTAGCAAGTCTTATATTAACTAAGTACCAACTGATTTTATTCATATATTGAGAGCATGTTATGGGTTTTAATTGCGGCATCGTCGGCCTACCAAACGTGGGTAAATCCACCTTGTTTAACGCCTTGACCAAAGCGGGTATCGCCGCTGAAAACTTTCCGTTTTGTACCAAAGATCCCAACACGGGTATTGTACCAGTACCAGACCTACGCCTAAAGAAACTGGCTGATATCGTCAATCCTGAACGTGTACTACCGACGACGATGGAGTTTGTGGATATCGCAGGTCTAGTCGCAGGCGCGTCAAAAGGCGAAGGCATGGGTAACCAGTTCCTAGCCAATATTCGTGAGACCGATGCGATTGCTCACGTAGTACGCTGTTTTGATGATGACAACGTCGTTCACGTTGATGGTCGCGTTAGCCCTATTGATGACATCGAAACCATCAATACTGAATTGGCATTGGCGGATTTAGAAGCCGTTGAGCGCGCTGTGTTTAACTTAACCAAAAAAGCCAAAGGCGGCGATAAAGACGCTAGCGCCATGCTTGATGTATTCAAAAAAATCGAACCATTGTTAGCAGACGGTCAAGCGGCTCGCGCGGCAAACCTTGATAGCGATGAGAAAAAACTCATCAGAAGCTATGGTTTGATTACCCTAAAGCCAACCATGTATATCGCTAACGTCTCTGAAGATGGCTTTGAAAACAACCCTTATCTAGATGCAGTACGCAACTATGCCACTGGTGAAGATTCTATCGTCATCGCCCTATGCAACCAAATCGAATCTGAAATTGCACAGCTTGATGAAGACGACAAAAAAGACTTCCTAGCTGAGATGAATATGGAAGAAGCCGGTCTTGATCAAGTCATTCGCGGTGGTTATGACTTACTGGATATGCAGACTTACTTCACTGCTGGTGTCAAAGAAGTACGTGCTTGGACTGTCGCTATTGGCGCAACCGCACCGCAAGCTGCTGGTGTGATTCATACTGATTTTGAGCGCGGTTTCATTCGTGCCGAAGTCATTGCTTATGATGATTTCATCGAGCACAACGGTGAAAAAGGCGCAGCAGCGGCTGGTAAATCGCGTCTGGAAGGCAAAACATACATCGTGCAAGATGGCGATGTGATGCATTTCCGCTTTAACGTTTAACGCTCAAAGTTTAATAAAGCGAATTGCGTGTTTACACAGTCTTAGTAGAGAACAACCAAAAGTCAGCCTTTGTGCTGGCTTTTTTCATTATAATAACGTCTGTTATCTTCAAAAACAGCAAATCCGCTGAAAACAATTATTAAAATAATGATAAAAATAACGGATTATAAACTATGACGGCTCATATTTATCAATCGCTTAACAGCAGTGCACATTGGGCACAACTATTTAGTGCGCAGCGCTTGGGCAGCCACAAAAAAGCTCCAGCGCAAGACAGCGCGCGCTCATCCTTTCATAAAGACTATGACCGACTGGTGTTTTCGCACTCTTTTCGGCAGCTCAATCAAAAAACCCAAGTCCATCCATTGACCAATCAGCTAGGTATTCATACGCGTCTAACTCATTCGCTTGAGGTCTCATGTATTGGACGCTCATTAGGAATAATGGCGGCAGAAAAACTGCATGATAAATTAGCCAGTGGTCTACCAGCAGGCGTCTCGCCAGCCGATGTCGGGGTCATTGTTCAAGCAGCCTGCCTCGCTCATGATATTGGTAATCCGCCTTTTGGTCATGCAGGAGAATACGCCATTCGCGATTGGTTTATGCATCCTGATCGTCAGGCTATTTTGCAAAATCTGAGTAATAATGAGCAATTAGACTTACTGGCATACGAAGGCAATGCGCAAGGGTTTCGGCTACTCGCCCGTAATGAGCATCATCCTGATAAGGGCGGTATGCGCCTCACTTGCGCGACGTTGGGTGCCTTTATGAAATACCCTTGGCTAGCGACGCATAGCAATCATGTTTCTGAAAGCACTTCCCCAAGTAATTCGCTCACCAATGTACAAAAATTTGGCTGCTTTTATAGTGAAGCCTCTCAGTTAGAAGAATTGGCAGCGTGTCTGAGCCTACCACGCTCGCAGCAACATGATGGTTTTGCGCGCCATCCCCTCGCCTATCTATTGGAGGCTGCAGATGATATCTGCTATGCGCTGATAGATTTAGAAGATGGTATTAACCTGAATATGCTAACCTATAGCGAGGTCGCCACGATATTTTATGAGTTGATTGGTGAGCGTCCTAGTAGCGTGAGCTTGCCAGCGCATATGTCTGTCAGGCAAAGTCTAGCATCACTTCGAGCGCGCGCGATGATGCGCTTGGTCAACACTGTCACCGACGCTTTTGTCGCTAATAGCGAGGCCTTGCTGGCTGGTACACTGCAAGGCAGTCTATTTGCACATTGTGATGCAAATGTGCAAAATGGTATTAATAAAGCCAAACAATTGGCGCGTGAGCAAATATTCAATCACCCAAGCAAAGTGCGGATGGAATTGATGGCGAACCAATGCTTGCATCGCCTCTTAGATGCCTTTATACCATTGGCTTGGACAAACGCAAAAACTGCCCCGATGTCATTTGAGCAGCAGCGACTGCAAAAACTCCTCCAACCGCACCTCGATGAGCATCGACGGGTACTATCCGATAATATCTATCACAATATTTTAAATATATTGGACTTTATTACTGGGATGAATGATCATGAGGCATATAGATTGGCGCAGGAGCTACAAGGTCATTGGAGTACGATGGTCTAAAACGCGTCCTCATTTTAGAAACGGTCAGAGCGTTCATCTCACCCAATGTACTCAGTGTAATATTTGCGCTTAATTGCCCGATACTCACTATAAATGGCTTTGACCATAAATTAACACAAGTTGCGTATTTCAGTCGTATTTCTGCGCTGAAGTGAGTATGATAAACCTCTATCGGATAATTTTGAAATATTATGAGCAGTCGCGAACAAAAGAAACTTCAAACCAGGCACGCCTTTTTTAATGCCGTGCTCGATCTCTGTATGACAGGGCAGTCTTTTAGCTCCATCAGTCTCAGGCAGGTGACACGTGAGGTTGGTGTCGTGCCAACGGCATTTTATCGACATTTCGATGATATGGAATCGCTTGGGCGGGCGCTGGTGGTTGAAGAATTGGGCGGGACACTCGCTATATTAAGCGACAGTTTACAAATTGGCCGTAGGCGCAGCTTTGATCGCCAAATCGCCAAGAGTATTCAGCTGTTTTTATATATGGTCAGCGAGCAGCCTTGTTATTGGCAGTTTTTGGTCAGCGAACGCTATGGTGGTTCAGAGGCCGTGCGCAAGGCCATTAATGAATTGATCAAAAAGCATGGGCAAAGCTTAGCAGAAGATTTGGCTTTACAGCCCGCCTTTACTCATATTGATGCCTATGATTTACGCTTACTGGCTGAAGCAGGGGTTAATATGTTTTTTTCTTGGATTATCGACTGGTTAGAGCTGACGTATACTGAAGATCATGATGACGAAGCTGATTTGTCTGAAATTGAAAAAAAGAAACAGCTGATGCTGCATAACTGTACTCGTCAAGCACAAATGTTGTTTTATGGCGCATATAACTGGAAGTCTACTGAAGAGACTCGCCTGAGCGACGACTAAGCAATCTCCAAAACCTTTGAGTGCGGATTAAAAACTCGGCCGAAATGCCCACAGACGCTGCGTAATAACTTTGATTGACTTCGCTGTTTTGCTCTTATCGTTATTACCCGCACTGTTGGCATCGTTGCCATTTTTATCATTGCTATTAGCATCGCTATTAGCAGCACTACTATTGTCGGTCTCACCATCATCAGTGGCAGCTTTGCTAATCAAGACAGTAGCAAAACGTTGCCGTGTTTGACCAGTATTCGCACTATCTGTCGCCGTGATAAGCGCCATAAACGCTTGACTGTCAACGGCTAACAATGGCGTTAATGCTGCTCGCTGCTCTGCATTAATGCCTCCCAATTGTGGCAATTGCCATAATTCATCAATAGATGGCAAGACCTGCTTGCGCCTCATCTCGGTCAACCCACGCATCTGCTCGCTAGTCACACCGTCCACCAAAGACGCCAGCAATTCAGGGCTGGCGGTATTGACATTGATAGGCACATAATAAGGGACGGCAGTAATGTAAGGGCGTAGCGCCGACAATACTTCAGCGCCTATTCCTCGAACGTCTTGTAGCTGATCGATGCTAAGAAATGGCTGGTTCGGTAATGTCCTATCTACTGCCCCGCTGCGCTGCTGCGAATATACCACGCTCTCATCACCGCCATCTTGATAGACTTCACCATCTGCATCTTGATAATCCAGTACCGCAATAGCGATATCGGGCTCTAGGTTTAATTGTGTTAAGAGTCTTTGAAAGACAGCCAAGGCTGCCGTATTAACCGCACCATTCTGATATAAGTTATTGATATTAAAACGACTGGCCTCGTCGCGCAGTTCGATGCTAATGCTATGATTATCTAAGGCATAAGGCGGTATTGGCTGCGCCCAAATATCTTGCTCGCTATCCGTATCATTGAGCTTATCATCCGCACGAATCAAGGTGACTGCCAACTGCTGACCGGCGTTAATGTCTTGTAATAACTGATTCTGATCAAATAATAAGCCACTACGCCTGATAGCAATTTTTTGACTGGCAAGCATCGCCCCTGCGACCACCGTAATACTAACCACCAGTAGCAATATAGTCAGCAGCGCTACCCCGCGCTGAGAATGCGCTGTCATTGACATAAGCGACCTCTCTGATTGGTACAAGGGCACATTTTCAATACCTTATAAATTAGCATTGCCCACACCAGCGTTAGCAGTATTGCTACCATTAGTATTATCGTCATTACTGCCATTATCGTTGCTGTTATCACTTTTACTACTAGGTGTATTTTGCATACTACTACGAGGGAATGGCTGCGGCGCAAGTGCCCATTGCCAAGTGATAGGCATATCTTGATAAGTGAAGCTGACGGCAATACCTTTTGGTAATAACTTAGCCTCAGCTTGGCTACTCGCTGTATTAGTCGCTTGCCCAGAGGCGCTATTCGTATTGTTGTTATTACTGCTATTATTTTCGTCAGGGAACTTCGTCGCTATCTCTGGTAAATAGGCCTGCCAGCGTGCTGCGGTCACCCCTTCCAACAGTACGCTATCCAAACTAACGCTATCAGGCCCCGTTGCGAGGCTGGTATATTGACGGCGAATCAAGCGCTCATCGGCAAAAATATATTCGACGTGCTGCATACTCGTACTAGTTTGGTAGCGTGGGTCAGGATCTGCAAAGCGTACGAAGCTGACACGCTCGCCATCTAGGCTCATAAAAGGCTCAGGCTCTATCGCATTGTCTTGGCTGCTTTCGTTGCCACTATTTGCGACACTGATATCTTGAGCACGGGCATCTTGCGTCGTGGGTAACTGATAAGGGATAATTTGCCCCATATCTTGTTGTAGCTGCAAATAGGCATATTGCAAGACAGCCAGATTATCAGCATGAAATTGTGCGCGTTCACGGGCGCGGTTCACACTATCAAACACTTGCCAACCAGCCACTGCCAGCATCGCAAATATTGCCATAGCGACCATCAGCTCAAGTAAGGTAAAGCCGCGCTGCTGTCTCACGGATTACCTCCACTTGAATTTGGGTTCGCTAAATCCAAACTACCCACATCCTGTTCGGTATTACTTAACAGCACCTTAATATCCGTCACTGTGTTGCCTGTCTGTCCATCGATAATAGGCGCGACAGCGATAGTAACTTGTTTCAATGCTGGGGTAATGGTATCGCCGACTGTCATCACTACTTGCCAATCCCGACCTTGCGCATTAAGCGTTTGGCTGCTATTAGCGGTCAGCCATGTCTCTTGAATCTGTAGATCAGCCGACGCATTTTGAGCAACGAAATGAGCCAGCGTACGGGTACGCAACACATCAACCGAGCTGAGATACGCACTGCTGGCACGGCTAGCAGCGACAGCGACGACAGCTAAAATCGCTAATGCGACCATCACTTCAATCAAGGTAAAACCGCTTTCGCGTGTCGACTTCAAAAAGGTATCTTCGCTAGGCCTATCGCTAGGCCTAGTAGCCGAATTGATAGGCAATTTTGATAACTTAACCATCAGCTACAGTCCTTGTCCTAACGACATACTACCGTCCGGCATGATGGTAATTACCTCACCCACCAAACGCGAATTATGACGTACTTCGATCGTTACAGGCGTTGCTTGCCCGGTGCCAAACCAGAGTATTTGAGGTACCGTCTGATCGGTAAACCAAGGCTGTAGCGTCTGATTCTGTCCTGCATTTATAGCGTTGCCAGCATCTAAGCTTTGCACACTCAAACTAACCCCATCAGGCATTTCAGGTAACGTGACTTCTGGTTCAATCTCCCAACTTGGCGTTGGTATTTCGCCTTTCGTACCCGACAAATCTGTAGACAATTCCATAGCATTTTTGGGACGGCTGTCCTTACCGTCTGAGGTGATATCAGCGGTTTGATAGGCAATATAAGGATTCGATAAGGTGACAATGACCGGATTTACTTGACTCTGTTTATTTGCTTGTAAGCTTAAGCCCATCGGCTGCATACGCTCAGCTGATAATAATCGAACATAACTCAATGAATCGGTAAGGTGTTCATAAAAGGCACGGTTTTTTCGGGACTCACTACTACCAACTGACAAGCTCATCATGCCAGCAAAGATGGACAGAATCACCACCACTACCACGATTTCAACGAGGGTAAAACCAGCTTGAGCATGGGTGATTTTTGATATTTTAGAGGATAAAACGGGAGGAGTTTTTACTATAGCGACATTGCAGCCGGTACGAGCGACCGAACTATTAGCCTTTTCAGTATGTAGTAAGTGTTGACTTGCTAAGCCTAAATGGCAAGCGACCACTGAACTGGACTGAGTCTTAGCAGTGACCGGCATATTGCACCTATTGGCCTATGATTAGGGTCTGTTATATAAAGTGGTAAACATAGCAGAGTGATAGATATAGTAGGCTTACACAGAGCGTAATTTCTTGAGAGTTCTCATCACTCAAACCTTGGCAACTTTGGCGTGTTGCAATAAGAATATTACAACACGGATGCTTTTAAATTTATCTAAACACCTACAGGCCCTAGTAATTGGTATTGCGATGTTCTTCTGACTCAGTATCAATTTGCTCTACCAGCTCTTGCATATCTTCATCCATGACTTCTTCGTCGTCGGCAGGATAATGACTAGGCAACTCAAGCATTTGCTGGACAAAAGCATAACGCAGGGTATCACGGCGACCCAAATAACGCTGATAAAAGCTTGAGTTTAATAGTCCCGCACCGCCTTGACCCATCGCCCAAATAGAGGACAAATAGTCACGCGTACTCAAGTTACTGTGCTCATCCCTTAAATAAGCACTGATGATATCAATCAGACGCTTCATACGCTGACGGCGAATATCATACAGCTCACCAAATAAGCGATTGAGACCCGTCACCGATGCTGCTAAACGCTCTTCGATTTGATTGAGTAGCATGGCTTTTTGTGGATTAAACAGTTGCTGAAAAATCATACGAGCAACGCCTGCCGACGGACAATCATCAATTCGATTAATCTCAAACAGTTGCTCTTCATAGCGAATAATAATACGCAAATAGAGCTCATCTTTACTGGAGAAATGCTTATATAGCGTCCCTTTAGCTAAGTCCAGCTGATCCGCCAAACTGTCTAAAGTGATATCACCATCGCCTGACTCAAGTAGCAATTGCTCTGCCATCGCTAAGATATTTTCTTCTCGTGCCTTGAACTGATGCTGACGACTCATAATCTCTCCTAAAACCTGACAAGATTAAACATATGACCCTCGAATGGATTAGTGCGTCGGTGACAAGTGTATGAGGTCATACAAAGTCTACTCGAAAACCACCAAAGGAGATATGCTTATGTTTGCTAAATAGTCATTAATAATCATATGCTTACGCTCGGGATAATAAGTACAAATAGCGTAAAGTAATAAGACTATCTAATAAATGACTGAGTGGTCATAGCATAACGATTTTAATGGTACTGTGCCAGTAAATTTTCAAAGTTTTTTGCGGTCAATGCCCCAACCTCATCACTACTACAACCATACATATCTGCCAAACAACTTGCCACGTAGGGCACATAGGCTGGCTCGTTGGGTTTACCACGCTTAGGTACAGGTGCTAGATAAGGACTGTCGGTTTCGATAAGCAGTCGGTCTCTAGGCATGTTTTTTGCGGCATCTTTGATGGTTTGTGCGCTTTTGAAACTGACAATACCTGAGAATGAGATATAAAACCCTAAATCTAGTGCCCGCTTGGCTGTCTCCCAATCTTCGGTAAAGCAATGAATGATGCCGTGCTCAGCGCCTTCCGCCTTTAAGATATCAATCGTATCTTCTTTGGCATCGCGCATATGTATGACGAGTGGTTTTTTTAAACTTTGACTGGCATGAATATGACGGGCAAGGCTGGCTTGCTGCTCTTTTTTGTTTTCCGTTGACCAATAATAATCCAGCCCCGTTTCCCCAATCGCCCATACATGGTCGGCATCAGCCGTTTCGATCAAACGCTCGACCGTCGCTGATTGCAAAATACTGATATCTTCACAAGGATGGATACCGACGCTCATACCAAGATTTAGCATCTCATCGCCATAGGTGCTGACGATATGGGCAATCTCATCATATTCAGCAAAATCACACATAATCGCCATTGCCCGAGTGACATTGGCGGCTTTCATTGCGTCAATCGCACCAGACAATTGACCATCATACTTGGTTAAATCTAGACGATTAAGATGGCAATGGCTATCAGTAAACATAAACACTCTCGTTAATAAAAATGAATAAATAAAAATATTAGGGATAAGTCTTCAAAGTGACAGTCGTATTGGTAACAATCATATTAGTAACAGTCGTATCTATTGTCCCAAAGGCAGCTGTTTTCAAGTAAAGTTTAGCGGTACACTATCAAAGGTATGGTTAATCGTGTCTGAAACGGTATCAAAACTGACTATAGTTTTGACATGAGCCTTGACATGAGCCTTGATATAAAGACAATTAACCAACCATAAAAGCCATGCGCTAGCGAAAACATTACGCCTTCTACTCACTTCTCATAAGCCTTTTATTATGAACCACAAAAAAACCATCGGCCTTTCTCCGATCATAAAAGCATTGTTACCCAAACGGTTATACAAAAAGCGGTTTTTATTACAAGATAAAGGGCACGATAATCATATTAGTATTGCTAAAGACGCACGCATCATTGGTAATTCGACCATTACCATTCGCAAAGGCCATGACAATCAAATCACTATCGGTCAGGGTGGCAAATTTAATCAGTTAAAAATTGACATCAATGGCAACCATAATCAAGTCACGATTGGAGAGCACGTTAAGTTTTCGGGGCAATTATTGATTGTCGGTAATCATCTGCATATTTATATCGGTCATCATACTACCGCTATTGATTGCTATATTTTGGCTCGCGATAAAAGTGTGACCATTGGTCAATCATGCATGATATCACGTGGTATCGAAATTCGAGCGACTGACGTTCACAAGGTCTATGATATAGACACTAACGCGCGAGTGAATAAGGCACATACAGACGTCATTTTAGGAGACCATATTTGGATTGCCGCCAATGTGACCATCTCTAAAAACGTCTCTATCGCCAGCGGTTGTATCATTGCAGCTGGGGCATTTGTCAATAAACCAGTCGAGACGCCCAATTGCATGATTGCTGGTACACCAGCCAAAATTATTCGCCAAAATGTACGCTGGGAGCGTTAAATAATCAAGTCATAAAGCGACGTTTTACCACAGCGAGCATTGGCTATTTAAGGTCAATGCAATGGCACCACTCGCATCACCTCTTCTAAGGTCGTCACGCCTTCACTGATGCGCTTTGCGCCCGATAAGCGCAACGGCTGCACACCTTCGCGATACGCTTGCTGCTTTAGCACGTCCAAATTGGCATCAGCGGCGACCAGTTTTTTGAGCTCATTCGATAGCGGCATAATTTCATACAGACCGATTCGACCTTGATAGCCTGTATGACGGCAATGCTCGCAGCCCTGCGCTATATAAATTTGTGCTGGCACGGGCGCGCGCCAAGGCTGAACCAATTCCTGCCATTGAATTGCAATTTCACTATCTGCAGTCACATCCAGCGCTTTTTTGCAGTGCGGACATAATGTCCGTAGTAGACGCTGTGCCATGACGCCTAATATGGTCGCTGAGGTTAAAAACGGCTGAATGCCCAAATCATGCAAGCGAGTGAGTGAACTTGGCGCATCATTGGTATGCAACGTCGAGAGCACCAAGTGCCCAGTCAGTGATGCTTGCACCGCCATATTGGCAGTCTCAGCATCGCGAATCTCACCAACCATAATGATGTCTGGATCTTGCCGCATCAACGAGCGAATACCATCAGCGAAGTGCAAATCAACCCCTGGATTCACCTGCATTTGGTTAAAGGCTGGCTCAATCATCTCGATCGGGTCTTCAATCGTACAGACGTTGACCTGCTCAGTGGCGAGCTGCTTAAGCGTACTGTACAACGTCGTGGTCTTACCTGAGCCAGTCGGACCAGTGACCAAGATAATGCCGTTTGGATGCGCAGTCAGCTCATGCCAAGTATCAAGCTGCTTACCTGACAAACCAAGCTGAGCAAACGAGCGCACCAGCACTTCGGGGTCAAATACCCGCATGACCAGCTTTTCGCCAAAGGCAGTCGGCATCGTCGATAGACGCAGCTCAGTTTCTAGACCCTTTGGCGTACGGGTTTTCAGCCGTCCATCTTGTGGTTTGCGCTTTTCTGCCACATTGAGTCGTCCTAAGATTTTAATCCGCGCCGTCACCGCGACGATAATCGCCAGCGGCATCTCGTAGACGGTATGCAACACGCCATCAATACGAAAACGCACTTTTCCGGTCTCACGGCGAGGCTCTAAGTGGATATCACTGGCGCGCTGCTCAAAGGCATATTGCAACAACCAATCGACGACTTTGACAATATGTTGGTCATTGGCATCAGGGTTGGTATTGTCACCCAATTGCAATAATGCCTCGACATTGGTGACATCCGCCGCCGCCCGCTTGTGGATGCTATTTGCTCCTGCAATCGCTTGCGTGACTTGATAGAACTCTTGCCGATAGCGGTTGATCTGTTCAGGATTGATAAATACCGTACGAAAGTTTTTAGACTTAATAAGCTTTTCAATATTGCCATGCCAATCACTATAAAAAGGCTGGTCGGTGCCGATGATCACTTCATCAATCGTCACCTCAATCGGCAAAATATGCTGCGAGCGGGCATATTCAAAAGACATCAACTGCGTGACGGCTGGCACATCAACTTTTAAAGGATCAATACGTACGAGCGGCATATCTGCTTTGACAGCCAACCATTCATTGAGCCATGGCAGTGTCAATTTCTGTTGTTGCTCATTATCCAAAGCATGTCCATTGGGTAAGCCAAATTCACTAATCGTTAGGAGCGGATGCTGCGCCTTATCACGGCGACTGGTAATCACCAAATTGTAGCCACGCTGATCAATCACCTTATCCGCCAATAATTCATCTAGGCACCAACGCAAATCAATCACGATCGAATACTTTTGAGCAGACATATTTTTCTTCTTTTATTAGATTTTTTTTGCAAACCAACCGTTTTATAATGTCGATAAATTGGTATAGATAAAAACGACATACAGAACGCGCTACTCTCTCACGCTACAAAACCACTGCTACAACGTCCGTGATCTGCAACTGTCCCGATTCTATTAACTGAAAACTGATATCGACACACTTATAGCGCATAACAAACTGTTTATTTACTTCCTCACGGCGATAGGCAGGACGTGGATCTTGTGCAATCAATGCTTTGATAGCATCGAGGTCAGATCGTATGAGTTGCGTTCTTACCTTGTCAATGACTACCGCTACCGTATATGGTTCGCTAGGTTCTTTATAAGGCTGTTGATTGACCACCATTTGTGTAAATTGATGGTAAGCAAACTCCGTTATAGTCACATCTAATGACATGGGCGCAGAAGGCGCAAAGCCACTTTTTGCATGCACTAATGCATCACTATAAGCCACATAAGGTTTGATATCGATAATGGGCGTGCCATCTATCATATCAGCACCGCTGATAATAAGTAACACTCGACCTTGTACTATTTCAATACGCTCAAACTTGACCACAGACAATCCCAAAGCGGATGGTCGGTACATACTGCGACTGGCAAATACCCCTATTTTCTGATTGCCCCCAAGCCTTGGTGGTCGAACTTGCGGGCGAAAGCGGCTGTCTGCTTTATTTACCTGTTTATCTTTACTCTCGTGATTGGTTTTATCCACATAATTATGATGAAACTGCCAACTGATCCAAATATGACTAAATGCTTCCAAACCAATAAATGCCGCTGGCGTGTCATAAGGCGCTAGCATCTCAATCACACTGGTCAAGGCCACCAAATTCGGTTGCCTTGGCGCGCCAAACTTCTGTGAAAGCGACGCACGATGATAGCCAATAATAGGTGCTCGATGATGGTCATCCAAAGATGCATTATGGTCAGACATATATCCACTCCAATGATGGCAAACGGCCTTTATCAAGACAATTGGCCCAATCATACAAAATTACTCACTAACGATATTCCATTTTATCATGCTACATAGCGGCCGCTAGACAGATTTTTATTTTAAAGTTTGGTATTATGATCGAGAAATTTATTGAGAATAGCTTGCATTCATACGATAGCGGTATTGCTCATGGGGATAAAAACCCTCGCTATTACTGTACAATTACTAGGGCGTGTCCTCATTTTAAAAATGAGGATAAAAGTGAGGTAAATAGCAGTCAAACAAGGAAAATAGCGCAGATAATATCGAGATATTACCTAGCTAATTGACGATGTCTGGCAAGATTTAACCACTTTTAGCCCATTTAGATCGCTATCGGTTGAATTGAGGACACGCCCTAGTATGAAAGTGGAAAAACGCTCTATAAATTGATTCATAAATTCATCACCTTATTGGTTTATAGATAACAGATATTTCAAAGTATGAGCCGTTATTAGCAATTTTGATGATTACCCATTTATATATTGTTAGCCCCCAAAACATATCATTGAAAATTTCAATTTAATACTCATTTACACTTAACGATAAAAATAGTGATTTATTAACGAGGACTTTATGTCAAAACTTCGCACCGAAACGGTCACAGAGGTTCATCATTGGAATGATGCCTTATTTAGCATCAAAACCACACGTGACGATGGTTTGCGCTTTCGCAATGGCGAGTTTGCGATGATTGGTATCGTTGTCGATGGCAGACCACTCTTGCGCGCTTATTCGATTGCTAGCCCTAACTACGAAGATCATTTAGAGTTCTTCTCTATCAAGGTTCCAGATGGTCCTTTGACGTCACGCCTACAGCATATCAAGGTCGGCGATGAGCTGTTGGTCAGCAAAAAGCCCACGGGCACGCTCGTCTTAGATGATCTACTACCAGCCAAACACCTTTATATGCTGTCAACCGGTACTGGGCTTGCGCCATTTTTGGCCTTGGCACGTGATCCTGAAGTCTATGAACGCTTTGATAAAGTCATCATGGTGCATGGTGTACGCCATGTCGATGACTTGGCTTATCGTGATATGTTCGAAAATGAGCTGCCCAACGATGAAATCTTCGGTGAATGGTTCCGCGAGAAGTTTATTTATTACCCAACGGTTACTCGCGAAGAATTTAGAAACCAAGGCCGCGTTACCGATTTGATGAGATCAGGCAAACTCTTTGAAGACATTGGTTTACCGCCAATTAACAAAGACGATGACCGTGTCATGATATGTGGCAGCATGCCGTTTAATGCGGAAGTCTCTGAGATTTTAGATGGTTTCGGTCTCACTGTGTCACCACGCATGGGCGTTCAAGCCGACTATGCAGTCGAAAGAGCGTTTGTCGGTTAAGATTAATTTGATTAAAAGCACGATTATTATAAATAATTCTTGACGCTCAAAAATAGGCTGCTATAATACGCAGCCTATACAGAGTTAACCCTGTAGCCCAATTCAATAAAGTTCGCATTATAAACTTTGTTATCTAACATGCCAGTGTGATGGAATTGGTAGACATGACGGATTCAAAATCCGTTGCCTATAAAGCGTGTCGGTTCGAGTCCGACCACTGGTACCATTTTTAAAATAAAAAAGCCTCCCTAATCGGAGGTTTTTTTATGCCTAACAATAACTCATGCAGCAGCTCTTTACTGATATATAGTCGATACAGACAGCTGCATTAATAAAAGCACATTAACGCTTAAAAACTTCAAATAAAAGTTGCTGATTGCCGTTATTCCTTTTGCATGAATAGGTTCAAAAACGTCGCTGTAACTCATTCATATACCTAACAATCAATAGTAAAAGAACCATAATATCAGGTAAAATAGTGGTCATGACCGCTTCTATCAACCCTAGCCCGCGTAAAATTATTCACATCGACATGGATGCCTTTTATGCCAGTGTTGAACAGCGTGATTTTCCTGAGTTACGCGGCAAGCCCTTGGTAGTAGGCGGCGACCCAAATGGTCGCGGTGTGGTGGCAGCGGCGAGCTATGAAGTGCGTAAATTTGGTGTGCGCTCTGCAATGTCCTGTTATGAGGCACGCAAACGCTGTCCAGAAGTGGTGTTTGTGCGGCCACGCTTTGATGTCTACCGTGCTGTCAGCAGTGATATCCGCAGTATCATGCACCGTTTGACACCGCATGTTGAACCCTTATCTCTAGATGAAGCTTATCTCGATGTCACTGGCTTGCAATTCCAGCAAGGTTCTGCGACTTTGATGGCTAATTGGCTACGGGCGCAAATCTTAGAACAGACCGGATTAACTGCCTCTGCTGGGGTGTCGTTTAATAAGATGCTGGCAAAAATTGCTTCTGATATCAACAAACCGAATGGCACAGCGATTATTACCCCAGCCGATGCTGATGCGTTTATCAGTACGCTACCTATTGAGCGTTTTCACGGTATTGGTAAGGCAACTGCTACGCGCCTCCATGCGATGGGCGTGAGCAATGGCGCTGATCTTCGACGCATGCCAGCCGCCGTATTGGTGCAGGAGTTTGGTAAACGCGGCCAGTTTTATCACGATATTGCTCATGGTCGTGATGAGCGCCCTGTCAAATCTGAGCGAACGCATAAATCTGTGGGTTCTGAGACCACATTCCGAGACAATTTAAGTGATAATGACGCACTAAGAGCCCAAATCTACGAGCAAAATGACGATGCGTTTGGACAAATGCAAAAAAAACAGCTGATTGCTTATACCATTACCCTAAAAATAAAATATGCCGATTTTACTCAAATTACACGTTCACATACCTTATCGACGGCATTCTCCAATGCTAACTCTGCTCATTATTGGCTTGATAAGCTATTTTTAGACATTCCACGTGACCTTCCTATTAGGTTGGTTGGGGTCACTTATTCTTCATTAACTCCTGCCACGCAATTACTGCCACAGTTAAACCTTTTTGAATAACCTAATGAATTTCTAGTGTTAAAGCATTAAGCTACTATCTTACTGTTTATGGTAATTGCTTAGGCTATTTGAATAATCAAAATAGCTTTTATACCAGTTTATCCTTTCGCAAACTATCCCTTCATATGCTCATTTCTGCTACAATTACGCCAAAATTCCTATCTATTTAAAGACTGATTATGACTGACTCTCGCCCTGTAGCTGCCGATAGTAATACCGCCATTCATACTGATACAAACGCTGATATATTAGACTATTTAAGCGTAGACGATTACGATTATGAGCTACCAGATACTCTGATTGCTCGTTACCCGTTGTCAGAACGCTCTGCCTCAAAATTATTATATCTGCCTGCCGACCATCATGGTGATAGGGTCAGTCAAGCCGAAGATCGTTTATTTGCTGAATTACCTGATCTATTAAATGCAGGCGATTTGATCGTATTTAACGATACCAAAGTCATGAAAGCGCGCTTGTTTGGTCAAAAAGATACCGGTGGCAAGGTTGAAGTATTGATTGAACGTTTGGTTAATATCTCGGATTTGGACATAGCGACTCTGCACTTAATGACGACAGATGAGCAGCCAGTTACGAGAGCACATGTCGCGCTTTGTCATGTGAAAGCCAGTAAAGCCCCCAAGCTTGGTCAGAGACTGGCGCTTGCGGATGGTCATATGGGCTGCGTGATGATTGGTCGCCAAGACAATTTATTTATCCTAGCCTTTGACGCGCCTATTTTGCCTCATTTAGAGCTTTATGGTGAATTGCCCATTCCGCCCTACTTTGAGCGTCATGCCGATGCCACGGACAATACCCGTTACCAAACGGTCTTTCATGATCCAGCCAAACTTGCCAGCGTTGCCGCACCCACAGCCAGCCTGCATTTTGATGAGAGTGTATTAAGCAAACTTGCAGCAAAAGGGATCAATACAGCATTTGTCACGCTACACGTTGGCGCTGGTACTTTTGCCCCTGTAAAGACAGATAACTTGCTCAACCACACCATGCACAGCGAATACGCGCATCTACCGCAACCGACCGCCGACCTTATCAATCAAACCCATGCGAATGGCAAGCAAGTCATTGCCATTGGCACAACGGTGACGCGCGTACTAGAAACAGCGTATCAAAAAACAGCGGCTGACGGCAAAGCACTTGCTAGCTGGTCAGGCGACACCGATATCTTTATCTATCCTGGATTTAAATTTGGAGTCATAGATCGTTTATTGACTAACTTTCACTTACCCAAGTCTACCCTATTGATGCTCGTATCAGCATTTGCGGGCAAGGCCGCTATCGAACAAGCGTATCAACATGCTATCCAAGCTGAATATCGCTTTTTTAGTTATGGCGATGCGATGCTCCTTGACAAAAAAATCAGGTAATACCTTTAAAGTTGCAACATTATTAGGCATTATTAGTCAACGTTACTTTTTAGTAGCTACTAAAAAGTAACGTCTATGAAATAAACTGGTAAACTAAAGCGTATTTTGTTATAACAGCACAAGTAACTCACACTCTAAGGGCTGCACATGTCTCGTCATTTATCTCATCGCTTGACTACTGTAAATTGTGCGGTGTCGATGGCGTTACTTTATTCAATAGGCTCTATTGCTATATCGTCTAGCGCGCAGGCAGCAACGATCGGTAAGACTGTCGTAACCTCTGCGCAGCACGAGCCCTTAGCCGCCAGTATAATAGTGACTGACATTAAAGCCGCTGACTTTTCAGCCAGCTTAGCGAACCCTATTATTTATCAACAAATGGGGCTTACGCCAATGGATTCAATGACGGTGAGTTTTAGACCCACGTCAGCCAGCAGCGGGCAAGTTTTGATCAACACCACGCAGCCCGTTTCTAAGCCTTTTGCCGATGTGGTCTTAGCCATTAATGACGGAGGTCAACGCAATGTCATTCCTAAGACATTGCTCATGCCTCTTGATGACAGCATACCTATTAAGCCATTTAACAAACCTTCTAAAAATATCGTGACTGGTGCAAAGAAACCCAATCTGCCTATCATTTCAGCTACCAACGCCAAACCGTTGACGGTTAGAAAAGGTGCGCCGCCGCCATTGATATCAACACCTAGAGCGGCGACAGCGACTGTCACCTCAAACTTGCCAGTAATAGCCACCTCTGCACCGCAGAGCAATCGTCCTATTTATGCCCCAAGTCGCTTGGATAATGGGCGTTTGAATGCTAGCAACAACGTCATGACAACGGCTGCTAGCGCTGTAGATATCAGTCCTGTTGACAAGGCAACTAGCAACCCTGTCGAAAACAAAGTAATGATCAATAAAAGCATGGCTGACAGTACAACAGCAAATAATAATAAGACAATTGCTGGAATCACTGACAAACAGTTTGATATTTTAAATATACAAATCACAAGACAGATACAGCCTAGCAATAAGACCAGTACTGGCATCATAGTCAACGCTCCTGCATCGCCAATGCCGAATAACAATGCTGCCAGCAATACATCAATGGCAAAGTCAGATTCTAATAGCCCAATTACTACTGCTGCACCAGGCAGCATCCCCTCTAGCGCTGTTGCCGCAATGTCGCCTACAGTGAACAGCAATACTGCCGCTACAATTAACACAGCAACCAATCGCGCTATTAGCACGTCCGTTGACTATCAAGTACAGCGCAACGATAGCTTATGGGTTATTGCCCAGCAAATTGCCCAAAAAAATAACCTAGACGTTCAAACGGTCATGAAACAAATTCAGGCACAAAACCCGAATGCTTTTATCAATAAAGATGCAGATCAACTAAAAGCGGATGCTAAGCTGAGCTTACCCAATTATGAAGTCGTACCATCACAGCAAAACTTGGAAGCGGCTATTAATGCTCAAAGACAGTATAGACTGAGCGCAAACACCCCTACCGTCAAGAAAACAGCGCCCCCAAAACCAGCGGCTAAAACCACAACTGAGGCAGCATCTGAGACGACTCAAGCAACTCAAAACCCTGAAAGCCCTGAAAGCCCTGAAAAGCCAGCCGCCACTAAAACCCAGACATTACCAAAAGCGCGTTTTTCTGTGCTCGCACCTAGTTCTAATACTGATAAAAATGGCAACGCCGACGGCAATAATGCTAAAGCAGCAACGGCCACGGGCAATGGTCTCAGTACAGAGACCTTAGCAACGCTCAAAGCCTCTAGACAAGGAGCTGCGTCACAAGCACAGCGCCTGTCAAAAACCAACAACATGCTTGACGGTTATACTAGTAAATTGCAATTACAAAACCAAAAACTGGCGGAGCTTCAAGCTCGTCTCAAAAAATTACGCAATCAATAATTGCCTGACTGATCAGCGCAGTGTGCTGCAACAGTGATCGTAGGCGTGGGAGTAACTATGGACAATATGCTATATATCATCGCCGGACTGGTACTTATTTTAATCATAGCCGTCTTGGTAATGCGCAAGAACAAGGCGCAGAAGCCATCAGCACCTACGGCTGGGCAGGCCGACAAGAATTTGGCAGCCAGCAACCCAGCGCCTACATCTGGGGCCAAGCAGCGCAGTCCTACGCAGCAAAGTGCTGATAACGAAGGCAAATTTGATAATCTATCGGTTGCGCAGCGCTTTATAAATCAACAGCGCTATGACAAAGCCATTGAAACACTCAGCCGTGGTCTCATAGAAAAACCCAATGACAGTCAGTTATTGCTGAAGCTCTTAGGTATATACGCAACTATCAATCAAACAGATGACTTTCATCGCGTCTATGATGACATTAAAAGTCACAGTGACCCAAAAAGCATCGCACAAGCCGATGAACTGAAATCATTACTCACTGAAGAGCAAAACCAAGCAGCACAGTATGCGGTAGCGGCAAAAGATACTCAAAATACTGACTTTGAAAGTTTGAGTTTTGACTTACCTGCCAGCCAAGTCGTCAATACACCGACTGTTCAAGATATGGTTACTGCTGAAGATAGCGTCACACCTCTAATCGATAAGCCTACCGAAAAATCAGGACTGTCTGATGACTTTAATGATGTCAATCCTACCATTGAAAATGTCGATGACACGTTTGACCTGACACTTAATGACCTAGAAAATGATGGCGACGAGCCAACCGCTACTAGCGTTATGCCTGTCAGTCAGGTCGACATCGTCGAAGAGGAAAATCTGACTCTAGATGCTAGCGATACTACGCCTATCATTCAAGACAACGATATCAGCGACTTTGATTTTGGCCTTGATTTGCCTGAGCAGACGGATAATATTACTGAACCTTCTGTCAGCTCCACTACTGACAGTGCGCCTCAAGACATCATGTTAGAAGATGAAGACTTTGTCTTAGATTTTTCAGACTTAGAGGCTGGTGTGGATATAAATGCTGCCAAGGCGACTGGCGAAACTACAACAGATGTGACTCAGAATAGTGACGACGACTTTGTATTGTCTTTAGACGATATTGATGAATCAGTTGCTATAGACAATGTCTTAGAAAGTGAACAGCCTGCTCTTGCAGAAGATAATGATCTAGGTGATTTTATCCTTGAAGAGAACAACTTTAAAGACAATATTTTCGAAAGTAATGATCTTGAAAACGACAGCTTTGAAAACAATAATTTCGAAAGCAATGACTTTGAAGACAGTAGCTTTGAAGACAGTAGCCTTAAAGATCAGCCACTTGATAATAATGCTTTAGAAAATACTCATATTGAAGCATCAAGCATGGCACCAACTGCGCCATTGACGTTTGATGAAGACACATTAGCAAACGATGATTTTGATTTTGACTCGCTAGCAGATGCACCAACGGCGACGACTCCAGTCGATGCTGAGTATGATGTAAGTACAGTGGACAGTGAGATTGTTACTTACAATGAAGTCGAAACAAAAGAAGATTTCTCTTTACGTTTTGCCGCAGACTTTGATTTTGTTAAAACCTTGGATAGCAATCAAGTCACTTTAGACTTGGCTGGTCAATATTTGCAATTGGGTGAATATGACAGTGCCAAACGTTTGCTAAACGAAGTCATGACTCAAGGTAATAGCGAGCAACAGCAACAAGCTCAAATGCTACTTGACCGCACTGCATAGTCAATAACCTCTTCTAATATCAGCAAGTATCCTCTAATCATTTAGAATAAATACTTGCTGATTTTTTTTGCATTTAGCCTTTATACTATCTATCATCATATTACCTATCATTACCAAGCTCTCTCGTCTCTTTTTTTGCCTTCCTTGACTGTGCCAATATTATGCCATCACCTGCTATGACAAAAAACTTATCCGACCCCATTCAACTCATTTATGCTGGTGGCACTTTTGGTAGCTACGGACGACCCTTAGCACCTTTATCAGCAGAAATATTTCTACCCACATTGCAACAACTGCTAGTTGAGCAAGATAGTTCGGGCAATCTACCTCAGATTTCATGGCTCGACAATACCCTAATTAAAGACAGCAGCCAGCTCACACCCAGTGACTTTATACATTTTTACACGCTCCTGATGAACGCCTATGCACAAGGTGACAGACGCTTTGTATTAATCACTGGTACTGACACTTTAAGTTATTTAGGGGCATTTTTAGCGGAAGCTTTTGCGGGCAGTGATATTTGTGTCGTTGTGACTGGAAGTATGCGCCCATTGTTAGACAGTGAGGTTTTGCATAACTATAGCGTCGATGCGAACAGTGACGCGTGGGACAATCTGACGGATGCCTTAAAACTGGCAGCAGCTGGTGAATCTGGTGTTAAGATCTGCTTTAGTGGTGAGTCATGGCCAGCACAAACGGTGCAAAAGATACACAGTCACGATCTGATGGCATTTACCGGACATTCTCGAGCGGCTTATCCGGCCAATAGCTATATCAGAACGTTACCAGATACACGACGGCAGCATTGGCTGGATGACCAGTACGATATAATTGATGCTATTCAAAGTCGCGCTGAGCAAGTCCGCATCCATGCTTTATACTGTTTGCCTAATGACACTGAGGTGATGAGCAATCAGCTAAAAACATTATTGTCGCAGCCACCCTCTGGCATTATGCTATTGGGGTTTGGTGCAGGCAATGTTCCTTATTCAAACGCATTAGCAGCAGCTCTACAGCTTGCTTATGAGCATGGACATATGGTGATATGTGCCAGCCAATCGCCTTTTGGCGGAGTGAGTGACAGTTATGCTGCGGGTAGTTGGCAGTATGACTATCATGTGATAGCCGGTGGGCGCTTAACGATTCCCGCTATTTACGCTCGCCTATTATGGCTATTACTGCGTTATGACAGTCCTACCAGACGTCGACAGCGCTGGTTAAATAATGTCACTCAAGCTGGTACGACCATCAAAAAACGCTAACTGACCACTACCTCCTACTCAACTGTATACATTCTGAACATACCATGACTGAGATTAAGCATATAGCGTCTGACGATTCACCCTTTTATACCTTAGCGATTGCGGTTGAATTTTTGGGCACTCATTACCACGGTTGGCAACGTCAACGAGAAGTGCTCGGTGTCCAACAAGCGCTAGAGACTGCCATCGGTAAGGTCGCCAACGAACCGGTAGAAGTAATCGCCGCTGGTCGTACCGATGCCAGCGTGCATGCCAGCAATATGATTGCCCATTTTACTACCCGCGCTTATCGACCTACGCAAAATTGGTTGCGCGGCGTCAATAGCCTGCTGCCCGATGACATCGCCCTGCGCTGGATTCAGCCGATGCCAGCGGACTTCCATGCGCGCTTTGGCGCCATTGCTCGCCGCTATCGTTATATCACGCTCAATCAAGCACAGCGCCCCGCTATTTTGAATCATCAAGTAACGCACATCTATGAGCCACTTGATTTGGCAGCGATGCAGTTAGCTGCTGCCGATATCGTTGGTATTCACGATTTTAGCAGCTACCGCGCGGCCGCTTGTCAATCTAATCAGCCAGTACGAACCGTCAGTCATGCTAGGTTATTTGCTCATGGCCAGTTTATCGTTTTTGACATCCAAGCAGATGGATTTTTGCACCACATGGTGCGTAACTTGATGGGCACCTTGTATGCCATCGGCAAGCACCACTTAGAACCGGCAGATTTTTTACGCATTTTAGCCAAAAAAGACCGTACGATTGCACCGCCTACCGCCTCTGGAAATGGTTTATATTTCATTAACGCCTACTATCCTGAACGATTCCAGCAGTTATTACCGGATGCCCCTCTGACGCCCATTTGGTTGAATTTACCTGACTAGATTGATATAAGCTGGTATACATAACGGTTACAAGCTGTCAAGTAAAAACCTATGGCTGTATTGCTTTAATCAGCAAACTTACGTATAATGTCGGCTTATTTTTAATTGATTGATACAAATTATGGCAAAAGACGATATTATTGAATTTGAAGGCGAAGTTATTGATACCCTTCCAAATACATTGTTTAAAGTTCGTTTAGAAAACGGACACGAGATCATTGCGCACATCTCAGGTAAGATGCGTAAGCATTACATTCGTATCTTGACTGGTGATAAAGTTAAGGTCGAAATGACACCTTATGATTTATCTAAAGGTCGCATTACTTATCGCGGCAAAAACTAATATTATTATCAACTAGAATGGTTATAACAGCGTTTGTATCGAAACCTGTCATTTACGAATAAACGGTTTTGGCTAATATAAATTCTTGAGTGGTTTAACTGATAATAATAATGACACTGCTAACCTACTCATTATTGCCTATCATATTCTAGTTGCTGGTTTTGCCATAAAAAATACCGCTATTTAACAGCGGTATTTTTTTGTCTGGTTTTTAAGATTTGCTAGGGCGTGTCCTCATTTTAAAAATGGTCATAAAAATGAGATAAATTGCCGTCAAACGAGGAAAATAGTGCAAATAATATCGGGATATTAATCAGCTATTTGACGATGTTTGGCAAAATTTAGCCATTTTTAGCCCATTTAGATACAATCGCTTGAATTGAGGACACGCCCTAATACTGAAACGTTACTTAAACTCTACTGTCGCGCCATTTTGAATGACGCCTAACAGCGCTAACGCATCCCAGTTAGTCAAACGGACACAACCTGCTGAGGCTTGGCGACTGATACGAGCAGGATCTGGCGAACCATGAATACCATACGAGGGTTTGCTTAGCCCAATCCATACCATTCCCACAGGATTATTAGGACCGGGAGGAATAATCGCCTTACTGCCGTCATCGGCAGTATAGGTATAATTGGGCTCATGCACTTTTACTTCTACGGTGTGCGTGCCTGTTGGCGATGGTGTCGCCGTACTGCCTACAGTAGTTGGATAGCTGGCAACCAAATTGTCTTGGGCATCGTAAGCATAGAGGGTTTCGGTCACTCTATCAGCGACCACGCGGCTGACAGGCTTGGTATTAGGATTGCCAGGATTGTAGACGGTGATGGTTTCGCCTGCGCTAAAACTGGCCGTGGGATTGAGCGATTTTAGATACTTTTCACTAATATGAAATTTTTCTGCCAGCCCTTCGGTCACACTTTCGTAATACATCCCCTCGAGCTTGGCTTTTTCTTTTGCCGCTGGTGGGATAGTGGTGGTTTTAATATTAACGTCCGCCTCAGTCAGCTGATAGCTCACCAATACTGGTTGCGCCATCAGCTTGTCGTTTTTAGTCAATGCTTGCCACGTTTCTGTATTCAACGTTTCTGTGACCGTCAAGCCATTGGCTTTTTGAAATGCTTGCATGGCTTTGCGGGTATTTTTGCCCCAATAGCCGTCAACAGGACCCACGCCACTGTGCTGCCAATTTAATAATGCTTGCAGTTTGGTGCCAGTATTGCGATTAATATTCATCCCCGTCTGCCAATTGGCGCTATTCACTTTTTGAGCAATCTCTGGTAAATTTTCTGTGCTGTACTTAATCGTGGGTAAAAATTTATTCAGTGATACGGTAGTTTTACTCTTGCCTGTCAGTTTTTGACTAACGCCATTGGTCACTGGACTCATGTCAGTGGACTTATCTTTCACTGTACTACTAGTCGCTTCCATGGCAGGTGTATTGGTAGCAGATTCATTAGCAATAGTGCTGTTAGTGCTATCGCTAGTCTTAACAACATTACTACTGCTACTTGATGGCGTGCTTTCATCGGTCGCTGTCATATTTTCAGTGGTTGCTGCCACGCTTTGACCTATGAAAATAGTGGTTGATAAACCGATCGCCAATAACGCAGTGCTTATTTTTGTCAGTTGATACATGTAGTGCTCCTAAAATTATTATTTGTCTTATCAAAATTTCTTTATCAAGTGTTATTACTCTAATCTACTATTGATCTCTATCGTTTTAATTCTTTATGAGCAGTCTTTGCATGAATAAAAGTTATTACTGATTGCTGATAAGTTGTTTATATTGCCATATTCCCTTGTGAGCATATAACAGTTTTGTGTTACTAAGCGCCTTATCCTGCGGTGTCTGTGTTAATACGACGTCCATTTGACTAAAATTACTAATGTATTTTTCGGTACTTTTTTTAAGTCCAGCTAAATCCTTGGCGCATAAAAAACCCATAAACTGCTGAGCAATTTATGGGAGTTGATCTCGAAATAAGACAGCTAAAATATGGTGGAAACCTTAGCAGCTATTAGCGTGGTTTTTTATACCAATTTAGCCAACACCGCTTGCCCCATTTCTTTGCAGCCTACTTGTTTTAAGGCGGCTTCACTGGCATCTAGAATATCAAGGGTGCGCAAACCATCATCAAGAACATCACTGACTGCCTGCTCAATCGCTTGGGCAGCTTGTTCTTGCTTAAAGGTATAGCGTAGCATCATCGCGACAGAAAGAATCGTAGCTAATGGATTGGCTTTGTCTTGACCAGCAATATCAGGGGCTGAACCATGACATGGCTCATACATCCCTTTACCAGCGGCATCAAGACTGGCAGACGGTAGCATCCCGATAGAGCCTGTCAACATAGCCGCTTCATCAGACAAGATATCGCCGAACATGTTACCCGTCACCATGACATCAAACTGTTTGGGATTTTTGATCAGCTGCATACAAGCATTGTCAGCATACATGTGCGATAACGCCACATCGCTATAGTCCGCTTGCTGCATCTCAATCATTGTCTGCTTCCACAGCTCAGTGACTTCTAGGACATTGGCTTTATCTACCGAGCAAACTTTGGCTGGCGTACCTGCTGCCTGTGCGCGTGTTTGCGCCAATTCAAAGGCGACCTTACCGATACGCTGAATCTCACTGGTGCTATACACCATGGTGTTATAGCCTTGTTGCTCGCCGTTTTCCAACGTGCGGATACCGCGTGGCTCACCAAAATAAATACCGCCCGTCAATTCACGGACAATCAGTAAATCGAGACCTGAGATAATCTCAGGCTTGATACTAGAGGCATTGACAAGCTGCGGATACAGCTTTGCCACACGTAGATTGGCAAACAAACCCAGCTCACTACGGATTTTAAGCAGACCACGCTCAGGGCGTTTGCTACGCTCGATACCATCCCATTTAGGCCCACCAACTGCACCTAGTAATACGGCATCAGCAGCACGCGCACGTGCTAGTGTCTCATCTGGTAAAGGCTCACCCGTTGCATCGACTGCCACCCCACCGATTAACCCAGATTCAAGGGTCAAACCTAACGAAAATTTCTTATTAATCGCTTCGAGCACATCAACAGCTTGAGTCATGATCTCAGGGCCAATACCATCGCCCGCTAATGTTAAAATCGTTGCCATACTGATCCTTTTGGGTAAGTAAGTTTTTATAATAGGTACTGCTAACGCTGTATTACCGTCTTCTATAAGACCACCACTATCGATAATAGACCACCATCAATAATGATAGCCATCACAGAAGAGGTTGTTGTCTTTAATTAAGCTAGGTTTTGCAGAGCCATCCAATTGAGAGTCTAGGTATCAAGCCACGGCTTTTAATGGAGTGGACTTTTTCTCAATAATGCTGGTCTCTACAAATTCCCCTTGATGCTCAGCGCCCAGCTGTTTACAAAAGCGCCGCTGCAAATTACTGTCTTGCGACAGCTCAATGCATAAAGGCTCAGGCGATGCCGTGTCTAATAAGCTCCCTGAGTTGTCGCTAGATTTTTTTTGATAAGCATGTAACTGATAAGTGCCTGGCTCGACGAAATCATGAATAATCGCAAAACGTTCAACATAGCCGACGTTGTTTTCTGGATAGAAATTTACCTGTACTTCGCGTTTTGCAGGTTTAACCCGCGCGTAGTAATTGGTCAGTCCTGGCATACCAGAAGCAGATAACGGAACGATTTTGACAGCATCTTTATTAGAAAGTGGCGTCATGTCGATGTTCATCTGTGCTCGTGCCCGCTGATCGGTTTTATTCATAGGCATGATAACCAGCATGTCAGGACTGACCGGCTCGTGGGTATCCGATGCAATCACTAAGGTTTTATCTATCTGCACAATTTCGCAGTGGTAGGTGCCTATGCAAGAAATATTCACTTCACCCGTGATAGGTTGAATATTTCCCACTCGCACCTTGGCACTATCTGCCTTGTCTATTTGTTTATAGCCCGTCAATGACTGACAGCCTGTTAACAATAAGCTTACAGCGACAGCCATACTTGTCCAGACAGCATAACGTTGTTTATTCATAATGACGGCTACTATTTAATATGGAAGATAAATTACCCTTCATTCTAGCCAGTTCATCACGATAACTCAACGCTGCGTTACTATTGTTCATCGGTTTTTTATAGCCACTGGTCTATGAGTTACTCTCTACGCGCGTACTTGATTAAATATCCAAGGCGTTTTTTGCATCATTTGATGCTCGTAGTCTTTGATAGCATCACTTTGCTGTAGCGTTAAGCCGATATCATCCAACCCATTTAGCAAGCAATGTTTGCGAAATTCATCGACTTCGAAAGGATACTCTTCCCCAGTTGAAGTAATGACCACTTGGCGCTCAAGATCGGCGGTTAGCTCATAGCCTTCGTTAGCAAGCGTATCTTTCATTAGGGTATCTACAATTGCCTCGTCCAAGACAATTGGTAGCATGCCATTTTTAAAACAGTTGTTATAAAAAATATCGGCAAAGCTTGGCGCGATCACCGTACGAAAGCCGTATTCTGACAATGCCCACGGCGCATGCTCACGACTAGAACCACAACCAAAGTTGCGGCGTGCCAGTAAGATAGTCGCGCCTTGATAACGCGGCTTGTTTAAGACAAAGTCTGGGTTAATCACTCGCGTGCTATTGTCTTGACCCGGATAGCCTTCGTCTAGATAGCGCCAATCATCAAATAGATTGACACCGAAGCCAGTACGTTTAATAGACTTCAAAAACTGTTTGGCAATGATTTGATCGGTATCGACGTTTGCGCGATCGAGTGGGCAAACGATACCTGTTTGGGTGTTATAAGCTTGCATAATAATTCCTGTCAATTATATTTTATTGATGCGTATCAGTCTTAAAACGTCCGCACATCGACAAAGTGACCTGCCAATGCGGCGGCGGCTGCCATTGCTGGACTGACCAAATGCGTACGACCACCATTGCCCTGACGACCTTCGAAGTTACGGTTAGAGGTCGAGGCACAGTGCTCTTGTGGCTCAAGCTTATCGGCATTCATGGCAAGGCACATCGAGCAACCCGGCTCGCGCCATTCAAAACCAGCTTCAGTAAACAAGGCGTCCAAACCTTCTGCTTCGGCTTGTAGTTTAACTTGACCAGAACCCGCCACGACGATGGCTTCTTTAATATTGTCCGCGACTTTACGACCTTTAATCACGGCGGCGGCATCGCGCAAATCTTCGATACGCGAATTGGTACACGAACCAATAAAGATACGATCAAGCTGGATGTCAGTGATTTTTTGGCCAGCATCTAATCCCATATAGGTATAAGCACGTAACCAACCTTCTTCTTGCGCTTCATCGGCGGCTTGATCAGGCGTCGGTACTGACTGTGTGATATCAACAACCATTTCAGGAGAGGTGCCCCAAGAGACTTGTGGCGCTATTTGACTACCATCCAGCTCAACCACCGTATCAAATACTGCGTCATCATCTGAATACAAGGTACGCCAGTAAGCTTCCGCTTGCTCCCACTGCTCAGTGGTTGGTGCATAAGGACGGCCTTTGACGTAATCAATGGTCGTGCCATCGACCGCGACCATACCAACGCGAGCACCCGCTTCGATTGCCATGTTACAGACGGTCATGCGACCTTCCATACTCATGTCTTCAAAGACTTGCCCTGCAAATTCAATGGCATGCCCTGTCCCGCCAGCGGTACCAATTTTGGCAATAATAGCAAGTACCACATCTTTTGAGGTCACGCCAGCGCCAAGCTTACCCGTGACACGAATTTGCATGTTTTTTGATTTCTTTTGAATCAAACACTGCGTTGCCAACACATGCTCGACTTCTGATGTACCGATACCATGCGCCAAACAGCCAAGTGCACCGTGGGTTGCAGTATGCGAATCACCACAAACCACGGTCATACCAGGTAAAACCAAACCTTGCTCAGGACCAACCACATGCAAGATACCTTGACGGGCATCATTGATGGTAAATTCAGCAATATCAAACTTAGTGCAATTGTCATCTAAGGTGAGTACTTGTAAACGCGACACTTTATCCTTGATACCTGCGACGCCTTCTAAACGCTCCTTGGTCACCGTTGGCACATTGTGATCAGGGCTAGCGATGTTAGCCGACAGACGCCATGGCGCTCTATTGGCCAGATCCAGACCTTCAAAGGCTTGTGGACTCGTTACTTCATGCAGTAGATGGCGGTCGATATAAATCAGGCTCGAACCATCATCACGCTTGGTGACTTCATGAGCATTCCAAAGTTTGTCATATAACGTTTGACCGGCCATGTTGCTATCCTTTATTAGTTGCTAATCACTGAATCTATTTACCCGCTCACACAACAGCAAGCAAGGTTATTATTGAAATTTTTATCTAATTGACACTTTTATCTAAAGACACGCATTTTATTCATAAAGTGCGTTATGTTACTGACGCCTTTCATAATAAACTTACTATTTATCAAAACTACTTTTCACAAATCATACTTATTAAATTGGTCTATCACACATTTATATCAACACCAATTGATGAGTTTTCAGGTAAATTGATAAAACTGGCCATCAATACAGGCATTGGACGGCTAATTACCAAGTTAATAGAATTAATACGTCTTGATACCTTGTGATTATAGCAGGCTAATCCTATAATAATAATTGATGATTTTTACGTAGTCGCAAACTTTTATTTCTAATACATTGTGACTAGGTCAGCCAACTTTTATTTATAGCTCGCTACGCAGCTAAGGACATCGGTTTGAATACCACGAATTTGACGACATTCGTCACTGTTATGCACACAGGCAGCATCTCAGGCGCAGCAGAAAAGCTTTTTATTACTCAGCCTGCCGTCAGTAAGCGCATCAAAAATTTAGAAGATGAGTTTAACATTACGTTGTTTGATACGGTCGGTCGCGGTATTGTGCCGACTCAAGCCGCTAGTGAAATGCTGCCGCACGCCAAGCGCTGGCTCGACGATTATGAGAACTTCAAAATCAATTTACAACACTCTCAGCACATTGTGTCAGGTAAATTGGTCATTGGCACCAGCCACCATATTGGCTTGCATCATTTGGCTCCTGTGCTCAAGCACTTTATTCAAGCCTATCCTGCGGTGCAGTTAGAAGTTCATTTTGTCGACTCTGAAACGGCGCACAAGGCGGTGTTAGATGGTGACTTATCATTAGCATTCCTAACGTTGCCACCTGTCTACGATAAGCGTTTGACGTATCACACGCTTTGGTCAGACCCACTCTACTTTATGACCGGCACTCTATCGCCTTTAGCGACCAAAGCCAATGTCACTTTAGAGCAATTGGCCCGCTATCCCGCTATTTTGCCCTCTGCCAATACTTTTACCAGCCAAATTACCTTAGCTGAGTTTGCCAAGCATAAT
This sequence comes from Psychrobacter sp. AT9, assembly GCF_047272965.1. NCBI lineage: Bacteria > Pseudomonadati > Pseudomonadota > Gammaproteobacteria > Moraxellales > Moraxellaceae > Psychrobacter > Psychrobacter sp. AT9. The sequence continues at coordinate 2,244,938 of NZ_JBKOTW010000001.1, forward strand.
CTAAAACCTTATGCCACCATGAGTACCAACCCACTTGAGTCCATTCGGATGTTGGTTTCTGTTGGCCTAGGATGGTCAGTATTACCTCAAACCTTGGTCAGTCAAGATTTAGAGCGCATCAATATGGCAGATAATATTGAGCTACAGCGTTACCTCGGTGTGGTTATCAATCCAAAGCTGACTCGCTCTAGTAGCGTGACTGCCTTATTAGACTTGCTTGCCCCAATTGATTGAACGGCTTTTAGTAAGTAGCAAATGATGGTTTAAAACCGAGCTTGGCTTTGTATAAAGCTTTACTTTACAAAGCCAAGCTCGGTTGTTCGCATTTTTAACAGCCATACGTTATAATGCGTTTGGCTTTGTTTTTTATAACATAAATTTACCAGAATAACACTGATAGTCATATTTTGAAGACTTCGAGTAATATATGATGGTAAACAGTAGGTTTAATGGTTTTAAATGATTGATTATATAAGTGAGTAGCATTTGTAAAAAACTAGCAGATAAGGGCGATAGACAAGATTGCGATTGAGCCACGCTTGTTGTCCTCTAATCACTATTTTATGAATATTACTTTTAAAACAGTATCAATCATATAAAACTAACAGAAAATACTGACTAAAAGTCAAAAGCCATTATGTCCTACTTAATGGCTTTTTTTGTCTTTAAATATTTTTTATAAACATCATCTTGTGATGACTTAATTTTATATAGTTAAAATAATTACAGCCAACAACGTTGGTTAAGGACAGTTTATATGAATGGGATTTCTAGTGGCGTGCTGATATCGTTGGGCGCCTACTTCTTAGTGATGATTGGGATTGGCATTTACGCTTATTTTAAGCAAGCCAATGATACTGAAGGCTACATGTTAGGAGGACGTAATTTAGGTCCCGCAGTCACTGCATTATCAGCAGGGGCGTCGGACATGTCAGGTTGGTTGCTCCTTGGCCTACCAGGCTATATGTATGCCGATGGTGTCGTAAGTATGTGGATCGCACTTGGTTTGACACTAGGTGCCTTATTGAACTATATCATTGTGGCACCGCGCCTTCGCGTTTATACCGAAGTCGCTGACAACGCGATTACCTTGCCTGACTATTTCGCCAACCGCTTTGAAGATAAATCGCACATGCTGCGTGTCATATCAGCAATCGTTATCATCTTATTTTTCACCGTTTATACCGCTGCAAGTCTAGTAGGTGGTGGTAAACTCTTCGAAAGCTCACTCAACTTATCATATAGCACGGGCCTTTGGGTAACTGCTGGTGTTGTCGTTGCCTATACCCTATTCGGTGGTTTCTTAGCGGTATCGATGACTGACTTTGTACAGGGCGTCATCATGTTATTTGCAATGGTGATCGTACCAGTTGTTGCCTTTACAGATCTTGGCGGTATATCAGCAACGACTGAAGCCGTTCGAAACATTGATCCAAGTTTATTAGATGTCACCAGTGGCATGACTATCATTGGTATTATCTCATTAATGGCATGGGGGCTTGGCTACTTTGGTCAACCACATATCATCGTTCGTTTTATGGCAATACGTTCGGTCAAAGACGTACCAATGGCCCGTAATATCGGTATGAGCTGGATGGTTGTCAGCTTAATTGGTTCTTTAATGACAGGTTTTGCTGGTCGTGCTTATGTACAAAAAACCGCAATGACCTTGGATGATCCTGAGACCATATTCTTAGTCTTTACACAGTTTTTATTCACACCGCTGGTTTCAGGGTTTTTATTAGCCGCTATTTTAGCTGCGATTATGAGTACCATTTCATCGCAGCTATTGGTGGTATCAAGCTCGCTGACTAAAGATGTCTACAAGCTATTCTTCGATAAAGATGCTCCTGAAGCACGCCAAGTACTAGTGGGTCGTATCTCGGTTGTAGCGGTAGCGGTTGTATCTATCTTGCTCGCCTCTGATCCCGATAGCTCAGTATTGAGCTTAGTTTCTAACGCTTGGGCAGGATTTGGTGCAGCATTCGGACCCTTGGTTATCTTCAGCCTAATCTGGCGCGGTATGAACCGTAACGGTGCGGTCGCTGGTATGGTAATTGGTGCCTTAACTGTTATCCTGTGGATCTATGGTCCTTTCGAGATGAATGGTATGGCATTAAATAGCTGGTTATATGCTATCGTTCCAGGCTTCATCTTAAGTACCATCGCTATCTTCGCGGTTAGTATTATGACTGGCGGTCCAAAACCTTCAGTAACTGCTAAGTTTGAAGAAATGGAACTGAACCTTAATAAATAAGTAAATAAGTAAATAAGTAAATAATCTTATCACTATCAAAAAAACCTCGCCATGATTGGCGAGGTTTTTTATTATGAGCAATTATATTAGGGTGTGTTCTCATTTTAAGAGTAGCAATGGAGATGAGTACATGCCCTAGCTAAATACACGCCCTAGCTATAAGGTATTAAAAGGTCTTGGTTAACAATATGGTTGCCGACTTCTCATCGCGATCATCATAATAATCAAAGTTACTGGAAGTCTGATCATAATCAAATACCAGTCGCGGTGTCAGACCATAAAAAGTTAAGTCACGCTTCCAGACTTGTAAGCCTAATGAGGTGGTCTTGTCCTCTCTTGTCGAGCCAACTTTACCACCGACAGCATTGTAGTAACCATTTAAAGCACCACTACCTGCTGGGTAAGAGTCAGACGGGTCATCGTACTCTTTTACAGCGTAGCCCGCTGTCGTTAGGGTAGAAATACCTCGCTTCCACTCACGACCCCAACCAACGTTTACAGAGTTGCGGTCATAGCTGATAATGCTAGATTTGGGTACGTCGTTTTGATAATTACCAAGACCACCATAAAAGTATTCTTTGGCGTCTTTAATATAGAATGCATTTAGACCCAAAAACTGTCCGTCAGTCTCGCGGTTTTTATTGTCGTCATCTTCAAACGTTTCTTTAGATAAAATGCCAGTCGCTGATAGCTTCAGCTTAGGTTTTACCCAGCGAGAACCACTAACAGTGACGCCTTTGCGTAGACTATATGGCTCTTCATCATAGTATCGTTTCGTCACAAATGGCGTGAGAGAGATATCATTTTTGGCATCATCATAACCGACACCAGCAGAAGCCGTGAATAAATAGTCGTTATAGTCAGTCTCATCCCAATAGCCTTTTAGTGAGGCATTACCACTTACCGTGGCATAAAAGTTATCAGGTAAATTAAAGCGTTTGTTTGCACTGGCTGATACTTGAATACCATTGGCTGACTTCTGCTCAACTGAGTTGCCTAATTGAGATTGGATAGTCTTTGATGGCGCATCATTGATGTTATCATCCTTGACGTAGCTGGCAGAGGCGTCAAAACGCCAGTTTTCGAGACTGTTTATCTGAGCCAATGAGCCTTGAACCCTAGCCATAACAGGTGCCGGTAAGTCGACTGATTGTAGCTTTAAGAATTGGTCTTTCGCGGCGGCATACTGTTTGTCTGCTTGCAGAGCCAACGCCATATTCAGGCGTACTGGGTGGAAGTCTGGGTCTGCCGCTAGCATATTACGATAGATGGCGATGGCTTGCTTGTTTTTAGCTTCACTACGATATACGAGTGCATCAGCAAAATTAATAAGCATCGGGTCATTGGTTTCTAGTGCTTTATAATGCGGCAATAATTCTTTGACGGTTACCATATCCTGTGCAGCCAACGCATCGTTTAAATACTTGCTAAATGCTGCTGGATTGGCTTTTAAGGCTTCTAAATTGTAAGCGGTGGCGGCAGCAAGTTGCTGACGACTTCTGATAGCACGTTGTGCCTCTGTATCCGAGACGACGGTAGAAGGTGCTGTAGGGTCTGATACAGCGGTTTGGTTCTCACGCTTGAGGAGTTCGGCAGCTTGGTCAAGCTCTGGTTCTATCTCTTCTAATACGGGCTCTGCTGCCATGACCGATAGAGGAAAAGCCATTATAGATAGCAGAATTGAAGCTGTTAAAGGTTTACGTATATATCGATTGTTCATAGGTATCCTTACCAAATTACGATCTGTAAATTTCCAAACTTAATTATCCTAAGGGATTTTAATGGTTTAAGCGAGAGAAAAAGCGCCCCAGGACGCTTTTTCTTTACTCTATATAGTCACAGCGATTTATTGCTTTTCAGCACCAAAGGTTCCTTGGAATTTGGTACCTGTTCCAGCAACATCACCGCTACCACCTGGTACTGAAGCATCTTGATAAATACCCCCTAAGAACTGAGCCTCTTTACCGTAAAAACCGCCAGCGGTGTCAATGCCATTTTTATTGCCAGCAAAGGTGTTTCCTGTAATATCGGCATCGATTTTTATTTCGTTGCCAGCTGGCATGTACTTATAGCCCGTACCAGTAAATGAGAGCGTACCATCCACTGAGCCACTAACGAAGTCGACATTGAAAGCAGAAGTCCCATTGACTGGGGCAGTAGATGCATTGTCAGCCAAATGAATGTTTTCAATATAAGTTGCCATACCTTGGTATTGCGCCTTACCTGCGTTAACATTCTTAAGACTTTCCATACCTGCCTGAGAAGTTAAGTAACCTTCTACATAGACATTAGCAGCGCGTGAGACATCTCCTGCAATTGAGTTTAAATTGCCATAAACATGACCGACTTGCATCTGTGAATCAAAGTTCTTGTAGACAGCATTATATTGGTAAGTCGGATTCAAACTACCTCTACCTGCTTCAACTTTCTGCTCACCACTTGCAGCCGTCAAATTGACAGTGATAGGCTCTAATACAGTATCTGGCTTGACCATGTCGGCAAGCACTTTGCCTTTACTGAAGCTAGTAAAGTTATCACCTTTGCGATTATCTACTGGAACCTCAGAACCATTTTCTATTTTTAGTTCAGTCCAAGCCGATTTATCGTCGCGAATTTCAACATAGCCGATAGCATTATCAAGCTGACCTTGACCCAGTGGTAGCGTTTTCTCTTTACTACTCAACGCCGTAGATTGGAATCCAGTCATTTTAGATTCTGTTGGGTCAGGCACTACTTCAACTGTTGGATCTATTTTAGAAGCACCATAAGTACCTTTGATATAGTTATCTTTAGTCTCTCTTTCGTAGACACCGCCTAGTAGGCTAGCACCTTTACCGTAGAAACCACCGACAGTATTGACAGCAGCACCTTGCTCACTAGCAAAGGTATTATTGGAGATAGTCGCATTGATATCAACCTGCTTGTCAGCAAAGTCCAGCTCGCCTTTCACTGATTTGGCGACAAAGTCAACATCGAACTTAGAAGTACCATCGACTGCGATTTTTCCACCTTCTGCATAGGTAGCCACCCCTTCATAATTGGCCTTACCTTCATTTACGTTGGCTAATTTGTCCATATCACCAAGGTTGGTGGCATTACCTTGGACATAGGTATTAGACAAATGGCTCTTATACAATATGCCATTTTTGATGTCACCTTCTAAATGTCCAATCTGCATTTGGTTATCAAAGTTTTTATACACTGAAGAGTAATTCATATCTCGCTTGTGAATAGTACCCCCCAAACGACCTTCAAATGACGTGCTGCCTTTGTGCTCTTTAAAACCGTTATTGCCTGTACCATAAGTGTTGTCAGCAGCGCCATTATTTGCGCCTCTTAGCTTCACATCGATTGGTTTTAGGGAAGCTCTGCCATCAACTTCGTTAGCATAAACCTTTAGTTGGTTATAGCTATTGGAGTTGTTGTCAAAAATTCCGTCATCAGAGCCTACAGAAGTACTTTGAAAACCCGATACTCTTGAATCTGGAGCCGTAAATTTATTAGCGGCTTCTAACGCTTCAGCTTCCGCAGCCTCTGCTCTCGCTATGGCTTCATCTCTTGCTGCTTCAGCGCTCACTTTAGCATTTAAAGCTTCAGTTTTAGCATTCTCTGCTTCAATCTTAGCCGCTTCTGCCACAGCTTTGGCGCTCTCTGCTACTGCTTGAGCCTGCAGTGCTTTTTCTTTAGCCTCTTTTTGTGCTTGGGCATCCCCTACTGCTTTTTCAGCCACTTTTTCAGCCGAAATTTGAGCCTGTTCCGCAGCCATTTGAGCCGTTTGCGCAGCAATTCGGGCAGCGTCGGCTGTAGAAGCAGCTTCTAATGCAGCGCCTTCTGCAGCTTCAGCACGAGCCAATGCAGCAGCAAGACCACCATCTCCTGTACCAGCATTTGCTAAGGCTTCTTCAGCGGCAGTCAAGGCTTCTTGCGCCTTGGTAGCATCAGCTTTGGCTTTTTCGGCAGCAGCTTGGGCAGCAGCAGCTTGGGCATTGGCATTAGCGATAGCAGCTTGCGCCTTATCAGCATCAGCTTGCGCCTTATCAGCTGCTTCTTCTGCAGCGGTTTGCTTGTCACTCTTTGCACCATAAGTACCTTGAGCGCCTTTACCTTCGTAGACACCGCCTAGATACTGCGCGTCACCACCGAAGAATCCACCTTCAGTACTGTAGCCTGCATTGTCAGCAGCAGTACCTGAGAACTGATTACCATTGATACCCGCTGTTAAACCAATCTTACCGGCTTTATCGAAGGTGAGATCGCCTTTAACGTTTTGAGCGACAAAGTCAGCAGTAAATACTGATTTACCAAACTCGATGTCATTACCGATGCCTAGCTTGCGATACGTGGCATCTCCTGTGTAGCCAACTTTACCTTCCGTCGGCATATTCGCCGCTTGGGTGGCATTACCAACGACAGCTACGCCATTTACAGGAATGTCAGTGCCTTGTAGGTTTGCTGCACCATCAATATGACCGACGCGCATGTCATTACCATAGTCTTTATAGACTGAGGTGTATTCTAATGGCAACTCACCTAAAGCTGTTGTGATAGAAGTATTGTCATCATGGCTCTTGAAACCGTTGGCAAGCTCGGTATCTCCTTCACCTGAAATATTAACGTCAACTTTGGGCAGTAGATCTCCAGAAGCTACGTCAGCGCGAGCTATGACATTATTTTCACCAATTTCAAAATCACGTGTCGTTACTACAAAATCAGGAAGACCGGCAACTGATGTACCAACGTTGATAGATTGAGCACCAGACTTCTCCGCTTCAGGAGCATTCTTGATCTTAGCTGCTGCTAAGGCATCTTCAGCCGCTTGTTGGGCAGATTGGGCAGCAGCGACTTGAGCGGCGGCAGCAGCGGCGGCTTGTGCTTGTGCTTGCTCGGTAGCAATGATTTTAGCATTCGCCGCGTCAAGGGCGGCTTGGCGACGGTCTACTTCTGCTTGCAGGGCTTCGGTGTTACCACCACCTGAAGCTAATGCATCTGCCAGTGCTTTTTCGGCTGCGGCTAAGTCGGCTTGTGCTGTTACCAACTCACCTTTAGCTTTATCAGCCTCTGCTTGGGCAGCAGCGGCTTTTTGTTTTTCAGTTTGGGCTTGAGCTTGAGCATCTGCAGCCTGTTGATTAGCAAGGTCTGTTTTGGCATTGGCTGCTTTCACTGCTATGTCGGCTTTGGCTTTAGCTTCCGCTGCTTCTGTTTTAGCTTTAGCTTCTGCAGCTTTAGCAGTGTTAGCATCAATCTCAGCTTTATCCGCTCGTACTTTAGCATCGGCTACTTGTTGGTTGGCTGCGGCTACTTTTTTATCCGCTTCAACTTTGGCCTCACCAATAGCTTTATCTGCTGCATCTTTCGCAGCTTTGGCAGCTGTTTCTGCTGCGATTTTTGCAGTCTCGGCAGCGGCTCTGGCATTTTTTGCAGTCTCAGCGGCTTCTAATGCAGCTTCTTCTGCGGCTTCAGCGGCGGCGGCACGTTCTAGAGCGGCTGCTAGCTGATTCTCACCATTACCAGCATTTGCTAAAGCTTCTTCAGCAGCTACCAAGGCTTCTTGCGCCTTGGTAGCATCAGCTTTGGCTTTGTCTGCAGCAGCTTGGGCAGCAGCAGCTTGTGCCTGAGCGGCAGCGGTTGCCGCTTGAGCTGTTTTAACATCAGCTTGCGCCTTGTCAGCTGCTTTTTCTGCTGCGGTTTGTTTGTCACTCTTTGCACCATAAGTACCTTGAGCGCCTTTACCCTCATAGACACCGCCTAGATACTGCGCGTCACCACCAAAGAATCCACCTTCGGTACTGTAGCCTGCATTGTCAGCAGCAGTACCTGAGAACTGATTACCATTGATACCCGCTGTTAAACCAATCTTACCGGCTTTGTCGAAGGTGAGATCGCCTTTAACGTTTTGAGCGACAAAGTCAGCAGTAAATACTGATTTACCAAACTCGATGTCATTACCGATACCCAGCTTGCGATACGTGGCATCTCCTGTGTAGCCAACTTTACCTTCGGTCGGCATGTTAGCAGCTTGGGTAGCATTACCGACTACTGCAACGCCATTCACTGGTAGCTTATTTGCACCAAGAGCGGCTGCACCATCAATGTGACCGATGCGCATGTCATCGCCAAAGTCTTTATAGGTTGAGGTATAAGTTAGTGGCAGTACACCAAGGGCGGTTGTAATATCAGTGCTGTCATCGTGAGATTTAAATCCGTTTTGTAAGTTGGTGTCATTCGTACCAGAGGTGGTAATATTGACGATTGGTAATAGACCACCTGAGGCAGTGTCTGCTCGAGCTTCAACACTGTTTGCGGTAGTATTAAAGTCACGACTAGTAGCGATAAAGGCGTTAGGTAAGCCAGCAGCTGATGGGTCGATGTTCAATGACTGAACACCTGATTTAGTGGCTTCAGGCGCATTCTTGATGGCTGCTGCTGCCAATGCGGCTTCGGCAGCTTGTTGGGCTTGCTGAGCAGCAGCGACTTGAGCGGCGGCAGCTTGTTGAGCAGCTTGAGCAACAGCTTGGGCCTCTTGGGCTTGAGCTTGGGCTTGCTCTGCTAATTTTGCTTTGCGCTCGGCTTCTTTCTGTAAAGCTTCCGAACCACCACCATTTGCTAGAACTTCTTCTAAAGCTTTTTCTGCTTCTAATTTAGCAGCTTCGGCTTTAGCACGAGCGGTTTCTGCAGCTACAGTTGCTTTTTCTGCTTCTGTTTTAGCTTCTTCTGCTGCTTTTGCCTTTGCTTCCGCGGTCACTTTGGCATTGGCTTCTTGTTTGGCTTTCTCCGATTCTGTTTTTGCGATAGCTTCAGCCGCTTTTACTCTTGCTTCTGCAGCCTCTATCGCCGTCTTCGCTCTAACCTCTGCTTCTTTAGCTTTGTCTTCTGCGACTTTTACTTTTTCTACTGCTTCTGCGGCAGCTTTTTTAGCCAAGTCAACTTGTGATTTAGAGGCTTTTGCGGCTGCTTCAATTTTAGCTACAGCTTCTGCTCTTGCTGCTTCTGCTGCGATTTTAGCTTCTGCCGCTTCTGCTTTAGCAGCGGCAACAGCTTTAGATGATTCTACTTTAAATGTCTCTTCAGCGGTTTTAAGTGCATCTTGAGCAGTTTGTGCCGCTTTTTTAGCAGCATTTATTTCTGATTTTGATGCATTTTCTAAAGCATCAATTTTTTCTTGTGCATCTTTTTTCGCCGTATCTAGTGCTTTTGTAGCTTCTGCCAATTTAGTTTGTGCAATTTTTGTCTGACTCTCTGCAATTACCGCTTTAGCTTCTGCATCTTTGGCTCTAGCCTCTGCTGCTTTGATAGCTGCTGTATCATCACCAGTTTCACCGCCACCAGTTTCACCGCCACCAGTTTCTCCGCCACCAGTTTCTCCATCTTCCACCCCTGGTAAAACAGGGGTTGGTTTTGGAGCAATAGAATTATCTCCTCCACTCGTTGAACATGAGGCTAGGATCACAGCAGTCAAAAGAACAACACTAGCTTTGAGCGGGGTATTTAATTTTTTTGCTGTTGATACAGCCAAGATTGAATGACGGTCAAGTGGCATTCGAATTCCTCCATGAAAGTTTTATGAATATTCCGTTAAACATAACTTTTATCTACTAACGCGTATAGATAAACAAATTACATACAAAAAGTCAATAAATAAAAATGGATTAATGTCCACTGTAACTTTTAGTTACTAATTAATATCTGTTAAATAGAATATATAGAAATCATGAAGAAGGTCGAATCTATGTATATGACTATTGCTTTACTAATATCACATGCCAAAAATTTAAATTAATAACCACCATTTATGAGCAACCTATAAAAGTGATTAGCTAAGGGCAATAGTTGAACTATAGTTCTTTTAAAAAGCTAAAATAAGTAAAATATTCTTAGTTTATGCCTAAAAAGGCTATGAAAATATAATTATTTCTAATTATTGATGTATTTTTATCAAAAAATTCTGAGTAAATTTGATTAACTATGACAGAAATGCTTTATTAATATTTTTGTCATACTCCGGTGAGATAGTGAGTGTGTAAAAGTCATCACTTTCAAATGATTAATAGATAATAATAAGCTATGATTGATAGACTAAAATACTGACTATATATTCGATACATACCAACATATCAATTGATAAAAATAAACAATAGTCTTTCTTTAAATAAAAAATATCTTTTTTTGTAAAACACTCCCTTTAATAAAATCAACATTAATCAACTAAAAGAACATCTGTAAACTGAAATAATGATTGCTTTCTCAGTTTATCATCTACAAAAAAAAGCGCCCTAAGGCGCTTTTTTTTACAAACTGTCAGACTGAATTATTGCTTTTCAGCACCGAAGGTACCTTGGAAAGTTGTTCCGGTTCCTTGTGCAGTACCTGTACCTGCTACATCGCCAGGTTGCGCTTCTTGGTAGATGCCGCCCAAGAAATTAGCATCCTTGCCATAAAAACCACCTGAGGTTTGAACGTTGTTATCAGCATTTATACCAGCAAAGGTATTGCCTGTAATATCTGCATTAATATTAATTTCATTGCCAGCAGGCATATACTTATAGTCGCCATCTGCAAACGTCAACTTACCTTCAAGCTTACTGTTTACAAAGTCGACATCAAATTTAGAAGTGCCGTCTAAAACTGGATCTATAGCAGTACCGTCTAGCAGATGTATGTTTTCTGCATAGGTAGCAACACCAGCATAAGCCACCATACCGTCATTGATACCATTATCAATGTTGTACTGTCCTAGGGCTTTCAGATAATCCATATCAGCCTGAGCAGTACCATTACCAGTTGCATAGACGTTTGCATAGCGTGACTTCACACCACCAGCAAAACCTTCTTTACGCAGATCACCATAAACATGACCGATCTGCATCTGTGAATTGAAATTTTTGTAAACTGAATCATAGTCAACTTTTAGCTCAATCTTACCAATTGGTGAATTGGCATTTTGGATCGTTGCAACGTTTTGTTTAGCAGATTTCATAAAGCCATTACCAGCTACAATGTCGTCATCCCGAACTGTGGTTAAGTTCGTAGTTTCAGTAAACTGTTCTGGCTTAACAATGTCAAGACGCGCATCAAACTCATTGTAATTAAGGAAGTTATTGGTGCTCTCATTTTCAACGATATTTGGCACAACTTCACCATTATCATTTGTACTTGTAGTCGTGAAGTCTTGATTATCGTTAACGAACTGACGGAAACCAATAGCATTAGTAGTGCCTAAACCTTCTTGGCTACTTAAAGTATTGCTCATAATTCCGGTAACATCAACGTTAGCGGCTACATCTGGATTGGCTGGTGGCGTTGGCGTTGGCGTTGGCGTTGGTGTTGGTGTTGGCGTTGGCGTTGGTGTTGGTGTTGGTGTTGGTGTTGGCGTTGGTGTTGGCGTTGGTGTTGGTGTTGGTGTTGGTGTTGGCGTTGGCGTTGGTGTTGGTGTTGGCGTTGGTGTTGGTGTTGGTGTTGGTGTTGGTGTTGGTGTTGGTGTTGGCGTTGGTGTTGGCGTTGGTGTTGGCGTTGGTGTTGGTGTTGGCGTTGGTGTTGGCGTTACGGCTTCATTCTTCTCAGCACCAAAGGTACCTTGAGAGTCATTACCTTGGTAGATACCACCGATGAAGTTAGCATCTTTACCGTAGAAAGCACCTTCAGTATTGTAGCCACCTTTTTCGCCAGTGAACTCATTACCGTCTATGCTTGCTCCTAGTTCAATATTACCAGCTTGCGCAAATGTCAGCGTACCAGCAACATTCTTCGCAACAAAGTCCGCGGTAAATGCTGAGGTGCCATATTCAATAGCATTACCAGGACCTACTTTGCGGTTGGTTGCATCACCGGTGTATTCAAACTTACCTTCGGTTGGTAGAGTCGCTGTCTTTTTACCAACGGCTATCACACCATCTACTGGGATTGTACTACCTAGTGCACTAACACCACCATCGATGTGAGCGACACGCAATTCATCATTGTCACCAAAGTCTTTATAGATTGAGGTATAAGTCAGGTCACCGGCAGCCAGTACGTTACCAGTGCCATTATAAGATTTAAAACCGTTTTCAGTATCAGCATCGCTATCACTTGATAAGGTCACTGCTGCTGCTGCTGGTACGATTCCTGTCAAAGCTGTGTCAGCACGGGCATCAACATCTGAGGTGCTACGAATCGCGAAATCACGTGTGGTCACTTCTCTCACACCTGCAAGCTGACCTGTGTTCACAGATAAGTGCTGTACACCTGATAAGTTTGCTTCTGCTTCAGAGCTGTAACCTGGTGTTGGCGTTACGGCTTCATTCTTCTCAGCACCAAAAGTACCTTGAGAGTCATTGCCTTCATAGATACCACCGATATAGTTGGCGTCTTTACCGTAGAAAGCGCCTTCAGTATTGTAGCCACCCTTTTCGCCAGTGAACTCATTACCGTCTATGCTTGCCCCTAGTTCAATATTACCAGCTTGCGCAAATGTCAGCGTACCAGCAACGTTTTTCGCCACAAAATCTGCTGTAAATGCTGAGGTGCCATATTCAATAGCATTACCAGGACCTACTTTGCGGTTGGTTGCATCACCAGTGTATTCAAACTTACCTTCGGTCGGTAGAGTCGCTGTCTTTTTACCAACGGCTATCACACCATCTACTGGAATTGTACTACCTAGTGCACTAACACCACCATCGATGTGAGCGACACGCAACTCATCATTGTCACCAAAGTCTTTATAGATTGAGGTATAAGTCAGGTCACCGGCAGCCAGTACGTTACCAGTGCCATTATAAGATTTAAAACCGTTTTCAGTATCGGCATCGCTATCACTTGATAAGGTCACTGCTGCTGCTGCTGGTACGATTCCTGTCAAAGCTGTGTCAGCACGGGCATCAACATCTGAGGTGCTACGAATCGCGAAATCACGTGTGGTCACTTCTCTCACACCTGCAAGCTGACCTGTGTTCACAGATAAGTGCTGTACACCTGATAAGTTTGCTTCTGCTTCAGAGCTATAACCTGGCGTTGGCGTTGGCGTTGGCGTTGGCGTTGGCGTTGGCGTTGGCGTTGGCGTTGGTGTTGGTGTTGGCGTTGGTGTTGGTGTTGGTGTTGGTGTTGGTGTTGGTGTGATTACTGGACTATCATTAAAGATATCACCTAGTTTGTACGAATTATTATTATCGCTAGCACACGAGGCCAATATCATTGATGTCAAAAGTACGACACTTGCTTTTAATGGGGTATTGAATTTCTTTGCTGTAGAATTAGCTGAGATTGAATGATGGTTAGGTAACATTCGTATTCCTCCATGGATTATAATGAGATATTCCCTTTATATTCAACTATTTATATAATAGCTGAATAATTTTTATAGATACTAAAAAGTAGCTTGACCAGTCAAAACTTAATGGTTTATTACTTTTGAAGAGAGATGACTTTTAACTTCGATAGTAACAACCGACTTAGTAGTCTTCTTTATTAATATCTATAATTTTATTTAAAACATTGCAGATTATTATAAAGCTCACCCATTACAACTCGATAAGCTTTATAAAATTTCAATCAAAATAAGAACTAAGTTTAAGAATGAAGTTACTGGCTCTGATAAGACAGTTTTACACCAGCGATGTAACCATCATTATCTTCAGATTTACTAACGATACTGCCGTTCGGTAACTGTCCAGTCGCATCACCAAACTTCAAGTATTTTCCACCGACAGATACGGCCCATTCAGGAGTGACATTATATTTAACCCCACCACCGATACTATAGAAACCATCAATAGTACCCAATGAACTGACAGGATCACCTGCACCAGAGTCATAACCAACCACAACAGAACCCGCTAATTTTTCGTTGAAGCGTTTAGCCAAACCAACGTCGACTTTCCATTGGTCTTTGTCATAAGACAATAGTGGTAAGCCACCAGCAACGGCTCCTTTAGAGTAGGCATTATAAAGAGGAGGCACAATACTAAAGTCACTCCAAGGCACCCAGCGTACATCCAATGTGCCTAGCAGCTGATATTTTTCACTTAAGCCCGTCTGAATGTTTAAGTTAACTGACTCTGGTGTGGTCACAGTTGCTTCGGTAGTCGCATCAGCACCAATAGCTGCCGCCAATTCAGGCGTGATTATATCGTTAGGATTAAGTTCATTATATTTACCGATAAATACACTTTTTATAAGATCATTATCTAATAGAGGTACTCTTTCACCTACCGCGGTTTTATGATCAATTTCCGAGCGATAAGTTAACGCTGCATTTAAGGCAATCTCTGGTTTACTATAGGAAAGACCAGCCGCCCAACCATAGTCAGTGTCTTTATTGACGTTGGCATCATAACCTGTCAATGGACCATATGCTTGGCCACGTAAATGCACTTCTGCTTTTACTTTTTGTATCACTGGACCACCATATACTTGGAAGCCGTTAGATTTAAAACCTACCAAACCTGTCCATGATTCAGTATGAACGCTAACATTGGTGTTTTTATCATAATCAGAATCTAGAACAGCTGGATTAATGAATTCATTAGGAAATGCAGTTCCTGTTGAAGAATCCACGATTGTCTGTTTTCCTGGTTGAGATACAAAAGCATTATCTCCTGTATACTCTACTTCTGCTCCAAAAGGCTCATCATAGAACACACCGATACTAATATTGTCATTAATATCCGTTTTTACACCATAGCGAGCAAAAGTATAAGGATCGTCGGTAGCATTACCCGTATTTACACCCTTTTCGTACTCATCTTCGTTAGAGGTAATACCAAGACGAGCACCGTTTGCGATTGCCCCAGCATTATCATTAACTGAAACATCCGTGTTGATGTAAGCATACTCAATCTCGGCGTAAGTACCAGGGTTAAAAAAACCTTTGATGTCTTGACCTGAACGATCAAGACCAGCTGCTTGTGTCAACGATGCAGCTGACAGTGTAAGTAGAGCGAGAGTGAGTTTAGAGATAGGGAATTTTTGAGACACTTGATATCCTCCATGAATAAAATAACTGGCAAAAAGCTTAATTACGGTATGACTTATATCAGTAATTGAAACCTGTGCTGTGCAATCCTTTGCCAAACGACTTAATTATTTAACTAGCAGATGTAACTACCGCTTACGCAATATTACCTTTCATTGTTATCAGACATCACTACTATGTAATACAACGTAACTGATTTCAGTATCATAATTAAAGTTTGCTGCTATAGCAATACCCTTTTCGACTTTTTCCAAAAATAGATTTATGTTAGTTAAAATTTTTATATATTTACGGTATTTAAAAGCGTCTAATAATTTATTTGATGAAAAACGATAGCAAAGGAATATAGTTATTCTTTAGTACTTTCGTACAGTATTGATAATTAAGACTATTTTATTTAATTTTTCCCCAACAAAAAAAAGCAGCCACAATGGGCTGCTTTTTTTTGTTAAATCTAACACTTTAAAAAAAGTAACAAGTGTTCACTGATTACTGCGCTTGATAAGAAAGCTTCACGCCAGCGATATAGCCATCATTGTCTTGGAAATCGGCAACGATTTTGTCAGTTGGTAGAGCGCCTTGAGCATCACCAAACCATAAGTATTTGCCACCAGCTGATACTGCCCAGTTTTTGGTGACGTTATACTTGGCGCCAAGACCAACACTATAGTAGCCATCGACAGGACCTAATGAAGTAGTCGGATCACCAGCACCGCTATCCCAACCAACCGTACCACTAATGGCAAGTGCTGGTGCTACACGCTTAGCCAGACCCAGCTCGACTTGCCACTGATCATCTTCATATTCAACCAAATCTAAACCGTCATCGCCATAAAGACCACTGCTTATACTAACTGCATTGTATAGTGGAGGGGTAATGACAAAATCACTCCAAGGCACCCAACGTACTTTTGCGGTGGCTAATGTAGTTGGATTGATACCGGTTTGGAAGTCAAAGTTGACTGATTTAGGAGTGGTGATCTCGTAGTCACTGCTTCTATTTGCTGCTGCTTCCGCTTGTGCTGGAGAAGCTCCTGCTCCAAGCGCTCTAAGACCTGCTAGCGGATAAGTCTCAGATATTTGTATATCGTGATCGATCTCAGAACGATAAGTCAATGCAGCTTTCAAAGCGATTTCAGGCTTACTGAAAGACACACCAGCGATATAACCATAGTCCATATCAGGGTTACTGGTCGAAGTGTAACCTGTAGCAGGGCCATAAGCCAATCCACGTAATTTCGTATCAGCTTGAATACGCTGTGCTACTGGACCACCATAAACTTGGAAATTCTTATTGGCACCAAACTTCATACCAAGTAGACCTGTCAAGCTTTGGCTACGAACCTCTACATTGGTGTTTTCACCTGCATTGCCTGCCTCAGCTTGAGCGATTGCGCCTACAGTACTAAGATTTGTAATTTGTTGCACGATGCCTGCTCTTACTTCTGCATCAGGTTCTGCTGCAGCTTGAGCTCTCAAAGCATTTATTGTAGGACCAAGCGTTGCACCATTGAATTGACCATTAGTCAGTTGCTGGATAGACGCGTTTTGATCACCCTTCGATACAAAATTGCTATCGCCTGTGTACTCGGCAGCTGCACCAAAAGGCTCATCATATAAAATACCAATACTGAACGTATCGTTGATGTCAGTTTTTACGCCATAGCGGAAGAAATCATAAGCTTCAGCGATATCACCCGTGTCACCACCTTCGACATAGGTATTACTAGAAGGAACATTGTTAGCACTGTCTTTACCACTGACATCAGCGTCAATATAGGTATAAACCGCTTCGGCATAAGTCCCATCTTGAAAGAAAGCAGTGACGTCCTGACCTGAACGATCTAGACCGGCAGCATTCGTCATGCTGGCTACAGAAATAGTAGCAATAGCTACCGCAAGGGTTTTTAAGTGAAAGGTAGCGCGCATTATGTATCTCCAAACATCCTAGTTGTTTAACCGTCCTACGAATCTAAAATTGGCCATGGTGCACGCAAATTTAAATTATAAAAACAGTGTCCTGATTTCGATAATAATGGCTTTTTGACACTAAAACAACACTTAAAGCACTTTATTTCCTAAATATGACTGAACAGTACAGATTACATGTAACTGACACACTAAACACTTGTTTCCTTTAGTAAAATTATCTTTTGAATTTACTTTTTACTGGACTAAAATCGTCTTTTTCTTCATGCTCCGTCATCAAGAAGTATACCCTGATAATAGAGTGTACATATTTGACTATCCTTATTTTGAGCAAAAAAAAGCGACCCGCTTAGGATCGCTTTTTTGCTGCCAAATCGTCAAATAGATAACCAAACTAGATATGTTTTAGTTTGATACTATTTTGCTTGGTAAGATACTTTTAAACCAAGTGCATAGCCATCATTGCTGTCAAAATCACTAACGATAGTTTTCGTTGGGATTTGACCTTGAGCATCGCCGAACCATAGATACTTGCCACCGGCTGATACCGCCCAGTTTTCAGTGAGGTTATATTTTGCGCCAAGACCAGCACTATAATACCCCTCGATAGGGCCTAGCGAGGTCACTGGATCACCAGCGCCACTATCCCAACCGACCGTACCCGTAACAGCTAATGCTGGCGACAAACGCTTGGCAAGACCCAACTCTACTAACCATTGATCTTCATCATAGCTCACTAAAGGAAGACCTTTATCATCACCTGTTGAACGCTTGCTGACTTCGTTATAAAGGGGTGGCACGATTGCAAAATCAGTCCAAGGTACCCAACGTACTTTTGCGGTAGCTAACGTCGTTTGATTCACGCCTGTTTGAAAGTCAAAGTTGACTGACTTAGGTGTAGTGATATCAATTTTGTTACCCTGAACAGGATCGCCACCCAATGCGGCAACTAGCGGATAAGTCTCATCAATATTCAAGCTATGATCGATCTCTGAACGATACGTTAACGCAGCTAGTAATGCAATCTCAGGCTTGCTATAAGAGACACCGGCTAACCAACCGTAATCTTGATCAGAGCTAATATGAGTGGTATAGCCAGTAGCAGGACCGTAAGCAATACCACGTAGGGCTACATCGGCTTGGACTTGCTGCATCACAGGGCCACCATATACTTGGAAGTTTTTATTTTCACCAAGTTTCATACCTAAGATACCCGTGACGCTTTCGGTACGAACTTCTACGTTAGTACCTTCACCGGTAGTCGCTGCTTCTGCACGTGCGGCTGCTACTGCTGCGCCAAGAGATTGAGCTTGACCTGCTAGCGTTTGCGCTTGGGTTTGGGCAGCTTGCGCTTGCTCTGCGAATCCTGCTGCTGCTTGTGGGGTCGTCGCGGTTTGCGCTTGGGCTGCAAAATTTGCGGCTGCTGCACCTGCTTGTGTTGCGCCTGCCGTCAATTGACCAATTTTCAGACCCGCATCTGCTGCGCTGCTTGCTTTGCCACCTGAAATGGCATTAACCGAAGCATCCAAATCACCTCTAGCCACGAAATTATTATCACCACTATAATCAGCAGCAGCACCGAAAGGCTCGTCGTATAAGATACCAACACTGAATGTATCATTGATATCTGCTTTTACGCCATAACGGAAAAAGTCATAAGACTCAGCGATATCATCGATTTTTTTACCTTGCTCATAAGCCTTTTTATCAGGGCCGATATAAGCATTGTCATGGCCACTGACATCACCATCGATGTAAGTGTAAACCGCTTCAGCGTAGGTACCGTCTTGCAAAAAGGCGGTAACGTCTTGTCCTGAACGATCAAGACCAGCAGCACTAGCAGCGCTAGCAACAGAGAAAGCAGCAATAGCTACTGTAAGGGTTTTTAGGTGAAAGGTGGCCCGCATTGTGTATCTCCAAACATCCGCATTGTTTTACCGCCGTACCAAAAATTGCTAGGTAGGCAGCAGCTAAGGAGAAGGATACTAATGTCTTTTTTACCTTAAGACAACTGTAAAAATACATTATTACCGAATTATGACTAGACAGTCATCGACCATTAACCATATTCAAAAGTAAGAATATATTCTAAATAGAGACAGCTTCTCTTATTTTAACGGTTTTTAATAATGCGGTGGCCTATCAGACATAACATCAAATGGAGCAATTCCTCCTTCGGTATCTTGGCTTTCAACTTGCTTGTAAATAAGCTGCAATTGACGTTGTACAGTCTGAATATGCTTGTCTTGCCGAGCGATAACTTCATCGAGTCGCTCTACCGTTAGCTCCAGATGAGCCATGTTCATCTGTAACTCAATCACTTGAAGTTGTAGATCGCTTTGGGCAGCAGATGAATTGCCTTGAGGATTGATTAAAGGTGTCGTTGGTGGGACAGATTGATCCATATTTTTCTCTAAGTGATAGCATTCATATACTGAATTTGCTGGAATATTCATTTTTGATTGATGACCGTGAAATGGTAGCAATTCATAAGCGATAACATGCATAGCATATTGACTACCAATAAATAGCAATAAAATAGTACTGATAAACCATTTACTCGCACTACAGTCAGGTGGTGGCATGTTATACTGCTGCCAATTTTGCAACAACCCCTACCTCACTATTATATAAGCTTAAGATATTTTATGGCACTGATACATCTAAAAGATATTCACCTCGCATTTGGCGTGGCTCCCGTTCTTGATGGCGTTGATTTTGCGATCAATGCTGGCGAGCGTGTGTGTTTGATTGGTCGCAATGGCGAAGGCAAATCCACTCTGTTTAAGTTGATCAATGGCTCATTGCAGCCTGATAGTGGTGAAGTCATCATCAATAGTAGTGTACGTGTTGCTATGCTTGAGCAAGACGTACCAGAAACCAGTGGCCGCATACTGGATATCGTCATGGGTGGTAGTCGTCGCACTGCTGATCTGCTGGTTAACTATAATAAGCAAGTCGATATGTGTGCCAATGGTGATATGGATGCCTGTGAGCGTATGGCCGACTTACAGCATGATATCGATGCAGTACATGGCTGGGATTTAGAGCGTGATGCCACTCGCCTTATTACTACGATGGGCCTTGATCCAGATGATGACTTGTCGTCGCTGTCTGGTGGACGTAAGCGCCGCGTACTACTTGCGCGCTCACTAGTTACCAAGCCTGATGTGCTGCTTCTCGATGAGCCTACCAACCATTTGGACGTTGAGAGTATCGAATGGTTAGAGCGCTTCTTATTGGATTGGCAAGGTTTGACATTGTTGTTCGTTACCCATGATAGAGCATTTGTGAATAAACTGTCGACGCGCATCATTGAGCTTGATCGCGGTCAGTTGACCAGCTATGACGTAACCCAAGGTGAAGGTGGCTACGCACGCTATCAAGAGCTAAAAGAGCTACAGTTATTGGCTGAAGAAAAAAATAACGCGAACTTTGATAAAAAATTGGCGCAAGAAGAAGTTTGGATTCGTCAAGGAATTAAAGCTCGCCGCACCCGTAATGAAGGCCGTGTCCGTGAGCTAAAAGCCTTACGTGAAGAGCGTGGCGACCGCCGTGAACAAGTGGGCAATGTAAACATCACCATGGGTCAAGGCGAAAAAAGCGGCAAGCTCGTCTGCAAAGTTAAGAACTTGCATCTTGAGTATGATGGCAATGTATTGGTTGATAACTTTACGACGACTATTATGCGCGGTGATAAAATCGGTATTGTCGGGCCTAATGGTGCTGGTAAAACCACGCTTATCAAAGCCCTACTCGATATGTCTGATGACGAAGTCACCAAGACAGGTAGCGTAGAGCTAGGAACCAATCTAAAAATCGCGTTTTTCGATCAGTTACGTGATCAGTTAGATTTAGAAGCGAGTGTTGCACAAAACGTCTCAGAAGGCTCAGATTTCGTCGAAGTTGGCGGTCGTAAGACACACATTATGAGCTATTTGCAAGATTTCTTATTTGCTCCAGAGCGTGCACGTACACCTGTTAAGGCATTGTCTGGTGGTGAACGTAACCGCGTCCTACTTGCCAAGCAACTATTGAAGCCTGCCAATATTCTAGTACTCGATGAGCCAACCAACGATTTGGACATGGCGACACTTGAGCTATTAGAAGAATCAGTCGCAAGCTTTGGTGGTACGATTTTGCTCATCAGCCATGATCGCTCATTTATGGATAACGTCGTCACCTCAACATGGGTATTCGGCGAAGATGAAGATGGCAAAGGGATCGTCAAAGAGTACGTCGGTGGCTATCAAGAGTATCTGGTACAAAAAAATCGTGAACAAGCAGCACAAGCTGCTAGAGCGCCAGTAAGTAATACAAATGCAGCAAATAAATCAGCTAGCAAGCAAGCAGTAGCAAAACCTAGTATCACAGCCAAAAAGCTCAACTATAATGAACAGCGTGAGTTAGACAATTTGCCAAAAGAGATTGCAGTGCTTGAAGCTGAACAAAATGAGCTGCAAGAAAAACTGGCTGACGGCTCATGGTTTACTAAAGACTTCGATGCGGCAACAGGAGCTAGTGAGCGCTTACTAGTGATTGAAGATGAAATGATGAGCAAGCTTGAGCGCTGGAGCACACTTGAAGGCTAGAATGAGTCGCTAAAACGTACTTTTAAATAGACACATTCCATGAACCGATATTTCAAGTTTCTATCCATGGCATATTTAAAGGCCAAAATAATCACCATGCTATTAATAGTGTGGTGATTATTCGTTTACGACCACTTACACAGAGATTAGGGACTGAAAGTTAGTGAACATTCCCTCGATTTCAAGTATCATTCGCTATTGCTAAATACCCTTATTAATTATAAGGTCATCGCGCTGACAAACCTTGCTGGCATAAAAACAGTAACGATACGGTGATATCCAAGCCATCGTGGACAAATAATGTTGTTCAACCTCATACTATGTCCTATCAAGGTTGCTTTATTTTTAACGCAATAATTTATTTTATGACCAAAATAGCTTAGAATAGCAACAATTAGCAAAATTAGGCACAGCTAAAGTGGCTTGATATTGTATCTATATTTTTTAAGCCAATATTCTCTAAGCCACAAACCCAGTGTGGGATAATCCCATTTCATTCACCTGGAGGAAGTATTAATGAGCCATGCCGAAGGCGTTAATGTAAAACGCCGTAGAGTTCTTATTGCCTCGACTGCCGCGATTGGTGCAGCTGGGGTAGCTGCCTTGGCAACACCTTTTGTCCGCTCTTGGACGCCAAGCGCAAAAGCTGAAGCTGCAGGAGCTGCAGTGACCCAAGATATCGGTTCTATCGAAGATGGACAAATGATTGTCATCAAATATCGTGGCAAACCTATTTATGTGGTTAAGCGTACCGAAGATATGATTGCAGGATTAGAGTCAGTCGAACCATTGCTGTCTGACCCAAACTCTCTTGCCTCTTTACAGCCTGAATACTGTACGAATCCTACGCGCTCTTTAGAACCAACTGTGTTGGTCGTTGAAGGCGTGTGTACGCATTTGGGCTGTGCGCCGAACTATCGCCCTGACGTTGGTGCCGCTGACTTAGGCGGTAATGACTGGTATGGCGGATTTTTCTGCCCCTGCCACGGTTCTAAGTATGACTTAGCAGGTCGCGTCTTTAATGGCGTTCCAGCACCGCTTAACTTACCCATCCCAGAGTATAATATGGATGGTACCATCTTGACGGTTGGGGAGGCTTAATATGAGTATGGGTAAAAAAATCATGCACTGGGTGGACGCGCGCTTTCCGGCGACCGAAACCTATGAATATCACATGTCCAAGTACTACGCACCAAAAAACTTTAACTTTTGGTACTTCTTTGGTGTGTTATCTATGGTCGTACTGGTCAACCAATTGGTGACGGGTATCTGGCTAACGATGATGTACAACCCAAGTGCCGAAGGGGCATTTGCGTCTGTTGAATACATCATGCGTGATGTGAAAGGCGGCTGGCTTATTCGCTATATGCATTCCACTGGCGCCTCGGCGTTCTTCGTGGTGGTCTATCTGCATATGTTTAGAGCCTTGCTTTACGGTTCGTACCAAAAACCACGTGAGCTTATTTGGCTCATCGGTATGGGTATCTATCTAGCATTGATGGCAGAAGGTTTCTTCGGATACTTGCTACCTTGGGGCAACATGTCATTCTGGGGTGCACAGGTTATCTTGAACTTACCTGCCGCGTTGCCAGTGATTGGTGACGGTCTTGCCGAATGGGTACGTGGTGATTATATTATCTCCGGTATCACCCTAAACCGCTTCTTTGCCTTACACGTTGTCGCTATTCCTTTAGTGCTCGTGGGTTTGGTCTTTATGCATTTAGTGGCACTGCATCATGTGGGTTCGAACAACCCTGATGGCATCGACATTAAAAAGCTAAAAGATAAGAACGGCGTGCCATTAGACGGTATTGAGTTCCATCCGTACTACACCGTTCATGATATGGTTGGTATTGTGGTGTTCTTTATCCTGTTCTTTGCAGTGGTATTCTTCTTCCCAGAGGGCGGCGGATTCTTCCTTGAGCCACCAAACTTTGAGACAGCGAACTCGCTGAAGACGCCTGCTCATATTGCACCAGTATGGTATTACACGCCATTCTATGCCATTTTACGTGCAGTCCCTGACAAGCTGGGTGGTGTGATTGCGATGGGTGGTGCGATTGCCGTATTGTTCTTGATACCATGGCTCGATAGATCGCCGGTACGCTCTATACGTTATAAAGGCATTTTATCTAAAATTGCTTTAACCGTGTTTGCGATTAGTTTCTTAGTTTTAGGTTACTTAGGCGCGACGCCAACAACACCAACAGCAACATTGATGGCTCGTATCTTCACTGTCTTGTATTTCTTGTTTTTCTTACTGATGCCAATTTATACTTCTATCGAGAAGTGTAAACAGCCACCAGAACGCGTTACCGGAGGTCACTAATGAGCACGCTAATTAAATCCCTAGCTGGTTTAGGCTTAGGCGCGGCACTGACTTTGACTGCTGGTACTGCACTGGCAGCGGGCAGTGGGTGTGGCACATTCACCAATGCTGAGGGTGTCGAAGAGCACTTACTCTGTAGTGAAGCCCCTATCGACTTTACCAATAAAGGCTCACTACAAAACGGTGCCAAGACTTTTATGAATTACTGTGCAGGTTGTCACTCAGCACAGTATGTTCGTCACTCTCGCATCGCTAAAGATTTAGAGATTCCACCTGAGCTGGTCGAAAAATACTTGATGGTGACGACCGATCAGATCGGTGATCATATCAATGCTGAGATTGACCCTGAGGTTCAGGCCTCATGGTTTGGTGCTGCGCCACCAGATTTGTCACTTGAGACAAGACTGCGCGGCGATGACTGGGTATATACTTACCTACTATCATTTTATGAAGATCCAAGTCGTCCTTGGGGCGCCAATAACCTAGTGCTTGCAAACGCTGCAATGCCTCATGTCTTGCACAACATGCAAGAAAAATTGAGTCAAGAAGAGTTCGAGTCTGAGGTCGGTGATTTGGTTAACTTTATGGCGTGGATGGGTGAGCCTGCTCGTCACGACCGTCAAGTAATTGGTTTCTTCGTCATTATCTTCTTATTGGTTTTACTCATCCCAGTCTACTTGCTCAACAAAGAGTTCTGGAAAGATGTAAAATAAATAGAAGTAGATAGCATAAAAACTAAGCATTATATAAGGCACTACTTCGGTAGTGCCTTTTTTATGTTTTGATGGTTTAATATCTAATGAAAACTCAAGACATCAGACAAATAAAGCGCTCACCAGCAACATTTACGCGAGTTACCTTGATAAACACAGCGACTTTGTTTACGATGACAACCTTCACTATTAACATTAGGCTTTCATGATTGATGCGAATGACATTCCCAGTAGTCAGCTGATTTTATACGCTGATGACGGCTACGACAGTCATGTAGTACGCCTATTACTTGAAGAAAAGAAGCTCGCTTATTATTTATCACGTTTGCATTCTGAGCGTCCTGAAGATTTGACTGAGCTCAACCCCTATCACACCTTGCCTGTTCTGCAACAGCGCGAGATTGCGCTCTATGAAATTAACGTCATCTTTGAATATCTTGAGGAACGTTATCATGCCAATAAACTGCTGCCTGACACCCCGCAAGAGCGAGCTCAGTTTCGTCAATTGGCATGGCGTATACAACGTGATTGGTTGGTGCTCGGTAAGCGACTGCTTATGCATCCCGATAGCTTTAACAAAGCACAAGCTGCCTTGGCAAGAAAGCAACTCGCTGATTCATTGATTACCTTATCACCGCTGTTTGCTCACAAGTCTTACTTTATGGCGGATGAGTTTGGTTGGTGTGATGTACTACTCGCGCCTTTATTATGGCGACTTGAGGAGATGGGCATCGAACTACCTCGGGCTATTAGTCGTCCGTTGTTTGACTATCAAACGAGAGTCTTTGAGCGCAGTAGCTTTCAAAAAAGCGTGCGTTAATTAGTGCGTGTCTTCAATTTACTCGATAGTCATCTAAATGGGCTAAAAATGGCTAAATCTTGCCAAACATCGTCAAATGGCTGGTTAATATCCCGATATTATCTGCGCTATTTTTCTTGTTTGACGGCAATTTATCTCATTTTTATCACCATTTTTGAAATGAAGACACGCCCTAGACAAGTATAAAAAGCTGTCCTAGAATAAGTACCAATAAAACAGACGTTAAGTAGCCTTTATCCTCTGATAAATTACTGAAATAACTGTCTTTTAATTATAAAATATCATTAGTATAGGAAATCATCAGATGAGCGAAACCACCTCTATTACTCCGACCCGCCCCTACATGGTACGTGCGCTATACCAGTGGATAGAAGACAATGACCTGACTCCCTATCTGATGGTCGATGCAACGGCTGAAAATGTGCAAATTCCAACCGAACACGTGCAAGATGGTCGTATTGTCTTGAATATCGCCAGCCGTGCCACTGGTAATATGAGTATGGAAAATGACTATATACATTTCAGTGCGCGTTTTGGCGGCGTGTCACAAGATATTTGGGTACCACTGACGGCGGTGCTAGGTATTTATGCGAAAGAGAACTCGCAAGGGATGTTTTTTGATCCCAATGAATATGACAATTATCAGCCTGAAGGCGATTCACCAGTTGCTGCTAAGAAAAACCCAACAGCAGCACCCAAGCCGAAACGTGATAATAAAGCAGGCTTAAAAGTCTTAAAATAGTCGGTTTTTCTACATAAAAAAGCTGGTCGTATTGAATACGGCCAGCTTTTTTGTTGTCAGTCTAAAAGTGTAACGGCTTTTAAAACGCTTAGGTTTTTGGCGCTTAGGTTCTTGGCGCTTAGGTTCTTGGCGCTTGGGTTTTTAACGATTAGGTTCTTGGTAAAGTCACACCGCGCTGGCCTTGGTATTTACCACCGCGATCTTTGTAACTGGTCTCACATACGTCATCAGCATCGCTTTGGAAAAATAGCATCTGCGCCACGCCTTCACCCGCATAAATACGCGCTGGCAAATTGGTAGTATTACTAAATTCTAAAGTCACATGCCCTTCCCACTCAGGCTCAAGCGGTGTGACGTTGACGATAATTCCGCAACGGGCATACGTTGATTTACCAAGGCAAATCGTTAATACGTCACGTGGAATACGGAAATATTCCATGGTGCGTGCTAGCGCAAATGAGTTGGGCGGAATGATGCACTCATCACCGACGATATCAATAAAACTTTTTTCATCGAAATTTTTAGGATCAACGACGACTGAATGCACGTTGGTGAAGACTTTAAACTCAGGGGCACAGCGCACGTCATAACCATAGCTTGACGTACCGTAGCTGACCAAACGCTCACCTGCATCATTAAATCGTACTTGACCCGCTTCAAATGGCTCAATCATGCCATGTTCTTCGGCCATTTTACGAATCCAGCGGTCAGATTTGATAGACATTGTTGTTCCTTAGCAAATATTTAATAGCGACGATTATACGGAATTGAAGGCTCAATTTATAGAGCAATGGCGACTTTAAAATTAATACGTCCAATAGCCTAATTATCATCAACCTATATTTTACAATCTACCATTTGGCAAAGTGATCTTCTGCTAAGCCCATCACCTTATCAAACTTAATCACCTCATTTTTGATGCGAATCTCACCACTATAAAAGCCAAGCCACTGCTCAAAGATACTGGCAAGCACACCAAAGTTATCCGTCTTCTTATAAACGGTCATCGGTGTAAAGGTTAAGTCAATATCCACGTTGCTCCAGCCTAGATTCTGATGATAGACACGCCAAGTATTTTGCACGGATGTATCCAAATCTTTACGTATAAATAGCACCGGTGGTAGATAATAAATCTGCCCAGCCAGCCAGCACGCATTTTCGCTAACCCCTGTTTCATTGACGCCCATCGACAAGTTCAACGTAAAATGACGACCATCGGGCAAATAGTGATTAATACAGGTCCAGAACCAATTGGTCTTGTGACGCATATAGCCGAGCGTCCAATCTAGATTGGCGATAGTCGTTTGGGAAAAGTGGATTTGTTTGGCTTGGGCATCAGTGTTAAATTTTGAATTGGCTTTAATAAGCAAATGACCAGATATGGCTGTTAATGGCTCTTTTTGCGTAAACGTCCAGCCACGCCTGCCAGTTGGTGTGCAGATAGCCAGTGGCTGCGCTTGCCGCGCCAGTGTCGCATGTAATGCGATATATTGACTGTCCAGCGCCACCTTAACTTGTGAAGGCATAAAGTCTAGTGTCACGGTTAAATTCGCATGGACAAACGCCATTTGCCCTTGATGACAATCACCCTCCAATAGCGTATGACGAGTCAACGGCTGCAATGCTTCACAAACCTCCAACTCATCCGTCTCATCGTTGTAAAGATAAACAAAAGCACTGGTTGCCAGCTTAATCGTCGCCAATGCTAGACAGACTCGATAAGGCGGCTGAATGATTTGGATAAAGCAGAATTGGTTGGCCTTTAATTCTTTGCGCCAATTTGGTAAGGTTTTTTGTGAGATAAGATGGCTGTGATAGTCCAAATAATTGATATTTTTGACGTGAGCAAAGATGCCAAAAGTAGGCTGACCGTTTTGAACAAGCTCATTGAGAACAACTGGCTTAATGCGGGTGGATAAGTGTTGTTGATTTTGGTCGTTGCGACTTTGATTCATGATTAAGGCATCCTAGCCATAGTTCATTGAGAAACTACCTGTCCTTGGTAGCTGACTGCGGTACTTATAACGCTTCTTTTTGCCTGCCTTGAGGCTGCCCAAATTGCCTCTCTCACCGCTTTAATCTCTATCGACGTCAATCCATCTGCCAGCTCTTCAGTCACATTGACTACGGCAAAACCATTTATGCCAAATGGATGTTTGGGAAATTTAAGCAGTAGATCAGTCAGCGCCTGTAATGCTTTAAAAAAATCGGCAATGACCATTCGACGATTGCTAAAATCAGCATGGACTTCATAGCGTTTGCTACTCCCATCTTTATAGTAGCAAACGGCAATCAATTGATTGTTTGAGAGTTCAATCACATATATCGGTGGGCGGAATAATTTCAGTAACCTATACTGTTTGGGAATATTGTCTAAATGACGTTGATAAATCGATAAGCTCACAATATTCCCTTTTTAAAAATCCAAGCCCTTCAAACTTTACTTACTTAGGCTATTTAACTATTACTAGAAGCCATTAAAAACCATTAAAAAATACGCTTATCATCGATAGGCTTGGCAAATTTATTAATATTGGCTTCAATATTTTTAGCAATGCTCATATAGTAAGGTGCAAATTCATCATCGGCTAAGACACTTGGCTCACCTTTATCCACTTGTGCACGAATACCGCTCGCTAATGGCAACTGACCTAACAGCGGCACTTGATATTGCTCAGCGATTTTTTCACCGCCACCTGTGCCAAAGATAGCTTCGGTATGATTACAGTTGCTACAGGTATGCAGCGCCATGTTTTCGACCACGCCAAGCACTGGTATATTGGTTTTGTTAAACATCTCAACGCCTTTCTGCGCATCAAGTAAGGCAATATGCTGCGGCGTCGTGACAATCACGGCGCCCGTTACGGGAATGCGCTGTGCTAGCGTCAATTGGATATCACCCGTACCCGGTGGCATATCAATCACTAAGTAATCTAGCTGCGGCCAATTGGTTTGATTATACAGCTGCATCAAGGCACCAGTGGCTTTTGGTCCGCGCCACGCGACAGGCGTATTGTCACCGTCGAGCAAGCTGCCAATCGATAGCATCGCCATGCCATGCGCATTGATAGGAACGAACTGCTCATTTTCTAGCTCAGGTCTGACATTATCGACGCCCAGCATGGTTGGCATACTAGGGCCGTAGATATCGGCATCGAGCACGCCAACACGGTTGCCCAGCTTTTGTAATGCCAAGGCGATATTGACGGTAGTTGTTGATTTACCAACACCGCCTTTACCTGACGCCACCACGATAATATGACGAATACGCGGATGCGCTGTCAATGATGCTTGTGTCGGTGCGGCTTTGGTAATCGGCGGTTCGGCATCAGTTGTCTTACTACCAGTCGTTTCTGACGACTTGCTTTGGCTGTCCATTGCATTGGTGGTCTTGGGCATTGCCTTCGGTAAGCTTGATCCTGTCCCTTTCGCTGGTGCTGGCAGACGGACATTCATGTGAATCGCTTTGATACCGTGCGGATGTAGCAGCTGCCCGAGCTCTTGTTGGATGATTTCAGGGTTACTATTTACGGGAAGACGCAAATCTAAGGTAAGCTGATCGCCATCGCGCTCAAGTCCTGTGACCATGGTGGCAATGCTAATGGTACCTACTTCGTAACCAAGCAGTACCTTGTCCACAGCACTATCGCGCTCTGCCCGCTGCTCTGGTGTTTCTGTTTTTTTGGTGGAGGTTTTCTTCATAAAGTTAAACATAGTGACCGTTACTGCCTATACAAGTGGTTAGGTATGGTAAAAACTCAGTGAATACTGTCGTAAATAGCGTCAACAATATAGCTCATGAGCATGTTAGCCAAACCTTTTATGATGACAGTGTAGCTGAATTGGACGCATAAAAAAACCACAACGCCAGTAGGACTGACGTTGTGGTTTACATAGTTATATCTGTATATTAATTCATAAACCAACCATGACTGGCAACGATAGACTGACCCGTAAATACATTGCTTGGGAATGCTGCTAAAAATAGTGCCAACTGAGCAATGTCTTCGACCGTCGTGAATTCTTTGTCGACAGTATTGACCAACATAATATCATTCACTACGGATTCTTCGCTAATGCCTTTTTCAGCCGCTTGTTGCGGGATTTGTTTTTCGACCAAAGGCGTTTTGACAAAGCCAGGACAAATCACATGCGCGCGCACATTGTGCTCGGCACCTTCTTTTGCCAATACTCGGCACAGTCCAAGTAGTCCATGCTTAGCAGTCACATAAGGCGCTTTAAACATTGATGCTTCATGCGAATGCACAGAACCCATATAAATGACCGTACCGCCTTTATCGTCTTTGTACATATGCTGTACGGCAGCTTTGGTGGTCAAAAATGCCCCATCTAGATGAATAGCGAGCATTTTTTTCCAGTCGTCAAATGCCATTTTATTGATTGGGTCGATGATTTGAATACCAGCATTGGAGACGAGAATATCAATCCCACCAAAGGTATCGACTAGCTGCTGCACACCTGCGTTTACCGCATCCTCTGAAGTAACATCCATGGCAATTGCCAATGCGCGCCCACCAGCCGCTTCGATAGCATCAACTGTTTTCTGCGCTGCTTCAAGATTAATATCTGCAATACCAACCGCAGCGCCTGCTTTTGCATAAGTTTCAGCGATGTCACGACCGATACCACTTGCAGAGCCAGTGACCAACGCTACCTTCCCTGTCAAATCATGCTGTAATTGAGTCGCCATCTTTTATATCCTTTCATTACATAGCTTTTCTGAATACTATTATTGGGCAATGCTCACTTATTGGGCAATACTCACTGGCGTTTTTTCTTGGAGTTCTTCGAAGCTGACCCCGTCTGCCAGCTCAACTAACTTCAAGCCACTGTCAGTCACATCGAGTACCGCAAGCTCAGTAATGATACGATCAACGACCCCTTTACCCGTTAATGGTAGCTCACAATTGGCAAGGATTTTTGGTTCTCCGTGTTTGTTGACTTGCTCCATCAACACAATGACTCGCTGCACGCCAGCGACTAAATCCATTGCACCGCCCATGCCTTTGACCATTTTTTTAGGAATCATCCAGTTGGCCAAATCCCCTTTTTCTGAGACTTCCATCGCGCCCAATATTGCAAGATTAACATGACCGCCACGAATCATCGCAAAAGACTCTGAACTACCAAAATAACTGGCGCCTGGTTCTGCGGTCACTGTTTGCTTGCCAGCGTTAATCAAATCAGCATCGACATTTTCTGCCGTTGGAAACTCGCCAATACCTAGCAGGCCGTTTTCTGACTGTAGCCAGACATCCACATCTTCAGGAATATAGTTGGCAACTAGGGTTGGTAGACCAATACCTAAATTTACGTAATAGCCATCTTCTAATTCTTTTGCGGCACGCTGTGCCATCTGCTCTCTTGTCCATGCCATGGTAATTTCCTTATTTTTATAACCACCCCAAAAAATATGATTAGCGGTGTCAAACTCGCTGAGTCTACTAAATGTAGCACTTTCACTCGTTTTCCTTGCTACTCCAATTTTCGGAAATGGTATTACAATATTTTATTATTAATGTCATCTTTTAGAAATATTTCGATAATGCTATCAATTAAGCGCCTTCGGCTGCCTTGATTGTCGTCTTTTCGATACGCTTTTCAGGGCTGTTATTTAATACAATACGCTGCACAAAGATACCAGGCAGATGCACTTCATCAGGATCGAACGTGCCAGTCTCTACAATTTCTTCTACTTCGACAATGGTAATTTTGCCTGCCATGGCGCAGTCTGGATTGAAGTTACGGGCGGTTTTGTTAAACATTAAGTTGCCCGATTTATCTGCTTTTTGCGCTTTGATTAATGACACATCAGCACGCAATGTATGCTCAAGCACATAAGTGCGCCCATCAAAATCACGTGTTTCTTTACCTTCAGCTACCAGTGTGCCGACACCAGTTGCTGTGTAGAATGCAGGAATACCTGCGCCGCCCGAACGTAGTTTTTCAGCCAACGTTCCTTGCGGGGTCAGCTCAACTTCTAACTCACCTGCCAAATATTGACGCTCAAACTCTTTGTTTTCACCCACATAAGAGGAGATCATTTTTTTGATTTGGCGAGTTTGTAATAACAAACCAAGACCAAAGTCGTCGACACCTGCGTTATTACTAATACAAGTTAAATCCTTCACCCCACTATCACGCAGAGCTTCGATTAACGCTTCAGGAATACCACACAGACCAAAGCCGCCGATAGCAAGGGTTTGTCCATCGCTAACGATGCCTTTTAGCGCTTCTTCGGCACTGCTATATACTTTTGATTGACTCATACTAAACTCCTTTTTTATTTAATATTTTATATGCAGCTTTACTTATGCAGCTTGACTAGGGCGTGTCCTCATTTTAAAAATGGTGATAAAAATGAGAGCACCCCTTAACATTCAAAATTATAAGAACTATTATTTAAAGTAATACATTCTATATCGGTATATCATATATAAAACACTTATGCTAACTTAGCACATTATTCTCATAGCGACTAGAGGATATCCATAAGACAGAAACCATAAGGAAGAGCGCAGCCGCTGAGTGTATCGCCTATCAACACTTCATCAGTACAAATATGCATGACATAACAACCATTTACCATGCTGTACTGCTGAATTTTACCATTGACTCCTATTGATATGCTCTAAATACTCGCTACTTTAATTTTGCCAAGGAGGGCCGTCATGTTTAGTACACTTGCTATTGTCATTACTCTATTATTACTCATGTTTTTTGCTTATCGCGGTTATTCTGTGCTGATCTTAGCACCGATTATGGCGACATTAGCCGTCTTACTGTCAGGTGATTTTTTAAGTACGATCCCTGCCTATACTGATGTATTTATGGGTGCATTGAGTGGATTCTTACTCAAGTTCTTCCCTATATTCTTGCTAGGTGCACTGTTCGGGCGTTTGATGGCTGACTCTGGCGCGGCAACCGCCATTGCCAATACGGTCGTCGAAAAGCTCGGTGCCAGCAAAGCCATTCTTGCTGTGATTTTGGTCTGTGCCATTTTGACCTACGGCGGTGTGTCGTTATTTGTCGTGGCATTTGCCATTTATCCAATCGCCAAAGACTTGTTTAAAGCCGCTGATATTCCGAAACGCTTAATTCCAGCTGCCATTGCGCTTGGGTCATTTACCTTTACCATGACTGCATTACCGGGCACGCCAGCCATTCAGAACGCTATTCCAATCCCTTATTACAATACCAACGTATTTGCCGCGCCTATTTTGGGTATTATCGGCGGTACTATCATGTTTATTTGCGGTTGGTTGTGGTTGCAATCACGTGCCAAAAAAGCCAATGCAGCGGGCGAAGGCTATGGTCAGCATGATGATGAAGATGTGGGCGGTGTTGGTGCAACTGCAAAAGAAGCTGAGGTATTAAGTACTCACCAAACCTCATTTACGGTTGCTATGATTCCGCTGGTATTGGTCATCGGCTTGAATGCCTTATTAACTTATGCAATTTTTCCTTCGATAGACTTCAGTAGTCTACAAGCCCAGTTTCCAGACCTAAATATCGCAGGCTCACTTGGATTATGGTCAATCATCATCTCATTAGTCTTGGCTTGTGTGGTGCTAATTTTGCTGCGTATTGGTCATTGGAACAATCTACAGAAAACCATTAACCGTGGTACTTATGATTCTATGTTGCCGATTTTTAATACCGCATCAGAAGTGGGTTACGGTGCAGTTATCGCCTCATTAGCAGGCTTTCTTATCATTCGTGACAGCATTCTAAACTTAACTCCTGATAACCCGCTCATCTCAGAAGCGGTCGCTATGACCACACTTGCTGGCATTACCGGTTCATCGTCTGGCGGTTTGAGTATTGCGCTATCGACATTGGGTGAAGATTATCTAAGAATGGCGGTCAATGCTGGTATCGACCCTGAACTAATGCACCGTGTGGCCGTCATGGCGGCAGGTGGTTTAGATACGCTGCCACACAGTGGTGCGGTCATTACTTTACTCGCCATTTGTGGTTTGACCCATAAGCAGTCTTACTTAAACTTAGCCATGGTTACGATGGTCATTCCATTGGTGGCTGTGGTTGCTGTTATTACCTTAGGTACTATGTTTGGCTCATTCTAAGCTAGCTTAGTTATTTACTATTACTGACTACTGGTATCTAAGCGAATAATGGATAAATAAAAAACCCACTTGGCAAAATGCTTGGTGGGTTTTTTGTGGCTGCTCTATAACCATTCTATAACTATCAAATATGGCGCAAGCCTATTGTTTATGGCTGACAGATGCCTGACAAACGATAAGTAATTACTAAGGAATATCACAAATTTATCTGAATTACGGTATCATAGGCACACTTTTTGAATTTTTATTATTTTTAGTATTGATAACATCGCATCGACGAGTGACTAACCGCTTAAGATGTTCGATAACTAACCCGTTTTTATAAAAATATAGGTGATTTTGTGCGTGAGATTCTAGTAACCAGTGCGCTGCCCTACGCCAATGGCTATATCCATTTGGGGCATCTTGTAGAATATATTCAGACCGACATTTGGGTACGTGCCATGAAAGCGCAAGGTCATCAGGTTACCTATGTCTGCGCGGATGATGCACACGGTACGGCGATCATGCTCAAAGCTCAAGATAACGGCATCACACCAGAAGAGCAGATTGCGACAGTTAAAGCTTCACATGAGGCCGATTTTAGTAAATTTTTGATTGATTTTGATAATTATCATTCAACCCATTCAGAAGAAAACAAGCATTTCTCTGAGCTGATTTATCGTCGTCTTAATAGCGCTGGGCATATCAGCACTAAAGATGTCGAGCAACTTTTTGATCCCGAAAAGCAATTGTTTTTGGCCGATCGCTTTGTCAAAGGCACTTGCCCTGAATGCGGATCAGCTGACCAATACGGTGACAACTGTGAAGTATGTGGCACCACATATAATGCCACCGAACTTAAAGACCCACAGTCTACGCTATCGGGCGCGACACCTGTGCTCAAAACCTCTAAGCATTATTTCTTTAATTTGCCAGAGTTTGAGCAGTTCTTAAAAGATTGGACACGCAGCGATAACCGTTTGCAAACCTCTGTTGCCAACAAGCTACAAGAATGGTTTGAAGCCGGTTTAGCCACTTGGGATATCTCACGTGATGCGCCCTATTTTGGTTTCCAAATTCCAGATACGCCAAGCGATGAGCCAGACAAATATTTTTATGTATGGCTAGATGCACCAGTTGGCTACATGGCAAGCTTTAAAAACCTATGCGATAAACGTGCAGGTACAGACCAAGCGCTTGATTTTGACCGTTACTGGATGCAAGAAAACGAGCACAAAACCGAAGTCTATCATTTCATCGGTAAAGACATCGTTTACTTCCACGCCTTGTTTTGGCCAGCGATGCTAGCTGGTAGCGAACTCCGCACACCAACTGGCGTCTTTGCTCACGGCTTTTTGATGGTCAATGGCGAAAAGATGAGCAAGTCACGCGGCACCTTTATCAAAGCCGAAACTTATGCTGAGCATTTGCATCCTGAATACTTGCGTTATTACTTTGCCAGCAAACTGTCTGACAAAGTTGAAGACATTAACTTAGATTTAGAAGACTTTATGCAAAAGGTCAACTCTGACTTGGTTGGTAAAGTCGTCAATATCGCCAGTCGTAGCGCTGGATTCTTGGTGAAAAAATATGACGGCATGCTGTCAGAAGTTTGCGTCGAGTCAGAGCTATTAGAAGACATCACCAAAACGGGTGATGAGATTGCTGCTGCCTACGAGAACCGTGAGTTCTCGCGTGCCATGCGCTTGATCATGCAGTGTGCAGACAAGGCTAATGAATACATTGATGACAAAAAGCCATGGTCACTGGCCAAAATTGAAGGCAAAGAGCAAGAAGTTCAAGATGTCTGCTCGGTAGCCATTAATATCTTCCGTCAGTTAATGGTTTATCTTGCTCCTGTCCTACCTGAACTGACCGCCAATGCAAAAGAGTTTTTGAACATTGATAGCTTAGACTTCGCAAGCCGTAACCAATGGTTGCTGGGTCATAAAATCAACAAGTTCAAACCACTCATGCAGCGTATCGAAGAAAAAGATGTTGCTGCGATGGTTGAAGATTCTAAAGCATCATTAGCTCAAGCAGACGCTCCTGCCGCAACTGAAAGTAGCAAGCCTGCCGCAAAGGATAAAACACCTGCAACAGATGCAAGTGCTGACCAAGCTGATTATATCGGTATCGAAGACTTTGTCAAAGTTGAAATGAAAGTGGCTCACGTCTTAGCCTGTAACCATGTAGAAGGTGCGGACAAGCTATTACAGTTCACGCTAGATGTTGGTGAAGACAAGCCGCGCAATGTGTTCAGTGGTATCCGTAAGTTTTATGAGCCTGAGCAACTGGTTAACAAAAAGGTCATTTGCGTGACCAACCTTGCGCCGCGCAAGATGAAATTTGGCGTATCAGAAGGCATGGTGCTATCAACTGGTGATCCAAAGACAGGATTGACGGTCGTTACCTTGCCTGATGCTTGTATCGTCGGTGACGTGCTAGCTTAACGGTGATTTTTGGTAGTAAAAAATAAAAAAGATGCCCTAGAGGCATCTTTTTTATGGTTGATTTATAAAATGGTTAAAAATCGAATCTTATATTTATCTGGTTAAAACATCGATGATCTGCAACGTATCATTAATCACCGTCACAATATTGTTTTCTGGGGTGCGAAGACGGACGTAACGATCATCATAACGGTCCAAAACGACAGAACGATCATAATCTCTTTTATCAATATTGCCGACTACTCTGTAACCATATTTATCGAGATCACGCTTAAATGAGGCATTCGAGCTAGCATTGCGATAAGCATTAATATTTGGGTGGGCGTTGCCACTATGCTTGTAATCTTTACTAATATGAGCAGAGTTACCCTTGGCGTTTCCGTGCCCATTACCGTTACCATTTCCATGATTGTCTTTTGCCATAGCAGGCAAGCAAATTAATGAAGTAGCCGTGATACCGGCAATGATTAATAGTTTAAAATTAGCAGTGTTCATATTATTATCCTTAAAATATTCATTCGAAAAAACTTAAGGAGATATTAGAGTGTGCTGTACATTCACCACGCCAGCGTAATAATGGAATGGTAAAAATTTTAGACTCACAATAATTCTCGTATCAAAATTAGCTTACTTTAATTATAAAGCGAGTTCGTAATAGGTGCGTTGCTAGCTTGTAGGCTTTTTAATTGTAATTATATTGAACAAAAAAATGTCCTTAGTGGCATCTTTTTCTTATAGCAATCTCTAAAATATCAAAAAAAAGTTATGATTTTCATTCTATCTATCACCATAACAAACGCAAATTAATTTTTTATTGCGATAAGTTACATTGCTGTCATAATATAGCCATCATGATCAAGGGATCGATCACCTCAATGTTAGCCTACTATCGCAGAATTGACATCACAGAACTGATATTACAGAACTGATACTGCTGTCATTCGGCTGACCTGCATTCTCTAACCTATGAGCCAGACTAATAATGACCATTGCTTCTACTCTACGCCTAAGCCTATGCAGCATTGCCATCAGTACGCTCGGCCTAATCGGCTGCTCAAACGCTGACGATACGGCAACTACTGATAACACGACAACGACAGATAAACCAGCCAAAACGCTGGCCATCACGCAGATTGTTGAGCATCCATCGCTAGATGATATGCGCCGCGGCATCATTGATGAACTAGCAGATAATGGTTATATCGAAGGCCAGAATCTGACTATTAACTTCCAAAGCGCGCAAGGAAACACGGCTACTGCTGGACAAATCGCCAAGCAGTTCGCAGGAGACAATCCAGATGCTATCGTGGCTATCTCTACCCCGTCAGCACAATCGGTTGTGGCATCCACCACAAGCGTGCCAATTGTATATACGGCGGTTTCAGACCCACTTGCAGCCAAGCTCATCAATGCAGATGGCACTCCGTTTCAAGATAACTTGACCGGACTGTCAAGCCAGTTGCCATTAGAGCCACAAATTGACTTATTACAACAAATCAAGCCCAATGCCAAAACCATCGGTTATGTCTATAGCCCTGGTGAAGCCAATTCAGTAGCACTGCGTGACAGACTCAAAGAAATCTTGCCAACGCGTGGATTGTCTATACTCGATATACCTGCCAATCGCCCAACCGATATTGGTATGGCAACGCGTAGCTTACAAGGACGCGCTGATATCATCTATACCTCAATGGACAATAACGTAGCGTCTGCGTTTGAAGCCATGACACAAGCGGCAAATGAGCTAAAAATGCCGATTGTGGCCTCTGATGAGTTTAGTGTACAACGCGGGGCGACGGCTGCTTTAGGCGTTAATGACTATGACTTTGGTCGCAAGACCGGCAAAATGGTTTATAGAATTTTAAATGGCGAGGCTGTCAGCACCATCAAGCCTGAGATCATGAATGACTTAACTTTATATGTCAGTCCGAAGCATGCCAAAGCACAAGGCGTTAGCCTATCAGCAGAGATGATGAAAAACGCAGTCAACGTTGATACCAAAGCAAAAACCGATAACAAGTAGTCAGTAATAAGAGCATTAACCAGCAGTAAACGCCTAATAAGTACGTTAATTATTTATGTATGGACACATTATTATTTTTAGGAGTAACACCCATGTTGTATCAGAATCGTTTTGCTAAAGCCTTACTATGGGGCGGTGTTTGTACCGCTATTTTGACCGGTTGTAGCCAGTCAGCAGAAGACACCACAGCTAATGATGGCGCCGCCACTGGCGATGCTGCTACCGCTATGAAAACGGTTGCCATTACGGCCATTGTTGAGCATCCAGCCCTTGATGACGTGCGTAAAGGCGTGATTGAAGAGCTTGCTGAAGCAGGCTTTACAGAAGGTGAAAACTTAACTGTTAATTTCCAGAGCGCACAGGGTAACACGGCAACCGCTGGGCAGATTGCCAAGCAATTTGTTGCAGACAACTCAGACGTTATCGTTGCCATTGGTACGCCATCAGCGCAGTCGGTTGCGGCAGCTACCAGCACTATTCCTTTGGTATTCTCTGCGGTGACTGACCCAGTAGAAGCCAAACTGGTATCAAAGCTTGACGGTTCTGGCACCAACGTGACTGGCGGTTCTGATGCGCTCCCTTATGAGCCACAAATTGAATTGATGCGCCAAATTATTCCAAGCTTGAAAAATGTGGGTTACGTTTATAGCCCAGGTGAAGTGAACTCTACTATCATCCTAAAAAATCTAAAAGAAAAACTGACACCAATGGGCATCACCGTACACGAAGCGCCTGCTCAGCGCAGTACGGATATTGCCATGGCAGCACGTAGCTTAGCTGGCAAGGTTGATATGATTTACACGTCAACCGATAATAACGTGGTCTCTGCTTACGAGTCGCTGTTCCAAGTCGCCAAAGAAAGCAAAATCCCGCTGGTTGCTTCAGACACCAGCTCTGTTGCACGTGGTGCTATTGCTGCATTAGGCGTTGACTATTATGCCCTTGGTCGCGAAACCGGTAAAATTGTGGTGCGTATTTTGAATGGCGAAAAAGCAGGTGATATTCCTGTTTATACACCGCAAGCGCTTGATTTATATGTCAGTCCAAAAAATGCTAAAGCGGAAGGCATCACATTGCCACAAGCCGTTATTGATAAAGCAAAAGAAGTGGTAGAATAGCGTCCTCTGAATATAAGCATCGAGTCAAACGATGATATTAATGATAGATTGTCGTTTGTGTTTACTGCTATTATTTCAGTATAAAAATAACCCAGCTACTGGTATATGAGCTGGGTTATTTTTAATGTGATATAAGCATTAAAACCGAATTTCGAACCAAGGTATTTTATGCTCATTCCTCATAGGAAGATGTTTTGGTTTACCCTAACCGCAGATTGCTTAATCTGTTAAATTCACCGCTTAGCCGTTTAGATTACTCTAGACTATAGAAAGCACTATTCATTGCTGCTTGCCTGTTTATCTATGATAATAATCGCTAAACGCTTGATTATGACTTACTGATACCTTATGTCTTTAATTGCTTTTTTTGGTGCACTTGAAAGTGGTCTGATTTACGGCCTCGTCGCACTTGGCGTACTTATCTCATTTCGTACTCTCGACTTTCCCGACTTAACGGCAGACGGTAGTTTTCCATTAGGGGGCGCAGTCGCTGGTATCTCTATCGTTGCTGGTGTCAATCCTTGGCTGGCATGTGCCTTTGGTATGCTGGCAGGCTCGGTCGCTGGTATTGTCACTGCATGGTTGCATGTAAAGCTTGGTATATTGCAGTTATTGGCCAGTATTTTGGTCATGGTGGCACTATATTCAGTCAACCTACGTATTATGGGCGCACCAAACTTGCCGCTACTGGGTGAAACTACCGTATTCAGTACGCTAGTCACCGATGGTAATGGCTACTGGATGCGCTGCTTAATTATTGGCGTGGTCGTTATCGCTGCAAAGTTGTTGCTGGATTGGTTTTATAATACCGAAACTGGACTGTCCATGCGTGCGACTGGCTCTAACTTGCGCATGGCACAAGCACAAGGTATCAATACTTCATGGATGACCATCATCGGTATGGCCGTCTCCAATGGTTTGATTGCTCTTGCAGGGGCGCTATTCGTCCAGACTCAGGGCGGCGCGGATATCTCTATCGGTATCGGCACAATCGTCATTGGTTTAGCAGCCGTCATCATCGGTGAAACGATTATTCCTGCCAAACGCATTTGGTTGATTACCGTTGCCGTGATTATTGGTGCCATCCTTTATAAACTATTTATTCAAGTGGCACTATCAAGCGACACATTGCGTAGTATTGGCTTTGGCCCGCAAGATTTGAACTTGATTACTGCCCTGCTGGTGGTGTTCGCATTGGTGTTACCAAAAGCCAAAACCAAGTTTTTAAGTCGTAAAGTACGGGCTTAATATCAAACTACTAAAGCGGTGATAGGCGATAACCATCCGCCAAGCTTGAAGCAAATATAAGGAATAACGATTATGATGCAAGCCACAGATTTGCGGTTGACCTTTAATCCCGGCACACCCATCGAAAACCCTGCCCTGCGTGGTATTAATTTGAACATCGCTGACGGTGAATTTGTCACCGTTATCGGTACCAATGGCGCGGGGAAATCGACTTTTTTAAATGCAGTAAGTGGTACGACACGTGTGGATAGCGGTTCAATCTTATTAAATGGCATCGATGTTACTAAAAAGACCGCACACCAACGCGCCCATTGGGTTGCTCGTGTCTTTCAAGATCCCATGGCTGGTACGTGTGAAGCACTGACCATTGAAGAAAACATGGCGTTGGCCTATAAGCGCGGTGGTAAACGCGGTTTGAGTTTTGCATTAAACCCAAATAACCGTGAACTGTTTCGAGAAAAGCTGGCTGTTCTCAAGCTTGGATTAGAGAATCGTCTAACGGATCGTATGGGGCTATTATCTGGTGGCCAACGCCAAGCGGTAAGCTTACTCATGGCCTCACTACAGCCATCCAAGATACTTTTGCTTGATGAGCATACTGCCGCCCTTGACCCTAAGACAGCCGCCTTTGTGTTAGAGCTGACCGATAAAATCGTCACGGATAATAAACTGACCACCATGATGGTCACGCACTCGATGCAGCAAGCCTTGGCACATGGCACTAGAACTGTCATGCTACATCAAGGACAAGTGGTGCTAGATGTGGCAGGAGATAAGCGTCAAGGCATGACGGTGCATGATTTGCTCGATATGTTTGAGCAAACGCGCGGTGAGAAAGTGGAAGATGACAGCTTGATTTTGAGTTAAAAAAATTCAGTTAAATAAATCCAAGCTGAAAAATAGAAAACGCCTGTTCCATAGCAGGCGTTTTTTGTTATCTATAGTTAATGCTTGTACAAACTTTTCATTAGTCACTATATAGTTGTTATATATCAGTACCCACTTATCATTATTTATCTATGAGGTCTGTCATGCGCAAAATTCCTGTTTATACTCACCCTGCTGCTGGTTGGCCTGCTCTAATTTCCTCCACTCGTAAACTGATGGACTATCAAACTTTTTTGCGTGGCAGTGTCAGCGTCTTCAAAAGCAACCAACCTCAAGGTGGCTTTGATTGTCCGGGTTGCGCATGGCCTGATCATAAATCGCATAAAATGCTTGATGTCTGTGAAAATGGTATCAAAGTGCTGGCAAGTGAAACGATGACCACAAAGGCAGACGCTAAATTCTTTTTAGAGCATACTGTCACTGAGCTACAGAAATGGTCGGGCTACGAGCTTGAACATATTGGTCGCCTATCAGAACCAGTATATTATGATGCAACGCAAGACCGCTATATAGCGATTTCTTGGCAGGCCGCTTATGAGCATGTCGCTGAGCAGTTGGGACAGCTTGATTCGCCTGACGAAGCATTGTTCTATACTTCAGGCCGTGTCACTAATGAGCCTGCATTTTTATTTCAATTATTCGTCCGCTGTTTCGGTACCAATAACCTACCAGACTGCTCTAACATGTGTCACGAACCAACTTCGGTCATGCTTGGCAAGCAATTAGGCATCGGTAAAGCAACGGTCAAGCTAGAAGATTTTGAGCAAGCCAA
Source organism: Psychrobacter sp. AT9 (assembly GCF_047272965.1). Taxonomy (NCBI): domain Bacteria; kingdom Pseudomonadati; phylum Pseudomonadota; class Gammaproteobacteria; order Moraxellales; family Moraxellaceae; genus Psychrobacter; species Psychrobacter sp. AT9. The sequence goes on from NZ_JBKOTW010000001.1 coordinate 2,287,861, forward strand.
ATTGATACTGATGTTCGGCCAAAATCCAGCGACCAATCATCCTCGTATGCTTGAGATGCTTGCCCACTCTCACGAACAAGGATGCCGAATCATCTCGATAAATCCTATGCGTGAACAAGGCTTAAGTAAATTTAGAAACCCGCAAAAACCGACACATATGGCAGCAGGACAGAGCGATGACATGGTCGATGAGGTCGTTCAAATTCAAATCGGTGGTGATGCGGCTCTACTGACGGGTCTGGCTAAATGGCTGATTGAGAATGATAAAATTAATACCGACTTTATTACCACCCATACCTCAGGTTTTGAGCCATTGAAACAATGGTTGACCGAGCAATCATGGGCAGATATTCAGCTTGGTTGCGGCATTTCTCAAGCAGAGATTATTAATCTTGCTAAGCTCGTAGCAGACAGTCCAGCGACTATTTGCACTTGGGGCATGGGCATTACCCAGCATGTGCAGGGCGATGACAATGTCGCTATGATTACCAATTTGCTATTGCTGATGGGCATGATAGGTATTGACGGTGCGGGTGCATCACCTGTGCGAGGTCATTCCAACGTACAGGGCGATCGCACCATGGGTATCCATGAGCGTCCTAAGCAAAGCTTGCTTGATAGCTTAGAACGTGTGTTCGAGCACCCAATGCCACAAGACAATGGTCTTGATGTCGTTGCAGGGGCAAAAGCGATGATACAAGGTGATATTAAGGCTTTCTTTAGCATGGGCGGCAACTACTCGGTTGCAGCGCCTGATTCAAATAACATCCAACAGGCATTAACCAAAAATAAGCTTAACGTCTTTGTTGGCACCAAACTAAACGAAACCATGCTGTATCCAGGGGCAAACAATTTGATTCTGCCCTGCTTGGGCCGTACTGAGCGTATCGTTACGACAAAGGGTGAGCAATTTGCCACTATTGAAGACTCTATGTGTCAGATCGTACCCACTCAGGGCACGCTCAAACCCGTTAGCGATATTCTGAAATCTGAAGCACAGATAGTCGCCGATATTGCAACCCAGATGTTTGGCTCTGACTCGTCCATTCCTTGGCAAGCGATGGGAGAAGACTTCAACTTGATTCGTGATTATATCGCCCAAGCTATCGAGGGCTTTGAGAACTTTAACGTGCGTATCCGTGAGTCTGAGCGCGGCTTTCATTTATATCATGCGGCGCGTCATCGCGTGTGGAACACCGATAGCGGCAAAGCGCAGTTTGAAGTACCAAAGTATCCGATTACTTATGTCGCAAGCCAGATGGCAGAGAAAACGTCCGCGTTTAAAATTGATGCCCAAAACGCCCAAAATACTAATGACAGTCAAAACATAGAACAAAAAGTCTGGCAGTTAACCAGTGTACGGAGCCATGATCAATTCAATACCATGATATTTGGCTATCAAGACCGTTATCGTCAGACCAATCGCCGTGATGTTTTGTTTATGCATCCTGATGAAATGACACGATTGGGATGGCGAAAAGGCGACAGTATCATGGTGTCGCGTCAAGACAGCCATGGTGAGCAACGCACATTGGGGCCTCTGGTACTTACCGACATGGATATCGCTGCCAACGCCGTGGCTACCTACTATCCTGAATGTAATGACTTGTTTGATTTGGACACACATGCGCCAGACTCTCACATTCCCGCCTACAAGTCTGTTACCGTCGTCTTAGAGCGCGTCAATACAGGCGAGCTGGCGGCTTCTGCCTAATAAACGTGTGCAAAACGAAAGGTAAGTAATGTGAATAATGATAAAAGGCTGTCAGCATTCATGATGGCTAAATTAAACACTCAAGCTTCAGCCATCGACATGCCTGAAGCGACGGCAAAATCTGATGTGACACCACTATCGCGCGCGCATTTGGTGCAAAAACATTATTATGCGCCTACGGAATCAAGTGGTAGCCAGCAAGTATATATTGAAGATCAATCGGCAAATTTGGTCGTAGAAGCAGCGATTTCTATCATCATTAACGGCATTCATTATGCAGTATTGATGGCAAGTCCTTATCAGTTAGAATATCTAGCGATAGGCTTTTTGTTCAGCGAAGGTTTGATTCAACACAGCCATGACTTATTAGATTGGGAAGTCACCCAGCTGACAGATGTTGCAAGCTATCAAAGATTTACTCAACACTCAGATGAAGACGGTACGGCTGGTTCCTTTGGGCAAACCTTAGCACAGTTGCAGGACTACGATATTTATGTGGTGGAGCTGACCTTAAATCAGCGCAGTCATCAGCGCATCCAAGCCCAACGGCGGCAGCTGGCAGGGCGTACAGGGTGCGGCATGTGCGGTATCACGGGCTTAACACAAGCGCTGCCCGACTTAAGTATCTATCGCCAAGACAAGAACAGAGTAAAAGTAAATACACCAAGCCTTGGTGACCTATTAGAAATACGGCAAAAAGTCGATACTATGCAACATACCCACCAACTGACAGGCGCTGTCCATGCAGCGGCAACTATGCAAGGACGACACTTGCACCTCTTTGAGGATGTCGGCCGTCACAATGCCCTCGACAAGCTCATTGGTTGGCAGCTGCAACACAAGGCAGATATCAATTGCGTGGTCATGACCTCGCGCCTATCGATTGAGCTGGTACAAAAGTCTATTCGAAGTCACATACCTTGGCTGATCGGCATGTCTGCACCTACCAGTACTGCTGTGCGTGTTGCTGAGCGCTATGGCTTAGGATTGGCTGGATTTTTACGTGATAGCAGAGTCACTTACTATTCAAATTATTCCAATGGATAAAGTTTGAGGTTAACGACGTAATAGGTTACCCTACCCTCACGAACATGTTACATACACTTAACAGATCTGTAGTTTTATTTATTAATGCTAAGTTCATTGTGCTGATTATGCACACAGTATTGGATTTGGTATTTAAATTACAGGTGATGCATCCATGCGATAATTGAGTAAAAATCTCTTAACTATTGCTTATTACAGCTGATAAGGCTGTCTAAATCGAGTTCAGGTCATGTAATCATGGCTTAGTGCTTATTCGTAATTCCGCTATAGACGCTCATCATATGAGCTTTTTTTAGCACTCAGCTACCTTTGTGTATGCCTATTCATAGCGTCATGGTTTATCCATTAACTGACGCCTATCGAGAGTAGCCCCTATCATTTTTATTTAACACGATGTGTGACATCAAAACTAGGGCACGACGCTTAGCACTTGCTTAACATTACAGTTGCTATTTTTGCTATTTATATTAGCCACATACATTTGGTATGAGGGCTTTTTAGACTATGTCGTATGCTAAATAGTTTGGAATAGATAATTTTACTAAACCTTATTTACTTAAAACAATTGCGAGGTATGAGTTTGAAAACTGAGTCATTGTTTCAATTTTCGGCGCTCACCATTATTTTATTATTGGTGGCGTTTTATGGTGGTACATATCTGCTGTCTTTATTAATTAAAAAAGACAAAGAGACAACTTCTGGCTTTATGGTCGCAGGCCACAATGTGGGCTTTGGGATGGGCGCGGCAAGTATGACCGCGACTTGGATTTGGGCGGCCTCATTTTACGCTGCCGCCACTTCTGGCTATAAATATGGCGTATCAGGGCCGATACATTACGGCTTTTGGGGTGCATTGATGATTTTGTTCATCTACCCTTTTGGCATGCGCTTTCGAGAGCTTGCTCCCAACGGTCACACTTTAGGTGAGCTTATCCACGCCCGCCACGGCTCATCAAGCCAATTAATTTTAGCCATATCCAACCTTATGGGCAGCTTAATTAGCTTGATGGTCAACTTTACCGCTGCTGGTGCATTGGTGTCAGTATTGTCACCATTATCGTTCCAGACAGGGGTGATTATCGCGGGTGTTGGGGTATTGAGCTATACCTTAACCTCAGGGTTTCGTGCCTCAGTCTTTACTGATTTTGCCCAATTGGTCGCTTTGATGGCGATTGGTGTCATCATCATTCCAGCGGTGCTATTCTCCATGGGAGGTCCTGCAGTGATGGTCAGCGGACTATCGAACTTGACCTTAGAGCAGCAGGATTTCTTTTCTTCTGAGGCATTCTTTCAGCAAGGTGCACCGTATTTTGTCGCGGTATTGGCCTATGCTATCGGTAACCAGACCATTACTCAGCGCTTATTTGCGATTGATAAAACCAAGATTAAGGCGACATTTATTACCGCCACAGTTGGCTATGCGGGTATCGTCATTGGGCTTGGTATGATTGGCTTGATGGCCTTGACCATTGGTATTGAACCACTCGATGGCAATATGAACAACCTGATCCCGCAAATGGTCAGCACTTATCTGCATCCCGTCTTCATCGCATTATTCTTTATTCTAGTCATTGGCTCGTTATCTTCTACAGCTGACTCGGATTTATCGGCGCTATCCACCATTATGATGGCCGATGTCTACGGTAAAAATATCGCCAAAAAAGGTCATGTTAAACCTAAAACCATGATGCTCGTCGGTCGTGGCACGATGATTGTCGCGACGGCAGCGGGACTTATCTTTGCTAGCTTCAAGCTTGATATTCTAGTAATGCTGGTATTCGTTGGTGCCTTGTGGGGTGCGATTGTTTTCCCTGTTATCGCCAGTGTATTCTGGAATCGTGTCACTAATGCCGCCTTTACTTCAGCAGTGATTGTCGGGCTGCTATTATTCTGTGTGGCGCGTTTTGAGTTGATACCCATCGTTGGCATCACCGCCCTATTCTTTGAAATCTTAGCCAGCGTTGGTGGTGCAGTTGTCATCGGTCTGATGGTATTTGGTTTCTTAGGTCGTAAGATCGGCATGAGCGCTGCTGCTATTACGCTGGTACTGATGTTAATCTTTGCCACTGGGTTCCTACGCCAGTACATGATCTTACTCGCTTCACTGACGGCTTACGGTGCCAGTACTATCGTTTGTGTGATCGTCAGTCTCATGGGCGATGAGTATTTCGACTTTGAGTTGATTAAGCAGCGCGTAGGCAATTACGATAAAAAAACTGAAATACCCTCATCACCTAAATCTTAAATCAAAATCGTTTTATCCGAGTAGTGATTAGTTAGCAGTATATGGCTAATCGCTACTTACTTAAGAAATATTATAAGGAGATATCATGGACAACGTTTTTATCTACGGCTTATATATTTTAATTTGGCCCGCCATTACTCTTGGGGTACTGGTATTGATTTGTACCGCCACCTATCGCGATATCAAAAAGGCCAAACGTGACAATAGGGATATTGTTTAACGTACCCTAGCTATTACATTTTTAATGATCATCGCTAAATATTCGTTTATTAATGACTTAACAAAGCCTATTAACAGCATAAATGCCCCTAAACTGGGATTAAGTGCAGGCAAGATAGTAAATAACCTGCTTTTAACTAAAAAATGACTTGTAATTTACTATATTTTTGCTAATATAGGCCACCTTGATTGGCTGGATGGCAGAGTGGTCATGCAGCGGACTGCAACTCCGTTAACGCCGGTTCGATTCCGACTCCAGCCTCCAATTATTTATTAACTTTACGTTAATTTTGGCTTGCATTATTATCACAACCGATTATAATAGCGACCACTTATCTAGTAACTAGATGGTCTATCAGCTAGCTTACGTTAAAGATAAAACAAGTTTTGCCCGGGTGGTGAAATTGGTAGACACAAGGGATTTAAAATCCCTCGCTAGCAATAGCGTGCCGGTTCAAGTCCGGCTCCGGGTACCATTACATAGTCCTATACTATCTTATAGAACAGCTAAAGCCCCTGATATCAGGGGCTTTGTTGTATCTGGCGTTCCATACTGTCCTGCTCTATATATCCCAATCCACACACTTTAAGTATACCGAGTTTTGAGTGTACTTATTAAGATCTAGGATATGAATAGAAAAGCGATCCGTTCAAACCGAAATCTTAGAATTCACAAACCTGAAGATAAGAAATACTTCGTTCCTGTCAAAAACTATCCTAAGCTATTTTCAACGGTACGTCCTACTAAAACGAAGCAATGGTGCCCGTAGAGATTGATTTGACAATTCATGCGCAGCTTCATTCCATCACAATCAGCGACTGAATCAGCAAATTTCTATTGTGTGTTTCCTGATTTAAGTGAAACAGCCCACCCCTTGGTTTAAGTCTATAGTCAGTCCAGAGTAAAATCGATACATTGCTAGTTAGATGGGACTGGTATAAATCTTCCTTGCTTGCTGCTATCACATAGGCTACGAAAAACTCATCCCAGCCGCACTGTATCTGTTTGAAAATGAGTCCACTGTAGTGTAGTACGCCATCGATAGTGTTTTAGATTTCAACACGCCCTAATAAGAATTCTAGAATCAACGATCTATAACATCTAGTCCTAGCCTCATCCAGCGAATTGCCTGTTCTTGATGATCGGTTAACGCACTCCACAAAGCGTCTTCACTGATGATGGAATACATATTATCTGCACACTCAACCATCACATTGCTTTCATGATCTTTTCTCCACTGCTCGCTTTGGTAGTAAGTTTGCAGCTCAAATAATAATGTATTGGCTTCTAGCCATTTTTCCTGAGCACCTTGTATCTGTTCATGTAGCTCATGCCAACGTTCATACTTTTTTTGTAGCGCTTGAGCATCAAAAATATCCATTATATTACTCCAGTTTATAATTATAAAAAAACCAATGAAACCGCTATGAACATATCATGGCGGTTTCATTGGTTATATGGTCTTTAGCGCTAAAAGTTATTAGCCGAATACTTTCATACGTGCTTCAACAGGTTTGAACGCTTTATCACCTGCTGGCTGCTCGATCGCACCAAACACCATTTGGGCATTAAGCTCCCAATCTTCAGAAATATTCCACTCCTCAGCGACTTTTTGATCAATGACTGGATTATAATGTTGTAAGTTTGCACCGATATCTAAACTAGCCAATGCTGTCCAGATCACATACTGATGCATAGCACTGGTTTGATGTGCCCAAATTGGGAATTTATCGGCATATAAAGGCGCGGCTTCTTGCATATTTCTTACGACGCCTTTGTCTTCAAAAAATAAGATGGTTCCTGCACCTGCTCTAAAGCCAGCGATTTTATCTTTTGTTCCTTTAAATTTCTCTTCATCACCAACGATAGCTTTTAGCATCTCTTCGGTCATATTCCAAAGCTTGTTATGCTCATCACCAAACAACACAACGATACGAGCTGACTGTGAATTAAACGCTGATGGCGTGTGCAAAATAGCATGTTCAACCAATTTCACCACTTCATCATTCGATACTGGTAATTGATTGCTTAGCGCATAAATTGAACGGCGTTTCTCTGCCAATTGCTGTAAATCTTGTAGATTTGACATGATTTTCTCCAGTGATTTTCTATGAGTTAAGGTTAGATATAAGGTATCAAAACAGATAACAATTAGCCTTTGAAACCTTCAGGTAGTTCAGGCGCAGGCAAACGCTTCATATCAGAGTCGACATTACCGAAACGCTCATGGCCATTATTCCAATCAATAATAGATTGCTCAATCTCTGCTTTGTTATCAGCAACGAAGTTCCACCACAGTAGCACTGGGTTATTAAGCGGTTCGCCGCCGATGAACATGATACGTGTCCCCTTTTTGGCAGCCAGTTTAATATTTTTGCTATTGGCGACATCGCTATCATGAAAACGAAATAATTGATCTTGCTGACAGACCTTGCCTTCAGACTGTACTTCTCCTTCTGAAACCAAGATACCGTACTCAAAGCCTGACTCTAGACTCAATGTCGCTTCGCCATCTTGCTTGAAGTACACATCTATACCGACCAGCTTTGAGTATTGGATGGTAGGTGCTTCAAATGTCTCACCCAATACATTGGTATAACTGCCTGTCGTCAGTATCATCTCTGCATTGCCCTCGCTCCACGTTGGTAGCTCAGGATAATGATGAAAACTGCGCTCAATCTTCTGGTCAGTGGGAAGCGCAATCCATAGTTGCACCATACTGATACCACGCGCTGCATCTTTCGAACCGCCCGTATCTGGAAAAACACTTTGTTCAGTATGACTGATGCCTTGGTTCAAACCCGTACCTGCGGTCATGACATTGACTTGGTTTTTGGTAATGACTTGTGCGTTACCTAAACTGTCTTTGTGTAGCACTTCGCCATTTAACATCCAGCTAAAGGTTTGCAAATTGGTATGCGGATGGCGACCAACCTGCATACCTGCGTCATCTTGGTCAAAATCAACAGGACCTGCATGATCTAAAAAGCACCACGCACCGATAGGCTTTTTGCCTTTGTTAGGTAATAAACGCGCAATTGGAATACCGCCGACATCAGCCAATCTTGGCTCTAACGTTTGAATACTCATGAACTAACTCCTTTTTTGATACTTTATTTTCACAAATAATGAGCGTAGAAAAGTATTAAAAAGTCATCGGTACTTCCATGATTAATACTTTTGAGTTCTCTAGAACGTCCATAGTCATGCTTTTAGTATCCCAGACACCTAGACCGTCACGCGTATTTAACACGTTATTGTTAATGGTTACACTACCTTCAATCACGAAAACGTACACGCCATTGTTCGCATCATTTAGCGTATAGTTTTGAGTGACTCCTTGCTCAAAGTCACCCATACTGAACCATGCGTTTTGATGAATCCAGACGCCAGCATCGTCAGCGTTTGGTGACAATACTTGATTGAACTTATTTGGTTGCATGATGTCATCCATGCGTACTTGCTGATAACGAGGCGCTACGTTCATTTTGTTTGGAATGACCCAAATCTGTAAGAACTTTACATCCTCTTTGTCATCGCCATTCATCTCACTATGAGTGATGCCTGTACCGGCTGACATAACTTGGATTTCACCCGTTTCGATAATGCCATTGTTACCAATGTTATCGCCATGACCGAGCTTACCCGATAGTGGAATACTGATAATTTCCATATCGCGATGTGAGTGCTTGCCAAAACCTTGACCACCAATAACAAAATCATCGTTAATAACACGTAGCGCACCAAATCCCATACGTTCTGGATTGTGATAATTCGCAAAGCTGAAGGTATGTTTGCTTTTCAGCCAGCCATGGTTTGCATCGCCACGAGAGTTTGCTGCATGATAGATAGTTTTCATAATTTATCCTTAGTTATTGGGGAGTTAAACATGTCTGAAAATTTACTATTAACGAACTTGTCTAAACAATGGAACGATTATAATTGTTGTTTAAGAAGAGATACACATCGGTAAATGCAAATAACTATTCTTATTTTTAGAACAATAAAACTCTTAATATGGCGTACCATATTCATGGTATGGCTCTATATACCTAATTACATTTACGATATAAGGAAGCTTAACGATGTCAGATAAACCATTATTGAATTATGATGTAATAGATAATACAGATCAGAAACGTTTTGAAATTCACGTTGATGGGCATATCGCCTTTGAAGATTATGAATTTTTTACCACCAGTCAAGGTGAAGATGGCATTGCTTATACCCATACTGAGGTGCCCGAAGAGATTGGCGGACGAGGTATTGCAGGTTATCTTGCTAAATCAATACTAGATGATGCAGCAGCTAAAAACCTGAGAGTGAAACCTATTTGCCCATATATCAAAGCCTACATAGACAAACATCCAGAATATCAAGACAACTCGGTATTTCACAAAGCAACGCCTTAAACAATGTTTATCAGTGATAACCATGTAGATGACATAAAAAATGCCCTATCCATCAAGATAGGGCTTTTTTATTGTCAAAAGTCAAAGGTTGATATAGCAAGACACAAGACATCAGTCTTGAAAATCCACACTACTGAATAGTAATGCGAGGCTCCATTACGTTAGAAAATACTAGGCGATACTTTGCAAGAATGCTTTATCACGTGCCATTACTGACAAATACAGTACGGGTAGTACAAACAATCCGACTGCCCAAAAATTTAGCTGAATATATAAAAGTGCACCCAGTAACGCCCCGACTAGAAAGCTAAAAACCAATGCTGAGCTGTGCGTCAGTTTTTTACCGTTATCTGCGGTACGATTGATCAAATAATCGGTCAGATTAATACCCAGTTGCGTGGTATTACCCGTCATTAACACAGTCGGACTCATATGCTTAATCACCGTTTTGCTGGCTGTATTACGAATAGCCAACGCAATCAAACCCAAGCCCCCTGTTATTGCCACAGTGATGTCCCCTGCATCCACAAAAGGCTGGTAGTAAAGACCAGCAATCATAAAGGCTATCAAAAAAACAGCTTCTGCTAAAAACAAACGGCTCAGCGTTAGCTGCTTGTTTTTACTATGATCAATAAATATCTTGGTCACCATGACCGTTAAAATAAACAATGGTAAAGCGGCAAGCTTAATCCACAGACCTTGCTCACCTTTGACCAATCCACTACCCGCCATCACTAAGTTACCAGTGACATGCGCGGTAAAAAAACCAAACAAGGTGATAAAACCAATAGTATCAATAGCCCCACCCACCACGGTTAATAGTACAGGCGTTTGATAACGCTGCCAAAAACTCGGCGGTTTTGAATGTGGTGACACTGTTTGATCCTCTTTAGTGGTATGAGTGGCATTATTGTCAGGAATTAATTTAGTCACCCAATTTCCCTGCAAAGTCTACAAAATCAGCAACGAAGCGTTGTAAGAATTTTTGTGTGCGTTCAGTGACACTGCCATCTTCATTTAAACTGTCAGTTGCCCGACTTAAATGAATTTCGGGATCAATCATCATTTGTGCCGAAAGCATTTGCATACTTTTTCTGACATCAAGTCCACTATTGATACCGCCAAAACTACCTGGTGAGGCTGTCGCTACTGCAACTTTCTTATGTGTCCAAACACTTTCTTTATAAGGACGCGAGGCGATATCCACGACATTTTTCAAAGCCGCAGGCATTGTACGATTGTGCTCTGGGGTGACTATTAACACTGCATCAGCGTCTTTTAATTGCTGACGTACACGCTCGTAGCTATCAATCGTTATATCATCATAATCTTGGTTGTAAAGCGGCAAATCTGCGATACCGACTTCTTTGATATTCACACGGTCAGGCATCTGCGACACAACATATTCTGCAAATTTACGATTGATGGACTCTGTGCGTAAACTCCCAATAATCAGTGCAATATTGATGGATGCGCTCATAGCAACTCCTTAATGATGATAAAACCTGATGAGTGAAGCATTTACTATACTAAATTTTATGCGTCTTACTATTATCAATTGAATACGCACCTGCGCCATGGGCAAAAATCATTAAGAAGCCGCCAGCGATAGCAATGTTTTTCATAAATGGATTCATTTGTGATTCATCGATCCAGAATTGATGAAAAAGAAGCGCCGATACGATGTTAAAACCAACAAACAACACAGCTATCAGGCGCGCTTTAAAACCAAGCAGAATGGCGATACTGCCAAATAACTCAAGCGCAATAACCAAAGGTAATAGCATCCCAGGTACGCCCATAGATTCCATATAACCTTGGGTAGCAGCGTAACCTGTTATTTTGGTAAAGCCTGAAAAAATAAAGATCATGGATAAAAATAGACGACCAATTGGCGTGCTTAGCTGTTGTAATTTGTCCATAGTGATGCTCCAGTAATGAGTACGGTTGTTTAAATAGCTTTTATTTGATTAGGAGACACAGTAATTGTAGCCGTTGCTTATAGATAGATAAACCGTGATAATTATAAATGTAAGTTCTTTTTTTAAGAACAGTCAAGGAGTAGCTCAAATGGGACAACTAGAGGATATGGCAATGTTTGTCCGCATTGTCGAAGCAGGGAGCATTACCAAAGCCGCAGAGCAACTGAACATCGCTAAATCAGCTGTAAGCCGTCGACTAAAGGAATTAGAAACACGATTGGGCAGTCAGCTCATTAGCCGCACCACGCGCCAATCGAACTTAACACAAGCAGGTGAGCAGTATTACCAAAAGGTCGGCAACATACTGAGTGAAGTAGACGCGCTCAACGAAGAAACGAGTGGCGCTCCGACTCGTATCGAGGGCACGCTAAAAATGACCGCGCCATTATCGTTTGGCTTGATGCATCTGAATGACGTTATTGATGAATATGCCAATCAACACCCTAATCTAAATTTTGAGTTAGATTTTTCTGATCGACATGTGGATTTGGTCGAAGAAGGATTTGAGCTGGCCATTCGTGTCAGAGAGATGCAAGATTCTAGCTACCAAGCCAAACGCCTCGCACTCATTCGTTATGCATTGTGTGCCAGTCCTGAATATCTGGATAAAATGGGCACACCAAAAACGGTAGAAGAGTTAGCAACGCATAAAATCTTGCAATATGGTCTGAGCAAATCTAGCACGATAGAACTGATAGATGAGCAAGGCAAAAAACATGAGATAGAGGTTAACTCAAAAATAAAAGTGAACAACGGTGATTTTTTGCGTGAGATGGCAGTGAAAGGCCAAGGCATTGCCTTTTTGCCAACCTTTATTACTTATCAAACCTTAGCCAGTGGTGAGCTAGTCCCTATCATGCAGCAGTATCAACTGCCCACACTAAATGCCTATGCGGTCTATCCAAAAAATCGATTTTTATCTCAGCGTTGCCGTTATTTAATTAATCTTATCGCTGAACGCTTCGGTGATGATCCTTATTGGGATAGGTATTAGTTTTTTGATTGTTCAAATTATATCTATTGGAGCATAGTGAATGATTCGTGTACCCACGATCCATGCTAGAGACCCTAATGAGCAACATCGAGCCTCTAGTACGCTTGAGTTATGATTTGATCTTGTCATTGTCATTGTCATTGTCATTGTCATTGTCATTGTCATTGCTGTTGCTGTTGCTGTTGCTGCAAGCGGGCTTCATCACCGCTTACTTGAGCATGACTTTTTTGGATTTTTAACTTTTATCATGGCTTTTTTTATATTGTAGAATGCTTGGACGAGCTTTACTTGGTTTGCCTCAGAGTATGATCCTGATGATTGGTATTACCGTCTCTCAGTAATGTTGCAAATGTTTGGCTCATTAATGATTGCCGCCAACATCAATCAGTTTTTTGAGCAAGGACTAACATGGATAGGCGTTACTGGTTACGCGATCATGCGATTGGCTAGCTGTAGTCAGTGGTGGCGTGTGTATCAACAAGTAGAAGGCCACAAGTTTAGGTGTACGGTTTCTTCGGCATGGCTCACATTGCTGAATATGCTGGGCAATACGGGGACGTATGGCGGTGGTGATGCGATCTTATCTATCAGCAAGGTTTCAGTCTCCCTGCTTATATTTATTCTTCAAATTAGGGACTGTAGTAGATCACCACTAACTAGCTATTATAAGCGACCATCGCCCAAGCAAATAGACTGACGTTAATCGCTATCGCTATTATCCATCTGATATTTACTTGCCAGTTTTTACCTCGAAATGCCCTCTCCGCTTCTGGTGTAATTGGTTGAATAGGATATGGGTTATCTTGACCATCCCATGTCAGTAACTTCTTAATGTCAGGATGTAATATGGCTTGTTCAGTACACTGGTAGTTATTGCCTTGTAATAAGTAACCAAGCGCATATATTGAGCTGATTATAAGCATAACGATGCCGCCAGCGCCTGAATGCTGCGTATTGAGAATACCGTATTTGCGAAAGACAATATCACTGCAGGCAAAAAGTGACTTACTGGTGTCTACTGGATAAGCCTCACAGAACTTAGGATTGATTGGTAAATCGGCGGCATCACCTTCCATATAGGTGCGGATAAACGCCCAGTGTACACGTGGGTCAACACTAACATCATGAGGTTTTATATGATGAGTAATCTTTCCTGTATTAGGATCTGCGATATATAGATTTAGCGGCGTATAAGCAGTATTTTGTTTGATGGTATGAATTTCAGGAATAAGGTCTTTATAATCTACTATCTTTAATTCAAAAGGTTTAAAAAACTGTAATGAGGGACGATAGTAATACACTAACTTCTGCTCTTTTTTTAGAAAGTAGTATTGAATGCGGTACGGATGCTTTCTGATAAATTGATAGAAGAGTAAGAAAAGAGGAGTACCAAACACAAGTAGCCAGAAAAAAGTAAGTATTATATCAAATAAGTCAAAATTACCATTTATAAATACAACTTCTCCAATATCTTGCAAAAAATAGTTACCTAGCCAAAATGTAGAAAAATAAACCCAGCCTATGCAGAAATACCAATACCAAAAGTAGCTAGGTAAGAAAGTCATATAATCAGGATTAATGTTGGCAATCTCTTTGTTAAGATGCTCAATGTCTTCTCCTTCTTCTAATAAACCTTTATTTATCTCGCTACTATAAGGGCTTTCAAGAACTTCTTGTAGCTCATTAATATGTTTAGAAAAATCATCGCGTAGTTGCATTCAAAGCCTTCTTGTTTTCATCTAAGCAATCACACTAAATGAAACCAATACAGCAGCTTATAGGCCAACCCTGTGTCATATCCCTTGATTGCCCCTATCATGTCAATAAAAAATGCAAAAACAAATAACATGATGATACCGAATAAAATAAGCGCGAGACTAAAGACTAGCTTTTTCCAAATGGGTTGATTGGCATCTTCAATATTGCCTTCGGGCAAGTTTTTGTTTAAGTCATACGGATCGTTAGGATCTATCTGACATTCAGCTTCAATCTCAGGACTAAACTTGGGGGTGATGCTTGTGTTAATAGATAATAAACGTCCCATGTAACGTAGCCAAGCAAAAGGCATTAGTAGATATTCTGCTAATACCAGTCTAAATGTACCTGGATTCTCTTGATTAACATGACTAGCGTGATAGCCTAGCTTGACTCTTTGCAAAGACACTAGTGGAGTTTCTCTCTTTTCATGTACAGGATGAACATAGCGAACAGCGCTTTTAACTTCTTTAAATTGCTTAGCGTTGCCTTCCATATATCTACGAACAAACTCGAAATGTCCTAGCAATGTACCTTCATCATGCCTATCTGCTCCTAAACTATTAACAAACGGTAAGCTAAACATCCCCGTAATAGTGACGCCATCATCAGCTAAAGTAATACCACGCACATCACCACCGTCTTTGTAGGTAGTGGCCATATAGAATTTCAGGTCATCCCAATCAAAAACCTGTACTTGTCGATTGGCTTGGCGAACATAAACCTTGCGTGTTTTTCGATTAAAACGAATGGGAAGATAGGTATAGCTGAATAGCTCCGTTGAGAGTAAAGCCAGTAAATAAATAAAAGCAACTATAAAGGCTAACGTTATGGTACTGGCTAATATTCCTAATAGAAAAGAGCCTGTTAAGAACTCGTCATACAATATAACAAAACCTAAGTAAATGACACCTGATATTAGTCCTAAAAAAAATAAACTGCCAAACGTGACATCACCTCGTATTCTATCCTGACGGCCTACTAGCTCCATATAAGTTGAATTAAACTGTACGACGGTGCGCTGCGGATAAAGCGGTACGTCATAATTTTGTGTTTTATCCAACCATTTAAAGTCCTTAATTTCTTGAACTTGTCCGCCTAAACCCACACCGAAATTACCACCGAATTTTTGATTAATTTCTTTATAATTAAGTTTTGCAAAGGGGTTTCTTCCATTAATATCTATCATTTAATTGTCCTGTAGATCGATATCGTCACCTACCACAGCACGATCAAACTGCTCTAATGTATGCTCAAGTGACCAACCAGCGCTCTCGACTCCCCAAATACCAAGATTAAGCCAATTCTCCATTCCTGACTTTTTCCAATAGCCGATGAATAGAGTGACACCAATAAAACCAATAAGTAAGACTACACCAATACCTGTTGCTGTTGCTCCTAAACTTAATGTTAGAAGTACTGTTGAGCCAGCTCCAGTAGCTGCTGAACCATAATAAGCCCACATCATAGTTTCGTTATCATTTTCTTTAGCATCAAGAGCTGATTTTATATCAAAGCCAGCAAATATTGCCGCACCGCCAAGACTCAAACCTCTTGCAACCACTGACAAAGATTTTGCTGATCGCTCGGCCGTTAATACTTTTTCATTTGATACTAAATTACCTGCTCCACGTTGAAGTTTTAGTTCACTTGCCATTAGTTGACTGGCATTACCACGAAGCTCCAAACTACCAGCTAGCAGTATCATCAATCCTGCGACTGCTTTACTGCCTTCTACTAGTCTGTCTTCTTGAGTTTTTGCTTGAAAAAATGCACCTACTAAAAAGACACAAGCCACTGTTTGTAGCATAGCCCCAAAATAATGGGCTCGGACAGCTTGGTCTACTCTTCGATTGGTAATATCTTCAAAACGTTTGTAATTTTTGTAACTTTGGTCGTACAACTCAGGCTCAGTGTAGACTGATTGGCCTATAGTTTGTCTCAATGTATTTTTGTCAGGATATGCTTTATTGCTACTCTCGTAGACGTTCATTCCTGCTCTAAGTTGATTTTTATCTATATAGTAGATAAAACTTTGGCTAATGGTTTTGTTGAGTCTAGCAGCCTCTCCTGAAGTTTTAAGTGCTTGATCGATACTTTCACGTATTCTAGTAGGCAGATTACCACTACCTGCGATGTGCATAACGCCATTTATCAACGCTTTTCTAGCATCAGCGTAGCTGCCTTGCCCTCTAACTACGATTAAGGCTTTTTCGTGGTGATATCCAAATAAATACTCCTTAGTAGATATCATTAGTCCAGACAAAGCCTGACCTGTACGATAGTCTTTCATAAAGGGAACTGCAAGCTGCTCTGCTAGGCTAACAGTTGCGCCTACTTGTCCGGCGACAGCATCGTACCTACCAAATACCGCAGCCGAGCCAGTATATAGCAACCCTGACCATGAATTGGTCATAATCTCTGTCGTACTAACCCCTGCCGTAAGAGATGGCATTCCATCAATATAATTGACGACTTGATCTTGGTTAAAGGCCAAGGCACGTGCTAGGTAGTTATCTTCGTCACTGGATTTTTTTTCTGTTAAGTGTAAATCATATAAGTCAGCTAATGCAGGTATGGTAGCAGTCGAGCCTAAAAACTGCTGAACAGTAAGTGTGTAATAAACACAACTTCCCTCATCATTTTTATCAAAACAGTGAGTCATCATTGTTTTTAATTCTTCGCCTTCGAACACATCTTTATAAGCAGCAGCTAACATCTCTAACAAGGTATTAAGCTCATTTTGACGCTGTTCAGACCTTACTTCAAAATCAGACAGCCATCCGTTCATTTCACTTTCACGAATTAGCTCGCTATAACTCGACCATGCTGACTGTCGTTGCTGCTCCAAAAACCTTGAGGCACCTTCTCGTTGTCTTTGCGCTTCTGCTTGCTGCTCTGCTTCACTCGGGCCATCTCCTTCCCATCTTGGTATCGGCCGTAAATAATTGTTATGCTCATTAACTTTGCCTATATGGCGTTGTGCATGAGCTTTTGCTCTTTCATCAACATTATTTTTTAAAGTGTTGATGAGAGTCGCTACTGTATGACGATAAACTTCATCTTCAGTAGGTCGAGAAGCAAGCTTTGCTTGTATCATAAACTCGTTTAAATCAATTAATTTACCAACAGGATCATTAAATTTAACCGAAATAGCTGTACCACTTACTTTAACCTTACTTAGCTTATCAAGATAATTAAGTGTTTCCTTTGACTTATCTGGATTATAAGGTCTTTTACTAAGTGGATTTATAAGACCATAATATTCGTTAGGAAAAAACTGCCGAGTTGCTTCATTGGCGTCATTTTCATTATTCCACACATTGTAATATTTAGAACTTTGTAATTTAGCGCCTGAGTGATTTTTACTACTTGATGGCTTAGCAGTTACTGGAACTTCAATCATATTATTAGTTTTAGCATCATCGACATTTTTTTGATGTCTTTTGATGACTTCCTTATTCCATTTAACAGGACTATAGGCTAACCATAAGGTATCTATATCCTTTTGCGAATTTGGTATTCGAATAAAGCTTGATAAAGCTATACAATCATCACCTTTGTGACAAGCGTAGTCTACAGTTGGCAACTCAGGTGTGCTCGCTATATTGTGTACATTGAATTGTTTCAAATAACGCCCTTGAGTGATTACATACCCGTACCACTCTCCTTTATTATCAATGATATAAATATAACCTTCATTGACCAATCTACTGACTATTTCCAAATTATTTTCCAAATATATATATCCTGAACGCATAGGAAATATTGCAATCCCTTCAGTCAAACATTGCTCACATCTCTCTGCCATGACCTTGTTCCTTATCTTTTAATTATCTAATGTCACTAAACCTGATTGCTCATAGCATTCATACAGCCATCGGTTCATCATCGTCATACGATCAACAGGATTGGTCAGATGTGTTGCGGCTGTCAGTTGAGCATTCGCTTTGTCCAACCAGCTCAGCAGTGTACCGTAGTGATTAAGTATCAAATTGCTACTCTCAATACCTTTTTTAGCGAAGAAACGATTAAGCATGCTGATATTATCCAACTGGGTTTGGCTCAATGGACAGTAGCTTGACAGACGTTGTACTGATCTGACTTGCTGAGGCTCATAATAATGAAGGTTGTTTAAACTGTGCCAGTGGTCATCTAATGGCAACCAAAGCCGCTTAGGGTAGCCATAGCGATTGGTAATGTAGGCGTGCTGTGCTAGTGGTAGTAGATGAATCAATACTTGTGGATCTAAATAGCGAAGAAGTTTTTTTTGACCACTTTTTTGGATGATTTGATTCAATCCTAGTAAACGAGCGATTTGCTTAGCATCTGGTTTGGAGGCTTCTACATCAGTTGTATTAACTATTGGCTGCTGCCATTCAGGCTCGTCTGGTAGATACTCTTTTGCACTGATTCTTATTTTATATGCCCTTATATTAGGGGCAGTATAATCTAGTAATGTGAGTATGCCATGATGACGAGATAGCAGCTCACACTGCTGCAAATGCATCTCTAGGATATTACTGATGTCTGAGCTTAGCGTGACCATGACTGGACTATCGATCATATGGTAGCTAAGCAACTCTTGCTGTAATGAATGTATAGCGTCAGGGAAGGCAGAATTAATCTCGCCGATCAGCTCTGTCTGGCTATGATGAACAATCATGACATCAAAGGTACTGAGCACCCTAGCGTCAAGCGTTTGCGTCTGTAAGCTTACGCTTAATGATTTTTCTGGTTGGATATTCATTATGCTGTCATGCTTTTATATCTGCGTGTGAGATTGATTTGAGTAAAAGTCATTTTTATTATAAGTCGGTACTAGCAGCATGATTGTCCTCAGCCTGCTCTGACAACTTCTCACAAGCTTCAAACTGCATTTGCTTCATCATTAGGTTTTTAGCCTCACCACCCCCGCTACCCCAATCCACCTTACTCGCCTTGTAGCCCACTTGAGCAGGCGTGATAAACGTCACATTACCACCTGATATTTCAATGCCACTGCCTGCAGCTTTTAGAGTCAGCGTATCAGGCGCGATGATCTCAACACTGTCACGGCTATGGATGCGCAGGACTTGCTCACTATCAAGTCGCATCTTGCTTTGATGCGCTTGTATGGTCACATCGCCATGAGCGGCAGTATGGGTTTGCGCTTTATTGCTGTAGTAATGAATATCGCCTGCCACCAACTGGTTCATCTGCGTTTGGCTGTGATGATGGGTGCTGTCAGTTGCGTGGCTATGCGTGCTTTGGGTACTGGTATGCTGACTGTGTTGTCCACTGAGCAGTGCCAAATGACGCTGGGAATCAATGAGCAAGTTGGCTTGTTGCCATTGACCCGCATTATCTAGCGCGCTGTCATTGGTATCTTTGCTAAATTGGGAAAATGGGGTTTGCGCATCTTCTTTACTGTTGCTTTGCTTGTTATTACTACTATCCTCTAGTCCCACTGGTTGATGGGTGTCAGCCAGCTGCGCGTAGGCTTGCTGATGTTGGTCAGCGGTTTGTAGCTTACCGTGACTATCATGACTCATATGAGGGTTTGACTGACTTCCTGACGCTTGGCTACTGATATGAATGCCAGTGCTGCCTTGCACGTTGGCAGCGGCTTGGGTCTCTAAACTGATGCCTTGCCCACGTGCTTGACCACGGGTATGGTCGCTATGCTGATACAGATGACCAATGGTTAGACTGCTTTGATAGCTACTGCTATAGACGTTAATCTGCGGACTGTCAGGATGGGCGTCAAACATGAGTTGGTTATAGCCGTTAATAAGGCTGTCTTTGGTGGCCTCGCCTGTTCGGCTGCTATCGATACTTTGGGTCTTGATACCATCAATAGGATGAGCATGGCTTTGATTGATGAACCAAGCGGGACTGGTGGCGTCAAGGCTACCTGAGTCACTGACGATGCTATTATGCTGAGCATCAATATTGCCTTGCCCGTTATGGGTACTGCCAATGATGATGGGATGGGTGATGTCACCACCGATGAAGTCGATAAGGACATGCTGTCCATGACGCAGAGGATGAGTCTGTCCCATGTGGTCGGCAACGAGGTGACTAGCAATGGGTATCCAGTGCGCGCTATCGTCTCCTTCGCTTTGCCAGTGATATCTGATATGCGCACGGTGGTTACGATCATGGGTGATGGCGCTGCTATCTGTATCAATAATACTCGCACTCATGAGACCTGTCAGACTGGGATGTGGTTGTCCAAGTGTAGCAAACTGCTCCCCATAGGGAATGTGGTGATGATGTGGGAACGGTAGGTAGCAGGCGTTGATGTGATGGACGTTGTCGTCATCACTGTCATTGGCATGATTCGTATTGGGCTGTAAGGTAATAGGATCAAAAGCGATTGCGCCCAGCCAGTCTGCTGGAATATGATTGTTAATGTGCTGATGAATAGAGACGAGACTGATCGGATCGGTCAGATAAGGGTTGCCATCGATATAGTGGCTACTTGGCAAATTCAGATGACGGATGTTGCCGGTTAGGCTGCCTAGATTGGCCAGCTGCTCAGCGTTCTGCTGATAGCGGGTGGCAAGTGCGGTGAGTCCATCATCGTTTAAATAACTATGACTGTGCAAAAAGCGATGATGCGTGCTGCTTGATGAGTCGATAGGTTGCTCGCTACTGTGACTGCCGGTATAGGTACTCATCAAGCGACTGTCATAACGATGTAGGTCGCTTTGCTGAGTATGCTGGGCAATACGGGGACGAATGGCGGTGATGCGATCTTGTCTATCAGCGAGATTGGCAGGGTTTTGACTTAAGATGCTTTGAATGTCATTTGTGTCTGGACGTAAGATTTCGCCATCACTAGGTAGTAAGACTAGAGTGTGCTTGTCGCTCTCATGACGATGATATCCTGTGATGCCGTAAAGTGCTAATTGTTGAATAAGGTAGGATAAATCGGTTTGGTTGTATTGGACGCTATGCTGAATATGATAGCTGCTGTCATCACTGAGACGCTCGTCAATCTCAACGTCTATATCATATGGGCTAATAATATCTTTGATAAGCTCGCTTAAACTTAGATGATGATGACGGCGGTTATGACTGTTTAGGCGTAATTGGCTTACCGTAGGTTCGCAAATAATACGGTAGGCGGCCATACCACTGTTGCTGCCGAGGGCAACGGCTTCGGTGATGATACCGTGACGGGTTTGGCTGGGTAGTAGCGTGTCGCCCGTATGCCAATGTATCGAGAGACTTTGCCCTAGCCATTGCTTTATATCTAGTCCTGCTCGTGGATGCAATAGTGTAATACTGATACGGTAGCCGCAATAGAGTGCCAGCTGACGTTGCTGATAGGACTGCGCGCGTTGGTCGTGATGGTAGGGGCTTGGGTAGGCATCAGGTGATGGCATAAGCGCGGGCTTACGCCAAACGCTGTCAGGTAATGGCATACCTAACAAGCTCTCAACCAAGTCAGCCTGTTGAATAATACTGGTGGCAATATCAGGATGGGCACTGCTAAGTTGCACATGCCGCTTTGTTTGAGTCCATACCATGACAAGCCCTTCTCTATCTAAAGGTTTAGCGATCAAAATTACCAAGTAAAAAATAATGCAAGCATTGCAATTTAACCAACAGTTTTATCAATCCAACTTTAATTTAATGATCATCGTCAGAGGAATCACGTTTGGGCTGAATACCAATCATGTCAGACAGCATTGATAATTGATCTTCGTTTTTGATGATGTGAGTGAGCCATTGATCCAGCGGCATATCGGCCCAATCAATCGCCCGACCGAGTAAAAAAGTCACTGGGCTGTGCGGCTCATTGGTTGCAAAATACTCTTGGATTTGAGCCAGCAATTTAAGCGCTTGCCGACGATTGCTTTGATGATCGCGGTTACTAGGATTAAAACTGGTTGAGCTAATATTATTTGTACTGGCTGATTGTCCACTACTATCCGACATCATAGGTTCATTAGTATCAATCAGGTCGACATTATCGGCTTGGCTCTCTTGACCCATACTATGAGCAGTATCAGAATATTCTGGTATCAATGGACGCAAATGCTGCGTCAGTGCAATCAATAAATCCGTCACTGGTGCGAAGACTGGTGCATCCATACCCATCAGATCATTGAGCTGATCGGTCAGTGTCTGCCACTGCTCAGTGACTTTATTAAGATTGCTCATCAGTGCTTGTTGCCAAGTCTCACTACTGGTCTTGATGGCGTGGTTATAATCACTCAGTGTCAATTGGTTAGACGTTTCGCTATCGGGGTTTTGCTGACGCTGCTTATCATGATCACGTGCGGTTAGATAGTAATTGTAGTTGTAGCTCTCGGCCTTTGTATCAGCCAGCGATAGTTGCTTGATATCATCGGATAGTGCCTTGACGAACCACGACAGCAGCCCTGCTCTGATATCCATGCTGTCTTCTTCACCATCTAATGGTGGATACATGGTGAGCCAATATTCGTCATTAAATGCTTGCAGTACGCTCAGCCCATGACTGATACCTGCTAAATGATTGGTGTGACTCAGTGCATCGACGTACCACAGTGCCAGCTTCATGTCTTTACTGGTATCGCTGAGCAACTCAGCACATTGGTTTTTGACAAAGTCCCAGTCGGCGACTTTTAGCTCAGTGACCCAGTTGCCTTGTGCCAGCAGTGGGTCATCCTCTTGACGAGCCGCAACGATGGCATCGATACGGGGATCAAAAATGAGATCTTCACCCACCCCATGATGGCTGCCATCGATAGGCGCGATAAGGGTGTCAATATCGGTTAGTAAGGAATTACCCATATTCATTATAATAAATCCTTCTTAACAGATTTTTTACTGATGGTTTTTTTCACTGATGGCTTTTTTACGGCAGCCTCTTTAGTAGCAGGCTCTTTTTTAGTAGAAGATTTTTTGGTAGCTGGCTTCTTAGCTGCAACTTGTTTGCTAGGCGCTTTACTTACTTCACCTTCAACCTCACTATACTGCGCCATGTGATTGAGCGCTACGACAGCATCAGTATCCAGACGATACGCAAAATTATCTTCATCATCGACGAATACAGTAATTTTCTTTAGCACACTCTGACTGTCATCATGAGCCAGTAGCTGACCTGCCAGCTGCGGTAGCAAGGTATGACTGATGATGGCATCGGCATTACGTGCACCAGAGTCGACCTCATGACAACGCGATAAAATGAGCTCAATGACTTCATCGTCAATAACACAAGGCACATCATAATTGTCACGGATGCGGCCAGTAATTTTGTCCAGTTTCAGGCGGATAATTTCTGCAAGCGCGTCATCCGTCAATGGATAGTAAGGAATGACCGTTAGACGACCCAAAAAGGCAGGCTTGAAGGCTTTGTATAAATGCGGATTAATCACCTGTTTTAGGTTGTCACTATCGGGCAAGCTAAAGTCAGTAACGGCTGGATCAGTATTGATGCACGCTTGCATAATCTGCGATGAACCAACATTACTGGTCAATAAAATAAGCGTGTTTTTGAAATCGATCAAACGCCCTTCGCTGTCTTCCATTACCCCTTTGTCAAAGACCTGATAAAACAAATCCAACACATCTGGATGTGCTTTTTCGACTTCATCGAGTAGGAGCACACTATAGGGACGACGGCGGATGGCCTCCGTTAGCACACCACCTTCACCATAGCCCACATAACCTGGAGGCGAGCCTTTTAAGGAGGCAACGCTATGCGCTTCCTGATACTCTGACAAGTTAATGGTAATAAGATTACGCTCACCACCATACAATACCTCTGATAGCGCCAATGCGGTTTCTGTCTTGCCCACACCGCTTGGCCCGACTAGCATAAATACGCCTTGCGGGCGGTTGGGGTCATCTAAGAGCGCTTTTGCAGTATGAATCCGCTTCACGATAGCCGCCACAGAGTGGTCTTGCCCAATGACACGTGCTTGCAAGGTATCAGCCAAATTCAAAATATGGTCTTTTTCATTGCCTGCCATGTCGTTGAGTGGAATCCCTGTCCAATCTGAGATAATCTGCTTAATCACTTGTCTATCCAATACAGGATGGATAAGGCGATGCGTCTCTTGTACTTGTTTTAGCGACTGCTCAATACTTTGATACTCAGCTTGTTTGTCTAAGCGCTCTTTTGCACTAAGCGTATTTGTATTAGAGGCATTACCAGCCTTACCATTCAACTGCTGATTGAGTGCATCAAGCTGATCATTAAGCTGACGTTGCTCCTGCCAGCGAGCTGTCATGTCAATAATGCTTTGTTGATTCGACTGACGCTGTTCATCGAGTACCGCTATTTTTTGGCTGACTTTCTCTTTTTCATCCACACCGCCGATACGCTCAAGCTGTTGACTGAGATTGTTGATATGCTGCTCTAATTGCACGCCTTTGGCTTGTAGCCTATCCAGCTGATTGGGCATGGCAGTTTTTGATAAACTCACCCGTGCCGCTGCCGTATCTAATACGCTGACCGCTTTATCAGGTAGTTGTCGATCACTGATATAACGTGCGGATAATTCAACCGCCGCTTGTAGCGCATCATCGTCTATTAAAATACCGAAATGCGCCTGCATCTTGGCACTCAACCCACGAATCATCGCCACTGCCGTTTCAATATCAGGCTCATCGACTTTGACCACTTGGAAGCGGCGCGATAATGCCGCGTCTTTTTCAAAGTATTTCTTGTACTCTGACCACGTCGTCGCAGCAATGGTTCTCAGCTCACCACGAGCCAGCGCCGGTTTCAGTAAATTCGCTGCATCGTTTTGACCTGCCTGCCCACCAGCACCGATAAGGGTATGTGCCTCATCAATGAACAAAATAATCGGCTGTAGCGAGGCTTGTACTTCTTCGATGACTTGCTTGAGACGATTCTCAAACTCACCTTTGACGCTCGCCCCTGCTTGTAGTAAGCCCATGTCGAGACTCCGTATCGTCACGTCTTTTAGCTGATCTGGCACTTGACCGGCAACTATCTTTTGCGCCAAGCCTTCTACCACCGCTGTTTTACCCACACCTGCCTCACCCGTTAAGATAGGATTGTTTTGACGACGACGAATCAAAATATCGATCAGCTGATGAATTTCAAACTCACGGCCGATAACTGGATCTATTTGCTCGGCACTGGCCTTTGCGGTCAAATCGTAAGTATATTTATCCAACGCAGGGGTTGGCTTAGTTTCAGTTTGCTTAGCGTCTAAAGATTCTTGATTGTTAATGTCATTGTCTTCACTATCAGCACCACCATCAGCCCCCTTATTGACGCCTTTATTATTGGTACTTTTATTACTGCTTGATCCACTACCCTCGGTACTACCAAGACACTGACGCTCATAGTCATCTTTTAAGGTAAAACGATCAATATACTGTAGCTGTTCGGGAAGGGTTTTGAGTAACGACTGATAACGCTCATACGCCAACAGCACGAGCAATATGTACCCAGAGCGGATTTCTAGTGAGCTATTATTATCAGCACTCTGACCATGTTGGCTACTGGCTAGCTCCCATGCATCCTCTAACAACGCCATCAACCCTTGACTAAACACAGGGGTAGAGCCTGTTGCTTGACCAAAGGTATTCAGCAAATCAGTCATGTCTGCTAAAAGCGATGGCTGAGCAATCTTATTGAACTTAAGTATCTGAGCCACATCATTGTGCGGCGTGGCAATCAGTTCATGTAGCAGGTGAACAGTATCAACTTCGCGATGCCCGTTATTGATACAAAGCCTAGCTGCCTGCTGCAAACACTGTCGACAGCTTGGGCTTAAGCGGGTAATTACAGCTTTTAACTGGCTCATAAATCTTTTCCTTTGGCATATTCAATAGACTTAACATTATTTTTATAAAACCGGTGTATGGCTCTTAGTAATAGATAAAACCTATCTATATATAAAACTCAGTATTTCTCATAAATGAGCAAGCAACTTATCTATCTATTAACCATAAAACATTTACTGAATAGGCAGCGCATAGCGGGTATCATCATAGTGCTCGGTTGCAGGCTGAGATACCAAAAACCCACCCTGCCCTAAGCCGCCAAATCCATCCTCAGATAACGACAAAGGGGTAATATATTGCTTGTCTAGCTCCAGCTGCATTTCGACCGCTAAGCAGACACCGCACCATTTACGGATAAAATCGATAATGACGCGATACATATCCCCTGCAGGCAACAGTCTCAAATAACGCTTGGCATCCAACTGATGAAATACGATTCTAATTTTGCTATCAAACTGTACAGCCCGCGCGCCGCAAAATGTAGATATCCCAAGTGCCGCATGCTGACCACCAAGTGCGGTCTGCTCGCTAGCGGGCAGATCAAACCACTCAGGCACGAACTGCTGAACGCTGACCGTGCTATCCAAGAAGTGCGACAGTACATGTGCTAACTGATCAGCGGTCAGACGTCCGGGGGCAATCATGCCAGCATAAGCAATCAAGCTATCGATTGCCGTTAGCTTTTTCGGCTGCCGTGCCAGCGCTCGCAAGCTCAGTAGATAGTTGTCTTTTTTATTATTTATCTCGTACTGTAATGGCAAGTTATAAAACCAGCTCGCTTGTACGTACAAATCCGTCAAACGATGGTTAAATAAATCTAAAAAAGCGGGGGCTGCTTTGTCTTTTGCATGATTGACTCGCGATGCCAAATGATCGGTATACATCGCTGGCAAAGCTGATAATGGTCCTGTCAGTCCGATAACTGCTGGACAAACCTCTATCTGTCTGGCCATTAACGAACTGACATTTAATGAATTGTCCTTTATTTGGCCATCCTTTACTGAACGGCCACTGTCTTCCATATTGTCTTGAGCAATGAGCGCCATCGACTCAATTTCAGCTTGCGGATACGCCAATGACAACGAGGCACGGTAGCGCACCTCGATAGGGGCATGCCCCATACCGACTTCATGCTGAACCAAACGCAGTGCTTGCAATAGCTCATAGGATTGCGGTGCCGCCAGTAAATCCGTTAAATAAGAGGACTGAGACCGCTGCGTGGCTGACATCTGTATATCTCCTCTTTGGTAACGGCATCACTGATGGCAACCTCAACGAAGCTGTTTAAGCTGGCGTGATAGCCAAAAACATGAGCCAATAAATGGGCAAACTGGCGGATACTCACTCCAGAAAAATTCTTTTGGTTAATCTGAATATCAATGACCGTACCGCGTACAAATCCAGGTTGCGGCAAGCGCTGAATCCGCTGAGCTTTGATACTGGTGGTGACAGAGACGATGCCTTCTACCAGCAGTTTATTAGAGGCAGATTGAGTAATATCATAGAGCGACAGATACTCTTTCATCAGCTCAGCATCTTGGGCAGCAAGTGATAAAAAATTCAAACTGATCAGCGATATTAGTCGCCAACGCTCCTCACCAGTGTATTCAAACCGCGCCGTTCTGGTAGGCTGCTTTAATAATGACAGGCTACTAAAGCCCGTCATCCCTTCACTAAACAAATCACCTCGGCTTTGACCGAACACCACTTGCGCGGGCAAGTCTCTATTGGTGCATAGCAAAGCAGCACTTATGCTCACCGCACCTGACACATCCTCACGCTGCTTTTCTACAAACATAATCTGATATTCAAAGCCCTGCTTAAATTCAGCCATATCCTTATCGCGTTTGATATGATAATAACGACCGTCATCTTGCTGCTCATAGTGATTGAGCGCATAAAATGGATGATACTCACGTTGTATCAAACGATTATTACTTTGCTTGGACTCTATGACTTTATTGACCTCATAAATCTCATGTTGAAACAGCGCACGAGTATCGGGCACCAAATCATAATAGATAGAGCGATGAGTGACTTGAATGGGCTTGGCGGCTGCCTTGAATAGATTGACCACGGGCGTACAAAACAGCTTAATACTGCTGGCACTCAGTTGCTGCAAGTTTTTTAAATGGATGGTGTTTTTTTTATCAAACTTAAAATAACAGCGAATCTCAAAACCAGTGCTATCAATTTTTAAATTGGGACAAACACGGCCAAGATTGAGGCGTAAGAAATTGAATTTTTCAGGGAAATAAAAATACTCTTTTAATAAAGCAGAGGCGGCATTACTCACACGGTGACTAGGGAGCACTTGCTGTTCAGGGTTAAAGCCTATAATCTCAAACGGACTACCCGTTATCTTGTTGACCTGCCTACCATGAAGATGCGTTTGCTTGACATCACACCATAATAAATCCCAGAGACTGGTGCCTTGACTGGCATCCTCATCTATATATAAATCTAGCGGATGATTTAACAAAGCCTGATAGTCGAAGCTTGGATTAAGACCTTTGAATTTAATGCTAATGCAGCCGTTAAGCAGTCCATGCTGATTATCGTATACTTCTTGGCGTGTCTCAAAATCGACGCTATCTATCTGTAACGGTAGCAACGTCACGTCTTGGGTTGACTGAAACTGGCAAGGCGTGCCGTTGATTTTTTGACTAGCAAACATACTTTTTTTAGGTACTAAAACAGGCTCACTCATCGCATTGCCCTGCACGCCTAGGTTGAACTGTGCAATAGAGACTGATGGAAAAGGCTTAAGATAATCGGGATAAACGACTTCAAGTAAAGACTCGGTAAAGTCTGCATATGAATCATCTAGCTTTTTATTGATGCGCGCACTAATCAGTGAAAAAGCCTGTATCAATCGCTCAATATGCGGATCATCTACCGTATCGTGACCCATCAATAACCGATTGGCAATTTTGGGATACTTTTTGGCAAATTCTTTTGATTGCTTATTAAATAAACTAAGCTCATGCTCAAAATAAGGAAGTAGACTGTCCATGATGCCTCAATATAGTGATCGCCGTTAGCTGTAAAGATTGAGCGGTAGCACTGGTTATTTCATTAAATTAATAATGACTATTTTATTAAATAACGCTGAGAGCTTGGCTCAAAGAACGCATCGAAACTGACCAACTCTTGGGCAGGATAAACTTTCAGTAACGCTTCAATTGAAAAACACAGCTGATTGACATCTACTGCGCCAATATCTAGCGATACTCTGACATTCTGCAGACGACTGTCTTGCTGCTCGACTGTCTGCGCGATTTGTCGGCAGATATAATCACAGTCTGCAGGATTGGCACTACTCAGTCCCACAAAGTCCAATATGCCAAAGTTTAGTATCGATGAGCGTACATGTTGATAGGCTTGCAGCTTACTCGACACCACACAGCGAGTATTTAATAACGCTTCTAGGTCTTGGGCTACTGAAGACTTTAACTCATCAATATTAAGCCTGCGAACCACGAGTTCATGCGCTAAATGACGAGGCTGGTCATCGAATAGTTGCTCAAATAAATTTGGGCGAAACCCAACTTTATGATTAGAGGCGTTAGCGGCGTAATTCATGGATACAGTCATCCCTATTTAAAAAAATAAAAAAGAAAGGCCTAGATATAAACCTTTCTTCATTGACACAATAAATGAATGACACTTAACACCAGTTTAGGCAGTATAAGTAGCAGTGTTGTTGGCTAGTGACCATTTCTTCGTCACAGCGCCTTTGGCAGTACCATCGATATCTTGCTGGGTGTAAGTCCACTCAACAGCAGCATACTTGATACCGACTTTTTCGATTGGCACGCCTTCAGAGCGGACAGTTGGCTCAACACTAGCAATGAGCGCATGCTTAAGCTTTACTTCAAGATATTTAACGCGCTTATCACCGTTGGCACGATAAAAGTCAATTTGAATTTCATCAAAAGTATAGCCAGCAGAACATGCTTCCCATAGCTTAGGACTGGTCGAGTCCAAATCTTTCATAAAGGTCATATCGGCATGTTCACAGCGCTCAGAAGTGTGACCACCAACGCTGCTGGCTGTCGCTGATTTTGGCTGACGAATCAAGTGATCCCAAGTATTTACTTCAAGCCAACCTTTATGCTCGCTGTCACGAGACTCACCGTCAATTTTGTACTTACCACGGAACTGAATATAAATATCTTTCATATCACACACCTTGTATTTAAAAATTTAAATTTAACGTTGGATTTTAATAAACGATCAGCTGTTGCTAGACTGCGGCAGTTGAGTGACCAGACGCAAAGAAACAGACAATTCGTCAAGCTGAAAGTGTGGTCTCAAAAAGACCACGGACTTGTAGACACCAGGTTTGCCTGGCACTTCTACAACTTGTACAGAAGCTTCGCGCAGTGGGTACTGGGCTTTTGCTTCTTGTGAGGCTCCGTCATCTAGCAAGACATAACGAGAAATCCAATCATTCAAGAACGACTCAACATTACCAGGTGCTAAGAAACTACCTACCTTATCGCGCATCATTGCCTTTAGATAATGGGCAATACGTGATACTGCCATGATATATTGCAACTGAGTCGACAGTACCGCATTGGCATTGGCATCATCGTTTTGATACGTTTTGGCTTTTTGAACTGATTGCGCACCAAAGAAGGCTGCATAATTGGTATTTTTGCAATGGACTAATGGAATGAAACCCAAGTCACTTAACTCTTTTTCGCGGCGATCAGTAATAGAGATTTCCGTTGGGCATTTAAGCGCTAAGTCCCCTTCATCAGTCTTAAAGGTATGGACCGGTAAACCTTCAACCAAGCCGCCACCTTCCACACCGCGAATAGCCGCACACCAACGATAGTCAGAAAAGGCTGAGGTCAATCGCGAAGCAAAAGCATAAGCGGCATTTACCCATAGATAATCATTGTGATCATTACCAGAGACTTCTTCAGTGAAGTTAAAACCCTCTACCACTGTGCCATCTTTAGGATCATAAGGCAGACGACCTAAAAAGCTAGGCACTGTCAGCGCCACATAGCGAGCATCCTCTGACTGCCTAAAAGCGCGCCAGCGTATGTATTCAGCCGTTTCAAATATCTTTGATAAATCGCGTGGGCGACCAATATCAGTAAAAGAATCGAGTCCGAACATCTCAGCGGAAGCCGCCGACACAAACGGTGCATGGGAAGCGGCCGCAACATGAGACAACTGCTCGAGCAGATACATATCAGAGTTTTGGCGAGTAAATTCAAAGTCGCCAACGATTGCTGCATATGGTTCACCACCGAAACTACCGAACTCTTCTTCATATATTTTTTTGAACAGCGTGCTTTGGTCAAAATCAATTGAAGATTGAAAGTCTTTGGTAAGCTCGCGCTTCGTAGTATTCATCATGCGTATCTTAAGCATGGATTCAGAAGGGGTTTGGCTACATAGATAATGCAGACCGCGCCAGCTAGATTCTAGCTTCTGAAACTCAGGTGCGTGCATGACCGTCGTCAGTTGCTTAGAGATCAGCGCATCAATTTGCGCAATTCGTGCATCAATAGATGAGGCTAAATTGTCTGATAATGTCACCGTGCCTTGCATGACTTCATTGGCCAGCTCTGCAATTTGCGACTTCGCGCGATTTTTTTCATCATCGGACTTGGCAACATTACTTTTATTGACGATTTCTTCGAGTAAGTCATAGCTCTCGCTATTCAATGGATCCGTTGCTATCTGCTGCTGGGCTTGAGCATTCATCGTTTAATCCTCACCGTCAGTTTGATTTTGTTCCGCCATTTTCTTGACTTGTTCAGTGTTCTTAAGCACATCATCCAATAGGTCTTCGAGTTTTTCGTTGGCTGATATTTTGTTGCGTAAATCTGCCAAGCGATCTCGTGCTTGTACCAGTTGCTTTAATGGCTCAATTTGATCAGCAACCGCTTCAGGGCGAAAATCGTTGATACTATTGAATGCCAAATCAACCGCGAACTCGCCGCCTTTGTCACTCAAGTCATTGCTTACTCGGAATGTCGCACGTGGTGCTAGACCTGACATCACCTCATCAAAGGTATCCAAATCCACTTCGACAAACTTTTTGTCTTTAAAGCGCGGTTGCTCAAGAGTAGAATCCCCTGAAAACTCTCCCAACACCCCAACGACAAACGGAATTTCTTTCGTTTCGATCGCATCGCCCACTTCAACGTCATAAGTCAAATGCACCCGAGGAGCACGTACTTTTGCGAGTTTCTTTTGCACACTATCTTGATTAGCCATAATAAGTTGCCTCAGCAGTTTCTGGTTTCAACGTAATATACTGAATGGATCAGTAGATTTGGTGTTGCTACTTCTAGGGGATGATGGTTTAGCCGGTCTCTGAACGGGCTTCGCTTTTGGCACTGGACGTGACTTCTGTTTCACTGCTGCTTTTCTTTTAACAGGGGCGGCTTGTCTTTTGACGGCTGCGCGGCGCTTCGCGTTGGACACGTTTTTGCTTCTAGTCGATCGAGCCTTCACCACAGGCGCAGGTGGTTTTGGCAAAGACTCATCATAGTTAAAACCGTAGACTTCACCATATATCTTGCTAAGCGCGTGCTGATATTCAGTTAAAAATGCCGTATCCATATCATCCGTCAAGTAATCTGACTGTAATTGGCTCTGTGAGACAAGGGCACTGCTATTTATAAGGATGCTTTTGAGCGTGGCGGTGCTTTGACCTGAGTCAATTGCTTCGCTCGCTGCGTAGACAGCATAAGCATGATAGCCATTGTTGGCGTAAATCTGAGCCAACAGCTCCCAAGCCAAAGAATCCTTTGGATTGCGAGTTAGCCTCTGATTTAAGTCAGCAATCAATTGATGCAACTGCGGTGACTTTGCATCCGCATTTTTAAGGGCAGCATACTGGTTAATGACACTTGACCCTGGATCTTGCTCTTGTATTGAAAGCTCACTATGAGCTGTACTCATAACCGATCCCATAATAAGTAGACCGGTCAAGATCGTCTTGGGTATTTTATTAGTGACTTTGATAGCGTTTTTAATACTTGTCATCGTAAATCGGTGCTCGCTATTATTAATATGAGATGTATGCATCTGTTGACTCGATAATGGTTAATCAGCCGTACTAACTAAGGTCGTCATATTGGTTAAAGTGTCTTTGAATCTCGCTTTATCATTATCGTTCATCACCGCATTGTCACTATAAGCGTCAATATTACTCTCCGTTACTTTGACCGCAGAGAGCATAGCAAGTTGACGCGCTCCTACCAGCTGATCATCGAGACTCAATGCTTCGGTTGCAGCTCTTAATGAACGGGCGTACTTTTTTGATTGATAGTTGCTTTGGGCAATGGTCATCCATTGCTGGGCTGTCACTGCACGCCCATCATCGACTTTCATGGCATCAGAAAGATAAGAGAGTGAAGGCTCATCCAACTGCTTAGCCACTGTTGGCTTAGAAACCGTTAAGGGCTGTGTGTTCTTCTTCGCGGCGCCACCGCACGCCGTCAGTAACACACTGGCACTGAACATCACTGATAGCAGACCTACCCCTTTCAGCTTAGTACAATCAATAGAATTCATAAGCAAATCATCATCATTAAAACAAAAAGAATAAGAGAAAGTATGACGTTATAATAGAATATATTTAGAACTAAAGTTCTTTAATTAAAAACTTATTGCAAATCGATTATACAGATACTTGACAATATTTCAATAAACTCTATACTTTTCTTAGTATATATTTTAGCAGTGCTTACTTTTAAGCGACCGACTGTACCCTTAAATCTGCAGTCACGGGAACCTCCCTTATGCCTTCGCAAACCGCTCGTCTACACCAGATTACCGTTGAAACCAATAATATACCTATTACCACCTTATATCCTGCTGCATTCTCTTGGTCAAGCGCCATTGATAAAGTGGCTACTAGTCAGCTATTGTTCTATTCGCATGCTTTTTTAGATTCAAACTCTTGTTTATCTTTAGTAAATACATTTGTCTGCTTAAATACCCTTTCAGTTTCCCGTGAACCCAGTCATCGCACTGGGCTTATTAAAGCCGTCAACTACCAGCAGTCAGATGGCGCACTGCATTTTTACACTTTAGACATCGTCAGCCCCGATTGGCAATTAACCCAGTGCATTCATACTCGTACTTTTATCAATCAATCTACGCTCGACATCGTCACTACCCTCTTTGCCGACTATGAATTTGATTGGCAGTTATCTGAGACTTTGCAGTCATCAGAGCGCCTGTCTTCTCAGCTGCCTATGCGCACCCAGTCGGATGTCAGTGATTGGGAGTTTATAACCGGGCTACTTGCTGATAGTGGTGTCAGCACCCTATGGATATCGGGTGATTCATTAGATAATTTAGGGTGTCTGATGCTACTAAGCAGTTTTGATGAGACAGAGTTACTACCATTAGACTATCGTTATGCCCAGTCTTCTATCCAGTCAGGACAAGATACGGTTAATGAGCTACAAATGAGGTCGCAGCAACTGGGTAGTCAGACGGTGATAGTAAGAGCAGATGGCTTAAGCGCGGATACTATTTATGAAGGCCAAGCCGCTGATGAGTCAGCACTAGCAACAGATGACACGACTGTGCTCTTAGGTGCGCCTTCACGCATCGATAGCGATAGTGCAGCGACGGTGTTGGCACAGCAATGGGTGAATGCCAATCGCTGTCAGCGTGAACATTACCAAGCGACTGGTGCGATGCGAGGCATGGTGGTCGGTAGTCCTGTGAGTATTCATAATTTACCTACTATCGGTCGTTTGACTAGCTACTGTATCAGTACGCAGATGGTTGGGATTGAGCCGGACAGCGACAGCGTGTCTTATCACAACCAAGCCTATATCAAAGCGTGGTTACAACGTACTACGCAACAGAGCGGGATGTTCCTCCCCGATCATGGCTACGATATTGCTCGTGACACTGGGATTTGGGTATCAGCGACTTTGTTAGACGCTGCTATTCCTTATTGCCCTTATCCCAGTTCTTTATCCTTTGCCAGTAGCACTTACACGGGTCTCACCCAAGCGCGCACTGGTGACACCAGTTTATCAGCCTCCCCCAGCTATGACTCTAGTGTCAGCACTGACAACCTACAACAAACTATTACTGCGCCCGTCTGGTCAGGCATCAGCCCTCACGATGACGGCACTACCCCGCCCCTGCGCGCATTGCAACTGTCATCCGGTAGCAGTCATGGCTGGCAATTCGCCCCACGGCTTGGACAATCTGTCCTGCTTAACCATTGGTACGGCGATATTGACAGTCCAGTGATTAGCAGATCGCTCTATGACGGTATCGGTATGGGCGATGTGGACGCAACAGACATCACTACTCGCGATGCTGGCTTATCTAATAGACACAACCTACAAGGCGGTGCCTCTCCTAGATGGCATGGCGGTGGTATGGGTCACTCACAGATCAGTGACGATGACGGACACAGTGGATGGATCTCTGGTATTGCTCAATATGGGCTGACTTCTGAGTCTGAAGTGGTCATGAGCTTTGATGACACGCCAAACAAGATCGGTCTGCAGTGGGCGGTGAATACTGGGGCGCGTGCCAATGCTGATATGCCAACGATTACAGATGAAGCGACCTTTGCCCCTGATGAGCATGTATTAGAGCTTGGCGTGCTGCGTCATCGCTTTAGCAATCATCAATCATCAGATAGCGGACAAGGGATCAATCTAGCAACCGACCATGGCTTGCAAATCACCGGCGATACAGGCGTTCTACTCTCCACCTTTGGTATCAGACACAGTCAAAGTGAGCATGAGTCCGCTTGGGTCAATGATGCAGGACAGCGTCAGCTTAAAATGGGCACTGAGTTGAGTGAAACCTTTAAAGAGGCCAAGCAGGCGCACTTGCAATCAACCGAGGCACTTAGTAATGCCAACCAAACGATAGAAGCCTTTAAAACCAGTGCACAAGTGATCGATGAGACGCTAAATACAGAAGTCCTCGGCGCAGCCGATGTGATGCTGGTGAGCAAAGATAGTATCCTCGCATCAGCAAGCAATACGCTATGGACGGCGAAAACAATCGTCAGACAATCAGGCGCTACTCAGTCGGATGTGGTGGCAGGTAGTTATACGCTGACGGCAGATAGTATTGATTCGCTCTCTGGGGTTGGTGGTGAAGCGAGCGCATCGGGATTACATGTGAGTGCGAACACTAAACCACTAGCGATACAGGCACAAGGCGGTGAGTTGCAGCTGCACAGTCAACAAAGCATGACGATTGGTAGTGAGTCAGGACAGGTGAATGTATCGAGTCCAAAACGCATTAAGCTACAAACGAGCGCGGGAGCATCCATTACGATTGATGACAGCGGGATTAAGTTGGTGTGTCCGGGGGTGATTAAAGTCAAGGCGGTGAAGAAGGGTTTGGTTGCGGGGGCGAAGGCTAATTACAAGCCTTTAGAGTTTTTAAACTCTCCTCCTTTTGCAGTTCAGTTTAGTTTTATGAGTTTACTAGGTAAAGGGATTGAACAAGCTAAAGTTATTCTTTTTAACCCAGACACTCATGAGATTATTTCTGAATCAGAAACAGACAACTCAGGTATGACTATGCTATTACAAGATGATAATCATATGCAATATGATTCCTTAATTGGATTTGATCAGTGGTCAAGTCATTTTGAAGATGAAGATATTGAAGGCGAAGATGAGGATGAGGATGAGGATATTATTTTAGGTGAACACGGTTCTCAAGAATCCTAATTAAGGCTGTATAATGACTAAAAAAACACATATTGTAAAAAAAGGTGACACACTCTGGGGCATAGGTCAATTTTATGGCGTTAGTGTCAAACAGTTAGCTAATTGGAATAATATTAAGGGTAAGAAAATACATCAATTAAGTATTGGTCAAAAAATATTTTTACACCTTGACGAAAGTGAAAGTTATGATACGACTTTAAGAATAAAACTTTTAGACTCTGCTTTTAAACCTATCAATGAAGCTACTCTTCAACTCGAATATGATAGTAAATGCGAAACTATCGCAATTACTAACAGTATAACAGAAGATATTTTGATCAAAGATAGACATGCAGGTATCAAGATCTATTTTTTAAATGTCCATAAAAAGTTTCAATTAATTGCTCATCACACTATTCTTCCTTTAGGAAAAAAAAGTTTGACTTTAACTTCAAGAATGATGAAAGTTTCTGGGAGTAATCTTCCAGAAAAAGGGCATCAATTAGAAAAGCTCAAAGACTTAAGTAAAGTCTTGGAAAAAGAAAACCAACAACCAACTCCTCCTGTTCAAAAAGAAGTTGAAAGTCAGTCGGATGGCAATAAAAGCACTCAAACTGATAAGTCCAAAACATCAAGTAAAGCTCCAACAAAGACTAATAATCAAAACTCTTCTGTAAAAGATCACAATGAAGTAATTCGTACAGATGGCGGCACTCCAACCCATGTAGTAGCAGATTTTTATAATGACGAAAATTTAAAACTTCATCCAAATAATGAAATATATCGTCAATTTATAATTAGTGCAGCTAAAAGGCATGGCTTTGATGCTCCTACTACAGCTGCAATAATTAATGCAGAATCAGCAAAAATAGGCAGTGGTTCATTGAAAGGTCGTTGGAAAGCAGATTCTCAGAATAGTACAACATCAGCAGGCGGTATGACTCAAATGTTAGATGGTACTTGGCGTGACATTTCCAAAAGGTCTGACTCACTGCTTTATAAGTACAAACAAAAGCATCCTAAGCTTACAGATGCGAAATTGCTAAAACTTAAATATAATCCTGAACTTTCGATTGATGCAGGAATGGTCTACGCTAAAATGAATCTTGAGACTCTAGGAAAACGTTTACCTATTAATAAAATCACTAGTAAAGCTGATTTAGCTAAGATAGCTTATCTTGCTCATCATGATGGACCATCAGGTTCTGAAAGACTAATAAAAAATGA
Source organism: Psychrobacter sp. AT9 (assembly GCF_047272965.1). NCBI lineage: Bacteria > Pseudomonadati > Pseudomonadota > Gammaproteobacteria > Moraxellales > Moraxellaceae > Psychrobacter > Psychrobacter sp. AT9. The sequence goes on from NZ_JBKOTW010000001.1 coordinate 2,325,890, forward strand.
GTACACAAGTAGTAGCTTAATGAGAAAAAAACTCATTATACAAATAGGGGAAAAAGACAAGTTTAAAAAGTATATGAAAGAAGCTAATCAAAATGGTGTGAAAGCTTATCAAACTTGGATTAGAGATTATATTGATTCGTACATAAATGTTAAAAATTTTATGCATAAAATTCCTGATAATATCTGTATAAATAGTCTTGACGCTATTATTGTCATTTTGGAAGGTGTTTCATATAAAAGTAAGAGTAATGAAAAATGTATTCCTGCTCCTGCTCCTGCTCCTGCTCCTGCTCCTGCTCCTGCTCCTGCTCCTGCTCCTGCTCCTGCTCCTGCTCCTGCTCCTGCAAAAAACACTACTAATGTGGGTGGAGGGAATCAATGGCGAAATCCACTTGATACCTGCCAAGTTAGACGTTTCGGTTATGGTTCTGCTCCATTAACTTATAAAAGCAATAAATATAGCAAAGAAAATTTAGCATTAGCTACAAATGAAATATCAAGACACGGTAGAACTTCCAAGCGTCATTCAAAGTTACATCAGGGAAATGATTTAGAAGCATCTCTCAACAGTCCCGTATACGCAGTTTGTAAGGGACGTATCGTATTTGCCACTTCATATAGTAGCTATGGTAATTCGATAATTTTACAGTGTAATGTTGATGATCTACCAGTAAGTAAAAAGAATATACTAAGAAATAAACTCGATTTTAAAAAAGATATTGTATATTTCATATATTGCCATTTAAACAAAATTAAAGTTGACAAAGATGAGTTAGTTGAAGATATTTCCCAGCCGATTGGTCTTAGTGGTAATTCAGGCAATGCAGGAAGTATGACCTCAATATCTAAGGGTTCTCACCTTCACTTTGAAGTCAGAGATGAAGTAAGTAAATCGTTAGGCGCAACAGGACTTAAATATCGTTATGATCCTTTTCCCTTATTAGATAATTGTTCGACTATTGAAAACGGAGTCCAATAAAATGAATATTAAATTACTTTTTTTATCAATGAGTATTTGCCTCAGCGTCACTGCTTGTAGTTTTGGTGAAGCGAAGCAAAATAGTGAAGAATTATCAGATAGAAAATCTGAAAGTAATCTTATAAATCAGAATAAAAGTCAGAATAAAAATTCTATAGCACAATCATACAATGATGTTCACAAGACTGTTAGCAATGAAGTTACCAATATACTTGATATTGATCCTTTATCAGATAATGTTAATCTTGAAGTAACTGATGACATTTTTATTCGTGCAATAGACTATCCTCTTAGTCAATACAATAAGAAACTATTAGTTAAAATACATTCAGAAGATCCTTTAAATAAAAACTCTAAACCAATTGCCATTGTAACCAATTCAGATAATATTAAAGTTACTCAAGTCCCTACAATTAACGAAGACCAAAAAGAACTTAGAAAAGTATTTAATAATAACTTCGATGTATATTTTTTATCAGGGAAAAATAAAAAGAAACTTAACGTTAGTTTTAAGAACAAAGAATATATTCACATAAGCTCAAGTTATTCTGACACTAATATCTCATTACTCCATATTGAAAGTGAGGGTTCTACTTTTCGTCCTGAAGAATATGCATGGAGTTCTTGTTTGTTTATTTATAATAAAAAGGTAAATAAATTTGTGGAGTTTTTTCCTGAAGGTTGTGTCAGACAAGATATCAAGCGTACTGGAGTTACGAAAAAAAATGATTACGAAAGAGATGAAGTGTATTTAGATGAAGTAAAAGTAAAAAATGGAATTTATACAATAAGTTTTAATAATTTACCCAGATTAAAAAATTCTCAATTTAATTTTAGTGAAGAAAAAATTCTAACATACAAGTTTAAGTTAGATTTAGAGAATGATAATACTCAATTTCAACTAGTAGATTGTGACTATCGTTATAAAAAAAATAATCAGCTGGTGAAAGAACATAGAGAATGCGATTATTATTTAGAGTAAGTTATATTTTCTTATAATTAACTCTAGTCAGTTCAAAATAAAACTGTTATGGCCAAGACAAATATCATAAAACAATTTAGATAAGTCATTTTGCATCCAGCCTTGACGTAGAAACTTCACCTGTGCCCATTTCTTTTCGATAGGGTTCAAGTCTGGGCTGTACGGCGGCAGCCAAAGAATACGATAACCATGCCTGTTCAATAGCTTTTGAATGCGTTTATTTTTATGAAACTTGGCATTATCCATGACGATCACGCATTTGGTTTTAAGGCTTGGAATAAGTGTGAACTTGCACCAATCATAAAATATATTGCTGTTAATGTTCTGTTCAAAGTAATTCAGTGCAAACAACATCTTTTCATACAGAGCACCAATGACGTTGGTTCGTTTTTTTGCTTGCCAGTTGTAGCTATCAATACAAGGTTTGCCTATCGGTGCATAGCCATAAGGACGAATAGTTTCAGCCTCAAAGCCACTTTCATCCATGTACACAATGGGGTAGCCTTGCTGCGTAAAGCTATTAAGCTTACTCTGATACTTCGCTCTTTTTATCAGACACGCTTTTGGATCTTCCAAGGTCTTTTTTTTGACTGATACCAAGGCGCTTTAAGGCATGATAAATGCCTGTTTTACTACAGTTTAAACGACGTGCTCGCTCATACTGGTAATCATCAGGATGTTCTTTGACATCATTAAGTAGCACGTCATCTAGTATTTTATAGGGTTTGGTTTGCCTAGTCGTTCTGCTATGAACAAGTCTCTTCCAGTTTTGTATGGTGGTTGGGCTGAGATTATAGAAAATAGCAGCTTCAGCAAAGGTCATGCCGTCATCTATACTTTTAAGAACTTGTTTACGAAAATCTAGTGAGTAAGTCATGGTCTTTATAATAATAATTAAGTTTGATCATTAGCTTACAACACTTTTAAGTGAGCTTTGCTATATTATAATCTCAAAAAAGGATAAATGTTGATATGAAGAGCCTATACCTTATAATAATGTCATTTTCTTTATTTATTGTAGGATGTAACTTTGATATCTCACAGCCTCAAGCAATTAGTGGAAAGACAATAGTTAATAATGAAGATAAAAAGAAATATTCAAAACTCATAGAGGAAGTAGATAAAGAAGTTAGTTATATTAAAATGGAAGCATCCAATTCGGACGAAAATAAGGTAATCAAAGAAACAAAACTTCCGTTAACGCTTAATAGTTACACAAATTGCAATATGGAAAATAATAATACTTTTTGTAAAAATAGGTTTCCAACTTATGATATTAAGGTTTTGCCTATTAATTTAAAGCAAGGCTACACTGATATCAAATATACAGACACTATATTAAAACTTCCAAATATAAATGACATAGAAGTCTATATTTTAGCTAGAAATATGACAGATGTTGAAGAATATACGATAGTTACTTATAATAAAAAAATAATTGATAAACTATTGATCGGAAAGATAGGTTCAGCTGATAATTCTGATAGAAGATTTTCTATTAGCGAAAATTATAAAAATATAGAAATTAATTTTAATGACAAATCTAAAAATTATAAAGTGAACAATTCAGGAAACATTTTAGGAATCTAAACTGTTAAATCTTTTTCGAATATTAGCACAGCTCAATAAGGCAGCTATAGTTAATTCTTTATTAAATATATTTTTAAACTACTTGCAGTGCATTGATATACTGAATCAACCAAAATTCTTACTAAATTAAAAATAAAAGAAAAACAGTCCATGAACTTATCAAAGAATATTTATAAGACTGTAAGTGCATTATTAATCACTCTGTGTTTACCTGCATGTCAGGAGGACACAGAAGTTTACCAAACCTTATGCGTTGACTCAGATACTACAATTAAGAACGATATACCTGAAAAGGGTATCTTGTGGTCATTAGCTAAGGATGATATCAAACATTTGATTCCAATGCTCACCAAAGAGTCACCTCGAAACATTTACGTCATGAATTCTATTACAACCTGCGAAATGACATTTGAAGATATTGAAGTAGATAAAAGCATTTGTAATGTTACCTTAAATGCTGGAGCTTACGGTCATGCAGAATGTAATAATGGCTCTAAATTCAGCTTTGGATGTTACGAAAAGGATTGTGATCAATACTTCCTATTTCCTTTCAAAGATGAAGGAGGAGTTGATTTAGAGCCTCGTCATTTAGATTTGCGTGAACCTATTAGTGGTAAAACTCATGTTGAAAACTATAAAAAATATCTTGATACAATGAATAAGAAATCAGTCAAAAATAAACTAGCTGTAAAAGTTTATTTTGAGAATTCAAACTTAGATAAATCAAGCTATGTTATTCGATATGTAGATAAAGCATCGCCACTCAAAAACAGCATCCAAGAATATTTGAACGGCTTAACGCCAGAAGAACAAAAGCTAGGATTTGAGTCAAGTAATTTTGGCAATAATAGCTCCATAGTCAAAATTGAGGACAATATCGCTAAAATTCACTTTACTGCTGATAACTTGGCCACAGATTTGCGCTCGCCCCAACAGGTTATAGACTTTAGCCATTCTATATATATGATCGCAGATCAGTTTGAAACTGTTAACGAAACAGAGATATGCGTTAATGATACCTATAACTACCAAATGGCTTTTTTAGCTAATGAAGAGCCGATTGACTGTCCCTTCTAATTTCAGAGCTTATTTTTCTTGAACCACCCCAAGTATATCGGAGACAGATTTACTTGAGTCAGGCTGCAATGCCTGACAAAGTTAAATTCTCATAATACCGTCTTTCAAACTCAGCTAGTTTGAAACTTACCAATCTTTCAATACAGGCGCTAAACCCAACCTTTTTCACGAAATGTTTTTAGCACTTTGATAAATACTTCCATCTCATCAGGCGTGCCAAGCGTCAAGCGATTGAAGCCTGTGACAGGTGGAAACTCGCGCCCAACCTTAATGCCATTGTCTCGCATTCTATCGATATAAGTTTTTAAATCGCCTTTTATTTCATGAAAAATAAAGTTGGTCTGTGAGGGTAAATAGCGCAGCCCCAGATCGTCTAACACTGTTTCGATCATTTGACGTGATTGATTGGTATTGCGCAAACTTAGCTCTAAAAACTTGGCATCATTTAACGTCGCAATAGCAGCAACCGCACCTGACAAGTTGGTATTGTCCATAGACATAAATGCTTCGACAGTCTCAATAGCTTGCGGGTTAGAAATCGCGTAGCCCACTCGCATACCGGCTAAGGCACATAACTTTGAGAAAGTATGGATAACAACAAGATTGTCTGATAACCCTTGTTTTAACCACTCAATCCCACTCTCAAAGCTTGGATCTGACACGTACTCCAAGTAAGCTTGATCTAATAAAAAGTAATGGTTATCTGGTGCATTACTTACCCATGTTTTGAGGGCTGCCGTTGAGGTGATCGTCCCTGTTGGGTTATTAGGATTGCAAAGATAAAGCAAGCTAATACCGTCAAACTCATCGGCAGCTTTTTGTAGGTTTTTCAGATCTAAGTCATAATTGTTGGCTGTTAATGGTATTTTGACTACGTCTGCACCAATCGATTTTGCATACATCTCTGCACAATCAAACGTTGGCACCGGAATGACCATCTGGAATGCTTTACCTTCTTTTAAGGCTTTGTGTTGCAGCATTTGTATGACCGCTCGCATATTTTCAGTCGAGCCATTGCCTAATGAGATTTGGTTTTCTGCCACACCATGGATGGTGGCAATTTTGCTAATGAGCGCAGCGCGTGGATTATCTGGATAACGAAAGCCCTCACCTAAAGACTCTATAATGGCTTGTTTGGCAGAAGCTGACATGCCTAGTGAGTTTTCATTCGCATTTAATTCTAAGAATTTTTTATTTTGCATGATGGATTATGTGCCTCAACGTCCGTTGTTATAAGTTCATATTGCTCATTGATATCATATTAAGGGGCATTTGGTATAAACACAAGTTTTGTTACAACCAAATTTTAGTTATTAATAGCAATAGATAAAAACCATCTTTTCGCAGCTCTAAAAAACCATAAAAAAGGTGAGCTGCCCTACTTGCAACTCACCTTTTTGTCAAACATACGCTATTCAACACACATCATTCAATCACGTTCAAGTTGAACGCTAGATTAAATGCGCCTTTAACTCAAGCACCTTATCACGCGTTTTCGCCGCATCTTCAAATTTCAAGTCACGAGACATCTGCTTCATAAGCTTTTCAAGACGATTGATTTCTTTGGCCAGCAAATCAGGACTGCGTAAGATACTGATATCAACATCAGGCAGATTGCTCTTGATAGGAATCACTTGATTGTCATTGGCATTCTGATCGTCACCCGTATCGATTTTATCGGTGATACTGCGACGTGCCCCTTTTGGGGTGATGTTGTGCTCAAGGTTAAATGCCACTTGTTTTTCACGGCGACGGTCGGTCTCGTCTATCGCCTTTTGCATACTGTTGGTAATGCGATCAGCATAAAGGATAGCCTTACCATTGATATGACGCGCAGCACGACCAATGGTCTGAATAAGCGCACGCTCAGAACGCAAAAAGCCTTCTTTATCGGCATCAAATATCGCCACCAGTGATACCTCGGGCATGTCTAACCCTTCACGCAATAGATTAATGCCGACCAACACATCATGCACGCCAGTCCGCAACTCATGAATGATCTGCATACGCTCGACGGTATCGATGTCCGAATGCAAATACGCTACTTTGACATCATATTCTTTTAGATAACTGGTCAAATCCTCTGACATACGTTTGGTCAATGTGGTAATTAATACGCGCTCATCTTTTTCTCGGCGCTTAGTAATCTCTGATAACACATCATCGACCTGCGTCAATACGGGACGTATCTCAATCTCAGGATCAATCAGCCCAGTTGGACGGACGACTTGCTCAACGACTTGCTCGCTGTGCTCAAGCTCATATAATGCTGGTGTGGCGCTAACGTAAATGGTCTTAGGCTTGATACGCTCCCACTCTTCAAACTTCATCGGGCGGTTGTTCATTGCGCTTGGTAAACGGAAACCATAATTCACGAGGTTTTCTTTACGTGATCTATCGCCTTTATACATCGCGCCAATTTGCGAGACGGTCACGTGTGACTCATCAAGGAACAGCAGTGCATCTTCTGGAATATAATCAAACAACGTCGGCGGCGCTTCCCCTGATGGACGGCCAGAGAGATGCTGCGAATAATTTTCGATGCCATTACAGTAGCCAAGCTGCTGTATCATCTCAAGGTCATATTGGGTACGCTCTTTGAGACGTTGCGCTTCTATCAGCTTATTGTTATCACGGAAGTATTCTAAACGCGGCTCTAGCTCCGCGCGAATCGTATGACTGGCAGCTTCTAGTTTATTGCGCGGCGTCACATAGTGCGATTTTGGATAAATGGTTATACGCGGCACGCTACGTACCGTCTTACCCGTCAATGGATCAAACCAAGTAATTTTTTCTACTTCGTTGTCAAACAAGTGCACACGTACAGCCAACTGCTCAGATTCAGCAGGATAAATATCAAGCAGCTCACCACGCAAGCGATACGTACCACGTCCAAAATCTAGCTCGTTGCGTGTGTATTGCATTTCAACCAAACGTTTAATGGTAGCGGTACGATCTATCTGATCACCGACCACGACATGCAGTAGCATTTTTAGATAACTTTCAGGATCACCCAAACCATAGATACACGATACAGAAGCTACAATAATCGCATCACGGCGCTCTAATAGAGCACGCGTCGCTGACAGACGCATCTGATCGATATGATCATTGATGGCGCTATCTTTTTCGATAAAGGTATCACTCGCTGCGACATAAGCTTCAGGTTGGTAATAGTCATAATAACTGACGAAGTACTCCACCGCGTTATTCGGGAAAAACGACTTAAATTCACCATACAGCTGAGCGGCAAGCGTTTTGTTGTGCGCCATGATAATCGTCGGACGCTGAGTCTCAGAGATAACCTTGGCCATGGTATAAGTCTTACCAGAACCCGTCACCCCCAATAACAACTGCTCATTCATACCAGAATTAATACCATTGACCAGCTTTTTGATCGCTTGTGGCTGATCCCCTGCTGGTTCAAAATCGGTGACCATCTCAAAGGCACGACTCGATATTTGCGTCCCTGACGCATTAACACCACTAATTTCAGCTTCGCCTTGGAGCTGAGTGGCCAATTGGTTTAACTGACGCGATGAGCGCGGTTCGGGCATACGCATAATGGCTTTCTTCTTCTTGAGGTTTATAACAATATGGGGTCTGAGCAGCGGTTTTTAAAGGCTTTTTAACGGATAGTGACGAGGCCTATCTCATGATTACAGTGATATTTCACAGCCCAAAATGCAAGTGTATAAAGATATTTTTATCAAAGAATCAATTTTTTATTAGGTGATAAATCTTATATTGTTATAAAAAACTCACACAATCTTGAATAAATTTACAAAGATTTTCATGGTTAACAAACTCCTTACACGACCACCTCATAAAGCCTAACACTGAATGGTTCAATCACAGATTTAAGCTGTTATTATTCATGACGAATCAACAAGCACTACTAATACAAAAACCAAATAAGAAACAAGTGACCTATTTAATTCAATAAAACAAAATACATAACGGAGTAAGATATGAGAGAACGTTACGCAAGTGGAATTTCCGATGAAACTGCCAAAAAAATGATCGATGTGTTAAACGCTAACTTAGCAAATGTCATTGATTTAACTTTAGATGGCAAACAATGCCATTGGAATTTACAAGGTACTGGCTTTATCGGTGTGCATCAGTTACTAGATGACACATCAGATCGTATCCTTGAAGTATCAGATACTATCGCAGAACGTATTGTAATCTTAGGTGGTCAGCCAAACGGTTTAGCCAGTCGCGTGGTAAAAGAATCTATTTTAGACGATTACCCTACTGACATTACCGAAGTAGATCAGCATGTTCGCGAGCTGACGAGCCGCTACAAGAAAGTCGCGGAAGCTTTGAGAGAAGCGATCGCTACTGCTGGTGATGCAGGCGACGAAGACACAGCTGATTTATTTACAGAAGCCAGCCGTATTATTGATAAAGATGCATGGTTCATCGGTGCAAATGCGCCAAAGAAATAATACCGTTACAAATTTAGTTGATTATTAACGTTATTATATTAAGTGCAAAGTATTATATGAAGTAAAAATAGAAAAGGTCACCTGATTGGGTGACCTTTTTTTATGCACGCATATTCTATCATTTTCTATTTCAGGGCTTTTAGTTCTTCTATCATAATGGGCAAAGCTTTCTTTAGCTCGGCTGAAACATTCTGTGTCATAATAGCTCTGACATCTTTCGCATACTCTTGCATCATAATAGGCTGTTTTTCTATTATGCTAGCCCCTAAGTCGCTTTCGTAAAAATCGATTTGAGCGTCAACTTCTTCTTGAGTAAAATACTTTTTTACAGCACTAACGTAAGCTTGAATTTGTGCCTCATTGATAGTTTCAATATACTCATCATCAAATATACTACTACTATAATTAGAAAAAACTTTGATTAGTTTTTGACGTTGGGCAGCACTCATGTCATTAGTCACAAGGCTAGACAACATAGAGTCATTAACTATTTTTTGTAAACTATCTTTCGAGGACATCTGTTTGATTGTTTCATTCAAATGTGTGACATTTACTAACTCTCTCACTGACTTGTCAGTAGGTACCGCAGCCTGTGCAAAGAACGTCGGTACTGCCAGCATAGTAGCGACGCTTAAACCAAACATCAGGGACACCAAAGTATTTTTCAAAATATATGTCATATTATCACCTTATTTTAGTATCTAGTTTTTACTGCTAATTATCATTGTTATCTTAGCCTAATTTTTCGAATTAGACCCGTATAGTTATTAGACCCATATAGTTAAGAGTAACTGGAGTCTATTGAACATTCGAATATTAGGACTGCTGATAGATAAAATCGTACCAAACTAGGCATCCATCGACGATAAAGTCTAACCTAGAATGACCAGGGCGTGTCCTCAGTTTGAAAATGGTGATAAAAATGAGATAAATTGCAGCTAAACAAGGAAAATAGCGCAGATAATATCAGGATATTGACCAGCTATTTGACGCAGTTTGGCAAGATTTAGCCATAGTAGTTGTTAATAGCATTGTCATCTAGACTGTCATGCGAAATCTTGTTCATTAGCTAAATAATTTTCCGGCAAAGATAACGTTTTGGCATTGGGTACAGACAGTGTCAAAATAGCTTCTTGAAAGATAGGATTACATCGAAACAAGTTTTCAATGTCTTCAAATTTTTGCGCGATTTCTTTTTCTTTTTGATTGCCAGCGATGTCTACTGCCGCCACCATAAATATTTTCTTGGGTCCCACCCACTCTAGGTGTAAGTAAGAAACACTATCAATATCTACATGATTAAGCAGCTCGCTCAACGCATAGGAATGCATCCTATCAGACACCTTGTAGCCAATCAAAAAATCCCGATTACGGCTGATCAAAAAGATAGCGACCACGCCTAATAATAGCCCGACGACGATAGAACCTAGCGCATCCCAAAATGGCTGCCCAGTATAAGCATGCATACCCATCGCAGCCGCAGCGATAACCAAGCCAACTACAGCCGCTAAATCTTCAAAAAATACACCGCGTAAAGTGGGGTTCGACGTATCGACCACATAACCAATAGCGCTGACATTAATCGCTTCACCATGTTTTTTACTTTGCAGGTACGCCTGCACCAACGAAAAGCCTTCTAGCACAAAGGCGACTGCTAATATAATAAAACCAATGGTATAGTCGGTCTCGCTCTCAGCCGCATTCCACTCGGTGATACCAGTATAAATGGACACAATGGAACCCGCCATAAAGACGCCAAATGCCGCAATCATCGACCAGACGTATGACTCTTTACCGTAGCCAAGCGGATGACTTTCATCAGCAGGTTTGACGGATTTTTTTTCGGCGACAATTAATAAAGTGCCGTTACCTGCATCTGCCCAAGAGTGTGCTGACTCTGCAATCATAGAAGCAGAACCTGTCATAAACGCTGCTACAGTTTTGGCAATAGCAATGATGAGGTTGGCCCCGACGGCAATCAAAACCGTCGTCAATGAGGCAGAATGTTCTTCTTTGTTGGTTGCTGACTTAGAACCATCAAAGCCGGAACGAGAATTACCATCAGAAGTGGCGTCGTTAATGAGCGTACCAGCACCTCGAGCACGACTATTGCGGCGTACTGACTGATTAGGAGTAGGAATATTTGAATTGGTTTTTGATGGCTTCAAACTCATGATAGTCTCAGTAAAATAGCGAATATTTAACCACTAAGCTGGAAACCCTTGGCTACTGTGTCATGTTACTTAGCTTGATTGTCACGACTACTGGCTAGCTCACCAATCATATTCTCAATATCACAGCTAGGACGGTGTGAGCTTTGCATACGTAGGTTCTTACGTTCTAAGCCTGCATCAAAACGACACTGCTGCATCAAATTTTTGATATCAAGGGGCGGCGCAGGAGTTGGCTTGCCATTGTCATCGATGGCGACCATCGTAAAATAGCAGCTATTGGTATGACGAACTGTACGCGCCCGCACATCTTCTGCTTCGACACGTATGCCCACTTCCATCGACGTTCTACCCACGTAGTTGACGCTCGCGGCAAAGGTCACCAGCTCACCCACATAGATTGGCTCTCGGAACATCACCTGATCAACCGATAGCGTCACCACATAGTTGCCGCTATAGCGACTGGCACAGGCATAAGCGACCTGATCAAGCATTTTGAGTAAATCACCACCGTGTACATTTCCGATGAAATTTGCCATATCAGGGGTCATTAGCACCGTCATATACAGCTCATGGTTTAAAGGGGCTTTTTTGGCGGTGGAGGTAGTATTGTACTGGGGCATAACATTCCTTACGGTGTTCTAAAATTTATTGGTCTTAAGCGACCAAACGGGTTTTGATCACTTGCCTTCAGTAATTTTTTATAAAGATAACCATTCTCATGGTCTATTATAGTAGTTTCCATTATAGCAGTCTATTTTGAGTGGTTTGTAAATAGGTTTAAAAGGTGAAATCACTGGTTTCACTGGGTATACCTTAAAAGATCCAATCAACGGTACGGTATCGCCAAGATTGTCGGGGATTCAGCATTCTGAGATAATGCAAAACGGCATACCCTAACTGAAAGCAAATAGCTATTTGCATACGCATTAAATTATTAATACATCTATTAGAATAAACAAGAAGCCCTATAATGAAAAAATCCGTTCAAACCCTGTTAAATCAAGTGGGATTTACCGCTTTAGTGGCAACATCATTACTATCTGGAACCGTACAAGCAGCAGATAACAATGACCATCTAAAGAGCACAGTTGATCAACAAGCCAAATTACTAATGAATGAGCATAATATTTCAGGAATGGCTTTTGGTATTATTGTTGATGGTAAATCACACTTCTATCATTATGGTTTGGCTGATAAGAAAGCCAAAATACCTGTCTCAGAAAACACTATTTTTGAGCTAGGCTCAATTAGTAAAACGTTTGCTGCTACCTTAGCCAGTTATTCAGAATTAAATGGCACACTTAAATTAGAAGATACCGCTGACAAATATATTCCTTACCTAAAAAACAGCGCCATTGGCAACACCAAGCTTATAAACCTAGCCACCTATTCAGCTGGTGGTCTACCGCTACAAGTACCTGATGACGTCAAAAACAATAAAGAGTTGCTTCGTTATTATAAATCTTGGCAGCCTGTATTCCCTATCAACTCAAAGCGTTTATATTCCAATGCCAGTATCGGTCTGTTTGGTTATATATCTGCATTGAGCATGGACGCTGATTACACACAGTTGATGGAAGAAAAAATACTGCCATCACTCAATATGCCCAATACCTTTATCAATATACCTAGTGACAAGATGGCTGATTATGCATTTGGTTATAACGCTGCTGGCGATGCTATCCGAGTCAATCCTGGCATGTTAGACGCCGAAGCCTATGGTATTAAATCCACCATTAAAGATATGACGCATTTTATGGCGGCGAATATGGGGCTAGTACCGCTGGATAAAAATATTCAGCAAGCGTTAGACAATAATAGAAAGGGTTACTATCAGGCGAGCACTTTTACCCAAGGGTTAGGATGGGAGATGTACTCTTATCCTACTCAGCTAGATACCTTACTCGAAGGTAATTCGATGGACGTGGTACTAAAGCCTAAAGCCATTAAAACAGACAATCATCCAACGGCTGTCTTAAATAACGTCTGGGTCAACAAAACAGGCGCTACTAATGGGTTTGGTGGCTATATCGCTTATATTCCTGCCAAAAAATCAGGCATTGTCATTTTGGCAAATAAAAACTATCCAAATGCAGATAGGGTCAAAGCAGCCTATACGATTTTAGATAGTGCGATAACTCATTGATTAAGCATGAATCACAAAGCAACTTTATAGAAAATAGCCTTTCGTAAAAAACCCAGCTAGATGCTGGGTTTTTACATTCAACTTTTAAGAGCAGCCTTCGACCAAATAAATCGCTTTTGGTATACCGATATCGATGCTTTCTACCTCACCTTTTAATAGGTTTTTATGGTCTGCTGTCCACTCAGTCGCCTTAATTGTAGAATCACTCAGTTTTTGACCGCCCTTGATATGATATTCAATTTGTAGAGGCAGCTTGTCCTGTTTATTATTGAGTTCAATATTTTCGTCTTTTAATGATTCTCCAAGTGGGCTTTCTTTTATTACCTTGAAATTAACATTAGCAATCAAGCTATAGTAATTACCATCAACCGCATATTTATCGACATCGTAAGTGAGCTCGTCATCATGCACTTTCATAACCGCTGTAGCTGAATCGCCAACGTTGATGTCTTTATAAAACGATATGCTTGGATCCTGAATACTAATCAGAGCAACTTTACCATCTATGATTTGATATAGCACAGCAGCACGTTCACCGTACTCTTTATCGATATAGCTCAATTTTGGATTACTGACGTAGTAGCACTGTTCGTTATCGCTCTTTGCTTTGGTCATGCCTAGGCTACTTAGCAGCTCAGGGGTAATAACCTGACCAAAGCTTAACTTCTGATACCCTGACGGGCTGACGGTTTGCTCATCAGCTATATCTGCTGCTTCGTTAGTTTGTGCTTTATCCATAGCACTCGTATCTGTAGGCGATGGATTGACAGACATCTCATCATTCTTAGCCATGTCTTTATCTACAGTATTCGTTTGTGCAGTATTCGTTTGTACAATGGCGTCATTATTCGAAGATGAGGACTGTGAGTCACAGCCTGTCATTAGTTGGACAGTACCGATTAATAAAGTAGAAATCACTGCCGTCTTAATTATTGGCAATGACGATGTTAAATGAAAAATTAACATGGCTAAACTCCATACCAGTATTTCGACTATTTTGAAATGATTTTATAAGACAGAACCTAAACTTTACGCGGCTCAAACTTCAGCGCTCTCTACCCAAGAAAACGCTTCCATGATACTCATCCATTGATCGTCTAATCCCGCTTTTAGCAATAATGGCTCACCAGTGACCGGATGGCTGAGCGCTAAAGTCTGGGCATGTAGCAGCATACGTGCGCAGTCGTACTGAGTACGAAAAAATCGATTGTGCCGTCCGTCGCCGTGGCTGGTATCGCCCACTATGTGATGGAATAGATGTCTCATGTGCCGACGCAGCTGATGCTTGCGACCGGTCTCGGGGGTTAAGCGCATTAGACTATAGCGGCTAGTTTCATGCTTTTTTGACACCGCAAATGGCAGCTCAATTTGAGCCAAACTCTGCCAATGGGTCACCGCCTCTTGAGCGGGCTTGTCCAAGTTGGCAAACTTATCGGCAATGGCATCGGGCTTAAAACTTAATGCATAATCAACGGTGCCCTGCTCTGGCATAAAGCCACGCACTACGGCTAAGTATTGCTTGGAAACCTTATGCGCAGTAAAAGCCTCGGTAAGACTGCGCGCCACAGCTGAGCTCTTGGCGAACAACAATACGCCTGATGTCGGCTTGTCTAACCTATGTACCGGAAATACATGGCAACCTACCGCATCACGGGTGAGTTGCATGGCAAAGCGGGTCTCGCCTTTATCCAGCCAACTGCGATGCACCAATAGACCCGCCTCTTTATTAATCGCCACCAGAAATTCATCTTCATAGATAATTTCTATTGGGTTAGCGATTTGATTGGCGGTGTCACTTTCGATATCTATGTTTTCAATGCTCATATTTTAGTTACTATTGTTTTAAATATTGTGGGGCAGTGATTAGTTGTGCATAGTGTTAGTGTGAAGAAAGAGAAGACATTATCTATCACTAGGCTAATGATATCAAGGGTTAAGCATATTTAGCGGCGCTGGTTATGCACGAATAGATTTTGAGCAGGAATGAGAGATATTGATATGATTGCGGTGTTTAATTGTGCATAAGTGATTAGAATTTGATAGGCGTTTAAACGATGTTTAAAGAATGATTAAGGGCAGCCGTGATGGTTGCCCTTTTTTATGGGTGATGATTACTGCGGATAGAAGATTTGGCTCACAGCGGTTTGGATGTGCATAGAGGGTTTGAGGATATCTACCCAGTCAGCACCCAGTGATTGCCACTGTTGGTCGCCCGTCTGCCTGAACCTGAAAGAAGTGATAGTGAATGAAGGTGCGACGCCATCCTTGTAAGTATTATCCTCGCGGCGTTGAGCTTCAAGGCGCTCCTCAACTTTATCGGTTAATGATATTCGCATATTAATCCCCTGTAATGATTATCTCGTATAGTATCACTGATTAAGGGCAGCCGTGATGGTTGCTCTTTTTTGTGGGTGACGTTTGGCGCTGGTTGGTGCTATAGCAGGGGCTTTTGCTCAATGATGTAGGTGTGGATGTAATGGAAGGCGTAATCACTGCCAACGCCAAAGGTATGGTCGTTAAGGCTTTCGAGCGCTGTATTATACTCTTGGTCTTTCTTGACGAGGCGTTCTTTTAGCATTGAGCTGTCGTCTGCATCTGTTGCTGAATGGATAGCCCGCTGTATATAGGTTAGGTCTGCGTTGCGTTCTGCTGAAATACGCGCTTTAAGCCATTGTTTAATGCGTAAAAAGACGTCAGCAGTGGTTTCAAATACTTCACAATCCCTTGAATGCCAACCATCCCCCACCTTAACCACTGTTACGATCATCGCGTTTTCCTTTTGAGTCAATTTTGGTCGAGTATAGCACTACAAGTCTGGTACCGTCATCAATGAGGGTACCAGAAATTAATCAGGCAGATCATAGCTTGCGTGGATGACTTGACCGCAGACTTCGATGTTTGTGGCTTCCATATCAGCCTTTGTGATGTCTAACGGATCATAGAACTTGTTGTCGCTGATGAGCCTGAGACCGCCGCCAATGAGCCACTGTATGCGCTTTACATAATGCCTGTCCTCTATGCGAATGACGTAAACCTTACCATCCAGTGGCGTGGTGTGATCGCGGTTAATCACGACCACTGCACTCTCTGGGATGGTGGGTGTCATTGAGTCGCCTTTGGTAAACAAGGCTGCAAGGGATTTGGCGTTTAAGCCACGAGCGTTTAACCACTGCTTGCGAAATGCAAGGTGCTTGGTGGCCGTCGCCTCGCCCAGACAGACTGCGCCATTGCCTGCGCTGACTTCTACGTCATAGGCTGGGATGTAGTCGTATTCGTCGTCGGGTTTATCAACAGTATAGTTCGCTTTTGAAGAGCCAACCTTTGAATCATTTTCATCGCCGAATATTAAATACTGAGGGGTTACACCGTATTCCCTTGCCAGCTTTCCTATGGTCTCAATAGAGGCTTCTCTACTACCAGTTTCCCACTGTTGTAAGGTTGTAGTGCCAACATCAGCATAATTCGCAGCCTTCTGTCTAGAATACATACAATCTTCTCTAGCAATCCTTAAGCGTTCGCCAATTTCTACTCTATTCATGATACTTCCTCAGTAGTAAATCTCTTTACAGTTAAAAGACCGTAAACAGTAAAAAGATAAACTTTTTAATTTACTTTTTACTGTTAATTTAATTCTATATTTATCAAATACTTACTCCTATAGGGTTGCGTTTCCTCTAAAATCTAACCGTAAAGTGTATTTATACTGTTTACAGTTAAACTCTTTACGGTTATACTGGTCGCATACAGTCACTAAAAGAGGTAAGCGAATGCACACAAAAGAAGTTAAAAAAGAAGCGCTTAAAGATTGGCATAAAGCCTTCATAAGCGCTGCTCTAAAAGAAAAAGGTACTAATTTATCAGCACTGGCTGAGGCAAACAATTATTCCCGTAACGGTTTGCGCAATGCTTTGTATCGTCCATATCCCAAGGCTGAAAAGATAATAGCCAAGGCTCTTAATGTTGAGCCTGAAGATATATGGCCTAGTCGCTATGGTTTGTAAGGAAGTCTGTAATGCAAGTATTAGATTGGTATACAGCCCAGCAAATAGCTGACTCCGACTTGAGTAGTTTACCAAATACTAAAGCTGGTGTCATTAATCGGGCAAAAAAAGAATTGTGGGTTAACCGTAAACGGTCAGGTCGTGGCGGCGGTAAAGAATATTCATTTAAAGATTTGCCCGCTGATGCACAAGCAGAGATTAAAGCAAAGGCTTATAAGGCATTGATGCCGAAGCAGTCGCCGAAAGCGCAACGTGATATCGCAGTGATCGCCAATCGCAGTATCGACACGCTAGACCGCGACCAACGCGCCACTGCCGATGCTCGTCTACGGATGACATTGCTGGTCGGTCAGTATGAAGTGTCTGCCGGTAGTCGTACTGCTGCTATCAAGCTGGTGTCTGAGATGAGCCGCGATGAAGCATTGCCTATCGATGAAGCGACCGATTATAACGCTGTGTGTGCTACTGCACTGGCCAAGACTCGCGGTAAAGCGGGTGTCGGTGTGCGTCGATTGCATCAATGGTGTATCGATGCGGATAAATGCGAGACACCAACAGAGCGACTGCTCGCACTGGCACCACAGAAGCAAGGTCAACCAGTAATCAAGCCGACACGGATGGAATGGCTGCCTGACTTTATGGCGGTGTATCGCAATACCAACGGGCTGAGCATGGCTGAAGCGTATCGCACCTTTGAGCTGTCGTATGGCGCAAAGCATGGCGCGGATGCCGTCCCCCACTATGACGCGGTGAGACGCGCAATGGATAAGATGCCGAAATATGTGCGCGAATGTGGCCGCTTAACTGGCGCCAGTATGAAAGCGCTCAAGACTTATGTGAAGCGTGACTGGTCAACGCTAGTGAATAACGATGTATGGACGGGTGATGGTCACAGCTTGAAGATGAAAGTGGCGCATCCTGACCATGGCAAGCCGTTCACGCCTGAGCTGACTTTGATAATGGACACCGCTAGCCGCTATATCGTGGGCTGGTCGATGGCTTACTCAGAAAATCAGCTGGCTGTTGGCGATGCGCTGCGTCATGCGATGACTCGTCATGGTATCCCTGCGATTTACTACTCGGATAACGGTAGCGGTCAGAAGAATAAGACGTTTGATACGGATGTGATCGGTATTTTCCCCCGTCTTGGTGTGCATCACGAGACTGGTATACCGGGCAATCCGCAAGGTCGCGGCATCATTGAACGTGTAATGAAAACGATTGCCCAGCCTATCGCCCGTGAGTTTGACACGTATCACGGCCCAAATGTCGATAGTGATACGCATCGCAAGATCAGTACTGCTACGGCAAGTCTTGCCAATGCGCAAGCTGCTGGACGCGAAGTACTCACGCCAAAGCAAGCATGGGCGAAAGGTAAGCTGCCAAGCTGGAAGCAATTGCTCGATGTGACTGAAGCTGTCATCAGCTGGTACAACAACGAGCATAAGCATACCGCGCTCGGCAATGTGACTCCAGCCGCGATGCGTCAGCACATCTTTAATCAGATGGATGCTGAGGACATTATCCCGCTGACTGAAGTTGAAGCCCGCGATATGTTCCGCCCTGCGGTCAGCCGCAAAGTGCAACGTGCTTGGGTCACGGTCTATAACAACGAGTACTGGCATCAAGCGTTGGAAGCTTGGGACGGTAAAGAGGTCGATATCTTTATCGATCAGCATGATGCAGCGACGGTCATCATTCGTGACAAAGACGGCAGCTATATCTGTGATGCGGTGCTCGATGGTAATAAGCGTCTGGCATTTGGTGAGAAATTAGTACAACGCACCAAGCGCATACGTGCTGAGACTCGTATCAAGATGTTGGATGAGAAAAAATCACAGGCTATCGCTGAGACTCGTCCAACGCTGGAGCACGAAAAAGCGCAGACGCTAGATCAGCTGGTGATGCCAATGCCGGTCACTCCAAGCGCTAAAAAAGAATATGCGATGTTTGAGATTGACTTAGATGCCGCGAATAAAAAACAAGCTAAATAAGGATATGAATATGAATAAGTCACAAAACTTAGTAGAAAAAGCGCGTCAAGCTCGCACTGCACGTAAGGTTGCACAGTTGCGAGCAATGACAAAGGACTGTCAGTCGATGTACGACTGTAAGTCTAAATCAGATAAGAGCTGCCTTGCCTCTGCAACCTCTTTTGTGAGCTGCGATAAGAAGTCCGAGGATACGCTTTCTTGATAAGCATTAGATAGTGGGTCATTTCCGTCCAAAAAAGCCTTATCAAAAACCTCTTTGGTTTCTTGGATGCGATGGTCTACCCAATTGGAAGATAGTTTGCCTGAAATGATAGCTGAATAAATGAAATTAGATATGAAGTCTTGGGTCTGTGAGTTTGAAACGTTTAGTTCAAAGCATCGACTTTCAAGGAGTTCTAGTCTTTTTTCTATCGAGTTATCTGCCATAGATATCACCCTCAAATAAGTAAAGCCACTATCTGCAAATAGTGGCATGGAGTCACACAAAATGAGTATATCACTATTAAAGCAGCACATTGAAGCCACCACCCTAAGTCAGTCACAAGTTGCCGCGCAGTTGGGCAAATCACCTGCGACGATTAACCAGTACCTGCAAGGCAAGTACAAAGGCGATGTCGAAAGCATTGATAAGGCTGTCGTTGAGTTGGTTGAGCGTCAAAAAAGCAAGTCAACTGACCTGTCTAATGCTTTTATCGAAACACCAATGGCACACCGTACCATGCAGAGCTGTATGTTTGCCCACGCGATGAACGATATGCAGCTCATCATCGGTGAAGCAGGACTGGGTAAAACGATGGCGCTAAAAGAGTATGCCGCACGCAATAGCAACGTGGTGATGCTAGAAGTTGATCCAACCTTTAGTAGCAAAGTCCTACTGGCTGAAATCTGCAACGCTCTAGGCGTGACCGCTGGACGCAATAACAACGCGATGATGACGGCTGTGATTGAGAAGCTCAAAGGCTCTGACCGCTTGCTTATCATCGATGAAGCGGAGCTTCTGACGCTGAACTCACTAGAGATACTGCGCCGCATCCATGACAAAGCTTGCATCGGTATCGTGCTCGCGGGTATGCCGCGCCTACGTGCCAATCTGCGCGGTGCGCGTGGACAGTATAAGCAAATCTATAGCCGTATCGGCATGGTGCATGACCTCAAGATGCGCCTGCCTGTTGAAGACATCGCGATGTTTTGCGAGGCGGCACTGGGAACGGCTGAATTTAACGAGACATTAAACAAGGTGTCACAAGGGAATGCGCGACGTTTAAACAAGCTGCTGCGCGGTATCAATCGCATGGCGGTGCTGAATAAAGCGCCTGTCAATAAGGACATGATTGGCCAGTTCGCTGATCGGTTGATTGACTAAAAAGGAGTTTGAGATGTCAAAGTTAAGTAAAGAACAGATTAAGCGCATAGCAGATACAGCCTCTATGTTTGACGGTGTAAGGCTGATGTGTGACGGCTACAAGATTAGGCTGCAAGATCGGTTGATTGGACGGCAGGTACGAACACAGCTTTTTGTCAACGGTAGTATCCAAGGCAAGTGGTTTGTACATCCTGAAGTTCACGCTGAAATTAAGTTTTATAGACAGCGGTTTATGTATATCAAGAAAAGCCCGTACAGCAAGAAGAAAGAAGCGATTGAGACAATACGCCACGCTGACTTTGCCAGTATCGGTCAGGCATTGCGCCACTTAAACACCATCTGCGATAGCGTTGAAGTGATTGAGGAGAACGATTGTGAGTCATAAAGTAAAAAATTCGAGTGTGGTTTATAGCCTGTTTTGTCCTGCATGTAGTAAGCCGCTGAATGTACAAAACTTTGGTCATATATCAGGCAAGACCAATCGTCACTTAACAACGGATGCGTGCCCTAGCTGCAAAGCAGTGCTGTCTATCGACTATGACAAAGAGCAAAACGAGGTTGTTGCCACAGCTAAAGAGCTAAAAGGTGTCGAGCTACCTATTTATAACGAACGCATGATCTACGCCGTCAAGCACATCGAAGACCCATACGGCAACACTTGTGATGCACCTATAAATAATACGTACTGGAGTATCTGCGTCTATCGGGACAAAAGATTTCATCATACAGGCGATTGCTGCGAGCCAATTTTGCAATATGAATACGATGAAATCTTAGAAGTCTATCCAGTGGCGATTGATGAAGAATGGATTACCAAAAGGGAGACACCCAATGTCCGCTAAGATTAAAAACGCACGCGTGGTCTATGACGTGGTTTGCCCTGTCTGTCCTGCTGAACTTATATACCAATCCGCCGAAACGGTGCGCGGTATTAAAAGCGAGCATCTGAGTATTGGACACTGCACAAATTGTGGGACACGAGTGTCTATCGACTATGACAAAGCGAAAAACGTGGTTGTGGCAACGGTTAAGGAGCTAAAAGATGTCAAATAAAAAAATCCTCATGGCAAAGATTCATATCGCCAAAAAAGACCTGCATTTGGACGATGACACTTACCGCGATGTGCTGTGGCGTGTGACTGGTAAGCGTAGCTGCAAAGATATGACCATCGCCCAGTTACAAGACGTGGCTAAGGACATGGAAGCCAGTGGATTTAAGCCAAAGGCTGCGCCAAAGCATGGCAAAAAGCCTTCAGTCGTCGGTAAGCGTGAGCCGTTAATGGGCAAAATCCACGCCATGCTGACCGATATGGGGCTGCATTGGAACTACGCACACGGCATGGCGGACAGCATGTTTAAGATTAAGCGTCTGCAATGGCTCAATGACTCGCAACTGTACAAGCTGACGCAAGCTCTGAGCGTGCATCAGAAGCGTGAAGCGCGAAAAGCGGCCTCAAATGAACGCAAAAAAGCAGAACCTGAACGCAAATGAACGCAAAAAAGCAGAACCTGAACGCAAATTGATGAACTTTTAATATTTTGGGGATATGGATGAACGATCAAATGATAGATGCGCTAGTCGATGAGCTAAAGCCTGAATTGCTGCCTGACATCATCGTCAATATCAGTGATTTGATCGGCTATAAAGCGACATTGAAACTGGTTGAAGCGTTTGGCGGTATTAAGTTTGCAATGCCAAGCGGTCTGCGTGATAGCAAGTACTTTGATGCGCTTATCAACGCTGTCGGCAACGATGCTGCGCTGACGCTCACGCAAAACTATGGCGGCGAGCTGATCTATATCCCCTGCTGTCATGCTGCGTTTATCCAATTGCGTAATACAGAATTTAGACAAGCGGTGACGCTGGCGGTGGCTGGTGGCGAGGTGCAAACAGCGGTGATACATCGTTTGGCCTCGCAATACGGATTTACTGAGCGCTGGGCTTATAAGGTCTTGGCTGCCGAAGCTGCTATCTACCAGCTCGATTTATTTAACTAATTTTAACTTAACGAAATGGTGATGATGATGACTAATACAACGATGAAAAAACCGCCTAACACGCTCAACGTCCCAGTACTGCCAAGCGCTGACGACTACCGCGACGGCATGAACAAGCTGCGCCATCGCATTAACTGTCCTGTGCTGAGTCCTGACGAGCAAGCCATGGCTGATGAGCTGCGCGACTATGACTGGGATGCTCAATCTGCCAGTCCTGCTGCAAAAATTCCAAAGCGTCCGACGGTCAGTGATTATCTCAAAAAGCAGTATCAAGCCAATATGCTCGCTCGCTATCCAGAGTTTGAGCGTCGTACGGACTGTGATATCGCTCAACTCAGACGCGCGCTCGACCAGATGTATGTGTTTAACGCCATCGTCGTGATGCTGCTCGCTGTACTGTTGTTATTTGCCATATGGCAGCTGCTGTCGATGGTCATATAAGGATAACGAACAATGGAAAACGTAATCAATTTTTATTTTTTGGGTGATTACGATCAAGCGATGGAAGCCGCTCTGAAATTAATACCTCTAACCGCAAACGATAGAGAGATAAAAATCGTTCGTAGTTCCGAAGGGTACGATCATCACTTGCCGAGTAATCGGGTTACTGTGAAATTTACAAACAATCATAAATATGCGGTTATTACGAGTGCTGCTGATATTTTTGATAATGAATCAACAGAGAAAGGAAAGTAATTATGCAAACCAAGGAATATCAAGCAAACAACGATGCTGACTGGGAAGAAATGTGCAGAAGTATTGAGTACGAAATGCTAGTACGTACGGTTGTTAGGTTATCACCATGCGTATTAGACGAAATAGTCGAGTCAGCTCAAGAGTTTTTGGACGCACAGCCTGATGCTCATCGTCCGACAGTTGCAGAGCCTGTTCGATTTACGACTGAAAAATTGGTTAATCAAATTACGCGCCAGATGGTCGAAAATAAGGATGAAGACAATGCAAGCAAGAATTGAGGTGCTCAGCGAGGGCAGCTATGCCGATGCTTTCAAAGAAGGTATGAGCTGGCTATCAGATGTCGAAGATTATAAAGAAGTAACCATCAAAGTAACGCCACGCCCTAAATCAAACCAAAAAACAGTCGCTATTATCTACGAACGTAAGGAATCTAACCATGAGTAATCAAAATCAAGCCACCACGACCGCACCTGTTACGACTAAAGCCATACCAGTAGGCTTTGACCAAGCCATGATAAACAATCTGCCCGCTACTGCTACTGCTACTGCTACTGCGCCTGTCGTCCCTGAAGGCTATATGCAAAATGCTAAAGGTCATCTGATCCCAATCGATAAGGTCAAGCCTATCGACAAGTTGCGTGATGAAGTGGTCAAAGACATGATCGCTATCGCTGTCAAACAGCGTGCTGATATGCGCCTCGCTAAAAACAAACTGTTCGATGCGTTTAATGAGTTTGTCGCACTATCAGCGCAAGAGTATGACGTGCAAATGGGCGGGAAAAAAGGCAATACAACCCTGCTGAGCTATGACGGCAAGTATAAAGTGCAACTCGCTGTCTCTGAAAACATGGTGTTTGATGAGCGCCTACAAGTCGCCAAGCAGCTGATTGATGAGTGTCTGACGGACTGGACGAAAGACAGCAATGACAATATCAAAGCCCTTATCAATCAAGCATTCCAAGTCGATAAAGAAGGCAAAGTATCAACCAGTCGTGTGCTGGCACTGCGTAGTCTCGATATCAATGATGCCAAATGGGATCGTGCGATGGATGCCATCAGTGATGCTATCCAAGTGACCGATACCAAAGAGTACATCAGGTTTTATGAGCGTGATGACGCTGGTGCTTATCATCAAATCTCGCTTGATTTTAGTAATGTGTGAGGTGGGTATGTCGAAAAATATGAGTCAACTAATAACAGACATCAACCGTGCAGAAATGCGTTTGATTAAGCACGTCAAGCCGCTTAATGATCGAATTAATGCCATGGGTATGTGTGTCTGGTGGGATGGTGATATTAAAGAATGGTTTATTAATAACACTGGTTTGAGTCAAAACGGTATTAGTTTTTGGCTTGATGGCCGTAAGTATAAAAAACTGATGGCAATGTCAGATATTGAGTTGCTCGAATACTGTAAAAACTGGAGATAATTATGAGCATAAAAACCGTTATTTTTGCACCAAATCCCGCAGGTATCACCGCGATGGATATCGATACTGAAAAATGGGTGATTAAGAGTACTTGCGCCCATTTGACTGGCTTGTACAACCGTGCCTGTCGGCTGTCTAAAAGCGGCAAGCGCTTGGAGTATCGTCAGGGTGACAAGTATCAGGAAGTGCCTGCCGATATCAAAACGATTAATTAAGGGGAATTGTGTGGAAGATAAAGAGCTAGACCTCGATATGTACTGGCATGAACTAAAACGACTTGGTACGGCGCATGGTGAAAACATCTGGGATAAAGAAGCTTGGTGCGAACCATTTTACGAAGGCAAAACCGCTGCTGATGCTTTTTATGAAGAGTTTCCAGAGCATAAAAAATAAGGCGGACATGATGAAAAGACAACAGCATGATCCAAACGCAGCGCCACGACGTATCAAAAGATACATCAAAGTGCTAAACAGTCGGCTCAATGAGCATGGCATCATCGTCCGCTTTGAGCGTGACACACGTCATATCGTTATTTGTAGACCCGCTTCAAGACAAGGTGATTGTAGCGTGTACCTCAGTGAAGTTAGGTACAAAAAGCTGATGCAATTAAAAAACGCTGATTTGGCGGCGTATTTTAAAGCCTGGCATCGTGAAAAAACCATTCATCAATTATCAACAACAAGGAAGGCATCATGAATAAGCAAGAATTAATCAAGAAAATCGCTCAAGACTCACATCGTACTGACACGAGCGCTGCGATAGCTCTGCAAATCGTTCTTGATGCCATAACTGATACGCTGGCATCAGGTGATGATGTGAAGCTGGTCGGATTTGGTACGTTTAAAGCGCGTCCGCAGCCAGCACGTATCGCTCGCAATCCAAAAACAGGTGACGAGATTGAAGTGCCAGCCAAGCATCGTGTGAGCTTTGTGGCGGGTAAAAGCATGAAAGAGACAGTTAGCGTATAAGTTAATTAGCCGTTAAATGGCATTTAAATCATCATAAAGGCTGGCATTGAGCCAGTCTTTTTTTATAATCAAATTGGAGTAATACTATGTCAAAGGATCGCAGCATAAACGCCCTTAACGGCCATCTGCATGACCAGCTCGAACGCCTCGCAAACCCCGACTTAACTGACGCTGAAATGGAAACCGAAATCAAGCGCAGTAAAGCCATCGCCAGTCTATCAGTAAAAATTATCGATGGTGAGCGCGTCATCAATGAGCGAGCCAGAATCATAGCGGAATATGCGCCAGAGCGATTGGTTGATACGCTAATGCCAAAGGAGATAACCGATGCAAGGTCGTAACAATCGTGCTATCCCGTATTCAGAGGCTGAACTCAGCTGGATAGAGGTCAATCAAGTCGGTATCAGTCGCAAAGACTTGGCGCAAAAATTCAACGCGACATTTACCCGTGAACTTAGCGGCGACAACCTAGGCGCATTGTGCAAACGTAAAAAATGGGCGAATGGACTTGATACCGTCTTTACTGAAGGTCAAGAGTCGTGGAATAAAGGCACCAAAGGCTTAACAAGCCGCAACAGAACCTCATTTAAAAAAGGTCAAACGCCGCATAATCATAAGCCAATCGGACACGAATATAAAAACACCCAAGGCTATATCATGATTAAGGTCGCGGAGCCTCGCAAGTTTGTACTTAAACAGCGCCATGTTTACGAGCTTGAGCATGGCCCTATACCAGCGCGGCATGTCATTCGGTTTTTGGACAATGACCGCATCAACTGCGAACCTGATAATCTTATTTGTGTGCCGGTCGAAGTCAATGGTAAAGTTAATAGTCGTGACAAGCGCTTTGCAGATGATGTCGGTATCAATAAAGCCGTACTGCTGACTGAGACCCTCAACCATCATATAAAAAACAGATAACCAATGCACCCACCAAAACCCGCTATCAGTGCTCACTGACAGCGGGTTTTTTAATGCCTACCTGAACCGCATCATCTAACCGTATTGACCCTCTCTACTCATAATGGCCTTACATCAATTATTGATATGAGCGTGTTATGTCTGATCTAAATATCGTCGAAGAGCGTACGCAGTTTTTTGACTGGCTGCGCTATCAGCAACCCGAAAAATCACTGACTCAAGACAATGTCGATGCCGGTCATACACTGCTACTGAAATTCCGGACTGACGAGCTGCAAGAGTTGCTTGTCCGTATTGGCCTTGCGCACCCGCCTGTACTGCTTATCCCAAATTCCAATCCGCCAAAAGTCCAGCGCGATGACATCATTATCGCTGCTGATCGTATCAATGTGCCTGCGGCTCAAATCAAAGCGCTGTCTGATGTGGAGTCGCCCAAAGGTGGATTTAACCCTGATGGCACGCCCAAGATTTTATTTGAGCGTCATAAGTTTTGGCAAGCACTGACCAAGCTCAATTGGATTACCAAGCGTAACGAGATGTACCTCAAATATCCTGACATCTGCAATCCCAATGCAGGCTCATACAACACGCGACCGCAGTACGAAAAACTAGAAATCGCTGCAACGCTGAACTGGGATGCCGCGCATGAGTCTGCATCGTGGGGCTTTGGGCAAGTAATGGGCTTTAACTGGAAGTCGCTCGGCTACGACTCTGTGCGTGATTTTGTCACGCTGATGTATGCATCAGAAGGCTGTCAGCTCGATGCGGTCTGTCGCTATATCAAGGTTAATAATCTAGATGATGAACTGCGCCGCAAAGACTGGGCTGGTTTTGCAAAAGGTTATAACGGTAAGAAATATCGCATCAATAAATATGATACCAAAATGGCGACGGCTCATACGCAAGCCAAAAAGAATGGGTGGTGATATGAAAATCAAACCAGTAGAAAACTGGCGACACGGCTGGAAATGGTTAAGTAATTGGGCGTTTGTACTGGTCGTGTTTCTCGCTACTACGCCATTGCCACCTGAGCTGCTGATGCTTTTGCCTGAAGAAAACCAAAAGCATGTGATCGCTATCGTCGCATTCGCGGGGTTAATCCTGCGGTTTGTCAGTCAATCAAAAAATAGGACATGGTCATGAGTATTGAAAACGTATGCAGTGAGATTATTGAGCTGACCGATGAAGACTTTGCCGACACTGAAGCTGAGTGTCTGAACCAAGCCAATTATCACCATCCGTTAAAGCCTGCAACCACCGCAAAAGTGCGCAAGTTGGGTCAACACAATATGAAGACCTTAAAACTGCTTAAAGAGCTGCAATTGCATATGGCTGAAGCTGAGAAAATGGAAGTCGAGCTATAACATGGACGATCTCATCGATAAAGCCAACAAACAAGCGCAGCTTAATCTTGATGCAGCATTGGCAGCAGCCCGTCTTAAAACGCAGGCGCTGACTGCCAACGATGTCACGGATTGCATCAGGTGCGACAAGCCTATCGGTGAGCAGCGCAAGCAATACATGCCATCTGCCACTCGCTGCATCGCTTGCCAAAACGAGTATGAAGTATGGGAGCGCAGACGATGAGTGATGCCATTATGATGTTTGGACTGACGTCGGTTGTGGGATTGATTAGTGCCATATTTTGGCGCTGGGTCGCGGCGCTTAGTCAATCACGAGACAAAGACAGCGACAAGATAGCTTTGCTCACGACTGAAGTTGCAGACCTCAAAGCCGAGGTATATCGCGACTATCAAAGTAAAACTGAGTCGCATCGAGATAATGCACAAATCATGGACATGCTGCGCGAGATTAAAGATAACGTCACGCGCTTGGGTGACAAAATGGACAAGAAGGCGGACAAGTAATATGCCAAACCAGCAACAGCACTTTATTAAACAAGCCGCACCTGATGCCACTCAAGCGCCTGATGAAGTCATCCAGCTACTGGGCGATATCAAAACGCAGAATCAGACGATGATGCAGCAGTTTGATATCCTAGAAACCAATATCAGCAAACGCGCTACGATGGCGGGAGCGATGGCGGGGGCTTTTACCGGCGGCGTTGGTGGTACTGTCGTCAGCGTCGGCATAGAGCTTATCAAAGCTAAGTTTGGAGGCTGAGATGGCGCATTCGCAAGCGACAAAAGATGATCTACGCAAAAAATATATCTTTGATGGTCTGTCGCTGGCCATGGCTGCGGTCATGACCGAGGTGAGCTATCCAACAGCGCAGCGCTGGAAAAATGTCGCGGCTGATGCAGGCGATGACTGGGACAAAGTCAAAGTCGCACACAGTATGGCGGGTGGTGACTTAGAGGATATATCACGGCAAATCTTGACCGACTTTATCATCCAATTTAAAGCGACGATGGAGTCCATTAAAGCCGCTGATGATATCGGGCCGGGACAACGTGTTGAGATGCTGACCAGTCTGGCTGATGCCTATAACAAAACCGTCGCATCAAGTCGTAAGTTGTTGCCTGAGACCTCTAAATTAGCGGTGGCGCTGCAAGTGCTGGAGCTGCTCGCAAAGTACATCCAAGAGCACAAGCCTGAGTTGCTGATCCAGTTTATGGATGTGCTCGATCCGTTTGGTGGTTTGATTGCTAAGGAGTTGAAGTGACCGACTTTGAAAGCAAATTGCTTGAGCGCGTAGAGGTTATCAGCCGCAAGCTGTCATGGGCTTGTCTCTGGCTATTCATCATCATGTTAAAGACGTGTGCGGGATAATATGAAAAACAAAGAGTTTGCTGATCGTCTCAAAGACATTGCCCGTGCGCTGCAAGCTGACATCGATGCGCATTGCAATGACTGGGACAATGATCCTGCTGTCATTAAAGAGCGCGTCGCTAAGGTCAATGACAAGGTGACAGGCTTTGAGTACTTTGTCACGCATTACTTCCCGCATTACCTGCGTAATCCTTCACAATCGTATTTGCATCAGTATCTATTTGCCCGCTTACCGCAAATATTATCGTCTGAGCGCTCAGAGCTTGATGCGCTTGCCGCGCCGCGTGGTGAGGCGAAATCAACCATCGTCACACGTCTATTTGCTTTGTACTGCGTCGTCACCGATCAAAAGAAATACATCGCCATCATCAGTGACAGCCTTGACCAGTCTGCTGAGTTTTTGCAAGCCATCAAAACAGAGCTTGAAGTCAATCCGCGTATCAAGACTGACTTTCCAAAAGTTCATGGTGCCGGTCGTATTTGGCAGTCTTATACCATCAATACCGCCAACAGCATCAAGATACAGTGTGCCGGTGCTCGCAAAAAAATGCGTGGTTGGGTTTACGGGGCATATCGTCCCGACCTTGTGCTGCTCGATGACCTTGAAAACGATGAGAACGTCGAAAGCCCTGACCAGCGTGACAAGCTAGAAAGATGGCTAAAGCGGACACCGCTGAAACTGGCAGCAGCTGGCGAAAAAATGGATGTGGTCTATATCGGTACCATCTTGCATCACGATAGCGTGCTCAATCGCATCCTGAAAAATAAGGGCTGGACAACACGGGTATTCAAAGCACTGCTTGAGTGGCCCGATAATATGAAGCTGTGGGATGAATGGGAAGCCATTTACCACGACGAAGGCGAAGCGGCCGCCATTGCGTTTTATCACAAGCATAAGCGCAAGATGGACAAAGGCGCTGTGGTGTCGTGGGATGCACGCCCCATCCTTGAGCTGATGATTATCCGTGCGCGTGATGGTCATGGTAACTTTGACAGCGAGTTGCAGAACGACCCTGCGGCTGGCGAAGATTCACCCTTTAGTGATTCAATTAACTACTGGCGTGAGCTGCCTGCTGGACTGGTTTACTTTGCCGCGCTCGATCCGTCATTGGGGAAAAAAGGTGCTAAACGTAAGCGTGGCGACCCGTCAGCCATCATTATCGGTGGCTATGACCGACTGCACGGCAAGCTGTATATCGTACTGGCAGACATCCAAAGGCGCACCCCTGACAAGATCATATCAGACGTCATCCGCTACCAAAAAGAATATAACTGTCTTGGCTGGGCGGTTGAAGCCGTGCAGTTTCAAGAGTTTTTGCGCACTGAAATCGTTAAACGCTCTGCCGCTGCTGGTGTCCATGTGCCTGCTATTGCTGTCCATCCGCATAACGATAAGATACTACGCATCACCGCATTGCAGCCACACATGGAAAACGAGCTGCTGCTATTGCATCACAAGCAAAAGACGCTGATTGCACATTTTACCCATTTCCCCAAACACGAAAACGACGACGGCCCTGATGGGACTGAAATGGTCTGGAAGCTTGCGACCAGCTTTGCGCGTGCGAGTAATGCGCCAGTACAAGCGTATGACGTACCCCAGCCAAGCCTGTACCACAATTAGCGATAAGGATAAATTATGTTTGGCATAAAACCCAAAAAGCAAAAGGTTGACCAAAAGACGCTTTATGTCGCTTTTGATACTGCGCTTGAAAGCAGCGACGCTGTCAGTGCCGACGTACTACTACAAGAGACCGGCAAGACCCGTCAAGAGCTGCTCGATGCGGTCATGGCAGACGATGAGGTTATCAGCTGCCGCGAGGATATCGAAGGCGCTATCAGTGCTGCTGCGTGGCGAATTTGGGGCGAAGACGTCAATGAAGATGTGGTCAATAGGCTTTATCGCATCATACGCCGCTTGCATAATGACTTTGCCGCGCTTGCTATCCTTGCCAAGTTTAACGGTTATGCCGTCGCTGAATACGTGTTTAAAAAAGAGCCTGACGGATTTTTGACACTGCACAGTCTATTGTCCAAAGATGGCGAGCTGGATAATTACACGCCCATGCGTGATGGATCGATGCAGCTCAAAACCGAAGAAGATAGCATTGAGATCAATCAAATTATTAAGTACCTGGTACTTACTAGCAAGGCCGTTCCCGCGCGCCCTGCTGGTGAGCTGATGATTGTCCGTGCCTATCCTGCCGTGGCGCTGCGTCGCCGTGAGTGGGCGTATGCTGGGCAGTTTATCGCGCGTTACTCTCAGCCCTATGTCGTCGGCACACAAGGCGCTGATGGCGTCTTTGGCACAACGCTTGGCGATTTTACCAGTAAGATATTTAGCTTTATCAATGGTGGCGCTGCCGGTATCGGTAAAGATGACAAGATCGAGATGCACCAGCTGTCAGGTGACGGCTCAGCGTTTGAATTATTTGAGCGCCTCGCTAACAGACGTATCCAAAAGCTGCTATTAGGCCGCGTCAAGACCAGCGAGCTATCAGCAGGCAGTCGAGCGGCTCAAGAGACCGATGATGAGGCACGCCAAGACCGCGTAATGTCATATCTTGGGCTGATGACCCGTGGTATACAGCACGCCATCGATGCCATTATCGCGGTCAATCAAGCGTGGGGTCTGCCGATTAATGCCCCGCAAGGCATTTGGTTTGAATATCCTATCGTCAAAAAATTCAGCAAAGATGAGGCAGAGATTGACGCGAAATACGTCAGCACGGGTCAAGTAAGGCTGACTAAACAGCGACTGCTCAATGTCGGCTACGAAGAGTCTGAGTTTGAGATTATCGATAATGCGGTACCAGTACTGACACCCGTACCGACGACGCAGCAAATCCTTGACCAGCTCTCACTGCAATACAAACTCTCGCAGAATCTGCCAACCATTATCACTGACCCTGCGACTGCCGACGATATCGAGCAAGAGCGTCAGCTCATGCAGCCCAAGATTGATGCGATGCAAGCACTGGTAGACGACTGCAAAGATTACAGCGAGTTTGAGCGAAAACTATCTGAGCTGCAACTACCCGATGACGGGGTCGTCGCTGACCTTGCTGATGCACTGACCGCGACATTTATCAATGCTTTGGTCGATGATAAGGACAACAAAGATGCCTGATGCTTATACCGATGCCAACTTTGATATCTTGCCAAATAAAGAAGCCATCGCTGCCTTTAACGCCAAGATGATCGGCTCAAGCTTTAGTTATCTGGATGTGCTCGCTCATGAGCACGCTGTCGCCTTTACCGTCGCCAAGATGATGGACATGGATATGCTGTCTGAAACCAAAGACGCTATCAGCGCGGCACTAGAAAATGGCACAGACTTTCGCGACTTTCAAAAGCGCCTAAAGCCGTATCTGATGTCAAAGGGCTGGTGGGGTGAGCAAGTCATGAGCGACCCTATCGATGGCTCAATCCAAAAAGTACAGCTGGGCAGTACTCGCAGACTGCGCACGATATATCAGACCAATTTGCACACAGCATACGCGGCTGGGCAATGGGAACGTATCCAGCAGTCCAAAGACGCACTGCCATACCTGCAATATATGCCGTCACTTGCCACGCGCAAACGTGACGACCATAAGCAGTACTACGGCATCATCAGACCTATTGACGACCCAATCTGGCAGCAGATACTACCGCCAAACGGCTATGGCTGTCTGTGTTGGGTCAAGCAGCTGACGCGCAAACAAGCGGAACGCGCTGGCGGTGTGACCGAAGATAAAGACGTCGAATATGAGGAAGTCGAAAACCCGCGCACTGGTGAGAAGGAGCAAGTGCCGACTGGCATCAGCTTAAGCTTTGCACATAATCATGCCAATCGGCTTGGCTCGCTACTGAACATCGCTGAAGAGAAGCACGGGCGTGACTTTCGAGCGCAGCTCATACCACAGCTCGCGGATTATATGCAGCGGCTGCTAGAGGCTGGACTGGTCGATATGATAAAAGATGATCCGCGCTTTGCAGCGTTGTTGCCAGAGTAAGATAGATGGTTTATATTGGACTGAATGAAACGGGTTAAGAGTGCATGGTTATGGTTAAGGCGCAATTAAAATCTAAAGAGCTTGAGCGTTGGCATTCATCAAAAGACATGTACATGATGAGTTATGATAATATACTTGACGAAGTGTTAGAGGTGCTCAATGGCTTTGTTGATTCAAGAAATAAAAGCCCATCACTAATTACTATTAACCAAGATTTTGAAAATACACTGAATTGTCATCATCAGCTTTATAGCTTCACAAGTGATTTCAACCCTAAGCATAAACCCAAAACAATTTTAAGTGTGCCACTGAAATTTAAACGTAATCCTGACTATGATTATGTGGCTGAATAATAAAACCTAACCAAAACCCAAAACCCCGCCCTAAAAAGTGGGTTTTTTTGTGCCTGTCGTTTATGTGCCTCTTACTTGCCATTGCAATAGCGTTTAACACCCGTTTAACGTCTCGACTGTGACGCGCAGATGCCAAAGTCCTACCCTTATGCGAATAATCCCTCTATGACCGCTTAAATCGCAAATAACAGCCATTTGTTTTTTATGGGTGATTACCTGAACCGCATCATCTAACCATATTTAATGCCGCTCATCATAATGAGACTTTATCGACACTCTTTATTTTACGTTGTCGTGATTTTACTCATTAGCTGGACGTCATTATGCCAAAAGACCACAAAAAGCCAAATATCTATCTGCTCTCTGAAGTCAATGTCGCTGATGCCCCTGCTGATGCCGACAAATCATTGCCGCGCAAGTTTAGTGGTGTCGCAAACTCTGGCAAGCCGTTTAATCACTATGGCGAAATGGTCGTCGTTGACTTAACGGACATCCAATACAAGTCAAACGTCCCCGCGCTATTGCTGCATGACCGTGCCCAACGTGCCGGATTTGGTACGCTCAGCGTCACAAATAATCAATTGCTCATCGATGGCACGTTGCTAGATAACCAGTTCGGACGCGAAGTCGCTGAAGAGTCGGATGCTGGATTCCCGTGGCAGATGTCAGCGCACATCAACGCCAACAGCATCCATGAGCTGGGTCAAAACGAGACCGCGACCGTCAATGGGCAAACCGTCACTGGCCCGATGGTCATCCTAAAAAATTGCAGCGTCTCTGAAATCTCGTTTACCCCAACTGGCGTAGACAACGAAACCTCTGCTGTCGCGCTTGGCGATGATGGCAGCGCCCAAACAACCAACTCTCAACCCAATACGCAAAAGGACACCACCATGACTCCTGAAGAAATCGCAGCACTACAAAAGCTTGCCGCTGACCAAGCTGAAGAGATTAAGACTCTTAAAGAAGAAAAAGCCGAGCTTGAGAAAGAAAAAGCCGAAGCGGAAGCCGAAGCAAAAGCCGCTGCTATCGATGCGCAATTATCACAAGCGGGCTTTACCAAGACTGAAGACGGCAAAGCGTGGAATGGTGTCGGTACAGCGACGGTCAATATGCTGTTGTCTGCCAGTCCTGAAGATGCCAAAGCGATGATCGGTGATCTGCGTGCGCCAAATACGCAAGATAATGTGCCTGAGTATCTACTAGGTGAGCAGCACAAGCCCAGTAACGGTCAAGAGCGTCAGCTGTCTAGCAATCCGATGCTAGCCAATGCTGAAGCACGCGCCGCCGAGGCAAAAAACTATATCTAATTAACGCATGGCAGGCGCTGGCAAACGTCCAGCGTCTTTGATGGCTTAAACGATTAATCACTTAAACAATAAATTTATCGAACCCTATTTATCGAACCCTAGGAGCACCCCATGCCCAATGAACATTACGTCACGATTGGCGATATCTTAAAGTCCGAAGCGGATCGCAGCAATCGCATCGCTATCCCTGCCGCTGTCGGCACCAAGACCGGTCAGATGGTCAAATATGAAGAGCGCAATGAATATTTATTCGCGTTGACCGACGAGATCAACGGCGAAGTACTGGTACAACCGCATAACTGCACTGTGTTTTTGGGCAGTATTCCACAAGCCAATATCGACACGACGTTTACCGACGAAGAAGGTCTGGTACCACTGACAGTCGCCACGCTAAAAACCCAAGGCGACTTGTACGGTATTAAGTATATCGGCACGCCAATGGCTAGCGCTTAAGCGCTAGTTAAACCCAATATAAAACTGATTTAACGACCCTTTAACGCAAGCCAAAACCTAGGAATTATTTATGCCTTTATCCAATAACAGTGAGTATGGCGTTGTGCCTATGACCGAGGCAATTAACAAGTTACCTGCCAATCCCACCATTATCCGCGAGCTTGGACTGTTCAAGCCGCAGTACGAAACCACGACCTCTGTCGCTGTGGAATCCAAAAACGGTGTGTTGTCACTGGTCAGTGCTGTGCCTCGTGGTACGCCTGGTGATCCTGTGGCAACCAAGCTTGGCAATCGTCAAGTCTTTGAGATGTTGCATCTGCCTAAGAGTGATATCGTCCGCGCTGACGATGTGCAAAACGTGCGCACCTTCGGCGGTGGCAACAAAGCGCAAACGGTCGCTGAAAAGGTCAACGACAAGCTTGCAGATATGAAGTCTGACATCGAATACACCCGCGAGCATCTCATGCTTGGTGCGCTATCAGGCAAGATTTTGAACGCTAATGGCGACCCTATTATCGATATCTATGAGCGCTTTGGGTTAACTCGCCAATCCATCAACTGGAACTTATCGGCTACCAACGGCAATGTTGGATCAATGATTGATTCAGCCGTACGCAATTTAAGCAAAAAACGTGGTGGTGAGCCAGTCAATGGCTGGATCGTGCTGTGCTCTCCAACGTTTATGGATGCTGTGATTTATCACAAAACCGTGACGGCCATCTATGAGCGTTACCAAGAAGGCTCTGCCTATCGTAGCGGCGATACGAGCGTCGGCTTTGAGCATAAAAAATTGAAGTTTATTAACTACGATCATGTGTTTGACTCGGGTCTGCAAATCACAGAAGGCGAAGCGATTATTTTGCCAGCCGGTACCAAGAACACGTTTAAAGAGTTCTTTGCCCCTGCGGATATGTCGTCTACGGTCAACACCAAGGCGCTACCGTACTACGCCAGTCGTGAAAAGCTAGATCATGACAAAGGCTGGAGTCTTGAGGCGCAATCTAACCCATTGCCATTGTTGCTACGTCCTGAGCTGGTCGCTACGCTAAAAATGACCTAAACGCTTAAACTCCTTGACTGGCAATGCTGGTCAAGGACGTTTTACCCAAATTCTTACACAAGAGATAGCGATGATAACCCTACAAGACTTAATCAACCGCTTTGGTGAGACCGAAATAGCAAAGCTGACAGACAGAGTGAGTTATCAAGTGATTGATGCAGCTGTCGCGGCAACCGCTATCAAAGACGCGGAAGGCGAAGTCGCAGGGTATCTGCGTGCTGCTGGCTTAGTCAGCAAAGACGCTTTGGGTAATGTCGTTTATCGTAATGGCGCTGATCTACCCTCTGATTTAGCACTGCATACGTGCAATATTGCTCGCTACAACCTGTACGACAATGGCGTCACTGAAACGGTCGAAAAGCGCTATGACGATGCGATCAAGTGGCTCGACAAGGTCAAAAAAGACCCAACGATGCTTACTGGGCCTATCGCTGAGCTGCCAACGGCGAGCGGTGGTATCAGCGTCATACCAAATCCGGTACCGAATATTTATCAGGACTGATTATGCAAATCAACGTTAACAGTCAATTACCAGAGCTTGCCGATCAAGTCGGTGAGATTTATATCAAGCTGGGTGGCGACCTAACGCCACTGATGCGCGGTGTGGCTAGTGTCATTGAAAACAGCAGCCGCGATAGGTTTCGCACCAAGACCGCGCCCGATGGCTCAACTTGGGCAGACCTAAAACCGTCTACGCTCAAGGCTAAAAAAGGCCGTGGCAGCAAAATGGTTGAGTATGGCGACTTGATGCGCTCTATCACCAGCTACGCCAATAGCTCCTCGGCGGCAGTCGGTACAGATAGACCGTATGCCAAGTATCACCAAACGGGCACCAAAAACAGCGACGGCTCTGAACGTATGGAAGCCCGTCCGATATTTGGCATATCAGTCGATGACCGTACCGACGTGCTGGACTTAATGAACGACTTTATGGCAGGAGTAGTCAATGGCTAATGTACCGGCATGGAACGACAACGCCTTGGCGTGCTATCCATATGTGCTTGAGCGTTTACGGGAAGTATCGCAAGTTAAACGTGTGCTAGAAGCTGCTGACTTTGCAGCCATTAGCGGTGCTCAGCGTAAGCAAGTCCCGCTCGATGGTGCGGTCTATCTCATCTTGGACGGTTATACGCCAACCGCCAGCAATGGCAAAGGACGTGAGCAGCTGATTGAGATTGGCTTTAGTGTGATATTGACCAAGCAGCAATTTACGCCAAACCCTGCGTCGGATGATGTCGGCAAGACGCTGACCGCGCTATCAAAAGCGCTACAAGGTTTTGATCCAAGCGATGAACAAGGCCGTGCGTTGGTGACTGATCCATTCGAGTCGCGTCCACCACTGCCGATCCAATACGAAGATGGCTTTGCATTTTTTCCGCTGCGCTTCACTGCTGAAGTGGCCATACTTTCTGATAATTAATAGGTGTCTGCTATGTTTAAAAATTTAACTTTGGCGGACGCCCTGAAAAAAGCACTGATGCTAATAGCGCAAGCAGTTGAGCGCTGCCATCAATTATTATTTACTGTCAATAAGGACAATACCATGTGGTCATCTAATATTTTGGACTATCCCGCGCATTGGTTGTTTATCGCACACAATTCGCGCAATAACCGTCGCACAAAGGCCAAACGCAAAAAGTAGTTAACCCTTAATTAATAACCCTTTAAACCTATATTAAGCAGCATTTAAACGACAAGGAATACGATCATGGCACAACGAGGTAAGAAGTACAGCGGCGACTTGTTCGCTCGCAAATGGGGCACCGCCGATGGATTTATCATGGTTGGCAACGTCACTGAGCTGACGACTAGTAAAGATTCTGACAGCGACCAACTGACCAGCACTGGTCGCGGCGAATACGGCGAAGTCATCGAAAACGAAAGCATCCCTGGTGCCACCGAACTGGCTATCAAGTTTAATACTTTTGATAAGACGGCGATGGCGCGAGTCATGATGGGTGAAGCGATTGACCTATCGACCACGCCTGTTGTATTTACGGATGAGCCGCTGACCGTCGGTCTGAATTGGCTAAAGCTTGCCCATCGTGATATCGATGAGACGCAGCTGGTGTTGACTGATTCGACCGATGTCGTCATTGATGCCAGTACTTATAAGGTCAACCCTCGCTTGGGTATGATCCAGTTTACGGCTGATAGCACGTTGGAAGTGGGTGCAGTCATTACATATAGCGGCTCAACAGTTGGCTCAGCAGGCTATCAAATCGATGCAAACACGCTGACGTCTTTACCGCTTGAGATGTATTTGGATGGCAAAGACCGTATCTCTGGTCAAGATGGCATCTTGGACATGCCACACGCTGACTTGTCTAGTGATAGCGATATCAACTGGTTTAGCGACGACTGGTGGGAAGGTGGTTTATCAGGGCCGCTCATCAAAGATACAGGCAAGCCAACGATGCGCTTTACTGAGTACAAACTCGCGCCGTAAGTCTGATGAAGCAGTGCTTGTAATGATAAAAAGGGACACCATTTGGCGTCCCTTTTTTATGTCATAAAATATAAAATCAGCCAGTGATTAGGCGGCAATGCTACGCTCCAAGCCATCCAATGCTGCTTGCAACTGCTTGACGCTGTCATTAATCGTGTCGGCATAGTCAATAATATGATATTGCTTATCGACTTCGTTTTGCGCGGCAAAGGCTAGCGACTGCATAAACTGGATGCGGTGTAGCATGGTGTAGGCAGTATCTAAATGCTGACGTGACATATTACACCTCCAGCGTGAGTTGTGCCGGTTGCGGCTCGTTGGCGATATCATAGCCAAGCGCTTGCATATTACGGATGTAAGTATTGACCGTGCTATTGGCGCGATCAATCAGCCGTGCGACCTCTGATGTGCCCAAGCCCATATGCTTATAGTGGATGATGTCAGCCCAAGCAGGACGCGCCCGTAGTAGCTCATCTTTTAGGGCTTGGTTTTGTGCTTGCATGATCTGATAGCTGTCGGTTGAGACGACTCGCTCTAGCTCTTGCCACCGCTTGACGATCATCGCGGTAAAGTGCGGGCACAGTTGAGCGACGACTGTGATGCTGTCGAGCTTGCCTTGTTCGCCTGTAAAGACGTAGGCCGTAGTGCGTTGAGTTCGATTGATTGTGTCTTTAAAAGACGTTTCCTCCATTGGAGGTAACGTCATGACACCTTGGTCTACAAGGCGCTCGATAGTGCGTTTAACGTTGTCATGTCGTGCAGAAACGATATCGGCTATTTGTAAACTGGTCATGGATTGGATATTACTTGCAGGGGTTACAAAGGTGATGTTCATGGGTAATTCCTAGTTGATTGATTTCTAAGTCCACCCTAAAATTAGGGCGCCGGGAGGTTAGAAAACCGCAACTAGACGGCCGGAGTTATTTCCACTAAGGTATTGTATTCCTCGCCCTCCCGACATAGAGGGTCTTTGACGGCTAAATGATACCACGATTGGTAAAATTTAGGCATAAAAATACCGCTGGTCTGTCGGGAGCGATGTTCCGCTAGTTGTTAAGGTTTCTAAGCCTCTGCGAGTATACTAACCAACGATAGAATTGATTACAAGCTAAATAAGCATTTAATTGTGCATAAGTGTTATAACAGCAAATTATACAAATTTTGTTTACTGGTCTTTTTTGTTATATGATGCTCTAAACAACATACTTTATTGGGGGTTATTATGAAACGATTGGCAGTGGTTGCCCTGTGTTTGGCGTTGGTTGGGTGTGGCGGTGATGATGACATAGAGCCTATCCGAGATGCGTTAGATCGCCCCGGCGTTCCTAGTACTGGCGGTGGTAGCAGCGGCGGTAATGGCAACCCTTCTACACCTACGCCTGATAGCGATAGCTTGTGGGAGTATGAGCAAACTGAGTTTTCTAGGTTTGCGAGAATAAAATCAACGAACACTGTCCCTACAGCTAATGGATCTAACGACGCTATTATGCAGGTTGAGCTGCAAAAATATACTACGGCATTAGGTGAAGTCATAACTTATCTGCGTATCACGGTATTTTTCGCAGAGACCGATTGTGATGTGTCTTGCAATATTCGCATAAAGAAAAACGGTAGCGCAGGAGGGGTTTATACCGCGCAAGAGTTCGTCGAGCGCGTATTCACGAACGACAGCTTTAGCGCCCGTGACTTGCGTAGCTTAATCAAAGACGTGACCGTCTCAAGTAATGCCTCTATCACCGTGCCACTAACAAAAATTACCCCAGAGTCACCGACTGAAGGAGAGTTCTTATTTAACTTTAGTGGTTATGACACGAAGTTTATGCGCTGAGCACTAACTACCTGAACCGCATCATCTAACCGATAAACAGCCAATACGTAACAATGACCCTAGTAATTTACTAGGGTTTTTTTATGGCCAATCGCTTAGATACTGAGCTGCTCATCACCGCTGGTGTGGACGGCTTACAGCATATCGACAAGCTTATAGCAAAGATTGAAGCGGCTGGCGGTGATACCGAGCAGCTCCGTGATGCTGCTCGTCGATTGAATAGCGAATGGGATGACTTATCGGCTGAAGAGCAAGCGTCGCGTCTACGTGACCTCGGTAACGCTGCCAATGCTGGCGCGGACGATTTAGGGTTGTTAAGACGCCGCACAGATGAGGCAAACGACTCAACCGATAGACTGGGCAAAGGTGTCGATGGCGTCAAAGGTGCGCTCAATGGTTTAAAAGGCTTGATAGCCACATTGGGTATATCAGTTGGTGCGACAGAGCTGCTAGAGATGGCAGACTCTTACAAAACCCTAGAGGCTAAAATCAGACTGGCAACTGGCGAAGGCGTTAATTTTATTAATGGCTTTAACGGTGTAAAAGAAATCGCCGATGCAACCTTTACTAGCATTGAAGATACAGGCGAGCTATTTGCTCGTATCAGCCGCGCTGGCAAAGAGATGAACCTCGCCCAGCAAGATGTATTGTCTGTTACCAAAACGATTAATGAGGCGATACAGCTATCAGGCGGTAGCGCAGAATCTAATCAAGCGGCGATTACTCAGCTTATCCAAGGCCTGCAATCAGGTGTCGTACGCGGCGAAGAGTTCAACTCCATTATGGAGCAGTCACCACGCCTCGCGCGCGCGATGGCTGATGGCTTGGGCGTCACGCTTGGACAACTGCGTGCTATGGCTGCTGAAGGCAAGCTGACATCTGAGGTCGTCATCAATTCGGTGCAGTCACAAGGCGAAGCCATACAGTCTGAATTTGATCAGATGCCGCTAACTATTGCCAACTCATTAACTCAGTTAAAAAACAATTTCTTAGGCTTCGTTGGTGATATTGATAAGCAGCTCAATTCATCAGGCGGTGTGTCGTCTATCATCCAGCAAATGGCAACCAGTCTGGATGAAATCGACCCTGCCACTGTCGATGCGGTCAAAGAGGCGTTTACTCAGCTTGGCGAAGTCGCTCAAATATTGGCAACCAGTGTATTTACGGTAACAGACAATTTGGGTGACGTCTGGAATGCCTTTGATGGTACGACTGCCGCTGGCGAAAAGGTTGGACTATTAACCAAGATAGTTCAAGAGCTGTCTATCTTTATCGGTCATATTTCTGACGGCTTAAAGGGTTTGCAGATTGTTGCTGATTTAGCATGGGGTGGAATGCTTAAAGGTATCAGCTTGCTGCTTGCCGCTTATGCCAAGCTAACAGGCGGCAGTACTGATGCCGCTGATGCCATGATGGCAAAAGGCGATGAGATGGTCGCCCGTGCCAAAAAGAACGCACTAGAGTTTGAGTCATCCGCTAAAGCTGCTGCTGATAACGCTGCCAAGACACATCAAGAAAGACTGGATGAAACGGCTGTCAAGTCGCGTCAAGTCTACGAGCAGATGGCTGCTGATGGCACAGCATCCGCTGGCAAGATACAAGAAGCTTATATCAGAGCCGCGCTGGACGCAATCAAAGCGAATGGCGATGTCGTCGATGCAAGACTAGAGGCTGAGCTTGCTGAGCAAGGCTTGCAAGCTGAAATTAGCGAAACTGGCAGAGTCACCATTAGTGCGATGGCTGACCAAAAAGACGCTATGGATAATGTCTCCAGCGCTTCTGCTGAGTTGAATGAAAAAATAAGCAAGTCGTCAGAAGCCTTTAAGACATTAGGGCTAGATACTGAGTATTTTGCAAACGGTATGGATAGCAAGGTTACAGCCTCGTTGTCTGCATTTAGCGAAGTGGCGAAAATCGCAGGTGACGATACCGCTATGCTAGCTCGTGCCTATGGCGCTGCCGCTGAAAAGATCGGCACCAATGCCCAAGCGCAAGCCTTGCTACAACAGGAGTTGCTTGCATCGGTCAACGGTAACAGCCAGTTGGCAGCCGAGGTCAAGCGCGTCGCCATCGAGCAGCGTAATGCCAAAAGCGCAGCAGATGAGCAAGCTGCTGCACTGTCGCGCCTTGGTATCAGTATGGATGCTGTCAATAACGCCATGAGTGCGTCAGGGCTTGAGATGGTTACCACGCTCAGAAGTGGTGTCGCGGCTATCAAAGAGCAAGCGACCAGCGCCGATGCTCTAAAAGTCGCCCTAACGCAAGCGCTAGATACATCGATATCAGCGGCCAAGACCAAGGCCGACTTTGAAGCAATCAATCAAACGCTAAGAGATGCTGGTGTCGCAGGCAAAGTCAATGCTGACCAGATGAAGATACTACAAGCTGGTATGCAAGGTGGCGCAACTGCGGCCAAAGTCGCAGCTGACGCGATTGCCGCACAAACCAACGTCCTATCTGCCAACACCTTAGCCAATACTTATAGCAGTAATGCTAGCAACGATAATGCCAATGCCAAAGACAAACAGGCTGCCGCTGCCAAAGCCGCCGCCGATGCTGAAGCAGCAGCGTCTGCAAAAACAGTCTATGCCGTCGGTGACGCCCAACAAGCCATGCAGCAATATATTGATGAGATAAGCAATCGCATCGCCAAGATGTCAGAGCTGGGCGCAACTGAAGAGCAAGTCGGACTCATCCAAGCCAAGTTTTATAAAGACATGGAACGGCACACTGGCAGCTGGGAACGACTATCAGCAGGCGCTGACACATTATCAGGCGAAATATTCAAACAAGAGCAACGCTTTATCGATGCGCGTGCGGCTGCCGTCGATATGACCGCTGCCCTTGGCGGTGCCGAAGTGACCAGCACCGAGTTATCAAAAGCGCAGCGCGTGCTATCACAAGCCACGACCACCACGATTGATGGCCTGATACGCATGGATCAAGCGACACTCGACAACCTGCAAGACGCTATCAATAAAACCAAAGAAAAAATGACAGACCTCGCTGAAGAGGCAAAAGCCACCGCTCGACAGCTCGAAGGTGAGCTGGCCAAAATCCGAGGTGACGACAGCAAAGCGCTTGAGATTGAGCAAACCAAAGACCTCAAAAAGCTTGAGGACTTGCTACGAGACGCACGCAAACGTGGCAATACTGAAGAGATTAAGTACTACAACGAAGCATTAAATCTGCAAAAAGAAATCAACAAAGAAGAGCGCAGAGCCGCTGCCAAGGCTGAAGAAGAAAAGCGTGCACGCGAAGCGGAAAAGCAAAGCAGCTCTACATCCACACCGCAATCATCTACTCGTCAATCTAATAGCGGTACACCAAGCAGTGCGGGCAGTAATACCAGTGCCGTTGAAATCGTAGATGCTTTGGACGCACGCATCAAACGCGAACGTGATGAAGCTGCAAAATTGGCAGTTGAGCAACTAATGAAACAACTAAAAGATGAGGCTAAGAGACGCACATGAGCTGGCAACTAAAACGCAATGACAATCAAACCACCCTTAGTCTACACAGCCAGTACTGGTGGTCGGATGAGTATGGGTGGTCGTCACTCAAGCAGTCAGATCCCGTCTACACGCTGAGCGGTGCGATGGATATCCAGCAAGGCACGATGCTCGCTGCTCGTCCGATTACGCTAGACAGCACTCATGCACGCTTGCATCGTGCTGACGTGCAGCTACTACAAGGCT
Organism: Psychrobacter sp. AT9; assembly: GCF_047272965.1. Taxonomy (NCBI): domain Bacteria; kingdom Pseudomonadati; phylum Pseudomonadota; class Gammaproteobacteria; order Moraxellales; family Moraxellaceae; genus Psychrobacter; species Psychrobacter sp. AT9. Next base: position 2,370,546 of record NZ_JBKOTW010000001.1, read on the forward strand.
GGGCGTCGGTGCCAGAGATGACAATGACGCTGACGCATCCTGATGGTCGCACGTTTAACGTCATGTTTGCTGCAACCGCATTGACCGACATTGTCGATATTAAAGGCTATCGACCGGCTGACCAATCACCCGATGACCCGTTTACTGCGAATATCAATTTACTGACCGTTTAAAACACGATTAATACCCTATTAAAAGCAGCTCAAAGGACTAAAAATGGCAACTCCAGAAACCAAGATTAACCGATTCGACTTACAGTTTTTCCCGTCCGAGCGCTTAACCGACAATGACGATGGCGGCGGCATGCCATTGGGCACACCTATATCTGGCGAGGCCAACGAGCTGTTCAACCCTATCTCATCTATTGCGCGGGTTAACGGCGGGTTTTATCTGCGCCTCGTCTATGCAGGTGTGCTACGTGCTGATGATGAGCCTTTGATTGGCTCGTTTGCAGCTATCACTAAGCCGCCCTCTGATCCAACGGTCAGCTATCTATTGTCCCGCGCCAACAAGTTTGGTGAGCTACGCCATGAGTCGCTTGATCGTATCGAAGCTTATAACGTTGCCACGATTGAGTCGCGGATGCTACTGCTATCGACACAGAGTATAAACAGCCGTCTTATCCAAGCCTACCAGCGCGTTGGCGAGCCATTACCTGTCGTTGGTGATGTCTATTGCTTGCGCCAAGATAAAGCGGGCTTCCCTAAGGCTGAGCAGTATGTGCAAGTCACGCGCGTGACCTCTGAAGATCGTGAGTTTACGGTGCAAGGTAACGCTAATAAGGATTTTCTGCGTACGGTTATCAAAATGGAGATCAGTAGTAAGTTAAAAGCTGACTTTATCGGTAGTGATTATCCTGGCGAGAGTTACGTTGATAATCCGACCAAAATCCGCGAAGTATCCGTCGCTGACGCCGCACAGTATTACGGCGTCAAGCCACTTGCTGCGCCTATTACCAAAGACGAAATCACACTACAAATCCCAACGCTCATGGAAAAGATTGTACCGACCAATCAGGTTGAAGTACGTCTAAGCGATCTCACAGCAGCAGGTCAGCGCCAAACGCTGCTTGATGGCAGTAAGGCGGGCGCTGACGGACTTATCAATTTGCGCATCGCTAAGTCACACAGTACGGGATCAACGACATCACTATACACGGGCAATGCTATCACGCCGGGCAGTCTGGTCATCGATACCGCCGCAGGCCAAGTCAAAGACAAAGGCGCAGCGCTCATGTTGGGCGAGGTTGTCATTGGCAACGTCAATCATGCGGCTGGCGAAGTAACAATTAACGGCACGAGCTTTAGTGGCTATATTACGTCGCTAGACTTTCGCCCTGCTGGTCGTGAGCTGCAAGTTGGTGATACCGCAAGCACGCCGGTCACGATCAACAATCGCTCATACATTTGGTCACGTAATATCAATCCGCCACCAGCACCGGGTAGCTTACTCGTCAGTTATCGCGCTCAAGGCCGCTGGTATGACTTGCGCGATAGCGGCGATGGCGTACTACGCGGCGCATCAGCAGCGCATGGCTCTGGCAGTATTAACTTTGTGACTGGTAGTGTCGAGATCAGCACAGGCGAGTTGCCAGATGTTGGCTCATCACTGCTATACACATGGGGTGGTCGCGCTCGCTACTTTAACCGCACTAGCAGTTCGACCAGCGCCAAGATGCTGCTGACACTTATTCAACCTGCTGTCCCAGAATCGCTATCGCTGACGTGGAATGACGGTACAGCAAAGACCGCAGTCAGTGACGCGCGTGGCAACATCACAGGTGATTGGACGGGTAAGTACAACGCCAAGACTCGTGAGATACGTATCGATACGGGCGCTAATTTTAATCATCCAGCGGGCGCGCTTGATATCACTGTGCAGTACAGCACCGGCACGGTACAAACATCTGATATCGCACTATCTAAGCGTGATGGCGCAGGCAAAGTATCTTTTACTATTGCAGATTTTTTACCGGGTACGGTGCAGATTGGCTATAACTTAAAAACGCCGCTTGGTTATCACGTTACCGATCCAGGCGATGACATCAATACATTGCCAACCACTGTCACAGATGACGGTCAGGGCAACTTAATCAACGCTGATAATCAGATAGTGGGCACACTCGACTATGTCACGGGCGCAGGCTCTTTTGATCCGTCGCTGACACGCAATCTTGGCAAGCCAGTTTATACGTACAGTCATGAGACTGTGCAGGTATTTACGGGTGTCAATGTGGTGACGACACAGCTAAAGCCCATGGCTTTTTTAGATCATTATGAGTATGAAAGTGTCGTGATGACATTGCCGGATAATATTACGACACCGGCATCTCTCAGCTGTTTTGATAATTCTGGTGAGGCAGCATCGTTGGCACCAACACTATCTAGCGGCCCTATTGAGATAGACTTGTTGCCCAATTACGCTGAGGTTATCACCCCGTCATCGGTCAACTTTAACTGGGCGGGCAAAAACTATTTTGACCGTGAGGGGCGTTTATATACTGACCTCAACCCTAGCACTGGTGCTGCTACTGCGGTCGGTGACATCGACTATCAGTCTGGTCGCGCAACATTAAATAGCTGGGTCTGGGTTAATGCAAATCCGACGGTGCTCAAGTCATTACTGACAAGTCTAACTGGCAATCCTGTCGATCAAGTGACATTCCGCACCCCATCTGCACCATTACGTCCAGACAGTCTCAATGTTTGGGCAACCGCAGTTGATGGTACGCGCATATCAGCCATCGCTAATGTTCAAGGTAAGGTAACGGCTGCCAATATTGAGGGCGTCGTCGATGTTGAATACGGCGTCGCTAGCGTCCAGTTTGGTGCTTATGTCACTGCTGCTGGTAAAGAGTCCGAGCCTTGGTATAACGCTGATGCGGTCACAACTGACGGTAAGATTTGGCAGCCAAAGCAAGTCTTTGCGGAGACGATAACTTATAACGCAACATCGTACAGCTATCTACCAATCGACAGTAACGTCGTCAAAATCGACACCGTGCGACTACCACAAGATGGACGTATTCCGATCTTTAGACGCGGCGATACCATCATCATCGGCAACCGCCAAACGACTGATATCGGATCAGCACACACAGGCGGTCAAACCGTCACGCTACCACGCAACGACGTCACACGCATTGCCGTCAGTGACGCTGACGACAAGCCCGTAAATGCCGAGCTGTGGGATTACGATCTTGCTGCCGGTACAGTCACATGGAAAACCCCACTTGACCTATCAGACTATAAGACGCCGCTTAAGGTGATGCACGCCCAAGAAGAGCGCAACCGCATTATCCAAGCGGACATCGATGGCACGCTCACGCTACTGTTTGCGATGCGTCGTAGTTATTCGATTGCTGATACTTATGTGTCTAGTGTACTTATTGGCGGCGATCTACAAGTGCGCGTTTCGATACCGTTTACTCAAAAGTCATGGAACAACGTCTGGCTTGACACGCCTGTTGGTGACCAGACGCTCAATAAGCTTAATCTTAAAGATTATCCAATGATCCTAACGGATGATGGCGCGATCAAAGAGCGCTGGATGATCCGTATGACAGGCACAAATCAGTTTGAGCTGTACGGTGAGACACTAGGATTTGTCAAACGTGGCGATACATTGACTGACCTTGCACCACTTAACCCCGCCACGAGCAAGCCGTATTTTACGTTGCCAAAACAAGCCTTTGGTGCCGATGCGCCGTGGTCAGTACAAGATATTATCCGCTTTAACACATGGGGCACACTGCTGCCGATATTAGTACTGTGCGCTGTGCAACCAAACCCAAACCCACCCATGGGCACTGATGGTTATACGATGTGTTTGTATGGTGATACCACTGAAATTATAGTTTAAGGAGAGAGAGATGAGTTTTTTAAATCCAGTATCAGAGCCAGTAAAGCGATTTAGTAGTACCGATGCTGATGCCCCACAAATCAACTATAACGCTCGCGTGGCAGGTGATGTTAAAACAGTTCTTAAGGCATGCCTTGTCACTGGTTATGGTGCAACAGCAAGTGCAGGTTGGACTGTAGCTAATGAGACTGCAACCGTTGCTGAGTTTGTTAGTCCGTCAGCTGCTATGAGTGACTATAGGTTAGGGGTTGATGATACAAGTACATCTAGTACAACTTGGTATTATCAGTATCAAAATGCAATAGTTAATCCGTCATACAATTCTCCTGGCAAAAGTTTTGCTAACGTTGACAAGACTCACGCAAGCAATGGCTGGCAGTTATTTATTACCAGCCTAGGCATTGTATTTGTCGAGATAGTTTATCATACGGCGGTTGGCAAGTTATCAACTCGAATTACATATATCGGTCAAGTTAAGTCAGCACTGAACAATACATCCGGTAAAAACATAATGTTTTTTAATGTTGGGCATAGTGCCACTATAGGTATTATTAATTACTTTTTTAATTCAACATCCTACATTCACTTAAATTTAGAAACAAACACACTAACACACATAAGCTCTGCAACCGCTAACGCACTGTCAGCAGCTACATACAAATTAGATACATCTTTGGTTGATTTAGTAAGTCCTATTTATTTGTCTAATTCAACTAAAGATTGTTTAATCGGTGAGTTGCCGCCATTTTTGTCGAAACTGGTTAATAAATCTAGTAATCTGTATGGCGTGAGTGATTTTACGCTTGATGGAAGAGGCGTAGTAAGTGTTTGCGCGGGATTTGCAAACGCGACAGCGGCGACAGCGAATGAGCGAAGTTTTACGATGTTAATACGCACAGATTATTGGGAGTATTGATATGCAAGTAATAGCAAAGACTTATACATCCCTATCGCTGCAATATTACGGGTATATAGCTGGTGCTAACGACGGTATTGTAACAGTCGCAGGTAAGCCTGAATCACGTAGAATATGGCTTCTAAACGCACAATCTTTAGCTATTGAGCAAGTTGTTACGTCCTTAAATAATGGTCATTATATTTTTCTAGGTCTTGATCCTGCTAGAAAATATCTAGTCTTGTTACGTGACTACAAAAAAGAGTATGAGCCGTTTGTCTGGGACGATGTAACCGCAGCGGACGACTTAACGATTGATGAGCAAGTGGCACTACAAGAATCTTGGCAAACCTAAAATAAAAAGAGGTAATTATGTCTAACTCGTTACCTCTTTTGCTTGAGCGTGCAATAAGTAGCTCGCGGCTGTCTAGTGCGCTAGAGTTGCCGCTTGACCGTAAATTGGGCGACTTTAGCCGCTACACGTATGTCTATGCCGATGCGCTACCGCTACGCATGGAGCGACGGATTAGCGAGCAGCCAGCGCCTAATGCGCTAAGTTTAGCATTGAGTCAACCGCTTGGCACGCTTGCACCTGTGATGTATGTGACATCAAACGCCTTGCCATTGCCGATGTCTATACTGATATCTGAGCAGCCAGCAGCCAACGTATTGCCGCTGAGTATGAGCCGTAAGCTGGGTACGATATTTGGTGCGCCAGTTATTGTGCCGCCTGTTGATCCGACTGACCCAACAGACCCGGTTGAGCCTGAGCCACCCGAATACGCGCCACCAATGACGGCGCTGGCATCTTACATCAGCAGTGTGATTACAGGTATCCACAATATCAATCAGTGCCGCGACTGGCATCATAATGGGCGCGATGTCGCTAATGACCGCGCTGTCATGCGTACAGACGTTGTCAACATTGCACAGCGCTACGCAATGCAGATGCGCGGCCTAATACCGATTGCTAATGATGTATTTACGCTGACATCAAGAGTGTTTGAGCTAGCACGCGACGCACGCATTAGTTATATCGCATTTATACCGATCTACAATGAGCGTCAGTTTAAACATAGCTCAACAATCGGCTATACGCAATGTGTTAAAGCTCACAGCGCAAAAGTAGCGCATTATCGCAACTGCAAGACTCTACCGCTGCAACCAGTGGTTAATTTTACGGCCAGCGCAGGCCATAAAGTGCATGGCGTCAGTATTGATAAGTGTCAAAGTACTAAGATTCAACACGCGGTACAAGTGCCAGACCGTTATTATCCGATACCTGAACCACCGCCAGTTAAACCGCCTAACGTCTGTCGCATCAGACCACCTAGCAGCCAATTACCATTGCGCATGTCACGTCAGCGACGCGGCTTATTATCAAGTAATCTGCCGCTATCACTGACGTGTTGGCATGATGATCCGCCGCTATCTATACCAAATTTAAGGAGTTACATCGTGCATAACGTCATTACAGCGACAATCGGCGGCATTGCAGTCGATTTACTGTCATTTAATATCAAAACTGACATGGATAGCTATTGTTGGCAAGGTAATATCGACATCACAGCCAAGGATTATGACAAAATTAAGCATAAGCTGGATGTACCGCGTGGATCAGAGCCGATGGTTATCGCTGTTGTTAATGGCAAGCCACTTGCGTTTATTGCAGAGGAGCAGCAACGCAGCCGCAAGTTTGCACAAAAGAGCTATAGCTTGTCTGGGCGCTCTATTACAGCGCGTCTCGGCGCAGATTATGCAGCCTCGCAAGGCGGACTAATTAACCAGGCGAGTTATGTTAGCCAAATTGTCGCGCAGCAGCTCAACGGGCTATCTATTAGTCTTCTAGATTGGGGTATTAACGACTGGTTAGTGCCTGCTGACGCATATAGCGTCGCTAACAAGACGCCAATCGCTGTTATTGCGGACATTGCTGCTGCGGGCGGCGGCTTTGTCACGAGCGACCCATCACAAGCGACATTATCAGTCAAGCCACGTTGGCCTGTTGCTGCTTGGCAGCTTGCAAGTGCCACACCTGACGTCATAGTGCCGCTTGACGTTATTAGCGACATCAGCGATAAGAGACGCACCAATCCGCGCTATAACACGGTTCTATTAAACAGTGCCAGCGAAGGTGGTGAGGTTTACAGACAAACACAAGGGCGTGATGCTTCTGCGCCAACCCAAGATCATGCGCTGTACACGGATAGAGATGCTATTGTGCCCGCAGGCACTGCATTACTGTCCGATAGCGGTACGCATGGCGATTACACGCTTAGGATGCGTTGGGCGGATAAATACAATGTGCAACTGGCAGAGTTAGGCGATATTTGGCAGATTAACGACCCAGAGGGCGCATGGCGTGGTGTTACTACGGGTGTAAGTGTCAGTATTGACCAGAGTAATGATGCGCCTACGGTATGGCAAACAGTCACTATTGACCGCTATTTGGACGTATAGGAGTCACAGATGAATCTATTAAGTCAGTTTGACCAACTATTCAGCCGTACTGAGCGAGGCGTTGCAAGGGTGACAGGACAGCGCGGCGGAGGTAAGTTGGTAGCTGAAACAGAGTCAGGGGCGACTATATTGCTTGGTGGTGAGATGGAGACAGGCAAGAAGATCTATTATGACCGTGTGAGCAGCAAAGTCCTTGGTGAAGCACCTGACGTGCCTTACTCACAATACCCCGTTTAACTAGCATTTAAAGTCTGTATAATCGTAAGCGTTTAATTGTGCATAGGTATGCAGTATTAAACGCTTTTTACATTTTAAGTTATGCAAAACTAAATGCTTATTTATGCAAAACTAATCGCCGTTTTACAATATGGTAATTATATATCTACTGTCTTTTATATATACCCTTTTAGTGACCTAATAAATTTGGACTGTATTTTAGAGAAATAGGATGTATATAAATGATGGTTAGCTCAACCAATGAAAACGGTACGCCAGCCAAGCAACGATAGCGCTCACTGAGCCAGTTAAAATTCCGCCCCACGCAAAATCTACTAACGCGGTATCTAAAGTAAAGCCTTTATACAAAGCTAAGTTGGTAAAGTCATAAGTTCCATATGCCATCAGTCCTATCAGACCACCCAGTAAGAAAATATGACCAACAGACGCTCCTGCCTTGATTTGCGGATACAGAACCAATATACAGAGTGCCAATATATAAAACATATAAAACACGCCAGCGGCCATCATATTTGGCTCATCAGCCAATAGATGACCAATACGTGACTCATAAAAAGCCCCTTTCATGGTCGTAAGCCAAACCGCATCAACGCCCAAAAATATGACAACAGCAGCCAGATAGATAAATACGTAAGCCATAATAATATCCTTTTATAAGGGTTGCTCAGCATTAGACGCTTTTGCACCAACACGCAACCTCAGGTCAAACAATGCGTTAAGCGGATACCTTGTCTGCCGCTGGCAAATCAGAAAAATGCAGCGTATCGATGTTATTTGGTTTGACCGCTGTTACCTGTACCACGCCGATGGTGCGCTCCAAAAACCCGCCTTCACAGTAGCAGAAATAAAACTCCCACAAGCGGATAAAGGCTTCATCGTAACCAAGTGCTTTGATTTCGTCGCGCTGCGCCATAAACGCTGTGCGCCAATCTCGCAGTGTATATGCATAATCAAAACCATAGTCATGCAATTGTTTGATAACCATATCGGTCTGCTCAGTAAACTGGGTATTGAGCTCTTGGTTGGACAACAGACAACCACCTGGGAAAATATGGGTCTGGATAAAGTCGACCGAATCGATATAATCTTGATAGTTCTGATCATTAAAGGTAATCGCTTGCAGCACCATCAGCCCTGTTGGCTTAAGCAAGCTATTACACTTAGCAAAAAACGTCGGCAAGAATTCATGCCCGACCGCTTCAATCATCTCGATACTGACCAATTTGTCATACTGCCCTGTCAGCTCACGATAATCCTGCTTGAGAAGGGTAATTTTATCGGACAGTCCGGCAGCTTCGACCCGCTGCTGCGCCTCGTTATACTGCGCATCTGAAATGGTCGTTGTCGTTATATGACAGCCGTAATGCTTGGCGGCATAAATAGCGAAACCGCCCCAGCCAGTACCGATTTCAATGACATGGTCGTCAGCACTCAGTTGTAGACGCTGACAGATAAGCGCCAGCTTATGCTGCTGGGCATCGCTCAGTGTGGTATCAGGCGACTGATATACTGCCGACGAATACATCATGGTATCGTCTAAAAACCGCTCATACATATCATTGCCCAAATCATAATGCGCTAAGATATTGGATTTTGAGCCAGATTTATCATTACTACGCAGTCGGTGCTTGGCTTTTTCAAAAGTTTTGCTGACCGCAGCGAAGCGGTTTTCTAACTGGTTAAGCACGGCTAAGTTGCGCGCTGCCAACCGAATCAGGCCAGTCAGATCGTCCGTATCCCACTCACCATTGATATAACTGTCCGCTAGGGCAATCGAGCCACCAAATAACAACTGGCGATAGACAGCACTGTCATGAATCATCAAAGTCACATTTAAAGGATGGCGACCTACTGCTGAGCTGCTCATCCCTTCAGCGGCTTTGCTACCAAAGCTTTGCTCTTTAGGCGCGTGCTCATCGAATGCTTCGATCAACGTAATACTGCCGAACTGCACGTGCTTTAACGCGCGAAAGATTAACTTTCTTGCCAAATGATTAATACGGTCATTGACTGGTCGCAATACAGCACTGTCATTAACGGTTTTATTAATACGTGCGGTAAATTTTCCTAATGTCGAAGCTGGATTTCTGTTGGTCGGTCGTGCTGACATCGTCTACTTATCCTTATTTAAAGGCCTTATGTATGGACATTAGGCTCTTGAAGTCGCGTGGCTTAATTCTGAAACTTGATTTCAATTCTGTACTGAGTTTTACATTTATACTGAATGTTAACTTTGCGCTGGTTAAACACTGTCTTTTTTATTAGCCGCTTGCTGCTGTTTGCTATCGGCTAGCTTTTCATCATAATTAATATAAGGCACTTTTTTAATCGCATAGAGCTTAAAAGCATGCCAGTAAATACGCGTTAACGACGTCATATTCATCAGCGGATTTTTGCGCAAGCTATCACGCACCGTTGCCTCGGTCATTGGTACACCAGACATTTTTATTCCAGTCTTTAGCACCTCTCCCCGCTCGTCGCTAATATCGATGGCAATGCGTACTTGTAAGCAGTTATCTGGCTGTTGTTTAACCTTAACTTGCCAGCGATAGAGCTGGTCGATAGGATTAAATGGCGAGACATGAAAGTCTTTGTCATGGCAGAATTCGGTATCCGTTCCATCTAATGGGAATCCATAATAGTGACGTTTATTCCATGGTGTATTAGAGACTTCAGCCAATAAATGCGTTGGCTGTTGCTGCTCATTGAAACCCAGATAAAAATTCACGGGGCTAAAGTATATGCCTACATTGCGGCAAACGACCAAACCCAGCATGTCACCACTTGGCGCGCTACCAGCATGGGTCATAAAAGCCTGATGTAGTCTTTGCTCAAGGTCTTGGTAGCCAGTTAAATTAGCTACTCTATTGTTAGATTTTTCACTGGTTTTAGCGTTTACATCGAGCGATTTTTTGGCATCATTTGGATTATTGTTTTCACTTAGGCTATTTGGCTCTTGCGAACTTAATTCTTGTGATATGCCTTGTAAATAATCATCAGGATAAAACTGCTGTAATGCCTTTTTTCCTGTGGAAAATAATGGCAGTCCTTTTAAGCGCTTACGTTTACCAAAGCCTGCTGTATCGACTTTAGGAAGCGCCTGCCCTGCTGCTAACGCGCTAATATTGACACCCCAATAGCGATACGGATACACAAAATTATGCACATTTGGCAGTAGCCGACTGTGCCACGTAGTCCCATGAAATAACTGGTGCGGCAAGCTGTCAGAGGTACAAGGTAACTCATGCTCTGGCATTGCGTGATATGGATGCGCTGGGGTCGTCATAAGACTCTCTTTTATTTCACTCATTACTATGCTGCTTGGTACTATGTTGCTTAGTACTATGCTGTTCGGCTTTACGTCGACCAAATAAGCCACGTTTTTTCTTTTGTGTCGAGTCAATAGCGGCAGACTGTAAACGGTGAACGTAATCAACCAACTCCTGATTGGTCGTTGCCGTCACTACCTGACGCTTCGTCAGTTTGCGCGAATTTTTATCCGCTTTTACTGGCAAGTCTTTGTAACGAAACGGCGTGTGTGCGCTATCACTATCCGGCAAGTGACTTGGATCGACTTCATCTTTTATATTAATCGTATGGCCGAGCGCTTGGCAAACTCTTAGACCACTGCGCACGCCATCTTCATGAAAACCATTGAACCAATACGCGCCGCAAAAATGCGTATGGAGACCACTGCCAGAGATGTCTGACCAGTTACTTTGAGCATCAATCATCGCTAGATCAAACACGGGGTGGCTGTAATCAATGCGTTTAACAACCTGCCTATCGTCAATATTTTCATTAGCTGCAGTTGGATTCAGTGTGACCAAATAATTATGCTTTTTGGTCAAGCGTTGCAGAATATTCATATGATAAGTGAGTACAGGTTTTGAGGCTGCCTCTACGCGCTCAGTCTTTGTAGAATCAGTCTTATCGTCTATCAGATAATTCCAGCTTGCCCACGCTAGAGGTTTTTTGGGCAACACTTGGGTATCGGTATGCAGGACAGCCGTATTTTTGGTAAAGCGGAAATGACTCAACACGTCAGCTTCATCGGTACTGGCATCTTTTAGAATTTTGAGCGCGGTATCTGCATGACAAGCAAAGATAACGTCATCAAACACAAGGTTTTCGATACTGTTATTAGCATTATCTTTGTTCTGAACCGTCAATAATACTTTATCATCATCACGAGCCACAGACTGTACCGGAGTATTGACTCTTACCTTGCCGCCTGCTTTAACGAAGCGAGGAATCAATTTATTAACATATTGTTTAGAGCCACCTTTGATGGTGAACCATTGCGGGCGGTTAACCACATCGAGCAGGCCGTGATTGTCAAAAAACTGGGCGAAAAACACCAATGGGAAATCTTGTACTTCGTCCAAACTGGTTGACCAAATAGCAGACACCATCGGCAGTAGATAGTTATCGGTAAACAGCTGACCATAGCGTTTTTGCGCTAGATAATCGCCCAATGTTTGCGCAGTAAAGCCGCTGACATCTTGCTCCTGTGTGCGTGCCGCATCATAATCTTGACGCAGCTGCTTGATATGCTTATTAAACTGTAGGATATCTTTGATAAATTGCCAAAATTTAGGGTTAAGGACATTTTTGCGCTGCGATAATAATGTGTTGAGCGTGTGACCGTTATACTCAAAATGGCGAGCGGTATTTTTTACTGAAAAGCTCATATCCGTTGCTTGAAACGGCACTTGTAACTCATGAAGCAAGCGAAAAAAGTTGGGATAAGTACGCTCGTTAAAGACAATAAAGCCGGTATCTATCGCGCTGTTTTCTACTTTACTGTTCTTTGCTTTTTTGCCATCTTGTAACGTCACATCGATGGTGTTTACATGCCCACCAATATAATCATTGGCTTCAAATATCGTCACATCATGCTCTGCTATCAGATAATGAGCACAAGTCAGTCCTGACACCCCCGATCCGATAATAGCGATACGCTTTTTCACGGGCACATTAGCTGAATCTTTAGAGGCATTAAGTTGTTTTTTATTGGTTGACACTGTATTCGTACTAGCACGCTTACGACGATTGAACAGCATAAAAGCATTCCTTTCTATATTATTTTTGCTATTTTTAGATAAGCGATATTTTATAAATCTCAAAGTCTTATTTTTTACTTAACTTACTACCCACTTGTTGCCAAACCAAATCTGGCAATGTACCCAGCACTTTTAATGGCAAGGTAAGTTTTTTGGGAAATTCAATCACATCATGACAGCTGGCAATACCATCGCGTATCGCTTGGCTTGCCTGTTTTGGTGTCTGTATAAATGGCATAGGAAAATCATTTTGTTTGGTCATCGGTGTTTCGACAAAGCCCGGAACCACTAAGCTCACCGATACATCCTGCGGTGCGAGACTAATTTGCAAGGTTTTCATTAAATAATGGATAGCAGCCTTTGAGCTACCATAGGCTTCGGCACGAGCAAAAGGCACATAAGCAGAGGCTGAGCCAATACCGACCAAGCGACCTTTTGAGGCAATCAGCTTTGGCAATACGCCTTCGATGGCGTGCGATAACGTGCCCATATTGACTGACATGACTTTCATAAACACACTACTGTCAAAGTTTGGCATGTCTAAATATTCACACATGCCAGCACCGCAAATCGCCACATCAATCTGGCTAATCTTGTCAAAGGCTGCAATGACTTTTTCTCGATCCATAAGATCCAAATCTATCGTCTCTGCCCCTAGTGCTTTCAGCTCAGCCAGCGCTTCATCATCACGTCCAACGGCATGGACATGATGACCGTCTAACAGATAATCTTTGACCAGCTGCTTACCAATGCCTGAGGTCGCGCCAGTGATAAGTATGTGTTGTTTTTCGGGAGCGTTTGTCATCGTTAATATCCTTTTTAACCAGTTTTATCATATAGAAATCTTAACCGCCATGATGCATTAATCGCTCATTTTTTATGTTTATTGATAGTGAGTATTAGTAGCATTTACATTAACCAAGCATGGCGCTTATTTACCAAATCTAAATAATTATAGTATAAGGCTGCATCTCTATTGTTGTGACTTCGCAATCAATGACGCACAAGTCATGGTATCAATGTGACATATACTTGATCAAACAAAGGTTAAAACTCTCTGCAAAAGCGTCATTTTCTGTTACCGCCTCTATGAGACAGCGTAATAGCAGCATGCTACAATGCCAAAACTGGCAACCTTTATACTGAGCGCTAACGACTTATTATTCAGTAATAGCCATGTATTATTCGGCGATACCTGATATGCATAATAAAATGACGCTAAAAACGCTTAAACCATCTTATAACGTGTCCTGATAACGCTTAAAACGTTATATAATTACCAGCAGATTTTCACCAACCCACTCCCATACAAAAAGGAGCTCTCATGAGCGAATTGCAATTGTCTGACCGTGTCAACAACATCAAACCATCTCCTACCTTAGCAATCACCAATAAAGCCAAAGAGCTAAAAGCCTCAGGCAAAGACATTATTGGTCTAGGTGCTGGCGAACCTGATTTTGATACACCGGAACATGTCAAAAAAGCAGCAATCGATGCCATCAATGACGGCTTCACCAAGTACACTGCTGTCGATGGCACCCCAGAGCTCAAAAAAGCCATCATTGAGAAGTTCAAGCGTGATAACGATATCAGCTATGAGCCAAACGAAATCTTGGTATCGGTCGGTGGTAAGCAGTCCTTCTTTAACCTTGCCCAAGCTTTTATCAATCCTGGTGATGAAGTCATCATTCCAGCACCGTACTGGGTCAGCTATCCTGACATGGTCATCATCGCAGAAGGCGTGCCAGTTATTGTTAAATGCCCAGCTGAGCAGGACTTCAAAATTACTCCAGAGCAATTAGAAGCTGCCATCACTGACAAAACCAAAATGCTGGTATTGAACAGTCCTTCTAACCCAACGGGTATGATTTATACGTTAGATGAGCTAAAAGCCATCGCTGAAGTGCTTAAAAAGCACCCACAAGTCTATGTGGCCTCTGACGACATGTACGAGCACATTCGCTGGACGGGTGATAAGTTCTACAATATCTTGAATGCCGCGCCTGAGCTTAAAGACCGCGCGATTATCCTAAATGGCGTGTCAAAAGCATATGCGATGACTGGCTGGCGTATCGGCTATGCTGGTGGCCCTGCTAAGCTGATTGGTGCAATGAAAAAAGTACAATCGCAATCAACCTCATGCCCGACCTCTATCAGTCAAGTCGCCGCCGAAGCTGCTATCAGTGGTGATCAAAGCGTACTAGAGCCTATGGTCGCGGCATTTGAAAAGCGTTGTGATTTGGTCGTTGATGGTCTAAACGCGATCAAAGGTATTACTTGCCTACGTCCTGATGGCGCATTTTATGTCTATCCTGACATCAAACCACTCATCAAAGCCGCTGGTCTATCGTCATGTACTGAATTCTCAGAATGGCTTTTAGAAAAAGTTGGCGTTGCAGTCGTTCCTGGCGATGCCTTCGGTCTAGGCGGTTATATGCGTATCTCTTACGCCACTGATGAAGCGACGCTAAAAGACGCCTTATCGCGTATCGAAAAAGCGGTTGCTGATTTAGACGTTGCTGAATAACGATTATAGTTAAATCTACTATAAACAGTAATAAGCATTAGAAATATGTAAATAAAAAAGACGGCCGCATAAACGATATGTGGGCGTCTTTTTTATTGTGGTTTTAACCACTATCGGTAATGAAAAACGTCTTAAAAGCCTTCATCATCCTATTAAAAATCATTAATGTTGTTAATTATGCAAAAAAAGCTTGACGTATTTTTTATCTTTGCTAGAATACGCCCCACTTAGCAAGAACTCGTTAGAGACTTTCTAAGCTCGTTGTAAGCCATTAAACACTTACAGCTTATTCTCCAATAGCTCAGTTGGTAGAGCAACGGACTGTTAATCCGTGTGTCCCTGGTTCGAGCCCAGGTTGGAGAGCCATATTTTAGTAGTAAATTTTTTGAGTCATCTTTGATTCGATTATGGCATTTGCCAAGACCCTCATCACTTTGATGGGGGTTTTTTTATGGGTGTTATTTATTGCTTTATGTTTTAGATGGTATAGTCATTAAAAGGTAATATCGATACATCACGCACTGCTTATATCAATTTTTCTTGCTTGCTGTGCCTGCGCAGACAGAGGCTACAAAAAATTGATATAAGCAATACCGTCGCGTTTTTAGGATATTTTAACTATCACTAACGGCCGTATTTTAAATTATTATCGGTAACTATCTCTCGGTAGATATAAGGTAAATATCCCTCATTAAATATCTCTCGGTAAATACAAGCAGTTACGGCAAGAAAATTGAAATATGCGCTTGTTCTTTATTTTCTTGGATGACGTTATCATAAGCTGAGAGTTGATGATCCGTGAAGCTATTGGTCAGATACCACATGGTCGTGAATATCGCGGTCAATAGCACTGCCATTACGGCAACGATGATCCATAGCGGTGTCTCACTGGTCAGTGTGTGCTTAATCTGATCAGGAATCGCCCAAAATGGTGAAAACTCGTTTTTATTACCACGCAAATGCTCAATCTCATCACCCAAACGCGAGATAAGATAGCGAATCTTTTCAGGCGCTTCTAAACGATACTTTCCTTGAAAGCCAAGCAACATCGCATAATGATAGACTTCTAACGCTGGCAGACGCCTCTCCCCTTGTTCACGCAGACCATCTAAACGCTCAAAGAACTCATTGCCAGCGATTTGCGAACCAAACAAATCTAACTGTAAAGGGTTTAGCTCCCAAGCGTCCTTTAACGTTTGAAACTCTGGCTCTTGCGACGTCATGATTGTCTCATCAATCAGCGCACAATAAGCGTACTTGGCTTCGTGAATATCTTCTGACAAAAAGCCCTTTTTACGAGCGTTCATTTCGAACTTATCTAAAAACTCGTATATTTTTTGACGGAACTTACGCGGTTCGGTACTAAAATAATGATTACGCAATAAAAAAACCAAGTAAAAGCCGTCATACATGATATCAACCAGCGACTGGCTGCTGATGCGTCTATCAAGGCCATTCGCTGATACTTTTGATGCCACCTCGCCTGAATCTAGCAATGAAGGCGCAGAACCCATTGAATTATTTGCTGACATGATCGTTCCTAATACTAATTAGTTGAAATACAACTGAATAAAAGGGTTTGGTTAAAGATTATCCGTAAGCAAAAATTAAGTGAGCCATTTTGGATATAAACATCAATTTCTCATAAACCCTTATTCATAAAATTTCTCAGAAAAACTACTGCACGATGGCCATCAGCTCTATTTTTAAGTCATCAAAACCGTTAGGTACATAAATACAGATAGACTCAGACTTAATCATCTCATCATACAGCTCACCGACTGGTTCAATAGTGAAGTAGCTAAAGCCTGGTCTTACCGGTATCGCACTAGGTACTTGGGTGACATGCGAGACTGGCGACCCCGGTAGTGCTGATAGTACCCGCTTCTCTACCGCGTCTGGCGTTGCCACTTTAAAGCGTCTTGGCACGATATCAATGAGCTCATGCATCGGTAGCGATGAGCTAACAGACAGATACAGCTGTGAGCTGCGAGTAATCTTGTCACTGCTCAGCTCCCCTGTGTAGTAAGACGATTTATTTTGACGCAAAGGAATAGAGATAAAGTTGCTAGCAATCACCGTATTGAGCAATTCGCGAATGATCAAAATGATACTGATAAAAGACTCATTGGCATTGTTATGCTGATAAGACGGCAAATCACCTACTTTATATAATGAGCTAAAGGTTGCCAATTGACTGGCAACATTCAATAACGCCTCATAAAGCCGTTCTGGATGTAGTTTGGCATTATTGTATAAATGGCTGAGCTGAGAGTATGCAGTATTCAGCGTATGTAAAAGCCAAAAAGACGCAATGTCTGATGAGCGAAACTCCAGCAAATCATTGTTAGATTGACGATGATGGTCATAGAGAGAGGTGGACTTGGTATTAATCATCGTCATCAAGCGATAGACTTGGTTGACCAATGCAGGATTACTAGTGATATGGACGCTAGGTACAATATAATCCTCGTCCACTTGGTAGACACCTTGGGTGGTACGCAGCAACTTAGCAACTAGTAAAGAGACGGTATCTTGACTGGGCGCTTGAGCAGAATGGCTCAGCTGCAAGCTTGGTGACAGTTGAATAACATCGATCATCGCTTCGGCAGCTTGACTGTACAGGTCTTGTGCCTCGACCGTATTTCTCACATAGCGTGCTGGGTTATCGCTTTGCTCTGTCTGTATATTGCTACCGCCACTATGAACAATCTCAAGGCTCAAAAACACAAATATCTCATCGTCGTTACTGTGAGTATCAAGCGTGATTGGCTTTGGCAGCGCATCGGTACGTGGCGCTTGATAGATAGTGCCGTCTGGCAGCACACCGTAGATGCTTTGGAAGCTTAATAAATTGCTCTCTAGTAATTGCTTATCAATTTGCACGTCTGCTATGCCATAAGCATAAGGGTGCATCAGTGTCATACTTAGTGCACGTTGCGAGTTATGATAGCTGTCTTGAATCTGAAAATGCTGGGGTCTTAAAAACAGCCCCTCTCCCCATAATACTCTATGTTTACTCAAGGCTATCTCCTACAGGCAGCTAACCAGCGGTTGCTGATAATATTTAAGTTTGGTGGTAAAGTCAGGCACTAACTCTGGATCGACGCCTTCTTTGATATTGATATCACAAGCGCCAACATTTAAAACCAGTGCTTGGTCAAAATCGATACTATCAAGTGGTATCAATACCTGCGAGCGTTTTTGCGTATGTCTCAGTCCAACTTTGATGGCAATAAACTGCGCATCCTGTGGAATACTTAGCTTAAGACTCGTGGCACGATTGGGAATGACGCTAACTTCTTTAGCAGCCCGCTCCTCTACCTCGGCGAATTGATTCTCTTCTTCTAAAAATCCAATATAAGCCGTGCTCGCGGTGCCTTGTTTGGCACGTCCAGCATTGGCATTAGCCGCAGGAAGAATTTGCAGAGTAATACTTTGACGTTTTAGCTGTTCTTGTAATGCTTTTTGTTCGTCATTCATTGACTCAAGCCGTTGCTGCTGCTGCTCTAGTTGCGCTTTTAGGTTTTGCAAATCTTCATTCATTGCCGTGCTTTTATGGCTAATAACGTCTTTCATGCTATCGATGACGGAGGCTTCGTTATTGTTGCCTGACTTGCCTGCCAGTACAGACACAGTACTATCAGACTTACTAGCGCCACTGAGGCTACATCCTGATAGCGTGGTCGTTAATACCCAACCAAGAGCCACTGCCGCTATAGATAATTTCATACATTTGTCCATATTATTTCTGTATTTTGCTTTGTTATTGTCGTTATTGACTGGTCAAAATTTCTGCCATTTGCGGGCGACCAAGCACGCCTTTTTTGCGCAGCTCAACATGGCCCAAATCCATCATACGCCAGTCGCCACCCCACACTAGTCCAGCCGATTTTGCTACTTTACCATATAACTTGTAGCCCTGCATCGCCCATGGATCCTTTTCAGTAATCACAATTTTACCATTTCTAATAAAGGCGCTATCGCCTGCTAGACCAAACTGATGATAGCTCTTATAAGATCCTGCCTTGGTGACATTTGGGCCTTTTTTGAGTAAGCGTGCTTGCCTTCCCGGACTACGATAGCCCTCTAACAGCACCATGTCATAACCATACTGATCACTCATCACCTTATAGACAGTCAACAGCCGTTGGACAAAATCAGAGTTCATCTTATTCCAATTACGGTCAGCATTTCTGATGTTAATGTGCCCATTGCTGATATGCGATGCCAAAATATCACCCGAGTAGCCCGTACTATGGTCTTGGGTATTTAAATCAGACAGGTCAGGTTCAGGGAGCATTAAAGGCCTTTGTACTGGTGACGCGTCTGTCGCCACCTCTGGCCAATAGCCCTCGTCGGTTTGCGTGGCTTGATAGCTAGCAATCTCTGCTTCTAGCTCAGCGAAAAGCTCGGCGGGCGGCTCAGGTGGCGGTCGCAAACGCTCCCCGACCAGTAGTTGACTAATTTGCGAATTGGCGGTATTCAATGAGTCATCTTGAGCATGATAAACCTCAAGAGAGTTATGCGTAATCAGAAAATAACACCCCGCTGTCGTCGTGAGAATGGCTAAGACAGATAAAACAGGAACGATAGGAATGCTGTGATACGAGATACGTGGCACAACTGGCAGCTTGAGCGTGGGGTGTCGAAATTTGATCGCTGAGATGCCTTGCCAAACAGTGCTCACCTTATTAAACAGTCGCTCATACAGCTGACGATCAAAAAGCATGATAATCACTGTAATGGAGACAAGCGTAAAAAGGATAACGACCAAATAAATCATAAGGAAAACAATGGCACAGTGAGGCATAAAGAAAAACAGCGGGCAAAGTATTGGAAAATACTAATGTTCAGCCATCAGCATGTCGTAGCTGGCTATTATATAGACAGATGAGATGTTTTTTTATAAAAAACCCAACTTAATTGTATTTTTTATTAACTGGCTATATTGACTAGTGATATAGCATGGCGATGAGCAAAAATCGAGAAGAAAGACCATCCTATACTAATTAACCAAGCAAAGTAATGATACATGGTAGCGGGAAATCTTCAAATACCATAAACTACCTCTAATAAAATTATGTAGATAAGGGGTATGGCAAGTGGGCGTAAAAAAGCTAATAACTTACGGGCGCTATGCTCTTGCACTTTTTTTAGTCATTTATCTGTTATTGGTTTGGATGTACTTTAAAGATAATACGCTGCAACTTACCTCTGCAAGACTGCTGCTATGGTTTGTGATTATTCCAATAACTTTGTTTGGCTTTATCGTGTTTATTAGATGGCGACAAAAAAAATTAGAAGCAGAAAAACCAGAGCCAGCTCAGAAAGTAAGCAAAAAAATAAAGATTCCACCTATCGATTCCTATCAATTGTTTATAGATAGCAGCATCTGTCTGCCCGAAGGGACTAGTTGGTCTGAGATCATAGACAATGATGACGATCTCACGGTATTGAGTGAGGCGCTATCAGACTTTGACGGCTTACCAATATTAACCAAGCCGATTGAGGGTGTGATCACCGAACAAGCAGCGCTCTACGCTTACGAGGATGAGCTAGATAACGAAGCATATCCTGAAGATGCGGCTGAAAGCCTAAATGAGCTAACCTTGCGTCTATGGGCATTGATTGATAATCAACTTACCGCAAGTGATGATGCACTAAGTGTACTGGCTCAGCATTTTGAGCGCATTATGCAACAAAATATCCATGAGCCAGATTCCGCTCTCAGTATCCATCCAGAATGGCAGCAACACTATATCGCGAGCGCACAGGAAGACCCTTCTGCAGATGCCAACCTTCCCATTATTTCACTGTCTACGTTGTCTGTTTATTTGTCTATTCCTGAACTGGCTGATGCTAATTATCTGGTTGAAAGGCTAAAACAGCAATTGGCAACCTATGGTATTCCCGAGCAGCTACTCACTATTCAGACCATCATCGCTGATGAAGACCCAAATCTTCCTAATAAAAATGCTCGTCATACAGACTCTTTTCATAATAGCCATGACGGTGCTGATAGCGAGTCCTATCAGCCGCTGCAATTTATTCATGAGCAACTTATTGCCTTGACCAAAGCTTCAACCCCCGAGATTTGTCTTTTTATCACCGTCGACTCGCAGATTAATGAGCAATGGCTTGAAGCAAATTTATATGCAGACAACGCCTCCAATCTCTTGCCTACCGAAGCCAGTGTATTGCTAATTTTTTATAACAAAGCCGCCAAAGACCTTCTCGATCTAGATCACAAGGTGCGTTTTTCCATGACTGAAATTGGCGAGGCGCTACCCAATGATGCCAGTAGTATGGCCGCTGAGATGCCGAAGCAGGCTAATAGCAATACTCGCCAGCATTATTTAGCAAATTTAAAAACGATAAAACAGCTGTTACTAGATAATTCATTTGCTCTATTAGATCGCCATGACGACAAAACCAAGGTAGAAGAAAAAAAATCAGCGCAGGCCATTGACAATAAAACAACAATGACAGATGCGTTAAGTGAAAATAGCATCACCCTCTTGTCAGACATTAATCCAGCAACACAACCCTACGACTTATCCATACTTATGACATTTATCGATGAATTTATAGCGCAAGGGGCGCTAGTAAATGACCACCATTTAGGGCATTATATGCCTCTGAACTCATGGTTACAGCCTTTTTTAAGTCTCGCACTGTTGGTCAGCGCCGCCAAAGACCAGCCACAGGAGTCTGACATTAAACTCCTTATTACCCAACATAAGCGCTGCTGCGTAGTATGGCTTGCGGAATCCAACCAAACACTTTAGCCACTTTTAGTTCAGTTAATATTGCTCGTTTTATCGCTTATATCAGTCATTGTTTATGATGAAATGATGACTCTCTATTATTTCAAGATCACATTAGGTAGCAGGCATGTTCTCAAGGTTTTTTCATCTCATCTACAATCCAAGAGTGTTATTGGTCTTAGCTATCATAGTCGCTCTGGTCTTACTCTATGATTATGTCGCGCTACAAACCTTCTTCGTCATTATCGGTGTCTCCATAACCTGTCTGCTACTAGCATGGTTTGGCTACTACTGGTGGAAAAAGCGTAAAAAGGCGGCCGCTGAGCTTGCAGATTTAGTAGAAGACAATAACGATGAAGGCACTAATAGTGTCAATAGTAGTGCCGCTAAAGACGAGAATGCACAGGAAGTACAGGCCTTACGTCAGCAAATGCAAGACGCCATTAAGACCATACGTAAGTCAAAAATTGGCGATCAAACTGGCAAAGCTGCACTATACGAGTTGCCATGGTATATGGTCATTGGCAATCCGGCAGCGGGTAAAAGCTCGGCGGTACTTCACTCTGGGCTAAAATTCCCGTTTATGGAAAAAACCAACAAGCTGTCGGTACAAGGTGTCGGCGGTACTCGTAACTGTGATTGGTTTTTTTCTACCGAAGGCATACTACTTGATACCGCAGGACGCTACTCTGCCTACGAAGATGACCGCTCAGAATGGCTGTCGTTTTTAAACCTATTGAAGAAGAACCGCCCCAAAGCGCCTATCAACGGTATTATTATCGCCGTTAGTATCGCTGAGCTTACCAAAAATGATCCTAGTTACGCGCTGAACTTGGCTAAAAACCTGCGTAGCCGTGTGCAAGATTTAACAGAGCAATTAGAAGTTTATGCCCCCGTTTATGTGGTCTTCACAAAAATGGATTTGGTATCAGGCTTCCGTGACTTTTTTAATGATTACGAGCAAGAAGAGCGCGGGCAAGTATGGGGCGCGACGATTCCCTATCCCGAAGACCCTGATAGCATCAATATCAGCGATGTGTTTGAAGAGCATTTTGGCGTGCTGGTCAACGGTCTAAAAGATCTTAGCACCACTAAGTTGTCTCTGCGTCACCAACGTACGGTATCTCCGAGTCTGATGACTTTTCCAATGGAGTTCCAGTCACTGCGTCCGATGATTAGAACACTGATGCACGCCTTATTCGAAGACAACCCTTTTCAGTTTAAGCCCATACTACGCGGGTTTTATTTCACCAGTGCCTTACAGGAAGGGCAAGTCAGCAGTCAAATGACCTTGCAAATGGTGCAAAATTACGACTTGCAACCACCTGCAGTGCCTTTAAGTGCTCAGCAAGAAGCCGCTGACAAGCCTTACTTCTTGCATGATTTATTTTCTAAAGTCATCTTAAAAGACAAGCATTTGGTCAAACAACATAAAAACCGCAACAAGCGTAGCCATCGCGCGCTGGCCACCCTCGCCTCTGTGGTGGTGCTATGTACAGCAGTTGGTTTATGGACTTGGTCTTATGCCAATAACAAGCAATTGACTGAACGCGTAGAGGCTGACTTACAGCAAGTCGCGCTGATGCAAAAAAATACTAATGGTGATTTGCAGTCGCAACTTGAGTCGCTTACTATCCTGCAAAGCCGAATAGAGCAACTCGAAGGCTACGACGAGGATCGTCCGTTCTCGCTGAGCTTTGGGTTATATCAAGGAGATAAGCTCAAAGAAAAACTGCTATCTGAATATTATAATGGTGTAGGCATTATCGTATTAGCACCTACCAAACAGAACATTGAAAGGTTTCTGACCGACGTCAATACGAATGCGGCAGATCTAAAAGTGCAGGAGGCAGCAACCTCAGCAGTCGAATCCGAAACCGTGAGTAACGACGCTTATATACAATCTGACCCTACCGACGTAGAGGATGCTTATAATGCGCTGAAAGCTTATCTGATGCTGGGCAATCATGAGCACTTAGAAACCAGCCATTTGAGCGATCAGATGACACGTTTTTGGCGCACTTGGCTTGAGTCCAACCGTGCTGATATGCCGCGTGACAAGATGATTCGTCAGGCTGAGCGCATCTTAAGCTTTACGCTTTCTCATGTCGACGACCCTGCTTTTCCACTCATTCAAAATGACTTGGGACTGGTGGATAAAACTCGTACGACGTTGTCTAAAGCCAGTAAAGGCCAGCCTGCCCGTGAGCGTGTCTATTCTGAAATTAAAATGCGCTCCTCTGCTCGCTTTCCATCGGTGACTGTCGCACAAATTACCCAAGACAGTGCCAATGAAGTACTGCTAGGCAGTTATGTGATCTCCGGCACCTTTACCAAGCAAGCATGGGAATCATTCGTGAGTGATGAGATCGATAGAGCTGCCACCAATAGAGTGGTTGCCGACGATTGGGTACTTGCGACCAGTAGCAAAGATGATTTGACCCTAACTGGCAGCCCTGAACAAATACGTCAATATCTGGTCAATCGCTACAAGCAAGAATACGTCATTGAATGGAAGCGCTTTTTATCACAGGTCTACATCCGCGATAGTAAAGGCTTCGACGATCATGCGCTCTTATTAAATCAGCTGTCTAACGCCACCGAATCACCGCTGAAAACACTATTTGAGACGGTAGATCGTCAGACCCAGTGGGACAATAAAGCCGCAAACCAACCCGCAGCGAATGGCTCCAACTCTCGGCGCTCATTTGTCAATTGGTTCAAGCAAACGATCCTGCGTCAAAGCCCAGCTGAGCTTCGTCAAGCAGAAGCGGCAATGAATAATGGTAATAATAACAGTACTAATGAGGCGGCGGCCATCCCTGCCAGCACCGGCATGGTAGCGCAGGAGTTCTCCTCAATACACAACCTAGTCACCCCAAGAGAGGACAATCAAGACTTATCGCTATTAGACAACTATTTGGCAAGCTTAGGAGATATTAGAACGCGGTTCAATAACATAGCCCGTAGCGATGATATCGGTCCTGATGCCTTGTTATTTGCTTCGCAAACTCTCAGCACTGAAGGCTCAGAGATGACCAAGTCCTTGCAGATATTAGATGAGCAAATACTTAGCCAAGCCAACTCTGAAATAAAACAGCTGGTACGTCCATTGCTAAGTGAACCACTAACTCGCTCATTTACGATGCTCCTCACCCCGACTAAGGCTGAGATTAATAAAGTCTGGCAAGCACAAGTATACAAGCCCTTCTTGGATAACTTGGGCAATAAATATCCATTTACCGCCAATGCTAACTTGGAGGCAACCCCTGCTGAGATTGGACAATTCTTCGGGGAAGATGGCTATGTCGCCAAGTTCGTCAACGAAACCTTATCGCCTTTTATCATCCGCCGAGGCGACCAAATCTCAAGTAAAATTTGGAATAGTGCAGGCTTAGGTCTGAATCCTAAGTTCGTCGCTGATTTTGGCAGATATTTTGTCAACTATACCGGTGGCAATGCTGGAAGTTCGACAGGTGCCAGTGCTGGCACTGCGACGGCTAATCAAACCACATTCCAAATCATGCCTTTACCGGTTAGCGGTTTGACCGAATATACGATCGTCGTTGATGGACAGCAGCTGC
This sequence comes from Psychrobacter sp. AT9, assembly GCF_047272965.1. Taxonomy (NCBI): domain Bacteria; kingdom Pseudomonadati; phylum Pseudomonadota; class Gammaproteobacteria; order Moraxellales; family Moraxellaceae; genus Psychrobacter; species Psychrobacter sp. AT9. The sequence continues at coordinate 2,395,946 of NZ_JBKOTW010000001.1, forward strand.
GTTATCGTATGGGTACGCAAGCATGGACGACGTTTGTATGGCCAAATCCAAGTAGTCAACCAGGGGCCAGTATCAGAGCCAAAAACTACGATGGCAAGGATTACACCATATTTGAAGAAGCTGGTAGCTTTGGCGTTGAAAGACTGATCAATAGTGCTCGCCGCACTGAGCTTGGCGACAATATCTTTGAGATGGCATGGTCAGGTGATGGCATCACTATTCCGGTACGTTTTAGAATCATCAGTGGTAGCAGTAGCACAGCCAGTCAAGGGCGCTCTAACAACCCCTTTACTAGTATGAAACTCCCTAACGAGGTGATTGCCCTTGGGGTCACACGTACGGCAAGACCTGTTGCGGACAACAGTGCAGCGGCTAATACCCCTAATAGCAATAATGCTCGTGAATCAACCGGTCAAAATACTGAGCAAACGAGCACAGCCCCTCCAGTAGCAGGCGTGTTGAACTTGGCTCCTAGTACAGACGCCAATACAGGTGTCAATACAGATGTCAACACCAGTGCTACCACGAGTAACGCTCAGAACACTGAGGACAATAGTGGCAATGGCACACAAACTGCCTCGTCTCCAACTACGGCTACCTCTGCGCCGCAGGAGCCAACGCCATGACTCCTGAATCACTACCCTTAGTTTATTTTGGCAAATTGCCAGCTCGTGGAGATTTTATCAGGGCGCGTGCTCATATCGCTGAGACCAATGCGATTGATCAATGGGTCAGTCAAGCCTTGGCGATATCAGAAAACTTATTCAGTGACGCGAGTGACTCGTTGATAGACAGCCCACCGACGAACAACATTGCTTTTTTGAACTTTAGTCACGTAGATACGGTATCTAACGAGATTATTACTGGCGTCCTGCTTCCTAGTCATGACAGTAGCCATAGAAACTATCCGCTTATCGGTTTTGGTGTGCTTCATCTCGATAAACCAAAAAGCTGGATGAACTACCTACCCGTTAAGTCATTAACGCTGTGGAATGAGACTTATGAAGTCCTGAGCGTGGCTAAATCTAAAATCGATAGCGCTGAGGTTATGGCGGGTCTGAACGACGGTCAGCTTACCGTCAATAAAAACGCCAGTACCCACTATTACGATTTTATCAATACCACCACATTGCACGACATCGCGATATTGATGAACATCAGTAAATCACAACTGATACAACAAATCATAGCCACAGGCTTGTTATTCTTACCGACTTATAGCAAAGGCTTTAGCGGTCTGAATAAAGCCATATACTGGACTCTGACCTCCGATAGAGAAAACGCCATACATATGGCGACTTTTTGGCATGATCTTATTAGCGGTTTTTATCAGCCACACCAGCTCTATCTGAATACGTATCTGTACCGAGTTTCGAGCTGCTACCGCCTACTACTGAGCTTTACCAAGCCGGACGGTCGCATGCTTAGCCAGCTGGCAAGTAGTGAGGACAGTCATCCCGATGATTGGGTAATCATTGCTCATAGTGACTGGACACAAAGCTATATCGATGAAGATATCGGCTTGACTCGGTTTAACAAAGTATTGTTGCAAGATGACCTTTATTTATACGATACTAGACAACTGTTTAAAAAAACCTTCTTGGCACAGTAGCTATTCGATAATTGGTCGTTAACAAGCATGCTCTCAATAACAGTAAGATTAGAAAAGGTATTTTTATGCTAGCCCAAGTCTCAACCACAATACCTAAATTAACACGTCGTAAAAAAAGCCTATTATTCGCTGCTGTTACTTTGTCTATGAGTGCTGCGGTGTTTGCGGCTCATAATGATGCTCATATTAATAATAGCCCTGAAGATGTGCCTGTGGTCATTAAAGGTGTCGTGGCTACCAGCTCGGATAAGCAGCAACTCCTTGAAAAGCTAAAGGCGCAATACCCTAACAAGCCCGTCAGAGATGAGATCGAAGTGCGTTCTAACATTAGCATACCGACCAACTGGCAACAGGTAGCGACCGCTATTATCGATAGTGATATCTCCAATATCCGTCAGGGTCGTATTGATATTCATGGGACTACCATTAGCTTGCATGGCAAGGTGAGCAGCATTGAGCAAAAGCAAGCCATCCAAAACCGGATACACACGCGTCTCACCGATCTTTACCAATTAGAAAATCAATTGGTCGTCGTAGAAGGTGAGCAGCGACTTATCGATGACACCTTGGGCAACCGTATTGTCGAGTTTGAATCCGGCAGCGCGAAATTGACCTCAATGGGTCTTGGTATCTTAGACGATATGGCTGGCGTCCTGCAGCGAGTTGGCGATAAGCCAGTGACCATCATTGGACATACTGATAATGTGGGCAACCCAAGCGCCAATCTGGTCTTATCTAACAAGCGTGCCGAAGCAGTTAAGCAGTACCTCATCGGTCGTAACATTGATGCGGCCCGTCTAAGTACCGCTGGTAAAGGTGACGCTGATCCTATCGCGAGTAATGACAATGAAGAAGGACGCACTCGTAACCGCCGGATCGAATTTACCCTTGGTGAATAACGCTGCTATATACGTTGATTGTGGCAGCTAAGCACTGATGCTTATGATGCCGTCTCTGACACAAGAGGGACTACCCCTATGTTACGCTTGACCAACACCGTGCTTCCGATGCACCCTGATAGGCTGTATGCGATTGAAGGCAATAGCCAAGCCCATTACGCCAGTGCTCGACAAGATATGGCTGCTCACCAAGCGTGGCTTCAGAAACTGACTCACGCTCATGCGGAAGCGCACATCATCGCTCAGCTAAACCCGAACGGCTGTCACCAGCACGAGCAGCACGGTATTGATACCTATTTATTACACGTCTATATCCATGAGCGCCATCATCCCCCTTTCACACCGTTAACGGCTTTAATCGGTAGCCCATTAACCTTGAGCTTTGATACTCCAAGCGGATTGACCTATCGTCATCTCCATATCACAGCCATTCGTCAATTGGATCATGATGGCAGTTATGGCTATTACCGTCTGCTGGCACAGCCGATTACCTATCGCTTGCATCAGCATCTACATAGTCAAATAGACACCAACCTATCTGTTTTTAATATGGTTTCAGAGCGCCTCAGCACACTAGATGTGGACGTGGTCGATGACAGCAGCAACGGTGAAAATGATACGAACTGGATACCCACTCGCATGACTCAGTGGCAAATGAGTCACTGGTCGCATATTTGTGAGCGGCTCGCGCGTCAAGGGCTGACGGCTTATCTGCGCCATGAGCAAACGGACGATCACAGCCCGCCGAAGCTTATTATCACCTCCGCTCATCCCAGCGATAGCGATGGTATCAGCGTGAACATTGGCGCATTACGCTATCAACAAATATTACACGACCGTGTCCATGCGCCTGTCTTGGCCATCAGTGAGCAGGTCATTACTCAACCAAACTCAGTAACGATGCAGCGCTTCAATGCAGCAAATGTCGCACATCTAACCCAGTCAGCCGATATTGCGACGAGCCATAATGGGGATAAAGAAAACAATCAAACGAGTAGCCATTCACTCACTTTAGACAGCCCAGCCGCCTTTGCACCAGTAACCGATACCGAAACTATAGATGAGGCAAGCATAGTCGCTCACAGTCATCAAAGCAGATATAGCGTCTATCACGCCCTCACCCATGCTACGGATTTAAACGTTGCTGATACTTTTATGCTTATTGATCACAGTGCGCTCAATCAACACTACCGTGCTACCCATATCGTTCATTTGGCACGCAATAGTCTGGCGCATGTGACTAGACTCACCATAAGCTCACGCCATCATCAGCGCCATGCTTCCAGTTTAGAAGCTGGCATTCACTTAACCCAGCTGCGCCTCATTACCGCTGATACTCCATGGGTCGGTCCTCTATACAGCAGACAAGCTCTACCGCCGATGACAGGCATTACGGACAGTCAAAGCGATACAGACAGTCGCAATCATATGACCCCGACCAAAAGCTACTTACTGGATAGTCCAGCTCAATCTATCAATCGCCTTGAGGCACAAGCTGGCGCTAACTATGGCACACACTTTACCCATCGAGCGGACGACCAAACCCTGATGCAGTCTATCGGTGACGGCGAGCATCTGATCAATACTGGCAGTCTACTGTCATCGAGTCGCCCTAGCTTATTTGCCACGGACAACGAACAAGCGGTTGAAAGCGGTTATCGCAATACTGACAACGGTTTATCGGAATGGATCACTGATCACCGTACAGAAAAAGCTTACTCTCAGCTAAAAGTAGACAGTGCTGGGATATCCGCCAGTCTAAAAATGGGGGTTATCAATCCATCAGAAACCACCAAACGTCAAGGTATCAATGCGGCTACTAATGCCCAAATCAATATAAAATCAGGCGAAGCGCTCGTCCTATCCACCCAAGCACAAACCCACGCTCAATCTGGACAGCATAACTATCAGCAGCATACCCCGACTCTGACCCAAACTGGTCTAGGTGGTCAGCATCTAGCGGAGCGTTTAACGCAACTGGCAACGGGACTAGGCAGAAACGTTAAAGACCATGCCAATACTAAGACTCAGTTAGAGAGTATCGCCAAGGAACAAGACACTAAAACCCATCAGCAAACACCTTACACGCTAATCGACAGCGCAGCGGATAGTGCTTATATCAGTGACGATACGCTAATCCAGCGGTCAATGGGTGAGATGATTAGTACTACGCAAACGGACATGATGATTAGTAGTGGAGAGAGTCATCATCAAGTCAGTAGCGAGTCACTCAATATAATAGCCGATGGTCAGTTTAGTATGACCAATGCCAAAGACAGTATCACCCTCTCCGCTCATACAGGAAAACTGGAAACCACAGCAAAGCAAGATGTAAACATCGCCTCCTCCACCAAAGAGGTTGAAATAGTCGCAGCGAACAAGATTACGCTGACGGCTGGTGGTGCGAATATCACTCTGGATGGCGCAAATATTACGATTACGGCAAAGCAGTTTAAGGAGAAGGCGGGTAAGCATAGTAAGGCTGGGGGTGGAACGGATGGTTTGGGGTTAGAAAAACTACCCAGTAAGATGCTTGAAACGGATAATAATTTACGAATTGTATATGACGAAGGATTTATTATAATCGACGAAGATACTCAATTACCTATCCAAAGCTGCCATTATAAAATCATAAAACCAGATCGTAGTTTTGAAACAGGTATCACGGACAAAACAGGTAAAACGCATATAATCGAAGGTTACAATATTGAAGAACTAGAAATCGAGGTAAAATTCTAATGGCAAACACCACTGATAACTGGCAAAGAATCGGGCAGTCATCAACTAGTCCAAAAAGTAATACTAATAGAGCAGTAGTAAGTACAAAAGTACCAAAAACTGAAAATATTGTATTCATCGGTTCTGAGTATGATTACGATAGCTTTTGGTTGAAAAATATGTTCATCGCATCTGCTTATCCTTTTATAAAAGATAGAAAGAAATTTAGAGCATGTGACAAAGTAACAATCGCTTATGTAGACTACGGCTATACCCGTCTAGAGAAGCTAGCAATTGAAGGATTAAAAGAAGAAATTAACTTCCCTTGTGATATTAGATTTATTCCTATTTATATGCAGTCGCAAGTTATCGATATTTTCAATGAGCAGAGAGCAACTTACAAAATACAAGATTTAGCATTCTTCTGTCATGGCCTCAATAGTGTAATTGCACTAAATTATTACAGCTCACCTCCTATAAATCTTACCACTTCTCAAATTAAATCATTAAATCCTAATATATTTCTTTCTAATGGCACAGCTTATTCATACGCCTGTAGAACCGGAATTTCGAAAAGTGATGACGAGTTTACTAAACTGTCTTCAGCTGAACCAAGCTTAAGTTTTGCACAAAATTTTTCTACGCATAATGGTATAAATTTTCATGCTTTTTATAAACGCTCTCTATACCGCAATATATTATTCATGCCTAAAGAATCTTCTTCTATCTCTAAAGAACTTAGAACAAAAAGAAGTAATAATGGAGATTTAAGCTCATTTAATTTATTAACTAATTATGAAGCTTTAAAGCATGTAGGATTAGGTCATACCATAGTAATAAAATCTCCTATTAAGATGCCTAACTTTTTTGATCTTATTCCTAGGGGAAATGTAGGTGAAGGAGTAGAAGACTATTCTCTCTGGAGAAAAGGAGGTGGCATGAACCTCCCATCTACAGCAGAAACTCCTTTAGGTCTACCTACGGGTATTCATATATTCAAACCTAAATAGCGGATATTATCTATGAAAAAAATTATCATAACCTTTTCTATATCCACTCTTTTTCTTCTCACATTACTAGGAATTAATATGAATGCTAACTCAATGTCTTCGTTTAGTACCAATCAGTTCAATAAAGAAGTTTATAAAATAATTAATGCAGAGAATAAATTACACAAGAAAAAGTACTTTGAAAGCCTCAATCATACTAATTATTTACAGCATCCTATCACTTTGAAAGGAGTAAATCCTCCTAGAAACTCAAGTCTATATATCTACTCAAGAATTAATAATTCTTTTATATATGCTGGTTCATTTTCTGAAGTTATAGAGACTAATATTAGTGATGTCTTTTATTCTGAAATAAATGACTCTCTAGCTTTCTATATTTATGACGATGAAACATTAACAGGGTATACAGCTGAACAAGAGAAGTTTTCTCCTACTTGGGTTGAAGGAAAAAAAACAGTAGTAAGCTTTCTACCTTCTAGACAACCTGATGCAAAAACGGGGCAAAACATCTCATATATTGTAGAAATAGAATAAATACTCATAACTTCTTATCAGTTGTCTAAAGTTAATTATGCCAATACAGAATGATACCAAGGCGTTTTAGAGCATTAAAGATACCCGTTTTACTACAGTTCAAGCGACGAGCTCTTTCGTAATTATAATCATCAGGGTATCTTTTTACGTCTTCAATCAATGCGTCATCAGGTATTTTAGTCGGTGCTTTATTTCCCTTTGTTTTAGGGGCTAAGCTCTATTGCCAGCTATGAATACTGCTGGTACTAAGTCCATAAAACAGAGCAGCTTCTCGTATGGTCATGCCATCAACGATGCTAGAAAATATCTGCTTGCGATTGTCTATTGAATAAGGCATCGTTTATTTCACTAAATGCGATTGTTAATAAGATTGTATCGGTTTTATTTGGATTAGACTATATATGAAAAGACATTATTCAATAATATACCGTGGTCACGTTAGTTTTTTTATTAATACTAATTTTTACTTACATTCATATGGCAAAATCAATGAATGCATTTAATTCTCAGAAATTTAGTCAAGCTGATTTTATATATATTCAAGAAGACTTTAATAGTCAATATATATCATACAAAGAAAGCATTAAAAAAAACCTAGTACTGAAGTGACAATGAAATTCCATAATATTATTCCGCCAAATACGTCTAATATCGAAATATATTCTCACAAAGTCTCCAACTATCTATATATTGGCCCCTACGAATCTACTCTTAGCTTTCCTATAGACGATCTATTATTTGAAGACAGTGGGATTGATTCTTTAGTTATATCAATAGTAGATAAAAAAGATAGCACATCTCATACTATCGAACAGGAAGCGACCTTTGAGTTTTGGAAACAGAATAAAACCACTAACATCTGGTTTTTGCCATTTAGAAATTACGATGAAAAAACAGGTACAAGTGTAGGATACACAGTTTCAATTAATTAAGATTTTCGGTGGTGTATCAAAAAGTATACTAAAGGAATAAAGGAGAGTGACCGCTAAAGCAGAATTACCAATGTAAGGACTGCAAGCATCAGCTTCATTGTCGATAATGCCTTAACCTATCACGGCTATCATTCTAAAATAGAAAGTATCATACGGCTAATGACGGTTAGAAGTTGTGGTGTTAGAGACATCGCTGTTATGGTCTCAGTTAGTGTTGGTAAAGCGATGAGCAGCTATGCTCATCGCTTTATAAGACTGCCCCTAAAAAATCCTACTCTGACTCAAACCGCATTGGGTGGTCTAACCCCTTTCGTTTGATCCCTCAGTATACTTTTTTAGGTGCCATTTAAGTTTTTTTACTGCATTTGCCAATCAAACGGCATTTGATGATGACCACGTAACGCCATCATTAGCGTCTGTTGCATCTGCGCTAATACTTCGTTGGTATACGGTATAGCAGGGACACCCCATACTGGATTTGGCCATTGCATGTCGTTCTGATAACGGACGATATGATGGAAATGTAGCTGCGGTACTTGATTGCCCAGTGCTGCCACGTTCATTTTGTCGGCTTGGAAGGTCTTGGCCAGTTGGCTTGATAACCAGCTCGACTCACGCAAAAACTGCACTTGGTCTGCCTCAGACAGCTCATATAACTCTTTGATGCCTGATACTCGTGGCACCAATATCAACCAAGGAAACTGGCAATCATTAATTAGACGACAAGTCGATAAAGGGAAATCCCCCACTAAGAAACTATCAGCAGCAAGTTTATGATGAAGTTGGAACATAATGACGGTTCTCTTGTTATGACGCTTGAATAAAAGGAAATGAATTAAAAACTTAATGGGTTATAGCCAGTTCAATATGAAAAAGATACGACAAATAAAGCATCCAGCTGGGATGATTTTTAGAGTGAATCGACTGTATAAAAATAATAGGCTAAATATAGAATGTCGCTATTTTATCAGTTATCCAGTTGATAAAATAGCACCATGACTGATTGCCTTGGAATGTTCGTTTGGCGTAGCATAGTTGACGCCTGTACCTGCTAAGCCGTTGCTTAGAACAAAGCAAAGCTAAACAGGCTCTGTCACCATATGCTCACTAAAGTAGCGTAATAGCTCTTGGATCACAGTGACGCGCTGCTGCGGTGTTGCCAGTTTATCGGCATCTTGGTAACGAATACCAGAAGCACCATTCATACGATAGCGCTGACCATTGCTCTGAATCAGTTTAATAATCGCTAACGCATCAACAGGTGTATCAGGCGCAAATTCCAACGTCATACTATTACTATTGGCATCAATTTTATTAATCTTTAGTGGCTCGGCTTGTATACGCAGTCCGTGAATGGCAAAAAGCTGCTTGGTTTGATCGGGTAATATACCAAAACGGTCAATCATTTCGGTACGGATATCAGTGAGCGCTTCTTTATCATCGGCATTACTGATACGTTTATAAAACAACAAACGCTGATGCACATCGTGTAAATACTCTTCTGGTATCAATGCCGAGCTATGCAGATTAATTTCGCTAGTCAGTGACAATGGCGTACTCAAATCAGGCTCTTTACCCGCTTTAATCGCTTTTGTCGCGCGCTCCAGCATGTCCATATATAAACTGAAGCCAATCGCCTGCATATTACCGCTTTGCTGCTTGCCAAGTATCTCACCAGCCCCGCGAATCTCTAAATCTTCACTTGCCAGCATAAAACCTGCACCCAGCGTATTGGCGCGTTCAATGGCATGTAAGCGTCGCTTGGCATCGCCTTTGAGACCTTTAATAGACGGTACAAGTAAGTAACAATATGCTTGATGATGGCTACGACCAACTCGACCACGCAGCTGATGCAATTGCGCCAAGCCAAACTTGTCAGCGCGCTCAATGATAATGGTATTGGCATTGGGCACATCAATACCGGTTTCAATAATAGTCGAGCATATCAGGACGTTGAATTTTTTATGATAATACTGCTGCATTACTTGTTCAAGTTGGCGCTCTTGCATCTGTCCATGAGCGACCCCCACTCGCGCCTCTGGTACTAGCTCGCGAATGGTCTCAGCCATACGCTCGATACTGGCAACATCGTTATGAAGCAAATACACCTGTCCCCCACGCAGTAACTCGCGCAAGATAGCCTCTTTCATTAATGCTTCTGTTTTTTGCATGACAAAGGTTTTAATCGCCAGACGACGAGCAGGCGGCGTAGCAATAATCGACATATCACGCATACCGGAGAGCGCCATATTAAGCGTTCTAGGGATTGGGGTCGCTGTCATCGACATACTATCTACATCGGTCTGAATGGCCTTGATACGCTCCTTATGACGCACACCGAAGCGATGCTCTTCATCGACAATCATCAGGCCCAAATTAGAAAACTTCACATCGGGCTGTAATAACTTATGAGTGCCGATAACAATATCAACTTTACCAGCCGTCAAGTCAGCCAATACCGTATCTTGATGCTTTTTACCGCCAAAACGCGACAGCGTTTCGACTCGTACCGGCCAATCAGCAAAGCGATCGCGAAAATTGTCTTCATGCTGACCTGCCAGCAAAGTCGTCGGTACCAATACGGCTACTTGATAGCCAGCACTAACCGCGATGAATGCAGCGCGCATAGCGACTTCAGTTTTACCAAAACCCACATCACCGCAGATAAGGCGATCCATTGGTTGGTTTTGCCTCATGTCCTCCATAACGGCATGGATAGCATTGGCTTGATCAGGTGTTTCTTCAAAAGCAAATTGACTGGCAAACAGCTCATACTGTGACGAGTCGATTTTAAAATGAATACCGACTTTAGCTTCACGCCTTGCTTGCATATTGAGCAGTTCAGCAGCAACATCGTGAATTTGCTCCAAAGCTTTTTGCTTGGCTTTGTCCCATTTGCCGCTGCCGATTTTATGCAATGGCGCAAGTGCAGGATCACCGCCACTATAACGGCTGATCATTTGTAGATTGGCGACTGGCACATAAATACTAGCATCATCAGCGTATTTCAAATGAATAAACTCTTGCTCGCCATCACCCACATCTAGTGTAATCAGACCATTATAGCGACCGATACCGTGCTCGATATGCACCACAGGGCTGCCTTCGGTTATCTCGGTGACACTCTTAACCAAAAACTCTTCTGATACACCGCTTTGACGACGGCGACGCGTTTGCAGTACTTGCCGACCAAATAATTGTGTCTCACTAATCAATACCAAACGCTCAGGGACATATACACCGCGTTCAATGGGTGCAACCGTGAGACCAACCTGCGGCAGATTTTTAGCATTGAGCCCAGTAGTTTTATCAGCTGCTAAAAACGCCTCAAAGCTATCATAAGCATTGATATCTATTTTACCTTTGAACAACTCGATGAGAATCTCACGGCGACCTGCTGTTTCGGCAACGATTAATACTGGTGTCGCCGTTTGCGCTTGTAGCGCTAAAAATTCTAATAACTCTGTGAGAGGTTCAGCTTTTTGATGATTCACTGATAATTGCGGTGGCTCTAGCGCGCTTAACGTCACCAAGCCTTGCTGCTTATTTGCCGCAAGCGGCAGTTGTGTCTGTAAATCTGACTGTTGTTCAATCTCTAACAATGCATCATCGCTATCAATCGCAGCGACATCCGTCATGGTAGCCAATTCATTACGGGCACTGAGAATCACGCGTGGATAGTGGTTGAGGTGCTCGTTTAAAGTATTTGATAATAAATACAACAATTCAGGGGCGACGATAGGCTTATCAATATCATGACGACGCTCTTCATAACGGCGCTGAATCTGTGACCAATAATCTGCTTGTTTTTCGTTAATTAGCTCATCTGTTATAAATAAGGCATCGCTTGGTAAATAGGCAAATAAGCTACTCTCCGCCTCCCAATCCTTTAAATCAAAAAATAATGGTTGGTAGTATTCTAATCCGCTACTGGCGATACCTGCCATCACATCTTTATGCAGCTCAAACTTACGGCTGCTGGCACTAGGGAACATGGCAGCAAAGTTGGTGCGGAAAGTCTCACGCCCTTCATCGAGCGGAAACTCTTTCGCCGGTAGGATTTGGAATTGCTCAATAGGCTTTGAGATATCTGGTAGTTTATGCAGTAGCGATAGTGACTCTTTGCCCATGCTACTGTCATTACCACTCATCATCGTTTTAAGGTCATCAACGGTCAACGTCCGCTGGGTCTGCGGATTAAAGAAGCGAATGGTCTCAATTTCATCGTCAAACAGATCTAGACGTAGCGGAAACGGCTGACCCATCGCAAAGATATCAATGATGCTACCGCGTACGGCAAATTCGCCCGGCTCAAAGACATTCTCAACTGCACGGTAACCTGCCTTTGCCAATAGACCACGTTGAGTGTTGATATCAAATCGATCACCCACACTCAAATCAAAATGCTGCCCTATCAGCCAGCTTGGCGGTGCGACCCGATGCATCAAAGCTTGAACCGAGATGAGCAGCACCCCTGTCGTTGGCATATCGGTTAATAGATTGATACGCTCACTGACAATATCTTGATGCGGAGACAGCTCATCATAAGTCAATGTCTCCCAATCGGGGAACACATAAGCATCGACCCCGCAAAATGCCAATTCCGTCTCTATCTGATTGAGCTGGTTTTGGTCACGGGTTACCACAACCTTCAAACGGTCAGCAACATCCCATAGCGGTGTTTGTACCAGACTTGCCAACCATAAACTGCTGACGGCCCCATGCACAGGAGCCAGCCAACGCCGCTGGGCATTCTGGATAGGAAACAACTGCTGGTTAATCGGGTCAAAGGCGTCAGTCAAAGCAGTGATAGGCATAAAGGATAGGATCAATGTTAAGAGTCAGAAAGCTATTATACGAATATTTCAGCAATTACCAAAATTTATGCCGTAACGGTTTGTCACTTAGCATTTTTATTAAAAAACCAACAGCTAAATAGTTGATAAAAATCATATTCGTACATAAAGACAGGATGATTAAATGTAAAAACCTCAACGGTTAAGCTGAGGTTTTTGAGTTATATTCATTAAGCTGCTTTTAAATTATAAGCTGCTTTTAAATTATAAGCTGTTTTTAAATTAATAGCTTGTCGCTCGCGATAATGCCATTATTATCTGCGTAGACAAACATACCAGAATTTAGTGTCAAATCACCAAAGCTAATTTCAATGTCCGTTTGGCCTTCATCGCGGCGATTTGATTTACGAGGGATACAACCAAGCGCCATGACACCGATGTCCATTGCTGCCATATCATCGACATCACGAACACAGCCGTACACCACAACCCCTGCCCAGCCATTATCAATCGCTGACTGCGCAATCATGTCACCTAACAGCGCGCAACGCATCGAGCCACCACCATCGACCACCAATACTTTGCTATTACCATCTTTGTCTTTGCCATCGCTGTTCAGTAATGACTTTACACGGCTATTGTCTTCAAAGCATTTCACCGTCACGATTTCACCGCAAAATCTGTCTTTGCCACCAAAACGATGAAACGACTTGCCTTCGATATTGGGCAAACATACCTGCGACTCAGGATTGGCATCCAATAAATCACAGGTCACAAAGTTCTCTTTATTCATCGCGGTTGATTCTGGCATCGTGTCTGACATGATCAAGCTCCCTAACTACTTATGATTGATTTTAACTTTTTTTGATATACCGCTTAGGCTATTTTTTCACTCTGGTCATCGCCAGCATCTGCTTATTTTCGATAATATTAGTATGCTTAATTAGCGGTTCCGTACGGTATTTACTACGCTGATAAATATCATTGGCGCTCATCGCCATTGCACTAGCGACACGTTTGGCAGAAATGGGATGCAATGATAAAGACTCTGACAATAACGGCGAGATAAGTTTAAAGGCTTTTTGACCAAGGCTTTCAAGCGGACGTCCCTTGTGTTTGCCAAGTAACAATGACGGGCGAAAAATCACTAGTTGCGCAAAATCTAATGCGCTAATTGACTGCTCAGTTTCAGCCTTTACTCGATTGTACAAAAACCGACTGTCGATATCAGCGTTCATTGAAGATAATAAAAAGAAATTTTCAACGCCTTTATCGCGGCATAGTTTGGCAAAGTTCATATTATAATCGTGATCGACTTTTCGAAACGCTTCGTCACTGCCAGCCTGCTTTTTTGTGGTGCCGAGGCAACTAAAGGCATCTGTCGTTCGATCAACACCCACACTGACAAATATTTCGCTTAGATTGTCGAAGTCATTGACCTGATAAAAGCGCATACTGGCATTGATGTAGCGTGGCGGATGCCGTGCAATCACAATCAACGTGTCGTAAAGCTCACTCAATTGTTTGACAAGGTGTTCCCCCACCAATCCTGTCGCGCCAATCATAATTGCTTTTCGCTGCATACCTTATCCATTTATATAATGTTAGAAAATCCATGATTATGAGAAGACATATCCGTAAAGACAGATTGCTCCTCTATCATACCTAAATTAACAGATAACTGAGCTCATTAAGCACAGTTTATTGTAAGAGATTTTGTCAGCGATAGGTATGACTTGGCAGCTGACTTTACTCTTAATAGCCTAATAAAGTAAAATATTAGCAAATAGTTTAACTACTTTGAGCATTAACCATCAAATATATTGTTCTAAGCGCAATAATTTGCTAAGATAACCGGCTTTACACGTCAACGCTGTTTAATTATTCCAAACAGTTCTGACGCTTGCGATGATCTATTGATATTAGATACCCTATTAATATCAGACATCGACATCATGTTTGGCGAGAGGCTGCTCGTCACCGATGATTGTTAAACCCATTATTGCAATCAACATTCATATTTTTATCTGTCTTTATCAAGGAGATACGCGTGGCTAATACTGCACAAGCTCGTAAACGCGCCCGTCAAAACACCAAACGTCGTCAGAACTCTGCGTCACAACGCTCTATGGTTCGTACTTACTTAAAACGTGTTGATGCGGCAATCGCAGCTAAAGATTATGACGCGGCTACCGAAGCTTACAAAAAAGCGGTACCGGTTCTTGATCGTATGGCTGACAAAGGTATTATTCATAAGAATAAAGCTGCTCGTCGTAAGAGCCGCCTAAACAAAACAATCAAAGGCCTTCAAGCTTAAGATTTGTTCTGTTTAGACCGTAAGCATAAAAAAACCTTGTCACTGGTTCTAATACTGGGGCAAGGTTTTTTTATGCTATTCTTATTTGTATATGGATATTTAGGAGAGGCTCAGTGGAATCAATGACTAAGCGTGCAATCGTGATCGGTGGTTCTTTAGCTGGGCTGTTTTCAGGGACACTATTACGTTCTATTGGCTGGCAAGTAGATATTTACGAGCGTTCTGCTCATGATTTGGATAGCAGAGGCGGTGGTGTTGTTTTGCAAGCTGATGTCGTGACTGCTCTTAAAAAGGCGGGAATTGCGACAGATAAGCTAGGCGTCGATGCTCTTGAGCGCTATTATCTGCAAAAAAATGGCTCAATTGAAAAAATGGCCATGCGTCAGACGCTCACCTCTTGGAATATTCTCTATCGCTCGATGCGAAGACACTTTCCAGATAAGCATTATCATCAAGGTAAAGTATTAGCGCAGGTACAATCAAAAGGCGCTAAAGTAACAGCTGTTTTTGTTGATGGCTCTTGTGAAACTGGAGATTTATTGATTGGTGCTGACGGGCCAAATTCAACTGTACGCCAACAGCTTTTGCCCACTTATGAGCCTCAATATGCAGGTTACGTGGCTTATAGAGGTTTGATCGACGAAGCTGACTTAGCGCCAGAAGTGGCTAAGATATTTACTGAACGGTTTGTATTTTATGATTTTCCAAACTCGCATATTTTGGCCTACGTCATTCCTGGTGAAAACGAATCGCTGGTTCCAGGAAAACGCCGATTTAACTGGGTTTGGTACGTTAACTATGATGAGAAAACGGAGTTAGCTCATATACTTACCGACAAAAACAGTAAATGTAGAACGCATTCTGTGCCGCCAGGAATGATGTCGCCTGCTGTTGATCGAGCAATGCGAAGCTACGCAGATCTTGTACTCGCTGACCCCTTCAAAAAATTAGTAGCCGCGACTAAAGAGCCTTTTGTACAGTCGATTTTAGACTTAACAGTGCCGCAGATGGCTTTCGATAGAATGGCACTGATAGGAGATGCCGCTTTTATTCCTCGGCCTCATACAGCAGCGGGTACGGCAAAAGCAGCAGCAAACGCTATTTCGTTGGTAGAGGCACTCGTTGACCATAGTCATAACGTTCCTAAAGCCTTACAGGCATGGGAGAGTAACCAGCTATCGCATGGCATGCAATTATGGAAACATGGTCGCAGTGTGGGTGATCGTTCTCAGTTTTCTTATGGTAAAAGCCGAACAGAGGGATAAAAAATAAAATTCGACTGATTTTCCATTTTTGAGATGAATGGGTCAAGTTTGTGCTTAATAAGCATAAAACCCCTTTGAAAATTAAGTCCACTTCACTTTTGGTGGCAGCAATAATTTGCTAGGATGAAAGCCGGCAGCACGGTAACCTTCTAACAAAGTACTAACAGGACGAATATAAACCTCACCACGCCAGACAAAATAAGCATTCGCCTGATCAAAAGGCTTGTCATCGAACCACAAAAACACCCCTTCCATCATCTTAGGCCAATCATTCCAATCGATTTCGGTCACATCAAGCATTACCGCCAAAAAAGCTGATAACAAAGTATCATGACTAACAGCGAGCATCAAATGCCCATGCTGCGGCTGATGTTGATAAAAGAGCGATAAAATATCAAGACCACCTTGATAGGCATTTTTAGTACCTTCGAGGTTTCCTTGCAAAAAACGATTAATAAAGTTAAGCACACCAATTTCTTTGAATACGACATTGGCAATCTCAGGTTCAGTAACCAGACTGCCCGGCTCCACTAGCAATGATTGATGAGCAATATGACGCTGTAACCCCGCCCCTTCTTGCATCAATTGTGCCGTGTCAATGCAGCGCCCAATCGGACTTGAGATGCTATCGACATCGAGCGAATACGGCAGGTGTCCTGCTAGCCAACGTCCCCAAGACTTAGCCAATATGCGACCTTTAGGCGTGAGCGGCAACTGATAACTGGCAAAACCGTTACCATCAGAACGCTCGCGTAGAGAGTGCCTAGTAAATAAAATCAGTCGCTTATTATCAGGTAATAAGCTGACCGAAGAGATCATACTGTCAGGTAAGTGTGACGGCGCAGGCGCACTTGGCGTGTGACTCGCAAGCTTATCTGCGGATAGTTTTGACTGGGTACTAATAGGATATTTGCTCATGCTAGCAAGCCTAGCAGATTTTTTATCAGGAATGAACAAAATATAAATCCAGTTGCAATATAAGCAGCGATAATGAACGGACTTTTAAGACCAATTATGAATGATGAATGATGAATGATAGGCTATTTCAGAATGCGCTAAGCCACTGCTAGCGATCCAACGTATTTACACGAAAAACGGCTCAACCAATATCAATGACTTTATCCCAAGCAAAGGCTAATGCTGTACTACTCACCTCGTTTGGATAAGCGCGTGGATTGACAATCACTCGGGTATTACCAATACGATAGTCAAATGCTTCGTGCGTATGTCCATGCACCCACAGCGTAGGCGCCCAAGTTTCATGCATCCAGCCAGATAAATCACTGACGAACGCTGCATTACTGGGTAGGCTGGCATACTTCTCAGACACTGATAATGCACTGATGCTATGATGACTCATCACTATCGTTTTTTTGCCCAGTGTTTTCGCGGTTATCAAGGCTTGTTGTAACCATTGACGCTGCTCAGCATGCAATTGCATAGACAGCTCAGGTGAGAATAGCTGATCACCAGCATATATTTGCGTATAGTCCCGCATAAAGCGTTTAGCAGCGACCATAGTGTCCTCATTCGCTTGGTACTGATAATCAGTCCATAGCGTACACCCTAAGATGCGTACTTCTCCGATATCAATATGCTGACACTGGAGCACGCGCATGCCTTTGGCTGAGGTTTCATCGTAATTATCCCATGTTGCCAATTTCTGATCGAAATTTAGCACATCTTCTTTGAAATACTCATGATTTCCCGCGATGGTAATAAGCGGTACCTGTAAACGTGCAGCTTGCTCTTGTAGCCACGGCATGCCGCTATCACTATTAGCGGTGTCACCAGCGACCAATACAATGTCTGCATCGGTCTTAGGAATATGCCCCATCGGATGCAATTGCCGGGCATAGCTGTCAATGTGTAAGTCACTTAATATCTGTAATTTCATATTATCCAACATCATTTAGTGGCGTTATTATTAAAACTCTAATTAGCGATAAACGCTCATAATAGTAATATTCATATTTAGTTAAATGAACATTTTTGATATGGTCATTATATTTTAGAAAGGTTGTAAGCATAAATTTAAGTAGTGTAGCAGCTTTTCCTTGTCCATCAAAAAGTAAAAAGACAGCCATTTAGGCTGTCTTTTTTTCTTAACATCTATTCAAACTTAAATACTTTGAAGTATCTTCTGTAGCTTAGTGGTAGGATTTTGCGCTTGAGTAATAGAGCGTCCAATGACCAGATAATCAGAACCCTCCATCAATGCTTGACTCGGCGTACAAATACGCTTTTGATCATCCGCGCTGTCATCAGCGAGTCGGATGCCAGGCGTGATCAGCTTAAAGTCTTTACCACATAAAGCCTTAAGCACTTTTGCTTCTTGGGCAGAACACACCACACCATCAAGTCCCGCTTGTTTGGTCAATTGTGCTAGGCGGCTGACTTGCGCATCTAAACCGTCCGTGATGCCCGTTTGCATCAATGCTTGATTGTCCATAGAAGTCAGCACAGTGACGGCAATCAACAAGGTCTCAAAATTACCGTCTAACAGGCGTTGTTTGGCCAATGACATCGCCTCTAAGCCCGCGCTTGCATGGACATTAACCATCCATACGCCAAGCTCAGCTGCCGCCAATACTGCTTGAGCCGTGGTATTAGGAATATCATGAAACTTTAAGTCCAAGAACACCTCAAAGTCACGCTGATGCAATGCCTTGACGATATCAGGGCCACAACGAGTAAACAGCTCTTTACCCACTTTTAATCGACATAACGTTGGGTCTAATTGATCAGCTAGCGCCAAGGATGCATCCAAAGTCATGTTATCTAAAGCAACGATGACTGGAGAGTTAGTTATATTATTCATGGTTTTGCCATATATCAGAGTTATCAAAGCATTGTATTTTTAAAATTAGCCGCGCCGCCATTATCAAGCCGCTTAGTCTCGCTTATGCTTAATCAAAGTAGAGCCTTCATCTATATTAACTGCTGTATCTTGAGTCTGGGTCGCCGTTGTCCCGTAGACCGCATCTTCTACTGTTGGTGCATTTGCTTGACGATCAATAACGACATTGGCTTGGGTCAATTGCTCTTGCAAGTGATTGTTGGCCTTGTTAAGGCGCGAGATTTCCCACTTATTTTGTAAGACGCGGAAGATAAGCAATGCTAGCAAAATACCAATAATGATACCGAGTATCAAACAGAGTATCAGCAGCAACCCCAAATTCATTGTCGGTGCTTGTGAGAACAGCAAGTTTACGCCAACCTCAGTATTATTTGCCAATACCAAGCCAAGCGAATAAGCAAAGCTTAAAAACAGTAATACAAACAGTAAAAAGCGCATGAAAGATACCTCGGTTTTGAATGGAGCTAACAGTTTAAAGATAGCATTCTAGAGTGCATCATCAATTAACACATCTATGACCAGTACTAATTATTTGCTACTTTATCATTTACAGCTTCACGTAGTGCTTTACCCGGCTTAAAATGCGGAATAGCTTTGGCAGGTACAGGCACGCTTTCCCCTGTTTTTGGGTTACGCCCCATACGAGCGCGGCGATGATGTAGACAAAAACTACCAAACCCACGAACCTCTACCCGACCATCATTGGCTAAAGTATGGGTCATCAAATTTAATATTTCACGTACTGCGTCATCTACAACTGTGTCAGTTATATTTTCACAATTCGCACTCAAATTACTAATAAATTCGGATTTGTTAATCGCTTGCTGCATTATGACGCTTGCCCTGTTGATTAATGGATAAAATGACTGTGAGTCAAAATCTGGTTTTTACGATGACTATTTATAGCATTATACTGAATTAACTTAGAAACATCTAAAGTCACAATTGCTTCTATAAGCCGATATTATTTATATAAAACTAAATCCGACTGATATATTGTTACTCAATGTTGCAAATGATAGCGGATATTAGGATAAATGGGAATAAGAGTTTGTCTGTTTGAGCAAAAACTTCTATTACTAGCCACGTTATACAAATTTAATCATAAAAAAAAGCGACCGGAGTCGCTTTTTTTACATTACTTTTATATCAACAACTTAGCAACTTACTGCATTTGTTCTTTGATCAAGTCACCAATTGTTTTTGGCTGTGCATCAGTTCCTGGAGCAGCAGTCGTGCTAGTGCTACCAAGATCTTTAATCGCTTGACGCTCTTCAGCTTCGTCTTTCGCTTTGATAGACAAGTTGATGTTGCGTGTTTTGCGATCAACACTGATGATTTTAGCTTCAACATCATCACCAACCGTTAGATGCTTAGTTGCATCTTCAACGCGGTCACGTTGGATCTCAGAGGCACGTAGATAAGCTTCTACTTCGTCAGCAAGTTCGATAGTAGCACCTTTAGCATCTACTTCTTTCACTTTACCATTAACGATAGCACCGCGGTCATTGTTGACTAGGTATTCGTTGAATGGATCAGAGCTTAACTGCTTAACGCCTAGGCTGATACGGTTAGCTTCTGCATCTACAGACAATACCATTGCTTCAACGGTGTCGCCTTTATTGTAGTTACGGATAGCATCTTCGCCAGTTTCGTTCCAAGAGATATCAGATAGATGAACCAGACCATCAATACCACCGTCTAGACCGATAAAGATACCGAAGTCAGTGATTGATTTGATCGTACCAGTGATTTTATCACCGCGCTCATGTTTCTTATCAAACTCATCCCATGGATTGGCTAGAGTCTGTTTGATACCTAAGCTGATACGACGACGTTCTTCATCGATATCAAGAATCATTACTTCAACTTCATCGCCCACTTGAACTACTTTTGATGGGTGGATGTTTTTGTTGGTATGATCCATCTCTGACACGTGTACTAGACCTTCGATGCCTTCAGAAATCTCAGCAAAACAACCATAATCAGTTAGGTTAGTAACGCGTGCTTTAACAACGCTACCCACTGGGTATGTGCCGCCAACGTTATCCCAAGGATCAGTACCAAGTTGTTTTAGACCTAGGCTAACGCGATTGCGCTCACGGTCAAACTTCAATACTTTAACTTTTAGGTCTTGACCAACTTCAACCACCTCAGATGGGTGCTTGATACGGCGCCATGCCATGTCAGTGATGTGCAATAGACCATCGATACCACCTAGGTCAACGAATGCACCGTAATCAGTAAGGTTCTTAACGATACCTTCAATCTCGATACCTTCTTCAAGCTTGTTCAATAGCTCTTCGCGCTCAGCTGAGTTTTCAGCTTCCATAACTGCACGACGGCTAACCACAACGTTGTTGCGTTTTTGATCAAGTTTGATGACTTTGAATTCTAGCTCTTTGCCTTCAAGATGCGTGGTATCACGGATAGGACGTACATCTACCAATGAACCTGGCAAAAACGCGCGTACTGAACCGATATCTACGGTAAAGCCGCCTTTAACTTTGCTAGAAATAATACCTTTAACGATCTCATCATTGTCAGAGATTTTCTCAAGGAAATTCCAAGTCTCAACGCGTTTGGCTTTTTCGCGTGACAGTAAGGTTTGACCCATACCGTTATCAACCGCTTCAACCACAACATCGACACTATCGCCAACTTCAACTTCAAGTTCGCCTTCTTCGCTTAAAAACTCTTCACGAGCGACGATACCTTCAGACTTAAGACCAGTATCTACTGTAATCCAATCACTATCGATGGCTACAACAGTACCTGTGATAACCGAGCCACGCTCGATATCAAGACCTGTTTCTTCGATGCTCGCTTCAAATAGTTCAGCAAATGATTCCATTATGTCTACCTTTGTATAGCCGTATCCTGTCCAGCACAGTACGGATCAAATTTATGACTATATAAAACGGAATACTGGTTTTATATCCTACATAGTCATATAAAAAAACGTTTGTTGCTAATAAGCGTATTGTTCATAAACACAATGTTTATAGAGCTCATTAGCAACAACTGTCTTGTGTTATTAAAACGACAACGTTGTTCTAATCACTGCTTATCCGACATACTATAATTTTATACTAATATCAAAGATATAGGAAACTATTTAGTGCTCAATATGTTGTTTCTATTAGCTATTAAAGCAGACACCCTGATTCTGGCAGTGTTTTTTTATCTGCTCATAAACCGCATTTGCATCTAGCATGGAACTATCCAATACTAAGGCATCGTCTGCTGGCTTTGATGGTGCTGTCGTACGATTTTCATCCCGATCATCACGGGCTTTAATCGTCGTCAAGATCGCCTCAAAATCTGCCACTTGTCCCGCTTCTACTAATTGTGTGACACGGCGCTTGGCACGTGCTTCCGCGCTGGCAGTCAAAAATACTTTAACGTCAGCATCTGGGAACACCACCGTACCCATATCACGACCATCAGCCACTAGGCCTGAACGGGTTGCCATGTCTTGTTGTAGCGTTAGCAAGGCATTACGAACCTTTGGATAGACAGCCACTTGTGAGGCGTAACCACCAATCGTTTCGTTACGCACTTGCTCACCCACTGCTTCGCCATTCACGATGATATCGACACGGCCTGACTCATTGTTAGGCACAAAAGCAATGTCTAAGCTTTGTGTCAGATGCAATACAGCCATCTCATCAATCGCTTTGCTAGCATCGGCAGTAATCAATCCTGCTTCAAATGCCTTTAGACCAACGATGCGATATAAAGCGCCTGAATCTAACAGCTGATAACCCAATGCTTGTGCCAGACGCCAAGTTACTGTGCCTTTGCCTGCGCCACTTGGACCGTCAATACAAATAACAGGATAACGCACTGGCTGCGCTTGGCTATTATCATTAGTAGGTGTAGAGACGGTCATAGGACTCACTTATCACTTAATAGTAGACACTGCTTATATGGCTGCTTTTATATTAAAAAGCACATTAGCTAGAATGCTACTTATGCAACAGTAACAACGCAATATTTACTTAATTATCAACTGTTTGTTAGACCACTAACTTATTAGCAATCAAATAGGGCGATATTATAGCAAAAAAACCACGTTATCACTAGCCACAAGACTGATATCTTGTTGAATGTCTGTTTTAATTGTTAATGACAGTGTTTTTACTTTTTTTGGCGGTGCGGCGACGTTCACGAAAAAAATGCTTTAACATCTGACTACTATGCTCACGGCATAAACCTTTATCAACTTGAATACTATGATTATAAAAAGGCTGCATGGCTAAGTTCATTTGACTACCAACCATGCCCGCTCGAGGTTCGCTCGCCGCATAGACCAGTCTATCCACACGGCCATGAATGAGTGCGCCAACACACATCGTACAGGGCTCTAAAGTCACGTACAAAGTTGTCTGTAGCGGCAGGCGGTAGTTTTTTAAACGCGCGCACGCATCCCTTAGTGCAACTATCTCAGCATGAGCAGTCGCGTCATGGCGTCCAATTGGCTCATTGAATCCTTGCCCGATGATCTGCTGATTGTGTACCAACACTGCGCCTACTGGCACTTCTCCGAGTGCAGCCCCTTGTTTAGCCAGTAGCAATGCTTTTTGCATCCATTTAACGTCTTGCAACGACCAAAATGTACTGCTTGCAAGTGGCATTTTTACTTCAATAGCGGCCAATTGGCTAGGTATTAACGGATGAGAGTGTAAATTTATCATTAGATTATTTGTTATCTATTGTGGTAATTGCCAGTCAATTGGTGTTTGTCCATACTGTACCAAGTAATCATTGGTTTTAGAAAATGGCTTGGAACCAAAAAATCCACCACGATTGGCAGCCAATGGTGAAGGATGCACAGCCGTTAAAATCAGATGTTTTTCAGTATCGATATACTTGCCTTTTTTCTGCGCTTTACTACCCCACAATATAAATATCGTGTGCTCCGTTTGTTGATTGACCACATCAATCACGGCATCGGTAAACTGCTCCCAACCTTTATTTTGATGACTGTTTGGCTCACCTTCTCGTACTGTTAATGAGCTGTTCAAGAGTAAAACCCCTTGCTGCGCCCAATACGTTAAATCACCATGCGCTGAGTAACTGGTGCCGATATCATTGGCCATTTCTTTGAGTAAGTTATTAAGTGATGGCGGCTTGGGAATCGCTTTGGGCACAGAAAAAGATAGCCCCATTGCCTGACCTGGACGATGATAAGGGTCTTGTCCTAAGATAACGACTTTAACCTTCGATAAAGGGGTTAGGTTAAAGGCATTGAACATCAGCGGTGCAGGTGGATAAACACTCTCATCTGATTGGTACGCTTCCTTTAAAAAAGCTCGTAGGTTATCCATATTGTCAGAGGTCAATTCATCTGCTAGTGCCGTTTTCCAGTCTGCTGGTAGACGGACATTGTCTAAAATCGCTTGCCTTTGCTCTGGGGTCTTCGTCGGCTGTTCGTCAAACAGTTCCATGGTACATCCTTATTATATTTGTTATGAATAATTACTTCGCAACTAGAGCGTGTCATCATTTAGATTGATGGTAACAAAAAACGATATGAGGTTTGTTGATAAATTATAGCAATAAAAAAACGGCTACCACAGCAATATGGTAGCCGTTTTTATAAAGCTAATGTAAAACCGTTTAGCTGGCCAATGATTCAGAGTCTGAGCGCGGCTCATGGGTCTCAACGACTGTTAAGATAATCCGACTATTCGCTGAACCTTTATCCGATACCTTATCCAGTTTCATAGTAGCACCATCTTGCTCATCGCCCGCTTCAGGCTCTAAGGTAAGATGAACAACCCCACCGTTAACCAAATCTCCAAACAAAATCATACTTGCCAATGGTTTTTTGATTTCATCTTGAATCAGACGCTGCATCGGACGCGCACCCATCAAACGGTCATATCCTTTTACAGCCAAGTAATCACGTACTTCATCATCAATCTCTAGCGTGACTTGCTTATCATCGAGCTGTACTTGTAGCTCAACCAAGAATTTATCGACCACTGATACTACCACTGATGTATCTAATGAATTGAACTGAATGGTGGCATCTAAGCGGTTGCGGAATTCAGGAGTAAAGACACGTTTGAGCGATTCTGTGTTATCACGGCTATGATCTTGCTGGGTAAAGCCCATCGAAGAGCGACTAATACTATCAGCACCTACGTTAGTGGTCATAATGACAATCACTTGCTTAAAGATAGCGACACGACCATTATTATCCGTCAACGTACCATGATCCATCACTTGTAATAACAAGTTGAATACATCAGGATGCGCTTTTTCAATCTCATCAAGCAATAAGACACAATGCGGATGTTGATTGATTTTTTCAGTAAGCAGTCCACCTTGATCAAAACCGACATAGCCGGGAGGTGCACCGATCAGACGTGATGCGGTATGGGCTTCCATATATTCTGACATATCGAAGCGCACCAACTCTACGCCTAACAATTTTGCCAACTGACGCGATACTTCTGTCTTACCAACCCCTGTCGGACCGGCAAACATAAATGAACCAATTGGCTTATCTGGCGCTTTTAGACCCGCACGAGACAATTTAATGGCATCTGCCAAGGTCTCAATCGCTTCGTCTTGACCAAATACTAAATGCTTAAGATCACGATCTAAATGCTCAAGAATACTCTTATCATCGCTTGATACTGACTTGGGCGGAATGCGCGCAAGCTTGGCCACGATAGCTTCAATGTCTGCCACATCGATTTTCATCGGTGGTTTTTTCTTGGCCTTCGCCGCTTTTGAGTCATCAGATGATTTAGCACGATCATTGGCTTTTGCAGTATTGGCTTCATCCTGCATTTCATTATCGTTGTCATCACCGGTTACGTCATTATGAATATCGCTCTCAAGACCTTCAACATCGGCATCAATCTGAGCATCGAAGTCTTGCTCCAAATCAGCAATGAAGCTTTCTTCTGCCTCGATATCATCGGTATCCGGAATCACGCCTAAACGCTTATAAGCACCAGCTTCATCGATAACATCAATTGCCTTATCAGGTAAAAAGCGCTCGTGAATATGCTTGGCCGATAACTGTACAGCAGTGACCAATGCTTCATCTGTATATTCAACGTTATGAAACTCTTCGTAACGCGGTTTGAGACCCCGTAAAATATCGATACTGTCATCGACACTTGGCTCTTTCACATCGATTTTTTGAAAACGACGCGAGAGTGCATGGTCTTTTTCAAACACCTGACGATACTCAGTGAAGGTCGTTGAACCAATACAACGCAACTCACCGTTGGCAAGCGCCGGTTTGATCAGGTTAGACACATCCATGTTGCTACTCATTGAAGAGCCTGCACCAATAATCATGTGAATCTCATCGATAAACAAGATGGCATTTGGCTTTTTCTTCATTGCATCAAGGAGTGATTTCATACGTTTTTCAAAATCACCACGGTACTTAGTACCGGCGATGAGTGAGCCAATATCTAAGCTATAAATCACACAGCCGTTAAGCGGCTTTGGTGCTTTATCATTGATAATTAACCATGCCAAACCTTCAGCGATAGACGTTTTACCAACCCCTGGCTCACCAACCAACAATGGGTTGTTTTTGCGGCGACGACAGAGTACTTGAGCAGCACGCTCAATCTCAGAAGTACGTCCAATTAATGGATCGGTTTTACCTTCTGCCGCACGCTGGTTTAGGTTAGTAGCGAACTCAACCAACGGATCTTTGCTGGTTTTTTCAGAAGCACTACGACGCTCTCCAGTCGTAGAAGCACGAGGCTCTGATGGCTCATCTTTATCTTGACCATGTGATAAATACTGGGTCAGCTCAAGACGACTGATGCCTTGTTTTTTGAGCAAATAAACAGCGTAAGTATCGTGCTCGGAAAACATAGATACCAAGATATCTGAGCCTTCGACCAAACGACCACCACCAATAGACTGCACATGAAAAATAGCACGTTGCAGGATGCGATCAAAGCTTTGGGTTGGCTGTGGTGATTGCTCCGTTTCTGCATCTACCGTTGGCGTATGCTTATTGATATAAGCCTCGAGCTCGGTACGTAGCGTTGAAACATTTGCATTGCACGCCGTTAATGTGTTGGCAGCATGCGTGTTCTCTAACAGTGCCAACAATAAATGTTCAACAGTGAGATACTCATGCGATTTTTGGCGCGCAAGTGTCATTGCTAAACGCAAAGAAACTTCAAGATGACGACTTAACATAAGGACTTCCTACGGTTGTACCTATCTTATAAATTGATAGCTCTATGAATGAGTTAGGTAGTAAATCAGGGCGATAGATGTATTGTTCAAGGGCAATGTGAGTATTATTAAGAGACACGACCAAACGATGATTGAAGTGTACCGTGTATCATTTAGTGAGTGTTTCGACCTATCTAGCAATGATTGTGATAATTCATATTCGCTTTTCTTTATCTCAACATGATACTCAAACATAGTCAATCTATTAACGCATACTAAAATGTATCTAAGCATACTTTATGAGGGGATATTGGAGACGAGAAAGTCAGAAAATAACGAATTACACAAATGAGAAGTTGAGAATAAAAAAGATCTTATAAAAATAAGGGCGTAAATCATCAGGGTATTAGGAACATAGCGAAATGCTAAAAAAACTGAACGCAAGACATCGATTTATCACACGACGTTATGTTTAGTATATAAGGCTATTTGAGATAAAAATCAAGATCAAAGCAGAAAGAAGACTGATTACTTAAAAGAGGTACGAGGGCTGATTTGCGGTGAAGTAACAGTAGAACTGCCTAGTAAAAAGGCTTTTAAAAAATATTACGGGTATATAAGCTTAGAAGTGGCAGCATTAAATAGCTGATTAAATAATATCAAACAAGGTGAAAAGCTGCGAAAAAATAAAACCGTTGTGGCGGCTATTCACCCTGATGTGGTTCAATTTGAGTCAATAAAGGATAGCCTTCGCGATGAGCCAAACTGTTTACCTTTTTGGCTTTGGTTTCAGCGATATCTTTGGGATAGATACCAGCAATACCTTTACTGCTGTTGTGAATCGTCAACATCACTTCAACGGCAGAATCAACACTGTGGCGAAATTCCGACTGTAAAACATAGACGACAAATTCCATCGGCGTGTAATTGTCATTATACATCACGACCGCATACATCGGCGGCTTTGCCACTTCTGGCTCGGCCACGAGCACGTCTGCTTGCGGCGACGTCTCATCCTCTGGCGCACTGTCTTGAGCACGCTGTGCAGGTATGTTAGGAAAATGCCAATCAAAAACGGTTGGCCTAGCTTGTAGAGTCATAGGTTTTATCATAATAAAAATATAATTATAAGGTAAATTCTAAATAAAAAGGAGGTTATACAGAGAGGCTATTTGGTGCACAATTGGCATGTAACAAAGCACCTTTGCTTCCACTTAGCTGCTATCAGTAGCCATCATGTTTAACTAGCTTTGGCTCATACCATCAAATTTCAAGTGATTATTGATATTTGAGTAATAATCAAGGTTCAATAGGACTTTCATCGACTTCTGGCAAGTCTAAAAGGGAGAGCGGCATATTGTCGACCCTATCGCCAAGCCTCCAATCATACAGCTGTTCTTTTTGTTGCCCACCAGCTCTTAAAGTCAGTTTAGCCTGTAAAGGCTTAAAGCCTGATGGCATCATAAAACGACCACGAATACGTACAATACCTTTGATCGAATAACTGGCAGGATCTAGTGGTACTTCCACAAAGTCATCATTGTCAATTAATGTCAAAATTGGTGTTAAACGTTTGGCAGTGCCATCTTTACTCAGCATACCGACATCAAAACCATACTCGAAAGCGTTCTCAGGTAACGGCTTAATATTAGCGCCAATTATCTGTAGTGGCATGCCACCATTATCACTAATCACCTCAGTATAAAGTTCATTAAGCTGGGTAACTTGTTTGTTTTCAATGGTTAATTCTTTTTGTGTGACGCGTAACTCTTCTAAATTTGTCAAACTTATCGCCAGCTCTTGCTTGGCAGTGGCGGCTTCACTCGTGGCAATCTTATTGCTAACACGTAGATCTTGCAGCTCTTTAGTTGCCTCAGTGCTGTTGATAATCGCTTGTTTGGTCTCAGTCTGCATCGCATGAAAGCCGCGCTGATAGCCAAGCTTGTGACCGAATACCAACCCAACGATAGCTGTCGCTAATATGGCCACGACAAAAAGCGCCAGTACCAGTGTCGAAGCACCTGTTTGGCTCGCACTGAGACTATCCCGACTATCGATATTGCCATTACTGACTTGTAAAGAATGTCGGCTACGCTCCAATTTATATGAAATAGCGTCTTGGCACGATAAACGTGCTGGCTGTGAGCAAAAGCGTAGTACAATCTTAACACGCATTTAGACAGTATCTCTTAACAGTAAGGGCAGGTTATTATAGCGGAATTTATAATCAATACCTAGCACCATCAATATGAACGATGTGACAATAAAAAAATGAGGTAACTTAATAGGTTATGTTTGACCCCTCGACCATGACAGTGCTTATTTATGAACGTTCAACACGCCCTAATATTAAGGAACAATAGGCGCGAAATTCAATCCCAGTGATTCATCAAGACCAAACATTACATTCATATTTTGTACCGCCTGCCCTGCCGCGCCTTTTACTAAGTTATCTTGCACCACGATAACCGTCAGTTCAGCACGGTCATTGTCTTGATGTACCGCAATCCGCAGACGGTTGCTGGCACGTACACTGCGCGTATCAGGATAAATACCTTTTGGCATGACATCAATAAACAACTCTGACGCATAGCACTCTTCAAATACTTGCTGCCAATCAATAGCCGCGCCTTCCTCAGTCATCTCCATATGGATGGAGCTCAGCATTCCACGAATCATTGGCACTAAATGCGGTAAAAAGCGAATGCGATGGCTAAACTGACTGTCTAATAGCTGCGCAACTCCTTGCTCAATCTCTGGCAAATGGCGATGACCTGCAACGCTATAAGTTTTAAAATTGTCTGTCGTTTCCGCATAATTAAGCGCCAAACTTGCCTGACGTCCCGCCCCTGAAACACCAGATTTGGCATCAATAACGATACGTGCGTCGATCAAGCGTGCTGCTTGCTTGTTTTGCTCGTCAATAATGGGTTTTAGTCCCAAAATAGCCGTGGTTGGATAACAGCCAGGGTTCCCTACTACTAAGGCGTTTGCAAGCTTGTGGCGATTGACTTCAGGTAGACCATAAACAGCTGTCTTCAATAACTCAGGGCATGCATGCGACTGTTGATACCAATGCTCAAACTCCGTCAATGACTGGAGACGAAAATCAGCCGCCAGATCGATGACTCGCACGCCTGCTTGAGTCAACGCTTCCGCTTGCTTCATCGCGACACCGTGTGGCGTGGCAAAAAATACCACATCACATTTTTGCAACGTTGCAAGTGTATCATCACCCAAGTCACTAAAGACGATGTCTGAGATACCGCGTAAGCTTGGGAATATCTCATCAGCACGTGTACCAGCTTCGCTACGTGACGTTAGCAAATCAATAGAAACTTCAGGATGAGCGGATAGTAAGCGAATCAGCTCAATACCTGTATACCCTGTGCCACCGACGATTGCTGCTGAAATCATAAGATATCCCCTTTTACTCAATAATGTAATTGCTAGGCTATAGCTAACACTGGATTTTAACTTTATAAGTCCAATTTATCATAGCATTTAAATACCCCAGCGGCTAAGTAGCACAGTAATTAAATAAAACAGTGGCTAGATTTTATAATCATGCACGGCATCGATAAACACTTTGGCATTATCAGGGTTGACCCACTGCGTAATACCATGGCCCAAATTCGCCACGTAGCCAGTTTTTTCACCGTTAGCATAGGCATCATCAAGCATTAATTTTACTTCTGAGCGGATGGTTTCAGGAGAACCATACAAGGTTGCTGGGTCCAAATTACCTTGAAGCGCTTTGCTAGCTTGTAGTTTTTTATGCTGCTTAGTCAATTGACGCTGACTCTCAGTCAACGCCTGACGCGCACGATCAAGCGGCATCGTCCAATCTAGACCTAAGGCATCTGCTTCACTATCTGCTTGGATATCTAGCCATAGTCCGCCGCCCTTGGTAAATAATACCACTGGTATATCAGGGTGACGCACTTTTAGCTCAGCGACGATGCGCTTATTATAAGCGTGTGAAAAATCGATAAACTGACGATGACCAAGCGCGCCGCCCCAGCTGTCAAAGATCTGTAGTACCTGAGCACCAGCAACGACTTGCGCATCTAAATAGTCAATAACAGACGTAGCAAGCTTATCTAATAATTGATGCAAAAAAGCAGGATTGCTATACAAAAAGCCTTTGGTATAACGATAATCCTTTGAGCTACCGCCTTCAATCATATAAGTCGCTAGTGTCCACGGGCTGCCAGAAAAGCCAAACAAGGGGACTTGGCCATTAAGCGCTTTGCGAATACTTGTCACCGCACGCATGACATAATCAAGAGAGTCATTCACATCAAGCACAGGCAATCTATCTAAATCTGCTTGCGTACGAATAGGGTGTTTAAACTTCGGCCCTTCTCCAGCTTCAAAATACAAACCCAATCCCATAGCATCAGGAATGGTCAGAATATCACTGAATAAAATAGCGGCGTCCAAATCATAACGACGTAAGGGCTGCAAAGTGACTTCAGTTGCGCGGTCAGTATCTCGGCACAAGCTCATAAAATCACCTGCTTCAGCGCGGGTGGCTTTGTACTCTGGTAAATAACGACCTGCTTGACGCATCATCCACACTGGGGTGGTGTCTATCGTCTCAAAACGAAATGCGCGGAGCAATCTGTCGTTTTTCAAAGGGGCAAATTCTTGCTGAAGCGAGTTGCTATGGTCTGAAGCACTCATGTACAAATCTCCAAAGCAGCACGGTATTCATTGTTACTATTTTCAATGAATACCGTGCTGGGTAAAATAAGTTGAATATAAAGGATATAAAACGCGTTGCACGTTGGATAATTAAGCTTTCATTCAAAGACACGTTTTAGTCATCGCTGTCTTTCAACCCAAAAACGTCTCGTATCATTAAGTAATACTGGTTCTTAGATTTTTGATTGCTCGTTACTTCTAAATACTGATAAATACCTAAATATTGACAGTTTTCAAACGTTGATAAGTCATACTATGACGTATATAAGCTATTAACCGACACATCTCTATGAGTCATCAACACCTGCAAACAGGCCATAACCTTATTATATAGTTGGTTCAATATAATTTGGATATAAGGAAGCCGAGCGAAAGTACTATAAAAAGTGCTATAAATAGTAAACTAAGCAAGGCTGACAGCGTATCCAATTTATATAGGATTGACTATACCGTCAACGCTAAGTTGTCACGATGTACCATGACAACGCGCTCTTCATTACTACCGAAAATTTTATCAAAGCTTTCGGTACGCTCACGAGCCACACGGCGCGCATCATGCGATGAAAAATTCACTTGACCGACAGCTATACGTTCGTTTGTATCTTGATCAATAATCTCTACCACATCGCCTTCATCAAAACCGCCGCGCACTTCTACGACCCCAACTGGCAGCAAACTTCTATTGTGTTCAGTCAGCGCTTTAGCGGCACCAGCATCGACAATCAAGCTGCCTGACATGCGCAGATGCGCTGCAAGCCATTGTTTGCGAGCAATGATTTTGTCTTCTTCGTTGGTGGTCAGTAATGTACCTACTGCCTCACCTGAAACGACACGAGTGATAACATCATCAATAGCACCGCTCACGATAACGGTTGGACACCCACCCATCGCTGCAAGACGACCAGCACGGATTTTGGTCAACATACCACCGCGTCCGAGCTTGCCACCATCCCCTGCGATATCAAACAAATAATCAGCCATCGCCCGCTCTTGACGAATCATTTTGGCATCAGGGTTGTCACGTGGGTTATCAGTGAACACACCGTCTTGATCGGTTAGGATAATATACAAGTCAGCATTGACCATCGCTGCTGCCATTGCACCTAGCGTGTCATTATCACCAAATTTGATCTCATCAATAGTGATGGTATCGTTTTCATTAATGACAGGTAGTACGCGCCATTCTAGTAATTGCGTCAGCGCACCCGTCGTATTGAGGTAACGGCTACGGTTGGACAAATCATCATGAGTCAGTAGTAACTGCGAGCTTTGAATACCATGCTGGATCAATGCTGACCACCACGTTTCAATCAGACCCATTTGACCAATAGAAGCGCAGGCCTGTAGTGCAGCTAGTTTTTTAGGGCGCTCCTCAAGGTTCATACGTACCACACCTTCAGCAACGGCACCTGACGATACCAGTAGCACCTCCACACCTTTTTTGTGCAGCTTAGCAATCTGTTTTGCCCACTCATATATGGCAGTACGATCTAGCCCTCGACCGTTATTGGTTAATAACGATGAACCAATCTTGACAATAACGCGCTGAATATCAAAGTTGCGAGTTTGCTTAATAAACCTTGCCTCTTCGGTCGTGTTTTCTATGTCACCTGCCATATAAACTCCTGTTTCTTTTATGGATTAATTACGGGGGTTAATTTAAAAAATCAACTCAAATATATCAACTCAAACGAAATAACTTAGGGAACGTATACGACTTCAACGCCATCGTCATCATCATCCAGTTCGTCTTCGTTGACTAAGTCTGTGCCTTCACGCGCCGCTTTGCGAGCCGCACGATATGCTTCACGCTGAGCTTCAGTATTGAGACGCACTTCTGCTTCTAAACGCTCAAAACGCGCTTTTTGTGCTTCAGCGAAGATAGGATCTTCTAGTTCACGCTCACGCTCACGCTCAATCTCATTCATTAAATGATATTTAACTGCATCAGTCCCTTCGCCCATTAAGGTTGACGTGCGAAATACATCGCCTGTCCACTCAAGCTCGGCGACAATATGAGTACAAAGCTCATCTAACTCTTCATCAGGCACCTGATCAATTTTGTTTAATATCAAAATCTGGGGCAAGTTGGATAACTCAGGCGAAAAACGCTCAAGTTCATTCAAGATAACACAAGCGTTGGCTACCGGATCGCTGCCATCAATTGGCTTTACATCAACCACATGTAACAGACGACGAGTACGAGCCACATGTTTTAAGAAACGAATGCCAAGTCCAGCACCTTCTGAAGCACCTTCGATCAAACCTGGAATATCTGCCATCACAAATGAGCGATGACGACCGATATCAACCACACCTAGATTCGGAACGAGGGTGGTAAACGGATAGTCAGCAACTTTTGGTCTAGCAGCAGAGACTTGACGAATAAAGGTAGATTTACCAGCATTAGGCAAACCAATCAAGCCAACATCAGCCACAACTTTTAGCTCAAATTTAAGAACTTTTAACTCACCTTCAAAACCAGACGTAGCCTTACGTGGTGCTTGGTTGGTCGAGCTTTTGAAATGGGTATTACCCAAACCACCATCGCCACCTTTGGCAATCAGTAACGTCTGATCAAGTTCAACCAAGTCACCCAACACTTCGTCAGTTTCGGTATCAACTACTGTGGTACCGATAGGTACTGGTAAAAACAAATCATCGGAGCCCTTGCCTGAACAGTTTCTACTGTGGCCATTCTCTGCTCGCATAGCATCGTGACGACGGGTATAACGATAGTCCACTAGGGTGTTGGTGTTATCCTCTGCAATGACGTAAATATCTCCGCCCTTGCCACCATCTCCACCATCAGGTCCGCCACGTGGGACATACTTTTCTCGGCGAAAACTGGCGATTCCGTTACCACCGTCACCTGCTTTTACCGTTACGACGGCTTCATCAATAAATCGCATCTTACGTTCCTTAATTTACCATCCAGTTTATCAACTGGTTACAGTCAGCGACTGTATTTTAGGGTATAGCTATGTGTTTGTGTGGTTATAAAAACCAATAATTTTAAAAACTGATTTAAAAAATATTTGCGACCCGTGTGTGAAGCCGCCCTTGGTAGTCATTATGACAATAACACCCGATAACCAATCGGACTATCGGGTGCTTAAGTACTGCATCTAAAAACTATCGCATCTAAGAACTGACGAATCTATACGGACTGCAAGGTACTACCGCATAAATGATGTCGCCTTAGACTTTTTATGCTGGAATCTGAGTATAGCTGATTCCAGCCATTTGCGTCGCCAAACGCAATACTTGCGTACTATAGCCGACTTCATTGTCATACCAAATGTAAACAATGGCATGATTATCCGTCAAAATAGTTGCTTGAGCATCGATGATACCTACATGAGTCGTGCCAACAAAATCCGTTGATACAGCTTCTGTAGAGTCAGTATAAGCAATTTGCGACTGCCAAGTGCTGCTGTTGGCCATCTTGCGCAAAAATTCATTTAACGCATCAGCGCTTTTTGGTGCTGTTTTAAGGTTCAAATTTAAAATAGCTAAACTGACATTGGGCGTTGGTACACGAATAGCATTACCCGTTAATTTACCACTTAGTTCTGGCAATGCTTTGCCAACTGCTTTTGCTGCGCCAGTGCTGGTAATCACCATGTTCATAACTGCACTGCGACCACGGCGATCTGCTTTGTGATAATTATCGACTAAGTTTTGATCATTGGTGAATGAATGGATAGTCTCTACGTGACCGTTTTCGATGCC
This sequence comes from Psychrobacter sp. AT9, assembly GCF_047272965.1. Lineage (NCBI taxonomy): Bacteria > Pseudomonadati > Pseudomonadota > Gammaproteobacteria > Moraxellales > Moraxellaceae > Psychrobacter > Psychrobacter sp. AT9. The sequence goes on from NZ_JBKOTW010000001.1 coordinate 2,431,509, forward strand.
ATACTCATCGTTCAATACATTAAGCGTTGGGGTAATAGCATTGGTCGTACAGCTAGCAGCACTCACGATCGTATCGTCGCCAATAGTATTATTATTCACACCATAAACGACGTTTTTAATATCGCCACCAGCAGGTGCAGTTAACAGAACTTTTTTCACACCAGTAGATTGTAGGTGCTTGCCAAGGCCTGCTTCATCTTTCCAGATACCTGTATTATCGATGACCAAAGCGTTGTCGATACCATAAGCATTGTAGTCGATTTCGCTAGGGTCTTTAGCATAAATCACTTGCACAAAACGACCGTTAATAATCATGCCGTTATTGTCATCATCGATACTGATACCACCCAAAAATCTACCATGAATCGAGTCACGCTCAAGCAATGAAATACGCTTAGCCAAATCACCAGCAGCAGCTGGACGTACAACGATGGCTTTTAGTTGCAAACCTTTTGCACTTGACGCTTGTGACAGTAGCAGACGGGTCAAAATACGACCAATACGGCCAAAACCATACAATACAACATCCGTCGCACCATTCACGGCACCTGCATTATTGACAGATTTTAGTGCAGCTTGTACGTCAGTGTCATTAGCAATCAATTGACCAACGTCGATACGAGTGGCTTGAATGTCTTTGCTCTCTGCGATGACTTTTACCATCGCTAACGTGTCAGCGATATCGATAGACTTAGCGCCATGGTCGCGCAGTGCTACTTTTTGGTGTAGTGCTAATATCTGACCAACTGAGGTAGTACCTAGCGTTTCACCGAACAATGTTACTTGTACATCTTGCTCGTTATAGAGCTTATTCAATAGCCCCATAAGCTCGATCGCTTGTTGCTCTTGGTTGTTGTAATTGCTCAAGTGCTCTTGATGTAGTTGGCGTAAGGTATCAGCATTGCTCACGAGAAACATCCTTATGATCAGTAAAGTATTATGAAAAAGTATCGAACAGATAGATTAAATTTAGTCTAAGTAGCCACTCCGATAAAATGACAGAAGAACATTCATGTCAATCATTTTCATCAGAGTGTTTAGGTCGCCTAGATTTTAGCTTAAAACGCTCTATTTTGCCAGTGCTAACCGATCAGCAAGCACTTATAACGCGTTTTGAGGGTATATTTAATAGATTATAAAAACAAAGGCAGCTTATTACGCTACCTTTTGATAAACATGAATGTTCTAGACGGTTATGGCACCAGAGTAACCGTTTGATTACTGTGTGCTGTCAGTTTAAATTCTTTTAAATCATACCCTTGTTGTTGGGCAATTTGGCGATATTTTGCGTAAGTTTCCTGACTGATATTGGGCGACCGTGCCAACAACCACAGACTACCTTTATCGGGTGTACCGACCAAAGCTGTCTTGTAATCCGGATCCCGTGCTAACACCCAATAATCAGCGCGACCAACTGGCAGCCAGCGAATCCATGAAGGCAAGAACGTGACTTTCAATTTGCTACCCGTATCGTCAGCAGGTTTTGCCAACCCCTCAGCTACAATGCCTGAACCGTCTTCAGCCTGACACTTATTAGTAACCATAATTCCTGAGCCATCTGTTTTTTCGGTGTAATTAGCAGTGACATCACTGGCACAATTGCGCTGAAAATACATCGGCAATCGACCTATCTCATACCACGTACCTGCATATTGTTTGAGATCCACACTATCGACGGTCGTCGGTACATTGGCAGAACTATGCATGATACTGCTAGGCTTCACCGACAATGTCTCTGTTGTCGCTTTATCAGTCGTCGCCGTAGCAGAAGTTTTATTGGCAGACATTGTAGCCGGCAACGGTGCGGCATATGCCGAAAATGCTGCCAACGGTATAATAATCGCTAAGGCAATGCCGGTATGCTTGATAAGCCCGTTCATGAATATGCGCTCCGGTATTTTTTTGTATGAAGTGGTAGTCAATGATAAATCATCGGTTTTTTGGGGTTTTTCTGTTGAAGTATCAGCGTAATCTTCTGACATAAGTGTGTCTAATTCACTGATTTTTTGTGCTTGTTTCTTCTGCACTTTTTTATAGCCGCTGGTTTTTTTATAACCGCTGATTTTTTGAGAGCCACTGGCTTTTTTGTAGCCATTGGCTGTGTCAAAATCTTCTGGATCAGTGTTTTTTGGATCGTTACTGCCGGTACTGCCGTTTTCAATCATAGCAAACTCTTTTGCCTGTGTAAGGCTTTTGTCGATACTCTTGTATCCAAAATAGCTGTCTTGCAGAGACGTATCTCTTGCCAAATGGTCTGAACGTTCATCGTCATAACTGTCATAGCTAGCATCGTTGCTAGCACTATTGGCATGTTGCCCACTATCATGAGGATAACGAGCCTTTGATTGGCTGAGTTGCTGCGCTTGAGAACCGGCTGCCTGTGAATCAGACCATGCTGACTGAGGTAACTTATTGGTTTTCATAGAGGTACCATTAATTAGTGGTGATGGTTAAAATTGATCAATTATCAAATGATTACCATTTAATTTCTTGCTCAAACACACTGCTAATGTGAAAAATAATACGAGTAAAATTAAATGTTATTAGAAGTAGTGAAGACAGCTTGACCCGATTATTGGCTTATAAACACTAAAATCGTCATTTATAAAAAATAGCGTGGGCACTTTCTATATGGGCACTTTCTAATTTGATAGCTTATCTTAATGGCAGCACTACGATTAAAACAGTGTTGCAATGTAGGAAAACGCAACGGTTTGTAAGTAATTCTATGTTTGTGCTAAAGAATAAACACAGAGTTACTGGCTAGATAAATATAGAGAAGATCCATTACTTGAATGAACCTTTTATGACAAATACCCGATAAAAATAAAGATACGTCCTAAACAAATTGCTAAATAAACTGACGAATACCTGCCACGCTGATACCACCAAACTGAGCGACTCGCCCAATCATGGCGGGTGACAATCCACCTAAGCCGATGACAGGCATATCAGCCAACTGTGCCAGAGCTGACCAATATGACCAACCTAATGGTGCAGTATCAGGGTGAGTTTGGGTCGCTAATAACGGTGACAGAAAAATACCGATAACTGGTGGTAGCTGCTGCTGTAAACGAGCACTAGCAAGCTTATTGGCAGCATAAATACTAGCCGCATCATGACAGCTGACTATCAATGGTCGATCGTTAGATAACGTCTGCTCACCTACAGAAACGTGCTCCCCATTATTAAACCATTTCATGAGCGCAGTCTGAGAGATTTGATGAACAACGATTTGATGAACAACGACTTGATAGTCGGGTTGCACAGATTGCACGTGATGATCAAAAGGCAGAATTACCTGATTATCTGGACGCAAAGTCATCAGTTGCTTTACGCTGTTATCAAAGCCTAAGTCTTTAACTCGAATGTATAGCCAAGCATGAGGCGCTACCTTTTCCTCGTGGTAAGTCAACCATTCTGCTGCTGGATTGGGTCGATCACTAAAGTGTGCCAGAGGATAAGTAATCGCTATCTGCGTGGGTAGTCGCAACCATTCAAGAATCGTTTTATTGGCAGCAGGCAAGTGATACTCTCCCGCCAATAGCGAAGATTTATTGACCCATTTTAGCGCCTGCCCTTCTAAGCCATAGCGAAGATGGCGATGCTGTTCGTACTGTAGCCCTGTCAGCTCAATATTATAGACCTGCAAGCTTACCTGCTTATCCCCGTAATCATGATGCAGTCGTCCAAGTTTGACGACAGTATTGTCGTGGATATCGATCCCAGTTTCTTCAGCGACTTCGCGTATTAATGCCTGTTTTGCGGTTTCATTCGCATCAATCTTGCCACCTACAAACTCATGACGATTACCTTGATGTTGAGCCGCATCGCGGAACCCAAGCAAATACTGTGCTTGATAATGAATAACAGCGACAGCGACGTTTACAATTTTTTGATGACTCGTTTCTGGGATTTTTGAGGGGTTTGGCATAATACTGTCCTTAAGTGCTTATTTCATTGTTTGCTGATAATAACTTGAAACGGTGGTCTGCTATGGCATCAAAACGTCGACAAGACTGGTGAAAATTTATTTGAAATGGGCTTTATAACTACTGCTTCATATAAGTTTACATAATAACTGCATTTTATTTTATCAATTACCTTGCAAAAAAACTCAATCTAAATGATAATTATTATCGTTAATAATTATTACTCTCTGATGTCGACTACTCAACTGTTTTATCAAAAGGAATTTACTATGAGCATGGTTATCTCTCGTTACTTGAACTGCCGCGAAAACCGTCTACCAACTTTACAGTCACAGCATCTGTTTGCCTTGACCAAAGAAGTACGTATTGAGCACGAAGGTGAGGAATATCGCTTACGCTTAACCCGCAACAATCGTTTAATTTTGACCAAATAGTCAAAATTAAATCTTAAAAAAACGCCTTTCGATGAAGGCGTTTTTTATTGGATGGCGTTTTATTAGGTAGAACATGGTAAGTGCTATCGAGCCACTATTGCAATTCATTGATGAATAAGCAACGGATGACAGCGTTACCTAAAACTGCCAACTATAGACCACATCAACTGCGTTCTCTGCCGCTGACGTTGCCTCAACGTAAATGCGACGGGTCAACTGGTAACGGACAGATAAGCTGTTTTGCGCATTGAAAACACCTACCCCGTAGCGAATATATAAGTCAGGAGTCACGTAACCGGTAACATTGACGTTGGTATCTTCACTACCGCCAGAAGCATCAACAGTCAGGCTTTGTAGACCAAAAGCTTGACCGATTTGATTGGTCAAGTTGCGTGTCCCACTCAGGCCAAAGCTCAGACCAGCAGCGGCTAGATTATTAGTCACTTGTGACTTAAATCCTTGCTCACTGATTTGTGTGGCGCTCTTATTATCGATACGACCCGTTACCAAGGCATTCATTGCTTGCTGCTGAGTAAGACCAGCATTGTTAAAGACAATAATATTTGGACTTTCAGTACTGCCTTTAACACGCACGCCAACTGTTTTTCCACTAATGGTTTTGGCGGCCTCAATACTCAAGTTAGGCTTCATGACATCACCATTGAAGCGTACCTGACCATAGTTAAGCTCTAAACTCTGACCAAAGGCATTGATATTGGTACGACGTGATACCTGTACTACCCCTGTGGCGCGCATAATGCCCGTACCATTTTGAGTGATATTGATAGCACCTGCCAAAGGAATAACGGCACCAAATCCACGGAAATTAATATCATCCCCTAAATCTACGCCAATATCGGCATTGATCGACCAAGGTTTTGAGATAGCTAAAACTTCGTCGATATTACCAATAAGACGACGATCAAGGACGACCACATCTTCAGTTTGCGTAATGATGTCTTCACTGGCTTCTGGCGGACGAATCGTCGCCGACGGCACACTGATAGCACCTGTAATGTTGACGTAACGGTCGCCTGGACGCACGATGATATCGATATCAGGATTAATCTCAGCCAATAGCAATGGCGGCTGGGTCAGTACTAGACGCTCACCAGCGATACTCAGTTTGGCTTGTAGTTTTTGCTGCCAGTTTACCGTTCCGGTTAGCGTGCCGCTGCCCGTACCACTATTAAAGGTTCCATCAACAGTCGCTTGCGTGCCACGAATTTTAGCATCGACATTAACTTTTCTTAAATTGACAGGCAGATCCAGCATCGCGATACGACCATTGGCCAATTTAACATCGCCATAGAACTGTGGTTTATCCAATGTGCCACCCACACCACCCGCCATGGTGATATTACCTTCGAGCACGCGCATACCGGGGAAGAAAGGTTTGAAAATCGCTAAATTGAGCTCGTTGAGCACCAATGCGCCCGAGATGGGTTTAGGATCTTTATAAGGATCGACAATAACTTCCGCATAACCACGTGCCCCGCGACCAGTATTGATGTCTGTACGCAGTTTGAGACCCTCGGGTACTGACAAGGCAATCAGTGATACACGCTTATATGACAAACTTATAGGAACGCTATCACCGTCTTGTAGCAAGCCGATTTTGCCATTATCAGAATATAAAGTGGTATTAATAGTCGGTGGACGACCGCGTTGCCAACCGACAACGGCTTTACCATTGATCTGACCATGCCAATCAATATCTTTAGGTAAAAATACTGAAAATAGCGAGGTATCCAGTTTTTGTAGCACTACGTCAACCTGACCACCAGATGGCGAAGCGATTAATTTTTCACGTAAACACAGCTTGCCAGTTTGATCTGCCGCCTGCCAACAGTGTGCGGCGAGTTGCACTTTAAGCTCACGGCTATTGCCATTCTGATTGTTGGGTAAATTGACGATTAATTGCGCTGGCTGTAGTTGGTTCAACGTGGCATATCTAGACTTGACGCGACCTTTACCAATCACGCCAGACCAACTGAGTGTGTCGCGATTAAAGCCACCTTTGAGTCTTGCCGCAATATCAAGTTGCTCATTCGCGACGTTTAGATCGACCACGTGCGACTTTTCAGTACCATTAAAAGACGCATTAACGCTTTTAAAACTTTGTCCCGCAGCATCTAAACCTTCAGCGCTGACAATCAGCTGACTTGGGCTATTTGCTAAGTTGACGATTTTGCCGCGAATACGACCTTGACGCAATATAAAACCTGGGAGCGCAATACGCTCACCGACTAAATCAATATAAATAGTGGGCAAGGCTTGTCCCGCAGGCTGCGATAAGGTCGCACCGCCGGTCACTTTACCAGTCAGCTTATTGGAGAGCTGATCGAGACTGGTGATATTAATCTTGGTTTGTAATTGCTTGGCATTGCCATTAGCAGTGATGTAGTTATCACCCCAACGTAAGACGAGGTTATTGGCATTTAAACTGTCGATTAAGGCGTTCACTTGCTTATATTGTGCTTGTGCATCTTGCGTTTGCAGACGCTTAAAGTAGCTCGCCAAGTCTTTTGGCAGACGCATTTTCGCGGCTAAGCTGCCTTTTGCACTAAGCGGCTGACCTTTTAACATGCCAGTCAAGTTGATTTGTTTGATATTAATGGTTTGCTGGGTGTCACTCCAGCGACCGTCGGTATCTATAGTACCCGTAATAGCGCTTGGCGTACTTTTGAGGAAATAACCTAAATTAAAGCGATTCATTACCGCCTTAATATCCCAAGCGATACCTTTACGTACATCGACAGTGCCGCTAGCATCGATACTACCTGCAGCGCCGACATGACGGAAGCGTTTGATACGGATGAGTTGAGCATCGCCACTGGCATCAATGGTGAGTTTGCCTGCTGGTAGCTGCTCGGCATCTAATACACCGTTAAAATTTACTGCAAAGCTATTCAATTTACCTTTGGCATTCGTGTTGTTCTTGGATGGAGTTTGCCACTCGCCACTGGTTTTTAGATCACCAGTAATAATGGCGGGATTATTGGGTAAAAAATAACCCAAATTGAAGTTATCAAAGCGACCGTCAACTGTCCAACCAATATTTTTGCGCAAATCGATGACACCTTTTGCATTCACTGCGCCAGCCTCACCGTTGTAATTGAGCTTGCGAATACTGATCAGCCTTGGTGTGCCTGCCGCATCGATAGACAGACGACCCTTTGGCACATCCGCAGTATCGACCTGCCCATCAAAACGCGCATCAAACATAGACAGCTCGCCACCAACGATATCGACTTTGGCATCACCGCCACCAGTGATGCCGATAGCACGGCCGTCTTGCGTGGCATCAAGCTGCGCCTGCAAATCGGTATTGTTTAAATTAATAATATGACGCTGACCCTTGACTCCGCTTTTGGTGATATTCACTAAGCGACCACTGGCACTAATGCTGCCCGTTAGACGCTCAAGCGGTAAGTCAATACGATACTCTTTGGGCAGTAAGCCATTGGTACGGGCATCAATTTGCCACGTCAATGGGCGCTGCTTGCTCGCCAGTTGGATCTGCCCTGTACCCGATAGGTCACCGACGATGCCATCATAATTAAGGCGATTAATATCGATGACATTACCCACTTTTCGGACACGTACATCGTAGTTGCCTTTGGGAGCGGCATTCAGCTCATTGATCACCGCATTGGCATCGATAGAGAGGGTCGAACCGCGCACGATGACATCCGCTTGACCGCTTGGGCTATCGATATTACCGATGTTAGGGACGTTACGACGGGTCAGATTTTGCCAAGTGGCATCGATATATAAAGGCGCTGCCTGTTTGATCTTCGCAGAGGTCTTACCTTGGGTAATATTGGCATTAATATGCTCGCCATCACGCTGACGGAAATCTGCGTCAACTTCTAAGTTACCCGCGCTGTTCTGTTGTTGATAATGTAGCGATAGTCGACCGTTTAGTTTTTGCGGGGCATAGGCTTTGAAATCGGCATAGTCGTCAGGAATAACACGGCCAATATCGAAGTTGCTACCCGTCACTCGTACTTTTGCATCGAAGCTATTTTTCCAGTCTAAAATACCTTGTAGTATTAAGTTTCCAGCTGGAACCTGAGCATCCAAACGATCAATGCGCAGTTGGCTATTGGCAATCACTGCCCGCCCTTGATAATGCCCTGAAGGGATATCTTTGGCAGTCAGTTCGGTATTAATACGCAGACGTATCTCAGAGATGACACCTGAGGCAGTGGCCGTGCCGCTTTTTAAACGAATATTTTGGCTTTCAGCATAAGGAATCAAAATATCATCCCATTGCAGTTTTGCTTGAAGTGGCAAATCCTTGTCCAATGCCTGTACGACAAAATCACCGCTGACATCGCTATCATTATAGCGACTACGTACTTTGCCAACAGTACGCTTTAAACTGCCTGTGGCAGTGATATTTAGCGGATCGATATAGGCTTTGTCTAAAGCACTCACTTCAGCAATAGCACTCAAATCTAACGGATAGTCACCTTGAAGATCAATCTCGCCTTGTAAAGCACTGACTTTGACGATGTCCGCATAGCGTAAGTCACCACGACCTACCGTGACCATGCTGCCAACCCATGTCAAGTCACGAGCTCTGATGTCATGGACGATGATAGGGTCTTTCGTCACTTGCTTATAGACAATCGTTTTTATTTTTGCTTGATCAAAACGCAGGTTCACCGGTAGCTTGAGCGTTTTATAATCGAAAGCCTCACCCGTTGGTGGTTTTTTATTGATAATCTCAATACGTTGAATGTCTGCATCCCGTAGATGGACTTCTTTTGCAAATACTGCACGCCAGCCTATTTTGACATAGGCTTTATCTACCCGTACTTCAAGGTCTTCGGTCGCCTCGATATCGATATCCGTGACCAACAAACCATCACGTAAATTACCGCGCCCATATTTGAATTTAATACCCGTCTCGGCACTGATCTTTTCTAATAAGAACTTGGTACCTGATTCAGTACCAGCCGCATAAAAAAATACGGCGAACATAATTGCTAGCACAATTAGTATGAGCACCAGTAGTTTGAGCAAAAAAGACAGCGGATACCAACGTCTTACAGCACGGGCATCTCGTTGCGCCGGATCTTCATCCGATGAATCATTAGGCGGGGTATTTTCGGTCAACATCACACTCAACTACGTTAAAAAATGATTGTCAACAATCGCTAAAAAACGATTGACGAGGCTCTTATAAAGGCGATCCGATAAAGAAGTGCAATCGAACCGGAATACTCTCTTCTGTCACACCAGCAGCGACATCAACCCGCACCACACCGACTGGTGATGCCCAGCGAATACCAACGCCGACGCCGACTTTGGTTTCAGTCTCGAAGTCTTTGTCATAGGCGTTACCCACATCGGTAAACAACGCACCGCGGAAGCCAGGTCTAAATTCATAGTTATATTCGGCACTACCAACGGCGAGGATTTGTCCACCCGTCAGATAGCCTTTGTCAATTGGCGATAAGCTTTCATAATCGTAACCGCGGATACTTTGGTCGCCACCCGCGAAGAAGCGCAACTTGTAAGGCACGTCATAAAAGTCATCGGCCCAAATGTAGCCGGTATTGAGGCTACCAAGAACTTGGTGTTTATTATCATTACCAAAACTATATATACCGCTGACACCCGCACGCACAATTGCCAAATCCGTATCGCTTAATGCCTTTTCAGTTCCTGCTTCAATAGAGTAGTACTGACGGATACCACGGGTCGGATTGGTTGCACTATCCACATCCGTTTTATTCATACCATAACCCAATAACAGCGCTTGTTGCTGCGGGCTAGAAGAGGTAAAACGTATGGGCAGATCTTCTAAGTTGGCTTCATCCACCCCCGTCTCTAACTCATCTAAACGGTAACGCACAGAGTAGCTACGATTCCAGCCACTGTCACGGCGAATATTACGTGCCAATGCCGCTTTTAGCGTTCGGGTAGATAGATCAAAGTTGCCTTCGCCTTGATCGATGACTTCCTCTTCATAAGTCAGGCGAGCATCTAACTTATCATTAAGCGGATGCTTCCACGGTCGGCTGGCATAGACCGAAACATTCTTAGTAATTCTAGAGACTTCTGTTTCTGCCCCTGCCTGATAGCCTTGACGATTGAGTAGATTGTAATCTATCTTCGCCGTGGCACGTACGCCAGTATCGGTACCATAACCAATACCTACTTGGGCATCGCGTGGCTTACTGGCAGAGACAAAGACATATAGTGGGACTTTTTTACTTTCTCGTACTTGTTGCGGCGTTTTACGTCCTGCCAGCGTTGGTGGTACAAAGTTTTCATCCGCAAGAATGCTTTTTTCATCCGGAAATATTTTTTGTGCCACGTTGCTAATAGAGTCACTGATTTTACCTAAAATCGTGTCTGTCTCTTGGTCTTTTTCGTCTAATACCCGATCATCTGGTAGGCGACTTAAACGATTGGCTTTTTGTTTAATGGCTTGAAGTTTTTCCAGTGTTTGCTCGTCTGCCTCAAACTCAATGGCAGCGATATCAGCCGGATTGACTGTTTCTCCACTGTTGGCAGTGTTGGTGCCTTCACTGCCATTTGCCTCATCACTGTTTTGGACAGTGCCATTTTGAACAGTACCATTCGTATTACTACTCTCTGCCCCATTATTTGCTGCCGCTACGCCATCGATAATTTCTGAAGCATTGACCTCACCATCAACATCGTTGTCAAGAGTATTGGCGGGTGCATTATCAAAAGCTAAAGTACTGTTTTCGCTGCTTTCATTGGGTGGCAAAATGGATTCGACATTCACAGTGTTGAAATAACGCGTCGCCGATAAATCGTTACTAAATTTGGTAATATCGGGGCGATAGAACGGATCACCGGGTTTAAAATCAAACAACTGCTGCAATAAAGACAGTTCGACAGGTAGCTTATCAGGGTCGCGGGTCAGAGTATTGGTCGCTGCATCATAAGTAAAAAACACCACATCATCGTATTCATAACGGTCGCCCGTGTTATAAACCAGCGATATATCAGCGGTGTTGTCTGGCAAAATAATATCGACTGATTTGTTTAACCAATATTGGTCGAAATAGCCATAAGTATTGCTGAGTGACTCAAGCGCTGCTTTACTGTTTTTATAGACGCGATGGTTAAATACATCGCCTTCTTGCGGTGGCAGCTCTTTTTCTAACGCTTGATATTCTTCTTGCGCACTACCTTCGCCACGAATCTCGACAATACGACTGTCCACAGTGACCGGCTCGCCTAAATCCTCAATAACCACCTCAATGATGTCGCTATTGGGTTGGCGCAAACGTAAGGTCACATCGTAATAACCAACGGCTTTTGCGGCATCTAATGCCGTTTGACGCAGACGCGGTAAAGCTGCCGTAAAGTCAACGACAGATTGGACGGTCGTGTCATCAAGCGCCGCCTTAATATTCTTAATCGGTTGCGTGTCTTCGTCTGCTTCGATAACTTTTGGTTGAGCGTTAGTCGCATCGTCAGCAGCGACTTGCTGCAAGTAAACCGTTGTCTCTACATGTGGTAGCGCTAGAGCACCATCATTAAATAACCTATCATAGAGCCGCTTAACGATATTGGTTTTTTTGCGAGACAGCGCCTTAGGCTTTTTGGCCTGCAGGATACTTTGATTGACGGCTTGGGTTTCGGACTGATAATCTGGCAAATAATCATTTGGATTGATGATATCTGATTGTTCGCCTTCCTCTCCTATCACATTATCTGCACTGACTGACATCTGGTCATCGATAATAATATTATCGTCATCAGCGCTTCCACTACTGACAGCATCGCTTACGTTAATGGGTCGTGCCATGATTTCAGCGGTCTTAGCCTTTTCAGCCGCCGTCTCATTTCTTCCTAACGTATCAAGGTTGTTCGGTGCTGGCAAGTTGGTGGCGTCGAGACTCACATCTAAACCGATAGGCGGGTTGGTATCGTTTAACGTCGCGATAGGCGCATCAAAGTCGCTGTCGTTATTGCTAATACCATTCATGCCATTAATATCAGTGCTAGTAGCGGCGCTACCATTATTGATACTGTCAATGTCTTGCGCATTTTGCCTATCTAGCGCTGCCAGCTCGCGATCAATTTCCTCAGGCGTCATCATCTGATAGCCTTGCTGCTGAACTGTCTCGGCTTGCTGCAACAAATCCTTATTGGCAACGTTCGCCTGCGCGTCACTCAAGTCGTCTACATCATAAAGCTCATTATCCAAATCATTGTCATTGATATTGTCATTATCGACATTATCATCAACACCTTGCTGATTTGCAGATGCTTGCTCAGATAGTGAATTTTGCGCGTCTGTCTCTTTACTATTAGGCTGCTTATTGCTTAGGTTTTGCTCTCTATAATCATCTAGTACTGACTTATCAATGATGCCTTGTTCCACGGCTCTTTTTAGTCGCAAGGCATCCAATGCGATATCGAGCTGAGTGTCTTCAGTAGAAGATGGCTCGCGAGGGGTTGGGGGCTGTGAGGGTGTTGGTGGTTGGGCTAGTGTCGTACTACTGGCGGTTGACCGGCTGGCTGTATTTTGCGTGTCATCATTCTGAGAACCAGTGTTCTGACTATCAATGATTTGACTGCTAGTATCGATACCTGTCGTGGTCTCAGCCAATGCCATAGGCGCGATGCCAAAGCCCACCAAACTGGTCGCTAATGCACTAAAAATCGCAGAACGCGTAAAATAAGTACGCGACAATGCCGGCTGCAACTCATCAATCGCGGCATATTTAGAGGGTTTGATATTGTTCCCATCATGACTGGTTAACGCATTACACTGCGTAACTGACAAGTGGCGCGCTAGAGTTGAAGGCTGCTGTTCCATGTATACTTATTTCCTATCACCTCACGCGGCACAAGTCACTGACGATAGACTCATCAGGTATTACCGGTGAATAAACTTATAACAGTTAGCTGAGATGCTCTATGGACTACCGTACTTTTTTATTGCTAAGTTTTAGCGCTGAACGTCTATCATCTAAACTTGCTAGCATAAAATAGGTCGTTTTAAGTGATACCGAGTCTTGAGTCTCATTGATACCTTCACCTCATTGATGCTTTCACAAGGTAACCCTTCAAAAGACAACCATGTAAAATTACAAATCATAACTTAGTTAATTATGAAATCATAGCATCGGGCGCATGTATTTTTATCAAAGCCTTGCTATTATACGGCTTAATATTGATAAAACCTATGCTATATTTCGATAAGTTTTTGATAATATTGATAATTGCTTGCACTTCAAAAGCTGCGCGCAGCCCTTATTTTTCATCTATCAGCCGCGATCCATCTGTAGGAATCTTCATGGCCAACCAGTTTCAGTTATTTAAGCGCCGCCGTTTTAGCGCCATGTTTTTTACCCAGTTTTTGGGGGCGTTCAATGACAATATTTTTAAACAAGCACTCATATTAGTACTGACTTATACCGCTGCCAGTCAGTTGGGCATGGAAGTTAGTATTTTAAATAACTTAGCGGCAATGCTATTTATACTACCCTACTTTCTATTTTCGGCATTGGCGGGACAAATAGCTGATAAGTTTGAAAAGTCAAAGCTCACGCGCTTTATTAAAATGCTTGAGCTGGTCATTATGGCGATTGCTGCTGTGGGCTTTGTCTTTGAATGGTACGGCTTATTATTTGTGGCGTTGTTTTTGATGGGCACGCATTCAACTTTTTTTGGCCCGATTAAATACGCTTACTTACCGCAAGCGATGAAGGAAGATGAGCTCGTCGGTGCCAATGGTTTGTTTCAGATGGGCACCTCACTGGCTATCCTCATTGGTATGATTGTCGCCGGTGTTTTGACCCAGCTATCGCAATCCCTTTATTGGATTAGCGCCACCGTATTGGTCGTCGCTGTTTTGGGTTATCTAGCAGCCCGATATATTCCTACGATGCCCGCCATGCAGCCGACGCTCAAGATTAATTGGAATATTTTTACCACCAGCTGGTCGACGGTACGCTATTTATACTCGCTGCCTTTCTTATTCTTTGTCATTCTTGGCAACAGCTGGTTTTGGTTTTATGGCGCGACGTTTTTGACCCAAGTACCAGAATTCAGCAAAGTCATTTTGCATGGCGATGAGTCAGTGGTTATTTTTCTATTAACGTTATTTTCTGTGGGTGTGTCGATCGGGTCTTTGTTATGTAAAACATTTACCAAAAACCAAGTCAGTTTACGCTTACTTCCTTTTGGTATTGCTGGTTTAAGTATTTTTGCTATCGATTTGTATTTTTCCTTGTCAGGACTAAACATTGACGTGAACACTGAGACGTTACTGGGTATTGGTGATTTGTTTGGCGTGAGTGGCAGTTGGCGCGTGTTTGCCGATTTGTTCTTTTTAGGGTTTAGTGGCGGCTTATATATTGTCCCTTTATATGCGTCTATGCAGGCTTACGCGCCCAAAAGCCACCGCGCACGTATCGTTGGTGCCAACAACATTTTTAATGCCATCTTTATGGTCAGCTCAGCGATTTTTGCGATTGTGGTGCTCAACACCTTAGGATTGACGCTACCGCAATTATTCTTGGTCACTGGTCTGCTAAACATTGCTTTTGGTGCGTTTTTATATATTAAGCTGAACAAACACGTGAAGCATGCGGTCATCCAAACTCATGATGATGAGCTTAGCCGACAAGATTAGATGCTTCGAAGATCTAACGAGCATGAGTAGAGTTGGTGCTCGCTGAATCATGCAGCCGATAATAGTGGTGCCGATAATTTGTATTGTTTGCTATAGTAATGTGCATGAACAGAATATGACTGCCTTAAAAAGCAAATAGCCTTAATAAAAGTATTTTATTGATAAAAAATAAAGCCATCAGGAGTGAATCATGGCCCTGCGTCCCTTATCCAAAATTGACCAGTTATTACTTGGGGTTGACAAGGCATTGCGAGCGGTTGTTCCGCACTCAAACCCCAGTACCCGTCCATTGCCCGTCAGTAATAACGATCTTCCTGAGCTGACGATTACGGAGGCGCGTCACGTGGCAGGACTGATGCGCATCAATCATACTGGCGAAGTATGTGCGCAAGGTCTATATCACGGTCAAGCCTTTGCTGCCAAAGACAATGGCGTCAAGCAAGCCATGCAGCATTCAGCCGAAGAAGAAGTCGATCATTTGGTGTGGTGCGAGACACGTTTAAAGGAATTAGGCAGTCATGCTAGCCTTTTTACCCCATTGTGGTACGGCATGTCCTTCGGTCTTGGCGCGGTAGCAGGCACTATCTCCAACGAGTTTAGTTTGGGGTTTGTCGCCGAAACCGAGGCGCAAGTCAGCGAGCATTTGCAAGAGCATATCGGGCAATTACCCGTCCATGATCAGCGCTCAAGAGAGATACTAGCGCAAATGGATATTGAAGAATTGCACCATCGCGAGCTGGCACTAGCAAGTGGCGGCGCGGCCTTATCACCACCAGTGCGTCAGACCATGCGCTGGATGGCAAATCGGATGAAAGCCACGGCTTATCATCTGTAAATGCATAGTGAGTAGCGCCTCTCATAGGGCTGACTGAATTATTTAATTTAACAATCCTACTACTGATAGCATTCTGCTTAATTTGCTAGGGTATTAGAAATTTGCAAGATTGCGCGCCAATAATACAAAACATTTTAGACGATACAAAATAGCTTCGATAATACAAAACAACTATCAATCGATTGTAAATAACGACTTAATACACAAGGTAACGACTTTTATGAAAGCCATCAACCACTCTAGCTTGTCTACCGACTCATCTACTAAAGCGCCTAAGTTTGCGACCTTGACCGCCTTAGCGGCTGCCTGTGCCATGATGTTGTCTGCCCCTGTTAATGCGGCAGAAACTGACAGCACAGCTAGCACAGTCGCTGCTGTCCCTAGTGCCATGGATTCAAGCAGACGCGTCATTCGTCTTGCTAAGCCAAATGCTAACGCTACTGCCAGTACGGCTCAAACCGACGTAGCGGCAAATATGGCAACGGCAAATAGTACCCAGCAAAACAATGCTTTACCAACTGGCACTCAGCAAAGTCAGCCGCCACTAAACACTGCACAGTCAGCGGCAGTACCACAAGCACCAGCAGTAGCAACTCCGGAATTGACAGGGACGACTCGTGTGTACGAGCGTGGACCAATGACAGCAACCGGTATTGACCTTCGTGGTGGTCAGCTATCTAATATTCCAACGCCGCAAGTGCAACTTTCAAGCGTCAGCTTTGTACCGACAGTGTTGGTTCCACAGCAGCAAGGTTTGGGTACTGATAAGCTTGACGTTAGCTTGCTAGATGACTTTATTGAAGACGTCTCTCCTAATGCCCGTCATTATCCACCAAACTTTCCTAATCGCTCACAACGTCACTATACTCGTGAAAAAATCAAAGTATTGACCGAATGGATTGAGCCTTATGCCCAATCGCCAAATGCTTCTTATGACGTGCTACTTCGGGCGGCCAAACTCAATGGTATGGGGCGTAATTTAGACTTAGGCTCAGACTATACGGTACGTGGCGGCAAATATGTCGACCGTGCCATCAAGATCAAATCTGATAGTGGTGAAGCCAATTTCTTATATGGTATGATGTTATCAGAAGGCGGTGGCTTCAAAGAAGGTCAAAAATATCTAGACCGAGCCGTCTCTTTGGGCTACACCGAAGCGGAGCAAAGCTTGGCGCAGTCAGACTTGTTAAGTGATCGTCGCGATAATGCTCTAGAGCGTTTGCGTCGTCTCGAGCAACAAGTCCCTAATAATGCAGTTATTCGTCAACAAATTAAGCTCGTTGAAGATGGCAAGTTTTATATTTGGGACATACCAGCGCCTGATATCGACGTGAAGCCAGGAGCATAAATTCAGTTATTAACTTCAATTATTAAAAAATGACTTAAAACTAAAGTACGTAGCGCCTTCTTTTTGTATTGGTTTGATATCAATATAAAAAGAAGGTTTTTTTTGGCTCAATGCTAGGGCCTGTCTTCAATTCACTCGATAGTCATCTAAATGGGCTAAAAATGGCTAAATCTTGCCAAACATCGTCAAATAGCTGGTTAATATCCCGATATTAACCAGCTATTTTTCTTGTTTGACGGCAATTTATCTCATTTTTATCGCCATTTTTGAAATGAAGACACGCCCTAGTCATTGTTGCTTTTTCTTTTTCTTTTGCTTATTCAAATAACCTCTTTAGCCATGCAGGTTAAAAATTTGCTACGTTATCGTCACACTCATTTTATTCTGAATATTATCAAACAAAATTTTACTATTAATTTCATCCACTACACTTGAAGTTTCAAATAAAATAGTGAAATCCAAAAAGTTGCGCTACACTCGTTTTATTATATTGACGACCTATGATGACTATAGGCATGACTATTATTTATTGGAATTACCTATGACCTTCACTCGCCCTGTCAGTAATCCGGCAACACACGCTACTATAAAAATAAAACCTGTCATTCTATCAGGGCTCATAACGGCAATGGCGCTACTAACAGCTTGTAGTACCGTATCGGTTGAAAAGCAAGCATCAGCGAAGACCATTTCTGCACAGCGCGGCAATATCGTCACAGACAATGAGCTCAGTACTGACACAGCGTCAGCCTTGTTATCAGCAGGACTCAACGAACAGGCTTGTTTTCAACAGTTTGATTTGTGCCTAATGCAGCTTACTGACAGCATGCTCAATGAAAATTACCGTCCAGCGCTGGCTGTGTTTTCAGAATTACATTATGCCAGAGCTCGTCAGCTTGCCGACTCCAAAGAGTGTCAAAATGCCCTCACTCGTCCGCCGCTTGATCCTTATTATGCCAACGCGCCTCTGAGCGATGATGAGTCTGAGAGTCAGCAGAAGAATACAGACGAATGCTTGATCAACTACCAAAGTCAACTGTTTGATGCCATCAAATCCAGCTATACCTATCTGTTTTATGACAGCTTGGCACATGACTTTGAAGGAGCAGATAAAGTAAAGAGTCAATCTCAGGTAAAAAACCGTATTCCAAGCGATATTGACATCCAAACTCAAGATATTTATAACGCAGCCAGCAATGACGTCATTACCCAACTATATCAATCGGTAGATGGCACAAATAAATTGATGGGTAAGACCGAAGTGGACTATCTACCAATGAGCACGGCGTCTCAAGATACGAGCAAACAAGAAGCGATCGCAAACCGAGCATCGTTAAACGGTAAACCTACTGACCAGATCGAAGTGATGAAGGTGCAAGTAGACCGTTATAATCTCAATATATTTATGCCCAACGAAAGTAACTATCTAAAAAATGCACAAAAACAAACCTCAGCGCTCGCTGACTTGGTGTCCACTTATGAGCTGCGTCTCTCAGGCCTCAACTCAATCAGCAAACGTCCAGGACTGGGTATTAGCTTAGTCGCTTCATTGGATGATCGCTATACCACGACTGTCCGACAACTGTTGGTTTCATCGCTATCGGGGCGGCTCAATAAAGATACCGTTGACGGAAAAAAAGATGATAGCGCGCCCAGCTCACGCATCTATCCTACAGGGCATTTGTTGATGACTGGCTTAATTAAGCCCGCTGGAGATAGCGTCCTTGATACGCTCAGCAGTCATCAGCTCGATATTCATTTATACAACCCTTATCGCAGCGAGAGCGCCACTATCTTGGGTGATGACTATCCACTGGCAGCGAACTTCTCTGCTGGCTATGGACTATGGCTGGCAGAAAACCAGCTCGATGGCGTCGGTTACTTAAATCTAATCACCCGCCAAAAACAGGCCAGTTTACCCAAGCTGTTTATGCTAGAGCCTTATGATCCTGACAAGCGGGTAATCATTATGGTGCATGGCTTGGCATCTAGTCCCGCCACGTGGGTGAATTTGACCAACGATATTTTTAATGATGATAAGTTGCGTGATAACTATCAGGTATGGCAGATTTTTTATCCGACCAATTTACCTATTTTAGAGAACCGTTATCAAATTCAGGAATTGATCAATAGTACGTATCAACAGACTGATCCTGAAGGACAAAATCGTGCCAGCAAAAATAGCGTGATTATCAGTCATAGCATGGGTGGCATCATCTCCCGCATGATGCTGTCTGATGACAATTTGGCCAACAACTTAGACGCTTTAGAGGATAAAGACTTACTCGAAAACAGCAGTAAACGACGAGTCGATGACATGCTGAAAAAAGCCTTTGCTAACGACGATCTGCGTAACCGTTTTGAGCTACACACCCTGCCACAAGTCGATACTGCCATCTTCTTGTCCTCACCCTTTCAAGGCACCGATTACGCTGATCGCTGGTTTACTCGAGCGCTAAGGCGCATCGTGTACTTACCTGTGGGATTGGTCAAGACTGTCACCGATAACGTGGCCACCCTCGCCATTCAGGGCGACTTGGCGCAAAACCCCTTAGGTGCTCTGTATTTGCAGAATGGTGCCAGTCAATTAAGTGATAAATCGTCTTTTATTCAGCTAACCAAAGACATCAGCATCAATGACCGCATTACTTATCATTCGATTATCGCTAATAACGATGCCGATATCACTAACGGCTTGGCGCAAATGCAACCCGGTGGTGCAAGAATTGACTTATCCCAAGAAGTATCAGAAGAGGACAGTAGCGAGAATGCAAGCAATGGCCCTGCATCTGAATCTGAGTCAATCAGTGAACCACTCGTCGCCGCTGTGACTGTCGATGAAGATATCAGCCAAGCACTGACCGAACGCTTGTCAGATGGTATCGTCCCCTACACCAGTGCCCATCTCGAAGGTGCCGCCTCTGAAACCGTCATTAATGGCGGTCATAGCATCCAAGAAAATCCACAAACCGTACTAACGCTGCGACAGATTTTGCATGAACAGTTACAGCAATGATGTCAGCCTAATTGATCAGCCGAAAGGGCGTTTCTTCAAGGAAGTTTTGGTGACTGTTAGGTATGCGACCAGCCCCATGAGTAGCTTGCGTGTATACTTATGGTGGCGCATACTATATTCATCTTAACTGACAGTCATACATTAATTTATAGGGATATAAATTACTTCATTCAGCTAAACAGTCTTAGCTTAGCCGCATTTGATACATTGATATTGGTTGCTAACTAATACTAAGCCATTGCCCGTAACACTTGTCATCCTGCTTTACGGACAGTTACTTGAGCGTGTCATGGAAGCCAGCGCTATTCAGCTAACAGATAAGGGTAACCGTTTATGTTCGCTACGTTTATGATTGACCAGCTTGATGCGCTGACGCTCGCGCGCATCCAATTCGCTTTTGTTATCTCGTTCCATATTGTCTTTCCTGCTTTTTCTATCGGGCTTGCCAGCTGGCTTGCGGTATTAGAATACCGCTGGTTAAAAACGGGCGAGCCTATTTACGCTGAAGTTTATAAACACTTTGTCAAAATATTCGCCGTTGTATTCGGTATGGGTACGGTGTCGGGTGTGGTTATGTCTTACCAGTTTGGGACCAACTGGGCTGTATTCGCTGACAAAGCGGGTAACGTCTTAGGCCCATTATTGGCCTACGAAGTCCTAACTGCGTTTTTCTTAGAAGCCTCGTTCTTAGGTATCATGCTATTTGGTTGGGGACGAGTCAGCAAGCGCATGCATTTTGCATCAACGGCGATTGTGGCTATAGGCACCCTTATTTCAGGATTTTGGATCTTATCAGCCAACAGCTTCATGCAAACGCCGCAAGGCTTTATGATTGGTGCAGATGGTCTATTGTATCCAACTGATTGGCTCAAAATCATCTTTAACCCCTCCTTCCCCTATCGCTATGCACACATGATGACTGCAGCATTCTTGTCTACTGCGTTTGTGATAGGCGGCGTTGGGGCATATTACCTTCAATCCAAAAAGCATACCGATCACCGCAGACACGGTCGCATCATGCTCGGTATGGCAATGATTATGGCCATCTTTGTGGCACCGCTACAGGTAGTGCTTGGTGATATGCATGGTCTGAACACGCTTGAGCATCAACCTGCCAAAGTTGCGGCAATGGAAGGGTTATGGGAGAACGAGCGCGGCGCACCACTTGTCTTGTTCGCTATACCCGACCAAAAGGCACAAAAAAACCATTATGAGGTTAAGATACCCTACGTATCGGGTCTTATCTTGACTCACTCATTAGATGGCGAAGTTAAAGGTCTTAAGAACTGGGCACCAGAAGATCAGCCCTATGTCCCAATTGTATTTTGGTCGTTCCGTGTCATGGTAGGTATTGGCTCCTTGATGGTATTGGTGGGTCTGTTTAGTCTTTACAAATATATCAAAAAACAACAGTTTAACCCCGACAGTAAATGGTTCCATCGTGCGTGGATGATGATGACACCGCTTGGCTTTATCGCCCTACTCGCAGGTTGGTTTGTGACTGAAACGGGTCGTCAGCCATGGACGGTATACGGCGTGATTCGTACGGCTGAGAGTATGTCACCGCTTGCCGCACAGCAAGTCGCGACTACCTTGATTGGCTTTATTGTTCTCTATATCTTTGTTTTTGGTGCCGGTAGCTTTTATATCTTGCGTCTGATTGCTCAGGGACCAAAACCGTACCTAGATCCTGCAGAAGATAATTTCTATCAGCACTCTGTCACAGAAGGTCAAGGCCGTACCTTGAGCGGTGATAAGAACCCTGCTAAAAATACTGAAGAAGATTTAGATACTCCTGCAGACGATGTTGATGATGGAGGGTTACGCTAATGTTTAACTACGGTGATGTATTAGATTTACCCTTAATTTGGGGCGGCTTAATTGCCTTAGCTGTCTTTGTTTATGTCCTACTTGATGGCTTCGATTTGGGCTGTGGCATTTTGTTTCCGTTTGCAGGCTCCGATAAGAATCGTAGCCGAATGATGAACTCTATCGCACCATTTTGGGATGGTAATGAGACATGGCTGGTACTGGGTGGGGGTGGCTTGTTTGCCGCTTTCCCCGTCGCTTATGGCATCATTATGACGGGGCTATATCTGCCAGTCACATTGATGTTGTTTGGTCTTATTCTACGCGGGGTGGCATTTGAGTTTCGCTTCAAAGCCACGTCACGGCGCTATGTATGGGATTTTTTCTTCTTCTTAGGCTCAATCGTTGCCGCCTTCTCTCAAGGGGTGATGCTAGGTGCACTCGTACAGGGACTACAGGCTAGCGATCGTTTATACTCAGGAGGACCCTTTGATTGGGCCACCCCCTTCGCTATGGTGTGCGGTGTTGCTCTCATTACTGGCTATGCGCTACTCGGGTCGACATGGCTCATTATCAAGACCGAACACACACTACAAGTCTGGGCAAGAAAAATATCGAGCTGGATACTATCAGCGTTGGTTTTAGCGATGGTTGTAGTCACGATGTTTATGTACTTCTCAGATATTGATGCACTCGAGGGCTGGTTCACTCTACCGGGCCTATTTTATATAGCACCTATGCCTATTATTGTGCTGCTACTGTTCTTTCTTATGCGTAAAGACTTGACTACTGAGCGCGAATATCGTCCATTCTTATTGACAGTGGCACTGTTTTTGATGGGTTATATTGGTGTCTGTTATGCCATGTTCCCTTATATCGTTCCCTATCAGATGACGATTTATGACGCGGCGGCTGCGGATACGTCGCTGTCCTTTATGCTGATTGGTGCGGTTATTATGCTACCAATTATTTTGAGCTATACCGCCTACGCTTACTATACCTTTAAGGGTAAGTCCGGTCATGAGCCTATGTATTAAGTACCGCATTATAGGAGCTTCAAACCCTTAGTGGTTGTAGATACATTTTTATTTATGGCAGATAGTAAATAGGAGTGTCATTAAAGACAGGAGGTTTCGATGAAAAAACTCAGTAAAAAACAGACACAGTGGCTATGGTTTCTCGGCTTGTATTTAGCAGGATTTTTGACTATTTTCATTATCGCTCAGCTGATCAAACTTGCAATGGGCGTTTGATGCCAATCGCTAATATCATAAAAAAAGCAGCGTCGAGAAATCAACGCTGCTTTTTTTATTAATCTGTTTTTATTTGATATTGCGTTTATGCGCCTAAGTGATTATCGCTACCGTTGCTCTCAATAAACTCATTTACCTGCGCCAAACGCTCAGGCGTCCCTACATCTATCCAATTATCAGTGATGACTTCCGCCGTAATTTGGAATTTGGGCATGGCTTTCCTGAGCAGTGGCGCCAATGCAGCTGGCTGACCTGATACCAATCCATCCACCAATCTAGGCGACATTACACTGATACCAGCAAAAGTATGTTTGTCTGCATCACCCACTGGCTGCTCACTGGCCAGACCATTATTGATCGCAAAATCGCCGCCATTATTATGCTCTGGATTGTCAATCAACAACAGATGCGCCTGTTGATCAGCGCCTAGTCTATAGTCCCGCAACTGAGCAAAATCATACATCGTCCAGACATCGGAGTTGACTAAAATAAATGGCTCATCTCGCAGTTTACCGGTTTGTAATGCTTGAAAAATGCCACCTGCGGTCTCTAACGGCTCATCATCTTCTACTGACCAATGCAATTTGACCCCGTACCCGCTACCATCACCCAATGTATCCATGAGCTTGTCAGCAAGCCACGAGGCATTAATCGTAATATCGGTAATGCCCGCGGCTTGTAGCGCCTTAATATGCCAAACAATCAGCGGCTGTCCACCCACTTCTACTAAGGGCTTAGGGGTTTCAAGTGTTAACGGACGCAAGCGCGTTCCCTTACCAGCAGCCAAAATCATTGCTTGCGTAATCGTAGACATGCACGCTCCTTATTCAATTTATAATGAGAGAGATAGATGCAACTTATTATCCATCTCTATAACGAGGAAAATTTCTCTTGATAAGCAGGTGATACCTGATCTGCAAGCCATTGATTAAATGGCAATAGCGCTTGCTGCATCGCCTCATTGCCATGCTCAGCAAGCCAATTTAACTCAAGTATTAGATCGCGCATGACTTTGGGGATATCAGCCAAATAACGGTCTTTACCATCTCGCTCAGACAAACGGATAAAGATTCCTAGTACCTTGAGATGCCGCTGTACGCCCATCACATTCATATCATTCTCAAGCTGTTCAGCACTATCAGCGGTGGTGAGCGCCGCCTGTTGTTGCAACTGCCAAAAGTCACGAATCCAACCAGATATTTGATGCTCTGGCCATTCAACATAAGCGTCACGCACCAATGACACCAAATCATAGGTATAAGAGCCAATCACCGCATCTTGGAAGTCAATCACGCCTAAGCGCGAGCGATCCGCTTGATCTTGCATCAGGTTTCGACTGTGATAATCACGATGCACGATCACTGCTGGCTGCTGTAAAATCTCTTGTATCAATGCCGTTTTTAGGGTGTTCCATAGCTCATTATCGAGTTCGACCCCGATATAGGGTATGAACCAATCACTGAATAAATCCATCTCGCGGTTCAATAACGTGGTGTCGTAATCAGGCAATTGGTACTGAATTTTTGCAGTCTCTACCGGCACAGTCTGTAGCGCCACCAAAGTTTGCATGGCCAATTGATAATGATCATTAATTTGTTCAGGTGTCGCATCGACGAGCAAATGCGCAAATTCTATCGTGCCAAAATCTTGCAATACCAAAAAGCCCTTTGCTACATCTTGCGCAACCAGCGTTGGCACATTGATTGCGGGCGCCATCAGCTTTGCAACATTGATAAACTGCTGCAAGGCGTCTTGCTCGTCAGCAGAATCCATGACAATATAGCGCGCGGTGGCGTCATTCTTATCAGCCAATTGGATACGGTGATATTGGCGGGCGCTCGCATCACCAGGCAAACTATCGAGCACAAATTTTTGGTCAGCAAACACTTGCTGCAACCAATTCTCTAGCTGCTGTTGGCGGTTATTCTTGTCGTTTAGAGTGGCATTCAGGGTGGCATTCAGGGTGGCGTTCAAAGGCATGGTATCAGTCATAGATTACATCGCAGGTTAAATATAAGTCGTAAATCATTAAAGTAGTGATAAGTCAGGCAAAACCTTGCTAAAATAGTGACAGCTTGATTGACAGTATCTGTTGTAATGTAGGTATTGACACATAGTTTTATCAATGTTGCACAGCAATTTTCAAGAAAACAGCTTAGCAATGTCATAAATTTTGGTAAATAGTGTAGCTGATTTGGTTTTTTTTGACTATGATTAGTCGTCATTATATGTAAAACAGCCAAATTTTTGAGAGTATATGATTAATTCCTGATTTTTTAATCATTTATGAACCACTAAGTTTTTAGTCATTTATGAACCGCTAAATATAGCTAAAACATGGCTATTAAACTAAATATCGTAATCCAATAGGCTCTGCAATCATAGGTGTGCCCTTGTTATATTCTCCGCTTTACCAAAGCATCCGTTTGGTTTTATTCGGTGCCTTAGGCTTATCGAGCTTGACCGTCAGTGCAGCGCTCACCAAGGCTGACACACAGACAACTGCGCCATTAGCCACCGATACTGTCAGCAGTTATGTCTCTGACCCAGCCAGCGATGTCAATACCGATGCCAGCTCTAATACCAAAGACAATATTAACACCGTCAATCAAGACATTAGTTACCCGCGCGTCACTGCACAGAAAAGCGCTTATGAAGCAGTAAATGAAGAAACTGTAAATATTGCTCCCGAAGCTAGCAACGCTGCTTTGATGGCTAGTAGCACATTTGATAATAGCGATTTAGACATCACTGAAATCAACGACAATAGTGATGCTATCTCTGACGTACAGGCACAGAGAAAACCCCTAACGACCATCGGCGACAACACCAATTCGAGAAATAACGATGTGCGAGTGGCTGACAACGCTAGCAATACGCTGAAACCGATTGATGACAGCGATGCAATCGATGCCAGCGATGAGAGCATTCAAAACAGCTTGCTGCGTTTGGCAGAATTTTATGAGCTGACCCCTGATACCGATTTATCAGTCCTAAATACGAGTGATAATACTTTAGAGTCTGAACCAGATAATATCCAAGACAATCTATCACCTGCAACGCAAACCATCGCCAAAGTAGGCAAAAACTTACGGCTGCTACCAAACGTCATCGATAGTGCCCAGCGCTGCGAAGGTCGATGGGTCTATCCGCAACAAAATGCTAATTATCAACGAGCCGTCAATGAAGCGGCGATGGATAATGGTCAGGTGGCGACTAATCTGAATGGCGTGGCTAATAATCGAGCGCCTTTATTTGCAGAGTCCGACTATGGTTATTATGACAATGTCGACTATGCGGAGCTATCTGGTAACGTGATTGTCGATCAAGGTACTCAGCATATTGAAGCTGATAGTATCTTGTTAGATTTGAGTCGTGGTGTTGCCGCTGCGCAAGGTAAAGTCATGTTTACCGATCAAGCAACTGGCAATCAAGTAACCCGTGCTAACACTAGAAACACAGGTACAGGCAGTATCGCCGAACAGGCAGCCAAAGGTGGTCTCATTGGTGTTGCAGACAGTTTGGCTTACAATACTGAAACCGGACAGTCAACGGCTAACGATGTGGCGTTTGCGAGCGTAGAACTCCAAGCACACGGCTATGCCAAGCGCCTTAACCGACCTAACGATAGCCAATATGAGCTGGATCAGGTCATGTTCAGCACTTGCCCACCGACTGACCGCAAATGGCAGTTCGATGCCAAAAGTATTGATTTGGACACGGAGACTGGTCGCGGTGAAGCTTACAATACGACTTTCCGTATTGCGGATGTTCCGGTGTTTTATCTGCCTTATTTTAACTTCCCCATAGACAGCCGACGCAGTACAGGGTTCTTATTACCGAATGCGAGCATTAGTAGTGAAAGTGGGCTTGAGGTTGATATCCCCTACTATCTCAATTTAGCACCCAATTATGATGCGACGATCAATACTCACATCTATAGCGATCGCAACCCTATGCTCACAGGTGAGTTTCGCTACTTGACCGAAAATTATGGCGAAGGGATTTTTAACGGTTCATATTTGCCAAACGACAAAGAATATGATGACGAAGATCGCACCAGCTTTTTTTATGATCATTATTGGTCATCTACCAGTATTCCGCGCTTAAGTGGTGATGCTAAATACAGCTATGTGTCGGATGAAGATTATATTAACGACTTTGATACTTTGGGTTTATCGGACAACACCTTAAACTTGCCACGTCGCGCTCGACTTAATTATTACAACGACTATGTCAACGGTGAATTAAAGGTTGAGACCTTCCAAACGCTCAATGCTTTTACCGATAATGGTGAGCCGTTAGAAGACAAAGACAAGCCTTATTCACGCTTACCACAGCTCAAACTTGACTATCGATTACCGTGGGCAGAGCGTTTTGATATCACGGGTGTGCATGATTCTGCTTATTTCAAAAAATCTATCGATGATGGTTCTGAGAATGAAAAAAGTGGTGCGCGGGTCTATAACAAAATCAGCGCTGTTTATCCGATGGAAAAATCATGGGGTTATATTAAGCCCAAGCTGAGCCTACAACATCTGTATACCTCATATGACGAAGACAGCCTCGCGGACAACCAACTTAGTGAAGAAGATGGTAGCCAATCGGTATTTGTACCGCAAGCCAGTATTGATGCAGGTTTGCACTTCTACCAAGCAGGCTCACCCTTCGGTGCCTTTGACGATACCATGGGTGGCTATCGCTTATTAAGTCCACGATTGAAATACACCTATTCGCCATTTAAAAACCAAAACGACATCCCTAACTTTAATACTCGTATCGCCTCAATTAACTACGAGCAGTTGTTTTCAGACAGTTGGTTTTTAGGTCATGATCGCTTGCAGGATTTGCATTCTATTACCCCTGGGATTAATTATCGTTACATCGATGCAACGGGTGTGACACGTTTTGATGGTAGCATTGCTGAGCAGTTTTATATCGATGATGGTCGCGTGACCCTTGAAAATCAACAACCTGTCTTTAGCTCTTCCTCTTCAGGAATGGTTTGGGATACCAGTACGCAACCCTACAACAATTTTTGGGTGGATGTCAGCGGTGCGCTAACCGATGATTATGACTTGAACTACGTTACGACAGAGCTACGTTATCAGCCATCGGATAATAGCTTGTTTAACGTTGGCTTTGTTAAGCGTCAGCGCGATGAAAACACCAATCAATTGCCGCTGTCTGCCTTTACTGCTTCAGCCGTGTTCCCGATCAATAACAGCTGGCGAGTATTGGCTCAAGGTCAATATGATTACAATCGTGATAAAATGCTCGATTCGCTAATCGGCATCGATTATGAAGATTGCTGCTTTGGTTTTGCCGTTTACGGTCGTCGTTACTATAATGACCTAAACGTCAAAGACAAACCGACACAAGCGATTATGGCAGAGATTAGATTGAATGGTCTTGGTAACAATAGCAGCCGTTTGACACGATTGCTCGCTGATAAGGTCTTGGGCTTTGAACCCGTCCAGACTGCATGGAAAGACTAACAAGGCGCAAATAATGCTATATTAAGGCATTGTTTTCGTCATTATTTATATAACCTTGTTTGTAACCCTATTATGGGCAACCTTAGACAATATTTGCTTATTAAAGATATTAGATAGCGTTGACCGACTACCATCCGATGCGATGACATTGATGAGGAGCATCATGAGATTTTTTTCTTTACGTCAGACCAGCCGAGCCGTACTGCTTTCTATGAGTATGAGTGCAGGCCTTGTACTTAGTTTCAGCGCGCAAGCTGCCACCGTTAATTCTGCAACAGCATCTAAAACAAATGCTAGCGCTGAGCAAAGTAATGTCAATCGCTTGACCCCAGCAAACAGTACCGATGGCATCATTGCTTTGGTCAATGAAAATGCTATCTTAAAAAGCGACTTGATTGATGCGATCACCCAAACACAAGCACGGGCACAAGCTGCTGGTGAACCGATTGCCAATTCAGCACAGCTACAGTCTGAAGTGTTAAATGCTCTCATCTTGCGTGAGCTGCAACTGTCACTGGTCAAACGTGTGGGTCTAAATCCTAACGAAGCCGATATCAATCAGCGTCTTGGTCAAATTGCTCAAGCTGAAGGGCTTGGTAGTATTGCTGCTTTACAGCAACGCTTGGACGCTGACCAACCTGGGAGCTATGCGACCCTACGAGCCAAACTCATTGAAGATGCCGCTATTCAGTCTTTGCAACAACGCCAAATCAGCAGTCGTGTGCGTATTAGTGAGCAAGATATCGACGCATTTTTGGCTTCTCCAGAAGCCAAACGTTTGAACCAAAGCGAGTACCAAACTGTTCATGTACGCGTCCCTTATATGGATGACTACAGCCGACTGTCAGAAGCCCAGCGTGCTGAAGCACTCAAAGTGGCCCAAGCATTGCGTGCACGCTTATTAGAACCAAATGTCGACGTGGCTGCAGCCGTTACTGCCAGTCAAGGCAGCTACGCTATCCCTATACAAGGTGGCGATATGGGCTTTCACAAAGCGGCATCGCTACCGACAGAGTTATCGAGCGAGATTACTAAGCTCGATGTCGGCGCAGTGAGTGCGCCGTTATTGACGCCTGAAGGCATTGATATCATTAAGCTTGCTGATAAAAAAGAAAGTGATAAAATGCTCATACCGCAGTGGAACACTCGTCATATTTTGATCAAAGTCGATGAGTTACAAACGGATGCCCTTGCTGAGCAGAAGATTAATGATCTGTATGAGCAATTACGCAGCGGCGCTGACTTTTCTGGTTTGGCATCAACCTATTCGGATGATCCAGGCTCAGCAGGACGCGGTGGCGATCTGGATTGGGTAAGCGCAGAGGATATGGTCGGACCATTTGAAGCAGTGATGAAAAACACAGCAGTCGGTGATTATTCTGCTCCTTTTAAGACCCAATTTGGTTGGCATATCTTAAAAGTAGAAGGTAAGCGTCAAGAAGACGTTAGTGAGCAATATCGCCGTAACATGGCGCGTCAAGCGTTGTATCAACGTCTAGCACCACAAGCCAAAGAAGATTGGCTACAAGAGCTACGTGCTGGCGCTTATATTCAAGTGCTTGGCTAATTGCTTGACGAGACGCTAGCAAGCTGAATATCAGTACACATTTCTAAATAAAAAGAGGGTATATGCCATTGCATGTACCCTTTTTTTATATGAACAACGCATAGGCTTTTTTCTTTTACCCTAGGGCGTGTCCTCAACTCAAACTATCGTATAGTCAAAATACCCCAAAAACGCGACGATACTGCTGATATCAATTTTTTGTAGCCTCTGTCTGCGTAGGCACAGCAAGCAAGAAAAATTGATATCAGCAGCTCGTGATATATCGATATCACTTTTCACTGACTATATCTAAATGCTCTCAAACCTTGATATGCTAGAAGCTGAGATTTATCAACCAATACTTTACACACAAAGAAAAGCCCCGAACCTAGGGCGATTGGTTCGGGGCTATGGCGCTTCATATTATTGTTGTTATTTCTTCCTTGTTGACTCATCCTAAGTCACAAACAGTATCCTATAAGACAGCGGGCTGACCTGTGCTTTTATTGATACGGTCTCAACACTGCATCCATGCGTATCCTTGTGTTGATGGTGGTATTTTAAGGCAATCAGTTTGATGCGACTAGAGGCTAAAGACCTTATTTAACGTAAGCATATGCTTACGTCATGATAGCGTATTTCACCCCATCACTTAGGTTTGCCATTACCCAAAAATTCGCTGCTCTTCTCTATGCTCATCTGAGACTTTTTTGCCTTCTTTTTTGCCTTCTTCAATTTTGTTTTCTGTCTCTTGGATATCTTCTGCCTGTGCCGTGGGGGCATTACCTTCTTGTCGACTTGTTTCTTCTGGCTCATATTGTAAAGTCGTCATAACAGGGAAATGATCGGATCCTACAGATGGCATACGCTGGATATCGACCACTGTAAAGCAAGCACTATGGAAAATATGATCTAACGCCCAACGTAAAAATGGATAACTGACATGGAAGGTATTGATAAAATGACGACCAATACGTGGATCTAATAGCCCTGAGATACGCTGGAAGCGACGAGTTGTCTTTGACCATGCCACATCATTGAGATCACCAGCCAGTATCGCTGTTTGATTTTTTTCTTTGATATGCTTGCCGACCATGAGCAGTTCGGCATCACGAGTCGTTGATTTGTCCGCTTCCGTCGGGCTTGGCGGCATAGGATGCAAACAATACAGCCAAATTACTCGGCCGCTTTGCAATCGCAGCTGCGTGTGGATAGAGGGAATATCATCAATCATCAGATATTTGATTTCAGGATCTATCAGCTCAAGCTTAGAATAAAGGTGCATACCATACAGATTATCCAGCGGGACTTTTACGGTATAGGGATAGTCTGGCTCGATTTGGTGTAATGCTTGTTCCCATTTTTTATCACTTTCTAACGTAATCAAAATATCTGGCTGTCTTTGCTTGACCAAATCGACCAATTTTTGCATTTCATCATTAGGGGTTAAGACATTTGACACCATGATTTTTAATTGATGATTTTGGCCATCTGGCTTGCTCTTGGCACTTTGTACTTCTTTCTTCCATAGTTTGGTGTAAGGCAATACCATTCTAATCTGAAAAGCCAAAGTGAGACTTAAGGCAACGAACAATAACCACTGCCCCAGCTGCCAGTCTGACCAAAATACCAACATGCCAATCCAAGCAATGATCCCAAGCACCATTATTTGAATACGGGGAAACTCAACGCCGCGCACCCACCAATTATCAAGAGGCAACCACCCCCAAATCGTCACAAACGCGATAAGTCCAGCTAACCACTGCGCGCCATAATATAATAATGAGAGATCCATAATATGTATTAACCATTTATTGAGTTGCTGGCTGAGCCAATGATTCATATACTCATCGTCAGCCAGTGACTAACGTTTGTATAATGATTATCTTTGATAAGAATAGATGCTTATACCATTCACAAAAATTAGAGTAGCAAGGAAAACGAGTGTAAATACTACGCATTGTAGACTAAACGGGTTTGACACAGCTAGTCGTATATTTGGGTTTGGTATTACTTTAGCATTTCATCAGTCTATCGCCTACTACGGAGCGTTAATATGCTCAGCTGACCATAAAACGTTACAATGTCAGCGCAGTCACGATACTGAGCTTGTTATATTTTTCGTCATTTTTTCTCAGACTTTATGTAATATGAAAACAGCAGATCTCATAATAGGCTCATGATGATAACGTAAAGTTATAGTGAACATAGTTATTAGTGTATGAAAAACAGCCAAAATCTGCTAAAACGCCTTGCTTTTTATGGTCATTCACGGCATTGTTATCGGCTGGCAATGCAATAAATAACGGTAAAAAAGGATTAAGATTCATGAGTGATTTAACAGTAGGTTTGGTAGGCTGGCGCGGCATGGTTGGTTCCGTATTGATACAACGTATGCAGCAAGAAAAAGATTTCGACGGTATCACGCCGGTATTTTTTTCAACCAGTAATGCTGGTGGTGATGCGCCAAGTTTCGATGGTATTCAAACCAGCCAACTAAAAGATGCTCATGATATTGACGCACTAGCAGCTTGTGATGTAATTATTACCTGCCAAGGTGGCGACTACACCTCAAAAGTTCATCAACCACTGCGTGCTAGCGGCTGGAATGGCTATTGGATTGATGCCGCAAGCACTCTGCGCATGGAAGATGACAGTATCATCATTCTTGATCCAGTCAATCGCAGCGTCATTGATAGCGCCCTAGCCAATGGTCAAAAAGACTTTATCGGCGGCAATTGTACGGTATCACTCATGCTGATGGCTATTGGTGAATTGTTTAATAGAGGCTGGGTAGAATGGGTCAGCGCGATGACTTATCAAGCAGCGAGTGGCTCTGGCGCCAACAACATGCGTGAGCTCATCAACGGCATGGGCGTGCTACACGATGCGGTCAAAGATGAACTGGCTGATCCTGCGAGCGCGATCCTTGAGATTGATAAAAAGATTGCCCAGACCCAACGCTCAGAGGGCTTTCCTAAGCAGTACTTTGGTGTACCACTCGCTGGTAGCTTGATCCCTTATATCGATGCACAATTAGAAAATAAGCAATCCAAAGAAGAGTGGAAAGGCGGTGTCGAAACCAATAAAATTCTTGGTAACTCTGAAGCTGATAAGATTGCTATCGACGGTATGTGTGTCCGTGTTGGCGCGATGCGCTGTCATGCTCAAGGCTTGACCATCAAGCTCAAAAAAGACATCCCGTTAGAGGAAATCGAAGCGGCACTAAAAAACAGTGGTAATAAGTGGTTAGATCTAGTCGAAGATGACAAAGAAGCCACCATGAACCGCTTAACACCAGTGGCAGTAACAGGAACTTTGACAGTCGCACTAGGACGCTTGCGTAAGCTCAATATGGGCCCTGAGTATCTAGGCGCATTTACCGTTGGCGATCAACTATTATGGGGCGCAGCTGAGCCATTACGCCGCATGCTAAACATTATCCGCGAGCAAAAAAACTAAGCTGGCTTTCTTAAGAATTCAATACAAAAAAGACAGCATCTGCTGTCTTTTTTATGGGCGCTATTTAACTAATATTGTCGCAAATACGTTTACTGATAACGAATCATCACCTCATTACGACGTAAAAATGGGAGTGTCCATGGCGTGTCATAACGTGCCAGTTCAGGATCACCTGTAGGTGTTAGATTCTTACTTTGCATCCAAGTGCGCAACTCCTCCGTCTTATCATCCACTTTACTGCTTCCAGTAAATCCTGAAAATTTGATAACGCCGTAAGTTTGAGCAGGCACTTCAATTATTTCGACCTCTGGATTATTCGGTTTTGGTAATGTCTGCATCGTATACTGACTCGGCATCACAAAACGTACGCGCCATTTCCCATCGGTTTGTTGCATGTTGACTGGCGCCGTCATTGCAATTTCTTGTGACGGCTGCATCTTGACTGGTGCTGTCATACTGATCTTGCCACTGCCACCAGTCGGTGCAGTGTTGTTACCGAAAATAAAATCGGCTAATACTTTAAACCCTTTATTGCTGGCATCTTTTTGCTCGCCAGTTACCAGTGTTTGAGCCACCAACTGTGGGTCATAACGGCGCAGTTCAAAATCTTCCAATTGACTTATTACGGTGTAATCAGGCTCTTCAACGGCCATAGCAGCTCCTGGTATGAATAATAAACCACTTAATAGTAGAGGAATTGTTTTTGTCATATTGTATCTCCGGCATCCAAATAGAAAATTTGATGATGATTTTTTTATAATTAATTTATGATCTACTGTACCAATTACTTTGTAATGCTGTCTGTGTGTTTCCGTAATACCCTATGTGTTCTTTAGGTTATAGCACGATCATATCGAAGATTTATATTATCGATAAACAAACATCCGTATCCAAAAAAACTGCTAACAATGCTATAATTAGCGCCATTTTCATAGCGTAAATAGCGATTATCATATGCAATTTGTCTTACATAAAACGGCCAGCGGCGAGACGCGTGCACGCCGTGGTACGGTTCATCTCAATCATGGCGACGTGCAAACGCCTGCTTTTATGCCTGTCGGTACTTATGGCACGGTCAAGGGTATGCTGCCACGTGATATTGAAGCCATTGGCGCTGATATCGTGTTAGGTAATACCTTTCATTTATGGCTGCGTCCGGGTACTGAAGTCATCGATAAGTTCGGTGGTTTGCATAAATTTATGCATTGGAATAAGCCTATCCTAACCGATTCAGGCGGCTTTCAAGTATTCAGTCTGGGTGCCATGCGTAAAATCACCGAAGAAGGGGTCGATTTTAAATCTCCTATCGATGGCGCTAAAGTATTTTTATCACCAGAAAAATCGATGCAGATTCAGTACAGCTTAAACTCAGACATCGTCATGCAATTCGATGAATGCACGCCCTACCCAGCGACTCATGATGAAGCCAAAAAATCGTTAGAGCTCTCACTACGTTGGGGACAGCGCTGCGTTGATGAGCACAACAGACTGGGCAGCACCAATGCGCTATTTGGCATTATTCAAGGCAGTATGTATGCCGATTTGCGCCAGCAGTCGCTCGAAGGACTGCTCGATATCGGCTTTGATGGTTATGCCATCGGCGGTCTATCTGTTGGTGAGCCAAAAGACGAGATGATGGATGTTTTGGATTATATTCCAGATGCGATGCCAGCCGACAAGCCACGCTATCTGATGGGTGTTGGTAAGCCTGAAGATATTGTCGAAGCAGTCCGTCGCGGCGTTGATATGTTTGACTGCGTCATGCCGACTCGTAACGCGCGTAACGGTCATTACTTCGTTACAGGCGACTTAGACAACGCCGGCGTTGTACGTATCCGTAACAGCCAATATCGCAATGATGAAGGTACATTAGACCCAGAGTGCGACTGCTACACTTGTCAAAACTTTAGCCGTGCCTATTTATATCATCTAAACAAGTGCAAAGAAATGCTAGGCGCGCAGTTAGCGACTATTCATAACTTGCGCTATTACCAACGTTTGATGCAAGGTATTAGAGACGCTATTGAACAAGACAAATTTGATGAATTCGTCACTGAATTTTATAGCAAGCGTGGACAAGCGGTTCCTGAACTAAACTTACGCTAATCATATTTTTTGAAATAGTTATAAATACAAAAAGGGCTTAAGAATTATCTTAAGCCCTTTTTAGTGTGTTGCTTTTATTATTTCTAATTAATCAGTACTAGCCCATTAACGAGGTTACAAATACCACGATCACGGCAATTGGTGCTACGAACTTAGCGACAATTTGCCAAAGCTGCCAAGCACCGTTCGATAAGCCAAGCTCTTGTTGAATAGTACGTTGATCCATTTTCCAAGCAAGGAAAATAATCGCCGCCAGACCCGTCAATGGCAATAAGAATTTGCTGGTAATTTTGTCCAAGGCATCAAAGATACCATTACCCATAATCGTAAATTCAGACCATAGATTAAATGATAATAAAGCGGCGATGCCCAATAACCAAATCACTGTACTTGCAACGATGGTTGATACGGTACGATTCATCGGAGTACGTTCTTCTAAAAACTCAACCGTTGGCTCAAGTAATGAGATAGATGAGGTAATAGCAGCAAAAGTAATGAGTAAGAAGAATAAGGTACCAATGATCGTACCTGCGCCCATACTACCAAAAGCAATCGGCAAGCTCACAAAGATAAGACCAGGACCTGAAGCAGGATCAAGACCATTGCTAAAGATAATTGGGAAGATGGCTAAACCAGCTGCCAAGGCAATGACCGTATCCAAAATAACCACGGTACGTGCCGTCTTAAGCAAATTCACTTCTCGACCCAAGTATGAGCCGTAAGCAACCATGATACCCATACCAATAGATAGCGTGAAGAAAGCATGTCCTAAGGCTGCAAGCATAACGTCAGCGGTCAGCTTGCTAAGATCTGGCGTAAATAAGTAAGCTACTGCTTCACCAAAGCCACCATTTATCACGTTATAACCCACGATGACAAATAAAATCACACCTAGTAGCGGCATTAAAACTTTGGCAGTGGTTTCGATACCTTTGGTCACACCAATACCAACAATCAAAGCGGTCAGCGCCATAAATACGGTATGCCAAATCGTCAGCGTACCAGCTGAAGCAAGCATGGCATCAAAGGTCCCAGCGACAGAATCACTATCTTGACCTACAAAACTTCCTGTACCTACTTTAGTAATATAATTGAGCGCCCAACCACCGATCACACTATAAAAAGATAGGATCAAAAAGCCGCCCAAAATACCAGTGGCGCCAACGATACCCCAACTGCGTGACTTACCTTCGCTTGCGGCTACGTCTGCAAAAGTATTGACTGGGTTTTTTTGCCCACGACGACCAATCAACCATTCAGCAACTAAGATAGGGAAACCTACCAGCGCGATACAGAATAAATAAGCAATAACAAAGGCTGAACCACCGCTTTCACCAACCATATATGGAAATTTCCATATGTTTCCTAAACCTACTGCTGAACCAACCGCTGCTAATACGAAGCCAAAACTTGAGCTCCACTGTGCATGTTCTTGTTTATTGATAGCCATTTTTTCTGTCCTCGTGCTTCAATTAATGTCGCTTATAATCTTCCATGATTATTTTAAATAGTCCTCCGTACCACAGACTATCTAATCAACGCTTCAATGTGACGCGCCTAGCAACATTATGAAAGAATTGTTTACAATATCGTAAACGCTCAGTTTCTGCTAAGCGACTAAAAAAGTCAAGTAGTCATAAACATAAAAAGCCATAACGATTGGCTATGGCTTTTTATGTTTATGACTACCTAACAACCGTTTGGTTCATCGAACCTTCGACAAGGTAATGCTCTAACTTTCTATCCGTACACTATCTATCACTTGATTAGCGAACGACACCCCGACGACTTTTTTGCAAAGAATCAATAAGCAGCTGAATTTTTGGCTCTTTCGGTAATAGCTCTTGCTTTAGAATTTCAAGCGACTGAGCTGTCGTTAAGCCTGATCTAAAGATCGTGCGATACGCTTGACGTAAGATGTCAATCGTGTGCTTAGACCAGTCTTTACGGCGCATTCCTTCTACATTGAGACCATGGGTTTTTGCCGGATTGCCAGACACCATAGTAAAGGCTGCTACATCTTTTAAGATTAGACTGGCACCGCCCACCAAACTATAATCATCCACGGTACAGAACTGATGAATACCTGAGTTACCACCGATAATCGTATGATCGCCAATCGTTACATGGCCTGCGATGCCAACATTATTAGCCAGTACGTTATGATCACCAATCAAGCAGTCATGAGCAATGTGCGTATTAACCATCATCAGGTTGTGGCTACCAATTTTGGTCAGTCCACCATCTTGGGCTGTGCCACGATGTAAGCTACAAGCTTCTCGAACGGTATTATGATCGCCAATCTCAAGCCAAGTACGCTCACCTGCATACTTCAAATCCTGTGGATCTTCACCGATGCTGGCGAACTGATAAAACTGATTGTGGCTGCCAATACGGGTAAGTCTTGCCACGACGACATGCCGATGCAGCGTCGTATAGGCACCAATCGTCACCTCGTCGCCAACAATACAATAAGGACCGATGATAGCAGTCTCATCAATCTGAGCGGACGGTGAGATGAGTGCTGTTGGATGGATCTGACTCATAATTTAGGCCTTTGTATCATCTGATGCAAGTAAATAGTAAAACAAATACAACCAATTTAACTTTATAAATTAAGCCAATACCCGTTCAGATTATAATGATTAGTGGTTAGTACTATCGCCGATATAAGCGTCAGTCTTTGAACGATTGAGCCAGTCTTCACCCCAAGATAGTGAAGATAAACTATTGCTCTTGGCGGGCAATCATGACTTGAGCACTCGCAGCAAGCTCATTTTCAACATGTACCGTACAATCGAATTTATAAATACCGCGCTTTTGCATAACCGTTTTGGCACGGATAATCAGTTGATCACCAGGAATGACGCGGCGCTTAAAACGCACCTTATCCACCCCTGCAAACAGATATAGATAGCCATCTTCGGCAGTCAATCCGGCACTAATAAAGCCTAATACGCCAGAAACTTGCGCCATGGACTCTACCATTAATACCCCTGGCATAATCGGTTCATCAGGAAAATGGCCATTAAAAAACTCTTCATTAATGGTCACGTTTTTGATACCAGTAATGCATTCCCCAGGCTGACAAGCGATAATCTTGTCTACCAACATAAAAGGATAACGATGTGGCAAATAATGCTTGAGCGTATGATAGGTTAGCGGCAACGTCAGACCTTGCTCCGCTAAGCTTTTGATGTCTTCGTCGGATGGGATATCGATATAGGTACTGCTCATAATGACGCTTCCTTGCTATATTAAAAAAGCTGTATGTTAAAAGCTATGTTAAAAAATTTATGGATGATGAACTTGTATAGGCATTATTCACTGCCGAGCTGACGAAAGCGTACAGCGGCACGGCGCCATTTAGCGGTAGGCATGGCCGCTGTTCCAGAGGAATATGACCCTGCGACCTTAATTGACTTGGTCACCATGGTCATTCCCGACAACGTCACATCGTCGGTGATATCAATATGACCAGTGATACCAACTGCCCCACCGATAACACAGCGTTTGCCAATACTCGTGCTGCCCGCAATTGCCGTGTGGGCAGCAATAGCCGTCCCATCACCAATATGCACGTTATGGGCAACCTGTACAAGATTGTCAATAATAACATGATTGCCAATTACCGTGTCATCAATAGCACCGCGATCAATACAGGTCTGGCTACCAATACGTACATGGTCGCCGATGATCACACGACCAAGCTGAGCGATGCGCTCCCAGCCCGTAATACTCGGGTCTCTGGTTGGGGCAAAACCAAAGCCTTCAGACCCTACGCTGACGCCAGCATGCAGCCTAACATGATTGCCAATAATACAGTCATGGCCGATGACGACTTGCGACTTGATAAGGCAATCAGTACCGATAGTACTGTGGGGTTCGACGACCACATGGGCATCAAGACGACTGCGCGCACCAATGCTCGTATTGTCACCAATTACACAAAATGGACCAATACTGACCTGTTCACCAATGATCGCACTATCCGCAATGACCGCACTAGGATGGATACCAACCTCTGGCGTTTGACGAGCAAATAGTTGACTGGCACTCGCATAAGCTAAGTAAGGCGCTGCCACTACCAGCGCTATCGACATTGCTGGTACTTGGTCACGGTATTCAGCAGTGACAAACACTGCCGCTGCCTGAGTGTTGGTCAAGCTAGAGACGTAATGAGAATTTGCCAAAAAGCTTAATTGTGCATCATTAGCAGTGGTTAAACTACCAACACTGTTGAGTGTCAGCTGTAACTGTTCAGCGCTAAGATCAGCCTTATTAATGATAGGCTGACGCTGCTCAATCCGCGTGATAAGTTGCTCAATCGTTATCATAGTTGGCATTAACATTAGAATGAATAAAAGGGTCATCAAGTTGAAACATCAACTCGATGACCTATGAAGATCAGATTTTTGATTGATTTATAATATTGACTTAATATAAACCATTAAACTAAGCTAATAAGTGCTGGCAACTTAGAACGTGCTACCAATCTGGAACTGTACTTTCTCAGTCTCATCACCTTCTTTATCACCGAACGGTACGGCATAACTCAATGAAATTGGACCGATTGGCGTATACCAAGTCACACCCGCACCCGCACTATAGCGCATGTCATTATCTTGCGTTAATAGCTTTATTTCGCTGCCATCTGAATTCTTAGTCGGCTCACCCGTATTAGGGTCAATAAACGTACGATCTTCTTTACTCGTGGTATCAAATACTTGACCACCTTCAGCAAATAGCACTGGGCGCACTTGATCTGCCCAATCACCTTTAAATGGCATTGGTAAGATCAGCTCACTACCAAAGCTGACCAAGGCATTACCACCGACCTCTTCGTCTTTAAAGCGGCTGTCACTATTAATCGCGTCAAAATAGCCTTGTGATTTAGGACCTAGCGTTGACGCTTCATAGCCACGCACCGAGCCGTAACCCCCAGCATAAAAGTTTTCGTAGAAAGGTAAGTCATTGCCGTAACCGAGCTTGGTATAACCACGTGCGACTAAATCCTTATAAAGTGGATAGTACACATTGCCTTGATAAACGAGTTTTTGATAATTGGCATCACCAAGACCAATGGTCGCGTCAACCGTATGACTCATACCTTTGGTCGGAAATACTGGGCGATCCAAAGTGCTGTAATCCCAACCAAACAGCAAGTTATAGGTCTGATAGTCGTTTTTGAAACCAGTACGACCTTCGAAGTCTCCAGTAAAGTTTTCAAACGATCCGCCATCATCGATAATTTGTTGTACGTTTGATACACCAAGGAAGCGACCACCACGTACTGAGGTATTATCAACGTTTAGACCAGCACTAACACGCTTGGTTTCATCGACAGGATAGCTATAGTTCAGCGTAGCACCATAAGAATCGGTGACATAGTTACTGACGTTTCTGTCATCATATTTGGTTTCGCGATAATAGGCACTCAGACCCTGAGAAACACCGTTTTCGGTGAAGTACGGATCGGTATAACCCAAGCTATAAGAATCACGAGTTTCTGAACGTGATAGCGCCGCTTTAACGCGGTTACCCGTACCCATAAAGTTATTTTGCGTTAAATCTAACTGAAAAGTAACACCGCCACTTTGCGAGTAACCGGCAGCAATCGTTGAGCTACCAGAAGGCTGCTCTTCAACCGTAAAATTCACATCCATTTGGTCTGGCTGATTCGGTACTGGCTTCACATCGACGTTGACTGCTTTAAAGAAACCTGTACGCATCAGACGTGTACGTGACAACTGAATTTTTTCGCTAGAGGCGAGCGCCCCTTCCAATTGACGCATTTCACGACGCAGTACCACATCCTGAGTTTTGGTATTACCCGTAAAGTTAATACGGCGCACATAGATAGGACGTGCTGGATCGATATAATAATCGACATCGACCATTTTAGTATCATCGTTAATACGCGGCACTGGTCGAATTTGTGCTAAATAATAACCTTCATTCCCGTAACGGCTCTTTAGAGAAGCAGTCGTGGCATCAAGCTTGGCTTGTGAATACTTTTCATTTTGCTCAAAAGTAACCAATTCTTTAAGCTCATTGGTC
Organism: Psychrobacter sp. AT9; assembly: GCF_047272965.1. Classification (NCBI taxonomy): domain Bacteria; kingdom Pseudomonadati; phylum Pseudomonadota; class Gammaproteobacteria; order Moraxellales; family Moraxellaceae; genus Psychrobacter; species Psychrobacter sp. AT9. The sequence continues at coordinate 2,473,453 of NZ_JBKOTW010000001.1, forward strand.
TCAAATGTCGGCTTACCTAAGAAATTCACTTCCCCAAACTGATATTGCTCGCCTTCACTCAAGCTGACTTCAATAAAAACGCTGCGTTTGTCTTCACTGATATTGAGTACCGCATTATCCACGTTAAAACGCACATAACCATCATTCTGATACAGCGCTTTCAAATTCTCTAAACTGGCAGCCAGCTTTTCTTTTGCGTAGCGATCAGACTTAGACAGCAAACGTGTCCATGACGACTCTTTGACAGCGAAAACGTCTTTAATCTCTTCGTCACTAAAATGTGTGTTACCAATAACATTGATATCAACCACTTTAGCAGGCTTACCTTCGATGAAGCGCACATCAAGCTTGACACGGTTGCCATCCAGTAGCGTTTGATCAACTTCGATATTACTATTGTAATAACCTTGGCTAATATATTGCTGCTGTAGTTCATTGGCGACGCCCTGCAATGTCGATTGCTTAAGTACACTACCGACTGACAGACCAGCGTTGCCAAGTCCTTGCTCTAGACCTTCTTTTGGAATGAGCTTATTACCTTCGAAACTGACCTCAGCAATAATTGGACGCTCAACGACATCAAATCGTAGCTGACCGCCTTCGACACGGCTTTGGATGTCGGCAAAGTTATCAGTCGCATATAGCGCCTTAATACTGGCTGCCAGACTACTATCATTCGCCGTGTCGCCTACCGAAATAGGTAAAACCGGATAGAGACTATCAGGAGTTAGGCGTTGTAAACCATTGAAACCGATGTCAGTGACCACAAATTCTGCCGCCTGTACAGGCATACTCATCATCGCTACAACTAACGGCAACCCTGCCGCGCTCATAAATAAAGGCGTACGCATAAACACTATCCGTCAATAAAAAACTTGCTGAAGTTAAAAAGCACATGTTGTCTAGCCCAATCCGAGTGAAATCATTCGCTCACTCGCGGGAGACTCAGGACACTTTATATAAAACGCATCATAAAATAAACTAAAAATTACGATTAGTACAGAGACAGCGATACAAAAGAGCGCAGCACGCCTACCAATAATCAGTGCACGATACGCGCAAAACCATTAGTGTATCGCGGCTTACCCTTTAGGCTGCTCTGTAGTCTATCAAAACAGCCGACTGATATCATTACCAATTGCTAACACCATGAAACCTGCCAGCAAGAGTAAGCCGATATTTAGCCCTGCCATTTGTATCCCTTCCGAGAGAGGCTTACCGCGTATCAGCTCTATGAGATAATACACAATATGACCACCATCTAACACTGGAATCGGTAAAAGATTAAGTACGGCGAGGCTCAGGCTAATCAAAGCAGCGGTGGACAATACCATCTGCCAACTGATATCAAAGCTTTGTTTGGCGACTTTAGCAATCGTAATAGGCCCTGATAAATTGTCCAGACCAATCATACCTGAGAGCATTTTGCCCATTGAGCTGACCGTCATCACCGCCAACTGTTCTGTCTTTTCAAATGACTTAACCAATGACTCACCAGGACCATACACGACGGTGGCTTTATAAGCATCGGGAATGACAATCTCAGACTGCGCTACCATAGCACCAATTTGTCCAAAGTCATTACCTAGATTGTCTTTTTTACCTTGCGGCATAATCTGTAATTGAACAGATTTTCCGTCACGTAAAACCATAAAATTAAGCAGCGTTTCAGGATTATCGCGGATGATACGGGTAGCACTAATCCAATCTTTGATTTCTGTATCATTAATAGCTGTGATGCGATCGCCGACTTTTAGCCCCTGCCGACTGGCAGCACCATCAGCACTCAAATCACCAACGATAGGTTCAATATCTGGCTGCCATGGTAGCATGCCAAAGCTCGTTAGCGCGTCTTTACCTTGCGATGTGCCTTGCATAAATGTTTTAACGGGTGCTTGATAAGTCTTCGTTGCATTGGAAGCCTGTGACTCTGATTGCAAGGTAATACTGACGTTGTCAGTCTCGCCCATCCGTCCAGCAAGGCGATAATTAATACCTTCCCACGTTTGCACCTCATGACCATCAATCGCAACGATTTTATCACCAACGGGCAGCTGTGCTATAGCCGCTGGTGTATCAGGTAATACTTGCCCAATCTTCGTCGCCAACTGCTCTGATGGCGTCATAAATAACACCCAAAACAACGCAATCGCGATAACAAAGTTCATGATAGGGCCAGCGGCAACGATGGCAATCTTTTTTAGCGGATGCTGACGATTAAAGGCCAAATGTAGCTCATCTTTGGCTACCTCGCCTTCACGCTCATCCAGCATCTTGACATAACCACCCAGCGGCAGCGCTGAGATACGATAATCAATGCCGCTCTTTTTGCTCGTCCAGCCAAAGAGTTTAGGACCAAAACCGATAGAATAGGTCAATACTTTAACGCCGCAGAGTCGCGCTACAATGTAGTGCCCCCATTCGTGTAAGGCAATAAGCGGACCTAAGACAAATATTGCCGCAAGGAGCGTTAATAAAAACGTCATGATCTTTTCTCAGTATTTTCTCTTAGCATGTTCTATTAATATCACTTTTAAACTAAGAAACTCTTGCTATGATTATGCCAACTTTGCCACAAGCTTGTCAGTAAGATGGCGCGCTATCTTATCAATTGTTAATATATCTTCTATGTCAGCCGTGTCGTTTAATGGTGGTACCTGTATGTCATTTAAGGCTTGCTCATTAATATCAGCAATATCCGTCAAACGAATCTGACCGTTCAAAAATGCAGCAACGGCAATTTCATTAGCAGCGTTAAGCACAATCGTTGCCTGTGTGCCTGCTTGCATGGCTTGACGGGCAAGACGCAAACACGCAAACTTCTGCAAATCAGGCTGAATAAATTCTAGAGCACTTAGCGCAAACAAGTCTAAAGGCTGCGAGCCGCTTTCGATACGATCAGGGTAACTGAGCGCATGAGCAATCGGAGTTTTCATATCTGGGCTGCCGAGCTGCGCTAAAAAGCTGCCATCGCTATATTCTACCATTGAGTGGATGATACTTTGTGGATGAATGACCACATTTATCTTATCTTCAGGCAAATCAAATAAATGACAAGCCTCAATCAACTCAAGCCCCTTATTCATCATCGTTGCAGAATCGACCGATATCTTTTGCCCCATCGACCAGTTTGGGTGTTTCACGGCTTCAGCGACACTCGCTTGCTGCATCTGAGCAAATGACTGCTGCAAAAATGGCCCGCCAGATGCGGTTAACCATAGCTTACGGACACCATGGTTTGGCTGATGAATTTGGGTGTTGTCTTGTTGAATAGCGAGCGGCAGACACTGAAAAATTGCATTATGTTCAGAATCGAGCGGCAGCAAGGTGGCATTGTTCGCTTTAACGGCATTTATCATTACCTGCCCAGCCATTACCAACGCTTCTTTATTGGCCAATAAAATACGCTTGCCTGCCCGTGCTGCAGCCAAAGTAGAAGGCAGACCAGCGGCGCCAACAATAGCAGCGACAACGGTATCGGTTTGCGAATCGGTAGCAATATCGACGAGCCCTGCTGCCCCGCCTACCACATCGATATCAAGACCTGCCGAGCTGAGGCGCTCAGCAAAGTCGTCGACTGCGGCTGTCGGTACACTGACGCGTTTGGGCAAAAACTGCTGGCAGAGCGCAAACAATTTGTCTAAGCGGTGATAGCCTGATAGCGCATAGACTTGGTAATTGAGCGGTTGCGCCGCCAAAATTGCTAGCGTGCTATCGCCAATCGAGCCTGTTGCGCCTAGTACGGCGATGCGTTGCGTCATAACCATCGGTGCCCACAATATTGTTACTGTTAAAATTTAAATAAAAAATCAGGAGAATTAATAAGGTATGAATAACAGCAAAGCATCGATGCTAGTTATATCGATGCTTTATTATAATAGATAAAACCAAGATGTTGGCAAAAACCAGCCGCCAAATCAGACTCAGCAAATCAATGAGCCTGCATCAGTCATCAGTCTCTTAAACGACGATGAGGCCCAGCTGCTGTATCGCCCAAAAGCCAAGCGCAAATATTGGCGTGGCAGACAATAGCGAATCAATACGGTCAAGTATCCCGCCATGCCCCGGTAAAATCGTTCCTGAGTCTTTTACATCAGCACGGCGCTTGAGCATTGATTCAAACAAATCACCGAGTACAGAGGCAAGAATAGTGATGGCTGATAGCGACACAAATGCGATTAACGGTACACCAGTTAATTGTAGTTTGAAGACACTAATAGCAACCACAACTAGCAGACCAGTTACAAGACCGCCAGCCAACCCTTCCATGCTCTTGTTAGGTGATACATTTGGTGCCATTTTGCGGCGACCGAGCTTGCGACCTACAAAATAAGCACCACTGTCCGCACACCAAACCAGTAAGAATACGTAGAGTAGCCACCATGCTGACAGCTGCCACAAATAAAACATCGCCGTAATCGATGCGGTCAATATAACTGCACCCATCAACGCTAGTTTCTTTCCGTACCAATTGGTGTGCGTCGGGAATACCCTGACCCAAGATAGCGCCATCAACCATATAGCGAGTGAAGCCACCCACCAAAACAACCAAGTCACTTTGAACATCAGCGAAACTAAAGTCAGTACCAATACCAATACCACAAACACCGCAGGCTGGCGCCACTTTGGCATCAGCTTTGTCCATTCATGCGCTGCGATAATTACGCCAATGGCCAATAATGGGGCAAACAAGATAGGGGTTTGGCTCGCAAACATTGCAATACCAACGATAATAACGAGAACAATTGCCGTTTTAATTCGTTGCCACATACTTGTCGAACCTTATAATAATGAAAAATGTCTGGTCAAAAAGTGCCTTATATAAAAGTGTCTTATATAATAGCTAATCTACAATAGCCTACTAATGGCGATTGAGACCAATTAAAGCGGTTTGTGACTGCACAAGCAAGTAATATTAATGGCTTGATAGATTTTTCGAACACGTACGTTTTAAAACAGTGACTGTATTTCGTCAATAAATGCCAGCGAATATGCTACAGATTTAATAATGAATCACGTCATCATGAACCACTCGATCCTGACTAAATCAATGGCTTTAGCGCTGCTGCTCTGTCACTATCTGCTCACTGGTTTTGCCAAAACGTCGTTGACGCTGTGCGAACTCTGCTACCATCGCTGCCAACTCATCGGCAGTAAAGTTCGGCCATAATGTCTGAGTAAAGAACAGCTCAGCATACGCCGATTGCCACAATAAAAAGTTAGAAATTCGGTACTCGCCGCCTGTCCGCACCAACATATCAACTGCAGGCGCATCGGCTAATTGCACATAGTTACCAAGCATTTCTTTATCAATTTCTGCAGCGCGCAACTCACCGGCTTCTACTTGCTGTGCCAGCTGCTTTGCGGCATTGGCGATGTCCCACTGCCCCCCATAACTAATGGCAATCACCAATGTCATGGCTTCAAAATGAGCCGTTTCTGCTTCTGCATCTGCCATCAATGTCTGTAAATCATGACTAAGCTGGCTACGATCACCGATGAAACGCAAGCGAATACAGTACTCATTCATACGCGGCATCTGCTCATGAATGGTCGATGTTAGCAGCTGCATCAATAGCGCCACCTCACTAGGGGGACGTTGCCAGTTTTCACTGGAAAAAGCAAATACTGTTAATACTTCGATACCCGCATCGACACAATACTCCACGATAGGATCTAGCGCATCTTTACCCGCCACATGGCCTTGGCCTTTGCCGAGCGCATTGGCTGTACCATAGCGATTATTACCATCCATGATAATGGCGATATGACGAGGAATGAGTGCAGGAGCCAAAACGGTGGGAGTAGACATGGGCGATACGACTTATTGTTGAGGTAAAATAATGTATTGAGGTAAAACAATCATAACGCGCTCTATCGCATTAAAAAAGCATAATGCCAGATATTCATAAACTTATCATAAACCAGTCTAGAGCTAATGAGGATTGGAAAACCATTTTTGTAAACTGTTAATGCCTATTTGCGAACTATTAAAGAAACGTTATAAAACTCTGTGCTTATGTCATCACAATCCATATAGAAATAGACAGCCAATAGTGATTGACCATTAGCTGTCTATTATTATGATATTGTCTGCATTAAAAAACTTAATTTTTAAGCGCTTGGTTTATTTTTTATTAATAAAAAATAAATCAAGGACAGTGCTTAAACGTCCATCAAATCGCTTTCTTTTTTGGTCAGACTTTTATCGATAGTTTCGATATATTTGTCAGTGATTTTTTGAATATCATCACTGGCGCGGCGCTCGTCATCTTCTGAGATTTCTTTTTCTTTGGCCAGTTCTTTGATGTCATTCATCATATCGCGGCGGATATTACGGATAGAGACTCGGCTATTCTCTGCTTCTCCACGCGCAAGCTTTTGCATATCGCGACGCGTTTCTTCGGTCAATGCTGGCATCGGTACACGAATCACATCAGCGGTCATTGGGTTCAGACCCAGATCTGCTTCACGAATGGCTTTATCAATCGCTTGTACCATAGTACGGTCAAACGGTTGAACAAGTAACGTACGTGAGTCTTCAACATTCACACTGGCTACCTGATTAAGTGCTGTATCAGAACCGTAATAGCTGACCATCACACCTGACAACATACCTGGATGCGCACGACCCGTACGAACTTTACTAAAAGTGCTCTCAAGCGCTTCCAATGTCTTTTGCATGCGTGCTTCGCCGTCTTGCTTAATCTCTTTGATCATCATGTATCCTTATTTATCGCTATCGACAAATCATTCATTGTTGTTAATTATTAAGGTATTAACTTTTAAACCAGTGAGCTACTTATTGCCATGGCTATGATAGTGCTAATGACCGCTGTATCATTATGAATTAATGAAAAACTCGTGTACCTTCATTTTCGCCCATAATGACATTCAATAAAGCATTAGGTTTGGTCATATCGAACACTTGTAGCGGCACGTTGTGCTCGCGGCATAAAGCAATCGCGGTCAAATCCATAACGCCAAGCTTTTGTTCTAATACTTCATCAAAAGTCAAACCGTCATATTTCACTGCGTCGTCATGTAAGCTTGGGTCTTTGTCATAAACCCCGTCTACTTTGGTGGCTTTTAGAATCAAGCCCGCTTCGATTTCAATACCACGTAGACAAGCAGCCGTATCAGTAGTAAAGAAAGGATTGCCCGTACCTGCGACAAAGATACATACTTCGCCATTTTTTAGGTAGCGAATGGCGTTGCGACTGCTATAGCTTTCGGTCACTTCGCCAATAGGCAAAGCTGACATCAAACGCGTTTTGATATTGCGACGCTCAAGGGCATCACGCATCGCCAGACCGTTCATGACCGTTGCTAGCATCCCCATCTGATCACCGGTGACGCGACCAACCAAGCCTTCTTTTTGTAACTGGGCACCGCGATATAAGTTACCACCGCCGACCACGATACCGACTTGTACCCCAAGCCCTCGCAAGTGCGCGATAGACAAGCTCATCTTATCGAGCACTTCAGTATCAATACCCATGTCTTTGCTACCGGCTAAGGCTTCACCAGAGAGTTTCAGCAAGATACGAGAGTAACGCGGGTTTTTGTCAGACATGAGGTCACCTTATTTCGTTAAACTATAGTTTCGTTAATTATAATTAAAATCATCGGTAAAACACAAATACAGTTAGCCTTTAAACTCGCTTATACCGCCATACTTGATGGCAGGCGTGTAAAAAGGCTAAATTGCTCTAATTGTAGCAAAAACTGCTTATCATTGGGCAATTTTCACTCACATATTATCGTAGTCATTTAACCTTTATAGCGGTCATTTAAATAGCACTCATCTAACCTTGGTAACTGGCAAACAAATCGTATTCGCTAGCATCATCAATCGTGACCGTGAGGAATTGCCCGACTTTGACTTGCGCATTGATATCATCAACATAGACATGACCGTCAATCTCAGGGGCGTCAGCATAGCTGCGGCAAATCGCAATCCCTTCTTCACTATCAATCTCATCGACCAATACCGTCAAGGTTTTACCGATTTTTTCTTGCAGCTTCTGTGCAGAGATGTCTTGCTGTAGCGCCATGAAACGCTCATATCGCTCTTGCTTAATCTCTTCAGGAACGTGGTCTGGCAAATCATTAGCCACTGCGCCTTCGACTTCTGAATAAGTAAAGGCACCCACGCGATCAAGGCGAGCCTCGACTAACCAATCAAGCAAGCATTGGAAATCTTCTTCTGTTTCACCGGGGAAACCAACCACAAAGGTCGAACGAATGACGATGTCTGGACAAATCTCACGCCACGCTTTGATACGCGCCAAGGTGTTTTCGCTGTGCGCTGGACGCTTCATTGCCTTTAGGATGCGATGGCTGGCATGCTGAAATGGAATATCAAGATAAGGCAGTAGTTTCTTCTCGCCCATCAACTCAACGACTTTGTCTACATGCGGATATGGGTAGACATAATGCAGACGCACCCAAATACCCAAATCGTTCAATGCTTGGCATAAGTCATAAAACTTCGACTTGAGCGGCATGCCATTCCAAAAACTGGTTCTATACTTCAAGTCCAGCCCATAAGCAGAGGTATCTTGTGAAATAATTAGCAGCTCTTTCACGCCAGCATTTTTTAGCGCCATGGCTTCATTCATGACATTATCAATCGGACGTGAGACCAAATCTCCACGCAAGCTTGGAATAATGCAGAAGGTACAACGATGATTACAGCCTTCCGATATTTTTAGATAAGCATAATGGCTTGGGGTTAATTTAATACCCGCTTCATTGATTAAATTTATCTTTGGGTCATAGTTTGCGTCCAAACTGCGGTTCGGCTTGGGTACATGCTGCGCCACTGCCGTAATCACTTCGTCATACGCATGCGCACCAGTCACGGCTAGCACGGCTGGGTGCATGGCACGGATTTTGTCCGCCTCTTTACCCAAGCAACCAGTGACGATCACTTTACCATTTTTGCTAATGGCTTCACCGATGGCGTCCAATGATTCTTGCACCGCAGATTCGATAAAACCGCAGGTATTGACCACGACGAGATCGGCACCTTCGTAATCACTGGCAACTTGATACCCATCGCGGCTCAATTCTGTAATAATACGCTCACTATCCACTAGTGCCTTTGGGCAGCCTAGTGATACAAAACCAATCTTTGGCGCGGCACTAACAGGCATCGTGGCAGTCGCATTGGCTGTCGTAACCTCACTGCTTTGCTCAACGCTACGGTTTTGATTGTGATTGGCTTTATGATGGTAAGGTTCACTGCTATCCGTCGAGCTTTGCGCAGGCGTTGCTGTCGGCTTGGCAGGATTAAAGAGGGTGGCAGTGTCTTTTGGGGCAATAGACGCTGACGAGGATGTTGCGATTGTCGTATTAATAGACTCGATAGAATTTTTGGGCATGGCTGACCTTGCTAGAGATAAATTGGCTGAGCGCATTGTACGTTTTTTTTGTGATAATCACCAGTTTTGCCGCGCTAGTGTATTGATTTATGGTTAAATATTACGTTCAGTATTATTCTTTATTAGGCACTGACAATGACAGCTGATTTTACAACCGCCAAACCGACTCCTGACTTAGCCTTTATATCACAGCATTTATTCACCGCTATCTTGTGGGTCAATGACGAGCTAGTCATTACGTGGCTAAATGCCCAAGCTGAACAACTACTAGCCATCAGCAGTGAACGATTACTCAATCAGTCAATATTGACCCTGCTCGCAACCGATGAATTAAAGCTCGATGAGCGCGCTGCGCTGGTTTTGAACCCTGACCAATTGGATAATCAAACCTGCGCCTTGACCGAGCGATTTCATCAAGCAAAGCAATATCAACAACCCTTTATCGATCATGATCACATCATCAAAACCCCACTCAATGGCAACTTACCGCTCTCAGTCGACTATAGCGTGACGCCTGTCATCTATGAGCAGCAACCTTACTTTATCATTGAGATGTGGGGTAAAGACCGTCAAAGCCGTATCTCAGAGGAGCAACGCCAACAGCAGCAATATAATGTTGCCCGTCATATGCTGCGTTCGGTTGCCCATGAAATCAAAAACCCATTGGCTGGTATTCGCGGCGCGGCACAATTATTACAGCGACAATTTATCAAATTCAGCGAGGCGACTGCTTTGCATAACGCTTTGTCTCCTGCTATTAGCGATATAAATTCTGGCGCAAGTTCAGCTCCGAATAGCGATAAACAGTTGCAAAAAACAGCGCAGAAGCTTCGCAGCTATACTGATATCATCATCTCAGAGACCGATCGCTTAACCCATCTTATCGGACAGTTTCTTGGCTCCAATCAGCTACCAAACTGGCAAATGCTTAACATTCATGAGCCACTTGAGCATGTTTTAACCTTAGTGCTCAATCAGTACCCCCAAGTTATACTGCAACGTGATTATGATTTGTCGTTACCCGAGTTATGCGCTGATAAAGATCAACTGATTCAAGTGTTTTTAAACCTAATTAACAATGCCTGTGAATCAATGACTGAGTTTGAGCAGACACTTCAACAAAACGCGCCAGCCAATGCTGATCAATTACCTTCAGATATTTTGCATAGCAATCTTGAGGTTGAGAAAACCTATCAACCAAAACTGCATATTCAAACGCGCGTTGCCTTCCAACATACGATTGGCAGCCAACAGCACAAACAAGCTTTGCAAGTTAGCATTACGGATAACGGCTCAGGGATAGATGCAGCGCTGATTGGGCAGATATTTTTCCCGATGGTGACCAGTCGTGCCGCTGGTACTGGTCTTGGCTTATCGATTGTGCAAGATATTATCAGCTGTCATCATGGTATGATTGACGTCAGCTCGAATCAAGCACAAAGCGCTAACCCAAATTCTAATCCCAGTTATAATTACAATAACAGTCAGACTCGTTTTACTCTGTACTTACCCTTTAAACAGCCCGCAATCGATGCGTAAAAATCATGGCTGAACCTATCAAACAACAACCCTGAATCACTTGCTCATTAGGCCTGATACATGACTGCATATAACGACAACCTTAAATCTAACAGCGACAATCAAGGCTCGAATGATAAAACATCTGGCAATCAAACATCTGACAGCCAAACACTTAATAACCAAGCACTTAACAATCAAACACTTAATAACCAAGCTATGAAAGTAACGGTCAATAATGCGCCTGCTGACAACCCTGCGACCTTATGGCTCATCGATGACGATGCAGCGCTGCGCTTGGTGTTGGCGGATACTTTTGAAGATGCTGGGTTGACGGTCATCAGCTTTACCCAAGCACAAGCAGCATGGACACGCCTCAATGATATCTTGCAGCAGCGCGAGTCAGCCACGCAGCTACCGGATGTGATATTGACCGATATTCGGATGCCTATGATGGACGGCTTGTCTTTTAGCGACTGGGTGCATAAGCACTTCCCTGCGTTGCCGATTGTCATCATGACAGCGCATTCAGACTTGACCTCTGCCATCAATAGCTATCAGACAGGAGCATTTGAATATCTGCCGAAGCCGTTTGACTTAGATGATGCAGTCGCTACGATTTATAAAGCGATTAATTTTCAACCAGACATGGTGAAAGCAGATCAACCAAATGAGTCGGATGCCAAAACAACTGCAAATAAATCACCTGAGACAGATACGAAATCCACTAGTAAAAATAAAGCCATTCATAACACTAAGACAGCCACCAAAGCCCATAAGACGACTAAAAACAAAGCTGAGATCAAAACTGATACACAAGCCAATGACAATCCCAGCGGCATCATTGGTCAGTCACAAGCGATGCAAACAGTGTTTCGTGCGATTGGACGATTGGCGCACTCACCTATTACCGTTTTGATTACCGGTGAATCAGGCACAGGGAAAGAGCTGGTCGCCAGTGCCCTGCATCAGCATTCACCGCGTCACCAGCAATCATTCATTGCCCTCAATATGGCCGCGATTCCGCACGATTTGATTGAGTCGGAGTTATTCGGTCACGAAAAAGGTGCGTTCACTGGTGCAACGACGACACGGCAAGGTCGTTTTGAGCAAGCTGATGGTGGTACGTTATTTTTGGATGAAATCGGTGACATGCCGTTTAGCACCCAAACGCGGCTGCTACGGGTATTGGCAAACGGTGAGTTCTTCCGTGTGGGCGGACAGCAACCGGTCAAAGTGGACGTGCGCATCATTGCTGCCACCCATCAAAACTTGGAAGAACTGGTCAAACTAGGTCGGTTCCGTGAGGATTTATTTTATCGTCTCAATGTCATTCGTCTACCGCTGCCACCACTACGGACGCGCCGCGAAGATATTCCTGCTTTAACCAGTTATTTTATGCAACGAGCTGCTAAGCAAATGAACACCGCCTTAAAACAGCTACAGCCTGCGGCGCTACAGATTATGCAAGCCTTTGACTGGCGCGGTAATGTGCGTCAACTTGAGAACGTCTGCCTATGGCTAACGGTCATGGCAACCGGAGATACAGTCATGGTTGATGACTTGCCGCCAGAGCTGCTTGAAGCGATGCCAGCAAACACAGAGTTGCAGCCACAACAAACGTCGTCCTCGTCTGAATTTGATCAGTACAACCAACAGCACAACGGTGATAGCTCACATAGCCCCAATATAGATAGCAATAATTTAAACAGCAACAATCTAAATAGCAGTAATCTAAATAGTCAAAATAATCAAACTCAAAATATCGCTAAAAATCCAAGTTGGCAGCAGGCATTGGCAGAGTGGGCCAAACAAGCGCTACAAACAGGCGAAACTGACATCTTGCAAACGGCAACGCCTGAGTTCGAACGAGTGTTACTTACAGCGGCACTCAATCATAGCGGTGGCAAAAAGATAGCGGCTGCCAACTTACTCGGCTGGGGACGTAATACGCTCACCCGTAAATTACAGCAGTTAGATATGTCAGCAGCAGAAACGCAGACCAAAGAGTAATAAAAGCGCAAAATCATTAAATTAATAATTCCAGTAAAATCAATTATTTATCATAGAAATCAGAAATAATCGTTAAATAATTAAAAATAATTGCAAAAAGGGCTTGTCAAACCATTCAAACTCTATATAATAGCCAACCACTGAGACGCACTACCGAATCAGTTAACTATCTATGTTGTGTTTGAGTTTAAACGCTAATAATGATAGAGTAACGAAAATGGGGCTGTGGCGGAATTGGTAGACGCACCAGATTTAGGTTCTGGCGCCGCAAGGTGTGAGAGTTCGAGTCTCTCCAGCCCCACCATTTTCGGATAGTGATAAAAGTTCTCAAACCTATACTAAACCTGCCTTCGGGCAGGTTTTTTTATTGTCTAAAATTTGATAAGTAAATAAGATAATCGTCTTTGTCGCAGTTTTGGCGCACTTTCTGCAATTCAACTACCGAGTAATCCTCGGTATTTAATCACCATAATCAAGCTTCATCATCTCAGCTTGCATACGCTCAGTATTAATCCACTTGGCATAAATTTTGGTGAACGTAATAATATCGTGGCCCATCTGATAAGCACCAGCAGAAACATCGATCATACTATTCAACATCGTCGTCGCATAAGTATGACGGCAATTATAAGCCGGTCGCACTCTTATACCAATTACTGGCAGTACTTCCTGAAACTTTTCAGACAATTTATCTGGTCGCGTCCACGGCTCATCGGTGTGTAAGCTGATAAATAGGCGTGACTGGTGACCAGTGAGTGCCTTGAGTCTATCGAGTACAGCCAAGATTTTATCATTCAGATAGATATTACGGATCTCATTGGTCTTAGTTGACAGCTGAACTTTACCACTGCTCAACGTCTTGCTTATTTTTGCTAGTCGATTGGTTATATCTATGTCGGCCCAGTCTATGGCCAATGATTCACCAGGGCGGCAACCTGTCCAGAATTGCCAGACAAAATATAAATACCAAATCTCTTTATCACCTGCCCAATGGCTTTGCATATAGTCAAGTATGGCCAAACGCTCATCAGGTAAAAAAGGATCGGGCTCATCCTTTTGAGTCTTCTTATTACGTATACGTTTAGTGGGCAACTCTTCAATAATTTCATCAATAAATGCTAAATCAAACACTCCGCGCAGTGGCGTGAGTGCGTCATTAGCAGTTTTAGCGCTGCTAAAGTCATTCTGTGCGAGTGCAGCGCGTACCATTGCTGGGGTTATATCTGCAATTGCCATAGATGCAAAAAAAGGCATCCACTTATTTTTGAGGATGCCTTTATATTTACGTCTAGTGCCTGTATTGCCGCTATCTAAGCTATCAAGATAAAGCTGTGCATAGTCTGCAAAAAGCGGTCTATCATCAGCTGCCGTCTCATCGATAATATTACAAGCCAATTCAACATCTGTTACCGTCAGATTTTCCCACTTTCTACGAGCCATCAAACTAGCTCGTAGCTTTCCCGCTTGGGCAATATTTTTTGGCGTCGCCGTGTACGGGAGGACGAAGTACTTGCGCCCTTCTCCCTTGACCGAGATATTAATTTCGACGCTTCCGTTTCGTACTCTAACGCCTTTTGGATACCCTGTTGGTCCAGCCATTCATTCCACCCGTTTAGACTAAAGTAAATCTTATTATTAACCCTTTTCCACACCTTGCCTTCTGGCCATTTATCTTTTGCCATATATAAGCGTTCGTGTGGTAGACCGATAAGTTTACCAAATTGGGGAAGCGTTACCCAGTCTAAAGGAACATTTGATTTGATAATTTCAATGACATCCATTTTAATTATTCTCCTTTTATTACTTTAATTGCTTCTATACAATCCTTTAAAGACAAGGGTGTATGCGCAGCATAAGGTGTTTTAGACTGACTAAACTTACCGTTAAGGCAAGGCTGATACTTCCAAATATACAAGCTTTCATATGCATCCAGCTCATCTGCTTCGCAACGGATTACCGACACAGCATCAAAACGCTTATCTCTTTCATGGGTGGAGATACGGCTTGCAACATCGATGCTTTGACCTATATAAACAATTTCTAACTTTCTTATTAAAAAATAAATACCAATAATTTTTTTGAAGCTAAAGCTGCTATCAATTATTTGTTTGGTGTCGGCAAGCATAAAGTCAGACTTCTGAACGAAAGTGCCTATATCCTCTATACCTTCAAACTCAATAACATTCTTAGATTCGGAAAAATGCTCTCTGGGTTTTATTTCAATCGGATCTATCCCATGGCTTTCAAACCACTCCCAAACTAATGCGTTATCCCATGCTGTTATGGTTTTAGATATGAGAGTAGGTTTAGGAAACCGCCCATCTTTAGACCATTTCCACAAGGTGCTTTTGGCAATTGGTAAGAATTTAACCAAATCACTCGCTCTTGTGAATCCGCTCCTAGGTAAAAAACTATCATCAACCATCACCGTCCCCTTTTCTCAAACACACTTTGGCAATCTACACAGAGCGTTACCCCACCCATTGATTGGCGTTTAGCGGAGATATCTTCGCCACATTCCATACATTCTGTCAGTGACGGTTTATCAAATTTTGGCGCTCGACTTAGGCAGTGAGCAAGTGTTAAATCAACATAGTCGTTTGCGCGATCAGCATCATCAGCCATAAATCACCCCATCTTCTCAACAGTCGCATTGATGGTCGTGTACGTTGACCCAGTGCGGTATTCGATTTTATTGCCACGGTCTACCAAGCGACATGCTCGGCCCACCAAGTGACGCCCTTCCCCACATGCGCTGACTATTTCCCAGCTTCGCATATTTACATCAAGCCATTTCAAGCCATAGTTGTTTGGCGAAAACGTGACTCGTTTAATCTGCTTTGACATTACTGCTCTCACTCTCTTCAATCTGTTTATCGATCCAATCGCGGATCTCTTTTAAGCGTTCTAACCCAAACTTTTTTATGATGTAATAATCATCGCGCTTTGGATCTCGTTGGTTCTGACGTTGCAGCTTGATAAATAATTCATTGTCTTTAACGAATAAATGCGCGCGACGGCTAAGAGATAATGTTTTACTCATTTCCGCAGCTCCTGCATTATCAAACTCTTAATCGTACCGGCTGCATATAGCTGACCATGCTTGCCGTAAACAGCAATGACATGATGATTCTTAGTGCCGTAGTGTCCTTTTTCTATTGACAGATACGCTTCGTGATGCGCTGCTTTTTTGTGCTTATCAGAGCGATTGCGTATCGCCCTGTTATAGCCATCTATTGATGAGCTAAGCAGCACGCTCAAGTCGGGCACGACCCCTTCCGTATCCCACAGCGGATAGGTCAATCGACGTTTAACGGCTGACGCAGCATTACGATGCTTATCAAACAAGATGACATCTAAATGCATATAGCGTCCCAGTAGATAATCATCATCAAAATTGATCACATCAATGCCGCGCTCAAGGGTGATGACGTCTGTAATGATGCCTTGCGCATTTAAGCAACGCTGTACACGCTCACAGGCGGTTGTCACACCGATATGCGGCGCACCGCATACGCTAATAAGCAATGTTTGCTTTGGTTTTTGATTGATTACAGGCATTACGCGACCTCGCTGTGTTGACTATTGGCAGCTACGATGTCAAGCAGCGGCTCAAGGTTGATGTTATGAGCATATGCCTTGCGTAAGTCAGCTTCTAAATGTACCAATGCTGCCCATTGCGGTGGATTGATGCGGCAACGACGCTGAGATACTTGCACGATGATTAGGCGCAATTGCTCAGCGACATCGAGCATAGTGTGCTGATCGCGTAATCGTGTCGGCTTGGCAATATGCGAGCACCACTGTTTATTCGCATCGCGCAAGGCGATACGGCTGACAGCGTTGCTGAGCTTGGCGTTTTGGATAAGTGATACGAGGATTGCGCTGGGCTTGATATTGGCGATATTACGCATAGCAAGCCTCCAACGCAGCCCGAAATGCTGGCAGCTGAGATTCGGTGATGGTACAAAATTCCAATGTCTTTAAATATTCGTTTGCTCGCTCTCCCGCCACGGTTTTAGCATGATTGCCTCGCGCGTATGGCACAAAGTACAAACCACCAAAATATCTTTTGTCTTGATTGTGGCCAGTAATGACAGCAAAATCCCCTTTAGGATTAGCGACAATATCCCACGGCATCAACTTATCACCGCCAATCGCATAATCATCTTCACTAAAGCGGTCCATGCTCTGCATGCGCTGTATAAGGCATTCAGATAGGTTTTTGATAAAGATAAGCTGCATATCAGCTTGGGTGATTTGCGGAACTGACTCAGATAGCCAGTCGCTTTGATCTATTGCGTCATCAATAGCTTGCACGCTTTCATCTAAGTCATTGCTTAGATAATCGACATCGTTGACGGTTTCACGGTCAATAGCACTGTTTTGCCAGTTGGTACTATCAAAAACGCCATCTATTTGACTGAAATCGCAACAATTGTCAATAAAATATCTTTTGCACGTACCCATAATTAGCTGTGATTTTTCATATCTATAATAAAAACCGCGACCATACATATCAACAGCTGCTGATTTTATATGATCGGGCTGCCCTTCAAATACCCACTGTCCCAGCTGCTTAAGCTCAGGCTGTGGCGCATCATTAGCAGCTGTATTTTGCATCGCAGCAAGCAGACCACCAGTGATGCTTCGCGGATGATTGCGCTCAGCTTGGCGATTGTATAGTTCGATAGCTGCACGCGTATGCGACATGTCATCTTTATGATCAGCAATTAACGCTTTCATCTCATCAGATGGCTGTATTTTGATGGTCAGCAGCTTTGTTTGTTTTGACTGGCTCACGCTGCACCTCCCATCACTAAAATAGCGATAAGGACAAATAATGCGAGCACGACGATACTAAGCACTTGACGATAGCCACGTACTTTGGTTTTTAGATGTTGTTTTGATTGAGTGAGTTGTTGCTCGGTGTTATGAAGCTGCTGGTTACGCTCGTTTAAAGCAGAGCTTAGACGCTCAAATTCTTTTTGAGCGCGTGGCGATTGCAGGATGTCTTGAGTGTTTGGATGTGACATGACGATATACCCGTTTTGTTGATTACGGGTATATAATTACAAATGTAAGTCGTAAGGTCAAGCAGTATTGTAATTATTTCTTAATTTAATAAGTGATTAATTACCATTTAGCTATAGTAGACCACCAGAAAACCCATCCAATGATGCGATACAGTTGTGAAAACTCATCCATACTATAGATTTCATCGTCATACATATCGTTTTCGCTGATCAACTTAACCTTACCGCCAGCTGCTCGTTGGATATATTTACACCGCAAGTCGCCACCAGACTCCAAAGCATAAATGCGATTGTCTTTTATTGGTTCGTTAGCCTTGCTGGTGTCAACGCCAATGGTCGCGCCATCTGTTATTAACCGCTCCATACTGTCACCAGCTACTTTCATAGTGATAGCGTCTTTTATATCAACCCCAGCCTTATGTAAGGTACGTTTGCTAAACCGCAACTTACGATTAGTATCTTCCACAATAGCTTTCCTTCCGCTTCCTGCTGACAATTCTACCTCCCTATAAAACGGCAAAGCTACTTCATCACCATTCAGTGGCGTTTCATCATCCCAAGGCTCAAACGTACCCACCTGTATTAAACCTGTGAGCTTGTCGTTAGCATCAGTGGCACTGCTAACGCCAGTAAGTAACCATGCGACATCGACACCGAGCGCTGTGGCAAGCTGAGGCGTATACTTGCTAGACTTACCATCGCGTCGCTCCAGATTGGCTATTACAGACTGATCTGCACCAATAGCATCCCCAAGTTGAGCTTGACTTAGCCCTCGCTTATCACGCATTGATTTAACGCGTTTCGCCAAGGTATTTAATTCCGTATCCATAAATAACCTCGCTCATTGTTTTTGTAATGATAATTACAACGGTAATATAAGTCTAATTACAAAACAGCTTGACCTATTCGATTACATTTGTAATAATAAATTCAAATATTAATCAGTAGGTATCTAAATGTGCCAATTAGAAAAATCCAATCCAATGCTAAACGCGCTCAATCGGGCAATCGAAGCGGTCGGCTCTCAGACAGATTTAGCTAAAAAAATAGGACTATCCAAAGCTTCCGGTATCAGTGTCATGGTGACTAGGGATAAAAAGGCGTCTGCTAAGTGGGTGGCAAAAATATCGCAAGCTACGGGTGTGCCATGCCATGAGTTACGTCCAGATATATTCCCCACCCCCGAACCAGCCAACGATCCAAGTAATCAACAATCGATAGCTTAACGCTAACGCCAAAATAAAAGAACGACAATAACGGGGGCAATATGTCGAAGCAAAAATACACAGCAGCAGAACGTGCCGAAAAGTGCGTACTAGATTTGGAAGCAGCAGTCTATCAAGCTGCAATGAAACCACGCGGCACGCTCGGCGGTATATGTGAGACATTTGGTCTGACTTACAACACAGCAGTGCTACAAGTCAATCCAAAGCGCACTTGTCACACATTGTCGCCATTACTTATTGAGCAAGTCTTAAGTGCAACTCAGTCATCTTTAATCATGGATGCTGTCTGTTGTGCTCACGGTAACGCTGGATGGTTTTTGCTGCCTGATGCGGATGATGAAAGCGAAATAATGACTGATATTGGTGAGTTAGCTCGTAAGTCAGCAGACGCATTGGCGACAATGCTACAAGCATATGCTGATCAAATTATTGAACCCGATGAGTTCAAAGCAATGGAAAAAGTTTCTGCTGCATTGATGAGGCAAGTCCAAATGATTATGGAACACGCTAAACGAAATATGGAGAGACATGATGGCAACGTTTAAGATTTCTGACCAAGCTTATCAAGGCATGATTATCGAAGTTGTTGAATATGGCGGTTGTTGGGCTTTCATGAATGATAATGAAACCATTTGCCAAAACGCAGATAACGTAGTTATCTCGATAATACAGCGTTTTGTAGATGACCAAATTGAACAAAAGGATGCTAATAATGACAGATAAACGCACTCCTTTAGATTTTGACGCCATACGAGCAGCAGCTGTCGGCAATTATGTCTCTACTATCTTTCCTGCCGCTGGCATTTCTTTTAGCAAACCAGCACATCAGCATCAAGCGTGCCCTATGTGTGGTGGCTCTAATAGATTTCGCTGCGATGACAAGCGCGGTGAAGGTACTTGGATATGCTCGCAGTGCGGCGCAGGTAATGGGTTCACACTGGTTAAGGAATTTACTGGGCTTGATGTCTATGAGACCAACAAGCTTATCGCAGGTGCTATCGGACTGGACGCAACGAGTGAAGTGACTGATGAGCAACGCGCTCAGTGGCAATCACAGCAAGTTGAGCGTGAAGCGGTTGAGAAAGCTGAAAAGCGTCAGGCTCGTATCGATGCCGCCAGTCGCGCCCAAAGCATGTGGGATAATGCTAAGCCTGCTGCTGACGACCATCCTTATTTACTACGCAAAGGTGTATCAGCTATCGGCTTGAGCCAAGATGCAAACGACAATCTGATTATACCGATGCATTACTATAATACTGATACCAAACAAACCACATTGGTCAACGTGCAGACGATTGCAGCGGATAGCGAAAAGCTGTTTTTGAAAGGCGGATTGGTCAGCGGCGCATATTTTACGATTGGCAGTTCAGTCATGTTTAGTGGTGGCGTGATATTGATATGTGAAGGTTACGCCACTGGCGCTACCATATTTGACGCAATGAGCTATAGCTTGCCTGTGATTGTCGCCTTTAACGCAAACAATCTTATTCCAGTCGCTCAGTCAATACGAGCTCAATACCCTGATCATCGCATTATTATCTGCGCGGATGACGACAGTGCAACTGCTATCAAGATGCGGGATAAAGACATTGCTGATGGCAAGGAGCCAAAATTACTCGTTGAATATAACGCAGGCATTCATAAGGCTCAGCAAGCCGCTATCAATGTCGCTGGTGAAGTAGTCACACCAAGCTTCGACACACTAGACATAGATAAGGATGCGGCGTAATGCAAGGCAAACAACATACAGATTTTAATGACCTCGCAGCAGCTGCGGGACTCAATGAAGTAGCACGCCAAATCAAGCATGCGCTAGCAAATCAGTCAATCGTGACCCAAGCTGCTAATGACGATCACAGCGCAGCTACATCGCCAACCGTACAGCACAATGGCAATATACCTGCTGATGTTGAGCGAGACATGCGCTTGGCTAATATGCTTAAGCGTTATGCTCAAATAATGGATATCGGCAAAGGCACCAATAAAGTATATGATCTCGAGCAAAAGATTGAGTATACAAAGACTCAATTTGTAAGCGAAGCTGGCAACAAAAAACTAGCAGACTTATGGTGGCTTGCAAAGCATAGCAAGATTAGCAAAGCAGAAGTCTCAAAAGACCGCGATGAGCTAATGGTAGTCGAAGCACAGTCGATGTTTGACCGTTACTTTCTCATTTATGGCACCAAAGAAGTTTGGGATGACGTTGAGCGTATTCGTTTGCCCGTCGATACCATCAAGCTTGCACGTCCTAATGAGTATGATATTTGGCTTAAGTCTGAGGCCCGCATCACGGTTAAGGCTGACAACATCTGGTTTGACCCGACTCGTACCAAAGTACCCAAGCACGACAAAGACATCGCTATCAATACATTTGATGGTCTCCCAATGAAACCTGTCGACAATATGACCGCTGACGATGCGCAAAAGCTATGCACGCCTATCATAGAGCTGCTATTGCATTTATGCGAAGGCGATCAGTCTATTTACGACTGGGTTGTTAGATGGCTTGCAATCCCATTACAGCGCCCAGGCACAAAGCTCGACACAGCTCTTATCTTTCATGGTGAGATACAAGGCGCTGGTAAATCGTTATTCTTTGACCGCATCATGACGCGCATATATGGCGACTACGGTGTGATATTGGGACAAGGTCAGCTTGAGTCACAGTACAATGATTGGGTATCAAACAAACTTTACGCACTGTTTGAAGAGATATTCAGTGGCTCTGATAGATACTCTCAAATGGGCATGGTTAAACAGCTCATCACTGGCAACACTATCTACATCAATCAAAAGTTTATGAGCGGTTGGAAGCAAGACAACTATGTCAATGCGATATTTTTATCAAACAACATGATGCCGCTATCATTAGAGCAGAATGACCGCCGCCATGTCGTCTGTTATCCAAAGAAAAAGATTCCCGAACCCTTATTAAAAGATGTCGCGAAAGCCTTAGATAACACAAATGATGACATGCTACGCGCGTTCTATACTTATCTTATGAAACTGGATCTTAATAGCCAAACGGCTCACTCTCCCGCAATCATGACCAGCAGCAAGCGCCAACTGATCAGACTCAGCCAACCAAACTGGGAGGTATTCTATGATGACTGGGTGAAAGGTGAGGCTGGCATCCCTTATTGCAGCTCTCTGACCGACGATCTATATGACTACTATCAGCATTGGTGTCGTAAGGGCGGCGAACGTGGTACCACCAAAACCAAATTAATGACATATATTGGTAGACGTGAGCACAAAGAGCGACTAAGATACCAAATGCAAGGCAGCGCGCGGCCTGTTCAATCGACAATTATTGCTATCGACATGCCAACGAACTACCCAACGCCTGATGCTGCTAACCAGCAAGCGTGGCTCGGTCTGCAAATTCAGCGCATGAAGAACGCTATTGGTCACAAACTTGACCCAAAATAGCCAACCATGTGCATAGTGTGCACCCCATGTGCATAGTCTGAAAACAAACTATGCACATCGCTAGACCATACACCGTAAGACTTAGAGTAACCCTGTGCATAGTGTGCAGGGTTTTTTCGTATGTGCGCGCGGGAAATAATTATTTATCTAATACAACTAAATATAAAACCTAAATATTTTTATTCCCATGCGTAGATATAACTATGCACACTATGCACACTATGAACATCATTCTTATAAGCCAGTAGTAGTAAGGGTTTCCGATGTGCATAGTTTAAAATCATACTATGCACATTTGACCTAACTATGCACACCACTCTATATTGGCTATAAATAACGGGGGATATTTATCATGAGACAAGAATACTTAAGAGCAGCTGCTGAAGCTTATGCAAACCTTAGCGATATCCAGTCAGACTGCTATCACTATCTGAACGATGGCTTTGATACAGTTATCCAAGCGCGACTATCAGCAGCCTACTCAGCTAAGCTTTCGACAGCAGTAGCACGCAAGCATATTGATAAGATAGTTTGCACCGCATTGGTAGAATGCCAGTACCCGATTAACGAAGTAACCGGCTATGCTTGGAGTGGTAACGAGCGAGCAGCATTTGCCAATATCCCCAAAGCCACATGGTCACGCAACCAGATGTCAGATCATATTGAATTTATACTAAATGATATGAACCTGAACGCAGCAGCTGCAAGGGCTAAGATACAATTACAAGTGCTTGGCTATTCAGAGGCTACTTGATTAATGGAACAGTTTCACTTAGTATTTCTCTTAATCGAAGTTCCTGCCTAATCACATGGCAGACTTAAACAAACATCACCAGTTAAGCTCGTTGCCCCCGCAGCGGGCTTTCTTTTTGGACAATCCTTATGCCATCGATGCCCACCACGCTTTGCAGCCACTCAGGTTGCAATGCGAATGCTGGCGCTAATGGTGTTTGTAGGATGCATAAGCCAAAACCAAAACGACAAGCATCGACCCAAATCAAGCAAGCAGAACCTGCCAAGCTTAAGCGTATTGACCACAGACTATCAGCCTCCCAACGTGGCTACGATGTTCGATGGCGCTCAGCTCGTTTACTATTTCTAAATGATAATCCGCTGTGCAAACATTGCGCGATGCAAGACATCACCAAAGGCGCTGATGTAGTCGATCACATCCTACCGCATCGCGGCAATCAAGAACTGTTTTGGGATCAGACAAACTGGCAACCCCTTTGCTACTCATGTCACTCAATCAAAACAACGACGATCGATAATAAATTATCTGATTATCAGGTTGCCCAGCTCAAGGCAGGGAGGGTGGGGTAAAAAGTAAACACGATACCCCACAGAGACCACCGCGCCAAGGAGAATCTTTGCATGGTCAAAACTCTTTAGGGGGTATACCCCCTCAAACAATAACTATTCTCAGGTGACACTATGTCTCGTCCACGTAAACCGACGCAGCTCAAAGTGTTGCAAGGTAGCCGTGTCCGTAGTGACCGTGAGGCTGCCAGCAATGCTGCACAACCAACAATAGCTATACCACCCTGCCCCGAATGGTTAGACGCAAAATCACGCAAGCAGTGGGACAAGATAGCCCCGCAATTGGTAGCCCTTGGCCTACTGTCAGTTATTGATGGTGACTTATTTGGCGCGTACGCAGAGACCTCCGCTCGCTATGGCGATGTATGCAGCAAGCTTGAGAATGTTGACACTTGGATTGGCAAAACGCCAAACGGATTTGAAGTCCAAACGGCACTGGTCAGCATCCGCAACACATTACAGAAACAGCTCATATCATTAGGCCGTGAGTTCGGCCTATCACCCGCTGCCCGCTCTAGTATCAAAGTCGATGTCTCACAGCCAGGTCTATTTGGTGACAACGAATTTGGAGAGTTTAACAAACAAGGTTAACCACTATGTCTGACGCTATTGCCTACGCTAATATCGCAGCGCAATATGCAACGGATGTAGTCGATGGCACCATCGATGCCTGTATCTATGTGCGTCAAGCGTGCCAACGTCACCTCACCGATCTCGAACGCGCAAAGAATGAATCTGCATTTGAGTTTGAATTTGACAGTGAACTGGCTGCAAAAGCTTGCCGATTCATAGAGCTGCTGCCACACGTCAAAGGTGAGCTGGCAAACAAACGCGAATTGATACTGCTTGAGCCTTGGCAAATATTCATCGTGACCAACTTGTTTGGCTGGGTAGACTTCGATGGCAAGCGCCGATATCGCTATGCTTATGTCGAAATACCTCGTAAAAATGCCAAGTCAACATTGGCTGCTGGTATCGGCTTATACCTATGTTTCGCTGACGGGGAGATGGGTGCGGAAGTTTACTCGGCTGCAACCACTCGCGACCAGGCACGTGTCGTCTTTGAGGTCGCTCAAGGCATGGTGCGAAAACGCCCAGATATGCAAAAAGCAATGGGTATAAGCGTCGCTGCACATGCAGTCAGCTCTATTACCACTGAATCTACGTTTAAAGCACTAAGCCGCGACTATGGCGGCAACTTGGACGGGCTCAATGTCCATGGCGCGATCATCGATGAGCTTCACGCTCATAAATCAAACGATACTTACGAGGTCATGGCGACCGGCATGGGGGCGCGTGAGCAGCCACTGTTATTTGCCATTACCACAGCAGGCTTTATCTTAGACGGTGTCTGCTATGAGCAACGCACGTTGGTTACCAAAGTACTGTCTGGCTTAGAGTCCCATGACCGCTACTTTGGCATTATTTATACCATCGATGATGCTGACGATTGGCGCGACCCAGCAAGCTGGCGCAAAGCCAATCCTAACTATGGCGTATCAGTACACAAAGAAGCTCTACAATCCGAATATCAACGGGCTGCCATCAGCCCTGACTCGCAAGCTGATTTTTTAACCAAGCATTTATGTGTTTGGGTAGCAGCTCGCAGCGGTTGGCTCAACATGCAAGACTGGGACGACGCTGCTGATAAGCTATTAGTCTCCGGTCTTTTTGATAAACACCCATGCTTTGGTGGGCTTGATTTGGCATCAAAAGTGGATCTGGCATCGCGCGTAAAATTGTTTGTCAGAAAAATAGACGATATATCTCACTATTACTTATTTGCAAACTTCTACATCAACCGTGCCCAATTGGACAACGCCAACAACCCAAATCAGAAACGTTTTATCGAATGGGAGCGACAAGGCTGGCTCACAGTCACTGACGGCAACATCACCGACTTTGAAAAGATTGAACGCGATATCATTCACGACTCATCAAAATACGACATGCAGGAAACGGGTTATGATCCTTTTAACGCAACATATTTGGCCATGCGTTTAAATGAGCAAGGTCTCAATATGGTCGAAGTGCCGCAGCGCGTTGCTTATCTAAGCGAGCCAATGAAACATTTACAAGCTCTCTTGACTTCAAAGCGGGTACATCACGATGGCAATCCAATCTTGCGCTGGTGTATGGGCAACGTCACTGTCAAAAAAGACGCAAACGATAACATATTCCCTCGCAAGGAATCAGACGCCAGTAAAATTGACGGCGCGGTCGCTGCTATCATTGCGACCAACCGCGCACAATACTACGATGAAACTGGCGACCTACCTAGCCAAGATTTTGAGACACAGCTTGGCGACTACTTAACCGATTTTGTAAGCTTCAGGGGATAACATGGCAATCATACAAACCGTCGCTGCATGGTTTGGTTACGCGCCGCGTGACCCCGTGGACGGCAATCAAAACGCTACTCGTACTGTCACTAAAACAGCCAAACCAGTCACCTTTGATACAGCAATGACCGTCACGGCGGTCTTCGCATCAATCAGATTGCTTGCTGAAACCATCGCTAGTATGCCTATTGATTTATATACAAAAGACAAAGATGGGTATTTAGACACCAAAGCAGATCATGACGTCATGAAACTGCTGAGATATAAACCCAATAAACGTCAAAACCGCATTGAGTTTATGGAACAACTGATGCTCAACTTGGTCAGTGACGGCAATGCATACGTCAGAATCACACGAATAGGTGACAAAAACTCTCGTATTCTTAGCTTAGATGTTATCAACTCTTCTAACATGACAGTCATTCTAAAAAATGATGAGCTTACATATCGGCATCAAGTCACCTCTGCATTCAGTCGAGACTTTAAAGAATCTGATATCTGGCATGTAAAGCTATTCGGTAATGGCATAAAAGGACTCTCACCGCTGCAACATGCCGCCAAAGCGGTCGCTGTGGCAGATGCATCAGACGATAAAATCACATCACTCATGCGCAATGGTGCTAAGCCAACGGGCGCATTAATGACAAAGGGCTCACCAACTGCCGAACAGCGCCAAGCACTTCGCGATGAAATGGGCGAATTAACCAGTGGCGATGAAACCTTTATGCCAGTGTTACCACTTGACATGAAGTTTGAAGCCATTAGTTTGACGCCTAGTGACATTGAATTATTAGCCACACGCAGATTTAGCTTGGAAGAGATTGCCCGTATGTTCGGTGTACCTAGTATTTTGATTAACGACAGCACGCAGTCTAGCAACTGGGGCAGCGGTATCTCAGCAATCATTGAAGCGTTTCATAAATTCAATTTGCGGCCCTACCTTGAGCGCCTTGAATTATCAATGCTAACGACACTGATTCCCCGCAAAGACTGGGACAAGTACCAGTTTGAAATTGACGCTGATGCTATTTTGCGATCAAGTCGTAAAGAGCGTGTTGAGATGTATAACACCGAGATCACATCCGGTCAGCGAACGCCCAACGAGGTACGACGCGCTGAAGGCTGGAAACCACAAGAAGGGGGCGACGAACTCTATATGCAGCTAGGCTTTGCGCCTCTTAATGTTGTCGCTAAACAATCTTCATTAGACCAAACTAAGGATATCAGCAATGAATAAACACTCACTGCAAACGCTGCACTGTCGCGATGGCCGCAGTGAGCTACTGCAATCTGTCAGTACACGCCGTATTCCAGTCATCGATACCAAGATACGCTTTGCCGAACCTGACAAAGACGGCGCTGCTACTTATACATTTGAAGGCTATGCAGTCAAATGGGATAGCATCAACTTACATGGTGAAAAGTTTGCCCGTGGCGCCTTCGCCGATATGATTAGTGCGTTCAACAATAGCGAAAAAACCGTGCATATGTATTACAACCACGGTTGGCGCAACATGTTTGATACGAATGCAGCTATGCGTGTTGGTCGATGGGTAGAATTTGAAGAGGATGATATCGGCTTACGTGTCAAAGGCGAACTCACCCAAGGTTTACCACTGGCCACTGCTGTTGCTGCAATGATGCGTCACCTTACGGTTGATGGCTTATCCATTTGTTTTTATAACCCAACTGAAATGGATTATGAAGAGCAAGACGGTCATATCTTAATCAAACGCGCAGATTTATTTGAAATCAGTGTCGTTGATGAGCCTAGTGACCGCAGTGCTCGTATCAACCGCCAAGCAGAAACAATCAATAACTTAGCTGATGAGCGTGACGCTTGCGACATGCTTACCAAGTTAGGGCTTGACCAAGCCGACGCAAGGCACTTTATTACCAAACTCGACAGCATCATGGGCACCAGCGCTGATGATACTAGCAAAGACAATGACCCCTTTGCATTTTTAGACAAATAACCCATCTTTTTTAACACCAATCAAACCCTAAACAATGCTACCAATCGGTAGCTATTTTTTTGCCTAAAGGAAAATATTATGCGTGATTTTAAAACTGCTGCAATCGCTGGCGCTATGTCTGGCATGGGTGTTATGACCCGTGATGCTGGCGGCACGTCTAAAGATGAATATGAAAAGCTCGCAGGTCAGCTTAAAACCCGCTTGGCCACACTCGATGAGCTGATTGAAAAAAAGCAAAAACTACTTGCTGAAAACAAAGACGATACTGAAACGCGCGATGCTATCGCTGAACTCCAAAAATCGGCTGAAAGCGTCAATGACTTATCAGCCCGCTTTGAAGAGTTTGAACAAAAGATGGTACGCGGTGTCCAAGACGGTGAACTTGATGCCAATAGCATCGGCGGCTTACTCTCACGTAATGAAAGCTTGTCGCAAGAGATTAAGGCAATCAAGCAGTCACGCGGTAAAGTTCAAATAGATGGCGTCTCGACCCGTAACACAGTAATGCTTGGTAGTATCAATACTGCGGGCAATATTAACGATTCAAAGATGGTCGCGGCTACTGAAAACCCACTGACCATCGTCAATATGATCAACTGGATACCAACCACCGTACCGCTTATCCCTTATGTACGCGAAAGCGCTGTTGATTTTATGGCGGATATCGTTGCTGAGGGCGAACTAAAGCCTGAATCAACACTTGAATTTGGTCCTGATTCACTAGAAATCGATGTTATCGCTCACTGGATACGTGTCAGTAACCAAGTACTAGCAGACGCCCCTGCATTGGCAGCTTATATCGAAGGCCGTATGTCTTATGGATTACGACTAAAACTTGAATATCTGGTCATCAATGGCGACACAAAAAGCTTCAAAGGCTTGATGAAAGTTGGTAACAGCCTAACTATCGTCGCCAATGACAACGCTATCGATACCATCAGTACTGCTAAAGCAAAAGCCTATGCCAATTTTCTACCACCTGAGACTGTCATTCTAAACCCGCAAGATTGGGCTGATATCGAACAAGTCAAAGGCAGCGATGGTCATTACATCTTTGGTTCGCCAGGCGCTGCTGTACAGCCTATCCTTTGGGGTCTCAAAGTCATGCAGTCACCAGCCATGCCAGTTGGCAAATTCTGGTCAGGCAATATCACGATGGCAACTGAAGGCTATATTCGCCAAGATGCTACTGTTGAATTGTCTACTGAAGATGGCGATAACTTCCGCAAAAACTTGGTAACTATCCGCGCTGAGATGCGTGCTGCCTTTGGTGTTGTCATGCCTGATGCCGCTGTGACTGGCGACCTAGTTAACGTCGGTCCATAAGATTAGATAATTATTATTTGAAACGCTTCTCCTAGCTGCTGGTAGCACGTCTACCAGCGGTCTTTTTTATCCTAACTCAATATAGGCATCATCTATGATCACTGCATCTATCACGCTTGAACAAGCCAAATCGCACCTGCGTGTCACACATGAGATAGATGATACGTATATTGCGGGGCTTATCCCTACATCATTTCAATTAATCGCTGATGAGCTTGATCGCGAGCTAACAGAGGATATCTGCTTAACACCATCTGGTCAATTGTCAGAATCATTAAGACACGCCGCGCTGCTTGTGATTGGTGATTTGTACCAAAACCGTGAGGCGCAACAAACTGAGCAGCTACACATGAACCACGCGCTCGATAGACTGCTGAATAAATATCGCAAGATGGGAGTATGACATGGCAAAGATCAGTCGAGGTCGGCTTAGTACACCAATTGGTGTCGTGCGAAAAATCACAACGAGAACCAACACTGGCGCCGTTAAGTCTACTAATAGCGTTATGTCACAGACTTGGTGTGAGCTACTACCCATCAGCACTCGGGACTTTGTAGAAGGTCATGCCGCTGGTTCGTCAGTAGATGCAAAAATACTCGTCGATATGGCAACAGACATTAAAGCAAGCGATGAGATACAGGTGTTAGATGGTAGTGGCTTCGTTTATGAAGTACTAGGGGTAATGCCCGTGCCAAAAGACAATAAAAAAATCGTAGTGTGTCGTACAAAAACAAACAGTTGATTATTTCTAGTTTGTTTCTGTGATTGATGGATTAATGTTGTTACTCGTAATATACTGACATATGTTTTTAACTGTTACAGGCATATTTATGAAAAAGATAATTAAGTGGATAGTTATTATTGTTATTGGGCTCTTTATAATTGGGCTTATCTTTGGTGCAGATGACGCCGAAACCACAACTGCTCAGACCGCAGTATCGGCTGAAACTGAAAATGCGGTGGTCGCAGAAGATAATGGCATGACTAATCAGCAGAAAAACGCAGTTAGATCAGCTAAAAACTACATCGGTCTTCAGGGTTTTTCGCGAGATGGTTTGATTAATCAATTATCATCTGATGCAGGCGATGGTTACAATATTGATGACGCTACTATTGCAGTTGATAGTTTGGGTATCGACTACAATGAGCAAGCAGGTAGGTCGGCTGAGAATTACTTATCACTTACAGGGTTTTCATGCGATGGTTTGGTAACTCAACTATCGTCGTCAGCAGGTGACAAATACACCAAAGAGCAAGCAGAATATGGCGCTAAGTTAGCAGGTGCTTGTGATTAAAATCCGTTAGTATTTTATTCAAAAAACCCACCAATCGGTGGGTTTTTTATTATCCAGTATTTGCCAAATCGCTAATCTTTAGGCACTGCATTATTATAATTCTTTTTGATGAAATCCATGTCCAATAGCTTTTTAACAGAGTCAGTAACTACTTGCTCGGCTTTTTCATGCGTATAACCTTCTTCTCTTAGTGTCTGGTACATAGCACTGATAATAAGCACGTTACTGCTGCTTGGGGTGGCGCTTTCTTCTTGCTTAAAAGTTTGCTCAACTCTGGCAACAATATCAGAACCCATAGAGCGGTTATGATTGTCAGCAGAAACACGGATTTTCTCCTTTAAGTCCTCTGGGATTCGAACTCTAAAGTCAGGTGGTCTTTTGTTTGTCATAGTAAACCTAAAAAAGTTGTTGACATGCCTCCATTGAAGGCATAATATACAAACACCTCCAACGGAGGCATTAACTAAAACTTATTTTATGGAAGGACAATATGGCTAATCGACAATCGTTACCAAATTTTAAAATGCGTTTTTATAGTGTTGAGCTCTACGATTGGGTTAAAGAGCAGTCGCAAATCAACTGTCGAACAATGACAGCTGAAATTAATTATCATATTCAGCAAGCTATGCAAAACGCAGGCACAAAAAAAGCAGACACCACCCGCCAAGATGAACCGTCTGCTTCTACCACATCTAATTCGGAAAGGAACTAAACATGACTATTATAGCAAAAGCCTCTACAGTAGGCAATAATATTAAAACTATCGACTTTAACGGCCAAACACTTCTTACTATCGAGATAGATGGCATTCACTATACTGCGATTAAGCCAATTGCTGAAAATATTGGCTTGGCATGGAACGCTCAATTCGAAAGAATTCAACGCGATGATGTTTTAAATTCAACTGTTCGTGTCATACGAATAGTTGCTGAAGATGGTAAAAAAAGAGAAATGATGTGTTTACCCATCGACTATCTAAACGGTTGGTTATTTGGTATTGATACCAAGCGTGTCAAACCCGAAGTTAAGGCACCACTCATTCAGTACAAAATGCAGTGCTATAAAGTCCTGCATGACTACTGGCACACTGGCTCTGCTGTCCATCCAAGCGTGAATGAAGATCTGCCATCTAGCGTCAAAGACCGTAATGGCTTAATCAAAACCGTCCACATGACGATGAAGCGACTCGACCTTGGATTCTCTGAAGCCTTTAACTTGGTGTTGCATCGATTTAATGTCGCTCATGTTGGCGACTTGACCCAATCACAAGTCGGTGAAGCGACAGAATACCTGCATCGGTTGATGTTCGCTGGTAGTGTAGATAAATTTCGTCAGTCTGACTATGAGCAAGTTGCTCTATCAGAAACAGATGAAGCGGATGTCGTCATCGAGCACGGCACTCCTACTACCATGGTCAATCAAACAATGGCATCTGGTAAATTCGTTGGTACTATCGATCATAACGGACGTATGGCCATGCGCGAGCTTGACGCTGAAGAAGTGATTATCACTGTTGATATGCTGCCGCATCTCATAGATAACCGGAAAATTAATATAAATGTGCTATCAAGGATTGTACTTAGTGCTAGTCATCAGCTCTATACAGCGACCTATTCTCAACGTCCACAGCAAGCTGTAGCTATAGCACAAGGGGGATATCATGACTCAATATAATATCAACAGTGTCAATACCCTGCATATCCACAATGCCAAGCCGACTCACCCCTACTTTGAGGTGAAGCCGCACAGTCAGATAGATAGAGCAGATGCTATCACAGCTTATCTGGACGGTACTATCGGTGTCGTACAAGAGCTAATCTCAAATGAGGAAAACCGCGAGCTGCATAGCTTGCTGTACTTAATCAATCTTAATCTAGATACCGTGCGCGATATGCTCAATCAACCAGTCGCCAAATAATTTATAACCCAATCAAAAAAGCCCCGTCATCCGATGGGGTTTTTATTGCCCAACATTAGGAGGTCTCATGAGCGCGGAGTTCCGAATAGAAGGACTGGACGAGCTCGACAAACAGTTTGATAGATTGGCTGATACCTCAAAAAAAAAGGTGATGCGAAAAGCACTGAACGCTGGTATCGCACCCATCAAAAAAGAAGCCAAGAGACTCGCGCCTGTCAATAAAGGCGTGCTAAAAAAATCGATTCGGTCCAAGCAAATGCGCTTTACCGCCAAACCTGCCGTTGGGTTATTCATAGGCGGTAAAGGCTTCTACTGGTATTTTTTAGAAAACGGTACCAGTAGCATCGCACCCACCCCATTTATCAGACCTGCCGCGGACAGCAAACACGAAGAAGGCGTCGAAAGGTTTAAAGACGTGCTCAAAGCCGAAATTGACAAGGTCATGATTGGATAAAAAAGGCGTAATAAATGAAAGCGAGTGAGGTTATCTATAGCACCCTAGGCGCGTTATTTGACAATAAAGTCTATCCGTTGGTCAGACCAAAGGGAGAAACAGGCACACCGTATCTGGTCTATACCGTGCTCAATGCCAATGCGACCAACGTCATAGCAGGCTATACAGGTCGAGAACTGGCTTATATGCAGCTAGATGTCTATCACAATGACTATGACGACTGTGAAGACACAACCAATCAAATGATCAATATCCTGAAAGATAACGTAAAGCCGTTTTACTACGACAGTCGTAAATACCTCCACGATGAGAAGTCTGGGTTATACAGACAAAGCATCGAGTGTCATATTTGGCAAACCAATTAAGCAACCCTACCCTACCACCAATAAGAGAGTGATGATTATGGCTATATCCGCTGATGAATTAGTAAATGTGCAGTTTAAATGGAGTATCGCGACTGATGACGTGCCTACTTTTAATCAAGTAGCGTTTTTGAACACCATGGAGATGCCCAAGCTGACTAAGGTCGTCGTCGATGTCACACCTACCGATGCAACCTCTACTGTCAATGCAGTACCTAACTTTCGAGAAACGTCAGAAATCCCCTTTACTTTGTATTACGTGCCAAGCGATCCACAGCACATGGAATTAAAAGCGGCCTATAACAACTCTACGGTCATCAAAAATAAGATTGAATTTATTGATCCTGCGGCCGCTAGTGAGGGCTATGTGTTCGACGGCATGATTAAAGAGTTCACTCTCATGGCAGAACAAAAAGACATGCTCAAAGTAGAAGGCGTGCTGGTCATTAGTTCTGAGATCAGCCAGACCCCTTAGTCAGTCAGGTCAGTCCTAAATCAACCCAAACCAAAGGCGTAGCGCACTGCCTAGCACTGCGCCTTTTCTTTATTTATATATCATAAGCGAGCAATCAAATGACCAAACAAGCCTCTAAAAAAATCCTAAGCAAAGCGGATTTTATGCAATTAAAAACCAGCGTAAAGCCGCTGACTATCCCTGAGCTGGGCGACGTATATATCAAGGTAATGACTGCTGCTGAGCGTGAAGGATTAGAGCACCAGATGCAGAAAGAGGTAGAGACCAATGGTGTTCGAGCGACTATCTTTGTCTATTCAGTCTGTGATGCCGATGGCGTTCTAGAATTCAACGATGCCGATATCGAGCTGGTCAAAGGGTTCCCATCTGCCATTGTCTCGAAAGTCTATGATTTCTCAAGCGCGCTAAATGCACTACAACCTGAGGCTACAGAGGACGCTGCAAAAAACTCATAGCCCACCCGCTACGCATATTTAAGTTCAAGCTGGCTGCTCATTTGGGTAAAACAGTCGAGTGGATAGACGGCAACATGAGCGCCCGTGAGCTGACTGAGTGGCAGGCTTTTAACTTATATGTAGAGCCGTTCGGTGGGGAGTTATTAGATATACATTTTGCCTCTCTGCGACATCAAAACTATGCAGGTAAAGAAAAGAAATTCATAAAAGATTTTATGTTGTATGACCATCGCCTGTTGACGCCTGCGCAAAAAGAGCAAGAAACGCAACGCGACAATAGATTGCAAACCCAAACGCAAGTCGCGGCACTAAGAGATTTCCTCGCATCGAAAGTCAACGAACAAAAAACTGCAAGTAAATCATAGGAGAATGTCATGGCTTCGGTACTGAGTAGAATCCAGGTAATCATGGAGGCAAATACTGCCAACTATAATAACGAGCTACGCAAAGCACGAAAAAACAGCAAATCAGCATTCAGTGATATTGGCAAGTTAGCAGGAAAAATGGCGCTAGGTGTTGGCGTTGCTGTCGCTGCTATGGGCGCTAAGACCTTGCAAACAGCAGGTAATTTCGAAGAAGCGATGGGGGCAATCAGCGCAGTATCAGGTGCCGTCGGTAAGGATTTTGACGACCTGCGCGAGAGAGCCAAGCAATTAGGATCAGAAACAGCCTATAGCGCTACTGAAGCTGCGAACGGCATGGAATTTTTGGCCAAAGCCGGATTAAACACTCAGCAAGTGCTGGCAACCATTCCGAATGCCTTGGCACTTGCATCAGCAGGCAGTATCGAACTGGCTATGTCAGCCGATATTTTATCCAACATCATGTCAGGTATGGGCATAGCAGCTGAGGAGTCGGGACGCGCAGCAGACGTATTAGCAAAAGCAGCTGCCAGCTCCAACGTAGATGTCGAAATGCTAGGTGAATCGATGAAGTATGTCGCACCTATCGCAAAACAATTGGGCATGAGTCTGGAAGAAACTACAGCCATCATCGGTGTAATGGGTAACGCTGGCATCCAAGCCTCGCAAGCTGGTACATCAATGCGAGCAATGTTTACTCGCTTTAATACGCACCAAAAAGCGAATGCTGCATTTATGGAGCTAGGTGTGTCACTAAAAGACGCCAACGGCGATATGCGCTCAATGATTGATGTGATGCAAGACCTATCCGTAGCCACGGATGGACTGCAAGCAGATAAAAAACTCGCTTACTTTAAAGATATGGCAGGTGTTGAGGCGATGAGTGCACTAGCTGTTGCCGTAGATGCAGCTGCTGATGGCAGCTTGCAAAACCTAACAACTACGCTAGAAAATGCCGCGGGCGCTGCCAAAAAGATGGCAGATATTCGTATGGAAGGCTTGAAAGGAGATGTCAAAGGTCTAGCTTCCGCTTGGGAGGGTTTTCAAATACAGCTCGCTGATAGCTCCGGCGCATTAACTGTTGGGTCATCATTAGTTAAAGCTCTGGCAAATGGGGTGCGGGATCTAACTAAAAACCTACCTGAAATTATTGCTAAAATGACCGCGTTTTTTCAAAGCGCGGAAGTTGCCGGAACTATCACCGCAACCATCGATGGGCTGAAGACGGCATGGGATATCTTAAAATCAGTCATCGTACGCACTGGCGAAATTATTGCCCCCGTTATCGGTTTTTTTATTGAGCATGAGGAATTAAGCAAATCGCTTGCTATCGCCATCGGCATCGTAGGCGGTGCTGTTTTGATTTATAACACAGCGATTGTCGTTGCTGCTGCTGCAACGGTAGCGTTCACTGCTGCGTTTGCATTACTAACCAGTCCTATCACCGCAACCATTTTGGTTATCACTGCCTTAGTTGCAGCGGGTGTTTATCTTTACCGCAATTGGGACGAGATAAAAGCGAAAGCGGCTGAAGTATGGGAAGGGATCAAAACAACGGTCGCAAATAAGATAGAAGCTACGAAGCAGGCGGTTATTGATAAGTGGAACACCTTAAAATCAATGACCGTCAATAAATTTAATGAGATAAAGAATAGCATCTCATCAGCATTGAATGCACTGCCCACAAAAATGCTGCAAATCGGCAAGCAAATTGTAGATGGTTTAATTAACGGTATAAAAGCAGGCGCAAGCAGTGTTGTCAGTGCTATCGGCAATATGGCATCAAGCGCAGTCGCCAAAGCTAAGAGCGTCCTTAATATCCGATCACCCTCTCGTGTCATGAAAACCGTTGGTGAGCAAACAGCAGAGGGCATGGCAGTCGGCATCAAAAAAGGTACTAAGACTGTTGTCGCCGAGGCTCAGCGGATGGCTGAGCAAGCCGCTAAAGCTGTTGAGGATGGTATTGATAGCTTTAGAAAACGCATCGCTTTGTTTGGCGACACCAGCGAACTGTCCTCTCTCATGTACGATATAAATGATGGCAAATTCAAGGGCGCTAGTCAGACTCGTATCAATGAATGGGTCAAACAAGCTGAGACGTTACAACAGTTAGAGTCTCAACTAAAGGCCACCAATGCACTAAAAGAAAGGTTTGATAAATGGCAAGATGAGCGCGATAAAATGCGTAGTAAGGCGACTGATTTAATATCTGGTAGAGCTGCTCAGTATCAAGCTGATAAAAAATCTATCGGTGTGGACTTCGACGGTTTA
Source organism: Psychrobacter sp. AT9 (assembly GCF_047272965.1). Taxonomy (NCBI): domain Bacteria; kingdom Pseudomonadati; phylum Pseudomonadota; class Gammaproteobacteria; order Moraxellales; family Moraxellaceae; genus Psychrobacter; species Psychrobacter sp. AT9. The sequence goes on from NZ_JBKOTW010000001.1 coordinate 2,510,624, forward strand.
GACGTAAATGGCCCTCAAACCGAAGCTGAAAAGTTGCGTGCAGCCTATGAAAACAAGATGGCTATCGTTGATAAGTATGAGCAGACGCATACAGACAAACAAGCTCAAGCTGAGAAAGCGCGTTTGCGCTTGACTGAGCAATTTAACCAATCTACTAAAGATCTAGAACTGCAACGACAAGCAGCTAATTTAGGCAGCATCACCGCCCTATTTGGTATGGCATTGGGTGAAACCAGCAAAGGCTACAAAGGTATGTTTCTGATTCAAAAAGCCTTTGATTTCGCCAGTGCACAATCTGCCAGCTTCACTGCTATCGCCAAAGCATGGAGTTCAGCACCATTCCCTGCCAACATACCCGCCGTTGCAACCACTACGTTGCAGACAGGCATTATTCCCGCCGCCATTCAGTCACTAAACCCTAAAGGTTTTATGAAAGGAGGCTATACCGGTGACTACCCTACCAATCAAGCAGTTGGGCCCGTCCATGGTAAAGAGTTTGTTACGCACGCCGCAGCCACCACGAAGTATCGGTCAGAGCTTGAATCAATGAATAACGGCACATATGAACGGCCTACCTCAAGCTCTGGCAATATTAATGTAAATGTCACCGTGGCCAGTGATGGCCGGTCGTCAGTTGAATCCGATCAGCAAAGAGGACGTGAGTTTGGCACTGTGCTGGCGGCTGCTATAAAGCAACAATTAATCAAAGAAAAACGTCAAGGGGGCCTGTTATATGGTTGATACATTTCCGTGGCAAATGGATATGGGTGCTAGTGCCGACACTCAATATCGTGTTAATAAAACCCAGTTTGGCGACGGTTACTCACAACACTCATCGTTCGGTATCAATAACATAATCAAAAACTGGTCAGGCACCAAAACAGGTGACTGGGATACCGTCATCGCACCGATATTAGATTTTTTAGATGCGCATGCTGGTGTCAAATCATTCTTGTGGACTGACCCACACGGCAAGACCAAACAATACACTTGTGCTGGCGCATCGACGCCGCAGCGCAAAGGCAACTTTTGGCAGATCACGCTCAATTTTGAGCAGTTTATGAGCGTTTAGGAGATAGTATGACCATTCAAATTCCAAACCCCGGCACTGGCAACGGTGCAACAGGTGATAATGAGTTTGTGCTGTGGAGTAAAGTTAAAGATAACTTTGGCAATAGCAGTCATGCTGCGAGTCGGTTGGTGGGAACGCAAAACAGCAATGTCCCAGAATTTACCAGCTCTAGCGGAGTATCAGGACTCGGTTACGCAGGGGTAATGGCAACCTTTTCTGGTAATACTGATAATCCAACACTAAATCAAGTGCCTAGTTTTACTGGTATGCCATCTGGATTTTATTATTTTACTGGCAGTGCGGCTGGTGGTGCATCCGGCAAATTTTGTATGCACGCAGCGTTTGGTGCGACAAACTCGTCGGGGTTTAGATTGCTCAATGATTTTTATTCAAATCGCTACTACTATCAAGCAGCTAATAACGCGACGGGTGACTCATGGCGCACGCCAGTAGAGGCGTATCATAGCAATGCAACAATAATGTATACAACAACGACAGCAGCAGGTGCAAACGTTGTTGTGAGTAGCACTGGGCAACTAATGCGCTCAACATCATCCGAGCGTTACAAAGACATCTTAGCTAAAGTTGAGCTTGATGATGCTCGATATGCAGATGCCATGGCTTTAAAACCTATCGTTTATCGATCAACTGCAAATGCGGACAATCCCGACTATCACTACTACTCGTTCAGTGCTGAAGAGCTTGGTGCATACGATCCAGCATTTACGCTTTGGCGCGACACTGAGACAGTCACAGACGATGAAGGAAACACAACTGAGCAACCGCTTGCTGAGCGCGTCGCAGATGGTATCAATCTAAATGCTATCGTCGCTTTTTTACATGCAACAAATATCAAGCAAGGCAAGTTGATTGCTGAGCAGGCAGAGGCAATCGTGACACTTACTAAGCGCATCGATGATATAACCGTCGAATAAGGATACATCATGCTCGAATCAGACCTACAAAAACTGTCAGTCACAGGGCTTGTAACACTGTACGAATTAGATGCAACCTTGTTAGGCGCTGGCATCATGCGTTGGCATGGCCACGTAAGTTTTGAGGACTGGCAGTACTTATTTAAGTTTGCCAGTCAATCAGAGTTTGTAAACAGCGGTTATAAGGTGAGCAATACTGGCACAGAGGATATCGTTAGGCGTGACTTAATCTGGCAAGGGAAAGTTTATTCGCCCATGCCGATACAGTCTGACGGTTTAGAGATGCGCGGCGATGGTCGAGCATCAACACCAAGCCTTGCGTTAGCTAACAATATTAACGGTCTGCAAGGTGCTGTTAGTGCGATGTGCTTACAGTTTGATGATTTTGCAGGGGCAAAGCTGACCGTCATCAATACACTGGCCAAATATTTGGACGCTGTGAATTTCACTGAGGGAAATCCACAAGCTGCTAATGAGTACCGCAAGCAGTTATGGTATGTCGAGCAAAAGACCAGCGAGAACGCAAGTGCGGTGACGTTTGAGCTGTCAAACCCTGTGGACTTTGAGGGCGCACGCATACCGAGCCGTGAGATCACATCATATTGCCATTGGGCAGTACATGGGCGCTATCGCGGTGAGGAATGTGGCTATACAGGTACAACTATGTTTACTGAAGATGGCACGCCTACTGATGATCCGTCAAAAGATAAATGCGGTGGCAGACTAAGCGATTGCCGCCTGCGCTTTGGTGACAATAACCCGCTACCAATGGGCGGCTTCCCTAGCTCATCACTCATATCAGGATAAGCCATGCTAACCAAGTCTATAAAAGCTGCGATTATCGCTCATGCGTCTGCTGAGTATCCGCGTGAGTCCTGCGGTGTCATCGTTGGCAAAGAATACATCTCTTGCACCAATATAGCAGCAAGTAATGCTCAATTTGAAATATGTCCAATAGACCTGGTTGGAGCATCCAAAGAGGGCAAGATTAGAGCCTACGTTCATAGTCACCCAGACGGTAATGTACAGCCGTCAATGCCTGACAGAGTACAAATGAATCTACACGGTTTGCCATGGATTATTACCAACGGTGTTGAGGTGGCACTACACAAGCCCGATAGCTATCAAGCCCCGTTATTAGGCCGTGAGTATCATCATGGACTGATGGATTGCTATACACTGGTCAAAGACTACTATCAGCGTGAGCTTGGTATTACGCTTGGTGACTATCAACGCGATGATGTTTGGTGGGAGTTAGCAGACAACGAGCCTCTATATATTGATAACTTTAGGAATGAAGGCTTTATTGAGGTCGATACAATTCAAAAGTACGATTTGATACTGTGCCGTCTTGGACGTACTGAGCATGTCAATCACGCGCTAGTCTTTATCGGTGATGGTTCGCTATCAAGTGAGCACACAGACGACGTTATAGGTGATAGTTTAGTTTTACATCACCCTTATAATCGTGAGTCTCTACGAGAAATATATGGTGAGCAATGGCAGCGTAGAACAGCCGTTATAATAAGGCATAAATCACTAATCAAATAACACAAGTCGCTTAAATTAGCGGCTTTTTTTATAGGCGCAATTTATGAAAACCATCCATCTGCACGGTGTACTTGCTGATAAATTTGGTGAGTTTTTCAAGCTCGATGTCATGTCAGCAGCTGAAGCAACACACGCAATTGCCTCTCAAATCCCTGAATTTAAAATGTTTATGCTAAAAGCTGAACAAGACGGTATGCGCTTTGCCGTGTTTTTAGATGAGCAGACTGAGCAAGGAAATATTGGTGAAAAAGAGTTAGGTAATGCTACGTCTGCAAACATTATTCATATTGTGCCAAAGATCATGGGTGCAGGTGGTGATGCGTTTGGCTGGTTGCAAGTTGTCGTTGGCGCCGCATTGGTGGTTGTTGGATTGGGTTTAACACCATTTACAGGTGGTACGTCATTAGCAATGGTTGGCGCAGGTGTCGGCTTAATGCTTGGCGGCGCAGCATCACTGCTTATGCCAACGCCAGAGCTTGGCAATCAAGATGAGGACGGCAACCGCGCAAACTATGGATTTGGCGGTGCTGTGACAACGGTAGCACAAGGCAATCCAGTGCCTATATTGTACGGTGAGCGTTACATCGGCGGCTTCATTTGCTCGGCAGGCATCTACACAGAGGACAATCAATAATGACAGCTATCGCAATCAAAGGCGCAAAATCAGGTTCAAGCAAGCAGCGCAAGCCGTCAATCGCAAAGGACTCAGTAGCAAGCACCAGTACCGCAAAACTATTATACGGATTAGCCGAGGGTGAGGTTTGGGGCTTGGTTGATGGCGGTAAATCAATTCGTCTGGATGGCACGCCACTGGTTGACGATGCGGGCAATTCAAACTTTGAAAGTGTGACTTGGGATTTTCGCTCTGGCACCAATGAGCAGGAATACATCAAAGGCTTTCCTGATGTGTCTAATGAAACACCAATCAATGTCGAGCTACGCAGCTCACAGCCGTGGATTAAAGCATTCACTGACACGCAACTGAGCGCATTACGAATCCGTTTTAAATGGAATCGTTTGTCAAAAACCGACCCCGATAATGGTGATGTCAAAGGCTATAAAATACAATACGCTATTGATCTACAGACCAATGGCGGTGCCTATGTTGAGGTGCTCAATACCAAAATAGAGGATAAAACAAGCGTAGGTTATGAGCGCACACACCGTATTGATTTGCCAAAATCTACAACAGGGTGGCAGATACGTGTCAGACGCTTGACAGCTAATGACCCTAGTGAATACGTGCAAGATGAAATGTATATCGATGCTGTTGCTGAGGTTATCGACGTTAAGCTACGCTACCCAAACACCGCTTTGCTAGGCTTGCAGTACAATGCTGAAACCTTTAGCAGTATCGCGAAGCTAGAAGCTCATGTGCGCGGTTCAATTATCCGTGTGCCTAGTAACTATGATGCGGTTGCTCGCACTTATACCGGTATTTGGGACGGTACGTTTAAAGACGCTTATACCAATAACCCTGCATGGGTTTACTTTGATTTGTGTACGCAATGGCGCTACGGCTTAGGCGAGCGTCTTGATATCACAATGATTGATAAGTGGTCATTGTATGCACTTGGCCAATATTGCGATCAGAGGGTGTCAGATGGCCAAGGCGATTTAGAGCCTCGCTTTACTTGTAACGTCTATCTGCAAAAACAAGCTGATGCTTACCAAGTCCTATCGAATATCGCCGGTATATTCCGCGCCATGTCTTATTGGAATGGTGAGCGCGTCGTACTGGATGCAGACGTACCGCAAGACCCTGTATATACATTCTCCCGCGCTAATGTCATCGACGGTAATTTTGAATATACCGGCACAAGAGCGCGTGACCGGCACACATTAGCCAAAGTCGCTTGGGATAATCCGCTTAATGGTTTTGAGACCGAATATGAGTATATTCGTGACGAAAAAGCGATGGCCAAATTTGGCGTTAAAGTGCTCGATTTATCTGCGTTTGGTTGTACCAGTCAAGCACAGGCGCAGCGTGCAGGACTTTGGGCTTTAAAGACTGAGCAGCTAGAGACACGCCAGGTGTCATTTGGTGTCGGCTTAGATGGATTTATCCCAGCTGTCGGTAACATTATTAATGTATCAGATGAGTTGTTTGCAGGGCGTGCTAACGGTGGCCGTGTATCTGCTGTCAGCGATGCTCAATATGTTGTAACCGTTGATCGTGACGTAGAGGTCAATGTCGGTGATGTGCTTATCGTTAATGGCGGTGGTGGTCAATCTGAGCGTCGTAACATTAAGACAGTTAATGGCCGTAAACTGACAGTAACAGCACCATTTACAGCAGCAGAAAGTGAGAACGTCTGGGCAATTGAATCACCTGATTTAAAGCTGATGCGTTTTCGTGTCATGTCGATTGCTAAAAATGATGAAACGACATTTGCAATTACAGCAATACAGCATGAACCGCAAAAGTATGATGCGATTGATTATGGCACAGATGTTCAGCCGACTAACATTACTATCGTCAATCCTGATGTGGTCGATGCACCTAGTAACGTTACAATCACCAGTCGTCACCGTGTCGTGCAAGGCCAAACAATCACAACGCTTGTTATCGGTTGGTCGCAAGTTAAAGATGCCGTTGCTTATGATGTGGAATGGCGCAAAGATGATGGCTCATGGGTCAAAGTGCCGCGCACTGGCAATGTCTCGGTTGAGATTGAAGGCGTCTACAGTGGTAACTATATGGCGCGTGTGCGCTCAGTATCACCGTTTGATGTGCAATCACAGCCTAAAACGTCAACATTAACAGCTATCGTCGGCAAAGTTGGTTTACCACCTACTATCTTAGGCTTGGTGGCCACAGGTGTATTGTTCGGCATGGAAATCAAATGGGGCTTTGGTGTAGGTTCAGGCGATGCCGCTTATACCGAGATTGAAACTGGCAGCGCACCCAATACGAACGTCAAATTATTAGGTCAGTACAGCTACCCAACAAACACGCATACGGTCACAGGTTTGCAAGGCAACTTGTCACAGTCTTATCGTGCGCGTTTGGTTGATAAGCTAGGCTTTAAGTCTGCATGGTCAGCATGGGTGACGGGCACAACTGATGCAAGTGCCGATAAAGTCATGGACTTGATACAAGGTCAGATTGACGAGTCTTCACTCAACGCCAGTCTTACCAGTAAAATCGGTAAAATTAGCGAGAATGAGGACGCAATTAGTCAAGAGTCAGCAGACCGCATCCAAGCCATTATCGACACTAAGAAAAAAGCAGATGATGCACAACTGGCAGCGACCAATGCAGCTCAGTTGGCAGGTAACAAAGGTGAAGTGATTTACCAATGGCAAACACCATCCGCTGCTAGGCAGCTTCCACAAAATTTATGGATTGATACGACAGGAGGCAAGAACACCCCGAAACGTTGGGATGGTAGCGTATGGGTTGCGGTCACTGATAAAGCAGCTATTGATGCTCAACAAGCAGCAAATGCCGCCCAGCAAACTGCTAACGATGCGCTAGGCAAGGCCAATACTGCTAACAATAGTGTCATCACGATACTGGACGAGCAGGCCGAGATTAATAACGAGCTTGGCTTACAGTATGAGACGCTGACAGGTGTTATAGCAGACTACAAACCGCAATATGCAGATGCAACGCAGTATGCAAATGCCAGCCGGTCAACACAATGGACGTATGCAAAAACAGTTGCGCGTGATAACTACGCAACCAATGAGCGTATCACCAATTTGCAGTCAGAAGTTGCAGATAGTAATGCTCAAATTGTCGAAAATCTCACAACAGTCGCTACAGCTACGAGTGCAAACGCATCAAAAGTCACAACAATTGAGGCAACTGTTGGCGCAAATACCGCGTCACTGCAAGAAACAAAGCAAGTTTTGGATGGTGTTAAGGGTGAATACACTCTCAAGCTAGACGTTGATGGTAAGGTTGCAGGGTATGGACTTGTCAATAATGCTGGTCAGCCATCCGCTTTTGATATACGAGCTGATAGGTTTTCAGTATCAGCACCAGTCGGGAAGCCAAATGATGTAAATGGCTCAAGCCCTTGGATGGTTTTAACAACACCACAAGTCATCGATGGCGTAACTGTACCAGCAGGCGCTTATGCTCGTAACTTTTATGCGCCTCGTGCGTCTATCGACACTCTGCAAGTTAAAGATGGGGCTATTAAATCAGCTCAGATTGATATCCTTGCTGTAGATACATTGCATATTAAAGGTCAGGCTGTGAGCGTAACAGCGGTCACAGATAAAACTATTGTTGGAACTGGAGCAAACGGCAATCCTTTTGTACCTGACGGCTCAACAGTTGAAACAGAGAAAGTATATCTAAACTCAGGCGGTAACTCGGTCTTCGTAGAAATAAGCTTATTTGGTGTGAAATTTATAGGTACGGCAAATAAGAGAGTAGATATAGATTTTCTAATAGATGGTTTGTATTACAAAGGCTATATAACAAGCTCAGATCAGTCAGCAATGACAGCTACTTATACTGCTATGTGCACCACAACATCAAACAAGCTGCAAGGTTTTTCTGTGGAAATGAAAACGGCTGCTGGGTCTCGTATAGAAATAGCAGCATACGCCATAAAGGCGCAAACGCTGAAAAAATAAAGGAGTTCGCTTTGGCAGCAATCACTATATATATAGTAGATGATAGTAACCGTTACTCCCACGGTAGATCTGGTGACATAGATACTATTATGGAGACGGTTGAACTACTGAAAGAGAAGTACACATTGCAGCGCCCACCAGATACTTTGATACCGTGGTACTGGGTAGACAACAAATGGACAACCGAACCCGCCAACTAAGGCGGTTTTTTATTATCTGAAATTTGGAGGACGCATGGACATCAAGCAAACACTATTGAAAATGTTTTTGTTCAATAAGTGGTTATGCAGATCGGAATCAGCAAGAAACACGAGTAAGTTACTTATTAAATTAAAGCGTTATCTAGCAATCAGCATTACATTTGCGGAGCTGGTCAATGCGATATTTATACTTAGTTTCAGCGCTGTATTCATCTACAACAAGTCCATTAGTGACGATGGAATGACATTGCCAAGTTATCGAGTATTTGACGAAGTATCAATTTGGTGGTTTATCACTTTTCTTACTCTTGGCTTTATGCAAGTAATCTCTATGCTCGTACCATCGCTCAGAGCTGTCAAATCAAGCGGTCTTTGTATGATAGCGTCATCTTTATCGTGGGGCGTAATTACAGGCGCTTATTACGCATCTCAAAACGGAATGATAACACCAGCAACAGCCATCATCGGCACATGGTCGGCAGCTATGTTTTTTATGGGCAATAAAATCATCAAGCGGGCTATTTTAAAAGAGCGAGTCACTATTAATAAGGAGATGTAATGAGCTTAGTATCGGAGGTTATAACCTCATTCACTCCACAAGTTTTCTTCGGTATGTTTGGCGGTTTTGTTGGCGGTATTTATGGCATCAACAAAAAAGGCTATGACGTAAAAGTATCATTGATCCTAATTTTTACAGCGGTTGTAGCAGGTAGCGCAATCTCTGAGGTTTTACAAAAGAAATTCGGTTTGACTTACCTGTTGCCGCTTTGTCTGATCTCAATTCCAGCAGGTGCATTTTCTGGCTATTTAATGGTCGCACTAGACATTGTGAGTCCAAAGTTTGCGGCTCAAGTAGCGGACAAAATCGGCGAAAAAGTATTTGAAAACATAGACAAATAATGATCAATATTAATTATATCCCCAATTTCGGGGCTTTTTTACGTCTAAAATAAGGTAAAACGCATGAGTATTTACGACATGATTTTTGATAGATTGATGGATCACGAAGGTGGCTATGTCAACCATCCAAACGACCCCGGCGGGGAGACAATGTACGGTGTTACCAAACGAGTCGCTCAAGCGCACGGCTATCATGGCGATATGCGAAAGCTGCCCAAATCACTTGCCAAGCAGATTACTGAGAAGTCATACTATAAAGCAGTGAAGGGTGATGAGTTGAATCGATTGATTGCCTGGCAATTGACAGATGCAGCTTATAACCACGGCAACCGTCAGGCGGTCAAGCTTTTGCAGCGAGCGGTTGGTGTAAGTGACGATGGTTTGATTGGCCCACGCACATTGGCAGCCGTTGCAGCTATGGACAAGAATGATGTGGTGTTATTATTCAATGCTGAGCGCCTAGAGTTCTTTACTAACTTGAGAATTTGGCAGACTTTTGGTAAAGGATGGGCGAGACGAGTAGCGGGCAACTTGCGATTTGCAGCATCGGATAATTAAAAAAGACGGAGTGGTAAGCTTGATAAAAACCCAGTGACTCAAGTCGCCGGGTTATTTTTTTGATAAGCACTAATATATCTAACTAATGTTGTTCAGGTTTTAATTCTTATAAATTTCACAATACCAGTAATAATTCTTCGCTCTAGCTTGAGAGCTAGAGCGAAGCTTGGCTTATGATTAATAAACACTTGATTAGCTTCCTATGTTTAGCCTATATTCAAAAGTATATGGTAACTTTATAACAGCAATTGCTTTCAATAAGGTTATTAAATTTTCTATGAATGAAGGAGTTGATAGGATGGGAAAGATATGTTTTCTTTGTGATTATAATGGACCTGTTTACAAATTTTTTAGCAAAGAAAGGTATGCAGATTCTCTTGTTTCCGGCAATGTACATTTAGGTACGTTGAATAAATATAGAATTGATGAAGATGATGAGCAAGGAGACGTTGGCGAAGGCTGTCAAACATATTTTTCTGGAAATTTAGCAGGTGGAAGTAACGATCCGGAATTTGTAGAAAAAGCGAGACGAGCTAATATTGGCATTGGTGTTGGCTGCATTAATATAAAAGTTGAAAATTGCGCTAGTACGGAATTTTTGGAAGACGCATATGCCTTTTGCACTAGTACGGAATACTCGCCTGAGAATATGAGCAAAGCAATCGGTCAGGATTATTGTGTTAAAATAAAAGACCCAAGAAAATTTTTTGAGGCTGTTTCAAAGAAACTTAACTCCATATCTGCTATACGTAAAGCTGAAATGGGGAAAGTCATATATTCAGATAGACATTATACTGGATTAGAAGAACCTTCTGGACCAATCGGCTTTGTTAAACCTGTATTTCCATATGGAAAACAAAAGGAGTTTAGGTTTTTGTGGCATATGCAAAGCGTGGATAAGCTAGAATCTTTCCGAATAAGTTGTCCTGAAATAAGTAAATTATGCGAACGAATTTCATAATGAGGAATCTTTGACATGATTCTTGACAGCCTATGGTCATACGCTATCATATACAATCACATTGCATAACCGTAAGTCATTGATATTATTAATAGTGAATTTGATAGCATGTGATAGTATTTGATGTAATCGGGTTCAACTCCCGCCATCGCCGCGAACCATATTACCCTCGATACAAAGTTTAAATCATGACGCAGTTTTTGACGCAGTTTGTATACAGTCAGTTTAAATCAATCAAAACTGTTTAATTCAAGTGTATGATTTAATTGTATTTATTTTTGACTGTCTTATATTAACCTATATCAAAAAGAGTTCGAGTCTCTCCAGCCCCACCATTTTCGGATAGTACATCTTAGACCAAATATCAAAACCTGCTTTTTAGCAGGTTTTTTTGTGTCTGGAATTTGGCTATCTATTATCACAAACGCTCTAAACCCTCCAACACCTCTTCCATACTACGATACCGTCTCTCTACCCGCTTCGCCAATGCCTTATCGACCATACATTGGTAACGACTATATTCTGATGACAGCTTTGGAATAGGCTGTTGGCAATGCTGAATCGCCCACGCTTTTAATTTATCATTGCTGTTAGCACTTACCTGAAACGGTCGCACGCCCATTAATATCTCAACCATCATTATGCCAAATGCATAGATATCACTTTTCACCGTTGCACCCTGACCTTGCCAGCGCTCAGGTGCGAGATAGGAAGGTGTACCAGCAGGATTTTCCACACTTATTGCGTTGCAGCGCTGCGCTAAGGCAAAATCGGTCAACAGTAAATCAGGCATTACACTGCTATTATCCGCACTATTTGGCAACAAACCATCTAGCAAAATATTGCTGGGCTTAATATCATTATGTAGCCAGCTAGCCTGATGCAAATTGGCTATCAAGTATGCGGATTGCACTAAGAAATGATGCTTTTGTTGCACCGTCAATGAATACTGATTTCGATCACTCAACTGTCCTGCCAAGCTACCATTAGAGTAATAAGGCATGACTAATATTACCAGCTGTTGTAACTGCTCCAGTACTTGAACGTTTACGCAATGATGCGCCAATAGCGGCGGTGCGATAGCGATAGCATTATCTTTGATTTTCAATGAAGTATTTACAGCAGCTAAAACGTCTGCTTCATGAGTTAAATCGAAAGCGATAGGATAAGCGGCATCACTCAACTGCCATTTAATCATTACGCTACCAAATTGCGGATGCTGGGCGCGGGTTAAGCCTTGATAATAAGTATTTTCAATATTTTGCGTATGCTCATGATTTTGCTGAGTAATACGCTGGTGAACGACTTCGCTAAAATGCAGTGTGGTCAGTGATTGCGTAATAATGGGTAATAGCTGCTGAGATTGCGCCTGTAACGCTTGCTTAATAGAAAGATTACTGGCACTATTTTCCATGGTGTTTTTCTCATAATAGGGTGAGATTACTGCCTGCCTGTTCGTATCATTTCCAAAAATAATAATAACGCGAATAATTTTTACCAGTACTACGCTCAGTAGGTGCCAAAAGTTTAGCCACGTTAATGATATTTTTGGGTATGGTATTAAAGACAACCTTAAATACTTGAGCCACTATGTCACAACCAATCATCCCAACCACGCCCTCTAATCAGCCTACTTATGCCCTACCTCAACCGTTGTTAGATTTGCTCAGTCAGTACTTGCAAGAGCAGGTGACACCGACGATTGAAATCGATCCACGCCAGCTTGCTTATCGCTGGGTTGGTGGACGCACTGGTAATTTAGAGCCTTTGTCGGTCAATCTGTTTTTGAGCTTAGATGACTTGCATGGTATCGATACGCAAAAGTCTAAACTGGTACAAAACACGCGCCAGTTCCTAAAAGGCTACCCTGCCAATCACGTGCTGATGACGGGTACACGCGGTGCCGGTAAATCATCATTGATTCGCGCCTTGCTACAAGCCCATCATAGTGAAGGCTTGCGTATTATTGAAGTTGCTCGCGATGATCTGCAAATATTAGATAAGATTCGCGCTGCCATTAATGCCCTACCAGCAGATTGTAATTGCCGCTACATCGTATACTGTGATGATCTCGCGTTTGACGGTCAAGATGAAAGCTATCGTACGCTAAAGAGCGTGCTTGATGGCTCGCTAGACTCTGAGCAAGACAAGCTACTGGTCTATGCCACCAGTAATCGCCGTCGCCTGCTACCGCAAATGATGAAAGACAATGTCAATATCTACAATGGTCAGACGGATGAAGTCAATCCTTATGAGGCTATTGATGAGACCGTGTCATTGTCAGATAGATTCGGTTTATCACTCACTTTCCATCCTATGGATCAGCAGACTTATCTGCATATCGTTCAGCATTATCTGAATTTAGAGCAGCAGAAAATCTCAGCTGATATGGATAGCGATGCTAAGAATGTTTTGGAAAGTCAGACCATGCCTGACAAGATCAAAAAGGACGCGCTACGTTGGGCCTCTGAACGTGGTGGTCGCTCAGGACGAGTTGCTTACCAGTTCAGTCGATACTGGAGCGGTATAACGCAATTGGAAATTGCAGACGGTAAGCGCTAAGCCATATCTAATCACTGCGTGCAGAGCCTAGATACTGCACGCGATCCTCCTCTTGACTGCCCTCTTGATTACCTGCCAAGTCAACTGCACCATCGACCATATATTGGTCAAAATCTGCGGCCAACCAGAGATTACCTTGATATACACTTTGCGCGTCTAAGCGAATATGCCCCATGTTTGCCGTACTGCTATCTGGGTTATCAAAGCTTTGATAACGCGCGCTAAAATGGGTCAAAATCAAATTCTTAAGCCCGATATCTTGAGCAAATTTGCCCACCAATTGCGCACTACTATGCATGGGGTCAAAGTCTGGATTTTTGGCTTGAATCTTAGTCAACACCTCATGCGTATAAGTGGCTTCATGCACCAGAAAATCAGTATCGACCAACGCAGAGGTGAGACAAGCTGGCGTATCGTTATCTCCCGCTACCACTATCCGTGTGCGCTTAGCGTCATTATTGACATAATCTGCTGAGCGCAGCTCACGACCATCTTCGGTCATGACATCTGTACCTTGCTGCAGTTTGCCCCACAGTGCACTTGCTGGAATGCCGTCTGCGGTCAACTTATCCGTATTAAGCGTGCGCTGACTGATAGTCTGAGTGATACCAAAACCATGAGAGGCGACGCGATGTGATAGCAGTGTGATATCAATATCAAGCTGATGCTGGCTGTCTAAACTGATACTTACCTGACTGTTACTCCCACTATCTGGAGACAATAACTCTTCAATCGCCATAAAATTGATGGCAAAGGGCAAATACAACTCTGTGGGGGCGGTAATAGCTTCAAGCAATGTAGCGATGGCTTTTGGTGCGATAAGCATCAACGGTTCGCGGCGTCCAGACATAGCCGCACTCGCCAGCAATCCTGGCAAACCATAGCAATGATCGCCATGCACATGGGTAATACAAATGGCAGTTAATTGATGTAAGGAGAGCTTGGTGTGCAGCAATTGCTGCTGCGTACCTTCACCGCAATCAATCAATATCCACGGACGCGATTTTTTAGGCTGCTGACTAGCACTCGATGAATAAGGATTCAAGCATTCGATCGCTAAGGCAGTGACATTGCGCTGTTTGGTTGGCACCCCTGCTGAAGTACCTAAAAAAGTCAGTTTGAGCATGATTTAGCACTCATAGTACAAAACTATTAATGAATGATACGGCTTATGATAGTTGGCATATCATGGTTCGGTCGCCTGCTACCATCTGTCCACCATTGGCAGTACACTCATTGACCATATTGGACTCATAAGACTTCCAACCACCATAAAAACTCGCTACACATAGCAGCACGACCAGCAGTTTTTGTGACCACGCTTTGATAGACACCTGCTGGCTATTGATTTCTTGACGAGCAAGCGATGGGTTAGTATTGACATCGGTATCGATGCTTTTGTTATCAGATTTATTCAGGTCAGACATTACTTTATCCTAAAAAGGTTTTGTCTATACATAAACAAAACCTTTTATCAAAATATTAAATCAAGCGCTTATACATGTGTAAACGCCAGCAACTAGAACTTAAGACGACCGCCCTTTTCTTCTGCGCTCTTAAAGGCATCACGTTCTTCACAGCGTTTTAGCCAATTTAAAATATTGGTATATTTATTCTTATCTAAGCCCGGACCAGCATTGGCACCTACTACCGCTAGATGCATTTGAATGTCGGCGGCGCTAAAATCTTCACCAGCGAACCAATGATTGTCCTGTAGATGCTGCTCCATCATGTCGAGTATTTTGTTTAAGCTGTTAGCAATCATGCTTTTTTCGACTTTTGCTTTGATGCCCTTGCTAACAGGTTTAATCAACATCGGCGATTGCTCAACCACTTTGGTGAACACCAATCGCATGATGAGCGGTGGCATCACAGACGCTTCAGCGAAATGCAACCAAAACGTATAAGCTTCCCACGCTGCTTCATTGTCATCGGCAGGTTTGAACTGATGGGCTTTATCATAATGCTTGAGTAGATATTCGATGATAAACCCTGACTCAATCAGCGGGCGACCATCCACTTCCAATATCGGTGCATGACCGATCGGATGTATGGCTTTTAGACTCTCAGGCGCGCGGTAAGCTTTATTGCGCTCATAGCACGTCAGTTGATAATCAGCTTTGAGCTCTTCTAATAACCATAAAATACGAAACGAGCGTGAGTTTGCTAAATGATGAAGGTGTAACATAAACCATCCTAGTAATAAGTAATTGTGAGTCCGCTATACTATTTTAGGGTGTGTCCTCATTCTGAACATGGTGATAAAAATGAGATAAATTGCAGCCAAACGAGGAAAGTAGCACAGATAATATCGAGATATTAACCAGCTATTTGACACAGTTTGGCAAGATTTAGCCATTTTTGACCCATTTAAGTATTTTCGTTCAGCTTGAGGACACGCCCTAGATATCATGTGCCAAATTAGGTCGAGTGTGATACTGCTGCTACTGATAATAGCGTACTTAACGCGGCTTTGACACCACAACTGTGTAGAGTAGTTACGAAAAACAATGCCTGCCAAGTCAACTTTGGTTTTACAACAACCCCTAATTATTTGGCATGGAGCACTTCTATTTTTCGCGTCATTTTGTCTATTTTTTGCTGATACTTCTTAATCTTACGAAAACGATGCGCGGCCAACACGCCTTTAATACGGCGATTTTCTAGGCGACGGCGTGGTGGAAAGCTGCCCACTTGTGGCTCATTGTAGCCATGTAAGCGGTCATCACGTTTGCGTCCCAAGTAACCCAGCGCGCTATCAGCAATCATAATAAGCAATGCCACAAAAATCATGCTGTACATCAGCATGGATCCACCATCATGTAAGTTACGATCCAAAATCGCAATCGAAAATACGAACAAAAATATCGGCTCAAGGTAGCACAACGTTCCAAACAACGAGACTGGCAATTTCTGACTCGCTATCATTGTCAATGACATGGCAGCGGTACTAATAATGCCAAGTAAAGGCAACAGATACCACAGTTTATGGTTGGTTATCGCTACTTCAAAGCCACCATTCATATACAGCGCAACCAATACGACTGGCAATAGCAACACAAGATCTGAGATAAGACCAGTGATGGGTGGTACGGCTAGATAGCGACGCAGTAGGTAATACGGCGGGTAACCCAAGCAGACAAACAACGTCGCCCAAGAGATAGCACCATATTCAAAGATATCATAAGCGATACCAAGACCCGCACATACAATGGCAGCCCACTGAAGTAAGCTCATATCCTCATTATAAAAAAATCGACCAACAACGATCATAATCATTGGATATAAAAAGTAACCCAACGTCACTTCAAGCCCCAAACCATTCACTGGCGCCCACATAAATATCCAGATTTGTGCGCCCAAAATTGGGGTGGGCAATATAAATAAAAACCACTCTTTGGCGTTTTTTAATGTTTTTAGATAGTCAAAAATATGCTGCCATTGTTTTAATATACTTACCAATAGCACCAAACTAAAAAACATCGTTAGCACACGCCACGAAGCGACCTGCGTACCTGATAGCGGTTGCAGCAGCAAGCTGAATAAGAACAGCAGAGAGTATAAGAAATTTGCAGCCACAGCAGTGATCGTACCCTGCGAGGTTTGGTTAGTAGTCAGCATCACAGCAGCCTTTAGAGATTGGGGCACATCCTTGGCAATTTTAAAAAAAACAAAAGCCTCAGACGAGAACGTCTGAGGCTTTTGCATATAAGGTCGTCGCGCAATCCAAGATCAACGCTTTTGATATGTCGTGCTTATATCATGGGCTGCATTATGTCAAAGTCAGAATAGATAAGCAATACTGCCTTTCATTTAGTATATCAACTTCTTCGTTGAGTAAGTTTAATGACTCTAAGTGCTTATTTTAAATCAAGTTGCTCAATTTTTTGCTGTATTTTATTCATCTTTTTTTGGTAACGACGTATCTTGCGAAAACGATGCGCTTTTAGTACGCCATCGATACGCTGATTGATAAAATGGCGTCGCGGTGGGAAACCGCCCACTTGTGGCTCTATATAACCATAAAGATGATCGTTACGACGACGAACCATATAGCCTGTGGCACTATCAACCATCATGACCAGTAGCGCAAGTGTAATCATGCCATACATAAAGAGCGAGCCGCCTTCATCAAGGTTTTGACTCAGAACCGTAATGGATAACACAAACAACAGCATCGGTTCTATATAGCTTAACGCGCCAAACAATGACACGGGCAGCTTACTACTCGCAATCATCGTCAGTGACATCGCAAGCGCGCTAAAGGCACCAAGCAGCGGCAACAGATACCAAAACTTCATCTCTTGTGCCGCAACGTCAAAACCACCAGTCACATAAAGTATGATGAGCACTACTGGCATTAGCAGAGTCAAATCAAACAACAGCCCCGTCACTGGTGGCACAGCAAGTGTACGACGCAACAGATAGTAAGGTGGATAGCCCAAGCACACAAACAGCGTCACCCAAGATACCGAACCATACTGAAAAATATCGTAACCGATGCCTAATGCTGCAAATAGTGCGGCTGCCCACTGTAGGACGCTCATATGCTCATGGTAAAAAAATCGACCAAGCACAATCATCACAAGCGGCAATAAAAAATAACCCAGCGTGACGTCCAGACCAAACCCATTAACGGGCGCCCACATAAACAACCAAATCTGTCCACCCAAAATCGGTGCGGGCAATATAAATATCAACCATTCTTTCAGTGTCTTTAGCGTTTTTATATAATCAAAGACATGCTGCCACTGCTTGGTCAAACTAAGCAATATTACCAAACTTAATAGCATCATAAGGACACGCCATGATGCTACCTGTGTCCCCGTTAAGGGCAACATAAACAGCCCAAATACAAACATCATCGAAAATAAAAAGCTCGATGATACCGATGCGACAGTTCCCTGAAAAGTTTGATTGGTCGTAAGCATAACAACAGCCTTAAAAATAGAACCTTATTTACATTATTGAGAAAAATGAGAATCAAAAAATAAAAACCTCCGACGATAACGTCAGAGGCTTTTTTTAGAACAATCATATAAGACTAGGGCGTGTCATCATTTAGATTGTGAGGCTTAAAATGAGGAAAATTGCAGTCAAACAAGAAAGAAATTGCCGTAAATATGAACATATTGACAAGATTTCTGACGATGTTTGGCAAAATTTAACCATTTTATGACCACTAAATGTATCAATGTGCTAATTGATGACACGCCCTAGATCACAAAGCTAACTACTGAGACATTTATTCGCCGTCTAACTCATCATTATTTGCAATATCGATAGCATCATCAACTTCAGTTGTGGCTGTGTTGCCAGTTGCCGCATCGATGTCTATTTGCTCTTGGCCCTCTACATGCAACGTACCATCTTCTCTCATAGCATCAACTAGCTCATCATCGCTTTCTTCGTGCTCGACACGTGCCATAGCAACCAGTTTTTCATCTTTTGACAGACGAATCAGCGTGACACCTTGCGTATTACGACCAGAGCTAGCGACATGCTCAACTGGCGTACGCACCAACGTCCCTTTGTCAGATATCAAAATAATATCATCGGTAGAGTCAACCTTGGTGGCTCGTACTAACGCACCATTACGCTCACTGGTCTTAATCGCGATTACACCGCCACCACCACGATTTTGGGTATTGAACTCATCGATAAAGGTACGTTTACCAAAGCCTTTTTCACAAGCAATTAGGATTTCGCGGACATCATCTTCGATAACGACTAACGACTTAATGAATTCATCAGCAGCCAGACGCATACCACGGACACCTTTCGCAGTACGACCCATCGCGCGAGCATCATTTTCATCAAAACGAATGGCTTTGCCACTGGAAGCAAACAACATCACTTCTTGGCTACCATTGGTGATACGAGCACTGACTAATTTATCGCCCTCTTCTAATCCAACAGCAATCAAGCCGTTTGATCGAATATTGGCAAACTGCTTAAGCTCTACCCGTTTCACTGTACCATTAGCAGTTGCAAAGAATACAAAAGGTGGCTCTGCTTGATTGCTATCTTCTGATAACTCATCATCACCATCTATTGAGGTGTCTGTTAATGATGTGTCACCTTTTACCGGTAGCTCTTCTACTATCTTTGGAATAGGCAAGATAGTTGTCACGGTTTCATCAGGATTTAACCCAATTAAATTCACTAATGGACGACCACGGGCACCGCGACTGGCAATCGGTACTTCAAAGCCGCGTAGGCTAAAGACACGTCCACTATCAGTGAAGCACAATACTGTAGAATGCGTTGAGGTCACTACTAAATGATCAATCACATCGTCTTCTTTCATCGCAGTCGCAGATTTGCCTTTACCACCACGTTTTTGCGCGACATAATCATCAATTGGCTGGGTTTTTGCATAACCAGTACGAGAAACGGTCATGACTACGGTTTGCTCTGGGATAAGATCTTCACGGTTAAAGTCCATACGTGAATCAATAATATCAGTGCGGCGCTCATCACCGAAGTTCTCACGAATCTCAATCATCTCATTAGAGATAATGGTCATTAGCTTGTCAAAATCGCCAAGGATAGACTCTAAATGGGCGATTTCACGCAGTAAATCTTGGTACTCTTCGGTCAGTTTGTCTTGCTCAAGACCCGTTAGACGATGCAGTTGCATATCTAAAATAGCATTGACCTGTTCAAGCGATAAGCGATAATGCTCATTACCCTCAATCAGACCAAACGGTGCTTTTGGATCTTCGCCTTCGATGAAGTCAGGACGTACTGATTGACTGCCAGCAGCGGTTAGCATCGCCACGACACTACCTGAACCCCATGTGTTGTTTAGTAAGCTCTCACGTGCCAAGCCGCGGTTTGCAGACGCCTTAATCGCAGCGATAATTTCATCAATATTCGCCAGTGCAACGGTCAAGCCTTCGAGCAGATGACCACGGACACGGGCTTTGTTTAGCTCATAAATGGTCCGGCGCGTCACCACTTCTTGACGATGACGTACAAAAGCAGCGATTAATTGACGTAAGGTCAATAATTTTGGCTGACCATTATCGAGCGCCACCATATTGATACTAAAGCTAGACTCAAGCGGTGTTTGGAGGAATAAATTATTGACGATAACTTCAGCCGTCTCGCCGCGACGCAAATCAATGGCGATACGCATGCCGTCTTTATCAGACTCATCACGAATCTCAGTAATACCTTCGATTTTTTTGTCACGTACCAGCTCAGCGATACGCTCAATGAGCTTCGCTTTATTGGTCTGATAAGGTACTTCGGTAAATACAATGCGCTCACGATCACGGTTAACGCCCGTATCGCTCATCGCTTCAATGATATAGCGGCCACGTATGTGCAAGCGGCCTTTACCCGTGCGATAAGCATCCAAAATACCTGCACGACCGTAGATGATACCGCCCGTAGGAAAGTCAGGACCGGAGATATGGGTCATCAGCTCTTCAGCTGATATTTGCGGATTTTCGGCATATGCCAAGCACGCATTAATAACTTCGGTCAGGTTATGCGGTGCCATATTGGTCGCCATGCCGACTGCAATACCAGTCGCACCATTGACCAACAAGTTAGGCACACGCGCCGGCAACACGCTTGGCATGCGCTCAGAGCCATCGTAGTTGTCTTCCCAGTCGACAGTGTCTTTGTCGAGATCAGCCAGCATCTGATGGGTCAGCTTGGTCATACGTACTTCGGTATAACGCATAGCCGCCGGTGGATCATCGTCAATCGAGCCAAAGTTACCTTGACCATCAACCATCGGGTAACGCAAACTAAAGTCCTGCGCCATCCGTACAATCGCATCATAGACCGCACTATCGCCATGCGGGTGATATTTACCGATGACATCACCGACCACACGCGCCGACTTCTTATAGGCTTTATTGTAGTCATTAGACAGCACGTGCATCGCATACATCACACGGCGATGCACTGGTTTGAACCCATCACGCACATCAGGCAGCGCGCGCGAGACGATCACGCTCATCGCATAATCCAAATAGGATTGCTTTAATTCATCCACGATGGCAATAGGACTGATCGAGTCGCTCATATACACTCCTTCACTCACATAATTTCTCTAAGGGTTGCACGCCTTAAAAAGGTTTAAGCTGATACAAAAATATAGCTGCACAAATGCGCAACTATGATTGTTATATAAACGCTAAAAAACACCTCAAAACGTGCAAAACCATAGGAAAATGGCGATACGGTTTTTGTTAAAAGTAATGTTGAATAAAAGAAGCTATTTTAGCACAAATTTGTTGATTTAGGGGGTTCTGACTGTCATTAAAATCAAGCAAAACAGCTCATTAGCGCAGGTTTTTAGATCCAGCAATATCCGCCGAAATATCTTTAATGACATACTCGCTTAGACTGGCTAATTTTGCCATTTTTACAGACGAATTTACCATCTTTTGAACAATGGGAAACGCCGCCCATCTTACCAGAGCAAGGCGTATTTTTTGCTTGTGCTTGACTCATAGGCAACCATACAAAGGTGAGCGCTAGCAAAGATAACATTATTGACTTCATTGTTTTATCCTCCTAAAAAGCAATTGTTTTATACATAAAAAAAACTGCACCCAATGGGATGCAGTTTTTTGACATCATTCATCTGTAAATAACTTATTGCCGCTTGGTCATATTAAGTTCGATTGGCACTGGCACTGGCACTGAAGTCTTGATTAAAGAATTCACGAGTGGCGTCAGTACAAGCACTAGCGACTAAACCACCATGATAGCTAGATAAGAGGCCAGCTCCAGCAGCGTCGACATTATTATTAAATCGCGACTGAATATTATCAATAGTATTGGTCATTAGCCAAGGGTTTGCTAATGCTGATTGACCTAAAGGCAATAACGTTGGAATGCCACGACCCGCTTCATTTTCGTTGTCGACATCGAGAACAGTGACATTTAGATTGGCTTGTTGCAGCTGAGCCGTCATTGCACCTGTATTTAAATCATAATATACCGTTGGATCACGATGACCACCACATAACAATGTTGGCATCTTTGGTACATATCCTCGTAAATCGTTGTCTTTTAGGGCTTTACGAAGCTCGTTCTGTGGAGAAGCGGCTGGTATTCCAGCTGGTGTTGTTGCTGTCAAACCATCAGGATTTGCAAGCACATCTGTCACATAAGCGGCACGAAAGTCCGTCTTAATGAGATAGTTATCAGGAGAAAATCCTAAAAATGCAAAAGGTAGTGTACTAAAAGGTAGCTGATCAAGTACTGCATTGCCAGTAGATTTTGACTGGAACAGCGCAAATCCAGGCAGTTTATTATCCTCGACTAATTGCTCAAAACTTGAGTCACTTGGAAGGATAGTATTGGCATACTGGTCAGTGAAAATCTCATTAACATTATCATAAATACTTGGATACTTTTTCTGTAATCCTGTCGTTAATAATGGCGCAAATCGCGTTGCACCGAGGTTAACGCTCCCTGTAAAGATAGCATCACCAAAGGCGGCTAGAGCATAAGGGCCTGATAAAGGCGCAATGGCTGTCACTGGTTTGTTTTGTGCTTCTAGCGCTCTAGCAGTAGCCATAGCAACATGACCGCCCTGCGAATATCCTGAAATATATAGCTCGCCTGAATCATCGATATTGGCGTAATTGGTATTTTTCTCTCGTTTTTGTGCATCGATAACGATACGCGAGCTATTCAACGCATCAATCATATCAGTAGATTGCTGCTCAGCAACTAAGTACGGATGGTAATCAAGCTCTGAATCATCATAGCCAGCATAGTTAGGGGCTACGACGATATAGCCTTGCGCGGCAAAGTTTGCTGCTATCAAGGTGGCTTCACCCGAGCCTGAATTTTGAGGATTGCCAACTTGGCTAAAGTCATAGCTTTTATCGGTAGTCGTACCATGAGCATATAATAATACTGGACGATCACCCGAACAGTCTGCACCCTCACCACTAGGCAGCATTAAAGCAGCAGTTGCATTGGTAACCTCGCCTGCTGACCCTACCGTTTGATAGGTGACTTTCTCTACTTTAATATCACACTTAGCATCAGGCGTACCAGCATTTTCCAATCCAGGAATACCATCTATTTGAGCAGTACTGAAAGCACTAATTGTCTCAACGCTAGTAGGAAAAATGACGGATGCTGTGTCGTTATCATCGTCGTCATCTCCACAACCGGTGAGTAGTAAAGCACTGGCAACGGCTACTGACAATAAGCAGCGTGACATCGTTGGTGTTTTGGTAGTGATAGACATGGATTGATAAGTAGGGGCAGATGAAGGGGCAGATAATTTGCCGCTGGTATCCGTGGTGGATTTGATCATGGTTGCTGTCCTTAGCAATGGTAAATCAGACGTTTGCTGAAATTTTTTGGCAGTAAATGCCGTTTAGTTTGGCAGCTTTTTTCATCAATGATTTGTATTAAGCACTTTTTAGCAAAACTTGCTCAATAGTTATTGTTTCTTAAACCTTAGGGTCTGTTGAACATTCAAATATGGTACTGGCAGTGGCTATTTTTTAGACAATACGCAGTGAAATTTTTGACGCCTAGTCGTTCTAGGGTAGACAATTTCGCCATGTATTGGCAAAAAATAGCCCTGCCCCTGCTTGTATACTTGGGGCTGATGCTAAAATCACTCCAAACGTTGTTGTAAACCTAGCTAAGGTCTCGACATTATCGTCGGTTTACGCCTAGTTTGATGCGATTTTAGCGATCAGCAGTTCTAATATTTGAATGTTCAACAGACCCCACTATTTATACCGTAAAATTTTATGAAAAGCTACTGGAAAACATGCGCTGAGTGGCGTCTTTTACCTTATGCAGAAAATTTTGTTGCCGTTAAAGCAGTTCTAGCTTAGCTTTAGTCTTTGTTGTACGATGTTCCAAATTTAACCCTAATACAGATATCACCCTATGCAAACCAGCAGTCAAAGCACGAAAGAAACCAACAGCCAATCGACAGATCTAACAAAAGAAACGGCGATGCAAGACGAGACGCGCACTGATCGTAGCTTTGACACGATTGCCGATTATTTTGAAAAAAAGGTCTACGGTGGTCTTAAAGGCGACATTCGACTGGCAGTATTGCGCCGTGATATCTTTGCCTATACAGCGCAGATGAGTAAAGAGCTTGGGCGACCTTTACGAGTTTTAGATGTGGGTGCAGGACTTGCACAGATTGCGATTGAGCTTGCGGCTCAAGGGCATAGCGTGGTCATCAATGACATCTCTGCCAATATGTTAGAGAAAGCAAAAGCGAGCGCCGCAGAAATCGATAGGAATCTAGATATACGCTGGTATGTGTGCCCTTATCAAGAGATAGAGGATAAGTTAGCAATCGATGAGTTGCAGAATAAAGACAGTATGGCTAAGAATGCTGAGAAAACAGCTAAGTTTGATTTGATAATGTCGCATGCCCTACTCGAATGGCTCGCAGAACCAGCAGCGATTATGGACTTTTGTGATCGGCTATTGGCTGAGCATGGCGCGCTGTCATTGTGCTTTTATAATCCAGCGAGCTTTGACTATCGTAATCTGATTATGGGTAATTTTAATCTGCTCGATAACACGGATTATAAGGCTGACACTAAAAAAAGCCTGACGCCTAATTATCCGGTCGCCAAAGAAGAAGTCGAGTCTTGGCTCACCACACATCATTACCAAACCATTCTAACCAGTGGCTTGCGCGTGTTTCATGATTATGCACCGCTCAAGCGCGGTGGTCATAATGATCCTGATGCAGTCATACGTATGGAGCTGCGCTACTCACAACGAGAGCCGTATAAATGGCTGGGTCGCTATCTGCATATAATGGCAACTCGTTAAGTTGAATACGCTGAATGATGACGAGCGTTTAAATCATAATTTGCTAAAGCGACTATCTGGCTTCTGCCACGCGCTCGGACCGATCATACTCTGACCAAGTCGTCGCATTGATGTCTTTTTCATCAAAAACAACAACGTGCTCAAGTATCGGCAAAATCCCAATTTGCGAGCCAATTTCATGATTATGATGGCTAGCGACCAAGGATAAAACTGTCTGCCCATCATCGAGTTGCAAGCGATACAGATAATTGGCACCGCGAAAGACGCGCCCAATCACCAAGGCGGTCTGCGTACTATCATCATCATGGATTATATCGTCAGGGCGCACGAGCACCTTAATCGGAGTGCCATTGGGATAATCGTACTCACAATATTGCGGCTGCCCTGACTCATCATAAACTTCCATGCGACGGTAAATATCACCTAACGCGGTCTCGACGTGACCTTCTTTGATAATGCCATCTATCATCGCACCTTCACCGACAAACTCGGCGACAAACGGACTGATTGGCTCATGATATAGCTCGCTTGGTGTCGCCCATTGTACCAATCGGCCTTTATCCATCACGCCTACTTTATCTGCCAGCGCAAAAGCCTCATTTTGATCATGAGTCACCAAAATAGCGGTGGTATTGGTACGTTTGAGAATATCACGGACATTCATCGCCAATGACTCACGCAGTACCACATCCAAATTAGAAAACGGCTCATCGAGTAGCAAGAGTTTGGGATTGGGCGCTAACGCTCGTGCCAAAGCAACGCGTTGTTGCTGTCCACCTGAGAGCTCATTGGGACGTTTGTCAGCATGCTCCGTCAATTCAACGAGGCTTAGCATCTCAGCCACGCGGGCTTTTTTGTCAGCCGCTGACCATTTATTAAGACCAAAAGCGATGTTTTTTGCCACGCTTAAATGCCCGAATAACGCATAGTCTTGAAACACCATACCCATGCCACGTTTGGCTGGCGCAACGGCGAACGAGGTCGTCGGCGTCTGTTCTGTCAAGCGTTGGTTATTTAAGCCAATCGTGCCGCGACGACTTTGCTCCAATCCCGCAATGGCTCGCAATGCCGTGGTCTTGCCGCAACCGCTATAACCCAAAAAGCAGCCAATCTCACCTTGTTGTAAGCTTAGCGATAGTCCATTAACGATGATGGTATCGTCATAACCGACGATTAAATCTTGCACACTAAAGTAAGGATTGGTGGCGATATTTGTCTCAGTATGTGCGGTAAAGTTAGCATCGTGCTTATCGATATTATTATCCTGCATTTGGTAGACTTCATCTCTTGATACTGGTGATTTTTTTACATTATCAGCGTGCACTTCCACTTTAGCCGTCGCCGACTTAGGATTGGCTGGGTCTGTTGAGTCTTTAATCAAGTCAGTATACATAGATGGTACCAGTAAGCGATTAATGAATAAAACCAATAAATAAAACGGTAAAAATTATGGTGCTAATGAAGGCTTAAGCGCGAACAACTCTGTCTTTAACTTCTTAAATAATAAACGGCAATGTCTTAAATAATAAACTGTTTTCAACTTATCCCTGCTTATCACTTTGGCGCAGCAATATCCAAACGGGAATAAGACCGACCAACACAATCAGCAAACTTGGCAATGCTGCCCTGCCCCACATGCCTTCGCTGGTCATCTCAAATACCCGCACTGCTAGCGTATCCCAGCCTTGTCGCCGTGTCATCAAGGTGATCGGCATCTCTTTCATCACTTCGACAAAGCCCATCAATAAGGCCGTTAGCACCCCAGGGCTGAGTACGGGCAACATCACTTGCCGCCAACGCTGATAAGGGCTGTCACTCAATAATTTAGCAGCCGCTTCCTGATTGACAGTCAGTCGCTGTAACTGCCGATCGACTGGCTGAAAGCTTACGGTCATAAAGCGCGTCGATAAGGCAAGGAGCATCACGATCACACTACCCGACAGCACTTGCTCTGAGGTCACACCGAACGCAATCAGCTGATTGTCTATCCAAGCAATTGGAATAAATATGCCAACAGCCAGTACTGTACCCGGTACGACATAGCCTAGATTGGCTAAAGTCGTCATGAGCTTGGTTGATTTATCAGGATATTGGCGCTTGATCCACGCAATGATGATGGCTAAAAAAGCAATGAAAATGGTGGTCATGCTCGCAATCATAAGACTGTTGGTAACAAAATCAATATAACGGGCGTCAAAATCTTGGCGAAAATTCAACGCGGTCCAATAGATCAACTGCAAGAACGGTATTAGGAAAGCCAGCAAAAACACCAGTGTACATAGGAATGTCATGGCCAGCTTAGCAGACGCGCTGGCTTCAAAACGCTGATTGCTGCCTTGGGTAACTATATTACCGCGTTTGGCTTGCCAATACTGCTCAAACAATACGACGATAAATACCACACCGATTAATAAAGCGGCTAATTGTGCGGCAGTCGTTAGACTAAAAAAGCCAAACCAAGCCTTGTAAATAGCCGTTGTAAAAGTGTCTACATTGAAGACCGAAACCGCACCAAAGTCCGCAAGCGTTTCCATACTGGCGAGTAACAAGCCGCCAATTATCCACGGCAACGCTTGCGGTAATGCCAAGCGAAAAAACACGCGACTGCGGCTTAAACCAAGCATTTGACCCGCTTCAATCGCCCGCCTGCCTTGTGACAAAAAGGCCTGACGCGCTAGCAAATAAACGTAGGGATAAAATGCCAATGACAATACCAAACCTGCGCCCCAGACATTGCGTACTGACGGAATGGCTGTATCGATGCCTAACTCTCGTAAACCTGTCTGTAGCGGTCCACTAAAATCAACAATACCGACGGTAACAAATGCCAGCACGTAAGCCGGTATCGCGAGCGGTAGCATCAGCGCCCACGAAAAAAAGCGCTGTCCGGGAAAGCGATACATGCTGGTGATCCAAGCAAGTGCGGTGCCGATACTGCCAGAGATAACCGTCACCATCACCAATAAAATCGCGGTATTCTTGAGGACTTGCGGCAGCACATACTCGCGCATGTGCGTCCAGATGTCTGCCACTGGCTGCGTCCATGACAGCAGGACGATGAGAATTGGTACCAGCATAAACAACGAAATCAGTCCTAAGACTGATTTTGAGAGGATACGTTTGCGAACAGCATGGTCTTGACTAACAGCCAAACTACTATGGTCACTGCCATTGTTATGGTCGTTGGCTGTCCTGTCTTGACGAACAGACGCATTTGGCGTTGTTATCATATAATTATTACCATGTCATACGCATAGAGATCCCGATCTAATTCGCCTATCGCACACCCAAAAACACCATTTTCTCTGCCAAACTTGCTCAGCTTACTGTTCCGCTTACTGTTCCGCTTACTAAGAGTCATACTGACATTTATCTTATGGCTACTGTCATTTTTTGGGCGTGGTTGGCTTGTGATACTCTATTTATAACCTGCTTTGTCCATCATTTGAATCGCTTGGGTTTGACGCTCACCAAACTTTTGCACGTTGATATCATCTTTTTTGAATTCGCCCCACGATCTGAGCATATCTGACTCATCAACGCCTTCTTTGACTGGATATTCTTTATCAGAGCTGGCATAGAGACCTTGGGCTTTATCCGAAGACAACCATTCCATTAATTTGAGGGCGCCATCAGGATTGTCTGATCCTGTCACCACACCTGCTCCAGAAATATTCACGTGGGTACCAGTAGTGCCTTGGTTTGCCCAAAAGACTTTGACAGGAAAATCAGGCTGCTCATCGAGCAAGCGACCATAGTAGTAGCTGTTAGACAAGCCCACTTCACACTGACCGGCAGCGATAGCTTTTAGCATGCTAGTGTCATCACTAAAGACGTCAGTGGCTAAATTATCTACCCAACCACGAATGACGGCTTCGGTTTTTTCTTCGCCTAAGTTTTCAATCATACTGGCAACCAATGACTGGTTGTATACAGAGTTTGAGGTACGCAAACAAAGCTTGCCTTTCCATTTTGGATCCGCCAAATCTGCATAAGTGGATAACTGGTCGGCGCTGACTTTACTTGGGTCATACATGATAGTACGGGCACGTAATGACAGACCTGTCCACTGACCTTTTGGATCACGATATTTTGCAGGGACATTGGCTTCTAATACCGTCGATGCCACTGGCTGGAGCAATCCTTGTTCTGTAGCTTGCCACAAATTACCCGCATCTACAGTCAATAGCATATCCGCTGGCGTATTTTGACCTTCCGCTTGCAAGCGTGCCATCAATGGACCACTTTTATCAGTGACCAGTTCAATTTTGATACCTGTCTCTTCTGTATAGCGGTCTAGCAAAGGCTTGATCAGCTGCTCGTTACGTGATGAGTAGATCGTAATCGTTTGTCCTTCAGCACTCGTCGCGCCATCGTTAGCCACTTCTTGCTCGCTACTAGCTGGCGCCGCTTCAGCATCAACGCTTTCTTCTGGCGTAGAGGAATTACTACAACCCGCAAGCCCTAGCATCATGCCAAATACGGCAACAGGTAAAGTGAGCTTGGTAGAAGGTAAATTTGCGCTGAAAGCTTTCAATGACATGGTTTTCCCCATAATGGTGCTACGGATAAGTGAGAGATAAAAAAAACATTACTCATTAAGAGTAATAAGAGCATATTAGTTGAAAACAACATACTAATAGAAATGAGATTAATTATCAATACATTTATTTAACTGGATAAACTGGTGTTTGTTTGGCTAAATCATTGCTTTTAAAATACAATTTCAAAAGCAATGATTTAGCCAAATAGTGTTCGCTCAACACTTTTTTATAACAACCATTGCCCCAAAATTACATTGACTGCCGCTTCAGTACGCAATATGCGTGGACCTATATGTACTGGCTGACAGCCTTGACTGGCAAGCAGCTCAATCTCATAGTCGATCCAGCCCCCTTCTGCGCCGATACAAACGAGACTGGGCAAGGAGGTGCTATTAGCTGAGTTGGTTTCTACGAACGATGGCGCAGTTTGCTCTTGCTTTGCTAGCACTTGCTGCTGCACATATTGCGAAAATGACAGATCGCTGTAAGGGTGCGCGACAATAGCGCGGTTGGTGATTAGACTTGCCAGCTCATCCTCGACAAAGGGTTTAAAACGCTTTTGCAAAGTAATGCGCGGGGCAACAGTATCCACTCCTTGTTGTAAGCCTTCTAATACGAACTCATCGAGGCGACTCAACATCGGACTTTGCCAATAGCTCTTTTGCGTGCGATAGCTATTGATAAGGATAATATCGCGCACGCCAAGCGCCGTCATATCCATTATCAAGCGGCGCAGCACTTTTGGACGTGGTAATGCCAAGATGACCGTCAGATTTAACTTAGCAGGTGGCACAACTGACAATTGAACATCACCTAGCTGAATACGGTGAGCAGCAATCTCCTCAATCATCGCCGTACCAAGATTGCCACCGAGTTGCCCAATTTTAAGCGTATCTCCCACTGTTGCGGTCAACACGTCATTGATATGGTTAATTTGCGATAGATGATTGATTGTCGCAGAATTTTGCGAAAAGTTTTCGGCAGGCAGTAATAGACAATTCATAGAGTCTCTTGGTTTGAGTGTTGCTCAATCACCTTTTCGATCATGGCAAATTGACGCGTTAATACTGCTTGCTGCTGTACGGTCATCTGCTCGCCAGCTTGCCCTGCCTGTTTGGCTAATAGCGGATGGCTAAGCCAGGACTGTAGCTGATCATAAATGAGCGCCGTATCGTTAGCAGCCAATGAGGACTTACTGCGCGAGGATTTTTGCTTACCCTTCATATCTAGACTACTGATATCTGAGCGACTGATATCTGAATGGTCGATATTTTCATTATTGGTAGCAACATCATTGGCAGCAACATCCTCTATCGTCGTTGGCTTTATCGTAATTGGACGGTAAAACGCATTATTTGGCTGATATAACGCGCCCACACTCGCCAGCTTATCGACCACACTTTGACACGATTGGGTTTGGCGTCCCATTAGCACCGGTGTTGCCACACTCGCTGGCTCAACCGGATTATGTCCGCCCACATCGACCAACGAACCGCCCACCAACGCCACATCGGCGAGCGTATACCATGTCATCAGCTCGCCCATACTATCTGCTAAATAGACTTGCGTGTCCGCATTGATTATTTCTTCGTTACTGCGCCGTGCCATCATCAACGTGCTGTTTTGGATAAGCGTCGCCACTTCATCAAAGCGTTCAGGATGTCTGGGCACGATAATCAATAGCGTATCCGCCAGCGCTGGGTTGGACAATAGCTGCTCTTGTAATGACAGAGCGATGCTTTCCTCGCCATTATGGGTGCTGGCCGCGACCCAAATAGGACGATCCGCTATTCCCAACTCGACGGCAATACCGCTCTTTTGCTTTTGTATAGTGGCACGCTCATGTTCTTTCTTAGCAGCGTTGCTATCAGTCGCTTGTTCATCATCAATTTTGCTATCAATCGTTTCATTATTAAGCACTGGGCTATTAATGACCCACTTGAGTGAGCCCGCCACCCGAATTTGCGCACTATGAGCGCCCAGCTGACGAAAGCGTTTGGCAGACTCGTTGTCTTGCGCAATAATTAACGTCAGGTTTTTCATCATACTGGCGCTGACAGCAGCGATTTTTTGATAGCTTGTAAATGAACTGGCTGATAGACGACCATTGACTAAGATGCTCGGAATACGATGCTCGGACAGCTTGGTTAAAATATTTGCCCACAGCTCGGTCTCTACAAACAAGGCCGCGACTGGCTGCACGTGCGCTAAAAACGTTTCAATAACAGCGGGGCTATCTACAGGTACATAGCTATGGCTAAGCCGACCCTGAGCAATGTCAGCAGCGAAACGGCTGGCACCGCGAGCGAAACCCGTCTGCGTGGTATTGGTCAGCCAAATCTGATAACCATGCGCCAATAGCATGTCTAGCAACGGCGCTACTGTATTGGTCTCACCTAAAGACACCGCGTGGCACCAGATAACGTTATTATTCATCTCAGCTTTATGGTTTATTTCAGCTTTGATATCAGCTGTTGGCGCTGCAGGATAGTGCTTGCCAAAACGCTGCGCCACTTCTTGCTGATAGTTATCGCGCTTGTGTGAGCGTCGCCAAACCTGTAGGCGATATAGCGGCTTGAGTAAGCCAATGATACATTGATAATAAAAGGGTGGCTGATACACCGCTGGACTGGACAACGCGGTAGATGAAGACGCGGTGGTAGAGGGTTTGGATGGCGTAGGAGAAGATGGCATAGAACAGCCCAGATTAGTAATGAATCAGATAATACCATTCTCAAAAAAACTGATGGTAAAAAACGCGACAATTCTACCTGAATTTTCTGCTTAATAATAAGCTTTTACGCAGTATGAGCTAACAAAAATCGTTTAGACAATAATTAATATTAACACCGCCACTACTAGCACTACCGCCAGTAACAGCTGATAGCGCTTAATACTGTGTTGCTCTTGCTTTTGTGTCGTTATCAACGTTTGCGCTTGCTGCCACTGTGCCACCAAACTGGCCGCTTCCACGTGACCGTTTTGGGCAGCTTGCTCTAACCAATATTTACCGTTATTAATATCTTGCAAGACACCAACCCCTTGGTAATACATCTTACTGAGTAAGCGCTGCGCTCGGCTGTCGTCTTTGCTAGCGGCTTGCTTAACCCATTCAACACCTGCCTCTATACCAGCATTTTTATCAATCACCAAGCCTTCACCGAGTAGCTCATACATCGCCAAACGCAGCATAGCAGCGGTATTCCCAACATGCGCGGCCTCTTGTAGTTTCAACAACGCTTGCTTTTTTGCCGCCAAATGACTCTCTGAAAAGTTGATTTGCGCACGCGGTTTAGATTGCTTGGCAACATGCTGTTCAAACTGATCCAAGACTTTGCGGGCTTGCTGATACTCAGCATTGCCTGCAGTTTGCGGTCGTTCAATCTCATCTAACTCTATGAGTAATTGGCTAAAAATCTCTGGGGTTGGTGAGGGTTTGACAGAAGTAGCTAACTTAGTTTGCGTTAATGCCGGTTCCAATTTAGACAGCTCAGGCTTTATCTCACCTTGTTGTTCATTCGATAAGTCTTTATTTGCCAGTGGATCGGCTATCATTTGCGAAATAGTAGCTTCATTCAAAGCAGCTCTATTCAGATCATCTGCTGATGTGGTGGTTGTATTCTGCTTTATCAAAGAGTCTACGCTAGTGCCCACTGTCTGAGAATTAGATTCTATGTTACTTGAGCCTAAATCTACTTGAGGAGCCATGCGAGCAGCCACGTTAGATTTATTGTCTTGAGTGATAATGGTAGACACGTAATCATTATTAGCGACTGGCAGTCTGGCACTAACCGCTTGATACAAGCCACTAGCAACTTGACCACCTTGTACGGCAACAAAAGGTCTATCGACATGACCGAACAAGCGCAAACCTATCGGTTCTAGGGCAAAAAATATTGGTAAGCTGGCACTGTCATTAATATTGGCATTGGCATTAATATTGGCACTATTATTCTCACTATATAACACTGCCATATGCTGATAAAAATCATCGGTACTCAGCGACCATATTGGATAACGTTTACGCAGCTCGAATTGACCATACCAATGCGCTGTGGCTTGCCATTGCTGCGCCAATACTTGGCCGGCATAAAATGCCAAAAACATCATAAGATTACGATAGCGTTCATCCGTTAACAGCGCATCTTCATCCCAGTTACCCGTTTTAATCAGATCACGGCGTATCTGCGATAGCAAAGTATCTACCCGCTGTAAGCTCGATAGCGACTCATCCAAAGTGCAATCACGCAACTCCGCTTCATAGGCAATACCACCTGCGATAGGGCGTCCCGCTAAGAAATCTTGCCAATAGCCTGCGGCGATATAATCCAGTGGTGTTAGAGGCGATGCAGACATAAGACCAGCGTGTCCTTTTACAGTTAAGTAGGTAATGAATAGGATGAAATCGTTATGATGGCGACAGTAAGACAATGTGTAGATAGTTTACCTTAGCCTAAAATTCAAATAGCTACAATAAACCGCTACAATAAAGGACTAAACAAGCGTACCACATTATCAAACAAACGCTCATAGCCTGCGCGCTGCTGCCATTCTGCTAACGTTAAAAAATGACAGCTTTGTAGATAAGTCTCTTGACAGTTAGCAATTTGAGCGACCATTTCAGGGGTATAAATCGCCAAGCTGACTTCCATATTGAGATAAAAACTGCGCATATCAATATTTACCGTACCAAACAGACAATAATCATCATCGATCACCACGGTTTTAGCATGTAGCAGCCCGCCCTTAAATAAGGCAATAGTGACGCCCGCCTGCAATAACTCTTCATAATACGCTTGTGACGCATGCTGCACTAAAAACGAATCGACCTTTTCGGGAACGATAATCGTCACCTCTACCCCGCGCTTAGCCGCTATCGTCAGCGCACTTGATAGCGCCTCATCGGGTACGAAGTATGGCGTGGTAATACAAATGCGTTTATTGGCGCGATGAATAACCGTCACCAAGGTATTATAAATAACATGCGCTGTTACCTGCGGTGCCGAAGGTATCAACTGCGCGATCACGCCTTCTATTACAGGCATCTGTGGTATGACTATCGACATTGAGCCAGTATGTAGCGGCTCATCAGCATCGATACTATCACCCAAAAATTTTACCCGACTGTTGATGTCATTGATAGTCGGATCCATCACATATAGCTTACGGGTATAGTTATTGATTCGCTGGTTGAGCTCGTCTAGATTGTTGTTATTTTCAGCGCCGATATCGGTGACCACAACTTTTGCCATCGCCGTCGCTATACTGATGGTACGGTGGCTCACACTGCGTATCGCCACATCGATCCATTGTCCGACATTTTTATTTTTTTTAAAAAACTTAGGATCGACCAAGTTAAAGCTACCGATATAACCAATGTATTCATCAATGACTACCATTTTTCGGTGATTACGCAGATCTGAACGTTTAAATAAGGTCTTGAACAAACCTACTGGTAACGACTGATGAACAAAGGCACCTGCTTGCTCTAATATTCGATGCTCATTGCTATTAAAAAACCTAAAACTACCAACACTATCAGCCAATATATGACACTCAACCCCGCGCTGTACGGCAGCGACCAACGCCTCTATCACCTCTACTACCTGCCCCTTCGGATAGATGATATAAAACTCCATCAAGATGATACTCTTTGCTGACTCAATATCATCGATCAAACGCTTAAATATAGCACTGGGCGCGGTTAGTAGCTGCATCTGGTGATCGGGAAACACCCCGAACCCTGTCCAGCGCGTCCCTATTTGGCTGACACCGCGATAGTTATCAGGCAACAAATCTTGCCCTTTATCAAAGACCAAATGCTCCCGCTTTGCCATCTCATTCATCAGCAGGCTGGCTTGATCCATGCGTTCACGATAGCGACGTCCGATCATTGGCTCACCGAGCAGTATGTAGGCAATTAATCCTACGACAGGCAAGGTATAGAGCACAGCAACCCAAGCGATCGATACGCCAATATTGCGCTGTACCGATACAATTCGTAATGTCATGAGTATCATGAGCACGACATGTAATATCAGCCCCAATTCTGCAAAGTCACCCAATGACCATGTCGTAAAGTACTTTTCAATAGCAAAAGTGTCTATACCTGCCTCCATCAACCAATCAGTCAATTAATACAAATCAAATTATCCAATACCTGCACGTGCCACAAAGCATTATCAGTATAGTAGCTTTTGGCGCACACACAATAGGTAACTATGTACCCACCATATGGGCTGAACAAGTCTTAATGTCGCTGACGTAAAAGAAAGATAATCATTAATTTATAAAAAATATGAAATAACGTTTGACAGGCATATGTAAATCTATATAATACACACCCACAGCAAGGGGACTTAATTGAGTTCTATGTTGTTAGAATTTTTATTAATTTAGAGTGTGACAACTTTAAATGTTGGAATTTCTATAAGATTCCTTTTAAGGAATTTTAACTTGCGAAGCTAACGCTTCTCAGGGTGATTAGCTCAGTTGGTAGAGCGTCTGCCTTACACGCAGAATGTCGGCGGTTCGAATCCGTCATCACCCACCACTCTTTTAGCAAAGTGGGCTCTATTTATATGAGTAAGATGCTAAAAACGACCTAAGCAGCGGTAGTTCAGTTGGTTAGAATGCCGGCCTGTCACGCCGGAGGTCGCGGGTTCGAGTCCCGTCCGCTGCGCCATATTTAAAACGAATTTAAACTGTAAAGTTTAAGCAGGTTTCGCCTCAAGTATTAGTTTACTTGAGGTTTTTTTGTGTCTGTTAATTTATCTAAGCCTTTGATTTATCTATGGTTTATCTCTTGGATTTACCACTTGCCTTAGTCAGAAACTCAGTCAATAACATGGTTAAATAATATAGCCACATAATATAGATTGCTATAAGGTCGTCTGTCTCGGTTGTGGTGGTACAGAATAAGTGCCAACCACATGGGCGACCAAGTCGCTAGAGCCTTCTGAGTAAAGCGAAACCTCGCCCACGATTAATGTGCGCCCTACTTTCATTAACGTGCACTCGGCGATGATACGGGCATCTGCTGAGGGTTTACGCAAAAAGTTGATGGTTAAGCTCGTTGTCACAGTCAACGGTACAATACCGATTTTTCCCAATATTGCCACATAGATGGCCACATCAGCGACACTCATCAATACTGGCCCAGAGACCGTGCCCCCAGGTCGCAGCTCATTGATACCTATCTCGTGCGATAAGGTCGAACCCTTCTCATCTACTGACTCGACCCTACATTTGGTTTGCGGAAACTCCGCCTCTATAAAAGCGACGATTTCTTGTTTGCTTGCAGACATACCTACTCCTTGGTTTTAAGTGTGCTTACTGCCGACGTTTAGCCTTTCTCATTTAAGAGACGCTAATCAAAAACAGTTGCCTGATTATCTCCATCATCATTTATAGCATAATTCACATTATAAGCCGTATCTATATTAGGGCCTGTTGCCTTTAAGAACATCAAAACTTCATCTGCTTCATCTGCTATCTAATAGCACTTTTACTCAAGTATGAGAAGAAAATGATCAAGACCAACGACCAAACACTTACAACCCAATTGACATAAGTACCAATTAGCGTAATATACACATGTTAATGATTATCATTATTATTTAAACCTTAGCCATCGAACTTTTTATATTCAGTGTTGTTTTAAAAAGCATGCTACCAATAAAAATCAACAAGCAAGCAATGCTCTGATTCTAAAGGGCTTTCAAATCATCAAAAGTTGTTTAAATTATAATCATCATACTTTTTGATATACAACCAATCAGTTAAATGAAGGAAAGTATTAATATGGCAAAACCCACCCCAAGAATGCTAGAGGTTGTTCGCAGTAAATGCCTCACTCCACATATGTGCCGCGTCACACTTGGTGGTGCTGGACTGACTGATTTTCCAGTAGACCAAGAAAGTGCTTATATCAAACTGATGTTTCCTCAAGGTGAGGAGACTCGACCATTAGTGCGCACTTATACCGTTAGCGTTCAACGAGATGAAGAAATAGATGTCGATTTTGCTTTGCATGAGACAGAAGGCCCTGCTTCAACATGGGCACGCAACGCCCAAGTGGGTGAGCAAATATTGATAGGCGGCCCTGGACCAAAGAAGCTTATCAATAATGAGGCTGATTGGTTTTTATTGATCGGCGACATGACCGCTCTACCTGCCATTACCGTCAATCTTGCTCAGCTACCTGCTGACGCACACGGCTATGCAGTCCTTGAGATTACCACCGAAGCAGATAAGCAACTACTCAAAAAACCCGACAACGTCGACATTCATTGGGTGATAAATGCACATCCAAATGCACAAAGCAGCCCATTACTTGATCGTGTTAAAACGCTTACTTGGTTGACAGGACGACCTGCGGTGTGGGCGGCATGTGAATTCCATAGTATGCGTGCCCTGCGTCACTACTTTAAAGTAGATCGTTCAATACCAAAAACGCATTTATACATATCCAGTTATTGGAAAGTCGATAGCACAGAAGATCAGCATAAAGTTGTAAAGCAAAAGGATGCAGAGAGCGTATTATAATTTCGGTGTGCCAGCACGTATGAGCGAAACTGACATCGAAACTAATATCGAAACTAAAAAAGTCCGCTTATAGGCGGACTTTTTCGTCAAAAATATGATTAAGAATATCTATGTAACCTTGAACGAACCTCGAATCAATTAACCCCGATGCTATAGTTGGCTCAAGACCATTCAGGTACAAGGAAGGCAAGTTAAAGCACTACAAACAGTAGACTAAATGAGCCTGCCACCGTACCTGATTTATAGTGGATTGACTATATTAGTCAAGCAAGACATCACCATGCTCATCACGTAAGTTATTCTTCATCATTTTCCCTGCGCCGTTGAGCACGATATTATCTACAAAGACGACTTTATCAGGTATTTGCCAACTGGCCACTTTACCTTTATAGAACTCAAGAATCTGCGCTTCATCTACTGCCGAGTCCGC
This sequence comes from Psychrobacter sp. AT9, assembly GCF_047272965.1. Taxonomy (NCBI): domain Bacteria; kingdom Pseudomonadati; phylum Pseudomonadota; class Gammaproteobacteria; order Moraxellales; family Moraxellaceae; genus Psychrobacter; species Psychrobacter sp. AT9. Next base: position 2,549,288 of record NZ_JBKOTW010000001.1, read on the forward strand.
TTCTTTGACGACAATTAAGACTGGACGCTCGCCCCATTGCTTATGAGTCGCCGCAATCGCTGCGGCCATCTTAACCTCTGGATGCTCCACAGCGATATTTTCTAATTCTACAGAAGATATCCACTCGCCCCCTGATTTGATCAAATCTTTTGAGCGGTCACGGATATTCATATAGCCGTCAGCATCAATCGTGGCGATATCACCGGTATCAAACCAGCCATCTGCAGTGATGGTATCTTTATTTTCAGTAAAATAATCATCAATGACCCAATGCCCACGAATCTGTAAGCGCCCTTGTGACTCGCCATCTTCGGCGACTGGCTTGTCTTTTTGCTCCGTATCCATCAGACGTATCTTGACACCATAAGGAGGGCGACCTTGCGATTTACGCAGCTCGTTAATCTCTTCTTTACTGAGCGACTTGTGCTTGGCTTTTATCTGATTCATCGTGCCAAGTGGACTGGTCTCCGTCATGCCCCAACCATGTATCGCATCGCAGTTAAAGTCCTCTCTAAAGGTTTTGATGACTGATGGCGGACATGCTGCACCACCGACGATCGTACGCGTCATACTGTCCAGCTTACTGCCTCTGTTTTTGGCAGCGGTTAGCAGACTTTGCCAAATAGTTGGTACGCCCAAAGCCACAGTCACTTTATAATCATCAATCACAGACACTAAGCTGTCACCATCAAGATTTGGACCGGGTAGTATCAAAGAGCAGCCAGTCAGGGCAGCGGCATAAGGCGTGCCCCACGCGTTGACATGGAACATCGGCACTACTGGTAGCAAGACATCTTGGGCAGACAACGAGGACACATCGGGCATACACAAAGCCATCGCATGCAGAACTGAGGAACGATGAGAGTACAAGATACCTTTGGGATTGCCTGTCGTTCCTGAGGTATAACAGAGTGAGCTTGCAAGCTTTTCATCAAACTGCGGCCAGTCAAAATCAGGGCTATTATCTGCCAGCAACTCATCAAAGAACAGAGCATTCGGTAACTGCTCCAAGACTTTTTCGTCTCTATCACCCAAATAAATAAAGTGCTTAATGCCTTTGATGTGCTCTTTGATAGCGGTAATTAGTGGCAAAAAAGTAATGTCAAAGAATAAAGCTTGATCCTCCGCATCGTTAATGATGTAGGCAAGCTGTTCGGGGAATAAACGGGGATTAATAGTATGGCAAATCATACCGCTACCCGAGATTGCGTACCACGCTTCTAGGTGACGGCGATTGTTCCATGCCAAGGTGGCGATGCGCTCTGATGACTTAAGTCCCAGTGCTTGTAGCGCGTTTGCCAAACGTTTTGAGTTATTGGAGACGGTCAACCAATCACTCTTGGTCATCTCGCCATTGACTTCTTTTGACAAGATAGCGGTATCACCATGATATTGGGCGGCGTGCTCAATGAGGCTGCTAATGAGCAGCGGCTGATACATCATTTTTCCTAACATCTGAATATCCTTATATTGATTTTAGTGCTCGTCCGTGGGCATATTTTATATATGGAGCCTCATCAGTATACGTCAGTCTGAACATTTAGAAAAATTAATTTCGTCTGATAGAAATAAAGAATATATCTTTTTTTCTTAATTAAGTAGCCGTTGTAGATGTCCTTATCAGTCTCTTTATTAACACTTTCGAGACTGCCTACTACGTGTTCGTTAATCGGATGAACACGCTTATTTACACTTATATTTGCCCGTTATTTTCTAGAAATATACTGTCTCAACTTATGTTAAACCAGACATATTAGAAAACGAAAGCCTGCACCTGTTTACGATCCAGACTGCACTACAACATTAGGCAAACCTTGTACCGCTCTGTTTGCCGCGTCAATAGCACCAGCGACATAGCCAGGGAACGCCTCTGACCATTCGCTACCGCAACCAGTTAGACAGTTCTGCCACTCGCCTGTCTTTGGTTTTGATGGCGGGGCTACAGCATGCTGACCTGCGCCACTGGCATCAGCAGGCATCGCCGTAAATGGATCTTGCGCCCAGTCTTTGATATATTCAGCAGTTGGTGTGTTTGCCTGTGTACCGAAAAGCCGCACCATCTGCGCACGGCAATGCGCTTTTAGCGCCATCTCCGAAACATTTTGGCGCACTTGCGCAGGGACGCCAAAGAAACCAAACACAGCGCCTTTGCCTTCTATTAAAGAAGCATCGTGAATCTCAGTAAGCGGCCCTATCGCGCTGCGTGCTGCACCTGAAAGACCGTTATCTCGCCAAAAGGGCGAATCATAAACGGCCACATACTTGGCATGTGGTGCCATCCAAGTGTCGGTCTCTTGCCACTCTATCGCTAAATCTTGCGGTAAAGCAGGTTCGAATACGATATTACTAACCGCCAACCGCGGTGGTAGCGCAAGTAATACATGCTGCGCTCGCAACGTAGTCGCATACCTAAAGCTATCTTCGCTCTCTATTTCGATATGCTGACCAGTCTTGGTTAAACGCTTTACGATTTGACCGGTTATGACACGCTTGGCATCTAAGCGCGCGTATAAAGCATCAGTTAGAGCCGTCATTCCACCCACGAGGCGCATAGATGGTGGCGAGCTCTGATAGCCTTGCGTGCGGATAGGCATCTCATTGGCAGCACGCTCAACCATCATGTCGCCTTCTTCGAACTGAGCGAAACGTGTCAAATCTAATGCCTCAATCAAATCACTTAATTGCGACTGATACTCTGGCCAAAACCAAGACGGCCCTAAATCAAAGCCATCGTTTGATTTTTCATGATCAACACTTTGACTGCTAGCACTCAAGTCTACTGATGACTTGGCAACAGTGATACGCCCGCCCAATCTATCACGAGCTTCTATCAGTATATAATCGATGCCTTTTTGTTCTAATAAAAATGCCGCATACAGACCGCTTAGGCCACCGCCAACAATCACAATAGGTACGTCTTGCATATAAAATCATTCCTGCTTAATTGAAACTACTCACCCAACAACTTAGTCAGCATCTCATCTATCTCAACTTTAAACTCTTTATCTTCGATTTTATTTGCCGTGATTTTGGCATTTTGTAGACTTTGAATAGCCGCTTCTTTGTTACCTGTCTCAAGCTGTAACACCGCCATAGAAAAAGCAATCGACGACAGATGATCTTTTGAATTGATCGCCGTAGCTTTGGCTAGTGCTTTGTCATAAATGACCAGTGCTTCGTCCAAATCTTCTGTAAAGTCAGCCAACGTCTCCCACTGCTCTGGATGATCTTTGTCTGTGTTTTCGTTATCAGTACAGACGGCTTTTAGCTCAGCATAAAACGCATCAAATTTTTCTTGATTACCGATACGGTCAGCCTCTAGTAATTCTTCTGCCAATTTATAAATAGATTTATATATTTTGGTATTAATCATTGCTTACAACCTTTTTATAAGACTCATTAAATAGCCTTTGTCAAAAATGATAACAGACCTGAGACTGGTAAATAAAACTGACACTCAGCTCTCGTTCTATATACATGGATGTTTGTAGAATGAGCGTCAAAATAACACAATATCTGGTAAAGCTCAGTATTATACCTGTCTTATCCTGCCTAATTCTGAACCAAAAAAAGCAAGACACAAAATGCCTTGCTTGCTTCACTACTTTTTATGACTGTGATGAGCGCTAGAACTGTGAGTACTTGGCACAAGAAGCTGGTTGCCAATAAAACTGCGTGGCAAAAAACTCATCGTCGCGCATTCTACCTTCATAGCTATCATCAAAGATAACTTTATATTGACACGTCTCTACATTGTTATTGGCATCATAAAACTTGAGAATATAATCCCATTCACGAGCGTTAAACCCTTCGCTGAAATGAGGCGTACCAATCAGCTTATAGATTTCATCTTTGGTAGTACCTACACCGATTTTAGCAATATCGTCACGATTGACAATAGTGCCTCCTTTTTGCCATGCCTTGTTTGGATCAGGAAATACTAAATCATTAGAATCAACAGAGCCATGCTGAGCGCCAGGGGTCAAATGCCAAGTTGGCATTATGTTTTTTTGGGTACAGCCAGTGACTGTAAATAGCAACGCGGTTGTTGCTAATAAGCCGTAACGATATACAGATTTTTTCATTATCTATCCCTTAATATACTTTATGAGTAAGTTGGCAACGCCTATTTATAGATAAACGCTGCCATAAAATAATGTGGCTATCTTAGAAATGGAAGCCTGCACCAACTGCGCCGCCTGCATTTCCTTGAGTATCTGCTGTACCATTTACCTTGATTACCCAGCGACCATTGTCAGATACTTTTGATAAACCAATGGCAACTGCGCTTTGACCATTATAGGTCGCGATACCACCACCTACCATTGACTTACCAGGGATATAAGCTTGTGGTAGTGAAGACATTGCCATGGCAGCAGAGATACCAGCATTAGCATCGTCTTCTACTTCATTAATCTTATAACCCAACTCGTTAACACTGTTACTCAGCTTGCCATCTAGAGCGCTTAATTGACCGAAATTGACTGCATCATTGACCTCGACACCGTCAGCGACACCAGTGATCGTCTTACTACCTGCGTTAATGCCTTCAGTTGTCATGCTTGGACCGTTAGCTATCGTTACGCCATTTGTATTGACTGTGGTATTGCCAGTCGTCACCGTATCTGCAGTAACACTGTCTACGCTGATATTGCCACTCAAATCGAACTTGATACCGCTATCAGTCGTAGTAGTGGTGATGTTATCACTACCTTCAAAGCTAACGGCAGTGCTATCCCCTATTGATTTATCGACATTAGTTCCAGTGTCAGCACTAAAGCTTAATCCAGTATCCAGTCTATCGGTATTGGCTTGAATATCTTCATTAGCCTGAGCATTACCGTTATTTACAGCAGCAATCGCATCGTTAAGATTGTTTGCTCCCGTACCACCAATATTACTGGCTGTCAGGTTACCGTCAGCATCGAGTGCAGCGTCACCACCGATAATACCAGCAACATCATTGCCTAAGTCAAACAGCTGACCACCATTGATAGCATCGGTACTGCCTGCATTGATAGCGCCACCATTTACATTGGTGATGGTAGTGCCAGCAGCACCGCCACCTAGCGTAATGCTGCCTTTATTAACAGTATCGTCTGGGTTTGTGTCGTATTGAACGGTACCTGCTGTTAAATCTGCTAAGCCATCAGATACTGCATCAACTTGGCCTTTGGTTGCAGCATCTGTTGCTAATACACCATCAGCTACGTTGGTAATAACGGTGCCACCCGCGTTGAAGCCAGCTGCGGTCACACTTGGACCTGTCGGTGCACCTGCGCCATCAATGAAGCTGATGCCGCCTTGATTGACTGAGATGCCGTTGTTGCCAGCCGCATCAGTTGCGCTAAAGCCTTCTGCGCCATAGTTGCTGGTGTTCGTGCCGTCAGTGACGCTGGTGCCTGCACCCGTTAAGGTGGTGACATTGCCTGCGTCGTCGTCGATGATGTTGCCTGTGGCAGTGCTTACGTTGGTGTTGCCTGCACCGTCATCTAAGGTTGAGCCGATAGCGGTGTAGTCAGCGCTGTTGCCAGCTGTGTCTACAACATTGGTGCCGCCTGTGGTGATGGTGGTTGCGTTGCCTGCACCGTCATCAATAGCAACGCCTGCGTTGTTGACCACAGTGTCACCCGTGGTGACGCTGCCGTTAACGCCTAGGTCAATGTTCTCAGCAAGGTCGTAGTTGATACCGTTGTCAACATCGTTGGTTACGACAAGGTTGCCATCAGTGTTAGTGAAGTCAACAGTCTCGCCCAATTGAACGTTGTCATCAGCACCACCTGCAGCACTGACGTTAAAGCCTAGGTTCGACTGTGCTTGGATGTCAGCAATGTCGCCTGTGTTGATGGTGGTACGGCCGTCTAGGTTGCCAAGTGCATCTCCAACGTTGTCGAAGGCTGCAGTGGTATTTGTGTTGGTACCGTTATCTAAGGTGTAAGTTGGTGCGGTCACTTCTCCTGTCGCAGGGTCAAAGGCTGATCCACCACCTAAGTTAGCTGCTATAGAGTCCGCTGCTGTGTTCAACTGACTGCCGTTGATGGCGTCGGTTGAGCCATCAGCCAAACTGCCATCTGATACGCTGGTAATAACCGTGTCACCCGCATCGATACCTGTGGCTGTGATGCTAGGACCGACTGGCGTGTCTGTGGCATCTAAGAAGGTAATGCCTGCTTGATTAAAGACAGTACTGGTGGTGCCGTCCGTTGCGGTGAAGCCTTCTGCGCCATAGTTGCTGGTGTTCGTGCCGTCAGTGACGCTGGTGCCTGTGGCTGAGGTAATGGTTACATTGTCTGAGTCATCGAATATTACATTTCCTTGTGCACCACTGAGGTTAACGTTACCTGAATCGTCGAGTATCGCATTACCAATGGCACCACTTAAGTTAGCATTTCCTGAATCGTCAAATATCGCATTACCGATGGCAGCGCTGGCATTGGTGTTGCCTGAGTCATCCGTTAAGACTGTACTAGCAGCGCCGTAGTTACCAGTGTTGCCATTGCCGTCAGTGACGTTTGTGCCTGCACCCGTTAAGGTGGTGACATTACCTGCGTCGTCATCGATGATGTTGCCTGTGGCAGTGCTTACGTTGGTGTTGCCTGCACCGTCATCTAAGGTTGAGCCGATAGCGGTGTAGTCAGCGCTGTTGCCGGCTGTGTCTACAACATTGGTGCCGCCTGTGGTGATGGTGGTTGCGTTGCCTGCACCGTCATCAATAGCAACGCCTGCGTTGTTGACCACAGTGTCACCCGTGGTGACGCTGCCGTTAACGCCTAGGTCAATGTTCTCAGCAAGGTCGTAGTTGATACCGTTGTCAACATCGTTGGTTACGACAAGGTTGCCATCAGTGTTAGTGAAGTCAACAGTCTCGCCCAATTGAACGTTGTCATCAGCACCACCTGCAGCACTGACGTTAAAGCCTAGGTTCGACTGTGCTTGGATGTCAGCAATGTCGCCTGTGTTGATGGTGGTACGGCCGTCTAGGTTGCCAAGTGCATCTCCAACGTTGTCGAAGGCTGCAGTGGTATTTGTGTTGGTACCGTTATCTAAGGTGTAAGTTGGTGCGGTCACTTCTCCTGTCGCAGGGTCAAAGGCTGATCCACCACCTAAGTTAGCCGCTATAGAATCCGCTGCTGTGTTCAACTGAGAGCCGTTGATGGCGTCGGTTGAGCCATCAGCCAAACTGCCATCTGATACGCTTGTAATAACCGTGTCACCCGCATCGATACCTGTGGCTGTGATGCTAGGACCAACTGGTGTGTCTGTGGCATCTAAGAAGGTAATGCCTGCTTGATTAAAGACGGTACTGGTGGTGCCGTCCGTTGCGGTAAAGCCTTCTGCGCCATAGTTGCTGGTGTTGACACCGTCAGTGACGTTGGTGCCTGCACCCGTTAAGGTGGTGACATTGCCTGCGTCGTCGTCGATGATGTTGCCTGTGGCAGTGCTTACGTTGGTGTTGCCTGCACCGTCATCTAAGGTTGAGCCGATAGCGGTGTAGTCAGCGCTGTTGCCAGCTGTGTCTACAACATTGGTGCCGCCTGTGGTGATGGTGGTTGCGTTGCCTGCACCGTCATCAATAGCAACCCCTGCGTTGTTGACCACAGTGTCACCCGTGGTGACGCTGCCGTTAACGCCTAGGTCAACTGCTTCTGCCAGTTGGATGCTTAGACCGTCTGTACCATTGGCAACCACGCCGATGTTACCAGCGGTTAAGGTGGCGGTTGATCCGCCTGTGATGTCTAGTGTTGAACCTAGTGGACGGTTGACATCTGTACCACTGTCGCCTGCGAAGTTAAGACCAGCTGCTGTGACGCCATTGATTGCTGTATTTACGTCACCAGCATTAACGCCGTTGGTTGCATTGGCCGCGTCGGTCACGTCGCCGCCGCTTGCTACGTTGGTAATGACCGTGTTGCCTGCATTGAAGCCAGCTGCGGTCACACTTGGACCTGTCGGTGCGCCTGCGCCATCAATGAAGCTGATGCCGCCTTGATTGACTGAGATGCCGTTGTTGCCAGCTGCGTCCGTTGCGCTAAAGCCTTCTGCGCCATAGTTGCTGGTGTTCGTGCCGTCAGTGACGCTGGTGCCTGCACCCGTTAAGGTGGTGACATTGCCTGCGTCGTCGTCGATGATGTTGCCTGTGGCAGTGCTTACGTTGGTGTTGCCTGCACCGTCATCTAAGGTTGAGCCGATAGCGGTGTAGTCAGCGCTGTTGCCAGCTGTGTCTACAACATTGGTGCCGCCTGTGGTGATGGTGGTTGCGTTGCCTGCACCGTCATCAATAGCAACCCCTGCGTTGTTGACCACAGTGTCACCCGTGGTGACGCTGCCGTTAACGCCTAGGTCAACTGCTTCTGCCAGTTGGATGCTTAGACCGTCTGTACCATTGGCAACCACGCCGATGTTACCAGCGGTTAAGGTGGCGGTTGATCCGCCTGTGATGTCTAGTGTTGAACCTAGTGGACGGTTGACATCTGTACCACTGTCGCCTGCGAAGTTAAGACCAGCTGCTGTGACGCCATTGATTGCTGTATTTACGTCACCAGCATTAACGCCGTTGGTTGCATTGGCCGCGTCGGTCACGTCGCCGCCGCTTGCTACGTTGGTAATGACCGTGTTGCCTGCATTGAAGCCAGCTGCGGTCACACTTGGACCTGTCGGTGCGCCTGCGCCATCAATGAAGCTGATGCCGCCTTGATTGACTGAGATGCCGTTGTTGCCAGCTGCGTCCGTTGCGCTAAAGCCTTCTGCGCCATAGTTGCTGGTGTTCGTGCCGTCAGTGACGCTGGTGCCTGCACCCGTTAAGGTGGTGACATTGCCTGCGTCGTCGTCGATGATGTTGCCTGTGGCAGTGCTTACGTTGGTGTTGCCTGCACCGTCATCTAAGGTTGAGCCGATAGCGGTGTAGTCAGCGCTGTTGCCAGCTGTGTCTACAACATTGGTGCCGCCTGTGGTGATGGTGGTTGCGTTGCCTGCACCGTCATCAATAGCAACCCCTGCGTTGTTGACCACAGTGTCACCCGTGGTGACGCTGCCGTTAACGCCTAGGTCAACTGCTTCTGCCAGTTGGATGCTTAGACCGTCTGTACCATTGGCAACCACGCCGATGTTACCAGCGGTTAAGGTGGCGGTTGATCCGCCTGTGATGTCTAGTGTTGAACCTAGTGGACGGTTGACATCTGTACCACTGTCGCCTGCGAAGTTAAGACCAGCTGCTGTGACGCCATTGATTGCTGTATTTACGTCACCAGCATTAACGCCGTTGGTTGCATTGGCCGCGTCGGTCACGTCGCCGCCGCTTGCTACGTTGGTAATGACCGTGTTGCCTGCATTGAAGCCAGCTGCGGTCACACTTGGACCTGTCGGTGCACCTGCGCCATCAATGAAGCTGATGCCGCCTTGATTGACTGAGATGCCGTTGTTGCCAGCCGCATCCGTTGCGCTAAAGCCTTCTGCGCCATAGTTGCTGGTGTTCGTGCCGTCAGTGACGTTGGTGCCTGCACCCGTTAAGGTGGTGACATTGCCTGCGTCGTCGTCGATGATGTTGCCTGTGGCAGTGCTTACGTTGGTGTTGCCTGCACCGTCATCTAAGGTTGAGCCGATAGCGGTGTAGTCAGCGCTGTTGCCAGCTGTGTCTACAACATTGGTGCCGCCTGTGGTGATGGTGGTTGCGTTGCCTGCACCGTCATCAATAGCAACCCCTGCGTTGTTGACCACAGTGTCACCCGTGGTGACGCTGCCGTTAACGCCTAGGTCAACTGCTTCTGCCAGTTGGATGCTTAGACCGTCTGTACCATTGGCAACCACGCCGATGTTACCAGCGGTTAAGGTGGCGGTTGATCCGCCTGTGATGTCTAGTGTTGAACCTAGTGGACGGTTGACATCTGTACCACTGTCGCCTGCGAAGTTAAGACCAGCTGCTGTGACGCCATTGATTGCTGTATTTACGTCACCAGCATTAACGCCGTTGGTTGCATTGGCCGCGTCGGTCACGTCGCCGCCGCTTGCTACGTTGGTAATGACCGTGTTGCCTGCATTGAAGCCAGCTGCGGTCACACTTGGACCTGTCGGTGCACCTGCGCCATCAATGAAGCTGATGCCGCCTTGATTGACTGAGATGCCGTTGTTGCCAGCCGCGTCCGTTGCGCTAAAGCCTTCTGCGCCATAGTTGCTGGTGTTAACACCGTCAGTGACGCTGGTGCCTGCACCCGTTAAGGTGGTGACATTGCCTGCGTCGTCGTCGATGATGTTGCCTGTGGCAGTGCTTACGTTGGTGTTGCCTGCACCGTCATCAATAGCAACCCCCGCATTGTTGACCACAGTGTCACCCGTGGTGACGCTGCCGTTAACGCCTAGGTCAATGTTCTCAGCAAGGTCGTAGTTGATACCGTTGTCAACATCGTTGGTTACGACAAGGTTGCCATCAGTGTTAGTGAAGTCAACAGTCTCGCCCAATTGAACGTTGTCATCAGCACCACCTGCAGCACTGACGTTAAAGCCTAGGTTCGACTGTGCTTGGATGTCAGCAATGTCGCCTGTGTTGATGGTGGTACGGCCATCTAGGTTGCCAAGTGCATCTCCAACGTTGTCGAAGGCTGCAGTGGTATTTGTGTTGGTACCGTTATCTAAGGTATAAGTTGGTGCGGTCACTTCTCCTGTCGCAGGGTCAAAGGCTGATCCACCACCTAAGTTAGCCGCTATAGAATCCGCTGCTGTGTTCAACTGACTGCCGTTGATGGCGTCGGTTGAGCCATCAGCCAAACTGCCATCTGATACGCTTGTAATAACCGTGTCACCCGCATCGATACCTGTGGCTGTGATGCTAGGACCAACTGGTGTGTCTGTGGCATCTAAGAAGGTAATGCCTGCTTGATTAAAGACGGTACTGGTGGTGCCGTCCGTTGCGCTAAAGCCTTCTGCGCCATAGTTGCTGGTGTTCGTGCCGTCAGTGACGCTAGTGCCTGCACCCGTTAAGGTGGTGACATTGCCTGCGTCGTCGTCGATGATGTTGCCTGTGGCAGTGCTTACGTTGGTGTTGCCTGCACCGTCATCAATAGCAACCCCTGCATTGTTGACCACAGTGTCACCCGTGGTGACGCTGCCGTTAACGCCTAGGTCAACTGCTTCTGCCAGTTGGATGCTTAGACCGTCTGTACCATTGGCAACCACGCCGATGTTACCAGCGGTTAAGGTGGCGGTTGATCCGCCTGTGATGTCTAGTGTTGAACCTAGTGGACGGTTGACATCTGTACCACTGTCGCCTGCGAAGTTAAGACCAGCTGCTGTGACGCCATTGATTGCTGTATTTACGTCACCAGCATTAACGCCGTTGGTTGCATTGGCCGCGTCGGTCACGTCGCCGCCGCTTGCTACGTTGGTAATGACCGTGTTGCCTGCATTGAAGCCAGCTGCGGTCACACTTGGACCTGTCGGTGCGCCTGCGCCATCAATGAAGCTGATGCCGCCTTGATTGACTGAGATGCCGTTGTTGCCAGCTGCGTCCGTTGCGCTAAAGCCTTCTGCGCCATAGTTGCTGGTGTTCGTGCCGTCAGTGACGCTGGTGCCTGCACCCGTTAAGGTGGTGACATTGCCTGCGTCGTCGTCGATGATGTTGCCTGTGGCAGTGCTTACGTTGGTGTTGCCTGCACCGTCATCAATAGCAACCCCTGCATTGTTGACCACAGTGTCACCCGTGGTGACGCTGCCGTTAACGCCTAGGTCAATGTTCTCAGCAAGGTCGTAGTTGATACCGTTGTCAACATCGTTGGTTACGACAAGGTTGCCATCAGTGTTAGTGAAGTCAACAGTCTCGCCCAATTGAACGTTGTCATCAGCACCACCTGCAGCACTGACGTTAAAGCCTAGGTTCGACTGTGCTTGGATGTCAGCAATGTCGCCTGTGTTGATGGTGGTACGGCCATCTAGGTTGCCAAGTGCATCTCCAACGTTGTCGAAGGCTGCAGTGGTATTTGTGTTGGTACCGTTATCTAAGGTGTACGTCGGTGCGGTCACTTCTCCTGTCGCAGGGTCAAAGGCTGATCCACCACCTAAGTTAGCCGCTATAGAATCCGCTGCTGTGTTCAACTGACTGCCGTTGATGGCGTCGGTTGAGCCATCAGCCAAACTGCCATCTGATACGCTTGTAATAACCGTGTCACGTGCATCGATACCTGTGGCTGTGATGCTAGGACCAACTGGTGTGTCTGTGGCATCTAAGAAGGTAATGCCTGCTTGGTTAAAGACGGTACTGGTGGTGCCGTCCGTTGCGGTGAAGCCTTCTGCGCCATAGTTGCTGGTGTTAACACCGTCAGTGACGCTGGTGCCTGCACCCGTTAAGGTGGTGACATTGCCTGCGTCGTCGTCGATGATGTTGCCTGTGGCAGTGCTTACGTTGGTGTTGCCTGCACCGTCATCTAAGGTTGAGCCGATAGCGGTGTAGTCAGCGCTGTTGCCAGCTGTGTCTACAACATTGGTGCCGCCTGTGGTGATGGTGGTTGCGTTGCCTGCACCGTCATCAATAGCAACCCCTGCGTTGTTGACCACAGTGTCACCCGTGGTGACGCTGCCGTTAACGCCTAGGTCAACTGCTTCTGCCAGTTGGATGCTTAGACCGTCTGTACCATTGGCAACCACGCCGATGTTACCAGCGGTTAAGGTGGCGGTTGATCCGCCTGTGATGTCTAGTGTTGAACCTAGTGGACGGTTGACATCTGTACCACTGTCGCCTGCGAAGTTAAGACCAGCTGCTGTGACGCCATTGATTGCTGTATTTACGTCACCAGCATTAACGCCGTTGGTTGCATTGGCCGCGTCGGTCACGTCGCCGCCGCTTGCTACGTTGGTAATGACCGTGTTGCCTGCATTGAAGCCAGCTGCGGTCACACTTGGACCTGTCGGTGCACCTGCGCCATCAATGAAGCTGATGCCGCCTTGATTGACTGAGATGCCGTTGTTGCCAGCCGCGTCCGTTGCGCTAAAGCCTTCTGCGCCATAGTTGCTGGTGTTAACACCGTCAGTGACGCTGGTGCCTGCACCCGTTAAGGTGGTGACATTGCCTGCGTCGTCGTCGATGATGTTGCCTGTGGCAGTGCTTACGTTGGTGTTGCCTGCACCGTCATCTAAGGTTGAGCCGATAGCGGTGTAGTCAGCGCTGTTGCCAGCTGTGTCTACAACATTGGTGCCGCCTGTGGTGATGGTGGTTGCGTTGCCTGCACCGTCATCAATAGCAACCCCTGCGTTGTTGACCACAGTGTCACCCGTGGTGACGCTGCCGTTAACGCCTAGGTCAACTGCTTCTGCCAGTTGGATGCTTAGACCGTCTGTACCATTGGCAACCACGCCGATGTTACCAGCGGTTAAGGTGGCGGTTGATCCGCCTGTGATGTCTAGTGTTGAACCTAGTGGACGGTTGACATCTGTACCACTGTCGCCTGCGAAGTTAAGACCAGCTGCTGTGACGCCATTGATTGCTGTATTTACGTCACCAGCATTAACGCCGTTGGTTGCATTGGCCGCGTCGGTCACGTCGCCGCCGCTTGCTACGTTGGTAATGACCGTGTTGCCTGCATTGAAGCCAGCTGCGGTCACACTTGGACCTGTCGGTGCGCCTGCGCCATCAATGAAGCTGATGCCGCCTTGATTGACTGAGATGCCGTTGTTGCCAGCTGCGTCCGTTGCGCTAAAGCCTTCTGCGCCATAGTTGCTGGTGTTCGTGCCGTCAGTGACGCTGGTGCCTGCACCCGTTAAGGTGGTGACATTGCCTGCGTCGTCGTCGATGATGTTGCCTGTGGCAGTGCTTACGTTGGTGTTGCCTGCACCGTCATCAATAGCAACCCCCGCATTGTTGACCACAGTGTCACCCGTGGTGACGCTGCCGTTAACGCCTAGGTCAATGTTCTCAGCAAGGTCGTAGTTGATACCGTTGTCAACATCGTTGGTTACGACAAGGTTGCCATCAGTGTTAGTGAAGTCAACAGTCTCGCCCAATTGAACGTTGTCATCAGCACCACCTGCAGCACTGACGTTAAAGCCTAGGTTCGACTGTGCTTGGATGTCAGCAATGTCGCCTGTGTTGATGGTGGTACGGCCATCTAGGTTGCCAAGTGCATCTCCAACGTTGTCGAAGGCTGCAGTGGTATTTGTGTTGGTACCGTTATCTAAGGTATAAGTTGGTGCGGTCACTTCTCCTGTCGCAGGGTCAAAGGCTGATCCACCACCTAAGTTAGCCGCTATAGAATCCGCTGCTGTGTTCAACTGACTGCCGTTGATGGCGTCGGTTGAGCCATCAGCCAAACTGCCATCTGATACGCTTGTAATAACCGTGTCACCCGCATCGATACCTGTGGCTGTGATGCTAGGACCAACTGGTGTGTCTGTGGCATCTAAGAAGGTAATGCCTGCTTGATTAAAGACGGTACTGGTGGTGCCGTCCGTTGCGCTAAAGCCTTCTGCGCCATAGTTGCTGGTGTTCGTGCCGTCAGTGACGCTAGTGCCTGCACCCGTTAAGGTGGTGACATTGCCTGCGTCGTCGTCGATGATGTTGCCTGTGGCAGTGCTTACGTTGGTGTTGCCTGCACCGTCATCAATAGCAACCCCTGCATTGTTGACCACAGTGTCACCCGTGGTGACGCTGCCGTTAACGCCTAGGTCAACTGCTTCTGCCAGTTGGATGCTTAGACCGTCTGTACCATTGGCAACCACGCCGATGTTACCAGCGGTTAAGGTGGCGGTTGATCCGCCTGTGATGTCTAGTGTTGAACCTAGTGGACGGTTGACATCTGTACCACTGTCGCCTGCGAAGTTAAGACCAGCTGCTGTGACGCCATTGATTGCTGTATTTACGTCACCAGCATTAACGCCGTTGGTTGCATTGGCCGCGTCGGTCACGTCGCCGCCGCTTGCTACGTTGGTAATGACCGTGTTGCCTGCATTGAAGCCAGCTGCGGTCACACTTGGACCTGTCGGTGCGCCTGCGCCATCAATGAAGCTGATGCCGCCTTGATTGACTGAGATGCCGTTGTTGCCAGCTGCGTCCGTTGCGCTAAAGCCTTCTGCGCCATAGTTGCTGGTGTTCGTGCCGTCAGTGACGCTGGTGCC
Organism: Psychrobacter sp. AT9; assembly: GCF_047272965.1. Classification (NCBI taxonomy): domain Bacteria; kingdom Pseudomonadati; phylum Pseudomonadota; class Gammaproteobacteria; order Moraxellales; family Moraxellaceae; genus Psychrobacter; species Psychrobacter sp. AT9. The sequence continues at coordinate 2,564,381 of NZ_JBKOTW010000001.1, forward strand.
TGCACCCGTTAAGGTGGTGACATTGCCTGCGTCGTCGTCGATGATGTTGCCTGTGGCAGTGCTTACGTTGGTGTTGCCTGCACCGTCATCAATAGCAACCCCTGCATTGTTGACCACAGTGTCACCCGTGGTGACGCTGCCGTTAACGCCTAGGTCAACTGCTTCTGCCAGTTGGATGCTTAGACCGTCTGTACCATTGGCAACCACGCCGATGTTACCAGCGGTTAAGGTGGCGGTTGATCCGCCTGTGATGTCTAGTGTTGAACCTAGTGGACGGTTGACATCTGTACCACTGTCGCCTGCGAAGTTAAGACCAGCTGCTGTGACGCCATTGATTGCTGTATTTACGTCACCAGCATTAACGCCGTTGGTTGCATTGGCCGCGTCGGTCACGTCACCGCCGCTTGCGACGCTGGTAATAACCGTGTCACCTGCATCGATACCTGTGGCTGTGATGCTAGGACCAACTGGTGCACCTGCGCCATCAATGAAGCTGATGCCGCCTTGATTGACTGAGATGCCGTTGTTGCCAGCTGCGTCCGTTGCGGTGAAGCCTTCTGCGCCATAGTTGCTGGTGTTAACACCGTCAGTGACGCTAGTGCCTGCACCCGTTAAGGTGGTGACATTGCCTGCGTCGTCGTCGATGATGTTGCCTGTGGCAGTGCTTACGTTGGTGTTGCCTGCACCGTCATCAATAGCAACCCCTGCATTGTTGACCACAGTGTCACCCGTGGTGACGCTGCCGTTAACGCCTAGGTCAATGTTCTCAGCAAGGTCGTAGTTGATACCGTTGTCAACATCGTTGGTTACGACAAGGTTGCCATCAGTGTTAGTGAAGTCAACAGTCTCGCCCAATTGAACGTTGTCATCAGCACCACCTGCAGCACTGACGTTAAAGCCTAGGTTCGACTGTGCTTGGATGTCAGCAATGTCGCCTGTGTTGATGGTGGTACGGCCGTCTAGGTTGCCAAGTGCATCTCCAACGTTGTCGAAGGCTGCAGTGGTATTTGTGTTGGTACCGTTATCTAAGGTGTAAGTTGGTGCGGTCACTTCTCCTGTCGCAGGGTCAAAGGCTGATCCACCACCTAAGTTAGCTGCTATAGAGTCCGCTGCTGTGTTCAACTGACTGCCATTGATGGCGTCGGTTGAGCTGTCAGCTAGACTGCCGCTTGCGACGCTGGTAATAACCGTGTCACCTGCATCGATACCTGTGGCTGTGATGCTAGGACCAACTGGTGCACCTGCGCCATCAATGAAGCTGATGCCGCCTTGATTGACTGAGATGCCGTTGTTGCCAGCTGCGTCCGTTGCGGTGAAGCCTTCTGCGCCATAGTTGCTGGTGTTAACACCGTCAGTGACGCTAGTGCCTGCACCCGTTAAGGTGGTGACATTGCCTGCGTCGTCGTCGATGATGTTGCCTGTGGCAGTGCTTACGTTGGTGTTGCCTGCACCGTCATCAATAGCAACCCCTGCGTTGTTGACCACAGTGTCACCAGTAGTGACGCTGCCGTTAACGCCTAGGTCAATGTTCTCAGCAAGGTCGTAGTTGATACCGTTGTCAACATCGTTGGTTACGACAAGGTTGCCATCAGTGTTAGTGAAGTCAACAGTCTCGCCCAATTGAACGTTGTCATCAGCACCACCTGCAGCACTGACGTTAAAGCCTAGGTTCGACTGTGCTTGGATGTCAGCAATGTCGCCTGTGTTGATGGTGGTACGGCCGTCTAGGTTGCCAAGTGCATCTCCAACGTTGTCGAAGGCTGCAGTGGTATTTGTGTTGGTACCGTTATCTAAGGTGTAAGTTGGTGCGGTCACTTCTCCTGTCGCAGGGTCAAAGGCTGATCCACCACCTAAGTTAGCCGCTATAGAATCCGCTGCTGTGTTCAACTGACTGCCATTGATGGCGTCGGTTGAGCCGTCAGCTAGACTGCCATCTGATACGCTTGTAATAACCGTGTCACCCGCATCGATACCTGTGGCTGTGATGCTAGGACCAACTGGTGTGTCTGTGGCATCTAAGAAGGTAATGCCTGCTTGATTAAAGACGGTACTGGTGGTGCCGTCCGTTGCGGTGAAGCCTTCTGCGCCATAGTTGCTGGTGTTAACACCGTCAGTGACGCTGGTGCCTGCACCCGTTAAGGTGGTGACATTGCCTGCGTCGTCGTCGATGATGTTGCCTGTGGCAGTGCTTACGTTGGTGTTGCCTGCACCGTCATCAATAGCAACCCCTGCATTGTTGACCACAGTGTCACCAGTGGTAACGCTGCCGTTGATGCCTAGGTCAATGTTCTCAGCAAGGTCGTAGTTGATACCGTTGTCAACATCGTTGGTTACGACAAGGTTGCCATCAGTGTTAGTGAAGTCAACAGTCTCGCCCAATTGAACGTTGTCATCGGCACCACCTGCAGCACTGATGTTAAAGCCTATATTCGACTGTGTTTGAATGTTAGCGATGTCACTTGTGTTGGTTGCGGTACGGCCATCTAGGTTGCCTAATGCGTCACCAACGTTATCGAAGTCTGCAGTGGTATTTGTGTTGGCACCATTATCTAAGGTGTAAGTTGGTGCGGTGTAGGTATCAGTTGCTGCATCATAAGCGGCATTGCCACCTAAGGCAGCTAAGTTACCAGTTGAGCGAGTGGTGTTGTCATCAACCGTAGTACTCAACCCTTCCAATTGGCTGACGTTGACAGCATCGGTATCAGCGCCGCCTGCAGCAACGTTGGTTAGCCGACGTTCACTGCCTGCATCACCGATACTGACAACATTACTGCCTACTGCTGTTCCTACGACGGTTGCTCCTGTCGGAACAAAGCTTGCGACGGTAGACTCAGCCACAGTAGTATTATTACCGATACCTACTGCCCCATCCAGCCCTGCTGCAATACTGATGTTATTACCAATAGCAAATGCATTGTCAGCATCGATGGTATTATCGTTACCTAGTGAGTAGCTACCTGTCCCCGTGATAGTGCTAGGATCACCAATAGCACCTGAGTTATTGCCTGAGACGATGTTGCCTGTACCTATACTGATAGTAGACGAACCTGTAGCCTGACTGCCTGAGCCTATTGCCACAGAGTTAACATCGCCTGCATTGGAATTGGTCCCAATTGCAATACTGTTGACGCCTGCTGCTGCAACGTTAGAACTGGTACCTAACGCAATACCATTAGTTGCCCCTGTTCCAACCGTCGCGGTACCACCTGCGGCGATACTAAAATCTGCCAAAGCGTATGACTGACGTCCAATGGCAACCGAGCTGTTACCAGTTGATCGGTTAGATGTTCCTAAAGCTACTGACGAAGTATCGCTAGCCAAGTTACCAACACCCAAGCCTACTCCATAACTACCACTTGTAAGGTTACCTTGACCAAGTGCAATACCATGAAAATCACTGGTTACTTGGTTATTATTACCCATTGAAACACCGCCACCCAAACCCGTCGAGTTTGAATTACCAATAGCAACTGACTTAGCCGTATTTACCGTCGTACCAGTAGGGTATGCAAAAACAGGATCAACCGCACCTCTTCGATCACCAATTTGCTGATTTGTTACATTATTGGTAGCATTAACAGTGTTTTGGCTACCCATCGCTACTGAATCAGGAGCATCGTTGGCAATCGTGGAGTTTTGACCCAAAGCAACACTATTGACACCGTTAGCTTCAGCATTTAGACCAATAGCAACTGCTTGATCAGCGGTAGCTTTTGCACCACCACCAAAAGCGATCGTATTATCAGCAGTGGCTCTGGTAGCGTCTGCTTCGTTATAGCCATAACCACCATAGCCCAAAGGATCATTATTTAAGTCTGTAGCACCAATAGCGATACTACGATAACCGGAAGCATTGGAGGAGTGACCAATGGCCGTAGAGCCATCTCCAGTAGCGGAAGAAACCACACCACTCGCTTGTGAGAATCGACCTGTTGCTGCAGACTGTAGCCCTGTAGCGATAGCGCCATCAGCAGTAGCAACAGCCGCTACGCCTAAAGCGACAGAAGACCCACCAATAGCTCTTGCCTGACTACCATAAGCCGTTGATAAATTACCAGTAGCAGCTGCATTGCTACCGACTACGGTTGAAGAACTAACAGTATCTGAGTTTGCACTAGAGTAAAGAACGCCGCCAGGGTTACTAGCTCCAGGATTATTTGGGTCTCCTGCATCACCATTATTAGGGTTTCCTGCATCGAGAAGATTGAAATCCCTATCACCTGTGCTTGTATTACAACCGATCGCGATTGAGTTTGGAGTAACTGCATTGGCTGCATTATCAGTATTAACGACTCCGTCAACTGGTATTCCTGTACAGACAGATATCGCTGTACCATCTCCTACTCCCCCAAGTGTCCCTGTTTCAGCTAGTACCTGCGTTGACAGCGTGAGCCCTGTCGCGGCCAGTGCCACCGTGAGACTACTCAAGCGCAGCAATCGTGCCCCTGTCGATACAGCGGCTGATGCGCTAGAAGTAGAGCTTACAGCGGAGTTGGAAGACTTGCCACGGCTCTTTGCATATTCTGCAACTGCAGTAAAGCATCCCAGTGATTTATTCCAAATAACTTTATAATTACGGTTCATAATAAATATTCCTTTATCTATGAAGAGAACTGATGTAAGACGACAAGATCTAAATGTATTTACTGCAAAAAAGGCAACCTTGCTCTAGGCTTGAAACTGGTATTTTTTATGTTGAAAAAATTCAGATATATCATTAACAAATTGTATACCCATGTTTATTATTCTATTACAAAGAAAAAAATAATCAATAACTAAAAATACTATATATAAACTTTGTGTAATTATTATTAATTTAATCACAACAAAAACATTGCTATGATGCAATTATTACGATAATTTATGTAAATAAATACAATATTTACCCTTAAAAATATTTGCATAATATATATTTGTAACACACCATTCGGCATCTAAAAAACTCTAGCCGTTTTTTGATTTCAGGCCTTTGTATACAAGACAATCGAGTACATAAAAATAAAATATATGCAAAAAATACTGATGTATAAATACGTGTATTTAAAATATTTATACGACTAAATTCATATAACTTACCTATAGTATTTTTTAATACTTACTCTTTGGCTCATTGCTGCTTTTATCAGTTGCTATGGTTTTATTATCGATCATGATGAACAAAAAAAGCAGGGCATCGATTGATGCCCTGCTTTTTTATAGGTGCTTTATTGCTTAGATTACATTGTTATTGCTTAGTTGATATTATCCCTAAATCGCAAGTAAACAGCGGTAATAGCCCCAGCATCTTCGACTTGCGGATAGTGACCTAACATAGGCATTTCCGTCGCGTTAGCATTTGGTATCAACTTACGATAATGGTCAATCATATGCTGACCTGAGATAGGGTCTTTTGCACCAGCGATCAGTTTTACAGGTATAGTACTATTGATAATGGCACCTACCCAACGCTCGCGGTATTGCTGACGTTGAGGGATGTAATTAATCAATCTGTGCATCACTTTTAACCCCTGATTGTGTGTCAGCAGTTGCCATAGGGCATCGATGACATCAGGAGTTGGCTGTGTATTGGGCCCAAATACTTGCTGCAAGCTGGTCGTGAATTTCTGCTTGTTGATGAATTTTGATACCAAAGGTCCAAGTGGCGATAGTAGCAGTTTTTGTATCAAGATAGGTTTGTGCATTTCAGGAAAAAGTCCACCGTTTAAAAAGCAAACACTGGTAATATGCATGTAGTTATTGCCTTCTACTTGCCTCGCTAGCAGCTCTTGCGCCACTGTGTCACCATAATCATGCGCCAATATATGGTAATCACTGACATCAAGCTTATCCAAAAGACACTCGTAGATATCTGCTTGTTGGCGAATTAAATAACAGGCGTTTTTGGGTTTGTCTGAAAAACCAAACCCAAGCATATCGAGAGTAACCACATAATAGCGTTTAGTGAGTGCATTCCACATGCCCTCCCAGTCCCAACTGGCACTAGGATAACCATGAATCAATAGCAACACGGGTGCGCGTTTGTCTCCGGCATAACGCGTAAAAATTTGATGCCCATGAATCGATTCATATTGTCCCTGCTGCTCCCACTCACTCAAGGTGATCATTGCTCACTTACTCCTCAAATGATGGGTCGGTGCGGCGTAGTTTTCTTAGCAATGCAGGCCATGCGATGTCGCCATTTGCGCCTTTGGTGACTTGTTCTGATGCAGCTTTGATACCCGCCAGTATTTGTGCTGGTATTGGGGTCAGTACGCTGCCACCGCTTTGCGCTTTGATTTGAATCTCGCAGGCTCTTTGCATGAGGTACATATATAAGAATGCATTTGCCACGGTATCAGCACAGGTAAGCAGACCATGGTTGCGCAGAATCATAAAGTGCGCATCACCTAAGTCGTCAACCAAGCGGACTTTTTCTTCTGGGTTTAGGGCGACACCTTCATAGTTGTGATAGGCCAAATTAGAGAGTGGAAATAATGACTGCTGCGAGATAGGCAGTAGGCCTTGCTCTTGGGTCGCGATCGCGACACCATCGTTTGTGTGCAAATGGATGACGCAATGAGCATCATGGCGGGCTTCATGTACAGCACTATGAATGATAAATCCAGCTGGATTGACGTTGTATTCTGATGGCGATATTTTTTCGCCCGCTTTGTTGACTTTGACTAAGCTAGAAGCGGTGATTTCCTCGAATAGCATGCCATAAGGATTGATTAAAAATTCATCCTCAGTGCCTGGTACACGGGCAGAGATATGCGTAAATACCAAGTCGTCCCAGCCATAGGAGGCAATGATTCGATAGCAAGCAGCAAGATCGACTCGCATTTGCCACTCTTGTTCGCTCACATTATGGTGTACACTCGATGTTGAATCAGTTTGCATGGTGTCATCCTTTACTGTCTTAAATATCCTGAATGATCACTCTATACCATTTTATAAAACCAAATCTGTCAAAAACATTACACTTATGAATATCAATTATATTTTGAATAACGACCCATGGTTTACACAATTGCTAGCCGATGTGCAACCACTGTTGGCACGTGCTGCTGTGCTAAAAGTATACCAAAAAGGTCAAATGATTCATGCTATCGGTGACAACGAGGATGCCGCCCTACATTTTATTGTGTCAGGTACCATTAGAGTATGTAATGTGAGCGTTAGTGGACATGCCATGACACTGGCACACCTATCGAGTGGTGAATGGTTTGGTGAGATATCTATCATCGATGACAACCCACGTACCCATGATGCGTGGACCATCAACAAAGTTACTCTGATTTCTATCCCTAGAAGTATGGTGGTTCAGACGGCGCAACAGCATCCTATTCTATACAAGCATCTCGCACTCATTACTTGTGCACGCATTCGCAGAGCGTTTGAGTGGATTGATGATGCCACCTCATTAAACACCTCAGCACGACTGGCTAGCATGCTCATTGGGCTCATTAGTAATTATGGCGAGCAGGTGGGTGGCGATATCAAAATAGACTTACGCTTATCACAAGAAGAGCTTGGCTTTATGCTGGGTACCACCAGACAAACCATTAATAAAATCATTCAATCGTGGCAAAAACAGGGCACTATCGATATGCACTATGGTTTTATCACCATAAAGAACAAACCTCAGTTGTTGGCAATGATGAACCCTGCATAAGATGGGCAGTTACGGCCTCGCCTACTATCAGCGCTACCCTAAAGCATTTAAAGAATACAAATCTGTCTGTATGACCAACGAGCGGTCTAAATGTGATGCGCAGTCAGTAATAAATGGCGACGATACTGCCATTCGCTATACTGACTACTTTTTAAGTACCATGATCGATACTTTGAAACCTTATGAACAAGGTTATGATGTAGTGATGATATATATTAGTGATCATGGCGAGAGCTTGGGTGAAAATGATATTTATCTGCACGGTCTGCCATATAAGTTTGAACCAGATATCCAAAAACACATACCTGCAATTATTTGGTCGCCAGATAGTAATAATATCGATGCAAACAGTCTTTCTACTATGATCCGCCAGCCTGTGTCACACGATTTCATTACACCGGCGTTGCTTAGCTTTTTTGGTATCACAACTGACGAAGTCAAATCAGCGCCAACTTTTTTTTAAAACTAATCATTAAAGCTTTAAGTAACTCATTAACATCACGTTTAATCCTCATATCGCCTGCTTCAAACTGAGCGAAACGTGGTGAAGTTATTGATAGGTCTATCTTGCATATAAAATCATTCCTGCTTAATTGAAACTACTCACCCAACAACTTAGTCAGCATTTCATCTATCTCAACCTTAAACTCTTTATCCTCAATCTTATTTGCCGTGATTTTGGCATTTTGTAGACTTTGAATAGCCGCTTCTTTGTTACCTGTCTCAAGCTGTAGCACCGCCATAGAAAAAGCAATCGACGACAGATGATCTTTCGAATTGATCGCCGTGGCTTTGGTTAGTGCTTTGTCATAAATGACCAGTGCTTCGTCCAAATCTTCTGTAAAATCAGCAAGCGTTTCCCACTGCTCTGGATGATCTTTGTCTGTATTTTCGTTATCAGTACAGATGGCTTTTAGCTCAGCATAAAACGCATCAAATTTTTCTTGATTACCGATACGGTCAGCCTCTAGTAACTCTTCTGCCAATTTATAAATAGATTTATATATTTTGGTATTAATCATTGCTTACAACCTTTTATTGACTTGGGGTATAGATTATTTGGTTAGGATTATAACGTAATTCTAGGGCGTGTCCTCATTTTAAAAATGGTGATAAAAATGAGATAAATTGCAGTCAAACAAGGAAAATAGCGCAGATAATATCGGGATATTAACCAGCTATTTAACGATGTTTGGCAAAATTTAGCCATTTTTAGCCCGTTTAGATATGATCAATTGAATTGAGGACACGCCCTAGCGGCTCAGATGATTGCCACAGAAAAGGACACGATATTTATGTGGCTGTTATTAAGATTACTATGAACCTTATTAATGTTGCTATTAATGCTACAACTCTCGCCAGTGCAACCAAAGCCGTGTATCTAACTCAAACTGGTGATATTCAGGCTCCATATGGCAGCATAATTGATAAAATGCTTTGTTGTGCTCATGCTCTTTAAAATGCGCCAACTCATGCACGACGATCATGCGCAAAAACTCAGGCGGTGCTTCTTGAAATAAGCTCGCCACGGTGATGCTATTGTGCGATTTCAGCTTACTGCCCTGTACGCGAGACTGAGTGGTATGAATACCCAGCGCATGTTTTAAGACTTTTAATTTGCTGCTATAACTGACATTCGATAACGGGCCAACTTTGCGCATATACTGGTTTTTAATGTCATTGATATATTGATAAAGCACCTTATCGCTTTGCACCTGATGCTGAGTGGGATACTTTTTTTCTAGATAAGCGCCCAGTTTACCTTCGCTAATGAGTAACGCGGCTTGGGTTTGAATTTGCTCAGAATAATGAGCGATGTACTTTAATGTGGTCACAAATTTATCCTTTGCTGAATCGTTACCACGTATCGACGCGGTCTAAATGAATTTTACCTTATATTGGTGCGCTTTATTAGAGCGTGTCATCATTTAGGTTGTGAGGCATAAATAAACCCCATAAGCTGTATTCAACTTATGGGGTTATTTCTTACAATATTTTTACTTAAATATTCAGAACGTATTTGTAAATCAATTAACGCTCTAAATGTAGATACTGCAAATGACGCTCGTACTGATTTAAGATATCGACCAATACTTGCTCTTTGGAGTAGCCAACCAAGTCATACTCTTGCGAGCCTTCGCTCAAGAACACTTCCGCACGATAATAGTACTCTGCGTTCTTAGTTGACGTGCTCAATGTAAAGTTAGGACGCTCAGCTTTAATCAAGTTAACTTCATAAATAAAGTCGTCTTCATCGCCATGTCCAACTCGCAATTTGAGACCATCTATTTGACCGCTACTCTCGTCCATACCCTCATCTATATCTTGTCCGATATGTTCAGGGTTACGGATATCCAAAGAGGTTTTTAGACCACCTGCGGCAAACTCTTTTTCAACTTCCGTCATGGCAGGTCTGACCACATTTTGTAAAAACCGTTCAACTTGTGCATGTTTAGGGAAGCTAACAATACGTTGCAAGCGAGCTTTCCAGCTCTTACCGCTATCTAGCACGTTAGCCGTACCAATCGTACTGGCTTTGCGCTTATTGCCCTCTTCTTTTAATGATCTCCACATCGCCACCATATAGAGCACAAGGATAAGTGAGAATGGCAAACCTGCAATCACAGATACTGACTGTAATGAGGCAAAACCACCAGCAAACAATAAGCCTAAGGTAATAAGACCGGTTGCCGCTGCCCAAAACAGGCGCAACCAAACTGGTGCGTCGGTATCATTGGTCATTCCTCTTGAGCTTAGGTTCGCCAATACTAAAGCGCCTGAGTCAGCTGAGGTCACAAAGAATACTAACCCGATCACAACACCTGCAAATGATAGCACTTCACTGTAAGGAAAATACTCAAACAAGGCAAACATGCCCATTGCCGCATCATTGACTGCGATTTCACCAAGTTCAGTGGCACCATTGGCAACCAAATCTATCGCTGAATTACCAAAGATAGAGAACCAAGCAAAGATGAAACCAAGTGGGATAAACATCACACCAAATACGAACTCACGCAGGGTACGACCACGGCTAATACGCGCAATAAACAGACCTACGAACGGTGCCCAAGCGACCCACCATGCCCAGAAAAATATCGTCCAGCCTGACTTCCAGTCAGCGCCAGCTTGACCATCATAAGCATAAACATCAAAGGTTTTGAAAACGATGGTTTGGAAGTATTGACCAATATTTTGGGTAAAGGTATTCAGCAAATAAACCGTGTTACCCATCACTAATATCGCGATTAATAGCAATATCGAAGACAGCATGTTGAATTCGGATAAACGGCGGACACCTCTTTCTACACCAGTCATCGCAGAGATCGCCGCGGCAGCGACCACACCTATGATGATAAAGGTTTGAACCATTTTGCTAGATTCAATCCCAAACACATGAGTCAAACCCGCATTGGCTTGCAATACACCAATACCCAAACTGGTCGCGATACCCATCAAGGTACAAACCACACCAAAGGTATCGATACCATCACCAAGCCAGCCTTTAATTAAGCGCTCGCCAAAGATAGGCGTCAGTGGTGAACGTAACGCGAGTGGCATGTTTTTACGGTAAGCAAAGTACGCCAATGCCATCCCGATTAAGGCATAAATGCCCCAGCCATGTAGACCCCAATGTAAAAAGGTCTGCGCAAGTGCTTCACGCATAGCCGCCTCACTGGCAGGCTCGAGCCCCGTATGCGGCGTCAGGTAATGCATCAACGGCTCAGACGCACCAAAGAACAATAAATCAATGCCGATACCAGCGGAGAACAGCATCGCGGCCCACGCTAAAAAGGGAAATTGCGCTTTTTCGTGATCTTGACCAAGCTTGATATCGCCATACTTAGAAAAGCCAACAAACAAGGCAAATATACTATAAGCGGCAACCACCAGCATGTAATACCAGCCAAAGCTCTCTGATACCCATGCCATACTTGAACTTAATAATGCCTCACTATAATCTGGAAACGCAATCGTCCAGATTATCAATAAAATAGAAATAATAGCTGAGCCTAAAAAAACCGTCTTATTTAGAGTCAGGGGTTTCGTCGCATCCTTTGATGGCGAGCTGTACATAAAAGACCTCAATAGGTAAATTAAACAGGGTCTGATATTGCTTTGTCCGTCATAACTTTATGACTGATAACCGCGTGACATACAAATAACTGCATGACGCACAAAGCAGTACCAATAAATAAAAATTTGTTGCTCAAGTAATGACCACTTCCATAATGGCTACTTCAGTAATTACTTAAACAACAAGGTAAGTCATTAAAAAATCAATTTTAATGGTGTTCGTTTTCTAAAACAGTAGCACGGATAAAAAAGACCTTTATAAAAAGGCCTTCTTATTAATATTTAATTTAAACAGAGCCATAAGCACGCATCGGCTCAGCTCTCAATGGCGCACCATTGGCAGTAAAATAATCTACCGTCGAGCGTGGCAGCTGTACGCCGCGCATTTTATCAACGATTTTTTCTGCCAACATAATAGTCGTCGCGTTGAGATTACCACTGATGATATTTGGCATGATAGACGCATCAACGACGCGCAAGCCATCGATACCATGTACTAACCCTTCACCATTGACGACCGAATCGTTGTCTTCGCCCATCGCACAGGTACAAGAGGGATGATAAGCCGTCTCGCTGTGATTACGGACATATTCGTCCAACTGCGCATCAGTCACTAGATCATCCGTTGGTGCAATCGAGCGACCACGATAAGGGTCTAGCGCTGGCTGATGCATAATCTCACGAGTGATGCGCATGGCAGCACGGAACTCTTGCCAATCTTGATCATGAGACATATAGTTAAACAAGATACTCGGATGCGCACTTGGGTCTTTAGAGGTCAGCTTGACACGACCGCGACTTGGCGAGCGTAATGAGCCCACGTGTGCTTGGAAGCTATGAGACTTCACGGCACTGCGACCATCATAACGTACAGCCAATGGCAAGAAATGGTACTGAATATTAGGATGCGTGAACTTCTCATCGGTACGAATAAATCCGCCACCTTCGAACTGATTTGACGCGCCAAGACCCGTACCATTGAATAACCACTCCGCGCCGATGGCGGGCTTGTTCCACCATTTATTGGCAGGTGCAATCGACACTGGCAGCTTACATTCATACTGCATATACAGCTCTAAATGATCTTGCAGATTATTACCAACGCCTGGTAAATCTATAATCTCATTAACACCTAGATCTTTTAGCCATTGACCAGGGCCAATACCAGAGCGCTGCAATAATTGTGGCGAAGCAATCGCGCCCGATGAGACAATCACTTCACGAGAGGCATGAAAGTTCTTAGTTTGACCTTGATGCTCGACTTTGACACCGATAGCACGCTTACCATCAAACAAAATCACATCGGTCAATGCACCTGTCAAAATCGTGATATTGCTGCGCGGCTTAGCACGGTCAAGATAACCACGAGCCGTTGAAGCGCGGCGACCATTGGGCGTCACAAAACGATCCATTGGCCCGAAGCCTTCTTGCTGATAACCGTTTAAATCGTCGGTACTTGGATAGCCAGCTTGCACGCCAGCTTCAATCATCGCTTGAAACAGTGGATTGACCCCAGGTTTTGAGGTGGTCATCTCAACAGGACCACCCACACCATGATAGTCATTCTCGCCAGCATCGCGGTTTTCTAACTTTTTAAAATAAGGCAGGCAGTCCAGATACGTCCAATCTTCTAAGCCTTTAATCTCAGACCAATCATCAAAATCTAGTGCATTACCACGGATATAACACATACCGTTAATCAATGACGAGCCGCCAAGTCCTTTACCGCGACCGCAGTCCATTACACGATTATTCATATTCGGTTCAGGATCTGTCTTGTAGCCCCAGTTATAAGTCGTTCCTTGCAACGGCATGGCGAGCGCTGCTGGCATCTGCGTACGAAAATCTAAGCGATGGTCTGGACGACCCGCTTCTAGCAGCAGCACCTTAATGTTGGCATCTTCGGTCAAACGCGTGGCTAGCACATTGCCTGCTGATCCTGCACCAACGATAATGTAGTCATACTCAGGTGTGGTCGATGTCATAAAACGCTCCATAATATTGAAAAATAAATCATTTACTATCAGTAAAGTCGAACAAAGAACAAATTAGCTCTAATGAACTACTTTACTGATTAAAAAACTGATCAAAAACTTTCTCAATAAGATTGATTAAAAGACAGATTCAAATGCGCCCAACTCTACTTGGATAGATTTGGTCTGCGTATAATGCTCAAGGGCTTCAATACCGTTTTCGCGGCCAACACCTGAATGCTTGTAACCGCCGACTGGCATTTGAGCGGCTGATTCGCCCCATGTATTTAACCAGCAGATACCCGCTTCAATTTGAGCAATGACTCGATGTGCTCGGGTCAAATCAGCAGTCACGACGCCAGCTGCCAATCCATAATCGGTATCATTGGCACGGCGAATGACTTCTTCTTCGGTCTCATAAGTCAATATCGACATCACTGGGCCAAAGATTTCTTCACGTACGATAGTCATTTCATCAGTACAGTCAGTGAATACCGTTGGGGCCACGAATGCGCCATTTGCCAATTCGCCTGTCGTCACACGGTCACCACCTGTTAGCAAGCGTGCGCCACTGGCTTTACCTTGCTTGATATAACCAAGCACTCTTTCCATATGCGGGAAGCTGACTAGTGGGCCCATGTTGATGTTTTCATCCATTGGATCACCTAACTTAATACGCTCAACACGCGTTAAGATAGCCTGCTCAAACTTAGCTTGCATCGCTTTAGGAATGAACACGCGCGTACCATTGGTACATACCTGACCACTGCTATAGAAGTTCGCCATCATTGCGATGTCCGCAGCTGTATCGATGTCCGCATCATCAAAGATAATTAATGGCGATTTACCACCCAGCTCTAATGTCACATCTTTAAGAGACGATGATGCCGCGCTCGACATGACTTTTTTACCCGTCGGTACGCCACCGGTAAACGATACTTTGGCGATATCAGGATGCTGAGTTAATGCCTCACCCACTTTATAATTGCCTTGCACGACGTTGAACACGCCATCTGGCAAGCCTGCTTCTGTCAAAATTTCTGCCAGTTTCAATGCAGTTAACGGTGTCACTTCTGACGGCTTGAAGATCATCGCGTTACCAGCAGCTAGTGCTGGTGCTGCCTTCCACATCGCGATTTGAATCGGATAGTTCCATGCACCAATACCAGCGACTACGCCAAGTGGCTCGCGGCGAGTGTAGACAAAGCTAGTATCACGCAATGGGATCTGACGACCTTCAATCATCGGTGCCAGACCCGCATAATATTCAACGACATCCGCACCGGTGACGATATCGACATACTTGGTTTCAGAGTACGCTTTACCTGTGTCTTTGGTTTCGAGCAATGCCAGTACGTCATTGCGCTCGCGTAATATCTCAACGGCCTTTGATAGGATTCGACCACGCTCAACCGCTGTCAATGCTGCCCAAACTTTTTGACCTTTTTGTGCTGCTTTAACAGCCTCATCAATTTGCTCATTGGTCGTTTGTTGGATGGTCGCCAGCACTTCACCCGTCGCTGGATTGATATCTTCAAAAGTCGTCAGCGTTTCATCTACCGCCAAGTAACGGCCGTTAATATAAGCCGTTTGAATTTGTTCTAAGTCGATAATGTCTGTTAAGTTATTTGAGTTTGTATTAGTAGCTGTCATGCAGTGCTCCTATTGACGACTGGCAAAGGCCTTATGAACAAGCTAGTACCGAATAATGTCATCATGGTTTAAGTTTTAAAAATAAAAGTTATATCGTTATGTGATTAAAAGTCGTTGTGTGACTAAAATTTGTTATATGGCTAAAAATCGTTATGTACTTATCAATTGTTCTTTAATAAATTATTTGAGCGCAGCGTTTTAATAAACGTGCTGCACCATCTTTATGCATCGAAGCCACGTTGTGTCATTTTTATCAAGCGATCACGTAATGACTGTTTGTCTACTATGTCAATGCCGGAAAAATCTGAGAGCCAAATCCCATCAGCGACCAAACGTGCCATACATAAGGTCTCGGTATTATCAGTTGGCTCATGCTTTTTCAATTGCTGATTTGACCACTCAGCCCATAATTCGCGCAGCTCACTATCGCCTAGCATCAAGACATACAACGTTGCTTGGCTATGAAATTCTGCCTGTCCTTTTTCGCCTAGGCTAATCGTGGCATCGATATAAGCGCGGGTAAAAGAGCCATAGCGCACGGGGTCTTTAGCCATTGCTGTATCTACTTCTGCCTCAAACTTCGCCATCGCATCATGAAACACTTCCAAAATAAGCGCGTTTTTAGTGGCGAAATGATGCATAACGCCACCTTTAGTTACCCCAACGGCATCAGCGACTGCTTGAAAGGTCACTTTAGACAACCCTTGCTCTAGCGTTATTCGTGCTGCCTGATCGAGTAGTGCCCGACGCACAACTTCTGGCTGTTTTTTACGTTTGTAAGCGTTTTCCACTTCCATATCAATGCACCACAGAATTAGAGAATAAGTTCATCACCATCACACCGCCCACAATCATAGCGATACCAACTGCTGCTGCTGTATCGAGGCTTTGCTTAAAAAACACCAAGCCCACGAGTGATGTCAGTACGATTCCGAGTCCGCCCCACAGCGCGTAGGCAATACCAAGCGGTATGGTTTTAAGGGTCTGCGTCAACAAATAAAACGAGATGACATAAAGCAAACCCATAATGAGCGTCGGTACCAAACGCGTAAACTGCTCTGACTTCATCAAGAAGGTAGTGCCGATCACTTCACAAATGATGGCAATGGCTAAATATCCATAAGCAATAGTGGTAGGACTCATATTTGGAACACCCATAACAATTTATGGCACATAGCGACAAAGCACCGTATACAAAAGAAACCATACGGTCGGTATTCTATAGAAATAAACTAGCAATGTGAAGGTAATTTTACAATTTTATATTTCTAGGAGATGTGCAAATTCTCTTAGTATTCAAAAAGATAGGCAATTCATCTAATCAAATATGATTGTAAAGACTGATAACTAACACTGATAAACCTTTGTTCTAGGCATTTATCAAAAGCACTCAAAACTTTCTATAAGGCATAATGATTAACGTGTGTCTTAGTCATTTGATAAATATTTCGGATGCAGAAGTTCATCAAAACAGCCCGTTTAATAAAGGATTACGGGTTATTTTTGATAAGTTACGACAATATTTATTATTAATGTCATAATAAGGTTGACAGCCTCGAACGACTTGGCTAAAATGTGCCCCACATAACGCAAACAAGATAAGTAATCGCTTTGATATAAAGCATGAATAATCTGCTGTTATGACCATCTATTCTCCAATAGCTCAGTTGGTAGAGCAACGGACTGTTAATCCGTGTGTCCCTGGTTCGAGCCCAGGTTGGAGAGCCATATACTAAAGACCTTCATCATAATTTGATGGAGGTTTTTTTATTGTTGCCCTTTTTATATTTACTTCTAATAATATTAGCACAGCTGCGGTGTTCTTTTAGACATTTTTGTTGTATGGTAAGGTTAGTCTTGATTGGGTTTGTTTTTGTTTGAGTGCTTTGCTCCTACTCACTAAAAGTAATGGTTTATTATGATACCTGTACGTATAAAAAATAAGTTTTCTGATCATCCGCAAAAAATCATGCGGCCAGTCAGCATTCGTCTGTCTGAAGAAATGATTTCGCTATTAGAAGCGACTTCGTCTGAGTTAGGTTTCAAACGTATTCAAGGTCTTATACGCTTGTATATTCGCCAAGGTCTCGATCGTGACCATCAGGATTACACCCTAGCCCATGATGAAGTGTTTATCGAAACCCTCCGTAAGCGCGGTGTGAGCCAACATATCATCGATGAGGCTATTGTGCTAACGCACAATAACAATATTACTCATCCTTTGTCTGAGCTACAGAACAACGATTAGTAGCACTGCCATTAAATGCCATTAGAAGAGTACATTTAAAAAGTCACTGGTCGGTCGTATAAAACCTCACAATGATTTTTATTAGAAAAGACCAAGTTTGCTACAGCGAACTTGGTCTTTTTTTGTCTGTTATAAAGATTAAAGCATTATTGATATTTTTTAAATCCGCTTCTCGTTATGTGCTTCCCTTTCGTACTTAAAGTCACTCGTCTTTTTTAGCGCTCTATTAAATTTGCTACCGTATTTAGCCATAATTAAACACAAGTTGTCATTAAACGAGGTATATTAATAAAATAATCGCGACTATTTATTGGGTTTCAACATAATAAAGATTTACAAGGAGGTGTACGATGACGAGCTTACATCAGCGTTTCAACAAAACTTTGTTTTCAACCATGACGGTAGCAATGCTAGTAATTGCGACTGGCTGCTCATCGCCGCAGACTGACCCAAGTAAAACAACCATACCGACAGATTCAGACCAATGGCAAAAGAAATTGGGGCAAACTTTTGAGCAATTATCCCAGCCCGATCAACAAGTACTTAGCCGATATATGCTGCGAATGAAGCTCAGTGACGCATACGAATCTGGTGCGATGCCGCGTACCACCATCAAGCAAGCCCTTGTGCAACAGCGTGAATATGAACGCTTGCACCCAAACAACCCTACCGGTAAAAAAAGCCCTATTGTCAGCAGTCAGCCAACTTATAGTGCCAATGCACAGAATTACCCTGTCGCTCTATTACCAGTCAAGACCAGCGACGACGATAGCTTAAACCAAGTAAAACTACAGTTTATGCTATCAAATCACGGTCAGGCAGCCATCAAAAGCTTTAAAGGAACACTGACCATGCAAGACACTAAGCTGGCGCAAGGCAAAAGCTTTAACGTACCACTAACCCAGTTTAATCCCTCTATCAAACCAGAACAGTCTGGCAAAATCATCATTGAAAGTAGTATTGAGGACATTAACGTCATGCGTGCCATTAAGAACACCAAAGACATGACTGTTATGATCAGTAAAGGCACATTGATATTGGAGAATGGGCAAGAAATTGAGTTCGATGAGTCGCTGATAAAATAAAAGCAGTCATTCAGATAATTGATAAAAGTGGTGTTATAAAATTCATCATAAAAAAAGCCCCAATCATTGCTGATTGGGGCTTTTTTCGAATTTGGAGGAGACGGAGAGATTCGAACTCTCGAAGGGCTACAAACCCTTGTCGGTTTTCAAGACCGGTGCATTCAACCACTCTGCCACGTCTCCATTGGTGGATCATTATAACGATATAAAATAAAAATGCAACAAAAAAAGCCGCAATCATTAATAATAATTGCGGCTTTCGAATTTGGAGGAGACGGAGAGATTCGAACTCTCGAAGGGCTACAAACCCTTGTCGGTTTTCAAGACCGGTGCATTCAACCACTCTGCCACGTCTCCATTGGTGCAATATTATAGCGATATAACATGAGAATGCAAGCAATTAATTGAACGAATTTAAATTATTTTGATGCTATCGTTGATTCAGTTTAGAAGAGAGTTAAGGCAACTGAGTGCAGAGGTATAAGTCATACTTCAAGCGAGGTTAACGCTGCCACTCCTTTATATAGAATTAACGATAGGTTTTTTATGAGATGCCAGATGCAAACACATATCTAGCAGTCTATTGGCATAGCCCCATTCGTTGTCATACCATGCAAAAACCTTGTATTGCCCGCCCACTTGCATCAGCTGTTGCCCATCAATAATCAGCGATTCAGTTTGATGGATAAAATCGCTGGAGACCAGTGGTTCTTCGGTATAAGCCATGATGTCATGCAAATGTGCCTGACTGGCCGATTTGAGTACCTCACGAATTGATTCAATACTAACATCTGGTGTATCAAACACAAAAGTGACATCAATCGCTGCCACATCGATGGTTGGCACGCGTATCGAATGTCCATTTATCTTGCCCACCATCGCTGGTAGCACACGCTCTGTCGCAGCGATACTGCTAGAGGTGGTGGGAATAATGTTGTAGCCGGACGCGCGCGCCCGTCTTGGATCACGGTGCGCCTGATCTAGCACGGTCTGATCAGCGGTGACCGCATGAATCTCCGTCATCATGGCAGACGTCACGCCAAACGCCTTATCAAGGGTGTCAATCAATGGAACCAAAGCCTGCGTGGTACAAGAGACACTCGATATAATCGGTAGCTCAAGCGTCAACGCCTCCGTATTCACACCCATAACGATACAGGCATCCACATCATCGAATGGTGCAGCACCGATAATCACTTGCTGCGCGCCAGCGTCGATATGTAGCGTCGCTTGCTCATAAGAGCGAAAGTGTCCAGTACATTCTAGCACCACATCGACACCCAGCGCCTGCCAAGGTAGGTTTTGTGGATCAGGCTCTGATAGCATATTGATGCAGTAAGTCAGATTGTTCTTGGTCAGGCAAAGCTGGGTTTTGCTGGTGTCGTCGGCTCCACTCTCTACAAGCTCAGCATTGACGCCCAGTCTGCTGAGGCGACCGTGCGTGCTGTCAAATTTTAACAAATGAAGGAGTATGTCCGCTGGCGCTAAATCATTAATCGCCACCACATGAATGGCACGGCCTAACACTTCAAAGCGCTCTAACAAGGCGCGAAGTACATTGCGCCCTATACGTCCAAACCCATTGATAGCAACCCTCAGTGGCTGCGCGTGCTCACCAGTGGTACGATAGCTCGCTGCTATCGGGTCAGAGGTCAATTGATAAGTGGCGCTAGAAAAATCAGGCATAACAAGTTATCGCTATTTTATAAAGGGCGGTAGGATCGGCGCGCTGTCACCTTGAACGTACTTTGCTTTGATGGCTGCTGCCTATCAAAGCTTAATAGACGTTATGGCGTGATAAAAATCAGCGCTAAGCGAATGGTGTTGTAGTCAATACTTTGTTTAAGATGATCAAATATCGGACGCAGTTTGATACTACCATCATCATTAAAGTCGTTTGGATTATTGGCAACCTTGATGGCGACATAAGCATTTCCAACGGCTGTCATCACTTCATCCTCTGGGCGCAGATGGTCACAGGCGAGGCTTGGGTCTTGTGCCTTTAGATCGCCAATATGACGCATGATGGTTGATTGTGACAGCTGGCGCGCTTGCGAGATTTCTGCAATGGTCAAGCTCTCTTCTAACAACACTCTGGTCGCAAGTAAGGTGCTGTCTGACTTATCAGAGACCTGATTGCCAAGCTTCTGTTTTTTATCGAGCTTCGCATGCTGTTGTTCGCGGCGCTTTTTTTGTAGAGTGGCATAGGCATCAATCACCGACTTACTCAATGTACCCCCTGACTTCAAGGTGAACTTCTCATGTGCCTGCTGCATGCTCTCTTCATCTAGCATCGCATAATTGGCATCGGCTTCGTCAGACAGTACCAAAAACCGCTTGTCTGCCCCGCGTGCCAACGGGTCAAGTTGCAAGCTCATGTCATTCATACCCAGCAGTTGCAAGCCAGACAGCGATTTGAGTCGTGACAGTGCCACATAGCCCTGCCCAAGCTCAAAGGTACGTGATAAGTCAATTTCAGCCGCATCGAGGGTCATGCCTTGCGATTTGTGAATCGTAATCGCCCATGCTAGACAGAGCGGCACTTGCTCATAGCTTGCCAGCACATCACCGGTTTCATCTTCGATCATCCATTCTTCAGGCTCGGCGATGACTTCACGGCCTGAGTTAAGCCTAACCACCGGCATTTTTTGCGTGGTTGGTTTTTTGGTCTTTGGTTTTTCTTTATCTTTTTTGGCAGCACTCTTTTTACCTTTAGCGGTATTTTCGACAGCATCATCTTCATTGGCATTGTCTTCATTAGTCTCGTCACTACTATTATCTTCGATTAACGCCTCACTGCTGTCCTTGCTCTCATCGATTTTAACAGCAGCAAAACCAATCAGCTCGCCCATCGTACCGTTAGAGACGCCAAGCTCGGCATTGTTTTTGATAAACATCACCTTTGCGCCCACTTTGAGAATCAGCTCATCTTGGGTACGTACCGTCTTCTTTAGGGTCTCAACCAGCTTACTGTCGCCTGTCGCAGTCGCCTCAAAGCGCATCATCTCTCCATCTAACGCGGCCAGCTCTTTGTCATTAATTTTATTGACGTTGAGATTATGTGTATAGAGACGAGTGCGCTTGATATCGACGCTTTGATCATAGGTGGCTTCTAACGCAGCAATCGCCTCAAAAGTCACTTCCTGACGACGGATTTGGTTAAGAATATCGTCTAAATCAAGCCCGCCATTTGCCGCGTCGCTGACCTGCCGATGCTGCTCAGACAAGTAGCAGATGTGGAACTTAGCATCGAGCCAAGCTTCCGACATAAAAGCAAACTTTTCACGATTGCTCTCACCTTTACTACCAATCGGTGGTAACTGAAAAAAGTCGCCTGCCACCACTACCTGAATACCACCAAACGCTTTGTCATTTTTGCGTACATGTTTGAGTACTTGGCTGACCAAATTGATCTGCTTGGCGTGCAGCATCGATATCTCATCGATGACCAATACCGCAGTATCTTTTAAGCGGTCTGCTAAAAATTGCTTACGCGCTAAATTGCTCAAGTCGCGATCAGACAACTCATCTTTGATACCAATACCCGACCAACTATGAATCGTCGTACCATTCATGTGCGTTGCGGCAATGCCCGTACTCGCGGTGACGGCAACCGGCACACGTCGCGCACGAAGATAGTCGATGTACTGGTTGAGAGTATAAGTTTTACCTGAACCTGCTGAGCCAGTCAAAAAGACATTTTGACCTGTTTTTAGGATATCAAGAGCAGAAGATTGACGCATAGATCCAAACCAATTAAATGAATAGTAATAAGAAGAAGAGCATAAAAAATAAAGTATAGAAAAAGAAAGTTGCCATGTCTAAGTAAAGAATCCTAGCAAGCCGAGATAGCAAGCCAAAATAGATGGCAACAATTATAACAGCTGCATTCGCTTTGCGAACCACTTTAACCGTCACATATCACATAACTTAAAGTTATGTGATACAAAATATATCATTATAAAAAGTCATTATCGTTCCGCACCAAAGCTCAGTACGATAGGGTGATAACTTGTTCAGGAAGACCAAGTATTTATCTTCATGTGACTATACGCTTCACCTGACTATACTTTAAGTAACCCTATTTTAAATAGCCATAATACACAACAAGGAGTGGTTAATGTTATACGCTTATCCCAATACTGAAAACAGTCCCGTCCAGTTCCGCGAAAAATACGACAACTTTATCAATGGTGAATGGGTAGCCCCCATCGATGGCGAATATTTTGACAACTCAAGTCCAATCGATGGTAAAACCTTCTGTCAAATCGCACGCTCTAAAGAAGCAGATGTTGAAGCTGCCCTAGATGCCGCTCATGCAGCAAAAGACGCGTGGGGCAAAACCAGCGTTACTGAACGCTCTAATATGTTGCTCAAACTTGCCGATGGTATCGAAGCCAATTTAGAGGCTATCGCTATTGCCGAGAGCTATGAGAATGGCAAACCCGTACGTGAAACCCTCGCCGCAGATATTCCAATCGCCATCGACCATTTGCGTTACTTCGCTGGTGTGATTCGCGCACAAGAAGGCGGCATTAGCCAAATTGATGAAGATACGGTCGCTTATCATTTTCATGAGCCACTTGGCGTCGTCGGTCAAATCATCCCTTGGAACTTCCCTATTCTAATGGCGATCTGGAAAATTGCGCCTGCACTTGCAGCGGGTAACTGCGTCGTCCTAAAGCCTGCCGAGCAAACTCCTGCTTCTGTCTTATTTATGCTTGACATAATAGGCGCAGCGGACATTCTGCCTAAAGGTGTACTGAACGTCATTAATGGCTTTGGTGTAGAAGCTGGTAAACCAATTGCTTCAAACCCACGTATCGATAAAGTGTCCTTTACGGGTGAGACCACCACTGGTCGCTTAATCATGCAATACGCCAGTGAAAATATCATTCCCGTAACGCTAGAGCTGGGCGGTAAAAGTCCAAACATCTTCTTTGCCGATATCATGGATGAAGACGATGACTTCTTAGACAAAGCCGTCGAAGGTCTGGTCATGTTTGCGCTGAACCAAGGCGAAGTTTGTACTTGCCCATCACGCGCGCTCGTACACGAAAGCATCTATGATGAATTTATGAAACGCTGTATCGCCCGCGTTAAAGCCATCAAAATGGGCAACCCGCTTGATACCGATACCATGATTGGTGCTCAAGCCAGCTCAGATCAGTTAGAGAAAATCCTATCTTATCTTGATATCGGTAAAAAAGAAGGTGCCAAAGTCTTAGTCGGTGGCGAACTTGCCAAACATGATGGCGACATGGCAAACGGTTATTATGTGCAGCCAACCATCTTTGAAGGCACCAATGACATGCGCGTGTTCCAAGAAGAAATCTTTGGTCCTGTGCTTGCTGTCACTACCTTTAAAGACGATGAAGAAGCGATGGCGCTCGCCAATGATACCTTATATGGCCTAGGTGCTGGTGTCTGGACACGTAACGGCACTCGTGCATATCGTTTCGGTCGTGGCATCAAAGCCGGTCGCGTTTGGACGAATTGCTATCACCTTTATCCTGCGCATTCAGCATTTGGCGGTTATAAGCAGTCTGGTATTGGTCGTGAAAACCATCTAATGATGCTCGATCATTATCAGCAGACCAAAAACATGCTGGTTTCATACAGTCCTAAAGCGATGGGTTTCTTTTAAATCAGTCTTTGGTTGTTTTCTAAATAAATCAATGCAATCTGTCGCAAGGTAGGTTGCATTTTTGCTTTAATGAAGTCTCGATAAGAGTGAAAAGTGTCGATAAGAATGAGCCATTCATAAGTTACAAGGAGTTAGTTATGAAAGTCACGGCGACAGAATCCTGCAAAGCATTAATTGAATTACTAAAGTCTAAGCATGGCGAGCTGATGTTCCATCAATCGGGTGGCTGCTGTGATGGCAGCTCGCCCATGTGCTATCCATTGGGCGAATTTAAAGTGGGCGGACAAGACGTCCTCGTCAGTGAGCTGGTTGGTTGTCCATTTTATATGGGCAAAGCACAATATAACCTATGGCAACATACCGATCTAACCATTGATGTCGTCAATGGACGCGGTGCCAGCTTTTCGCTAGAAATACCTGAAGGTAAACGCTTTATCGTACGCTCAGAAGTCTGTACGGTATAAGGGCGTTCGGTACAAAATCAGTCAGCATAAACTCTAAACGATGAGCTTAATATCCTTAAGACAGTCTGTTCTATAGTGCTTACGCAAATAGATACCGCAGAGTCATTTTTATTTTATTATTTCAGCAAAATAATAGATATTGTAAAGCGTACCCTACTTTAATGTGCGCGTTTTAATTAGCATGGATGCTATAAGGAATATGAAATGGAATTTGACAAAAATTTTGATTACGTCATCGTTGGTGGCGGTTCAGCAGGCTGTGTGCTCGCCAGCCGTCTCACAGAAAACCCAGATATCAGTGTTTGCTTATTAGAGTACGGTGGTGACGGCAAAGACTTGGCAGTTCGTGTCCCTGCTGGACTGATTTTAATGGTACCGGGCAAGCCACTAAAATTAAACAATTGGTGCTTTCATACCACCCCTCAAGAACACCTTAATAACCGACGCGGCTTTCAACCGCGCGGTCAATGTTTGGGTGGCTCCTCCGCTATCAATGCCATGATTTATACCCGTGGCAGTGCGCTTGATTATGAACGCTGGGTCGAGCAAGGTTGCACAGGCTGGGGTTTTGATGATGTACTGCCCTACTTTATTAAAGCAGAAAACAATATCCATGGTAGCGACGAGCTGCATGGTGATAGTGGACCACTCCATGTCAGTGATTTACTAAGTCCACGCGATATCTCAAAAGCCTTTGTAGAAGCTGCCATTGCCAATGGTTTAGATAAAAATGATGACTTTAACGGCAAAAAACAAGACGGTGCAGGTCTCTATCAAGTCACCCATTTCCACGGAGAAAAACAAGGGCAACGCTGCTCTGCCGCAGCCGCCTATCTGCATCCCGTCCAAAATCGCCCGAACTTAACGGTCATTACTCATGCGCAAGCCAACCGTGTCATTATTAAAGACAATCAAGCCGTCGGGGTGGCGTACGAAAAAGACGGTGTCGAGCATAGTGTGATGGCGCACCAAGAGGTCATACTATCAGGCGGTGCCTTTGGCTCCCCTAAAGTCTTGATGCTATCGGGCATTGGTCCTGCTGAACACTTGCAGTCTCATGGCATCGAGGTGGTGGTAGATGCACCCGACGTTGGCGGTAACTTACAAGATCATTTAGACGTCGTTTTTGATTACGAGGTCAATACGACTGATGTCATCGGTCTTGGTATGGCGACTATTTCAACCTTGACCAAAAGCATTCGTCAATGGCGAAAAGATGGCACAGGTCTGTTATCTACCAATTATGCAGAAGCAGGCGCGTTCTTTAGTGTCGGTGACGACCCAAAAGAATGGCCAAATACTCAGCTGCATTTTGTCATCTCTCGCGTAATTGAACACGGACGTGATCTTAGACGTGGTTTTGCCGTTTCTTGTCATACCTGTTATCTACGCCCTGAAAGCCGCGGTACCGTCAGGCTTGACTCTGCCAATCCCTCAGACGCGGTATTGATTGATCCAAACTATCTCTCTGACCCCAAAGATGTAGAGTATATGGTGGCAGGCGCTGAGCGTACGCGAGCCATTATGCAAGAATCGTCAATGGCCAAATATATTACCGAAGACTACCCTGCCCCTTATATCGAAAAAGACGGCATGCTTGGCTATATTCGCAACAAGTCGGACACTATCTACCATCCGGTGGGCACTTGCCGCATGGGCTCAGATGAGAGCTCAGTGGTTGACTTAGAGTTAAAGGTACGCGGTGTGCGTGGATTACGCGTGATTGATGCCTCAGTAATGCCAACGCTGATTAGTGCCAACACCAATGCGCCAACGATTATGATTGCTGAGAAAATGGCCGATCTTATCAAAGCCAAACATGAAAATGTTGAGCAAGCTATTTCATAAGATACAGATTCATAAAATACAGAAGGATGAGCACCTTATGATGGGTGCTCTTTTTTAAAAATCTTATCTACTAAAACTTTATATTCAAAAAAATGAGAATAAGCCGATTGTATAAAAATATGGCTCATGTTTTTTCGTCGCTATTTTTAGGACTTATTTAGACTATTCTATATTAGCAGTCTGTTGAATATTCAAATACAGACCCTCGTAATCTATCTTCTAGCTTTAGAATACCTAAAAAATCGACAAGCTGCGTTAGATCGCTAAATTCAGTGGCTATTAGGGTACTAGGGCTTGTCCTTGTTTTTAAAATGAGGACAAGCCCTAATACATTCGGAAATAAAGATATTAAAACGGTACATTTTCTATCAAAACTATCTTAGAGATGGCTTGCGTTACTACTGTTTAAAAGAGTATATTTAAACGACTTATTTATATTGGTATTTTTTGCAATCTGAATTCAGGTAAATACAACCTCATTCATTTTTTATTTTGTATACTGAAAATATCATATAAATACTATTCTAAAGGGAATTAGAAGCTCGTCAGTTATATTTACGTTTCGAAAGCGAAACTATAACTATATTGGCGGCTATTTATCATTACATAGGATGTAATAATGCAGAACTCACTCTTCAAACTTACGATGTTGACGACGCTTGCCTTGGGTATTAGTGCTTGTAGTGGAGACAACAAAACCACCGATGACTCTGCTGCCAGCTCAGATGCCAAAGCAGCTAAAACGTTGCTCTATTGCTCAGAAGGTAGCCCCGCTGGTTTCGATCCGGCACAGTATACGTCAGGCACTGATTTTGATGCGAGCGCCTTCCCCATCTACAACGGCTTGGTAGAATTCAAAAGAGCGGGTACCGAAATTCAACCAGGACTGGCTGAAAGCTGGGATGTCAGCGAAGATGGTAAGACGTACACCTTCAATCTGCGTAAAGGCGTCAAATTTGGTAAGACTGATTACTTTACTGCTACCCGAGATTTTAATGCAGATGACATTCTCTTCACCCTAGAACGCATAACCAACCCAGACTTTGACTTTAACAAGGCCTATCCTGCTGAATTCCCATATTCTGTCGGCATGGGACTGCCTGATATCATCTCCAATATCGAAAAGGTTGATGATTATACTGTCAAAATTACGCTCAGCGAGACCAATGCACCGTTTTTGCAGAACCTAGCGATGCCCTTTGCTTATATCAACTCTGCTGAATACGCCAACAAACTAATGGCTGATGGCAATGCGGCTGATATTAATACCAAACCAGTTGGTACTGGACCTTTCGTCTTTACTTCCTATCAAAAAGATGCGCAAATTCGTTATACCAAGAATCCAGATTATTGGAACAAAGACGACATCCATATCGACAATCTGGTCTTCGTTATCACCAAAGATTCAGCGGTTCGTGCCCAAAAAGTGCAAGCGGGCGAGTGTCATGTATCTGCTTACCCAAAACCTGCCGAAATTGAATCTGTCAAAAAATCAGGCAAAGCCACGGTCCTTGATCAGCCTGGCTTCAACGTCGGCTACGTCGGCTACAACGTGGAAAAACCTAAGCTGAGTGATCTGAAAGTCCGTCAAGCATTAGATATGGCAATTAATAAAGACGCTATTATCAATGCGGTCTATCAGAGCGAAGGTCTCAAAGCGACCAATCCTATGCCGCCAACGCAGTGGGGCTACGACAAATCCCTCAAAGATGCGCCTTATGACGTTGAAAAAGCAAAAGCCCTTATCAAAGAAGCGGGGGCAGACAATCTGGCTATCAATCTATGGTATATGCCAGTTCAACGACCTTACAACCCTAATGCCAAGCTAATGGCTGAAATGCTCCAAGCAGATTGGGCTAAGATTGGTGTTGATACCAATCTTGTGACTTATGAATGGGGTGAGTATCTAAAGCGCGCTGCTAAAGGTGAGCCCGATGTTATTCTAGCGGGTTGGACGGGTGACAATGGTGATCCTGACAATTGGCTTGGTTCATTATTGTCTTGTGACGCTGTCGGCGGAAACAACTATTCGCGCTGGTGTAATAAAGACTTTGATAATTTAGTGACCAATGCCCGTCAGATCAACAATCAAGACGAACGCATCAATGAGTATGAGCAAGCGCAGCAGATATTCAAAGAGCAGCTACCTTGGACGACGATGGCACATTCAGTCGTGACGGTATTCACCGCACCAAACGTAGTTGATTATAAGATTAGCCCGCTTGGCTCAATACGTTTCGATGGTGTGAAAGTCGAATAATCTTAACTGATTAATTTCGGTACGACATATACGATTGATTCATTTATATTCGGCTGGGTCAGATACTCTGCTCCAGCCGAACTCATATGAGTTAAGCGCTTCGTTAAGCGTTCTGTCACCGACACTCTCATCACTACCAATACTCTAATCATTGAACCACAACTATTGAGCAGCCCATGCTACTTTATATTCTGCGTCGTATTGCCATTCTCATTCCTGTCTATCTTGGCTTAACGCTATCAACCTTTACTCTGATTCGTCTCGTACCTGGAGATGCCGTCGAGATTATGATGGGTGAGCGTATGGTTGATCCAGAGCTACATGCTCGCGCCCTAGAAAGGCTAGGATTAGACAAACCTCTCATCGTCCAATATTGGGATTACTTGACCGGTATCTTAACAGGTGATTTTGGTGAGTCCTTCCGTACTCGAACCCCCGTATTACAAGATTTCTTTGCCCATTTTGTACCCACTTTAGAGCTAGCATTGTGCGCCATCGTCATTGCTAGCGTCATCGGTGTGAGCTTAGGTATCTTTGCCGCCCTACGCCGTGGTACTTGGATTGATTACACATTAATGTCAGGGGCGCTGGCAGGGTACTCTATGCCCATCTATTTATTAGGCCCTATCCTGACAGGTATATTTGCCCACTACTTAGGTCTACTGCCCGTTGCTGGGGTGATATCTGTGGCGCAGTTTTTAGATGTCCAGCCATTGTATGGATCATGGCTGCTCGGCTCGCTAAGCTCGGGAGAACCTGGCGCATTTTGGAATGTGGTCAAGCACTTTATCTTACCTTCCATTGCTTTATCGACCATTCCCTTAGCGATGATCGCGCGGATGACACGCTCTGCGATGCTAGAGGTATTGGATGAAGATTATGTGCGTACGGCACGAGCCAAAGGCTTATCACCACGGCGAGTGATACTGATACACGTGATGCGCAATGCCTTGATTACCGTAGTCACTGTCGTTGGTTTACAGATGGCAACGTTATTGGCTGGCGCTATTATTACCGAGACTATCTTTAGTTGGCCAGGTGTTGGTAATTGGCTACTTGATGGGTTCTTTACCCGTGATTATCCTATTGTGCAAAACGGTATTTTATTGGTCGCCACCGCCTTGATTTTAGTCAGTTTATTTATTGATATTTTGTATGGTCTGATCAATCCGCGTATTCGACATACTTCTTAATTTCACATTGATAAATACTCATATTATAAATAGTGGCTATTGTTGTTTGTATGGTTTTGAGTGATTTTTTAGCAAATGCTTAATACTTATTAAGGCTAAAACACTAAAACTTTAAATATTAGCAAAGCACTGGTCACTGTAGGAAATGCTCATGAAGCCTTCTGTTCTCCCCTCTGATGTTGACCTTACAGCCATGACACCACCCTCGTCTTGGCAGCTATTTTTATCGACGTTCTGCCGTAATAAAGGCGCGGTACTTGGGTTTATTGTACTGGCATTGATGGTTCTCATTGCCATACTCGCGCCTGCTATTGCCCCTCATGACCCTTATGAATTATTTACTGGTCAAGAGCAATTGCCACCTGCCTTTCTGGATGGCGGCAATACAATGTTTTGGCTAGGTACTGATGATGCTGGCCGAGATACCCTATCTCGGGTGATGTATGGCGCGCGTTACTCGTTGTTTATCGGTCTAAGTGCGACGACTCTTGCCATGTTGGTGGGTGTCTCATTAGGACTGAGTGCTGCGTTTTGGCCCAAAGTTTGGGGCAAAGCCGTCATGCTGGTCAATGATATCTTAATGTCTTATCCGAGCTTACTATTGGCGATCATCATTGCCGCTATTTTAGGGCCTTCTATGACCAATACGATTATTACCATCGCACTGGTCTGTACACCACCCTTTATTCGGCTGACACGTGCCACTGCGATGGTAGAGCTACAACGTGAGTACTTTGTTGCCTCGCAAGTGATGGGTGCTGGTGTGCTCAGGTTATTGTTTGTGACCATTCTACCCAACTGTATGGCGCCGCTCATCGTACAAGCGACGATGATTTTCTCTTCTGCTATTTTAGAAGCAGGCGCGATCGGTTTCTTAGGCTTTGGTGTACAACCACCTGATGCCGAATGGGGCGCGATGCTAGGTACGGCACGTCAGTATATTCAAAGTAATGTTTGGCTCGCTATTTGGCCGGGTGTCGCTATTTTCTTGGCTGCCCTGTCGATTAACTTGACTGGTGATGGCTTACGCGATGCGCTAGATCCCAAATTAAAGCAGGTGACCTAAGATGATTGATCCATTAATTAAAACGCCAACCAGCCATACCTCTATGAATGGCGTGTCAGCAAAAGAATCACCATTGCTATTAGACATCGAGAACCTGTCCGTCACTTTTGGACAAGGGGTACGTGCTTTTCGTGCCGTCGATGATGTGTCATTGAAAATCACACAAGGCGAAGTCATCGCCGTGGTGGGTGAATCTGGCTCAGGCAAGTCCGTCACTATGATGGCGCTAATGGGACTGTTGCCACCCTCTGCAACCGTTCGCGCTCAGCGAGTGATGTTCGATAATAAAGACATGCTTAGTATGCCAGCCAAAGAGAAGCGCGGCATCATTGGCAAAGACATCTCTATGATTTTTCAAAATGCGATGTCTTGCCTAAACCCAAGCTTTACGGTTGAGATGCAGCTGGGCGAAGTACTACGCAAGCATCTTGGTTTGCGAGGGTCAGCTGTACAAACACGCATCTTAGAATTGCTAGAGTTAGTGGAAATGCCCGATGCAAAGAATCGTCTCAAGGTATATCCGCATCAGTTGTCAGGTGGTATGAGCCAACGGGTTATGATTGCGATGGCGATTGCTTGTGAGCCAAAACTACTCATCGCAGATGAACCTACTACTGCGCTCGATGTCACCGTACAAGCGCAAATCATGGACTTGCTGAGCCGATTACAACGCGAAAAACAAATGGCGATGGTACTTATTACCCACGACTTGGGTTTGGTCGCACAAAACTCGCGTGATGTTGCAGTCATGTATGCTGGGCAAGTGGTTGAAACCAGTACCGTGCCAGAGATTTTTCAAAATCCTGCGCACCCTTATACCGAGGCGTTGCTACAAGCCATCCCTGAACTGGCTATCGGTCAAGACCGACTGAATAGCTTACCCGGAGTCGTACCCAGTCAATATGATCGCCCAAGTGGTTGCTTACTGTCCCCTCGCTGCCCGTACAAAGAGTCCGCTTGCGAAGTACCACCGCCCATATTAGACACGCCTACTGGCAAGGTGCGTTGTATTCATGCTGATCCTTCTTCTCGCAACCCTACTTCTCACGCTGCTACATTGGAGTCACAAGTATGAATAATAAAGTGGTCCTAAAAGCAGACAATCTACACAAGCATTACCCCGTATCTCAAGGCTTAGGTAAGGCAAAAGCGTATGTTAAAGCCCTCAATGGTATCTCATTCGAGCTTGAAGCTGGCAAGACACTGGCCGTCGTTGGTGAATCAGGCTGCGGTAAATCCACGCTTGCCCGCCAGCTAACGCTGATCGAAGAGCCCACTCATGGTCAGCTATTTATCAATGATGAAGGCACCACTGACTATAGTAGAAAGGCGCTCAAAGAGCTGCGTACCGAAATTCAAATGGTCTTCCAAAACCCTTATGGTAGCTTAAATCCGCGCCATACTATTGGCTATCAATTGACTGAACCATTGGATATCCATACCAAACTCTCTAAAGAAGAGAAGCGTGACAAAATCAACGAGATGATGAGAAATGTTGGTCTACGTCCTGAACATGCTGGCCGTTATCCGCATATGTTTTCTGGTGGTCAGCGCCAACGGATTGCCCTCGCCCGCGCGATGATGCTCAACCCTAAGATTGTCGTCGCTGATGAGCCAACTTCCGCGCTCGATGTATCGATTCAGGCACAAGTCTTAAATCTATTTATGGATTTGCAGGATGAGTATCGTACCGCTTACGTTTTTATCTCGCACAACTTATCTGTCGTGCGCCATGTGGCAGATGATGTGATGGTGATGTATTTAGGTCAAGCTGTTGAGCACGGGCCGAAAGAAGCGATTTATAACGCGCCAAAACATCCATATACCATAGCCCTATTGGCTGCCGCGCCAACGGTAAATGGTCATAAGAATGATTTGACCCTACAAGGAGAGTTACCAAGCCCACTCAATCCACCAAGTGGCTGCGCCCTACACAAACGCTGCCCATATGCCAAGCAGCAATGCAGCGAAGTAGAGCCACAGCTGCGAGAGTGGGACGGTCGACTGGTTGCATGTTTACGTTTAGAAGAAATATATGGTTAAAGTAACTAAAGATTAGTCAATATTTACTACGCCGCGACACTTAGGAAACTGCGCGCACCCATAAAAGGACTGTCCTTGGCGTGCGCCTTTTTTGGCAACACGCTTGATCATCTCACCGTTACATCTCGGACAGGTTGGTGTTTGAATCAAATCAGCTGTATGGTCTATCACCACATCTGTCTCAGAGGAACTCGCTACTAGTTCAGGCTCTACAATTTCGAATGGCGTAAGAAACACTTTATCGGTAATATTATGCGGTGTAATTGTCTGCTGAGTACTCAAGCTATCAATTGGTAAATCGCTAGATTCAATCTCAGTCTGACCAGACCATCGCAGTACTTCTCTACTTTTTAGCGTGGCTCGTTTAGCGGTTTCTTTTACTATCGGCTCAAGTATTGGCTTATTAGCCATTTTAGCAACTGGCTTGTCATTAGCGTTATCGCTAGGCTGCTTATTTGACTGGCTATGCTTATCTTTCAGATAGGCCTTATGCTCTCTATTGGTTCGCCAAGACTTGCTAAATTTATTGCTGTTAATCTGCTCAACGATGGACTTAACCTCGTCTTCAGTCAGTATTTCATCCTGCTTTTTCTTAACATAAGACACCATACCACCTGTTAAGACGTGTTCGGGTAACTCATCACGGGTTTTTAACTCGCACTCACCAATGAAGGCAATCATCGAATGAAAATAGCTCAGCTCCAACCCTAATAAATCTGCAAGCGTCTTGATGTGCAGATAATTTTGGCGCAATGGGTTTTGGAATTTGAATTTACTGCCATTTGGGAAAGCTTGCGTCCACTGTCTTTGCTTTTCGCTACCATATATCCAGCCTTTATAGTTTTTGGTTTCGATGACAAAGATGCCGTATACAGAGACAATAATATGGTCGATTTGGGTACTACCGCCATTTGCTCTTGGCAAGGTAATACCGTTTAGTCGGTGATAAACGTTTTTTTCAAGCTTGATCCACATGGCGACATTGATGACGGTTTCACCTAAGAAACCTTTAAAGCTGGATTTTAGGGACATGGTGGCTTTCTCAAAAAACAATTCATTAGGTTGATATCTATTAAATAAAGAACTTAAACCCATATAAGACAGCTATGAATAAGATTACGGCAATGACAGTTTTCATGAAGCTTGTACTTTCTTGTCTTGCTTCTGCAAAATTCTGCTGAATTGAGGTTGCAACGAAGGCTATATCAGTTGAAGTAGGCTTATGGCTGTTAAAGGAGACTTCGCTAGCTAAGCTTGGAATATCATCAGTAAGCTCAGTCACTTGTGGCCGAAGGTGCTTCTCATACTTTTTCCAAGGATTGTCACTCTCATAAAGTTTTCGTACGCCGTAATACATATCTTCTTCAAAATAACTGTCTTGAATCCATTCATCATAATAAGCTTGCTCCCAAAACTTGGCAGGAAGTACAGTAACCTCAGCTGTTTCATCACTGATTAAAATAGGAAATGAGCTTTGCAAAATACCATTGGGTAAATGTAATCGCCAAACGAACAGACTGGTAGACTTTAGTGGTAAAGGCGTAATGCTATTAGGGATGTCAAAACCAAGCATTCTAGTATGTTCGTCAGTTATGTGCTCGGCATACTTTAATATTTCTATATCATCTGTATCAGGAATGGTATTTTTAAAAGTATAAAGTTTATGTGCAATTTCTGCTAGATAAGAAACTGGTGTTCGCCCTGTCGGATCGTATACTATTCCAGCAGGACAAGAGTATGCCTGATCAGAAGACCATAGCATTTTATTTGCTTGGACGACATGAGCCCATACTACTTTGCCTGTTTTATATAGCTTGGCCAATTGGTTGATCTGTTCATACAAGACGTCATCTTTCATCCATTTTGGAGGCATCATCTGTAAGTAAGCTAAATCCGCTCGATCTAAATTAGCAAATTCAATCTTTCTATCAAACTTCAACTCCATAATGGGTACGGGTGGCAAAGGCTGATTAAAATCTGTATTGCTTAATATAGTAGATGGAACTAGTTCCAACACACTTTGCCAAATTGTCTGGTCTTGTAATACCCCATCGTCACTAGCTATTATCAATGCTTGGTAAATCACTTGCTTAGGAACGAAAAAATCACACAAATCTTGGATATCACTATCAAACTCGACAAACATGTTTTCAGTCAGTGCGGCCTGTTCCCCTATACAATGATCGCTTGCATCAGGGTACCAAACTGGGGCTTCTCTACGAGCTCGTCCAATGATTTCACCTAAATAATAGCTCAATATCTCAATAGTCAAGCTATTGTGCAGCGGGTATTCTGAAGAAAAAATTCGATACTCTGTGAAGTCAGGTAGTCTTTTTTTAACCGTTAGCAACCACTCATCAATTCGCTTGAGACTATTTATTGAATAATCAAGATTGCAGTCACGAAGCTCTTTTTCATATATAAAGTCATGACGCTTGGTCAAATCATCTAACTCATTAGAACCCACCTTTTTTGACATGTCAGAAAAGAAATCATCTAACGCTAAGAGCACATTTACTGTTTCAACAGTCGGTTGATTAGACTTAAGGAATGGCTTTTGCGAGTTAATAGAATCAGTGTAATTTAGCATGTTGTTGTCTTAGAAGATGTGAGATTGAGTGACATGATTTTATCCCAGTGCAATAACACGACAAATCATAGCATTTAGCTAATTTGTCGTACCGTTCTATATATGCTGATTTTCTCTTTCGTTTGCATAGCGATATTATAAACATTTGTTATGATTATTACATCTAGATTAAGCTGTAAATAATTCCTCTCTAATCCACGATTTTAATATTGATTTTTATTATGAAATAGATGTTAGTTTTCAGGGTACGCCCAGCGAACCTATAAGATAAAAATTACGATGAAATTCTGAATAGCTCCTCATAGCATTGACAAATGACTGCCAAACATTTTTCTAAAAAATTGTTATCCACGTAAACCAGAGCTGCAATCTCTGATACATCACCTTCATTTCTAAATATTGAATTAGCTGGTGTGATTTCAAACGGTAGACTATTTCGTTTCTCTAAAAGTTTTGTATAGGACATACCTTTTCCATGCTTTAATACATTAATTGCGCAATAGAACTCTTCAAAACTTTCAAGTAGTTCCATCTTATTATGACTTTTAAGCTTTTGTTTTAACTCCTTAAAGGCTGAACCTTTCTCAATCTTGAGTTCCTTTTGAACTACTGCCTCAAATAGTGAAAACATTCCTATAGCGAAAATACTCCTCTCCCACTGCATCTTTTGAAGTGTTAGCACTAGCCTAGTTGAGCCTAAATTTTCAAGTTCATCACGAGTTAACTCTTCAACTCGATTAAAGTTTTCAATATTTGACTCTGTACTTTCAGATATGATTTGAATAAATGTTTGCATAATTTTCCTTGATCCACTTAGCAATAATATATTGTATTCCATTTTATTCATTCAAGTGCTCATAGCACACTATCAAAACGGTAACTTCAGTGTAAATTACATTTACCATCAAATCCTCAATTTGAAATACAGCTCCATACTGATTGCAGCAATTACCCTGTCGATGCCAATACTGATGCAGGTGAATCAAAAGAATTGCTCCAAAACTAAAGTCCAAACATAAAAAAGAGCCACTAGATTACTCTAGTAGCTCTTTTTTTACATACTAACTAAATTAGGTTTATTACACCAAACTATTTACCGCTTCAACCACAGCGTCAGTTGTAATACCAAACTCTTTGTATAACTGGTTTGCAGGAGCAGACTCGCCATAAGTGGTCATACCGATGACTTTACCATCTAGACCAACGAACTTATACCAGTAATCTACATGAGCCGCTTCGACTGCTACGCGGGCACGGATATTGGCAGGCAATACGGCTTCACGATAGCTAGTATCTTGCTCAACGAAAATCTCAGCACATGGCATAGACACTACACGGACGCCAACACCATTTGCGCTCAACGCTTCATACGCTTCCATCGCTAGGCCAACTTCTGAACCAGTAGCGATGATGATGGCTTGTAGCTCGCCTTGCTCTTTCGCCAGTACATAACCGCCTTTGGTGATGTTCGCTACTTGCTCGCTATCACGTGCTTGATGTGGCAAGCTCTGACGGCTAAAGATCAATGCTGATGGGTTGTTTTCTGATTTGATTGCTTCTACCCAAGCGCTTGCAGATTCAGTCGCATCACACGGACGCCATGTGCGTAGATTTGGCGTGGTACGTAGGCTAGTCAATTGCTCAACTGGCTGATGCGTTGGGCCATCTTCACCCAGACCGATAGAGTCATGCGTATAGACATGGATAACGCGCTGTTTCATCAATGCGCCCATGCGTACCGCGTTACGTGCGTATTCCATAAACATCAGGAAGGTTGCTACGTAAGGGATAAAGCCGCCATGCAATGCGATGCCATTGGCAATCGCGGTCATACCGAACTCGCGTACACCATAATAGATATAGTTGCCATCAGCATCTTTTTCGATACCCTTAGCGCCTTTAAATAGCGTCAGGTTCGAGCCAGCTAGATCCGCTGAGCCGCCTAGCAATTCTGGTAACAATGGCTGCAAGGTATTGATCGCATTTTGACTGGCTTTACGACTGGCAACATCGCCGCCCGCTTCTTGAGTTTGCTGAATATAGGCTTGTGCTTGGCTATCAAAATCAGCAGGCAAATCACCATTTAAACGGCGTAACAATTCAGATGCCAGTTCAGGATATGCTTTCTTATAAGCTTCGAAGTCAGCTTCCCAGTTCTTTTGTTGTACGTCACCTTTGGCTTTAGCATCCCACGCTTCATAGATTTCATCATCTAATTCAAACGGGGCATGCTTCCAAGACAATGCATCACGAGTCAAGGCAATTTCGTCATCACCTAACGGAGCACCATGACTGGCTGCTAGACCTTGTTTATTCGGGCTGCCCGCGCCAATCGTAGTTTTGCAAATCAGAAGACTTGGTTTAGTAGTTTCTTTAAGCGCTTGTTCAGTTGCCTGAGTGATTGCATCAGTATCATGACCATCTACTTTGATAACTTGCCAGCCGTAAGATTCAAAACGCGCTTGCGTATCATCAGTG
The DNA here is from genome assembly GCF_047272965.1 of Psychrobacter sp. AT9. NCBI lineage: Bacteria > Pseudomonadati > Pseudomonadota > Gammaproteobacteria > Moraxellales > Moraxellaceae > Psychrobacter > Psychrobacter sp. AT9. The sequence continues at coordinate 2,602,660 of NZ_JBKOTW010000001.1, forward strand.
AACCAGCCTTCGACATTACCATCGATAGAGATACCGTTGTCATCATAGAAGAAGACTAGCTTGCCAAGACCTAACGTGCCAGCCAATGAGCAAACTTCATGACTGATACCTTCCATCAAGCAACCATCACCTAAAAACGCGTAGGTGTTATGGTCAACGATGTTATGGCCTTCACGATTGAACTGTGCGGCTAGGGTTTTTTCAGCGATAGCAAAACCAACGGCATTAGCAATACCTTGACCTAGTGGACCAGTAGTTGTCTCGACACCTGGTGTATAGCCAAGCTCAGGATGACCTGGGGTTTTTGAATGCAACTGGCGGAAACCTTTCAGGTCATCGATGCTCAAATCATAACCAGATAAATGCAGCAATGAGTAAATAAGCATTGAGCCATGACCGTTCGATAAGACAAAGCGGTCACGGTTGTGCCACTGTGGATCGGTTGGGTTGTGCTTCAAAAACTTGCGCCACAGAACTTCAGCAATATCAGCCATGCCCATCGGAGCACCTGGATGACCAGAGTTGGCTTTTTGTACCGCGTCAAACGACAGTACACGAATGGCATTGGCTAATTTACGTTCGCTAATTGGAGCTGGCATAGAGTGTCCTAATATTCAAATGAGGGGTATGGCTGATAAGAGGAGAGTTTACTCAAAGGGTAATAAAATAAGGACGCAAAATGCGCCCTTACCGTGTTGGCTATAAAATCAAAGTGCAATATTAACATATTTGATGCAAGTCACGCCAAAAAATGGCATGGCTTAGCGATGAGTATTTCACAGTAATTTATATCAGTTTTATCAAACTACCCTATATTAAAAAACTGCGAGTCATCTTAGTAACTCACAGCTGGTATAAGCAAGGTAGCTATTAAACTGAAATCGTCTCAGCACCGCCCATAAACGGACGCAATACTTCTGGAATGGTGATACTGCCATCTGCGTTTTGATGATTTTCCATAACTGCCAATAGCGTACGACCAACGGCCAAACCTGAACCGTTCAAAGTATGAGCCAAGCTGGTTTGCTTGCCGTCTTTGACACGTGTGCCCATGCGGCGCGCTTGGAAGTCACCACAGTTAGAGCAGCTAGAGATTTCACGGTACGTATCTTGGCTCGGTAACCATACTTCGATGTCATAAGTCTTTTGTGCTGCAAAACCCATATCACTCGTACATAGCTGCACAGTGCGGTACGGCAGGTTCAACTGCTGCAAGATGTATTCAGCCTGTCCTGTCATCGCTTCTAGCAAGTCATCAGACTGCTCAGCCGTGGCAATATTGACCATCTCAACTTTTTCAAACTGATGCTGACGGATCAGACCACGGGTATCACGACCATGAGAGCCCGCTTCACTGCGGAAACAAGGCGTATGCGCGGTAAATTTAAGTGGCAGCTCGCTAATGTCCAAACGCTCGCCACGTACCAAGTTGGTCATGGGCACTTCAGCGGTTGGAATGAGATAGAAGTCCATGTCTTCATTGTTTGTGTGATTTTTCAATTTAAATAAATCATCTTCAAACTTTGGCAATTGCCCCGTACCTTTGAGGCTGTCTGAATTCACAATATAAGGCACATAGGTCTCAAGATAGCCGTACTTCATGGTATGCGTATTCAGCATAAATTGAATCAGTGCGCGATGCATCTGCGCCAACTGTCCTTTTAGCACATTAAAGCGACTGCCAGTCAGCTTAGTCGCCGCTTCAAAGTCCAGCATACCAAGTGTCTCGCCAATATAAGTGTGATCTTGAATCTCAAAATCAAACGTACGCGGCGTGCCCCACTTGCGAACTTCTACGTTGTCCTCTTCTGACGTACCCACTGGCACATCGGCTGCTGGAATATTAGGGATTTGCATGCCAGCTTTGGTGATGCGTTCCTGCAAAGTGCGCAGTTCATCTTCAGCAGCTTTAATCTCACCGCTGACACTTTGCATCTCAGCCAATAGCTCACTGGCATCTTCGCCTGATTTTTTTAGCGCGCCTACTTGCTTAGCACCAGCATTACGGCGCGACTGCAACTCTTCAGTTTTGATCTGCAAAGATTTACGTTCTGACTCGACCGTTTGCCAAAAATCCATGTCAAGTGCATAACCACGAGTGGCCAGCTGCTGTTGTAAATCGTTTAAATCGCCGCGTAAGAGTTTTGCATCAATCATAATAGTTGCCTGTAACACTAAAGGTGAGTAAAAGGGTTAAAAATATTATTAATATAATAATCGCTTAATGCCTGCGCCGCTATGTTTTGCATCAATCTGTCTTGTAGACGCTATAATACCAAGACGCAGCAGATTTGACCATGTTTTGGCTACTTTTGACTAAGTTCTCATCTATTACTTTTATTATCTATAGAAAATCACATTTGTCTTAAATACATGGCCTAACGTTCAGCTCACCCCAATAAGCCTCGCCCCTCTCTATTAATGCCATTAATATCGCGTCTATCAGCGAACAGACCTGCTTATATGTTTCATTTAGGAATACTTTTCGGTAAGATAAGCGCATACCTTTCTTACATTTTCAGCCAAGTACCGCATAGCTGCTCCACTTTGGCGATTTAAATCCAACACTTTTAACACAAGTATTTGAGAAACCTTTATGGCTCTGTATCCTTACACGCTCCAACCTGTCGCCTTAAACCTGACTGAGGCTGAATTTCACCAAGCACAGTATGAACTGTTTGCCAGTGCCAGCCCTTCATTTGGTCTATCAAGTTTAAAGACCAAAGAGTGGATCATCATGGCGGTGGTGGTGGTACTAGCCATTGCAGGGTTAATCTTTGTCACCGGCTATTCCACAATTATCTTTTGGGTCATGTTGGTTTCAGTAGTGGTCTATCTGTTGGTTCGCACTTTAGGTTTTAAATGGTATGTCAAAAGAGAGTTTGAAAAACAAGTGGCGGATCAAGAGATGCCAGATGAAATGCGCCAGATGAAGTTGGGTGTACAAAAGCATGGCTTAGTGATGGCAATGCCCGTCAATCAACCTGATATGATGAAAAACTCACAAATGCGTGGCATGCAAATGCGCGCGAGCAACACTCAACAAGCCGTTATACCTTGGACTGCTATCAAAAGCTGGGATGAAACAGACGACTATATCTTTATGATGTTTGAGATGAAAGGTCAACAAGGCAGTCAGATTGTCCCTAAACGTCTACAAGCACAAAAATTTCCTATTGATACGGTACGTCAGCATTTGCAAGAAGTGATTCCTTCTAAAGGTCTAAACCCTGAAAACTTGCAGCCACCAGCATAATGACAGTCAGGTCTCTTTAGCATTTGTATGCATGGTTGAGAGAGTTATTGTTGGTTTTATAAAACCAATCGTAAAATTACATTTATTAAATTTAACTTATTAATAATAGTTTGCTATTATTATAAGCATCAAAGGAAGAGATAGAGCTTACATTGATATATTTTATATATTGATTAACTAGAACTACTCTTCTTTATTTAATCCCGTATAACCACACTCACACTATAAGGATAATATTATGAGTAACGCTACTAACCAAATCGGCCTAGAAAAAGCAGATATGAGCGCTGTAATCACTGAGCTTAATAGCTTACTATCAAGCTATCACATGTTCTATATCAACGTCCGTGGTTACCACTGGAATGTCAAAGGTGAGCATTTCTTTACTTTGCACCCACAGTTTGAAGCGCTGTATACCAGCCTACAAGTACAAATCGATGAAATCGCTGAACGTATCTTGACGTTAGGTGGTACACCACTCCACGCGTATAGCGACTTTACTCAGCATACGAGTATCAAAGAAGACAAAAACGTCAAAGATGGCAATACTTGTGTGAAAGGCGTAGTAACTGGCCTACAAGAGCTGATTTTAGAGCAACGTAAAGTATCAGCGTTGGCAGCAGAAAGTGAAGATCAAGGCACCGCTGACCTCGTAGATGCCTATGTGCAAGAGCAAGAAAAGCTGATCTGGATGTACAACGCTTTTTTGGGTTAATAACAATCAGATCACGATAATTTAAATAATAGTCGAATGTAGAACAATAAAAAGCACCCGATATGGGTGCTTTTTTATTATCAATAATTTTTTATTATTATCAATACTTTATAGAGTATTGATTTACTGTTGAATCCACTGACGCATTTTTTCGCGCTCTGCAGGGGTTGCTTGTAGCCAAACCTGCATAAATGCATCTAACGTGTTGGTAGAGGTATTCACACTCGTAGCCTGTCTAACAGGAGCCGTTGGCGCTATGCTGACGTTGCTTTGGGCAGTAACTGATGGCTGACCAATAGCCGCAATCGCACGCTGGTTTTGTAATTCTGCATCAGTGCTACCACCAAATACACCGCCTATCGCTTTGCCCAATCCAGCAAATAAACCACCGTCGTTGTTTGCAATGCTTTTTTGACTAGCGACAATAGTATTGTTCTGCTGCACTGCGAGGGTTGGTTGATCCGCATACTCTTTGGCTGCTTCATATTTTTCTGGTTGATTGGGCATGGTCAAGCGGTATGTCTGATTGTCTGCCAACTCTGCTGTCACGCTAATATTTCCTGAACGCAGATAATCATGTTCGTCGCGAGGTAACTGATACAGTCGGTCATATTTCGCGGTGATAGCGTGCTGACCAGGCTGCAAAGTGAATTTTTTGGTCAATGGCTGAAAGGCACTCTGTTGAACTTCTTGACCATTAATGGCGGTCACCTTGATATAGTCATCGACGAGCAAAGTAACAGCAGCATGTGAGAGCATAGACACCGATCCTGCACTAATTAGTAAGGTGCTGATGGTCAGTTTTTTTAGTAAAGAAGCATTGGTTTTCATAAGTGGTTCCATTGATAATAAAGGCATTGATAACAGCGGTATTTTGAATAAAATGAATTACATTTTGAATATTAAAAATCGAGTGGCATCGTATGTTGGTCTTGACTGGCGGCATCATTGTCCACTTGCGTTTCTTGGGCAATATCTGCAAGCTCCGCCGCTAGCGTTTGCTCATCAATCGTACGCAAAGCATCACTGATTACCGCCTTAGAGATATTACTACGCCCTAGGTTTGAGAACATCGGCTGGATGTAATTGAGCACCTCCATCATGGCACCGATACGATGCGGCCCTTCGGTAAGTAGATAATCGATAATACGCTCATCAAACTGCCAACCGCGACGACGCAAGATAGACTGCAACAAGGCTTGACGGTCAGCAAGATCGTGACCATTTGGTACTTTAAAAGTAGGCGCTTGTGCCAAACGAGTGAGCAGGTCTGTCAGCTGAAACGGTAAGTCAGTGGCAGATTTATTGGCGGCAAATAATAACTGACGCTGACCTTCACGGCTGCGATTGATCAAATGGAATAAGGCTTCTTGCCATTGACTGCTCTGCTCCAGCACTTCCAAATCATCGATTGCGATAAGGTCGAAGTTCTCTAAAGATGAGAGCACATGGACATCGGCATGAATCAATTCGTTGAGTGACAAACAAATCGCGGATTTGTCCATTTCAATGAAAGACTCACAAATAGCGGATAGTAAATGGGATTTGCCAGTAGCGGGGCTGCCAAACAGGTACAATTGGCCAATCAGGCCGACATGTAGCTGCCGCACTGCATCAATAATCGACATCCAACCGGGACCGGCAAAGTCACTGAGACTCGCATCATGCTTAATGTCCAGATTGAGACTTAGCTGGGCTTCTGCCATGAATCATCAACTCGGTTTGCGTAGCGCAATAGGTAGAAAAGGAAAAAGGTTCGGTAACTTTTAAACAGGCTTAATCAAAAACGCTTAAACAGATTTGAAGTTTCAATCAAGCTTAGTTTAACCTGACAATTATCAAAACTGACGACGCTTATCAAAACCATCATAGTAACGGCTATTACCGCTACTACTGCGCCTATATATAACATATTTGCAAAATGACTGACAAGTCTTTTACTTACTAAGCTTTGTCAGTCATCATCCATCAAGCCCAAATTTTATGCTTATTGTCTAATAAATTTATCAACTTTCAATGACAAGATGTTCATTATTTTTTAAATAACACCAACTGTTTCCGACCTTTATAAAAGTCCGTGGAGAGATAATAACTGTACAAATGGCGGAATAATACATTAATGACCGCGGATACTGGTAGCGCGATAAGCATACCAACGAAACCCAATAGGCTCGCGCCAGCTAGTACCGCGAATATGACCCATAATGGTGACAATCCAATCTTATCACCTAATAATAAAGGCTGTAGGATATAGCCCTCTGCGGCTTGTCCTACTAAAAATGCACCAACGATCAATGACAGATATGTCCAATTTAAGCCGAATTGGAACAAACAAGCGATAATTGCCGCGATAAAACCAATACCAAAGCCCAGATAAGGTACGAAGCTGGCGATACCAGCCACCATCCCGATAATAAGACCTAGCTCCAGCCCAATAAGTTGTAGCTGTACGGCATAAATGGCACCCAATAAAACCATCACCAACAACTGACCTTTGATAAACGCCATTAATGCCCGATCACACTCTTGGGCAATACCAATGACTTTTTTGCAGTATGGTGCTGGAATCGCCATCTTCCACATCTGCAGGCGTTTGTCCCAATTGAACAAGAAATAAAAGGTCAAAATGGGCACTAAAACAATCAATCCTGCATTATTGATAAAACTCATACTCGAAGCAAGCACTTGACTCATCATCGAGCTGGCATCAGAGAACTTATAGTGCGTTTGCAGGTATTCAACCAACGTTTCAGAGACGCCCTTCGCTTCTAGTAGGGGCAAGCGGATATTGGTATTGGCGATCAACCACTGGCGTACTACCTCATTGTACCAGCTCAACACTTTAGGCAAATATTCCCAAGCCGCTTGTAGCTGATGCCATAATGTTGGTATCAACCACCAAAGCAGCAGTACCATCCCCAAGGTAATGGTAGAATAGACAATAATAATGGCTATCCAGCGTTTGATGTATTTCGAGAGACGCTTAACCAGCGGATTGAATAAGTAAGCGAGCACAAAAGCAAAAACGAACGGCAGAATGACTGGTAGCATTAAATACAGCAAAACGAAGGTGATGATAAGCGCGACGACGATAAATAAGCGCCGAAAAAAAGGGTCAATCGATTGGTTGATCATTAAGGGCTATCCTACAAGTAAGCTGATATCGATAACTTATCGTTAAAAAGGCAATTTTATTGCTACCAAATAACTGTCTGGTTATCTTTACGTCTATAAATTCTAAGTGCTTTGATTCTAAGTACTTTATTATCGCAGAGTAGATAAAAAAAGCAGTCATTTTTTGTTTCTTAGCGTTTAATTTGTCGCTTATCTTTAATCTTAGCCGAATATTGGCAAGTTGCTTTGCGAGTGAGGTCTATTATTAGGTATAATGCGCCCACTATCTTCGAACTTTATAACCTTGATTTTTGCATAATCAATTACTTTACCTTTTAATTCTAATTATATTCCCCAACTGTGAGATGACTATGAGTGACAAGCCTTCGTTAAGCTACAAAGATGCCGGCGTTGATATCGATGCAGGCGATGCATTGGTGCAGCGAATCAAGTCCGTAGCAAAAGCCACGACTCGTCCTGAAGTCGTGGGTGGGTTGGGTGGTTTTGGCGCGTTGTGCCGTATTCCAACAGGTTACACCTCACCTTTATTAGTCTCTGGTACTGACGGTGTCGGTACTAAGCTCAAGCTTGCCTTACAGCTGAATCGTCATGAGACGATCGGCATCGACTTGGTAGCGATGTGTGTCAACGATTTATTGGTGTGTGGTGCTGAGCCTTTATTCTTTTTAGATTATTATGCAACTGGTAAACTCGATGTCGATGTCGCTGCTACTGTCGTCAGCGGCATTGGTGATGGTTGTAAGCTGGCTAATTGTGCACTTATCGGTGGCGAAACCGCTGAGATGCCAGGCATGTATCAAGACGATGATTACGATCTTGCTGGATTTTGTGTGGGCGTGGTCGAAGAAGCGGAAGTCATCACTGGCGAAAATGTCGCAGAAGGCGATGTTTTAATCGCTCTTGCCTCAAGTGGCGCGCATTCTAATGGCTACTCACTAGTGCGTAAAGTCATCGAAGTCAGCGGTATTGATGTCACTAGCAGCAATGAGCAGTTAGATGGTCAATCTATTCAAGACGCGCTGATGGCACCGACACGCATCTATGTCAAAGCCATTAAAGCCCTACAAGATACCCTTGGTAGTTCAGCCCTCCATGCTATGTCGCATATTACTGGTGGTGGCTTAACGGATAACTTACCGCGTGTATTGCCTGAAACGCTAGCCGCTAGCATCGATACCAATAGCTGGCAGTTTTCAGAGCTGTTCACTTGGTTGCAAACCCAAGGTAATATCGAGCAAAGTGAGATGTACCGCACCTTTAACTGTGGCGTTGGTTTTGTGATTGTTGTGCCTAAAGCGCACGCTGACAAGGCGATTGAAACATTAAATGATGCTGGTGAGAATGCTTGGAAACTGGGTGAGATGATCAATCGTGAAGCCGACGCAGTGGTATACCGTTAATGTCCCTTGATCAATCAAGCCAACCCATCAAGCCGTTACGTATTGCCGTGCTAGTATCAGGTAGTGGTAGCAATCTACAAGTCTTAATAGATGCGATGCAAGCAGGCGCGCTACCGATTGAAATAGTAGGTATCATCAGCAACCGTGAAGATGCCTACGCTATCAAGCGTGCTGAGCAAGCCAACATACCTGTCGCCGTGTTATCGCACACTGATAGCGGTAAGCGCATGGCTATCAAAACCTTTGAGAGCCATGCTAGTGCCCAATTAACGGCGTGGCAACCTGACTTAATTGTTTTGGCTGGATTTATGCGAGTGCTGAGCGGCTCATTTATCGATAATGCACCAGCACCGATGATCAATCTTCACCCTTCTCTGCTGCCTGTTTATAAGGGGTTAGATACTCATCAACGAGTGTTGCAAGCGGGTGAACGTCATCATGGCTGTAGTATCCATGTCGTCACCGCTGAGCTTGATGCAGGTCAAGTGTTAACCCAAGCGGTATTGAACGTCAATATTAACGACACAGTAGAAAGCTTACAGTCAAGAGTACAGAAGCTTGAACACCAGCTACTGCCGTGGACGATTTTACTGTTAGCAAAAAATGTGTTATCGCTAGAAGTAGACAACATCTCGTCAAAGGCTACAACTTACTTGCCAGCTTTGCCTTTACAACTATTTATAGACGTATAAAAAATTCAGTTTGCTGAGTTATTTTTTTATAACGTAATTTATATAACACAATAAAAAGCCCAGTCACTCATAACGAGTAACTGGGCTTTTTTTATTTAATGACCATTTATATTTTAAAAATATAAACAATCATAAGCATGTTGGTATGTATTCTTAAAATACATGAACACCTTTGATGTTGACGAACTCTTTCACACCAAAGCCACCGTGCTCACGACCATAACCTGAGTTTTTCACGCCGCCAAAAGGCAGTGCAGGATTGGCAAGACCGTAACCATTGATGTAAATCATACCTGTGTCGAATTGCTCACGTGCTAAACGAATGGCTTTCTCTTCATCTTTAGAGAAGATAGCACCACCTAAACCGTAGCGACTGTCGTTGGCAATACGCATAGCATCTTCTTCGTCTTTGGCACGAATGAGTGACGCGACAGGACCAAACAGTTCGTCGTCATATGCAGGCTGACCTTTTTGCACATTTTCTAGAATAGTTGCTGGGTAGAAACTGCCTTTACCTTCAGGAACTGTACCACCAACAGCGATGGTTGCACCTTTAGCCACACTCTTTTCTACTTGATCGTGGAGCTGCTCTCGTAGATCTATACGTGCTAGAGGACCGATGTCTGAACTGTCATCCATTGGGTCACCAGCTTTTGTGCCTTCAAACTTTTCGACGATGCGCTTACGGAATTCATCATACACGCTATCGACGACGATGAAGCGTTTGGCAGCCACACAAGTTTCGCCGTTGTTGATCAAGCGAGCTTGAGCACAAGTTTCTACTGCCACTTCTATATCAGCATCTTCTAATACGATAAATGCATCATTTGAGCCAAGCTCTAACACGGCTTTTTTGATCGCTTTAGCAGCTTGTTGTCCAACGATAGCACCAGCTGAGTCACTACCAGTCAATGTCACACCGCGTACTTTATCATGTCCAATCAACGCTTCTGATTGGTCATGATCAATGATAATAGTGCGGAACAAATCGCTTGGCAAGTCAGATTCGTGAAGTATTTTCTCTATCAATAAGCCTGAACCCGTCACGTTAGACGCATGCTTTAGCAGGATACTGTTACCAGCCATCAAGTTGGCAATGGTATAGCGAAATACCTGATATGCTGGGAAATTCCAAGGCTGCATACCGTAGATAATACCGATAGGCTGATACGATACGATACCTTTTTTCATACCTTCGATATCACGTACATCGTCCGCTAAAGAAGCAACACCATTTTCAGCCGTATAATCACAGATTGCTTTACACAGGTCCAACTCTTGTAAACTCTGGCTATAAAGCTTGCCACGCTCTTCGGTCATTAGCTTAGATAGCTCTTCTTTATATTCCATCAGCTTATCACCGATAGATTTGATGGCACGACCACGTTCTTCGTGACTCACCTTGCGCCATTCTAAAAACGCATTGTGTGAGGCATCAACAATTTTGTTGACCTCATCTGTACTCATGTAATCGTAATTTTTGATCTCTTCGCCCGTGGTTGGGTTGATAGTAGTAATGTCTGACATAATTGCTGCCCTTGTTATTTGGTTTTATATATTTGAATTTTATATATTTAGTATAGTCGTGACTTTCAGTGTAGTCGTGACTTTCAGTGTAGTCGTGACTTTCAGTGTAGTCGTGACTTGCAGTGTAGTCGTGACTTGTAATTATTTAGTTGTCACGCTGATAGAACGACATGTCGGTAAGTCGTCTTCCATCTGCAGCTATAATAACAAGGTAATCGGCGAAGAGTTTTACAATATATTGTGAAGTGTGTTGAAGATGTTAATAGTGTGACTATCTTATTAATAAATAATTAAATATTGAATAATCATTTTTAGAAAAACTAAACAAAAAAAACCAGCCTAATTGTAAGGCTGGTTCATGGTCTGTACTAAATACGAGCTCGTTAACGGTATTTTAAGTAGTTCAATAACTGACTATATTGATTGCATAATTGCTTAAAAACCAATTAAAACAAATGATTAATAATAGGAATGTCTTGCGGTGGATTTTCTTCTTCGTCAACGATTTGACGTGCCACATGCATGATAAGCTGACGCAACCATCTATGTGCTGGATGATGCTGTAACAAAGGTGACCACGCCATGGTTAGCTCAAACTCAGGGATAAAAAATGGTGGCTCTTCCATCTTTATACTGTCGTTGTTGGCCTGCATTTTTGCCACACGGGTGGGCAATGTCGCGATCAAATCTTTATTGGCTGCCAGCATAGCCGGCATTTGGTAATGACGGGTAAAAACGCTGATTTGGCGCTTTTGTCCCAAACGTTGCAGTGCTTGATCGATAGAACCTAACCCGCCAGATTTTTCTGGGTTGACCCCAAACCCTACGCCCATCCCTGTTTTGGACACCCAAACGTGCTGCGCTTTTAGATAATTTTTGAGATTGAAGCGGTTGGCATAAGGGCTGTCAGAAGACAATAAACAGCTAAAAGTATCACGCCAGACCAACACTTGGTGAAAGCTTTGCGGTATTTCATTAAAGCGGTTGATGGCCAAATCCACGCGCCCCTGCTCCATATCGCGATAAGAGACATCGGATGGCGTCAAGAAATCCAAGATGACATTGGGTGCTTCAGACCGTAATGCTTTTACCAGTTTGGGTACTAAGGTCGCCTCTGCATAGTCTGAGGTCATGATACGAAAGACACGTGAGGTACTATAAGGGCGAAATTCGGTACGTGGCTCTAGAACTTGGGTCAAGTCAGCCAATATCTCGCGGATACGGGGCTGTAGCTCAAGCGCGCGCTCGGTTGGCGTCATGCCTTCTGAGGAACGTACCAGTAATGGATCGTTAAATAGTTTACGCAAACGCCGTAAAATATTGCTCATAGCAGGTTGAGTAATGCCAAGCTGCTCGGCAGCACGTGTCACGTTTTTTTCTCGTAACAATACATCTAAATGTACCAATAAATTTAAATCAACCCGCTGCAAATTCATATATATTTCTCTTTGCCTTAGAATAAATACCATTATAAATATTGGTATTTTTAATGCTGTCATAGAGACTTATTCTCTAGAACCGCACAATATCGTTGTTTTTTTGATTAAAATTTTCTAGTATTTGCCAATTATAACGCAAACCAGCAATCATAAGACATTGTTTTTTATATATTATAACTAAATAAAATACCCAAGATAACTATCATAAATTAGATAAATCTTGGTAAGGCAGTTATAGTAAGTGACACAGACAAGTCGTCATGTAAGCAAGAAACTGTCGGTTGAGATGCTGATTATAAGCCTTACTGACCAACACTATATTTTAATGGTCTATATCGATAGCAAAACATAATGAATTGACCATCAATACTACTAAATTAACTTTTAGACGATTATATTTTTTAGACGATAGCATCATTGATTATTGTAACACCTCTCATCGCCAATTATGAAATCACAACTCTATAATTGTTTTGGCAGTCTATAAAACATACTGAATGAGCGCAAAGTTATCGCCCTGTACCAGACAATTTGTCAACTGCTGAGTTCAGCAAATTCCTTGTGTTTATAGATAGGTTTGTTTAGGGTAAGTGGAGCTACGTTTGATAGACATTTATTTTTGGCGAATATAACCATCCATCCTTTTTAGTGATGTCCATTCTTATAAGATGTCGATAACGTTAATAAAATCTTATTCTATTTCTTTTAATAACAGACAGTCGTAATCATTTTTTATCACTTAATTTTTATCGTTTTTACACCCCACCAAGGAGACTATATATGTCAACTGTTTATAAGTCAGCGATCGATCTAGTACGTGAATTAAAGCAAAAACACGGTAACTGGCAAAATATCAGCGAAACTGATGCTGCACGTATGATGGCACAAAACCGTTTCAAAACCGGTTTAGATATTGCAAAGTATACTGCAAAAATCATGCGCCAAGACATGGAAGACTATGACAACGATACGTCTCAGTACACTCAGTCTCTAGGTGCTTGGCATGGTTTTGTTGCACAACAAACGATGTATGCTAAGAAAAAATACTTTGGTACTACTGCTAAAACTTACATCTATCTATCAGGTTGGATGGTAGCAGCACTACGCTCTGAGTTTGGTCCTCTACCTGACCAATCTATGCACGAAAAAACGTCAGTACCTAAGCTAATCGCAGAGATCTATACGTTCTTACGTCAAGCTGATGCTAAAGTATTGAATGACTATTTCCGTGAGCTAAACGCTGCTGAAGAAGCGGGTCAAGACACCTCAGCCATTCTAGAAAAAATCGAAAACTTTGATTCGCATGTTGTGCCAATCATTGCTGATATCGATGCTGGTTTCGGTAACGAAGAAGCGACTTACTTGCTAACTAAGCAAATGATTGAAGCGGGTGCTTGTGCTATTCAGGTTGAAAACCAAGTATCTGATGCTAAGCAATGTGGTCATCAGGCTGGTAAAGTAACTGTACCGCATGAAGACTTCATCTCAAAAATCAATGCTATTCGTTATGCATTCTTAGAGCTTGGTGTTGAAGACGGTGTTATCGTTGCTCGTACTGACTCTGAAGGCGCGTCACTTACGCAAAAAATCCCAGTATCAAATGAGCCAGGCGATCTTGCTTCTAAATATATCGATTTTATCGAAATGGAAGAAGTAACGCTAGAAGATGCTCTAGAAAACGATAGCTTGCTTAAGCACAACGGCAAACTAGTACGCCCTGTTCGCTTGCAAAACGGCTTGTATCAATTCCGTGAAGACACTAACATCGATCGCGTTGTACTTGATTGCGTAACTGCTCTAGAAAACGGTGCTGATCTACTATGGATCGAAACGCCTACGCCAAACGTTGAACACATCAAAATGATGGTTGATCGTATTAAAGAAGAGCAACCAAAAGCGAAGCTGGTTTATAACAACAGCCCATCGTTCAACTGGACGCTAAACTTCCGTAAGCAAGTTATCGCTGAATGGGAAGAAGCTGGTAAAGACGTTTCAGCATACAACAAGAATGACTTGATGAGCGCTGATTATGACGGTACTGAATTGGATGCAGCAGCTGATGAAGCGGCTAAAAACTTCCAAAAAGACGCGTCACGTGAAGCTGGTGTATTCCATCACTTAATCACCTTACCGACTTACCACACGACTGCTCTTAGCGTTCATGAACTTGCTAAAGGCTACTTCGGTGAAGAAGGTATGCTTGCTTATGCTGCTGGCGTACAACGTAAAGAAATCCGTGAAGGCATCTCTTGTGTTAAGCACCAAGCAATGGCAGGTTCTGACCTTGGCGATGATCACAAAGAAATCTTCTCAGGCGATAATGCTCTGAAAGCTGGCGGCGGCAAGAACACAATGAACCAGTTCTAATCACCGACACTTTGTAAGTAGTTTTTATCAGTAAAAGTTATAAAAAAAGCCGCCCTACATGATGTAGGGCGGCTTTTTTATGGGCAGACGTTACCCACTATAAAGAATACAATCAAAAACTCAGTTGAATAACAAGCATCTCAAAAACTGACTCTCGATAGAAAACGCGCTTTAATCGTTAGAATGACGGTCATCAGTATGGCTATTACCCTTAGTTTTCATATCAGACCTACGTTTTGCGTTGAGCTTGGCGTGGTTCATACGTCTAGTACTTCTACGAAATGTGCGATACAGTATTTTTATAAGTCTATAAACCATATAAAACACCCCTACTAATACGACAAGCCACCATAGTCTAATCAAAGTGATGGCGACTTCTCTTAACATTTCCCAACCCTCTTTGAATGCCTGACCCACTTGTGCGCTAAAGCTTGGACGTTCAGCCTCTATCAGTAGATCTATATTCTGCGTCGTTTCTTTATAGCTAATATCCGGTTGCGTAAAGGTTAAGTTGATCGTACTGTATTTCACTCTATCCGCAATATTCATTTGCTCTAACTGCGCATATTCCTGCTGTTGCCGCGCCGCATAGGTGGCGGTGATCGTATCGACATTACTGGTTTGATCTTTATCATTTTTGCTATCAAGCCGTTCTTGACTGAGATCCTTTGCCATATCGCTATTGAGCTTACTTGCCAGTTGCTCACGATATATATCCAAAGTGACGTCTTGAGCTGAGAATTCCTGCTCATTCAAAAAAGCCACTTGCTGCTGTACTTGTTTTAGGAACTTGTTCACGTTTTGTCTAGGGATACGTACGGTCATCTCAGCTTGTCGATAATAGGTTGTCAAAACAACGTTCTTATCCCCTTGAACAAAACCACGACTATCGCGCTCCCGATTGCTAATATGACTTGATGCAACGTAACCCTTTTGCTGATAGGTTAAACTTTCAATAGCGCTACTACTCTCTACCACATCCTCTACTTTAAAGTCAGCTGCCGCATTGATAAGTAAGGTCTTACCTGCTATTTTTATATCAGCCGCTTGGCTATTAAGGGTTTGCTCACTATCATTAGATAGATTTTGTACTTGTAACTTAGGTGAGTCTTTATTATTGGTATCTGATATATCAGCACCCTGATCCGCTATATCTTCAATCGCTTGTTCCGTAGCCACATATTCGGTCTCAGCGCTACTTTGTTCTGATTCATATTCCTCATTTTGTTGACTGCAGCCACTAGCGATAATGGCAGTCAAGGCTATAACGCTACATACTTTAACCCAGGTCGCCGTTTGGAAGATGGAGTCACTGTAATCTGATGCTGACGTGTTTGATTTGAGGGCTTGTCTTACAGAAAAAGCCCCTGTCTTTTTTAGTCTCGTTTTCATCGCTGTAACTCCATTTTATCTTACTTTTGTTTAATTCCTTGCCTTGATTATAATGATTATTTGCCAAAAGTATATTGCTAAGCACAAAACGCATGCAAACTGTCAAAATTTCACTTGTCATTATGAGGCAGCTTTCATACGATGTTAGTCAGTTGACTATGATTCTCGAACTATAATTATCGAACCACTAATACCTGACTATGATTATCGAAATTTGATTACCTGACTAGGAAAATACGATGCAAGAAATAGAGCTGAAGTTTTTGGTGCCAGAATCGCGGTTAAAAGGTTTGATGCGTCAAACGCACGTTAAATCGTCACAAGTACTGCAACTGGCGGCACACTATTACGATACGCCTGACCAGCAGCTTGCACAAGCAAGTATCGGCCTGCGCATTCGCAAAGAAGGTGATACATGGGTACAGACTATCAAAGCGGGTGGTGATGGGATTGCGGCGCGCTTAGAGCATAATGTTGTATTGGACAATGAACAGGTACAAGCGATGCTCGATAAGAATGAGCTGATGCCTGATTTGACAATATATGAAGACACTCCAATCGCTGAGGCATTGGCTGATTTTAAACTCAAAAAGCTAGCAAAGACGCTAACACGACTTTATGTTACTGACGTCGAGCGCACTACGCGGTTGCTAACGGAAAGTAATGAGGATGAAACCGATAATTGTATCGAAATGGCTTATGATCAGGGAGAAATTATTCATGGTACTGATGAAACTCGGCGCAAAGCCATTCGAGAGATAGAGTTTGAATTGGTGTCAGGAGATTTAGATTTTCTATTTACGACTGCCAAAACATGGTGTAAGCGTTATAAGCTGTGTCTATCTACCGTCACCAAAGCCGAAAATGGCGGCTTACTTATTAATGAGCAGAGCCACAGTCCTGCAGTCAACACAAACCTAAGTCAATTGCAAATAGACAAAGACAGCAGTGCACCTGCCTTTATACGTGCGGTAGTACACAATTGCTTATTGCAGATACTACCAAATAGTAGTGCTATCGTCGCTGGCAGCATAGATGATAATCATACTTTACAATTACGGATTGGTATTGATCGCTTGCGTACTGCGTTGAAAGCATTTGTCGACTTCTCCGATGAAATTAACCCTGAGTGGCTGCCGATACTTAATCAAACTGCGAACTTACTTAGCAATTATTATCAACTTGCTTATATCAACGCACAGATCGAACCTGAGCTACAAGCATGTGGCGCGCCTGCCGTTGACTGGACGACAGATATCGAAAATATTAAAATTACACCTATCAATACGCTGCAAGCCAATGACTTTCAGATAACCTTGCTAGAGCTGATTGCCTTTACTATGAGCAACCCAAGCATTGAACCTCAGACTGATCAGCTTGCCCGCGACAAGATGGAAAAAGTCCTCTCCAAACAATATAAAAAATGCCTTAAAACCAATAAAAAAACTGACGAAGTAAGTGTTACCGAGCGTATGAGCAATGATGTAGACGAAGACATCGGTGATAATGACCAACCTGAAAGCGAGTTGCTCAATCAGTTAAGAGATTTGCGTTACATCAGTGAATTCTCCGTACCTTTACTAAGTAAGAAAAAAGCTAAGAAGAAAACCAAACGTTGGCTAAAACGGCTGATAAAAGCGCAAAAAGCGTTAGAACAACTGAACGATGATAATCAATATCAGCAGTTCTACAATCTAAAATCAACAACAGATGCTAATGCTTTATATGGCGCGGGTTGGTTTGCAGCCATACTGACTGATGACCAAAGTCATATTGACGCACGTTTAGCAAAATTTGCGGACAGCTCAACGTTTTGGTAGTAGTAATATTATTTTTAAGACGGACACTACTCTCATAAAATAAGAACGTTCCATAAAAAATACAGCTTGTTGTATAACAGGCTGTATTTTTTTATCGTATTTAAATAGTGTCTATCAGCGCCATGGCTAAATTTGTACGCAACACGACCTAATCAACAACGATCGTAACGGGCATGCCCTCTTCGACTTGTTCAAACAGCTCAATAATGTCTTGATTACGCATACGGACGCAGCCGTGTGAGTAAGGTGCGCTCATCGGTTCGCTGTCTGGCGTGCCATGGATATAGATATAGCGCTGATAAGTATCACAGCTGCCTTGGCTGTTTCTGCCTTTATTAACGCCTTCCTCAAGACCGCTTAACCATAAAATACGGCTCAGTATCCAGTCGCGCTCAGGATGTAGTACGCCAAAATCCGCACTATACACTTCGCCTGTAGGGACACGCCCTATAAACACAGCATTCATAGGCTCGCTACCACCTATTTTCTGTTCAATGGTATGCCTACCGAGCGGCGTGCAACCACTATCCTGCTGACTACCAATACCATTCTTTGCAGTGGAGACTACGTATCTCACAACCTCAGTCTGCTGCTGGTACATCGTTAATGTTTGCTCAGCGATATTAATCACGAGTTGTTTATCAAGCGTCTTATTATTGGTCATAAATGCTTCCGACTATCAGTCATTCATCAGATTACTATTAAGGTTATTAGTAAAATGATTGAAAATTTCTATTATCAAGGGATTGTATCAAGACATTTGGCACCGTAATATAGGGGCACACTTTTTGATGCTAGCAGATTATGACGACTATTTCACCGACACGTGTGTCGATGTATGATTTTTTATATCATGATACCCAGCCGATGCTGTCACTTTTGGCCGATGCTGCACAGCTCTCTCTACCGCAAGCTCGCTTAGGGATGGATGCCAGTCTACAAGCCATCGTAAGTGCGCTGCTCGCCTATCAGCAGCGTTATCAGGGACAATCAGTCAGCAAAAAGCTATTTAGTCGTAGTGCTGTTAAAGAGTTACGACAGTATAACTCGATGAACTTTGCGACTATTAATGCAACATTGTATCATCGGCATGATGCTGCGGACGCCATATTCAATGATAGTGCACGAGTGATTAAAGCAAGCGATCGGATAGCAGCAAAAATTGACGCAACGACGCAACAAGCACAAATTTTACTCACCGCTTTGTGTGTGATTGTACTCCGTGAGCTGGCTATCTTGGCAGAATACAGTCAACTCGATAATGATGAAATTAATAAATGGTTCGCCTTACAACCGCAGTTTTTATCCGCAACACGTTTTGCAGCAATTGAGACAAACACTTTAGCAGCCGAAAACGCCCCAAATGCACAAGATAGCACAGAACCACATTTATTAAACATGGAACAGCTGCCAAGCGCCCCGCCAGCTTTTGATACTTACTGGTACGAGCTGACGGCATTCAAACCTGAAAATCATGATCCTGTGCAAGACATGCAATTGGCAACTGGCAACTACCTAAAAGCCATCGGGCGCTCACCTGATAATTTGCAGCAAGGCCGCCATAATGACATGTTGGTGTTTGTAGAAATGCAGGCAATTGCGTTACCGCACCAACGCTGGCTGCTACAATTAGCCAAAATCTCGGATATCTATCTCAGCCGAAACCGTCTGCGCGTAAACTCTGAACCTGCCAATCCCCCGAAACCGCCATTGGTTAGCTTGGGGTTAATCGGTGGCAATAACGACAACACACCAGCAACGATCAGTGAAAAACCGATTGAGTATGAGACCTCAACACCGCTTTGGAAAAATCCCGTTATTCTCATCATTCTTGTCGTCATCGGTATTCTTGGTGCGCTCGCCACTCTCAAATATCAAAGCCAAAAATCTGATGGTGCTATCCTTGCAACAGAAGAGGTCATAGAGCAAGACCTCCTCGAAGAACGTCAGCAGCAAGATGTGGCCATCGTAAAAGTAGACGATGATGAGCCTGTCATTGCAGACACTGCAAAAACTGAGTAGACACGGATAGTCATAAAAAAGCAGCCATAAAAAAAGAGACCCTATCAACATAGAGTCTCTTTTTTGTTGTGCGGTCTAAGTTCCTAATTGGCTATAAGTAGCCAAAAAACTTACTTAGATAAATCACGACCACGGCTGGCTTCGATCGCCAAACGTAATCCGTTCAAACGAATGAAACCTTCGGCATCTTTTTGATCATACGCACCAGCATCATCTTCAAAAGTAGCAATTTTTTCATCAAATAGTGAATCGTCTGATTTACGACCGACGACACTCACAGCACCTTTATATAGTTTCACGCGAACGGTACCGTTGACATACTCTTGTGATTTGTCAATCAACGCCTGTAGCATCATACGCTCAGGGCTGAACCAGTAGCCGTTATAAATGATTTTTGCATAGCGCGGCATCAGCTCATCCTTTAGATGCGCAGCTTCACGGTCTAGCGTTAGCGACTCAATACCGCGATGTGCTTTTAGCATAATGTTACCTGCTGGCGTCTCATAGCAGCCACGTGACTTCATGCCTACATAACGGTTCTCTACGATATCCAAACGTCCGATACCATGACTGCCACCGATTTCGTTGAGCTTAATCATCACTTCATAAGGCTTGAGCCGCTCGCCATCGATAGCAACGATGTCGCCTTTTTCATATTCTAGCTCTAGATATTGGGCTTCGTCAGGGGCTTGTTCTGGGCTGACCGACCAACGCCACATATCATCTTCTGCTTCGGCATAAGGATCTTCTAAGATACCGCCTTCATAAGAGATGTGCAGTAAGTTGGCATCCATAGAATAAGGTGATTTTTTCTTATTACCTGCATAGTCGATGGCAATGTCATGCTCTTTGGCATATTCCATCAAGCTCTCACGGCTTGATAAATCCCACTCACGCCAAGGCGCAATGGTTACAACGTCTGGAGACAAGGCAACTGCACCAAGCTCAAAACGTACTTGGTCATTACCTTTACCAGTCGCACCATGGCTGATCGCATCGGCGTTGTGTTCTTTGGCAATCTCAACCAAACGCTTGGCAATTAATGGACGCGCGATAGAAGTACCTAGCAGATACTCGCCTTCATAGATGGCGTTGGCACGGAACATTGGGAATACATAATCACGGGCAAACTCTTCACGCAAGTCTTCGATATGAATGTGCTTGATGCCCATGGCTTTAGCTTTGGCTCGTGCTGGCTCAACTTCTTCGCCTTGACCGATATCAGCAGTGAAGGTAATCACTTCGGCATCATAGGTTACTTGTAGCCATTTTGCGATGATTGAGGTATCAAGACCACCTGAATAGGCCAGTACGATTTTATTAATATTTTTTGGATCAAGCTGAGCCATGAATAACTCCTATTATGAGAATTGACTGTGTGAACTATGCTAAGGGTAAAAGACGCTAAGAATCAATCAAAAGATACATTGCTTGCTCAGTGTACATCATATTTACTATCGGCAAAAGTGTAACTGCCACAAGGTGCTAGCTTTTGGTATTCATTTGCTTATCGTCTCACGCCATTATGTGCATAAAATCCTTATTCATCTTGGTAAATACACAATGACCCATAAATGATATACAGATATGTTGTCGCATATTTAGTCGCATATTTAGTCGCGCAGGCAAATCTGTTATTATAGCCACACAGCATCATTTCTTTTTATTCCCATAAATGACGATATAGAGCGCGATGACACTATGACTGATTCAATGACCGAATTGACCATCCTTCAGCCAGATGATTGGCACATTCACCTCCGTGATGACAGCGCCTTAGCCACTACCGTACCGCATGCAGCCAGTAGTTTTAACCGTGTTATTTGTATGCCAAACCTAGTACCACCTGTCAAAAATGTCGACGATGCGCGCGCCTATCGTGCGCGGATCATGGAGCATCTACAAGCTAGCGATTTGGCTGCGGAGCGCCAAGCAGCATTTGACCCGCGCATGACGTTGTACTTAACAGATCGGACGACGGCGCAAGATATCGAAATGGCAGCACAGTCAGGTATCGTCCAAGCAGTCAAGCTCTACCCTGCTGGTGCCACGACCAACTCTGCAGATGGTGTCACTGACATCAATGCCTGTGTGGATGTCTTTGAAGCGTTAGAAAGGCACAACCTGCCACTACTGTTGCATGGCGAAGTGACACAAAATCATGTGGATATTTTTGACCGCGAAAAACGCTTCTTAGATGAGGTATTGGCACAAATTATCATCAAATTCCCGACGTTAAAGATTGTGATGGAGCACATTACTACCAGTGATGCGGCTGACTTTGTCTTGGCGCAAGGCAATCACATTGCAGCTACTATCACCCCGCAGCATTTGATGTTTAATCGCAACCATCTGTTGGTTGGTGGCATCAAACCACACTTTTATTGCTTGCCTATCTTGAAGCGCGAAAGTCATCAAAAGGTATTATTAGATGTCGCCACCAGCGGCAATCCAAAGTTCTTCTTGGGCACTGACTCTGCCCCACATGCAACGGATAAAAAAGAAGCGGCTTGCGGCTGCGCTGGCTGCTATAGTGCGGCAACTGCTTTGCCTTTGTATGCCACCGCTTTTGATAGTGTTGGCAAAATAGACAAGTTAGAAGGGTTTGCGAGTCGCTTTGGTGCTCAATTCTATGGCTTGCCAGTCAATGAAAGCACGATTACCCTAATCAAAACGCCTATGCAAGTACCCGCAGGCTACCCTTATTTTGATGGCTCATCATTGACCCCGCTGATGGCGGGCGAGACGCTGCCTTGGTCTATCAAAGCATAGTACTTGTAAAGCATAGCACTTATAAAAAACAGTACTTATAAAACATAGCACTTATAAAGCAACCTCTGTATTTTATCCTATGATATCAATAATGCCTTTGTACTGAAGGAGCGGTTGATTTCATGGGATACTCATTTCTAATTCAATATAACAATACGACTGATAAAAGCGATTTAACCTGATATGACCACTAAAAACGATGCCGCCTTACCGAACGACAACCCATCAAGCAATGTAGATACTAGCCTCAATGTCGCGTCCACTATTCACCTCGAAGATACCGCAGCAGACGAGCAAGTGCCTATGGGCTTGAAAGACCGTTTTCGCAAGTTTCTGCCTGTCGTCGTCGATGTGGAGACAGCAGGTTTTAATGCGCAAACGGATGCTTTGCTAGAAATGGCCTGCATTCCTGTATTACTCAATGAGCAGGGTGTGTTTTATCCTGGTGAGGCATTCAATGCTCATATCGAGCCCTTTGAAGGCGCGAATCTTGAGCCAAGCGCGCTTGCCTTTACTGGCATTGATCCCAACAATCCGATGCGTAAAGCCATTGCCGAAGATGAAAAAACCGCACTACGCCGAATTTTCAAAGGTTTAAAAGAAGTCCGCCGTGCTGAAGACTGCCGTCAATGTGTCTTGATTGGACACAATGCGCATTTTGATCTAGGGTTTTTAAATGCAGCCGTGCTACGTACCAACAGTAAAAGCCACAACCCATTCCATAACTTCTCCGTCTTTGACACGGTGACTCTATCAGCGCTTGCCTTCGGTCAGACAGTGCTGGCACGCGCTTGTAAAGCAGCAGGGCTTGAGTTTGACGGCAAAAATGCCCACTCCGCACTATATGACACCCAAAAAACAGCCGAGCTATTCTGTCATATACTTAACCATTATCCTATGCTGGCCAACGCGATGCATAATGAGGACACTAAAGAAGAATCGGGTGATAGCGATAATACATAAGTCACATATCCTATGTTGCCAACCATACGTAATAGTGCTATTTATAATACTTGATGACTTTGACATCTTGGACATCTTGATTTGACAATCAATAGGGATATGATTGATACCACTTTCAGTAAGTTGACAAACCTTCCTGACTTTATGTAGTACTGTTAAAGGAACTTAATAGCTTACTTGCTTGCCACTATTTCACTCCCAAACGACGCTGTTATATCCTATAGATGGTTTAAGTTGCTCACACTGCCTTGATAGCTGCTATTAGTAGCACTGCTGCTGTTAAGGCGTAATAGGAGGGACTTTATTATGGATCCACAACTTAAGTTATGGGGCACCATCATCGGCTATATGCTGCTCGCCTTAACTATTAGTGCTTGCACATCTCTATGGATTCGCCATCATTTAAAGAGTAATGACTTACATCCACGCCGTGCGCTCAAAAAAAGATACTTAATATTAAAAAGACGAAGAAAAAGGCTTGACAGCAAGCGCAGACGCCATTAAAATACGCACCACTTCGGCATAAATGGTGAAAGCAGCTGAGGTGTTGTGTTACTAGTCCCCATCGTCTAGAGGCCTAGGACACCGCCCTTTCACGGCGGTAACGGGGGTTCGAATCCCCCTGGGGACGCCACTATTTGGCGTCACTTATCAGCACTGTTATCGAAAGGCATCAGATAAGACTGATAAATGTACCATCAAAAAGCCCAATCACAATATATCGTGATTGGACTTTTTTTATGCCTGTTCGTTTTCTCGGTTTACTTTCTTGGTATCGCAACTAACTGCTACTGTGACTTTCGAGCATGAACAAGTATGGAATTATAGTCAGCTCACTATAAAAAAGACACGACAAATAAAAAATCCGCCTACCAATCCTCTCCTTTATCTGTTTTTTCACTCCTGCTCTTATATCAAAGTTATAGTCGATGCTAAATAAAATGGATAAACGACATTATAATGCGTGACTATTACAAATTTTTCTTGCTTGCTGTACGTACGCAGAAAGAGGCAACAGAAAAATTATATTCGTCACGCTGTCTCTTTTTATATTGACCTGACTACAGTTATCAAAAGCTATCAAAATTCATAACAAAAAAAGCCAGCAATCTTTGCTGGCTTTTCTGTATAAGCGGTCTACTTTTTATGACCTAAAAAATCTTATCCGATATCATGAACCACAGTAGCGCTAATATAATCAGCGAGCCCAATACGGTCTGAATCAAGAAAAAGGCTTGGTGCTGTCCGACAACTTTACTTAAGGTTAAACCTAAAGTGCTATATTGTATCGGTTGACTGTCAGTTTCGCCTGTGCTGACATGCTTTTCATAATAACCTTGCAAGATATCTAAAAACTCCGCCCATTCGTCAGTGCTCCACGCATAAGGCTTAAACGGCATAAACTTCTTAAGCTTAGGCTCTTTAATCATCCAGCGCTCAAGGGTAATCGAGCGCAGTGACCAACCAGCGAAACGACGATCTTCCAGTGCTGAAAAATCTAAAATGGTTAAGTCTTTATGTCGATCATCCATTATCAAGCGATTCTTGAGATTGGTTAACGCTTGCTCACTACCTTCCACACACTGTAAAAAGTAACCATTGCCGTAGCAAAGAATACCCGTAATATTATCAGCTTTGTTATGTTTGCTGGCGACTTCTGCGATATCGTTCAGTGTACTGGCGTTTGATAGACCAGTCGACGTGATGCGGCTCAAATACACAAGTTGGCAGAGATCTGTCGTTACTGGATTTGTCGAATCATTGACTACTGACAATCAGCTTCTCCCTATTTTCAGGTAAATGTAGCTAAAACAACCATACTAACTTTAGAAAAAACATAGAGACAAGACTTTCGAAAACATCGAATTGGCTTGGTATATTATTGATTTTATAAATGTTTATATTAATTGTATTAAGTTGGTTACATCATAGGCTAGTTTAGTCATCAAATCAATATATGTTTATATTACATCATTAAGTAGTAATACTAAATAATATAATATATTCATTCATAATGAGAATGTGGAGTATGATTTTTTAATATTGGTAGCATAAGTAGACAGTATGACGGGAAATTAATGATAAAAAACGTGATCAGTTAATGATAGCACCCTCATTTAGATTGTAAGATTGGTACAGAATGCTACTTATGACAATATCACTTACCGCGTTATGCAAACTCATCGATATGCCAGCATAATGATTTGGACTAATAACAAGTAGTGAAGGTAAGCCAATAAAAAGAAGATTGTTTTTTGATATTTATCAAAATAACTAGGGCGTGTCTTCATTTCAAAAATGGTGATAAAAATGAGATAAATTGCCGTCAAACAAGAAAAATAGTGCAGATAATATCGGGATATTAACCAGCTATTTGACGATGTTTGGCAAGATTTAGCCATTTTTAGCCCATTCAGATGACTATCGAGTGAATTGAAGACACGCCCTAGGCTGTCAGATAGCGATTTTTCAAATTCAGGATATGCCCTAAGACTGGGCTTTAAGAATCGCTGCGAGCAAGATAGCGTCATCAGGATAGGTGAGCTTGATGTTTTGGCGACTGCCAGTCACTAGACGAATAGGCAGTGCTAAGTATTCAAATGCACTGGCTTCATCGGTGATATCGAGTTTGTGTTCAGCCACATGATTCAATACTTGTCTTAGCTGTCCTAAACGAAATACTTGGGGCGTTTGGGCTTGCCACATATTACTGCGATCAATCGTTTGTTTAACATAAGCGCTAGACGTGTCTTTGTTTACGTTTAGAGAATCACGCATAAGCTCAGAGTGAGCGCTGGATTGTTTGCAGGATTGCTTTAGAGTGTCAGCAACAGGGGTCGCTAAGATAGCGCCATAAGGCTCAAGCATTGCCGCTTCAATGACTTGTTCAATATCATGAGTGGGAACTGCTGGACGCGCAGCATCATGA
Source organism: Psychrobacter sp. AT9 (assembly GCF_047272965.1). Taxonomy (NCBI): domain Bacteria; kingdom Pseudomonadati; phylum Pseudomonadota; class Gammaproteobacteria; order Moraxellales; family Moraxellaceae; genus Psychrobacter; species Psychrobacter sp. AT9. Next base: position 2,629,089 of record NZ_JBKOTW010000001.1, read on the forward strand.
ATGAGCACCAAGTCTGAGTCATCCGCACCTGTATTAACGATCGCCTCTACCCCCGCCTGTACAGACTGCCAGCGCTCAGCACCGCCAATAGCATAATGAATTGGAAGCTCAAAGCTCAATGTCTGTGCCGTAGTGTCATCTGCTGCGACGACCAATAAACATTTATCAATATAAGCACTACATCCAAGCCTTGCCACACTGTGCTGTAGCAAGGTCTGCCCTTGCAGCATAGTATATTGCTTGGCGATAGAGGCACCAAAACGATTACCGCGACCAGCAGCGACGATCATGGCATGTATATTAGGTGTGGTATTCATAAGGTGGTGTTCATAAAGTAGTAATCAGGGTTTGCTTGCATGATGATATGACTGGGAAGGTATGAGTATTAAGAAGAGGAGTAATAACGGTTTCGAGAAAAGCAAAGCCATCGTTATCAATGAACACTCATTACGATGGCGTTAAAAATTAGTAGCGACTGTGCGTCGTTGGTGCGGTTGATACTTGGACAAACGTCTCATTTGGCTTAATCAAACCTAAGTCTAAACGCGCATGCTCTTCTACTGCCTCAAGTCCATTTTTTAGATCATAGACGTCAGTACGTAATAAGTTATTTGCGGCCACTTGATTGTCATTTAAGCGTTGCTGATCTTCAGTCTGAGTCAGTAGTTTATTATGCTCAAAGCGCCCATTTTCACCCAGCCAATATTGATATTGCAGTCCTAACAGCACCGCAACGGCTAAAGCAAGTAGTATAAATTGGCTAAAGTATTTCATGTGATAGGCCAAACGATAGAGAGATAATAAAATAAATACCAGCTAAGCTTGCTAGACAATATATCAAAAATGACATATTGCCTAACCTTAGCTAATTAGCCACGTAGACCGATAAACTCTTCGCGACCACGGTAGCTTGCACGTACTTGTTGCTCAATACGTAGCAGCTGATTGTATTTCGCCACGCGATCTGAACGGCATAGTGAGCCAGTTTTAATCTGACCAGCCGCAGTACCAACGGCTAAATCTGCAATGGTGCTGTCTTCAGTTTCACCTGAACGATGCGAGATAATCGTCGCATAACCATTTTTCTTCGCCAAATAAATCGCATCTAGCGTTTCTGACAAAGTACCGATTTGGTTGAATTTAATCAAAATCGCATTAGCAATATGCTTATCAATACCTTCTTGTAAGATAGCAGGATTGGTCACAAATAAATCATCACCAACCAATTGGACTTTATCACCAATCTGCTCAGTTAAGTATTTCCAACCATCCCAATCAGATTCATCAAGACCGTCTTCGATAGAGATGATAGGGTATTGACGCGCCAACCCTACTAAATAATCTGAGAATCCTTGGCTATCAAATGCTTTATTACCCTCGCCTGCCAAGATATATTGACCATCTTTATAAAACTCACTAGCCGCACAATCTAATGCAAGATGAATGTCTTCGCCTGCTTTGTAGCCAACTTGCTCAATCGCTTGCATGATAACGGTGATAGCTTCTTCGTTACTACGTAGGTTCGGAGCAAAACCACCTTCATCACCGACCGCTGTGCTCAAGCCTTGTGATTTTAAGACAGATTTTAGACTGTGGAAAATTTCCGTGCCAGCACGTAACGCTTCTGAGAAGCTGGTGAAACCAACTGGTTCAATCATAAACTCTTGGATATCAATTGTGTTATCCGCATGCTCGCCACCATTTAAGATGTTCATCATGGGTACAGGCATGGTCAGCGACGTCTGGTTGCGCAAATTGGCGATGTATTGATGTAGTGGCAGACTCTGTGACTTGGCAGCAGCTTTTGCAGTGGCAAGGGACACCGCTAGCATCGCATTGGCACCAAGGCTGTCTTTGTTTTCTGTACCATCTAGCGCAATCATGGCATCATCGATACCTTGCTGCTCGGTGACCTCTTTATCCATCAACGCACTGCGAATCTGGCTATTGACGTTGGCAACGGCTTTTTTGACGCCTTTGCCCATATAGCGGTTTTTGTCGCCATCACGTAGCTCAAGTGCTTCACGTGAGCCAGTAGACGCGCCACTTGGGGCAGCAGCACGGCCGACAGTACCGTCAGCTAAGATAACATCGACTTCAATCGTTGGGTTACCGCGCGAGTCTAAAATCTCACGAGCACGAATGTCTTTAATTGCGGCAACGTTGGTGGTTTCTTCAGCGTACATAATGTCTGTTAATTCCTTTGGTCATGCCAAGTTTGTGGGATAAATAACGGCAACTAGAATACAAAAAAGATAAAGCAAAATATCATATAGCCCTATACCTAGACCAGATTTTTCTACTGATATACTCGGCTAGTTTTGAGCAGGCTTCAGGGTTTGTTTAGTACTTTAACCGTCAGCTATAGTGGTTGGCATCATAGCATAAATTTCACTAAACTTCCCTTATCTTACATCGACTGGCGGTCATAAAACCACACATAGATAGCCAAATATTAATTATCAATTTGTCTCAGTAGCTGATATCAAAAGTAAAATGACTCTTATGCTTTTATTGGGCGTTCCGCTCTAGTCTGAGAGGCAGATACCGTGTTATCAAGTTCCACTTCCGTTTTGAATCGAGTTAGACGTAGCGCATTCATTAATACAGAAATAGAGCTAAGCGCCATCGCAGCGGCGGCAATCATAGGATTTAAAAAACCAAAAGCGGCAAGCGGAATGCCAAGGCAATTGTAAATAAAGGCAAAAAACAGATTTTGCTTAATATTACGTAGCGTGGCTTGCGCAATTTTTTGCGCGGCATCGATATGCATCAGCGACTCGCCCATCAAACGGGCAGAAGCACTATGCTGGGCAACATCTGTGCCTTCAAACATCGCAAAACTGGCATCAGCGGTTGCCATCGCTGGCGCATCATTGACGCCATCACCTGCCATTGCGACTTTGTGACCAGCTGTTTGCAACAAGGCGATTTGGCTCGCTTTATCACGTGGACTCATCTTGCCATAAGCTTGCTTGATACCCAGCTGCCCTGCGACATGATCGACGACGGATTGCTTATCACCACTCATTAAAATGACATTGATACCAGCATCTTGTAGCGCAGTAATGGCCTGAGGGGTATCGGCTTTTAAATCATCAGCTAAAGCAAAAGCACCTAAGGCTTCATCGTTAATACTAATGGCAACGGTACTGGCGATTTGCCATACTTTTGGCATCAGCTTTGGTAGCGTTAAATTAGCAAACTCTGCGGTGCCGACTTTTACCACACCTAAACCTTCAATGCTCGCTTGTATACCAGCGCCTTTAACGACACTAATATCCGTAACATTCATTAATGGCAGATTACGGTCTCTGGCAGTATTTATTAACGCGGTGGCTAACGGATGGCTGGCATGCGCCTCGACGCTGGCGGCAATCTGCAATACATCATCCACAGCAAGCGACTTATCAACCATCACCTTATCGACGATAGTCGGTTTACCAATAGTCAATGTACCCGTTTTATCGAGCACGACCGTATCAATATTACCTGCAGCTTCTAGGCTTTGCGCATCTTTAAACCAAACGCCATGACGAGCAGCGACTCCCATACCAGCCATGATAGCCGCTGGCGTGGCTAAGCCAAGCGCACAAGGACAAGCAATGACCAATACTGATACGGCATGCATTAGGGCAGTATCAACCATACCTGTTAGCCACCATGTGACCCCAAAGGTGACCAAAGCAATCGTTACCACCACTGGTACAAAAATAGCCGTGACTCGATCAGCTAGACGCGCCAAGTCGGCTTTTGAGCCTTGCGCATCGCTGAGGGCTTGTACCATATCACCCAGCTTCGTATCACTGCCTTTAGCACTGACGCGATATAGTAGGCTGCCGTTTTCGACTAAAGCGCCTGCTAGCAGACTATTACCCTCTTCTTTTTTGAGAGGTACTGACTCACCCGTTAAATGACTCTCCACACACCAGCCACTACCTTCGATGACTACCCCATCCGTTGCCACACGGCTACCTTGTTTGGCACGCAAAATATCACCAATTTGCACATCTTTAAGAGCTACATTATGAAAATCACCATTTGGCTGCTGCTGTTCAACTTCATCAGGCGTTAAAGACAATAATAAATCAATACTATTAAGGCTGTGTTTTTTGGTACGCTCTTCTAAATATTTACCCGTTCGCACAAAAGCAATAACCATCACCCCAGCTTCAAAATACACAGCAGGGCTATTGCCAGTCCCATGACCACCAGCGTGACCACTTTGTAGCAGGCTATTTAACGTACCATCGCCATGCGTCAGCCACAGATATGTTGAATACGCCCATATGGTTACCGTACCAATGACGACCAGCACATCCATATTAGCAAGACCACCTTTAATGGATGCCCAAGCGCTCTTATAGAACGGTAATGCCAAGCCAAATTGTACAATCGTCGCTAGGACAAACTGAATCCAAACCGATGGCATCCACGCCATACCAAAGCCTGTCAGCATACCTGCCATACCAACTAAAAACGGCAGCAAACATAGCCACAAGCCAATCAAGCGCCACGGGTACTGAGTCGCCGCATCTTTATCCGCTTGGGCAAACAAACTATCAGCTGCCTGCAAGTTGGCAACGAAACCAGTTTTATTTACCCATTCTGTGACTTGCTCAGGCGTCGTCTGGGTCGGATCATAATCGACATTCGCGGTCTCACCAGCGAAGTTCACACTCACCTCGTATACCGACGGCTTTTTATTGAGCACCTTTTCAATTCGCGAGGCACAGGCCTGACATGTCATGCCATCAATAGCCAACTGCAAGTGCGCACGCTGCGGCGCGAGCGGCGTATTGGATTGAATGTCAGTTTCTACATCGTAAGCGTTATGATTGTCAGTTTGGGTAGAATCATTCATAAATAAAACTCGGTATGGCGTTTATGCGTTATGGCGTTATAAGGTCGTCTGAGCTAAAACAACAACAACCCAGTGGAGGGGACATCTAAGTCAAACAAGTAAAACATTCTGCTATTGAATATTACTGTAATCGAATCGAATAATTAGCATGCTATTATCATCAGTAATGGCAATAATGCTAAATAATGATCCTAAATGGTCATGATTGGTAGTCATTCAAATTCTTCAATTTCTTTGACTTCTTCAGCTGTATTGAAAAGGATAGCTCTATATTTTGACGCTACTATCAATAATTTTTAACCATTAAAAAACCAGCCATGATAGCCGGTTTTTTATACAAATGGATAAGATTAAGCGTTAGCAACGGTGGCATCAAAGCCAGCGTCATCGATAGCTGATGCAATGACTTCGGCACTGGTTTTACTATCATCAAAGGTGACCGTTGCTTGATTGTCTGCAAGCTCGATACTGATATCATCTAGCCCATCAATATCGGCGGTGGCGTTATGAACACTCGCCACACAGCCACCACAAGTCATGCCGTCGATTTTAATAATACGTGTTTGGTTTGCCATGTTCGGCTCCTTATTTTTATTAGTGAAGATAGCCTTGATAGCTGTTCTTTAATATTTACCTTCTAAAATTTATCAAAGCTACACTAAACAAGCATAAGCGCTATCATCCTCAGTAACAAGACTGTTTGGTTGTTACTTTATTAAAAGACCTATCATCAAAGAATGTTTTGCTCAACGCTAATCATCATAGTGTGGATTTTGCGGTGAATCGATGGGAAACGGTTGGGTAACATAATCGACCATGCTAATCGCGGCAGTTAAGGCGTGAATACTGGTATTGGTATCATCATAGCGCATGGTTGCAACGTCATTATCAGGATCAAGCTCAATCGCCGTGACTCCTGTAATATTCTTAAGCGCTGTCATCAAGCTATCAAGACCTTCAGCGTCATCGATGTTTTCGATACTGACTTGTGCAACTTGTATGGCCATTATCTTACTCTCTTATAATCTATACTATTAATGAGTATCTAATATCTCAAAGCCTTTAACGAGATCATCAATTTGCTTAAGCTGACGTAAAAATGGCTCTAACTGACTCATTCTCAAGGCGCACGGACCATCACATTTTGCAGTTTCTGGATTTGGATGCGCTTCTAAAAACAACCCTGCCAATCCAGTTGCCATACCGGCACGTGCAAGTGTCGTGATTTGCTCACGTCGTCCACCAGCGCTATCGCTACGGCCGCCTGGCTGCTGCAGACTGTGGGTGACATCGAAAAATACCGGTATGTCCATCTGCTTCATGGTATCGAAGCCCAGCATATCGACGACCAAATTATTATAACCAAAAGCACTACCGCGCTCACAAAGTATCAGCTTGTCATTACCACCTTCGAGGCATTTATTGACGATATGGCGCATCTCATGCGGCGCTAAAAACTGCGCTTTTTTGATATTAATAATCGCATCGGTCTTCGCCATCGCATGCACCAAGTCAGTCTGACGCGATAAAAAAGCGGGCAATTGGATGATATCAGCAACTTCAGCGACGGGCGCTGCTTGATACGGCTCATGCACATCAGTAATAATCGGCACTTGGAACTTTTCTTTAATTTGTCCCAGCCAATCGATACCTTTCTCTAGACCTGGACCTCGATACGAATGCAGGCTTGAGCGATTGGCCTTGTCAAAACTGGCCTTGAACACATAGCCGATGCCCAAACGCTGACAAATCTCGACATACTGCTCAGCAATTTCGAACGCCAATTCTTTGGATTCTAAGACATTCATACCACCGAACAGCACAAAGGGCTGATCGTTGCCAATATTAATGGTGTTATTACTCGGAGTCTTAAGCTGAATATGTGATTGCGCTGTTAATAGATTTTCCATGAAACCCTTGTCCTCTTTATTGTTATCAACACGTCTATCCCATATTGTAACCGATAGCCCAATTAAAAAAAGTGTCCAAGCGTAATTAGATATCGCTAACTAAAAGAATATCTAAACAACCATTATCACCCATCAAATTAAGCAAAAAAAAGACCAATCCGTAGATCAGTCTTTTTTGGTAAAAATAACGCTTTCACACTATATTTCACAACACTTCACATTTTAACGATTACTTTGTTTCGCTATGATTTTTTGCGGCTTTCACAAAGCTGTTAAACAGTGGATGACCACCACGTGGCGAGCTGGTAAATTCAGGATGGAACTGTACGGCGACAAACCATGGATGCTCGCTAATCTCAACCGACTCAACCAAATGCTGCTTGGCAGAATAACCCGATATGGTCATACCTGCTTGCTCTAATGGCTCGATGTAACGATTGTTCATCTCATAACGATGGCGATGACGCTCAGTGATATTGCTAGCGCCATAGATCTGGCTCAGCTTGCTACCAGCGACTAGCTCAGCTTGCTGTGCGCCTAAACGCATGGTACCACCAAGGTCCGAGTCGTCACTGCGAATCTGTAGCTCGCCGCGCTCATCTAACCATTCAGTGATCAGACCAATGATTGGCTCAGCAGTCTTGCGATCGAACTCAGAAGAGTTGGCATCGATATTCATCACATTACGTGCGTATTCAATAACGGCCAACTGCATACCAAGGCAAATACCCAAATATGGCACGTTGTTTTCGCGAGCATAAGTAATGGCTTTCATTTTACCCATGGTACCGCGCTCACCAAAGCCACCGGGCACTAAGATAGCATCGGCATCATTAAGCTGTGCAAATAAAACATCGTCGCCTTCCAAACGTTCGGCATCGATATAATCAATTTTCACATCTACTTTATGAGTGATACCAGCATGTAATAATGCTTCGTTAATTGATTTGTACGCATCAGGCAGCTCGACGTATTTGCCGACCATCGCTACGGTGACCGTTGATTCAGGATTGAGCTGGGCTTCAACGACTTTGTCCCAATCGCTCAAATCTGCTTCAGGCACATCCAAACCAAAGCGCTCACAAATCAAATCATCAAGATCTTGCTCATAAAGGGTGCGCGGTATTTGATAAATACTTTGCGCATCTTCACACATGATGACCGCGCGTTCTTCGACATTGGTAAACAATGCAATCTTACGGCGATTGTCTTGTGAGATATGATGATCAGAGCGGCAAATTAAGACATCAGGCTGTAAACCAATAGAACGAAGCTCTTTAACCGAATGCTGGGTAGGCTTGGTTTTGGTTTCACCGGCACTAGCGATATAAGGTACCAAGGTCAAATGCATCAGCATGGCGCGATTGCGACCTAGCTCTACTTGCATCTGGCGTACCGCTTCCATAAAGGGCAGCGACTCGATATCACCGACCGTACCACCAATCTCAATAATAGCGATATCATAACCCTCGCCACTGGCAAGGATTTTGCTCTTAATCTCATCAGTGATATGCGGGATAACCTGCACAGTACCGCCCAGGTATTCACCACGGCGCTCTTTATTCAGTACGTTCTGATAGATGCGACCACTGGTAAAGTTATTACTCTTACTCATCTTAGAGTGGCGTAAAAAACGCTCATAATAACCCAAATCTAAATCCGTCTCCGCCCCATCTTCAGTGACGAACACTTCGCCATGCTGGAACGGACTCATGGTACCTGGATCGACGTTAATATACGGATCCATCTTGGTCATTGTCACGTTCACACCGCGCGCTTCGAGTATCGCGGCAAGAGAAGCAGCAGTGATACCTTTTCCTAGTGAGGACACTACCCCACCGGTCACAAATATAAACTTGGTCATAGTACTCTTTCGGTAATTGGTAAAGAAGGATTTTACTAAAGATACGCCAAAAAATATAGGGCAAAAGCGCAAACTATCCGAAACTCTTAGTTTTTGCTCAATGTTTATTGATTAAAACCGCATAATAAAAAAACTCACCCCGAAGGATGAGCTTTTTAGCAGAGTATTTATGCAGCATATAGTCGATACTAAATAAAATAGATACACGACATTATAATGCGTGACTGGTACAAATTTTTCTTGCTTGCTGTGCAAGCGCAGACAAAGGCTACAAAAATTTATATCCGTCACACTGTCTCTTTTTTATATTAAACTGACTATATTGAGTTAGAATTTATATTCTAAACCGCCACCGATAGCAAACACATCCGCATCACCACGAGCTTTAACTGAGTCAATGGTGTCATCAGCATTGTTTCTAACAACGAGCAGACCGTTCTCTAAATCTGCAGAGTTTTGACCAATATAAGCATGAGCAATCATATTGTCTTTGAACTTATATTTACCGCCCAATACGATTTGGTCTGAGTCGTTGCCATCAAGGCCAGCCAAGTTCTCAGTCTTATCATACTGAAGATAAACAGATGCTGGGCGAGCAAAGTTAGTTAGACCCATCTCGGCACTAACGACCAATCCTTTCTCTTCATCATCTGAATTATCAAAATCAACTTGCTGGTATAGCGCGCCTAGCTTCACAGGATAAGCCATGTATTTGCCCAAATCGACACTGGCACTACCACGTAGAATCTCACCTGTGACGCTCATGTCTTTGTCATAACCAACACCTGCAGTAAAGCCAGTACCTGGATCAAACATCAATGAAGCACCAAAGCCACTGTCACGGTCATCGCTATCAGAGACAAAAGACTCATCAGCACCGTATTGTAAGGCAAGCTCTAATGGTAGACCATTGTATTTGGGTGCAATCCATACGATTGAGTTATTAATACGCTCACCATCAGTCAAGGTAAGCGCTTCACTCAGCGTACCATCACCACCAAGAGAGCTTGAGCCGATATTATCCCAATAACCTTCGTTAACGGTTACGTTGTTGACGTAATCTGACACTGAGTAGTTGCGACCAAAGCGAAATTGACCGTAGTCTTTGTTTTTAAAACCTAGATAGGTGTCACGGCTTTTAAAACCAATGTTGCTGCTACCGCTGTCATCGATCTTGATGCCATACTCTAATTGATAAATCACATCGGTATTAGCAGTGATTGCTTCGGACCCTTTGAACCCTAGACGTGAAGAATGCGAGCTGACTTGTACTGAGCTGCTGTCTTCATTGATATTGATAGTGTCGTTAGGCAGATCCATAGACTGACGATCAAGCTCAGCGTTGACATAGTTAGCAGTGACGAATGCTTTGCCATAGACCGTTGGCGCGGCTTGAACGGCAGAAACTGATAGCGTTGCAATTGCTGAGGCTAAAAGTAATTTTTTCAAAGGGTATCTCCACTTGACGATTTGAGTGATAAATTGGCTAAGATTGACTGGCATGTACAATGGTATTGCTACAAACTCCCAAGACCATGATATATAACGAGCCACCAGAACGGCTTAGACACTACTTTATCAAGCAAATATTACAGTAAGATGAAAGAACAAAATTTACATGCCTGTAACTATCTATTTTAAGACTGATTACAATGAAGGGCTACTTTCTTTTTTCGCATAAAAAAACTCATCCCGAAGGATGAGTCTTTTTATACTATCTACTTGAGTGTGATACTAGAATAAGTATTCTAGACCGCCACCAAGTGCGAATACGTCAAGATCAGTATTACTATTCTTGTCTTCAGCAGAGTTGTTACCAACATAAGCATGAGCAATCATGTTGTCTTTAAAGTTATATTTGCCACCTACAACCACTTGGTCTGAGTCACGGTTGTTAACACCAGCTAAGTTTTCAGTACCATTGTACTGTACATATACAGATGCTGGACGAGCAAAGTTAGCTAGACCCATTTCAGCGCTTACAATTAGACCTTTTTCATCTTCAGTACCGGCATCGAAATCAGCTACTTGATACATTGCACCTAACATAACTGGATAAGCCATGTATTTACCTAGATCAACGGTAGCACTACCACGTAAAAGATCACCAGTTTGGCTCATGTCTTTTTCGTAAGCAACACCAGCAGTGAAGCCTGTACCTTGGTCAAACATCAATGAAGCACCATAACCACTGTCACGGTCGCCACTGTCAGTTACAAAGCGCTCGTCTGCACCGTACTGTAGAGCAAGCTCTAAAGGCAAGCCGTTGTATTTAGGGGCAATCCATACGATAGAGTCATTGACACGGCCGCCATCAGCCATAGTTACAGCATCAAGAACATCGCCTTCCATATCAAGATTACTAACACCTAAATTATCCCAAAAACCTTCAGTAACAGTAACGTTGTTGATGTAGTCAGTTACTGAGTAGTTACGACCAAAGCGGAATTGACCATATTGCTTGTTATTTAGACCAAGATAGGTATCACGGCTTTTAAGACCAATATTGTCATCAGTACCATCGATGGCAATGCCATACTCTAACTGATAGATAACATCAGTGTTAGCAGTCATTGCTTCAGAACCTTTAAAACCAAGGCGTGAAATGTTTGAGTTGATTTGTACTGAATCACTGTCTACGTCGAATTGATCATCGTTACCATCACGCTCAGCATTTACATAGTCAGCAGTAACGAAAGCTTTACCATAGACAGTAGGTGCTGCGTTGGCTGCAGATACAGATAGGGCTGCGATGGCTGTAGCTAAAAGTAGTTTTTTCATGGGGTATCTCCACTTTACAATTGTAGTAATGAGCAAGCTATGATTAGCCGGCGCCCATAATGGTATCGTCACAAATCCTCAAAGATATAATGTGTAACTGGCTACCGAGATTGGTCTAAAACAAGTGTGGCGAATTTCTACTACAATAAGACAAAAAAAACCATGACTCACATGACTGGGATTAGAACGTAACTGCCATGTAATCTTTGGTCTTTATCACTCCGTTGCGTAACATCCGTTACCAAACTCATACTTCGAATACAAGCATAACAACTTTGACATAATTTGCAACATTTTTTTTTGCTTTTTCGATACATCTACTATCGAATAACAAATGCTTTGTCATATTTGAACCGTTATGAAAAAACCCCTATCGACTCAAATAGATACGATACCCATTAATTAATATCATTACTGATAATATTAATTGGCGGTAATAAATACGATACATTGACCCAAAAAAAGCGCTACTTATTGATAAATAAATAGCGCTCATAAAGAACTGTTTGTCATATTTCTGACACATATGACAGTCACAAACGGGTAAGATGCATCAATGCCTGATCACGCCCAAAGGCTTAAATAGCACTTAGGTTACATGAGCAAACATGATACTTAACCTATCGTTTTAGGCATTTGCTTTGAGATCAAGACGCGCTTGATGCAATAGTGGCTCAGTATAGCCACTTGGCTGCTCGCGACCTTTAAACACCAAATCACAAGCCGCTTTGAACGCATAAGAGTGTTCAAAGTTATCTGCCATTGGCTGATAGTCACTATCACCTGCATTTTGCTCATCGACGACTTTTGCCATACGTTTCATCGTATCCATCACTTGCTGTTCGCTCACGACGTTATGATGCAACCAGTTGGCAATGTGTTGGCTCGATATCCGCAAGGTCGCACGATCTTCCATGAGACCAACGTCATTGATGTCAGGGACTTTAGAACAGCCAACGCCTTGGTTTACCCAGCGTACGACGTAACCTAAGATGCCCTGAGCATTGTTTTCAAGCTCTTGCTGTTTCTCTTCGTCTGTCCAGTTGGTGTCTTTCGCCAATGGGATGGTCAAGATATCGTCTAAACTGGCACGCTCACGTGATTTTAGGCTGTCCTGTACATCAGCGACGTTGACTTGATGATAGTGCATGCTGTGTAAGGTTGCACCTGTTGGCGATGGTACCCACGCCGTACTCGCACCAGACTTAGGATGAGCGGCCTTGGTATCCATCATCTCTTTCATCTCATCAGGCTTCGCCCACATGCCTTTACCAATCTGAGCGACACCCTGTAGGCCAGTCTCCAGACCGATATCGACGTTCCACTGCTCGTAGGCTGGCTGCCATGCTTGTGACTTCATGTCACCTTTAGGGACAAAAGGCCCTGCGTTCATACTGGTATGCATCTCATCGCCCGTGCGATCTAAGAAGCCGGTGTTGATAAAGATAACACGCTCTTTTGCTTGGCGAATGGCTTCTTTCAAATTAACCGTCATGCGACGTTCTTCATCCATGATGCCGATTTTAAGGCTGTTGCGCTCTAGCCCTAATAAATCTTCTGAAGCGTTAAACAAGTCATTGGCCATTTTGACTTCTTCAGGGCCGTGCATTTTTGGCTTCACAATATACATCGAGCCTTTACGTGAGTTTGATAGCTCGTTCTGACCTTTCAAATCATTTAGCGTTAATAGTGGCGTAATCAAGCCATCCATTAGACCTTCAAAGATTTGTTCTTGACCATTGCCCAAATCTACTAAGATTGCAGGGTTTTGCATCAAGTGACCGACATTACGAATAAGTAATAGTGAACGACCAGGCAAGATCAACTTCCCACCGTCTGGGGTGTTATATTCGCGGTCTGGGTTTTGCTTACGAGTGCTGGTCTTGCCCCCTTTTTCAAAGGTTTCTTGCAAGTCGCCATTCATTAGACCCAGCCAGTTGCGATATACTTCTACTTTTTCTTCTGCATCGACAGCAGCGATTGAATCTTCACAATCCTGAATCGCCGTAATCGCTGATTCTAATAGTACATCTTTGATGTTTGCTGGGTCATCTTTACCGACCGGATGATTGGCATCGATTTGAATCTCAGCATGTAAGCCGTTATTTTTTAATAAAATACCAGTAGGAGATTCAGCCTCACCAACGAAACCAACAAATTTGGCGGTATCTTTTAGCTCAGTGCTGCTATCGCCTTGGACGATTTCCAGTTTGCCATCGACCACTTTAAAGCCGGTCACATCGTTATATGAGCCTGACGCTAAGGCAAAATGCTCGTCCAAAAATGATTTGGCATAGGCGACAACTGCCGCACCGCGAGTCGGATTATAGCCGCCTTTCGCTTCTTGGCCATTATCATCACTAATGACATCAGTACCATACAAAGCATCGTATAAGCTGCCCCAACGAGCGTTCGTCGCATTGAGTGCGTAGCGAGCATTTCGGACTGGCACGACCAGCTGTGGCCCTGCGATATGAGCAATCTCATCATCAACGTTTTGCGTGCTAACTTTAAAATCATCGCCTTCTGGTAACAGATAGCCAATCTCTTTTAAGAATGCTTTATAAGTAGGGTAATCAATTTCGCCGTCTTTGGCAGGGTGTTGCAGGTGCCACTGATCGATCTGCGCTTGAATCTTGTCACGAGTTTCTAGCAGCGCTTTATTACGCGGAGTAAATTCTTTGATGACTTTTTCAAAACCTGACCAATAACTTTCTGAATCAACACCGACTTTCGGCAGCACTTCGTTTTCAATAAAGTCATACATCTGCTGGTCGATGGCAAGAATGCCTTTTTGAACACGGTTGGCGTTAGAAGACTGGCTCATATTGTTATCCTTATCTGTTCGTGAGGTGTGTTAATGCTAAGTTGCTACTCTAATGGTTGGAAAACGTGTGCCCTTGCAGCATTTGTGCCTAGTTTGCTTTACAGTGGATAAATAGCAAACATAACAGTATGTACTGTCAGCTATAATCGGGCAGCTGCTCATATGATATCTGTTTGATACAACATCTGGTTAATGTAGCATCTATGGTTTTTGGACCGTCTTTAAGAAGATCTGGCCTATAAATCTTGTGTTTTGATACAGGATTGGCAGTTGATATAATGCGCATTAGCCGCTACTAAATGATAATCAATAGTAAGACAAAATGCCTGAAAAGCAAAATCTCATCCTACTATCAAATAATAAAATAAACAAGGAAACGCCATTCACTAAGTAAATACTTAGGCTGTATAATAATGATACTCTATGAGCCATCTACTCTAGGGGCATTAATCCATACTTTAGAGCTAGGCCGTTATACGTTCAGTATAAACTGTAAGTAATCATTACAGCCTCCATTTATGCTTAACGGTTATCTATTTAACTTTTAATATTTGATTAAAAAGTGTTTAACATTCCACTATGGCAAAGACTATGAATAAAGAAAATATGAAACCCAGCAACAGCAAAGATGACGTTGCTTCCCACAACCGTGTAGAAGACGTTATAGACAAAGACAATATAGAAGAAAACAGTGTAGAAAAAGACCGTATAGAAAAAGAGAGTGCCGATATCGCACAACTGCGCACCCCTATTAAGGTTGACCTATCCGCTGTTTATGACTTTTTGGGCTCGCGAACCACACAGGCGTGGGTAGATGCGGCTACTGCGGATGTACCATTAATCATTCAAGATCATGCCAACTGCGAAAAAAAAGCGGCTGGTACAGCGATGAATCTATTATTCCGCTATGAGTTCTCGTATGATTTGCAGCGCAAATTGGCACAACTGATACGTGAAGAGATGCTGCATTATGAGCAAGTGCTCGGCATCATGCATGAGCGCGGGCAAGAGTGGAGATATCTGAGTGCGGGGCGTTATGCCAAAGGGTTGCTCAAGCACAAGCGTACTCATGAGCCAGCAGCGATGGTCGACGTGCTAATCATTGGGGCATTCATTGAAGCACGCTCTTGCGAGCGCTTTGCTGCGCTTTCTGACGTCATCGACGATGAGCGTTTGGCAAAATACTATCGCTACTTATTGAAGTCAGAAAGCCGCCATTTCGAAGATTATTTAGCATTGGCACAATCGCTATCTGATGATGATATCGATGAGCGCGTCGCATTTTTTAAAGCAGTAGAAGCAGAGTTGATATCCAGTCCTGATACTGAGCTGCGCTTTCACAGCGGCACCCCTGCTTAGCGTTTAAGCTGGCAGATTTTGTTAAATAAGCGCTATATAAAAGCACCCATATCGATCGCATAAAAAAGCCAACATCAGGGCGTGTCCTCAATTCAATCAATTACTCTCTAAATGGGCTAAAAATGGCTAAATTTTGCCAAACATCGTCAAATAGCTTATCAATATCTCGATATTTTTTGCGCTACTTTCCTTGTTTGACGGCAATTTATCTCATTTTTATCACCATTTTTAAAATGAGGACACGCCCTAGTCTCATAAACGATGCCTAGTGTTAGCTTTTTTATTTGTCTGTACAGAATATAATGGTCAGTTATGACTATTTCTTATCTTCCATAAGCGGGCTGTCATACTTTTTGTTATTTTTCGCAACATTATGCGGATCATGATCGTCAGTCGCTTGTTCTGCAGCGGCTGGATTTGCCTTTTGTAGTGCATCATCAGGGACGATACCATTATTATCATCCGCATCTTTGAGCTTAAGGTTATCGGTGTCAGCCCTATCATTTGAGTTATTCATCACCACTCCTTGTTATAATAGTTATTATTACAATAATTATTTTCTAACTCATATTGTCCAACTCAAGCTTTGATCAGTCATTGCCGTGGTCTAATATTCAACACGCTCTAGCTAAAATCAGATTTTCAGTCTTTTTCGTCTGGGTTTAAGACGCGAGTTTGTGCATTGTCAATATTGGCATATCTATTCATGTCTGTGATGCCTTCACTTTTTGGCGCTTCACTGCCCACGGTGTCTTCGTTAACATTGTCATCAAACGGACTGCTGCCTTGTTGATCACGGCGGTCAGGCTGGCGTGCAGGATTGTCATCGTCATTCACATGTTCTGAATCAACGACTTCTTCCTTTAAAGTATCAGTCCCTTTGTTTTGATTGGTATGGCTTTCAACGTCGTCATGGTCGTTGACGGGTTCTTTATGCATTGCCTCAACATTAGTATCATCAATTGCAGTTCTACTTAACGCAGGATCTTGCGGTTGCATAGTCATGTCCTTATCGTGTTAGGAGGCCAACGAATAATGTTAGCGTTTTAATTAATAGAAAATACCAAGCAGTCATGCAAATACTAGGTGTTGTTATTTTTGCTCAAATCATAAGCATTGAGATCCGCCACGTTTTTGCCACCTGCTGGTAAGTTCTCTTCTTCACGTGGGTCGGAATATATCTCGTCTGTTTCCTGTGAATCCTGCTGTGGTCCATCGATATCAGGTTCGTGTTTTCGACCTTCAAAACTGTCTTTGGTATTTTCTCTAGTGTTTTTCGGTTCCGATGCTACGGGATCATCGACCAATACTTTCTCTTTGTTATTTGGTTCTGTATTGACTGTCATAGCGTGTCCCTCGCGTTTATAGTGTTAATTCTTCATTGAACATAGTCATTGATATCGTTGTTATTGATATCGTTCAAACTGCTGCTTACTTGTCTGTCCGTAACTCATCATCAATAAAAGAGGTTTGCTCTTCTTTGCTCAACTCTTCAGGAGCATCTACCTTTTTATCTTCATTTAAGTTTTTCTCGATTTGTTGATCATCTGCCTGATTAGCTGCTTTTTTAATGTCTGAAGTATCGTTGTTAGTGTTACTCATGGTGCAATTCCTATTATTATCGTTGTTTAGTAAACCAGCCATTCTTTTTACGCTTACCTTTGTAAAATTGAATAACATTCTACAAAGGTAAGCATCTCGGTATGATTTTTATTAAAAATATCTTTGCAATAGCGGTAGAACTGTCATCAATTATAGTTAAGCCAACCAACAGCGCACCAGTGTACTGCCGTATCAATATGTGAATAAATGTGAGGTTACCAGACAGTTTGTAACTTATCCGAGCGCAAAAAAACCAAGCGTCGGTCGTAGCCAGCGCTTGGTTCAATAAATCATAGGGCTTTTATAGGGCTAATGCTGTTAAATGACAGCATTAGCAAACAATATAAGCAAAACCTTCGTCTATATTGGCTCACCGACGTGATTGATTACCCGTAGCAAATGATCTTGGGCAATATGTGGTGCTTCATCGGCGGCTGGTTGACTTTGCTGCCACGCCCCATCGCCATTAAGTAGCCATGCTTGGACGTTATCTTGTAGATAATTGAGCAGCCCATCTTGATAAACCTGCTTGAACAGTTTTTTATCTTCAATCGGAAAAGCGACTTCGACACGATGGAATAGATTGCGATCCATCCAGTCAGCACTGCCGCAATACAAGCGCTCATCACCATCATTATAAAAGTAATAAACGCGCGTGTGCTCTAAAAATCGCCCGATGACTGAGCGTACGGTGATGTTTTCAGATAGGCCTTTTACTTGTGGACGCAGACAGCACATGGAGCGCAAAATCAATTCTATTTTGACGCCTGCCTGCGACGCATCATATAACTTATCGATCAGACGACGTTCGGTCAAAGCATTCACTTTGATAATAATATGCGCACGCTTGCCTGCCTTGGCATGAGTGATTTCATCATCGATAAAGCTCATTAACTTTTCGTGCAACGTAAATGGTGCGTGCAACAGTTTTTTTAGATTGGCAGGTTTGCCCATGCCTGTCAGCTCTTGAAAAATTTTATGTACGTCTTCTGAGATATCAGGGTCAGCGCTGAACAAGCCATAGTCGGTATAGACTTTGGCATTGGCCGCATGATAATTACCGGTGCCGAGATGCACATAACGGCGAATGCGGTCGTCTTCGCGGCGCACGATAAGCATCAGCTTGGCATGGGTCTTGTAGCCGACGATCCCGTAAACCACCACTGCCCCAGCCTCTTGTAAAAAATTGGCGACAGCGATATTGGACGCTTCATCAAAACGGGCGCGTAGTTCGATGACAGCCGTGACTTCTTTGCCATTGCGGGCAGCAGCAGCCAGCGCCTTGACGATTTCTGAATTGGTGCCTGATCGGTACAAGGTTTGTTTAATCGCCAATACTTTGGGGTCACTGGCCGCTTCCCAAAGTAGATTGATAATCGGTGAAAATGCATGAAAGGGATGATGTACCAAGACATCACCTTTGCGCATGGCAGAAAATATACTGGTGCTTTTATCAAGCTTATCCAGCTCACGGCGAAAGGGTTTTGGCACAATATGGGTAAAAGGCTCATAGCGCAGCTTGGGTATATTAAAGTCAAACAGCAAGCGCGTTAAGTTCACTGGACCATTGACACGGTATAGCTGATTGTCATGTAGCTCAAATTCATTGAGAAGATAATCGCTAATCGGTGTTGGGCAATCAGTCGTCACCTCAAGCCGTACTTTGTCGCCAAAGCGGCGGTTTTCAAGCTCGCCTTCTAATGCCTTGGCAATATCCTCGACATCATCTGCTAAGTCCAAATCAGCATTGCGCGTGAGGCGGAACTGATGGCAGCCTGTCACTTGCATACCTGGAAACAGCTCACCGATGTGCTCGTGAATGATGGCGGACAGCATGACATGGTGCTCTTTACCACCAGTCAGCGCATCTGGCAGACGAATGACCCGTGGCAGGCTACGTGGCGCTGGGACAATCGCAAGATTGATATCGCGACCAAAGGCATCTTTGCCCTCTAAAGTGGCAATAAAGTTGAGGCTTTTATTCACCAACCTCGGAAACGGATGCGCAGGATCAATGCTAATGGGTGTCAGCACTGGTGAGACTTGTTCTGTAAAATAGCGCTTCATCCATGCTGATTGCTCAGTATTCAGCTCATCGCGTTTTAGGTATCGAATGTCTTCTTTGGCGAGCGCAGGCAAGATGTCTTCGTTAAGAATACGATACTGCTCAGCGATGGCATCATGCGTGATAACGGATATCTCGTTTAGCACTTCACTAGGACGCATCCCATGAGCACTGGTCGATACGTCACCTATATTGAGCTTTTGCATGATACCCGCAACACGAATCTCAAAAAACTCGTCGAGGTTGGATGAAAAAATAATTAAGAAAAACAAGCGCTCAAGTAGAGGATGGTGAGGACTAGCGGCTTGCGCTAAGACCCGCAGATGAAACTGTAATAAGGACAAATCACGATTGATATAACTACTGGGCGAATAGCTGCCATCTTCTGAGCGCTGCCATGCAATGTCAGTCAGCTGCTGGCTAAGCTGTTCTGTTCTAGATTCTGTTGCGCTATCGGCTGCGTTAAGCTGCGTCACTTGGTGTATATTCAGGTCGTTAACATCGGTATTGTCGTTAGTCATGACACTGTCGTTCTGATTATTCATATCTGCCATACCGCTATTCCCCTGTCGTTATCAATTTATCATCAATGAGTAATTTGTCTTTACTGTCATCAGCTATCTTTTTTATTCCTAACTTTTTTGAAAAGCTGTATTTTGACGCTTATATATTTTGATGCTTATATATTTTGATACTGAATAAAGTAGATACACGATATTATCGTATGAGGCTGGTACAAATTTTTCTTGCTTGCTGTGCCTACACCGACAGAGGCTGCAAAAAATTATCCCAGCCTCGCTGTATCCTTTTTATATTGACCTATCTATAGTGTATATAATGGCATTCATAATAGTAAATTTAATAATAGTGACGTCCTATCATTGCAGCCACGTGACTATTGATCATGTCATTCGTTTATCGTGCTATTTATAATTGTATTTATCATTCAGCAAACCACCACCAGCACATGTCGATTAAGACGCTTGCGGCAATACTGCATTCTTCATACGTTTTTTAATAATACGCTGCTTGTTACGTAAGCGTCTGTCACCTTGATTGTCTTCGTAATACTTTGGATTGGTGAGCATCGCAATGAGGAGTGCTGATTCGTCTCGATTCAAATTGGCCGCAGACTTATCAAAATAGTGATGCGCTGCTGCGTCAATACCATAGATACCATTGCCAAACTCGGCGACATTAAGATAAGCGGTCATAATACGTTGCTTGTCCCACAGCGTTTCAATCATCACAGTGATGATGGCCTCTTCGCCTTTACGAACATAAGAACGATGCGACGTCAAAAATAGATTTTTGGCCAACTGCTGAGTGATGGTCGAGCCGCCAGCCGACATCTTACCCGTCTCTTCGTTTTTCTTTTGCGCCGCTTTGATACCTTTAAAATCAAAGCCACTGTGCTGACTAAACGTCGAGTCTTCACTCACGATCGCTGCTTGCTTGGCTGACTTGGCGATAGCATCGTATTCAGCCCACGTCTGAGTGACCGTGCCGCCAGTTAAGCGATGCGTCAACATAAACATACTGTTATTAATCGGCTGTGTTTTCCAGATTAATAGTAGCCCAACTATTAAAATATGGAATGCGACGACCAATAACATAATTGCCAATAACAGTCGTTTAATGAATGTGCCAAAACTTGCCATGCGCGATATCCGAGTGGTTAAAGAAGTAATAAGATAAAATTGATAATCATAAACAGCAGCTCATCTTACCTAATCTCACAATCGCTGTCATTATTTACCCCACTTCTTTATCATGTCATAACCGCTAAGCCACATTGATGTGTCGGCTTAAAAACGCTAAACAAGTATTTTGAAGGCATACAATAAGAGTAGAAACATGCATAATGATAATAGTATAAAAACATTACGGAACCGTGTTATTGCAGCACGCCCTGATCTTGGGAACACTGAAAATATTGATCAATGGTGGTTACTTGGAACGACCGGCTGTCACTTATGTGACGTGGCGACGCAGCTGCTGACTCAGTTTCAAGCAGTACAGCCACTTACCTACCAGTATGTCGATATCGCCGACTTTGATGAATCTCTGATGATGGAATTTGCCACTAGCATTCCGGTGCTACTGACAAAGACGCAGCGTCTGGATTATCCGTTTTCAGTCATGGACTTACAGCAGCTGCTGGCGTCATAGTATCTGCCATAGGATAATTACTATCCCGTCATCAAGTAACACTGCGTCATGAAGCACCAACACTAAAATGTTTATGAGGCACAAGACATAAAACATTAATATTGAAAGCCTATACGATGCACTTACTTATAAAGCGTCATATGAGTTTTTGATATCGCTAATAACATGCCATTGACTGACATGATCCGATCATACCCTTTATACTCTACGTCACCTTTTGAATTGATAGTTAGCTTTTATGACCATTCAACAGCTTTTAAAAACAGCACCCGTGACTACCCTGCTATTAGTCAGCTTTATTGGACTATTCATCATGCAGGTGCTGACAGGTGTCGATGCCAATAATCCATCGACTGAGGCATTGCTTAAATGGGGTGCTAACGCCTTACCTTTTACCATGGGCGACGATCCATGGCGATTGGTGAGCAGTGCGTTTTTGCATATTGGCCTCATGCATTTATTGTTTAATGGCTTTGCCATGTATTTCTTTGGACAAGTTGCCGAGCCGATGTTTGGCTCTGCTAAGTTTTTGGCGTTGTTTTTATTGGCAGCCATCGGTGGCAATTTACTTAACAGCTATGTGACGTGGCAAGGTATTTTGGAAGGGACTGGACAGCCAGGAATATCGGCTGGTGCCTCTGGCGGTATCATGGGTATCGGTGCGGCATTATTAATAGCTGCTGTATTTAAAATATCGGTCAATGGCTTAGTGCTCAATTTAAAGAGCCTGATACTTATTATGGGCATCAACTTGGTGTATGGCTTTGCTGTTCCGGGCATTGACAATGCTGGTCATATTGGCGGTGCGGTTACTGGATTGATCATTGCACTGGCAATCGGAATCGTCCATCGTCAGCGTATGGCAGCCATCATGCAGACAGTCGCTATCAACCAGAGCCCTTATCAAGCTAATACTCAAACCACCCAAAATGATTACCAAACCAGCTATATCGATCAGTCAACGATAAGCAACGTTGATTTGGATAATAATGCTCATTTTGATGACGACACTGGTGTAAACTTACCTATAAATACGAACGCTAATCGTGTCCACATTATCGATCAAGAAACAATCGAGCAAAAAACAGCGGTCAAACCCGCCTTCATTTGGCAACTATTGCCATGGCTGGTGATGTTACTCATAAGCATTGGCTTTGTCTGGTGGTGGCAAGATATTCATCAGCAGATAGTGCAAGTGCTAAAAGCTATTGAGTAAATGCTGACACTTATCTATGATCATTAAACGGCTCACAAAAACAGACATCTGATTTTGGCTTTTCTTATTCCTCTATTGTTATCCGGCTATTTTTACCTACTTACGAGACTTGATTATGTTTAAATCTTCAGTGCTACCCACTATCTCTACGC
The DNA here is from genome assembly GCF_047272965.1 of Psychrobacter sp. AT9. Lineage (NCBI taxonomy): Bacteria > Pseudomonadati > Pseudomonadota > Gammaproteobacteria > Moraxellales > Moraxellaceae > Psychrobacter > Psychrobacter sp. AT9. The sequence continues at coordinate 2,651,901 of NZ_JBKOTW010000001.1, forward strand.
GCACCTTGCTCAACACCTTAATAGCTACTGCCCTATTTAGTGTTGCCAGCATGTCAAATGCTGCCTTTTTTAATAAAAACTTACCTGCTGATCCAGATGCTGAGCTAAGCGTTGGTGTTAACGTCATGGCGGTCAAGTCAGCCTATGATCTAGAAGACAGCACCGAAGTGCGGGTGCTGCCGGGTGCATTTTATGACAATAATAAGTTTTATGTGCGCGGTGCTCAAGCGGGTGCATATCTAATCAATGATGGTGTGAATCAGTTGTCTGCTTATGCCAAGCTTGCGGGCAGCGAGTTTGATCCTGATGATGCCAATGGCGCGCTTCAAGGTCTTGATGAACGTAAGTCGTCAGCAGAAGCAGGGCTTAGCTATCAGCGCCGTACCCCTGTCGGTGGTTTCCGTGCTCAAATAGGAGCTGACGTGTTAGATCGTAGTGGTGGTAACACGGCGCGCTTGACCTACCTTGCCAGAATCACCAAAGACAAGCTAACGGTCTATCCAAGCATTGGCTTTGAGTATTATGATGCTGACTATAATGAATACTATTATGGCGTCAGTGAAGAAGAATCAGCAGAAACGGGCGTTGCTGCTTATAAATCTAATTCGAGCTTAAATCCTTATATCAATATTAGTGCCAACTACGATTTCAATGAGCGTTGGGCAGGATTCGCCAGTCAAAGCCTAAGTTATCTGCCGACTGAGCAATACGACAGCCCAATGGTAGACTCACGTACTGAAGCCGCGACGACGCTTGGTTTGCTTTATAAGTTCTAATTGAGATTAGATTTTGGACAATAAAAAGACCTTGTCGCGTAATGCGATAAGGTCTTTTTACTGCTATATATAATAAAGCCTATATAAATAATACAACTCAGTTGAGTTTACAATCAATCAAAAACTTCCGTTGAAACAATAGAATCGATTAGTGAACTTACAACAGGAACAGATACACTATTTCCAATTAGCTTCATCCATCTTGAACGACTTTCTGGCAGCTTAAAATTTCTTGGGAAACCTTGTATTAGGCAGGCTTCTTCCTTAGTTATTTTTCTATACTGTTTAGTGAAATAAACTTCCTCTAGGAACTTTTTCTTATAACTTTCATTCGTTTCTCTATCTACGTGTTTGAGCGCGACGAAATCATTCGTGTCACTAGCCACAAGAGTTGGGAAGACATCTGAAGTAGGTAAAAATATACGGTTAATACCATCTATTCCACTGCTAATCTTTGTATTTTTAAACTCATATCTTTCCTCAATACAACTAACCACTTCTTTATTGATTAAAGAAGAAAGCAACCCTGAAAGTGATCTACTATTTAATCTTAAGGAATTTTGTGTTTTTAGGATGTCTAATTGCAGTACACCATCATGAGCAAAGTTTAAGAGTTCAGCTTCGCTATCGGTCAAGTCGGTATCACAGCAAGCTAATACTTTAAATCTATAAAGAACTTTCTTTAAAATATCCCTATGAACTAAATCTTCTAGTTCATAAAATTTGATACTAGGATCAATTTTTTGTATTTGTACTAATGAGAGAGGGTTACCATCCAGCAAACCGAACTGTTTCTTTCTTCTATTTTTTAATAACAATAGACATATATCTTTTTCTCTATCAGTCGTATCAAGGATGTCCCATGAATGAATAGTGGTTTCGCCATTCCGTAAATCATTAAATAAAAAGTAATCATTGTAGCCATTTTTACTTGAAAGACTCATTTGTTTGCTTGCTTTTTCACTGAAACCAAATAAGTCCACTTGCTCGTTATCGGTTTCAATTTCAGGGAGATCAAAATCTAGTATATCTGCTAAGACAACTTTTTTCTCGACATTTCGAGGAGGATTAAATTTATCAAAAAACTGTTTTTCACGAAACCCAACAATATAAATACGGACACGGTTTTGTGCTACTCCATAATCATGTGAATTGAGAATATAATAATTCGCATAATAACCAGCTTGCTTAATACGTTTGAGAATGTACTCAAGTGCTGACTTATTTCTGGGATCAACTAATCCTTTTACATTTTCAAAAATAAAAGCTTTAGGTTGCGATTGGTTAAGCAAGTAAATCGTGTCATTCCATAACTGACCACGGTCATCATTGAAGCCAAGGTTTTTTCCTGCAATAGACCAGCTTTGACAAGGAACTCCTGCTGTCAACAAATCATGCTCAGGTAGTTTTTCAATTTTCCGAATATCACCAAAATTCAAGGCTGGACTAACACGATAATTTTCACAGTATGTTTCAATAGCGTCTTTATCAATTTCACTAAAGCCTACACATTCGCCACCATTAGCATTGAGAGCCATCTTGAAGCCACCAATGCCTGCAAACAAGTCTATAAATTTGATTTTTGATGTTCCCATTTTAATGCAGTATATCCTCTTTATAATTTTCAGGCGGTTCGATACCTAAAAACTCACGATAAATTCGCTCTTTATAGTTTTTACCTAACGAATTAATTTCATCAATAAAAAGTTCGTATGTACCCTCTCCGCCAATTAAGTCCCAAAACTCTTCTCCGATTAAGACGGACTCATCATTGTTCATATCAAACCATCTTTTGGGAAACGCCCAATTATAATTTGCTTTTTTGCCATAAGGATTATAAGGCAGGGCAAAAAATGCGAAATCCACTTTTGGAGGTTGCATGGCCAATAACTTAAACATTTTCTCCTTACTAACTTTAGTTTGATCGCTATTAGGAAGAGGTGCTTTAATCTCGAATGCATAAGTTTTTTTTGTTTTTATACTATCAATCACAACATCGCAAACTACTGATATTGGTATCAACTTGCCCCCACCTTCTAGAATGTATTGCAACTCACCCTTCCAGTTAGGTAGACTTCGATCTTTTCCCTTGTGTTCTAGTCCATTCAGTACTTCTTGAATCCTACGTAGCCTTTCTGCTCCTATTTCACCATTAACATGAGTACCTGTCTCGCAATGCCCATGATATTCTCCAGCTACTACTTCAGCTAACCTTTCCCATACACCGCCAAAAGGTGTTACAAAGCGCCTTTCAAAATGAGACCCTTTGAATATTTCATCTGGTACTAAAGCAGCATACAATGGTTTCTTTGAATGATGTTCTTCTTTAATAAATGGGTCTGTACTCAAAACCCTATTCATTACTCTATCCATTAATTCTGTAATGACCTTATTGATACCTTCCTTTACATTGCTATCTGTCATTCATTTATTCCTTTTGAATAACTTCATCATTACAAAAAGACCTCGTCAGTTTGCACAACAAGGTCTTTTTCTATTCTAAAAAGTCTTTAGTAACTTACTTAGGATGTACCATATCAGCAGGAATTACCCACTCATCAAACTGAGCTTCAGTTAGCAATTCTAACTCAACCGCAACTTGCTTCAAGGTTTTGTTTTCTTTATAAGCAGTTTTAGCGATTTTCGCAGCGTTTTCATAACCAACATGACGGTTCAATGCCGTGACAAGCATCAATGAGTTATGCAAGAAGTCATCGATTTTATCTTTTACTGGCTCAATACCAACGGCACAGTTTTCATTGAAGCTGTTGCAGCCATCACCTAATAGTTTGATAGATTGCAACAAGTTAAACGCGATAACTGGCTTATACACGTTTAGCTCAAAGTTACCTGATGCGCCAGCCATGCTGATCGTCACATCGTTACCCATGACTTGAGCAACAACCATCGTCAATGCTTCTGACTGAGTTGGGTTTACTTTACCCGGCATGATAGAAGAGCCTGGCTCATTTTCAGGAATCGTCAATTCGCCTAGACCACAACGAGGACCTGATGCCAACCAACGTACGTCATTAGCGATTTTGTTCAAGCTAGCTGCTAGCGTTTTTAGTGCGCCTGAGGCAAATACTTCAGCATCACGAGCTGCTAGTGCTTCAAATTTGTTCGGTGAGGTGACAAACGGTAAGCCAGTCAAAGTCGCTAGTTGCTCAGCTGATTTTACTGCATAATCAGGATGGGCGTTTAGACCCGTACCAACTGCAGTACCACCTAGTGGCAATTCATATAGGCCTTGTAACGCATTATCAATACGTACCAATGAGTGATCAAGTTGGCTGACATAGCCGCTGAACTCTTGACCTAACGTCAAAGGCGTCGCGTCTTGTAAATGGGTACGACCGATTTTTACGATGCTATCGAATTCTTTGGCCTTAGCCGCTAATGTGTCGCGTAGTGCTTTTACCGCAGGAATCAACAAGCTGTTGATTTGACGAGCAGCAGCCACACGAATCGCTGTTGGGAAGCTGTCGTTGGTAGACTGTGCATGGTTTACATGGTCATTTGGGTGAATTGGTGTGTAGCTACCGCGCTCAGAACCAGCGATTTCGTTGGCACGGTTGGCCAATACTTCGTTCATGTTCATGTTTGACTGCGTACCAGAACCCGTCTGCCATACAACCAATGGGAACTGATCCGTTAGACCACCGTTGATGATTTCGTCAGCAGCTTGTACGATTAAATCACGCTTGTCATCTTCGATACGCTCAAGGCTAGCGTTGGTAATCGCAGCGGCTTTTTTGACCAATGCCATTGCTTCAATCATTGGACGTGGCAAAGTCTCGCCACCGATTTTGAAGTTTTCGCGGCTACGCTGGGTTTGTGCACCCCAATAAGCGTCAGCTGGGACTTCTACGTTGCCCATGGTGTCTTTTTCGGTACGAGTTGCCTGATTCTGTGTCGACATAACTACCCTCTTTGCTGGTTCGTTAACGGATGCGGTATCCGTAAAAAGTGCAACAGACGCTGCACATAAGGAAAATAGGAGGTAATGCGTCATTATGATAGCATGAGTTATGATAAATTTCTCATTTGCCATAAGGACTACAGATGTCCAACAATCAAATATCAGCAGCAGTCAAAACAGCTGTAACGCATGCAAGGCAGGACTTAGCAAGTAAGCAGCCCGCGCAAAAAATCAGTAGTGCTATAAATGTTACTGAAAATATGATAACCAGTATCACTGATAATGATAGCTCTAATACCAGTATTGCTGAGTCAATAAAACCCGTTAGCAATCCTCCAAGACGTTACTTTACCCGTCAGCGTCGACAGTTGACTAGCAATCAGCGCCAAAGACTTGCCCGCGATGCTAGTTTGCATCTGCTCAAATTGCAACAGCGTTTGCCTACCAATGCGCGAATCGGCCTCTATTACGATGGCTTTGGTGAGCTGCCAACACAACCAGTATTGGATTGGTGTTTGCGCTTAAATTATCAGCCCTATTTGCCCGTAGTTGGCTCCCTAGGTCGTAATAAAAAGGGCAAGGATGATAAGACTTTGCGCTTTGTGCCTATTTATCATAATAGATTAATGAACGTACCAACCCATCTCCATAGCTTAGGCATGAAACAAAATCATCATCGTCAGTTATTATGGGCGCGAGAATTGGATGTGATTGTCTGTCCTTTGACGGCAGTCGATAAGCAAGGTAATCGCATGGGAATGGGCGGCGGATTTTATGATACAACGCTCGGTAAAAGCTATCGGTCGGGCGCTAAAAAGCCATTAAAAATTGGCTGGTGTTATGACTTTCAAGTGGTTGAGCAATTAGCGCGCCAACCGTGGGATGTGCCATTAGATGGCTTAATTACGCCAAGCGGCATAAGGTGGTTTTGATGAAAAATAACAATAAAAAATTTGAAAAAGACTCTAGCGCTGCTGATTCCAGTGCAGACAGTGTGGATGAATATTTGCAAACATTAGGCAATGAGGACGCTAGGGAGCTGCGTTACTACAGTCAAGAGCAACCCTTTAGCTCTGATGAGATGACAAGGCTTGTCAATGAAGAACGCTTAAATGAGTTGCTCGCGCAAAGTGATGCATTTTTGAGTACTTTGAATGGTGAGATTAGAGATTTTGATGAATAACACATATATAACTGATAGAGCACAATTTGAAGAAACGCGGTTATAGAGTGGTTTGATTTGATCGACGCTTGCTTTTTATTGCCAGACTATTGTTTCTACATGGCCTATAAACTATACTTATCGCAAATAATTATCATTACAGTATAGGTCGTTGATCGTGGACAAAGTAAAAAAAGAGTTTATGTCGCCCGCTTCGCTACAAGTTTGTTTTTATCTGTTCGTGCTATTACTCTTGGCCACGCCTGCGGCTTATATTTATGATTACAACGGCTTTGATTTTGCTGAACTAAGAACCTTTTTGCTAGCGCTTGCAGCATTTTATACCTTCGCGCTTAGCACCCATATTGAAATACGTCATATAAAGCCCTCTAGCAGCACATCTTTTCTACGTTTTTTGGTTCCTATATCTCAATGCTTTTCTTTTATTCTGCTGTCTTTGTTTGCGTTGGCTATTGTTGAATACATCAATGGCGATTTGAGACTAGATCGTGTTTATGACCCCTTCATTATGCTGTTTTTCGTATACCTGTTGCGCAAAAATATAGAAAGTATAAAGCAAGATATCGCTACTTAAGATAACCGTCTAACTTAATTATTCTAACAGTCCTATAACTAATGCAAAAAAAAAGACGCTTACCGATAAGCGTCTTTTTTGTTGGGTACTTGGATTGAGTTAAAGGGCTGACCAAATCACCTACAGCACCATCGCCGCAATCCAACCAAAGGCCAGTAGCGGAATATTATAGTGAATAAAGGTTGGCACCACACTGTCTTTGATATGGTCATGCTGTCCATCAATGTTTAGACCAGACGTTGGCCCCAACGTTGAGTCTGACGCAGGCGAACCCGCATCACCCAGCGCGCCAGCCGTACCGATAATAGCAACGGTTGCCAAAGGCGAAAAACCTAAAGAGATACACAGCGGCACATAAATCGCAGCGATAATCGGAATGGTTGAGAACGACGAGCCGATACCCATCGTTACGACCAAACCAATTCCAAGCATGACAAAAGCGGCAATGGCTTTATTACCAGCAAACAAGTTGGTTGCCCCATCAATCAGTGGCGCAATCTCACCCGTCGCTTTCATGACTTCTGCAAAACCCTGCGCAGTAATCATAATAAAGCCAATCATCGCCATCAATTTGATACCGTCATTAAAGACGCCATCAGCATCACGCCACTTCACCACGCCGGTCGCCATAAACACACCAAAGCCAAACATCGAACCCAGCAATAGCGAATCGGTATAAAGTTGTACGACAAAAGCAGTCACGATAGCAGCTAGCGCAACCAGCGTTTTTAGTTTGCTTTGCGACTGTGCGCCAGCCGCAGTTTTACTCAATGCATCGCCTTCTACTACGGCATCATGTGCTTGCTGATCTATCGCAATCTGCTGATATACGCGCGGCTTACGATAGCTGATAAATACGGCGACTAGCAAACCAATTAGCATCCCCAGTGCGGGAATCGCCATGGCCTTGACCACAGAGATATTAGCGATATCAATGCCCGCCTCACCGACGTTTTTTAGCATGATTTGATTGAGGTAGATATCACCAAAGCCATATGGGATAAACATATAGGTGGTGACCAAACCAAAGGTCAACAGACAAGCGATCAGACGTCTATCAATATGCATTCGATTAAATGCTAACAATAATGGCGGTACAAGTAGCGGAATAAAGGCAATATGAATAGGGATTAAGTTTTGGCTAAAGCAGCTCATGGTAATCAAGCCTGCAAACAGCATGTACTTAATCATGCCACTCGTGCCCGCTGAGTCAATACGCCTAATCACCGCGCCTGCTAGTGATTGCGGCAAGCCCGAATGAGCAATGGCGACCGCAAACGCTCCAAGTAACGCATATGACAGTGCAATTTGTGCACCATTACGGATACCTTCTTGAAACGCATTGAGCGTATCAGTAATACCAAGACCCGCTATTAATCCACCAGCCAGCGCACCAATTAATAAACTGAGCACCACGTGCACTCGCGCAAGTGACAGCCCCAACATGATGATGACTGCCAGCAGTACCGCATTGATTGCCATGTGTTGCCTCGTATTCTATTTGCTTTGGTTCAATTTAAACTTATTGATATCTCATAATGTATGGATATCGCCATCGTCTTACAAACGCTTTTTCTCGAATGTGTCTATAAAGCGTTCTACGCTAAAACACACCGTTTAAGACGCGCGACAGTTTACCTTATTTTGCCTATAAAACCTATGCGTAGACCCCAATAGATATTTGATAGATGCTATTTATAAGTGATCTATAAGCATCTGTTATGACTGCTTTCTATGATTCTTGTATGGTTACTTCCTATATACAGATTCTCACCAATGACGCATAAAGCTCATAACCGTATGCCGATCTATATTCAGTTAGATATAAATATTTTGCACAGTTAAGCAGGTGAGTTTGAGTACAAGCCTTGCAATTTTATCTGGGAGCACCATTTATCTAAACATGAACCACGAACTTGACTTTACAAGTCTGGTGAACGAGGAAAAATATATGAGTGAACATAAAATAGCCCAAGACAATATCGACATAGATGTCGACGTTTCATCTACTGTTGCTGATGATAGCCAGCCAGACACTTTGTCTAGTCATGCGTCAGAAAGCGAGTTAGAGACAGCGTCTGACAATACTGAAACCACTGCCAAAGATGACGATAGTGAAAACAGTACCAGTGAAGACGACGATGCTAAAGACAGCGTTGAAGACGACACCTACTTACCGTTATTGGCACTGCGTGATGTGGTCGTCTATCCACATATGCAGATTGCCTTGTTCGTAGGTCGTGCGCCATCGGTTAAAGCGGTCGAGCTGGCACAGGCTGAGTACGGCAATAAAGTACTAGTCGTGGCGCAAAAAGACTCGCTGACCGAAGACATCGATCAAGACAACTTGTATCAATACGGTACTGTGTGCCGCATCGTCAGTACCATGCCGCACGATAGCGATGAAAATTGTATCAAGGTATTGATCGAAGGTCAGTATCGTGCGCGCGTTGACAATATAGAAGATCGCGACACGTTATTGATGGCGAAATTTGAACGTGCTGACCTCGATGTCAGTATGGATGAAAGCCAGCAAAAAAACACCATTCAAGCGCTGACCACGCTGTTTGAAAGCTATGCTGATGCGCGTCTGCGTAATGCGCGTGAGCTAACGCGTGTGGCGAAACGCATCGATGACTTACTTGAGTTGGTCTACTTTATCTCAACTCGTGTGTCGATGGATCTTGATATCAAGCAGTCGTTCTTAGAAAAAGACGATATAAAGACACATATCAATACCTTGACCGAATACTTGGTCAAACAAAGTGCTGAGCAAAATATCGAACAAGATATCCAAGAAGCTGTCCGTCAGCAAATGGAAGAAAATCAGCGCGAGTACTTCTTAAACGAAAAAATGAAAGCTATCAAAAACGAGCTGTCAGATATGAATGACGGCGCGTTCGATGGTGATGATGATGTGGCTGAGCTAGAGCAGCGCTTAGAAGATGCTGACCTGCCAGAAGATGTACGCAAAAAAGCAGAGCAAGAGTTTAAAAAGCTCAAAATGATGCCGCCTGCATCGAGTGAATCGTCAGTCGTACGCAACTATATTGAATGGATTTTGGACACGCCGTGGAATGCGACGACCAAAGTTTCGATCAATTTAGACAAAGCTAAAACGGTACTAGACGAAGATCATTACGGATTACAAGATGTAAAAGACCGCATCTTAGAATACCTCGCCGTGCAATCACGTGTGAAAAAGCTTCGTGGTCCGATTCTATGTCTCGTCGGTCCTCCTGGTGTGGGTAAAACTTCACTAGGTGAGTCGATTGCGCGTGCTACGGGTCGTAAGTTCGTGCGTATGGCGCTTGGCGGCGTACGTGATGAAGCGGAAATTCGTGGTCATCGCCGTACCTATATCGGTGCAATGCCGGGTAAAATTGTTCAGTCGCTTGCGAAGGTAGAAGTCAAAAACCCGCTATTCTTATTAGATGAAATCGATAAGATGGCGCAAGACTTCCGCGGTGATCCAGCATCAGCCTTGCTTGAAGTGTTAGATCCTTCACAGAACGATACGTTTAACGACCATTATTTAGATATGGACTTAGACTTGTCGCAAGTGATGTTTATCTGTACGGCTAACAGCATGGATATTCCAGCTGCGCTTCTTGATCGGATGGAAGTTATTCGCTTACCGGGTTATACCGAAGAAGAAAAAGTAAATATCGCACAGAAGTATCTAGTGCCAAAAGCGATTAAAAATAACGGCCTCAAAGAAGGTGAGATTGAGATTGTTGAAGCAGCGCTGCACAGTATCGTTCGTAGCTATACGCGTGAAGCTGGTGTCCGTAATCTCGAGCGTGAAGTGAATAAAATCTGCCGCAAAGTCGTTCGCGGTTCAGTCGAAACACATGGCGCACGTGCTCCGAAAAAAGCAGAACGTGAGCTAATCGTGGTTGATGACAAAAACATCGATGACTATCTCGGTGTCCATCAATATGACTATGGTCTGGCTGAAGAAGAGCCTGAGATTGGTCGTATCACAGGTCTAGCTTGGACACAAGTCGGTGGTGAATTACTCACTATCGAAGCAGTCGCCATGAAAGGCAAAGGCGAGCTTAGCTTTACAGGGTCACTTGGCGATGTCATGAAAGAGTCGATTCGTGCCGCCATGAGTGTGGTTCGTGCTCGCGGTGACAGCTTAGGGATTGATTACGAGACGTTCAAAACCACGGATGTCCACGTGCATATGCCTGAAGGCGCCACGCCGAAAGATGGCCCATCAGCTGGTGGTGCACTGACAACAGCACTAGTCTCTGCGTTAACTGGCATTGCCATTCGCCCAGATATTGCGATGACAGGTGAAATTACTTTACGCGGTAAAATCCTGCGTATCGGTGGTCTCAAAGAGAAGCTGCTCGCGGCACATCGTGGCGGTATCAAGCACGTATTGATTCCAGCGACCAATGAGCGTGATTTGGCCGATATTCCTGATAACGTGAAAGAAGGCTTAACCATTCAGCCAGTCGCGACGATTGAAGAAATCTTAAAGGTTGCTTTGGTGAGTATGCCAGTACCGCTTAAACCTGCTAAAGTGACGGTTGATAAAACCTCAAGCAAAGCACTGCATAGCTAATCTGATTAGTTACTAATCCAGTCTTACAAATTAAAGAGCCGCTCATCATATGATGGGCGGCTTTTTTTTGGCAAAAATAAACAACAATCTCTCTAAAACCCTGTGCTATATTTTATACAAATGTTTGTTAATTAGGAAAGTACAATGTTAAATCACTTAAGGGTGCCTCTAGTTGTAATAAGCACATTACTACCCCTCGCTTTGTTAGGCTGCCAAACCAACAGCCTTAATCATTCAGCACAAACCAGTACCGTTATCGACGATAAAAACTGGTCAGCGACCACACTAAAACCCAGACTGTTTCAAACGATCACCAACTACGACTGGCAATTAACGCATCTCAGTGATGGTGATGATAAACTCATAGGTCTCACTCTTCAGCCACCCCTAACTATGCACGTTCGCCCAGACCTATTAACCTTCGATGACGGCTGTTACCGATATCTCGTGACTTTTGATATGTGGTTGCCCTTACCTTATCCTTATACAGATGCATCAGTACAAGATACAGCTAAATCACCAGTCACGGCTGCTGACTGCACTTCGATATATCAAGCAACCACCCAAGACTGGCGTGGTGACACAATCATCCCTAGCGATACAGCATATCTACTAAATATGACTTTTGGGCGCTACGCAGGAACAAATTTTATATTTAATCCCGCGATAATTCAGTCCATACAGGTTAATAAAACCGTAGAAAAACAGCTCGCTTTAAAGACCAGTAAGGGGAAAACCCTTATCTTTTCGGGCACGCCCAAACCTGAACACCCCGTAGCTGGCATACCACTCACCAATGATTTATTAGAGCGCTATCGCTGGCAGCTGGTACGAGTGACGGACAAAGCAGGCGCAGTCTTGAGCGAATTTACGCAAATAAAAGAGCCTATTATGCTTTCCTATGGTTTGGATAACTATGGTGGCGATGAGGGTGACGAACAAAATGGCTTTGAGTCAGGTATATATGGTCAAAGCTTTGGTATCTCTATTGGCTGCAACGGCATTAGTGGACCTTACGCCCTCTCTATCAATCAAAGTTTACTAACTGGCAGCTTTCCTTCTACTATGATGAGCTGTGGCGATGCTCTTGATGATGTCGAATCACGGCTTCGACGTATGATGACCCATAGTAAGAGTCGACTGATCTTAACGCACGCAAATAATAAGGCAAAGACAACTACAGAGCAGTCAGAGCCAAACTACTTACTCACCCAAACGCTAGATTCTGGCGAAACACTGATATGGAAAAGTAAAGCAAAGAAAATACCCTAGCTCTCTATTTATGTTTATCTATTTTGACAAAGGATTAACTTAATGTTTTTACTCAATAAAGCTCGTCCATTGATTCTTACCAGCCTATTTGCAGCCTTCGGTGTAGTAGGTTGTCAGTCCACGGCTACCACATCCACCCTTCAAACGGATAAAAATGAAGATATTAACCACTTAATTTCTGCAGGCTCAGCCAAACCATTAGCATCTCCCACTGGATTACCCATCAATAGCGAGTTATTGGAGCGCTTCGATTGGCAACTGGTCAGCGCGGTACGCAATACTTTTAATGATAAAGGGCAAATAGTATCTAGACAGCCTATTAGTGATTTTTATTTTCCTAACCACCCTATCTCACTCGAATTTAGAACTAGTCCAGACAGTCCATATATTGCTTTCAACTCAGGCTGCAATGGTTCTAGTGCGCCTTACTTTTTATTAAGGGATAATACTTTAAAAGTTAGTAACATCCTCAGTAGCGCGATGAACTGCGGTAAAACAGGTGATAGAATTGAGACCAATCTATTTGATTTAATGCGTAATAGCAATAGCCAACTAACTTTGAGTTTGCAACTTTCACAATCAATACCATCAATAGCAGATAATCAGACTGATATGCCTCGCTATAATTTATTGCAAACGATGGCAACAGGCGAAACCTTGGTCTGGCAAAACGAGGCAAAGAAAATACCTTAATACACTTTCAAACCCATACGATACTTACATTTATTAACCGATTGTTGCGCTTTTAATGAATATCTATGACAAGCCCTTGGCTATACTGATTGCGACATCAACGAATGTTGTAACAAAACCAGTAACGATTATAAATATAAACATTTGAAAGACTATTTAAATAAACGGAGAAGACGATGAAAAAAGTAATTCTTGCAAGCGCTCTATTATGTGGTTCTGCTCTAGCTATGACTGGTTGCCAAAGTACAGAAGGTCAATTAAAGACTGGCAATCCACTGAATCAACCTGTGTTGAAATCAGCGCTTAAAACAACAGACGCGAATAAAACGGAAGTTGGCCAAGTATTCTTACGTCCAGTCGATGGTGGTGTACAGGTCTACGGTAAGCTAATGAACCTGACACCTGGTCAGACTGTTGCCCTACATATTCATGAAACTGGTAGCTGTGATGTTATGGGTAAAGCGGCAGGTGGTCACTTTAATCCGGACAACAAGCCACATTCTAATCCTGATGATATGAATGGTCATGCAGGTGATTTGCCAAACCTAACGGCAAATGAAAATGGTGTTGCTACTATTAATTATGTGAACAAAAAAATCGCGGCAACAGAAGCAGGTAAATACAGCGTTAATCGCCTAGCCTTTATCGTTCATGGTGGTACTGATGACTATACTAGTCAGCCAGCAGGTAATGCAGGCGACCGTATCGCTTGTGGTATCATCGAAAAGAACTAATGACATTTAGAGTTTATTGACAGCATAAAAAAACCTCTTAGATTATCTAAGAGGTTTTTTTATGACTTAAAATATTACGATGGCAAGATGGAGGTACAAAGCCTAAAGGTAAAAAAGGATTACTCTTCTACCCACTCGCCTTTGCGCCAGTACACACCCCAACGCGTGGCTTTGCCGTTTTTCTCAGAGCCTATATACTGCTCTTTTTTCTTACGTGACCAACGTAGAATCGTTGCATTACCCTCAGGATCTTCGTCTGGACCTTCGAACAGATACTGGAACTTGTCTTCCATTTTGTCTTTGATTTCTCTTAGCTCAGCGAGCTTTGGTGCACGTGTCTCCCTTACTTTCGGGAACTTAGATGCTGCCAAGAACATCCCAGCTGCGCCTTCACGCAAAATGAAGTAATCCTCATGCTTGACCGATTTTAGCTCTGGCAAGTGAATCGGATCCATACGCGGTGGTGCTGCTTCGCCTGTTTTTAGCACTTTACGAGTATTGTCACATTTCTGACAAGCGAAGTATGGACCAAAACGTCCCGTCTTCAGCTCCATCTGCCCATCACATTTATTACAATCGATGGTCGGCGCATCTGAACCCGGTACTTCGAACTTACCTTCTTCTAGAATATAGCCATCGCAATCAGGGTTGTTACCGCAGATGTGTAGCTTAAGACCACCATCCACGATATAGCCGTTCATTGCAGTGCCACATTTCGGGCAGCGTTTTTTCTCCATCAAATCTTTGACTTCAGCTGCTTCGTCTTCCTCACCTTCGGCATCATCAAGATTAGCAAAAGCTTCGACTGGCATTAAGTTCTTGGTGCCTTTACAGCGCTCTTTCGGTGGTAAATTGTAACCCGTACAACCTAAGAAGACACCCGTAGAACCTGTACGTAATTGCATCGGACGATCGCAAATATCGCAGTGGACGTCTGGTACATCGGTCGGATCATTTGGACGCATGCCGTCTTTTTCTTTAGCACGATCCAGAGTCGTTTTGAAGTCACCGTAAAAATTATCGAGGACATCTTTCCAGTCTGTATCGCCTTCTGCCACATGATCAAGCTTGTCTTCAAGCGCGGCGGTAAAGGTATAATCCATCAAATCTGGGAAACTTGCCGTCAGTCTGTCAGTGACGATATCGCCCATTTTTTCGGCAAATAAACGCTTGTTTTCAAGCTTCACATAACCACGATCTTGAATGGTTGAGATGATAGAAGCATAAGTCGATGGACGACCGATGCCTTTTTTCTCAAGCTCTTTGACTAAGCTTGCCTCGGTATAGCGCGGTGCAGGCTTGGTAAAGTGTTGGCTTGGATCAAGCTTGTCTAGCGTTAACTTATCGCCTTTTTTGACATCAGGTAACAAGGTATCATCGGTCTTCGCCGGCGGCATGACTTTGGTATAGCCGTCAAACACTAACGTACGACCACGAGCTTTTAGCTCGACATCATCAGCACCAACAAACAAGTTCACTGACAGATACTTTGCTGGCAGCATTTGGCAGGCGACAAACTGACGCCAAATCAGCTCATACAGACGTATCGCATCACGTTCAACGCCTTTCAGCTGTGTCGATTTCATATTGACATTAGACGGACGAATCGCCTCATGCGCCTCTTGTGCGCCTTGCTTATTACCGTAGAAGTTAGGCTTTTCTGGTACATACTTCGCGCCATAGCTGTCTTCGATATAGCCACGGACAGCGGCAAGTGCATCGCCAGATAAAAAGGTCGAGTCGGTACGCATATAGGTAATATGACCAGCTTCGTATAAACGCTGCGCCAAAATCATGGTTTTCTTAACCGAAAATCCCAATCGCGTACTGGCTGCTTGTTGCAATGTCGAGGTAATAAATGGCGCACTCGGACGTGATTGTGTTGGCTTTTCTTCACGCTCTTTAACGATAAAGTCGTTGGCGTTAAGCACTTCTAAGACTTTATCCGTCTGCTCTTTATTGACGAGCTTTAGCGTTTTGCCACCTTGCTTGGTTGCCTCTAAACGAATGGCAATTTGTTCAGCGTCTTTTTTACTGCTAGCGACGTGAGTATCAGCATGAATCTGCCAGTACTCTTCTGGGATAAAGGCGCGAATTTCATGCTCACGCTCGACCACCAAACGCATGGCGACCGACTGTACACGCCCTGCTGACAGACCGCGTGCAACCTTTTGCCACAATAATGGCGATATCATAAAACCAACGACGCGATCCAAAAAGCGGCGTGCTTGCTGGGCATTGACGCGGTCGATATCGAGTTTGGAGGGTTGTTTAAAGGCATTTTGAATGGCGGTTTTGGTAATCTCGTTAAAGACCACGCGCTCATACTTGCTATCAGCGCCACCGATGACTTCTTTGAGATGCCAAGCGATGGCTTCCCCTTCTCTATCCATATCCGTTGCCAGATAGATTTTGTCAGCGTCTTTGGCTAAGGCTTTGAGCTCTTTAATGACTTTGGTTTTGTTTGGCAGTACTTCGTACACTGCTGCCCAGTCATGTTCAGGGTCGATACCCATGCGACGTACCAATGCTTGCTGCGCTTTTTCTTCTTTGCTCAGACTGTCATCTTTTTTGCTAGTCGCTGGCTTCTTCGCACTTTTACTCGCACCGACGGGTAAATCGCGTACATGTCCGATACTCGAGCGAACAACGAAGTCATTGCCGAGGTATTTATTGATCGTTTTTGCCTTGGCTGGTGACTCGACAATCACCAAAGACTTACCTTTGGAGCTGTCAGAGACAGGAGCTGGACTTTTTTTAGTTGTGGTTTTTGCCATATTTGACGACACCATAATATAAGTAGTTTAAAAGTAAGGTTAAATTCAGCAGCATGGCAATTTATGGAAGCTGATCATCATAGATCAACGATTTATTGTAATAATAGCTGCCGATATAAAAGGGTATAAAGCAAGCAACGACGCCGATACGAGTCATAAAACAGCAATAAAGATACAAAGACGTTACACTGCTAGGCGCTGAGCTGTCAACTGTAAATAACTGGGGCATCGCAAAACTGCTTGCCTATTGCTCATTAATGGAGACTAAAAAACGATTTACTAGTTCTTGCGATTTTTTTGCATCTGTAACGCCCACGCTTCAAGCTGTGCTTTCAGTACTAGTAAGTCTGCCTCAATCATTTTTTGCTGATAATTAGGATTTGTTACTGGGCGCACATAGGCGATATCTTCCCAGTAAATAACAATGCTATTGGACTTGATTAACAAGGCTTTTACAAACGGCTCAATACTGGCTGGCAATGCTAGCGGCACTTTGTCCAAGCTAAAATTAGTTTGAGGTGGCGTATTGCCATTACTACTGCCACTCGCATTTTTGTCTGCAGGGTTTGCGTTGCTGTTTGCATTGCTATCTGGTCGCCAGCACCCATCGATGACCTGATAACGGGTTAGTGGCAGTTTAACATTATCTAGCACCAAGCCATACTGACCAAGCATCCCGCGACCATATTCATTGTCTTTGCCCCTGATCCAATCCGGACAAGCGATCAGTTTTGGGTTCAACTGTAAGCGACGGGCGGTCATGCGTAAATGATCCAAGCGCTGATCGATACCGCTCGGTTTGAGCGCCATCATACTCCCTAGTACGAATAGTACAATGGCGATGACAATCCATATTCCCATAACAACCTGACCTTTAGCTGAATTAAAATACTGCTGAGGCGATACATTTGACCTGATCTATCATAAAACCTATTAACGAGTAACTGACTGACCAGTGATTTGTCGTACCCGTCCTTATAATAAGCACGAACCATAAAAAATCAAGCAGGGCTCATAAAGGGATTAGTCGATAATCAGGTGATTGCCATTTGATTGGCACTTGATTGGCAAATGCATTTCACCCAGCAATCCTACTATTTATACTGGCATATCAATCAGTTAGTACGAAAAAAAATAAGTTTAATAACAAGATACAAAAAGTTGTACGCAGCAAAAAGTGCTATGATAAACCATAATTTTAGACGCGCGCAGGTTTATTATGAATTATCTTATTGAGTCAAACTCATCAACCGCTCTTTTAGCCAGCAAACTGACGAATAAATTCATGAGTAAAACCAGTATCGTCTTTTCGCTGATGAGCGCCGCATTATTCACCCTGTCAGGCTGTGCCACGACCCAAAGTCTCACACCGCAGCAGTGCCAAAGCAGCAATTGGCAAGAAGTCGGCTACACCGATGGCATCCGTGGACGCTCGGGCGCATACTTTGGTCAATATACCAATCAATGCGCCAGCGTCGGCGGTGCTAGCCCCAACCGCATTCAATGGGAACAAGGTCGACAGCAAGGTCTAAAAAATTACTGCACTGAGCTTAATGCTTACAAGATTGGTCGCGAAGGCTATGACTGGCAGCCTGTCTGTCCCCTTGAGGGCATCGAGAAGTTGGAAGAAGCTTACTCTCAAGGACGCTACTATTATATTCGCCAGCGTGATCTTGATTACCTACGCACGCCCTATCCATTTGCCTACGGACCTGCTGGTCGTTATGGTTATAGTCCGTTTGTCTATGGCTGGTAATCTAGGGCGTGTCATCAATTAGCACATTTATATATTTAGTGGTTTTAAAATGGCTAAATTTTGCTAAACATCGTTATCCTTGCTAACCATATGAAGCTTCTTATCCCTTCAAAAAACCATATCGAAATCAAGTTAGCGATAATTGAATGAGATATTGTGGCAAACGGTACAGTCTATTAAACAAATCTTGCATTAAAGGAAACCTCGCAAGGTTACCCTAGCGAGGTTGAAAAAAGTTTATTATTTTAATTATTCTTATTATTATCTTGGGGTCTGTTGAACATTCAAATATTAGGACTGCTGATCGCTAAAATCGCATCAAACTAGGCGTAAACCGACGATAATGTCGAGACCTTAGCTAGGTTTATATCGCTCAGCGTGCTAATTTTACTGATAAGCTTCTTAATATAAGCACGGCATTAGGCACGGCAAATTACTTTATTCGTTAACAAAAGCTATTTTACTAAGACCAGCCTGACTGGCAGCGGCGAGCACTTGAGCGACAGTGTCGTACTTACTGTCTTTGTCAGCACGCAATTGTACAGAAGGATCTTTACCCGCAGCACTTTGCTGTTGTAACCGTGCCTCTAGCTCCTCCATGCTAATCGCATCGCTGTCCCAAAATATCCCTGCGTCTTTATCGATGCTAATTTGAATAGCCTCTGGCGGTGTTTCATTGATCTCGGCACTGGTCTTCGGCAACTCTAATGGCACCGTCGGATTTAATACGGTCGCCGTCAATAGAAATATAATCATCAATACCAGCATGATGTCGATAAGCGGAATGAGGTTCATCTCATTCATACTTTGACTATCATCATCGCCCAATTGAAATGCCATAATCACTCTCAATACATTTGGTTATTCGCAATACAGCTCGCTTGGCTCTCGCCTAACGGACTGTTTCATCAATGGATAATTGTTAAGGCTGCGACGCGGCTGAACTCTGATAATGCGTCACTTGCTGAGCATCTGCTGCGTTTGAGTGCATACTTTTTGCCAATGGATCTTGGGCAACGGTAGACTTGCTGTCTATTGAAGGTTGCTGTGTGACTACCATCTCGGCAGAATGTGCCAATAAGTCATGCGCTCTATCGTTGGCGTGATACATCACACAGCGGTTGATACGCACTGCAAGGTTATAAAACACCACTGCTGGAATCGCTACGGCAATCCCCAAACCTGTCATAATAAGCGCCTCACCAACTGGTCCTGCCACTTGTCCCAAGCCCGCTTGCCCACTCATACCAATATTATGCAGTGCATGGAAAATACCCCATACTGTCCCAAACAAGCCAATAAACGGCGCAATCGCTGCCGTCGTCCCAAGGATAGGCAATCCACGCTCGCTGGCAAAGCGATAACGACCAATATGCTTGAGTAAGGTCTGCTCAGTAACCACACGGCGAGTAGAGGTATCTGCGGCTATCATCTCGCCCTGTTTTATCTGAATCTGTTGACTCAAATCATCTGCAACCGTCGCCGCCAACTTGCGGCTTTGTAGCACACGAATAATGCCAGTCACCCAAGAGAGGATAGATAAAGCCAGCAACAAAAAGAACAAAGTTTTTGTCACCATGTCGCTGATTTGCCAGTATTGCATAAAGTCCATATTAGACTCCTTAGAGTATTGTTTTATTATCTAGTCTCACTGCAGCTAATAAATCTATGCAGATGACAGCGACGATATTAGTGCCATATATAAATAATGAGTCAAAATTCTTATGGTCAAGGAACGACATATTCAATCGGCAAGGTCACGTTGCCTACCACTGGCACACCAGCTTCGGTAAAGGGCTTAAACTTGCCAGAGTCAGCTTGTTTTTGTGCAGCTTGGTCTAGTAATCTATTACCAGAAGATTGAGCAACGCGTACATTATCAATCCCGCCCTGCTTATTTACTCGCAACACTAAAACGACAGTCAATTTATCACCTGACCTAGCTCTACGTGCAGCACTAGTCGGAAAACTAAAATTCGGTCGTGACGCCCAATTGGCATTGGTCGCTGTGAAGTTCACAGGAGTATTACTTGCGGCGGCGGCGGCCTGTGCTTTTGCACGAGCAGCGGCTTCTGCGGCTGCTTTTTTGGCATCCGCTTCGGCTTGAGCCTCTCGGGCAGCTTTGGCATCTGCTAATTGTTGAGCTTCTTGCGCGGCTTTTTCAGCTTGTGCTGCCAATATCTTACGTTTGTTATCAGCAGCTAAAGCATCTGCTT
This sequence comes from Psychrobacter sp. AT9, assembly GCF_047272965.1. Lineage (NCBI taxonomy): Bacteria > Pseudomonadati > Pseudomonadota > Gammaproteobacteria > Moraxellales > Moraxellaceae > Psychrobacter > Psychrobacter sp. AT9. The sequence goes on from NZ_JBKOTW010000001.1 coordinate 2,672,383, forward strand.
GAGCTGTTAATATCGACTCTTGCCGTTTTACTTCATGTTTAAAAGGTTCGTTTTCCACAGCCTTTGTTGTATCAGGTTGCGCCTTCGTTTTAGGCTTCAAATTAGGCTTTTCTGATGTTACCACTGGTTTGACAGCTGGTTTAGTCTTCGCTAGCGGCTGAGATTCTTTCACTATTTCAGGTTTAGTGGTAGTGACAGACCTAGGCTGTGGCTGTATAGGTTTTACAGGCTCAGCAGTATCCATCGCAACCTCTGGCTCTTTCGTTTCAGCCGGTAACGTCACCATCTCGATCTCGATAGGTGGCGTGTCTTTTTCTGGTTCAACTTTTATCTCAGGGGTCTTGATCGCCACTAATGCGACTGCTGTCAGCACGTGCAAGCCCACCACTATAATAATAGCCGCGAGTATCAATTTGAGTGGTGGCGCGTCTAAATCCGTTGAACTCATAACACCCTAATATTAATTAACCGAGGTAGAATGGCGTAGATAATAATGCAAACGATAACTATTATCAATAATAAATTTATAATGATTTGCTTATCAGGTAAATGCTGAACCAATAATTTGCATTATTTGAAAAGAAAAATCTGCTTAGTCATTCGGCTATCCTATCTCGAATATCGCTATCGAAACTTATTGTGTTGAGGCAGTCAAAATCAATAAACACAGAAACGTTAATAAAACTCATTATCATTTGTATTGATAATGAGTCTCAATTAATTTATCATAGCCACTGATTGATTGCCCATCTTATAATATAAAAATTTTCAAGATATTAGGGCTTGTCTTAATAATATAAGCGTCTCTATATTTAAGCGTAAAAAACAATCAATAAAAAAACATGACTTTTAAAGTAATACCGTCGAGCATTGTATAGCGTGGAGCATCACGCTAGATAAGCTCTTTTTCTTTTCATATGGCCAATCATTTTATTTACACGTTGTCCAACCAGCTAATATACCGAGTTATTTATGTCTATCGCTTTATTGTCTAACCGCTCTCCTAGCACCTTTTTTAAACGCCCATTACTGACTGCTATGACGACCGCACTCGTTGCTAGTATCAGTGTGGCAGGCTGTAGCTCACCAGAATCAACGGACTCTGAGCCAACAGATACCACGACTGAAAATCAAACTGCTGACAACAGCGCTGCTAGCACTATCACAGTGGATACCGTAAAAGGAGACGTCGAGTTAGCAGTAAACCCATCGCCAATCGTGGTGTATGACATGACATTGATGCAGGATTTGGCAGCGCTTGATGTGGCTATTGATGGCGCGCCAGCCACAACACCTCTAGATAACTTACAAGCCAAAAATCAACCAGCACCTGCAGGCGTCGGTACGGTATTTGAGCCAGATCTTGAGGCATTGAATGCTATGCAGCCGCAAGCTATCTTAGTTGGCTCACGTATGGCTGAAAAATATGACGAGCTCTCTAGCATTGCCCCAACACTAGACATGTCTATTGATACGGCCAATATTTATGAGTCAAGCAAACGCCGCTTGGCCGATTTAGGCGCATTGTTTGGCAAAAGTGAACAAGCCGCTAGATTACAACAAGATATTGACGGTTTGATTGAAGAAACCAAAGCCGTCACCAAAGACAGCGGTACTGGCCTAGTGGTCATGGTCAATGGCAATAAAATGTCTGTATATGGTGCTGAATCACGCTACGGCTTTATTCATAATGTCGTAAACGTACCCATCGCTGATGATCAAATCAAAGAAGGTCGTCATGGTCAGCCAATATCTTTTGAGTACTTACAAAAGACAAATCCAGACTGGTTATTTGTGATTGATCGTAGTGCGGCTATCGGCGAAGACAGTGTCGGTGCAAAAGCGGTATTAGACAATCCACTAGTGGCACAAACCACTGCATGGAAAAAAGACCAAGTGGTTTATCTAAGCCCAGATTCTTACCTTGCATTTGGCGGCTATTATCAGTGGATGCAAGATTTGACGACCATCAAAGATGCCTTTACTAACGCTAAGTAAACGCCATCATTGCTTAATTAACTGTTGTTAATGGCCGTTTTTAATGACCGTTTTTATACCTCATCTGTATGCCAGTAGCCGTTATGTCGTTATTTTCACATCGTGCACAGCCCAGCGTTAAAACCAGTACTTCTTCGCCAGCCGCATCAGCGAGTTGGAAAAGAAGTACTGGCAACAGTCTAAATGCTAAACATCGCCGTGCCGCCATGCCACCATGGTTAATCAACACGGGAAGCCTCATTATTATGGGGCTTTTGGTGTTATTGAGCTTATCTATTGGCGTGGCTGACTTTTCATGGTCCGGTTTTCTACGCAGCCTTATCAATCATAGCGCCAATTCCGATAGCTCGCTATTTTTAGTCAGCCGACTACCCCGCACTATTGCGATTATCTTGACCGGTATCTCGATGGCAGTTGCAGGGATGATTATCCAAGTAGTGCTAAAAAACCGCTTTGTTGAACCCTCAATGGTTGGTGCCACTCAGAGTGCAGCGCTTGGATTATTGGTAGTTAGCCTGCTGTTTCCAGCCAGCGCACTCATTATCAAGATGGGTGTGGCGACCGTCGCAGCCGTATTTGGCATGATGCTGTTTATGCTGCTTATTCATCGGATTCCACCGACAGATTTTTTGATGATTCCACTTATTGGTATTGTCTTTGGTGGCATTCTCGAAGCAGTGACAACTTTTATCGCTTATCAGACTGAGTCATTGCAGATGCTCAGCGTTTGGCAGTTTGGTGATTTTTCTGGTGTGCTAGCCGGACGGTATGAGTTGCTATGGCTGACCGGAGGTCTGTGTGTATTGGCCTACATCATTGCTGATAAGCTCACCATCGTAGGATTGAGCGATAATATCGCACTGAACTTAGGCATCAGTAAACGGCAGGTCACTTGGCTTGGCGTCGGCATGGTAGCGATGATGAGTGCTGTCGTCGTGGTCACGGTTGGGATGATTCCTTTTATCGGTTTAGTCGTGCCCAATATTGTCAGCCGATTGATGGGAGATAAGTTACGTCGTAGCCTGCCAGCAGTCGCATTACTCGGTGCATCCGCTGTCCTACTCTGCGATATCATTGGTCGCTCTATCCGCTATCCATTTGAAGTGCCCGTCGCAACGGTATTTGGCGTGGTCGGTACGGTGCTATTTTTGTGGCTACTATTGCGCGCTCCGGCTGATCGATAAGCCTGATATTTATGCTTGATACTACAGGATTCGCGTATGTTTTCACCGTCTACGCCTCGCTATAAAAAGACCGCTATGGCTAAAACTAATACGATAAGAGACAGCTCGATAGAAAGCGGTGCCTTGGAAGATAGTATTTTGGAAAACAGTACTTTAGAAAATAGTGCTTTGGAAAACAGTGCTACTGCCACAGCTTGGCAGAGTCGTCTGGCACAACTTTGGGCATGGATCGTCAATCATCCAAAGTCGATTGCCTCCGCTATCTTGGTCGTCTCGATGCTGCTATTTTTGACACTCAATGTTAATGGACATTGGGACTTTGCTCTACCATTACGTGGCAAAAAACTGCTGGCACTGATGGTGGTCGGCTATGCTATCGGAGTGTCGACACTACTGTTTCAAACCTTGACGCACAACCCGATTCTCACCCCCTCCCTACTCGGGTTTGATTCGCTCTATGTTCTATTGCAAAGCCTGTTGGTTTTCTTTTTGGGTGCGATTAGCTTTACCAGTATCGACCCTCTTGCCAAATTCACACTTGAAATTGTCTTGATGTTTGGCGCGTCATTATTGTTATTTAAGCTGCTATTTTCAAAAAGCAGTCAGGATTTGACACGCTTGATATTGGTGGGCGTTATCTTTGGTGTGTTATTTCGCAGCTTGTCTGCACTCATTGCACGACTGATTAACCCCGATGATTTTGTGGTCGTACAGTCCGCCAGTTACGCACAGTTCAACACAGTCAACCCTCAGCTACTGAGTATCAGCTTATTTATCTGTGCTATCACTGCGATATTTGTATGGCGCTGGCGTTATCAGTGTGATGTGTTGATGCTCGGTAAGTCCCAAGCTATTAACCTTGGTATCCATTATCAACGTCTCGCATTTGGCCTATTAACGGTCATTGCGGTTTTGGTCGCTACAGCCACCGCGTTGGTCGGTCCAGTGACCTTCTTTGGCTTGCTAGTTTGTGCGCTAACCAATCGTATTGCGCGTCATATGTATCATAGCGAACGACTGATATTGGTCAGTCTAGTCGCCATGATTTGCTTAGTACTGGGTCAGACTATCTTTGAGCAAGTGCTAGATATGGCAGGCGTATTGTCAGTAGTGATAGAGCTAGCTGGCGGTTTAATGTTTTTGGCATTGATCTTTATGTCTCAGCGCCGTTCGTTATAACCACTTAGCTGACACTATTAATTTAGATACACATAAAAAATTTTAAGATAAGACTCATTATGATTCAACTCAATAATATCTCGCACCATATCGGCAAGCAACAAATCTTGCATGACATTACGCTGTCCTTGCCAAGCGCACAGATTATTGCTCTGATTGGCCCCAATGGGGCGGGTAAATCCACCTTGTTTTCAGTTATGTCACGCCTGCAACCGCTACAGTCGGGACAAGTCCGTTTCGGCGCGCATGATATTGTTAGCTGTCATGCGCGAACATTGTCCAAAACGGTGGCAATGCTTGGACAAGATAACCAAGTGCAAGGGCGACTGCGTGTGCATGAGCTGCTGATGTTTGGGCGCTACCCTTATCATCAAGGGCAGCCGACGGCTGATGATCAGCAGAAGGTACAAGAGATTATCGAGCGCTTTGAGCTTGAGCTGTTGGCCGACCGTTTCTTATCGACCTTATCAGGTGGACAGCGCCAGCGCGTACTGATTGCTATGATTGTCTGCCAAGATACACCCTATCTATTGCTCGATGAGCCGCTGAATAATTTGGACATGTATCACGCTGGTCGCCTAATGCGTGAGCTACGAGAGCTGAGCCACAGTCAGCAGAAGACCGTCGTCATCGTCTTACATGATATCAATCAAGCCGCACAATTCGCCGATACGGTGGTCACGATGAAAGAAGGACAAGTGATGGCTGTTGGTCAGCCAGTAGATGTCATTACGCAAGAAACGATGAAACAGTTATACAATGTCGATGTGACCGTGCTAAACCATCAAGGTCGTCCAGTGATTGTTGATGCGGTTTAAGTACAAAATTTTGCAAACGAAAAAAGGAATTGTCGATGCATAAAGCTTTATTGAATAATCGATGGATAAACTATAAAAATCTATCTATATTAATTTTAGTGATTAGCTTTTGCCTGTTCATTTATTATGCTGTGAATAAAGAGATATCAAACACCTTTATTTGGCTAGGAATCACTTTATATGCTCTAAGATTGGTGGTTATTCCTATGGATTTTACTCAAGACATCTCTTCAGTAGATTATACAAAAAACTATGATGAAAATAATAGTTTGCATAAATGGGTCATGCTAGGTGAGAGATTTTCTTCCTTTATTTTTACTGTCTTGATAGCATACAGCATATTTTTGCAATTAAAATGATAACTAGGGCATGCCTTTTTGTAACGCTTTAAGCCGTTGCTGTCGACCTTTCCACCATAGATAAACACCAGTCCCCGATAATACTGCTACAGCCAGTCCAAGCATCGCCAAAAATACTTGATACAATCGATGACTCCACCCTTGACCGATCTGCCCCATATGTAAGGTTGACAACCATTGATCAGCTTTGCTACCAAATGATGAGCTTTGATAACCAAAATTGACGCGCTCGACGTTACCTGTTGCAGCATCGACAGTAATAGATGACGCGCCACCGTGCGTACCGATATCTTTATCCGTTTTAAAGCGCATCTGCCATTGCTTGTCTTCTTCGACCCAGCGAATACCTAGCAGCTGCTGCACAGACACGCCGTTCTGTTGCGCTGCACTATCGGCTTGTGCGCTTAAATAGGCAATGCTATTGGTCTTATTCACCACATGAGTGATTACATCCACATCGTTTGAGCGATTATTGACCCCCGTATTTGAATGTGCACTCCCATCTGCACGACTATTTTGTTCTGCTGTTTTATTCGGCTCAGGTTTGGCAGTTGGTCGCCCTTCTCTTGGGGTCAGTCCGACAACAGCTTGCATCACTGGCTGATAGACGGATTTCAGATTAAATCCGACACTTGACCACGCAATGACGAATAGCATAACCCAAAGCCATAAACCAAAAGCATGATGTAAATCATAGTTGAGTTTAAAGGTATTGGTTTTGCGGCGAATTTTCCATGCCGGTAACCAACGTTTAAAAAGCGAGGTGCGCTTTTTGTTAGAAGCTTGCTTTGTTTTATTCGACTTGCCCGCTCGCGGAAAGGTTAAATAAAAACCAATAAAGCAATTAATAGTCCAGACCAGTGAGACAATGCCTAAGACCCATTTGCCAATGTCGCCAAGCAATAGATCACGGTGTAGCCAAAATACTTTCCACATGGTATTACGCCATACCCACTCATCTCTATCACGAGTACCGATGATATTACCGTCATAGGGGTTCACATACACTTCTTGAAACGGTGCTTTCGGTTGATTTTCGGCGGTCTTACCTCGGACTCTATCTACCGAAAATACTGCCGACCTGTCCATCGCTATCGACGTCGGCATGCTAGAAAAGGTATGTTCTGGATAGGCACTGATGACTCTATCATGAAGCGTGGCGATAGGCAGTTGCGGTGTCTCTTGGACGTCGACCTGAGCCAGTTTATGATTGAACACATCGTCCAGCTCGTCATGAAAAGCTAATAGTGCACCAGTGATACTGGCGATAATTAAAAATGCTGCCATGGCAAGCCCCGTATAACGGTGAATCCAAAGGCAGCTGAGGCGAAGATTGAATGACATAAATAAATCTGCTGTTATATTGTGATAGTTATTGATTAAAGAATCTACTTAAAGAGGCTTGCTTAAATAAGCTCATTTAAAGAAAGTTACTGACAACACAAAAGGTCTGAACCAATAGCTCAGACCTTTTTTAATCGAACAAACCCTGTATCTACCTGTTAAAAATCAACACTAACGTCAAATACATAAGTACGACCAGGTTCGTTAAACGTACGTGCACCCGCATTCGTAGCGGTACCTTCTCGATAAACACCCTTATCAAACAAGTTTTTGACACCTGCACCAACGGTAATCGCTTTTGTCAGATCATAGCGAGTACTTACATTGGCAATGGCATACGGATCACGGTCGAGCGACAGTGTATCGAGTGCATCATCTGTGGTCACTGAACGCTTGGGAGCTTCAATCGTGCCATAGTAGCTCACATCAAAGTCAGCATTCCAGCGAGGCGTAATGTCCCAATCGACACCCGTGTTCACAGTGAACTTAGGAATAAGTGATAGCGGCTCGCCATTGTCTTTGCGCTCTGAGCGAAGAATACCTGTTACGTTAGAAGACCATGACACCGTATCGGTAACAGGCACTTTTACAAACCCTTCTAAACCTTCAATAACAGCTTCGCCTTGGTTCTCCCATACGAAGATCGAGCGACCTGTCGCTGTATCTAATGCCACACGGTCAACTCCAGCACCGATACGGTTGTCATAGGCGTTATGGTAGTAAGTCAAGCCAGCATTTAGCCCAGTGCCATCATCATAAGTAAAGGTTATCTCTTTGTTCCACGAGGTCTCATTTTCTAGGTCAGGATTACCCAGCACATGACAACCTCTTTCGTCAGTAGGTACCCAAGACGGGCAGCCATTACCACCAGTATAGTAAATATAATTTGGATCAAGTTGATATAACGAGGGTGCCTTGAAGGCACGGCTGACACCGCCTTTCACTGACCAATCAGGACTAAAGTGCCAAGTGCTGTTGATACTAGGCGACCAGTTACTGCCCGCCTCGCTATGATAATCAAAGCGTAGACCTGGAGTAATATACCAGTCAGGTGTAATCTCATAATTGTCTTCTAAATAAGCACCGATGAGGTAGGCATCAGAGGTTGGATCACGCTTCTCAGGGTCGGTCTCTACATCACCAAAATCAAAACCATCTGCAAATGTCAAGTCAGAGACCACAGGGTTATCCAGCTTTTCACCGCGGAACTCGGCACCCGCAGTCAAGGTATGACGGTCAAAATAAACATCCCACTCTGATTTGGCATTTAACGTATCGTAAGTAGCTTCTATCCACTCAAACTCCTCTCCGTCATCAGGTATCTGAATTTGTCCTTCACCACCGCCAGCACTGCCTTCACCTAGACGCTCATTAACTGTCCGAGTGTACTCTATGAAACTGTTACTACTAGCGTCATCATACTCACCGCGATGCGTGATTGCCGCACCATAACGCTGCATTTTGCTCGTTGTTTCACCTTCTAACTCATCTAACAAATTTTGGTTCACGGTTTGGAACAATGAATCACCTGCCCAGCGATTATCTTGACGGCTATAACTAACCTCAACACCGACCGTATTCATCGCATCCATCGCGTATTCGAACAATTGGCGTACATCAATATTTTCGACACCTTCAGTACCTGCCGCTACCGAGGCAGCCGGACCACTGCGCCCATCAACAATCTGTGCATCTTTGGCATTGATATAAGGATCATCGCCTTCACTATCGTGGTAACCAAGAGTGGTACGCGAGGATAGCTTATCAGTCAATGGACCAGACATATTGACGTTGGTACGCCAGCTGCTACCTTCTAGATTGTTTTCTGGTGCCTCGTAATGACCAGTAACAGAAAACTCTGTTTCAGTCGGACGCTTGGTGATGATATTTACCACACCGCCCATACTACCAGATCCATAACGAGCGGCTGCTGGACCACGCAATACTTCGATGCTCTCAATCGCACTTGGCGGCACCCACTGCGAGTCACCACGCGTGTCTTGCTCGCTGCCACGGCTAGGACGTGAGGAATTACGAGAAGTGACAGGACGACCGTCGATTAAGATAAGCGTGTTGTTCGGACCCATGCCACGCAAATCAATTTGACGCTGGTTACCACGTTGACCCGACGTCGATGAACCCGATAGATTCACACCTGGCATTTTACGTACAATCTCTGAGATATCATTAGAAAGTGAGGCTTTTTCGATGGCCTCTTTATTAATAACAGACAGCCCCGCCGCTTGTTCTAATTCCTCTCTGGCCGCTCGTACCACAATCGTGTCTAGTGTAGTCGTAGGCACTGCTTCCTGCTCAGTCGCCGCTTGTTTCTCATCGCCTTCAGCAGCAACAGCCGTGCTACTAAGCATAGAGGCCACAGCGATACTGAGCAGAACTTTGCCCGTCACTAAGCGTTGAGAGTTCTTTGGAGAAGTGAGGTATGAATGATCAGAGCGACCTGATTGGTTTAACATAAATAACGTTCCTTGAAGCACTTAGGCTCATTAGTACCTTGCAACTGCACTGACAGCGAATATTTTTAGCCACTTTGCATGCAATGCTTATCATGTATCCACATTCTCAACACATATACTAGACACACGACTGCGGAACGATACAAGTATGTTATGAAGTACGCGTATCGTAAAAATGTGACTAAAGCATGGGCAAAGGGCTTAAATATCGAGATAAGGCAAATTAGTAAAGATAGGTAATGAATAGGGTTAAAAGTTTGGTGACGCTACAACTGACATAGGCCAGCTGTTTAAAATATGGATCACAAGAAGTTCTCTAAAATAGATAAGGCAAAGAACCCTTAACTATTCTGCAATGAACGAAACACACTTTAACGGAATAGAAATAATAATGCAAACATTAATGATAATTATTCTCATTTATTTTTGAACACGTCGCTTAATCGTCTGTAATGAATGCAAAACCCGTGCTCAACGTGACGATAGAGATACCTCACGATGCCGTCTGTATAACCTCAGTACATCCAAAATTTCTCAGTGCATACAAGCTTTCTCATTACATACAAACCCTCAGTGATAGCTTGCCCAGTTATAAACGCTACAAATCAGATTCTGCATCTTGACGTTTAGTCACTTTATATTCATCTTTGCTTCTATCGAGCTTCCAATAGCGAAAAATATACCGTTGGGCTCTAATCCTATTCCAGTCTTGTCTAAAGCATTTATGAAGTTGAATCGTGCTCTATACTACTTTTAAACCTCTATCTACAATAAAAAGCCAGCTCTCTATTCAGACAGCTGGCTTTTTGCTATAAGACTTATCATCGTAAAATTAGAACTGGTAGGTTAAAGACGTTTTGATATTACGTCCCATGTCAAAATCAGTAGAAGCATCACTGGTCGCACTTAGTCGAGATGAGTGGCTAGCATACGTTTCATCAAAAATGTTATACACACCTAGCGTCGCTTGAACACCTTCGATCTGAGTTGGCGTATAGGTCATAAAGATATCGTGAACATCGTAGTTGGGTTTGGTATCTTGATTATTATCTGTAACCGATGCCACATAAGTACTGCGCCAACCTAGATCAACGATGTCAGTTGGTGCATAATTTAAGTTCACCATGTAGCGATCGCCCGAGTCAGCCGTGCCGCCACTTACCGAAGGAATACTGTCACCTGTTTCATCACCTTCACTACGTGCTCGTGAATAGCTTAGACCCATACCAAAGTTGCGAGTCGTATAATTGGCTGCCAGTTCGACCCCTTTGATTTCATAGTCTTCGTCGCTGTTTATTGTACCTTGGCAATCTTGTAAGTTGCCCGATGAACCGCGCGCACCAGTGTCGCAGTTGAGACCATATCGACCCGCGCGATCACCTGTTCTGATGAACTGCTGATAGTTTTCAATGTCAGTGACGAAGTACTTACCACTCAATTGCAGAGCATCATCAGCGATCGTTAAACCACGCAATGTCGTCGCAATACCAACCTCAGCGTTAGAACCTTCTTCCGCTTTTAGATCGTTATTAGCATAAGTCCCTGCTCCGCCATCATTAAAAACAGTTTGGCTTAAGTCTGGACCGTTAAATAGCTGCGTATAGCTCGCAAATACTTGGGTGCGTGGGGCTATCTCATAACTGGCAGCCAGTGCACCGACGACGTTGTCATACGTTTTGCCACCAGAGACAAACTCTGGAGATTCGTAGCGATCATAGCGCACACCTGGCGTTAAGGACAGTTTACCCATTTGCCATTGGTCTTCTAAATATACAGAAGTATTGGTTGCCTCATCACTGCCTGCCGCAGTGCCGTCACGAACCATTTCTGATTCTTTCTTATAGTGCTCAACACCTGCAATCAGCTTATGAGTGCCTTTGATACCCTCAATGATATTACTATCAATAACACTGGTATTCTGAATTTTGCCGCCTGTGGTTTGTACTTGAGCATCAAAATCAAAGTTGCCCACATTATCAGAGTCACGCAATATTTGCGTCTCTGTGTGGTAGATGTTGGTATCAACATCTACCAGCTGGTTTACAGGATTATAAGTATGATCAAGTGTATAGGTATCTCGGCTTATTTTCTGCGGTATTGGCTCATCAGACAGACTAGGAAAGTCTGGGCGAAATGGAAAGATACCGTCTTTTTCAGTACGGCTAAAGCTAGCGCCAATGCGGTGGTCATCAGTAATATTAGCACCCGCCTTCAATAAGATGCTTTCGCTTTCACTATCCTCAAAAAGCTCACGACCGCTACCATCTTCACCAGAGCTAGTATCACGCTTACCATAGTAAGCAAGCAGATCAATATTCTCTGTTGGGGCGCCATACACGGTGGCTGAAGTCAATAGTTCATCATTATTACTACCATAACCCAAATTGACTTTAGCACCGATTTTTTGATTAGGTTTGAGCAAGTCTGCCGCATCAACGGTTTCAAACGCAACCGCGCCACCAAGAGCATCATTACCTAGTGTCACCGAGTTATTACCAACAGCAACTTCTGCTTGTTTTAGTAAGTCAGGATCGATAGTGATATCACCCATGTGATAGAACAGCGCACCTTCTTGGCGGGCGCCATCAATCGTTACTTTCAGATTGGTATCATCTAACCCACGTACACGAATACGTTGGTTGACCGATGATGTGCCGCCGACACTCACTCCTGGCACCACATCCAAAAAGTCGTTCAAGTGGCTTGCTTGAGCCGCTGGCGTATAGTCATCTATATAGACAGAATCTTCTTGTACATTGTTACGGACTGAGCTATTAGCCGTCACCGTGATGGTCTGTAGCGTTGTATTTGGCATATCTTCTGCTGTGGCTGCACTGGCCGCTTGTGACCACAATACGGCTGCCACCCCTATAGACAATACGGTCAACTGACTAGATAACTTAATTTCGCGCATAACACACTCACTTTATTTACTATTAGAATTTTTAAAGCCGTCGATAAACGGTCTTTTATAAAACTGCCCTTTAAGCGACTTGTTTGATATATCCAAGCTCGCTACGCGAATAACAGTATTAATGTTAATGATAATGATTAGCATTAATTATTGAGAGGCATAATAACGAAGTATTAACAATTTGGCAATAATTAATATAAAAATTCGCATGAATAATGCTGATCAAGCACGAATATACAATGAGATGCTTTGATAATTACAAATACAAGAGTATGCAGGGCTATAAGCACGGCTGATTTAGCATTGATGAAAGATCAACTAGGGCGTGTCTTGATCAATAATAACGATATGGTCTAGCACTTGTTTTTTTTGTACTACTGTACTAGAATACTGAAACAAGATAGTTCTCAGCGAAAAATTACTCGATGAGCGACTTATCTATTTTCTTTGGCTAAGATTACCTATTATGACTACCGATCCTTATCAGAGCTTAGTGAAACATTTGACGAACTGTACTGATAGCTCAGATATCGACAAGCTGCTCAGTGCACTGCTGACAGATAAAGAGCAGCACGACATCGCCAACCGTATTCGCATTTTTGACTTGCTTGATCGCGGCATCACGCAACGTGATATCTCTGAGCAGCTAGGCGTTGGTATCGCAACTGTCTCTCGCGGTGCCAAGGCTAAGCAAAGCCATGATGTGAGCGCGTTGCTGGCCACTCATAGAAGCCGCTCTTAAGCCACTTATTTCAGCACTATCCACCTTTTTAATTGCTACTCTCTTACTTATTAATCGACACACATTTGATGAATTTCGGACTTTGTTATGACCTCTATTACTCGCATACAGACCAAGCCTGCTCCTATTGATATTCCGAGCAAACCAAAGCGTATTAAGCTCACGCAAGATATTGATTTCTTTGCGTTATTCAAACGCATCGAGAGCGCTTTTGATACCTGCTATTTGCTCGAATCATTAGGCGAAGATAGCCATATCTCACGCCATCATGCGATAGGTTTTGATCCTGTCACGACCATAGCTGCATTAGATCGCACTACGCTTGCCATTACCGATAATAAAACCGCTGAAACCAGCCACTATCAAACTGATAACCCTTATCAACTGCTCCGTACCATCACGCCACAACATGTCATCGCCCGCGATCAAAGCGGCGGTCTGGTCGGCTACTTGGGTTATGACTGCGTGAACTTCTTTGAGCCTAGCCTTAATGCAAAAGCCAGCGAAGATTTTGAGCCCTTTAAGTTTGGCGTGTATTTAGATGGATTGACCCTAGATAAAATGACGGGTGAAATTTTCTATTTTTATTACCCGACCGCTCAGCAAGAAAACCGTATTGAGCAAATAAAAGCCCTACTCGATGAACCAACGCCTAGCTATGAAGCGCCGAAAGTCGAGTTCTTAGGTGATGGCATGAGCCAAGAAGAACATGCCAATGTTGTCATGCAGGTCAAAGAAGACATTATCGCTGGGCGTATCTTTCAGTGTGAAGTAGGCTTTAAGTCTAAGTATCGTATTGCCGGTGACAAGATGCCCATTTATGAAAAGCTGCGTGCTGTCAATCCGTCACCGCACATGTATTTTATGAAATTTGCTCAGCAATGCATTATCGGTGCTTCCCCTGAGCTGCTATTCCGCTTGCGCCAAGGTGAAATGGAAACCTATCCGCTTGCAGGCACTGCCAAGCGCGGCGTCGATGTGATCGAAGACCGCAAGCTTGCCCGCGCACTGCTCAACGATGATAAAGAAATTGCCGAGCACAATATGCTAGTCGACTTACATCGTAACGATATTGGCCGTGTGGCACGATTTGGTACGGTAAAAGTCCGTAGCTTGATGGATATCAAACGCTTCTCACACGTGCAGCATATTTCTTCTGAAATCGTTGGTATCTTGCACCCTGATGAAGATATGTTTAGTGCCCTTGCCAGCAACTTCCCTGCTGGTACATTGTCAGGCGCGCCTAAAGTAGAAGCCATCAAAGTGATTAATGAGCTAGAGCCAGACGGACGCGGTGCTTACGGCGGCGCATTAGGCTCGTTTAATTTCAATGGTGATTGTATCTTTGCCATTCCTATTCGCAGTCTATTCATCAATGGCGAGTCTGCCTATGCCCAAACTTGTGGTGGCAACGTTTATGACTCAAACCCAGCCGATGAATACTTAGAGATTCAGCGTAAACTGTCTGCGATGAAAGTCGTATTAGACAGCTTTATGTAACTGTAATTTGTACCAACCGTAATTCGTACATTGACCATATTTTACCTAGCTATATTTTTACAAAAGAGTTTATGACCTATGAATGTTTTAATTATTGATAACTACGACTCGTTTACCTTCAATCTCTACCAATATGTGGGCGAGATTTTGCAAACCTTAGACAGTGATAAAGAAGCCAGCGTCATCGTTAAACGCAATAACGAAATCACCCTAGCAGATGTGCAAGCGATGAATCTGGATAGAATCATCATCTCACCTGGCCCTGGCTCCCCCGATGATCCAGCGTACTTTGGTATCTGTGCAGAAGTCATCGAGACACTGGGTAAAACTGTGCCATTACTAGGCGTCTGCTTGGGTATGCAAGGTATCGCTCATGTGTTCGGTGGTGATGTGGTGCGTGCCAGCGTACCGATGCATGGTAAAGTCTCATCGATTCGCCATAATGGTTTAGGTATCTATCAAGGCCTGCCGCAAGAGCTTGAGATCATGCGCTATCACTCACTAATCGTAAAAGCCGATACCATACCAAGCTGCCTTACGATTACTTCTGTGGTCGCCAATGACAGCCGTGTGGATTTGAGCTTTGATGAATCCGCATTGACCGGTGATGAGATTATGGGATTGGCGCACAAAGATTATCCAATTCAAGGTGTTCAGTTTCACCCTGAGTCATTTGCGACTGAAGGTGCTAAGCGTCTATTGAGTAATTTTTTAATGCAGGTATAAATCCATTATGTTTGTCATGCCCTTAATTGCATCTTGCTCACTCAGACGTATCACATTGTTCTCTGGCCTAATGATAGCCGCTTCTTTTAGCTCAGCCGTAGCACCTTTGGAAGCAACATTTATATTAGGTATGGACATCCAAGGTCAACGTTTGAACCTCTATGAAGGCTGCGCAGAAGGGCATGTGACTTGCGATGACATGCTATTGGTCGCTCCAGATTTAGGACGGTTATTGCAAACGAAACTGCTCAATGAAAGACTGGATAAATCGCCCTATGCCATTAAGCTTTATCCTGCTAAGACCAAGCATAGTTTATGCAAAGATGGCGTGACTCCTTGTGGATTTCAGGGTTATACTTTTGAGGGGGAAGATTTCAACGGATTTATAGAGCCATCAAATAATGAGCTATACGTAGCCAGTAACTGGACGACAGATAGCGGTACTTTCTCCTACAAAGAAAATGCTACTTATTTGCCGTTAGCGTCACAAGTCGGACTTATTAATGATAGGTATAAAAGCTCTGATCAAGAACTGAATGATAGCTATCGCGGCATTCGAGATGAAGTCAGACGCTTATATGGTAAGAAAATGGAATCCAGCTTAAGACAAGAGCAAGTAGAATGGATAAAACAGCGTTCAAAAGACTGCGGTGCCGACGTCAAACATCAACCAAGAACCCAAGCTGAAAAAGTGTGCTTTATTCAGCAGAATGATACCCGAGAACAAGCGTGGTTTTTGTGGATTGATTAAATTTAGGGTACGCCCTAGTAGCCATTTCTTCTCTTTTAGTGATAGACTAAAAAACAAACAAAAGACAGCCTTTCATCAGGTTGTCTTTTCTTATTTGCGCGACTTTCAGTATGTGCTCGGGCGCTTGACTTGAGTCGCTGGTAATCTTACAAAACCTTGTGTCACTTAGATAATAAGAAGAAAATAATATGGCAAACACCGATAGCGTCATGTCAGCGCGGCAATCATGGATAGGCACTATCCAAATCATTACGGCAGCTGTCTGCTGGGGTACGTTAGGTATATTTTCTACCTACCTTAATCAAATTGGCTTTAGCGGCTGGCAAGTGACGATATTACGCATCGTCACGGCAGCATTTATTATTCTAGCCATGCTACCAAAACTGTGGCCACATCTGATCAAACTACGACCCAAGCAATGGCTCGGACTGGCGCTCCAGTCTTTGATAGGTGTGCTTGGTATGTCGTTATGCTATTTTTTTGCGGTGATTTACGTCGGTGCTGGACCTGCTGTCGCCTTGCTATATACCGCACCCGTTTTTAGCTTATTATTTTCGAAATTCTTGCTTAGTGAGTCCATTACACGCAAATCAGTCTTGCTGGCATTAATGGCAGTGTTTGGTGTCGGCTTAACGATGCTGGGCGAGCAAGCGCAAGTCAACTGGGGTATTTTACTCGGCTTGTCAGCAGGAATGTGCTACTCCTTATATGGCGTATTAGGCAAGCGCGCGATGCACGATGCTCACCCTGCCCCTTTGGTATTCTTTACTTCCATTATCATTAGTGCCGGCGTACTACTATTCTTGCCCGACACCTATAATACCTATGAGCAGCTGCTCACTTTACCTTTACTGACTTGGGGCTATGTTTTAGGGTTGTCATTATTGGGTACCGTGGTGCCTTTCGGGCTATACATGAAAGCGTTAGAAAAATTGCCCGCCACTCGCGCATCAGTCTTTACGATTTTTGAACCGTTGACTGCGATTGCCCTTGCGGTGCTGTTACTACATCAATCCTTGTCTTGGATTCAGTATCTGGGCGTGGCGCTTATTTTGCTCGCGGCTTTATTAAATGCGGTGTTAAACGGTACTGCTACGCGCGTACCTCGTTGGTTAAAACAACGGCAAAAGATATAGGGTCTGTTGAACATTCAAATATTAGGACTGCTGATATCAATTTTTCTTGCTTGCTCATTTAAAATACACTCTATCCGTTTCTATAAAAAAGCCCCAACCATGACATCATAGTTGGGGTTTCTTGGTTTCATCGCTTAAAGACGAACACTTTACAATAAGAAGAGCTAATAGACAGCTTGAATTATCTCAAGCTTACTTTTGATCAATACGCTGTAAAAATGCTTGCGTACGAGGATGCTTTGAGTCCTCAAACAACTGCTTGGCACTGCCTTCTTCGACGACAACACCATCTTCGATTAAAACCACATGATCGGCGACATCGCGAGCAAAATTAATCTCATGCGTGACTACGACCATCGTCCAACCTTCAGACGCCAGTTGTTTCATAGTTTCAAGGACGTCTTGTACCAGCTCTGGATCAAGCGCGGACGTTGGCTCATCGAATAACAGTAATGACGGTTCGATAGCCAGCGCGCGAGCAATACCAATACGCTGCTGCTGACCACCAGATAGCTGAAACGGATACAAATCGGCTTTATCTGACAGACCAACCTTCTCCAGCAAGACCACTGCCTGCTCGCGGGCTTGCGCTTTACTTTGTCCTTGTACCACTGTCGGTCCAAGCATTAAATTCTCAATGGCGGTCTTATGTGGAAACAAATTATAAGACTGAAAAACCATACCTGACTTACGTTGCAGTGCGAGCAAGGTTTTTTTCTTAGGTTTAGTAGCAAAATCGACCGTAAGGCTGTCATCGTCAAAGGCAATCACGCCTTGATCTGGAATTTCCAGCGCATTAAGACAACGTAAAAAAGTCGTTTTACCTGACCCAGATGGTCCTAATATCACGACCACTTTGCCTTTTTCGATGGTCAAATCAATGCCTTTGAGCACTTGATTACTGCCAAAGGCCTTGTGAATATTGGTGACTTGAATCATAAAGGTTCCTGTTGTGCTGATGATGCTGATGATGCTAAAGCTATCCTGCAATAGGTCAGTAAGCAATGTCATACTAACCTATCGCTATCTGGCGCTATTTCGCCACGTAACGATCAAGCCTAGTTTCAAGCTTGCCTTGGATAAAGGTCAAGAATAAACAAATACCCCAATAAATCACCGCTGCCTCTGTGTAGACCAGCATAAACTCATAGTTACGAGCCGTGATAATCTGCGCTTGTTTAAACAGCTCAGTGACGAGCACCAATGATGCAAGCGACGTGTCTTTTACCAAACTGATAAAGGTATTAGATAACGGCGGTACCGACACTCGTAGTGCTTGCGGCAAAATCACATGACGGAAAGTCTGTAGATACGTCAAGCCAACGGTCGATCCTGCTTCCCACTGTCCTTTTGGGATGGACAAAATAGAGGCACGCACCGTCTCTGATGCATAAGCACCAATATTCAGCGAAAAGGCAATAATCGCGGAAGGAAACGGATCAAGCTTCAGTCCAACACTAGGCAGTCCGTAAAAGATGATAAACAACTGTACCAGCATCGGTGTACCGCGAATCGCAGACACATAAATACGAGCAAGCCTGTAGACAATCTCATGGAACCAGCTGGCGCGCGGAATGATACGAATCAGCGCCACTGTCAGCGCAATCGCCATACCAATCGCAAATGAGATCAACGCGAGCGGTATCGAATAATAGATACCGCCTTTGAGCATTGGCCAAAATGAATTGATGACAATCTGCGCCCGATCCGGATCCATGAATGGCAACAATGCCAGCAATTCAGCTATCCATGAGGTTATAGAAGCTAGCATTATTTTTGTTGACTTATATCAGCACCGAAGAAATCTTGACTAAGCTTGGTCAACGTACCATCAGCTTGTAGCTCAGCCATTGCTTCATTTAATTTTGCTACAACAGCATCATCGCCTTTAATCAAGACTAATCCTGAACCAGTCTGCTCGCTAGCAGGAGCAACCAATTTAATCTCAAGCGCGCTGTCTGGGAATTTTTTTAGATAATCTAATATTGCAAGGTTATCATTCATCGTAAAGTCAGCACGGTCCTGTTTGACCAACTGGATTGCTTGTGCCATGCCATCAACAGGAACGATTTCTGCACCGTAACGCTCTGCAAGTTCACCATAGTTACTGCTGAGTGATTGCGCCGTACGTAGACCTTTTAGACCTTCCCACGAGCTATAACGATTATCGTCCGTTGGTGCCAATACAACCGCACCCGACCAGCTATAAGCTTGAGCCTTATCGTACTTAGCTAAGCGCTCAGGCGTCGTCAAGCTGACTTGGTTGGCCACCATATCAAAGCGTTTTGAATCCAAACCTGCCAGCATCGCATCCCACTGGGTTTCTTTGAATTCAACCTCTACGCCCAGTTTTTCCGCCACTGCGCGCGTCACTTCGACATCATAACCCGTGAGTTTGCCACTCTCATCATGATACGTGAACGGAGGATAAGTACCCTCTGTACCGACGTTGATGGTGCCGCCATTATTGATACGCTGTAGCAAATCAGAACCGCCTGTTGCAGCGCTGTCAGTTGCCGTAGTATCGGCTTCGTTGGTAGTAGATTGACCACAAGCGGCAAGGAACATAGTGCTGGCGGCAAGGGCTAAAAGAGTACGACGTTTCATAAGACGTCCTTATAAGAGTGAATGAATAAAGTGAAAACGCATAAAGCTAATAAATAGGGAAAGCCGGCACAAGAGAACAGTATAAACTGTCCTGCAATATTCGGCTTTGACTGCCCAATTTGAGGTTATTTAGGCGATTTTTCAATGCTATTTCTAGTTTATTTTTGAATTTTTAACGCTTGTTCAAATCTTATTACTATTCAATAAATAGTAATTTCTGCTCATTAAATACCAGCTTATGGATATAGTATCTCACTTTAGACAGAAAAAACGTACACAATCAGTTAGTATACGTAAGGTGCTGGCTATAATTCACCTGAAAACTGATAGCGATCACCAGCATGCCACATTTTTACAAAAGTAACGACTTGGCCTGCCGAGTAGGTCTGGCGACGCAATACGAGCGTCGGTGACTGCGGGGCAATTTGTAGTGCACTTGCTACTTCATCAAGTGCCGCTAAGGCCCGAATAGTATAGTTGCCGCGCTCTAGTGGACTTTTGGCAATCAAATAATCACTGGTATTGACCACACTAAAATCCTGCTCAATGAACGCTGGTACTTTATTCGCATCTACCCAGCGCTCTTCGAACTGTATGGGCTGACCATCTGCAAAATGAATGATTTTTACCTCGTATAAAACAGCTACTTCGTGTTCAATACGGTCATCATCCTTATCAATGCCAAATTTACGCCGTAATTCATCGTCCAACATAGCGGCAGTTAGCGTGCGCTTACTTACTACTTGTGCCTGATAATCGCGATTGGCAGATTTTAAATCCTGTGCAATATTACGCACTTCTACAAACGTATGATTGAACTGCTGCTGCGCGACAAACGTTCCCGACCCCTGCCGACGCTCTAATACCCGCTCTTCGCTCAGCTCTTTTAGCGCGCGGTTGACCGTCATTCGCGACACACCAAACTCTGCTGCCAGTGCCATTTCTGTCGAAATCGCGTTACCCGCTTGCCATTTACCAGAATGAATGTTGTCTAATATGGCGTTTTTTATACGTTGATACGCCGGAATCATTTTTGTCATGTTCGCCTTTAACCGTCAGTTTCACCAATGAGAATAGCGTCATAATATCACGAGATACCCTCATGAACGTCAGCAAAACCACATGACACCTACCTATCTACCAAAATGCGCACAAAAATAATTGAGTTATTTATAAAAACTTCTTGCATGAAAAAAGTATCTTTGATAATTTGTATATACAACTTTACAGCAGCATAAACAATCTGCTTTATCTACTCGATATTTTGCTGCGTTTATAGCCTGACTATAAAACACATACTTTGATTACTGTATCGCCCTATTCGCTATCACAAGGATATGATCATGACGACTGACCATGGAACCAACAAAGAGACTAAGCTGACCCGCCGTGACGAAAGCCGCGAAATCGCCGCGCCTACTGGCAGCACCCTACATTGCAAAAGCTGGCTGACCGAAGCGCCTTATCGTATGCTGCAAAACAACTTGCATCCTGATGTGGCGGAAAACCCAAAAAGTCTAGTTGTGTACGGTGGTATTGGACGCGCAGCCCGCAACTGGGAAAGCTACGATCAAATCCTAGAGTCATTAAAAGAATTAGAAGATGACGAGACATTATTGGTGCAGTCTGGCAAACCCGTCGGCGTGTTTCAAACACATGAAAATGCACCGCGCGTGTTGATTGCCAATTCCAACCTTGTACCGCGCTGGGCAACATGGGAGCACTTTAACGAGTTGGATCGCAAAGACTTAATGATGTATGGCCAAATGACAGCCGGTAGCTGGATTTATATTGGCACGCAAGGCATCGTCCAAGGTACTTATGAGACTTTCGTTGAAGCGGGTCGTCAGCATTATGATGGTAGCTGGGCGGGTCGTTGGATTTTGACTGCGGGCCTTGGTGGTATGGGTGGCGCGCAGCCACTAGCTGCAACCTTCGCGGGTGCAACCTCATTGAACATTGAGTGTCAGCAGTCTAGTATCGATTTCCGCTTGCGCACTGGTTATGTCGATAAGCAAGCCGATGACCTTGACCACGCTTATGAATTGATTAAACAACATACTGATGCGGGTGAAGCGGTTTCTATCGCCCTACTTGGTAATGCCGCAGACATCTTACCTGAGATGGTCAAGCGCGCTAACGCTGATGGCATAAAGCCTGACTTGGTGACAGATCAAACCTCAGCGCATGACTTAATCAATGGCTATCTACCAAGCGGCTGGACGGTAGAGGAATGGAAAGCCGCCCAAGAAGATCCAGAGCAACACGCAGCACTGACTAAAGCAGCCGCTCAATCTTGTGCCGTACACGTACAGGCGATGCTAGATCTACAAGCGATGAACATTCCAACGACCGATTATGGCAATAACATCCGTCAGGTCGCTTTTGATGAAGGGGTCAAAGATGCCTTTAACTTCCCAGGTTTTGTCCCTGCGTATATTCGTCCACTGTTCTGCCAAGGCAAAGGCCCATTTCGCTGGGTAGCGTTATCAGGTGATCCAGAAGATATCTATAAGACTGATCAAAAAATCAAAGAGCTATTCCCTGAAAACAAACATATCCATCGCTGGTTAGACATGGCAAAAGAGCGCATTCAATTCCAAGGCTTGCCTGCGCGTATCTGCTGGTTAGGTCTTGGTGAGCGTGACAAAGCAGGTTTGGCATTTAATGAGATGGTCAAAAACGGTGAGCTAAAAGGCCCTATCGTCATTGGTCGTGATCATTTGGATACGGGTTCTGTTGCCAGTCCAAACCGCGAAACAGAAAGCATGAAAGATGGCTCAGACGCCGTATCTGATTGGGCGTTATTAAACGGTATGCTGAATGTGGCTGGCGGCGCGACGTGGGTATCACTACATCATGGCGGCGGCGTTGGCATGGGATACTCGCAGCACTCAGGTATGGTCATCGTCGCGGATGGTACTGACGCCGCAGCCAAAAGATTGTCACGCGTGCTTGTCAATGATTGCGGCTCAGGCGTCATGCGTCATGCCGATGCAGGTTATGAGCTGGCGATTAAAACAGCGAAAGAGTATGGTTTAAACCTGCCAATGATTAAGTAGCCTGTCAAGCACATTTTATCAAGGAGGATAATATGATTGAACAAAATACGACATCCGGTCTGAACGATGAAAATGCAACGACCTCGTCCAAAAAACTGCTATCAACCCCTATTGCATTAATACAGCTTATCGTATTCAGTGCCATCGGTTTGGTGATGTTCTTCGTACCATTTACCATTGGTGAAAAAAGCACGATTTTGTTCGATCATGGCGCGACCTATCTGGTGACTCAGCAGCATACTTTTTCCGTGACGCTATTGTTTTTACTTATGCTCTATGGTGTGAGTAAGCCATTTATCGATGGCTCATGGCGTAAAAACATCACTCACATGGTTATGACTGCTTTTAAAATCATGGGTCTTATATTGGCAGTGATGTATGTGGCTGACGTAGCGCCTGCCTTTATGATGGAAAAGGACATGCTGCCGTTTTTGTTTGAAAAACTGGCCTTACCAGTCGGTATGATTGTACCGATTGGGGCATTGATATTGGCATTCTTGGTTGGTTTTGGCTTACTAGAAATGGTTGGTGTGCTCATGCAGCCGATTATGAAACCTATTTGGAAAACCCCAGGTTCATCAGCGATTGATGCCGTTGCTTCCTTTGTCGGTAGCTACTCCATTGGTTTGCTCATCACCAATCGCGTGTACTTGCAAAAGCAATACTCAGCGCGTGAAGCCATTATCATTGCGACTGGGTTTTCAACCGTGTCAGCGGCGTTCATGGTTATTGTTGCCAAAACGCTTGGATTGATGGAGTTTTGGAATGTGTTCTTTTGGTCTACGCTAGTGATTACCTTTATTGTTACTGCGATTACCGCTCGTATTCCGCCTATCAGCCTCTTTGATGATAGCGTTGAACGTCCCGCTTTAGATCATAAAGGTGGTACACGGTTAGCAGCAGCATTTGATTTGGGTTTGTCTACTTCGCGCCGTGCCACTGACCTCAAACAAATCTTATGGTCTAACTTTCGTGACGGTTTAACGATGGCCGCTGCTATCGTGCCGTCTATCATCGCCGTTGGACTCACTGGTTTATTATTGGCCAAGTACACGCCAGTATTTGACGCTTTAGGTTTACTGCTTTACCCCTTTACCTGGTTGGGCGGTTTGCCAGAGCCGCTCGTCGCTGCCAAAGGAATGTCAGCGGGATTGGCTGAGATGTTCTTGCCAGCATTACTACTAAGTGAAGCAGATATTCTGACACGCTATGTCGCAGGGGTCATTTCCATCAGCAGTGTGCTGTTCTTCTCAGCCATGATTCCGTGTGTGCTTGCGACCGAGATTCCAGTCTCTGTTGGCAAAATGGTCATCATTTGGTTCGAGCGAGTGGTACTCAGTATTTTATTGGCTGCGGCATTCGGACATCTGGCGATGTACTTCAACTGGATTGGCTAAAAATTCAAACTCAATAATAGATATTTCGTTGATTAAAAACCTTTCAACAACTTCATTTTAAAAAAGATACGAATCAAAAATAATATAACCCATACGGCTTACAACACTAGGATTACCCCTATGAACGACATCAAACAACTAACCCTATACCCTCGCCAGCTTAGCTTTAAGATGCTACGTGATATCTATGAGCAGCCTGTCATATTTACACTACCTGAGAGTGCTTATAAGGCAATAGATGCCTCGCACGAAGATGTGCGTACCATCATTGCACGCGACAAAAGCGCTTATGGTATTAATACGGGTTTTGGCCTGTTAGCAAAGACGCGTATCAGTGACGACCAACTTGAGCTACTTCAACGCAACCTGATCGTTTCTCACTCAGTGGGCACTGGTGAAGCGTTGCCAGATAGCGTAGTACGACTGATTATGGTGATGAAAGTCGCCAGTTTGGCGCAAGGTGTCTCTGGTGTACGCCGCGAGGTGGTGGACAGTTTACTAGCCTTAATCAACAATCAAATTACGCCAAATATCCCAGCCAAAGGTTCTGTTGGCGCTTCTGGTGACCTAGCTCCGTTATCACACATGACACTTGCGATGATGGGCGAAGGTGATGTCTTTGTTGCTGGTAAAAAAGTGCCTGCCGCTGATGCCCTAGCCCAGCATGGACTTGAACCTATTACTCTTGCAGCCAAAGAAGGCCTTGCACTTATCAACGGTACGCAGGTATCAACCGCGCTAGCTTTACGGGGTTATTTCTTAGCGCGTGATTTACTTGAGACTGCGACCATCGTTGGCTCGATGTCGATTGATGCTGCCAAAGGCTCCGATTCACCGTTTGATGCGCGTATTCACGAAGTACGTGGCCATCATGGTCAAATCGAAATCGCCAAAGCACACCGTCAATTAATCAAAGGCAGTGCTATTCGTGCCTCACATGACGGCGAGCAAGACGATAGAGTGCAAGATCCTTACTGCTTACGCTGTCAGCCGCAAGTTATGGGTGCCTGTCTTGATATCATCAACCAAGCAGGTAAAACCTTATTAATCGAATCCAATGCCGTAACGGACAATCCACTTATCTTTAATAACGAAGATGGCCCAGTGGCCATATCAGGTGGTAACTTCCATGCTGAGCCAGTCGCTTTTGCCGCTGATATTTTAGCATTGGCAATTGCCGAGATTGGTTCTATGTCTGAGCGCCGTATCGCCTTGCTGATCGATGCGACGCTATCAGGTGGCTTACCGCCATTCTTGGTTGATAACGCTGGGGTAAACTCAGGCTTTATGATTGCGCATGTGACCGCAGCAGCGCTGGCTTCAGAGAACAAATCTATCGCCCATCCTGGTAGCGTCGATAGTATCCCGACTTCTGCCAATCAAGAAGACCATGTGTCTATGGCAACTTATTGCGCACGTCGCCTATACGAGATGGCACAAAACACTGCGACTATCATCGGTATTGAACTATTAGCTGCTGGTCAAGGTATCGATTTCCATCGCGGATTAGACACCTCAGAGCCGTTGACAGTCGCACATCAAAAACTACGTGAGCAAGTGACTTTCTATGATAAAGATCGCTACCTCGCCCCTGATATTGAAGCAGCTAAGCAGTTGGTATTAAACGGTACGCTTGCTGAACATTGGCAGTCACTACGCAGCGATTGGTACGAATCTAAATAAAGATCGATAAGCGGAGAACGGCGATGACAATAGCGAGAACAGCAACGACTACCACACGCATTAGCCATACCCCTGCTGATATGATCCAATGGACAGGACGCGCAGAGCCGTTTGAGACTGCGCGCGCCCGTTATTGGTATCAGCTTGCTCAGCCTTACGAGGATCAAAATATTGGGCTAATTGGCTTTGCATGTGATCAAGGCGTCAGACGTAATCAAGGCCGCGTGGGTGCTAGAGCTGCCCCACCATTGATTCGTCGAGCTTTTGCTACGCTGCCAGTCATCGCTGATTTGCAACAACGTTTTGATGGTCAATTATCAACCTTATTGGGTGATGCTGGCGACATTCATTGTGATGATAATGATGGCTTTGCCGAGAGCATCCTTGAGCAAGCTCAGATCAAATATGCCGATGCAGTGAGCACTATCGTCAAACAAGGTGGACTCCCCATCGGGCTTGGCGGTGGTCATGCCATTGCTTACGGTAGCTTTTTAGGATTATGGCAGGCCTTAGAAAATACGAAAAATGCCAATGTCACACCTACTATCGGGATTATTAATTTTGATGCCCATCTTGATATTCGTCAGTCGGATGTAGCGACCTCTGGGACACCATTTCGCCAGATTGCCGAGCATCTTGATGCACATGGTCAGCCTTTTCACTATTGCTGTATCGGCGTTAGTCGGTTCTCTAATACGGCAGCGCTTTTCGATCGCGCTGAACAATTGGGCGTACAGGTTATTAGCGATGAAGACTGTCACTATCAGCCTTGGAATACTCTTGCTGAGCAAGTCAAAAACTTTATAGATCAGGTCGATATCGTGTATCTGACCATCGATATGGACTGCTTGCCATCTAGTGTCGTCCCAGGTGTGAGTGCACCTGCCGCCTTTGGCATTGAGCTTGGTTTCGTTGAGCGTATGGTCAAAACCATCATGGCATCAGGCAAAGTGAAAATGGCAGACATTGCTGAGATTAACCCTACTTTTGATATTGACAGTCGTAGCTGCAAAGTCGCTGCTCGCTTACTGGCCACTATTGTAGAGCAGCATTTAATTGTCACTTAAACACATTAGCCTCCCAATAATTTAGGAGCATATTATGAATGAATCAAAGAACTCCGTATTGAAAAATCCTACAGAACAGACGCTCGACGAGTCTACTATGAAATCATTTGACCATGTCATTATTAACGCCAATATTGCGACGTTTTCAGAGCAACACAGGTTTGATATTTATGCCGACAATCAAGCTGATAGTAATCCATACGGTCAGCTGCATAATGCGGCCATCGGTATTAAAAATGGCAAAGTCGCTTGGATTGGCACACACGATCAAATCACTGCTCATTTACCTAAATATCAAGCTAGCCAAATCACAGACGTGGATGGTAAATGGATAACCCCGGGACTTATCGACTGTCATACGCATATCGTCTATGCTGGCAACCGTAGCAATGAGTTCGAAGCGCGATTGCAGGGCGTTAGTTATCAAGACATTGCTGCACAAGGCGGCGGTATTGTCGCAACGGTCAGTGCTACCCGCGCCGCCAATATTGAATCGCTATTTGCACAAAGCGAAAAACGCTTAGTCGCACTTATGAAAGAAGGCGTTACCAGTATCGAAATCAAATCTGGTTATGGCTTGGACTTAGACACTGAACGCAAAATGCTCACGGTCGCCCGTCAGCTAGGAAAGAAATACGATATCCATGTGAGCACCACTTACCTAGCGGCGCATGCCCTACCCACTGAGTACAAAGACCATGCGGACGACTATATTGAGCAAGTTTGCGAGTGGCTGCCGATTCTACATGCAGAAGGTTTAGTCGATGCAGTCGATGGTTTCTGTGAAAATATCGCCTTTGGTACTGAGCAAATCAGACGAGTGTTTGAAGTGGCTCGCTCATTGGATCTACCAGTCAAACTGCACTCTGAGCAGCTGTCTGATATAGGCGGTAGTGCCTTAGTTGCTGAATATAAAGGCCTATCGAGCGACCATCTAGAGCATTTGTCAGAAGAAGACATCAAAAAAATGGCGGCTAGCAATACCGTTGCCGTGATACTTCCAGGGGCGTTTTATACGCTACGTGACACTAAGCTGCCACCAATTGACGCACTGCGTAAACATCACGTTCCTATGGCTATTTCAACCGATTGTAACCCTGGCACCTCACCGTTAACGTCGCTGTTGTTGACGATGAATATGGGATGTACGTTATTTTACCTGACGCCCGAAGAAGTATTGGCAGGCTCGACCGTTTATGCAGCACAAGCGTTAGGATTACCTAATAAAGGCAGAATAGAAGTGGGCTGTGATGCTGATTTAGCGCTATGGGATATCGCTCGTCCTGCTGACTTGGCCTATCAGATGGGGTTGAACCCTATCCAAGGTATCATGGTTCAAGGAAAATGGCGCGAAATGGTATAGCTATAGTGAGTTTACTTTAAAATAGAGACAGTGCGACTGGGATGAATTTTTCGTAGCCTCTGTGATAGCAGCAAGCAAGGAAAATTTATACCAGTCGCACCTATAGTCGGTGAACTACTAAACCGCTACGGCGTTACCCTCCTTAGATGTACTACTTGTACAATCTACAGTCGGCTGCCTTGTACCCATTTTAGAGTTCTTTGACTATAAGTAATATATCGATTTTATTCTGAACTGACTATAATTCATTTTTATTGGTCATCATAAGAAAAGCCCCAATCATTCAGTGATTGGGGCTTCGCTATTTGTCCATATGAACCAACTATTAAGGCTTGTTTAACCCATATAAGTAAGACTAGTTCAAAATACCAAAAGCGACCAACGCATCAGCCACACGTTTGAAACCAACCATATTGGCACCAGCCATATAGTCGACATAACCATTGTCAGTTTGACCATATTGTTCTGAAGCGTTCGCAGCACTGTCGTGGATATCTTTCATAATACCTTTTAGACGCTCATCGACTTGCTCAAAGGTTTGATATTGACGGACAGAGTTTTGCGACATTTCAAGCGCAGATACTGCTACCCCGCCAGCATTAGCAGCTTTACCAGGTGCATAATGGACTCGGTGCAAACGGATATAGTCAATCGCTTCAGCAGTGAGTGGCATATTAGCGCCTTCGACCACGTACTTCACGCCATTTTCGACGAACAGTTTGGCATCAGCTTCATTGACTTCATTTTGAGTAGCACATGGAATCGCAATATCAGCCTTAAACTGCCATGGTTTTTGCTTGGCAAGCCACTCTCCACCATGAACACCAACATAATCTGCTAACGGCTTGTTCTGCTGTTTTTGTTCTTTGAGCCAATCGATTTTTTCTTGATTAAGACCCTTTTCATCATGCAAAGTTCCTTGCGAGTCAGAGACCGTTATTGCCATACCACCAAGTGCATTCACTTTTTCGGCAGCATGTAATGAGACATTACCTGCCCCTGATATCAGCACCTTTTTACCTTTGAGCGTGTCATTTTGGGCAAGAAGCATATTTTCTAAGAAATATACCGCACCATAGCCAGTCGCTTCTGTACGCATCAAGCTGCCACCGAAGCCCACACCTTTTCCAGTGATAACACCTGTTGATTCGCGTGTTAAATTCTTATACATCGCAAACATGTAGCTGACTTCTCGACCACCGACGCCGATGTCACCGGCAGGCACATCCATATCTTTGCTCACATAATGATGTAGCTCACGCATGAAAGCGTAGCAAAAACGGCGAATCTCACTGTCTGTTTTACCTTTAGGGTCGAAATCTGACCCGCCTTTACCGCCACCAATAGGCAAGCCAGTTAGGGCATTTTTAAAGATTTGCTCAAAGCCTAAGAACTTTAGTACCGACTGATTGACGGTAGGATGGAATCTAAGACCCCCTTTATAAGGTCCCAAAGCATTACAGAACTGCACACGCCAGCCACGATTGACTTGTACGTCGCCTTTATCATCCTCCCAATTAACACGAAAACCAAATACCCGATCAGGCTCCACCAAACGCTCAAATACTTTCAATGCACTATATTCAGGATGAGCATCGTATAAAGGTTGAATCGTAATCGCCACCTCTTTTACTGCTTGAATAAACTCTGGCTGATGCGCATAACGTGCTTCGATTTTTTCGATGGCCTGACTGATACTCATACGTCTCTTCCTTAGGATAAAACTGGGGATCATATTTACTTACGTCAGCGTCACGTCATATCACAACGGATAATGAGATTGCGAACGTTGATGTAAAACTAAAATCGTCCCTACAACACGTTAGCGTTTGTAGAGACAGATGGGATTAAGAAAGCTGACTGAATTCATATATCTATAGAAAATAGATAAGTGTCAACATTTTTCGTCTTATAACTATATACCATCTTTAAGACTGATAAGTCTAGTAAATATCTCCATCATAAATCTCTATAAGCAATTTTTGTTGGCTAAATTTTAGCTGTCACGTTTAACCGCTCATCGACTAGACATAATAGAAAAATGTCATTTCTCTCTAAAAAATAAAGACAAAAGGAAAATATTTGATGATAAACGGTAAAAAATACCAAAAAACTCGCTTTTTATTGAGCAAATGTATATCAATATTATTAGTAAGGAATTATAATACCTTTCTTATAACAAGGATATTTCTGGCTAATTCAGCTAGTTCATAAATACAAACCAATCACCAGTACAGAGAAAGCGATATGCGTACCGATTCATTTCAACAGATACTAGAAGACCTAAACAGCTCATCAGCAGATGTTGAAGCATCTGCCCTAATCTCTAACGATGGTCTGATGATTGCTTCAGCTCTGCCAACTGGCGTCGACGAAGACCGTGTGGGTGCTATGTCAGCAGCATTATTATCGTTGGGTGATCGTGCAGGTCGTGAATTGGCACGTGGCAGTATCGATCGTATTATGATTCAGGGTGAAAAAGGCTACGTTATTATGACGTCATCGGGAGATGAGGCGGTACTCACTATTATGGCAAAACCAAATGCCAAGCTTGGTTTGATATTCTTAGATATCAAACGTGCCTCAGAAGCCCTTGCAAAGCTCATTTGATTGGCGACTGCTTATCGAATTTATTCGCTTTTTAATTACTATAAACATAGTCGGTTCAATATAATTTGGATACAAGGAAGCCGGGTGAAAGTACTACAAATAGTAGACTAAGCAAGGCTGACACCGTATCCAATTTATGCAGGATTGACTACATAACGACCAATGAAGGAGATGACCATGGGTTCTCCAATCCCTGATGCACACAAGCCTGATATGCCTGCCGAACAGATTACCCTGACTTACCACGATGGCACGTCGCGTACTGTCTATGACACGGGCATCGAACGCCCTTATCCAGATGGAAAATTGATTGTATCGCGTACCGATTTGGATGGCATACTCACACACGTCAACGATGCTTTTGTTGAGATTAGCGGTTACCATGTCGATGAATTGATTGGCCAGCAGCATTATATTTTGCGCCATCCTGACATGCCAAAAGCAGCTTATAAAGACCTGTGGGACACTGCTGAGTCTGGAAAAAAATGGCATGGCTATGTCAAAAACTTATGCAAAGATGGTAGTCATTATTGGGTCTATGCAACCGTCGTCCCTAACGTTCGTCATGGCGAAACCGTAGGCTATACATCCGTACGACGCAAGCCATCACGCAGCAAAATCGAAGCGGCAATGGCGCAATATGCCCAAATGAAACAAAACGAGGAAGGCTAAATCATGACGACACACAATATGTTAATCGCCCCAGATTTTTCACCTGAGCGTTTTGCAGGCTGGCACATGTTCAATACGTTGATTCAAAAACGTGCCAATTTAAATATGCACTTGAACATCCCTGCATCACATGCTGAGCAAGAGCAAGTCATTAATGCGGGTGACATTCAGGTCATTTACGCCAACCCTTTTGATGCCGCAACCCTAATCCGTGAGCAAGGCTACCGTGCCGTTGCCCGCCCTATCGGAAAGTCTGATGAAATGGTCATTGCCGCTGCTGCAAATAGCGACATTAACCACTTAGAAGACATTCAGGCTGGCGCTACCATCGCCATGGCAGACAACCGAGATGTCAAACTGATTGGCTTACGATTGCTAGAAGCGGTTGATATCGAAGAATCTGATCTGACATGGGATGTCACTGAAACCTATCAGGCAGCTGCCCGCAAAGTCATTAAAGGGGATGCCCAAGCCGCGTTCTTTTTGGCAGAGATTTTTCATAGCTTTTCGCGGTTGACCAAGACCCAGCTATCCGTACTTATCGAAAGTGACTTGGCTGACATCAGCCACGTGCTACTTATCAAAGACGGCTTCCCTGATGCACAAATATTTATAGAAGCCATTCTCAATCTGCACAACGATGATGATGGTAAAAAAGCCTTGGCCGAGCTTGGTATGCCGCAAGGGTTTGAGGCGATGAACGAAGAAGACGCCGAATTTATGATAGATTTGATGCAGACCTTGCTGGACTGAGGAACACCATTATGTCTGATGTAGACCTTATCAAAGAGAATGAGAAAGTCGCGCACCGAGCATTTCGGTTTTACTCGCGCAAAGTATTTTTGGCACCCAACAACCGTCACTTTCATGAACAACGTATCAATGCGGCGCTACTATTGACTGAAAGAGAACCGCTGCAAGGTGCTGTTGCAGACTTCTTTTATGGCTGTTGGTATGACATTCCTTACGATGTAAACAACTTGTTTATTCGTGTCAAAGATCGCCTGTACCCTCATATTCAACAAGGGTTCCGCGACTGTATCGATAAGAAAAGATATATTCAACGCAATAGTATGCTCGCGACCCGCTGGAGCGTATTGATATCACCTTCTCTAAATGAGCAAAAACAACGGTTACGTATCAGTAGCGATGATGCCAAAGAAATCGCTAAAGACATCACGACGGAGCTGATGCAAGCGCGTGATGACAAAGATTGGGGCACGATTGAGCAAATCGAAAATGAGTTTTTTGCCCACTGTATCGCGCGCAATGATCGTTTGGCGTTTTCCTT
This sequence comes from Psychrobacter sp. AT9, assembly GCF_047272965.1. Taxonomy (NCBI): domain Bacteria; kingdom Pseudomonadati; phylum Pseudomonadota; class Gammaproteobacteria; order Moraxellales; family Moraxellaceae; genus Psychrobacter; species Psychrobacter sp. AT9. The sequence continues at coordinate 2,705,260 of NZ_JBKOTW010000001.1, forward strand.
AGTATGGTTTCGCTTGGGCAAAAGTGATTGGCAATTCGATATGCGTTGGGATAATTGCCAACAGCACCTTGATCAAACTATAGCCAAATCCATATAAATCCGCTACATCGTCATCCTCGCTAAGCATACTAATGTATAACTTGCGCTCGGTTTCCTTGTATCGAAATTATTTGAATTCAACGAGATGAAAGCCTAATTTGTCACTTATTAATCACTTTCATCATAATGGTAGTTACTATGTCTTCTTATTTAAATGCTGCTAAAACATATTTGACTCTGACCCCAGCCGGTATTTTTGAAGCATTTTCACAAAACGAACCGACTGCTGAGCAGCTGGCATTACAGGATTTATTGTCTTATGATCAGACATTGCTCGCTGCTGATTGGCTCCAGCGTTATTCTGATGAATGGCTACAGAGCTTTATAGAACATGGCTGGATTGAAAAACTGTCTCTCCTATTGCCAGCACCCAATCTGCCATTAGATCAGTTTTTGCCCTATGTGGTTGCCAGCTTATCGGGCAAACGCCGTGCTGCCATTGGCTCTGATGAAGGATTTTGCTTGGCACGTATTGGCTACAGCCAAGAAGAAGCAGATATGCTCAGTGTCGCGGCAGCTGATTTTTCAGGATTTATGCTACGACAAAAGCAACGTGGGTGGGCAGTAGAAAGCCAAGCTATCTCATTCTTTCAGCAAGTTGACCTGCTCATTCCTGAGACCAGCTTTGTGTTTTTATGGATAGATAATGCTGGCTACGTTCTCATCATCGATGGCGAACCTTTGACCAATAGCCGTGCCTTTGTAGAGCTGGTATGGGCGCTAAAAACCTCTGGACTAAGATTTCTGAATTAATTCAGTTGAACCAATTGATATACTGCTCAACATCGATCTTTCACACTATAATAATACTCAGTGCGCTTATATAAAATCAAGCGCACTGCCGTCCCTTACACCAACTCCTCTCATGCCATTCATTTTTATACGGCTTTCTAATTCTAGTCAATTTCACACAGTAATAAGAATACCCTCAGAATTAACAACAACTTGTCAACGTTTAGGTCATACTCCTCTCATGCATGTAAGATGTTTTCTTACCGCTGTTTAAGTTTCTATAAAACCCTAGTTTCTACAAAATATAAAGCCTCCAAGATTTAAATCACCTCGTCCAACGTCCTACCTTACTGAAAGTGGCAACCTCTGCCAAACTTTGCATTCTTGCTTATTTTTAGGACAGTTTATGACTTCGCTGACCACTGTGCGCGTGCGTTATCAAACGATTGAAATTGGCAACACCGATATCCATATTTGCACCTTACGTGACAACCAACAATTTAGTGACCCTGACGATGAAGCGTTGAATTTGGGCATTTGCTCGGCTTCTTGGCCGATGTTTGGGGTGATATGGCCGTCAAGCTTGGTACTGGCCAATCACATGCTCGATTACGATATCGCAGGCAAACGTATTTTGGAAGTTGGCTGCGGTATGGCGCTCTCTAGTCTGCTACTCAATCATAGACATGCGGACATCACAGCGACCGACTATCATCCAACGGTTGAGTATTTCCTTGATAGAAATACCACGCTGAATAATAACAAAGAGATCAATTTTGAGCGTTTAGACTGGGCAGAAGACAATAGCCATCTTGGCAAGTTTGATATGATTATCGGCAGCGACTTGCTCTACGAAGACCAGCATATTGATATACTGGCTGAGTTCATTGACCGTCATGCTATGCCAACCTGCGAGGTCATCGTGGTCGATCCTGGTCGTGGTCGCAAAAACAAACTGACTAATAAGATGGCTGAGTTTGGTTTTAGCAGCAAGCACGTCAAGCCCGAGAATACTACTTACTTAGATTTACCTTTTAAGGGGCATATTTTGACATTTTCGCGGATTGAGACTGGTCAAAATTGATAAAAAATACAGAGCCCTTTTACAGTAAGTTTTCTATATATTTTCCCACTGCTGACGAGATATCTTGTACAACACATGCTCAGCAAGCGGATGAGTTGATTTGAGCGCAGGATGATAGAAATTGTCTTGCGTATCTGTCATACCAATGCGCTGCATGATCAGTTGCGAGCGCTTATTAATGACCGCCGTAAATGAAACCACTTCATCAAGCCCCAGCTCGGTAAAGGCAAAATTCAAAGACGCACGGGCAGCTTCAGTAGCATACCCTTGTCCCCAATAGTCACTATGTAACCGCCATGCAATCTCAACCGCAGGGGCAAACGACATATCTGCGTGCGTGTCATTCAAGCCTACAAACCCGATAAAGCCACCGCTATTTTCTTCATCACCTTTTAGGCTAACTGCCCAAAGCCCCCAGCCATTATCTGCAATAAGCTGCTGGCACTTATTGGCGATGATATCGCTTACTCTAGGGGTTAATAGCTTAGGAAAGTATTGCATTACTTCTGGATCAGCATTCATGTCGGCAAAGGTCGCAAAGTCGCTTGCTTGCCATTGTCTGAGGTAGAGGCGTTCAGTTTCTATCGTATTTATGATTTTATTCTCTCGCATCTCATGATTTAAAATAAATTATATTCGTAAAGCTAACCATCGAGCCAGCCTTGTTGTTTTGCATATGCTAGCTGCTCAGGCGTATCAATGTCATAGCTAAGTTGATCATTATCGACCTTACCTATTTGATCGGCAGGCAATCCTCTGATTAGGTTACGAAGCCCTTTATCGCCTATCAATGCTGACTGCCACTGTCTAAGCAATTTATAGTTAATTGCTAAAGGTAAACCTATGATATCAGATGCACCTTTATGCAGACTTTGGTGTTTTTCTAAAGGTTGCCAATGGTGATAGTTACTCGCAACCACAGCCTGCTTGCCAGCGAGCAAAGCCGTCAAATGCAACTCGTCTAGTAACACTTGATCCACTCCCATGATGAGCACTCGATTGATTGATTGATTTTCAAAACTAGCGATGGTCTCAATACCCAAACTTAAACTATGCGCCATACCTGTGTCAGGTTGTGGATTCACCACTATTTGAACCGATGGATGCTGCAGAGTTAACTCTGTAATCGCACTGGTAATCAAACGACGATTATCAGGAATAACGACAACGATAGCTTGCGGGTTATTCCCCAATGCCAGTCGAGTCATGCAGGCAATTAACGGCTCGCCATCCTTAAAAAGTATCTGTTTTGGTTGACCGAGACGCCGACTGAGTCCACTTGCCAAGATAATGACCGCATGATTTTGTCTCTGTCGCTCAGTACCTTCTGTAAATGTACTCTTGCTCATACGATACTCGATACAATATCCGTATCGCTACTCATCGCTGGGATATTTGAAGAATTATTGTACGAGCCGCCTTCTATTGGGATTTGATTGTGCATGACCGCATTTATCTCTGCCATGATACCGAGCGCGAGCGCCTCAGGGCCATCTCCACCAAGCTTGTAGCCAATCGGATAATGCAATTTATGAATACCAGCTTCTAACATAGTAGGATTACTAAGGTTTATGCTAATCTCATTGATTAACCGTTCGGTCCGGTAGCGCGGCCCCAACTGTCCTAAGTATTTATAATTGTCTGGATGCTCTAATAGTATCGCTAAACGAGCACGATCTTGGGTCAAGCTGTGTGACATCAGAGCGACTGCTGCGTTATGGCTCAGCTGAAGCAAAGTCTCACTGTCATCTAAAGATAGCGACATCACCGCATCCGCTTGAGGAAAACGTATGCGCGTCGCATATTGCGCGCGACTATCTATAACTGTCACATGCCAGTCCTGTAGCTTGGCCATGGTCACCAGTGGCATCACATCGTTACCTGCCCCGCAAATCAATAGACGCAATTGTGGTTGCAGGCGTTGCACGAGCCACTCTGTTGTTGCCTCACCGTTTTCCACTATCACATATTCGGCATTTTTATCAGACAGCTTATATTTTGCTAATTCTTCTACGGTATTGGTAAGTATGCTTGAAAGAGCTATTTTCCCTTGTTCTGAGATACCTTCGAAACTGCGGTATTCATCTAAATTAATACGCATCCCAATTTGCAAATTATCACTGTTTTGCGATACAGAATCTTGATGCTGCCAATCATTAGTGCGAATTAAAGTAGCCATAGTAATCGGCTGCTGATTACGTCGAACTTGACGAATCTTCTCTAACAGTGGCTCAGCCGTTGCTAATCGCTCAAACAGTACATGCACTCGCCCATTACAGCCCAAGCCGAAATTGAGCTCATCGAAGTCCACGTCATCTAAATCGTCATCTACATCGCTATCTAAGTTATCTTGCTTAGCACCTGCTTGCACTTGGCCATCGTCAGCATATTTAATGTCATCACCCGTCTGATAAACTTGCACATTGGCACCACCACGAGTAAGCCAAAAGGCACGTTTGGTAATATGCGGCTCCAAGCAGCCGCCACTAATCATCCCAACTGAGCGACCATCTTCACAGATTAGCATCATCGCGCCAGCACGGCGATATGCTGAGCCCTCAGTACGTACGACAGTTGCCAATACAGCATCAACGCCTTGCTGCTTAGCCTTACTTGCCAGCTCAAGAATGTCAGCGACTTGATTCATAACACCTCTTATTTGATATTTATTTTTTTGATAATGATGAAATGATACTGCTGATTCAGTTATAAAAACCCGCTCATTAAGCGGGTTCCTGTCGTACATATGGCTTAAAAAAATTACTCTGGCATCTCATAAAGCAGCTTATCGAGGGTAATCGGAAAATCATAAACACGTACGCCAACGGCATTGTAGACAGCGTTAGCAATCGCTGCGGCAGCACCTGCAATCGCAGTCTCACCAATACCTTTGATGTGCATTGGGTTGGTATAAGGATCATCTTCTTCTACCAATATCACATCCAACTGCGGGACATCTGCATTGACGGGAACGTGGTACTCAGCGAGGTCATGGTTACACAGGCGACCGTCACGTTTATCGTGAATAACCTCTTCCATCAACGCTGAACCAATACCAAATACCATGCCACCATAGCATTGCGAAGTCGCTGTTTTGTGATTAAGGATACGACCTGCGGCAAATGCGCCCGTCATACGTTTCACTCGAATTTCACCAGTGACTTTATGCACGGCTACTTCAGCGAAGTTCGCGCCAAAAGAGGACTGACGATACTTCTTACCATTTTTACCCGGCTTTATCTGTCCTTTGGCACTGATTCTTTGATCCTCATAGCTAGCGACTACATCTGCAAGCGTATAAGACTCTGTATTGTCAAAATTATATTTTTCTGATTCTGACTGTTCTTCTAATACATTCTCTGAAAATGAAACTCCGGTCGTTTCAGATATTTTATCAATAGTGCTATCAGCGAACGCTTGACTGTTCTCTTTGGCTGCCTCTATAGCTGTTAAATCGTGCTTGCCTACTTGCTTAATTTGACCATTATCTAGCTGAATCGTATCAGGGTATAGACCTACTTTTTCTGCTAACATCTCACGCAGTTGTTCACAAGCGAGGTAGACGCCACTACCTGCACTCGCCGCTCCCCAACTACCACCTGAACCTGCTGCGGGCGGAAATGCACTATCGCCCAGTTTCATCTCAATATGGTCAATGGGTAGTCCTAGTAAATCTGCGGCTACTTGAGAGAACACAGTATAAGACCCAGTACCGATATCCGTCATGTCTGTCTCGATAACTGCTTTGACACCGAGCGCTTTTGACTTGTCTACTTGTAGAGTTGCGCGTGCTTCAGAAGGCTGTAATTGATTCCCACGTGCTGCAGCTGCCATGCCCGTTCCTATCCACCAATCGCCTTCTAATTGACTGGCAGGTTTGGCATTTCGCTGATTCCAACCGAACTGTTCAGCACCTTGCTCCATACAAGCAATCAGCTGCCGTGACGAAAACGGAATGTCTTTACTAGGGTCTTTTTCGGGTTCATTGCGGCGACGCAGCTCGATAGGATCAATATCTAATTGTGAAGCCAACTCATCCATCGCACATTCAACGGCAATCATGCCAACCGCCTCACCAGGCGCACGCATCGAGCCTGATAGCACTTGGTTCATGTCTACCATTTCATAGTTTACACGGCGGTTTTTACCACTGTATAGATAGTGCGTAGACAAAGCAGTCGGCTCAAAGAATGCCTCTCCAGGCAAATTGCTAGAAATAGTATCATGAATCAACGTATCGATAACGCCGTCCTTGTCACAGCCAATCGCAATGCGCTGACGAGTGTTTGAGCGTCTGACTGTCGCTTCCATCACTTGTGGACGCGTCATGGTGATCAGTACTGGTCGACCCAAATCTTTTGCAGCGATCGCAGCGGCAATAGACTCAGGGGCGATACCCAGCTTGCTACCAAACCCACCGCCGACATAGTGCGCGATTAACTGAACTTGGTCTTTGTTTAAGTTTAAGGCGTCCATGACTTGCTGCTTACAAGACGCAAGCATTTGGTTGGCAGTATAAAGAATAAGTTTGTCGTCTTCCCAATGTGCCAATGTCACATGTGGCTCCATGGCAGAGCTGTTTTGACTCGGCGTATGGTAAAAGCGATCGAGCGTCACCTCGGAGTCAATCAGTCCTTGTTCTGGATCGCCTTGGACATAGTTTTTGTCAGAGCCTTTTTTTTCATCGACTGCATGGGCGTTAGACAGCTCTTTAGTAAAATTCAATGCTGCCTGATCAGTCTCATCTTTATAAGTGACTTTAAGCGCATTTGCTCCTTCTGTTGCTGCCTCAAAGGTTTCAGCGATTACCACAGCAATAGGCTGACCATGATAAAAAATCTCAGTCGCTCCCTGCTTTGGCGCTTTTTTTAATCCACCTTGCTGAGAGTTGCGCAAAAAATGCTTAGGATCTGTGACAACCTTAATAATATTAGGAATGCCGTCTAAAGAACTGCTATCAATGTTCTCGACTTGACCTTTGGCAATGGTCGCACCGACCAAAACACCGTAGGCTTTATTATCTAAGTGGATTTCCGCACTATAATGCGCTTGACCGCTAACCTTTAACGAGCCATCGATACGGTTGATTGGCTTACCGACCAGTTTGCTCGCCGTTTTGCTAAACAGAGACTCGACAGGCTCATCCATGGTCATTTTTTTGGTCGGTTCTGACTGAGTGATTGATTCAAATAATGACATGATTATGCTCCCTCGCCCGCTAGTGCGCGCTGAATGACTTGTTTTAGTAGGCGACGCGTCAACGGTATCTTAAAGTCGTTTTGACCATTACCTTTGGCATCATTCAATAACAGATCGGCGGCTTGCGTGATCACATCAGTATTGCCATTGGTATCCGTTAACAGTGCCTCAACCTCTTCATTACGCCATGGCTCAGTACCGATACCACCAAATGCCAATCGTACTGTTTTTAGATTACCGCTCTCATCAGCGTCTATCACTGCCGCACAAGATACTAGCGCAAACGCATATGAGGCGCGATCACGTACCTTGTCATAAGTGTGCATACCTTGAACAGGTGCAGGTAAGACAACATGAGTGATAAGCTCGCCTGCCTCTAATACGTTTTCGATATGCGGCGTATCTTTTGGCAAGCAATAAAAATCTTTTACATCGATAGCACGAGTCGAGCCATCCGCTTTGACTGTCTCTATTGTGGCATCCAGTAAGCGCATGGCCACTGCCATATCAGAGGGATGCTGAGCAATACAGGCGTCACTGGTTCCTACAATAGCCAACGTACGGTTCTCGCCGTTGATGGCAGGACAACCTGACCCCGGTTCACGCTTGTTGCAGGCACTATCCGTTTGATAAAAATAGTAACAACGAGTGCGCTGCAAGAAGTTGCCACCAGTGGTCGCTTTATTACGCAACTGACCCGTTGCTCCTGCCAAAATCGCTCGGGACAATACTGGGTAATTTGCAATAACGTCAGGATGCGCTGCCAAATCGCTATTGGTCACAAGCGTGCCAATACGTAGACCACCATCGGCAGTAGTCTCAATCTGTTCTAATTCTAGACGAGTAATATCGACCAATTTAACTGGCGTCTCGATCTCTAGCTTCATCAAGTCTAATAAATTGGTACCACCTGCGATGAAGAAAGCGTCTTTGCTACTAGCAGATAACGCGGCTTGCTCTGGTGCATCAGCACGGCTGTATTCAAAACGTCTCATGCGCGGCCTCCTGTCGTAGCAGTTGCTGTTTTATTATTTGCCATTTTATTATTTGCTGAAGCTTTACCAAGTTGCGCCTCGCTAGGCGGTGGTGACCAGATACCTGTTACGCTTGGATTTTGCGCAGTATTGTCCGTTGTTTGAATATTAGACTCTGACAATTGACTCTCAAGCACTTGCGAGATGGCTTTAATAATATTGGGATAAGCGGAACAGCGACATATATTACCGCTCATGCGCTCAGCGATTTCTTGTACAAGGAGACCGTCAGGATGTTGCAAGTCTGTGCTCACATGGCTTGGCCAATTTTGTTTGATCTCTTCTATTAGTGCCGTCGCTGAGCAAATCTGACCTGGGGTGCAATATCCGCACTGAAATGCGTCGTTGTCTTTAAAGGCTTGTTGCAATTCTGATAACGAATCCGGCATCCCGATGCCTTCAATCGTTGTGATGTCATCACCATCATGCATGACGGCAAGTGTCAGACAAGAATTAACCCGTCGTCCATTGATGAGCATAGTACAAGCCCCGCATTGACCGTGGTCACAGCCTTTTTTAGGTCCAGTAATTCGTAAGTGCTGACGACAGACGTCGAGCAGTGTCGTACGGGCGTCAAGATTATCGAGCTGATAATCTTGTTTATTGATTGTTAAGGTCAAAGTAGACATGCTGGCTTCTCGCTGGCAGATGAATATAATGGAATGGTAAAATACGCCTCAAAAGACGGCATCGATAAATTTATTATGACGTATGAAAAAAGTTGTTTTGTTTTTACTTTGTAGTTATTACAGTGTAGTTTTTAATCATAGGTAGTTTTTAATCATAGAGAGTGTCGAGACGTGAGTGATGCTGCTAACGGGTATCTTATTTATAATAATGACTCTTTTTTCCATTGGCCAGTCTTCTACATTCGTCAGTAGGCAATCAAACAAGTTTTAAATGTGTTCGGTAAAACCTTCAATATAGTCATTATCCTTTTATGAGTCATATTTTTGGTGGCCGTTACAAATTGGCTATATATCTTCACAATTCATTGTTGAGCAATCACTCAAATTTGTTTATAGTGGTTGCAGTTGATTCACTTAGAGAAGATCGACATGTTTAAATTGAGTATTCACTCAAATTGACTTGTCCTTTTTAAGAGATCTGATTTAAGGTATCTAATCTAAGAAATCTAAGCTACAACACTTTAAAAACAACCTAACAACTATTTATTTTAAGGATTTTGTATGACCGAATTTACATTACACGACAAAGAAAGCGCACCAGCAGAGAGCAAAGACTTGCTAGACGTTTCTATCAAAGCATTTGGCATGGTTCCAAACTTGCATGCTGTGATGGCTGAAGCGCCTGGGTTGCTTGAAGGCTATCAACGTCTACATCAGTTATTTTTGGACAGCAGTTTCGATGACGAAGAAGTCACCGTTGTCTGGCAAACCATCAACGTCGAACATGCTTGTCATTATTGCGTACCTGCACATACTGGTATCGCCAAAAGCATGAAAGTGGATGATGCTATTACCGAAGCATTGCGCAATGAAACTACACTACCGACTGAGAAATTAGAAGCGCTACGTGACTTTACACTCTCTGTAATCCGTGGTCGCGGTAACGTAGATGATGCTGCTGTACAAGCATTCTTGGATGCTGGCTTTACCAAACGCCAAATCCTAGAAGTGATCCTTGCTGCGGCGCAAAAGGTGATGAGTAATTACACCAACCATCTTGCCAACACGCCAATCGATAAGCCATTCCAAAAATTTGAATGGCACAAAGCAGACTAATTAAACCGCCAATTTGGGGTTGTAATGACCCCTCTGGTGTTTTTATACTGCTGTAAGAGAGACTGCTGTTCGAAAACAATCGAGCAGCAGTTTTTTCAGTTAAAGTCTTATTGAATAAGATGGTAGTTATAGTCAAAGTATCCTAAAAACGCTACGGTATTGCTGATATCAATTTTTTGTCGCCTCCGTTTGCACAGGCACAGTAAGCAAGAAAAATTGATGTCAGCAGTATGTAATGTATCGATATTACTTTTCACTGACTATAATTACCATCATAAATACCAAAATCATGAATAACAAACTTGTAAATAACGAGAGGTCATATGAAAAATATCGAGAAGCCCCTACGCATAGATATCGTATCAGATGTCGTTTGTCCTTGGTGCGTCGTTGGTTATAGACAGTTGGCTGAAGCACTCAAGCAAACCAATACCGAGTACGAAATTCATTGGCATCCGTTCGAGCTAAACCCTAATATGCCAAGCGAAGGTCAAAATTTTCGGGAGCATATTGCCGAAAAGTATGGCTCAACCAAGCAAGAGTCTGACGCTAGCCGAGCAAGAATGACGGAAGCTGGTAGTGAAGTTGGTTTTGAGTTCAACTTTAGTGATGACATGCGTATGCACAACACCTTTAACTTGCACCAGCTTTTACATTGGGCGCATCAGCAAGGTCGCATGCATGAGTTAAAGCAAGCATTGTTCACCGCCCACTTTACCAATGGCAGAAACATCTCTGATCATTCCGTGCTCGCGGATATTGCGTCGGAGACTGGACTTGATCGTAGCGAGGCGCTAGCAGTACTGGAAGACCAACGTTTTGCTAAAGAAGTACGTGCCGCTGAGCAACATTGGCAGCAGCAAGGTATCCAAAGCGTACCTGCGGTGATATTCAATGAGCGTCATTTGGTTAGCGGTGCTCAAGGAGTGGAGAACTTCACGAGTATCTTGCAGCAGTTGGCTGACATGCCAGACTAGGTTTTATTAGCTCTTACATTGACTCTTACATTGACTCTTAATAAAGGAATCTCTTATGTCTTCTGAGCATTCACCTTCGATTATCGTATTTGACGTCAATGAGACGCTACTCGATATTGATACCCTCGCGCCTTTATTTTCTCGCTTATTTGATAATGAAAAAATACTGAGAGAATGGTTTGCCCAATTGGTACTTTATTCTCAAACCATGACCTTATCCGGTCTTTATACACCCTTTGGTGAACTTGGCGTCGCTGCCTTACAGATGACGGCTGATATTCATAATGTCACGCTGACAAAAAGCGATATCGATGAGTTAAAAGAGCGTATGGGCAACATGCCAGCCCACCCTGATGCAGTGCCAGCATTAACCCAGCTAACTGAAGCAGGGTTTCGACTGGTGACGTTGACCAACTCAGCGAGCAGTCCATCTCCAACACCATTAGAAAAAGCAGGGCTAAGTCAGTTTTTTGAGCAGCACTTCAGCGTTGAGACTGTCGGCAAGTTTAAGCCTGCACCTGAAACCTATCAGATGGTAGCCAAAGAGTTGTCTGTTGAAGTGTCAGAGTTGTGTTTGGTCGCCTGTCACCTTTGGGATACTATCGGCGCGCAAGCGGCTGGTTGCCACGCTGCATTTCTCACGCGACCTTATAATGCGTTGCTATCAGCGTCGAATGTTCCCACACCTGATTTTATAGCATCAGATTTAGGTACGCTTACCGATCAGATTATTCTTAATAATCAGAGCAAATAACCCTTCTAATTTTTAGCAATCAAACTTTTTAGCAATAAAACAAAAAATGCCGCTTCTACTAATAGAAGCGGCATTTTTATCAATGCTATGACACGATATTCATTTTAAAACTACTACCTTAAGATTGACTCTTAAAAATGAATAACCGTACGAATACTTTCGCCTTTATGCATCAAGTCAAACGCTTCGTTGATGTCTTCTAATGGCATGGTATGGGTAATGAAGTCTTGTAGTGGGATTTCGCCCGCTAGGTAACGCTCAACATAGCCTGGTAATTCTGAACGGCCTTTTACGCCGCCAAATGCTGAACCTTTCCAGACTCGACCAGTCACTAACTGGAATGGACGGGTTGAGATTTCTTGCCCAGCACCAGCGACACCGATGATAACTGACTCGCCCCAGCCTTTATGGCAGCACTCAAGCGCGGAACGCATCACATCGACGTTACCGATACACTCAAATGAGTAATCAACCCCGCCATCAGTTAGCTCAACGATGACTTCTTGAATTGGTTTGTCATAATCTTTTGGATTGATGCAGTCAGTCGCGCCCAGTTTTTTGGCCAGCTCAAATTTGCTCTCGTTGATATCAACCGCAATGATACGACTGGCTTTTGCCATGGCAGCACCGATGACCGCTGACAGACCAATACCGCCCATGCCAAAGATAGCGACCGTAGCACCCTCTTCGACTTTTGCAGTGTTCATGACCGCGCCCATACCCGTAGTGACGCCACAACCTAGCAAGCAAACTTCTTCTAATGGTGCTTCTTTATTGACTTTAGCCAATGAAATCTCTGGCAAAACAGTATATTCAGAAAAAGTTGAGCAGCCCATGTAATGATAAATTGGCTCACCATCTTTATAAAAACGCGTGGTACCGTCTGGCATCAGACCTTTACCTTGGGTCTCGCGCACGGCTGAACACAAATTGGTTTTGCCTGAGGTACACATTTTACAGACGCCACATTCTGCGGTGTATAAAGGAATAACATGATCGCCAACTTGGACACTGGTCACGCCTTCGCCGATTTGCTCAACGATACCGCCACCCTCATGACCCAAAATCGCTGGGAATACGCCTTCTGGGTCTTCACCAGATAAGGTAAAGGCATCGGTATGACAAACGCCACTGGCGATGATCTTTACCAATACTTCGCCTTTACGTGGCAGCATGACATCCACTTCTTCGATAGATAGCGGCTGGTTTGGACCCCAAGCAATGGCGGCTTTCGATTTGATAAATTTATCTGACATAGTTGTCTCTCTTTTTAATTAATTTTATCGCTTATTCAGCGCAGACCTATTCAGCTTATAGTGCTTACCTAATAGAGGCAAGCTACAGTTGTAGCAGTCTGTAAAACATTTCATTCTATGTCGATAATTATAGTTGTTTCTGAGATGATAACAATATGCTATATTTGCAAATATCTTTTACACAGTGGTAACAATCATGCGCTGGGATGGTATTAGCGAATTCGTTTGTGTGGCAGAATATGAGAGCTTCACGCGCGCCGCAAAAGAATTGAGCCTCTCGACTGCGCAAGTCAGTCGGCAGATCAGCGCGTTAGAAAAGCGCTTGAATATAAAATTGCTATATCGAACCACGCGCAAGGTCTCACTCACCGAAGAAGGCCGCGTGTTTTATCAGCATTGCCGCGGTGTGCTTGATGGCTTGGATGCCGCTGAACAAGCAGTGAGCCACCTACAGTCAAAGCCACAAGGCAGGATTAAACTGACCGCTCCTGTCACTTATGGCGAGCAGCAATTATTACCACTGGTCAATGATTTTATGGTGCGATACAGCGATATCGAAGTAACGGCTTTTTTGAGCAATCAAAAAATGGACTTAATCGACGGTGGCTATGATTTGGCGATTCGTATTGGCAAGTTAAGCGATTCAACGATGATGGCAAAAAAACTCAGCCGTCGTACGAATTTTGTCTGTGCCGCACCAGCTTATCTTAAGAGACACGGTACACCGCACTCTTTGACTGAGCTAAGTCAACATAATTGTCTGCTAGGCACACGTGACTATTGGCACTTTATAGAAGATGGCAAAATAGATTCTGGAAAAAATACGGATAAAGAAAAAAATCTACGCGTTTCTGGCAGCGTTCAATATAACAGTGGTCATAGCCTAGTTGATGCTGCGCTAAAAGGTTTGGGTATCGTGCAGCTACCGGATTATTATGTGCAGCAGTATTTAGCATCAGGTGATCTGGTCAGCTTGTTGGATGACTATAGAGAGCCTGAAGAAAGTATCTGGGCTATCTATCCGCACAACCGTCATTTATCGCCAAAGATTCGATTACTGGTAGATTATCTATCGGAGCATTTAGCATGAACATACAAAGCCACTATTCGGTTTTACTTAAAATTCGGTTTTACTTAAAATGAATATTATCCACTATCATTAAGAAATATCTGTAATATTAGAAGAAGATCGCTTAACACAACCAAGCATCACTCACTAAATAAAAAACCATAATAAAAGGAATTTTTATGATTAAGATTGTCTCTATCGCTGCCTTAGCTTTGGCCATGTCCTCGTGTGCCAGCGTTGAAAATATTTTAAACGCGCCGGATAAAATGCCGTCAACACCAGAAACGATGACTGCTATCAATGCTGAAAAGGGTTTGGTTACGATGCAAAGTAATCATTCTGTCCAAGATACTGCTGATAAGCTGGCGGCGATTATCGAAAGCAAAGGTATGAAAGTATTTGCACGCGTCGATCATCAAAAAAATGCGCAAGGTGCCAATTTAACATTGAGACCGACGCAGGTAATTATGTTTGGTAACCCAAAAGCGGGTACGCCATTGATGAATTGCGAGCAAAGCGTCGCCATCGACTTACCACAAAAGATTCTCATCAGTGAAGATGCCGATAAAAAAGTCTGGCTGTCCTACAACAATCCTGAATATCTGAAAGACCGTCATAATATCAAAGGTTGTGATACTGAGATAGCTAACATCGCAAAAGCGCTTGATGGTGTCAGTAAGGCAGCTATTGCAAAGTAAGCTATAAATGGAAATATAAACACAAAAAAGGTGGGATGCAAAAGCATAACCCACCTTTTTTATATCTTTAAAAAATTAACTTATTAGCCATTCTTAGACTGTGCGATTTGCTCGTGTAGCTCTACTTTTAACTTCTTAGCACATTCGATAATCTTTTTTCGACCGGCAGGGATAGCGCCATATTCAATCGCTGTCGCACGCATTTGTACCGTAACATCATAATGCGGGTAACTGGCATGACGGTGGAATAAGCGCTGATCTACTTCTATCAATAAGGCAAATTCATGCAGCTCTTGCAGCGTATCAGCCAACATATGGCACCATTTATAGCCTTTAAATTCTATCTGCACAAAATCCACATATATTGCCATAGAGCCGCCTCCTTTATTACCCTTAACATCTTATCATGCGCTAAACCACGCTTTCACAAACAGCCATCAAAATAACTCACCGACATTTTTTTTGAGCTGTTTGAGCACTATTTGATATTCTTTATCACTGATTTCAAGTGCACTGAGACGTCCATAGCGTAGCTGACGATAGTCTTGTTGAATCTGCATGATTTTGGCTTGGACAATTTCTGAGTGACCACTGTCTGTTAAACGGCTATCAGTACCACCTTCGGCATTTGAATCAATAGCCAGTGCCACGCGCTCTAGCCATGCTAGTTGGCCTTCGCTGTCATCACGAGCCAGCGATTTATCCACCTTACCAATACGTCTTGATAGCTGTGCAAGCGGCAGATCTGCTAGATGCCAGCGTTTGCGGCGACGTTGCCAGATGACAAAGATTAAAATAGCCATGACAGTAATAGCACTCGCTGCCAACCAAATAATTTGCTGCATGACTGAGCGGATGTTGAACCACTTCAATAGCGAGTCAGCTTGTTTGTCCTGATCGTAACCGACGACGTCTTTTTGCCAATAGTAGCTTGCTTGATCTGACAGGCGGCGCAAGGTTTGTAGCATTTGATATTGCTGATAGCTGATTTGCGCACTAGCGCCATCACCGAACATCGCCGCTCCCTGCGACTGCGTCAGCGCATCCATCCCTTGCTCGACGCGCTCAGGCGCAACAAAAGCTGTCGGATCGACACGTACCCAGCCTTGACCCTCAAGCCAAACCTCCGTCCAAGCGTGCGCGTCTTTCTGCCGAACTTCCCAAACATTGCCGCCGCGGCTTAGCTCGCCACCTTGATAGCCTGCCACGACCCGTGCAGGTATACCAGCTGCCCGCATCATAAACGTAAAGCTTGAAGAGTAATGCTCACAAAATCCCGCTTTGGTCTCAAATAAAAACTCGTCAATACGGTTATTATTTAATCGTGGCGGCGATAACGTATAACGAAATTCTGTTTGATTAATCCAGCGTTCAATAGCTGCAATATAGCGCACTGGGTCTGAGCCAGATTGCGCAAATAATCGCTTTGCCAGTGCGCGTGCTTGTGGGTTGCCGTCAGCTGGCAGAGCAAGGTTCAGCCGCCGCAACGCTTCAGACAGAACAGGGTCAATGCGCATCGGCGCAAACTGTAATACGTCATAACGGAACTGCTGAGTAACTGGCTGGTCTTTTAATAAGGTAAAGTTTGAAGTAATACTGATGTCTTGGCGCTGGGCAAAAGGATAATCGAGGCCAAATAGCCAGTTTTGTTGTGTGGGTTCTAAAATAACCTCATAGCTGGTAGGCGCAACTTTCACTTCATCAGGGATAGTAGCAAAGGCGTTCTCAATCCAAACAGGCATTTGCGGTGCAGGCCGCCATTGTTGTTGCTGAGGGCTAGGACGCCATGTAACCCCATCAAAGTCGCTAAATACCAAACCACGCCAATATAACTGCTGTTGCGGTGGGCGCTTATCTGCAAACTCTACCCGAAAAGCCAGCTCAGTCGATTGTCCCAAATTGGCAAAATCCCCGGGCGACATACTATCGGAGACGCCAGTGGTTGCTTGCTGACCTGATAGCTGCACTGACCATAGCGGTGGTAAGCGCGGGAAGAATAAAAACAATACAACCAATAATGGCAGTGCCCCAAGACCTAATACACCCAAAGTGCGCAGACGACCATCACCGCGAGTATTACCATCGTCATTGAGTGCAATAAATGCCAATAAGATAATGACAGCACCGATGATTACTTCTAAAGTCGTAACAAGACCTTGATCCATCAAAAACAGCGCTGCAAGGACAAACAGTGATAAATTTAAGACCACATAAGCATCGCGCCGCTTATACAATTCCCACAGCTTACTGATGAGACATAGCACTAAAAATGCCACGCCCATATCCAGTCCAAACGCCGTATTGTAAGTCAGCCATAAACCGAAAAGACCCAGCAAGAAGCCGAGCATTTGCATGCCTTGATAGACGCGTTTTAAATGACGCAATTTTTTGAACTTAGCTTTGATGCGCGGTAGTTGGGCGGCGATACTAACCACAGCAAAGCCAATCAGCCACAAAGGCAGATGCGCGGCATGAGGTAAAATGACGATGATTTGGGCGATTAATACCCAATAATACGCTGGCAAGGCAAATAGCTTGCGAGTCCATTTAGTATCGCTAGCCTGCTCAGTATGAGAAGCGATATTTTGACCCAATGCCAACTGCTCAAAGCTTGCAGAATTTATAAAGTCTGATTTAGAAGAGCCAGTAAATACTTCTACCGGTTTTTTTGAGTCATCTATTTTAGAGATATTGGTCATGGCGTTTTTGCCAACCTTAGCAAGCACGCTTGCGCAAAACTATCACCTTCTCCCATCAGAGCAGCAGCAGAGACATCACTCGGCAAGCGCATCTTAAATGGCACACCCAGCTCACCCAACCTCATCGCCCCATACGTCATCTGAGCCAGCCTCTGCTCATGATGCGCCGCTGGCATATCAGCATAATCTAAGCTTTGTTCATGACCGACTGGATCAGCAAAATGCTTGGTAAACATACCTTGACCGCGCGCCACATGACCCCAAGAAACCCGTGCCAGCGACTCACCTTCGATATAATTATCCAGCCGCTCAAAGTCATCTTGACCTTGTCGATATTGCCCGCCTGTTGCTAAATCCTCCTGACTTGCGACCGAATACTGTGCCTGCCAGTCAAAGGCTTCAGGTTTTGGATAGACCCACGCCGTACGCGCAAAATAGACATAAGACCATGCCCGCATAATGCCCAAAGGATAAACGGTTTTTATTTTTAAGCGTGGTAATTCAAACTGCCCACGACTATGCGTCTGTACTGGCAAACGAATAATCTGCTCACCTTGTAGCCGTGTAACGAGCACAGAATTTTGATTATCTACGTTAGGTTTGATTTTCTTACTGGATTTTTTATCCGTCTCTTTATCAACCTGCTCAAAGCCAAATAACAACTGCCGTCTTGGTTGGCGGCTCTCACTGCGCAGCTGCAAAGTCACCCAAACAGGCGCACCCGCTTCTGCTATGGTCACTTCTATTAATTGTACTTTTAGACCTGAGATATGAGCAAAGGTCACATGAAAGCTGATCAGCCAGACACTGACCAAATAAAAACATAAGCCCAATACTAAGTTGTTGCCATAGTTGATGCCAGCAATAAAAGTAATGACCAATAAGACAGCAAATAGCATCCCTTCACGGCTAAAAAAGATATAGACATTGCGCAAATTGAGCGTAGCGCTATCACTTTTAGGCGCACGCGAGGCAAACCAACGGCTTAATGCTGAAGTAGCTGGTACGGTTAAGGCTTTTGGCAAAAAGCTCATGATTACCCTATCTTTACCATAAAATTAATACTCTCATTCACAATTGAATAGCAGTTTCGGACATAAACGTACGTTATGAAAAATCAAACGGTTAAACAATAACAGCCACGTCTGCCAATATGCGTTGGGCGATGGTTTGTGTCGCCTGCCCTCCCGTCACATACGCTGGCACAAAACGCTGACCGAGACGATGATCAGTGACCGCAGCGAACACCGCTTGAATATCTTCAGGCGTCATCTCCATATGCCCCGATACATAGGCATAAGCTTGTGCAGCACGCTGTAGTGACAGCACACCACGCGGTGATAAGCCATGATACTCTTGGCTTGCTCGTGTTTTTGCCACCAGTCTTTGTAGATAATCCAAAACCACATCCGCGACATGAACTTGCTTGACCCCTTGCTGGGCTAATAACACAGCGTCCGTATCTAGCACGGCATCCAACTCTTTTAATAGCTCGCGACGATCCTGACCTTTTAAGAGCTCACGCTCTGCCGCAGGTGATGGGTAACCGAGCGACAAACATAGTAAGAATCGATCTAGCTGCGATTCAGGGAGTGGATAGACACCTGCTTGCTGCAAAGGATTTTGGGTTGCAATCACAAAAAACGGCTGCGGCAAAGAATAGGTTTTTCCATCTTGGGTGACTTGCCGCTCTTCCATCGCTTCTAATAACGCGCTTTGTGTCTTGGGGCTGGAGCGATTGATTTCATCTGCCAGTAACAGCTGAGTAAAGATAGGCCCAGAGCGAAACTCAAACTGCTGTTTACTTTGGTCATAGATACTCATGCCTAAAATATCTGCTGGCAGCATGTCGTTAGTAAACTGCACGCGGCTAAAGCTCAAGCCCAATAACTGTGCCAATCCCTGCGCCAAGGTCGTCTTGCCCATACCCGGTATATCTTGCAGTAATAAATGACCACCTGCCAATATACCACTGAGCGCCAACTTAACGGCTTGAGGTTTGTCCAACACAATTTGGTTTAACTGTGCCATAAGCTGGGCGATTTTTTGCTGATTATGGCGATAGTCGCTAGCACTAGGCGCAGATTGACTGAGTATCTCTGACGTTGACTGGAGTGTAGAAGGAAGAGACATATCGATGGCTGTATGGGTCATAGTAATCATTGGCTCGTTTTTTGGATAATGAGTATAAATCAGGAATTACTTTGCCTCATCTTCCACTAGGGGCGCGGCGGCACGAAGCGTTGACAGATAAGCGATCACATCCGCACGCTCTTTAGCATCAGGCATAGGGTTTGATAGCATTTTTGAATCTAGCATGGCTTTTTCCGCATCCGCAATATAAGGATCGAGCGTTTTTGCATCCCATATCCAACCTGATTTTTTTAGCCCATCACTATAGGTGTAATCTTCTAGCTCTGCGGCGGGCGCACCATATATATTCATCAACTGCGGGCCTTTTTTATTGAGACCGGCATTGAGCTGATGACACTGACTACAAGCCTCTTTATAAATTAGGGCACCATTAGCAGCGTTACCTCCAGTATATAGTGGCAGCGTGACAGGCGCGCGATGATCAGGTGGTATACTCTTCCCGCAAGCGGTGAGCAGTAGAACAGCGGTAAAAATACCGCTCAATGATGACTTACTGATAATAGACATTTTTGACAATCTTTAGTTGAGGAGCACCAGCTATATAAGACGATATCGATAATAATGCAATGCAAAATCAGGCAAAATCGGTCGGCACGCATAGATAGCTGTTTAAAAATAGAGCGTTATTTATCGGCATCTAAACCAATAAATAACGCTTAAGAAACGTCTAGGGTTATACCTGTATGGTTGTACACAAGATTAGGTGCTCTTATGTACCACTAGCCACTTTTATTGTACTGCTTGGCTCTTCCAAATAATACCCTTGCAGATAGCGCGCACCCACACTCCAAGCGACAGACATGGTTGCCGCTTCTTCAATGTAAGGCATCAACACATCGATTTTAACCGCGTTGGTACGCACGATAAGAGACTTAACGGCTTCTAAATTATCCGCAGAATCGATATCTTGCACGTAACTACGAGCCAAACGTACGATATCTGGCTGAACAACGCTGGCAATTTCAACGGACTTAGTAGACGAGCCAAAGTTAGTAATACCAAGCTGACAGCCCACTTGGTCAAGTGCTTCAAATTGAGATTTGGCAACCGTTAAATGATCAGCGATATCTTGTTCATTAAATTGTAGCGTCAATGCTCCTGCAGCACCGCCAACGGCATTAATCAACTGGCTGGCAACGTTTGGCAGCTTTTTATCAACCAGCGAGGCACTGGTCAATTGTATCAATAGTCGCGCTTCAGGATGGATCTTACGGACGTCATTTATCTTTTTACAGGCATTAATCAGTACCCAACGATCTATTTTTTCTAGCAATTGATGCGCTTTAGCAACCGCCATAAATTGTTGAGGCGTCAACACGGTATTGTCAGCATCTGCCAATGGCAGCCGCAGATAGACTTCAAAAAAGTCACTACGGTCATTATTGATGTCATATATCGCCTGAAACGATAGCTCAAAGCGGTTATTGGCAATGGCATCGACTAAAGACTCAGCGAGCGCATGGTCATCACTATTGGCATGCTCACTCGGATCATATAAATGATAGGTGCCACCTTTATTAGAGGTCTCAGTCATAATCTGAGCAATAGCATCCATCGCTCGCTCTAATACAATCTTAGGCTCAGCGGTATTTCTTTCGATTTTGACAATACCAATACTAACGGTGGTGCTTGTCGTACGCTTATCGACTTCAATGAGCATCTCACTAATACGTGAGCCAATATGCTCGGCGAGCTGTTCGAGCTCTGCGGCTGTCTGATTCTCTACTAGTATCGTAAATGCTGTATCACTAAAGCGGCTTACATAACCCTCTGGCACCAGCTCGTCTAGGGTATAAGCTACCTGCTTGACTGTCGTATCGACACCTTGTAAACCCAAGCTACTTCTAATTTTACCAATGTTATCGAGCCGAACATACATTAGCCCTGCAGTCAGTACGCCATCGATTGCTTGCTGGTGTACCGTCATCAACTGCTCTTCAAAACCGTGGCGGTTGTTGATTCCTGTCAAGCTGTCCTTACGCTCAGCTTCTGCCAAGCGCTTAGCAACCTCAGCACTATTACTATTGTTTTGTTGAATAATAATTTGAGTAACTGGCTCACTATCCAAGGTGGCTGCTGCCAGCTGTAGTTTTGCCTCAAAGGTACTGCCATCCTTACGTAGGCTTTCGAATTTGAACTCGACCTCTTCACGGCTACCCTTATCAAACTGTCGCAAAAACTGCTTAAAGGCTTTGACGTTGTCGCCGCCTGCGATCAAATCAATAACGGGTACACCAATGATATCGTTCATTGATTCAAAACCAAATAGCTGAAGATAAGGGTCATTGGCAAAGATATGAATACCTTGGTCAAGATAGGCAACCGCACTTTTAGAGTTTTTGATTAAAATATTAGCGCGCTGCTCTGCCTCAGACAGTACATGATGCAGAGATTTTAGCTGGCGGCGGCTACGCAAATTATCATGCTGTAAGCAAATCGCCATCACTACTGCTGTCTCTTGGTCTGCCCTAAGCGCCTTAACCATCGTGCCATTCATCACAGAAGGCAAACCATCCTCATTATGAGCAGTCGGAGCTGTCTCTGCACTCATCAGACAGATCATCGGCAGATCAATACTCTGCTCTTGCACGATGCCCACCATGTCGGTAAAGCTCATATCATAGGCTTGGCCAAAAACTAAGACATCCCATGGCTGGCGGAGCGATTTGAGCAACTCTTCCTTGTCATCCAAAAAGCCTAGATTGATGCTGTCATAATAAGAATCTAGCAAATCCACCAGACGCTCAGCATAGAGCTGATCGGCATCGATAACTAGTAGATTTAAGACGGACTGAGTACGCATAGGAGGCCTTTTGAATCTTATGATCGTATTTATTTTTATCGCTTAATTTCAATACCTTGCTGCTTTTCCTAACATCAAAATAGCACGGCAAATAAGCAAGCACTACAAGTATTAGGCTCAGCGGGTATTGAAAATACTGGTTTATTGATGCGGTCTAGGATGACTGACTAGGTAGGTATTTCTAGACCATAAAAATGTAAGTCGAAGTCTCTCTCATTATAGACAATAATTTAACCGATTGCAGATTAACTTAACTTGGACATGCTGAAGTATGGCAAATAGTAGACTTAGAGAGGCTGCCACCGCAGCCGATTTATATAGGATTGACTATATCACTATCCAAATAAATACTTGCGCAAACTACAGTTGTACCACTTCATACTGGCTAAACTCATCGGTCACCAATAAGGGATGTAATAAACGTAACAATTTCTGTTTATTATGCAAGCGCATGATCACTCTATCATTGGTCTGAAAATGAAAGGTCGGCACTATTAAGCTGCAAGTCGTCTGTAGCTGATCATCGCCAGCGACAATGAAGGCTGGCACAAAATGCTGACTGCGTGACTTCCTATCCTCTAGACGCAGCCCGCAAGTGATTAACTTGTGACCAAGGACTTGCCACTCTACCTCTGGATTATGAGTATCAAGATTGAGCCAGCGTACAACCCCAATTGACCAGTCAGCGGTCGTCGTCTCAGAACGGCATAATAAAGAGAGACTCATTATTTGTAACGGTGGCGGAGTGGTAATGGGAGAACGAACGTCAACATCAACATCAACATCAACATCAACATCAACATCAACATCAACATCAACATCAACAGGATTTACCATCAGCTGCAACGTGCGAAAAGGCGAAAGGACATTTTTGCTGTCAAAAGTTTCAACGATTGATAAGTTACTGTTCACGGGTTTTTTTGGTACGGTATCATAGCGAGGTCGCTCCCCATCCGGCAGCTCTTTGGTGCCGATCAAGCTTATCAATCCTTGCGCATGACTAGCATGATAATGAATATCGTTAAATCCAAGCACCATTGTGGCATCTTGCTTAGCGCTATACTTATTCGGTACGGTTAATTGCGGCTGCATATAGCGATAGGTTATCGCCATTGCTATCTTATTCAGCAAACAGCACTCAACGCCTTCGCTACCCTCATTGATTAATGCTTGCTGGCGTGATTTTAGATGCTCTATCACTGATGCCAGCTCAATGAAGAGACAGTCGTACTGGCTCTCATAGGGATTGATGCTAGAGTGGGCGGTCAAATAAGTAGGTGGATTATCACTATGCAAATTGACAAAGACGCGTGTCTCAGTTTGCGGCTCTATGGTCGCAACGATTGGTTCAGCCCACTCCGGTAGCAAGCGATGGACTAGCAAGATGTTAGAACGACGCAATCCGCGCACATTGAGCAAGCTGTGCAAACATATTTGACAATACAATCGATGTATACTGTCCGCGCGGTTGGTAACGACATAAACACTTAAGTCAAGCGTTGCAGCATGGCGCTGACAGGCAAGATAATACAATCGATTGAGTGCAGCCCAGACATATGACGGTGGCTTTTGATAACAAATAGCCTCTTCCATCAATAGTTTTTGGTACGTTAACATCGTCTGGTAAATAACGATGGCTAACGTCATTGGCGCAGATTTTTCGCCCGTAAAACGGCGCTGCCAGCCGCTACTTGCTGGTGTTTTTTGATTATCTAACAACGATATTTCGCGGCGTATCACACCGTCGCAGACCAGAATAACCAGATAATATAAAGATCTTACTTGAGCAACACAGTCCAACTGAGCGTCACTCAGCGCTCCCGTCTCATGGACGTAAGACTGACGTAAAGCAGCAATCAGCCGATCGGCAGCATCAAGGACGATACGAATTAATTTGAAACGTTGCTGATCATCTACGTCAGCCACTCTCAACTCTGTGAGTACTTTTTCCAATTGCTCCGCTTGCTGCGCTTCTGTTTGCGATGGCAAAAGTGCCACCCACTTGCGCAAATGCTGCTCTTGACCGTTGGTCGAGTGGCTAGAAGCAGGCAGTAACGGCTCTGTCGAAGCCAGATGCTCTTGAAAATCCGATAAAGTTATCATTACTATCCTTAGTCATTACGCAGTGATAGCTGCACAAACTATTAGCAAGCGGGTAAGCGTTAGCTATCGATAGAAGGTCGTAATAACAGCTGCTTATGCACTTATTGGTCATTATTTGTCCATAAATAATATTGCCTCGTCATCATGCAACTTTTAAGCCCCATTGTAAATGTCAATCGGCACCTTAAACGGTCTATCTGGCAACTCCCTGACCAGCTTAGGTACCAGATAACCGGGTAGTGCTGCCAATAATGACCAATAAAGCGCGACTGCTGACCGCTCGTCGCTATCGAAATGCGCAGCTCCTGCCACTTTATCCAACACGTGCAGATAATAAGGCAATACGCCAGCGGCAAATAAGCGTTGGCTTAAAGCGATTTGAGCAGCAACGCTGTCATTAATACCTTTTAAAAGTACGGCCTGATTTAATAAAGTCATGCCAGCTGCTCGCGCCCGCTGCAAATACTCTGCTGTGAGCACATCAATCTCATTAGCATGATTACAATGAACGACCATGACGATATGACAGCGACTTTGTGCCAGCCTCTCTAATAATGGCGCATCCAAACGTGCTGGAATCACTATTGGCAAACGAGTATGTAGCCGAATGGTGGTCAGTTGTGGGATGGCTTCCAAGGTATCTAACCAAGCAAATAAACGCCTATTGGTCACGTTTAAAGGATCACCGCCACTCAAGATCACCTCATTGATCTCAGGATGGGCAGTAATATAGTCGATGATGCTTTGTTTGGCATCGGCAGTGGGCATATTGGCACTGTAATCAAAATGCTGACGGAAGCAGTAACGACAGTGAATCGCACAAGCACCTGTAATCGTTAACAGGACTCTTGATTGATATTTGTGCAACAAGCCTTTGGTCGGGTTATGGTCGTTTTCGGCTAAAGGATCTGCCACGTAGCCAGTCACTGTGGCTTGCTCTTGCTGGTCAGGTAGCACTTGCTTTAATAAAGGATCATTGCTATCGCCAACGGTCATTTTTGCGACAAAAGCACGCGGCACTCTTAGCTCAAAATGCTCAGGCACATAAACGTCAGCACGCAAGGATTCTAGTTTTAGGATACTAAGCAGCTCATCAATGCTGGTAATGCCTTCGGATAATTGCGTTTGCCAGTTTTTTTGTGTGATTAAATGGTTTATCATGACAACCTAGTACCTGTGCCTAAAAGGCGTCATTATACGCCCTTAGTGAGTACCCTATCAAAGCATACCAGTCATCCATGAATAGTTGGCGTGACGACAGCGCTTAGCACAGTTATCTCCACACCCAAATACTGATCATATATTCGCAACCTTTAGGAGTTTCTTGTGGCAAGTTTTTCTACTAATGAATTTAAAGCCGGTCTAAAAGTCATGCTCGATGGCAATCCTTGTGCCATTCTTGAAAACGAGTTTGTCAAACCTGGTAAAGGTCAAGCCTTTAACCGTGTCAAGTTGCGCAATCTTCGTAGTGGTAAAGTATTGGAGCAAACTTTCAAGTCAGGTGATAGCTTAGAGGCGGCTGATGTCATGGACACTGAAATGAACTATCTATACAACGATGGCGAGTTTTGGCATTTCATGCATCCTGAAAGCTTTGAGCAGATCCAAGCTGACAAAACAGCAATGGGCGACTCAGTACAATGGCTAAAAGAAAACAGCAATGCCGTATGTACCATCACTCTATTTAATGGAAGTCCGTTGTCTATAACGCCGCCCAACTTCGTTGAGTTACAAATCACGGAGACAGATCCTGGTGTACGTGGTGACACTTCAGGTGGTGGCGGCAAACCTGCTAAGTTAGAGACAGGCGCGGTTGTGCGTGTACCATTGTTTGTTCAGCAAGGTGAAGTCGTACGTGTCGATACCCGTACTGGTGACTACCAAACTCGCGTCAACTAATCGCTCGACTTGATTTAGGGGGTGTCCTCATTTCAAAAATGGCGATAAAAATGAGATAAATTGCCGTCAAACGAGGAAAATAGCGCAGATAATATCGAGATATTGATAAGCTATTTGACGATGTTTGGCAAAATTTAGCCATTTTTAGCACATTTAGAGAATGCTCGATTGAATTGAGGACACGCCCTAGTAACGCATAAAAAAAGCTTAACCATTATTAAATGGTTAAGCTTTTTTATTACTTGTCAGAAAGTCATCGAAAAAATATCATACACAAGCACTAAAACGGTTTTGACAATCAGCACAATAAAGAATGCATTTGTGAGATTTAATAGATCTATAGTCAAGGAATTTTAGAATCGCTACAAGGCGCCCAACCGCAAATAGTACACTGCGTACATCTAGGATGGGTAACACCGTAGCGGTTTAAAAGAGCTCTGACTATATCTTGGAAAATTAAGTCTGCCTTACTCTCTTAATCAGCTGACGATTGCTTATGCATCAGCCAATATTGTACCAAGGCGTTTAGCTGCTCTTGTTTAAAGGGCTTGGTGCAATAATCCTGCATGCCCACATTGAGATATTTTTCGCGCTCGCCATCCATGGCATTAGCAGTCAAAGCGATAATCGGTGGCAGCACTTGAGGATCATAAAGTTCGTGTAACTTAATAGTCGCCTGTACGCCATCCATAATCGGCATATGATGGTCCATCAAAATGAGGTCATAACGCTCAGGGTACAACGCAAAAGTCTCAATCGCTTGCTGCCCATCGGTGACATGCGTGACCGTATGACCACTATTATTCAGGGCTTTTTTGGCTATCGTCGCGTTGACACTGTCATCTTCAACTAACAATATATGACCAGAACGCTCCTGAGTGGGCACTATCATAGTAAAGTCATTTGAATCTTGCCAGATCTCGTACTGCTCCTCACCGATAGTAGGTAGCGGCAACAATACCGTGAAGGTAGTCCCGACACCGACCACACTATCTACATTAATGCACCCACCCATTAGATCCACCAGAGATTTACACACAGACAGTCCAAGACCTGTACCACCATACAGACGATGGGTCGATTTATCGGCTTGATTGTAAGCATCAAATATCGCGTCAACTGATTCAGGTTTGATACCGACGCCTGTATCGGTGACCTGAATATATAAGGTCATGTTTTCTTGGCTAGTGCTCTCTTCAATGATACTGTCACCACTAATGGTCTCATCAGTCAAAACATCATCAGATTCATCATTTTTAGACTTGTCATTGATATAGCAACAATTGGGCACGTGCTTAACATCGATACTCACTCGCCCACCTTCACGGGTGAATTTGATGGCATTATTGACAAGGTTGACCATGATTTGTTTGAGACGTACCGGATCCCCTTGCACATAAGGCGATAGCGATTCCATATAATGGTAGTCTAAAATCAAGCCGCGCTGTCGAGCTTTGATAGCAAAGAGACTGACTACTTCATTACATAAGGTGGACAAGTTCATCGGGATGGCATCAATGGTCATTTTGCCAGACTCAACTTTCGATAAATCCAAAATACCATTGATAATCGCTAGTAAATGCTCATTTGAGACTTTTATATTGTCCACATACTCTTGTTGTTCTTGGCTGAGCTTGGTCTCGCTAAGCATCTCTACCATGCCGATAATGCCATTCATCGGTGTCCGTATTTCATGGCTCATATTGGCCAAAAAGTCCGATTTCATCTCATTAGCATGCTTGGCGACACGTTGTTTATCTTGTAGTTGTAAAGCATCGGCAGCCATCATCGCGAACTGGGCCAATAATTTTTCTTGCTTAGCATCAAAGCCATGATAAGGCTCTGTATCCATCAGACAAAAAGAGCCTAGACGATACGTCTTATTGTCTTCATGCATGATAATGGGCGCACCCGCATAAAAGCGTAGATGCGTAGATTCTGTCACCAATGGATTCTGATCAAAGCGACTGTCTTTTGACAAATCTGCGACCACAAACACCCCATCCGACAGCAAGGTATAGTTACAGATAGCCACTTCACGCGCCGTCGTACATATATCAACAAGCCCATGCACAGATTTTAGATACTGAGTCTCTTCATCCATAAAGGTAATAGTGACAACTGGCATGTCAAAAAACAACTTAGCAAGTTCAGTCAGACGAGAAAAAGCAGGCTCATCATTATGGTTGAGCACCTGATATTTTTTGAGCTTGCTAATACGATCTACTTCATCTGCGGCGACTGGGTAGCTGCGCTTAGGTGAGTTGGGTATCGTCAAGGTGGACTCCATTCATTAGAATCAGACGTTCGTCTGCTTTATCAACAATTGTAACGCTTCACTCACCATCAGCATTGCCACGACCGATGTCACCACTACTGCTGAACCATAACCGCCGCAATGTAAACCGCCCGTTTGACAGCTTTTATCGACGCGCGGTGGTTCTGTAGAATAGACGCATTTGATGCCGAATTTTTCTTTTAGAGCGCTATTAATGCCTTTTTCGTGACGCAATTTATTGCGAAGCTTGGCCAGTAGTGGATCTTGATAGCTATCGCGCAAGTCACTTACCGTAATCTTACTAGGGTCTATCTTACCACCCGCACCGCCTGCACAGACCAATTTTAATTTATTGAAACGACAATGTAGGGCGATAGCAAGTTTGGCCTGCATATCATCGACACAATCTAGAATGACAATAGGATGACCTTGAGCAATGGCAGCCTTTGCTTCTTCACGGCTCGGCAGGAATGCGGCAACATTATCAACTGTCAGAAAATCATCAATTAAGTTGACGGTAGCCTTGGGGTTAATCTCACCAAGCCGTTGCCCCATCGCCGCAATTTTGCTTTGCCCAAAGGTACTGTCTAACGCTGGCAATTGCCGATTGACATTAGAAGCCACCAATACATCCAAATCAATCAGAGTAATAGTGCCAACTGCGGTACGAGCCAATGCCTCTGCTGCCCAAGAACCAACGCCCCCGACGCCAATCACATACACATGCGCTGCCGCAAAAGTATCAACGGCTGAGCGACCATAGAGAGTTTGTGTTCCTTGGAAACGCCGCTCATATTGCTCACTTGCGCTATCACTGTCGTCATGAGCGACAGAATGCTCAACGGTATTAGGCTCTACAAACGACGGGTCAAATAATTGTGCTTCACTCATAACAGATTAAACGCTCTTTTTAAAGGTGGTAACTCAAGTTGCTTTTATTTTATTCTCTATCACGTTACTTTTTACTGTTAGTAGCCACTACTCTTTTGACGGTATAGGATACTGCCAGTCAGTACGTAGGGCATCGCAACTGTTTTGCCATAGTTGCTCGGCAAGGCGATATGACGGTACATTGAGTAACTCACTCAGACTCAGCAGCACCCATGGCAAGTTGGCGGGAACGTTTATATTATGAGCAGAAGTATCATCCCTTCCATTGTCTGAATTTTGCCCAAGCGCTGACTGGCTATTGTTTGAATGCTGACACATAATGGGTGTCATATCCGGACAGTCAGTTTCAATCACCAAGCACTCAAGACCATAACTATCAACGGCTGCTTGAATCCCGCGACGCAGTTTTTTAGCATTTGGATTGGTGACTTGTCCAGTAATGCCGAGCTTAAATCCTAGTTTTACAAAGGCTTTTGCCTCTTGCTCACCACCACTAAAACTATGCGCGACCCCGCCCAAATTATGCGCATTATAATCATGTGCTTTCAATATGGCTAACGCTTCAGCATGGGCTTTACGGATATGCAGCATCACCGGCAGCTGATGGGTCACTGCCATATCCAATTGTGCCTTAAAAAAATACTCTTGCTTGGCTAAAACATCAGGCTGTTTCATCTCATCTGTAAAAGTATCTAAGCCAATCTCACCGATTGCTAATGGGCGTTCGTCAGCAAGCATCTTTGCCATACTATCCAGATGTGCTTCTGTATGCTGCTTGATATAAAAAGGATGCAAACCCAGCGCAATATGAGCATCTAGAGACGAGTTATACTGGTTGCCAGCCTTAATTATCGATGATTGCACTATAGCTGCTTGCGCTATAATCGATTGAAAATCTTCATTAATCAGGCGTTTAGTCTCATACAGACGATCGAAATACTCATACAAATAGCCCACCAACATAAGATGGCGCACCCCTTGCTCACACGCTTTTTCTACCTGTACCGCTCTATTATTATCAAATACTGGTGCGTCAAAATGTGTATGCGTGTCAATCAGTGGCAAAGCAGACGATGAATGCGGCGCGATATATGGTGAGTCAAGAGCAGTCATTAACAGGTTCCAAACTTAATCATTGTTCGTAAAAATATTCATAATAGGCAAAATCACCATGAAAAAAGTCCACGTTTAGCATCTGAATGATCATGATGCGTTTTGTTTTTTAATCTCGCTTTGTGGGTGACTGTCTGATTGTCGACTGTTACCTGTTTGGCGGCTGCTACGACGCGGTATTAGTAATAAAGCCGTACCAACTGCGCTTAACATAAGCCATTTTTTTTTGCTAATACGATGCGCCATCACCTCCACCCCTTTACAGCTTGTTTGTCTTTTAGAGTGCACTAAAACGTTATTTTATCAATATTCGGTATATCTAAATTACTTAGTATACTGGGATATAGTAATGGCTGTGTTTATCTGTGTTATGAATACGCAAGCTTATGTACGGTGTCATATTTTCAATAAAACCGCACGATACGATAGCTTGATTGAGCTTGCGTTTAACGCTTGAGAGGATAAGTCGTGATACCACTACTTGGACTATCTACTTTAGTAAAACCTTGTGACGTAGCTTTTGGTGTTTGATTGCGCCTCGGTACGAGCGGATTGAGTGGCATCAATTCGTAATCTGCATCGACATTGCCATCCCAGCCTTCTGTCCCACTTAAGGGCAACTGCTTAATCGTCCCGTTTTTGTCAATGACCAGCTGTAGGACACGCATTTGGTTGAACTTGCGTTCAGTCACACTCGCCACTGCACCGCCATCGCGTAGGATAGTCGGCTGTAGAAAGATGATTAAGTTGCTTTTTTGCGTGTTGTCATTGTCAGAACGAAACAATCGACCAATAAAGGGTACATTGCCCAAACCAGGCACTTTTTGTTGGCGCGTCGTGGTGTTATCGCGCATCAAACCGCCTAGAGCGATGGTCTGTTGATCATCGGCTAGAATAGTCGTGTTGATGAGGCTCTTATTGGTAATCAAACCACTGGCATTACCCGTACTACCTGGCACGACTGACGATACTTCTTGCGATACCTCCAAGCGTACTGTGCCATTATCACCAATATGCGGAATGACATTGAGATTAATACCAATATCTTGGCGATCAATCGTTTGAAATGGATTGTTTGAATTGTTGCCACTGGTGGTAAAAGAGCCAGTCACAAAAGGCACGTTTTGACCAACCAAAATACTCGCCTTCTCATTGTCCAATGTCAAAATTGACGGCATGGACAGTAGATTGGCACTGGTGGAAGAATCCAGTGCTTGTAAGATGGCACCATAAAACTCAGTATTACCCTGACTGTCTTTTCGACTGTCTCCAATCCCTATCAAAGCACCAGCGATAGAGCTGGCAGCAGCGCTGATACCTGCCGTACCAGTACCTGCTAAGGCGGCAGCCGCAAGGGTTGTCGCACTAGCACCAACATTGTTGAAGTTTACTACTCCATAACCACTGTTGGCATTACCCAGCGCCCACTGCACACCCAGCTGGGTCGCATCATCGCCCGATACTTCGACAATAGCGGCTTGAATCAATACTTGTGCACGGCGACTGTCTAATTGGCTAACCGCGTCTTCAATCTCAAACATCAGCTCGGGTGCGGCATTGACGATCACTGCATTTTGCGTTTCATCAGCGATGATGCTGAACGGCCGACCGCCCACCCCCGTACTTGTTCCACTTGCGCTGCTAGCAGGCACTACTGCTGTACTGCTATTACCAATGCTATCACTGGCTGCACCATTAATCGATGCACCTGTCGTACTTGCATTATTTAGCGAGGCGGCCTCTAATGTCGAGGTCGCGCCAGCGCTATTGATAGATTGATTGGCTAGCAAGCCACGTAGCATATCTGCAATATGACCAGCACTGGCATACTTCAATCTAAAAACCCGCAAACCACTCAGGCGTCTTGTAGGCGTGGTATCCAACTGATTGACCATTTCTTGGACTTTGGCAATCATTTCAGGGCTGCCTTTGACCAGCAGCCTATCACTGGACGTATCGGCAATGACTTTCAGCTGATTATTGCCCCCTTGTGCTTGCCCACTACCGGCACTCGCCACCAAAGCACTGATCAACTCCATCATTCGCTCTGCATCGACATGTCGAAGCGGTATCACTTGCAAACTGTCATTAACGTTGCTGTCCAAATCGCGGATGAGCGCGGTTAATTGATTCAAGCTATCAGCGCGATCTGACAATACCAACGCATTAACACCAGGCACAGCAGCAGCATGGGCAGACTGTGGCATGAGTGGTCGTATGACTCCCAACACCTCTGCCGCTTGAGTATTGGTCAAATAAATGACCCGAGTTGCCAGTGCTTCACCGACACTATCACCGCGCAAATCGACGGCCACACCAGACTGCTTGGCGACATTATCCGGCACCAGTTTAACAGTTGTACCTGAGTCAATCGCGGCAATACCATTGACTTGCATCACACTCAAAAACAGCTGATAAATCTCATCGCGAGACAAAGCTTTATTGGAGATGACCGTCACATTGCCATTGATACGTGGATCAAGGACAAAGTTTTGATCGGTAATGGTCGCCACTTCATTAATAAAGGCTTTAATATCAGCATCTTGCAAGTTGACTTTCCAACTCTCGGCACTAACAAGACCTGTACTGGCCGCCCATAACGGTATGGCTAGGCAAAGAGGACGGCATAGGCGCATCAAGCGCTGTAAGGTATGGTGCAAAGGCGTGACTGAAAATTTATGAGAACGTACCATATTGATAATTACCTACAGTGATGTCGCTTAGTATGTACTGAATATTGTCAGCTGGCGTGTTGCTACCATAGCCCCAACCAGATGGTCATTATTTACTTAAAACGGCCTAATAAGAAAGAGCTTACTAAAACATTGCTTGCCTAAAATTGCTGGCGAATCGTAATCACTTGCTCGCCACGTTTGACTTCTATTTGTGCTTCGCCTGCTTGCTGTACTTGTTGCAGGATACCAGCATCTTGGCTAGGATTATTGCCCACACTTTGACCATTAACGGTCAAGACCTGATCACCCGGCTCTAGTCCTAGACGATTGCGTAGTTTTGAAGGCATCGCCGCCGTTACCTGATAGTTTTCGCCTGATGCCATGACACCCATCCTGCTCAGATAACTGGCTGGATTTTCTTTCAGTGACGTGATGGCCTCATCGATAGCAGATTGCGGACTGCTCTCAGGAGTCGTCTCTGCTGTGGACTCAGTATTGTCTTGTGCTGGCATTGGAGCACTGGGCAATGCGTTACTGTTTGGCAAACGCTGATTGCTGACGGCACCTGCTAGCATATCGCTTTGGTCGAGTGCCATCGCCTCTGCCATTCTAATGACCGTTTGCTGATCACGGGCATCGGCGATGATAACGGCATTCCAGTCGACAGCGATCAGAGTATAGTCACTGTCTTTTAGACTGTCACCGATGCGATAGTTTTTGACCTCGCCATTGACATCTAATAAGGCGGACGACATGCTCTCTGGTACGGCTAGCAAAACCCCTTTTAAGCCAATATTAGGGGGTGGCTGTACCGCCGCGGCGACAGGATCAGGGTCAGCAAAAATGGCAAACAGACCACTGTAATCATCGCCAGATGTATTAGCGTTTTGTAGAGGAGCTAGCGGTAAAGCTGGTGCCAAAGGCGCAGCTAGCAACAACCACAATAGCCGTGCCGCCGTCCAGCACAGCCAAGCAATTGCTAATAGTAGCAGCCAACCAGCGCAGCGATTGAGAACATTGATGATGGGTTTTAAGGTAGCAGTAGACATCTAGCGCGTCCCCAAACCGGCTAGCAATGGCTGGCGCACACTGACAACGGGCGTATCTTGCGGGGCTTGTCCTTTGTATTCAGGCATATTTTCTAATAAACGCTGGGTCAAGCTAACATCTAGCATATTATCGCCATCGACATACAGATCCCCTAAGCGCTTATCTTGATTATTTAATAAATTGACGTGCAGCAGATTTTTATCATTTTTTTGTTCCGTACTAAGCTCGGCACGCATCGCTGGCATAGTGATATAAAAAACCTTACCACCACTCGGATAACCTACTTCACCGCCGACCCAAGTCAACTGACCATCGGCCTCACTGAAACCAGAAGACTTTTTATTGGAATCATTATCCGAACCGGTCTGCCGTTTTAACGATACCGCATTGACTTGAATCGGTGTGTTGGGCAGCTGCCAATCGACCACACTGGCCAATGTTTCCGGCGCAATCTTGCCGCTCATATCATCAATCTGCCATGCGCTGGTGCCCAGCTTTATTTGACCGTTTAATCTGGTCTGCTCTGTCGTGATATCGACTTCTGCACCCAACTTACCCAAAAATAATTGCCACGGCTGCCACGACCAATTCGCCGCACCTGTCAAGGGTGTTGCTGATAAAGGCAGTTGCCAAATCGCTGAGCCTTGCCATAAGTTGCCAGACACGTGCTGTACATAAGGATTATTAGGTGCATATTTTTCAAGTAGCCACGACGCAGGCATTTGCAATAAGGCAAATAGCGCAAATAATATAAACCCAAATAGCCACCACAGCTTACGGGGACGCTTATGAGACGACGCAGAGACTTGGGCCACGGTTACACAACTCTTATATAAGGTGAAAACGTCATTATCATAACAAACAATAGCATACAGATGACAGAAAAAAAGCCAGTATCTTTTTACCAAAATATTGGCAATAAAGATACTGACTTCTGTCTACTAATGCACTTTTGACTCAATCGTTATGAAAGTCATAAGGACAAAGTAATGCCTAGCATTGCTATTCGAATCTTGACAGATTAAATAGCGAAATCTTCAATGTCACGACCTGCTGCTAGTGCATCAACCAACCATAGTGGCTTGCGACCGCGACCCGTCCACGTCTCTTCATTATTATCGGTGTTGCGATACTTGATATTACGCTTTTTCTCTAACGTCTCACCAGCCTTTAAAATCTCTTCGATGGTGCTATTACTCTCTTCGGCAATTTTTTCAAACTGCATATAAGCATCATATAAACGCTGATGTTGCTTTTTGGCAATTAACTGTTGGGCGTTTTCAGTGATGGCACGTAGCTCATCGACGTTTAAGCTGTCTAAATCAAGGGCAGTATTGTTGTTCATAATAAATTCAACTTTTATATAAGGGATATAAACCTAATAAATATAATACTATTTATTAAGCGCTAAAGAGTGCCAATTCACAAATAATAAGTAGTAATACGAAATTTAATAGTCAATTTCATTTATTGCTTATCAAAACGTTATTATTAGTGACGTTGATAAGCTATTACCAGTGGCATTAATAAGTAGGAACAATATAAACAAAAACAGTATTCATAACAATAGGGAATTAATGAACTTTGTAGTCAATATGCAACAATATCAATACAATAAAACCAATCATAAGTTTTATGTCAACGCAGTCACCAAAATAACCATCGTAATAACTTTATAGTGATCGGACTATATCATACGAAATAGCCAATAATTAGCCTAATTTAATGCTATATCTTTTATCCACTTAAAAAACCTTTATTTGGACCAATTTAGGAATAAAGCCGGTAAGTAATAATATTATAAAAAGCAGTAATTAAACAACATTAGTCAATCCACTCAATACAGGTAAGCGTATTAATGCTATAAACAATAAACCTTCAGATAGTCGCTTCTGTTCAAATCGAGGGCACGACTTAGGAAGGCGAAAAAAATTTATATTAGCAAAACGCCATTTTTAATGTCCCTCTTTTATTTTGAACTGCTTAAGTGTCATATTACTTAAGTACCATACTGCTTATTATTCGATGTTAATTCAACAGACTAAGCCCGTTGTGCGCTAAGCTCAGTCATCAAATCAAGAGCGGATTCGGCACTTAATAAATACGGATTGAAATCAACTGTCGTAGAGTATTTTAGATAAATCGCGGCGTTAGATTCGGTTGGAGAAGCATAGTTCATTGACCATTTTGCCCATTTTCTATGCTTGAGCTCACGTGTTTCAATCACCTGTAAATCGTGATGACGCTGATCGGCAATGAGAGCGTACAATAAACGATTAATCTGTGCTCTAGGTCCTTCGACCGTTTGTAAAAAATAGTCTTTATTAAAGGTCAACATACCCGTGATGCCATTTGCCGCATTATTGGCTTGGGCTTGCTGCAAAATCTCATTAAAGTCTTTCGCTGATACGTCTGGGTTTGCACGGCTCACGTACGTCATACTCATTAAAATATGCGCATCTGAAGTTGATGATGTCATCTCTGGTCTCTTATGCAATGTGATAGGGTGTTGGCACCTTTATAAACGTCAATTAACTGATAGCAAACCAAGACTTCTTCTTGGTAGAAGCCTCTTTTTCTTCTTGCTCTTGAAGTTCTGACAATGTATCAATCAGCATCATGATTTGGTTGGCGCTCATCAGATAGGGATTGAACTGAGTGCTTGTCGAAAATTTAAGCGCCAGTCCTTTATTCTCATCACTTGGGATAAGATATTTCATCGACCACTTATTCCAGTGGCGCTGCTCAATCTCGCGACATTCAATAATCTGTAAGGAAAAATGCCGCTCGTCTTTTACAAGCTTGCGTAATAGCTCATTAATGACAGGTCTCGCTCCTTCAATGCTTTGAAGAAAGTAATTGTGATTGAATACCAATGCACCTGTAATGCCATTATGCTCATTATTCTGTTGCGCTTGCGCTAGGATACGCGTGACCTCCCCATTAGGGTTGTCTTTGTTATAACGGCTAATATAGGTCAAACGTGTAATAATATGCTCGCCATGTAGCATATTTGACTGGTTCTTTTCTGACAGCTCAGCGACGTCCATAACGCACTCCGATAAATTATTTAGATTTTCTTGTAAGTAATAGCCAAATGCATCGCTACGATGAGTGAGTAAAATTTAGAGTTTGATTCTTTTGGAAAACTCACCCACACCCTGCGATAAACCACCACTGGTAGAGCGCTGAATCTTTTGTATGAGAGCCAATAATTGCGGAGCATCAGTACACTGCTCCAGATTTAGCAGGTAGCCCCATACATCTTCAGATGGTGCATTTTTTTCGATATAAGTCGCCAATTCTGACTTTAATGTCTCAAAATTAACATCAGCGGCTTTGCGCTTAAAATAGCCAGTAAAGGAAGCTGCCTTTTTTGGCTTATCGTTAAAGGTAGCATCAAACTCAGCGGCACTATTGCTCTGCGATTGAATAGATTGAGACTGAAGTGCTTTGCTGTCTTCATTAGCTGGCGTCGTGGGCTGTATTTCAGCCACTTGCTGCTCAATGACAGTATGTGGTGCCGCTGGTTGCGGGGTTACATACGATTGACTTGCAACGCTGGCATTATCATCTGCTATCAACTCAATACACTGAAACTCTTGTAACAACTCAAACAGAGGTGCTATCCCGCCAAACTCAGCGAACATCTTACTGTTATCAAGCGAATCAAGATATTGTTGATAAGTCTTTTTGCCATCAATCATGATTAACAATGTTCTCGCCTCTCGCGGCAACACACCTAGACTTTGCGTCTTAATTTCTTCTCGACCCAAGTCGCTTTTTCGAAATACATCGCTATTATTCATCTGATAAACCTAACGCTGATACTTAAGCAAACACGACCACAATCCGGTGCTGCCTAAATAATTTTTGATACTTTGGGCTATAAATCAACCCTACCTTGAACTTTTATAAATTCTTTCAAAACCATTTTTTTTAAAAGATTTAAGGTGTAATTTTTGCTAAATCATTGGCGACTTTTTATTATATCAACACATTTAATGAATCGTTAGCATTAGCAAAATCTAATAGAATGAACGGTTGATATAGGATATAAGTGGTCATTTGAATAATTTTTAGCGAAAAAAATATAAAAATAACCATGAATAATTTCGTTTATAGATATGGTTGATATGATAAACAAGCAGATAAATAGCTAACAGAAATGAGGAGTTTTTCTTATTCTATCGTATTTCAAATTCACTTTTTTATGCTGTATAACATTATCGAGAGCAATAAAGTAATTGCAAAAATTATAAGTATTTTCTTCATTAACTATTTACGTTTACTTTATTTTCTCCATAAAAAAAGGGCCTATTTATATAGGCCCTATCTAACTTAATCAACATTCTTTATTTACGTATTCCTCTAAGGTATATCCTAGAATGGAATATCATCATCGACAGGACCATCTGGCATTGCTGTCGGCTTTGATTGTGCAGGCTTTTGAGCAGGTTGATTAAACTGATTCTGCTGAGCAGGTGCACCTTGATTATTGTTAAAGCTGTTTTGACCACCACTAGATTGGTTATAACCACCTTGCTGAGCAGGCTGATTGTTTGCTTGCTGACCAAAATTATTCTGGTTACTTTGACCGCCTTGGTTGCCGTAGCCTTGATTTTGGCCACCTTGGTTATTATTACTGAAGCCGCCATTATCCTGACCACCCGTTGCGCCATCCAGCATTTGCATTTGCTCAGCGCGAATCTCAGTAATATAGCGGTCTTGACCATTGGGATCTTGATATTTGCGGGTACGCAAACTGCCTTCGATATAGACCTTACTGCCTTTACGCAGATACTGCGCGGCGATTTCGCCTAGACGATTAAAGAGTGAAATGCGATGCCATTCGGTGGCTTCTTTCTTTTCACCGCTTTGCTTGTCTGTCCACTGCTCTGACGTCGCAACCGAGATATTGGTCACGCTACCGCCGTTACTAAATTGACGTGCCTCAGGGTCTGCTCCAAGGTTACCGATGATGATAACTTTATTAACTCCGCGCATAGTTCCGTCCTCTTACTTATGAATAATTTAATTACGAGCTTTAATCGAGTCTTTAATATAAACCATTAATTCTATCAGTAATATGGCTTTACTTTAACTATTTTCTTTTAAAATATCTAGTCACTGTATACAGCAAACGACATGCTACGTCGTGCAGTGTTGAGGCTTTGTCTTTATCACTATTAAAAATCAGCTTCCCTCTGTGCAATACTATCCATTATTTTGAAGTATCAACATCTTAGCGAGGATTATAAATAGAAAGGACTCCTTAGAGCCCTGAAAAACACCATAAAATATCAGTAACGCCAACGATTATTTATTATTACGATGCATACTGAGAGTGACGCTACCTAGCTCTACGCCAAACTTTTTCATGACTGAACGATTGAGCATGACATCGTCATTAATAAGATACATCCAATCATCAAAATTCACTTTGTAAGTCTTGTCCTCAACGGGCAACTCTAATACGTAATTCCAATGCAAGGTATTGCCAACCACTTCCCCTGTCGCCTCGCCAATGACGTCACCTGCCGTACCTTTCCAACTACCATCCATTTGCTTGGTCAGTCGCCATATACGCTGCGATTTTGTGCCATCTGCCCAGTCAAACTTCTCATCCAATACAATGACATTATCGCCTTCGTGAGTGGCATCAATATCGACGTAAAAGCGTTTTTTGACCTCGCCATTGCGACCTTGAAACATGCCCCAGCCATCAATCTGACCGGAGAAAAATTCATGCATATCAAGCGTTGGTGTGGTGTTTTGATAAGCCTGAATATTTTGGGTGGCGCAGCCAGAGGTCAAAAGCGTGGCTGATAGCCCAAAACCCATCGCCAGCTTGACCATTGCTCGGGGAGCAACGTCTTTGCCCAAAAAAGCACCATTCAACAGCATTTTAAACTGACTCATATTAATTCCTTTTAAACAGAGATGAATTTTTAGTTTTCACTTATTAGGGTCTGTCTACGCGGTTATTGTCTACTCAGTTTTGCCCATTTAGGCTTATTTCTATAACCTTTAGATTGTTGCATATTTAATCTATTAAAGATCTAATGGACTTTGCGCCAAGCTCGATAGCTGCTGCCGTGAATCCTCTGTCAACTGGGTCTTATCCAGCTTTAAATAAGCCACTTGTTCTTTTGCCATGACCACGAGTTCATCAACGCCGTCTACTGCTAGCACTTGCCGCGACCAATCTTGTATGTTGATGTTTTTGGGAATAGTAACGGTCGTACTTGATAAATACGGTGGATCAGCAATTGGGATAATAAGCAGCAACGAAATGCCCATAATGATAGCCAATATCCCCCACGCCAGCAGATTAGGCTGACTCAATAACAAGCCACCCATTGCACCACCCACAAATGCACCAAAGAACTGACTGGAAGAATTCAGCCCCATAGCCGTGGCTTTATTGGCAACTGGTGCGCGCTTGGATATCCAAGAAGGAATCGTTGCTTCAAGCAGGTTAAAGCCCATAAAGTACAGCAGCAACCCTAAAATAATACCGACGCCGACCTGACTACCCAATGCTAGCACTGCTAAGGCGACGGTCATCAAGGCAATCGCACCCAAGAATACTTGGCGCATTTTGCGTTTCTTTTCGGCAATGATAATAAAAGGAATCGCGACGGCAAAGCCGATAAATAATAACGGCAAATAAACCAAACCCTGCTGACGTACGGATAGACCCATCACCTCATTGAGCTGATGCGGCAATATGACAAATATCGCCGTCATGGTCAGATGAAGGGCAAAGATACCGATATGCAAGCGGTTTAAATCGCCGATTTTTAGTACCGTCGCCAACTGCTGACCAATCGATTTATTATCCAAATTATG
Source organism: Psychrobacter sp. AT9 (assembly GCF_047272965.1). Taxonomy (NCBI): domain Bacteria; kingdom Pseudomonadati; phylum Pseudomonadota; class Gammaproteobacteria; order Moraxellales; family Moraxellaceae; genus Psychrobacter; species Psychrobacter sp. AT9. The sequence continues at coordinate 2,746,427 of NZ_JBKOTW010000001.1, forward strand.
CTTGAGCACTCGTAGCGGCGTCGGTACGAAAAAAAGCAGCAGCATCGCTAGAATAGCAAACCCTGAGGTCAACCAAAACAGACCAGAGATACCAAGCGAACCGACCAATAGCGGACCAAAAGCAAATGCCAACATGATAGAGGTCGCAATGGTCAAGCCCATCGTGGCCATCGCTTTGGTGCGCATTTCTTCGCGCGTCACATCAGCGAGTAGCGCCATCAATACCGCAGAGACCGCGCCACTGCCTGCAAGCGCCCGACCGATAATAACTTCATAAATATCCGTGGCATTGGCAGCGATGATACCACCGAGAGCAAATAGCACCAGACCCAAAAAGATAATCGGCTTACGTGGAAACTTATCAGCAGCAAGACTCATCGGTATCTGAAATATTGCCTGCCCTAGTCCATAAATACCGACCGCTAAGCCAATTAGAAACGGTGTCGCATGCGCATAATTGTCGCCATACACAGAAAATACGGGCACAATCATAAACAAACCAATCATCCGCAAGGCAAATATACCACCGACCCCGAGAATTGCCCGTTTTTCTACGCTATTCATACTTGCCTCACTGGTTCGTCATTGCTGATTTGTCACTACTGCGCTGCTTATACTATTGTGACTCTATCAAGGCTTTAGCTATAAATTAAGCCCACTAGTATAAGACATTCGCCATCAGGTTGCCGAGACTTTTGTCTTTTTACGCTTCCTTTGACCATTCCTGCACTTACCTGTAGGAGTGACACCATAATTTTGTTACCAAGTGCATCTAATGGGTCACCATACCTTGAATAATCCTTCCATAATGACAATAAAGCAAGGCAGCGCAGACATTGTTGCCTAAACAGCATTTATGACGCATGTCCTTATAAAAAGGCATATCCTAAAGTGACACAGCTTGAACTGATACAGCTTGGATAAATTTATAACAAACCCTCCCTATTAGTTAACACTGATTTGATTTAGATTTGCTTATTAAAGTCAAAACAAAGCACAAAATAAAAACAGTCATTCATATTGTTCGATACAACGCTTAACTGTTATCAAACGATATGCATTTGAGAACTATCCACGCTTTTGTTTAACCCATGAACTCACCCTAAGTTACCCATATTCATTAGTTACTCATATTAGTTACCTATATTATTATTGAACGACGACCATCTTTTTTAAATACCATTTTAGCAAATAGGAAACCTATCACCGATGGCACATGACCATATCGCAATACGCGGCGCACGTACTCATAATTTAAAAAATGTCGACTTAGACATTCCACGAGATAAATTCGTGGTCATTACCGGCTTATCAGGTTCTGGTAAATCTTCATTGGCATTCGATACCTTGTATGCCGAAGGGCAACGTCGTTATGTCGAGAGCTTGTCGGCGTATGCGCGTCAGTTCCTCTCGCAAATGGAGAAGCCTGACGTCGATAGTATCGAGGGTCTATCTCCTGCGATTGCTATCGAGCAGAAATCAACCAACCATAACCCGCGCTCTACGGTCGGTACGATTACCGAAATTTATGACTATCTGCGCCTGCTATATGCGCGTATTGGTACGCCGTTTTGTCCTGAGCATGGCGAGCCAATGGTCGCGCAGTCAGTGACTGAGATGGTCGATCAAGTCATGGCACTACCAGATGACACCAAAATCATGATTTTGGCACCCGTCATTCGTGAGCGTAAAGGCGAGCATACGGTATTGCTTGAGCAGTTGATCGGTCAAGGCTTTGTCCGTGTGCGCGTCGACGGCGATGTCTACGATACCGATGAGCTACCAACGCTAGACAAAAAGAAAAAACATACCATCGAAGTGGTGGTCGACCGCTTTAAAGTCCGTGATGATTTGGGCAACCGCGTCGCTGAAAGTTTGGAGACTGCTCTACGCTTAGGTCAAGGTTTGGTGACGCTACACTTTATGGATGGCAATCCAAAAGAAGGCGGCGATGAAAACCAAGTCATGTCAGCCAAGCATTCTTGCCCTGTTTGTGATCGTGCCGTCTCTGAGCTTGAGCCGCGCATGTTCAGTTTTAACAATCCGTATGGTGCTTGCCCAAGCTGTGATGGTCTCGGTAAACGTCAGTATTTCTCTGCTGAGAAACTGATTACCCATCATGAAAAATCGCTTAATCAAGGTGCCATCAATGGTTGGGATAAGCGTCACGCTTATTACTTTGGTTTGCTCTCTACTGTCTGCAAGCACTTTAAAATTGACATGGATGCCCCGTGGCAAGATCTGCCAAACGCTCAGCAAGACCTTATTATGAATGGCTCTGGTAAAGAAAAGCTGACCTTTAACTTTACCGATGAGCGCGGTCGTAAGACTAACAAGACCGTACCATTTGAAGGTGTACTGCCTTATCTGGAGCGTCGTTATGCTAAAACGCAAAGCAATCTCGTCCGTGACGAGCTAGCCAAATATTTGGCTGATACCACTTGTAACGTCTGTGATGGTGCGCGTCTCAATGAGATTTCACGCAATGTCCGTGTCGATGAGCACACCATTGCTGAAATCGTCAAAATGTCTATCGGTGATGCGGCTGACTATTATAAAACGCTAAAAATTGGCGGTCATAAAGGTGAAGTCGCGGAAAAAATCTTTAAAGAGATTAATGAGCGTCTAAACTTCCTCGTCAGTGTCGGACTTGATTATTTATCGCTTGCCCGCTCTGCTGAAACGCTATCGGGCGGTGAAGCACAACGTATTCGTCTTGCTAGCCAAATTGGCGCGGGTCTAATGGGCGTCATGTATGTACTTGATGAGCCATCAATCGGTCTGCATCAACGCGATAATGATCGTCTATTAAAAACCTTAACGCGCTTGCGTGATCTGGGCAATACGGTATTGGTCGTTGAGCACGATGAAGACGCCATTCGCCAAGCGGATCACGTTATCGATATCGGTGTTGGCGCGGGTGTCCATGGCGGTCATATCATCGCTCAAGGTACGGTCGATGACATCATGGCCAATAAAGAATCACTGACTGGACAATATATGTCTGGTAAGAAAAGAATCGAGATTCCAGCGATTCGTCATAAAGCCAAAACGATAGAGGTTGAGGAAAAAGGTAAAGCCAAACCGAAAAAAGTACCGATGACCATTGAGCTAAAAGGTGCGTCTGGTAACAACTTACACGATGTTGATTTGTCTTTACCAATCGGTATCATGACCTGTATCACGGGTGTTTCAGGTTCTGGTAAATCGACCTTGATTAACCGTACTTTAATGCCACTTGCCGCGACTCAGTTAAACAATGCTTCGACGCTCATCGCGGATAAGCATGACAGCATCAGCGGTCTTGAGCATTTGGATAAAATGGTCGATATCGATCAAAGCCCGATTGGTCGTACACCGCGATCAAACCCAGCAACGTATACGGGCGTGTTTACCCCAGTACGTGAAATGTTTGCACAAACCCAAGAAGCACGTGCCCGTGGTTATAAAGCCGGTCGCTTTAGCTTCAACGTAAAAGGCGGACGCTGTGAGATGTGTCAAGGTGATGGTCTCATTAAAGTTGAGATGCATTTCTTACCGGATATGTATGTGCCGTGTGATACCTGTGAAGGCAAGCGCTATAACCGCGAGACTTTAGAGATTCACTATAAAGGCAAAACCATCGCCGACGTGCTTGATATGACGGTTGAAGATGCCACTGAGTTCTTCTCAGCCATTCCAGCGATTTATCGTCGCCTGCAAGCATTGATGGATGTTGGTCTAAGCTATATTCGCTTGGGTCAGTCTGCACCGACGCTATCTGGCGGTGAAGCGCAGCGTGTTAAGTTAGCGCGTGAGCTGGCCAAACGCGATACGGGACAGACGCTGTATATCTTGGATGAGCCAACCACTGGTTTACATTTCCATGATATCGATAAGCTGCTCAATATCCTGCATGCCCTACGCGACAAAGGTAATACTATCGTGGTCATCGAACACAATCTTGACGTCATTAAAACGGCGGATTGGGTGATTGATCTTGGTCCTGAAGGCGGTAAAGGTGGCGGACTGATCATCGCTGAAGGTACGCCTGAAGAAGTAGCGGAAGTCAAAGAGTCCTACACGGGTATATTCTTGAAGCCGATGCTTGAGCAAGGTATGAAAGAAGTGAGCTAATACCGTTAGTCATGATTGATAAAAGGCTACTCTTTAGGGGGTGGCCTTTTTTGTTGGGTGTGCTAGGGCGTGTCATCAATTAGAACAGTGATTTTAGAATAAGCTATACTAATTATATATATAGCAAACTGAGCTCAACCCTCATGACAAGACGACATGACCAATGGGAAAGAATTAAAGCAATGCAATTATACCATCTAAGTGTCATCGGCTGCAGCCAAGAGACTTCGATAAAGAGCTATATAAAGCACGGCATCAGATCGAGAATTTCTTTGCCAAGATTAAGCAATACCGTGCGATTACTACTCGCTATGACAAGTTGGCTTGTCATTTCTTGAGTGCGATTCATCTGGTTTCCTGTGTCATTTGGCTTAATTAATGACACGCCCTAGTTAAATATGTACTTATGATGCATTTTTATTCGATTTGAATCAAAGTTAAGCACCTTGTATTAACCGTTATTACAGTATTATCTTAATATAAAACGATTCAATCATCTCTGCATTAAATTTACATCAGCCTTGGAATTTTGTTCTTTTTTATCATGTTTTTCTAACGAGGAATCCATTTTGTTCATCGGTATTGCTTCAAAGGCTATAGTGTCACTTTTTACCAATGGAGTATCAACTATATTTGCTACACCCATGGTTGCATCAGGATAACAAGTGCCAGGGCGTGCACCTACAGTACATTTACTTACATTCACACAACTTCCTCTTGTATTGCAATATACAGCTGCGTTAGCATTACTACTTATTAAGATTAAACTCGAAGGGAAAAGAGAAGCAGCGATAGTAATAATTAATAATCTAGTATTCATAATTTGCTCCATGCATTGATTATTTTGTTTGAGCCCACGTTAGTAATTAACTTATCAAGAATAGAATTAGCTTCAATAACTTAATCCATTTAAGTTAATGTGAACACAGTTACCAGACTATAAAAACTTACGGTATAAAGATTGTTAACATACTATCTATAGCCTTACTATAATATTAGTTTATATTTTCTTAATTAGCAATTAAATATAATTATTCTATAAATCACTATAGTCAGCTATTGAATAACTGCTCTAGTTCACTTGAAAATGATAAAATTCGTAGGTTGGGTTAACGAAGGAAGCTCAACAATCCAATATTAAGCTAGGTTAACATTAAATCCGTCGTAGGTTGGGTGGAGCTTGCGACACCCAACAAAATTAAGTAATATCAGCTATTAGTTATAATTTGCAGAATAGCATGCAATATCGAAGGCACTATCAAAAAGGAGCAACCTACTTTTTCACTATCAACCTAGCTGATAGATCTAGCGATTTACTAATCAAAGAAGTTGAAACGCTTCGACATGCTTTTCAAACGGTCAAACAAAAACATCCCTTTCATATTGATGCCATTGTTATCTTGCCAGACCATTTGCATATGTTATGTACTATGCCAAACAATGATGCAGACTTCTCTAAACGTATCAAACTAATCAAATATTACTTTTCTTATCATATTGCTAAAACAGAATCTATCTCAAATAGCAGACTTAAAAAAAGCGAGCGTGGTATTTGGCAACGTCGATTTTGGGAGCATTGCATTCGCGATGAATCAGACTATCGAGCACATATTGATTATATTCATATGAACCCTATTAAACATGGGTATGTTAAACAGGCTAAAGACTGGCAATATTCTTCATTTCATCGATTTGTGACGGATGGTTTGCTTCCTATCAATTGGGGCGGATGAGTATATTCTTTTTTAAAGTAAATGTTGGGTGTCGCAAGCTCCACCCAACCTACAAGTTAAACATTTTTCAGACTTGAGATAATTACCAATTAACCTAAACAAACTCCCTCTCAATATTCATCACTCTTGCATCCACCGTACGTTCTAACTTCTCCTCGATTTGACTGCATTGCGACTCGACCTCACGTTTAGACAGTCCAACGATCACAAACGTCCACTCACTGGCATCATGCCGATCTCGCTCACCACTCTCACATATCGCGACACTTGGCGTATTGCCAAAGCGTGCGTGCAAGCCGCCCATACGTTGGCGTTTTTCTTTTAACGAGCTGCATCCGGGTAGCGCAAAAGTCAGGGTTAAGATAGCGATATGCATTTTATTCTCCTTGCGACAGTGGTTTACGCTTTATAATAGTAGCAAATAAGCAGAGCAAGTTATGCTATCGTTACCTTACCGTATTGATCCCCCATAACCATTCACAAATATCACAATAGCCAACATGCGTATCTAATCAATGACCTCTATCAGCTACGTACAGCAACAGCACATTACTCGATTATGCGTGCGCTGCGGATTACTCCTTATGCAGTATGGCGCTGAGTCTGCCGTGGTGGTGGACTTATGCAAACGCTTGGGGCTTGCGTTGGGTATGAACAGCGTAGAATGTTCGCTGAATTTTAATGCCATTACCCTGACCACCATCTGTGATGAGCGCTGTATCACCACCACTAGAGACACGATTAATCAAAGCATCAACGTCAATTTATTGGTACAAATCCAGCAAATTATAAATAAAACCGAAGCCGACACAAATAGCGACAAGCCAGATAACAATCAGCTGAAATCTGAGCTGACTGACCGCACCACTCTTGCCTTCGATGAGCTGGATAAAACCGTGTATCCAACGTGGCTAGTAGGCATATTTGTTGGCGCGTCTTGTGCGGCGTTTGCTTACCTGAATGGTGGCAGTTGGTCGATTACCGCAGTGACATTTATCGCTGGTATGGTAGCGATGTTCACCCGTATTTACCTGTCCAAGCAGCATTTCAATCCTTTTATCACCGTCATTGTGACGGCATTTATCGCTTCCTTAATTGGGGCGACGACTTATTATTTTGATATTGGGAATAATGCCGATATTGCGGTTGCCTCTAGTGTGCTCTTACTAGTACCAAGCTTTCCTTTGATCAATTCTTTCTCAGATATCTTAAAAGGCTATGTCAATATTGGGATTGGACGTGCGGTTTTTACTTATATGCTGACCCTATCAGCGTGCGTTGGCATCGTGATGGCACTGGTTTTACTTCGCATACAGCACTGGGGGTTTTAAGATGTGGTTCATTAAGACCATTGCGCTGTCGTGTATTATTACTCTTGGTTGGACACTGATGTTTAGCGTACCCAAACGCTATATCCTGCCTTGCTTGCTGATGACTGCGTTTGGCTTTGGATTAAAGACGGCTCTTGTTTATCAACATGTGCATCTCGTGGTTGCTAGCTTTTTTGGGGCGATGCTTGCCAGTTTTTTAGGTGTATATTTTTCCAAGAAATACACCCTACCGCCCAAAGCATTAATTTCGCCCAGTGTCATTTGTATGATGCCCGGTATCGCTGCATATAAGGCGATGGTGAGCATGGTACAGATTGGCTATTTCGGTTTTTCAGATGAATTATTTAGCCAAATGATGGTGTATTTGTTTGAGGCTTTATTTGTGACTTCAGGATTGGTGCTCGGCTTGTCCATTCCGGGACTGCTATTTTATAGACGTCGTGCCATTGTTTAAGTAGGTTTAGGCGGGTTTAAGTAGGTTTAGGCAGATATAGACATTTAAATGTTAGGCTGTTTCTAGCGAAAAACTAACCACATCGAAGCGACTTAACATACCCTAACCACAAAAAACTTGTAAGATGGATGATAAGACCCATTACGGTAGAGTCCAAGATAGCACCAATAACAACTTAATAAAGAGATTGATTATGACCAAACATTATGACTATATCGCCATAGGCGGCGGTAGCGGTGGCATTGCTTCAATCAACCGTGCGGCTAGCTATGGCAAAAAATGCGCTATCATCGAAGCCAACCAATTGGGCGGTACTTGTGTGAACTTGGGCTGTGTACCCAAAAAGGTAATGTGGTATGGCGCGCAAGTTGCCGAAGCCATCCATAAATATGCGCCAGACTATGGGTTCGATGTGGATGTTAAAGGTTTTGATTTCCAAAAACTGGTGCAGAGCCGTCAACAATATATCGAAAACATTCACCGCTCTTATGACAATAATTTGGCCAAAAACGGCGTAGAAGTCATCAAAGGCTTTGCCAAATTCGTCGATACCAATACCGTAGAAGTGAATGGCGAGTTGATTACCGCTGACCATATTTTGATTGCCACGGGCGGTCACCCGATTCAGCCAGATATTAAAGGCGCAGAATACGGTATCGATTCTGACGGCTTTTTTGCGTTGAACCATTTGCCAAAACGTGTGGCGATTGTGGGCGCAGGCTATATCGCTGTTGAAATCGCAGGCGTGTTAAACAGTTTGGGCGCTGAGGTGCATTTATACGTACGCCAGCACTCGCCGCTGCGCTCATTTGATCACAGTGTGGTAGAGGCATTGCTCATAGAGATGGAGCAAGATGGCATTCAATTGCACACCAATACCACGCTCACGGAAGTCAATAAAAATGAAGATGGCAGCCTGACTTTATGTACCAAAGATGGCAGTCTAGACACGACAGATTGCTTGATTTGGGCGATTGGTCGTGCGCCATCGACAGACAACATCAATCTGCAAGTAACTGGTGTTGAAACGAACGAGATTGGCAAAATCAAAGTCGATAAGTTCCAGAACACCAATGTTGCAAATATCTATGCGGTCGGCGATATTATCGAAGATAGTGTGGATTTGACCCCAGTGGCGATTGCCGCAGGTCGCCGCTTGTCAGAGCGCCTATTTAACAACAAGCCTAATGAGCATTTAGACTATACGTTGATACCGACGGTTATCTTTACCCACCCTGCTATCGGTACCATTGGCTTGTCTGAAATCGACGCGGTTGAGCGCTATGGTAAAGACAATATCAAATGCTATAACTCAACATTTACCTCGATGTATAGCGCGGTAACCCAGCATCGTCAGAAATGTATGATGAAACTGGTGTGCTTGGGCGATGATGAAAAAGTCATTGGTCTACACGGTCTTGGCTTTGGTGTCGATGAGATGATTCAAGGCTTTGCGGTCGCCATCAAAATGGGCGCGACTAAAGCGGACTTTGACAATACAGTTGCCATTCATCCAACTGGCTCAGAAGAGTTTGTGACGATGCGTTAGTCATTATTGTATGACTTAAAATGAAAAGGCCACTCTGAATCGAGTGGCCTTTCTTTATGGATAGTGACTTGCACTACTTGCTACAAGTCCCTTTTATGCCGAGCTTGAGGTCAGCGATTGCTTCCCTGCCTTCACTTTCAGGTACCAACTTAACACCCGCACCACCAACAATTAAACCTGGCTTAATATATTGTTTTACAAAGTAGTTATTACCCGCTGTAGTATCAATCATTAAATCGTTAGGAGAAAACTCAGATTCGGTAGAAACTTTGTGCTGCATATTGCCTAGTACTTCATGATAGAAGAAAGTGCCGCGCGCAGTTTCACCAATACATTCATCATCTACCCACACATCTTTCTTTAAAGCCCCACCCACCACACTATTGCTACGATAAATATATAGACCAGCATTGTTGGCACTAGGTGCTTTCACTTGCTTGAGTACGTTAGATACTTCAACATTTTCAGTGGGTACAGAAGCACAACCGGCAAATAGTATTGATGTAATCGTTAGAAAAGCGATTTTTTTTAGCATGTTATCTCTCTAAGAATAAGGGTGGCTTTATTTAATATATTTCAATGACTTTATTATGAATAACTTATAGGAACATGGCTCAGTTTCAATAGTCGAAACCAACTCATCACTCGCTCGATAAACCTTAAAACTGATTTTGTAAGTTCATCAATTACCAATAATTGTCATGTGATATCTATATGACTATTACTGATAATTGAGATTTTCGTTGATTATTTATCACTAATCCCCTCGTTCTTAATGTATCTATAAAGTTACTCGAACTATATAGAATTATATCTCAGAATCCAACTTAATTTCTCGATATTTGCCTATTTTTATTCAATATATCTTTTCTGTACTTGAATCACCTCTATTTTAATAGCTCTGGGAAATTTAAGTGAAGTCACGTTCATACAGACAGCACAATCCCGATACTGCTATGATGCAATTAATACTGACCGTTGAGAGATGACTGTGTGGCAGGTGTATTTTTTTATATTACCGATTGGTCTGGGAATTATGACCTTAGCAGCGAGCTTATTGTTTTTGTTTGCTTATCTGATGTCTGATGACAATGCCACGCGCTTGCCCGCTTTTAACTGGTTTAAGCGCTTAATTATTGTGGCATTTATCCTGCTAAGTGTTGGGCTGTTTATGACCTTTGGTCATTTTTGGGGTTAATAAAATCAGCCTTTAAACATTCAATATTCTTTAATGAACCATTTTTTCTAACTCCAATAATTCTAAATCCTCACGTTTTGGCTCGCCATTATTGCCATCATTTGGAAACGGCATTTTATTACCATTTAACTGATAGCCGCGGCGCTGATAGTAAGCCAACAGCTCAGGACGATGGCTCAAGATAGACATGGTCAAACGCGCAGGGTTTTTATCAGCTGCTTGCCCATTTGACGATAAATGACGAGTAGCGAAAGTTTCTGCTGCTTGCAAAATCACGTTGCCAACGCCCTGCCCTTGTAGCACAGGATGTACTGCAAACATACCAATGTAGGCTTTTTTGTTTGAGTCAGCATTGGTTTTGATATCGACAGCGATACAGCCGAGTAGCTCACCCGTTTCTTCTGCCTCACGTTCACCACTGGTAGTTTTTGGATACACAAACAGATAGTGTTTGGGATTTGCGATGGTATTAGCCAGCTCATCTGGCGTGATACGAATACCACCAATCAAATCAGCCTCATTGGTCCAGCCTGCCGTTTCCCGATAACAGCAATTTAACAATTGCTCTAGTGCACCAATATCATTTGCTTCCGCCTGACGTAAAAATACGGACTCTTTATCAAAATGGTCTGTTTGTATATTGCTTTGATTTATATTATTTTCATTCATATTATAATTTTTCCTTTTTATTCATGTATAAAAAAACTGGCTTAGATCCCTAAGCCAGTTTAAATACTAATACTTATCCGTCTATAGTGCTAGCGCGATAATTCCTGCGATTGCTCAATCATGTCAAAACCTGCATTGAGCTGCGCGCGCGTCGGTGCATGACCACGGCGAAGTAGCTCAGAAAAAGCGACCAATTCTTTATCACGCCCTAAAGTGCTAGCCGCACTAGCACGTGTGTCTTCCCCATCATCATCAAAGTAATATTCGATATAATCTAACGTATCTGGTGAACCAAACAATATACTGTTATCAGGTGTCGCGGCATGACCACTATAGCGTAGGCTCTTACCATACTGCATCGTCCAAAAGAAAGGAATGCGCTCTGCTAGTGAGTTGACATTAGGGTCGTTTAAGATAGTGGCAGCAGTGACCAAACCATGCTGCAAGGCCACCCGCCAATGTTCGATACGCATGCGTCCCATTTGTCCAGAAGCTTTAGCTATATCGCCCAATGCATAAACCCCATCGCGTAGCTGCAAATGGTCATCCACTTGCACGCCATCTGGCGCGTTTACTTCTTCGAACAGTTCTGTACGTGGTGCTACACCAGTCCCTAAAATCACGATGTCTGCATCAACTTGCTCACCATTTGCTAATTTAATACCGCCAACTTGCGAAAAATTGCTGTCGCTAGTCTCATCTGCTTTTTCGACCTCAACGATTTCGGTCACACTGGCATCAAAGACAAACTGAATACCTTTTTCCTCATGCAGCTTAATCAGCGCATTACTCACCGTTTCGGAGACAATATTTCCCATCACCCGATGATCTTGTCCGATGACCGTAATAGAAGCCGTCGTGCCTGCTTGCGCCAATGCGGAAGCGACCTCCATACCAATAAAGCCAGTACCGACAATCACCACACGCTGATCGTGACTGGCCGCTTTAATCAATTTGGCATCATCCATACTGCGCAGTGTATAAACGCCATCAAGCTCAGTACCTTTAAAAGGCGGAATATTTGGCTCAGCGCCTGTTGCGACCACTAAGAAATCAGCGGTTTGTCTGTCGCTATGACCATTTTTATCTTTGATGACAATCGTACGTTCATTGGGTAATATTTCGCTGACGGTTTGATTTAAGCTCAAATTAATATCGTGTTTGCTCGCCCAATCTGCACCGCCCAGTAGTAGCTTTTCTTCAGGCATATTGCCCGCTAAAAATGCTTTGGACAATAATGGACGGTTATAAGGGGCTTTCTCATCAGCACTAATCAAGGTGATTTTGCCGCCATAGCCAGTGTTACGCAGTTGATGCGCTGTCATAAAACCAGCAGCGCCACCGCCCACGATGAGGGTATGTGTATCCGTCAGTTTGTCATTTGCAATCTGTTTATCTATCTTAGCTGAGGTATTCACCGTCAAGCTGTCACCGTTATCGGTCACTTCATATTGAGTCAAGCCTTCTGTCGCTACTGGCTCTAGCAGTGTGCCATCGCGGCTATCAAACGTCGCATGATGCCAAGGACAGACCACGCGATTGCCACAACGCAAACCTGTGCCTAAATCTGCGCCTGCATGCGGGCATTTGCCATCGAACGCCTGAAACTCATCGTCGTCGCGGGTAATTAAGATGATACTATCATCATCTTGCTTGTACGATTTCATGCCGCCACTGGCAATATCGGCCTTATTAATAGTCACTGTGTGAATCGTTGCATTGGTCATAAGTCTTCCTTAACAGTTATAATGGTTTCCTGAATCAAACATGTTGAAAATAACCCTATCGCATCAGTCAGTCTCAACGAAAAACATTGTTTTCTCTCTGTTTTTTAAATGCTGTTTTAAAACGCTATGCATTGATAGTAGCAAGACCCTTTCGCACACGCTGTTTTTTTGTATGTTTACTGCGTTGCAAAACGTAATCTTTAACCTTTAATCCCTATCTTTAACGCTTCTTGTTAAAATTTATCCTCAAAATAAAAGACGATTTTATGACTTCTTCTAATGCCATCACAGATATTAATACTAGCCCTCAATCCGCTCTTGAAAGCACTCAAGATAATGAGCAGTTTGATATAGCAAGCATCGATATTACCGCAGCGACGGATACTGCGCAGTTACCCCAGCCTATTCAATCACCTGTACAGCAAGCAACCTATAAAGCCAACGCAACTGATTTCATCGTTAATGAGCTATTGCCGCTCGAATTCACCGGTGAAGGTGAGCACCTATGGCTGCATATCCAAAAATCAGGGATGAACACCGCATATCTGGCAAAACTGCTGTCAGAGTGGGCAGAGATCCCTCTGCGCGATGTTGGCTATTCAGGTCTGAAAGATCGCCATGCATTGACAACGCAGTGGTTCAGCTTACGGATACCTAAAAAGCAGTTGCCAACTGTTGAGTTTGCACCGATAGATATCGGAGCCAATGAATCGGTCACTATCCTTGATCAGCAATGGCACAATAAAAAGCTCAATCGCGGCACGCATCGTGCCAACCAATTCATCATTACCTTGCGTGATATCCAATTTTCTGATTATGATACGATATCGCCAACACCTGAGCAATTAGCATTGGCAAAGCAAGGTGTCGAGCAGCATTTAGCAAACATCGGCACAACTGGCGTGCCCAACTATTTCGGTCCTCAACGCTTCGGACGTAATGGCAATAATATTAGAGAAGCATTATCGCTGTTCGCGCGTCCACCGCAACAAAGCAGACCACAATCCAAAAAGAGCAAAAGTAAGCGCTTACCACGAGAGCAAAACAGCATGGAGTTGTCTGCTGCACGTAGTTTGATTTTCAACGAGATATTGGCAGCACGAGTGCGTGATGGCAGCTGGAATACTGGATTGGCAGGCGAAGTGTTTAACTTAGATGGTTCAGGGTCAATATTTGCTAGCGAGGAGATAGACGATACGTTGCGTACACGCCTTGAGACGGGTGATATCCATCCCACTGCTGTGCTATGGGGTGCAGGCAATGATAAAGTCAGCGGTGTGGCGGCAGATATCGAGAATGACCTGATTCAGCAAAATCCGCTATTAGGTCGCTTGGCAAATGGCTTAGAGCAGCGCGAGGTAAAAGCACAACGACGCGCGCTACGCCTACCTATTGAAGCACTATCTTGGGAATGGCAGGATAAAGGTGAGACACAAACCTTGGTACTAAATTTTACTTTAACGACAGGCAGCTTTGCCACCAGTGTTTTGGCAAGCTTAGTAAAGCAATTGATACACTAAAGCGTATGCGACTCTTTGACTATGGCAGCTAGCTATGTGCCATACAGCGCCTCAATATTATTATTTTTTGCTGCCAACATCTCGTTGGCACTCACCACTTGATCACGACCACAGCCTTTGGCTTCATACAAAGCCTTATCTGCCATACAAATTAAGCGCTGGCAAATATCGTGAGGTAGCTGTACTGTGGGAATTTGACGACTCACGCGTTTGCTACTATACGAGTGGCTTCTCTGCGGTTTAGCAAGCGACTGCGATGCATTCTTTTTATTCAGAATTTCGCAGGCTTGTTTTATACAACTACGCTCATCATTGGTCAGTGTATATAGACCCAAGCTGGCAGTCACACTAAAGGCTGTATTGTCATCGAGAATAATGGTTCGCTTGGCAATGCTTAGCCGTAGTTGTTCAGCAATGATCATAGCCGTATCGTGATTCGTATCTGGCAATACAATCAAAAACTCTTCCCCGCCATAGCGACTAATGATGGTTTCATCAGTTAAAGACTGCAAGAGCGTCTGTGCGACCTCCACTAAAACTCGGTCTCCTATCTCATGACCGTAATTGTCATTGACCTCTTTGAACCAATCCAAATCCAATAAAATAACGCTGATATCTTGATGGTCTTCTACTGACTTCAGCACCTGTTTCATTTGCGTCAAACCATAACGGCGGTTTTTCAGCTTGGTCAATTCGTCTTGATTGGCATGTAGCAGCACTTCTTTTTTGCTGTCATCCAATATCAATAGCAAGGTGCGAAACATATAAACGATAAAAATAGCTTTGGGCAGTGCCAAAAACACATGGGTTAATCGCCAAAAAAATGTTGAAGAGAGCTGTAATTCACTCATGCTGTCCCAGTCCAATGTCGCGCTTTCAAAAGCGGAGGCGGCAACGGCATTTTCGATAGCCATGACTTCGTTGTAATTCAAATAACTTGGATTATCAAGCATGGGATAAATCACCGTTAGCTGACGCAAGCTAGGCAAATCAATACCAAAATAAGGCGATACGATAGCCAACAAAATCAGAAAAACTTGCAGCAAAAATACTCGCCAAGCATAACGACGCTTGATCAACACCATTCCTAGCATCGCACCACCAACCAGCGATACCCCTGCAAACAAACTGCTGTAGCCTATCATCACGATGATCACGGCAATATAAATGGTATAAGGCACAATGAACATTATTTGCCATTTATCCAAATCTTTACCGTTGTCTCCGCTACGAGATAAGCAGCCAATCAGCCACCAAATAAACAATCCTGTTACCGTCACCCCTAACCATAGTGGATATAACAGTTGAATATTGACATAATCATTGAGCGTATCTCGACACCACCAGACCATCAAGCACCATAGCCAATGCGAAAACACTTCTATCAACACAAATAAGGCCAGCAGCGACGCCCTATCGGCCGCCTGCCATTCAAAAATAACTCGGGAGAGTTTTTTATAGCCTAAATGAGATATCTTTACAGCCATAATTGGGCTACCGCAGATAATAAAAGTGATTGAGCTAAGACCAAACAAGAAAATAAAGGGGCTAACTTATATTAAACCCAAATTGTCGCATTTAGTGTGGCAATCTTTCCTTTAACTATCAATCTGTTTAAGTGATTTATACGTCAATATCTGGCATCTTGTTTTATGGCGTGGCTTTGCGTCATGGCGTTACTTGATAATTGCGAGTCAAATTTTAACGATTATTATCGTTCATGACTTAATATAATCAAGAGTGGCCCTTTGAAAATATTAAATAACATTTAAGTATTATTAAATAAAGGTAGTTTAGCTTATCTATTGGGTGTGAGTGATAGCTTATTTTGGACTAAGCCAATGCCGTAAAAGACTGCCAAATGCCTTGTTGTTCTGGCTGCAATGTCGGTACATCCCCTATCCGTCGCCACGGCATATTACTACCATGAAAGTCGCTCCCTATCGAGGTAACGAGCTCGTGCTCGGCTATGCTGCGATCGACCATTCTACGAGTGCTAATCGGCTCACTATTCGCAGGCAGCTCACAAGCGTCACCGCCCAGCTGAGCAAACTCTTCGATAAGCTTACGCACTCGCGTCGCTGAGAGCTGATAGCGTGTTGGATGCGCCAGTACTGCTTTGCCGCCGCACGCGTGAATCAGCTCAATGCCGTCAGCCATGCTCAGTGCATCAATTGCCACATAAGCGGGTTTATTGTCTGCTAAGTATTTATCAAAGGCTTTTTGTACCGTTTTCACTTCGCCACGCTCAAACAACACTTGACCGATATGTGCACGCCCAACCGCTTGTGGATTACCGCTCGCTTTGTCCAGTACGGCTTGCCACAGCTCATCATAGTTGATATCTAATAGCTCGCTGAGCTTTTCAGTGATTCGTTGACCACGCGTGGCGCGGCTATCCTGTAATTGCTGCAGCGTTGCATGCATTTTTTCGCGGTCAGTGAAATCCAGTCCCAGCACATGAATGATCTTGTTGGTGGATTTATTTTTACCGTAACCACCATTCAGCGTATGTTCACAACTGATTTCAACACCATTGATAAGCGTCATGCCACAGGCAGTGGCAGTGGCTCTCGCGTCATCGATACCCAATAATGTATCGTGGTCTGTCAATGCCAATACATCGACGCCAGCCGCATGGGCGCGTTGCACCACTTCCGCTGGCGCATAAGTGCCATCTGAGCAGGTACTGTGACAATGTAAGTCGATTTTCATATAAAGTGGCCTTAAGGTTTTGAATGTGATAACGCTTATGAGTATGGTATCAATAAAATGCCAAAAAATGGCTAAGGGATGTCATATAAAACGATTATCGTGTTGATTGCTTTTTTTTGGCGCAGTAGACGTGTAAACTACCCCATACGTTTCGTTGGACATGCCACACGCTATGAAAGCCCTATTAGACTTTGTTCCCTTGATCGCTTTTTTTATTGTCGCCCGTACCCAAGGTATTTTGGCGGCAGCAGGCGCTTTACTGATTGCCACTATTGTTGTCTACGCCATTCATTTTATCCGCCAAAAAGGCAAATTTGATAAGCAGCAATGGGTGGTTTTATTATTGACCATCGTATTTTGTGGCGGTACGCTTTTGCTACGCGATGACATTTACTTGCGTTGGAAATCACCAATTATTAATGGCATTTTTGCTTTGACACTGCTTGTCAGTGCCGCTATCAATAAGCCGTTGATGCAGCTAGCGATGAAAGAAGTCTTTACCTTGACGCTTAGCGGTTGGAAAAAACTAACCGTCGCTTGGGCGCTGTTTTTTGCCATTATGGGTGTACTGCATTATATCACGGCATTTACCATGTCGGATGAGGCTTGGATCAACTTCAAAACTTATGGCTGGATTCCTATTATGTTGGTGTTCGTAGTCGCTCAGTTTGCGCTGCTAAAAAAACATATCAATCCAGCGCTGACCGATAAAACGGCTAAATAAGTGCTAAATAATTAGCCGCTAAATAATTAGCCGCTAGAATGATTTCCCATTCGGTATGCAAGTTTACTGTCTTATAATAACTTATTACTGCAAAATCTTAATATTGATAATGATTACTCATTAATGATGATACGATTTATTATTACTATTTATTAAGGAATTATTATGTCTTTATTTGCCATTATTGGTCATGACGTTGCTAATAGTAGCGCACAACGGCAGACTACCCGTGCAGAGCACGTCGAGCGCCTGCAAGCATTAGATCGCGAACAACGGTTAATTATCGCCGGTCCGACACCTATTGAACATGGTAAAAGCGAGATGTCAGGCAGCTTAATCATTGCTGACTTTGACTCTCTTGAAGCAGCACAGACATGGGCGAACGCTGAGCCTTACTTGCGTGACGGTGTGTACAGTCATGTCGATATCAGACCCTTTATCCATACCTTACCCAAGCCCGATGACAGCGTATCAGACAAAGTAGCACAGTCGTGAATCAGTGCGCATCCTTGTCAAAAAGTCGCCACTATCAATGTAGTCTTGCTGCCGTCATGCTAATCGCGGCTATGTCAGCGCACGCTGCCCCCACCGTTACCAATACGAGTGTGAATACAGGTACGACTGATCCGTTAACGGAACAAGCGGCTACCGCGCCAGTAACGACCCCAAATTCAAGCCTTGATATTAACAATACCTTGGCGGCACAGCTGCAACCCTCCAACAAGGCGCTAAATACCGCCAATCAAGAGTTACTCAGTCGTAATGCCCAACTCCAACGACAGGTCAATGACTTGCAAACCCAAGCCAATGTCTTGGTCTATGAGAGTAAAGGTCAGCTGTTTTTATATGGCGCATTTACGGTGTTAATCAGCTTATTGGTGGGTATTTTTGTGTCTTGGTTGGTGTTTGTACGCCGCGAACGTTGGTAATATCTGTTTTTATTGATTAAAATTATTTGATTGCCTATCTATGCTTAACGGCACTTGACTTAACGGTACTTGGCTTAACGGTACTTGATGGAATTCAATTTTTCTGACTCTTCACATATATAGTCAACCTAAAATAACATCTACAACAAAAACCGAGTGTAAGCCATACATGAGTATGGTCAGCGAGGTTGACGCTGTAGTGATTTTATTTTAGGTCAGGCTGTAGCTAGCAACGCTCCTAAGAACTTCGCCATGTCTAACGCTCAACTAAATAACGCTGAACAGCCAAACGTCATTACCCCTGCCAAGATTCACTGGCAGATGGATGATACGGGTAATAAAGTGCCTGTATCAGGCGAGTTTGGTGATGTTTACTTTTCAAATGCTGATGGTTTAGCAGAGTCACGTCATGTGTTTTTAGCGCACAATCAACTGCCAGAGCGACTAGCAAACCTTGCAGAAAAGCAGTGCTTTACGATCGCTGAACTGGGTTTTGGTACTGGGTTAAACCTCTTAGCAACTTGGCAGCTATGGCGACAGCTGCGGAATATATACCCTCAATTAGCGACTGCTCGCCTGCATTTTATAACGACTGAAAAACATCCCATCCCGCTTGCAGATTTAATGCAGATCCTTGCCCTATGGGGACAGCGTGCACCTGAGCTTGCTGAATTCATTGAGCCACTACTAACAGCATACCCACCTCTCATCGCTGGCTGTCATCGTCTAAACCTCTTTGAGGACAATCTGACCGTCGATATATGGTTGGGTGATGCTGCTGAAAGCTTAGCTAAACTGGCAAATAACGCTGCTAGCTTTTATGCACCTTATGTTGATGCTTGGTTTTTAGATGGTTTTGCACCTTCCTGCAATAGTACCTTATGGACAGATAGTATTTTTGCACAAATGCAGCGTTTATCACGACCAACGACCACCGCTGCCACATATAGCTGTGCCGGTATCGTAAAACGTGGGCTACAAAACTGTGGCTTTCAGATTAAAAAAGTGAAAGGCTTTGGTCGTAAGAATGAGATGCTAACGGCAATCATGCTGGATACTATAAACTTAAACGATGATAATAGTAAAGATATACCCTTTTACAATCATGCTAGCACTGCAGCGCCCGCCACAGACAATAATAGCGAATCTGCCAAACCCACTAGCAACCTGCCCGCCCATACCATCGTTATTGGTGCTGGTGTCTCTGGGCTATTAATGGCTTGGTCGCTGGCCAATCGCGGTATTCAAGTCACCCTGCTAGATAAATCAGCCCCCTTAGCAGGCGCTTCAGGTAACCCGCGTGCCTTGCTCGCTCCCAAGATGACGCCCATTCATCATGTCGACGAACATCTGCATACCATAGGTTACCTTTATAGCAGCAGATTATATCGCTTGATGAATGCAAAAGCTGAGCAAGAAAGCAGAGCACCGATACTAGAGCCAACTGGCGCGCTCGATTTGTTAATCAAGGCCAATATCGGTACAAAGCAAATTGCTGATTATCCCGACAACATGGCAACCACACTATCCTGCGAACAGGCGCAAGATGCGAGCGGCCTCAAAGCGCAAGATTTATCAGAGAATTTGTACTTACCACAGTCTGGATTGGTCAATCCACAAGCATTGAAAGACATCATACTAGCGCACCCACTCATTCGCTTTCAGCAGTTAGACGTTAAGAGTATTAGCGAAACAGAAGAAAGTGTCTGTATCGAAGGCAATAATCAGGATAAACAGACGATATCCATTAGCGCTGAGAATGTGGTGATTTGCGCTGCTTTTGAGAGTCATGAGCTGGACAAGCGTATTTTTGATTGTCGTAAAATTCGCGGTCAGCTTTCTTGGTTTACGCCCACAGTCGCACAGCTCACAAGCCTACCCAAAATTCCGCTTAAATATAGTGGCTACTGTGCGTTATTTACTGCTAAAACTGGCGATGAAACTTTGAATAATGTGGTAGTGAGTGCGCCCTATTTATTACTAGGCGCGAGCTTTATACGTAATGATACAGCCACGGATATTCGCCAAGAAGAGCATCAGATTAGCCGCGATAAACTAGTGACTGCCATTCCTGAGATGGACTCGATCATTCCAACAGACCTCAGTTTGTGGCAAGGACGGGCGGGTATTCGCACTCAAACGCCTGACTACCATCCAATCGTTGGCGTACTAACAAACAGCAAACGAATTTGGGTCATGAGTGCGATGGGGGCTAAAGGGTATGCCATTGCACCAATATGTGCTGAAGCGCTGACAGATATGATGTTAGGATCATTTACCCCCTTATCAATAGCGATGCTTGCGCGCCTGTCACCAAATCGCACACGCTTGCAGACACCGCTGACTTGAAAAATCCAAACGATCTGCCAGCTCATTAAAGCATTCTGTTTGGAGTTATTTTGACTGTACTGCTGGTAAATAGAGCGCTAAGACTAGGAACGTAGCAAAGCATTTATTTATGTGAGCATCGAGACTATCTTTAAAAATATAATGGCAATAGAAAAGTCATTATTACTGTGAATACTCAATAAATGGTAGATTGTTCCTTGCCATTTACTGTGCTTAAATAAAGCTCTCTTTACGGATATTCCTCTCCTTATGAAAACCCTTACATTTAACCCAACTAAACCTACCCTCTATTTTCAGGCTGTTTCTGCTATTTTTTTGAGTATCTCACTATTGAGTGCCTGTCAAAAAACACCAGAGCCTGAGACAGATAACGAGACAATCTCTGAGGTAGCAGTACAAACCACACCCGTGACTACCAATATTAATGTTGATACGGCCGCTGATAATGGTGAGGATACCGCAAAGCCTGAAGTAAATTCAGAACAAGATGTGAGCTTAACTGAGCTAGAAAACGACCTTGGTGCAACTGAGCCGTCAGTGAATAATGCTGGCATAGCGCCCAGTCCTGAACAAGCCATTAAAGGCGCGCAAATCACTGATGTCCGTTATAAAAATGCGGCTGGCGAATCACTCTCTGTGGTTTTTGAGACCTCGGCAGCGGGCGTGCTCAACGCTATCGTCACCTTACCGAACAAACCGAAAATGACTTTAAGCGCGCCTGAAGGTCAAGGCAATAACCCAACTTATCGATCAAGCGATGGCAGTATTCAGCTGGTCAGTCATGCGGGTGGCGGCACTATTGATCTTATTCGGAATAATAAAGTCACCAGCTTTGATGCAGTCAGTGCTGAAGCAGAGGTCATCACTGAGTAATATCTGAGACTGAATACTTATAAAAATTTGTCATAAAAAAGGCGGCGTACGTTAATATTAGATAATAACGTACGCCGCCTTTTTTGGTCTTGTTTACTTTCCTTTAGCCAAAACCAGTGGTCTTACCAAACAGACTTACGAGCCAGCTAATCATTGCCCACAGTCCCCAGCCAATCACCACAATGACCATTACGCCGAGCATATCAGGGATATGTAAATACAACCAAGCAACGACTGGATTGCGCCAAAAAAAACCAAAGCGACTGCGCTGTTGCTTGTCTTCTAGTGATTGATGCAAAAACGGCCGATCCAGATGCATGGTTTCAGTGATGCCGTATTCGTCTTGTAGATGCTCATGCACGATACCTAAGGTTTTGCGACTGGGACGAATAAAGATATCGAGTAACGTCCCAATACCAGGCACGATGCCAACCACCATATCAATGAGTGCCAATCTGACAGCTGGCGTCATTTTGTGCGCAGGCACACCCAGTTGACGACCCAATATAAAGGCATAGCTGGTTAACGCCAATCCTGCCAAATCTCCTGCCAGCGGAATGGTCGAAAGCGCCGCATCGGCACCCATTCCTTGTTTGGTAAAAGGCACACGTACGAGCGAATCCATCGTATTAGCAAACTTGGCCAATTTACGCTCAGTCGCGATGACTTGCTCACGTGTCAACCCATGCTCGGCCAGCTTTGCCTGATAATCGATGACAGGTGCATTAGTATTGCTATCAGATGATTTTTTCGTTTTTAATCTCGAAAATTTATTGAACTTATCCATTAAAAGTCGTCCATATACAAGCGATTGCTATGAGAGCAAAGACGTAACGTCCCACCCATATATTGGCTAAAAATGCCTGAAAGCAAGCCAAAGCATTGCGACTGGCACAAGCGCTGTTTTGTTTGGAAAACATCATCGCCACTAATGCGAGCCCAAATACTGGTGTTATGCCTAACGTTGTCGGTGCAAAATAATGCCACATGACCGCGCCCATAATCAGTAAAAAAAGCATTTGGAGTATTGAGATGATAATCACATCATAACGACCAAATAATATGGCCGTTGATTTGACCCCAATCTGCAAATCATCCTCGCGGTCAGCCATGGCGTACTGAGTATCATAGGCCACTGTCCAGCACATATAGGCGGTAAACAGTAACCAGCACCAAATATCAGGAGCACCTTGTACTGCTACGTAAGCCATTGGTATCGCCCAGCCAAAAGCCGCTGCCAAAAACACTTGTGGCAAATGGGTAAAACGCTTCATAAATGGGTAAATGAATGCCAGTATGATCGCACCAAGCGACCAATAGAACACTTCAACGGGCAGGAAAAACAGCAGACTGGCACTGAGTAACACCAATACTAAAAAAGCAGCGATTGCTTCTTTAGCAGACAGACGCCCATCAGCGAGCGGGCGTCCCTTGGTGCGGGTCACATGACCATCCACCTTACGATCGGCAAAATCATTAATCGCACAACCTGCCGCCCGCATAAAAATCGCGCCGAGGGCAAAAAGCAAAAATATTTTAAGACTTGGCAGACCTGCCGTCGCTCCGTTCTGCTGCGCCTGACCCATGGCGGCCAGTAGCACACCCCATAGCGTCGGCCACAGTAACAGCTCAATACCCACAGGCTTATCAAAGCGCGTCAGCTGCATATAGGCATATAGCTTTTCTTTAAAACTCAAAGCGGAGTGAGTGTTAGTCATTGCAGTGTCATCTCTAAATATTCAGTATCTGAGCGTAATATCTCTACGCGTGTCCATTAAGCTTATTAAATAAGTAGACTTGTCATCGTCAAAAACCCATCAAACAAAATAGCCATCAAAACGTACGGCTTCATTATGCCAGCTTTCACTTGCTGGCTGATGCGCAAGTTGTGGTGCAAGTTGTGGACGCTTAACAACCACACGGCCCTGTACTTGTGTGTTTCGCCCATTCTGATGGACGACGGCTTGCGCACTTTGTAGCAATTGCAGCTCTTCGTCTGCTGTGGGCGGGAGCGCTAATTGGTGTAGTGCTTGCATATGCTTGCCTACTTTAGCGCCTTTACCTGTCTTGCTATCTTGATAGCTATTCTCTGGAAACATAGGATCCAAATAAACCACATCGATCAGCTTACTTTGGTCAGCTGCCGATACATTATTCAAGCTGTCAAAATAACTGAGCGCATCGTTATTGATAATCTGCAAACGGCTCATCAGCTTTTGCCAATTTGCTAGCCCACTCATACGCTGCTGTTCTACTAACAATAACAATGCCATCAAGGGCTGCTGCTCTAGCATAATGACCTGTGCACCCGTGCTGGCCAATATCAAGCTGTCATGACCAAAACCAGCCGTCGCATCAATGACTATACTATCCGATGTGACTTTGGCCGCTTGCAATAATAGCTCAGACTTACGCCCCGCACTCACTACACGGCGTTGTAATTTATCCCATTCTGGCGCAACGCTCAATCCATCACTCAGCCATGAAAGCTTGTTTTTCTCATCTAACAAGAGAATAGGTTGAATTGATGTCTGGCTTAATTGCTGGCGACGTTTCTGATTGAGCTTATCAGTAAACAGCTCAATATCTAGAATAATTGACAGTTGATGTACAGCGATCAGCGCTTGTATGCGCTCGACTTGGGCTTGCTGAGACTCGCTAACGTAGAGAAGTTGGCAATGCATCATAAAGGTACTAGCTTTTTTAGACTCTTGCTGTAAAACGGTCATAACTGCTCCACCCTATTTACTGCTTCTAAGGCTAAAAAATATAGTGAAAATCTAGCCAGCCATTTGATAGCCAAAACCCCAAGCAGCGACCAAAACGATGACGCCAGTGATGATACGTAGCCATGCAAATATTTTGAAATCACGACGACTGACCCAAGCGACTAGCAGGCGAATGCAAAGTAAAGCCACCACAAATGATACGATCGTACCTATGCCTAAAACCAGCCAGTCTGCACTATTAGTCAACACATCGTGGTGCTTGAGCAAATCCAATAATGCCGCACCGACGATGACCGGAATACCCAAAAAGAAGGAAAACTCAGCGGAAGCTTTACGAGAGACACCCAACCATAACGCACCAATAATCGTCGCACCTGAACGTGATGTCCCCGGTATCAATGCCAGACATTGCAGCAGACCTATCATCAACGCTGTTTTTAGACTAACGTCTTCTGCTTCTTGCGCAATAATCACTTTAGGACGATTTTCTACATAGAATATCAGTAGACCACCGATAATCAGCATAATCGCCACGACGATAGGATTAAACAAATAGGCTTTGATTTCGTCAGCGAAGGTAAAACCAACGATCATCACCGGAATAGTCGCAACAATTAAGCTCAATCCAAGCTGTCTTGGATTACTCATACCTTCAGCTTTACCAGTCAGTAGACCCATAAGCGCTTGCCATAGTCTACCCCAGTAATCATAAATGACCGCTAAGATAGCACCAAGCTGCACCACTACCACAAACAAATCGACTTTCTCTTTGGTCCAAAAGCCCATCAAATCCGCTGATAAAATCAAGTAGCCAGTACTAGAGATGGGTAAAAATTCAGTGATACCTTCAACGATACCCATGATGACAGCTTGAATTAATAAAATGATATCCACGATGGCTTTCCTAGATACAGACCTATTGGTTAGTACAGTTTTTAGTGTGTTGTTATATTTTACATAGCGTTAAAAATAATAGGGATTGACTACGCTTTACCTTGCTCTTTAAGGGTTTTCCACGCTTGGTTACGTAAGTACTTTGGTAAAGCTTGCGAGGCTTCTGTGCCACCTGTCGCCATAAACTGAGCAATACCAAGCTGCCCTATCACAGTAGCGTCAGGGTGAATATCTGCCTGAATTATCTGACCGTCATGTAATGTTAATAGCGGTGCACCATTACCAGCAATAGGAATATTAAGCACTGTCTGGCTGTCATAATCGAGCAGCTGCTCGGTATCTTCACCATTTTCTTGATTAACCGCCTGCATCAGATTATCTGTTGCAACATATTGCCCAAAATAAACTTGCTGCATACGGGCGTCAAGGGCGCTATACACGTCGGTCACACCATATTTCTGATACGCCGCTTGCGCAATCGCTTGTAGGCTTGAGACACCCACACAAGGAATATCATGAGCAACAGACAATGCTTGTACCACTGCCGTATTAATCCGTATACCGCTAAAGGCACCAGGGCCACGGTTAAATATCAAGGCTTGCAAATCAGCAAGGTTCAGCTTAGCCTCGGACAAAGCGGCATCAATCATCGGCAGAATTTGTTGGGTTTGCTGGCGTTTACCCGTCTCCGTATGACTCGATAGCACTTGACCATTGGCATCTAAAATCGCGATCGAACACTGATCAAACACGGTATCCATTGCTAAAAACATCTTCACCTCAGCCTATTCGCTTAGCATTATAAAACAGCGCCTATCATAGCATTTAGGATAAGCAAATTTTATGACTTTCTGCGTTTTTCATACTTAATCCATCAGAATGTAGTAGACATAAAAAACCCCAAGGCTATTTTTGCCATGGGGCTGTCACTAAAACGGCTTATTGATCTAAGCAGATATTAATTAAAAACGCTTTTTAAAATCCTTCGGTGCTTGATGTTGCATTTCTTGCATTTGCTTTTGCATCTCTTCAGTGCTTGGCATGTTGTTTGGATCCAGACCCATCTGTTTGGCCATTTGTTGTGGGTTGACGTCTTTAGCGCCGCCTTGCTGACCACCGCCACCAAATAAAGGACCGCCACCGCCGCCACCAGCACCGCCGCCGCCCATCAATCCTTGCATAGATTTCATCATTTTACTGATGCCTTCAGGCTTGGAGATCATTTTCATCATTTTTGCCATTTGCTTGTGCTGCTTGAGCAAACGGTTGACGTCTTGAATCTCGCGACCAGAACCAGCAGCGATACGGCGCTTACGGCTCGGATTAATCTTATCAGGGTTTTTACGCTCAAATGGTGTCATCGAATTAATCAACGCTTCCATTTCACGTACTTTTTCTTCTGGCTTGGCATCTTCAACGGCTTTTTGCATGTCTGAGCCGCCCATACCTGGCATCT
The DNA here is from genome assembly GCF_047272965.1 of Psychrobacter sp. AT9. Lineage (NCBI taxonomy): Bacteria > Pseudomonadati > Pseudomonadota > Gammaproteobacteria > Moraxellales > Moraxellaceae > Psychrobacter > Psychrobacter sp. AT9. Next base: position 2,773,393 of record NZ_JBKOTW010000001.1, read on the forward strand.
TATCTAAGAAACCTGCCATGCCGCCCATACTTTTCATTTGTTGAAACTGGGTCAAAAGATCCTCAAGGTCGAAATCACCGCCCTTTTGCATCTTTTTCGCCATTTTTTCGGCTTTATCACGGTCGATTTTTTGCTCGACTTCTTCAACCAAACTCAGTACGTCACCCATACCAAGGATACGCTGGGCAATACGTTCAGGATGGAACAGCTCTAACGCGTCTAATTTTTCACCACGACCTAAGAACTTAATCGGCTTACCAGTAATGGCGCGTACAGAAAGCGCCGCACCGCCGCGAGCATCGCCGTCCGTCTTGGTTAAGATAACACCTGTCAATGGCAACGCATCGTTAAAGGCTTTGGCAGTATTGGCGGCATCTTGACCCGTCATCGCATCGACGACGAATAAGGTCTCAGATGGATTGACCGCTGCCGTTAACGCCTTAATCTCATCCATCATGTTGTCGTCAATATGCAAACGACCAGCAGTATCAATAATTAGAATATCTTGATACTGAATCTTGGCTTCTTCGATAGCGCGTAGTGCGATATCAATGGGGTTTTCATCGGTACTTGAATTCACAAACTTAGCATTCACTTGACCAGCCACTTGCTCAAGCTGGGCAATCGCTGCCGGACGGTAAACGTCAGCCGAGACTAGCATCACCTTTTTCTTATGACGCTCTTGTAAAAATTTGGCCAATTTACCAGCGGTTGTGGTTTTACCCGCCCCTTGCAAACCGGCTAGTAAATAAACCACTGGTGGCTTACCTGTCATTTCAAGCTGCTGATTGGCGCTGCCCATCATTTCCGTCAGTTCATCGTGGACGATTTTGACAAAGGCTTGCCCCGGTGCCAACTCTTTGAGCACTTCTGCACCAAGCGCTTGCTCTTTGACGCGCTTTACAAAGTCACGGGTGACTGGTAGCGCCACGTCGGCTTCTAGCAGCGCCATGCGCACTTCACGCAGCGTGTCTTTGATATTGTCTTCAGTCAGTTGCCCAGTCCCTACGATATTGCGTAGGCTCGACGATAAGCGTTCTGTTAAGGTATCAAACATAAATAACTCTCAGTTAAAATAATTCGCAATTAAAATAATTGTCAGGTAAACCATGCCAATGGCTTATAAATAATATTAGGGTGTATTTTTACGTTAATGGTCACATTTTAAGCAAATAAAACATCATATTATCAATACTATAGCATTAAGGTGATTAAAAACTCATAGACGTTTTGCAAAATAGTTGCTGGGTAAACTCATCAGTTACCGATACAAAATCTTATTTATCATGTCATCGCTCAGCATTTATGAGGAATAAATAAGATGACACTCAATTGGTTGCCATTTTATGATAAATTGGACGATTATTCTAATCATTCTGACACGATCACTTTAGCATTATATTGAGCGGCTATCTTACGCTCATAAAGAGATGAGGCTTTTTACCTGTGCACCTTGCATTCTTACTTGCTAGTATGGCTTATATCATCGTCAGCTTCCACATCGGCTGGGCGCTTATTCAGGATAAACCTATCCATAAAAGCATCAGTTTGGGCTTGCTATTGGTCGGCATGCTCGCACACGCGACGCTACTCTATCCGTACGTCGTTACCTTATATGGGCTAAATTTCAATTTATTTAATGTGTTTAGCCTGACCAGTCTGTTTTTCTTATTCTTTTATGTGCTGTTCTGTCTTTATCGCCCCATTCTTAGCCTCGGCATTTTGGCAGCACCGACTGCCCTGATAGGCATGACGATCGGCTATATCGGCCGCGCTCCTTATCAACCGCTCACGGATATTAGCGTTGGTCTTGAGGCGCATATCTTATTATCACTGGCCGCCTATTGTGTGCTGCTGATGGCAGCGCTGCAAGCGCTATTTTTGCGGCTACAAATCCGTGAACTTAAGCATCAAACTATCCATCGCTTTTGGGTCAATAAACTGCCATCACTGCAAAGTATGGAGAGTCTATTGTTCGATATGCTGTTGGTAGGATTCGTCCTATTAAGTATTGCTCTGGGCATCGGATTTATTTATGTAGAAGACTTGATGGCACAGCATATTGTGCATAAAACCGTGTTTAGCCTGCTGTCTTGGTTATTATTTGGCGCGCTACTGTTCGGTAATTGGCGCGCTGGCTGGCGTGGTAAACGTGCGGCCAACATCACCATTTATGCCTTTATACTACTGGCTATTGGCTTTGTCGGCAGCAAATTTGTGTTAGAGATGCTTTTATAAAGTCGGCAAAGGCATCACGGTCGACAGAAATAGTTATTACTGCCGACCGCCATCACATTACATGATTTCTCTACTCGCTTTATCTTAGTTAAAAACCACTGTTTTATTACCTGCCACAATGACGCGATTTTGCACATGCCAGTTGACGGCACGTGCCAACACATTGCGCTCGATATCACGCCCAATAGCCCGCAACTCTATCACACCTTGACGATGCGTCACACGGTGCACATCTTGCTCAATGATAGGCCCTTGATCCAATTCTGCAGTGACATAATGCGCAGTCGCACCGATAAGCTTGACGCCTTTATCATAAGCTTGACGATACGGGTCAGCACCGACGAAGGCTGGCAAGAACGAATGATGGATATTGATAATTTGCATCGGCCAACGCTTCACAAAATCAGACGACAATATCTGCATATAGCGCGCCAATACTAGCAAGTCATTGCCTGCCATTAGCTCATGAATCTGCTCTTCTGCCTCTGCCTTATTGTCCTTGGTCACTGGCACATAATGAAAGGGTATACCAAAGTTTTCTACCGCTTGGCGTAAATCTTCATGGTTGCTAACGACAGAGGTTATCTCGCAATCGAGCAATCCACGCTGATGGCGCCATAATAAATCCAGTAAAGCATGATCAAACTTGGAGACCAAAATACCGACTTTGGTTTGAATAGCATTATCGTGTAAGCGCCAAGTCATATTGTGACGCTTGGCAACCGTATGCCCAAAGCTGGCTTCAAAATTATCAATGATGTCGCTTAACCCTGATAGCGCAAACTCTAAGCGCATAAAGTACTGTCCGCCTTCATGAGCGGTTGAATACTGATCGAGAGTGATAATGTTGCCGCCATAGCGATGGATAAACTCGGATACCGCTTGCACGATACCGGCTTGATCTTTACATTTAATCAAAAGAGTAGCGGTATCAATGGCAAGGTTAGCAGAAGCATTGTTAGAAGATGAAGCTGTTATTGTGGTATCTGATGTCTTATTACTTAACATAGTGCGCCCAATCTAAAAAATAAATCAAAATTTACTACTGGTTTTAGAATCTATTCGTAGTATAAGAAAACAGCTATTTTAGTCGCTTTTACGATATTTTGCTGACTGAGTTGGTTTTTTTTAGTTATTAAGATTCATAACGTAAAAACCCCCAACGCGAGGTTAGGGGTTCGTTCTAAAGCCTAAAGCAACTATCCAATAGTATAAGTATAGCTAGTTACATTGCCATTTGGTGAAGTGGCAGTAATCTTAACCTCATCCGTTGCCTGACAGTTTTTCAGCTTAAAGGTTGTAAAAGTACCCAAGTTATCACCCGGCATACCAGTTGCTAAGTTAGCAGGTACTTTAGTAACACCTGATAGGGTAGCCTCACAAGTATTGTTTTTGCTTTCTACACTAATGTCGCCTACAGGTGGATTTACAAACCTTGAAGAAACACCTTGACCTCTACTGTTTGTGGTTATCGTATACTCTATTTCTCCAACTTTTACGATTACCGTTGATCTCGGGTTAGCATCTGCTACTTCAATCACATATCCATTTTCTACCGCAACAATTTTAGCTGTTGGATCTGCTGAAGTTTGATCAATGCCTGCACCAGTTATCGTTGTACCAGAAGGCATAGGATTTAAGTCGTAAAAACCACCGCTATTCACTCTGAATGATATTAATGTGTCACTACTAAAAATAGCTTGAGGTGTTCGAACTGTAAAATTACCACCTTGATCTAAACTTCCCACAGTGAAACGCGTATCGTTACCGTTAGACAGCAAAGTAACAGCTTGATAACGTACTACCGTATCTAAATCAGTGTTACAGCTATTCACTTTGTTAGGTGAAACAAACTCATTGATATACCTAGATTCGTACTGACGCTTTTTCAAATCAGACAATGATGGAAATTTTAAATTGATGTACTTATCAATATTATTTTCACATGCATTGCTTGCCCCAGTTGTCAGTGGATAAGTAAACTCACCAACCTGAAAATCTCCGCTTTCATTATCGTCACGGAATGTATCACCGATATTATGAACTAATATATCAACACCTTCATCCCAAGCATTGTTTTCGTTCATATCGATATAGTCTTTTTCACCTTCAGCAACTGCTAATATACTTACTCGCCCATCACCTGGACGCGGGTTTTGCGTTGTAAAGGTGACATCACAGTTGCCATCAACTGTGGCACAGCTAGATGTAATCTTGCCACCTTCTGCAGTGAAATTAATGACTGTACCATCTGGCACAGCATTACCGTTACGATCTACCATTCTTGCATTAATTTGAGCACTATCACCATCATAAGACCAGTCTAAAACGTTCTTTTCCCATGAGAGACTGAGGCCTGTCTGAGTAACTCGTGAGCTTGCAATAGAGATGCCTTTTGATAAAGCATTGATCCGAGGATCGCTAGCCAATATGGCTTCAATCTCCACTGGACCAGGCGTCGTGCCAGGATAAATATGAACCGATACCTTACCATTACTATCTGTTCTAGCAGGAATATCAGATGTATTATCCAATGTTCCAAATGATAGACCTAAAGGTGATTTTTTTAGTGAAAGAATAACGTCAGTGTTAGCTACAGGAATATTATTTGAGTACACTGTAAACTCTACTTCGCCTGTTCTTGAAGAACCACTATTTTGGATACCAAGTGTCAAATCATTAGATGTATAAACAATGGAGTTTGCTTGAGGTGCTTCAATCATAATATTAGTAGATCGAGTTGAGTTACCTGTACTTGCAGATATGCTAGCTGGACCGCTACATAGTGTAGAGTCTGAATTAATAGCTTTAAAAACTGCTTCAACCATTCCTTCACTATCAGATGTAACTTGTTCTGGTATTTGACCACAGCTGCTATTAAGGTTTACTAAGACACCACTCAAAACACTCCCCGCCTGATCAGTTACTTTCAAGCTAATAGGCGTTTGACCTCCTGAAGCCAAACTATTGGATCCAACTGTTATTGCTGATAAAGAGACGTTCGTCGCTTGAACTGAAAACGTGGTATTGGCTGTGGCAGATTGCTGCTCATAAGTCGCATTTGCTGATATAGTATATGCGCCCGAAACTTCTGCACTACTAGGTTTCAAGAATATTTGCGCTATGCCTTCTGCATCTGTAAGAACTGAGCCTGATGTCGTTTGAGAAAGCTCTATACCCTCTGCATCAATATCAAAAGCAACTTTTGCATTTATAATAGGGTTTTGAGTATCATCAATTACCTTTATCTTATAGTATGCGCCTTCTAAACTAACTGAATTTATGACATTGCCATCAGCGTTAAAGAGTGCACCTTCAACAATATTGATGTCTCCAATAGCTTGTTCCCCACCGTCAGTACCACTACCCGTCCCAGGTTGCGTCACACCTAAATCAGGTTCTGGTGCAACCGTATCAGTACCACCGCCGCCACAGCCTGCTAGAGTTAAAGCCAATGTTAGCGCTGTAAATTGAAATAGTTTAGAGCTAAGTGGTAATGAGCTATATGACATGTTTTGAACTCCGCATCGGCAGTAATTTTTTCGAGCAAATAAGTAAAATAACATTACACAGAATCATGATAGATTGGCAATGATACATAGATTTACATTAAAGCCAGTTGTATTAACAGATTGTATTAATTTTATAACAGCAACTTTACTGACTTTTGTTATAACTTACAACTAAAAATTAACCTTTACCGTTAAATAATCAATCACATAGTTCGCTCAATTCAGGTATAATAGCTCGCGTTGAAGCAGACAATTATCATAAAAATATTTGAGTATTCATTACTTTTATGGTATAAATGTCGGCTTTAAAATTTTCTGAATTGGTTAGCCTGTTATTTGCCTTTAGATGACAGTCATATCAGCTCAACCTTCATATAGTTTTGTTTGGTGCAAAGCTGCCGCTTGCTGTGTCCATGCCGCAAATACGTGCAACTTGCCCAGACTGGTATGAGAAAAACTCATACCTCATAGATTAGGAGTTCGCCATGTCTAGAGTTTGCCAAGTGACTGGAAAGCGCCCTATGGTGGGTAATAATGTTTCGCACGCAAACAACAAAACCCGTCGTCGCTTTCTACCAAACCTTCATAACCATCGTTTTTGGGTAGAGTCTGAAAATCGTTTTGTACGTCTACGTGTGTCTACCAAAGGTATGCGCACCATTGACAAACTTGGTATCGATAAAGTGTTAGCAGATATGCGCGCACAAGGTCAAAAAGTATAAGTGACGACTGGTAGCTTAAGGACATCGATTATCTTTGTTACTTAAGCTGCTATTCTGCTATATTTATTGTAGCCACTTAATTCTTTAGATCCGTACCTATCGTTTGAAGACCCCTCATTTACAGGAAAGCTATCATGAGAGATAAAATTAAGTTAGTATCAACCGCTGGTACTGGGTATTACTACACCACTACCAAAAACAAGCGCACTATGCCTGGCAAAATGGAAATCAAAAAGTTTGATCCAAAAGTACGCCAGCATGTGATCTTTAAAGAAGCTAAAATCAAATAATTGCTATTATTTGAACAAAAAAAGGGTATATCAATTGATATACCCTTTTTTATTGCTGGCGTTTTGACTATTTGTGCTTAACTTGCCTTACTAACTTACTCGCTATTATTAATAGCTATACAGAAACAGCTATGCAGATTAGATTAACTATAGTGTGTTGGCTCTTTATCATAGACGTGCGCATGCCATTGGCTCATCTGCTTTTGCATAATGACCTGAATCGCTGCATGAATCATGTGCTGACCTATCGCTTGCGTATCACTACCAAGCAACTCTTTGAGTTTTTCAGAAAAATCAATGGTCATCAGCGGCGCTTCATCTTGTTCAGCGTCACGCAATAACAATCGACCATCATCCGCCTCTACTAGCTCGAGTGTGGTCTCTTTGGCAAATCCTGCAAATTGATCGGTACTTTCGTTGTCTACTTCTATTTCATTATCAATGTCGTATGGCATTCACGTTATCCTTATTATCCCGTTTATCGCTGCAAAGAAACCCTAATAATTCATTTAATAAAGCTAGCATTTGACAGTAACGCGGGTAAAACTATCTTACTCATACAATGGACGCTTTGAGCTTAGAATTCAAGGGCTGTCACGCAAGTCTTACATATCAATGCAACTTTCGCCTGCTGACGCTGCAAACCAGTTAACGCCAATAGCGTAGTTTTGCGATGGTGAATAAGAAGGCCACAAACATGCCGAGGTAATACATGAGCTTTAACTCGAGCGTCGGATCTCGATATTTAAACGGCAAGGCAACGGTGGCAGTAGCAGTCGGAAATATCAACAGCATAAGCAGCCAGTTTTCGATGACATTTAGCCAACCTTGTAAATCTGTACCATGACGCAGTGATGCCAGCCCTAACAGCAGACATGCGATAATTAAGCTGGTAAATAAACCATTTGGTAAGTCTTTTGGATAAATAATATTAGCAATCTTGGTCGGTATGATTCGCATGTAAAATTCCAGTCATGCTTATAGAGCATGACTTAATGATGAAAAAGTGTGTAAAAACTGCTTATAAAAAATATTGCCACGTTATATTCATAAGGTTATACCTATTCAACAACCTCATCTTAGCGACTAAAAAATTAACTATAAGTGCCCATCAACCATAGTATCGATATACAAGAGGTTAAATAGCCCAAGCTAATTGCATTCCAGCCTTCTATATGTGTGCCTTTGATCTTGTTAAATATGCGTGACCCTATCCAGAACAACAGCGGAATGCCCAGCATAAATGCAGGCACGATGACCGCAGCGTGGCGTAATACTTCGCCAGTATCATCACCTACCATGAGACGAAAGCCGTAACCTGCCAAGCTTAAGACAAGCGCAAACATAGCCAAGCCAATGGTAATACCTTTGGGTACTAAGCTGCGTTGCTGCGCTGTGCTTGCCACTGTTTCATGTGACGCTGACGAGTTGATTGAATTTTTTGTGTCCATATTTCACCTACCTTTACGGAACTTGCTGTTAGGCATCATTATAAATTATACAGCACATGTTAATACTTTTTTGCCCCAGTGGTATTGGGTCAATTTCGCTATCACGTCATACGGCAGTTATTAGCAGTTATTAATAATCATTAGACGTCATTAGCTATTATTGGCCAAGGCAAGCTCTACACGCATGGCATCGATAGCAGCCTTATAGTCTTCTTGGTTAAATATCGCAGAACCTGCAACGAACATATCAGCGCCTGCCTCAGCTATCGCACGAATATTACTGGCTTTGACACCACCATCAACTTCTAATCTGATATCTCGGCCACTGGTAATAATACGCTGACGAACTTGGCGCACTTTGTCCAGAGTTCCCTCAATAAACGACTGGCCACCATAGCCAGGATTGACACTCATCAGTAGAATCTGATCCACTTTATCCATGACATAGTCTAAATAATGTAATGGCGTCGCTGGGTTCAATACTAAGCCACATTCAGCACCGCCATCTTTGATGATCTGCAACGAACGATCAATGTGTCCACTGGCTTCTGGATGAAACGTAATAATGCTCGCACCCGCTTCCAAAAACTGCTCAATCATACTATCAACAGGTGACACCATGAGATGTACATCGATAGGTGCATCAATGCCATAGTCACGCAGCGCCTTACAAATCATACTACCAAACGTCAAATTGGGTACGTAATGATTGTCCATCACATCAAAATGAATCACATCGGCACCCGACTCTAATACCTTTTCAACTTCTTCGCCTAAACGTGCAAAATCAGCTGAGAGTATCGACGGTGCAATAAGATATGGTTTAGAAGGACTGATCATAATTGAGCTACCTAATTTTGTTGGAATAAAAGAATACTAAGAACTGACTTAAAAAACTTAAGCCTTTAAAGCAATAATCTTAAGGAATCAAACCACTAGCGCTGTTTATATTGGGTTTTACAATAAGCACGACCAACGCCAAAATCTCGTTTCGCCTGATGTTTGGTAGCACGGTTGCTCACGCGCTGACGCCATAATCGAAAAGACGACGGCTTTAGCTCTTGGCGCATGAGCTTAATCACGCCAGCTTCATTAAGACCGTAGCTATGCGCGATCGCGCCAAATGGTGTTCTGTCTTCCCATGCCATCTCTATCACTCGCGAGACTTGGGTCTCATCAAGCACTCTATCACCAGCGTCATTGATATTTTTTGCGATGAACTCATCTGAGTTAGCTTTAGAGACTTGATCACTATTGCTATGCTGCTTATTTTTTAGAGCGGCATCCATTTCGGCTTGCATAGTCGCAAGTGCTGATTGCGCATTTTTAGACTCTGAATGGGTGTCACTTATTGAATGGGTATCACGTATTGAGTTCGCATCGGAATTAGATGCTGTTAAATCTTGATAACTTGCCATAATTTTACCTTTTAAACATTAGCGCGTGTTGAGCGGCTTAGTGAAAAGAGTTCGATATCGACGCTTAGCTAAGTTGTGCCATGCGCCAATGATGTTCGATATGGTCGTTGATAACGCTCTGAATAAAATAATAACTATGGTCATGACCTGCCTGATAACGCAATGTTAAAGGCTGCTTGGCTTTTGTACAAGCGTCTTGAAGTTTGCCTGTTTGCAACTGACCTTCTGCTAAAAAATTATCCGCAGCGCCTTGGTCAATCAAGATGCTGGCATACTGCTGACCGACCTTTTCGATCATCTTCGATGCATCTGCTTGCGACCATAGTGATTGGTCATCGCCGAAATACTCAGTATAGGCGGCTTGCCCCCATGCCGACTCACTGGCAGCACAGACGGGCGATAAGGCGGAGACACTGACAAACTTACTTGGGAATTTAAAACCTAACAGTAACGCCCCGTGACCGCCCATGGAGTGTCCAGTGATACCCATGCTATGGATGGGAAATTCTGAGCGCAGCAAATCGTATAGCTCATCGACGATGTAGCTTTGCATATTAAAATGCTCTGCCCACGGCTGCTGTGTCGCATCCACATAGTAGCTTGCGCCCTGACCGACAAAATAGCGCTCATCGTTCGGCACTTCACTGCCTTCACTAGTTCTAGGAGAGGTATCTGGAGCGATAAATATCATACCAAGCTCGCTACATTTTTGTTGAAAATGCGCTTTATGGGTGACGTTATCAGCATTACAGGTCAGACCCGATAGATATAAAACTGCAGGACATAACCGCCCTGCGAGCGCTTCATCAGGCAGATAAATACTGAACGTCATCGGCGTTTTCGTCGCTGTCGATTGATGAATATAGTAATGCTGCTCGCCATCAAAGCAACGGCTCACACTTTTTTGCGTAAGCTGGCTGTTAGCAGACAAGCTTTTATTATAAGTATTGTTCATGAGTAACTTCCTCTTTATCCAAGGTAAAATAAACGATGACCTATAAAAAACGCTTTATAAGGCAAAAAGCACATTGATAACAAGTCAAATAGCGCTCAAATTCTAATCAATATCACTGGTAGCATCCACTGGCAAGTTAAAGGTACTGTTGGAGGCGGTGTTTGCAGTATTATTAGGTAAAATATTAACGGTGGTAGAACCCGCATTATTCGTAATGCTAGCGACTGGCGGACGGGTTTTATCAAACAATACTTGCTCAAACGCAGGTAGCGCCGTCTCCATTAGGCTACCAATCACCATCTGTGGCTCTGATGGCTCAAAACCCATCACACTCTCGCGCTCAGTCACTCGTAAGCGGGCGTCCTTAAATGCGGATTCAAAGCTGGTATTTTCGCGCAGGCTTTCAGCAAAGAACGCTTGCCCAAAATAAGTCATTTCTGCCGTGTTGGTGCAGCCAAACGAAGCTTTATCAGCCGCTGAGGCAGTAATCACCACTGTGGTCGGTGAGGCCAATTCATCGATAAACGAGCCTGAGTAACACGCTGACACGACGATGACACGCCAGCGAATACCTGAAGCATCCAAAGATTCACGCAACCAGGTAGCATCTAAATTATCTATCGCAAGTGGTGGATTCGCCAATTGCACGATATCTTCAGTGCCGTGTGAGGATAGCGTGAGAAACAGCACATCTTCATCGGCATTCATCTGCCGACCAATTCTTTTTAAGCCGCGCAAAATACTGGTCTTAGTCGCAATTGGTTCATCGAGCCAGCTGTACTGATTATTAATGAGTGAGAGCGAATGACCGCTGGTGCCAAAGCGCACATCGAACAGCTCATGTACTTTATTAATCTCGGAGCGAAAAACATTTTGATCAGAGAACCCAGCCACACCCATAAAGTACCAGTCAGTCTTGCCATCGATACTTGGATCAATGCCATCAAGCGCTTGTTGCAACAGACGTGGTTGCTCGTACAATGCGGCCTCTTCTAACACCGGTTCTACAGGAATTTGCTTAAATATAGGTTGATCAGCGACATTACGCTGCCAGATAGTCAATAGCGCCACTGCGCCTACCAGCACAATAATACGCTCCCACCATGGTGTGCGCATGCGACGAGAAAAAATCCATAATAAGGCAAGCGTCTGCCATAAGAACAGCACTAAAAACAGAATGGGTAAAAATGAATAACTCCAGTCCGGCAGCCAACCATAACTGCCAGAAAACTGCACCAGACTTTGTAACAATGCCGACAAGGTGTCAGCAACCAACCATAGCACCACAGGCACAAAAACCAGCGCTTGATTGCCCGCTCGCCGTGCCAAAATAATACCACTCAATAAAATAATCATCGGCCAGATGAGATAGCTGACCAATCCTTGCTCATTAAAAATACTGCCGCCTTCAGCAGCCAGCCATGAGAAAAGCACGTTGCTACCAAGTGCCAATAGCGCGAAGACCGCAAACTGAATAAAGGTGGGCTTAACCCAAGAAAACGCGCGCGTTGACCCCACTAGCATCCATAAAGTTGCGATAATATTGGCAGCGAAATTGAGTGAAAAGCGCTGAAGCGATACGGTTTTTAGCGACGTAAGTGACAAAGACTTAGACCTCTAGCCAGTCGAAAGAAATAAAGTGAATCAATGATAAGTATTTTGATGCAGCAGCCGTTCAATGTTATTTATTTACATTTTTTGCGCGGCTTACACACAGCGACGTTATGTTTGATTCACTATAGAATAAGCAAAAAAACGAATAGCATGAGTCAATAGTATGGCTCGCCAATCTAACGCGATTGTAACGGATTGTCGGTCAAGAGGATAAGGCTGATTTGTAAAAAATCGCTCAAATCTGACCGAAAATCAATTAAAAAAAGGAGGCCTTGAATACAAGACCTCCTTCTGTATCAACGACTCAACACTATCTCATCAATAACTCATTCACGCGTTTTAGGTAAGCTGCTGGATCATCTAATTGACCGCCATCCGCTAGCAATGCTTGATCAAAGATGACTTGCGCCAGCTTATCAAAATCGACGTCAGATTGCTCGCTACCCTCAAGCTTCTTAATCAATGGATGATCAGGGTTAACTTCAAGCGTTGGCTTACTCGCTGGCACATCTTGACCCATTTGCTGGAGCATCTGAATCATTTGCGGCGACAACTCACCTTCACCAACGACCAAACAGGCTGGGCTATCAACCAAGCGCGTAGACACTTTCACGTCTTTCGCACGCTCGCCTAACGCTGCTTTTAGCTTATCAACCACTGGCTTCATGGTTTCTTCGGCTTTTTCGGCTTCGGCTTTTTCGGCTTCGTCTTGCAAATCACCCAAATCAACCGCGCCTTTGGCGATATTTTGTAGCGGTGTCTCATCAAATGAGGTTAAGAAGTTCATCGCCCATTCATCGACACGGCTGGTCATCAAGATAACTTCGATGCCTTTCTTCTTGAACAACTCAAGCTGTGGACTGTTCTTTGCCGCTGCCAAATTATCAGCCGTTATGTAATAGATGGCCTTTTGACCGTCTTTCATACGCGCTTTATAGTCTTCAAAGCTGGTCGTCACACTGTCTTGCGTGCTGGTCGCATAACGTAGCAATTTGGCAATACGTTCTTGATTGCCCATATCCTCGCCCACACCTTCTTTGATGACATCACCAAACTCGGCGTAGAACTGCGCGAACTTCTCTTGCTTATCACTGTCTTCGCTATTGGCCAAACTTGCCAGCAAAGTCAAAATACGACGCGCATTACCATCACGGATAGACTTCACATCACGCGATTCTTGCAATAGCTCGCGACTGACGTTCAATGGCAAGTCGGCTGAATCGATAACCCCTTTGACAAAGCGTAGATACATCGGTAGCAACTGCTCAGCCTCGTCCATAATAAAGACGCGCTTGACGTAAAGCTTGAGACCATGCTGCTGCTCACGAGTATATAAATCTGCAGGCGCTTTTTTAGGAATGTATAGCAGCTGCGTATACTGAACACGGCCTTCGACACGGTTATGCGTCCACGTCAGCGGTGCATCCATGTCATAGGAGATGTTTTTATAAAAATCGACATATTCCTCGTCTTCAATCTCAGAGCTTGAGCGAGTCCACAGAGCACTGGCCTTGTTAATAGTTTCCCATTCGTCAGTCAGTACCATTTCGCCGCCAGCAGAGGCTTGTCCATCAGCGCTGTCAGTTTCGTCATCGGCTACGTCTTCTTGCCAAACTTCTTTGCGCATTTGAATCGGTAGGCTGATATGGTCAGAGTATTTATTCACCAAACGCTTAACTTTGGCGCGGTCTAGATAGCTGTCTTCGCCTTCAACGTACTCTTCTTTTAGATGCAACGTGATGGCAGTACCGCGCGCGTCTTTGGTAATAGGCTCAACGGTAAAGCTACCAGTGCCATCAGATACCCAACGTACACCTTTATCTGCAGGCTCGCCCGCTTTGCGTGATTCTACGCTAATCGTATCTGCCACGATAAAGCCTGAATAGAAACCAACACCGAACTGTCCGATTAATTGACCTTCTTGCTTTTGCGACTCAGACAATTTGTCTAAAAATGCTTTGGTGCCAGACTTAGCAATCGTACCTAAGTTTTCGATGGCATCCGCTTCATTCATACCAATACCATTATCGGTAAAGGTAATCGTTTTAGCATCTTCATCGATAGCAATACGAATTTTTAACTCACCATCGTTTTCATAAAGACTGTCATCATTAGTGCCTTCAAAACGCAGTTTATCGCAGGCATCAGAGGCATTAGATACTAATTCACGGACAAAGATATCGGCATTAGAATAGAGCGAATGCGTCACCAAATGTAGCAATTGCGCCACTTCTGCTTCAAACGTATGTTTTTTTAATTCTGGATTCAGACCTTTAGCTTGAGTTGCTTCACTCATAAAACACTCCTTTGAATTCTATTAAGTACTTATTATAAAATAACGATGAACCTGCCAAGACCGCTTTAATAGCATTATCAAAGCTAGCCTGTTGGATACCGTTAAGCTGTTTATACTAATAGGGGCATAGAAGAAAATTTCAAGCGCAAAAGGGTTATTCAATAAAAAACACCGTCTTAGTTTGCTAAGGCGGTGTTTTTTGTGAGCCATATACTCACATAATCATTTAAAAAGGCATATAGTCAAGTCTATATGAATCCGCTACATCGTCATCCTCGCTAAGCATACTAATGTATAACTTGCACTCGGTTTCCTTGTATCGAAATTATATTGAACTGACTATATTAAACTTTATTCTGAGTAAGCTTCTATCAATAAATCCCAAATAGTCGTTAGCTTATTTGAAAAGTGAATATATGTTTTCATAGTAACCTTCAGTGCAGTAATATTGTCTTGATAGACACCATTACAACCGATTACTATAATTCTGTAAAATATATTAAATATATATTTTCGTTTTGTTTTTTAAAACAATAAAATTACTCAACATTTAACGTGGCATCGGGCGAATCGTTAAAATCTGCTCGCTGCGACCAAACGGGCCATATATATCGTGCAACACTGCGCTGGTCACCCCAATCCCATCAGCGCCATACTGTTGTACCGCGTCAATGCCGAGCCAACGTCCTTGCGGCGCGCGATGCATATGAATCTGCAAATCAGTATTGGGAAACATCCACTCCAACGTTGATAGTCCGAGACCAAGCCGTGGCACGACGCCATTAGCAGTATCGACCATGCCCAATAAATGCACCAAATCATCCGTCGGTTCGCCCTCGACCATCTCAACATCATTGGTGATCCAAACCATACCACGCCCAGCGCGACGATCAGCATCAGTGACTAAGCGCACTGTTTTAATAAAACCACCTGGCCAACCTTTCATACCATCCCAGACTGCCAAGTCTTCAGGTTGGTACTGTGCTTTTTGATCCTCCAGCCCTGCAATCTCACTGGTATCTTGAGTCATCAGTCGCCATGCACGAGCAATAATAGCATCACGGCCACGACTGCTCAGCACCGACTCAACCAGCTCAATGGTCCTACCCGGACGAATACAACGGGTAGTCACAGTAAACTCATCGAGCGGTATGAGCCCCAAAATGTCGAGACTAATACGGGCAATTCTCATATTCTCTTGTGGAGCAAATCTACTAAGCTCAGCGGTCAGTAATCCTGTCGCTGGTGCCATATGCTGCTCGTGCTCATTCCAAGCGCCTTGGGCATTCTTGGTGGGCTGATAATGTGCGATCATCACACCATCGTCTTGCTGTTCACGTTTGATAAAGTTGTAATAAGCTGACATTAACCATCCTTAATGTTGTCTCAAATCTTGCTCATTCATCCAGTATTTTTTAACTGTTGTGAGAAGTGGTTATGGTTGTATAAAAAAGTTATGCGTTACCAGAGCCTGTTAATCACTTCCTAGTAATTTTCAGGCGTGGCTTACCTTTATTGTTTATTTAGTAAGCTCTTGCTTTTTCATATTGAGCAACGTGCGACTCTTAGCCATTATAAAGAGGAAAAAAGCCATGATGGCAATGAGGGCACCATATAAGACACTATAATCTTTCGTAAATTGTGCCGTATTAAGCATAAGCATCAATACCAAAATAACAATCACAAACATATTAATTTTCAATTGCTTATTAATGTCATCGACTGTGGCTTCGGCCAATACGAACTTTTTTTTGTGCTTTTTCATGTTACTTACCTACTTGCGTGACCGGAATACGTAAGGCTTTGGGCAGACTAAATATGACATTCTCTTCGATACCTGATAGCTCACTTGGCAAGTCACCGCCCCAATCTTGCAACTGCTGTAGCACCTCTTGAATCAATACTTCTGGCGCTGAAGCCCCTGCGGTGACACCCACATTCTCTACGCCATCAAACCAGCTACTGTCCATTTCGCTGGCGTTGTCTATCAAGTAAGCACGGCAATTCATCCGCTCTGCCAATTCACGCAAACGATTTGAGTTTGAGGAGTTTGGTGAGCCTACCACCAATACTATCTCGCAGCGACTGGCCAAATCTTTGACCGCATCTTGGCGGTTTTGGGTGGCGTAACAGATGTCATCTTTACGCGGTCCTTCGATACTAGGGAATTTGTCGCGCAGTGCATCGATGACGCGTGCCGTATCGTCCATCGACAAAGTCGTTTGGGTAACGAATGCCAAACGCTCACCATCCTGCACAGTCAGCTTTTCGACATCGGCTTCATTTTCGACCAAATGAATCTCTCCACCATGACGACGGTTAAATCGCCCCATTGTGCCCTCAACTTCAGGATGTCCAGCATGACCAATCAATACCGCATCCATACCATCTTGCGCAAATTTAGCGACTTCGATATGTACCTTAGTGACTAGCGGACAAGTGGCATCAAATACTGTTAGATCACGGCGCGTCGCCTCATCTTCGACCGCTTTTGAAACCCCATGCGCAGAGAAAATAACGATTGCGCCATCGGGTACTTCGTGAAGCTCTTCGACAAATACCGCACCGCGATTGGCCAAATCCGAGACCACAAATTTATTGTGTACCACCTCATGACGGACATAAATAGGGGGCTCAAAGCGGGTCAATGCTTCGTTGACTATCGCAATCGCGCGATCGACACCAGCGCAAAACCCACGTGGATTGGCAAGATAAATTTGCATAAGATGGCCTATCATTAGATAATTTGTATTTATCGCTTAACGTCAAAAGCTTAACGTCAAAAGTTGGGATGCATTCAATACGCTACTTTAGCATAATTTGCTTTTATTGCCTTTTAAAATACCACCGTCCCAGTCGCTATAGACGCAGTCGGTCTTTAAAAAAACAAAAGTGTCAAAAGCAGTTTATAATTAGGCAGTAGTTATGGTTCCTCTAACTTTACATGATGGCATTTTATATTTTTACCAGCCTTTGATGCTTTGGCGTTTCACTATCACATCTTTTCGTCTTTTATTAGCGCACACTTTATTAGGGCACACCCCATTAGGACACTTTGTATGACAGGTTCATTATTTATTATTACCGCTGCCTCTGGTACGGGCAAGACCTCACTGGTGAAGCAGCTACTTGCCACCACCAATGACTTGACCGTCAGTGTCTCCCATACGACTCGCGTCCCGCGTCCGGGTGAAATTGATGGTCATCATTATCATTTTACCGATGTCGATAAATTTGTGACTGCCATCGGCGACAATAAATTTTTGGAGCACGCTGAAGTGTTTGGTAATTATTATGGCACCTCAGAACAAAGCGTACGTGCGCAATTAGAGGCCGGTGTCGATGTGATTTTGGAGATTGATTGGCAGGGGGCGCTACAAGTCAAAAAAATATTTACTGACGCGACGATGGTTTTTATTCTACCACCAAGCATTGCCACGTTACGCCAGCGCTTGTCGACTCGCGCGCAAGACACGATAGAAGTCATAGAGCAGCGTTTAGCAGGCGCAGTGACTGAGATGGCGCAATATGTGAATTTTGACTTTGTCATCATTAATGACAATTTCGAAGTCGCCTTGACTGAGCTAAAAGCCATTATCGTCGCTGATAGACAGACGCTAAAACGCCAACAGCAGCGTTATCATCGTACGATTAGCAACTTGCTAAGCAATAAAGTACAAGAGTAGGGTTATTACTGCCTGTCAGTAGGGTTTAATTTGGCGAGCAGACATAAAAAGCAACCACCTACCTAGGCAAAAAATGCTACAATGTCTAGCTATTCCCCTTTATATTTTTGATATTATTTTTATTTGAGTGACGGACCATGTCTGTGACTAATAAAAACAACCGAGGTAGCTATTTATGGCACGAGTGACGATTGAAGATTGTTTGGATAATGTTGATAATCGCTTTGAGCTGGTTTTGGTCGCAAGCAAGCGCGCCCGTCAGCTGGCCAAAGGTATCGCTGAGCCGTTGGTTGAAGTCGATAACGACAAGCCTACGGTATTGGCTCTACGTGAAATTGCCGCGGGCAAAATCACTCGCGATATTCTAAATCAGCCAGAGCATAACTTTGCTACTAGCTCAATGGATTTAGCACTGTCAGGCGATCATAGCTTCTAGTAAAAGCTGTTTGACATGCAAATGCATATTGATGATAAAAACCACAGCTTATGCTGTGGTTTTTCGTTTACAACTGTATGCTTTTGGCTATTATGAAAGCCATTTACGCCCAAAATCATACCACTGGGTATAAATTTATAAGTTTTTTTCTGGCACCAGCGCTTAGCAGTTGACATTGAATACGATTTACGATTAATTAGAGAGTGGTCTCGCCTTTCTACTGCTCTCTATTATAATTATTGCTCTTTTTTACAATGATCGTTTTCTTTTATAATATGGTCGCTGCAATTTAAAAGCGTGACAGCATCAACCTTGTAAACGATACGCTGGTACAGCTTGCATACGGTTGCTTTTTTATCCATATATCCATACATCGATATTATATTGCTTTAACGATAGATTAGTATTCATTCAGTCACCATTTACCTTAACAGGGCTTAATCAATTATAGGTAATGGAAAATAGGATCGTCACTTTATGAGTCAAACCCTTCCCAAACTCAGTCATCATCTAGTCGATGATGCTCAATATAATTTGCTCCGTTCAGTTGGCTATCTGACTGCTGCCGAACGCCGTGATATTGTTGATGCCTGTGAGTTCGGTGATATTGCGCATATTAAAGACAAGCGTAAATCAGGGGAACCTTATATCACTCATCCGATTGCGGTCGCTGAAATATTGGCAGGTTTTCGTTTAGATCGAGATACGATTATTGCAGCGATTTTACATGATACCGTCGAAGATACCGACGTTAGCGATGAGCAAATCGAGCAACGTTATGGCAAAGTGGTTGCTAGACTGGTTGATGGCGTCACCAAATTAAAATCTTCGACCCACAATAAGCAACAAAATAAAGCGGCGACTTTTCATAAAATCCTGACGGCTACCCTTGCTGATCCACGGGTGTTAATCATTAAGCTTGCCGACCGCTTACACAATATGTCGACGCTGGATGCGGTACGTCCTGAAAAACAGCGCACGACGGCGCAAGAGACGTTAGATTTTTATGTGCCATTTGCTCGTCTGATGGGTCTCAATGACATCGCTGATTATATTGAAGTACTGTGTTACCGCAATCTTGATTCTGGTATGTATAACAAGATTTCAGATAAGCTGCTGCAACACGGATTGGGACGTAATTTTCAAAGAGAGGCTATTCATAGCTATCTGACTATTGTCTTAAACAATTTAGGGCTCAATGGCCTCGTCAAAGTATTAGACAATCGCGTGGTGATATATCGACAGTTTTTCCGCAATCGCGGTGAGATTAATGCGCTGCTTCGTCACTATGCTTTTGAGATTGTGCTCGACAATATTGAAGCTTGCGACAAACTGGCTTATTACCTTATCAAAAAATATCAAATCGATGATACCCATATCGCTGACAATATTCGTCGCCCACTACCGGGTGGCAATCAATCCCTGACCCTTATTTATGAGCGGGATAATGATTTTGTAAAAGTCACTATTTTGACCAAGCAAATGCAAAATGCGGCAAGGCTTGGCGTTATCGGGGCAGAACACGCCTCCGATGTCAGTCAATCAGTCATTCAGGCGTCACTACGCAATATGAAAGACTTGGTCGATGAAGACAGCTTAAATCAAAACAGTCCTGACTTTACTGCTGCTGTCTCGACGATTAGCGAGCTGATGGATTACCTGCATTCAAGCAAGATTATTTGTTATAGTCCCAAAGGTCGCGCTTATGAGCTATCACAAGGAGCCACAGCGCTTGATTTTGCTTATGCTGTTGGACCTATGGTTGGTAATGTGGCCGTCGGTGCCAATATCGATGGCAACAAAGCCAAGTTGGGCACGGTGGTCAAAAACGGGCAATTGGTCGAGATTGAAGTAAATAGCCACTCAGAGCCAAAGGCAGAATGGCTCGGGTTTGTCGTGACCAATAAAGCCCGTGAAGAGATTTTACGCTGGTTTAAGGATTTATCTGCTGCTGATAAACAGCATCATGGTCAACAAGCATTGGATCGCGCGCTAAAAACCTATCAAAAAAGCCTCGATGATTTAACGGACAGCGATTGGAAAAACTTGACAGAATGGCGTGGTCTGACAGAAAAAAATGCGCTATTTGAACAGATTAGCTCGGGCACGCTACTGCCACAACTGGTGGTCACTCGCTTATTTAGCGACGAAGTCAGTGACTTGCAGGCTAAAGAACAAAATGATGATGATGCCCAACCGCAACAATTGATTGTCAATGCCTCAGGGGTAGAGCTTGATTTTGCCAATTGCTGCCATCCGATCTATGGCGACCCTATCGTTGGTCATTTATCCCGTCACGGCTTGGTGGTACATCGCCATAAATGCTTCTCGCTCGATGATATTCGCAAAGACAACCCTTATCAAGTGATACAGCTGCGCTGGCGCAATGATAAGGCCATCAAACAAAATGAATCCGGCGAGCACGCTAGCAAAGTCCGTTTTTCGGCTTATCTGAAGCTGTCTCTTGCCCTCAGCGACGAACAAATTAGTGAGGTTATCTACCATCTGCGCCAGTTAAATATGGGGGTGGAAACGGTCGATGTGCGCCATACTGACACTATCATTCATATTGTGGTGCGTAGTCGCAATCACTTAGCACAAGGTATTCGCGAACTGCGCTCGCTGCTGGGCTTTCCCAATATCATGCGACTCTATCAGCTGTAGATAGAAGTGTTAAATACCCTTACTTTTAATCTCGAATTTTCAGAATAACCCAAAACAATGATAAACTTTGCTACTTCGTTTTTAGTCAGTAAATCCAATCAATCAAACGAAAAAAATACCTTAAGGATATAATATGACTCGTCAAACCATTCAAACTGATAAAGCCCCTGCCGCTGTTGGCACTTACTCACAAGCCGTCAAAGTCGGTAACACCGTTTATATCTCAGGACAGTTAGGTTTCGACCCTGAAACCATGGAGTTGAGAGAAGGTTTTAAAGCACAGGCTGAGCAAGTGTTCGAAAACATCAAAGCTATCTGTGAAGCAGCTGGCGGCAGTCTAAATGACGTGGTTAAATTCAATGTATCTTTGACAGACTTAAGTGATTTTGCCGTTTTAAATGAAGTGTTCGTGGCCAACCTATCCGAGCCATACCCTGCCCGCGCAGCCGTACAAGTCGCTGCTCTACCAAAAGGCGGTGTGGTCGAAATTGAGTCTATTCTATATATTGAATAATCTTGAGCCTCATCATACTCAATTCTTAAGTAATTGAGTCAAAATAACGGTTGTTAGCGTAAGCCCAAATATCACTATTTGGGCTTACTATTATTCTCATTATTTAAATACCCAAACAATAGAGATGTATTTTATGTTGGTACAAGTTGCTCTGCCCGTGCCCCTTTATCGGGTATTTGACTATAGCTTACCGGCAGATATGAATGCTTTGCCAGATAATAATTCACCATGGATACCGCCAATTGGTAGCCGCGTCGAGGTGTCCTTTGGTCGTCAAACCTTAATCGGTATCGTGGTCGCTCATATCGCTGAAACGGATAGCAGCGTACCGATGAAAAAACTCAAACCTATTAATAAGTGCTTAGATGTTGAGCCTATTTTGGATGCCAGCATGTTAAAGCTGGCGTATTGGCTGGCAAGCTATTACCACTATCCGCTTGGTGATGTGTTAGCTGTCATCTTGCCCAGTCTCGTTCGTCAAGGCAAGCCACTAGACTTGCTGATTACGCACTGGCGAATTTTGCCGCATATAGCTGATGGCGATTTTCGTGCCAATGCCAAAAAGCAGAAGCAACAATTTGATATGCTTAAGCTACACGGTGAGCGCGGTGCGAGTGAAGATGTACTGCTGTTAGAAGGCATGCAGCGCAGTTTTTTAAAAACGCTGGAAGATAAAGGCCTGATCGAGCGCTATATTGAGCCAAAACAAGCACCATCGAATGTTAAATTAGCAAAAATGCCACTCGATCTCAATGATGAGCAAGCGCTTGCTGTCGACGCTATCATTGCGGTGCACGAAGCTGAGCGCTACACGGGGATTTTACTGAACGGCATTACTGGTAGTGGCAAGACCGAAGTTTATCTGCAAGCGATGCAAGCCGTATTAGAAGCGGGCAAGCAGGTTTTGATTTTAGTACCGGAGATTGGTTTGACCCCGCAGACGCGCGCGCGCTTTGCCAGTCGTTTTGCCGCCCATATTGTCTTGCTACACTCCGGCATGACCAACACCCATCGTCTACAAGGCTGGCAAGATTGCCGCACGGGTCATGCTCAAATCATTATCGGGACGCGCTCAGCAGTGCTATATCCCTTTGCTGATTTAGGACTTATCGTCGTCGACGAAGCACATGATGGTTCTTATAAACAACAAGATACCCTACGTTATCATGCCGCTGACGTCGCGCTTTATCGCGGCCTGCAATGCAACATTCCCGTCGTACTTGGTACCGCGACCCCGTCTCTTGAGCATTTAAAACTGGTCGATGACGGCAAATTAGTAGAATGCCAACTGCAGACTCGCCCTGGCAATGCAAAGCCTGCAACCATGCAGCTGATTGATGCGCGCCTGCAAAGCACCCATCAACAGACTCAAGATGATGGCGCACGCTATGATACGGGGCTGACAGATGCATTAATTGGTGCGATACGGCAAACGCTCGAAGCGGGCGATCAAGTATTGATATTTTTAAACCGTCGTGGCTATGCACCAGTTTTGCTATGCGAGGCTTGTGGTTGGCAGGCAGATTGTCCGCGCTGTGACGCGCATTTAACCGTTCATTACAATAGTCAATCGCAATCTAATTCCTATTCAAGCAGCTCGTACTTAAAATGCCATCATTGCGATTGGCAAGCCTATATTCCCACCGTTTGCCCCGATTGTGGCAGTCAAAACCTAGATGCCAAAGGGATGGGTACCACAAGACTCAGCGAAAACCTGCACGCGATTTTTGCCAATCCGCAAACCAGTAAAGAGTTGTATCCCATTATCCAAATCGATCGTGATACGACCAGACGTAAAGACAGCTGGGAGAATATCTATCAGCGTATTAATGAAGGTAAGCCTGCTATCTTAGTAGGCACGCAAATGGTCGCCAAAGGCCATCATTTTCCCAATGTTACCTTGGTCTGTTTGCCCAATGCTGATCGTGGCTTTTTATCCGCCGACTTTCGCTCGCCAGAACATACTGCACAGCTGATGATTCAGGTGGCTGGTCGTGCTGGACGCGGTGATAAGTCTGGTCGTGTATTGATTCAAACCTTGCAGCCAGATAATGAGCTGTTATTAAAGCTGGTAAAAGATGGTTATCTGTCCTTTGCTCTCGAGCTATTGCAAGAGCGTAAAATGATGGGGTTACCGCCGCATAGCCATGCTGCCCTGATACGCTGCGAAGGCAAAACGCTTGCTGCCACTATGCAAGCATTGAAAGATGCGATTGCCAGTCTACCTAATGGCCATAATCTTGCTGTGCTTGGTCCTATCGACGCACCGATGAGCAAGAAGAACAGCCGCTACCATGCACAATTGCTACTGCTAGCCAAAGATCGACGACAGTTACATCAAGTATTAAATCAATGGTGGCAACCGGTACTCACCTTGCCAAGTGCCAAATATCTGAAGATAACCTTGGATGTCGATCCTGTGGGTTGGTGACGCCCAATTCCTAATCGTGATCCTTTAACTACAATCATCACACTATAGCTCGCCATTACTAAAGAACGCTATTCAAAATCGGTCATTCATCGTTTACCGCCTAGGGCGTGTCATCAATTAGATTGTGAGGCCTAAAATGAGAAAAATTGCAGATAAACAAGGAAGAAATAGCCGCTAATATGAACATATTGGCAAAATTTCTGACGATGTTTAGCAAAATTTAGCCATTTTAAGACCACTAAATATATAAATGTGCTAATTGATGATACGCCCTAGATACAGCAAGCATTTATTAAATGTGCTAAATTCTGTATATCTGTCTGGTTTATGCACAGCAAACCCAGCTTTATAAACCATCCATTTTACCTTCTATCATCCTGAGTGTTGTTATGAGTCAAAATAATTCAAACCCTGAGCGAAGTAACCATTCTCATCAGAGCGATACTGATATACCTGAACCTCTGCTTCAAGATAATGAGAGCAATTACACTCATGACAAGCAAGACACTCACGACCACGATGAACACTTAGAACAGACCACGGCACCGCGTGATACCAAAGGCTATCAGCGCACTCTACTGTTTAGCTTTATTATAATCACTGGCTACATGTTTATCGAAGCGATCGGTGGCTGGCTCACCGGTAGTTTGGCACTATTATCCGATGCCGGTCATATGCTCAGCGATGCCGTGGCCCTTGGCGCGACGTTAATGGCGTTCAAAATTGGTGAAAAAGCAGCGACCCATCAAAAGACCTTTGGTTATAAGCGCTTTGAGATTTTGGTGGCTGGGGTAAATGGTGCTACTTTGGTCATTATCGCGCTGATGATTTTTTACGAAGCGATTAAACGATTTAATTCACCGCCTGACATTGCTACCCAAGGGATGCTTATCATTGCGACCATTGGCATGCTGATTAATATTTTAGTCGCTTGGTTGATGCACCGAGGTAGCCACGCTGAAAATGAGCATAGCCACGGCGCCAGTACAGACAAAGCATCTGATAGCAAAGCACCAGTGAATCTGAATATGCAAAGTGCTTATTTGCATGTCTTGAGCGACTTGATGGGTTCTGTTGCGGCTATTATTGCCGCGTTACTAATGATAGGTTTTGGTTGGTTGTGGGCAGATGCGGCGGCGTCAGTCATCGTTGCCATCCTGATTTTAATCAGTGGTTACCGCGTCGTACGCGATTCAGTCCACATCTTGATGGAAGGCACGCCAGCAGGTATATCGCTAGTCAATGTGGAGCAAAAACTGATTGCCCATCCTCAAGTACACAAAGTACACGACCTGCACGTTTGGAGTATCACCAGCGGCTTAAATGCACTGTCTTGTCACGTTGTCGTCGATGGAGAAATGAGTATTCACGAATCGAGTCTGCTGATTGAGGATCTGGAAAAAAGCTTATTAACACTTGGCATTCATCATGCGACTATTCAGGTCGAAAGCTCATCGCATCTGCAAACAGCTACCCATAGCGATGCGTTAGTCTGTGACATCTCCGAGCGAGCCGTTGATAATGGGAGTCATATTGGTCACAATCATTGAGCAGCTATATTAGAGTCCGTCAATAACGCTACTCAGCAAAATATGTATGCTGTATTAAGATTAGGGTCTGTTGAACATTCAAATGTGGCACTGGCGGTGGCTATTTTTTAGACAATACGCAGTGAAATTTTTGACGCCTAGTCATTCTAGGTTAGACAATTTCGCCATGTATTGGCAAAAAATAGTCCCGCCCCGAAGGGCTGATGCTAAAATCGCACCAAACGTTGTTATAAACCTAGCTAAGGTCTCGACATTATCATCAGTTTACGCCTAGTTTGGTGCGATTTGAGCGATCAGCAGTCCTAATATTTGAATGTTCAACAGACCCTAAGCGATGCTAATTTAATACTAAGCCAACTCTTCATATGGCTGCTATATTGGCAACTCCCATTAAAATTTGCTCAATCACTTTAAAAAAATAAAGTGCCAGTAAGTTTATATGGTTATAATAACTATCAATTAATGATAAATGATCAATTCAAACCCTATTGAACATTGGCAAACATACTTATTAGTATCTTTTTAATTTATTCATTGATGATATACCACTATGTCTAGACGCTCAGCACCTTTTGTCGCCCCAGACTATATCGACGACCCTACCTCAAAAGATGGCAAAAAACACGCCAAGGTTTTGCTATCAACCCTGCAAGAAGACATCGCCAGCTTTCGTGATGCGCAATTTCCACCTGATATTTTGCGACAAGTTCGCGACATGCCTATCTATGAAGGCAATTTAGCCGAAGTCAAAGCCTATCAACAGCGTTGGCAAGCTCTGCTCGAACGCGCGATGGCCTTTTATCCTGCGGCCAATCTACCACCCGATTATCTGCCGCTACCAGCCAGCCTCGAAATACCGCAGTTTATTTATCATGTGCAACGACTGCATCTAACCAAAACTCACGCTAAAGAATCTAAAAGTTTTGGCTCAGTCGGTGCACTTACGGATAAATGCGGGGATTACAGCGCTGATGAGATTGCGCGTATGGCAGCCGTATTTGATAACGATGATGGGGCACGTTTGGTCGCTCATCGTGAATTTATTGATTTGCGTGCGTACGTCTTTTGTCGCGATAATAAAGGTGAGATGTTAGAGCCTGAGCGCGTGCGATTTTATCGTACTGGACTCATTGTCCACGCTTTGCCCAATTTTAAAATGATAGACAGTCGGCAGACACCGCGTAAGCGTCGTAATGATGCTTATAACAATCCGCTTGCCGATAATGGCGTGTGGAAGATTTATCGCAAAAAATAACGTATGCTCGCGTTATTTATTATTGTCCTTCTTGTTTTATATTGACTGTTTTACATTGCTTATTTTATTGCCAATTTTGAGGATTCCAGATGTTCGCTGCCGCCGCCGGCTCACCAAATTTAATGTTACAAGCTACAATTTTCTTGGGAGCCGCGCTGCTCTTTGTACCCCTTGGCAAACGCTTTGGTATTGCGACCGTCCTTGGTTATTTGATCACCGGACTGATATTAGGGCCTAGTGCGCTAGATGTAGCAGGCGACGCTGAGAGCTTATTACATTTTTCTGAATTTGGCGTGGTGATGCTACTCTTCATCATTGGTCTTGAGCTCCAGCCTTCACGGCTTTGGGCGCTGCGCCGCTCAATATTCGTCCTTGGCGGCTTGCAAGTCGGTCTGTCCGGCACCTTATTGATGGGTATCCTATATCAATTTTTCTCCTTACAACTCGATACTGCTTTTATTGTCGGCTTCGGCTTGGCGCTCTCTTCCACCGCTTTTGTGCTACAAATACTGACTGAAAAACAGCAGCTGTCTAGTACCCATGGTCGTGAAGCGTTTACCATCTTATTATTCCAAGATATTGCCGTGATTCCTTTATTAGCGGTCATTCCGTTTTTGTCAGGGGTGCGCGAGCAGAGCTATGACTTAATCTATTTTGGCAAGGTTTTCGCCGTTTTCGCTGGACTGATTTTTGCCAGCCGCTATGTGGTTCGACCTTTCTTTAAATTTGTCGCCTCTAGTGGTGCGACAGAATTACTGACTGCGGTCGCGCTATTTATCGTCATGGGTGTCTCTATCTTGATGGGTCAAATTGGTCTATCGATGGCGCTTGGCGCATTTTTGACTGGCGTATTGCTGGCAGATTCGGAGTACCGTCACGAGTTAGAAGCCAGTATCGAACCCTTTAAAGGATTGCTATTAGGGCTATTCTTTATGTCAGTCGGTATGTTGACTGATGTCAAACTCATTTTGGCCAAGCCCATCTTTATTATCGGCTGTGCGATGGCATTGATGTTTATCAAATTCGGTGTGGTCACCGCTATCGCAAAAATATCTGGCAATCGATGGCCAACCAGTATCAGATTGGGGGTGACTCTCGCTCAAGGGGGTGAATTTGCGTTTGTCTTGTTCAGTGTGGCCACCGCCCAAAACGTTCTGCGACCTGAGCTAGCAAACACCCTAAATCTCATTGTGACCATCTCTATGGCGCTGACGCCATTGGCATTCTTACTATTAGAAAAAATAGGAGAGCCATTATTTGCCAAAAGCAAACCCAGCCGTGAGTACGACACCATTCCCGATCATGAGCATCAGGTCATTATCGCGGGCTTTGGCCGTGTCGGTCAGATTATCGGTCGTGTATTACGCATGCATAATATCGAATTCACAGCCATCGAACGCTCTGCCAATCGGGTGGATTTTGTCCGTCGCTTTGGTAACCAAGTCTATTATGGTGATCCAAAAAACCCTGAAATATTACGTGCCGCTGGTATCAAAAAAGCACGTGTGTTTATTCTTGCCATTGACGACTTAGAGCGCTCTATTACCACCGCTCAATACTTGCGTAAGAACTACCCTGATTTAATCGTCTTGGCACGAGCGCGCGATCGTCAGCATTATTATCGCCTACGTGAAGTTGGGGTGCGTCATATTTGGCGTGAGACTTATTTATCGTCGTTAGATATGTCGCGTGAGTCCTTGCAGCTGCTCGGCATCTCTCCAGAAAAAGCGCGCGAAACCGTACAAACTTTCCGTGATTATGATGACGACTTGATTGAACGTCAGCAAGCCATCTATGATGATGAAGCTAGCCTGATTGAATCAGTACAATCATCAATGGCAGAGCTTGAAAGCTTGTTTGATGAGGATATTGGCAAGGCGCGTAAGATGGATTTGAGTGAGTTTTCTGACGCCCTAAAAAACCAAGCGACGCCCGTTGATGAAAAAGACGATATCGTTCCTGATCCTAAAGCCTAACTACCTTTTTTAATCCGTTGAGCAGTTTGGCGGCGCCAGTTTTTCGTTTAGCGAGCTGGTGCATTGCCAACTATCGCCATCTTCCACATGATAGAAAGCCACTGTTTGCTCATTGAGATAACGCAGTGGGAATTTAACATCATGAATCGTTCCTATGACAGCACAATCTGTTTTAGGAACGCCCGGCACTTGAGTGTCAATACGCACCAGCACTTGCGGGTCGTCTATGTTAAATGGCAAATCAATGGGACACTGCCCAGTCTGTTGGTAAATGACAGCCACACGATTCTGCGTCGTTTTGGTGAGGTCATAAGCATTGAATAATATTTCATTGGCTTTTGGCTTCGCGATAATAGGTAAAAACTGCACCTTAATCACCAGTAAGGCGAAAGCAAAAAGCCCAAAACCCAATCCCAAACCAAATAAGCTGACCCCACCCTCTCGGCGCAGATGTGCCTGCTGCGCGTTGTCGTCTCGTGGATGGTCATCAACGGCGTCAGCGATTTCGCGCCGTGCCATACGGTAATAATAAGCGTCTGTCCAACGCGCCACCATACACGCCCAATACAGCCAAATCATCGCTGCAATACCTAGCCGCGTTGCCATTTGATACGCATCAGGAATATAAGACATCGCCACAAATTCAAAGACAACCAACACAATCGCAATATTAAGCTGAATAAAGGACCAACCTGCCACGCTATAGACGATCGCATCCATATAGCGCTTGCGATATAGCAGCCAAGGAAAAGTAATAAAAAACGCGGCCCAATGCCATTTTGGTGATAAATAGCCTTGCTTATCAAACTGTGCAAAGCGCTTGAGATAATAGCGTTGGGTACGATGACCGATAAACCATTTATCTAACTGCTCACGCTTGGCAGCAGTCAGCTGTTCTTGGTAAAAAGGTGGCGGTGAATCCGTCTCGATAAATAACATAGCAGTAGGCTCTCGATAAAAAGCGTATCAATAATCACTGTAAGATACTTTTTTCAGCGAATAATTAGATTAAATACACTCTTTATATTCTTCATTAATATTTCATATTTATAGAATATCTTTAGTATAAACTGATGCAAAAGCCAATCATAGAGCGACTAAGCTCTTGTCCTTATTTGATTCGTGAGCATCTCATGTCTACACTCAAGCGCAATATAATCATAACCATTATGATTATTACCGTTCTAATCGCTACTGCTATAACCCTTATCATCGTTAACGTCAGTGCCATATCTGACCCTTATAAAAATGAGCTAGGTTTTGATCAAAGCACCTTTGTAGGTCAATGGCCATTTACTGCCGAGAGTGTAGTAATAAGATGCGATGAAATTAATGACAAATCAATTGTTTCTATAATAACTCTCAGTGGAGAGCGTTATATTCTCAATGCTGATTCAAATACAGACATCGATAAGCCGCCAATGAAAACACTCAGTGCAAAAGATACAATCTGGCGCGATACTGAGACAGATACTGAGACAGATAAAAACTATTTATCACCTGCTGACGCCAAAGTTTCTACGGACGATATCATCGATGCAGGTTTAAAATTATGTACGAAAGCTTAGAAAATGTTTGAAAGGAGGTTGAAAGCGGTTTACGCCATCAGCAACTGCCTGATAATTGAACGTTCACACTTGCTCATATTTAACCTATAATACGCTCATATTCGCAACTTTATAAAGTCTTAGTAACCCTATGAACCAATCCTCTAATCCCGATAACTCAAATGATATAAATCAAGTGGCTGAGCCTAATACTGCCATTGAGACCGTTTCGCAAAATGATAAACATATTCGTATTGTGAATACTTTTATGAAACGGCGCACGCACATGAATAAGAACGCCGAGCTGGCTCTCACTGATCCAGAGTTTGCTGACTACTTGGTTAATAACAGCTTCGGTGACGGCAATCTTGATGGTATCGATGACTTGCGCGTACTATTCGCCGATACGCCCAACGGTATTGATGCGCCGCTTACTGTAGAGATTGGTTTTGGACTGGGTGACTCATTCATTGAGATGGCAGCTGCCGAGCCGACGCGTAACTTTGTGGGTGTTGAAGTACACGAGCCAGGTATCGGTAAATGTGCTTATATGGCAGGTACAAAGGGTTTAAGTAACATCAAAATCATTAACGGCGACGCCATCCAATTGCTCAAGCAGCTTCCAGAAAATCATATCGACCGTATTCAGCTCTACTTCCCTGATCCATGGCAAAAAAAGCGCCATTATAAGCGTCGTTTTGTCAGCCCTGAGCGTATGGCGATTGTCACGCGCAGTTTAAAACAAGGTGGCTGGTTCCATACAGCAACCGACTGGGAGCATTATGCCTTTTGGATGGTTGAGGTTTTAGACGGTTTTTCAGGACTCACCAATCAAGCGGGTGCAGGCAACTTTACTGACCGCCCTGACTTTCGTCCAATGACCAAGTTTGAGCGCCGCGGTTTAGAGCGCGGGCATGGTGTCTGGGATTTAATCTATATTAAAGAGTAAGCCTTATCGCGTTACCCTTAATGATTTTTGACAAAGCGGCTAAGACATTTAGCCGCTTTTTTATGCAGCTGGTATTACCCATCCTCATTTTATCTAAATAGATTCAGCATTTAATCAGCCAAACCCTCTATTTGAGACGCTTTGAAGAATTTTATTTATTAAATTTACAGAGCAGCAATATGTGAAACATAGCAATTTTGACGAAATTGCCAGATGAAAAAATAGTTGCATGATGGCACAAAACATATAATTGAATGATTCGCTGACACTATACATTCATGCAAACATTGGCACTATAAGGGCTGCACGAGTTCTCCCCATAAGCTGTGGATAACCCTGTGTATAAGTCGCTACTTGACAAGAATTTTCCTAGGTAGCTTAAAGGGTTAGGTAAAATCGTTCATTTTTTGTACAATTTAAAAGCCTATATTATTCAACAACTTATATGGAAATTTAAATCATAATAAATTATTTTTAATATTTTAAAATATTATTTTAATATTAGCGATGTTTCACATAAGGTAAATAAACGCTATTTATTTGTTGTGGACAACTTATAAATCTATTGACAAACTACCCCATTATCCCGTCTGAAATAATACATAAGTTCCAGCATAGTCTATATAAAATTTCAGTCGTTTATCATGCGACATATAGTGTCGTTTAACATCATCGAACCCGCTATATGATCCGTGGTTTTTGTTATAATTGCCCTACCTAAGTAATAGTGGCACAAAGAAGCGCTTCATAATTAACGAGCTTAATACAGCTTAGAAGTTACCCCTGTAGCCATTAATTACGGACTTAATTTTACTTTTATCATTATTTGATTTTACTGTATAGTAAGGTGATATATCCAATATTACTATCTATCTCATCGATATGACAACCTATATAATCTAGCTGAACGCTGGTTACTATGTAGATAATTATCAGCACTATTAAGCCATTAACTGTCATGGTACGAATATTTTCTTTATAACACCAAATTTATAGTCTTACACCAATGATTGAAGATAAGGAATCCAGTATGGACGACAATAAAGCCAAAGCACTCAAAGCGGCACTAGGTCAAATTGAAAAGCAATTTGGTAAAAATACCATTATGCATTTAGGCGATAACTCTGCTGCGCTTGATGTCGACGTAGTATCCACAGGCTCGCTTGGTCTAGATATTGCCCTTGGTATCGGTGGCTTACCAAAAGGGCGTATCGTTGAGATCTACGGCCCAGAAAGCTCAGGTAAAACCACCATGACTTTGCAGGCGATTGCAGAATGCCAAAAGCAAGGTGGCGTATGTGCCTTTATCGATGCAGAGCATGCTCTAGATCCTGTCTATGCGCGTAAACTTGGGGTACAGACCGATGACTTGCTAGTCTCGCAGCCTGATAATGGCGAGCAAGCGCTTGAGATTACCGACATGTTAGTACGTTCGGGTGCTGTCGACATGATCGTCATTGACTCAGTCGCAGCCTTGACACCACGTGCAGAAATTGAAGGCGAAATGGGTGACTCACATATGGGTCTGCAAGCACGGCTAATGAGCCAAGCGCTACGTAAAATTACCGGTAATGCCAAACGCTCAAACTGTATGGTGGTCTTTATTAACCAAATCCGTATGAAAATTGGTGTGATGTTTGGTAGCCCTGAAACCACGACCGGTGGTAATGCGCTGAAATTCTACGCCTCAGTCCGTATGGATATTCGTCGTATCGGTGCGGTCAAAAATGGTGATGAAATCATCGGTAACCAAACTCGTGTGAAAGTTATTAAAAATAAAATGGCACCGCCATTCCGTCAAGCCGAGTTTGAAATCACTTATGGCGAAGGTACCAACCACTTAGCCGAAGTGATTGATTTGGGTGTCGAAATTGGCGCAGTCGGTAAAGCAGGTTCTTGGTACAGCTATGGCGATGAAAAAATCGGTCAAGGTAAAGCCAACTCAGTGTTATTCCTCAAAGAAAACCCTGTCATTGCTGAAGAAATTGAAGCCAAAATCCGTGCTGAAAAGCTAGGTGTTGCCGATGATAGTAGTGCTGCCGACGATAGTAAAGCACCAGAGGTAGCCAAAGCTAATAAAGAAACAGCGGCAAGTCCAGTACAATAATCGTTACCTGACTATTTTTACTGATTAGCTGACTAGGGCCTGTCCTCATTTTAAAAATGGCGATAAAAATGAGATAAGTTGCCCCCAAACAAGGAAAATAGCGTAGATAATATCGAGATATTAGTCAGCTATTTGATGCTGTTTGGCAGGATTTAACCACTTTTGACCCATTCAGATGACCATCGATTGAATTGAGGACACGCTCCAATAGTTATGAAGATTAAAACATTAGCCGAAATTCTAGCTGAGTCGGAAGCCGATTCAGCTAGTACTCCTGTCTCTAAACAAAAAACAGCCACTCAAAAGTATCTCTCTAAAAAATCTGCTAAGCGACAACAGCCTGTAGTTAAATCAAAACATCCAAAGTCTAGTCCCGTGCGCTCAACTTCTGAGGACGATGAAACATCTCAAACCGTTGATCACTTCGACAACGACACTAGCTCATTTTTTACTCCTGAACGTTCATCCAAATCCTCTAAAACCAAGTCTAAAAAGCGTAAGAAACGCTTCCATCCGGCTGCTAACTTCGAGCCAGAGCCCAATAACGTACCTACCTATCAATCGCCTGAACCGCAAAGTATCAAAGAGATGCTAGCGGAAGTTAAACGTGACATTCATGATAACTCGCTAGATGGCAAGTCCAATATAAAGGAAAACTCAGATACAGATAACGTCATCGACGACACCACATTTGGTTCCACCGATGAGCATTTATCAGAGCCAGAAAAAGACACTGCTGCAGTTAATCAAATGGACAATTTGCCATCAGCATTAAAAGCCTATCTACGTACCCCTGAACAACGACAGGCCGATGTTGATGCCATTAAAGCGGAAAGCCGCTTACGTTGGTTGGCGTTTTATTATTTATCGCGCCGTGAGCATGGCAAAGCTGAATTAAAACAAAAGCTGCTCGATAAAGAGCAGAATCCTGCCAAAATCGATGCACTACTCGAAGAGTTTGAGCAGAAAGGCTATCAAAGTGACTATCGCACTACCCTCATGCTTATTCGTGAAAATATTCGTAAAGGTCGGGGACGTGGACGTATCAAGCAGGAGTTTTATCGTAAAAAGATGGCCATGCCTGATAATATCGACGAGCTAATCGATATGGCGAATGCAGAGTCAGATGAATTTAGCGAATTTGTAGATGACAGCGCCGACAACCTCGTCGAAGGGATTGATTGGCTGAAATTAGCGGTTGCCGCCCGCACCAAAAAATATGGTGACGACATCCCCACTGAGCAAAAAGCCAAAGCTCGCCAACTACGATTTTTACAATATAGAGGTTTCAAGAGTGATATTTGCTTTGCTGCGCTCAACTATACGCTAGACACATTAGATGAGCGCTTTTAGACTAATGACTCATAACGATTGATTAGTCGTAAAAAAAGAGTACGTGATTAGACATACTCTTTTTTATTGCATTTTTATCAATACTGGTTTGTTAAAAAGCAGCTATTTTAGCGTGGTTATTTTAACGTAGCCAGTCGACTAGATAATTGGCCAATGATCTGAGCGATCTCTTGATTGGCCTCAGCTTCATTGTCTAGGTTGCCGTTTGGCGTCAACTGGTTCATCACTTCTGGCAGTAATTCCGCTAAACCTTGACGCACTTCAGTCTCATTAGCACCAGTCTGTGCAGCTACTTGCTGAATCTCGTTTTCGTCAAATAATTGGTTGATTTCATTAGGATCCAAATTATCATTGACCTCATTGCTACTCATCCAAGAACGTACTTGATTGTCGTGACCCATACCTGTAATTTTTGAGAGAGCAGCGCCTAAGCCGCCATTACGCTGAATCCAGCTCAATACCATGGGCATGAGAGCGGCAACCAGCATGCCTTTACCACCGCTACTACTTCTATTACTTTGACCACCCAGTACGCTACCTAGGATGTCGCCCAAACCACCCGCACCAGTGCTCATACCGCCGCGTTGACTGCTGCCAGTGAGACTACCTATAATGTCGTCCAGACCAAATCCATTATCCGTCTGACGATCATACTGCTGTGGGTTATAACCGCCGGTTTGGCCACCGCCCAATACCCCACCTAAAATATCACCCAGCCCGCCAGTGCGGCGTGATGTCGTACGCTGATTGACAGGATTGCGCTGTGCATCATCTGGAGCCATCGCACTACGTGCTACTTGACTGACTAAATTCCCTAATAAGCTCATAATTTCTTCCTTTTTGTTCATTTTATTTGTTGTTCTCAGCCGCTATGCCATCTGACCAGACCGTTATAAAATCAATAAATGGCATAAAAGCTGAATATTTTTTCGTATTTCAATATAACAAATCTATCTTACTATCGAGATAGGTGTTTTGTTATTCACCATATTGGCCTATTAAAATCATTACAAACCTAGGGTCTGTTGAACATTCAGGAGAAACCTCGTGTGTCCAATCAAGTTGTTGTTGCAGCAGTCACATTCGCCAGAATATTTAGCTCTCGCCATTGCTCAAGGCCCACTTGATCGCGAAATACAGTCACCGACAAGGGGCGCTGATAAGGCTCTGTAATAATAAAATCAAAGCTCATCGTCCAATAATCATGTTGAACAGTCCTCAATTGTGCTTGCCATAGCCCATCACCTTGACTCGTGCGTATCAAAAGTTGCCACTGTTGATCGACACGATGGTCGAGCGGTGGCTGCGTTAAATGCAATAAAATAGGACGCGACAATGCCAGATAGCTAACGACGGCTGCCGTGATCGTTAGTATCAGTACATATTGCCATAACGCCAATGCAGCAAGCCATGCCAATCCAAGCATGACTGACGCCAAACCAAGATACAGTAACGTACGCAAATGGCTAGCGGTCTTGATAGCAGTATCAATCCGTGGTGAGGTAATCATTGTCATATATACAAAACTGCCATATGGGAAAAACCGTCATATTTATCAGATTGTCTCAGTCATCAATACAAATTTAACAACATAAAAGGAAACTCAAAATCATGGATAGCTTATCAATTAAGCTATCCAGCTATAATATGGTCAGTTCGGAATAAAATCGATACATTACTCGTTAGGTACGACTGTTATAAATTTTGCTTGCTTACTGCTATCACAGAGGCTACGAAAAATTCATCCCAATCGCACCGTATCTGTTTCAAAGTAAATCGACTATATATCCTTAGTATGACGCCATGTTTTAATCTTATTCACTAGCGCCCATATGCTTTCATCATCTGGACGATTTTGATTGGTAAAATAATCCAATAAATCTGGATCTTCATGAGTCAGCATTTGGGCAAAGCTTTCCTGCTCAGCGGGGTCTGCTGTTAAATAAAGCTCTTTCACATATAGGTCAATATAAAAGTCCAATTCCTTTAAGCCACGACGGGCTTGATAGATGACACGCCGCTGTTCATTGGTTGGCTCTGGCTGGGTCGTAGTGGTCATAGCATTACTCTCATTATTTTAGTAGGTGTTCAGATTAATATTAAATGTTAATTATTAGCGCTAACTATTAGGGTCTGTTGAACATTCAAATGTGGTACTGGCAGTGATTAGAGCCATACTAACGCTAACTTCTTAGTGTTGATTGTAGGCAGACAATTGATGCCATAACGCCACTGCTTGCTGCATCATCGCGACATTATGGGTACGTATAATACTAGCGCCTTGTTGCAGGGCAAATATACCAGCAGCAACACCGACCGTATCTCGTTCTACCGCCTCAGTTGTAGCCACCGCTTCGACGCCACTTTTGGTCAATACTTCTGCTAAAAAACGCT
The DNA here is from genome assembly GCF_047272965.1 of Psychrobacter sp. AT9. Taxonomy (NCBI): domain Bacteria; kingdom Pseudomonadati; phylum Pseudomonadota; class Gammaproteobacteria; order Moraxellales; family Moraxellaceae; genus Psychrobacter; species Psychrobacter sp. AT9. The sequence goes on from NZ_JBKOTW010000001.1 coordinate 2,810,751, forward strand.
TGCGGGAGATACCAAACATCATGGGCAAGCCAAGACTTTGTAACTCTCCTAGCTTAGACAATAGTGCGCAATGATGTTCATAGTTTTTGGCAAAACCAAAACCTGGGTCGATCATTATTTTCTCACGCTTAACACCAACGCTCGTGACTTCATCGATACGAGCGCTTAGCTCCGCTTTGACGTCAGCGATCACATCGTCATAACGCGCCAGATTATTCATCGTCGTCGGCTCACCACGCATATGCATCAACATAACTGGTATATCAAGCTCCGCCGCTAACGCTGCTGCACCCTCGCGTTTGAGCGCTCGTACATCATTCCAAATATCAGCGCCTGCCTCAAAAGCTGCCTGCATAACAGTAGGATTACTGGTATCGATAGACAACCAAACGGCATTACCAAGTTGCTGTCTAATTGCTTTAACGATCGGCACAACTCGTTTCATTTCTTCAGCGGTAGCAACGGCGTCAGCATTTGGACGGGTAGATTCACCGCCAATATCAATAATGGTCGCACCCGCCTCTATCATCTCTTTGGCATGAGCAAGCGCGCTGTCGATAGCATTAAACTGGCCGCCGTCTGAAAATGAATCGGGTGTGACGTTGAGGATGCCCATAATGTGTGGTTGCGATAAATCTAAAGTTTTTTCGCGACTAGAGACGGTATAAATAGGTAAAGGTTGAAATAATAACATAGCCAATCCGTTGTAGATTAAATGTATAAAAACTGGGCTAGCGCTCTATTTTTCTCTTATGATATCAGTAAACCTGCTGTCTTTCTAAATCCTTCATAAAATGATGACAATAAAAAAGCCCTCTATTAAAAAGGGCTTTTTATGTTTGCTACTCATGAGCGGTAAACTACATCGCTGGTAATGGCGGCGGAGTCGAGCCCGTCGTTTTCACATCGTTTTTGGCTAAGTTTACTTCATTATGCTGGTACACTCTAGGTGGACGTGGATCTTCACCCGCTATGATGTCTTGCAGTTGATCACTATTAATGGTCTCCCACTTCATCAGCGCATCAACCATCGCATGCATTTTTTCTTGATTGCCTTCAATCAGTTCTCGAGCGATATCATACTGCTCTTCTAGCATGCGGCGAACTTCGTCATCAACTTTTTGCTGAGTTGCTTCAGAAATCGTACGACCACCGCCACCAAAGTAACCTTGTGAGTTGTCATCATCTTCATAGACCATGATACCTAGGGCATCTGACATACCGTACTTAGTTACCATCGCTCGTGCCATTTTGGTTGCACGTTCAAAGTCGTTTGAGGCACCCGTCGACATCTGATTGATAAAGACTTCTTCAGCGATACGGCCACCGAATAGAATTGCAATGTCGCTGAGCATTTTTGACTTATACATACTGGTTTGATCATGCTCAGGCAGCTGCCAAGTTACCCCAAGGGCAAAACCACGCGGCATAATCGTGACTTTATGCACTGGGTCGGTACCCGGTAGTAGCTCAGCCACTAGCGCGTGACCTGCTTCATGATAAGCAGTGGCACGGCGTTCCTCTTCACGGATGACCATTGATTTACGCTCAGGACCCATGTACAGCTTATCCTTGGCATCTTCAAAGTCATTCATATCAACGCTACGCTTGTTACGACGCGCAGCAAACAAAGCGGCTTCGTTCACAAGGTTGGCTAACTGTGCCCCGCTAAATCCTGGTGTACCACGAGCCAAAGAGTTGGCATCAACACTAACGGTATTCGGCAACTTTCTTAAATGCACTTTTAATATTTGCTCGCGGCCTTTGATATCTGGCAAGCCAACTTGTACCTGACGGTCAAAACGACCCGGACGTAATAGCGCTTTATCAAGAACGTCAGCACGGTTAGTGGCGGCAATGACGATAACGCCTTCATTGCCTTCAAAACCATCCATCTCAACCAATAATTGGTTTAGCGTTTGCTCACGCTCATCGTTACCGCCGCCCATACCTGAGCCACGATGACGACCGACTGCATCAATCTCATCGATAAAGATGATACAAGGGGCACTTTTCTTCGCTTGCTCAAACATATCACGGACACGCGAGGCACCGACACCAACGAACATCTCAACGAAATCAGAACCTGAAATTGAGAAGAATGGTACTTTCGCTTCACCAGCAATCGCTCTTGCTAGCAACGTTTTACCTGTCCCTGGAGGGCCTACCATCAAGATACCACGTGGAATGGTTGCACCAAGTTTGGTAAATTTATCAGGATCACGCAGGAACTCGACCACTTCGACCACTTCTTCTTTGGCTTCTTCACAACCCGCCACGTCTTCGAAGTTGACCTTGATTTGGTCTTCAGTCAGCATCTTAGCTTTTGATTTACCAAAGCTCATTGGGCCGCCGCCTTTACCGCCTGCACCGCCCTGCATATTACGCATAAAGAATAAGAACAGACCAATAATCAATAGGATTGGGAAACTGGCTATCAGTAACTGCATCAACACGCTTTGACGTTTCGGTGCTGTGCCCTGAACCTCAACTTGGTTCTCGCGCAATAATGGCATTAGTTGCTCATCAGCCACGGCTGGTCTAATGGTCTCAAAAGATGAGCCATTTTTCTTTTCGCCGGTGATCTGCTCGCCATCAATTTCAACACTGGCTACCTGACTTTCTGACACAGCGGTCACAAATTCAGAGTAGTTAAGGCTATCCGGCTCAGACGATTGGTCAAAGCCGCTAAACACCAGCACCAAAACGCCGATTACCACCAGCCACAATAAGGTATTTTTTACCATGTCGCTCACTAGTTATTCCCATCCCTTACTTATTGGTGTGTTTACTAAACACGTGACGTCTATAAACGCATTGCTCATTGCTTGAATAACTGCCCAGACACTTAACACTGTACTTGCATTGCAGCGACTAAAAAGACGCATTAACAAGTACTCGCTATCATTGACCTATCGTAAATGAGCTGATAAAGCGCTTATTTTCAGACGACTTTGCTTAAAACATATGCTCGAAACAAAGTTAATATACCATGATATGTGGTGTTGTCCTGCATAATTCAAGCAGGTTTCACTTTTATTCAGTTAACGATTGTAGCGGTTTTTATAGTGCGATAATGATACTTTATGGTGACTCATCATCTCGCTTACAATAGCAACAACTCATTGATGTTAAAACTATTTAATCGCTATCCAAAACATCTCTTTTGAGCGTGGTCGTGATGCACCTGGCTTGATACTACGAATCTTACTAAAATCGAGCTGCATCTGCTTGCGTAATTCTTGTGTACCCTCGCCCTGAAACACTTTCATAATAAGCGCGCCACCTTCTGGTAAGGTTGCAAGTGCAAAGTCCACTGCCAGCTCGCACAAGTACATCATACGCGGCTGATCAATTGCGCTATTGCCAGCAGTATTGGGAGCCATGTCAGACAATACTACGTCAACCTGCCTGTCACCGACTTCTGCCATAATGGCGTCAAAAACCTCAGCTTCACGGAAATCACCTTGAATAAAGGTAACATCAGGCAAGGTATCCATCGCTAAAATATCAGAGGCAATCAAGATACCTTGTTCACCTACCAATTGGCCAGCAACTTGTGACCAACTGCCCGGTGCACTACCCAAATCAACGACCGTCATGCCTTTTTTGATAAGGTTGGTCTTTTCATTTATTTCTAATAGCTTATAAGCAGCACGGGCACGATAGCCATCTTTTTGCGCCTTTTGGACATAATGATCGTCAATATGCTCTTTCATCCAAGCACTGCTGCTCTTTGACAGTTTTTTGTTCTCAATACGCGTGGCCAAAATACCTGCTCCTATTACCTTACAAAACCTGAATACAATTTTTTGAATCGCTTTATCACTTACAAACTAAATTTAATAAAGCGTCGATTACTCTAGATGTGTCATCAATCAGGCTATTTATTCGTTGATGGTCGCAAACTGACCAAATTCTATTGGTTAAAACACTGCTTTATAAGGCAGTAGCGTTTATAATGTGACCAAACATTCAGTTTAACATTTTCGTCACGTAAAATCGTGCAAAATCCTGCTGATCTCATGCAAGATGGGCACAGATTATCTATAATGATCAATCACTGTTTTTTGACAGTACCATTTTTATTTTTACCAACACCTAGGAATTCTATGCAACTCGATAACGCTACTATCAAACGCCTAAAAGGCATCGGTCACGAGCTAAAACCTGTCGTTATGATTGGCAATAAAGGTATTACACCGACCATTACTGAAGAGATTGATCGTGCTTTATCAGATCATGAGCTCATCAAAGTGAAATTGCCTGCTGGCACAAAAGAAGAACGCGATGTCATCGGTGCTGAGCTTGCCGCAGCAGCAAAGGCCTCTTTGGTACATTCAATTGGCCGTATGGCCTTGTTACTACGTAAAAATCCAAACGCCAACCCTAAGCTATCAAACCTTGCTCGTCACACGCAGTAGTGTGTCATGCTCAGCTTGATTTGAGTGTTTTGATACAACCTAAAAGCCGCGATGCAATCTGCTCGCGGCTTTTATTTTTTTGTGAACTTATTATAACTACTTGAGTCATACCAAATTATGAGCCAGACTTTTAACCTTTGCATCGCCACTGAAAAGATAGCAGATGATGCCCAGCAGCTTGGCGTTAGTATAGACACGCTAAGAGCTATCCAAGTCGTTGTGCATGCGACTATCATGCAGCAGCCACAATTGCATTTACAGCTAACCTATCAAATCATCTTGCCCACACAATCTTTGGTGGGTCAATTAGACTGGCCTACTTGGAAAGAAGTAAACGTCGGCTTTACTGACTATTTGTGGGAAGAGAGCTGTCTTGAATGCTTTATAACAGGTAACTCAATAAATAATCACGATATGGCTGACATTAGCAGTAATTCGAATTATATTGAAGTTAACGCCAGCCCAGATGGTCGTTATGCGCTTTATCAGTTTGACAGCTATCGAAACCCTGCCACTCTGCCACCACCCCGCTTGTTATTAGCAAATGGGCGTACACCCGCAAAGATTAGCTGGACTGACCACGCAAATACGCAAATACCATCAATAAATGCCAATGCCTCGAACAAATTATCGAAAACGCATACACCTCATAGCTGCGAGCGAACCTTGGGTGTGCCATTAGACAAACTGTCTAGCCAAAATTTTGCTATCAGTAATATGACTATTGAGCACATACATCCTTGCGTCATTTTATGGTTCGGTGAAACCGCTTTATATTTCGCACCTACACATGCCTCTCCGCCTGACTTTCACGACCGTCGCTACTGGTCTAGGTTTGATCCTGAAACTGCCTTACTTAACCAGCTAGCGTCATCGATAGCAACTGAACGATAACGCGTATCTAGGGCGTGTCTTCAATTCACTCGATAGTCATCTAAATGGGCTAAAAATGGCTAAATCTTGCCAAACATCGTCAAATAGCTGGTTAATATCCCGATATTATCTGCGCTATTTTTCTTGTTTGACGGCAATTTATCTCATTTTTATCACCATTTTTAAAATGAAGACACGCCCTAATATTATTAAACAAAAAAAACCAGCAATGTCATTAAGAGCATTACTGGATTCGGAGAAAACGGTTTACTTAAAATACGATGTACTTGACGCTTATTAGTCAGCCATTGCAAGGTAAATACCACGGTCTGATGCATCATCAACGTACTGCGAGTCACGCCATGTAGTATAGCTATAAGTGCCACTGTATGGGCTAATGCTATTTTGACGGAAGTCTGATACCCAATCATTGCCATCAAAGATCTGGATATGACCATGTGGACGACTTGACGTGCGATTGTAGACTACAACATCACCAACTTGTGGCGACATATCGTTACTGATTTTGCTAAAGCCTGCTTGAGCAAGCGTACCACGAGAGGCGTACTGATAAGCTGAAGGATTTGGCGTAAATTCATAACCTGCTGATTGTAGCGCTTTGCGTACATAGCGAGCACAGTAACCAGAGCTTCTAGATAGCGCTACTCGTGACGCGCTTGCTGCTGCCATGGCAGGAGCAGAGTTGCGATCAGGCACACGGCTGGCTTGCTGCTGACGCTGCTCATACGATAAACGACTGGTTAGCGAGGCAAGCTGATATTCTTTTTGCTTGGCATGTGCGCTTAAGTTGTCAATCGCTTGACTGATTTCGTCGTTGCTATATACATGAGCACCACTATTAGTGCTATAGATGTTACGACTAGAACCGTAGTTCGCAGAAGTAGAGATATTGGTGATGGTATGACTCAAGGTATTATTTGGTTGAAAGGTGGTCTCGGCAGCACCACTCGTTTGTGCTATGCCCATTCCCAGTACTGACAAAATTAATAAAGCTTGTTTCATAAATTTACTACCTATTTGTTAATACAAGACTGCTCGTCATCCGTGACAAAGCATCAATTAGTTTAGAGGACATAATCATCAAATAAACATGATAAAATCCTTAGTACAACAGCTCACTCTTTTTTCTACAGTAACTAACGCTGGTGTTATTGGCAGCGCGGTCTTCTGCTTCATAAATCGTTTGCTATCCATCCCATATATATTGAGCTTATTTGTTATGAATATCGATTTTGTCACCTATTAGATGAGTCATTACGATGTCAAAAAAACAGCCTAATCGGCTTGCCCAACTTATTGATCATCAAGCCTTTGCTGGTAGCGCGCTACCCCAAACCCTTGCTGACAATATGCGTCTATATATTGAAGCAACCACTGAGATAAAAGAGCTTCTAATAGACTGTCTACCGGAAGAAATTCTTAGTACCTGCTGGGTCGTTGGCTTAACCTCTGAGCAATTAACACTCAGTGTGGGCTCAATGACCGCTGCTAACCATATTCGCTATTTACAGAACGCTTATTTGCAGATATTAACAGAGCAGTCGATTACATTTAAACAACTCAAGCAAATTCGCGTCGTTGTAGCTAAAATATCTGCGCATAGTCTTTCATCTAAAAAACCATTAGCGCTATCAGCAACTTTATCAAAGTCTCACAAAGCCAATGAAAATCAGGCTCTTAGCCAAAACACAAAGCGGACTATATCACAGGCCGCAGAGCATGTCACCACTGATGAAAAGCTCAAAAAAGCACTTTTGCGCTTAGCAAATCATTAAAAATCCCGACTTCAACATGTAAAGTTATGTAACAATTTCCAAAAAACATGGCCATTTACGCTAGGTTTTTGTAATGACGTAAACAAAAAAAATCATCTGTTAGTCAGCTTCACAATGTGAATACGACTAACAGATGATTTTTTGATTACCTACAGCGTCGGTATTATCTACGCTAACGTTGTATTGTTTAAAAATACTTACTTATATATCTATGTATGAGAATATAAATTAACGGTTCTTATAACCATTTTATGTAATATTGCGTAAATGTTTCGATACTTCGTGTGTATTCCTGTATTCATCCTTCAACTGCTACCCCTTTTAGGGGCAAATATTCGATAGGACAGGTTACATTGTCATCAAAAGTTACAATTTCAAAGCTATCAGGATTAGACAATATCTCACGTACCAACAAATTATTTAATGCATGACCAGACTTATAAGCGTTAAAACGACCCAAAATTGGATAGCCAATCAGATATAAATCGCCTAGAGCATCCAAAATTTTATGGCGCACGAATTCATCATTAAAACGTAAGCCTTCTTCATTAAGGATATTAGCCTCGTCGATGACAATCGCGTTTTCCATACTACCGCCTAAAGCCAAGTTATTCTGACGTAGGGCTTCGATGTCTCGTAAAAAACCAAAAGTACGCGCTGAACTCAGCTCTTCTATAAAGTTTTGCGTAGAAAACTGTAGCTGTGCATGCTGAAAGTTTTTATCAATAGCAGGATGATCAAAGTCAATCTCAAAATTTAATTCAAAGCCTTCATAAGGGCGTAGCTCTGCCCATTTATCGTCTACTTTTACTTTTATTGGTCTTACAATCTTAATGAACTTCTTTGAAGCTTCTTGCTCACAAAAACCAGCTTGCATCAGTAACGCGACAAACGGTGCAGCACTACCATCCATGATAGGTATTTCTGATGCGGAAACACGAATCAATAGGTTATCAACACCCAGTCCAGCAATTGCACTTAATAAGTGTTCTACAGTACCTACACGTGCGCCACCGAATACGAGATTGGATGACATCATAGTATCTTGTACTAAAAAAGCACTGGCTGGAATTGGCTGACTGCCTTCAATATCTGAGCGCTCGAAAACAATACCAGTATCAACTGGCTGTGGATGAAACTCTAAATCAACAGGCTGACCACTATGGAGACCGGTACCTGTAACAGCTATTGCTGCTTTTATGGTTCGTTGGTTCATGGCTGTTTTCCCACATATTTTGTTACAATTGACCTAGTGTACCATTATCCACACCTCATTCGCCATAGTTAAAAAGCGTTAATTTTCTTATCTCTTTGATTGATAACACTTATCGTGATTTTTTTATTCGAATGAATTAGATTTTACCGACCTATAAATTACCTTAATAAACAGATATTTAGGAATAAATATAATGATTACATCATATATCGCACGGTATATGGCTAAGGCGTGTTTGATCCTTTAATCATGCACTGACAGAGACTATATGTGATAGTTCAGCACGCTCTAACAATGGCTTTCTAAAAAATAATGTTTCAAAACAAATCATTTCTTATGGATGAGCACAAAAAAGCCAGCGACATAGCGCTGGCTTTTTCTGACCAATAATATTGCAAAACACTTATTTATTTTGTTGACGCTTTAAATAGTCTTGAATGCTGTTGGTCTTGGTTTTGGGCTGCTCTTGCGTCGGATTTGCACGCGCTAAACTATCTTGATGCAGCTGCGCTTGTGACTGCTTTTGGCTGTTTAGCGCACTGGTATGCAAGTTAGGATCAACAGGCTGTGTGCTATTCACAGAAGGCACAGGCTGCTCCACTACTTCTGGCTCTTGGCCTGCATTTTCATCCAACGTCAAACCCGTTGCAATAACGGTCACATGTAGATCTTCACCCATTTTTTCATCGATGACAGAACCATAGAAGATATGGGCATCATCGATATCGGTAATTTCTTCGACGATTGCGCTGATTTTGCTCATCTCATCTAATGATAATGACTCAGAAGAGATAACGTTAACCAGTAGACCTTTGGCGTTTTCTAAACGTAAATCATCAAGCAATGGTGATCTAATGGCTTTTTCAGTGGCTTGACGCGCACGATCATCACCGCTGGCACGACCAATACCCATCATGGCGTGACCTTTAGCAGTCATCGCCGTACGGATATCGTTAAAGTCAATATTGATCATACCTTCGCTTGCGATGGTTTCAGCAATACCTTGCACGGCGTGTAATAACACATCGTCCGCTTTTTTGAACGCATCTTGCATAGAGATATTGCCGTAGACGCTCATCAGCTTGTCATTTGGAATGGTAATGATAGAGTCAACGAAGTTAGTCAGTTGCTCAATACCAGCCTTAGCTGCTTTGATACGTTTCCCGCCTTCGAATTTGAAAGGTGTGGTCACAACAGCGACCGTCAATACTTCCATCTCTTTGGCAATACGAGCCACGACTGGCGCTGCACCCGTACCAGTGCCGCCGCCCATTCCAGCGGTAATAAAGACCATGTCTGAATGTTCGAGTAATGCGCGGATGGCTTCTTCTTCGCTTTCTGCTGCTTCACGTCCGACTTCTGGATTGGCACCAGCGCCTAGACCGCGGTTAGTTTTTGCGCCAAGTTGTAACTTATGCGGCGCTGTCAGACGATCAAGTGCTTGTTTATCCGTATTAGCACAGACGAACGTCACACCTCTAATTCCTTGTTGTACCATATGTTCAACCGCATTACCGCCACCACCACCCACACCGAATACTGTGAAGCTTGCTTGGCCGTTATTTTGAAGCTGGTTATCATCTGGCATGGTGTATTTTGACATAAAAAAGATTCTCCAGTTGCAGATAGCGTGATGGTCGATACATGGTAACGCACTCATATGACGCGCTATCGACTTACTATATATAAATGTATTTAAATAAAACAGGGCTATATCTTAAACCGTTAAGCTTGGACGAAAATATGTCATCATTGCTCAGGGTATTAACTTCAATGTTACTTTCAATATTGCTTTCAATGTTACTTTTGATATTACGTTATACGCTTAATTGTGGTACATCTTTCAAAACAACAACGCTTATTGTATAAGCATTCTTTTATATAAATATGTTTATACCAACGTCATTAGCAACGGAGTTATAGTATCTTTTTGAGCACACTAGCAAAACGTTGCCCTGCACTTTGAAAGACGCCTGTTACTCTGTTTTTTTGAATCGCTTCCGGTTCGCTTTTTTCACTGTGGCGAAACTGCTCGCTTTGGCTATATAGTAGTGTACCAAATGCCGTTTGATAAGCGCGATCATTGACTTGGATATTTAGCTGTTTAAATGATTCGTCATTATCAAAGTGATTATAAGCGCTGATTGCTGGGTGGGTATTGGTCAAAACGACTGGCATTTTAAGCAGCTTTTTGGCAAAGGGTATCATGCCTTTGATCACACTACCGCCGCCTGTCAGCACGATGCCTTTATCAATATAGCTGATCAAATCTGCCTCATGCAATTGACGCGCCACTTCAGTAAAGATTTGCACATAACGCGCTTCAATAATACGGGCTAAATTATAAATACCAATATTAATCTCGTCGCTGGTCCCTTGCGGTTTAAAGATAAAGAATGAGCTAGGATCGACGCTATTGACATCGACCGTACCATGCGATTTTTTAAGTTTTTCAGCTTCTATCATCGATATCCCGACATCTGCTGAAATATCCATCGTCACTTCATGGCTGCCAGTCGCGATACAATGCGTAAAAATCAACTTGTTTTCTTTGTAGACACAGATGCTAGTCGTGCTCGCTCCGATATCAACCAGACAGACACCCTGCTGGCGCTCATCACTCATCAAGCTATATTCTGCACTGGTCACCGCATCGAAGACAATGTGATCGATGCCGACATCACAACTCTGCAATAGTTTTTGGATGTTCTGACGACTGGCGACCGGCATCATCATCATGTGATACATCACGCTGATATTGTGCGCCACCGTCTCAATCGCATCGTCGACCATAAAGTCTTGTTCATCGACATAGATACCTTGCTGGCAACAATGCATCAAATAATAGTCTGATGACAAGTCGCGTGATTTGGCGTTGGCCAACGCCTGTACCATATCTTTGGCACGTACGACTTCATCCTCTACTAGTACTTCGCCCGCACTGTTCTTGCTCAGGAGCTCAGGCGTTGCCAAGGTCAACCACACACTATGCACACGGCAATTGGCAGTATCTTCTGCTTCTTGAATGGCTTGCCTGATAGCACCTTGCAAGCGTTCGCGATGTTTTATTTGACCTTGATAAAAGTCACTATTTTTAACTTGCCCTACACCCATAATACGAATGTCTTTTGCAGAGACAACGCTGCCAATAACGACATAAACTGCCGTGGCACTTAGATGGACAACAACCAGATTTTCAGTATTTTTCATGGTACCAGACAAATTATCGCTAAACAGGAAACCAAATGACGTCTCCATTAAATCATTAAAAAATCATTATCTTTACGCCGTTATATCCTACCGCACCTACAATCTCTATGCTAAATAAACAAAGTGTCATGAATTACTGGTGGTTTATCAACTACTTTTGCTTACTGTTTTTACTACTCACTATTTTTTGTGACAGTCAGATTTTTGGTGCTTCGATTTCTGGTTGTGCCATATTCCAAGCGATGGTAAAGCCATTTTTATAACGTAAATCTACAGACTGTATCTCATTTCGGCGATTACTTAATTGATTACCTAGTAATTGACTAAGATTCAGCAGCTTTTGCGCGGTATTTTCATTATCAACAATGACTCGCTGACCGTTATCAAAACGAATGAGCCATGTCATTCTTGGCGACAGGATAATATCTGCAACTTGCATATCGAGTGGTGCATACCAATCGTTAATTTGTTGCATCTGTTGCATGATGACCGGCGCTTGCGTTATCTCACCTTGCAAAGTGGCAAATTGGGCTTGGGTCAAATCCTTACTATCAGCAGGGACAAAAACAATCCCCTTTGCATCGACTAAACGTTCAGTACCAAAATTTGCAACTGCCTGCTTGGGCAACGCTGTGACCACAATGCCACGTTGCCAGTCACGAGTCACACTCACTTGATCCACCCAAGCAAGACCCGTAGTAATATCTCTTAATGCTTGTAAATCAGAAGTAAAAAAACTGCTCACTTTCTGTTGATTCATGACTTGCTGTAGCTTTTGGTACTGAGCAACAGTGAGTCCTTGATTGCTGACATGAATGGCAGCTGGAGGCGCATCACGTAAGGCTTTACCACCCATAATCAATATAAGCACTAGCAAACCTAACACCAATACCATAAAAAAATATCTGACCGAATTCGGTACTTGGAAGTTAGATGTTGGACGACGGGCTTTATCACTCATCAAGTCAGTTACGTCGTTGACAGTTTGAGCCATAATGACCTTTGTCCCTGTTTTTGCATAAAGCTATTTGCATGAAGCCAATAGTGCTTTTGTTAAAGGTGAGTCTGCTTATATTTTGCAGCGACATATTAAACGAATATACTATCAAAAATTTTATCTAAAAACGTCTTTGAGACGCTATCATTCTCGATTAAGCGTCTATTTCTCTCGATTTACAACGCAAGGTCATAAATCATTCATAAATATCACTAAAACGATTCAATAATTACAATATTAACGTATTTTGCGGTCAAACAATAGCCTAACCCCTACTACGGACAACGAATTTACACAAGTTTACATGAAGCTGTGGTATAGCAGGGCTAGCGATACATTCAATTATGCTTATGTTTGCCAACAACCAACAGTATCAGTGCTATTCGAACGATTATTTTTACTCATTAATAGCCGTTTTTTAAACATCTATACTATCAATAATTCTGCCATAAACTGCATCATTCATATCAACCTAGATAAAAACATCTGAGCTAAGGTTATCAATTGTTTATAACGTTTGCGCAAGGATATGCCAGCACAGTGTATCAAAATCCATACCGCGAGCTTTGGCTGCCATCGGTACCAGACTATGACTGGTCATACCCGGTACGGTGTTGATTTCAAGTAACCAAAAATTGCCCGCCTCATCTTGCATGGCATCGATACGCCCCCAGCCTTTTGCGTCTACTGCGCGAAATGCCGCAAGGCTCAAGTCTTGCAAATGCTTTTCATCAGCATCATTCAAGCCGCACGGAATATAGTAGCTGGTATCGTTACGATTGTATTTGGCTTCAAAATCGTAGAAGTTGGTGATATCAGCAGGTTCAAGACGGATGACCGGATAGGCTTCGTCATCGATAATGACAATCGTAAACTCGCGACCAGTAATCCAGCGCTCAGCCATGACCGCATCACCGCACTGTACCGCTGTTGCATAAGCCGCTGGCAACTCGTCCAAGTTATTAACCTTGGTCATGCCAATACTGGATCCTTCATGAACTGGCTTGATAATAAGTGGTAAACCTAGCATGTTAACCACTTGCTGCCAGTCGGTATCGGCCGTCAATAATGAAAATGGTGCCGTCGCTAAACCACAACCTTGCCACAATTGCTTGGTACGAACTTTGTCCATGCCTAGCGCTGATGCCAGAATACCTGAACCCGTCTGCGGAATATCAAACCATTGCAACACACCTTGTAGCAAGCCATCTTCGCCACCGCGACCATGCAACACGTTAAACACGCGATCATAGTCACGAAGCTCAGTAATGTCTTGATGCTTAGGATCAAAATGAGTGGCATCAACGCCTTGGTTTTGTAGCGCCTGCAATACAGCGGCACCACTATCTAACGATACGCTGCGCTCATTGCTGCTGCCACCATAAATGACAGCTACTTTACCAAATTGTCCAGCATCTTTTACTTCGTTGGCATCAGCGTTCAATGGTTTATCTTGGTTCGACTGGTTGTTTTCCATATCATTTTTTTCTGCTTGTGCAGCAGCGGCTAGAGCGGACTCTGGATTGATAATGGCTGTTTTATCCTCAGCAGCATCAATAGCATCATTATTGTTTATACTTTCTTGATTATCGTTCGTTGTCATAAGGACAGTTCCTAAAATTTTTAGCTTACTAAATGTAAAGGTTATTGGCAGCCAAGTCGACAGCAATCTGTCCCACATTACCTGCACCCTGAGTAATGAGCATGTCATTGGCTTTTAGTAAACGTTGCATGACAGGGGCTAAATTATCTTTATCAATAATCGTCGGCTCAACCTCACCACGCAAGCGAATACTGCGTGCTAATGATTTGGTATCAGCGCCTGTAATTGGTGTTTCACCTGCTGAATAGACGTCTAATAATAATAGCTCATCTACGCTTGAGAGCACTTCGACAAAGTCATCAAAGCAATCCCGGGTACGGCTGTAACGATGCGGTTGAAATAGCATTACCAAACGACGATCAGGGAAACTTTGACGAGCGGCCTTAATGGTGGCGTCGACTTCTTTTGGGTGATGACCATAGTCGTCGATCAATAAGACATTACCATCATCGATATCGACAGAGGCATGCTGCTCAAATCGACGACCAACGCCTTCAAACTTCTGCAAAGCGCGTTTGATCGCTTCATCATCGACACCTTCATCGGTCGCCATGGTGATAGCGGCAAGGGCATTGTAGACGTTATGCGTACCAGGAATATTAAGCGTCAGTCGCAAAGGCTCACGGTCACGGCGCAATACTGTGAAGTGCGTTTTGGTGCCTTCCGTCACCAAGTCAACGCCTTGTACGTCGTTAAAAGGTTCAAGCCCAAAGGTCAAGACTGGGCGACCGATATCATCAATCATTGCATACAATTCTGGATCATCACCGCACACCACTGCCAAGCCATAAAACGGCATGTTTTGCAAAAACTGAATATAAGCCGCTTTTAATTTATCAAAGCTATTCTCATACGTTTCCATATGGTCTTGGTCGATATTGGTCACAATCGCTGCCATCGGATGTAAAGACAAAAACGATGCATCAGACTCATCGGCTTCTGCCACCAAGAAACGGCTACTACCAAGTGCGGCATTTTTGCCAGAGGCGTTCAGCTTGCCACCAATTACGTAGGTAGGATCGAGCTGCCCTTCTGCCATCATCGTGGTGAGCAAACTGGTCGTAGTGGTTTTGCCATGCGCGCCAGCAACCGCAATACCATGACGATAGCGCATTAATTCACCCAACATATCGGCACGGCGTACCACTGGCAGACGCGCTTCTAATGCTGCTTTTACTTCAGGGTTGCTGCGATCAATCGCTGACGAGACGACAATAACATCCGCATTGGCGATATTTTTGGAGTCATGACCGATCGATATGTCGATACCAATCTGCTGTAGGCGCTTCGTCACCAAGCTTTCTGCGATGTCAGAACCACTGACTTGATAGCCTTGATTGTTCATTACCTCTGCGATACCGCACATACCTGAACCGCCAATACCAACAAAATGCAAATGCTGAATACGGCGCATCTCTGGTATTTCAATCAAACGCTTAGGTAAAGCTTTCGCAGAGGTAGACATAAGGATCTCTCTTTATTAAAGGTCAATAAAATTTGGTAAATTAAAAATAATGAGTATGAGTTACAGGCTACAACGCTTGCCAAATAATATCGGCAACTTGCTTACTCGCACTACGATTGGCAAGAGCATGACCTTTTTTTGCCATCGTTAAGCACTTTTCTCGATTAAGTACAGCAAGCTCATCACTCAAACGCTTGGCTGTCAACTCAGTTTGCGGTAACAAAATAGCGGCATCATGTGAGGTCAGCGTGCGAGCATTAGCCGTTTGGTGATCATCAACGGCATGCGGTAACGGCACAAAAATAGCAGCAATTCCAACGTTTTGGATTTCGGTAACGGTCAATGCACCTGCTCGGCAAACAATCATATCAGCCCAATTATAAGCCGCTGCCATATCATCGATAAAGGGCTGTACCGTAAACTGATGCCTGCTTAAGTCTTCGCTATCGTAAGCTGCTTGCGTGGCGGCCTCATTGTTACGCCCGCATTGGTGACGCACTTCAAAAGGCTCGTTTAGCAGTGCAAGCGCTTTTGGCACGGTGTCATTTAAGGCTTGAGCGCCAAGTGATCCGCCTACTACCAACAATTTAAGCGGTGAGCGATCATTCACATCATAGCGTACCGTTGGCTCTGCGACACCAGTAATGGCATTACGCACGGGATTGCCCACTGTCTCAAGCTTAGCATTCTGTGCACTATTAGCAAAGGTATCCTCAAACGCTTGTAACGTCTTGGTCGAAAGCTTAGACAGGTAGCGATTGCTCATGCCAGCGATGGCATTTTGCTCATGGATAATCAGTGGCGTATTGGTTAGACGTGCAGCGATACCACCAGGTGCAGTCACATAACCACCAAACCCAACAACCACATCAATCTGATTACTACGAATCACTTTTACGGCAGCCATGGTCGCTGACAGCAGAGTCATTGGTAGCTTTAATAGTCGACCAACGCCTTTACCACGCAGCCCTTGCATATTAATGGCATGAAAAGTATAGCCAGTCGGTTTGACCAAACCATTTTCCATACCGTTTGGCGTTCCTAACCAATGAATGACCGCACCGCGCTGGGTCAGCTCATCACTAACGGCAAGCGCTGGAAAAACGTGCCCGCCAGTACCAGCTGCCATCATCAATATATGCGGTGTTTTCATGAACGCCTGCCTATCTTTACTTTATTTATATGAAGGGTTTATCTCTCTGCTGCGGTGACAATTATGAAAAAATAATGACCTAGCCAAAGCCCGCATAGTATAGAGGAAATCATCGTCTTATATACAGCACTTTATGCAGCAAAAATAACAAAAATCCAAGCCATGATCGATCACAGCTTGGCGTCTTGTAATGCTAATAAACGGTAAGAAAAATCAATGACTAACAATACCTTAAAATATGGGTTCTACGTAGTCAAAGTATTCCTTAACATAGATAAAACTATGCAGTAAATTTATTCTCAATCGCCATGATAAAGTCGGTCGCGATATCTGTACCGCATTGATCATCAATCTCACGTACGCAGGTGGGACTAGTAACATTAATCTCAGTGATACGCCCACCGATTAGGTCTAGACCAACGAACATCAGGCCTTTTTGTTTGACGATTGGTGCCACGACTTCTGCTACTTGGCGTTCAATATCAGTCAATGGCATGGCAACACCGCTACCGCCAGCTGCGAGATTACCACGGGTCTCACCTTTGCTTGGAATACGTGCCAAGCTATAATCTATCACGACGCCATCGACGATTAATACACGCTTATCGCCATCTTTAATCTCTGGCAAGTAACGCTGCGCCATGATTGGCAGTGTCTCAAGTTCAGTCAGCACCTCTAACGTTACACCAATATTGGGACTATCAGCGGTCAAACGGAAGATACCAGTTCCACCCATGCCGTCTAGTGGTTTGACGATGACATCTTGCTGTTCAGCGATAAACTGACGAATATGTGCCTGTTTACTGGTCACAATCGTTGGGCTCATATAGTCGCTAAACCACGTCGCAAATAGTTTTTCATTACAATCACGGATCGCTTGTGGATCATTGACTACGAGCACGCCTGCCGCTTTGGCGTGATCGAGCATATAAGTCGCATAAATAAAGCGCATATCAAACGGTGGGTCTTTACGCATCAAAATCACGTCATAACCACTGACTGGACCTGTACTTTTATCACCCAACGTATAAAAATCTGCTGGATCACGCTTTACCGTGAGCGGCTGAGTATCAACCATCAACTGCCCACGATCCAACCATAAGTCATGAATCTGACAGTAGCCAAGCTGATGCCCGCGATCTTGCGCTGCCCACATCATCGCCAAGCTGGTGTCTTTTTTATAATTAACCCGTTCGATAGGATCCATGATGACGAGTATTTTTAAAGATTTTTTTTGATTTTCTTGGCTCATGATAAGGCTCACTTACGTTATATTATTATTAAAACAGATTCAAACTTCAGTGCCCAACTATACGCCGTACTGCGCGCGGTAATGTTGCATTTTGGCTAGTTGAGTCGCATCTTTGTACTGGCTCTCGCCGTCTGACAAATAGCTGATTAAGTCGTCAATATCGACCAGTGCGCGCACTGGCACTTCTAGCGTCGCAGCAAGCTCTTGAATAGCAGAATGCTCAGCCAAGCCTTTTTCTTTACGATCAAGGGCCACGATAATACCTGCCACACTGGCACCTGCTTGCTCTAAAATATCGACCACTTCGCGCATCGCTGTGCCAGCCGTAATGACATCGTCAAGTACCCAAACTGCTTTGCCACTGACATCAGCGCCTACTAAATTACCACCTTCACCGTGGGTTTTGGCTTCTTTACGGTTATAACCCCACTTGGCATTGATACCATGATGGTGCCATAAGGCTTGCGCGGTTGCAGCCACAAATGGAATACCTTTATAAGCGGCGCCAAAAATAACCAGCTCTTGCTCATCTGTACCGTTATTGCTAGCAGCCATTTGTTCAGCCAAGGCATCGGCATAACCGCGCGCTAGTAACGACAACATCTCACCCGTCGCTAGCAAGCCAGCATTAAAAAAATATGGACTAATGCGACCAGACTTGAGTACAAACTCACCAAACTTCAGGACTTGGTTGTCTAAGGCCAATTGAATGAATTGATGAGATGAAAACGTGAGGTCTTGAGGGCGTGGTACGTGAGACATTATGACATTCCTATCAGCAAAAAGAGGGGCGAAAAACTGGCATTATTGTACGCATTATTGATCAGCTTGACCAACCATTGATCTCGTAATCCTGCATATTGGCATAGCGAGTCAGTAAGCCACTGCGTGATGAGACATTAAAATAGCTTTGGCCATCGTTCCGTACTTGTATCTCCCAGCCCAAATGATAAGCGGCAACAATAATGTGACCAGAAAATATCCGAATTTGACGATATGCATGGCGCTGCGAGGGCTCACAAACAATCTGACTGAGCAAATAGCTACGCACATGCTGACATATTTGCGCAGCGCTATAGCTATGATTGATACTTTTGCGCGTACTACACTGTTTTAGAGCGTGGACAGCAGCACTACAGGCCATGATATCTGTCGCTAAACTACCCTCTCCTGTCTCAAACTGCTGCGGCTGCAAAACCACTTGCCAATCATCGGCATACAGACTATTGAGTAGCTCATCAGGATTATAACGCTTGGTCAATGCTCGTAGCGATGCTGAAGCGTCGTGGCGTTTATTATCTGACTCAATCATTTCAGAGCGATCAGCAGGCCTAAACCCAAAGCGATGCAGTTTTGGATAAGCACGAATGGCCTTTTGGATATCTGACATATCTAACATAGTCATATCGGATAATGCTGATAACAATGGCTGCTCGCTATGATTCTCATAAAAGTTATCAGGCAACTCGATAAGCTTGGCAGCATTGAGTAATGACAAATGATCAGCCAGCGCTTCTGAAGCAATCAGTGCCCATTTCGAAAAGCGGTCTTCATTGGGCTGATAGAACCGCGCAGAGTTACCGTAAAGCCGTTTTAATTGACCATTTAAGCGCCTAGCAGGCTCTGGGATATCAGTTAAGGGCCGTGCAGGATCAAGGGGAGATTGTCTGGGATCAAAGTTGGGATGGACGATTGCAGGCTGCTGTGAATCAGCTAGCATAGACGATTGCTCAGCCTTTTTTTGCACATGGTTTTCTGCCAGCTTACCGCCTTCTGCTGCCAGATTAGCATGAGACAAACGGTCATCAGAAGTAGAAGGCTGGGTCATGAAATCTCCATAGTTTATAAAATATAAAACGAATAAGAATGCTTAAATCAGGCAATTATCTTACTCTTAAGGGCTTACTCTTGATGGCTCAAAATGTCACGGTAACCTGCTTGCCAGTCAGGATAATCCAGCCAAGCTAACGGAATGTTGCTATGCAAGCGCTTCCCCGTAACCGCTGTTTTTGAATGATCAATAGCAGGCGGCGTCTCACCTATTTGCTCGCTTAACCAAACGCCTAGCTCATAAGTAGTGACGGGCGCATAGTCAGTGGCGATATAGAGTAATTTTGGCGCAGTACTGGTCAGGACGTTGGTGATAATATTGACCAAATCACGATCCATAATACGATTACTCCAGTGCTGTGCGGCTACTGGCTCTTTTTGTTTCTCTTTGGCTTTGCGCAGGCGCATGAGACGCGCGCGACCATAAATACCGCTCGGACGAATGATAATGGCTTTATCACTAAAGCCTTGCTGCAAAACTTGTTCTGCTTGCAATATAACTGTTGATGCTTCGCGCTCAGGGCTGACAGGCGCGGTATTTTCATCGATCCATTCGCCATTATCTTGCCCATAAACACCCGTTGAGGAAATAAAGACAATACGTTCAAGGTTGGTTAACTTTGGAGCAAGCATCGCCAAATGCTGGTTAATCGCCAAGTAACTCTCGTGATAGCCGCTGGTTGAATAGTCATCGGGCGTGACGATAATCGCCATATGCGTAAAGTCTTGCAGCTGCTCAGCGGTCAATGTCAACGCATCGGCTTGCATAAACGTTGCCTCACTATCTAGATGATAGTGCTCGCGTTCATTGCGTGCCAGCCCAGTAACGTTAAAGCCATCTTGCGCAAGCTTGTTGGTGACCGGCAAACCGATATCACCTTGTCCGATAATCAGTAAATTTTGCGTACTCATCATTTATCCTTTATTCGAACGCCATTTCTAATGACTGCTTATCCATCTTTTTAATAATAAGTGCTAAAAATAACGTCTATACGACAGTTGTACATCGTCATTGGCATCGATGCGATCTTGCCACTCATAGTTGGCATTGATACGTAATGCTTGTTTTTTATCGATATCGTATTGTAGACCCAAAGTTGAGACCGGCTGCCAGTAATGACCACGAGCATTAGACTCATCGCTGCTGCCATGATACCAATATGGCAATTGCAATTCAGCCTGCGCACGTAACTGATTGTTAATTTGATAACGGCAACCAGCATTCACACCTGCGCCTACGCGAAAGCCTTTATTGATACCGCGCCCTGCTTGTCCCGTGCCTGATAGCAAGGTGTAACATAACTGCGGCGGCATCTCGCCAGTACCAGCACTTGGTGTACCAAATGCCCACGACCAGCCAGTCTCATAGCCCATGCTCCCAACCAAATGATCCGTGCCATCTTGCTGTGAGCCATCGTTTACTCGGGTCGCCTCGACATTGACGCCCCAAGTTTTGCCTTGCTGAGCGCTATTTACTGGGTTAAATGAGCGTCCGCGCAGCAGTGTAAAATTCTGCAAGACCACACTATCCGGCTGTTTGTGGCTGCTATTGTTATCATCTTTGTCATAAAGGCGTAGCGTCGCTGCCAGCCCTTCTAAATTAAAAAACTGTGAAAAACCAGCGGCCCGATCAAGGGTGTCATGAAAGCCTGCACGCACGCCCACATCGATATAATTATTGTCACCACGCTGTCCGACACCAATCTGCGCCATTTGCAATGGATGTCTGTCTATTGGATTGTTGTTGGCAGCGACGATAGGTAGATCTAGTATGGTTTGACCATCTGCTGACATACTGGATGCTGGATTGCGCTCTGCGGATTTAATCTCTTGAGCAGCTTCTTTATTCAATGGCTGATAACCCAGCTTAGCGGCGGCCTTGGCTTGGTTAAGCGCGGCTTGACGTACGGTATTGTCAGCTGGCGTATAACGAGGGTTTGCCAGTAAGTCTTCTTCATTAAGCAGCTGAATGACGTCAGAGGGTACGACGGCATAAGGCAATCGGCTTAATAAATGCTGCTGTGGACGCACGACATCGATGAGGCGTAAAACCTCAGAGGCGCAGTTATCGGTGGTGAAGTAATACGGTAGTTCTAACCCTTTGGTTTCCCAAACATGCAACATGATTTGTTGCACCTCGCTTGGGGTCAAGTTCAACTGATACGTCCACGCATCACGCTCATCGTCTTGCAAGTATTTCGCCAGCTTTTCTGGGTAAGGATCGATTTCAATGGCGTTATCATAGAGACCTGTCATGGATTTGATGGCATAAACTGGAAAACTATCGTTTGGATCACCATCGACCGTATAATTCAGCGCGTAGGCATGATGAATCTGACTGGGATCAGCCACACTGGCCTTTGAGTCAATACGCAACAAGGTATGGGCAAAGGCTGATATGGGATTGTCCAAATACTCTTCGGCAAACATAATAGACAGCTGCTCAGGTGCCAGCTTTTGCATCCATTCATCCAGCTCCGGACACTCAGCTTGCCAGCTTGTCTTATCAATATTTAGCGTATCGGTCAGCCATTGTACGCGCGCTGGGAAACGACAAAGTACCGAATTATTAGCGGTATTGTCTTTGACAACCGTATTATGAGTCGGTGCTACTTCTTCAGCCAGAGCGACCAGCAATGCATCAAGCTCTGCGCCTGAGTCTTGCGCACCTTTTTCACTTAAAAAGAAGCTAGCATCATCAACGAGACTTGTGTCTTTTTTCTTACCAATTAGATTCTTTTGATCATCAAAGAAGTACAATAAACGTCGCCATGTCGTATGTTGGGCTAGGTTTTCTGTTTTTGCTTGCTCGCGCCATGATGCTAGCAGCTGTTCTGTGTTGGTGTTGGTAGCGACAATATGACTAACGTTATTATCGACACTACCAATAGTATTCTTAGTGCGCAGATGATCAGTGACATCTTTGTTTGAGGTACTATTTGGCTTGATGTTACTATTCAGCCCAGCATCAGCTTTGTTATCCAACGCTAGCTCACCTGTGGTCACAAGCTCTGCTGGCGTTGGCAAAAATGCCTGCGCTTGTACCGTCAGTAACAGACCTGCAACCGTTAATGATAAACGCGAGCGCCTGCTCATCTTTATTGGCGTACAATCTGTCGCCAACAAGTTGCAATGCACCACAAGGTTTGAATATATAGACATGAGTAATATCTCGCACTGTAGAAGCCATACGCTCATCGCGTTTTTGGGTCTATTGAATCGTCAAAAGAAGGTTGTGATTAGCTATTTTTTAGAGAGTCTTGCTATCAACTAATAAAAAATCGGTAATCACAAGTATTTGCTACGCACTTATTAATAAATTATAAAAAGAGAGCACTATGTCCACGACACCGCCAATAACTATAAAGGATGGGCGCTTATCCTCAGCCACTTGGCTTATGTCGCCGAACTATAATAAACGACCCGACAACCTGACTATTGACACCATTGTCATTCACAATATTAGCCTACCACCGAATGAGTTTGCCGTCTGCGGCAGTGATGGCGTTCATTATGTAAAAGCATTATTTACCAATCAATTGGACTGGGATGCGCATCCTTATTTTCAAACCATTCAGGGCGCAGAAGTCTCAGCACATTTATTTATAGAACGTGATGGTGCTATCACACAGTTTGTAAACTTTGCCGAGCGCGCATGGCATGCAGGCAGATCCAGCTACCTTGGTCGTCCTGAATGTAATGATTATAGCATTGGCATCGAGCTGGAAGGGTCAGATTTTGTGTCCTTCACCTCGGCGCAATATGACACACTTGCAGCCGTTATCGCTGCGCTATATGATGCCTACCCCAAAACCCGCCGACACTTAACTGGTCATAGCGATATCGCACCGGGTCGAAAGACAGATCCTGGCGATTATTTTGACTGGCCAAAGTTGCGTGAACTGGTAGGGAAAAACCTTACGGACTAGGGCGTGTCCTCAATTCAACTGATAGCGATCTAAATGGGCTAAAAATGGTTAAATCTTGCCAATCATCGTCAAATAGCTAGGTAATATCTCGATATTATCTGCGCTCTTTTCCTTGTTTGACTACAATTTACCTCACTTTTATCACCATTTTTAAAATGAGGACACGCCCTAGCTTATCTAAGCACCCTAAAGCAATTCCACATCCAATCCATTTATCTCGATTATGAAAGTGCTATAATCCGTCAGTTTTTTGATAACAGCAACTCAGTAAACAACTTAGCAAAATAGGTTCTCATGGCAAAAAGTCGGTTATTTCGCTCAACCATGGTCGTCAGCAGCATGACCATGCTGTCCCGTATCTTAGGTCTGGTACGCGATGTCGTATTATTAGGGGTGTTTGGCGCAGGTGGTCTGATGGATGCCTTTTTGGTCGCCTTTAAGATACCTAACTTTTTGCGCCGTCTGTTTGCTGAAGGCGCTTTTAGCCAAGCTTTCGTGCCAGTACTGTCCGAATACAAAGAAAAATACAGCTTACAACAGGTACAGATATTAGTTAGTCGTACCTCGGGCGCCCTGTTGTTGATTTTGTCGATGCTCACTGTGGTCGTCATTTTGATGGCACCATGGGTAGTGACGTTATTTGCTCCCGGATTTGCTGACCAGCCTGGTAAATTTGCCATCACCGCTGAGCTACTGCGCCTTACCTTTCCCTATTTATTATTTATTTCTATGACCGCTTTTGCTAGCGGTATTCTGCAAAGCTACGGGCGTTTTGCTGCGCCAGCTTTTGCACCCGTACTGTTAAACTTATGTATGATTGGCGGCGCATTAATTTTTGCCCCTATGTTCGACACACCGATTATGGCGCTTGGTTACGCTGTTGCAATCGCCGGTTTGCTACAGTTCCTCATACAGCTGCCGCAGTTATGGCAACAAAAGTTGCTGGTCGCACCTAAGATTGACTTTCAGCACGAAGGCGTTAAACGCATCTTAAAACTTATGCTGCCTGCTATCTTTGGTGTCTCTGTCACTCAGATCAATCTGCTCCTCAATACTATTTTCGCCTCGTTAATGATTGGTGGTTCGGTTTCTTGGCTTTATGCGGCAGAACGTATGAGTGAGTTGCCGTTAGGACTGATTGGCGTAGCGATTGGTACGGTCATTTTGCCCAGTTTGTCGAAAAGTGAAGCCAAAAAAGACGATGTTAGCTTTAAAAAAACCATTGATTGGGCGGCACGTTTAATCATATTGGTGGGTGTTCCAGCGTCAGCAGCCTTATTTATACTGGCTGATGTGCTGATGCAAGCGCTGTTTTTACGCGGTGAATTTACCTTGCGTGATGCGCAGATGAGTTCGCTGGCATTACGCAGTATGGCGGGTGGTATTTTAGGCTTTATGCTCATTAAAATATTTGCGCCAGCGTTTTTTGCCCGTCAAGACACTAGAACACCAGTAAAAATCGGTATCGTGTCCGTCTTTGCCAATATGGTTTTTAGTGTGATTTTTATCGGAATATTTTACTTTTTAGAGATACCTCTGCATGGTGGTCTTGCCCTTGCGACCACAGGAGCGGCCTTCGTCAACGCGGGCTTATTATATTATTTCTTACATAAGCGCGATATTTTCCGTTTTGGCAGCCACTGGAAAAAGCTGTTTACTCAGTTTGCAATCTCTACCGCTTCTATGATTGCTGTCCTTTATATCATGTTACCTTACTTCCCAGCCGACGAGGCTCAGTGGCGACGTATCGCGGCTCTGCTCATTATGTGTGCGGTTGGTGCCCTAGTTTATGGGGTGGTGTTATTAGCAACAGGCTTCCGTCCGCGTCAGCTAAAGCATGGCTAATTTATTTGTGAACGCTGAATAAATGACTTACTAAACCAAAACAAGCTTAATATGAGAATTGACAGTGAATGCCGCTGATAGTTGTCATAATCGATTATTGATAAATAAATGAAATTTGAGGTTTACTATGACAGTCGAATATTCAACGCTACGACGCTTACCAATGCTACTAACTGCTGGTGTATTGAGCACCGGACTGCTAATCAGCGGGTGTAGCAACAATGATAATGTAGAAGCCGATAGCGCAAATACAGCGAGCGATACAGCTGCCGTGGCTGGGAACCCTGAAGTCGATGCAGCCAATCAGACGGCAGACGTTGATGCAAATAACACAGTGGCAAGCGAGCAAATGACGGATAGTGCTAAAGATGAGACAACCATTGATAGTGATAACATCAACCCAATCACTGCTTCATCCAAACAAAAAAGCTTAGTGACTAATCCGACTGAAGCTGGTACGCCAGAAGACACCGTCAAACAGGCGCTAAATAGCTTATATTATGGCGATGTAAAAGAAGCGGTTGGATACTATCAAGTAGATATGGCGAATTTTGAAAAAGAACTTGCCAAAACACAATCCGCTTTTCAGCAGACTGTCGATGGCGTTACTATCACTGATACCAAGTATAATGATGACAAGACTCGTGCCACTATTACTGGTGAGTTGATGCTCAAAGGACAGAGCGAACCTGCGCCATTGACCTATCAGCTACAGAAGATAGAAGGTCAATGGAAGATCTTGGGTTAAGCTATTTTAGCTTACTTATCTGAAGCATCATCCGATGTCACCGCTTTACCCAGCATCACGACATCAGCAATAAACCCTTCCATATCGCAAACTTCTGGCATGTAGCCCCACTGCTCAAAGCCAAGTTTACGGAAAAGTCCTAAACTTGGCTGATTGTGAGCAAAGACAAGCGCGACAATATTTCGAATGCCCAAGCTTGGCGCTTGCGTCAACATCCAGCGTGTCAACAAGCTACCTAGGCCTTGACCCTGATAATCTTGATTTAGATAGACGCTGATCTCAGTGCTGATATGATAGGCTGTCCGCGCATACAAATCACTATAGCTGCCCCATGCAACTATCGGCGACTGCGCTCGCTCTGCATCATCCCCTCCTCGCAATGTTTTGACCACATATATGGGCCTTGTTGGACTGCTTAGATGCTCATCAAACCAAGCAGCTCGCTCATCTACGGTTACCAATGTAAGGTTAGCTGTTGCTTGTTTAGCAGGTATGCTTTGATTATAAATGGCTAAGACTTCTGCTAAATCTTCTTTACTCGCACGCTGCACAACAAACTGATCAGCGAGCTGATGTGTCGATAAATCAGTTGGTATAGCGTTCAAGGCAACATCAGACATAAGATCTCCATAATTTTTAGCATTATTATCGGCATCATCGATAATAGTGAATAATAGTCATACTGATAACACAAGCAAATACAAATAACTCATAAAGAATGACCACGCTGAGTGACTGATACTTTCACTATGCGTCGACTATAGGATGTTAGTGGGGCTATTTTACTTTATAATGGCTGCTTTTAGACACATCGATTGTTAGTATAGGTGTGTTTTTTCGTTTTTTATCTGGTCTTATCATAGCTGAAAACTTATGAACACCTATTTTCTTGAGCAACTGATTGCGTCGCCGAGCGCTTTGCCTGCACATACGAATCCGATAAATCTAGCACCTTGTGCGCTGACTATCGGCAATTTTGATGGCGTACATCTGGGTCATCAAGCGATGCTGGCTCAAGTTCGTGAGATTGCCCAAGCGCAAAATCTTGGCTCTGCCGTCATGATATTTGAGCCACAGCCTCGTGAATTTTTTGCCCCCGCTACTGCCCCTGCGCGCCTAACCAATCTAGCCGAAAAGCAAGCGCTGCTAGCAGAGCATGGGGTCGAGACTTTGATTGTAGCGAGCTTCGATACTGATTTTCGTTCGCTATCAGCACAGGCATTTGCAGATATATTGGCTAAGCGTTTGAACGTAAAAGCATTGGTACTGGGTGACGACTTTCGCTTTGGTCATGACCGTACTGGCGACAGTCAGTTTTTGCGGGATTATGGCTTGGATGTGACCAATCTGCATACCGTTATAGATAACGGCGGTAAGGCTTCCCGTATTAGCTCCACTCGCGTTCGCGACTTGTTATTGGCTGGTGATATTGACGCCGCTAACACGCTGCTTGGTCGTGATTACGCGATTACAGGCATAGTTGTTGGTGGCGATCAGATAGGCCGCACCATGGACTTCCCTACAGCTAATATCGATTTGCAGCGCTTAAAACCTGCTTTGCACGGTATCTTTGCCGTCGATGTGGTGAGTTTAGATGACCATGGCAAAGTCATCGCTAATGGTTTGACCACGCAAGTGATTAACGGAAAATCAGGCGTAACAGGTTTGCGTCCACACAGCTTGTTTGGCACAGCCAGTATTGGTATTAGACCCTCTGTTGATAAAGGCAGTGACTGGCGTTTAGAAGTACATTTCCCAGAATTGCAGGCTGATTTATATGGACTAAATTTACAGGTTCGTTTTTTACATTATTTGCATGGTGAACGACATTATGATGGCTTAGAGGCGCTAAAAGTTGGTATTCATAATGATGTAAAAGCATTGCTTGAATGGCGAGCAGAGCAGCCTAACTAGAATGTAGGAAAGTCTCGAACTTAGATCATACGCATTGCATTCAAGATATAGAAAAGCAAAAACCCACGACATTCTAAATACAATGTCGTGGGTTTTTGCTTTTCTATACTTCTTATTTGTCTTTTAGATTAATCTATCTTTTAAGTTATTTTTTACGCGTCTGGATGCATACGCACGTTTAAATCATCGATGACTTCTACCCACTCCGCATCTTTTTCCCATTCTTCTTGTAAAAAAGAACGTTGATTGTCTGTCCAAACTTTTGCCTCTACTAGCTTTTCTTCTTTTGCCAATTGGTGCTTTTCAACAAAGTCATCAATCGCTTCATCTGAGCTATCAAGTCCCAATTGAGCAAATAACTCATTCATATTATATTCAGGTTCACCCAACATACTTTTCTCCTTATATGGTGCAATTTTAGTTTTATTTATTATTTAGGCTAACCACTTTATTGTAGCAAGCTTTATTTTAATAACTGTTAACCAACGTTTATCTAACGTTATCAATTGTATTAATGGTTGAGCCTCAAACATTAATACAATTGATAAGAGCGATTAAAAATAACAGATATTTAAACGTAAAAAAGCCTTCAAACAAGAAGGCTTTTTATACATAACATGATTGCAAGTAGCACTAAAGTTTTAGCAAGCTATTTGATTATGGTAGTAAATGAGCTACTGCATCACGCTCTTCGCTAAGCTCTTGCTCAGTCGCTGCCATTTTCTCTTTTGAGAAATCAGATGACACATCAACGCCGTCTACGATAGACCAGTCGCCGTTAGTGCACGTGCATGGGAATGAGTAGATTAAGCCTTCGGCAATACCATACTCGCCGTTTGAGTAAACGCCCATAGATACCCAATCGTTTTCATCAGTACCTAGTGCCCACGTACGCATGTGTGCGATAGCAGCGTTGGCAGCAGAAGCAGCAGATGATGCACCGCGAGCTTTAATAATCGCTGCACCACGTTGTTGTACTTCTGGGATATAAGTGCCTTCGTACCAAGTACGATCAACTAGATCTAATGCTGGCTTACCATTAACAGTACAAGCCGTTAGATCAGGATACTGAGTTGATGAGTGGTTGCCCCAGATGATCATTTTTTTCACGTCATTGACAGTGCTGTCAGTCTTACCAGCCAACTGCGCCATGGCACGGTTGTGGTCCAAACGAGTCATCGCTGTAAAGTTACGTGGGTCAAGATCTGGTGCATTACGCTGAGCGATAAGTGCGTTAGTGTTGGCAGGGTTACCCACAACCAATACTTTAACGTCACGGCTTGCTACGTCATTCAATGCTTTACCTTGGGCTGAGAAAATCGCAGCGTTGGCTTCTAGCAAATCTTTGCGTTCCATACCTGGACCACGCGGACGAGCGCCAACGAGCAACGCATAATCGATATCTTTGAATGCAACGTTTGCATCATCAGTTTGAACGATACCGGCTAATAATGGGAATGCACAGTCTTCTAGTTCCATAACCACACCCTTCAGGGCGTCAAGTGCTGGAGTGATTTCAAGCAACTGCAAAATAACTGGCTGATCTTTACCTAGCATCTCACCAGATGCAATACGGAATAGCATCGCATAGCTGATGTTACCAGCGGCGCCAGTAACGGCAACACGTAAAGGCTGTTTCATTGACATTGAATACTCCCTAATTGATGATTATCATTATAGATATCGACTTGCTCACTGAACACTAGCAGTCTTAAACCGAGAGATAGTGTAGCACTTCCCCCCGTTAACCGTCTAGAGAAAGCGCGAACGCTATCCCTCACTATATTGTTACATTTTATACGAGAGGATATTGGTATCGGTCAAGCCTTTATAGATAAAGGATGGCGAATGAAGAGGAAGTGATAAAAAAATAGCTTTAGCAGAAGTTACTTAATCAGGATGATATTTATAAATGAGCAATATTCATCTATCGTTCGCCAAAAAGGACGTTACTTACCGCCTGAGATAATAAACTTTTTGCCGCAATTATCTACCACTTCACTGCAGCTACTAAATTCACTGCCTTCGTAGCAAACGTGGACATCGGTTAATATAGTTTGGCGTCGACTGCCCGCTTGGCAAATTAAATCAATGCTGGCAGCAGGCATGCCACTATTAAGGCGAGTCATTTGTCCAATAAAGCGTGATTTTGAGACGGTATAACTGTTGCCAGTATTGAGCTCGTTAGGCAATTTTAGGGCACCGGCATAGTTGGTTATTTGGCGAAAATAACTACTCGCACTTAATGGGCTACAGGCACCATAATGTTGCCATACTTGGCTACGTACTGTCGTGTCTGGCATGATGCGATTGACAACTTTTAGTTGTAATGGGGTCAGGCGCGGCTCGACACCGCGCCCACAGCGCTCACCATAGCCCATGTCCAAACCTGATACCGTTAATGAATACCCTTCTAGACATTGACGCATACGTACTCGTGTTGGTTGCAAGCTACATAATGCAGGCGTCATCTCAATCATTAACACGCGTTGACCACTCTTGACGGCATTGGCCGCTTGCGCTGGTATGATCATCACACTCTGTAACAATAGCAAGGCGACCCCGCCCATCACCGTATACCCTTTATCCTTATATTCTTTGCCTATCGCATCCTTTTTACGTATCGCACTGTCATTTAGCTTCGTAGATAACTTTATCGTAGCTGATTCCGACAGAGTGTCCACCCGCGTCTGATTCGGCAGCTGACGATTGGCTTGCAACAACATAGGCAAATTGAAATATTTTTTGATCATAAGTAGTTAGGTATCTGGCAACGATAAAAGAGTGGGCAAGCTTAAATAAAGGTGCTCAAAGTATAAATATTCATTGAACCAAGCTTAAGATAAACCAAAAAAAATACAGACAACAATTAAAGCAATGGTAGCAAAATGCGTTTTTTAATCTATAGCAGAAACGTAAACATCGCTTAAGTATTAAAAACAAGATAGAAATCAGAGAGAATACAACCCTCTATATAGCAGAATAATAACCCATTGATTCAAATAAAAATGAATGCCGAAAAATAGATATAAAAAAACCATTAACAGTCTATCGTCAATGGTTTATTTTTTACTAAATGAATAACCTAAAATGCAGCTGGCACCGTACCCATACGTTGACTAATCGGCTGACTACGACCCAATAAGCTACTATAAATCGTAGCATTCTCCATTACGTGTTTCACGTAATTGCGCGTTTCAGGAAAAGCGATTGACTCCACGTATTGATCAGCGGCTAACGAACCATAGACCGGCTGCCAGCGCTTGGCATTATTAGGGCCAGCATTATAGCCCGCCGTTGCCAATACTGGCTGATAATTTAGTTTGCCCAAAATATCCCCCATATACCAAGTACCATAACGGATATTGGTATCACCACTGTTGGCACGGCTAGCGCTATAAGTCTCACCTAAATTACGGGCGATATATTTTGCTGTGTCAGGCATCACTTGCATCAACCCACTAGCACCAACACCTGAGCGCGCTGAGGCTACAAATCGACTCTCTTGACGCATGATGCCATAAGCCCATGCCGGATCAATCCCCGCCGATTGGCTGTAGCGAACAACGGCATCTTGGTGCGGCATCGGATGCGACAATGCCAAGCTGTCGACTCTGTCCGTATTGTCAACGGCATAAATCGCCCGATCGAGCCAGCCCATGTCATGTGCCAAGCTAGCAGCGGCTATGATTAGATTGTCATCACGATTGTCACGCGCTTGCTTGACTGCCCAGTTCCACTCACGGTTGGCATAAGCGCGGCTGGCATCAGCGTTATATAAAGCAAAGGCACGAGCAAAGTTTCCATCTTGCATGACGCGGGCACGATCGGCAGTACTGACATTGGGTAAGTTGCTACCGCCTAAGCGACTGGCGTCAAAACGCTGACCGATTCTGTCTTTTGCCATCAGACCATAGTAATCATTGCTTTTTGCTAGGTTTTGATACATTTTCTTAGCGGTATTACTCTTACTGCTATTGCCTGATTGCTCATAAGCACGAGCCAGCCAATACTGCCACTGATTGCCTTTTTGAGTTTCACCATCCATTTTTGAGATGGCTTCGACCACATCGTCCCAACGACCAAAGCGAATCGCTGCCATGGCATAGTCTTCAGCTTCCTCGAAGTTGAAATCGTCATCTAAACTGTTGCGGAACCAATCAACTGCTTCAGCGTTAAAACCATCGTCAGTATTATGATTCATACGCTGTACCCCAAGGGTACGATAAGCATAGCGACGGGTTTCATCATTCAATAGTTTGACTGAGCGCTGATTGTCTTGTTTGATATCAAAATCTAACTGTAACGCTGCCTCACGATAAGACTTGTCAGCGATACGGCCTATCGCATACAGATAGAGATACTGATTGGTCTGACTGGCAGGCTCACGACCAAAACTGGTAAAGAATGATGAAGGATTTAGCTGAATCTCACTCAAAGCAGAATAAGCAATGGGCGTGCCTAAGCGTGATGACAACGCCATAATATCGCCAGTTTTGCCTTTACGTAGCATGCGCTTAAGACGAGCAGCACGATCTTGATCACTAATCAGCGCGTTGTTATTCATCTCCATCGCTAGCTGATCACACAAGGCAGGCTGTTTTTGGGTGGTCAGCCATACATCAGACTTGGCTGCCATGGCGCGCATGGTATCACCGCCATTATTGAACCCAAGCGCAACGGCACAGCGCTCGCTGGCATCGGCATTGGTAATCAAGTTCGCCACTTGTCTGACTGAGGCATAGTCATTCGAGCCCGCTTTGGTCTCAGCAAAATCCGCAACCAGCTTCTCAGCCATGACAGTACCAGGATACTGACGTACAAACTGCGATACCGCCGCTGAACTTTGTGAGTTAAGGTCTAGATTCATCCGCCAATAAGTAGGATACATCGCAAACAAACCGCCGCTCATCATTTGTTCGTAATTATAAAGTGCACTGACATCACCACGATCTGCTGCGATAGCAGCGGCTGTAAATGAGTCAACACTACTGTCTTGTTGATAATTACTTTCTGGCTGATAGCTGTCGCTGTCGTTATCACCCCATGTCAGCTCTGCACAAGCGACTTGCGATATGCCTAGCGCACTCACTGCTGTCGCTACACTCAACGCGCTCATCCGTAGCGTACCGGATGTGAGCCGCTTGGACGCGTGCTTTTTACTGGTAGACTTTTCATCCTTGATGCTATGAGCAACACGCAACTTTGTCATACTGACTCTCTTTATGATATCTCTACAAATAAGTGAATAGCGATTCGCTAAGTATCGCCAAGGTTATAGCACTCATCATACTATATTCATTGTACTTTCAACTATCTCCTTTACCTTTTGTTAATAAATAGGACAGTACGGTGTAACATAGAAATGGTGTCTAGTCGCAGTTTTTGTCAAAAGCGCTGCTAATTCTAGTAAATAATTGATACTGCTATGAATTGTTTATCATATTGATGACCAATAGCCTGTGCTAATTTTTCACATTGGCAGAGGGTTGTGATAAAATATGCCACCTGTTAATCGGCTACCCTGCTATATTTTTAGTCAATCATGGACTTATCCTTATGAGTGTTACTGTATTTAATCCCCGCATCAATGACGCTGCTGTTGCTGAGACAACTGCTACTGCGCCTGCTGTCACTGCACTCAAAGAAGCAAGTTCAGCCCAAGCGCCCGTCGAAAAAGCAGTGACCAAAAAGGTCTTTGTCACCACCCAAGGCTGTCAGATGAATGTCTATGACTCTGGCAAAATGCTAGACGTGCTAGGCGATTCTCATGGTATGGAAGTGACTCATGACATCGACGAAGCCGATGTACTCCTGATGAATACCTGCTCTATCCGCGAAAAAGCGCAAGAGAAAGTATTTTCAGAATTGGGTCGCTGGCGCAAACTAAAAGAAAAACGCCCTGACCTCGTCATTGGTGTCGGTGGTTGTGTGGCTTCGCAAGAAGGCGATAACATTCAAAAACGTGCGCCTTACGTCGATATGGTATTCGGCCCACAAACCTTGCATCGCTTGCCAGAGCTATATGATCAGTCAAACGAGCAGCGTGACATCGCGCCTAAAAACCGTATTGGTACGATTGATGTGTCCTTTCCTAGCATCGAAAAGTTTGATTTTTTGCCTGAGCCAAGAGTAGAAGGCTTTAAAGCTTTTGTCTCTATTATGGAAGGTTGCTCAAAGTATTGCTCATTTTGCGTCGTACCTTATACCCGCGGTGAAGAGTTATCGCGCCCACTCGATGACGTATTGGCTGAGATTGATAGCCTTGCCGAACAAGGGGTGCGTGAAATCAACCTACTCGGTCAAAACGTCAACGGCTATCGCGGTGAAAAAGACGATGGCAGCATTTGCCGTTTCGCTGAGCTATTACACTATGTCTCGCATGTCGATGGCGTTGAACGTATTCGCTATACGACTAGTCATCCGCTAGAGTTCACCGATGATATTATTGATGCTTACGCACAATTGCCAGAGCTGGTATCGCACTTACATTTACCTGTTCAGAGTGGCTCAAACGCTATCTTGGCAGCGATGAAACGCAATCACACGATTGACGTTTATATCAATCAGATTAATAAGCTTAAAGCCATTCGTCCTGATATTCACTTGTCGAGTGACTTTATCATTGGCTTCCCAGGTGAAACCGATCAAGACTTCCAAGATACGTTGAACTTGGCGAAAGAGTTGAACTTCGATCACTCTTATAGCTTTATCTACTCTAAACGTCCGGGCACGCCAGCCGCTGAGTTGCCAGATGATGTAAGTTTCAAAACTAAAAAAGAACGCTTAGCTGAATTCCAAAAAGTCATCATTGACTCAACGCTTGCTAAAACGCATGAGATGGTCGGCACTACTACTCGCGTCTTGGTTGAACAAGTTGCCAACCGTCATCCTGACTGCTTAATCGGCACGGCAGATAACACCCGTACGGTTATGTTCCCATATGACGTTGATACAATGGATGAGATGTTAGGTAAAATCGTGAGCGTACGTATTACTGATTTCGTCAGCCCGCACATGGTGAAAGGTGAGCTAATCG
The DNA here is from genome assembly GCF_047272965.1 of Psychrobacter sp. AT9. Classification (NCBI taxonomy): domain Bacteria; kingdom Pseudomonadati; phylum Pseudomonadota; class Gammaproteobacteria; order Moraxellales; family Moraxellaceae; genus Psychrobacter; species Psychrobacter sp. AT9. The sequence continues at coordinate 2,846,045 of NZ_JBKOTW010000001.1, forward strand.
AAGTATTGGCATAGCGGTTAAGGTAACAATGGTTAAGTTATAAGTTTGAGTAAAAATAAGAAAAAGCCGTTCACTATAATAGCGAACGGCTTTCTTGTGGGTGAATATTAACCATCACTATTCTGATAACCAATCTGTCTTCCGTAACTGCTGCTTGGTCTCGCGGCGGCGTTTTTTTCGGACGATATCGATATCCTCTTTTTCGTGAATACCGCCCTTTCTTAATAATGGGTCTAATGCCAAATAATTACGCGGCTTGACTGTTCCTAGCGAGTGCTGTGTACCCGCCTCAACTTGCTGTTCTAGCTGCCGTTCAATTTGTTTGGCCTTTTTCAATGTTTCTTTTAAGCTCATATTGTTACCTATTCTTTTTTAATACTTTTGATATACCAATGCCGAAAATCATCTTAGCGAGGAAAATGAGCGAAAATTGTACATTCAGTACATTAAGCGAATTTGACGACGCTAAGATTATTTGCAGGCTTGGTATTAGCCTTTAATACACATGACCTGTTTCAGCGTATGCACCACCTCAACCAAATCCGTTTGATTGGCCATCACTTCATCGATGTCTTTATAAGCGCCTGGTATCTCATCGATGACGCCTTTATCTTTGCGACACTCGACGCCATCCGTCTGCGCTTTTAGCTCATCGATAGTGAACGCTCGCATGGCTTTACCTCGACTCATCTGTCGCCCTGCCCCATGTGAACATGAGCAAAACGATTCAGCTTCGCCCAGACCACGTACGATAAAGGATTTTGCGCCCATAGAGCCTGGGATAATGCCGAGCTCACCTGCATAGGCACTGATCGCACCTTTACGGGTCACATAGACTTGCTCGCCGAAATGCACTTCTTCATTGACATAGTTATGATGACAATTAATGGCTTCTTTGGTGAGCTGAAATCGTGGCAACCCCGCTTGTGGCGACTGTAATGACTTAATCACTAAGCGCATCATTTCACGGCGATTTTCTAACGCGTAATCCTGCGCCCAGCCTACCGCTTCGATATAATCGGCAAAACTATTAGACCCTTCGGCAAAGTAAGACAAATCACGATCTGGCACATGACCAAAGCGCGATTGACGTTCTTTTTTGGCAAGGATAATAAAGTATTGGCCGATACAATTACCAATACCACGGCTGCCAGAGTGCAGCATGACCCAGACATCATTGTTTTCATCCAAGCAAAGCTCAATGAAATGATTGCCACCGCCCAATGTCCCCAACTGCTTCGCCCATGTACGCTCAAAACCTTTGAGCATTTTAAGTAAACCTGGATGCTTATCAGTAATCGGTTTTAGGCGTTTGCCTAGTGGGTCAAGCGTTGAGTTCTTGGCTTGGATTTGCTTGTGCATGTTGAAGCCAACAGGCACTTGCTGCTCAACGATCGATCGTAATGACCTCAAGCTATCAGGCAAATCGCTTGCCGTCAGGGACAAACGCACCGCATTCATACCACAGCCAATGTCCACACCGACTGCCGCAGGAATAATCGCGGACTTGGTCGGAATCACACTGCCGACTGTTGCGCCTTTGCCAACATGCACATCGGGCATCACCGCAATATGTGAGTGTACAAACTCCAGCTGGGCTAAATTGCGTAATTGCTGCATCGCACCTTGCTCAACATCCGAGGTGTAAATCTTGACGGGTACGCCGTGTTTACGGTTTTCGTTTAATATTAATTTAATGCTCATTATTTATTATTTCCATTTTATTGTTTTGATAACCATGCATATTTTTTTAATTTACCAATTTTTATAATTTTAGACATTACTTACCTATCTCAATTAAACATAACGTTTAACAAGGTCATTTAATAACGTATAAAAATCAGGCAATAAAATACCGTTTTTTATTAATTAAAAAATTAATAAAAATGCATGGTTGATTTATTATGGACGTTTTAAAGAAAGGTTTTACCATACCAAAATTGAGAGCATAAAAATTATGCACGCAGAAAGGCATACGCTAAACAATAGCGTGAATCGCCTCATTAGCAATAACGGTAAAGCAAAATGTTAGGTAAACAGATAGCAGCAAGCACAATATGGCTTAGCACGATCGCAGAGCGATTTTGGCACGGTAGACTTAGAAGAGGGTTAGCGCAAGTAGATACAGGAGGCTATGCGTTGATATCATTCAATAGGATATCACTCAATAGCTTATATATAGATTTAGCCAAACCTTTTCGAAGTTGTCATTGCTGTCATGTAGTTTACACATTCAATCTTTAAAAACGTCTTGGTAGTTAAATAAGACACGATGATTCCTCCATAGGTTGTGACTAATTATTGTAGACAATAGTAGCAGGTTTATTGGAATGATTTATCGCTTACATAGAAGCTAATAAATCAATAGTGCTAATAATAACGATTTAAAAAATAAAGTCAATAATTAATCTTACTTTATAGAAAAAATTATATTTCATCGAAAGCCTTATTTTAAAAACAGAACTCAGAAATCTTTAAACCATAAAACTATTTATAACTTCAACCAATAGAGCAGCAGCAATGATGATAAATATCACCCCGCAACCACGATTTAACCAAGCCAAGCGATTACCTACATCGAGCCAGCTTGCCAGTTTTTTACCACCTAGTGTATAAATAATCTGCCAAATCGTTTCGCTCAAAAACAAGCCGATGGTCAATAAGATATATTGCGGCCATAATGGCGCACTAAAATTAATAAACTTGGGGAAGAATGCCGCAAAGAACAAAATGGCTTTTGGATTGGACAACGATACCCAGACGCCAGTACGGAATAAGGTCATATTACTTGGGGCAGCTTTAGCAGCAGCACTGGAGAGTGAGCGCGGCTGCGGTGTACCAACTGTATCTTCACTATCAGAAGAAGGATAGTCAGCCGCGACTTCTTCGCTCATTTCACGAGCATCACTCATCAAGCTGCCATTGCCAGCATCACGCCATGAGCTAATACCCAGATAAATCAAGTATGCCGCGCCAACGGCTTTGATGATCGTCAGCAACCAAGGTGACTGGCGACTGATCACATCGAGGCCAAGCAATGTCGAAAGCAGTAGCACAAACAATCCAAGGCTTAAACCTGCCAGCGTCCACAATGTGCGCTTCACACCGTAGTTCATACCATACTGGAATGCTAGCAGCATATTGGGACCTGGGGTCGCTGAGATAAAAAACGTACTCGCAAAAAATACCGCAAACAGGTGCCAAGACATCAACCAACCCCTACTCTTTTATTTGAAATAAACTTGAAACATGAAAAAGAGGCAAAAAATAAACACCGCCATATAGACGGTGTGTTTTATGCCAACTTAGATAAAAAGTTAGATGAAAAAACAATCACTTGCTTCTCAATCTATTAATTGACCGCACAACTAGTTAACAGCTTCTGCAAAAACCCATCACAACGTACAATTTCGTTAAGTTCAACGTATTCATCCGCCTTATGAGCTTGTTCAATACTACCAGGTCCACAGATGATTGTTGGAATACCTGCATTGGTAAATTGACCGCCTTCAGTCGCGTAAGCCACTTTATGACGCTCATCATCCCCTGTCAATGCAGCGATCAATGATTGTAGTTCAGCACTATCATTATCAGTCATTGCCGGCACGCTTTCTTCTTGCATCAGCTCAATGCCAGTCTCTGGCGCGCGGGCTTGCATTTGCGCATTTAATTCCGCAATCTTGGCTTGAATAGGTTCCAGTACATCGTCTTGCGTCATATGCGGCAGATTACGATAATCAAAGGTAAACTCGCACAGATTGGGCACGATATTGGTGGCCGTACCACCATGGATGGTACCTACTGACAACGTTGAATAAGGCACAGTGAATATCTCGTCCCCATCTTCAAGAGCACCGTTACGAGTACTTAGCTCTTCGGCAAGCGTATCGACATAGCCCACCAATCTGCTGGCATAGCTAATGGCATTGACCCCTTGTGCAATCAATGAAGAATGCGCTGACTTACCATGCACACGGCAACGATAAACCGCAATACCTTTATGTGCCACCACCATAGCCATATTAGTTGGCTCACCGACGATACAATAATCAGGCGTAATACCGCGCGCCTTTAAATCTGCCAATATCAGTGGTGCGCCTAGACAGCCAATCTCTTCGTCGAATGATAATGCCAAATGCAATGGGCGACGCAGCTGACCTGCATTAGATAGTTTTACCGCTTGTGGCAACATCGTCAGCGCACAAGCGATAAAGCCTTTCATATCACAAGCGCCGCGACCATACAGCTTGTCACCACGAATGGTTGCTGTGAAAGGCTCAGACGTCCAGTCTTGACCATCGACTGGCACCACATCGGTATGACCAGATAGCACGAGACCATGATTGACGTCGTCAGCATTTGCCCCTGCTGGCACAGTGACGAATAAATTGGCCTTATTTTTGGCTTCATTAAAGGTCAAATCGACGCTCAAACCCAATTGCTCGCAGTAAGCTTTTACGTCTTCAATCAAAGCTAAATTAGAATGACGACTGACCGTATCAAAGCCAATTAAGCGCGTTAGCCAATCGATACTTTGGGTGGGATAATGAGCATCAGCCAATACTTGACTGGCATCATCGTTACTATTCTGTATAGTCATAAAACATCCTTATTATGATACGTGATACTCGTATTATGAGGGATTGTGTTGGTTCATAATATCAACAACTGGCGGCATTGGTTTTGACACCTTACCTTCAGCTTGCAACTCTTTGGTGGTTTTGGCATCAATGGCAAGTCCAGAAATCAAGGCGATGTCTTTGACAGGCTTACGTTGGCGAGTGGCAAAGCTCACTGGTACCATACGCGCAAATTCATAAACATGCAGGTAAGACTCTTCGCCACCTGCAAAATCTTCATCGTCTTCTAATCGAATACCACCGATTTTAGCCAAATCCGATAGCATCTCGTTTTCTTCGCTACTCAGACGGCAATCAGTAATACCGAAACCCGTCATAAAGCCATTTGCCCACTGTTTCAGTGCCATCACGCGCTCGTATAAATCATGTTCATCATCTGGGACTAATGGCGTATAAGAGTAGGCATCGTCTTTGTCTTTGAGCTGGAACACTATATCTTCAGCCTCTTCTGTCAACAAGGTCAATGCAGGCTCTGGTAAAGCGGCGAAGCTCAGCTCTTCAAACACCTTCGCCCATACCTTTTCATCAGGTGCATCGCAGGCGGTCATCAGCCCTGTCATCAAGCCGTGTACCTCACTGATAGACACGTCAGTCCAATCATCAAATGCAGTCAGCCATGTATTCCAGCCAGAGATATTATCATTCATAATAGATGTCCTAGTGATTGATTAGTAGTATTAAATAGCAACAGACGCCGCGCGATATCATTAACGAGGCGGCGGCTAATAGAAGTTATGAAACAAAGCGGCATACAATTACTTTGTTGATATAGATATTATGCGGTCACCTATGGCATTATTAAACGCAGAGAACAAAATTCATTCACGCTTACTTGTTAAGGATAAAAACTGACTATGTATGATCAACTTAGAATATTAGAAAAAATGATACTCGACATCAAAAAACAGTATCAGCTTGTCAGTGCTGAACTTAGCAGCCTCAAAAAACACCCCGCTACCGATCCAAAAGAACTTACCACACTTCAGGCCAAGCTCGATAGCAGTTATACAGAGCGCGATGGTGCCAAAAAGAAGCTGAACGACCTCGATAACCGCTATCAAAATCTGGCAGAAGCCCACCATATGATCGGTGAAGAGCAAGATAAATTGCAAAAGCAAATCAGCCAATTACAACAAGAAAATAGCGAGCTGCTACAGCATAATAATGAATTAAAGCAGCAGTATAGCGATATCAAACAGCAAAATAATGACTTGCAAAAGAAGAATCAACTGGCCGCTGAGCGTACGCAAGTGGTGTTAAAACGCTTAACCCGTATCGACCAAGCAGAAGGTTCATAAATAGCGGCACGAGGACATAATTAACGAATATCATTGTCTTCAAATAGCACTTTTATCGATAAAAGCCACATTTACCAAGTACCTTTATTATCAATTACCTTAATTATTAAAAATACAGCATTGATTAAGCCAACAGACTCACACGTGTAAGCTCTTATATCACTCACTTTAATGACATATATTGTAGGATTTATCATGACTGATGACCAGACTATCCCTTTAGATAAGCAAGCGCCAAACAATCAATCACAAAACAATCAACATCCAACCAACGGCCTTAAATCCCAAAAAGCCGTGCCAAATGCTTCAGCCTCAAGTAATTCGGCTCCACAGAGCGTCGCTGCTAAACCTGCACCTAAAACAAACAGCAATCCTGAGCCGCAGATTAAAAAAGTAGATATTGCAATTGCTGGGGTCACCTATCCCATCTATTGCCCAGTACACGAGCAAGAAGAACTACATTCAGCCGTCTCTTATATCAATAACTATGCGCTCGACCTAAAACGCGACGCGCCAAGCCTCAGCCAAGAGAGCTTACTGGTACTGTGCTGTCTGAATTTATACGAGAAAATTCATGCGCATCAAAGAAGTGACGAAGATCGTGTTCAAGGAGATAAGCAATCTGAAGCATTACTCAATAAAATCATGAAGGATGCACACTCTATCTTATAGGTAAACACGGATCTGTTGAACAGATAAGCGCTTAGCTCTATCGAGCCAAGCGCTTTTTTATGTCTAATCCACAGCCGAATTACTTACTTATGCATTAGGATTATAAGTTCTTCCAGCATGAAAATCCGCTTGATGCTCATAGTTGCAAAAGAATAACTCCTGACTGCCTTTAATATCAGCGTCAGTATTGCCATCGCTACTTGCCACCAAGCCCGGCTTGGTCTCTAGAACGCCGCGGTATTCAGCCAAACTGTTACCACAGAAGTTGCAGTGACGCGGTGTAGTCACATCGCCATCTTTTGGCATCATGCTTCTGGGTGCGCGCGGGTACATAAACTTGTAAAAGCCCCACATCACAATCCAGATAATAATTATCATCATAATAGCAGCGAACACAGCATTGCTCCTTGAATGAGGGGTAAACGTGAGAAATGATTAAAATGGCTCAGCCAATGATTATTCACTACGTCTTAATAGTATAAATTTTACCGTCAATAATAGTGACAATACAATACCTTTACCGTTCAATTACTGATTTCACTGAATTGCTCACTAGATAATCGTACTCACTGACTGCAGTGCTACAACAAAAAAACTGGCCACGTTAAGCCAGTTTTTTTGCATCGAAACCACCAATCAGGTTTCAGTAAAATTACAACTGCAGCTCACTAATATCAGCCACGGTTAAGAATAAAGCTCGCACTTGCTTAAGCAACGCTAAGCGGTTGTTCTTCAGCGCAGCATCTTCACTATTGACCATCACATTGTCGAAGAACTGTGTCAATGGCTCGTCTAGACTGGCAAGCGTTTGCAATACTTGCGTATAGTCAGCCTGCTCGAGTAATGGTTGTACCGCCGTTTGTGCTTGCTGCACACTCGCATATAGACTTTGCTCAGCAGGTTCAGATAATAACGCTTCATCGACATTATCAGCGACGCTTACCTCTGATTTGGCTAAAATATTGGCGACACGTTTGTTTGAATCAGCCAACATTGAAGCTTGTGACAATTCGCTAAATGCTTGTACGGCACGAATACGCTGGTCAAAATCAAGCGGCATATGCGGGTTAATCGCTTGCACTGCCTGAATCGTATCGACGCTAACGCCCTGCTCTGTATACATCGCACGATAGCGCGAGTTTAAGAATGCCATTACTTGGGTAAATGTATCACCCATTTTGGCAATCTTGCTACCATCGCTCGTGCTATAGCCTTTGATGGCTTGCTCAACCAGCGCTACCAAGTTAATCGGTAGCTGCTTCTCAATCAAAATACGCAGAATCCCAATCGCTGAGCGACGTAAGCTAAACGGATCTTTTGATCCTGTCGGTGCTTGGTCAATCGCAAAAATACCGACGAGCGTATCTAAACGATCTGCTAACGCTAAGCAGATACCAATCGGCGTCTGTGGTAAAACGTCACCACTGAATTTCGGAAGATACTGTTCTTCTAAACTGGCCGCTACGGCTTCTGGCTCATCATTCAAACGTGCATAATAAGTACCAGCGATACCTTGTAATTCAGGATACTCGCCAACCAATGAGCTTGCCAAATCTGCTTTGGACAAAATACCTGCACGTACCGTTTCATCGATACTAATCTCACTACCCTGTTGTTGCATCAAGGCGGCGATAAATGCAGCAAGCTTGGCAATGCGCTCAGACTTCTCCCAAATCGTACCCAATTTGTCTTGGAATACGCGATTTTTTAGGCTCTCTGTGAGCGCAAACAACGGCTGCTTTTGGTCTTGTAAGAAGAAAAACTCTGCATCAGCCAAACGTGGACGCACGACTTTCTCATTACCTTCAATAATTTGATTCGGGTCTTTTGACTCAATATTGGTAATAAAAATAAAGTATGGCTGCAACTTGCCGGTTTTATCTGTCAGGCAAAAATACTTCTGATCCGCTTGCATAGTAGAAATAAGCGCTTCTTGTGGCACTTGTAAGAAGCGCGCTTCAAAGCTTGCTCGTAGCGCAATAGGGAAGTCAACCAATGCCGTCACTTCGTCTAGCAACGCTTGCGGCACAATGGCATCAGAGTTGACTTCATCAGCCAATGCTTTGACTTGATTTTTAATCAGCATTTGACGCTTATCAAAATCAGCAACTACTTTTAAACCACCTAGTAATTCTTCATAGTCATTGGCATGACCAATGTTATGATAGTCAGGGCTGTGGAAGCGATGACCACGGGTTTGCGTTCCCGTCTGATGACCTTGGATAGTAGCGTCAATGACAGTACTATCTTGCATTAATACGGCCCATTGTACTGGACGCACGAACTCATTACGGCTAGCGCCTGAGCGCATACGCTTAGCAATAGGTAAGTTATCAAGCGCTGTTTGGAAAATAGCGGGCAGCAATTCAGTCGTCGCTTGACCCTGAATGGTTTGCTCATAACCGATATAATCACCTTTATCGGTGTTAATCGTTATCAGCTCACTGGCCTCAATACCCAAGCCTTTGGCAAAGCCCATTGCCGCACGTGTTGGATTGCCCTCTGCATCGAATGCTGCTTTAATCGCTGGCCCGCGCTTTTGCTCGCTGCGATCTGGCTGCTTATCGCCAATACCCTGAATTTGAAGCGCTAAACGGCGCGGCGCGGCAAAGGCTTTGATACTATCGAAGCTGATACCTGCTTCAGTCAACTGTTCAGTGACACTTGCTTGTAGCGCGTCACGTAGAGGTTTTAGGCTTTTTGGAGGCAGTTCTTCACACCCCAATTCAAATAGAATAGTACTCATGGGATGCTCCTATTTATTATTAGTAGTTTGGTTATTATCTGTGTTTTCAGTGGCTTCTTCTTTTGGCAAATACTTATCGAGCGCTGCCTGACGATGTTCCTCGTCTGCTAATGGAAAGCCTAACTTGGCACGTGCTTCAACATAACCAATAGCAACCTTACGAGCAAGCGTACGCACACGTAGGATAAAACGCTGACGCTCAGTCACTGAAATAGCACCGCGAGCATCAAGTAAGTTAAAGGCATGTGAGGCTTTTAACACCATCTCATAGGCTGGTAGTGGCAAACCCTCGGCAACTAGCTTATCCGCTTGCTGCTCATAAAAATCAAACATCTGACCCATCATCGGCACATCGGCGTGCTCAAAGTTATAGGTAGACTGCTCAACTTCATTTTGATGAAAGACATCGCCATAAGTGACACGACCAAACTCACCATCTGCCCAAACCAAATCATATACGCTATCGACGCCTTGTACATACATCGCCAAGCGCTCAAGACCGTAAGTAATCTCGCCAGTCACTGGGAAGCATTCGAGACCGCCCACTTGCTGGAAGTAGGTAAACTGGGTCACTTCCATACCGTTTAGCCAAATTTCCCAACCAAGTCCCCACGCACCTAGCGTTGGTGACTCCCAGTTGTCTTCAACGAAACGTACATCATGCACCAACGGATCGATACCAATAGCTCTTAGCGAGTCTAAATATAGCTCTTGGATATTAGGTGGATTTGGCTTCAACACTACTTGGAATTGATAATAATGCTGCAAGCGGTTTGGGTTATCGCCATAGCGTCCGTCGGTTGGACGACGTGACGGCTGCACATAGGCAGCATTCCAGCGCTCAGGACCTAACGAACGCAAAAATGTCGCCGTATGAAAAGTACCTGCGCCAACTTCCATATCATAAGGCTGCAATATCACACAGCCCTTGTCAGCCCAATAGTTCTGCAAAGTTAAGATTAAATCCTGAAAAGTCATCGGTTGAGAGTTTTTCGCTTCAGTTGTCATAGTTTGAGTTGTCATAATTTGGGGCATCATAATAAAGCCACTGTGGAATGAGTATTAGGGTCTGTTGAACAAAACGTTGATAGCACTCGTACAGCCTATTTGGCAACGACTCTATTTGTCTGCTCACCTTACTAAAAAATGACTATTTTATCCATATTTACATCAACTAAATTTATCAAGCAATCAAAGAGACACCCTAAAAATGATGTGTGTTTGCTCATTGAGCAGTAAAAGCTTCATTGACGAAACCATAAAGGAAAGCACAAATGACAAAAAAATACCCAAATGCGTGAACATTTGGGCAGGAGGAAAAGTATGTCTTTGGTATCCTGATTGATCAGGCTTTTTATTTTTTAGTTAAACTTTCACTTGCAAAGTATAGCTTTAGATCTTAGAACTGGCTTACTGATACGATTCATTTGTTGCTTTGGGCATAATTATCCATAAAATGATATAGATTAAGATGCCTGGTACTGCTGCACTTAATGATGAAATAATTACAAATAACACTCTTACCCAAGTAGGTGACCAGCCGACATACTCTGCGATGCCGCCCATCACACCTGCTATCATGCGATTATTCTGTGAGCGATGTAATTTTGCTAATTTAGCCAAATCAAATACCTCTTTAATATAGTTTTTCTTTTGCTTACTTTTGATTTTATATAAACACTTACTATTAAGAACACCTACTACTAAAAATATTTGCCGTTAAAAATACTTATTCTTAAAAATGCTTAGCGTTCTCAACTTATGAATAATTATAGCAATGTTTAGAAGTTAATCTGTTGAGTATGTAGACGTACTTTGTGAGTTTATGCTACCTAAACTTGCCCTAACCTGTCATAAAGCCTCGTAAACCCCTGATTTTAAATAGATATTTCAAAATGTTTCAGAGCGCAGTTTATTTCTATAACCTTACGGCTTTACTACGGTGACTCTAACCTTTTGATATTCCAATAAATTATGACAAATGGTTAACATGCCCATAAAAGCGCGGGGAAATATTAAGTTATACAAAGTAAATTTGGTAGATTTACGGTATTTTTCTGAGCATAAAACGGCTGTTTACAATAACCTACCTGTAAGTCTGGACAAACCTTTATATAGTCGGTTCAACATAATGTGGATACAGATAAGGATAGCTATGTACGAGACGGGTTTAATGATTGGGCATTTTGAACCGCTCCATTTGGGGCAGATGCGCAGCATATTGGCAGCGGCAGGACAAGCAAAGACCTTGCATATCGTCATCATGGCACACCCATCACCGCATGCAGATTTTAGTATCACCTTACAAGACAAAGCGCGTTGGTTGCAGATGGCTTGTGCAGACTTGCCTTTTGTTCGTATTCATACCACTCATGAGATTGAACTGCCTCTACATGATGGCTTCGTTGATGTGACAATTGATATTGACGCCAGTAATGCCAAACTACAACGTTTGACAGAAGCGCTCAACTTGCCCGCAGAGGCAGTATTGTTTGTCGCAGAAAACCATCCATTGGCTCAGAGCGATGTTTATGAGCAGTTATCGATGCCAGTCGTCACTACCCCGCTACAGCCTGAGTTTGATTCTTATGCCATCGCTCGTGATCCCGTAGCGCACTGGTCAGCGCTGCATCCACAAGCACGTGGGGACTATACCAAGACCGTTGCCATCGTTGGTGGTGAAAGCTCAGGCAAGACGACACTGGTGCACAAGCTTGCCAACTACTATGGCGCTAGCTTTGCATTAGAAATGGGACGGCTATATGTCGGTACGGATTTGGGTGGGAGCGAGATCGGGCTACAATACAGTGATTATGCACCCATTTCGCTCCATCACGCTCAGGCGATACGAGAAGCGGCAGCTAGAGCGACCGCGCCTGTCACCATTATTGATACTGACTTTGTGACCACTCAAGCATTCTGTGAAGAATATGAGGGTCGCACGCATCCTTTTGTCGCTGCTTGTATTGATGAGTTTCGCGTAGACCATACAATTATGCTGGACAATAATACTCCATGGGTGGATGACGGTATGCGCTCATTAGGTACGCCTGAGGCGCGTGGACGCTTTGAGCAGCGCCTCGTTGACATCTTTGCCCGTCATGATATTAAGCCGCACATGGTTGATCAGCCTGATTACGCTGCACGCTACCAGCAAGCGTTACTGCTTATCGATCAGTATGTTTATGGCAAAAACTCTTAGAATAAAAAACATACCCAAAATTCATGAATTTATAATAATATTGCGGCTGTCAGTGTCTTTTATCAGCACCTTCTTGATAGCCATATTCATTTTAGGAAAAAACAGTTATGCGTATTCAGCTATTAGACAATATTACTGGAAAATGGGCGCTGCAATGGATCATAACCTGGTTCATTTGTGGTGTTATTGCGTTATCAGCAGGTTTTTGGCTCACCACAGACCACACCACGCTTGATTGGTTTTATTTGGCAGTCTCATTTATCGGTCTGATATGCGTGGTGTCGCTGTCATTCCGAAAAAACGTCATGGGCAATGGCTTTGGGATGGGCGCTACCGCTGGCGAAGTCGTGGTACAAGCCACTTCTGGCGCAGTCGGCTTGATGCTGGCACCGTTATTTAACTTTTTTACCCATGTCTACGGTATTTTTTATTGGTCAAAGCACACTGACCCTGATGGCGATATGATACCGAAGTCTGCTAGCAGAGCAGTTTGGTTAATTACCGCCGTATTTATTGTTATCGGCTTGGTACTCTTCCCCACCGTCAACGACTTATTAGCCAACTACGGCTACGCGGTCGTAGAAGACGATAGCAGTCTATTTTTAGGTTTCATTTCCTTCTTTTGGATTAACGTTATTGCTTTTGTATTGTCTATTACTGCGCAAGCCGCGATGATTCTGCGTTATTCTTTTAGCTGGTGGTTATGGATTATCGTCAATTTTGTTTGGCTGATCGTAAATCTCATGTCGGGCAATTATATTTTTGCTATTCAGACCATGGTTTACCAAGTAAATTCTTTCGTTGGCCTATATGAATGGTACCGCAGCGAGCAACAGTCCGCATAAAACATATGGGCTCAAAATGAACCCATTTGGCATCGTTGGCATAATCTATTTTGACTGTGCGGTTTACCAGATAATATGGTAGATTGCACAAATTAGTGCTACAACTGGTAGTCGTCAGTAGACTCACGCATTGAGCTACTACCAGTCATTCATTTACTAACACGGAGGTTAGTATGTCTCGCAATCGTCAACAAAAGATGTCTAAGCGTACTCTTGAGCAATGGCTCAGTGAATATTCGGTCAGTCATCAAAACCTAATCAACAAAAAAATCCATTGGCTGTGTGTCCCCACTATTCTTGTTAGTCTATTAGGAATGGGTATGTCACTGTCGGTCTGGTTTACTTTGGTACTTAGTGCCTTAGTACTCTTATTCTATATGAAACTCTCGACGCCATTATTTTTGGCAATGGGGGTTTTTATTCTCATTTGTCTATCAGTGATGACCTTATTACCTTTAAGTTTCAAGGTTTGGGCAGCTGTTTTTGTGGTGGCTTGGATTGCCCAGTTTATTGGTCATAAAGTCGAAGGCAAAAAACCCTCATTTCTTAAAGACTTACAGTTTTTATTAATCGGTCCAGCTTGGGTCGCCAACAGTCTTATGCGACGTAACTAGAGCGTGTCACCATTTAGCGCATTCAATTATTTATACAACGACTGACTTATACTTTGAAATAAAAAAGCGCCGTCCAACAACATTGCTGGACGGCGCTTTTTTATGTTTATCTCGCTAAATGTAGTCAAGGAATTTTAGAATCGCTACAAGGCGACCGACCGCAGATAGTACACTGAGTACATCTAGGATGGGTAACACCGTAGCGGTTTAAAAGTGCTCTGACTATAATAGATAAACGCAATGGTTTAACCAAATACTTTCATGCGCTCTTCAACAGGCATGAATTCTTTATTACCTGCTGGCTGCTCGATACCACCGAATACCATTTGTGCAGTCAAATCCCAATCAGCATCAATACTCCAAGTGCTCGCAACTTTATGGTCAATCACTGGATTGTAATGCTGTAAGTTAGCGCCGATATTAATGCTAGCAAGCCCTGTCCAGATTACATACTGATGCATAGCACTGGTGTGCTCTGCCCAAACAGGGAATTTGTCGGCATATAATGGCGCTCCTTCTTGTAAGGCTCTCACTACTTTTTGATCTTCAAAAAATAGAATCGTACCTGCGCCTGCCTTAAAGCCGTCGATTTTTTGCTTGGTTGGCGTAAACTTCTCTTCGTCACCAACGATACCACGTAATGCTTCTTCGGTCATGTCCCAAAGCTTTTGATGATCGTCACCAAACAACACGACGATGCGCGTCGATTGTGAGTTAAATGATGATGGCGTATGCAAAATAGCATGCTCAACCAATTTAACCACCTCTTCTTTTGCAACTGGTAACTGATCATTCAATGCATAAATAGAACGACGTTTTTCAGCCAATTGCTGCAATGCTTGTAGATCTGACATATTCGACGTATTCGACGTATTCGACATAAGATAGTGCTCCAAATTATTAGTATGTGTTTAATATAATGAGCATAGAGGTTCAATAAACATGGCTCATGAATCCCTTCAAAAATTTTAATTTTTCAATGTGATTTATTATAAGAAAAAATGGGCTAAACTCACACTTATTTTTGTAATAAAAACTTAATAATTAAATACATTATGAAAGTTTTATTACACAATAAAATTTTTAAAGCCGTTAGGCAGTTCTCGGGTAACTCGGGCAGATAAGCATTTTAGTTTAGAATCAACCTCACCAAAACGCTTACGACCGTCTTTCCAGTCGATGATGGATTGCCCAGCCTCTTCTTTTTTAAGATGATTTGGTGTGCTTATGGTTTGGTGTACTCAATGATAGCACTCTCAAATTTCACCCATAAAAAAAGCCCCACAATGAAGTGAGGCTTTAGTGCTCTAAACGAGCCATATTTGGAGCGGGAAAAGAGATTCGAACTCTCGACCCCAACCTTGGCAAGGTTATGCTCTACCACTGAGCTATTCCCGCTTAAATCAATTCGCAATATCGCTAACAACTTGTTAACTACTACGTCTCGATAGGCTGGCTATTCTAGCAAATATCCTGCGTGTGTCAACAGGTTTTTTCATATTTTTCACCAGCATTGCCACTTTTAATTTTTATTCGAGAGCATATTTATCATAAATGATTGATATTGCAATCAATACAGTCATTGCAGCGTTTAAAACTATTTTATAAAGTAATAGGAAAATCTCTTCTATTATTCCTGACTCTTTCATCAATTCTGAATATGACCATTAACTAACCATTATTAGTAGTGCAACGTCGTACTGCTTTATGACGATAGAGGAATAAAAGTTACGCTATTCTCGTTAATATCGATTCCACTTACAATCATACGCTGTATTGTTACTTTTTCTGCCTTGGTTTTAGGCTATTAACATTATTATACTTATGGCTTGTTACCATTCAGGTAAAATTTTACTGATTAAGTAGATTGGTAGACGGTAGTAAAACTTCAATAATAAACTGCCCTTCTATCCGCTCTGCTGTTACCGGCCTACTCCGCTACTACTAACTTTGTTTAACTTTACTTTTTATCATTTACAGCGAGGATGTTTATCATGAGAAAATTGCTTACCACCACCGTGATGGCCGCGTCATTGTCGGCACTTACTTTAACCGGCTGCACCAGCACCACCAACAGTGGCGCGGTCGGCGTCGATCGTCAACAGCTACTCTTGGTCTCTAGCGAGCAAGTACAGCAGCTATCAGCGCAAAGCTATAATAAAAACTTGCAAGAAGCAAGCAAACGCGGTGTGCTCGACACCAATAAAGCTCAGCTCAATCGTTTAAAAAATATCTCTAACCGCCTCATCGGTCAAGTAGGCGTATATCGCCCTGATGCAGCTAATTGGAAATGGGAAGTACATACCATTAGATCCAACGAGCTGAACGCCTTTGTTATGCCGGGTGGCAAAATTATGTTTTACTCGGGCATTATTGATCGCTTAAACCTCACGGATGATGAAATTGCCGCGATTATGGGTCACGAGATGTCTCATGCCCTGCGTGAGCACTCACGTGAGCGTCTCTCACGCGAGTATGCTACTCAGACCGGTATCGGTGTTGCAGCAAGTATCTTTGGTCTATCACAAGGTCAGGCTGATCTAGCGAACGTTGCTGGAGATTTAGGTTTGAGTCGTCCACACAGTCGCACCCAAGAAGCTGAAGCCGACCAAATCGGTCTCGAGCTAATGGCACGCGCAGGCTACAATCCTCAAGCGGCTATCAGCTTATGGCAAAAAATGCAGCGCGCCAGCCAAGGTGAGCCACCACAGTTCTTAAGTACTCACCCAACCAGTAGCAATCGCATTAGCCAATTGCAAGCATTGATGCCTAAAGTGATGCCGCTGTATCAAAAATCACGTCGCTAATCGTGTATTGCTGGCCATTCACTCTTAGGTAGCGTTTTATCGCTTACTAAAAGCAGAGTATAACCCACGGGTTGCGCTCTGCTTTTTTGTATTTTTGGCGCAGAAGCTGGCTGTATTACTTTAAAACTGTCGCATGTGCTATGGTCTACCCAATAGCTTTCTGTACAGTTATCAGCGTCTGTTATAATGGTCACCACACGGTCTCAAATATTGCTTCAAAGCTTGCTAAGCACCACAAAACAAAGGATTCTTATGAGTACCCACTCACCCACTGCTGATGCGCTCCAACATGAGCTACAGGCATTACAACCACAACATATCGAACTGATTAATGAATCGATGAATCATTCTGGTTACTTCGATGGTAAAGAAAGCCACTTTAAACTGACTATCGTGAGTGACGCTTTTGAAGGCAAGCGCTTAGTAGCGCGTCATCAGCTGGTATATGGCTTGGTTAATGCTTTATTGACCTCTCAGGGTGGTCAGGTACATGCCTTAGCGATTCATGCTTTTACGCCAATCGAATGGCAAGGTCAAAGCCCTGATAGCCCGTTATGTGCCGGACAGAATAAAAGCTAATTAAGCTTATGCCAATTAATTTTTAGTTAAATGACAATCATAAAAATACTTTGCTCACGGTGTGGTGGCTATTTAAAAACCGTACATCACGTGACTTTTTACAGACTTGAAAATTGCCCCGTTAAAGGAAATGACATCCAATGAAACATTTACATATGCTCATGGCAGTATTGGTGATTGTGCTATTTTTATACCAAAGCTATCTCGCATTAAGTGCCAATATACGAGCGCCGCGCATGGTCAAAATAGCCACCCATGTCCTCTATGCGCTGCTCATCCTCTCAGGGGCTATAATGCTGATGCAGCTGATGAATGCCAATGCTCCTGTACAATGGGTATTCGCCAAAATAATATTACTCGTGGCGGCTATTAGTGCCAGTATAAAAGCCTTTCAAACTCACGCGACACCCGGTCAAACCAAAACTGGCATTCTTATCGCTGCCGTGGCTTATATTGGTATTGTGTTACTGGCCTTTAGCAAACCTGATAATTTGTTTTAATCGCCACTCTGTATCTGACTGAGCTTAGATAGAGCGATTGCGGAATGAATGGCTACTAGGGCGTGTATTTTTAATATCTTAATTCCAGTATTTTTGCTATCTTAAATAAATACAATGCCTTGCATGCTCGTTATTAAGAATAGAGGTTTGCAAGCAGATGACTATAAGCAAAGCAATCACGATAATTTTACTTAAAATCGCGACAACGCCACATACCCTCACTTAGCCCTATGGAGCCATTATGAAAACTTTTACTATAGCGACACTATTGGCATCAGCCGGCATGTTGGGTCTCTCAGGCTGCGCTTCTACTGGTAATATCACGCCGCAATATGTGCCGCCAAGCACTTATCAGAGCTATGACTGCCAAGCACTGAGCCAAGAGTACGTCCGTGTCAATCGCTATGTTGACGCCACTCGCAATGAGCAATCAACCTTGTCCGCTTCGGGTGTGGGTGTTGGGGTTTCTGCAGGCCGCTGGGGCATCTCACCGAATATCAGCTTTGGTGTTGGCAAAAGTAACAATACCAAAGCCCGCGATGCCAAGTTATCACGGCTTTATGGCGAGCGTGATGCGATTGTCCAATCGGCGCGTATTCAACGTTGTAGCTTTGCCAATGGTGTTAAGATTTATGGTGAGTAACATTAAGCAAAAGCTGTCTAAATGATTAAGATGGCGCGACCACACAATGAAAAAGCCAATACGCGATCTGCATATTGGCTTTTTTAACGACTTTTATCCTACCTAACAAACATAATCAATTGAGCGATCAGCGTAAGCTTTGCACCCATTGGACGATTTGATTGCTAGGCAGCGCCCCTGATTGACGCGCGACCTCTTTGCCATTTTTGAAGGCCACCATCGTTGGTAAACTGCGAATATTATAGGGAGCTGCCGCCTGCTCATATTTATCCGTTTGCACTTTGGCAAAGACCACTTGCGGCAGCTGACCAGCAGCGACTTTGAACTCTGGTGCCATCATAATACAAGGCTGACACCAGCTCGCCCAAAAATCAACGATGGTCAGTACCTCGTTTTTTTGGATGACTTTATTGGCTGTTTGCGCATTCAGCTCATGCGGACTTGCTGTCAATAATGGCTGACTACATTTACCGCATTTCGGTGCAGCGCTTAGCCGTGCAGCAGGTACACGGTTGGTTGCTTGGCAATGGGGACAGACCAGATGAAAACTTTGCTCACTCATCATATGATTCCTATTCTAATTATTTTACGGTCTCGAAAATTCGACTTTGGTATTTTTAACTAAAAGCTATTTGAATTGGTTTTACGAACAATTTTAGCATAGTCGATTATAATGATTCTCTACGCCACTTGCTGTGCCACGCCACTATATACATAGCTCATCGGTCTTGGGCCGGGCAAATACTCTTCGCTCAACTCGTCAATGACAAAACCACCCGCTCTAATCAGTGCTGGAATGTCACGATCTAGATGACAACCACCCGCCATCGGTTTCCAAAAAGGCGTCAGTCGATGCTGCCATCGCTCAACAGAAAAATCTGGCGCTAAGCCATGCTCACAAAACAACAAGCGACCGCTAGGTTTTAACACGCGCGCCATTTCTCGAAGTGCGGCTATTGGATCATCAATACTACATAAGGTAAAGGTCATCACAATCGTATCAAATTGATCCGTATCCGCATGAATGCCTTGGACATCAACGGCTATCACTTCAACTGGAATATTAATGTCAGCGGCGCGCTTGCGTGCTAATGTCTGCATTTGAGCTGCTGGGTCAACACCAATAATAGAAGAAACCTTTTTGGCATCATAAAATTGCAAATTAAGACCACTGCCAATCCCGATTTCTAATACCTCACCCAACGCCTGAGGAACAATTTTAGAACGTGCTTTCATCACGTTACCTGTACTACAGGCAACATCTATCAGCTTGGGCAATACATAGCGCTCATAAGGGTTCATTATTCTCTCCAGTTATTGCCGTATTTAGCGCTTGTGGATATTCATACCAAGCTTCTGTACAGCAGATAATCTACAGAGTAGCATTCTGATAGATATCAGCAGTGAGTGATATATCAATATTACTTTTCACTCACTATAGTTTATTCACCAAGGACATTGATCGGCACTTTCAAATAACGCGTACCATTGTCTTCTGGCTCGGGGAAATGTCCTGCATCAATATTAATCTGTACGGCAGGAATGATAAGCCGTGGCATACCCAAAGTCGCATCGCGGCGCTCACGCATCTGCACAAACTCGGCTTCATTTATACTGTCTTTAACATGGATATTTTCTAGTTTTTGTGCAGCAACAGTCGCTGTTGGACAGTGCTTACGGCCTTCACCTGGATAATCATGGCACAGATACATGACTGTATCTTCAGGAAGCGCCAACAGCTTTTGAATAGACTGATAGAGCGTTTTGGCATCGCCGCCGGGGAAGTCGCAGCGTGCTGTACCGACATCAGGCGCGAACAAGGTATCTCCAACGAATACCACTGTCTTTTCATCGTCAGCCGCCAGATAAGCCATGTCTGCCCGTGTGTGACCGGGCACATACATGGCAGTGATCGTAATACCGCCAAGCGCTAGTGTTTCACCCTCGTCGGTCAAAATATCAAACTGACTGGCATCGGTACGAAAACTGGTGTCAAAGTTAAAAATTTGCTTAAAGATTTTTTGTACTTCGGTAATATGCTGACCAATTACTAATTGTCCACCCATGCTTTCTTTTACATGAATAGCAGCAGATAGATGGTCTGCATGCGCATGCGTCTCGATAATATATTTAAGCGCCCAGCCCTGCTCACGTACGAACTCAATCACTTCATCCACACTACTGGTACTCGTTCTGCCTGACTTGGCATCAAAGTTCAGTACGGGATCGACAATGGCGCACAGTTTCTGTTCGGTATCAGCGATAACGTGAGTATAAGTTTCTGTATCGCTATCTAAAAAAGAATGAACTTGCATAGCTGCCTCTTTGCTTTTATAGGATTGTTTTAACCTTCGAACCATTCTTTAAGTATAATGGATCGTCATATACAATATTTAATTCAAAAACTAATGCATATTGAATGTTTATAAATCATTGCAGTTAATATCAACGCCGCCGACAACATCAGCGGTCAAATTTTTAGCATGCCTTTTTAACATGCTTTCTTAACGTTAATACCAATATAGCAATCACCATACAATTTATCAAATTATATAATGTAAATAAATATAACTTGATGTAAGCTGCGATATCATTGATAATTAACGGTAATCACTCATCACTTTTATAAAAACCACGCGACCTTTATCTTGGTTTTATATAAGGAGCTCACTCTGACAACTTCTACCTCAGCATTGGCTACCTCTACTGACAGTAAGGCCGACCCTATGTCAGTCAATAACGCAGACTCTGTACCGCTAGATCTGGCCAAACAGATGCAACAAGCATCGCTACAAGCCAGCCAATTACTAAAGTCACTCTCGCATCCTGATCGCTTACTCCTTCTCTGTCAATTGACTCAAGGTGAGTATTGCGTTGGTGAGCTTGAGGGCTTGGTCGGTGTTGGACAGCCAAGCTTATCGCAGCAGTTAGGCATATTGCGCAAGGATGAGCTGGTCGCGACACGGCGCGACGGCAAGCAAATTTACTATAGCATCGCCAGTGACGATGCCTTAGCAGTCTTAGAGCTACTTTATCAACGCTTTTGTGCCAAAACAGATGCCTAACTGGTTATTGAGTTTTTAGCTGTTTTTAACTTTATTTATTGTGATGACGTATTGATATGACCTCTATCGCTGCTCGCCTCATTCCCACTTGGCTGCGCCAGTATCAGCTGGCTGCCTTGCCAACTGACGTCATCGCTGGGCTGGTGGTGGGCGTACTGGTGATACCGCAAAGCCTAGGCTACGCCGTACTTGCAGGCTTGCCGCCCGTCTATGGTCTGTACGCTGCGATTGTGCCTGTCATCGTCTATGCTTGGCTTGGCTCTAGCAATGTACAAGCGGTCGGACCGGTGGCCATCACGGCTATTATGACTGCCAGTAGTTTGTTGCCTTATGCTGAGCAAGGCACTGAGCAGTATGCCCTAATGGCAAGTCTATTGGCACTGATGGTGGGGTCACTGCTTTGGATCGCAGGACGGCTCAAGCTTGGCTGGATCATGCAGTTTATCAGTCGCGGCGTATCGGCAGGATTTGTGAGCGGTGCGGCGGTTCTCATTTTCGTCAGTCAGCTCAAATACTTAACGGATATCCCGATCGCGGGCAGCAGCCTAATCGGTTATTTATCAACCATGCAGTTATATGCGCGCCAGCTACATTCGTTGACCTTGTTGATTGGCGTGATCGCTTTTGCGCTCTTGGTCGCAAATCGCTACGGTAGCAAATGGGTGTGGCGAACGTGGCTGTCATCCTCATCTGCCAAATGGGCAGAACGCTTGTTTCCCCTTATTTTGCTCGGCATTGCCATTTTACTCAGTATGGCACTGCATTGGGACGCGCGTGGCGTGGCGACTATCGGTAATATTCCGCAAGGGTTACCACGTTTCACACTGCCCCATATACCAGACATCCAAGAAGCGCTCAAACTTTTACCAACCGCAGGATTGATGGCGCTTATTATCTTTGTCTCTAGCAGTTCCGTCGCCAGCACCTATGCGCGACTGCGCGGTGAGAAGTTTGATGCCAATCGTGAGCTGACAGGGCTTGGACTCGCCAATCTTTTTGGTGGATTTTTTCAGAGCTTTGCCGTGGCAGGCGGGTTTTCACGGACGGCAATCAACGTCGACTCAGGTGCCAAAACTCCACTCGCCAGCCTGATGACGGTGCTGGTGATGATTGCCGCATTAATCGCCTTTAATAGTGCACTTGCGCCGTTGCCTTACGCCTTGCTTGGCGCAACCATCATGGCATCCATCATTGGCTTGATCGATATTGCGACCTTAAAGTCCGCTTGGCAACGGGATCGCTTAGACGGCGCAAGCTTTATCGCAGCGTTTGTAGGGGTACTAATATTTGGGCTGAATACCGGACTGGTCATCGGTCTCATGGTGTCATTTGCCAGTCTCATCTGGCAATCGAGTCAACCACACGTCGCTATCGTCGGACAATTGGCTGGGACAGGACACTTTCGCAATATCAATCGTCACGATGTCGTCACTTTTCATAATTTATTGATGTTACGTATCGATGAGAGTCTGTTTTTTGGTAATAGCGAATCGGTACATCGGCGCATCTTAAATGCCTTACAACAATATCCCGAAGCGCATGAGCTGATTCTCATTATGGCCGCGGTCAATCACATTGATCTGACCGCGCAGGAAATGCTCAGCACCTTAAATCAAGAGCTGGCACTGCAGAACAAGCATTTACACTTTAGCTTTATTAAAGGCCCAGTCATGGATGTCATCGAGCACACTCCGCTGATTGCTGAGCTATCAGGACAGGTGTACCTCAGTACTATGGATGCCGTCAATGCTCTAAAGCAAATATAAATACGCCCTACTATTTTCGTCAACCATACAATCACTATTGATGTCTGCAACAAAATATCGTTATGATAGAGCGTATAGTATGCTAGCTTGTTGTATGGCTGCACTCAATCTAAACAAGCTAAATCAAGCCGAACTGAAATAAGACAACATTTAGACGTCAAATCGACGCTTTAGTGTTTTTAACATTTTTTAATAAACGTAAATGACCCTTTTTATGACCGATGATTTAACGATTTATAAGCAAATATATCCAAGCCAATGTGTCAAGATTGCTGAGCTGGGCTATCGCTCAGTGCTCAATATACGCCCAGATGCTGAGATCGAGACACAGCCTAATAGCTGTGACTTGGCGACTGCAACGAAGCAGGCAAATCTGACGTATCATCACCTACCCTTTGATGATGAGCGCCTGAGTATGCTGACCGTAGAACAGTTTGCCGTCTTTTATCACTCAATGCCCAAACCCATATTGATGTTTTGTGGTACTGGTGCTCGCGCCAAACTCCTTTATCAAAGCGCGTTGATGCAAGGGCTGCTATAAAACGGCAATAACGCTTACACACCTTCTCTTTAGAAATGACTGCAATAAGCCTAGGCTTAGATGCTGTATTCCTACACTTTACAGCTCACTCTTTCATATAAACAATAAAAGGAGCTCTTATGAGCCACGAAATCAGTATTACGGGACAAATTACCCCTGATCAAGTCCCTATGCTTGCCGAAAACGGCTTCAAAACCATTATCAACAATCGTCCTGATGGCGAAGAGCCGGGACAACCGACCAGCGCTGATATCGAAGCAGCTGCTAAAGAAGCAGGACTTGCTTATAAAGAAGTCTCATTTGCTGGTAGTGAGCTCAATCAAAACCACGTTGAGGAGTTTGCTGACTTCTTTAATCAAGCCGAGCAGCCAGTGTTAATATTTTGCCGTACGGGTAACCGCTCAACGGGTATCTACGAAGCCGCTAAGCGCATGGACTTGTTAGACGATTGATATCGACCTAAACAAACGTGCCACTACTTAAAAAAATGCCCGTCCAAAATTTGGATGGGCATTTTTTTGAATATTACTAAACTATAGACTGGTCAATTTTCAGCATTGGGTACATAATTAAATTTTATTTAATAGGACTTTATGATGCAAAAACCACTTCTCATCATCGGTAATAAAAACTACTCATCTTGGTCGCTACGAGCGTGGCTGTTGCTCAAAGCATTCAATGTTGATTTTGATGAGCAGCTTATCGAATTGTTTCATCCTTCAGCAACATCAATTCTCGATGAGCATGCGCCAACAGGCAAAGTGCCCGTTTTAGTCTATGGTGAAAATGATGACAAGGTTACGGTTTGGGATACCTTAGCGATTGCCATTCATATCAATGATTATTTTACCGACATAGATGTTTGGACAGGACTGAGTAAGTCTGAGACTAAAAGCCCTACTAGCATCAGAATAAATAGCGCCTATTGCCAAAGCATCGTCGCTGAGATGCATTCCGGTCTAACGGGTATTCGTAATGAGATGCCGATGAATATCAGAGCGACTGCTAAGATACAACCAAGCAATGCCTGCTTAACTGACATTGCTCGTATCGAAGAGATTTTTGCAGATTGCTTAAAAAATCGCTCAAAAGACAGCTACCTTTTTGGTCAATTCACGGCTGCCGATGCTTTTTTTGCGCCTGTAGTGCTACGCTTGCAGACTTATACTGATGCCTCCAGCATAGAATTAAAGCCGACGACTAAACAGTATTGTGAAACGATGTTAAACAATCCTCACATACAAGCTTGGATCGATTCAGCTTTAAAAGAGACACGCGTAATCAAAGAAGATGAAGCAGGTAAGATAATGTCGATAGCTAGCATTTTGGCGAATAAATAGTATCTTGCATAAAAAAACCACTTTAACTCAGTTAAAGTGGTTTTTTCTTTCATGATAAATAAAGCGTACGTGTACTACTGTTTTTGGTCTAACGCTTCTTTTACCGCTTTTTTACCCCATGCGCTCAGATCGAGGTCCAATTTTTCATACTCTTGCGCATCGAATAATGGCTCTTTAACCCCTGATTTTAACTGACTTGCAAAGTCGTCAAGTAGACGCTTGGCTCGTGGAAATAACATTATCAAGGCCAATAAGTTTGCTAGCGCTAGCACGCCCATCAACGGGTCCGCAAAGAAGAACACTGCGGTTGCTGCAGGAGCCACTGCGCCCAAGAATAATACCGCAATCACAACAATTCGCAAAATCAGAGTCGCCATTTTGATATTCTTTTTGACCAAAAAGTTAATGGCATTTTCACCCATATAATAGTTATACATGATAGAGCTTAAGGCAAATAACAATATCGATATGGTCAGGATATACTGCGCCCAATCTCCAAGCTGGGTTGTTAGCGCTTGCTGTGCCAGTACAATACCATCAACTTCAGCACCTGGCTGATAGACACCGCTCAGTAAAATCATAAATGCCGTAGCACTACATACGACTAACGTGTCAATGAACACAGATAATGACTGCGAGATACCTTGACTCACAGGATGAGTGGCATAAGCGGTGGCAGCGATATTAGGTGCAGAACCCAGACCAGCCTCATTCGAGAACAAGCCGCGCTTCATGCCTTGCTCAATCGCCACACCAATACCACCACCCACGACGGATTCAATACCAAACGCATTTTTAACAATCATCGCCATCAATGCAGGCAATTCGGTGATATTGAGCACGATGACAATCAGCGCCATACCAATATAGATTAATGCCATCACAGGAATGACAACGTCGGCCACTTTAGCAATGCGCTGAATACCGCCAAAGACAATAAATCCACCTGCAATCACCAGTACTACACCCGTTATCCAGCGGTCAATCCCAAAACTTTCAAGAGCAGAGCCTGCCACCGTATTGCCTTGGAACGCCACAAACCCGATAGAAAAAGACAGTAGTAGCGAGATCGCATAGATGATGGCGAGCCAGCGATAGTCTTTACCTAAGCCATGTAAAATATAGGTCGCAGGGCCACCGCGAAAGTTACCATCAGTATCTCTACGCTTGTAAAGCTGGGCTAAGCTACACTCAACAATACTAGTCATCATTCCAATTAAGGCCACAACCCACATCCAGAATACCGCTCCCGGACCCCCTAAAGAGATTGCAACAGCAACGCCAGCAATGTTACCGCCGCCAACACGTCCACCGATAGAAACGAGCAACGCCTGACGGGCAGAAATTCCGTCGTCTCCTACCTCATCCGTTTTAAATACACGGAACATACGTTTAAAATATCTAAACTGAGCAAATCTACCCACGATGGTAAATAATAAACCAAAAATAACTAACATAGGGATAAGTGCCCAGCCCCACGTTAGATCGCCGACTAGGGCAAAAAAAGCTTCAATATATTCCATGCCTATTTTCCTTATAGTTCATGACGCTATTATAGGTTTTATTGAGCTCATTATTGCATCAACAACACGATTTTGTAATGCAAATGTCGAATTTGTAACGTAAATACTGATATTTTCTGAGAAAAATCGCTTTATTGGTTTACTTAAATGACCATTTTCTAAATATTAGGATTTGTTCTATATAGACGTATTTATACGATAGCACAAAAAAACCACCTCAAAAGAGGTGGCTTTTCAAATTCAAACTAATTTCAAACTTACTGCATAACCAAGTATTCAAACGCTGATAATGCTGCTTTACTACCCTCACCCATCGCGATGTTAATCTGCTTAAATGGCACAGTCGTGACGTCACCACAAGCAAAGATACCTTTGCGATCCGTACGGCAGCGCTCATCAATCTCAATTTCACCAAAGCGGTTTAAATCGACAAAACCTTTGATAAATCCAGTATTGGGTACTAAGCCAATCTGTACAAAGACACCGGACAAATCACGCTCATGAGTTTCACCTGTTTTGCGATCTTCAAAGACGATAGAGCTGACTTTACCATCAGTGGCCTTAATCTCTTTGGTCGCCGCCCCAGTGATGAACTCGATGTTTGATCTCTCTTTGGCTTTGTTGATCAATACCTGATCCGCTTTTAGCTCATCAGCGAACTCAAGCACGGTTACATGCTTCACGATACCGGCAAGGTCTAACGCCGCTTCGACACCAGAGTTACCGCCACCGATGACAGAGATCTCTTTACCTTTAAAGAACGGGCCGTCACAGTGGGCACAGAAAGCCACGCCTTTACCAATATTCTCTTCTTCACCTGGTACACCAAGCTTGCGCCATTGGGCACCCGTCGCCAAGATAATACTGCGCGTCTCAAAAGTCTCACCCGTATTTAGATGAATACTATAGTTTTCTTCCGACGTCTCGCCGATTTCTTTAACGCTGACGTGCTCTTTTAGCGTTATGTTGTATTCGCCTAAATGTTTGACGAAGTCTGCTGATAGATGTGTACCTGTCGTCAATGGTACAGAAATCAAGTTTTCGATATCTTGCGTATCTTTGACCTGTCCACCGATACGATCAGCGACCATGGTCACTTTTAGACCTTTACGCGCGGTATAAATGGCAGCAGCGACCCCAGCAGGACCAGCGCCAATGATAGTGACATCCTGTTGTTCTAATTGCTCAGCGTCGTCTTCCACTTCTGACAACAAGTCAGGGAACTGCTCTTGCAATTTTCCGATCAGCTTAGCCGTATCGATTAGTCCATTAGCAAACGGCTTACCGTTTAAAAATACCGCTGGAACTCCTTGGATGTTATTCGCTTCTACTTGCTCTTGGAATAACGCACCATCAATCATCTCATTGCTGATATCATCGTTTAATAGCGCAAATTGGTTCAAAGCTTGCACGACTTCTGGGCAACTGTGGCAAGACAATGACACATAGGTCTGGAACTGTAAGGGCTTATTAAAACGTTTGACTAACTTTTGAATACCTTCGTCTAGTTTGAGCGTATGACCACCCGCTTGCAAGATTGCCAAAATAAGCGAGGTAAACTCATGACCACCAGGAATACCGCTAAAGACGATACCAGTATCAGCCAAATCGCCATCAACATGACTGACGACTTTAAAACTAATCGCACTAGGCAAGCTCTCATCAATCGCTTCTGCATCAAAATTGATTTTGTCAGTCGTACCAGCGATTTTGGTCAAAAAGTCAATCAACTCTGCCCGCTTTTCATGCGTACCATTACCTAAGACAAAGGTAATTGGACGGGTCATGTTTTCGCTATAGCTCTTGATGGCATCTAATAAACTTTGATCTATCATGTTTGTTCCTCATTATTATTTAATATGTAACGGCAACTAAGCGGTTGCACGTTTAAAGATGGAAAATCTGTAGTAAGTAATATCGTTTAAAGTGTTATTTGGATAAGGCTTGTGCCTTTTGATGTCCTTATTATCATAGGTTTCATAGATTTGAGCAAGCTGAGAAACCCAAACCTTATGTTTTATAAAACCAATCATTAATTGAAATTTATAATTAAATTTAAACTTATAAGAGGATTATTATCATAGTATCAAGATGATTTTTTCGCTACAATCGAATAAGAGCAATAGGAATAATTCCTGTTTCCTAGCGGAAGATTGGCTTTTATGCGTGCTTATCAAAGGCTATTTCTGCTTGTATTAAGCCTTATCACTATTGAGCGTAATAGCGGTTTGGTTGAGTAATAATCAAGTCTCATAATCATAAATCTTAACGACAATGCGCTGATGCTGATCGTTAGCTTGCGCTTCATAACAAGGATGACCAGATGAGAAAGACTGATACAAGGCTAGATAACAAAGAAATTATCGCTGAACTTAAGCAAAAAGACAGCCATTTTGCGAGTATTTTTGCTGAACACACTCAGCTGGATGAGAAGATCAATTATCTCGAAAAGGATTTGATAAAACATAGCAGCTGTGACGATGAAATAGAACAAATGAAGCGTCGAAAACTACACCTTAAAGATGAAATTTATAAGATAATTGATAAAAACAAAACACAATCTCACGCTTAATGCTTCATTTATTAGGGGCGTGTCCTCATTTTTATCTCATCTGAGCATTTTCGTTCAGATTGAGGATACACCCCAAAATTACTGCTAAGAATTTCTTACATTTAGTTTTATAAATCTTAATTTTATAATCAACAAGTCTCACAATCATAATCTGTCTTAACCACAACGCGTCACTGCTTATGCTAAGCACACGCTAAATAACAAGGATGACAACATGACCATGACTGATAAATGGCAAGATCACAGCGACATCATCGATGAGCTCAAGCAAAAAGATGCGCACTTTGCGAGTATCTTCGATGAACATACTATACTGGACAGGCAAATTGATAAGCTTGAGAATGACGTGGTCAAACACGCCAGCCGCGATGAAGAAATTGAACAAATGAAGCGGCGCAAGCTACAGCTCAAAGATGAGATTTACAAAACTATAGATAAGAATAAAGTACAATCTCAAGCGTAATCGCTCATTTATAACCGATAAATAACACTAATAAAACTTTAGCTTAAGATATAAAAAGACCCCATCAACATAAGCTGATGGGGTCTTTTTATAGCACTGGTTCAAATTAGGAAATAATGAAAACAGCGCTACGTCTCGCTAAATAGTTGGATAACTACTTAGGTTTTACTAACCTAGATTTTACCGACTAGGTCAAGACTTGGCTTCAATGTATCGCCGCCTTGTTCCCAAGCTGCTGGGCAAACTTCACCGTCGTTTTCACGGACATATTGTGCCGCTTTTACTTTACGCAGCATGTCTTTTGCGCTACGGCCAATACCGCCAGCATGAATCTCAGCAACCTGAATCAAACCGTCTGGATCGATTAAGAATGTACCGCGCTCAGCTAGACCTGCTTCTTCGATCATCACGTTAAAACCACGAGTGATTTTACCAGTAGGATCGCCGATCATTGGATAGGTTACTTTACCAATTGCGTCTGAAGAATCATGCCATGCTTTATGCGTGAAATGAGTGTCAGTCGATACTGAGTATACTTCTACGCCCAAACCTTGTAGCTCTTCGTAATGGTTTGCCATGTCTTCAAGCTCAGTTGGGCAAACAAAAGTAAAATCAGCTGGGTAAAATAGGAAAATCGCCCAGTTACCTTTTACATCTTCTGAAGTGATGGTTTTGAACTCACCGTTTACATATGCATCTGCTGAAAATTCTGGGATTTCTTGATTGATAATAGACGCCATGATTGGCTCCTTTTTTGATTAAGTGTGATTAATTTAATGGTGCTTATTTATTTGATTGTTTCTGTTAAGCCTTGAACTATCTGGGCTACCTGACAAACTATACGCGAATTCTATGGTTAATCCAGTTAAAAGTTTTTAATGTGATGTTTTGTTTTATTAAACTTGTTAAACTATTCTATCTACTTCATGTCATCAGTGTGCTATCGGTAAATCTCGATAATGACCAAGATGCATAAGTATTGTCATTTGCGTGAAAAACAACCAAAAAAGAGGTCTTATGATTACCTTACGTCAACTTGAATTTGCCTTAGCAGTCGCTAAACACCGCCATTTCAAACGGGCAGCAGAAGATTGTAATATTTCGCAGTCTGCGCTGAGCTTAGGTATCGCAGAATTAGAAAAGCAATTAGACACACAGATTTTTGAGCGTAATAACAAACAAGTGCTTATCACTCCTATTGGGCAAGATATCCTGACGCGGGCGCAGCGTGTATTCTCTGAAGTGAGCGACTTGACCACCCGTGCGCACAGTCATCAAACGCCACTTGCCTACCCGATGACCGTAGGTATCATTCCAACGATTGCTCCTTACTTGCTGCCAAAAGTTCTACCAGCGCTGCGAGCCAATTATCCAGAATTTCGCATGACCATCGTTGAGCAACAAACCGAACGCTTGCTTGAGCAAGTGCGTTACGGTCATATTGACACGGCAATCATTGCGCTACCCTATGCCGTAGACGGATTGCACAGTTTTGAGTTTTGGAGTGAAGACTTCTTCGCAGTATTCCCAAAAGACGATATTCATGCCAAGCTTGACACCATTGATTCTGAGGATCTTGCTACTGCCAATCTCATGCTGCTGGGTGAAGGACATTGCCTGACCGATCAGACGCTATCGGTTTGTCATTTTGATCGGGCGCAAATGAAATCGAGCTTTTCTGACGCTAGCTTAAACACGCTCATTCAGATGGCACTCGCTAATATGGGCACGACTTTAGTACCTGAGATGGCGCTGGATCAATTGCATCTGCAAAACCAAAATGCGGTCGCGGTGCCATTAGCAGAAAAAGGCCCACATCGCCACATCGCCTTTGTCACCCGTTTAAATTATGCTCGTGTCGACGATGTAAATTTACTGGGCAAGGTATTTAAACAGGCCTTTGAAGATGCAGCTCATAAGGACTGATTTGACCGTTAAAACAATCATGAACTAGGCGTTGTAGAATAGATATGAACGATGTTTCGCACGTAACGTCCGACCTTGGTCAGCATTTCGCCATGCACTTGTCTGCCATCGCTAATGATATTGATCGAGTAGAGGTAGAGATGCTTTGGCAAGCTGCCGCTACCCGTTATAACGAAGCCCATCGCGCTTATCACACCCTGCACCACCTTAAGCAGTTGTTTGCGCAGTTTGAGCAAGTTAAGCACAACCTTTATGAACCCCATATTATCGCTTTAGCGCTGTATTATCACGATGTGATATACGAGCCAACACGGGCAGATAATGAGCTTAAAAGTGCAGACTATGCGGTGGAAGCGTTGCAGAAATATTTGAGCGCGGAACAATGTCAACATATCTATGCACTTATCATGATGACGGCTACCCATCAACTTGATAAGTTAACCGATGATGA
Organism: Psychrobacter sp. AT9; assembly: GCF_047272965.1. Taxonomy (NCBI): domain Bacteria; kingdom Pseudomonadati; phylum Pseudomonadota; class Gammaproteobacteria; order Moraxellales; family Moraxellaceae; genus Psychrobacter; species Psychrobacter sp. AT9. Next base: position 2,878,238 of record NZ_JBKOTW010000001.1, read on the forward strand.
TAAACGCAGCGATGCGGCTTATCTGTTAGATATGGATTTGAGCGTTTTGGGTGCTGCGGGGTCTGAATATGAACTGTACGCATCTGCGGTACGTAAAGAGTATGCACATGTGCCAGTTACCGATTACTGTATCGGACGAACAGCGGTGTTAAAAGGATTGTTGGCGCATCCAAGACTGTATTTGACCGATTATTACTTTGAACGGTTAGAAAAGCAAGCGCGAGATAATATCAAGCGTGAGCTTACTTCGCTTTCAGCTTGATAAATAACTCACTGCCTTGACGTGCAGAATGCGAGTTATAGCTGGCTTCCATAATCTCTATATCAAAACACTGCTCAAAACGCTGCTGATATTCATCTTTTGTGCCACCAAAAGGTGGTTCATCACGGCCAAAATCCACATTGAAAAGTAGGCCAACCAGCTTGCCTTGCGGCTTCAATAGCGCTGCCATCTGCTCGATATATTCATCACGACGTGACGGATTTATCGCACAAAAAAACGTCTGCTCAAGCACCCAATCAAATTGATATTGCTCAGCTGATAAATTAAAAAAATCTGCGCAAATCAAGTGCGCCGCTGGGAAATCAGGATAGCGCTCTGCAAACGCATCAATCGGTGCAGGCGCGAAGTCAACCAACGTGACATTGGTAAAACCCTGCTCGTGTAGATAGCCAACCTCATAGGCATTGCCTGCCCCTGGCACTAGAATAGCCTGATCTTTAGCAGACGCAGGCAGTTGATCGATGTAAGCTTTTAGCGGTGGTGACACCTGTCCCATATCCCACTGTATGCTACCAGTCTCATAACGCTGCTGCCAAAATTCGGCTTGATTGACGTTGTCCATATGACATCCCTGTATATACCATGCATCTACAATATATCTATCATTCTATTATTTGAATGATACGCTGTATACTGCGACGTGAGCGCTTATCATAGCAGGTATGTTATGGTTAACGAATGCCTTTATATCATTTGTGTGAGGCGCTTAATCCAGCTGACCCGACTTGCCCGCTAGCATATCGTGCCACTGCTGATAATCTGGCATCGCTGCCGCTACCGTTTGCCAAAACGCCTTACTGTGATTGGCATGATGCAAATGACACAGCTCATGGACAATGACGTATTCGGTGCATTCAATCGGATAAGCGGGAAGATATACGGATAACCAAATTCGACGCGCACGCGTGTTACAACTGCCCCAGCGCGTATGCATTTTTTTCAGTCGAACTTCATTAGCAGTAGCACCGACTATCGGTTGCCACTTGGCAAATAGTGCTGGATTTACTTCAGTAAGTTGTTGTCGATAATACGCGATTTTTTCATCGTGATTTAGCCTCAATGATTGTTCGATGCCCCATAAGAGGACAGGATTATCCGAGGTTGACGCTTTGGGTTTCGGGGTTTGCTTGTGATGATAACGCGCTAATACTTGCGGATGGTTGTCTAGCGCCCATGATACGCGCTTGTCGACAGAATGAGCGATTTGGCTGGCGCTGATAGACATCGGTACAGAAACCATGAGCGCATAAGGCTTTAAGCGAAAATTGATATTTTTGACGCGCTTTTTGGTCACGTGCAGCACGATACCCGCTTGTGCCAGCTGGTGTTTGGCCGTATCTAACACTAGAGACGTACTCGGTTGCGGCATTATGGTTTCTCCCTTATACCGCTTATGCTACGACTGCCTGCAAATGATTGTCAAAAGACATATTATGTATTTGACTGTCCTGCACAATAATGTCGGCAGTATGCTTTGAATTTGATTCTGCTACACCCAATGTTTCTACTGATAGAGTATTGACACGTAGTCTGGTCAGTTTCCCGTGTCCATCGCTGACGATAAAGCCTGACTCTCCATGATTACTTTTAGTTTGACCAGATGCCTGACCAGCTACTAGCGAAGCGCCTGCACAATCCGGCAAACGCACAGCATCAATCAGCATGCGTGTGTTTAAATCATAAATCGCTGCACAACCGCCAATCGGTGTGGTCACACATAACAGATTGCGCTCACTATCAACCGCGACACTGGCAATGTATTGATGGAAGCATTGCCATTTATTATTGGGCATAACCAATGATTTAAAGTCAGAATCACCGCGATGATGGGTCAGCACTAACGGCACATTGATATGTTTCTCACCTTGGAATTGAATACCAATCATCACCGTGCCATCGTCATGTATGGCCAAATGACGCACACTCATCTGATTGTGTTCAGGGATAATTTGCTCAAGAAGCGTCCCATCATGACGGTTCAGATAAGTCAGCGATGGGCGCATGGTATCGAGATTCAGCTCTTCACGAGAGGCTTGTTCCGTTTTGATACCGCCATTAGCGATGACCAGTGTCTCGCCATCTGGATGCATGATCAACTCATGTGGCCCAATACCATGCGAGTCAAATTCGGCTACTTTGCTATAATTATCATGAGCATCGTAGATACCAATTTTACCCGCCAAGCTTATCGTATCATTCTCAGTGACGTATAGCTTTGAGCCATCCAAACTGTAGCAAGCATGCCCATAAAAATGGCGATTAGTAGCCGCCTTAATAGCAAACTTTACCTGTCCTGTCGCTGTGTCTAATACCCAAAACTTTTCACTAGGGCGGCGACCCAACACCACGACATCGCGTTGACGGTTATGAGCATTTAATCTGTTTTGATTGTTTTGAATATTAGCGATTGGCTGGACAACAATATCATGGACACGCTCAGGCATGGTCGTCTGCCAAACGATTTGTCGGTCTGCATCAATGCCGACCACCCCAAAACCATTTTCGTCATTACTACTAACATTATTACTGTCATCGTTATTTATCAATGATAGGTTTTTTGGCATGGATGCCACGCCACTGACCCAGCATACTGGACGCGCCAGCATAACGGTGCTATGCATTGCCATCAGGTCAGTCACGGTATTTTTAGTATCATGATTTTTATCATCGATATCATTATGATAAGCCCGTTGCCACGCAGCAGACGCGTGCTGATAGGCGTAGCGAAAACGAGTTAGCTGTGGCTTGGGCGATGCTTGCAATGTATGCAGCTGAGCACGCACACCCGACACATAGTCTTGCAACTTTGCTTCAGGCTGATGCTGCTTGCGATAGTGATGATGGATACCAATCAATGTCGCCGTTCCCAATACACTACCAAGCGTGGTCAAAGCCGACGTCACCAGCTGCTCATGATTTGAGCGCTTGTCTGCTGGTCTAGGCGCTGCTTTAGATGACGCGCTATGAGATTTAGCTATCGCAGCGGTATGGGCTTCAGAGGTTTGCATGACTTAATCGCCATCGTTGCTGTTAAAGCCAACACGGATGCCGAGGGTCGGAATCAATTGGCGTTTCAGCAGACGGGTAATGGTCGTAAAATGATCAAACAATTCTTGCTGCTTGGCTTTATCGGCAGTCGCTAAATTCTCTGGCATCTGCGCCAATAGCGTGGTCGTATCAGCCAGCTCGCTTGATAGACTGGCCGCAATAGCATTCTCATCATTGCTACCAAGAATGGCCGTCAATACCGGGTCAGTCAGCGTTTTATTCAAGGTAGCCAACTTAGCATTGATAATAGCGCGGCTTTGTCCAGCAGTAGCAGCAGGCAGATGTCCCTTGGCTTTGCCTGTGAGACCTAATGGTTCATCAATAGCATTGGTCTTCATCGTCTCAATCAATGACAATAAAGCGTTAAACCACTGGTTCAAACCTTGATCGCTATCAGCCGTTTTATCAATCGCCAGTAAAGTCGTGGCGTTCTGCTGCCAGTTACTTTCGATGTCTTTTAATCGCGTGCTTAGTGCCGCGCTGGCGCTGACTATATAAGCACATTGAGCAGCATTCAAGCTGTCATTGGCAAATAGCGCCTCTTCCAGACCTGGTACACCTTGCACAATAGCGCTCTCGTTAGCGAGCTGCTCTGGGGTTAGTTTTGGGTTGGCCGCGATTAGCTCTGCAACACCACTGTGTACCAAGCCGCGCTCGTCAGGGTAATAGTTAATGTACAAGTTGCTCATACTAGCAGTCGCAGGACCAAAGTTGATCATCTCAGCACTCGCCCATGCTTGCGCCAGTACCAACCACTGAGCACGCAACGCTTGCAATTCATCACCGCTGACAGGCGCTTGCTGACAATGCTTCTGCGCCAAATCATGTAACAAACCACTTTGCTTCGCCGCATCCGCATAAGCTGGAATGACAATGTCTTCAGCCACATGGGTCAGATAGGTTTTTTCGGTCTCCGCGCTGATATCTATGGCGACTATCTGTTCGTCATTCGCGCTATCGGCGGCCGTACTGTTTGAAGCAGCGCCATCTTGCGCGACGGCTTGGCTATCCACCTCTGCTGTTTTATTCTCATCGGCAGGCTTGACACAACTGATGAGTAATCCAGCACTCAGTGCCGATAACGCCATTGCTAATGCAGGGTTTATTTTCATAAGTTTCTCGGTAATGGGATAAGTAGTAATTTATATCATTTTTATAATGATTTTAAGAAGGCGTTTAATTCAGCGCGTCCTTGCTTATCTAATTTCAACACTTTTTGGCGTTGGCTTTCTGCTTCACCGCCATGCCATAGCACTGCTTCCATCAGCGTGCGCGCGCGACCATCATGTAAAAAGGTCGCTTGTGGATCGACGGTTTGAGCCAGACCAATTCCCCACAATGCAGGAGTACGCCACTCGTATGAGTTGGCCAAAAACTCAACTTGCGCATCTTTTGCTGGTAGTTTGCCCGCTATCGTACGATCGGCAAGCGAATCGCCCATATCATGCAGCAGCAAATCCGTATAAGGATAAATGACTTGTCCATGCTGCTCAAGATGATCGTCATCGGTTTTTGGCAACTGATATCTTGGCGTATGGCAACTTTGACAACCCATATCATAAAAGCGTTTTTTACCAGCCAGTACCAGCTTATCATCGGCATTACGACGATGTGGCACCGCTAAATTCCGCGTATAAAATTCTACAAACTTGGCTATTTCATCATTCACTTCGACGGGCGGCTTACCATTACCTTGCTCATCAGCGCCAGTAGTCGCGTTAATACAAGCGGTTTGGCTCGGCATGCAGGATTCATGAGGACGAATGTTTGAGGTCAGCCCCATATCCTCATTAAAGGCACTTTGGTTTTGTGTAATCAGCTTGGTTTGACCAGCTTTCCAGCCAAAACGACCAAGCGCATGCTTGCCAGTTTGTGGATCCATCACCCAGTTAAACTTGCCACTGATGTCGCTAGTACTATTGTTATTAATCACTTGTTTTTTGATATCATCGTCAGGTATTTGTTCTAAGAGCCCAAGCCCAATCATTGGTAAAGCCACTCGCGGTGATACCATCATTTCATTATCAAACGCCCCATAGCCGGGTTTTGTCAACTCAAATCTAGGCGCACGTAGGGTTTCAACATAACCATCGGCAAAAGTAACTGGCATATCGGTCCACTGTACCGCAATTCGCGCTTCAGCCGGTACGCCCTGAATACCACGATCTTGTAGCTGACCGCCATACATAGGATGCACCACCTTTTCGATCAGGGAATCCTGCAATTGCTGACGCTGCTCATCCGTTGTCGCTGGCATAGACAGACGTATTAATAAACTATCAGCATCGTCCTTGCTGCTCATCGGCGCGTGCCCACGACCATCTTTGACATGGCATGATTGGCAGGCGGCGACATTGAATAACGCGCCAAGACCGTCACGGCTGTCCGTGCTAGCAGGGGCAATCACCCACGGTTGTTGAAAGAACGCATTACCAATGAAAAAAGAACCTTTGCGTAAGGCAGTGAGATTTGATGAAGGTTTTGAGTAACTCTCAGCACTGGTAATACTAATACCGCTATCACCGCCTTGCTTAATCTCTTGCGGGTCAAAGGAGGCAAGCTGCTGCATGGGCACCCCAGCCAGCGCTTCGATATTTTGACTGCGTTCAGCAGACAAGGTTTTATCCTGCTTATCAGCATTGACGTCATTCTTATTAGCGGATGAGCTGTCAGTTGGCTGACAAGCCGTAAGTGACAAGACGCAGAGAGCACTAAGCGCAAGCTTTAACGGTGTATTTTTAGACAATAAAGAGGTATGAAGAGACATAGATAGTTTGTCTTTCGTGGCAGAAATGGCGTTCATAAGCATTGCCTTAGCGCTAGTATAGAACCATCAAAATCGCGCACCATAACAATATGTCGTTACAGTCAACAGGGTACAACTGTAAGAAAGCTGGCTGGTAGCGTTATTTTAATAGGGCATAAAAAAACACATTGCCAACCGAGATTGACAACGTGTGTATTATACATAAATTACTTTCTTATGAAAATAATTCTCATTCACTTATAGCGACTTATCAGGCATTATAAATGAATACAACTGACGCTAGTAAGCGTATAAACAGCCTAGCTTAAAACTATGAACCCGCATCAGCATCTAGATTATCAATACCAACCGCTTTTGCCGCGCTTTCGATACCAGTCGTCAATTCCTGCAAGCTGGTAATGGCAGTCTCGATCCAACCACGACGAGCATTTTGCTCTTCAGCAGAGATACCTTGTTTGCTTGCTTGACCAACGGTCGCGATCATTTGATCAATCTTAATACCTTCTTTTTCGCCTTTTTCGACGATGATATTAAAATCACTTTCTACTTTACTAAAGTCAGCAGCCAGCTTATCAGCAACATCCTGATGACCCGTATCAATCAGGTAGTTCTTCACGCCATAGCCACCAACGGTTTTATCCGCGAGGGTCTTGTAGCTGCCATTAAAGACATTCTGAATGCCGCGAGCATTATTGGCGTAGCTCAGATGGGTCAAGTCACTAAAGCATTCATGTTCGTCTTCGGTAGATCCCGTGACGAAGGCGACCTGCATACGCTGAGAGGCCAACTCGCCAAATGCCAAGCTGCCCATCTGATACATAATCTGGCGCAGGCCATTGTTATCTTTACGCGCTATCATATCGCTGCGTAAGGTATGCTCACTGTCAGGCTGCCACTGGGCTTCCATCGCGGTCAAATCATCAACCAATAACTGCGCAGCGGCCTTTAAGAATTCGCCGCGACGCTCACAAATGCTTGCATCGGTATTGGCGCTTTCACCACTAGTACATTCGCCATCGGTGGTATTGTAATCACTAATCGGACGGTTGCCTGCACCCTCACCGACGCCGTTGGTATCTTGTCCCCATAGCATAAACTCGATCGCATGATAGCCGGTCGTCACGTTGGCTTCGCTACCACCGATTTCATTCATGTCTGCTAAAAGTTGCGGTGTAATCGTGCTGGTATCTTGCTTAATGCTACCGACGGCAATGCTATCACTATTGATGATATTGTCTTGACTGTTGTATTCACCTTCGTAATCATCGCTGACGTAATCAATGAGCGCTTCATCGAGCGGCCATGCATTGACCTGTCCTTCCCAGCCATCAACGCTACCAATCTCACGCTGGTCATCAGCGCTCACAAATGCTTCATCAAAACGGAACACTTCAGTCTGTGAGTAAGGCTGACGCGCCGCTTTATAGGCAGCTTTTGCCGCTTCAAGATTCGCTTCAGTTGGCGCATCTACATAAGCATTCACTGCCGTCTGCAAAGTCTTTGCGGTGTCTAATGAATCTTTGTAGGCAGCATGAGCCATATTTACATAGCTAAGTGCCAAGCGATCGATATTGGCTTGCTCTGCGCCTGATGTGGTTTTATTATTGGCAGCGTCTGTGTTTTGCACCTCTGTTTGTGCATCAGTGGCGGCATCGTCATTGGCTTGCTTGGTACAACCCGATACCAGCAGTATCCCTGCAAGCGCAGCGGCTAAAGTAGTTGGTAAAATTTTACGGCTCGTCACTGTGGTCATATTCATACACGTCCTCGATGAGATACATTATAAAAAAAGGCAAGTACAATAAATGACTGATGTATAGGGTCATAGCTGCTAAACACTGTCATTACTATTGCTGAAATATTCAAATATTTGCGAATTATAATGTTATTGATAACTATTATCAAATATAATTTAAGGATTGCGTCTTACCGTTGATCAAAAGCTGGCTCATCAAATTCTAAGCCCAAAAAAAGGCCAGCGTATTGCTGACCTTTTTTGCACTATTCTTACTGTAAGCGACTAAAATAAATGGTGATCAAACCATTTATTAGTTTACGCTTTGTGGTGAGTTAATGGTTAGCTCAACACGGCGGTTTTGCTGACGACCATAATCAGTGTTGTTATCAGCTACTGGGCGTGATTCGCCATAAGCAACAACGTTGACACGGTTAGAAGCAACACCACGAGCAGTCAGATAGTTAGCCACTGAGTAAGCACGATCACGTGATAGACCCATGTTATATGACGTTGAACCTTTACTATCGGTATGACCAGCAATGTTAACTGATGTTTTGTTGTACTGGTTCATCGTTGAAGCAAGTTTATCAAGTGTTGGCTTGAACGATGAGCTCAATGTAGCATCATCAAATGAGAAGGTGATGCTACCTGGCATAACTAAATCGATGTTACCAGTCGTTGGGTTTTGCTCAACCGTTACACCTGTACCAGCCATCTGTTGCTCAAGCTGCTTAGCTTGACGCTCCATGTAATAACCAACACCAGCGCCCAATGCGGCACCAATCGCTGCATCACGGCCAGTTTTGTCGCCACCAGTTGCTTTAGAGATGGTTGCACCACCTAAAGCACCTGCCAATGTACCGATAGCAGTTTTGTTCAAGCGCTGTTGTCCAGTGTTTGGATCAGTAGCACAACCACTAAGTGCTAAACCAGATGCGACTGCGGCAATCATTAATGTATTACGCATAATATTTCCTCTTAAGTATTAAATTAAAATTGTGCTTTGTTAAGCTGTGCTTTTTATAAAGATTATTTATGAATCTTATTTAGGTGCTTACTTTCGTTCGTTATTATTATGGCAATTACCATCTATTTATGTGTAATATTTTGTCACATCTATGTATGAGAAGTGCAGGAGGGTTTGCACTCTTCTCCTTTGTATTATCCATCTCTGCTAGGCCAGACATGGCAAGTCACGTTTACAGTCGTACACTATGAATAATTTCTGTTAAAATCATGCAATAAAGTTGACCGTGAAGCAGCGCTAATAACACCACTAAACATATAGCGCGATTTCAACCCTATAAAACCGCCAAAAATTTTGGAAATAACGACTTCAGAAATGGAGTGTTTATATATCAACAATATCGATAGACAGGGATTAAACATGCGCCTGACCTCTACTATTCAAAAAATACATCAACGCGCCCCAAAATTGGGCAAGGCAGTTTCGCTGACTACAGCAGCCAGTGTCATCGCGGCCAATAGCTTTGGTTATAGTATCCCGCTATGGCTAATGGGCGCGACCAAGATGATTACTGGAGCACCCATTGCGGATAAAACCGTGATAAAAATTGCTGCCCACTGGATTAGTAGTAATAACGCCTTGATCGATAATATGTTGCCACGTAAAGATTGGCGTATCAACTTACCCGATGATGTCCATATGGCCGGTAAATACCTGCTGGTTAGCAATCATCAGTCATGGGTCGATACCAGTATCGTGCAATACATTGGTGAACAGCGCCTGCCCCTCACCCGATTTTTTACCAAGTTTGAGCTGATTTATATCCCAATCGTTGGTCAAGCCTTTTATTTTTTAGACTTCCCAATGATGCGCCGCCATCCTAAAGAAAAGGTTGCCAAAAACCCTGCATTAAAGGGCAAAGATATTGAAGAAGCCAAGCGTGCCTGCGCGTTATTAAAAGACAAACCGTTCACCTTATTAAACTATTTAGAAGGCACACGTTTTACGCAAGAAAAACATGACAAACAAAATGCACCTTATACGCATTTACTGAAACCGCGTGCGGGTGGCTTGGCGCTGGCTATCAATGCACTAGGGGATGACATCGATGGTATTTTGGATATGACCATTGTTTATCCGGATGGCGTGCCAACCTATGGTGATCTATGGAAAGGCAATATCAGACGCTTGGGCGTTGACGTTCGGTATATTAAAATACCTGACGAATTGTTTTCTGGTATCAAAAATGGTGGCTATGAAGAGGATGAGGCAATAAAGGCTAAAATGTTTGATTGGGTTGAACAGATATGGTGTCAAAAAGATGACCTTATTACCACCATGCTTGCTGACTTTGCAGATAACCCGCAGAGCAAATAGACTGAACGATAAATTATTTTTTTCAGTAAATCTGCAAATCACAATATTGCCATACTTTTTATGCTGCAATATAAACACTAAAAGCTGGCTAAGGCGTGTCCTCGTTTTGAAAATGCTGATAAAAATGAGATAAATGGCAGCTAAACAAGGAAAGTAGTACAGATAATATCGAGATATGAGCAAGCTACTTGTTGACGCAGTTTGGCAAATATTTAGCCATTTTTAACCCGTTTACAGTTTACTGTTCAGATTGAGGACACGCCCTAATATCAGGTTTTACTCAATTGATATAAAATACCAAATTATAATGGTTGATGGGTTGTTTTTTGATGGCATTCATTGATAATGTGAATAGTCATTAAAACGCTCGCTTATTCAGTTGTAATATCATCATTGACTCTGTCTACTGATGACATTATTTCTTATGCCATTTCTTACTAAAAGGTATGACTGTGCCCGCCTCTCCTACAAAAAGCTCGCTAATAACCGCAGCAATGCCAAATGAGTCATCGAACTTAGCAAGCAGTCAATCTCCGAGCATGCAACCTTCAAGCACGCAGTCACCACAGTCAAATCGTCCCAAACCAAGTCGCTTTAAGCTGACTTATGACATTTTGATGATTGTTGCTATTAGTATTGATCTCTTATTGATTAGCATAGATGCCATCTTGATGAGTAACTTTAGTAGCAATGTTGCAGGGTGGCTGACACTGAGTGATGCGCTTAACTGGTATCAAGGCACCTTGCATGATCCGTTGCGTACGGCGGGTGGGTTTTTCACCATATTCTTAGTTGTCGAGCTATTATTACGCTGGGCAATTGCCATTAAAGAAAAGGTTTATTATCGCTGGTTCTTTTTTCCGTTTGTCCACTGGTATGAGGTATTGGGCTGTTTTCCGCAGCTACGCGCGCTACGGTTATTTCGAGTAGTGGTCATCGGCCGCCGACTCTACCAGCTTGGCTATCAAGTACTACCGCAGTCGTGGATTGACCGCATCAAGTTCTATATTGATCTGCTATTAGAAGAGTTGTCAGATCGTGTCATTTTGACTGCAATCGATAATTTTCGTGTGCAGCTTACCGACACCAAAACGCACAAATCATTGATTGAATCAACGATTGCTCGCAACCGTCATGAGATTGAAACAGCATTATTGTCGTTACTACGCACAGAGCTGGCGCCAAAACTGCAAGCGCTGACGGCCTCACCAGGAGGCAATAACATGATAGCTGGTGCGATGGGCGAAGCGATCAAAGAAGGTTTGGCCAATACGCCAGAGTTACGTCGCTACTTGCGCATGATACCCATCGCTGGTGGCTTGATTGAGTCGCAATTGCAGCATGTGGGACACAATATTGGCGAAAATGTGGTCATTGCTTTAAACGAGCGTCTCCTTGATGCTGAACGTCTTGATGCATTGATGGTCGCTATTGCCAGCGGTGTGGCACAAATCGATACCAACAACACCGCGCTGGATACTTTAATTTCTAGCATTATTGAGGACAGTTTGACAGCATTTGAAGCACAAATAAAAGTGCAGCAATGGAAGCACCAAGATATGCTTAACTTATAACATTTTTGCTAAAAATGGCTACTAAATAACCAGCACCTAAGTAAATAACCACTAAATAATAATAAATATAGTACGCATGCAGCCATACGATATTTTTTGAGGATCAATCTTATGACGATTTTAGATAACGACAACAGCAGCCCAACCCCGAGTGCTACGCCTGCTCTCGCCTTTTACGGTAAGATGCTCACCTTTTCGCGCTTACAGTTCAGTACGGATGACTTGAGCGCTATCGAGGCTCAGCTTGCTGAAACGCTTAGCAACAAATCCAGCAATATCCCTATCCTCATTGATAGCGAGGTCGAACAAGATCTGTCTGCATTGGTAGAGCTGTTATGGTCATGGGGACTGCAACCTATCGGTGTCGTGACAGGTGTGTTAGATGCACAAGCACGTGAGCAGCGATTGGCAATATTTCCTGCCGACGGCAAACGTATCGAGCGTATTCTACCCAGTAAAAAAGCCACTGCTCAGGTCAATAAAGCATCAGAAGCCAAAAATACAGAGTCGACCAGCACGAATGACGTAGCCGCAGCGTCTGAACCCGCACTTGAGACAGCGACCGAGACGACCATCGCTAATATTCCAGCAGAAACCTTGGTAAGCGCTGAACATATCACCAGCCTCATCTATGATCAAATGCTACGTTCAGGACAGAGCCTCAACCATGTCGGTGGGGATTTGATTTTGACCAACAGTGTCAACAGTGGTGCTGAAGCGATTACCGACAACAGCTTGCATGTCTACGGCCGCGCCCAAGGTCGTTTGGTCGCAGGGGCAACAGGCGACAAAGATGCTCGTATCTTTTGTCAGGTCTTTAACCCGTCATTGGTGTCAGTCGCAGGCACTTACTGCCTACGAGACAATTTACCGGAACACGTAATCGACAAACCAGTACAAGTACGCTTTATAGAAGGTCAAGGTTTGGTATTTACCGTGATGGATGATGCTTAGTTAGACGGCTGATTTGTCGAATTTTATGCATAAACATCAAAGGCATTCGCTGTAGTGCTAATAAAATAATGGCTAAATATCTTACTTAATATTTCAGTAAGTTTGGTTAACAAAACTGTCTCAAGACAAATAATTTACTCTGCCACTATGTAACCTATCTATCAGTGCTAATGCCTATAGGCATTAGCACTTAACGCAGATAATCGTTGTTTTTCGCTTTAGTGCAGACTTGCTATAAATTTTTGTTTATTTATGCTAGGCTTACGCTCGCAGCGCATATATTACATGTGAATAATAAGCATAAGAGAATGCGCTATTTTATTTAATAGATATCCCATTGATTCATAGGAGTGTGCCATTGTGGCGAAGATTGTTGTAATCACTTCAGGTAAAGGCGGTGTGGGCAAAACCACCACTAGTGCGTCTTTTGCCGCTGGTTTGGCGTTGCGTGGCTATAAGACGGTTGTTATCGATTTTGATGTAGGTCTACGTAATCTAGACTTGATCATGGGCTGTGAAAATCGAATTGTTTATGACTTTGTAGACGTCATCAGCGGTAACGCGCGCTTGTCACAAGCACTGGTCAAAGACAAACAGCTTGAGAACTTATACATCTTACCTGCCAGTCAGACGCGTGACAAAGATGCGCTGACAGACGAAGGGGTGTCCGAAGTAATGGCTGAACTGTCTAAGCAGTTTGACTACATCATTTGCGATTCTCCTGCTGGTATCGAGCGCGGGGCCCAGTTAGCGATGTATCATGCTGATGAAGCGATCATCGTGACCAACCCTGAGATCTCTTCAGTACGTGACTCGGATCGTATTATCGGTATCTTACAAAGCCGTACCAAAAAGATCGAAGAGAACCAAGGTTCTATCCGTGAGCATTTGGTTATCACTCGCTACAATGCCGAACGTGCGGCAGCGAATGAGATGATGGACATCGATACCATCTCTAACGATATCTTGAAAGTACCGTTACTCGGCGTTATCCCTGAAAGCCATTCAGTGCTTGAGGCATCTAACCACGGTGAGCCGGTTATCCATTATACCGATTCTATCGCTGGTCAATGTTATGATGACATTGTCGCCCGTTTCTTAGGCGAAGAGCGGCCGTTACGTCATATTGACGTAAAGAAAAAGAGTTTATTACAGCGCTGGTTTGGGGGTTAATGATGAGTAAGAAAAAAGGATTTTGGAGCAATTTATTTGGTACTGATGACAGCAGCAATGTCGGCAGTGCCAATTTAGCCACTGAGCGTCTCAAGGTTATCGTTGCGAGTGAAAATCGCTTAAACAACCGCCTAACAGCGGATCGTATCGAAAAAATGAAACGTGAAATACTAGAAGTGGTGAATAAGTACGTCAATGGCGTGCAAATTGACGATGTAAATATCAATCATCGTTCTGAAGACAGCTTAGATGTGCTAGAGATGAATATCAACTTGCCTGAGCATAAAAAGTAATCTGTTCAAAAGCATATGGAACAAGCGCTCTAGTTAAGCCCTAATCTAAAAAAGCCCTCAGTAAAATACTGAGGGCTTTTTTGTGGACGTATACTTTCTGGATTCGTCGTTACTTTATACGTGCGATCAAATTGTCTTTTTTGACAAACTGATGATACAAAGCTGCACCGATATGCAATACAGTAAAGGCAATAATCATGGGCCAGATAATATCAGCGTGTAAATCATTATAATAACGCGCTAAACCTCTATCTGGGGTGACAAAGACAGGAATCTGAAATAAACCAAATATATCTACCCGTCGACCCCCATAGACTGACATCAGTAGGCCAGCTAACGGCATCGCGATTAGCAAAGCATATAGCGCAAAGTGCGACAACTTTGACATCAACAGCTGCCACTTAGGCATCGGTAACGCTGGTGGTACTTTGGTAAAGACGCGATTGATAACTCGCGCTATCATCCAACATAACAAGCTTATACCAAAGGCCTTGTGTAGCCCAATATAGAGATTGTCATTAAGATTTTGGTATAACAGCATCATGAGCCACGTTACCAGCAATAAAACCGCACTGATCCAGTGAAATAAGCGGCTAGCGATTGACCACTTTGAAACATTCGCATCGATATCATTCATAGGCTGCTCTATTCACTCTAACCAACATTTATAGATAAAGACAATAACAGGCGGCACAGTCATTGTGGCTAGGTTAGTCTTGACGATGTTACTGGTCACTATCATTAGTCGTGATCATTAGTCATGATTAAGACTAATGAATTGCTATTCACTATAGGCCACACTTACTAAAAAAGCTAGCTGTCTAAATCAACCAATTGATGCGCAATTTTATCCAAATCAGGCACCAAGTAGAGAATGTTATCGATAATTACGGTTTGAAACAAGTAGGACTCTACAACGTTTTCTTGAAAGCGCTCTTTGACGTAGTCGATTTCGCTATCTGTCAGATTTTCGCCAGTCGCTTGAACCGTTTCACTGTCGCTGTTTTTCGTTTTTTGGGCGACGCTATAATCGATATTCGCATTGCTCGTATACTGTTCAGGAAGCTCAATATCCTTAACGTCAGAGATACGTACTTGTAGCTGGTGCAGTTCACCGACAGTCTGTAATGCTATGCGATGGGCAGCCGTATTACCCTCTAATACTATGATCTTTTCTGGCGTTTGCCCACTGGATAGCAAATGGAATACAGCGACTTCTTGTTGTTGCCACAGATAAGTCCAAATATGCTCATCAAAGTCATCCACACTCAAAATCAGGCTGCTCGGAATAATCCAATCAGGCTGATTAAATGCTGGAACGATAGTGACATCTAGCATACCATTGTTCGTGGTTAGCAAGCTTACTGCCTCAAACGAATGTTTTAGAATTTGTTTCATACGTCGCTCACAATAGATTAATGCGAAGAGGCAACAGCCGCCCTTTCACCAATATAGTCGGTAAGTTTTTGTGCTAAAGCCACAGGGCTACCAATAAAATCACAATATCCAGAATCAACAATCGCTTGTGGCTGACTAGGACAAGTACTGACACTTGGATCTTGCGCCCACAACTGACTGTCATTGTCTTGGATTAAATCCAGATGCTGAGCCCCATCGTTACCCATACCTGAAAAAATAATATTGATCAGCTCACTACCATAAACATCGCTGGTGTTTTTTAAGATCTGACCAATAGCGGGCTTGTAATCACCTTCCCATGCTTTAGCAAGTAATATAATCCGTCCGGTCGAATCGCAAACAATTTGCTTATCAATAGGCGCAATCAAACATTGACCCGCCTGTAAACGTTGTGACGAGGTAATAACTTGACAGCGCCAATCGTTATGGCGATTCAGTATGCGTGGTAGCGTCCCAATCATCGTCTGGTTGAAATGATGCGCCAATAAAATACAAATGGGTAGCGTGGGTGACAAGTTATCTAAGAACTCTTTTACAGCGCTAGGACCGCCCATAGACGCACCCAAAAACACAACATACTGCCAGTCATTGGTATCGCTCTGATAAGCATTGGTATCTACCAATGCTGGTAGGAGTAGCATCTGTGCAAGCTTACGTTTTAGTTTTCGTTGCCATTTAGCATACTGCTTTGCCTCATTTAAATAAGGCGCTTGACTAAAACCCACCAAAACCCCGATTGATTGAGACATAGCAGTAGCCGTGGCTACACTGTCATCATAATCACTGTCTATCAACCAAATATCAATGGGTGTTTCATAACGTTCAAACTTATCGTGCAACTGCGCCCGTGATACACAATCAATGAGGGTAAAGCCACAGCCACGTACGGTATCCGAAAAGGCCATACGCTGGTGATGATCTTCTGCGACTACCAGCACCTTGATATCACTTTTGTTTTTGAGCGCTAATGGAACAGGTGCCTTATCCTTCATAAGTTAAGCTGACCTCTTCACCCAATAGCATTTGGATTTTATTCAGTAGCTCGTTTTCTTGGAATGGTTTACCCATATAATCATTCACCCCAATTTCCAGAGCACGCTCACGATGCTTTTCACCAGTACGTGAGGTAATCATAATAATCGGAATATGCTGCAAGCGTTTATTGTGGCGTATTTGAATGGCCACTTCGAAGCCGTCCATACGTGGCATCTCAATATCCAATAAGATAAGATCCGGTATCGTCTCTTGTAGTATCTCAATCGCATCGACACCATCTTTGGCAACGGCAACTTTATATCCTTGACGCTCTAAGAAGCGCGACGTTACTTTACGTACCGTGACCGAGTCATCGACGACCATAACCGTCGGCTGAGATTCTAAGCGTCTATGCTTAGAGCCAACAGATGGCATGACTTCTTTAAGCGCTGGTGCATTACGCATCAAGGCAATCAAATCTAAGATAAGCATGACCGAGCCATCACCCATGATGGTAGCGGCTGAAATACCCGATAGGTTTGAGAATTGTTGTCCTAATGGTTTTACTACGACTTCGATACGTGACCCAGCTATCTGATCGACCTGCAGAGCAATATTCTGTCCAGTACGGTTTTTGATGATAATCACCGGCAAGCTCGTATTGGTATTGACCACCAGCTCATTGAGTTTATTACCCGATAAAATCTCATTTAAATAACGCACACGGTAATCAGCGTCTTCAAAGTTTAGCGTGGCGTCATTTGACTGATAGTAATCATAAAGCTTTTCTGGATTGATACGTACCACACGCTCAATCTGAACCAGTGGTATGGCATAGTAGCGATCTGCTGCTCGCACTACTAGGGCATCCGATACGGCTACTGTAAGCGGTAGGCGCATGGTAAAACGCGACCCTTTGCCCAGCTCAGAGACTACAGACACGACGCCACCTAATTGACGAATCTCGCTGATGACGACATCCATGCCAACGCCGCGCCCTGAGATCTGCGTTAATTGCTTACTGGTACTCAAGCCCGCATTAAAGATGTACTGCATGATATCAAGATCGGTCAGACTACTGTCTGCTGCATCGATAAGGCCTTGCGCAATGGCTTTGCTGCGAACAGCTTCGACATCGATACCGCGCCCATCATCGGATAAGTTGATGACAATTTCACTGCCTTCGCGCAACACCTCTAAAGTGATGTTACCACTGCGCTCTTTACCAGCTTTCAGACGCGTTGTACTGTCTTCGATACCATGATCGACGGCGTTACGTAGCATATGCTCAAGCGGCGACGTAATACGCTCTAGAATGGTTCTATCCATTTCGTCATCAGCATTAATAATTGTCAGCTCAACCGACTTATTAAGCTCATTAGCCGTTTGGCGTACCGTACGTTCAAGGCGCGGTGTTAAGCGCGTAAATGGCACCATACGCGAATTCATCAAGCCATCTTGTAGCTCAGTTTGCGTCCGCGACAGCTGTAATAATAAGCTCTCACTATCACGCGTTTTTTCTAAAAGAGTATGATTAATATCAACCAAATCTGATGCCGACTCTGTCAGAGATTTTGATAACTGATTCAGAGAAGAGTATTGATCCATCTCTAGCGGGTCAAAACCTTCATGGCTTATCAACTCATCATCTATCTGCGATAAGATTTGGGCTTCAAGCTCAATCTCCATTCGGCGTAACTGATCTGCCAAACGCTGTACCGTGATGCCCATCTCTTCAAGGCTGTTGGTCAAACTACTCATGCCCATGTCAATACGCGCACGGTTAATCGCCGACTCGCCAGACAAGTTAATCATATGCTCAATCAAACCACCTGAGATACGGATCATCTCATTGCTACTAGCGCTCTGCTCTTGCTCCGTAAACTCACCGATCATCGCCGGCATTTTACTGATGTCTTTTACCATACCTGCTGAGTTTCGATTTTCTTTGGCAGTCAAAATCGCTTTGCGCTGCGCTTGCAGAGATTCATTAGGTATTTGTTTTAAGCTATCAGGGTTTTTACTAAATTCTTGTAGCGCCTCTATTAATAAAGCAGGCGTTGGCGGGTTGACTTGTTGCTTGAGAATAAATAGTGCATCTGCCATCCAGTCATGACAGGCCACGAGTAGCTCTAAGACTTTTTTTGTAGCAGGACGACGATGATGGGCAAGATCTTCATAGACCGACTCCATGTCGTGTGCCAAGTCCGCTATTCCATTAGCCGTGACCATTCTTGCGCCACCTTTAAGGGTATGCAAGTCACGCTGTAGCGCTTGTAAGGCAACTGTATCGCTCACGTTATCTAAAAATAACTGTAGATATTGATTGTTATTGGTCAGCGCTTCTGCTTCTTCTAAGAATACTTCTAATATGTCAGGATCCGGTAAGCCATTGGCCCATGACTGTTTAATCATTCTATCAAGCGTCAGTATTTCTGTGTTTTCGACATTGCTGAGTATAGAGTCATCTTCAACAGCTTGCGGCTCAGCGACAGTATGATGTTTTGGCACGGGTACAATCAAATTAACCGTATCTGGCAATACTTGTGCTTTCTCAAAACGTTGTAATTGCTCGATAAGTTCGGGAGCAAAAAATGATTGCTGATGATTTACCATATGCATGACTTGCAACGACAAGGTATCTTGCACGATTTGCATAATCTCAAGCCACTGTGTGGTTGGCGCGCGTCTGTGCTCTACAAAAGCTTCATAGATACTCTCTGCTTCATGGGTCAAGTCTCCAATACTACGGATACCTGCCATGCGTGCACCACCTTTGATGGTATGCAGATGACGTTGTAGTACCTTTAGCGTATTGATGTTAGTAATATCCGCACGCCACTTATTAAAGCTTTCGGCAAGGGCATCATCAAGCTCTTGCGCTTCTTCTAAAAAGATCTCTAACAGTTCAATGTCAGTATCGATAGACTCTAGCTGAAACTCAGCGGCAGAGACGCTTTGCACGGTAGGCAAACCATCGTTATCCTCATCAATAATGTCATCTTCAGTGTCAGCGCCATTAGCAATACGCTGTAAATCCTCAAGAATGTGCCCATCGACTTTTAATGACGTGCTACCGGCCAATGCATCGAACAACCCTACTAACTGCGCATGCCCAGCCAACAACGTGGTTTGAATGTCTGTATCAGCTGCTGTTTCAGGACTGTCTTGCAGATGATTATAAGCCCCAGCTAAGGCACTGAGAATTGCAGTGAATTTTGGAATATCTACCGCTTTGCTAGCCAGATAATTTATTTGTGCCAATTGTTGTTCAATATATTTCTGGACATGCTCACTTTCGGAGTGGCTCAATGCCTCATTTAATTGCCATTCAGCATCGAGCAGTTCATCAATATTTTCGTCGAAAAGCTGCTCTATAGTGAGTTTATTGTCTGCTATCTCACTATAATCGCCGACAGCATAATGCTCACCCAGCATCGCTTGCAATGACGCAATATCTTGCTGGCTCTGCGCGTCTTCTACCGATATATCTTGCTGTTCGACGTTTGGTTTGTAATTATTAAGATAGCCATTAATTAGTGTCACAGACTGTGCTAACGCCTCTAAGTGTTGCGCACTCATAGGAATATCTTGCTGTTGCAACAGCTCTAGACTTTTCTCTATTGTTGCACTGATTTCGCTAATCGCTGCCAAAGCGCTAGAACCTGAAGCGGCTCTTAGGGTATGGAATGCCCGAACAATGTGATCACTAACTGCAACATAGGGCTGACCTCGATGCTCATTAACAAAGGTATCAACCTCCTGTAATAGGGTCTCTGCTTCGTCGATGAAAATCTCAAAAAATGCTTTTTCTTCTGCATTTTGATGCGTCAAAATGACTGGCGCTTCTGCCATCATTTCATTAGCCGAATGAATGGTCTGCAGCATATTATCAATGTTTTCATCACTACTTTCGATCGTACTATCAGACTGTAATACTGAAGGTTGCTCAGTAGAGGTAAGCGCTTGCTCATATAACTTGGCATAGCTGAACTCATTACCATGCTGCTTACTAAAAGCGTTCGCACAGGCGATCCATAGTGGTACTAGCACTGGATAATCTTGGCTGTCACTTTCAAACGTGGTGAGCATAGCAGGATATGCTGCTAACACATCGGTAATAAGCTGTCTCATATCAGCTGAAGCAACAATACTCTTATCTAAAATGCGATTGAGCATGTTTTCTATTGACCATGCCAGCTCACCGGTATAGTTGGCACCAACCATACGACCAGAACCTTTTAGCGTATGGAATCCGCGACGAATGTCTGGCAAATCGCTCAAATCAGTGGGAGACAGCTGCCAATGCTCATATAAAGGCACGATGTCGTCCAACACTTCATTCGCCTCTTCTATAAATATCTCTTTGATATCAGGATCGGCATCATTCGCATCTGTCGGTAACTGCTGCGTCTCTTGCATGAAAGGAATGAGTACAGTGGGTAATATCAGACCAGAAAGAGAGTCTATGACGTTTCTATCTTCGCCTACTTCCTGTTCATGTTCAAACTCATCAATCGTGTCTGCCAGATTGTTATATTCAGCAGTTGCCATTGGCTCATCTGAGTCCAAAGCCTCGTCTAATTCAGTGTCCGATGAGGCAGATACGGCACTGTTTAAACCCGTGTTAACTGGCTGTCCTGTTAGTATATTATGACTTTGTAAAATGGTTACCGCAGGATCAAAGCTTGGCGACTGTTGCGCCGTAAAATCTGTAACTAAGACTGAAATTCGCTTGGTCGTCTCTGTTACTAGCGCAACGACCTCATCAGTGACAGGCAGTGTTTTGTCTAAAAGTCGATTGAGCAGATTTTCGATTGACCACGCCATTTCGCTGATACTAAAGGCACCAACCATGCGCCCCGACCCTTTTAACGTATGAAAGCCTCTACGCACTTCTGTTAAAGGTGTTAGATCTTGTGAATCCTGTTGCCAAATTGGTAAAAAATCCTCTAAGTCCTCAACGACCTCTGTCACCTCTTCAATGAAAATATCACGAATATCTTCATCTATATCGAAACTATCTGGCTTCACTTGTTCACGCGCACGTAGCAAAGCTTCACTATCATTAACAGTGCTGAAATCATCACCGACGGTATTATTTACAATGAGGTTATTCGACTCATCTTCTACCGCCGTTTCATGGCTCAAAATTGCCGCATTAAAGTCTTGATCTTTAAGAATTTGGTCATCGAGAGCTTGCTCAGTAACCGGCGCAATCTCACCGTTATCATCGTAGCGCAGTACATCGGTCGCTGCGACTTTTTGGCTAGGTAAGCTTTGGTCAACACTTTCAGGTGCTTGAATATACTCACTGAGCAATGTGGCAGCATTATCAATATGCTGATTTGCCAACACTAATAGCGGTTGGTCAAAAACTTGCTGAGCCAGATAATCAAGCAACAGCTCTATCGAAGTCAAACCTTCAGCCAATGCTTGGGTAACCTTCCAACTGAGCACGTCAATTTCATGAGTGGTGAGTTGTACAAATAGGCTGGCTATAGCATCAGTCGCTTCACGGATTGAAGGCAATCCCATTTCATCAAAAGCATGACCAATATTAGTAAAATCAGCAGCCTCAGGTAAGAGAGCAATATCCTGACGCTGTATATATGCGTTAAAGCTTTGTTTTATGTCTTCAACAGCAATGCGCAATTCACGTAAGTTTTTACTAGTAGAGTTGATGTCCGTACTAGAATCTGACTGTGCGTCGACACTCGCTGCTACATCAGACACCGGCGTAAAATCAGCGGCATCACCGATCTTTGTGGATATTGCCTGCTCTGTATTATAAATAGCGCTATATAACTCTTGAAGCTGGCGTTCAATCTGCCACTGTTCTTGCGCAAACCCAGTCTCTGAGGAAAGGGCACGCTCTATATCAGCAATGATGGATGCTGCTTTTGAGGCATAAAAAGTCCACCCTCGAGCTTCGAGCTGACTATTTATGCGTTGCAATGGGTTCAATAAAGTCTGCGGTTGATCGAGACTGAAAATGAGGGTCTCAAGCTCGCTCAGTATACGAGGTAAAAAACGTGCATCCACTATCGCACTTTGCGGTAGATTACTGAGAATAGACTGAGTATGCTCGCTGCTTTGCGCAAGACCACTCAGCTCAATATAGAGGCTGGCGAGCAATTCTTTAATAATGCTCGACGCCAACTCGGCTTGATGTCCACAAGACTCTAGCACTTGCTCAAGCTTTGCCAATAGCGGTGCATAGTGCTTAGGCAACGGTGTTTTATTATGAGCAAGATCGCGCAACCACAGCTCGGTTAAATACCATAGACGCTGCAAATCATCGTCTTGCGTGGTTTGCCATAAATACTCACTTACTTTTTCTAAGATCGTCAGTACTGAGGGCTGATTGCTATTGGCAACTAGTAGCGCCTGTACTTGCTGACGCCAAACCAATAGTAATTTTTGATACTGCTGAGTGTCTAGATGAGCATCTACCGCGTGGCGTGGCACGACTAGTTCAATATCATCGATAACTTTTTCAGAATTAATAACGCCATCGACAAGGTCTTTGTAATGAGCATTGCTGGCTATAGTGGATTGCGGTGACAAATGGTCGGTCGCTATACCCAGTCGTGATAGCGACTGAGTAAGATCATCAGCCGCTCTACTGATTAGAGCGGTATGATGACTGCTTGTACGCATATATTGCGTCAGCTCACGTTGTAGCAGCCGATGAGAAAACTGACCGATGCGGCGATCATCAGGGGTAAAACCATCTTGGCTACCCGCCCCTGCCAACAGACTCAGCTTAGTCGCTAAATTTGACAGCAAAGGCAGATTAATCATAGTTAAAGCACCACCAACTTGATGATAGTGCTGCACCATTTGCTCGTAATTATTGCTGTCAGCGTCTAATTGCCAGCCATCAGATACTTGTGATAATTGCTGATTAAAAAGTGGTAATAACCACTCGAGCGTCACCATGTCATTGGGCTGGTTTTTCATAGATTTATCCTAACTCGTCTAGGCGCTAATTTAGGCACTGATCTTTTGCCACGCATTAATTTTTGGGTGCGCAATACGGCGCATATTTGAAGGACGCCAAAACAACGCCTCACCTGGAGCCAATACTATATAACCACCTAGCGCACACTGCTCTGACAGCTTGTTAAGAATATCTCGTTGATCAAATTTACGAAAATATAGCAGCATATTTTGGCAGATGATGACCTGCTGTAGATTGGACGTGGGTGGTTCTTGACCGATAATATTGTGTAAAGCAAAGCTAACATACTGCTGTAAAGTTGGCACGATTTGCCAATGTTCTTGAGTGTCGTTAATAGTACTTTCTACTATAGATGAATCAAAAACAGTCGATTGATCGGGTACAGTTTCAGAATGTAATGGGTAAATAAACTGCTGACAGCTTGACGGAATTAATGTTTTTTGACGTTTGTCATATTGTGCCAAACGTGCTTTCGTAATTGCTTTTTGGCTGACATCTGTACCCAATACGGCGTAATTGACCAGCTGCTTCGATGCCAAACTCATGGCAAGCGACCAAGTCTCCTGCCCACTCGCACAGCCAACACTCCAAATACGAAACGTCTCATCAATACTGTCATCTATTAGACTCAGTCGCTGGTGTCGCAAGGCGCACTCTGTAATGAAGTCTATAGAAGGCATATGACGAAAGAAGCGACTTTCATCAATCAGCACTTTGTCCAATAATTGCTGGCGCAGCGCATCATTGCTTGGCAGTTGACGCCATAATTGCAAAATCGATAGTCCATGCGCGGCAGCCGTACGGTCAATCGCATTTACCAACCACTGTCGTTGGATAGGAGGTAAAACAAAGCCAATTTCTTGC
This sequence comes from Psychrobacter sp. AT9, assembly GCF_047272965.1. Lineage (NCBI taxonomy): Bacteria > Pseudomonadati > Pseudomonadota > Gammaproteobacteria > Moraxellales > Moraxellaceae > Psychrobacter > Psychrobacter sp. AT9. The sequence continues at coordinate 2,902,637 of NZ_JBKOTW010000001.1, forward strand.
TCTATATAACGTTGCCATTGCTGTGTATCAAAGGCATTAACTTGCCCTAAGACTGTCACCAAATCGGGATTGGCTTTATCGACTACATTAACGTCTTGTTGAGTATGCTTATCCACGTGACCTGCTATTATTACTGCTGCCCAGCATCACTACTAGAGCAGCACTTTGATTAACATCTCAAGATAACAAAACCCTAAGCTTGATGACTAATTATGATACTTACCTATTACACATTCGCTAATTATTAAGCGTTGGTCAATAGGTTTTCTTCAGCTTCTAATTGCTCATCATCGTTCGATACTTTGAAGCCAGTCACCGACTCTTGGAGGGCAGCAGCCATTTCACTTAGCTCACCAATAGAACGCGCTGTAGCCATCGTACCAGATGAGGTTTGTGAGGTAATGTCTTGAATGATATTCATCGTGTGAGAGATATGTCCAGCAGACTCAGCCTGTTGCTGGGCGGCATTTGAGATGTTTTGAATCAGATCTGCCAACGTATTAGAAACGCTCTGTACCTCTTCTAGTGCTTCACCAGCATCTTTGGCCAAACGTGCACCGCGTACAACCTCAGAGGTCGTGGATTCCATTGACATCACAGCTTCGTTGGTATCCGCCTGAATGGTTTTTACCAGTGTTTCAATCTGTTTGGTAGCATTGGCTGAACGCTCAGCGAGACGTTGAACTTCATCAGCAACTACCGCGAAACCTCGACCAGCCTCCCCTGCCATTGACGCCTGAATGGCCGCGTTCAATGCCAATACGTTGGTCTGATCCGCAATATCATTAATCAATCCAACGATATCACCAATCTCTTGCGAAGATTCACCGAGGCGCTTGATACGCTTTGACGTCTCTTGAATCTGATCACGAATAACGTTCATGCCTTCAATAGAGCGCTGTACAACCTCTGCCCCATTGTAAGAGATAGCAACCGAGCGCTGAGCAACCGTTGCAGACTCTGCCGCGTTGTTTGAAACTTGGTCAATTGAGACAGTCATCTCATTAATTGCTGCGGATACACCAGCGATTTCTTGCGCTTGGTTTTCCGAGGCTTCAGCAAGCTCAACCGCATTCATCTGCGTCTGCTCTGAGGACTGTGAAACGCGATCAGCGGTACTGTTAATAACCAGTACCAATTGACGTAATTGGTCAATGGCGAAGTTTACCGAATCAGCAATCGCCCCAGTGAAATCTTCTGATACAGTCGCGTTGACCGTCAAATCACCGTCTGCCAAATCACCCAATTCATCAAGCAAACGCAAAATTGCAATCTGGTTGCGCTCATTCTCTTCTTGAATTTGGCGCGCACGCTCGGATTCTGCTTCTGCTTCTTGACGACGACGTAAGGTCTCTTTTTCGATGAGTAGACGCTCTGAGCCGCCACGCTGACTAAGTAACTTATATAAAGCAAATAGAATACCGGCAACACCTACTACAAATATAATCACTGGCAATACTACTGATTGATTAAAATCAGGCAGATATTGACTTACTGATGACAATGAATTGACTAGCCAAATTAGACAACCCACGGTCAATAAAGCAAAAAACCCCAATAATAATTTCCAAATATTATTAGCGTCTTTAACCGCGTGCGTTGTTTTGCTATTGCCAGTTACAGAGTTCTTTATAACATCACTCATCTTGCGTATCCCTTTCGAACAATCGTCAAAGTCTTATCGTGACTGACTCCGACAATCATATTGTTAACGAAACAATAGTGATTAGCAAAGCCTGTATGAATGCTGACATACAACTGTATTATGTCAGTCGGTGTTTCTTTTCATCGTGCTAGCAGGCGAGTATTTCATGGCAGCAAATACCGTATGAAAGACCGTTATAGCGCTGCATCAGCATACTGCAAATCTTGCACTAACAAGCTTGGCATAAAAATATACCAATCTTGTTCATCTTTAAAAAACTTGCCATGATTATAAGGAGAGAATGGCGAGTTATATTCAAGCGCTTCTGGGCGATATTCATCACGAGTAAATTGCTCGATACCAAGTACTTGATCGACAAGTAATCCTGAAAACACATTATCATGATCGATCACAATAACTTTGCGTTGGCTCATTTGCGCCAAACGACTGGGAACCTGCAAAAACTCAGACAAATCCGTCAGTGGTAATAGGCGTCCACGAATGTTGGCGATGCCAATCATCCAAGGCTTTACTAAGGGCAGACTGGTGAATTCTGGCATAGTGAGTATTTCTGAGACTTGACCCATTGGTGCCACCAAGCGCTGACCACCAATCTCAAATACCACACCCTGCCAGTCGGATTCTTGTCCACCGTGACGGCCACTTTTACGTGCGCGTGCCAAATCTGCGAAACGCAGAAGCTCAATAAACCCTTTGGAAGCCACAAGTTACCCCATTACTTTGCGAATAATATTAACCAGACCATTTTCGTCAACTGGCTTGGTTATGTATTCTTTAGCGCCTTGGCGCTTACCCCAAACACGATCCGTTTCTTGATTTTTGGTACTAATCATAATGATAGGAATATGCGATGTTGTTTTGCCACGAGTTATCTTACGAGTAGCTTGAAAACCATTCATTTCAGGCATGACCACATCCATCAAGATGACATCTGGTAAATGATCAGTTGCCATTTGACAGCCTTGCTCACCATTGGTTGCTTCAAGCACCTGATAGTTGTTTTTTGCAAGCATGTCGCGAAATTTCGCCATCTCTGATGGCGAGTCGTCAATGACTAAAATAGTAGCCATGGAAATTTCCTTTATTTTCGATGATATCCGTTGGGATATATTATTGAGACAAATCTATTAAAAATAATGCCTGACACTTTCGAGGGCAGCACTATTTCCACGATGATATATATAAAGTAGTAAACACTAAACAATACTGTTGTGATCGTCACTGAGCTATTTCTAACACGGCTATTTAATTAACCTAAAGTCTTAATTCATGGAACAGTCACGACAGCTACAGTTGTTTTTTGTATGACAGTCTTCTTAGCCACTTGCACTAGCCGTACCGCTGCACATATGAAGCATACCAATATTACTGTCTAATTATCAGTTTTATAAAATGGTTGGTTATTAACGGTACTGATTGATTGCTTCAAAAAGCTCATCTTTGCTAAATGGTTTAGTCAAATACTCATCTGAACCGACAATACGTCCACGTGCCTTGTCAAATAAACCATCTTTAGATGACAGCATAATCACCGGCTTACTGGCATAATCAGGGTTGTTTTTGATCAATGCACAAGTCTGATAGCCGTCCAAGCGTGGCATCATGATATCAACAAAAATGATATCGGGATTGTTGTCAACAATCTTGGCTAAAGCATCAAAACCGTCAATAGCGGTTACGACTTCGCAGCCAGCTTTTTGCAATAAAGTCTCTGCCGTACGGCGAATGGTTTTTGAGTCATCGATAACCATGACCTTCAGACCCTCAAAATTATTTTCCATTATCATTATCCTATGAATGACTATTTATTCGTAGCGCTATCTGTCAGTGCAAAATTTTAACAGTTATTCCAATTTATAAAATGGCTTATTTTTGGATTGATATGAACGACTAAGTTTGCATTTTACGCTGTCATAATAGCTAACATGTTCTTTATCAGTATTGTCTATCAAGCATGACGTTACCTTCAGTTACTATACGCACTTTACCGTCAATTATCTTCGTAAATTAATTTCTAATCTGAGTTTAATTTACGAAGATAATTATCAGATTTCTATGACCATCACTAGGGCGTGTCCCCATTTTGAAAATAATAATAAAAATGAGATAAATACTTAAACCGGAGGTCATATGGCTAAGAAGTCATGTGGCTAAAAAGCGTCTTACTGTATAAAACCACCTATATGACCAATCATTTTTCTTATGTAAACTTCAAACCTGTCAAAATTAGCAGGCATAATCGTTATAAATACAAACAATTTAACGGGCATAACACTCATCAAAGAAGCGTGGTAAGAATTTAACATTGGGTAGAAGCAACAGCTATCTTACCGAATCATCTTCATTTGTGATAAATATGTATCACTGTATTTTAATATGTTCGTTTTAGCACAGTTACTCGTTGTTTTCCAGTTATTTAGTGAATTTATGTTCAAATTAATCATCGGTTTAGCAAAAATACTCTGATTATAACTCTTCCTCTTCCAGTCATGCGTTTGAAATCAATAACTCTGTCTCGTTGCGTAAATATCGCACTATTATTTGCCCTCGCCCCGATTCACTATATAATAAACCAATGTTTATGAGGGCAATTGGTATGAGAGTTTTTATAGGTCTAAAAAATAGTGCGTATTTATGCAGTGCTTTATTATTGCTTGCTGCCTGTCAGCCCTCGCCCCCTACTGATGAGCCTGTGACCGCAGAAAATAGTGAGACGGTAGAGACACCCATTATCATTGATGATGATAGCGTTACCATGACGCCTGACCATATTTTAAGTATAAAGCCATCACGCTATCAGCCCAGCATAGGACTCCAAGGCCGTATTGAACCAATCAAGAAGACCCAGTTCACCGCAGCAAAAGCGCTCACTGTCCAGCAAGTATTGGTAGAAGAAAATCAATGGGTAGAAAAAGGCACGCCACTGTTAATCGTCCAGCGTCAGGAAGCAGCTAGTAAACCCACAGAGTCAGCTCCTACCTCCACGGCTGAGAATACAGAATTTGCAACATCAGACCACTCTACACAAAATAGTGAAACAGAGAACAAGACTGATAACCCAAGCCAAACAACGAAGCCGACACCAACATCGATAAAGGCTAATGAAAATAACACTGAAGCACCTCAGTCTAGCGGTGATAAAGCTAGCGTTGATAAAAACAATGTAATAGCCAGCAAAAATTTACCTGCTAGTACCAAACCATCCTACAAATTGATGACGGTGCGTGCCAGCTTTTCAGGACGTGTCGAAAAGCTGTATGCCGAAGCTGAACAAAAAATGGACGCACGCCAACCACTTTTGCAGCTCAGTGATGAAACTGAATTACATTTCATCGGCATTGTACCCATTCAAGCTGAGCCTCAGCTTTCTGTCGGACAGACGGTCAATTTTACCGCTGAAGGCATGTCAGATAAGTTTACTGGACAAGTTAGCAGGTTGACGGCAACAGTTCAGCCCAAACAGCTTTTGGTTCATGTAAATGTCGTCAATAATGAAATCAGTCGCGAGAAATTACAGCCTGATATGCAAGTGACGGGGCGTGTCAATTATGGTCAGATCGATGTCGGTACGATTGTCCCCGAACGCGCGTTACATGACGTTGACTTAACAGAGTTGCAGCGCCCACCCTATAAACCGTTAAGACCCTTGAGCGCCAATGTATGGATTATTAAGCAAGACCAACGCCTAACTCGTCAGCCAGTTGAGGTCGTCGAATACGATCCTATTACCAAGCAGTATTTAATTGCAGGCATTAGCAATGACAGTTTAATTTGTCTTGCCGACTTAACCATTGAATCTAAAGGTAAAAAAGTGGTGGTTTCTTAGAGAGCAGTAGAGACAGTTACATTGTGTAGAAACATTAACAAAGCGTGTCTTGTTTAGTCACGTGTTAATTAGGCAATATAGTATTATTACTTTGTCTTATATTGACTGAAAGCTTAATCATGTTTTTTTAACCCTATCTTAACGGTCAATGTCTTATGATTTAGAAGCACTTAGATTTAGAAGCACTTAGATTTAGAATAATGCAGATTTAGGATAGTATAGATATCGAGGCGCGCTAGAATTTTAATAAAAAGCGATTTCTTGACAAACCATAACAACAACTAGAGGACAAGCTATGAGTAAGCAGATTTTGTTAATTGAAGATGATCCAGATTTAGCAGAACTAATCAGCGACTATCTGACCATGAATTACTATGATGTGCATCATGCAGGACTTGGTCAAGAAGGTCTAGAGTTGCTAGACACCAAAGAGCGCGGTATTGACTTGGTGGTTCTTGATTTGATGCTACCTGATATGGATGGCATGCAGGTTTGCCAAAAGATACGCGGTAACAAAAACAATATGACCAATAAAGTGCCGATCATCATGCTAACGGCAAAAGGCGATACTACCGATCGCGTATTGGGTCTTGAGATGGGCGCTGATGACTATATCTCTAAACCATTCGAGCCACGTGAACTATTGGCACGGATACGAGCGGTCATTCGTCGTCACGAGCAGCCAAATCAAGCAGACAGTCAATCAGACAGTTTGACCTTTGGCCGTCTCAGTGTGTTCCCTGATAGCCACGAAGTAACGATCGATGAGCTGCCCGTGCGTTTGACGACGCATCAGTTTCAATTGCTGCACTACTTTGCCACCCATTCTGGTAAGGTACTGAATCGTGAGCAATTGTGGCAAGCCATGCCAAATGATGACAGCTCAGACAATATTGATCGTGCTATCGATGTTCATATCTCACGCTTACGTGCCTTGATCGAAGACAATCCACGCCAACCAAAGCGTATTATTACTGTACGCGGTGTTGGTTATCAGTTTGCTACCGATCAGGTTTAATCTTAAATGGCTCGATATACAATTAATCGAGCCTGTCACCATAGTTTGGATTAAATCAGACGAATGGCGTGATATGAATTGATACGAGCATCTGACAATAGAGATGGTTTAATGCAGCAACTGGGTTTTCGCTCCGTATTTGCCAAGTTATTTGCCAGCGTGATGCTGGCACTTACCTTATTTGCAGTAGCCATGGTGCTATTGACACAGCTGGTGCATGACAAAGATGCGGGTATCCGCTCAGAAGTATTGGCCACGCAGATTTTGGGTCAAATTGATCCTTTTTTGCATGAGCTGAATATCTCCATTAGTAAGGACAACCGTTTACAATCACGCTTTATGCTGGCTGTAGTCAAAAAAAGCTTTGATATCTTTGATGAATCCTTACAAGCAAAGATGGGGTTATACGACAACGAAGGTCGTTTGCTTATGCAGACTGACAATAGTGACTTGCCGTTAGTGCTACCGCCCACTCCCTCTTTATTTTCACAAGTTTTTCCATCCCTTTCAGACACCTCCCCTACCAAACAGGCTCAAGTATATAGCAGCACTGGTTATACATTGCTGTACGAATCACGCTTGCCGCCAAAAAAACCTGTACTCTCCGCTGCCTTAAATTTATTTACTGGCACCCTATTGCTGCTATTAATTATGGCAGGCGTTCTATGGTTGATTGCTCGCACCATGACGTGGCGTATCAATCAGATGAGCCAGCAAATGACCCAATTGGGTGATGGTGATTTTACGGTAAGAGTCAATGCACGTGGTAACGATGAAATTGCTTCGTTAGCACGCGGCTTTAACCAAGCGGCGCAAAAGATTGAGCACCTTATTAATGCCAACAATCTGCTATTGGCACACGCCTCTCACGAGCTGCGTACACCGATTACCCGTATCCGCCTACAAATCGAGATGATGGATATGCTGGCAAATGCGATGCCAACAGATACCAAAGCAAAATTCGATAAACGTGCGCAAGCGATCAACCGAGATTTGTCGGGGCTTAATGATTTGGTTGAAAGTATCTTATTGGTGAGTCGCTTAGATGCTGGTCATGTCATGCAGCAAGTCGAGCATTTGGATTTGTATGACTTAGTGAATCAAGAACGTCAGCATTATCCTGAAGCCACTTTGATAGGTGAGCATATCGTCATTGATGGTCAGGCACCGATGCTGACCCATCTCATTCGCAACCTCTTAACCAATGCCATGCTACATGGTAAGCCACCGGTTACCGTCTTGATCTATGGCATTCAGACTGTTGATGAAGCCGATACCATTCCAGATTATTTGCTGCAAACAGTGGTTTGTAGTAGCTTTGCTGATTATAACAGTTCAGATTTTGACCATTATGATGAATCACATGCCTCTGGTAACTTAATACAGCAAACGTCGGCACAACTTGACGACGTTTCTAATGGGTCTCCTACAACCAATACTGACAAAGACAAAGCAGAAAAAGTAGCCGCGCTAATCACACTACCAGCACCACCTATTTATCGAAATGGTGAGAGCATTGTGTTTGATAATAACGATGCTGATGATGACGGTTCAAATGTGGATGTAACTGACGTCATCACTGACAATACTAAAATAACTGACATGACTGGGCTAGAAACTGGCACCTCAGCAACTGACGCTAGCAATTGTGCCGATGTTGAAGAAAATACTGCTGGAGATTCTATAATCAGTGACAATGCGGTCAACGTTAATTCAGAATCGTCCCTAATCGCCAACTACCAGAGCTTTACCACGGAATTGACTGAGAAAATCAAAAAAGTCATGTGGAAAGCCGTTCCTGACAGCAAAAAATCTGTAGAAATCAGTAGCCATAACGAAGCAATTATTAATAATCAAGCGACCAGTAAATCCAACGATGCACTATTAAATGATAATATCCAATCTCGGAAAACCAATAAATTAACGACCGATGAGACTGTTAGCAAAGATGATATTAAAGGCAATGCCCAAAGTGAGAACGAGACGCCGACCACAGTGCGTAAAGAAAATTTATTCACTAAACATATGAAAAAAGCCAAAGCCGAACCAATACGCCCGCTACCAAAATACGTGGTGCTGGCGGTCATTGATGAAGGCGAAGGTATTCCTGAAGACAAACGCGAAGAAGTCTTTAGTCCATTCGTGCGCTTGCAGCAAAAAAACAAAGGCTCAGGTTTGGGCTTATCCTTGGTATCACAAATCGTCACTGCTCACCAAGGGCGTATCGTGACTGATACTATCAATGGTCACACCAGATTTTTGGTCGTTATACCCGTAAAGCAAGATCCACATTATAACTATCACGACAATAACCACTAGCACGATAATCATCACTAGCAACTGGCAGAACCTCCTTTACCCTGCTGGTCATGACCTCCTTCTCATACAACAACTTAAATTTTCCAGATAGCTTATAACTAATAACCATTAGTCATAAGCCGTTCGCGGATGTGCATATCCAAAACATTACATAATATGCTATATTACCGCCCCTTATTGCATTGTTAATGGTAGCGACCATCCACTTTGACGCTGTCATTAGTAAGTTGCAGCCTAATTATTCTATAACCATCATAAACCTATTAAATTTTGAGCCCTCCATGAGTGACATGATTGTCTTAAACGATGTGACCAAAAGTTTTTTAAGCGACCGATCAATCAAAGATAAAGACGGTAAGCCGCATTGGTTTACCGCTGTCGAACCGACTTCATTGTCTGTTCAGCAAGGTGAAATTTTTGGTTTGATGGGCTACTCAGGCGCAGGGAAATCCACCCTTTTGCGTTTGATTAACTTACTTGAACGTCCAGATTCTGGTCAAGTAGTGATAGATGGTACTGATTTGACCACCTTGTCTGCTAGCGATTTGCGTATCGCTCGTCACAACATTGGTATGATTTTTCAGCAATTTAATCTGATGTCCAATCGCACGGTGTTTGATAATGTGGCATTTAATTTGACCGTTGCTGGTTATCCAAGCCGTGATATTCATAAACGGGTTATGGATTGTCTAGCAATCGTTGACTTAACTGATCGTGCTGGTCACTACCCTGCGCAGCTGTCAGGTGGACAAAAGCAGCGTGTTGGTATTGCCCGCGCGATTGCACCCAGTCCAAAAGTACTGTTGGCCGATGAGCCAACCAGTGCACTTGATCCTGCAACGACGCGCAGCCTGCTGACCTGTCTACGCGATATCAACGAACAACTTGGCGTCACCATTGTCATTGTAACTCATGAGATGAGCGTCATTCGTAGGCTCTGTCATCGTGCAGCATTACTACACCAAGGACAATTACTTGAAGTGGCAGATATTCGCGATGGTCTTATTCAGGCCACTACTCCGATTGGCAAAGGCTTAGTGCACGAAGACTAATGAGGCAGGAGAAACACATATGTTAACTGGTACTGAATTATCTGCTTCAATCGATAAACTGTTGGTGCTGCGCAAAGAAATTATAAGCGCCTTTATCGATACCTTTGTTATGCTTGGTATTTCTACAACAGTCGCCATTGTCATTGGCGGACTGTTTGGCATATTCTTATTTTTGTCCAGTGATCGACAGTTTTTGCAAAACAAAACCCTCTACGGGGTACTTGGCGGCATCACCAACTTTATGCGCGCTTTCCCGTTTGTGATTTTGATGATTGCCATGAGCCCATTTACTAAAGCCATCGTCGGTACTGGTATTGGACCCATCGCCGCATCGCTAGTACTCGCGATTGCAGGTTCGTTCTACTTTGCCCGTTTGGTAGAGCAAAACTTACGTGAAGTACCACGCGGTATTATTGAAGCAACCGAGTCTATGGGTGCACGACCTTTTACTATCATAAAAGTTTTACTAAACGAAGCGCGCTCAGGACTGGTGCTATCAGTGACGATCCTCTGTATCAGTCTACTGTCTTATTCAGCGGCGGCTGGTATGATCGGTGGTGGCGGTTTGGGTGATTTGGCCATTCGTTATGGCTATTATCGCTATCAAACTGAAGTGATGATTTTTATCGTGATTGTATTATCGATCATGGTTATCTCAATCCAAGCCTCTGGCAATTGGCTCGCCAATCGTTTAGATAAACGTTAAACCGCTTTAGAGAATACTTGACATCACGAGCGACTAGGTTTATTTTTGGCCATACTCAACCCTTATCTCAGCGCCTATACCAAAAAGCAGCATTACTATTTATAATGTTGCTTTTTTAATTTTCAGACGATAAACGTTTTACTCAATCCCATTCATTAAAGGACATATTATGAAATTAACAGATATCAGCCGTCAGTTAGCGACCGCATTTGCCGCTGTTGGTGTATCAAGCTTGGTCTTGGTCGGTTGCAGCAATTCATCAGCACCAGAAGCGACCAAAGAGCCAGTTACCGAAGGGTCAACTGCAGAAACTGCCGCTAGCGATATCGATCCTGACCATACCAAAATCATTATCGGTACCACTGAAGGCGACTTTGCTGATATGGTCCGCAATCAAGTGAAAAACACGCTTGAAACACAAGGTTATGAAGTTGAGCTGATTGCCTTTACCGACTATGTGCGCCCGAACCTTGCACTGGCTGAAGGTGATTTGGATATCAATATTTTCCAGCATAAGCCTTACCTTGATACCTTCAAAAAAGAAAACAACCTTGACCTAGTTGAAGTGTTCCAAGTACCAACAGCGCCACTTGGTATCTATTCAGGTAAAAAAGCCAATCTTGATGCTGCTTTTAAAGGCATGAGTGTTTCTGCGCCAAACGATCCAAGTAACTTTGCTCGTGCTTTGGTCATGATGAATGATCTTGGCTGGATTAAGCTAAAAGACGACATCGATCCATTGACTGCGTCAAAAGCTGATATCGCTGACAACAGCAAATACGACATCGAAATCATTGAACTAGAAGCCGCCCAACTACCACGCGCGCGTGATGAAGTTGACTTTGCAGTTATCAATGGTAACTATGCTACTGACGCTGGTATCAAACTGACTGAAGCCTTGTTCCAAGAGCCTAGCTTTGCTTACGTCAACTGGTCAGCGATTAAATCAGCGGATACTGGTAAGAAATGGGTTGAAGACGTAACCAATGCTTATAATTCTGAAGCCTTTAAAAAGTATGCTCATGATACTTTCCCTGGTTATAAGTACCCAAAAATCTGGGGCGCTGATCACGGTGCAAACACGGATACCGCGACAGAATCTGCACCAGTAGAAGCTGCTGCTCAATAATTTTTAGGTCAAAAAATACCTGAACATATAGGTATTATGCTAATGACGAACGCCCATTGCTGAATAGTAGTGGGCGTTTTTTATGGCCTCGATTTTGTGATTATTACTTTTTTAAACCTGTCTCTAGTGGTTACCAGTTACTAAAAATGACGTTACAGCCTGTTTGCCCTTTGTAGGAAAGCGTCACCTACTCTATCGTACTGTCCTCATTTTCCTTATAGTAAGTGCAGTTGAATCGGTTCTGGCTCTTTATATGATCAACTTTAAAAGTGGAATCTGAGCCTATGAACCGAATGCTAATGAACTGAATAAAGTCATCAACTAATAATATGAAAACTTGCACATAAGGATAATAATATGAGTTCAAAAAATTATAATATTCGTACTGCTGGACAAGCAAATATCCCGGTATTAGGTCTTGGTACTTGGCAGTCAACCGGTCAAGATTGTATTGATGTCGTCAGCCAAGGTCTTAAGATGGGCTATGAGCATATCGATACCGCCCAAGCTTATGGTAATGAGAAAGAAGTTGGCGAAGGTATTAAGCAATCCGGTATCGCTCGTGATAAATTCTTTTTGACGACAAAGATTTTCCCTGATGATATGAAGTTCGAGCCTGAGAAATTGGTCGCAGCCGCTAAACGCTCTTTAGAAGATTTGGGTACAGATTATGTCGATCTATTGCTCTTGCATTGGCCGGATGACCGTGTCCCTTTATCTGAAACCATTCCTGCGTTGTGCGAACTACAGAAACAAGGTTTGACGCGTCATATCGGGGTCTCTAACTTTAATATTGCTAACATTATTGAAGCCAAAAAATATGCGGATGTACCAATCGTGGTCAACCAAGTTGAGTTTCACCCTTTTATTAAGCAAAATACCTTACAGACTTTTTTAAACAATCACCATATTTTATTGGAAGCGTATTCGCCACTTGCACGCGGTGATGTGTTCGATAATGAGATTATTAAAGAAATCGCTGATAAGCATAACGTCACGCCAGCACAAATATCATTGGCTTGGATTCTATCAGACAAGCACCGTGTTGCCATTCCGAAGACGTCTAACCCTGACCATTTGCAAGGTAACTTGGATGCAATGAAAGTGCAGTTGAGTGCAGATGAGTTAGAGAAGATTGGCAAACTTGCCAGTAGCGATGGTCGTAAAATTGAGCATCCTGATTACAGCCCTGTATGGGATGATTAAGGTCTAGATAATAAAGATCTGTTAGTACCAAAATTCGTGTAAAAAAAGAGCCGCTAATACATTATTAGCGGCTCTTTTTACTATTGGATTGACTAGGGCGTGTCTTCAATTCACTCGATAGTCATCTGAATGGGCTAAAAATTGCTAAATCTTGCCAAACATCGTCAAATAGCTGGTTAATATCCCGATATTATCTGCACTATTTTTCTTGTTTGACGGCAATTTATCTCATTTTTATCACCATTTTTGAAATGAAGACACGCCCTAGAAAATTACTGCTGTAAAGTGTCCGTCTCATGTACCTTTTCAGCAGGATTGTATTGCTCAGAAGAAGGCACTGCACCGCTACGGTTGTTTTCTTTCATTGATTTGGCCACTTCTGGCGGCATATATTTTTCATCATGCTTAGCCAATACTTCCCCTGCCACAAAGGTATCGCCTTGCATTTTACCCGTGGCGACGACGCCTGAGTTTTCAGCGAATAAATCTGGCAAAATACCTTGATAGGTCACAGGTACGGTCGATTGAAAATCAGTAATGGCAAATTCAACATTCAATGGGTTGTCTTCTGCGCGTCGGACACTACCCGCGACTACCATGCCGCCCGCTCGAATACGCTTATCTTGGGGTGCTTCACCTTGCGCAATGGCTGTGGCATCGAAATAATAGTCGGTTTGTTGTCCAATGGCATAAATCACCAATACGACGGCGATTGCCGCCCCTGCCAACGTAAACATAACCCACATCAGTTTTTTGCGACGAACTGCGTTCATACCACTACCTCATTGATGAGTCGCTGTTTTGTAGGCTATAGACAGCCTATAAAACAGAAAATATTAAAGAAACTACCATTAGAAAAACGTTCTAAAAATGTCTTTCTAATCGTACTCTTCTAATGGCTATATGGTAGCATTTTTCGTATAAATCAATAAGCCCTTAGCAACTGACGAGGTCATATATTTACAATTAAGAGGTCATAATTTTTTGAGCTAAAGCGATGATATTAAAATATTTTTTACATCGGTTGCTTGGTTTCAGGATTAGGGGCTTTAGCCGTACGCTGTGCTTGCCGTGCTTGCTGAATGGTCAGCTGCTTGATGAGGGCCTGTCGCTGCCTGCGACTATAAATGATAAAAGCCAGCATCACGCCAACGGTAATGGCCCAGCATGACCAAACAAAAACACCATGCTTACCCATGGCGAGAAACTCAGATACGCTATAAAAGTAAGGCTGCATAATATTTTCCTAGCCGTTATTTGTTTTGGCGACAATCATTGCAGTCATTTGGCTTGTCCGCGGATATATTCTTTGACCCACGCTTTGCCTTGATCACGATACAAAATCAGCGTGTTGGTACGATAAATCGCTAACGTCGCGACCAATAAATAACTACCAATAATCATCAGTAATAATGGCATCCACATATCTGCAGACATTTTTGGTGCAGCAGTTAAGGTAAAGGTCGAGCCTTGATGCAAGGTGTTCCACCACTGTACCGAATACTTAATAATAGGCAGGTTTACTGCGCCAACAATAGATAGGATGGCGGCGGCTTTACCACGATTGGCAGTATGCTCAAACGCAGCAAATAACGCCATCACGCCCGCATACAGAAACGCCAAAATGAGCATAGAGGTCAAACGTGCATCCCAAACCCAGTAAGTACCCCATGTCGGTTTCGCCCAAATAGAGCCCGTGATTAAGCTAACCACACAGAGCAAAAATCCTAGAGGAGCAAGCGCCTGCGCCACTAGACTAGCCGTCTTGATTTTCCAGACTAAATAAATAACCCCGAGCACTGCTAAGGCAAAATAAATAGAAATGGCAATACTGGCAGCAGGCACGTGAATAAAGATAATGCGATAGCTATTGCCTTGCAGATAATCAGGCGGCGCAAAAGCGAGACCCCAGACACTACCGATCACAAGACAAATAGTGGCTAATATTGCCAGCCACTTGACCCAAGGCGAAAAAATGCGAAAAAACTGCTTGGTACCCACAGTGGTCAAAAAGCCCTGCCAGATGCGCTGCCACAGACTAGGAGATGAGACGTTATTCAGGTTGGGCATGGGAATAAACCTATTGGCACAGCGTATTGGTTGTAATCGATATAGCGCATCATGGGCGCAACTATCTGTCAACCTGCCGGCGTTAAACACTGGATAGAATCTACAAGTGATTGTTTGCTTAGTTAGCTGGCTATTATAGCAAAGTTGCCAGTTTTCAACATGCTGTTAATACATTGGGTTTAAACGACTGGGTTTTTGAGAATAAAGAAAGTCTACTGTTTAATTGAGCCATGACATTTTTAAGGTCATCGCAATCACCCATGGCATGATTAATACTGAAATAATACTCCCTGCCAATAATAATGCCAGTATCGGTAAACCGTTCAAACCAGTGGCAAATAAATCAACCGCACCTGTGGCAAAAATCAATACCGGCAATTGCATCGGCAAAGCAATCAAAGGCACCAGCACCGCGCCATTCTTTAATGACAGCGTCAAACTACTGGCAACCGCTGATAACATCAATAGCATCGGACTGCCCGTCACAATAGAAGCCATCAATATCCACGCCTCAAACCAGCTAAGCTGAAACAATGGCACGGCAAGCAAACTCAGCGCTGCCACAATACCACTACTAAAAATCCAATGGATAACCAAACGAATCAACACCCATAACGGCAGCGACGCTTTTGCGACGACCAATTGCGCCAGCGTACCATTATCAAGGGCAGGCTTAAACAAGCCGTCGACACCCATTACCAGTGACAACAGAGCGGCAATCCACACTGCCGACACGCCAAGGCGCTGCAATAGCGCAGGCTCACTACCAACCGCTAGCGGGAATAAGGTAATAATCACTAAGAACAGCACCAAAGGGTACAACCACTGTACCGCTCCTTGCTGCTTCACGTGCCACTCGCGTCGCCATAACTGCACAAAGCTGATACCGCGCGCAGCCGATACGCTAACGTTTGAGCTTTTATTCGCTACTTGTACTGGACTGTCTGTTTCTATCATTTATTCGCTCTTCTACGGATGCTTGGCACACTTATAATGATGACACGCCCTAGCATTCAAACCATATAATCGGATAAATCGAGCACTTGGTTGGCCACGCCGACTGCCTGATGACTGGTCATTAATATAGCGCCGCCAGCATTGGCAAATTCACGCAATCTGTCTTCCATTCGCGCCACCATATCGACATCAAGAGCAGTAAAAGGCTCATCAAGTAGCCATAACGGTGTCACCTCAGGGGTCAATAAGTAAAGCCGTGCAAGGGTGATACGGCGAGTTTGTCCAGCAGATAAATGGCTTGAGCTAATCGTCTCAAAGCCTTGCAGTCCGACCCAAGCTAAGGCGTCATCAATATCAACAACACTTGGGCTAATGCCGTATAAATTCAGCAAAAAGGTCAGATTTTGCGCGACCGTCAAATTTGGATGTATGCCCAACTGATGCGACACATATAAAGGCTGAACCGGTAAACTGGCTGTTCCTTGATAGTAAACTTGACCTTCCAACACTGGTAATAATCCAGCCAGCTGCATCAGTAGCGTCGTTTTGCCCGTACCATTAGCACCAATCAAGTGACAAATACTGCCCGCAGGTAAATCGAGCGCAACGCCTTCACATAGAGGGATTTCACCGCGCTGAACGGTCAGCTCATCAAGCGTAAGTAAGGCGGTATTCAGAGCTGTCATTCAAACCTCTCATTATTTATCAAGCAGCAGTCAATATTCGTCACCAACAAATATCATGTTCGTGGCATAATACTTTATGCTTACCCCAACCACACAGTATAACAAATTGTCGATAACTATGACCTCAAAACCTATGCAGACTTCAAAAGATAGCCAAAATTTAGATACGCCAGCGTTAACCATAGATGGCTTAATCGACGCGCAAGTTGCGTTTATGCAGCAATGGTTGCGGCAACAAGCAGAACCGCTGAGCATAGAAGCTTGGCAATGGTTTGCTGCCCAGCCATTGAATAAATATGTCAGCGCCGATGATTTGCAACATCTGATCAACGACTGGCTACTGAACCAACCGATGACGGATGTGATACGTAAAGATATTCGCGATATCTTGCATACGATTATTTATCATCCAGTCAATGACAATGTGCCGTTGTCTGAGCTGGTGGATGACACTCAAGTGCAGACCCTAGCCGATTATGTGGGTAGCCATGAGCAGCAGCGTAATATCTTGATTCATACGCTGGTCGGCAACGAGACTTTTGCAGATTTGCTGACGCAAACGCTCTATCACGCGATTAACGACTTTATGGAAACCACGCTGGATAAAGCGGGCGCTGCGGGCAAACTGATGAAGTTTGGCCGCAGCTCTTTTGAAAAGGCGACCAATAGAAATCTTGATGAAAAATTACAGACATATTTGCATCGTAATATTAAAGATTTAGCACGTCGTGCAGAAGCCAATGCCCAAGAGCACTTATCAAATGACGAAGTCGCTCGGTTGCTAGTAAGCGGTTGGGCAAGAATCAAAGATCAGCCGATCAGCCAACTACAAAATTATTTAAGTGATGAGCCTGGTAATAGTAGTATCGAGCATATCGAAGCCAGCATCCAACAGAGCTACAACCGCCTGCGCATGTCGCCTTATCTGCACAGCCTCGTGTCAGCCAGCATCGATACGTGGTATGCCAACCATCAAGGCGATAGCATGGCAACGGTAGCTGCGAGTTTATATATAGATGAGCAAGCCATGACGCAATTGAGTACCGCTCTATTGCCTGTGGTGCATGATGCCATTGAAAGCGAGTGGTTTACAGCGCATATACGTGAGATGTTGCAAGCATTTTATGCACAGCCCTCTATCAAAGAGGGTTTGATGTTTAACAATAAGTAACTGACTGTTTTTTACTTAGTGGTCAGTTTTTAATATCATCCATTTACTTGTCAGCACAATACTTATGAGTCAACGTAACAAACTCAGCTTGTGGCAAAAACTCAAACGGTTACTGACTGCCTCAGCACCGCAGTCTGTTGTCGATGGCGCAAACTTGTCGACGCAGTCATCAGCGCTTGACGATGATATTGATCTTGACCTGATGCAGGCAGGAATCTCTAGCGCCAACACTCGTAATAGCGATGAGGCAAATACGGCTGACTCTACTGGCAGTTTTTCCGGTCAGCGTGACAACCAGCCCCACCATAACAATAATGACCACAGCGAGTACCTGCAGGCCAAAGCTCATTTAAATGCAGGGCAACATGAAGGTCATGACACAGGTATTGTCGATTGTCTGAAACAGTACTTTAATGATAAGCAATGGCACTATACTCACTATCGACCCCAAACCAGTGGCGATAAAAGCAGTGACAGCCAAATAACGCATCATTTGTCGCTGAGAATGCGTCATAAACAACTGAACTGCGGTTATTTGTTCCGTGTACAAGAAAAAACCAAGCTACTGGCAGTCTATGGCATTTTGCCATTTTTAATACCAGAAAGTCATCAAAGTGCCGCGATGCTACTGATTACTCAGATCAATTATGACATGCTGATTGGTAACCTAGAAATGGATATCAACGATGGCGAGATACGCTATAAACACGCTGTCGATGTCGAAACTGTTGGTATTAATGACGAAATTATCGAGCATTTACTACAAAGTGTCATTGCAATGACCACTGTGGCAAATGAGCTGTTTAGTGACTTGCTCAATAATCAAGATCCTGCTGAAGACATGCAGACTTTATTAATAGAGCTGCGTCAACAATCAGATTCTAAAACCTTCTTTTTGCCAACGCAGTTTGTTCAGTAATCAGCTGATCACAATAGATATTTGCGGTTTTTACAATTTCTCACCAATACCTTACTTTCAAAGCGCTTAAACCTATCTATCCTTAAAACACTTTTCATCAAAGACATCCTTTAACGCTATGCTCAAAATTGCTTACTCTGATATTTTTCGATATGCCGTGCCTGAAAAGCACCGTTTTCCCATGCAAAAATACACCATGATTCCTGAGCGGCTATTGGCTGAAGGCACTATCAGTACCGACAACTTTTTTGCCCCTGCGCGATTAAGCGAAGAAGAGATTTTGACCACTCATACTATGGACTATTGGTATAAGCTTAAAACCCAAACCTTACCGCGCAAGGAAGCACGCCCTATCGGCTTTGAGATGACTGAAGCTTTAGTCGATCGTGGTCGTCATATTGCCCATGCGACTTATGAATGTGCGCTTTATGCTCAGCAATATGGCGTGGCGATGAATGTTGCCGGCGGTACGCACCATGCGTTTGCTGATCATGGCGAGGGCTTTTGCGTGTTTAATGATGTTTGTATTGCGAGTAATTTATTATTAAATCGTGGACAGGCGCAAAAGATTTTGGTGGTCGATTTGGATGTGCATCAAGGCAACGGAAATGCAAGTATCATGACGAATGAGCCACGGGTTTTTGTGTTTAGTATGCATGGCGCCAAGAACTATCCATTTCGCAAAGAACTATCTGACCTAGATATTGAACTTGCCAATGATACCGGTGATGCTGAGTATTTACAGATATTAGAGGACACGCTACCGCGCTTAATTAGCGACGTTGCACCAGATATGATCTTTTATCAGTCTGCTGTCGATGTACTGGCGACCGATAAGTTGGGAAAACTTGGGCTGACGATAGAAGGTTGTAAGGCGCGTGATGAATATGTGTTACGCCAAGCAAAAGCCGCTAAAATTCCTATCGCTATCGTGATGGGTGGCGGCTATTCAGAAGATATTGAAGATGTGGTTGAAGCGCACTGCAATACGTTTCGTTTGGCACAACAGATATTTTTTGATGAAATAACAGAATAACGCACGCATAAAATAGCATCTAAACAGCCAGCTGCCTCGCGAGCTATTTTATAAAAATGCTACAATTCCTTGCCAGCCGACACGCAGCCCAAGCACCGTGAGAATCAATAAAATAAGCTGACGAAAGCGTGCTTGTGGTAAATAACGACGTAAGCGGATACCAACTAAAAGCGCGGCAATAGATAAAACACTGAGCAAAGTAATCAGCTGCCATTCACCACTGCTGAGCGCCATAATAGGCTCACGCAATACAATGATTTGGGCAATTTTTCCTAAGAAATAGCACATGTTGCCGACTTTAGCGATGGTATTTTTATCATCGCTGGCAGACAGTAGATACATCATCAATATGGTCGACATAGCATTGGTCGAGCCGCCAATCACACCTGCACTAAAGCCAACGATGATTAACACAGGCTTGGTAGCAGGTAGCCGGAGTTGCTTACCAAGCAAGCTGCTTATGACGTAAAAACCAATAACCGCTGCCAATAGCAATAAAATATATGCGCTATCGACCCATAGCAAGAGCTTCGCGCCTAGAATACTACCAAGTAAGCTGGTCAACGCCAATAACCAATAGCGCCTGCCGTAATAGATGAAATTTTGCCAGATCGTGCGCCCGCCACCCGCCAGCCAAGTCATGGCATTAAGCAATAACGAAGGGAAGATAACTAGCACAATGGCATGTGGTAACGGGTAGATACTAGCAAGCGCAGTGGTCGTCACCAACGTCACACCCAGCCCACTAATACCATGTAGCAACGATGCCAGCGCAAAGATTACCATCAGTAACAACGTCTGGGTGCTATCACTATCCATCATATTAGCCATAAACATTAAGACCTAATATTTGGATTAAGAGTGACATAACTAGGCACTGTGACCATTGTGGCGTTGCCATATTGTCTCACCAATGATGCCAGCCAACTGCTCAGCAATCTTATCTTTGCTCGCCTTCTCCAGCGTCACTGCCGCTTGCTCATAGCGCTCAGAGAAAAACACTTGCATCGCATTATCGTCACTAGCAAAGCCAATGTCTGCTCGTGAGACATCATTACAAGCGATCAAATCTAAATCTTTAGCCACCAGCTTACCGCGAGCATAGCGCTCGATATCTTGCGTTTCTGCCGCAAAACCAACGACAAACAGCTCTGGATGAGCAAGCGAAATCGTCGCTAAGATATCAGGGTTTTTGACCAAGCTCAGCGTCATCGCATCTTGGGTCTTTTTGATTTTTTGCGGGGCAGCTTCTTCAGTACGATAGTCAGCGACAGCCGCAGTGGCAATAAAGATATCCGCCATTACATTTTGATTCTCGCTATGAGCATGATGCTTATTGTCAAGCTCATGGCTGTGGTTATGGCTACGATCATCACCGCAATCACACTCACTATGATGTTCATGATGATGCGCATGTTCATGGCTGTGATCGTGAGAATGGTCGTGCTCATCTTCAGGCGCATACTGTAGCGCACTGTGCGTACCATCCACACATTGCTGTACAGCAATTAGCATCTCTTGCGCGGACAACACATCAAGACGCGTGACATTGAGCGGTGTGGGCAGTGCCACTTTGCCACCGGCAATCAAAATAACGTCTGCACCAGCAGCCACGCACGCACGTGCTAATGCAAAGCCCATTTTGCCAGTCGAGTGATTAGACAAATAGCGTACCGGATCAATCGCTTCGACAGTTGGTCCAGCAGTAATCACCACTCTTTTACCTGCCAATAATTGCGGCGTGGTTTGCATGGCATTGAATAATAATACTTCTGCCAATAGCTGCTCAGGTTCAGGCAAACGCCCTGCCCCCACATCACCGCAGGCCTGCTCACCGCTAGCGGGCTGGATGATTTGATAATTCATATCATGTAGGGTCTGAACGTTCAGATTCACCGCTGGATGCGCCCACATTTGCTGGTTCATCGCTGGAGCAATAATAACGGGAGCCGTCGTTGCTAAGCACACAGTCGCCAACAAATCATCAGCCATGCCCATCGCGAGGCGAGCCAGTGTATTGGCAGAGGCTGGCGCAATGACGATCAAGTCCGCCCACTTAGCAAGCTCAATATGACCCATCCCCGCTTCTGCTTGCTCATCTAACAAGGAGGTATGCACCTCATTACCGGTCAATGCCTGTAGGGTCAATGGCGTAATAAAAGCCTGCGCACCTGCGGTCATAATGACACGCACATCAAAGCCTGCCTTGATTAGCAGACGGGCAAATATAGCAGATTTATAAGCGGCGATACCGCCGGTGATAGCAAGGATAACATTCGACATAAGCGTGGCATCAGTAAAAAAATTGAAAGATAAAATTGCGCTTATAGTAACAATTATGAGATAAGTTGGGTAACGTTTTCCGCATTTATATCATATATCTAGCATCCAACCCTCATTAAGGAGTGACAATGGCGATTAAGGACTGGCATGAAGATGATAGACCACGAGAAAAACTGCTGAAATTTGGCGCCGCTCACTTAACAGATGCTGAGATATTGGCGATATTTTTACGGACTGGCACGCAGTCGCAGTCGGCAATTGAGCTGGCACGTCATCTGATCGATCAGTTTGGTAGTCTTGCCGAACTCTTAGCAGCGCCGCCACAGACTGTGCTTGCTTGTCATGGTATCGGCCCTGCCAAGTACGCACAGATATTGGCGTCGCTTGAGATGGGTACGCGTTATTTAGACAGTAAGCTAAAGACAGGTCAAGCACTGGGACGCTCACAAGTCGTCAAGGATTATATCAGCACTCAATTGCGCGGTGAGCACCGTGAAGTCTTTGCCGTCCTTTGCTTAGACAATGCGCTAAACCTATTAAACTTTGAAATACTGTTTACTGGCGGTATTTCGTCGTGCTCGGTCTGTATCAAACACGTACTCCGTCATGCGTTGAGCCATGCTGCCAGTCAACTCATCGTCGCGCACAACCATCCGCATACCGATGCGACCCCTTCAACGGCAGACAATCTATTGACCTACGAGCTAAAGAAAGCCTGCGATTTGATAGACTTGTCCTTGATTGACCACATCATCGTTGGACGCAATCAGACATTATCTTATGCCGAAAGCTGCTTAGCGCCTTTCGGTTAATCGAAAAATATTCGAGTAAAGAGTTATACACCATACTTCAAGCGAGGTTAACGCCATAATACTTTGATAATGGACACGCAGTTGTCTTGAATCAATTATAACGCTGACTTATTGACGGTATATCTAGAATATGATACATATCCTCGACACAGAATAGCACTTTCGCTATTGATAGTTATCGATAACTATTTCATATTAGTAGCTAACTTTCGCTCAGTTATTTATATTTTGATTCATTAGTTTTTTTAGAGCATTAAATGTATGTTTCTAATGGTCAGCAATCCTAGTTTTATCGCATTTTTTTGACTCAAAAACGATTCTTTGAGTCAGAATGACGTTGTGATAGACGTTTATAAGTTTGTTCACCAATAGATTTTTAATATGATTGCTATAAAAATAATGACATTGTTTATTTTAAAAGGTTTTAGATTCAAAGTTAATTGATTTAAAACCCATTATTTTAAATAAAATGCTTTCTTAATATAATCTTTTTCTGAGCTTTACCTCATTTTCCAGTTAGGTTTTACCAAGGAGACAGTCATGGCAGTTGGCTTATTTATTTTGGCAGTAATCATACAGTTAGCCACAGTTTTGGCCATCTTTTTGCTGTCTCTATCGCGCGTCACTGGTAGTATCGTCGCCATTATTACCGTGGTCGTGACCGCCATCATCAGTCCATGGTCACTTATTTTAGGCATACCGATATTGCTATTGTGTCTGGTGCTGCTTGTCGCTCCTATCCGTCAGTCATTGATTACCAAGCCTGTTTATAAGATACTCGCTGGCGCAATGCCAAGCATGAGTGATACTGAGCGTGAAGCTCTCGATGCGGGTACGAGCTGGTGGGAAAAAGAGCTGTTTATGGGTGCGCCGAACTGGGACACTTTTGCCAATTACCCATATCCAAAAATGTCAGAAGAAGAACAAAGCTTTATAGACAATGAAGTAGAAGTTCTGTGTACCATGCTTGATGAATGGAAAATTCAGCACGAAGATAAAGACCTGTCGCCCGAAGCGTGGCAATTTATCAAGAGTAATGGCTTTTTGGGTCTGATCATTCCTAAAGAATTTGGTGGTCTTGAGTTTAGCTCTTATGCCCAAAGTCGGGTAATGAGTAAGATTGCCTCGCGCTCACCCACCGCAGCCGTGACCTGTATGGTGCCAAACTCACTCGGCCCTGGTGAGCTGCTCATGCATTATGGGACGGATGAGCAAAAACAACGCTGGCTACCCGGTTTAGCAAAAGGCGAAGAAGTGCCATGCTTTGGTCTAACTGGCCCTGAGGCCGGTTCGGATGCTGGCGCTATTCCTGATACGGGTGTGGTGTGTTACGGGACTCACGAAGGCGAGCAAATGCTTGGTCTGCGTATGAACTTTTCTAAGCGCTGGATTACCCTTGCCCCTATCGCTACTGTGGTTGGATTGGCATTTAAAATGCACGATCCCGAAGGTCTGCTTGGTGACCCTAACAAAACCGATTATGGCATTACGTGTGCGTTGGTTCCTGCTAGCCACGAAGGGGTCATCACAGGGCCGCGTCATAACCCAATCGGCTCGCCATTTATGAATGGTACGGTCGATGGCACAGACGTCTTTATCCCGCTAGATTATATCATCGGTGGTGTTGAGAACGCTGGGCGCGGTTGGCGCATGCTGATGGAATGTCTGGGTGTGGGTCGCGGTATCTCTCTACCAGCCTTATCCACTTCAGCCAGTGAGATGACTTATCTGTCGGTTGGTGCGTTTGCCAAAGTTCGTGAGCAGTTCAAGATATCAATAGGTAAATTTGAAGGTGTACAAGACGCAACCAGCCGTATGGCAAGTAATACTTATATGTTAGAAGCGTTCCGTCATTTGGTCACTTGCGGACTCAACCAAGGTGGTACGCCATCGGTTATGACGGCAATGGCAAAATACTATGCGACAGAAACTATGCGCAGTGTAGTCAACGATGGTATGGATGTCGTCGGTGGACGCGCTGTACAAATGGGGCCACGTAACTTTTTGGCGACGCCATACCAAGCGATTCCCGTTTCTATCACTGTTGAAGGTGCCAACATCTTAACGCGTTCTTTGATGATCTTTGGTCAAGGGGCGATGCGTTGTCATCCGTATTTATTTGACGAATTACAACTCTTGCAAAGTGAAGACAAAGAATCTGCGACCAAAGAGTTCGATACGTTATTTTTTAAACATTTGGGTTATACCTTTAACCGCGGGGCAAAAGCCTTTATCGCTGGTTATATCGGTGGCAGTAGCGATGCACCAAGCTTTGCCGATGACTTTACCCGCCCTTATTACAAACATATCAACCGTCTAAGTGCTAGCTTTGCCTTGACAGCTGACATGGCTTTAGGATTGTTAGCTGGTGACTTGAAGCGCAAAGAAATGCTCTCTGGTCGTTTGGCAGATATTCATGGTCACTTGTTCATTGCAACCGCTATTTTGCAGTTTTATGAACATGGCAGCAAATCAGAAGCTGAACGCTTACATGCCGAGGTCGCGCTACAAAACAGCCTCTATACCATTCAAGAAGCCTTTGTTTCTTTCTTTGCCAACTTCCCAAATCGTATGGCGGCTGGTGTCGTCAGCTTCGTGACTTTCCCGAGTGGTCGTATCTTTACCCCAGCGAGCGATGAGTTGAAAACCAAACTGGGCGATGTGTTTATGGATGACCATGAAGCCAACCCCTTCCGTGATTATCTCAAGACCATGGTCTATTATAATACCTTGCCTGATGATGTCAGCGGTCGCATGGAGCATGCGTATCAAACCTTACTTGACATTGAACCTTTGTGGCAGAAATTCAAAAAAGCAGAGCATAAAGACAGCTTTGAAGGCTTAACCTTCGAAGATCATGTGGTCTATGCTAGCCAAAATGGTGATATCACTGAAGAAGAAGCTGAAAAACTGATTCAATATAATGGGCTACGGTTTGATTCATTATTAACAGATGTGTTCGACGGACATCTATTGAAAGCGCAAGAGCGTGAAAACCCACATACCCTAGAGAACGCCGTGCACAAGCTGACTGATTATGCGCAGCTAAAAAATGAGGCCCAAGCAAAAAATGGCACAGCGTCTAGCAGCTCGATGGTAGCCACAGATCCTCAAGATCAAACCGGTGATGCCAACCCTGATCACGGCTATGAGAGCGATGGCGATGTAAAAATGGTGGACGAGCAAAGTACCGTCGAAGAAGTTCGCGGGCAAACACATTTTGAGGCATCTGATCCAGAAGCAGAAGCACTTGACCCTCGTTATCGTGATGCCGAATCAACCCTTAACCAGCGTATGAGCTATAATCATGGTCTGAATAAAGCAGACTCTGAAGTATCTAACGATTCAGAGTCGACTTCAACCAATACTCAACCTGAGGTAGTCAAGGACAGCAAATGGCAAGATGGTCTCCGTCGTGATGAAAGCGACAAGGTCTAAAGGTGCAGGCAGTCCCATTCCCTGACAGGCGTCTATTTATGATAGATATCGCTTTAACCTTTTAATCATACGAAACCCTTACTGTCAAAAAATTATTTAAATCAATCAGATAAATAAGCACAAGCGAGACCGTCTAAAATAGGCGGTCTCGCTTTTTTTGCCAAAAAAATCGGCGTCTATATTTACTATTTAACATGCACTTTACTCGCATTTAAGATCTTTATTATGATAATAAAATAAGTGAAACGGAAAAAATCGCTAATGTCACGATATTTAAATGATAAAAAAATCTTGCAGTACCCTTAACAATTATTTTATATTGTCAAAAAACTGACACTAAGTAACACACAAAAACATATAGACGTAACACCATCAGGCGTTGAGACAACAATCATAGACATATTGATTTATTGCCGTACTGACTACTGAGCGTTGCATATAAAAGGATAGAGGTTATGTGGAAAAATATGGGACTGACGGGCAAGATCATGGTTGCCATGGCGCTCGGTATCATACTGGGTTTGTTTATAAACTATTCAGGACTAAACGCTGAAGGCGGCTTTGTTAATACGTATATTACAAACGGCTTCCTCGCTATTATTGGCAAGCTATTTGTTAACTCACTCAAAATGTTGGTCGTACCGCTAGTACTTATCTCATTGATTTGCGGTGTGTGCGGTATTGGTGATATTCGTCTGCTTGGTCGTATCGGTACCAAAACCTTTATGATTTATATGTTCACCACCGCGCTTGCTATTGCGACGGCGATTGGACTTGGCTCGCTATTTGGTATCGGCAAGGGCATGAACATTGGCACTGACGCCACTTTTGAAGCAGCATCAGCGCCGCCATTGCTTGATGTTTTTTCAAATATTATCCCATCAAACCCCATCAGCGCGATGGCAAATGGTGATATGTTATCGATTATTTTCTTTGCGATTCTCATCGGTGTCAGTATTCTGATGGTTGGTAAGCCTGCCAAAGGTTTGGTACAGAGCCTAGAACTAATCAATGAGGTCATCTTGAAGATGGTGACGATCATTATGAACCTTGCCCCATATGGTGTCTTTGCTCTATTGACCAAGGCAATGGCTGAGCTTGGTTTAGACTTAATTTGGTCATTACTTGGTTATGTTGCGGTATTGGTCGGCTCATTGGCCTTCCATTTCTTTATCACCATGATGATTGTCCTTAAGCTTGCTTCAGGCTTGTCTATCAAGACCTTTTTGGCAAAAATGCGCGAAGTACAGATCTTTGCTTTTAGTACATCAAGCTCAAACGCGACGATTCCTATTACCTTGCGTACCGTTACCAAGCGTATGGGTGTTAATAACTCTGTCGCTTCGTTTACCGTTCCTTTTGGTGCCACCATCAACATGGATGGTACGGCTATTATGCAAGGTACAGCAACCATCTTCATTGCCAATATTTATGGTATTGATTTGGGCGTGACCGAGTATCTGACGGTTATCTTGATGTCGGTACTGGCGTCTGTTGGTACTGCTGGTGTTCCTGGTGTTGGTCTGATCATGCTCTCTATGGTATTTGCTCAAGTTGGCTTACCAATCGAAGGTATTGGCTTAATCTTAGGTGTGGATCGTATCCTCGATATGTTACGTACTGCTGTCAACGTTGGTGGTGATGCGGCAGTAACTGCCATCGTAGCAAAATCAGAAGGCAAAATGGATCTGGCTATTTATAACGATCCTGACGCTGGCGCGAAAGACGTATTTGACGGTCATATTGATGAAGACAACGAGCGTGAATTCTCTGAAGTCTTTAGTGATGGCATCATGGGTAGTGAGTATGATGATGTAGATCGTCGTCGCTAATCAACACTGCTATAGTCATTCCACTATAAAAGTATTACAGCGTTAACCTCGCTTGAAGTATCACATATACATCTACACTCGGTTGCCTTGTACTACTTTTAAATTGAATCGACTATAAATAGACGTTCATAAAATAAAAAACCTCAGCCAAATCGGCTGAGGTTTTTTTGAGACATATAAGATTATTTATTAGGGTCTGTTGAACATTCAAATGTGGCACTGGCAGTGGCTATTTTTTAGACAATACGCAGTGAAATTTTTGACGCCTAGTCATTCTAGGTTAGACAATTTCGCCATGTATTGGCAAAAAATAGCCCTGCCCCTGCTTGTATACTTGGGGCTGATGCTAAAATCGCATCAAACGTTGTTGTAAACCTAGCTAAGGTCTCGACATTATCGTCGGTTTACGCCTGATTTGATAAAACGTTTGATGCGATTTTAGCAATCAGCAGTCCTAATATTTGAATGTTCAACAGACCCTATTGTTATTTAACCAAAAACGTATTTGGTCAACATGGCAAAACACACCAATACAATCATCGGACGAATCAGCTTACTACCGCCTTTAACCACCATGTGCGAGCCAAAATACGCACCAATCGTTTGCCCAACCATCATTGCTAGCCCCACTTTCCACAATACATTACCGCCCAAAATAAAGAAAATTAGCGAGCCAATATTGGTCGATAAGTTCAAGACCTTTGCCGCGCCTGTCGCTTCAATGATCTGACGACCACGCAAAGCCACATTACCAAGCGCAAAGAACATGCCAGTTCCTGGGCCGATATAACCATCATAAAAACCAATCAAAGGTGCCACGACTTTTTGCCATTTGCCTTCTGAGATACGCGGTGCGGCTTCTACTTCACCAAGTCTGGGCGCAAATAGCGTATAGAGACCAATCGCTGCGATTAAAAACGGAATCAGCTTTTCGAGCAAATCAGGTGGTGACATCTGTACGGCGATCGTACCGATAACTGAACCGATAAAAGCAGCAATAATGGCCACCTTGATACGTTGTGGCTTGACGACCCCTTTTTTAATCATCGTAATGGACGCTGCTAGCGCACCTGAAGCGGCTTGCAGCTTGTTGGTGCCCAGCGTTAGCACTGGGGGAATATTGGCCAGTAGCATGGCTGGTATGGTCAATAAGCCACCACCACCTGCGATAGCGTCAATAAAACCTGCTAGCGCTGCCACGGCTGTCAGCATTAAAATAATCTCTAGAGAGAATGATAAGTCCATAACACCGACCTGTAAACTTTATGATGGAAAATGAAGAAGCCCTAAAAACTGGCTTTAAGAACTGGCTTTAAGAAATAAGAATAAATGATCACTATAAGTGTTGCTACCAACTTTGCTAGTGGCTAGCCAATAGTACTGCTGATATGTATCAAAGCTGTGACAGAACACTGCGCAATGCCGCTCATTATAGAGATAAAAGACTAAAAAAAGCCAAAAACGAGCTGAAGTCTGCTAGATTTGTCTAACAGGTTATTGAAATATTTAAGAATAATATTTTTATCAATGACAGATTTTATGATTTATTCCTGCTTTGCCTCTCGCCATAGCGCTGGCATTTCGCTCTTATTGATAGGGTAAGATAGGTTTATGGTTTCAGTTTTACAGATTTTGTTGTGTATATGAATGAGATTATGAGAAACTGTTAACGTCTATCTGCGACACTGTCCAATTTAACAGTATAGATACTTGAGGTTATTGCATTATTTAGCAAATTGTATTTAGTAAATGAGGATGATATGGCAATAAAAAGAATTAAGGCATTTTTCGAATTTGAGGCAGCAGGCGGTATCATTTTAGCATTGGCTGCCATTGCTGCAATGATCATTGCTAATAGTCCCCTCAGCGTTTGGTATGAGGCTTTTATTCATGCCCCTGTATCCATTCGTATTGGCGAATTTGGTATTGCCAAAGATGCCAGTCATTGGATCAATGATGGTCTGATGGCTATTTTCTTTTTCTTAGTCGGACTTGAGCTAAAGCGTGAAGTCTTGATTGGTGAGCTCTCTAACATTAAGCAGATTATCCTGCCTGCTGGAGCGGCACTGGGTGGCATGATTATGCCCGCCATTGTCTATTTGCTCTTTAACTATAATGAACCTGATTTTTGGAAAGGTTGGGCGATCCCTGCGGCGACAGACATCGCTTTTGCTTTGGGTATCTTAAGCCTGCTTGGCAATCGTGTACCAAACTCATTAAAAGTGTTTTTGGTGTCTATTGCTATTTTTGATGATATTGGTGCCATTTTAATCATCGCCTTATTTTATACCAACGACTTGTCACTGGGCTCATTAGCTGTCGCTGGTTTGTGTCTGCCGTTTTTATATTTACTCAATCGTCGCAATGTGACGAGCATCACCCCTTATCTACTCATCGGCGTGATTATGTGGATTGCGGTACTCAAATCTGGTATTCATGCGACATTGGCAGGTGTGGTGTTAGCGTTATTTATTCCTATGTTCGATCGTACTGATCCTGAGCACTCGCCAGTAGAAGAGCTAGAACACGATCTACACAACACCGTTGCCTTTGGTATTTTGCCCCTGTTTGCGTTTGCCAACTCGGGTATCTCGCTCAAAGGTGCAGGCTTCGCTGAGTTATTTCACTCAGTACCGCTAGGTATCGCCGCCGGTCTTTTCATCGGTAAGCAACTGGGCGTAATGATAATGTGCTGGTTAATCTTTAAACTTGGTATCTCGACCATGCCACGAGGCATGAACTTTAAACAAATCTACGGTGCATCATTACTATGCGGGGTTGGTTTTACCATGAGTTTGTTTATCGGTGGCTTAGCATTCGCAGGCGACACAACCTTATTCGATGAGCGTTTGGGTATTATCATGGGTTCAATTGTCTCTGGTATCGCCGGTTACATGATGCTCAAAGCAACGCTAAAAGAAGACATTAACAGTACTTCGGTAGATCTGACCCGTCATTAATTCGATTGATGGGTTAATGAGGCAATGAGGTAATTGATAAGCAACAGACGCACGCGATAGATGATAGGTGTAGAGATAAATATGAACAAAAAGCACAATGGTTTAGATTTAGACACCTATCGTCAGTCGGCAACTTCTTATCAGCGTCATGGCCGTACCACTGCTGTCGATGATCATAGTGACTTACAGGTCCTAAAGCGCATTAAGCGTTATTTATTACCAAAAGACTTTGCCATCTCGCAAGACTTATTAAACGAGATAGTCGCGGGCTATGATATCGGTGATCCACTCGCAGATACTTTAGCAGCTGACGGTATTCGTTTTTCTAAACCCTTACAGCACATCATTCTTGACGATACTCCAACTCATGACCCCATAGCCCACCCTTCGTTTAGCGCCTTAACTGAACAATTTAGCAGCCATCCAGATTGGTTTGATCCTAAGCTTGCGCAAATTGGCGCAGTCGCCTATCGACGTTATCCGCTGATGCTTATTTGGCTACTTCGTAACGTCGCGCTGATGGCTGGCTATAGCATCCCTGCCCTTTCCTTGCCTTTGATTCAAACCGGTGCTTTGATGCACGATGCGCTACCGCGCTTGATGCGTACTTATGCTTATATTCTAGCGGTCTCTGAGCATCCACAATCAACTGCAAATATGGCTAACGACCGCCAGCCCATCGAGCAAGTGCTAGCGATTGGCTCTGAGGGGTGGCGGCAGTCCATTCAGGTACGGCAAATCCATACACTGGTGCGGCAAAACCTGCTTAAAGGTAAAGGCAATGCTGCTAAGGGTATCATAGCAAATGCCGACCAGCATCATAATCCAGATGGCAGCTGGAACACAGATTATTGGGGTCTTCCTATTAATCAAACCGATATGATTGCTACGCATTTGCAGTTTTCATTGTTGATTATGCGCGGCCTACGCCTACTGGGTGCACGCATCAGCCCTGAGGAAGCAGAAGGGATTTTGCATTTATGGAATCTGGCCAGCTACTGGATGGGCGTTGATTTAGAGCGCTTGCCAAAAGATGAAGCGGCTTGCTGGGAGTGGTTATATACTTATTTATCGATTCAACAGCTTGATTTTAAGATGGGACAGCCATTAGCAAAAGCCTTGCATGATTTGCCGCGTCAACTCATGGGAGAAGACAATCGCCGTGGACGTTTCGTTGAAATGGTCAATGCCAGTGTGACACGGACGCTAGTCGGTGATGATATCGGTGATGGCTTGGATTTGCCCAAATCAAAAATCCGCTTTGGCGTCTTATCTTCAGTACCGATTCTCTTTGCTCTTGACACTGCCAGACAGCACAATCAAGCCGTCGCAAATAAATTAGAAGCGTTCCGTGCCAAACGGCAAGACAATATGAATTGGTGGCTCAAAAAAAATGATGACTACTATAAGTAATGATGGATACTATTTTTATAATAAATCCGCGAAAAATGTGCTGGTGAGTGGTTCTTTTTAAGACATTTTAAGCGAAAAACTCAACTGCCCTGCGTGTTAATTGCGCGTATCTTGTATACGGTAATACCACTCAAGCTGCCGATCAAACCCCGTTTCTAATAAGCTAGCGATGACTCGTCCTGTTAAACCCCATACTGTTTCACCATCCACTTGCCAGCTAGGCGTAAGGATGGTCGCCATTTGATCTTGCATCGCATATTCTATCGCATACTCTACGGTGGGCTGAGTTAATAAGGTTTCAAAATCTGCCCAAAAAATACGTGAAATTTCGCCAAGCTCAGGTACTAATATTAAATCTGGCGCAATAAGCGCGACAATCGGACGTACACTCATACCGCTTTTAGATGTTTGGATCGGCAATTGACCGAGTAGCTGGACTTTATTGGGTGGTAGCGCCGTCTCTTCGCAAGCCTCACGTAATGCGGTAACGACATTGTTGCCATCGCCAGCTTCATGCTTACCGCCTGCACAAGATACCTCGCCAGCATGACTATTCATGTGGGCAGCACGGCGTGTCAATAGCAGCTTAGGATGGCGTTCATGGGTGATGGCAACCAATACTGAGGCATCGGCAATGGGTGTCTGATATAAGCTGTCTAAAATGCGAGTGCGACGAGAGGTGCCACAAGCATTGTACATTGCTGGACTGGTGACAGCATTTAATGTCTCATGCTGCACTCGCTCTGCCAATTTTCTAATAGTGGGATAACGAATAAAGTCTGGCACAGCGACTGACAATTCATCAAAACTTACAGACTGCGGGGGAAGTAACATTATAATTGCCTTGTATTTTTATCAGTATAAAGCTTTGTCACAATAAGATATTCATAAAAACAATAGTCATAAAAACAACGGTCATAAAACGATAGTTATCATCATCAAATCTATAAATTTATCATTAAATTATTTAATAATTTCTAGGGTGTGTCCTCATTTTAAAAATGGTGATAAAAATTAGGTAAATTGCCGTCAAACAAGGAACATAGTATTGAGGACATGCCCTAGAGCGTGTGCTAATTAAAGACCCAAAATAATGTCTCAATCTAGATTAGCGCAATCGCCTGTTTACTGCATGCTATTTATGTGACTGCCTATTTGTATCACAAGAATTAATTGAGAGCCTTTGTTTTATAGCAAAAAATAACGTCTCTGCGGTGAAATGATATAGTCAAGGAATTTTAGAATCGCTAAAAGGCGATCGACCGCAGATAGTACACTGAGTACATCTAGGACGGGTAACACCGTAGCGGTTTAAAAGTGCTCTGACTATACATTACTGTTATCATCATTCTGTGCAAAGAAAATATGTGCTATCTTAAGGTAATGGCTATTATTTACGATCGTACGGCAGCATGACTGTTGCACCCTAAGTATAACGCTGCACACCCAAGCTATTACAGTGACACCCCATATCCTTTCTTATCATAATAACAAGGCAGTTTATATGCGCTATTGTCTACAATGTGGCCACGAGGCTGAACGTAAAATACCGGCCACCGATAATATCCCGCGTTTGGTCTGCCCAAATTGTGGCTATATTCACTACGAAAACCCAAAGGTCATCTGTGGCTCATTGGTCGTTCACAAGGGCCGAGTACTGCTATGCCGCCGAGCGATTGAGCCACAATATGGCTTATGGACGATACCAGCAGGCTTTATGGAGAATGGCGAAACTATCGCTGATGGCGCGGCGCGTGAGAGCTTTGAAGAAGCTGAAGCGGTGGTGACCAACCCCCATCTATACTGCCTCTATGATATCCCTGATATTGGGCAAATTTATGCGATTTACTTGAACGATCTCAAAGATGGCGCTTATGGTATTGGCTCTGAGAGTCTTGATTGTGCGTTATTTAGTGAAGAAGACATTCCATGGGATAGCATCGCCTTTGAAGCGGTACGTCGCACGCTAACCAGTTACTTTGAAGATCGTAAACAATTCGATAGCCATGATAAATTCCCCGTGCATCAAGATTACATTGGCAAAGACCAAAGCATTAAACGGTATTAATTGAGTGCCTAGGCACAAAAAAGCCAAGCGTGATGCTTGGCTTTTTTGTGCTTCATGGTAAGTCTGACCACCTTAGCTTTTTATTTTACAAACTTCAAAACCAAGATCTTTTACCTTTTCTTCTTTGTCATAAGGCGCTAAGACTGCACGCACATGTTTTTGCCCTTGCAAATATTGCTTGGCAACGCGCTGCAAATCATCAATAGTCACGGCTAAAATTGACGCACGCATTTTACGCTGCCAGTCAGCACCGCGATGATGCAGGTCAGAAAAACATGCTTTGATCGCTTCGCCTGCTGGAGATCCCGGTTTGTCCATACCGGAGATAATACCCAAGATGGCTTCTTCCAATTGCTCATCGGTTTGTGGCTCATTTAATAACCATTCGATACTGGCATCAAAGTGAGCAAAAGTCTCAGCACACTGCGGATCACGGTAGCTAAAGAACTTAAAGGCGCAAGCATTGGCATCGTAGCCCGCACCGCCACCATAAGCACCGCCGCGCTCACGGATGGCGCTATGCAAATAGCCATTGCGCAAGTAAGGCGCTAATACCATCAAGGCTACTGTGTCCGGATGATCAGCCGCTGGAACCGTATAGGCACTGGCATTGTGATAGACGTTGGTCGGCACTAACCATGCCAAGTCCTCAACATCGAGTGCGACACCACTTTCTAACGATTTGACAACATCTTTCTCACCATTTAGTGCCGCATCAAGTTGCAACTCAGCAAATTCGCTCGGGATATTGTCTTCAATACTAGCATCAGAGTTGCTTAGCTGCGCGGCAATACGTGGCGCTTGGCTGTCTTTCCAGCTATCGACAATCAAACTGCTTAAGCGTTCAGTTTGCTCGGCTTCACAGATGATGACGGCATGCTTAGGGAGGCTGATGAAACGTTGATGTAAATCCATCAAGCTAGTGGCTAATTTATCCCACTGCGCATCATCATTACTGGCATGGGTTAAAAAGTCCTTTAACGCGTTCAATGCTGGCAGACCACTGCGTACATACTCTAACTGCGCTTGACGACTCATACCACGACTGGCCGTTTGCATGGCATAAGCATGCCCTGAACCGGCAAGGTTTGATTGCCAGCCTGCTTGACGCTGCTGCAAAATCTCTTTGATACGGTCATGCTCCGTAAAGACGCTGTGCTCCATCACTTCTTTGAGCAAATCAATCGCCTCAGGCTTACGATTAAGCGCGCGCGTTGCCACCACAAAATAACTGCTGATAGACTGGCTGTCATCGATATTGGTACGTTGGCTGATACGCGCTGTCACACCTGACGAATGCGCCGCTTGCTTGGCTTGCATTTCATGGGCGCTTAGCGAGTCGGTACCCAGCTCAGACAGTAAGCTTAAATAAATAGGAAGTAGCGGATGATTAATGACTTCATTGACGGGTAACTCGCTTGTACCTGCATTACCAATCGCATCGGTCAACGGCACAATTACTTGATAATAATACAAGCCATTGGTGCCTGCTTCATATTCAAATAAGGTGCTGTCTTGCCCGCTCAAATTTACTTGTTTTTGCTTGCCTTGCTTAAAGCTGATATCCGTCGGTACGTCATCCAAGCCAACTTTTGGCAATAAGCTCAAATCATCTGGTGCTGCTTGACGCGCTGCCAAATCCAATGCTTGCTTGTGCAAGATGGCTTTATCATCAGCAGTCAAATCCATAGCGATAGTGTCGAGACGCGTTTGCTCAGCTGCCGCTAAACGAGCAGTTTTTTCGCTGTCTGGTGTTAGGGTCACGCGCACGCGGTGATTGTTATCCAGTAGATGTATTTTGATTAAGTTGGGCAACCATTGCTCGTCTTTTACTTGCTCACGCAGCCATTGTAGATGCTCGTCCACTTCCCACACATCGATTGGATTGCCATCATGAATGGCGGTACTAAAGCCTTCTAGCATGAGATTCAAACCATAAGGAATGCTGTCACCGCCGATATGACGCTGATCTATCTCAATCTGATGCAGGATGGTTTCAATCGTTTCGTCATCGACTGGTGAGCTTGCAACTTCGGTCAGCAAATCTATGATGCCTTGCTCTACCGCTTCGGCATGCTCTGGATTTGAACCGCGCAGACCCGTATAAAAGACCATTTCGTAATGGCTGTCATCAAGCCCCAATAGCGGACTTGGTGCTTTGCCGAGTGGATGGCTGTCCAGATAAGCACGCAACGGCGAGCCAGCATGTTCAATCAACACGCCTTCTAGTAGACGCAAAGCAAGGCGCTGCTTGGGGTCGGTAATCGATGGCAATAACCACGCCACAACATGATGGGTTTGGTCAGGGCCAGCTTCGTCAGCGGTATAAGTGTCGGTGGCGCTAATGGGTGCAGACAGACGCTGCTCTGGACGCGATACATGCTTCTTGCCCGCCTGAAACTGAATCAAGGCATCTTCATGGATTTTCGCCTGCGTCTCAGCGACAGGAATATTACCAAAACTCATAATCACACTGTTTGATGGATGATAATGGCTTTGATGAAATTCGACCAGCTCATGATGGGTCAAGTCCGGAATATCAGCAGGCTCGCCGCCGGAATTGTAATGGTACGTCGTCGTTGGGAAGAGATGATGGGCAACGGCATGATACAGCTGATCAATCTCGCCGCTCATAGCGCCTTTCATTTCATTAAAAACAATGCCCTTAAATTGCGGCTTGTCATTTTCATCTAACTCAACACGAATACCTTCTTGAGCAAAATCAAGCGGATGAATATTCGGGAAAAATGATGCATCAAGATAAACGGCAAGCAAGTTGAAATAGTCATTTTTGTTTTGTGTGGCGTACGGATAAGCCGTCCAATCAGCAGCGGTCATCGCATTCATAAAGGTATTGAGCGAGCGCTTAATCATCGAAAAGAACGGATCACGCACAGGGAATTTCTCAGAACCACATAAAGCCACATGCTCTAAGATGTGCGCTTCGCCTTTTGAGTCCATTGGCTGAGTGCGAAAGCCTACCAAAAATGCATTTTCATCACTCGGATGTGCTAAGTGATAATGCATCGCACCAGTCTTGACGTGCTGACTGATCAGCACATCCATCGATAGCGCCTCAATATGGCGATGTTCAATCAACTCAAATGCGGAGTGCAATGTTAGGTCAGCGGTAAATGCGGTGTCAGTCATAGTTGTCCTTAGCTCATTATGTAGATAATGCCCTGTAGTTCAGGGTAAATAGAATGGTAACAATGTGCGTGATAAAATGATCATTAAAATTTAACGCTCAAAATTTTATCGGTTGTATGGTGGGTAAGCTATAGCAATGAAAAAATGGGTCTAGCGCTAATAGATGGGGCTAGCAAACAGAGAAGTCAAGGCATTATCCTAAGAAAGAGCAGCGCTGATATAGTCAAATCCATATAAATCCGCTACATCGTCATCCTCGCTAAGCATACTAATGTATAACTTGCGCTCGGTTTCCTTGTATCGAAATTATTTGAGTTCAGCTACAGTACAACCAGGAAGGGCAATACCTTAGTGGTTTAAAAGTATGCCGACATTACTTAACAGCAGTCATTAGTAGTGCTATAGTTAAGACTACTTGCTACGAGGAGCACCTCATGAGTTACCAACATATTTTACTGGTTACCGATTTGTTATCTGATGCTGACACAGTGGCGCAAAAAGCCAAACAAATCGTCGATAACCGTCCGGGTTCTAAGCTGTCTGTACTGCATATTGTCAAAGATACGATGGTTGGTTTTGGCTATGAGCTGGTGCCCGCCTCTAGCTTATATGATCAGATTGACGATGAGCGTTGCCAAGAAGCACGAGCCAAGCTAGCACAATTTTTAGAGCGTAACGGCTTAACCGCCGTCAATGCCGAGGTGACCACCGCCATCTCTAGTAGCGAAGGTATCGTCAATTATTGTCATAAGCATGACGTTGATTTACTGGTTATCGGTCGTCATGAGCGCCATGGTATCGTGGCATGGCTTAGTGGGGCAACAGCAGATAATATTTTGCCAAATGTCCCCTGCGATAGCTTAGTCGTGAGACTGGATAAGCCAGTTAATAAATAAGCGCTCACCTTTCAATAAACAATGCTTAAGTGTAAAGGTGGCTTAGCTTTGATGAGTTGACTTGAGCCGCTTATATTACAAGCTGAACATAACATTTTATAAAACGTCCTATAGTCATGGCTATGGGACGTTTTTTATTATCTGTCTCTAACTATCATTCTGATGTCAAAATATCAATAAAGCTTTGCCAAATTGGGCTTTGATGGCGGGCTTTATGCCACACTAGCCACCAAGTTCGCGACAAATCAATGCCTGCCACTTTTACTTGTACTAACTTACCGCTGGCCAATTCTGCCTCAATCACGTGCTGTGATAGACAACCCAGCCCAATATCGGCACTGACCATATGCTTGATCGCCTCCGATTGCTGAATGGCCATGATAACTTCGGCATCGGGCATATGCTGTAATAATTGCTCGTCGATAATTTGCCGAGTACCCGAACCTGCTTCTCGCACCAATAATGGTAATCGTGCCAGTTGTTCAATACTAAGCTCGTAGCAATTATCCACATCGTTATATGCTGCCATATCTGTCAGCCATTTGCTATCGCGTTTGGCAAAGACTATCAAGGTGTCCGTTCGCCATGCATGCTGCTCAATGACTTTAGTATCCGCAGGTCGCGGCATCCCTTCTACTAGCGCAATATCTATATTTAACTGCTCGACCTCCGCGACTACCTCTTGGGTATTGGCGATATAAGTGTTCACATTTGCATCTGGCAAGGCTTTATATAACTCAGCCAACAGCGGTGGCAATACATAGTTGCCTATGGTCGTACTCGCGCCAATATGAATCTGTCCTGCTTGATGCTTGTGATAATGTTCAAGCGTCAGTGACTGCCCCAAAATTGCTTGCGCTTGCACATAAATAGGATGGGCATTGGAATGCTGATTGAGCCGACGCCCAACGCGCTCAAACAACGGCATTTGCAATCTGGATTCGAGCTCAGTCAGCGCGCTACTGACTGCTGACTGTGATAAATGCAGCGCTTCACTGGCACGGCTGGTGCTGCCTGTCTGATAAATACTCACAAATACCGCCAATTGTTTTAGCGTAATCTTCGGTAGCGTCTGCATCGCTTTTTTCATTAATTAATGACACCTTATGCCCGTCTTTTAGGACTAATCTTTTAATATCAAACGGTCAATACAATCCTATTAACCCAAATTTTCGATAGTTTGTATCTTATTAATCTGTTTTTATTATAAATCAGCTTATCTTATACTGTCTATTCATAAGTTTATGCTTATGTCGATTAGCAATAATAGGATAGGTCTATCATGCATGCTTTTGCCCACTCAGTGAATCGTTACTTTCCAAACAGTCGGCACTTAGCAGGATTGGTCGTGGTGCTGGTCGGTAGCTTATTTTGTTTATGGCTCAATACTGGTCTAGACACTTGGTCGAACGGGCGCATCGTCGGACTGTCCTCTTTAACATTGGCAATTTTGCTCGGTATGGTCTTAGGCAATACGGTATACCCTAATTTCGCCGAGCAGCTAAATGCTGGTGTATGCTTTGCCAAAGGTCAAATCTTGCGTTTAGCGATTATGTTTTATGGGTTTAAGCTAACGATGACCCAAGTTGCTAGCGTGGGTATGCCAGCGATTATGACGGATGCACTGGTACTGACATCGACTTTTTTATTGACCTATTGGCTGGGTACGAGATGGCTAAAAGTCGATAAAAAAACGACTATATTGATTGGCTCAGGCGCTAGTATTTGCGGGGCAGCCGCAGTGATTGCCGCAGAGCCAGTGGTAAAAGGAGAAGCGCATAAAGTTACTATCGCTGTGGCAACCGTCGTCGTCTTTGGCACTATTGCGATGCTACTCTATCCATTCCTATATCATCTTGGTTGGTTGCAGCCTTGGTTAAATGCTCAGCAATATGGCATCTATACTGGCTCGACCATACACGAAGTCGCGCAAGTCGTGGTCGCAGGTAACGCGATCAATCCTGAAGTTGGCAATACAGCCGTCGTGACTAAAATGATACGCGTCATGATGCTCGCCCCTTTTCTACTGATTTTATCCTTTGCTTTGACCAAGGGTGATAATGATGGTCATGGCGAAAAAATATCATTTGTAGACCGTGTTAAACAAGTCAATGTGCCATGGTTTGCCTTTATTTTTATTCTTATCGTCATACTGCACACATGGATACCGATGTCTGACAGCTTTGAGCAAAGTATGGTCATGTTTGATGATGTTTTGCTAACGATGGCGATGTTTGCACTGGGTTTGACGACTCATCTGAGCGCGATTAAGCAAGCTGGCGTGAAGCCACTGATCTTGGGTGCTATTATGTTTGCTTGGTTAATCATTGGTGGCGGTCTGATTAATATTGGTATTAGCTCTATCTAATAGATTCACCACACTCTTTAAAAAAAGGCCTTCAACTATTTATAGTTGAAGGCCTTTTTAATATATAGTCAAAATACCCTAAAAACGCTACGATACTGCCGATATCAATTTTTTGTAGCCTCTGTCTGCACAGGCACAGCAAGCAAGAAAAATTGA
Source organism: Psychrobacter sp. AT9 (assembly GCF_047272965.1). Classification (NCBI taxonomy): domain Bacteria; kingdom Pseudomonadati; phylum Pseudomonadota; class Gammaproteobacteria; order Moraxellales; family Moraxellaceae; genus Psychrobacter; species Psychrobacter sp. AT9. The sequence goes on from NZ_JBKOTW010000001.1 coordinate 2,943,774, forward strand.
TATCAGCAGTGCGTGATGGTTCGATATTACTTTTCACTGACTATATTGTTTTATCTAATACTAAATGACAGACGAAAAAAAACGAACCCGAAGGTTCGCTTTTTTTTCATCTTGCTCTAAGTGTCTATAAAGACAGATTAGATAGCAACGATGTTATGGGCTTGTGGGCCTTTTTGACCTTGAGTTACAGTGAACTCAACTTCTTGGCCTTCAGCTAAAGTTTTGAAGCCTGAACCAGTGATTTCGCTGTAATGAGCAAAAACGTCTGCGCCAGTTTCTGGAGCGATAAAACCAAAGCCTTTAGCTTCGTTGAACCACTTAACTGTACCTTTTTGAGTATCTGACATATTGATAATCCTACTTTTTAATTTATTAATGGCCTAGTGACCGGTAACGCTTGCAAATAGCTACTGAACGATAAATATTAAAACGAAGGATTATAACTAATACTACGAGGTAATGATTTGGTGCAGAACTGCTCTTAAGCTTGGGCGTATTATAAGGGGTACATCCTAGTATCGCAAGTCTTATCTGACATTTCGTGTAACAAAGCCGTTTTATTAGTCATTTTTAGTTCAAATTGCAACGATTTTAGGCATTTGGCAAGCGGAACAAATACACCGCAACCCCACTACAAACAGTGGCTACCGCCCATGCCACCCACATCGTATCGGCTGGCAAGCGATAAAATAACATTGCCGTCGATATAGTCATCATTATCGTGGCTAACCACTTGGCATAGAGGGGTACGGCATGATTATTTTCCCAATCACGGACAAATTTCCCAAAGTATTTGTGATTGATCAGCCAAAAATGGAAGCGTCGTGAGCTGCGTGCCCAGCACCCTGCTGCCAGTAGTATAAAAGGCGCAGTTGGCATCACGGGTAACAGCACTCCTATAATACCCAATATAAAAAATACCCAACCCAGTATGACAAACGTCCAACGCACTGCGGGGCTTCTCGATTGATTGGTATTAGGTCTATAGTAAAATGTTTTTTTATGATTGGTCATATAAGTAGTGTCATTCAACGATGCATCAGTTGGGGTAAGTAGCTACTGATTTATAAAATAGCTACCTATATAGGTAGCTAAGCATGCGATATTGCTCAAAACGGTACAAGGCTATTTTTACGAGGTTTTTGCTATCAATAAGTATGTTTGGTTAGTGGTTGGGTAAGTGAGTTCACAACTTTTGACTGAATTTTTAGCAAAAAAACCCGCTCACAGTATAAACTATGAGCGGTTTTTTAGTTTTAGTGACAAGTGTCTGATTGATTTATTTCGTGACGATACCAAGTTGCTTGGCTTCTTTTAGCCACATTGGAAACTCTTCTAACATGTTTTCATACAAGGCTTCTTCACTGATATCATCCAAACCGTCTAATTCAAAAAAGTCGCAATTATCAATCGCGCGCCCTGCCATGTCGTCGAGTTTTTTTAGGATGCCATAACCACGACCACCCAAGCCCACGAACTGCCAAAATATCGGCAGCTTCGCGGCTTTAGTCATAATCTTACTAATGCCACGAGTGTAGCGTACGCCGCCATCACTAATAAACAAAATATAAACGGGTATGTTAAGTCCATCGTTTTTATAAAACTGGGTGACCGCTTCCATCACTCCAGCTTTATATAAGCTGTATGTTGCAAATCTATCTAAGACACCTGCGTTATCTTCGATTTGCGCCTAGTCTGGAATCCGCTTTGATAAGCTAGCAACAATTAGCAGTGCCTATTTGTGAAAGATCAAACACGCCCTATTTATCAGCAGTCTTAATATCTAAACCATTAGATATTCTATTCCATACCTATCAAATCACGCTTACGCACCCACCCTGATTTTAAGCCACCTTTATAGCTTACTTTAACCCAATCTTGATTTTGTCCGTAAAAAATGTCGGGTTGTTGGATGATATCGCCTTTTATAAAATAGCTTTTTGGTTTATTGAGCATAAAATCCTTATCTAGAATTTCTGCTTTATCACTGATTACCTTATAGCGGGTAGGCGGTATGGGACAACTTTTCAATTTGTAGTCATCGTCGACTTCTTTATCTAAATCAAATCGAGCAAAATCCGTCGTGGCATTATATTGCGTTTTACTTTGACAATAATATGCCGCGCCCGTAGCTACTGTACTTTTTAGAACGCCATGGGTCACCCACCATTCAGCGCCAACCTGTTCAAACAGATAGTCTTTGATGTAGTCTTTTTCACTATTTGCCCAGTACGTACTTACAGTAAAGCCCTTATTATTTTCTCTAGGAGTGATCGAAGAAAAAAGGGTAGAAGGATTATCAGCAAAGGTAATCGAAGCCAAATCTAACTCATAATATTTACCTTTTGCTAAATACACATACAACTCATCACCTTGATAACCATTGTCTGTAGATTTATCTTTAGCCACTAGTAAGTCGCGCTTACCATCATTATTGACATCGAAATGAAAACTGGTAAATAAAGGACTGGGGAAAAACTGCTTATAGTTTGCTTGGGTGATCTTAGCCTTAGGTGGGGTTTGTTTGAGACGTTCATTAACAGGAATAATCTTTCCTGTAACCGTGATTTGAAAATACTTATCAACTACTGATATTTCTTGGTAATCCTCTTCAATAGTGAATGTGCTACCTAAAAGAGCAATGGCGATATCGTCGTCTTTAACAGTAATGAGGTAATATTCATGGTCTACAAACATGCCATCAGGATTATCGTCAGTAATATAGTCCGCGCCGCTATCCTCGAATAATCCGTATGCCAAAAATACTTCAATATCACCAATGCTGGGCAATTTAAAAAACCCTTGGTCAGAGGCGCCGCCCAGCACAGGCTTAAGCTTATTAGTCACTTGCTTGGCAAGTACTTGATCGTCCATTATAAACTCGCTAGTGACCAAATTGGTATCGAGTTGAACGGCGTCATCAACATTATAACTGCTAAAAGGCAGTGTAGTGACATTGGTGATACTTCGATCTGCTCGCACTGAGCCATCATCAGTTAACTGATAATGAATGGGTTGGCGGTTAAAATCATAATAAGTGTTAATGATCTGTTGATAGTCTTTTGCTATTACAAAGTTATTCTGAGCCAGCTCAAATATATGAACCGTGTCATTGGCATTTGGCGTAAGCGCTTTTTTAATAGTCACAAGATAGCTGTCTTGGTCTTCAAGTTGGTCAATGGTTAAGCCAGAGGTATCTTCAAGCTCAAGAGACTCACTTTCATAAGCATGAAATATGACAAAGACTTGCATATCCTCTTTATCAGGGAGCTGATAAAATCCTGCCCGCTTCATATAATCACGCGATAGCAGCTCTTGGAGCTGTTTGTTATTCGTCTCTACTGGAAACGCTGATAACGGCCTTTGTTGACCGTTTTGTGACCTCTTTTTAGTAAAGGGAAGCGCTGTAATTTGCTTTAAAGCAGAGTTTGGCTTGTGACTACTCGTATTATTGGTCGCGGCTTGTATGCTTGATTCTGTATCTACCGAGTCCCTGTTATCATCAACAGATGACTCCGAAGAGCAGCCACTGATAGCTAATGCCAGTAAAATGCTCAATGGTAGAGAAGCCAGAACGGTTGCATGATTGCCTATAGAGTGGGGTGTCAAATCAGTCATAAATCGCTATCCAGCAGTATGATTTTAAGAAGAATAAAATTACGCTTATCAGCAGGACTTTTGCTAGCACAATAAAGCGGTAACGGTTTTCTCGCCCTAGGCAAGCTAAGAACTTCCTTTTAAAAGCTTTTGTTTTTAGATGCTTTTGTTTTATGTGCTAAGGGTGAGTTGTGAATCAACTATATCTACCTCAATTATGAAAATCCACAGTATTTGTCTAAAAATGTTGAGTAATCAACATATTCATTTGTGCTAAACAATGCTAAATTAGATTCAAATGGCACTAGCAAATTAAATCTATGAGCAAATTACTCCGAAAGCACTTTGAAGACCGTGAAATAAAAAAAGGCTCAGGACAAGTGTCCGCCTTTATTGCGGTGTCTTTGGGCATACTTGCTACGCTTGCGGCTCTGTGTTTTTTATTCCCCAATCTGCTCACCACACCAGATTTTAGACCCTTATATAATGCCAATATTTTACGAGGTATGTTGTTTGCCAGTGTGGTTATTGGCTTTGTGTCAGGTGTTATTAGCCTACTACGCAATCCGTCTAAGCGCTGGGGAATGGCGGGTATGTTACTCAATGCTTTTGCAGCGCTGCTCGCATCAGGACAGATCGAGCCCAATTACTATGACCGTAGTATGTATGCAGGCTTGGACTATTTTATTTTAACGCTGGTAATTTCCGCGCTGGTGTTCATTCCTATGGAGCGGTTTTATGCCAAATATAAAGAACAAAAACTGTTGCGATCTGGCTGGGTAACCGACATTAAATACTTTATGTTTAGCCATTTAGGTATACAGCTATTGAGCTTTTTTACCATCATTCCTGCGCAGATTTTATTTAACCAATGGCTCAATCCTACATGGCATCAGATGGTCAGTGGTCAGCCTTTAGTGCTGCAATTTATAGAGATTTTGATCATAGTGGACTTTTTTAGTTACTGGATTCATCGCAGTATGCACAAAGTCCCGTCTCTGTGGCGCATACACGCCGTGCATCATTCTTCGCATCACATGGACTGGCTGGCGGCAAGTCGGGTGCATGTGTTTGAGCTGATTGTGAATCGTTTTGTCGGTTATATTCCATTATTGTTTATGGGCTTCTCTCCGGCAGCAACTTATGCTTATTTGGTGTTTATCTCTTTTCACGCCATTTTTATTCATGCCAATGTACGTTTCCGTTTTCCGTATTTTCGCTGGCTGCTTGCAACGCCAGAGTTTCATCATTGGCATCATTCATCAGAAAAAGAGGCATGGGACAAAAACTTTGCCGCCTTTTTACCCATTTATGATGTGATATTTAAAACCGCTCATCTGCCAGACCATTTACCCAAAAAATATGGTACGACAGCCAATACAAAAATACCCGAGGGTTTTGTGGCGCAGTTGGTATATCCGCTGCAAAATAAGCAACGCAAAAAGAATTGATGCTGATCATTTAGGCTCTTGTCTGCTACAGATGCTATAAGTTTCTTACGAATACCACGTCAGCTACCGAGTAGTTGTTGCAATCAATTCTATTGACTCATTGCTGTCTCAAAAATAAAAAAACCGCTACAGCTTAATGCGGTAACGGCTCTTTTGCCCTATGCAAGCTAAAAACTGAATTTCAGATACTAAGGGTGAGTTGCATATCGTAGGTTGGTGTGGAGCTTGCGACACCCAACGGTTTGATTATGATAATCAATTATAAAAGCTCATGTAATCATCGTTGATCAGTTTGCCCGCTGCGTCTAAGGCAAAGCAGCTGATGTCCATCTCTATTGGACTTTGGCGGGTGAACTTAAGCGTGATTGATGCGGTATAGTCAATAGTAAGATTACTTAAAGGCGCGCGTTGTCCGACGGTGAGATGGTTCATGGTGTTCCTTACATGAGAGTTTTATTCTTTTAAAGATAATAGACTAATTACTGACATTAAAAAACCGCTACAGCATTTGCTGTGGCGGTTTTTTAATGTTCTAAATAAGAGCAAAGTTAAACTAATATGTATTCAATTCTGTAGTCTACCTATTAAATTTATCGGCTCTACGTCTGTAAAATCTGGTAATCGAGGTTTTAGTTTTTCCAAAAGATAGTTTTGTGACAGCTCATGCTCATCTAATATTGAAAACCAGTCTCTTATGTATGTTTTTATTTTATCATCTTTATTAACTAACCCTGGTTCTTGATGAATCTTAGATGAATCAAGCTTACTTCTTATGGCGGTATCATTTTTCGATATATTTCTACCTATCAAAACTAATTCAAACCTCATTTTATTGCTAGTACCAAAGGAAGGGTGCTTACTAATTATTTCAGCATAATCTTCTAACTGTCTAAGATGTTTTTTATTTAATGATACACCAGGTCTTTTAATTTCGATTATCAAACATTTAAATATCTTATTGTTGCTCTCATCATAACTCATACGTTTGCTAGCTAGGAATAAATCCACCTGCCTTCTAGCGCCCTCGATACAAACTCCTTCTTCAAGCTCGTCAATCTCCACTTCATCAATATCTTTTACTTTATTCCTAAGCTCCTTGGCTAGCTTATAAAAATCGTCTTCTTCAGCACCGATGAGTGAATATTGTTCACCAAAGAGCCAGCTATTTTTTTCAATCACTTTTTGTAAATCTGGCGTTTCTAATACCTTATGGTATTTATATTCCATAACTTCTCTAAACATCTTTAATACACTTAATCTTTTAGTCACCTCTTCGATTGTGCTTATGATATTTTCCAAACTAGAGTCCGTAATAATCTTAGATAATCTATCAAGTCCACCTTGTTCTAAATCTAAAACACCTTCTAATACGTTCATTAAAGAGTCATTTTCACTAGAAACTATTACCTTATCTAATAATCTTATGAGGATTTTTGCTGGCTTATCTTTTAAGTTATTAAATAATGATGGATCACTTATATATAACTCTTTAACAATAGTCTTTATATTTTTATTACGCCAAATATTATAATCTCTATCTATACCTTTAGACTCTAAAAAGAAGCCTTTTTCATCATAATTTTCTACAATTTTATTGGCTTGATTCTGCAAAAAACTTATATACATTTCTTCTTGTTTAACTAATACTTCAGATTTCAACTGATTCCAGTCGAACAATTCAGAGTTCATTGGCATTAAATCTAAATCACTATCATCAAAAACTTTTGATTTTATTACTGTACTTAGAAAGAAGTTAGGCCGCATATTAAAACCACTAAGCTCTCTTGATTTAACATCACTTTTACTATTGATATAATAATCATAAGATTTTTCAGAAGATGGCTTCTTATGCCAACGGTAAAAATGTGTATCGAAAGATAAACCTTCTAATTCAAATGTATATTTGAAAAAATCTGCTTCTGGTGTTTTAATTTTTCTATCATTAAAAATTATCTCTACACTCTCTTTGATAGCTAGATACCAGCCAAATTCTATAGATAAAAACCTGACAATATCATCATCTAAAGGTAGATTTTCTTTCCCATTGAAACCTAGTAGCCTTACTACTGTTCCAGAGACCAACTTTTGAAGTAATTCTATTTCACTAGATTCAAGTTCAACAGTAGTAAATTCTTCAAGCTTTGTGCTATCAATAGTGGTTTTATATACTGTTTTATCAATTTTGGTATGCCACTCAGCTTTATTACATAATCTATGGAAGCTAAACCTACCTACACCATCTTTACCATGAGTCTGTATAGAGTTTTTCTTTTCAGAGTCATCATACTTGTTAAAACCACACGTCTGACTAGAAAAATCAATACCGCTACCATTGTCAAAAATTAAAATTTCCTCTATGCCCTTTAGTTCATTTCTTCTAATAGATAACTCAACTCTAGTTGCTCCTGCATCAAACCCATTCCACATTAATTCATATATAGACTCTATAGATTTAAAGTTTTTAAACTTCTTTTTTATAGAATGTGTGGTTACTTTTACTGAGTTTTTAAGAGTTTTGGTTGTCATAATACATCCTAGAAAGCATTGAATACTTCTAAACATACAAGCAAATTCAGAATTCGATAGTTTATATGATAGAAAATACTTGGTTAAGAGACTACAAAATCTCTTAAACTCACTAAACTTGGTTAGTAGTATTCATAGAAACCAACCAAGTCTGAAAATTCATACAAATAGTAGCATACAAATATCTAGTCATATGGAAAAACGTATATTAGTTAGAATACTAACCAGTAGACAATAAAAACGCCATCACAATTGTGACAGCGTTTTTTATTACTATAGATACTTACGCTTTATTTACAACGCCTTTAACTGCTCCATCTGCGCTGTCATCGCGGTCAACTGCCCTTCTAGCTCAGCCAATTTCGCTTTCTCAGCATCGACCACTTCCGCAGGTGCTTTACTCACAAAGCCTTCATTACCTAGCTTACGCGCGATACCTTCGGCTTGACCTTTCAACTTATCATATGACTTACCCAAACGAGCCAGCTCAGCCGTTGGATCGATTAGACCTTTCATCGGTACGAGTACCCGTAGCTGACCGACCATACTTGATGACGATAGCGGAATCTTTTGATCAGAGCCGTCACCACTATTTATAATCTCTAAGCTCTCGACTTTGGCAAGCGCTTTGAACTGGTTTTTGATACGTGACAGACGCGCATCTTCGTCAGCAGAGATATTTTGTAGTAGCACTGGCAGACGTACGGCATTACCCAGTTTCATCTCACCACGGATGTTACGGACGCTCGCGATGAGCTCTTGTAGCCACGCCATATCCGCCTCAACCTGCTCACTGATTTGTGCGTCATCCGTTTTTGGATAGTCAGCGACTACGATGCTGTCAGTGTTTTTGCGACCCAGTAGCGGTGCAACCGTCTGCCAGATTTGCTCGGTCAGATACGGCATGATTGGATGGCTAAAGCGTAGCGCCGTCTCTAGCACGTGCAGCAGTACATAGCGGATTTGCGCTTTGCGCTCGTCAGACACTGAGTCATCATTTAGACTGGCTTTGGCCAGCTCAACGTACCAATCACAGTACTCATTCCAGATAAACTCGTAGATATCTTGGCTGACCATATCGAGACGATACTGGGCAAAATGCTGATGGATATCGGCAATGGTAGAGTTCAGACGACTCATGATCCATTTTTCTGGTAATTCCCATACATCAGGATTTGCCGCTTGGTCGATAGGCTTGGCAGCACCTTCGCTATCGACACAGTTCATGAGTACAAAACGGCTGGCGTTCCAGATTTTATTACAGAAGTTACGATAGCCTTCGACACGCTTTAGATCAAAGTTGATATCGCGACCGGTACTGGCTAAGGATGTAAAGGTAAAGCGCAGTGCATCCGTACCAAAGGCTGGGATGCCTTCAGGGAACTCTTTACGCGTTTGCTTCTCAATCTTGGCCGCGTCTTTTGGATTCATCATATTGCTGGTACGTTTTTCTACCAGTGCTTCTAGATCAATACCATCGATTAGGTCAATCGGATCTAAGACGTTACCTTTCGATTTTGACATTTTTTGACCATTGCCATCACGTACCAGACCGTGCACATAGACAGTCTTAAATGGTACTTGCGGCGTGCCGTCTTCGTTTTTCACGAAATGCATGGTCATCATGATCATGCGGGCAACCCAAAAGAAGATAATGTCAAAACCTGTCACGAGCACGCTGGTTGGGTGAAAGGTGTCCATCACGCGTGGATCAGCGTTGACGTCTGCCCAGTCAAGCGTACTGAACGTCCATAGACCAGAGCTGAACCACGTATCGAGCACGTCATTATCTTGGCGTAACACGACATCATCGCTTAGATTGTACTTGCTACGCACTTCGGCTTCGTCACGGGCGACATAGATTTCACCCGTCGCATCGTCATACCATGCAGGGATACGATGTCCCCACCAGAGCTGACGGCTGATACACCAGTCTTGCAGATCGGTCATCCACGACATATACATGTTTTTGTACTGTGCAGGGACGAACTCGATGCTGCCGTCTTCTACCGCGTCAATCGCAGGCTTAGCAAGCTCTTTAACTGCGACATACCACTGATCGGTCAACCACGGCTCAACGATCGTACCACCACGCTCAGCACGTGGGGCTTTAAGTGCATAGTCTTCGATATCTTCTAACCAGCCCTGCTCACCTGCTTGCTCTACGAGGAACTTACGCGCGGCAAAACGCTCAAGTCCTGCATACTCGCTAGGCGTGGTCTCTAACTCTGGCTCACGTGTCTGCAGGTCAGGATAAACTTCCATCGATGCTAAGATATTGGCGCGCTCATCAAGGATATTAATCAATGGCAAGTCATGACGACGACCCAAGTCATAATCGTTAAAATCATGCGCTGGAGTAATTTTGACACAGCCCGTACCGAAGTCTTTTTCGACATAATCATCAGCGACGATAGGCACGATGCGACCAGTGATTGGCAGAGTAATGGTTTTGCCGACCAAATGCGCGTAACGCTCATCGCTAGGATTGACCGCAACAGCCGTATCACCAAGTAGCGTCTCAGGACGTGTGGTGGCGACGACCAGATAGTTTTTACCATCTTGAGTCGTTAAATCTTTATCGGTGAAATGATAGCGGAAATGCCACAAGCTGCCTTTTTCGTCATGATTTTCAACTTCCAAATCAGACAATGCCGTTTGGAACTTAGGATCCCAGTTGACCAAACGCTTGCCACGATAAATAAGTCCATCGTCGAATAGACGAACGAACACTTCTTTTACCGCATTGGACAGGCCATCATCCATGGTAAAACGCTCACGCGACCAGTCCACCGAGCTGCCCAAACGGCGAATTTGGCTAGTGATATTGCCGCCTGACTCTTCTTTCCATTCCCATACTTTATCGATGAAATCTTCACGCGTCATATCACGGCGTTTGATACCTTGTGCTTCTAAGCGACGCTCAACAACCATCTGGGTGGCGATACCTGCATGATCCGTACCTGGCTGCCATAGCGTATTGTCCCCATCCATGCGGTGATAACGCGTGAGCGCATCCATGATCGCGTTGTTAAAACCATGTCCCATATGTAGTGAGCCAGTGACGTTCGGCGGTGGTAGTGCGATAGAAAATGACTCGTCTTTGTCAAAAGTCGGCTGAAAATAGCCACTGTCTTCCCAGCCTTGATACATACCCGCTTCGACTTCCGCAGGATTATAGGCATTCTCTAATTGGCTTAAGGCGGCTTGAATAGATTGGGTTAAATTATTTTTGCTATTAGGGTTACTCATAAGGCTCTCAGACTAAAACGTAAATGGATTAAATAAATAGTAAGCAAAAGTATGGTTATCGCTGAATTCATACAATTAACCAACGCAAGCTGGGTTCAGGCATAGCGCTAACGCTGGATAATAATAGGTGATTCGAGCAAACAAAAAAGTTAGTAGGATGATTTTATCTTATATGGGCAGATTTTGTTAGTATCGAATGCTTTTTCGATACTTGCAGTCGTTATGGCCTTACTGTAACTTATTAAAATAAGCTTTTTTGCATTGCAGCAACATGGCGACGGCTATGACGTTGACACTGGTTTGACCGTTATTTTTATATCCTTCACTCACCGCTCCTCTTATATAAGTTTACTGTCATGCCTAATACTAAAGACAATTCTAATAAAAATAATGATCCGAGTTCGACAGCTAGTATTCACGCGGCGCAGAGTAGTGACAATGCCGATGAGAAGGACAATAACGAGGCGTTAGAAGTGGCTACTGGAACCAATCAGGATGGCGCTCAAAATGAAAGCCAAGATGGCTCTGAAGACGCAAACCAAAATGAAGGTTTGCCCAAAGGTGACGCCATAAAAGATGAAGACTTGCCAAAAGAGATCAGTGACGAAGATAAAGAAACCATCAAAGAAGTGGCCAGCGATGACAACTTAAGCGAGCCAAAAAGTTATGCCAGCATCTTAGTCGAACAAGTCATCGATGCCAAAGAAACCTTTAATCGCTCGCTTGGCTCGTTATTTACCAGTGCCTTTACCGCAGGATTGGAGATTGGTATTAGCCTGTTTATGATTTTGTCCGCCTTCGCCCTATTGACCGATGTAATGCCCAATCAATATGCCATGGTGCTGGCATCATTACTTTATCCGATTGGCTTTATTATCGTCGTCATTGGTCAGTCGCTATTGTTCACTGAGCAAACGTCTCTGCTGAGCCTACCGGTACTCAATGGTATCGAACCATTAAACAAACTCATGCGGCTTTGGGGGATTGTTATCGCTGGTAATATCGTTGGCGGTTGTCTATTTGCAGCGTTGATGATCGGTTTGGGTTTGCATATGCATCTGTTTGACGTCAGCGATATCGATGCCTATTCCGAGCATGTTTTAGGATTTGAATGGTGGGTCATATTTGGTAGCGCGGTACTGGCAGGTTGGATGATGGGCGTGGCTGCGTGGCTTGTCACCTCGGCACGCGACACCCTTAGCCGTATCGTGCTGGTGTCGTTGATCACAGGCAGTATTGGCTTTTTGGGTTTGCATCATAGTATCGTGGGTAATATTGAGGTGTTTTCTGCCCTACTCTATGGCAACACCGTCGGATTTTGGCGTTACTTGATATTTTTGGTGGTGGTAATATTGGGCAATACCGTCGGTGGCGTGGTATTTGTCGCAGTTCTCAAAAACCGTACTTTCTTATTTGATGTCGCCAAAGTTAAGCAGCAAAATAAAGACAATCAAATAGCGAGGATGGATAGACGAGATCGCTAGAGTAATCAAATGACTATCAAATCACTATCAAATCACTATTAAATCACTATCAACTCATAAAGCCTCTGATTCGCACAAGCATATGCCAGCGCAAACTCATTATTTAAGAGTGTGCGCTGGCAATATTTTATGAGTAATTATATTTTATAGGTAATAAGTGCTCAACCCTGATGATACCTTTAGAGCATACGGGCGGCCAAAACACCTTTCTCAATTTCCGTCTTCTTCATCTTATTATACTTTGCGCTAAATATGCGCACCAAAATACCCGCTGTCAAGAACATGACTAACGTATAGATAGCTGGTGTCATCGACATGTCGTAATTAGACAATAGCGTGAGTGCCATAAATATAGATAAGGTGCTGTTTTGCAAGCCGACTTCCATAGTGATGGACGTCCGTTGTGCTAAGTTTAAGCCCAACCATTTACTGCTATAGTAACCAAGCGCCATGGTTGACAGGTTTAGTAGCAACGATACTGGTCCGGTAGCGATAAGGGCCTCAACGATGATATCTCTTTGTACATAACTCAAAAACACCACTAAGAATGTCAAAAACGTCACGCCAAAACGAGAGACTATGACTTGTGAGCTATCAGCAACCCTTGGCGCAAAGCGTTTGATCAGCATACCAATACTAATAGGCAGAATGGTGATGACGAATAAAGAAATCATTGTCTTTATAATCGGCAGTTGAAACTCGCTCCCAGCACCCATAAAGTGAATCAGTGAAAAGCTCAGGACAACAGGAATGCTAAATACCGTGACGACACTAGCAATGGCCGTCATAGTGACTGATAACGCTACATCGCCTTTGGCAAGGAAGGTAAATAAGTTGGAAGTGGTACCACCTGGACAGAGCACGAGTAACATGACCCCTACCGCATACTCAGGTCGCAACGGCATAATATTTGCCAGTGCAAAACCAATAATCGGCAATAAGATAAGCTGATTGAGCAAGCCAATACTGACCGCTTTTGGGTATTTCAAAACACGTTTAAAGTCGTTGGTAATGAGGGTCATACCCATGCCCATCATAATCAAAAATAGGCAAAGGGGAATAACGACTGAGTTTACTAAGGTGACTATTTCAAGATTTTCCATAACTACATCCATGTAGATAAGACCTGTCTATAGGTCGACACACAGCGCTTGTCCTTAATGCACTTGATCAAAGCACTTAATGGCTAGGTTGCTGTAGAATTTATAACGATATTTTTCACGCTAGCGGTATAAGCCAATCCTGCTAATACACGTACACCAGCATATCGAACGATAAAATTAAGTATAGCGTTGTCGCGTGCTCATAACTTACATCATTCAGTTACTCCCCGGTCAATAATGGGCTTTTGTAATGGAATATAGGTTTGAGGTATTTACGCTGATAGATGTAAATATAAATTTTAGGATGGCATGCTTACGATGGCATTGAAGAAACAAGCATTGATGACTGTCCGAAGAGCTATAGAAACTTACAGATAATTAGGGGTTAGCTGAGCTATTTGTGGTGGTCAGTTGCTGTGTCGATATCGACCACTGCTGTGCCATAGGCAATGGCTTCGACCATACTACCCAATTGATTGATACTGGTGACTTCCAGACGTAAACCATAGATATGATTGTAGCCTTTGGCTTGTGCCTGTGTGCGCATACGAACGATAGCCTCGCGCCGTGCGCGATCCAGCAAAGTCTCATAAGTGGTTAAGTTTTTGCCAAATAAACTCAGTACCCGAGCGATAATCATCTTAAAGTAATCTTGGGCAATCACCACGCTGCCCAGCACCAGCTCACCTTTACTATCGGTTGCCAGCTTGGGATAATAAAAGCGCTCGCTTGAGACCACGATGTGACCCAAGGTTTGCTCTGCAATACTGAGCTGTGCTAAGTGTTGGCGCTCATGACGCGATCCAAAGAACCACCCCACCACGAATAATATAATAAGCGGCGCGTAGTTAATGAGGAATTGAGTCATAGAATTATTCATGGCACGTCTCTTATCATAAAAAAGCTTTAGTGTTTTAAAACTTAATTAACTAACCAAAAGGATTGAAACGTGGTAAATCGTCCGCTGGAGTTGGCGTTTGCGGATTTTGAGTAGGTGCATTTTGGATCGGTGGAGTGTGACCAGATGGGTACTGTGGTGGTGGTGCAGGCTGCTGTTGTACAGGTACTGCTTTGACCGCGGTACCATAGACAAACAGCTCAGAAGCACCTTGCGCGATGCTAGAGGTCGAAAATCGCAGACCAACGACGGCATCAGCACCGAGTGCTTCGGCCTTTACAATCATGCGATCTATCGCCTCTTGGCGCGACTCTTCTAGTAGCTCAGTATAGGCAGTCAGCTCGCCGCCAACGATGTTTTTTAGACTGGCGAACAAATCCTTACCGACATGCTTTGAGCGTACCGTACTGCCGTACACCACATCGAGACGCTCGGTGATTTGATAATTGGGTAAGTGCTCAAGATTTGAGAGTTGCACAGTCATAGTACGACCTTATCGGTGACTTATAAAAATCATTCAGCTAGAAATGGTCAGCGTTAATCAACATTGATAAAGAATAATGGCAGACCACATTGCTGCGAACAAACCACATTATTAATGGCAATCAACACTGCCTATAAAAACTGTCTATAAAAAACTAGTCATTGGTATGAAACAATAAAAACAGCTCAGTCAAATTGCCTTCGATGCTATTGGCCATCTGTACCATTTTGTCTTCGTCTTTACGCATCTCAGATAGCTCTGGATCTTCATCATCGATGCCGCTAAGCACAATCATAGGCAAAGTCAGTACTGCCACGTCTTCTGCGGTGTCTTGATCTTCAAACCAATCACTGGCTTCATCGCCATACATGGCATCGACAAAACCAATTGACCAAGCAACGATGTCTGACTCGTCTGAAAAATCGACAGCCACTTCTTCGTCGCCAGCACCTTCACCAAACGGTAGCTCGATAGGCGTCTCATTTTTTAGTTCAGCGATGATAGAGTCGCGCCAGCGCTTAATGCCATCGATGACATTTTCTGGAATCTCACTAGCATGACCTTCAAATAGCGCATCCATCCAATTAGGCAATGGACGACCGATGACTGTCGCTGTCAGAAAACCATGCGCGGCGACACTATCGAGCACAAACTGGCTCTCTTGATTGTCCAAATAATCTAGTAATTCATCAAAACTTAGTTGGTTACTCATGATGTAATAATCCTTGAAAGATGGATTGCGTCAGTCACCACAAACGACCGATTAAATGTCTGATGGTGAATAAGAAGGGGATAGCAGTTGCTTGGATGACACACCTAAAACCAAACAACCTTTATAAAATAAATTTATTGAATATAGCTAGGGCGTGTCATCATTTAGATTGTGAGGCCTAAAATGAGGAAAATTGTAGCCAAACAAGAAAGAAATTGCCGTAAACATGAATCTATTGACAAGATTTCTGACGGCGTTTGGCAAAATTCAACCATTTTAAGACCACTAAATGTATCAATGTGCTAACTGATGACACGCCCTAAGTGGCACAGCAATCATTAAAAACTAAAATCAAGCGTTCAAAACCAAGCATTGAAAACTAAAATATGGTGCACCCAGCTTAGCACAATTCAGTCACAATCAACCTCTAAGGCATTGGCTTAGTTTGGTTTACTGTGCCTACTTTAATCGTCTCGTCTGCTTGGCTGACCTAAAAGGATCGTTAACTTAAGTCTAAAACCTAAAAATCATCATCCCAATCATCGCCATCTTCATCGAAGTTATCTAGATCGTCAAGATCGTCTTTTAACTCTTTAGCCAAACGCTTTTCTTCTAGCAAATTATCGATTAGTCGACGCTTCTCAAGACTACTTAGGCGCGTACGCACACTAGTCTCAGCCTCTTCTACCATCTTTGCATCATCATCGTCGACAAAATCATCATCAAAATCGTCGTCAATATCAGCGTCACTCATGACAAACTCCTATCATTTTTTGGCAAGTGTATTAAAAATACGTGAATATATATATGCCTTATAAAGTCTCTACTGGGCATTGTCAATCCTTTTTATCACTATGCCCTATTTAGCAACAAACACAAGAACAATCGTAAAGGCTATCTCGCAGGCAATTGTAGAGAAAGTGGCAGCATTAATAGTGATGAAGCGTATTACTCATCCGTTTCTTCAATCATCAGAACTGCGTTACGGACATCTGCCAAACGCTGAATCATCGAGTCATTGCCACCATCAAATATCGCGCACTCACGCTCATAGACAGTTGTCGGACGCATGATGCTGTGTACTTGAACATGGTTGCTGATTTGTTTGAGTCCAGCATTAGGCAGCAATATCAACATCTGCTCTTTTTTGCCCACGCTTTGTAACAGTTGGGTCATGGCATCGGCTTGGGCATCATCACTCACGCCAGCTTTGGCTGACAAGGCAAAACGCGACAGTTCAATATGCTTGTCATGAATAATTTTATTGAGCATCAGGTAGAGCTTGCCAAGCATTACGCCTGCTAGCGCGACTTTGGCATGGCTATTATCCGCTTTGAGCACCGCAAAGGCACCGCTTTCGTCAAAGCGTGGTTCATTCATCGCACTCACACCCATCAACAGCGGTTGTTTGAGTAGCTCGGTTATTGCCTGATTGAGTAGCTGCGTACATAGCGCAAGGTAAGGCAAGCGCTGGGAAGGCGCTAGACGCTCAAGCATATTAAATTCGTCATGAAATACGATTTGGACACTGACCGTGTCAACTGCGCGTGTGGCAGATAGCTTAGCGGTAGATAACTGAGAGGCACTGCCATTGACTTTATGAGTGCCATTATCACTGCTGCGCCCATCGTCTTGCGTTGCGTTGGCGGCCTGATCATCTGTACGATATTCAGAGGTATTGTCAGCATTAAGACCAGTATCTTCAGTCGTCGCCTCTTGATTCTGCTGCGCCCTTAGATAGGCATTGACTTCATTATGGACGTCAATTTTGCGGGTATTTGTGTTTTTATCACTGGCTTCACCAGCCCCTTGATTATCATCAAGATTACGACCTTCATTTTTATTGCTACTGTTTCTAGTATTGTCATTCTCGTTATCGGCTGAGCGCTTGTCATTTGAGCCATTCGCACCATCAGCATAGCCACGAGCATTCTCGCGAGCATTCTCACGATAGTCACTGCGTTGATCAACCTGCCGATATTGCTCGCGATATAAATCTTCGACATCACGGCTGAGCGCATTGATTTGCTCTTTAGTAGGACGAGCAAGATAGCCATAAATCAGCCAAAGCAATAAATGCAGCAGCATAGTACCGATGACAAACGGCCATTGCATAGCGATAATCTCGCCTTTGCTAATATCTTTTAGTGTCAACGATACACTGCCAATCACCGCATCGCCATTGGTGGCGATCTGACGAATGGTATCACCTTGCTGCATTGGCGCATTGCCAACAGGCACCAAGATGTCGTCGTTGTTGTCTTTAATCAGTATCCGGGTGACGTCTTGCTCGCTGGTATAGCGATTGGCAATAACGCTCAAGCTGACACGGTCTTTGTTTTCTAAAGACAACCTTGCCTCATCAATCAGCTGGGCGACCATCTGCTCGCCTTTTAACGCACGACTTTTGCTCAGCTGTTGGTCGGTACTGATGACCAATAATAGAGTCTGCAAACAAAAACTAACCAGAAGAATAATGGCAAACAACCCTTGCCGCGGCGCTAAATACGTCATGATATGGTAAACTTTTTTGGAGAAGAGAAATTAAAAAACGAGGCTATTGCTCATTTTTTGGCTAATTTTTAGAAAATTGTGATGCGTGCATATTGATAGAGCGTTACTGAAACCAATCACCATTATTTAAACCACGATAACGTCAAATAGCTCTCGCCCATCGGACTAAACTTAACTCATGATAGTATCGCAATCTGCATCATTAACACCGCTGCTGTCTTTGCCACAACATCGTTATAGTCGATTCAATTTAAAAGTAGTACAAGGCAACCGAGTGTAGATGTATATGTGATACTTCAAGCGAGGTTAACGCTGTAATACTTTTATAGTGGAATGACTATACCAAGTGGTCAGTTTATCTCATCTACTATATCACCATAATAAGCCTTATAGCGTTAGTCGCTTTATAAATTTATCATGATAACTTTATCGCATTTGAGCAGTTTTTGCGCCCTGACAGGCAATTTCAGACACCTGCGATACTTTGCGCGTCATCTATAGGCGCTGCTCAGTAAAACTGTTATTATTCCCAATCTTATATGAGCATACAAGGGACAATTGAGCCATGCCAAAAAATACCTCTTATTCGTTACCAAAAGACAGCAAAGCATGGCAACAAGCCGTCGACTCTATTGCGGCATTATTACCTGATGATACCAATTTGCAAGATTTTGATGCGCTACAGTCGCTGCCTGTTTTTGCACTCATCGTAGTGCTGCCGACTCAAGTGTCAGCAATGGATATTCATCGATATATTCAGTCGTGGGTCGATGAGCAACCAAGCTGGCATTTGGTGACCGTTGCCGAAGACACCGATGCAAACTTTGTTAATATCACGGTTTCTGATACAGAGCCAATGGCAGCAGATGCGCAACGTCTTCCCTTTACACAGGCGCAAGTATTCCGCTATCTACTGGTGCCAGTAACCGACACTCTCATGCACCCTGGCAAGAAGACAGCGGCGGCTCATATCATCGATGATCAATTGACCACGCGCTTGCGTCATGACTTGACCGAGCAATATAAAAACACGCACAGCGCGGATATTGCGGACGACTTAAATGTCGTTGATTGCCATATTTTATCTGTCGGTCATATGCTGCGTACCCACAAGCTTGCCTGCTTTGATATGGACTCAACGTTGATTGAACAAGAAGTCATCGTAGAACTGGCAAAAACAGCGGGAATTGGTGAAGAAGTCGAAGCCATCACTGAGGCGGCCATGCGCGGTGAGATTGATTTTGATGAGTCATTCGCTCAGCGTGTGGCGTTATTAAAAGGCATCTCAACGGATGTGCTCGATGATATATGCAGCCGCTTAACGCTATCTGTAGGCGCTCGCACTACCATCAGCGCACTAAAAGCCTTGGGCTATCATACGGTATTGGTGTCTGGCGGCTTTACTTATTTTGCCCGTTATATCGCTGAGCAATTGGGTATTGATGAAGTCCATGCCAATGCATTAGACATCGACGAAGGTGAAGTCACTGGTCATGTACAATTACCCATCGTTAATGGTGCCAAAAAAGCCGCTATTGTCGAACATACTGCTGAGCGTTTGGGTATCGAGATGTCACAAGTGGTCTGTATCGGTGACGGTGCCAATGATTTGCCGATGATGGCGATTGCTGACTTGGGGGTCGCGTATCATGCTAAGCCTATTGTGCAAGCACGTGCTGATGCAGCAATTAATGTGACTGGTCTAGAAGGCGTGCTCTACGTGCTTGGCTATCCCGCACTTGCTCCTACTGAGTAATGTCTAAATGCTGGACACACTATAAAAAGCTAGGTTAATGTCTTTGTCATTAGGGTCTGTTGAACATTCAAATATTAGGACTGCTGATCGCTAAAATCGTCCCAAACTAGGCGTAAACCGACGATAATGTCGAGACCTTAGCTAGGTTTACAACAACGTTTGGGGTGATTTTAGTATCAGCCTTTCAGGGCAGGGCTATTTTTTGCCAATACATGGAGAAATTGTCTAACCTAGAATAACTAGGCGTCAAAAATTTCACTGCGTATTGTCTAAAAAATAGCCACTGCCAGTTCCACATTTGAATATTCAACAGACCCTAATCTGGCTTTTATAGTTATAGTTTTTATATTTTGTTGCCACTGACTATGGCGCTATTTTAATAAAACCATTTGAACCTTACTGCCT
This sequence comes from Psychrobacter sp. AT9, assembly GCF_047272965.1. Classification (NCBI taxonomy): domain Bacteria; kingdom Pseudomonadati; phylum Pseudomonadota; class Gammaproteobacteria; order Moraxellales; family Moraxellaceae; genus Psychrobacter; species Psychrobacter sp. AT9. The sequence continues at coordinate 2,963,956 of NZ_JBKOTW010000001.1, forward strand.
GAGCATGACTTTAGTCTAACTCATGACTTTAATCTAAGTATTGGCACTCACCTTCAACGCTCATCTCAAATCACTCAAGGACTGTCCATGACGGCACCCCAATCACCCAAACCAAGCGAGTCGTCAGTGCCGCAACCATTAGATACCAGTGTGACTACTACTGACAGTCCAAAACAGCTATTAGGCGTTTACTTCAAAGGTATGGCCATGGGCGCGGCTGATATCGTGCCTGGTGTCTCTGGCGGTACTATTGCATTGATTGCAGGTATTTACGAGCGCCTGATTAATGCACTTAGTAGCATTGGCCCCCATCTGTGGCAGATATTCCGCCAAGAAGGTGGCATCAAAGGTCTAGTTGCAGTTTGGCGACAAGTGGATGCCACTTTTTTATTATGTCTGCTACTCGGTATTGCCACCAGTTTTTTGACCTTGGCTGGTATGATCAAGCATCTACTGGACAATGAGCCATTATTGATTTGGTCATTCTTTTTTGGGCTGGTCGTCGCAACCGTATTTATTTTATTAAGCGAAATTAAGCGCTGGAACATAGGGCGAGCAATACTGTTTATCATTGGGATAGTAACAGCTGTTACTATCAGTAGCTTGCCTTTACTGACCACCACTCCAAGCTTACCTTATCTGTTTTTTGCCGGAGCCATTGCTATTTGTGCGATGATTTTACCGGGTATTTCAGGATCGTTTATCTTACTGTTGATGGGAGCGTATGATACGGTATTGGAGGCTGTCCATACTCATGATTTCACCGTCATTTTTACTGTTATGGCGGGTATGGCAACGGGATTGTTATTATTTACTCGTGCGCTTAAATGGTTATTGTCTCGCTATTATCAAGCTACATTAGCCTTGCTCACAGGCTTTATCGCCGGATCTTTGGTTAAAGTCTGGCCGTGGAAAGTCGACGCCTTAGGTTCTCTAAATAGCGAGGCGATCACCAATGTCATGCCATGGCAATATCCTACTGGCGCGCACTGGTTAAGCACAGTCGGACTTATGCTACTCGGTGCTATTTTGGTGTCGCTATTGTCTTGGTGGGGCAACCGTACCAATCGAGCTTAGCCCTGCCTCAAGCTTGTATTAATCTCATCTAGAATTAACAAAACCTTCTCCTCGTTCCCAATAAAAAGCGCCCATTCTTACGGCGCTTTTTCTAGCAACTCCCTACGCTAAATGGTCAAAATCATTCAAAAAACCAAACGTCAACGGTTGTCGCAAAGTCGCATACGCCCTCTTCAGCTTTGTTCAATAACCTTTCATAATAGACTCATTGGAATTCACCTTATGAATAGCGAGATGAATGATGTTACTGACTATTTTTTCTTTTATCGGTGTTGATGCGTGGAGCAGCGCGGCATGGCTTGGTTATGGGGTGCTAGCAGGTGTGGTCGTGACACTTGCTCTCTCATCGCATCGTTGGCTCTTACTATATCTGTTTGGCGGTATGGTCTACTGGCTGAGCGTCGAAGTTATCCAAAATATCTTGTCAGGTCGCCCTACACTATCAGAGCTTTCAGAATGGCACAGCTACGTCATCGCTATTGGAATAAGCTGGCTACCTTTGGCGGTCTGGGTGCTGTATCGAGCATTACGCTACGATGATGTGAGTCAGTCGGTCAGTCAGCAGCGCGAGTTGGAAGCGGCTCGCTATGTCGAGCACACACCTGTCTACGACGACGATTATCAGCCGCGTTTTCATTAGACAGCTAAACAGAAAGCCATCAATCAGAAAGTAGATAATCAAAAATCAAGTAATCAAAAACACAGATTCCAAGCAATCGGTCAACCTTAAACGACCAATGTTACAAGATACTTAACACGCTCTACTTAACTCCTAAAGAATTGATACCACTCAATAGTTTATAATCTAATTATATATTTATCATAAAAACTGGTATAAAGTACGCTTTATTTTTATGCCCCACCCTTTAGGAGTTCCACTATGTTTACTATTCCTGTATTAGATATCAAATCTGACCCATTAGATGCGTTATTGGCCGTGGTTGGTTATCGTTTGTCTATGCTAGCTGATAGCGACAATGAAGACATCAAAGCACTATTTGCTGATCGCAAAGTCACGATTGAATTTGCCAGTACTGAATCTGATATTGCCCGTTCTTTTAGCTTTGATAATGGACAGTTTAGCCAACATAGCGGTCATGCAAAAGAAGCGGATCTAACTATCAATTTCAAAGACTCTATGACTGGCGTTAAGCTTTTGACCCAAGGCAGTCTGCCTGCTTTTATGACAGCAGTACAAGAAGGCAACCTGAGCATCGAGGGTGATTACAGTCTAATGATGTGGTTCAACAAGCTTGCCAAACACATCGTGCCAGCCATTCCAGAAGAGTGTAAGCCTTATCTTGATAAAGCCAAACCTTATGCCTATAAAGCACAGAAATTTGCTGAGCATTGGGTTGGTGTTGCTAAGCATAAATTGGGTAAATAGTCAGACATAAACAGTTAAATAAATGAATAGCCAGCAATGACTATTGATGTGCCTCTAAGATGTTTCTAATGTGCTTAATTGTAGCCATTTTAGATACTATCTAGTCGCGTTCTGACTTTCTAAAAAGGTTGCGGTATACTATATCGCAGCCTTTTTTATTGTTTTAGAACCATTAAATATTTTAAAACAATAAAAGACGCAAATATCCATATTTTTAATACCGTTATAAAAGGACTTATATTATGGCAGGACTGCTTAGTATCTCAGAACCTAACGCCGACAGCCAAACTGACACACTTAACAATCAAGCCGATACAACCAATGACTTATTGGCGATGCTAGCCACAGACGCGATTAAAACAGACCAAAACGTGACCAGCAAACACAGCCGTGAACAAATTTCTCAGCTCTTTGATTTGCCTTTGATGGATTTATTATTACAAGCACAAACCATTCACCGTCAACATTTTAAAGCGAATGAAGTGCAAATCAGCACCTTACTGTCTATTAAAACAGGTAACTGCCCAGAAGACTGTGGCTATTGCTCGCAATCAGGTCATCATCGCGATACCACCAACCTGCAAGCAGAGAAACGCATAGAAGTCGATAAGGTCATTGCCGCTGCTAAACGTGCCAAAGCCAGTGGCTCGTCACGCTTCTGTATGGGTGCGGCGTGGAAACATCCTAGCGCCAAAGACATGCCCTATGTGGTTGAACTGGTCAAAGAAGTAAAAGCGTTAGGTCTTGAGACCTGTATGACGCTTGGTATGCTTGATACCAATCAAGCAACGCAATTGGCGGATGCAGGATTGGATTATTACAATCATAATTTGGATACCTCGCGCCGCTACTATGAGCAAGTTGTCAGTACGCGCAGCTATGACGAGCGCTTAGATACTATCAATAACGTGCGCAACTCAGGTATCAATGTCTGTAGCGGCAACATCGTTGGTATGGGTGAAAGCCGTGACGATCGCATCGACTGGGTACACGAGCTGCTAAAAATGCCCAAAGCGCCAGAGTCGATTCCGGTCAATCTATTAGTGCCCATTAAAGGCACCCCAATTGGCGATAAGGTATTAGCAGAAGGTCAGCTGCCTGTACTTGAGTGGATTCGTACCATTGCCGTGGCGCGTATTTGCTGCCCAACCAGCTATGTGCGCCTGTCGGCTGGTCGCGAAAGCCTATCTGACTCTGAGCAAGCCTTGGCCTTTATGGCGGGTGCTAACTCGTTCTTTTATGGCGACAAGTTATTGACGACCGGAAACGCCAGTCAATCAGGCGATGACAGACTCATGCGTGAGCTTGGCCTAACAAAGCAGTTTGCCGCACCAAGAGCGCCTAGAGTATTGCCTGTGATGGATGCGATGAACGGTCATCAAACACAAGTCGTGATGGCTGATTAAGGCCTGATGAACACATTCCACTTTACCGTATAACCAACTAGCAGTAGACAATCAAAGCTGAGTAAGAGAAACCTAGATGGCAGACTATTTTAACTGGATTAAAGCAGCACACATTATTTCTATGGTGTGCTGGTTTGCGGCGATTTTCTATTTGCCACGCCTGTTCGTTTATCACGCGATGAGCGATGATAGCATTAGCCAAGAGCGCTTTACCATTATGGAGCGCAAGCTCTATCGCGGTATTATGACACCATCGATGATAGCGACATGGGTATTTGGTCTATGGATGTTAGGTCTAGGCTGGGATCTGTATAAAACTCAAGGTTGGCTACACGTTAAGCTCTTGCTGGTCGTACTACTGTCTGGCTATCATGGCGCATGCGGCTTTTATCGTAAAAAACTGATGGATAATCCACATTATAAGTCGCATAAATTTTGGCGCTGGTTTAATGAAGTGCCAGTATTTGCTTTGGTCATTATCGTAATTTTAGTGGTGGTAAAACCTTTCTAAAATTAGCGCCAAAACCAGAAGAATAATTGATACTTACCAATCAAAAGCGTCCGCCACTTTATCAGTGACGGACGCTTTTTTATTATCCTAATATACCAAAGGCATTTGACATAGCCAATCGTATTTTATGACTTGCTGTCAAACATTAGAGCTTAAACACTAGGGCGCATGATTTGATAAACATTGCTCAAATCATAAACCCGATAACGAGCAGGTTCGCGGCGGTTTTCTCCAGCGTAGCTCAATATCAATGCTTGCTTGGCACGCTCATCGACCCAGCCTACAAATAATCCACTGTGCTCGACACCGTTATAGCCATGATTGATATAGTAGAGCCAATCCCCGACTTCAATCTCGCCACTATTGGCGTACGGACCTTGACCATAAGTCCCTTTATGCACCGTATCGCGCGTCACCCCTGCTCGTTTAAATACCGCATCCAGATAATCCCAACAGCCGCCTTGAATAATCGAGCGCTCGTTCAGTGCCATTTTGCGCGCTGTACTCACCACCTCACGCGCTGCCATATTGCTTTGCGTCTCAGCATTGCTGAGCAACGGTAAATACTCACTATCGACGTTGTCATAATTACCGGATAAAAATGCTGGTAGCGCGCTAGGTGTTTGACGTTGTACGTCAGGATAACGATAAGAAGTATTGACAGCTGGCGGATTCGCGTAAGGGTTGTTATTGGAATAAGTGGTGGTTGAATAAGAGGGAGTACTAGTTGGTCGAACATTGACAGGGCTTGATCGATAGCTGCCAGCACGTTGAATCGTAGAGCGTGTACTCACTTTGGCAGCAGGTACCGCAGCATGCGTTGGTGTATAACGGGCACTGTACTCAGGCTGGACGGATTTTTGTGCAATAAGCGCGCTCATACTATCTGCATGGGCTTTACCTACCATACCGACAGTGAGTAATAATAGACTGCACGACATACTACATGACGTTGTGACCGACGACATAGACACTGGCAAACGCGACATGACTAGCTCCTTGTCAATAGCATCGCAATGATAGCATTAACAATAATAGGGGTTGGATTTCCAATCCTATTTATAAACTATTTAAGCGTGCATCTGCAAGCATTATTCCTTTTTCATTGACGATAAAAGGTATAAAAAGACAGACTAATGGTAGTAGAAACAAAGGGGTTTAGACAAGCAATAAAAATGTAAGTACGAATAATACAGGGGTAGGATAGAAATTTTTTAGAAAAGTATAAGCTCACAATTATAAGGCTAGGGCGTGTCCTCATTTTTAAAATGAGGACACGCCCTAGTAAAGACGCTAATCGCTGCTCATCTTGATATTCACATGGCGCTTGCCCAATGCTTGACCTTGCAAAATAGCTTTGGCAGCAGTTGCTTCTTGGGCAGTATCGAAGCCGCTAATATGGTACTTACGTACATTGTCACTATCGCAAATTTGTAGCTGTTCGCCGATAAGCTTGACGTCATCACTATCGGTCAAATGGATGTGCTCACGCTTACCATTATTGTCATGCACCAGCTCGCCAGCTCGCACCCATAAAATGCCGTTATTAATAACGCCACTCATGGCCTTTTTGCGTTGTTGGCGTTGCTTATTAAAAATAAAGCTCCCGATAATAAGCAAGGCAAGCGCACCAATAGCTAAGCGCTCAGAGAGTAAACTCATGGCCATGGCCACTGCAACTGCACCAATAAGCAATGCTGACCCAAACCAAAACAGACCATTATCAGCCGTTTGCGGTTGAGCCTGCAGAGTGATTTTGGCACCATCATCAGTCAGCTTGAGCATGCGTTACTACCTGTTGCAGAACCACTGTTTTTTGAGAGACAATTATCTTTTAAAAGACAACCATATGTTTTGGGAAACAACTATCTGTCAAAAGACACTTAACTATCAAAGATTAACGATAGCATCAAAAAAATATGTAATTATCTTAGACATTAACAGTGAATTACCAGCCTAACGCTGTTTTTTGCATCGCAATAAGCTCTGCAATGCCTTTTTCTGCCAGTATCAACATATCGTCTGCTTGCGCACGGGTGAATGGCTTTTCTTCTGCCGTACCTTGTAGTTCAATGAACTCACCTTTCTGAGTCATCACCACATTCAAGTCCGTATCACAGCTGGCGTCTTCTTCGTAATTTAAATCTAGATACGCTTTGCCATCTTTCATACCAACAGAAACCGCAGCGACCAAGCCAATCAATGGATCGGCTTTCAGCTTTTTGGTTTTTTGGATACTTTCTAACGCATCGATGAGCGCGATAGCTGCGCCAGTCACACTAGCGGTACGAGTACCACCATCTGCTTGCAACACATCACAATCAAGATAAATGGTGTTTTCGCCCAGCTTGCTTAAGTCAATCATGGCACGCAAGCTACGACCGATGAGACGTTGAATTTCTTGCGTGCGACCTGACTGCTTACCACGTGCCGCTTCGCGTTGATTACGGGTATTGGTCGCTCGTGGCAACATACCGTATTCTGCCGTGATCCAGCCCTTACCCTTACCTTTGAGCCAACGCGGTACACCTGATTCAACACTGGCTGTGCAGAGTACTTTGGTATCGCCAAAGCTGACTAATACAGACCCTTCAGCATGCTTAGTATAATGGCGCTCAAAGCTGATCGAGCGAAGTTGGTCAAGCTCACGATTGTCAATACGCATAAAAATTCCTAGTACGATGTTTTAAAAGCAATGTCATAAGATAAGGGGTCTGTCATTATTTGGGTAGTAGCCAGTACTTATTTAGCGAAACACTCAAGTTCCGAAACTCTTGCATTCCAACATATTGAAACTCCGAAATAAAGGATAACTGGATGCCTTAGCAGACCTAAATATTACGACATCCTAACGTGGCGACGGCGCAATAGCAAGATTCACTCAAGCTATTACGCCGTTGTTGCCATTAAATGTGGCGCTTACTTTATTCTAAACCTTCCATCTTACGCAATTCTTTACGGAGGATTTTACCCACGTTTGATTTTGGTAATTCGTCAACGAACTGCACGTGACGCGGACGTTTGTAACCAGTCAACTGCTTTTTGCCAAAATCAAGCAACTCCTGCTCAGTCACATCGCCTTTTTTGACCACAAATATTTTTGGTTCTTCGCCACGATCATCGTTCGGAATACCAATAGCACCGCACTCTACCACACCTGGATGCTCGCTCATGGCTTCTTCGATTTCGTTTGGATAGACGTTAAAGCCAGAGACCAAAATCATGTCTTTTTTGCGATCAACAATTTTTATAAAGCCTTTTTCGTCCATGATACCAATATCACCCGTTTTTAAGTAACCGTTGACAGTAAAACTCTCGGCGGTTTCTTCTGGACGATTTTGATAACCAATCATCACCTGCGGGCCTTTGACACAGATTTCACCACGATCGCCTAAGGCGACTTCATTTTCATCATCATCAATCAGTATCACATCGGTGCTAGAAGCCGGAATACCAATTTTACCCGTAAATTCAGCGATGGTCATCGGGTTAAAAGCAACCACAGGGGATGTCTCAGACAAACCATAACCTTCGACGATAGGTAAACCAGTGATTTTATGCCACTCTTTTGCCACACTTGGCAATACCGACATACCACCGCCAATCGAGGCTTTTAAGTTAGAGAAATCTAGGTCGGCAAAGCTGTCTTTATGTACCAAGCCATTAAACAAGGTATTTACCGCAGGGATAAAAGCAGGTTTGTATTTACCCATCTCTTTGATCAAGCCGTCAAGATCACGTGGATTTGGAATAAGTAAACCAGCACAACCTTGGTACATGCTATACATCCCACAAACCATAAATGAGAACACATGGTATAGCGGTAGCGCCGTCAAAAGAACATCAGTAGCTTCGATATCATCTTCAAAAGCGCTGTCCATGAGCGCACTAATCTGTAGCATATTGGCTATTAAGTTGCCATGAGACAACATCGCGCCTTTAGCAACACCGGTCGTGCCGCCAGTATACTGCAACAACGCCACATCGCTTAGATTCATGTCAGGGCGCTTATACTCGCTAGCTGAGACCGCATTTAGCGCATGCTTAAAGCTGGTGCTCTCTGGCAAACTATAAGACGGAATCATTTTTTTGACATGGCGAGCGACGAGGTTGACCACAGTTCCTTTCACCGTGCCGAGCATATCACCGAGCTTACAGACAATGACGTGCTTGACCTGACCTTTGTCTTCTGCCTCTTCGTAAGTCTTGGCAAAGTTTTCGACGATAAACAATGCTTTGGCACCACTGTCATGCAACTGGTGTGACAATTCGCGGCTGGTATACAACGGATTGACATTGACCAACACCATACCTGCCCGAATGATGCCTAGCATCACAATAGGATATTGCAAAATATTGGGCATCATCGCCCCTACTTCGTCGCCTTTGACCAGTCCTAACGACTGTAAGTAACTGGCTATCTGGCGACTGTATAGGTCTAATTGCTTAAAGCTAATAGAGGCGCCCATACAGATATAGGCAGGTTTTTGTCCATACCGGCTAAAGTTGCGTTCGAACACTTCAAGTAAAGAGGTACTGTCATCTGGCATATCGATAGTCGCATCGATATTGTAGCGCTCGTAAGCATTCAGCCAAGGACGGTCACTAGCTATCGTCGGCATCGTAGGAAAGGTGTTGGTCTCAATTGTTGACTGAGCATCTTTAGCCGCGCTGTCGTTTGTTGTCTCTTTATTGATATTGTCCGTCATAACTTCCCCTAAATATTACCGTTAAAAAGATAGAATAATTTGATGAAAATATCCTGAACGTCAGGATTGTTTATGTATTCCAATAAATGAACAATCCTGACATTCATCACTAAGCCTACTACAAACTAGGCTAAAAAGTTAAACCGCTAATACGTTTTTACGACGATAATCATGCCAGCTCTATAGCGCCAAACTCATACAATTCTATCGCTAAATAAGAAAATATATCGGCAGGCACTATAGCAGTTCTGCTAGGGCGTGTCTTCATTTTAAAAATGGTGATAAAAATGAGATAAATTGCCGTCAAACAAGGAAAATAGCGCAAATGATATCGGGATATTAACCAGCTATTTGACGATTTTTGGCAAGGTTTAGCTATAGTCAAAATACCCCAAAAACACGATGATACTGCTGATATTAATTTTTTGTAGCCTCTCTCTACACAGGCACAGCAAGCAAAACAAATTGATATCAGCAGTGCGTGATGTATCGATATTACTTTTCACAGACTATATATTTAGCCCATTTAAATGACTATCAAGTGAATTGAAGACACGCCCTAACCATTCTCTATGAATACTGGCAAAACACTCTGGTAGAAACAAACAAAAATGATAAGGCAGTATAAAACCGGCCTTATCATTTTTGGTCATCACGAAATTTTATACCACGATAGTTATTATCAGCTCCAATAAAAGGCAGCTGATAACAAACTGTCTAGCATTAACTATTGATTATCTAACCGTGGTTTTTTTCTTCAAGAACTCGTAAATCTTTACGTAGGATTTTACCAACGTTAGATTTTGGTAGCTCATCAATAAATGCAACATGGCGAGGACGTTTGTAACCAGTTAGGTTTTCTTTACCATAAGCGATGACTTCTTCGGCTGTCAGGCTGTTGTCACTACGTACCACGTAAATCTTCGGTACTTCACCGCTCTTCTCATCATCAACACCGATAACACCACATTCCAAAATCTTTGGATGCGTTGACATGGCGTCTTCAACTTCGTTTGGATAGACGTTAAAGCCAGACACCAAAATCATGTCTTTTTTGCGATCGACAATTTTAAAGTAACCTTCTTCATCCATCACACCGATATCACCAGTACGGAAATAACCGTCTGAAGTCATGACTTCCGCCGTCGCATCTTCACGCTTCCAATAACCTTTCATAACCTGCGGGCCGCGAACACAAATCTCGCCACGCTCACCAAGGGCCACTTCATTGCCTTCTTCATCCAAGATAGCCATATCAGTCATAGGCATTGGCAAACCAATGTTACCGGAGAACTCCCCTGTACCATGCGGATTTGCTGAGGCAACAGGAGAGGTTTCTGACAAACCATAGCCTTGTACAATTACATTACCAGTAATCTTCTGCCATTTTTCGGCCGTGTCTTTCAATACTGCCATGCCGCCGCCCATAGACATCTCAAGCTTGCTATGATCTAGCGCTTGGAAAACTTCGCTGTTGGCCAGGGCATTAAACAGGGTATTAACCGCAGGGAAAAATGCTGGTGGATAGTCTTTATAAGCTTTGATCAAGCTAGCACCATCGCGTGGGTTTGGCACGAGCAGACCGATACAACCACGGTATAGGCCAAACATGCCACACACAGTAAATGAGAAAATATGATATAGCGGCAGAGCAGTCATAATGACTGGCTGCTCATTACTACCATCGAACTTATCAAAAGCATCACCTAGATACGTATCGCTTTGAATCAGGTTGGCCACCAAGTTACCATGGGTCAGCATCGCACCTTTTGCCACGCCCGTAGTACCACCCGTGTACTGAAGTACCGCGACGTCGTCGAGACCGATATTATTAGGGCGTTTATAGCTTTTGGCTGGGAAGCGATGTAGGGCTTTTTTGAACTTAACGCTGCCTCTAATATGATAATCAGGCACCATTTTTTTGACATGACGCACAACGGTATTAACGATCAGACCCTTTAATGGGCTCATCAAATCACCCATGGACGCTACGACCACATGATCAACCAAGTCCTTGCCAATATCTTCATAGGTTTTGGCAAAGTTCTCTAAAAGAATCAAAGCTTTGGTATCAGAATCTTCTAACTGATGCTCAAGCTCCTTGGTGGTATAAAGCGGATTAACGTTGACCAAGGTCATGCCAGCGCGAAGTACACCCAATACAGAAACGGGTAACTGCAAAATGTTTGGCATCATGACCGCGACTTTATCGCCTTTTTTTAGCCCAAGTGACTGTAGATAGGCAGCAATTTGTTTGCTATAGCAGTCTAAATCTTCGTAAGAGAGCTTAACATCCATACATACGAACGCAGTTTTGCCTGCGTGGTTGATGAAGTTCTGCTCAAGTACGTCAATTAAAGAGGTGTTGGCAGCTGGCATGTCAATATTGTACTGAATACCAAGTTTTTCGTAAGTTTTGACCCATACCTTGTCATTACGACGAATGAGGTTACCTTGATTTTCCATAATCTTATCTCTCCTAGTAATAATAATGCGTTATCGTCCACCCATACCAATCACAGAGTGATAAACATACGAAACATCGGAGCGCAAGCGAACCCTCTTCAGGGTGGCAAGGCTGACGACGTCGACGTATGGTGATGAGTAAACAATGTAGCAGTAAATAGCCCTTTGTTCTTTAACATACACACTTTGTACAAACTACTCAATACAAAAGATTGCTACCTGAGTTCGTAAAGCACCTTGACGTAGTATATTACTATTTATATCAATAGCCTATCTATAAAATAATAGCCATATCCACCAGTTTTCACTACTAAACAATTATCCGTTTATATCAGTTACTATAGTCTGATATGCGTTTCATTAGCGCTTGCCGTCAAGCGCACTACCAAGCTCGGTCAACGTCACAAAGTTACGGCGCGTGCCATCTGTGTCACTGCTTGGTTTATCTGCGATACTGCTTTTTGCAAGCTTTGTGCTATCACTGTATTGCCAATTATTAATATATTCACTTTGGGTTAAACGTTGACCAAAGCCCGCTACCGCCACGGCAAACTGGGTGTCAATATTGGCTTTATCCAAAGCATGACTGGTGTTGTTAATCGGTTGACTAATCAGTTTAGAGCTACCGCCTGTAGGCGCTTTATAACGGATTTTTAGATAACCAAGCTCATTATTTTTTTGACCTTTTTTGGTATTGGTATTTATCTCTTTAGCACTGTTTTCTCCATAACGTCGGTCGCTATATAACCCTTTTTGACCTTTTGGTGTCACTTCAAACAAGGCGATAACTGCCTTGCCTGCCCCGAGCTCCCCTGCATCAATTTTGTCATTATTGAAGTCTTCTTCAGCCAGTACGCGATTTTCATAACCGATCAAACGCCACTCACTCACCACATCAGGATTAAACTCAACTTGGACTTTTACGTCTTTAGCGACGGTGTTAAATGTCGCGGCTAATTCATCACCAAAAACTTTTTTTGCTTCAGTTAGACTGTCAATATAGCTGTAATTACCATTGCCGTTGTCCGCCATCTGTTCCATCATATGGTCATTGAGATTACCGCGACCAAAGCCAACCGTAGACAAAGAGATACCACGATCGCGATTGGCTTTAACCAAATCCAACATCTCATCGACATCACTGATACCGACATTAAAATCGCCATCTGTTAACATCATAATTCGATTGATGCCGTTCTTTTTTAGCGCCTGCTCAGCTTGTCTGTAAGCCAGTTTAAGTGCATCTTCTCCATTGGTTGAGCCTGCCGCGCTTAAGCTTTCAATCGCAGCCAGTATTTTCGCTTTTTGGTCACCACTGGTCGCAGGCAATGCCACGCTGGTACTGCCCGAATACGTGACGATACTGATGCTATCTTGAGCGCGCATTTGTTCCGTCAATAGTTTAAGCGACGACTGCGCCAATGGCAGCTTATCGCGTGACGACATAGAGCCTGAGACATCTACTAAGAATACGAGATTGGCAGGTGGCATGGACTGCTTATCAGTTTTTTGTGACCAACTACTATCAACAGCTTTGATGCCAACCTTGACAATTTTATTACCTTGATCTGCTCTATCCCACGGCGAATCAACCACTTCCGTTGCGACCACAAATGGTGCGTTGCCAAGGCGTTTGCCATCATCAAATTTATAGTTAAAATAGTTAATCATCTCCTCTACTCGTACAGCATCGACGGGTGGTAACTGTCCTTCATTTAGGTAGCGGCGCACATTGGCGTAGCTGCCCGTATCCGTATCGATAGATAAGGTCGATATCGCCATGTCCGTAGTCCGATGTACAGGATTCGCCTCGTTTTTTTGATAGTTGTCTTTCGTCTCTGGCGTGACTATGATGCTCGGTGACGGACGTATGACACTTGTCTGGGGTGCAGAACGTATCATCATCTGTTGTCCGCTAGCCAAGTTTATGGCAATGGGTGACGCCATGACAGATTCTGACATCACCGCTGCATCTTGTTCCACGGTGCTGCTTGTCTCGGCTGGCACAGATTTACTCATTTGTGAGGAACTACAGGCTGTCAATCCTAGACTGGCTACAACACTAATTAACAGTGCATTTTTAGTGAAATTTTTGCCTATGGGTTTGGTTCTGTTTTCAATAACGGCAGGTGTAAGCATTTTTGACAGATAGTCAGATGACATAGCAGATATTCCTTATTGCAAATAGGTCAATGGCAGCGTGTTCGTATCGACACATTACGCCAATGATAGATGAATGACATAAGATAAACACGCTCGAATATTGGAGCACTTATTAATAATATAGAAAACAAATATTAGATTTACTATACTCAACTTAATCCATAAAAGCTATGTATCAGAACATCATAAGAAGGTTCTATAAAAGCAAAATATAAGCGCGTCACGACCTGTCGTCTATTCTGACTTATGCCTTTTTAATTCTGCCAATTTCCTTTACGATAGCACTATCCTATTTGTACGCTTGCACCAATTATCTATACCTATTAAAACTGATAAGTGAATCCTATTTTATGTCTGATGTTATTGATAATACAATTACCCCAATCATACCCAATGAACCGATGGATACTCGCTCAGTCGCAGAGTTCACTGAGCAAGCCTATCTCAACTATGCCATGTACGTCATCATGGATCGGGCGCTGCCAAACATCGCTGATGGCCTAAAGCCAGTACAGCGCCGCATCGTCTACGCCATGAGCGAGCTGGGGCTAAAATCGACTGCCAAGGCCAAAAAATCGGCGCGTACGGTCGGTGATGTGTTGGGTAAATACCATCCGCATGGTGACAGCGCTTGCTATGAGGCGATGGTACTGATGGCGCAGCCGTTTAGTTATCGCTATCCGCTCATCACGGGTCAAGGTAACTGGGGTAGCCCAGATGATCCAAAATCATTTGCGGCGATGCGTTATACCGAAGCCAAAATGTCTGCTTATGCCAATACTTTGCTCGCAGAGTTAGGTCAAGGCACAGTCGATTGGCAAGACAATTTCGATGGCACGATGCAAGAGCCAACAACCCTACCTGCCCGCCTACCTAACATACTATTGAACGGTACAACAGGTATCGCGGTCGGTATGGCGACGGATATCCCACCGCATAACCTGAATGAAGTGGTACGCGCAGCGATTCGTCTATTAAAAAACCCAGAACTGTCAGTTAAGCAGCTTACCCAGTCGATACCAGCGCCAGATTTGCCAACGCCAGCTGAAATCATTACCAGTAAAAAAGATTTGCAAGCGATGTACGAGACTGGTCGTGGCAGCTATAAGATGCGTGCGACGTTCCATGTCGACCCTAAAGAGAAAAACCTCGTCATCATCGATGCCCTCCCTTACCAAGTATCGGGTAATAAAATCCAAGAGCAAATCGCTAAGCTCATGACCGATAAAAAGCTGCCGTGGATTACTGATATTCATGATGAGTCAGATCACGAAAATGCCTGCCGTATCGTGCTTGAGCTAAAATCAACACGGGTCGATGTCGATCGCGTCATGAGTCATCTGTTTGCCAGTACGGATCTAGAAAGCAATTATCGTGTCAATATGAATATGATTGGCCTAAACGGTAAACCACAGGTCAAAAACCTAAAAGAAATCCTTGATGAGTGGCTAATCTGTCGCCGCTCAGTGGTTACGCGCCGCTTACAATATCGCCTCGATAAAATCGATAAACGCTTACATATTTTGGCAGGCTTGCTGATTGCTTATCTTAATATTGATGAAGTGATTCGCATCATTCGTGAAGAAGACGATCCAAAAGCAACCTTAATGCAGGACTACGATCTAACTGATATTCAAGCAAATGCTATCTTGGATATTCGTCTGCGTCAGCTGGCAAAACTAGAAGAGATTGAGCTGCGCCGTGAGCAAGATGAGCTGGCTGCCGAACGTGCCATTATTCAAGAGTATCTAGACAATCCAGACAGTCTGACCAATCTGATGATCGATGAGCTCACTGCTGATATGAAAGAACACGGCAACGAACGTGTGTCACCATTGGCAGAACGTGAAGAAGCACAAGCATTAAAAGAGTCTGATCTCGTACCGAGTGAACCTGTCACCGCTATCCTATCGAAAGCTGGCTGGATTCGCGCTGCCAAAGGTCATGACGTCGATGCCGCTGGCATGAGTTATCGCTCAGGTGACAGCTATCAAGCGCACGTGCGCGGCAAATCCAATGAGCGAATCTACGTGCTCGACAGCACTGGACGCAGCTACAGTATCGATGCGCACAATCTCGCCTCGGCTCGTGGTCAAGGCGACCCACTGACCAGCGTGTTAAAGCCACCAGCAGGTGCTAGCTTTGAGCAGCTATTAACGGGTGCTGACGATCAACGCATCATCCTTGCCAGCTCCGCAGGTTATGGTTTTATCAATACCGTCGGTAATCTAGATAGCAATCAAAAGGCAGGGAAAAATGTCATTAACCTAGCCACTGATAGCCGATTGCTTCCTGTCGCACGTATTGATGCTCCAGTAGATGCGACTACTAATGCTGACGGTGAGAATAGCAATACACGCGTAGCGCCTGACCATATCGCCGTCGCAACCAATGCAGGATATTTATTGATATTTGCTCTCGATGATTTACCTGAGCAAGCTCGCGGCAAAGGCAACAAACTTATCAAGTTGAAAGATGGCGAAGAGGTGCTTACTATCACGCCACTCAGTCAGCAAGACAGCCTTATTATTACTGCTGGCAAACGTCATGTGACACTCAAGCCAAATGACTTGGCTAATTATACGGGTGTACGTGGTAATCGTGGTGGTCAGTTGCCAAGAGGCTTTCAGAATGTGACGAGTGTTGAGGTTGGGTAGTTTTGGGTTTTAAGTTCGGGTAAGCTAGATTAAAAATTCATGATTTTAGGCAAATTAAGGAATGTTTAATGTATCGTAAAGTTTTCATCAGTCACGCTTCCGAAGATACAGATGATGCTGAATCTATCTATGACTTCCTAAAATCTAATCATTATGAGCCTTGGTTAGATTTCAAAGCATTAAAGGTAGGGATGCAATGGGATTACGAAATTGAGCAAGCCCTTCGAGAGTCAGACTTTGTTGTTATTCTTCTATCGAAAGTAGCGACCAATAAAAGAGGGTATATTCAGAGAGAAATCAAACGTATGGATAGATATTCTGAAGAAAAGCTTTCAGATGATATTTATATATTACCCGTATTAATAGATGAATGTGAGGTCCCAAGAAGCTTATCTAAATACCAGTACATGAAAACTAGCCAAGTAGATTTTAGAAGAAACCTATTGGATTCGTTGAATTTTCAAAGGGAAAAATATCTAACTTTAATTGACAAGTCTGATATTTTATTTGATGACTGCGTGAAAAAAGCAGAAGGTTTTGATCTTAAAATCAGCACACCTTATGACTGCCATATTGACTATTACATATGTAGAGATAATCCATTTTTTGATTCAAACTACATAAACTCATTTATTGAAAGAGAGATTTATGATCTTATTGATACTTTCCGAAATGATGAAAAAAAGTATGGTTTAAACTCATCTCCTCAGATGGAACATGCTTATATTGAAATTGGTAATTCGATAGTTATACATTCACCAGAATTTTTATCAGTATCGACTGGCATAAGTGAATATTCGGGTGGAGCTCATCCAAATCATTACTTAAGTCACAAACATTTTGCTTTAAACCCAGAAAGAACCTTGCGACTAGAAGATTTTATTGAGTTCAAATGTTTAATAGAATGGCTAACAAATAAAATTGATAAATACGCAAAAGAGGACCAAGATTTTCTATTAGATTACATTAACGCGGTTAATGAAAACAATATTGATTTCCACTGGGATAGTGAGAATTTTACAATAAATTTTATGAGCGTCACTCCTCATGCTTTAACAGCAATAAGTTATTTGGAAATACCAAAGGGTGATATAGTTTTCAAGTTGAAAATTTAAAACCTTTGGTTTTTATCAAATCGATCTCTTCCTACTAGAAAAGCCGCCTACACAATGTATAGACGGCTTTTTTACGCTAGTTATAATAGAGAACTCATCTAAAGTTTGTTGGATTTGGTATCTTCAAAAACTGCTGTCAAAAAGCTTTCAATCTGAGTACTTGTCATTAGATAGGGATTATAGTCAGAACCTGCTGAGAAGCTTTTTAGGGCATACTCTTCATCTTCAGCACTTGACGTAAGATGTTTGACTAAAAACCCATTCCATTGACGCGATTCAATTTCCTCTATATTAACAATATTAGGAAAAATGGCTGAATGCTCGTCAAGTATCTTTTCTAAGGCAGTATTGATAGCAGGCCTTGTCCCTTGAAAACTTTGAACGAAATAACCTTCACTAATAACTAAAGCTGAAACGATATCGTTTTCTTCAAAATATCTGCGCCAATACTCAAGTGCACGAGTCAGCTCGATCCCCGAATCTAGGTCGACATTTTTGGCGATATATGTCATTTTGATAAGAATATGCTCGCCACTTCTTTTTTTGCTTTCTGGAGTATGGCTTGTCGTTGTATGCATAAGAAACCTTATTTATAAAATGCTTACCTAAACTAAGATACACTTTATTATAAAATATAATCAATAAAATTTTTGGATTTTGACCGATTTTTTATCAGCTATTATGATTTTTAGCGTTATAGCATAAAAATTTTAACGGGATAGTACGCAGCATTTATCACAGTAAAATAGTACTACAAAAGTTGTCAAAATCAGTGTAATAGTATTATTCTAATCGTTCAAAAGTCTAATCTGTATTTGCCTATCAGCCGCAATTTAAGCCCAAAATATAAACTATCTTGTAACGTAAAGCATCAATAGCGACCCATCTCAACCGTTGTCTCAGCAAGTACACTATCGCCTTGCCATGCCTGCACATCTACCGTATATAGATGGTTTTTGCCACCTGAGCAAGGCGGTTTATATGCACCACCCACCTCGCCTTTACGGCTACGGTATTCTGCGACCATCTCAATCCCTACTGGCACCTCATAAGTATGACCAAATACTCGTGGTACTTCTATGCTCGTAGCACCTTCTGGTAGAGCAAATTCCACAATGCCATGTCCACCATTTTGCATACGTTTATTGCTCACATCGTTGTAAACGAAAACCAAGCTATCTGCGCCTGCCGGAATGTTTGAGATGGTCATGTTTGGCGTGGCTGGACTTTTGCCATCATAGTTTAAACACTGCTGCCCTTCAGGTATTTTTTTACCATCCCAAGCGGCATCACTAAACTTAACATCCATCGCAAAAGCATTGGCAGATAGTGCCAATGTTGCCAAAGCAGTAACCGATTTTAAGGTAAAGAATTTCATACTTGTAGCTGATGCACTAATGAAAACAGTCCATCTCATCTTATAAATTAATTTTGATAATTAAATATAACCTTATAATAAATCAACACTGTTAAGTTAATAATATCGTTTAGGATTTTTGTTAATCCTTCGAATAAGTATTAATCGATCGCACCACCAGCAAAGCAAATACTGCATCAGTAGCCAAATTTTCAGCATCACAGGTTACTCGATAGTTATTTATCTCTTTGGGTGTGTTGTAGTAGTATCTAAATCATTGGTATTGAAACGACTAAAAATAATAGGATCATCATGTTTATCGAAGATAAGATTGCCAAAGAAAGTATGACCACTAAAATCTCGACACCTAAAATCATCTTTTTTGACATCGATGATACTTTGAGCCGCAATGGCATCATTGCCGAACACAACAAAGCGACCCTTGAGCAGCTTGCAGGTACTGGTATTAAGCTGGTGATTTCAACGGGACGCTCCAAAGCGATATTGCCAGCAGATATTTTAGCCTTGCTCGAAGCTGATGTCTTAGATGCCATTATTTGTATGAATGGACAGTATAGCTTTGATAAAGGCGGTCGAATTAGCCACTATCCGTTGTCCGCTGAACAAACAGATAAAATAGTGCGCTTGTGCCAGCAGAGTGATTTGATTCATAAGTTTGACTCGGCAACCCATATCGCATGGTCAGGTGAAAATGACCGTTTGCGCGAGTTCAATGCTGTCACACCCAACTCTATCGTTGACCCTGAGTATTACAAGTTAAACACTGTCTATCAGTGCTCGGTATTTTTTAATAATCAACAAGAAAAAATGCAAGACGTCGATTTTGCGCAGTATGATTTAAAACTGGTGCACTGGCATCAGATTGGTGCAGACATACTCCCAGCCGATGCGTCTAAAGCACGAGGTATCAAAGATGTGTGCAAATATTATGCGGTAGATGCCAGTGAGTGTATGGCGTTCGGCGATGGAATGAATGATTTAGAGATGTTTGACTTGGTCGGCTATGCGGTAGCGATGGGTGATGCAAAGCAAGAATTGATTGCGCGTGCAGACTTTGTCACTGGGACGATTGAAGAGTACGGCATACAAGCGGTGCTTGATCGATTGCATGTAGCATTATAAAAATAGACCGTAGCGTGCGATAACTGTTACACGCTACAACCTTTCATAGGCGATAAGCTGTGGGTGCAAGATCAATTTTAATAGGAAAAGTTAGTGAAATTTATCTTCTTACTATTAAGCCATGAACCCAACCACCAATTTTATAAAATCCGACAATAATCAAAATAAGCACCACAGCCGCCAATACATAAGCCAACCAATTGGGCACACTACTCAACCAACCAATCGTAAACACCAAACTCATATATGTCTCAACTGGCCAATCAATGATAGCGGTCGGTGAGCCAGCATTGAACAGTGCCATAAAAGCGACGATACCAAGCACAGCCGTAATAATCCCAGTACGTTTACGATTATTCATCTCATTCCTCTTCTAAACTCAATCAAATGATACTAGCCAATCAAGGCATTGTTAAGGCATGGTCAAACCACCATCGACAGCGATCGACTGTCCAGTAATAGCCGAACTCAAATCTGATGCCATGAGCAATATAGAATTGGCAAAGTCAGCCACTGAAGTCGCTTGACGCAGCGGCGTGGTGGTCGCGATATAATCGAATACTTCTTCGGTGGTTAGACTGCTTGCATCGGTGGTCTTAAGCAAACCACCTGCCAGCAAGTTTACGCGAATACCATACTGCCCTAGCTCCGCAGCGAGATTGCGTGTCAGCCCAATCAATGCTGATTTAGCAGTGGTATAGTCGTAATAGGTGACTACTGGATTATAAACAAGGTTGGTTGAGATATTGATAATTTTACCCATCTGCTGTGCCTTCATCTGCGGCAATACGGCCTGTACTGTATTGACCGCTCCCTTGACGATACCGTCTATCTGCTGCGAGAAATGCGACCATTTGACGGTCTCAATGCTGGTGTACTCGGCACTGGGATTAAACTGATAATTTGGCAAGGCGTTATTGACCAATACATCGATACGACCATGACGGCTGACGACTTCAGCCGCCATTGCTTGTACTTGCTCAAGCTCGGTGACATCTGCCTGATATGCAAATGCTTGCCCACCCGCCGCTATGATGTCAGCAACCACTCTATTAGCTGCCTCTTCACTATTGAGATAGTTGACACAAACGATTGCGCCTGCTGCTGCCATTTGCTGAGCAATCTGTGCGCCCAGTCCACGACTGGCTCCCGTAACGATAGCGACTTTTTCTGTGAGCAGTGCAGGAATCACTGAGGTGCTGTGAGTCGAGGTAATTTGAGTCATGATGTTGCATCCTTTATTATTGTGGTATGGTTATTTAGTATTATGAGAATTAAGGGCTTAGCGCGTTTTGGCCTGCGTTAATCATAGCATGGTTATATACTGCCTTCTCTCGATTCACTGTTGGCGATTTTCTAAAAGCCCTACCAAACATTGGCTGCCTTTAAGTTAGCTTTAATACTCATTTGATTGGCACGACTCGCTACCTTTATTAGTATTACTAAGTACTGTCTTGAAGATAGCTCTTTAAATTGTGCAAAGCGATAACCATAATAGTTTTATTGGCGACATTAGGCATTTATCATCTTGCCATTTTTATCAATTTTTTTGATTTGCATCATCTTTATTTAGGAGAGATATTTTGACCCATTTATCATCGTCCCATCCAACCATTAATACCTCGGCTCGTATCGGTCGCATAGTGCCAAAAGCATTATTAGCGGCGGCTGTCGGCTTAGTGCTTGCCAGCTGTAGCAACTCTGACAATGCAGCGGATGGCAGCGCAGCGGCGAGTAATGAGACGCTCAATCTGTATAACTGGTCAGAATATATGCCGCAAGAGATTTTAGATGGTTTCGAAGAAGAGACTGGCATCTCGGTCAATTACACCACCTTTGACTCTAACGAAGCGATGTACGCCAAACTCAAACTGCTGGATGATTCTAGCCAATATGATTTAGCAATTCCATCGACTTATTATGTCGAAAAAATGGCCAAAGAAGGACTGTTGCAAGAGCTGGATAAGTCTAAATTGAGCAATTTTAAAAACCTCGATACTTCATTTACCAATACTAAAATCGATCCTGAAAACAAATACTCTATTCCTTATATGTGGGGCAGCACCGGTCTAGCGATTAATGGTGACAGTGTCGACCCTAAAACCGTCAATAGCTGGAATGACCTATGGGATCCTAAGTATAAAGGTCAAGTGATGCTCACCAACGACGTACGCGAAGTCTTTGGTATGGCACTACTGACTCTTGGATACTCAGGCAATAGTAGAAATCCTGACGAAATCAAAGCCGCTTACGATAAGCTCACTACGTTGATGCCGAACGTCAAAACCTTTAACTCTGATGCCACACGTATGCCGTACATCGAAGGTGAAACTTCGCTCGGTATGACGTGGAATGGCGAGGCAGTCATGGCCAATGACGAAGGTCTGACCAGCTTGGTTTATAAATATCCAACGGAAGGCGCTATTTTATGGATGGACAATTTTGTCATTCCAAAAAATGCCAAACAAGTAGATGCAGCACACAAATTTATTGATTACTTATTGCGTCCTGAAAATGCAAAAATCGTGAGTGAAGAGATTGGCTATGCGTCGCCAAATATAGCAGCACGTGAGCTGATGGATGAGAGCGTCCAAAACAATCCAACGATTTACCCTGCCAAAGACGTACTGGCAAAAGCGGAATTTCAAGAAGATGTCGGTGATGAAGCATTGCAAGTGTATCAGCAGTATTGGGATAAGCTAAAAACTGGACGTTAATAGTCTCGATTTAGAGTTTTAAAAATAAAGCATACTTTTAAAAATAAAAACGCTGATCTTAAATGGTCAGCGTTTTTTTTGTGTGTTATAAATGCAGATCTGTCTCGCCGCCCTGCTCTTTCATGCGGCGCTGCTCACGGCGTTGATAGCCCAGACCTGACGCTGCAAACCAGTGCGGCTTGCTGGTTTGTAGCAAGTCGCTCAACTGCTGTAGCTGGGTTTGCAAAGTTTGTGTCAACCAAAAATACCCCTGCCACTCAAACGCCAAGTGCTGTACGCTTGGATACTCTGAGACGGCAATACGAGTAATGGGGCGAAATACTTCATCGCTTGGACTACGTAGCACCGCGGCCATATGATGCATGGCTTGGGTCAGCTCATGCTGATAGTGCATCAATAGGACATGGTTTTCTTCATCGATTTCTATATTCGCCAAGCGCGGCGCGGCACTTAATAGTAAATCAATCGTGCCGATGATATTACGATGAGTACGCTGAATCGTCTCTAGCGTTTCTTTCTCGATCCCTGACTCACTTGCTGTCGCAGCGATATGTGGACGCACGGCTAGCAGGCGTTTGTTAATCTGCTGTAGCGCTGTGACCAATGCTCTATCAACGGGCACTTCCTTAACAGGAAAGGCTACGGGTTTTAACTTTTGCACAGAGTCATCTGTTGTCCCATCTACTCCACCCTCCGTTGCATCAATGTGATGGCCGACGCCAGCGTAGAGACTACTACAAGCGTCAAGGTTACTACTCAATAAAAACCGCCACATCAAGGTCGACTTCAACGGCAAAATCAGCGTCACGGCTACCGCAACGCCAGTACCCAACAAGATATTTAGAGCGCGGTAGATGCCGTCTTGACCGATACTATTGTTACCTAGATCAGAGACAATCATCAACATAGTGATACCCGTCAGTAGCCCTGTATATCCAAGATTTCTAACCGCTAAATAACCAATGATACCGCTTAATAGACCGATGAGCGCATAGTCCACCCATAGCCATGCACCTGCGTTTTGATTAAACCACAAAACCCCAAAGGCAGTGCCAATACCAAATAGCGTACCCAGTATGCGCTCTTTCGCTTTGGTATAAATAGCGCCTTGATACTGTAATAATCCCAAGATGATAAAAACCGTAATGGTCGTCCATTCACCATGTGGGAAGTTAGTGACTTTATTGACTAACAAAGCCAGTATTACAGCGGTACCTAAGCGTATAGCATGCAAAACATCTGCATGTTGGTAGCGGACATAAGGCTCAATAAATGGCGCAGTAACATGCTGATAAAGGGTTGGTTTCACGCAAGGCTACTCTTTTTAGTGGTTAAGCGAGTTTTAGTTGATAAGCGAGATAAATGATAAATCACCTAGGTTACTCACAAACATGCTAGCAGTCGATTCTCTATTTACAAAGCATTAATCAAAAAAAACGTCTCCTGCCTATCAAAAGACAAAAGACGTTCATGTTCAAACGCTACTTATAAATTGCTGAGTTTAATAAATCTAATTAAACTTCTAAGAAGTCTAGTATACCTTCCGCAGCTTCGCGGCCTTCCCAAATAGCCGTAACAACCAAGTCAGAGCCACGTACCATATCGCCACCGGCAAATATTTTAGGATTTTTGGTTTGGAATTTAAAGGTTTGTTTTTCTGCTGCCAACACGCGACCAGAGCTGTCCATCGCCACTTGCTGAGACTCAAACCAATCAGCAGGACTTGGTCTAAAACCAAACGCCATAATGACGGCATCACATGGGATAATCTCTTCAGAATTAGGAATCGGCTCAGGACGCTGGCGACCACGGTTATCTGGCGCACCCAAGTGAGTCGTGACTACTTTTACGCCATTCACTTTACCGTTTAAGCCAATGATTTCAGTAGGCTGACGGTTGAATAAAAACTCAACGCCTTCCTCACGAGCATTGACCACTTCGCGGCGTGAGCCCGGCATATTCTCTTCATCACGGCGATAGGCACAGACCACTTGCTCAGCACCTTGACGAATACTGGTACGGTTACAGTCCATCGCTGTATCGCCGCCACCTAATACCACCACTCTCTTGCCTTTAAAGTCGATGTACTCTTCAGCATCCTTTTCCCAATCATTACAACGGTTCACATTGGCGATTAAGTAATCTAGCGCATCATAGACGCCTGTCAGCTCTTCGCCAGCAAAGCCGCCGCGCATATAGGTGTACGTACCCATACCCATAAAGACTGCATCATATTCAGCTAATAACTCATCAATAGTGACATCTGTGCCAATTTCTGTTTCTAGGCGGAATTCCATACCCATGTCTTCAAAAATCACACGGCGATTGCGCATGACGTCTTTTTCCATTTTGAATTCAGGAATACCAAAAGTCAGTAAGCCTCCGATTTCAGGACGTTTATCAAAGATGACAGGTTTTACACCATTTCTGACCAAGATATCTGCGCAGCCAAGACCTGCTGGTCCTGCACCGATAACCGCGACTTTTTTGTCTGTCCATACCACTTCAGACATATCTGGACGCCAACCGAGTGCAAAAGCAGTGTCGTTGATATATTTTTCAACGTTACCAATCGTCACTGCACCAAAGCCGTCGTTCAACGTGCAAGCACCTTCGCACAGACGGTCTTGTGGACAAACTCGTCCGCATACTTCAGGCAAGGTATTGGTACGGTGGCACAATTCTGCTGCTTGAAATATTTGACCTTCTGTCGCCAGTTTGAGCCAATTTGGGATGTAGTTGTGTACTGGACATTTCCACTCGCAGTACGGGTTGCCGCACTCAAGACAACGATGCGACTGCTGCGCCACTGATTCATTCTCAAACGGTTTGTAAATCTCGACAAACTCTGTTGAGCGCGTCGCGATGTCTTTTTTGGTCGGCTCAAGCCGAGGTACATCTAAAAACTGAAAGCTATTTTCTAAGCGTTTTGCCATGGTGTTATCTCTGTAATATAAGGCTCTTCTATGATGGGTGGTGGCAGGCAACGATACTTAATACATCAGGACTTAAGATATCTATGTCGTTGCTGCCACTTACCTACTCGAAACCTGTGAGTTAAAACGTGTCTTAAAACGGAACGCTGGCGACTCTGATTAAATTAATCGATTGAATCAACTTAATACAAGCTACTGTGGGTCAGCCATCGTGGTTTTAAGGAGACTCGCAATGTTTGCCGCTTTTGGCTTCACCAAGTAAAACTTACGAACATAATGCTCAAAGTCAGCCAAAATAGTCTGACCCCACGCGCTACCAGTTTTCTCTACATGGGTCTCAATCACTTGTTGTAAATGAATGCGATGACCTTCCGTCTGCTCACTTGAGATACGGTTTAAATCAATCAATTCATGATTGCAGCGATCAAAGAAATCCCCTTCCATGTCGAGCACATAAGCAAAGCCACCCGTCATACCAGCACCGAAGTTGAGACCAGTACGCCCAAGAATGGTCATTATACCGCCCGTCATATATTCACAGCAATGATCACCAGTGCTTTCGATGACTGCATGCGCACCAGAGTTACGAACCCCAAAACGCTCACCTGCGGTACCAGCAGCATATAGCTTGCCGCCAGTTGCACCATATAGGCAGGTATTACCGATGATGGCTGTTTCTTGGGCGATAAAGCTTGAGTCTTTTGGTGGGTAAATGACAATCTCACCACCTGCCATGCCTTTTCCAACATAGTCATTGGCATCGCCTTCAAGCTCAATATTCAAGCCGCCAGCATTCCAAACACCCAAGCTCTGCCCTGCTGTACCAGTCAAACGAAGTTTTATCGGCATATCACTCATGCCCAGGTTGCCCCATACTTGTGCAATCTCGCCAGAAATACGAGCACCGATAGATCGGTCACAGTTACCAACAAAATAGCTATAGTCACCGCCATTACCTTGACGAATATTGAGCAGCATATCACTAATCATTTGCTCTGCAAGTAAGCCTTTATCAAATGGCTCATTACGCTCTACCTGACAGGTCTGCGCTTTGCCGCTACTGGCCGGATGGCTAAATAATAGCGGTGATAAATCTAAATGGCGTTGCTTATCAGTATTGCCTTCTAGCACGTCAAGCAAGTCTGTACGTCCGACCAGCTCTTCCATACTACGCACGCCCAATGCCGCTAACCATTCACGTGTCTCCGTAGCGACAAACTTAAAGAAGTTAATCAACATTTCCGCTTCGCCAATGAAATGCTCATCACGCAGTTGGGCTTTTTGCGTGGCAACGCCAGTCGGGCAGTTATTTAAATGGCAAATACGCAAATACTTACAACCAACAGCAATCATCGGCGTCGTACCAAAGCCGAAGCTTTCAGCGCCAAGGATAGCGGCTTTAACCACATCCAGACCAGTTTTTAGACCGCCATCTGTTTGGATACGTACTTTGTCTCGAAGACCATTGACTCGCAATGACTGATGCGTCTCAGCAAGACCCAACTCCCACGGCGAGCCAGCATGATGGATAGACGACAAGGGTGAAGCGGCGGTACCACCATCATAACCTGAGATGGTAATCAAGTCGGCATAGGCTTTTGCCACGCCAGTAGCGATAGTACCAACACCCGGACGTGAGACCAGTTTGACCGAAACCAAGGCATCTGGATTGACTTGTTTTAAGTCAAAAATCAGCTGCGCCAAATCTTCAATAGAATAAATATCATGATGCGGCGGTGGTGAAATCAACGTCACCCCTGGCACTGAATAACGCAGACGGGCAATCAAGGCGTTGACTTTACCACCCGGTAACTGACCACCCTCACCCGGCTTAGCACCCTGTGCCACTTTAATTTGCATCACTTCCGCTGAGCGTAGATACGCTGGAGTTACGCCAAAACGACCCGAGGCAACTTGCTTAATTTTTGAGTTGCGCAAGGTACCATAACGTACTGGGTCTTCACCGCCCTCACCAGAGTTTGAGCGACCACCAATGGTATTCATCGCCATAGCAATGGCTTCATGCGCTTCAGGAGATAGCGCGCCTAACGACATACCAGCCGAGTCAAAACGAGTCAAAATCTTGGAGATATCTTCGACGTCATTGACATCGATAGGATTGTCCGTCTTTAACTGCAATAAGTCACGCAAAGTGGCAACTGGGCGGCTATTTACTAAATTGGCATAATTACGATAATTGTCATAATCGCCCGTGCGCACAGCGGTATGTAGGCTGTTAATCACGTCAGGATTAAAGGCATGGTATTCTTTATTAAAGACGAATTTCAGCAGACCACCTTGATCCAGTGGCGCGCGACGTTTAAAGGCATTCGCTGCTAGCTGCGCTTGATCGGCAGCTAAGTCTGCGAAGGTAGCCCCTTTGATACGACTTTGTACGCCTTTAAAGCATAAATTGACGACTTCTTCTGAGAGGCCGACTGCTTCAAACAACTGCGCACCGCGATAAGAAACAATGGTAGAAATACCCATTTTTGATAAGATTTTTAGCAGTCCTTTATCCAAGCCTTTGCGGAAATTAACCCGCGCTTGAATCGGATCGCCCAATAGCTCACCAGTGGCAACCAAATCATCGATGACGTCATAAGCTAAGTACGGATACACACAGGTCGCGCCAAAGCCAATCAATACCGCTATTTGATGCGAATCGCGCGCTAGACCGGTCTCAATCACCAAGTTGGCATCAGTACGAATACCTTGCCCAATTAAATAGTGATGCACAGCGCCCGTAACCATGATGGCATTGGCTGGTACTTTGTCGGCATCGATATCTTTATCAGACAATACGATCAGCGTGTTACCAGCACGGATGCTAGTCGCTACTTGCTCACAAATAGCCACGATAGCATCAGACAGCTCTACAGTACGGTCATAGTTCAGATCAATGCGCGCCATTTTGAACGCCGAATCATCTAAGGTTTCAAGCTGCTGCATTTTGCTGGCTGACAAGACTGGTGACGATAAAATAATACGGTGTGCGTCTCTAGCTGATGGCGCAAATACGTTGGTTTCCGCACCTAAGCATGTCTGTAACGACATCACAATGGATTCACGTAGTGGATCGATTGGTGGATTGGTTACTTGAGCGAACTGCTGACGGAAGAAGTCACCGACATGGCGAATTTGCTGCGATAGTACCGCCATTGGCGTATCATCACCCATCGAACCAACTGGCTCTTGACCATTTTCAGCGTTCGGACGAATAATTTCTGTACGCTCTTCATTAGTGATGTGATACATTTTCTGTAAGGCTTTTAGCTTATCACCACGGCAAGCTTGCGCTGCCAAGGTTTCTTCTAAGCGCTCATCATCACGGACGCGTGTCGCTTCTTCACGTAGCCATTTACGATATGGATGAGCCGTTTTTAGTAAAGTTGCAATAGCAGTCGTATCTAAGACTTGACCAGTCAACGTATCAATGACCAGCATTTGACCAGGTCCGACTCGACCTTTTGCCAATACATCTTGTGGCGAGTAATCCCAAACGCCAACCTCTGACGCAACGGTAATATAGCCGTTCTTGGTGGTCACCCAACGCGAAGGACGCAGGCCGTTTCTATCGAGCATACAGACCGCATAGCGTCCATCTTGAATCACAAGACCTGCTGGACCATCCCACGCTTCCATATGCTGCGAGTAAAATTCATAAAACGCGCGCAAATCCATATCCATGCTATCAACATTCTGCCACGCAGGTGGTACCAGAATCGACATTGCATGGAACAAATTCATACCACCAGACATCAGTACTTCAAGCATATTATCTAAGCTTGATGAGTCCGAACCTGTGCTATTCACTAATGGCGTCAGTTCATTTAAGTTAGGCAGTTTGTCTGATTTTAATTTTGGCGTACGTGCTTTAGACCAGTTACGATTACCCGTGATGGTATTCAGTTCACCATTATGGGCAAGATAACGGAAGGGCTGTGCCAATGGCCAGCGCGGTAACGTATTGGTTGAAAAACGCTGATGGAACACCACGATATGCGAGGCCAAACGCTCATCTTGTAAATCCAAGAAAAACGCTGGTAGATCGGAAGGCATTACCAAGCCTTTGTAAATAATCGTTTGACAGTTCAGCGAGCACACATAAAACAGCTCATCATCCACCAAACGCTGCTCTGCTTTTTTGCGGGCTACAAACAGCTTACGGTTAAAATCTTCCGCATCTAAAGTGTCAGGTGCGTTGACAAATACTTGCTTAAAGCCTGGCAAGGTCTCACGACCAATCTCACCGACAATACTTAGATCAAGTGGCACGTCGCGCCAGCCAGCAACCTCTAAACCTTCAGCAATAATTTCATCAGCAAGTACCTGCTGACTGTACTGGGCTTTGGACTCGTCGAGATTAACAAACACCATACCCACAGCGAAATTATCTGTGATTACTAACTGTTGCTCGCGAGCAATGTCTTTGAAGAAAGCCGTGGGCGTTGCCAATAGCAAACCACAACCATCGCCTGTCTTACCGTCAGCAGCAACACCACCACGGTGCGTCATACAGCTGAGGCTATGAATAGCCGTTTTTACCAAATCGTGACTGGCTTGTCCCTCAATATGAGCAATCAAACCAAAGCCGCAGTTATCAGAAAAGTCATCCGGCGTGGCCAAATGCGTATGGGAAGAAATCATTGACATAGCTTGTCCTTTTGAGTAAACGGGCAGCTTATATATCCAATGCGGAGTATAAACTGGTGACCGCAGGCAGAACGGGCTGGTAGGTAAATATTCGTATATGCGAATTAATAAATAGTGCGATGCTCAGTAGATAGTTATGCTGTGAGAATAAGATGAAACTCTAACTCTCACAGTGCTTTGGCAACCAATCCTTTGATAATCTAATAACAGACCACTCGTGTAATAACAAAATGCACCAATAAACAGTCAGTAACCGCCCATGGCAACCGGGTAAAATAACACCCTGTATACCAGTTACCCACTCATTAGCACTTTCATTAACGCTTGGTGTTACATCCTACTAGCGTGGCTTAGTAAGCGGCTAGTTGAGCATGCGACAATATGGCATTTTATTAATATTGAATATCAGACACTCTATATACAAGCGCCTTAGTAACCCTAATCGAAGTGACACTAGCAGGGATTGTGCGATTTGTAATAAGCTTACTATAGAGGGCCAATCGCCGCACTTGAAGCGACAACCGTTTAGTAAGCAACTATCTTACCACTAATAATAAGTTACTAAATGACTGCTCGTTAAACCGTTATTTACGATAACTATACAGAGCGTTGCCCATACTCATCTTAGTTAATGCTTAACAAAAAATCTAGTCTTTTCTATCGATTCATCAGCCATAAATTGTAAGACAACTTATTACTATTAGTTATAGGACAATGAAAAACAGGATTGAAAACTTAATACAAAGAGAGAAATTTAAGACTTAACTGCGAAGAGACGTAAAGCCTAGCTGTCTCTAAACCTCACTTTAAAACAGCCAAAACGAGTGCTAATACATCAAAAAACCCACTAACAAAGACAGTTAGTGGGTTTCATTATTAAATTAACACTCAATAAGGGTCAGTTGCTTTTATCTTCTATTAGCGCCTTCATGCTGTCACTATTATTTTTTGAAGGATTGGTATTGGCGACTCGACCAGTAGCGTTCGAATTATTGCTTGCACCATTACTGCTATTGGTATTTGGTGGTTTTGGCGCTACTACCACTGGTGGTTTTTTTATAGGACTATTACCCGTTCCTGATGTCGTAGGCGTTTTATTGTCCTGATTAGACCTATTTGCGTCATTTTCGTTTTTAGCCGGTACTTCAGAGATTGATTGTGATTCATTACCAACAGTACGTTCTTCATTGACTGACAAGGTCGCTGAAGTATCAACCGACTGACGGATACTTTCCTCACTACTACTATTAGTTACTTCTTGACCACCACGATTGGCATTATTGCTGACAGCTTTCTCATTGACACTATCATTAGTTTGCGTTGTCTGACGCACCGGCAATTCACGTTTGGTTGGACGCAAATTAACAGATTGTGTGCGTCTAGCACTCAAGTCTTTGACCGGATCAGGGCGTTCATAATTGTCGATGATACTGACATAGCGATTAATTTCTTCAGGCAAGACACGCACATTGGCCGGTAGCCTAAAATCAATTAATTTGGCAGCACCAACAGCCTCTTGCGGACTGCTCATCAAGCCATAAGTCAGCATATAACGGATCTGATTATTATCATCAAGATAGCGAAAGTAAGAAAACTTCTCACGGTCTTCACGGCCCTCTAAATAACTGACAATCACCTCGTTTTCTGCAACATTCATCACCTGCACGGTCCATTTTCCTTTATTGGCCAGCAGATAACGCTTGTCTTTAAACTCATCAGGATAACTGCGTAAATCACGAACCGTCGCATCAAAACTGATCGGCTGTACATCCGTATCTAGTTCATGTAGCGACTCAATGGCTAATGGCTGCTCAAGTTCGGCACTTAATGTTTGCGGAGCTGATATCGGGGCATTTTCAATCTTGGCACCCATCGCTGGTGTTTGACTAAACATCCAGACCAAAGCCGTAGCAACGCCCAACACTAGGGTCACTAACAACCAAATCAGTGCTTGACGACGATATGACTGACCAGCGGTGCGAGTCGACGAGCTAGATGCTGCCATGAGGAGATCCTTGGTGAAATATAGTTAAACGCTTTAAATCTGTGCTCATACCAATATAGTGACAATCAATAAATTTGACGTTCTCATGAGCTATGTTGTGACAAGACATCAGTGAGAAGCTCGGCATCAAAATCATTGGTCAACACAGCTTCACCTATTGATTTTAGCAAAATAAGGCGGATTTGTCCGTGTTTCACTTTTTTATCATGACCCATCAAGTCTAAAGCCGTTTGTACGTCAATAGTAGGCGGGGTAATAGGCAAATTGGCCAATGTCAAAACGCGCTTAATACGAGCCACGTCCTCATTCGTTAACCAGCCTAGTTTTTGTGACAGCTCAGCCGCTTGTACCATGCCAGCGGCAACGGCCTCACCATGCAGCCAATTACCATAGCCTTCATGGGTTTCGATCACATGACCAAAAGTGTGGCCGAAGTTCAATAACGCACGCACACCCGACTCTCTTTCATCTTGGGCGACGACATCGGCTTTGTACTGACAGCAACGTTTTACCGCCTCGCCAAGTACCGCCAAATCTAAAGCCATCATTGCCGGTAAATTGTGCTCAAGCCACGTCAAAAAATCTGCATCCATGATAAGCGCGTATTTAATGACTTCAGCAAGACCTGCCGAAAGCTCACGCGCTGGTAGGGTTTTTAGCGTACTCATCTCAGCAAGTACTATTTGCGGCTGCCAAAAAGCCCCAATCATATTTTTGCCTTGGGCATGATTGATGCCTGTTTTGCCACCAACGCTTGAATCCACTTGAGACAATAACGTGGTTGGAATTTGGATAAAATTCACTCCGCGCATAAAGCTGGCGGCTGCAAAGCCTGTCATATCACCAACCACGCCGCCACCAAGTGCGATAAGCGTAACATCACGATTGAAATGCTCAGCCATTAGGGCATCATAAATTTGGTCAATACTCGTCTGGTTCTTATATTGCTCACCATCTGGTAACACACAGACCTTTACCGTAAATTGCTGTGCTAGCTCATCTTCTAACGATTTTAAGTATAAAGGTGCCACAATATCATTGGTGACAATCAATACTTGGCGACCGCTAATATAAGGTGCGACTTGCTTCGCCATACTGCTAGCTTCTGTCGCAGATTTTTCAGTAATGATGATTGGATAATCATGGCTTTGCGTGTGTACCGTTAAGCCATCATGAAACAGTGCCGTTGCCATGAAAGTCTCCCTGAGCATTTTTTAGTGAAGTAACATTAGCTGAGTATCGTTATACATCTAGAGCGTGTCCTCAATTTAATCGATAGCGAGCTAAAGGGGTTAAAATGAGGACACGCCATAGTCTATTATTTTTTATCTTCAATCTTCTTTAGAGTCTGGTGTTATA
The DNA here is from genome assembly GCF_047272965.1 of Psychrobacter sp. AT9. Classification (NCBI taxonomy): domain Bacteria; kingdom Pseudomonadati; phylum Pseudomonadota; class Gammaproteobacteria; order Moraxellales; family Moraxellaceae; genus Psychrobacter; species Psychrobacter sp. AT9. The sequence goes on from NZ_JBKOTW010000001.1 coordinate 2,997,620, forward strand.
GAAGGCGCGCAACACAAGGATTCGAGCTGCTGTAATAATTGATTGACCATATGGCGAGGATACGTATGACCAGTAGGCATAATGATATGAGCCACTTGCCGGTATAATGGATCGCGCTTACTGTATAAATCTTGCAATATTTTTCTGGGGTTGGGCTGTTGTAATAAAGGTCGCGACTTATCTTTGGCAGTGCGGGCCATTTGCACATCAACTGGTGCATTGAGATAAACCACGATACCACGCTGCTTAAGAAATTCACGATTTTCAGCAGCCATGACAGCACCACCACCCGTTGCCAAGACAATCTGCTTTTGCTGGCTCAGCTCATCAATGGCACGTGTCTCACGTTCACGAAAGCCCGCTTCGCCTTCTTTAGCGAATATCCAAGCAATATCAGCGCCGGTTTGCGACTCGATATACCAATCGCTATCTACGAATGTCCGCCCTAACTGCTTGGCAAGCAGTCGGCCAATTGTGGTCTTCCCCGCTCCCATCGGCCCCACTAAAAATACCGACGGTAATTCCTCCACCATAACACTCACTCAGCTAAATTAGGTATGATACAACGTCATTGATATTCTGGCTAGTAATGAGCAGTGATTATTATGAGTAAAATCCACGCATGCACAAAAACTTACCCATAAAAAAAGCAAGCACTAGGGCTTGCTTTTTTTGATTCATAACCTATAACACGATTATTAATTTAAACGGCTCACACCATCGTTGATCAGTTTTGGTGTAACAAATATCAGTAGCTCTTCTTTAGAGTTACTACGGACATCACGACGGAATGCACGACCGACGTAAGGCAAGTCCCCTAAGAAAGGCACTTTAGATACCTCATTAGTGGTACGGTTTTTAAAGACCCCGCCTAGTACGATGGTTTGACCATCTTCAACGATGACATTGGTCGAGATTGAATCTTCGGCAATTGCTACCTGATTATTGATAATCGTTGGCGTGCCATTGGTAATAACAAGTTGCAAGCCAATTTTACCATCTGGTGTAATGTTTGGCGTCGCTTCTAAGCTGAGTGCCGCTTCTTTAAAGCTGGTCGTGGTTGCTCCACTGGCAGACGCTTCTTGATAAGGAATCTGCGTACCCGATGATACTTTGGCTGTTTGTTTGTCCGCTGTCAAAATCTTCGGCGTTGAAATAACTTCACCGCGATTGTCGGCTTGCAGTGCTGACAATTCAAGATCCAGCATCACATCAGACATACTTAACAAGCCAAAAGCGATACTACCCGCTGGATTGGCAACGCCTAAATCAACGTTTAAGTTATCGGGACGGCTGATATCATAAGAAGGATAAGAAACCGTTTGACCATTGACAGTCGTCGTTTCAATATCAAAATCCTTAAGATCTGCCAAAGTCTGATTACTACCGCCGACCAATAGGCTACGGTTATTCGCTGCGCCATTCGATAGGATACCCCAACGAACGCCAATCTCTTTACTAAAGCTATCAGTCGCACTAACGATACGCGCTTCAATCATCACTTGACGAACCGGAATATCAATTTTGCTGATTAGATTGTGGATATTTTCGATACTATCCGCGACATCTTTGATAATCAGAGTATTGGTACGCTCATCAACCGTAACCGTTCCACGATTAGACAATAAAGTATTGTTGTCATTAGTATTTGAATTGCCAGTGTTGCTGCCACCAGATGAACCACTACCTTGCGAAATAAGCGTCAATACATCTTGCGCTTTTGCATAGCTTAAGCGAATGTATTCGGTACGCAGTGGCGCATAAGATTCAACCGCTTGCTGCGCTTCAAGCTCACGCGCTTCTTGTTCAGCAAGTTCTGTAGATGGCGCGACTAAAATCACATTGCCATTCTCGCGTTTGCCCAGATTTTTACTTTTTAGAATAATATCAAGCGCTTGATCCCAAGGCACATTGATCAGGCGCAAGGTGATGTTACCCGCCACCGAATCACTAGCGACGATATTCATATCGGTAAACTGCGCTAAGATATCTAAGACGCTACGGATTTCAACATCTTGGAATTCCATAGATAGCGCTTCGCCACTGTACTCTCTCTCTTCCAGTGTTGGCTCTCGTAGCAGCTCAGGTTTACTGATACTGACATTTAGCTGGTTACCCGACTGATACGCTTGATACTCATAATCTTCAGTCATATTAATGGTGATAACCCCATTTTGACCTTGGTTTTTGGTATCAATACTACTAACGAGACCACTATTAATATTCAAGCGACGCAATAAGTTTCTCGGTACCGTGCTGCCAGTTAGTCGTACGACCAATTTATTGCCTTGGCGCTGTACATCAACCGGAATCGCTTCGTTGGCAAGCGCAACACTAACGTTGCCACCGCCGTTACTCCCTGCCGAAAAATTAACCGCCGTTAAGCCATCATAGCTATACTGCTTACTGACTTGAGAGGCAGCAAGCTGTGGATTTAGTAGCGGATTGACTCGCACTACCATTGTATCCGTCGGCACTTGGTTATTCACCACGGTCGTGCTAGTTGCGACTGTTCTCACTGAAGTGACAGGCACGCTACTGGTTTCTACAATAGGTGTGACCACTGCCGTCGTGGTAATGCCATTATTGTCATTGAGTACGTCTTGAATCGGGTCATTGGTGATGACTGGGCGACTGGGATCGGTAAGGGTCAACAGCAGATCATTGCCATCAATCGCTGTCGTATAGTTGCCCGCTTGTTTAAGCCCAACAATCAGACGCGTGGTACTGTCACTGCTTAGCGTCGTAACATCATTTACCATACCAATATTGTATTCGTTAAAGCGACTGGCAAGTCCGTTTTGCACCTGTTCAAAATCCAACACCAGACGGCTAGGATCATCGAGCTGATAAGCGGCAGGTAATACTGGCAAGCCTACAAAGCCTAAACGCATTTGTGTCACTGCTGGTGCAGTCTGTACCACAGAGACATTATTAATGCGCTGGGCGGCATGGGCGCTGCTACTAACTGCTACCATGCTGATTGCCAATGCAGAAATGGCAAAAGCAGAAGAGACGCGGTTGCTCATCATCATTACCTTGTTATTGCGTACTGTCATTATTTATTCCTCAAAAAATCTGCCGACTTAACTTATAGGGGAGACCAGCGACTGGGGTTTTTCAATAAACCCGGCGCGACTGTCTGGCACAATTTCAATCAAATTAATCTGGGTCGGCGTGATTTCAACAATACGGCCGTCATTTAATCCAAGATAATCACCTACTCTCACACTAGCAACCGAACCATCAGGACGCTGTACAAGTGCATACTGCTGACCTTCTGGCGAAATTACGACGCCACGAAAAGTCAGCTGTGAGAGCTCATATTGCTCAAGCGGTTCTTTTACTCTGGTGATATCAGGGCGTACGCCATCGATAGAGGTGCTAGGACCTTGTACATTGACTAAGCTTGGCGGCAGAAACGGGCTGCGCTGCGTACTGGCACTATAGACAAAATCTTCTACCAGCTCAGCTTTTGGCGGTGGCTCGATAGGCTGAGCAGGCTGATTGCGAATATCGGTCATCGCCTTTTCTGCCATACCAATACGATCACTACAACCTGTGATTGATAAAGCAGCGGCGCTCAAAATCAGTAGCATGGGCAGTTTTTTGATATTCATTAGTTGCCTCCTGCAGCATCGGTCGTAGCGGCATCAGTAGCAACAGCCTCTTCACCTTCAGGCGCCGCTTCTTTTGAGCGATACGTTTTGGTTTGTAATACCAAATTCAGCTCCGGCAACACATCTAAAGTAGGCTGTGGATTACTGACTTCAAAATCGTGCATCGTAATAATGCGTGGTAAAGCAGCAAGACCACTGATAAAGCTACCAAACTGATGATATTCCCCTAACGCTGCAATGCGAATAGGCTGCTCGATAAAGAATTCATTTTCAATCTCAGGCTCTACAGAAATATCTTGGAAACGTATATTACTGCCAACACCTGTCATGTTAATACCCTCTACCAGCTCTGACACGCGGGTGTCTTTTGGCAGTTGGTCAAGTAAGGTGTTGAATTCCGTCTCCATTTGGACAACCTGTGCCTGATAAGTTTTTAAGTGACGTGCACGTGACTCTTTTTCACGGTAACTATCAAGTAAGGTTTGCTGCTGACTTTCTGCCGCAGTAATCTCATCAATCTTGCTGCTGATCGGTAGCGCCCACGATAGCGCCGCTATCAGTGCAATGATAAATCCAATGACCGTTATCTTTACCGGAACTGGCCAGCTGCCGTAGTTTTCAGAATCCAAAGACTCAAAACTGCGGCGAAACTCATTCAAGTCAAACTGTTTTTTAGGATTGACAGCGCTCTTTTTAGTCTTGATTAGGCTTTTTTTACGGCTCAGCTTCATAACTCACCTCCCAGCCCAGTACTACCATCAGCATCAACGGCTACAGCAGTCTCTGATTGCACCTTGGTCGTTACGACAAACTGTACGTAACTGTCCTCAGGATAAACGGGACGTGGCTGTCCATCAGTTGTTACCGGCTCATTAAGCGCAGGCGCTGGTGTATACGCGCTAATATTTTGCTGAATATTGCTGACCGCTGAGTTGCCCATCCATTTGCTACTATCAAGGTTACGAATCAAACTTGATACGACATTTGGATTGTCCGCAAGACCCGTCAAAGTAAGGATATCACCTTCGCGCTTTAGGTTATTTAGATAAAGCGCAGGCGGAATGGCTTTGGCCAAATCATCCCATAGACGTACAGGCACAGGTCGTCGACCTTGCAAGTCTTGAATCACCTGCATGCGAGAGATAATATCTTCACGGCGTTGCTCTAGGCTATCAATTTCGATCAATGCTTTGTCTAAACGAGCGTTCTCTTGCTCAATCAGTACATTCGCATTGCGTTGTTCATCAAGCTCATTATTAAAATAGCTCCATGAAGCGAACGCTGCTAGTAAGGCAAATAAAGTTACCGCCACTACTAAAGTAAGAAATTCTTTATTGCGACGCGCGCGTTCTTCTTGCCGCCAGGGCAGTAGGTTAATACGAGCCATTAGTCGAAGCTCCTTAACGCAAGACCGCACGCGGCCATTAAACTCGGGGCATCAATGACCAGCTGCTCATTATCAATGTGCGGCGCAATGGTCATGTTGGTGAAAGGATTGGCAATACTAACCGTCACACCCAGTTTTTGTTGCGCCATACCGGCCAGACCTGCAATAGAGCTACTACCACCTGCCAGTACGATATGATCGATACTACTGTATTGGCTCGAGGAAAAATAAAACTGTAGAGAGCGCGTGACTTGTTGGATAGTATTTTCTATAAAGGGGGTCAATACATCTGGATAGTAATCATCAGGCAAAGTACCTGCACGTTTACTAATATTTGCTTCTTCAGCTGATAGTCCATAGCGATTTTGTATCGCCTCTGTGAGCTGAGAGCCACCAAATAACTGTTCACGGCTATATATAAACTCGCCATTTTTGGCGATATATAATGTGGTTTGGTTGTGTCCGATATCGATCAAGGCGACAATCTCTGGCATATTTGGCAAGTTGTCTGCCATCAAACCGAACGCACGCTCAATAGCATGTGTTTCAATATCCATGACCTTGGTTTGCAAGCCACCAAAGGTTAAAGCATCAACTCTTTGGTCGACATTTTCCGAGCGTGAGGCAGCAAGCAACACTTGTACCATCTCGTCATTTACTAAAGAAGGGCCCAATACTTCAAAATCCAGATTGACATCTTCTAAGGGATAAGGCACATATTGATCAGCATCCAGACGGATTTGCGCTTCGCGCTCAATATCGCTTAGCACCATATCCATATCAATGATTTTGGTGATCACTGCTGAGCCTGAGACGGCGGCAGCGGCATCGCTGCCCGCTACCTGACAGCGTCGCGCCAAGCCAGCTATAATATTACCCACTGCCTCAGTATCTACAAGAAGTTTGTCAACGACTACGCCTTCCGGTAGTCTTTCAATACCATAGGATTTTAGATGAAACATCCCTTGTTGGCGCTGTATGTCAACCAATTTGACCGAAGTAGCACAGATATCTATGCCAATCAAATGTCGACTCTTGGAAGTAAATAGCCTCACAAACTCTATACCTTATATTAAGTGTACAATCTGATAGTGATTTGTAATATTTTAGTACAATACTTTACTTACCAGATAGATTCAAGCATTTAAATAAGTTATTAAGGTCAACTTACACATTTATCATGACCTCCCTATTTTGTTCAAGGTATAATGCCTTATTTGTTGCAAATTTTAATTGATAAGTCTCATTATGGCTAAAAAAAATGCTACCGTTCGTCTCATTCGCTTTTTGGTGGGGCTTTTCATTGCCTGTCTGGCGCTCGCCGTTATCTTAGCGCTTGCTGTGCCTATTGGTTTCTATGGGATGGCGATGTATCTATCACCCACCTTGCCTAGTACCCAAGAAATCAAAACTGCCAATTTAGAGATGCCATTACAGATCTATAGCCGAGATGATAAATTAATCGGTCAGTATGGCAATCGTCTCTCCCTACCTGTTACTTTTGATGACATTCCTGAAGATCTCACGCATGCTTTTTTAGCTGCAGAAGACGCGGCCTTTTTCCAGCATAGTGGTATCAGTATTAAAGGTCTTGGTCGTGCAGTGACTGAAGTGGTGACTGACGATGACAGCCAAACTGGTGGCTCTACCATCACCATGCAGGTTGCCAAAAATTACTTTTTAAGCCCAGAACGTACCTTAAATCGTAAATTGACGGAATTGTTTTTGGCTCGTAAGATTGAAGACGAACTCAGTAAAAATGATATTTTGACTCTCTATGTCAATAAAATTTACCTCGGTGAAGGCGCTTATGGCATTCGTGCCGCCGCCAAAAAATATTATAGTAAATCGTTAGAAAACCTGAATATTGCTGAGATGGCAATGTTAGCAGGTCTGCCAAAAGCCCCTTCTAAATACAACCCTGTTGCCAACCCTAGCCGCGCCCTTACTCGCCGTAACTGGATCATTGGTCGTATGCTTGAGCTGGGCTATATCAATAAAGCGCAACACGACGAAGCGGTAAATTCTCCGGTAGCCATCAATTTATACCAAGAAAAGCTAGACGTTAATATGCCTTATTTGGCAGAAATGACTCGCTCTACCTTAGTTGATCGCTATGGTGAGCAAGTGATGCATAGTGGATGGCGGGTACGCCTTACGGTTGATAGCAAAGCACAAACAGATGCGGAAGCGGCGATACTGACAGGTTTGGTGGCTTACGAACATCGTCATGGTTGGCGCGGGGCTGAAGCAAATGATGAACCGCTAGAAAATTTCCGTCGTTATAGTAATATGACTCCTGCCAAAGTCACCAAAGTGAATGCTCGCAGTTTTGAGGCGACAATGCCCTCTGGTGAGAATGTGACTGTTGGTTGGTCTGGGATGAGCTGGGCACGCAAGTATATTTCTGCCAATCGTATCGGTTACTTTCCTGACAATGCTCGCCAAATTGTTAATAAAAACGATATCATTCGTTTGATACCGACCGCGAATGGTAATTGGCAGTTGGGACAAATTCCTAAAATACAAGGAAGTCTGGTCTCCTTGAATCCAGAAACTGGAGCGGTTAATGCATTGGTCGGTGGCTTTGACTTTAACCACAGTAAGTTTAACCGTGCCTTGCAAGGATGGCGTCAGCCAGGCTCAACGATTAAGCCACTGGTTTACACCACTGCGCTAGAAAAAGGTTATCGCCCAGATAGTATTGTCTCGGATCGCCCGATTCAAGTAGGTGACTGGAAACCGAAAAATTCCGATCAACGTTTCTTAGGTGATATCACTTTACGTCGTGGCTTGTATTTATCACGTAACTTAGTCTCTATTCGCTTATTACAGGCTATTGGTATCTCTGATGCCCGCAATCTATTGGACGAATTCGGTCTTGATAAAGAAAAGCTACCAACGACTTTATCGTTGGCATTAGGCGCAGGGCAAGCAACGCCATTACAAATGGCAACGGCTTACTCTACGTTCGCCAATGGTGGTCACCGTGTTCAGCCTTACTTTATAGAACAGATCTACAACTACGACAACAAATTGTTGTTCCAAGCCAATCCGCAGCAAGCTTGTGCTGTATGCTTTAACGAACAACTTGAAAACCTCAATAAAAAGCTTATCGTAGATTATGAGGCAAAAATAGAAAAAGAGAATGCAGCGCTTGCTGCTAAAAAAGAGGAAAAAGTCAACGCTAAAGACAAAGCAACAGAAAATAAATCAGCTGCTGACCTCAATGCAGAAAATAGCGACAATACGGCAAAAGATAACGAGGCGCTTGATTTAAATATTTATGATGGGAGTCCAGCCTCAGATCGTTTGAAAGCACCTGTCGTGCAGTACATTACTGCCATGCAAGCACCGCGTATTTTGAAGCCAAGAGTGGCTTATGATATGGCTGATATCTTGCGTGATGTCGTGCAGCGTGGTACAGCTGTACGAGCAAAAGCGTTGGGACGTAATGATATTGGTGGTAAAACTGGTACAACCAACGATGCGAAAGACGCATGGTTTGCAGGGTTTCATCCTACTAACACTACTGTCGTATGGATGGGTTTTGATCAACCATCAACCATGGGTCGCCGTGAGTATGGTGGCGTGGCGGCGCTGCCTGTATGGATGGACTTTATGAGAGCGCAGCTTAAAGATGTGCCTAATCAATGGGTGTCTGTTAACAACCGTGCCAAATCTAAGAAACAGATGCAACAAATCCTAGAAATGACAGATGATGGCATTGTTGACAGCGAAGATGATGATGCCGATACTAGCACGTCAGCCAAACCCGTCAAGACCAAAGCACAGCAACGTAAGCCATCAGAACCTGAGCATTCGCCCGTGTCACAGCCAAGCAATAATAACGCTGATAGCGTGCCACAAAACCCTTTAACGGTCACCCCTGTCGAACGTATGCCACCCATGCCAGAGTAAATACTTTACGAGGGTAACGGCTATTTAGCATTAAAGGGCTGGTTCAGTAATCACTGAACCAGCCCTTTTTTATTTTGAAACTATAATCTTAAAGATCTGCTTATAAAATCAGTTAAGTCCTGCCCTACTAAAACTCAACCATGCCCGCACGCAACTGCTCAATCAGCTCTAAAAGCTGCTGCCGCCACTCACGTATGGTCGCCTCATCTGGCAACCATTGATTCGATAAAGTGACAACGTTCACGATAAGATCTTTTGGCTCTATCTCAACCATATTAGCATTTTCAGCCGCCGAATTATCTGGCAGTACCGCATACAGGCAACGTTGATAAGCGCGCTCTACATTGGCTAGAAAGCCTTGTCCTTGTAACTGCTGCAAGCGTTGAATTTCAGGTGACACTTGAGTACGTTCACTTAGTGCTTGCTCGATATCTGACAAAGTGGGTGCCGTCATGTTTAAGCTATAAAAATGACCAAGCTCTTGGATAAAAGCTAAGAAACTGCCATACAAATGGAAAATAGCAGTTTCACAGTGTGCTTGATATAACTGCTTATCGTTGGTACTTCCAGCCGCTTGGCAAGATAGACGACAAAAATACAGCTTTTGGTTGGTTCGATCTGCTTGATATTTAGCAACGCGCGTTTTACCTGCCATGCTTTAATCATCCTTATATTGGGAGTTCAGTATTCATAAAAAATAAGCTACTTTTCAGTTTACTATTTTTTGAAACAGATTTCTAAGAGAATTGTCTTTCATTGTATGTACTTTCAATCATTCATTTTTATCTGTTTTTCCAGCGCATAAAAAAGCCAGCAACGTAGGCTGGCTTTTTTATTAAGTTAACAATGAATCAAAGATGTCTAATACTATTAGTTATCTTGGTTCAGCTCTTGTGCAAAAGCTTCATCAAAGCTAGCAAAGTCTTTACTATCAGTGCTAGCAGTCATATCAAACGCTGCATTGAGATCTTTGTCTTGTAGCTTTTGATCCGCTTTCTCTTTACGGGCTTTATGATAAGCAAGACCAGTACCAGCTGGAATCAAGCGACCAACAACCACGTTTTCTTTCAGACCACGTAGTTCATCGACTTTACCAGTAACGGCAGCAGCAGTTAGCACACGAGTCGTTTCCTGGAACGACGCTGCTGAGATAAAGCTTTCCGTTGCCAAGCTGGCTTTGGTGATACCTAACAATTGACGCTCAAACTGTACTGGGAATTTATCTTCCGCTTCTAGCTTCGCATTCAATGCTTTGATGTCTGCATACTCTACCTGATCACCTTTGAAGTGACTTGAATCGCCGCCATCGGTAATTTCAACTTTGCGCAGCATCTGACGAATAATAACTTCGATGTGCTTATCGTTGATTTTTACACCCTGCAGACGATAAACGTCCTGTACTTCGTTAACGATATAATCAGCAAGTGCCGTTTGACCTTTTAGGCGCAAGATATCGTGTGGGTTTTGTGGACCATCAGCGATCACTTCACCACGGGCAACTGTCTCGTTTTCAAAGACGTTGATTTGACGCCATTTCGGGATCAGCTCTTCATGTACTTCACCATCTTCATTGGTGATAATAAAGCGGTTTTTACCTTTGGTCTCTTTACCAAAGCTCACCACACCTGACATTTCTGCCATGATGGCGTGATCTTTCGGGCGACGTGCTTCAAACAAATCAGCAACACGTGGTAGACCACCAGTAATATCTTTGGTACCTGAAGATGCTTGTGGTACACGGCCTAGGATCGAACCGGCTGCTACTTTTTCACCATCGCTCACACGAATGATGGTTTCAGCTGGTAAGAAGTAAACCACTTCTTTGCCTTCGTCTGTGTTCAAGATAATCGCAGGACGTAAATCTTTTGCTGAGCTTGAACGGTCACGAGTGGCTAGAATCTCAAACGAGCTCATACCAGTCGCATCATCAACCTTCACAGTCGCTGTTAGACCATCAGTAATATCACTGAAACGTGCTGTACCAGCAAATTCTGTGATGATAGGATGCGTGTGCGGATCCCATTTAGCGATGGTCTGGCCGCCTTCGACCTGATCTTCATCTTTCACAAGTACGCTAGAACCGTAAGGAACTTTATAGCGTTCACGCTCACGACCAAGCTCATCAGTCAACGCGATTTCAGCAGAACGCGATACGATGACTAAGTGACCATCGGTATGTTGAACCGTTTTCATGTTTTCGAAATGCGCTTGACCAGCATTACGTACAGAGATGCTGTTGTCTACAGAGGCTGAGCTTGCTGCCCCGCCCACGTGGAACGTACGCATGGTTAACTGAGTACCCGGCTCACCGATAGACTGTGCCGCCATAACACCGACTGATTCGCCGATATTCACTTTATGACCACGAGCAAGATCACGACCATAACACTGTGAACAAACGCCATGCTCAACATTACAAGTAATAACTGAACGTACCCAGATATCATCGATCGCGTTTTCATCAAGTACATTGACCCAATGCTCATCGATCAACGTACCCGCTGGAATCAATATCTTATCAGCGTCATCATTGTAAGTGACATCACGCGCGGTCACACGACCAAGTACTAGCTCACCCAATTTCTCAATGATTTCGCCACCTTGAATATGTGGTTTCATGAGCAAGCCTTGCTCGGTACCACAGTCATCACTGGTGATAACCAAATCTTGTGCAACATCAACCAAACGACGAGTCAAATAACCCGAGTTGGCCGTTTTCAATGCCGTATCTGCTAGACCTTTACGTGCACCATGCGTAGAGATAAAGTACTGTAGTACCGTCAAACCTTCGCGGAAGTTGGCTTTAATCGGTGTCTCAATGATTGAGCCATCCGGCTTAGCCATCAGGCCACGCATACCAGCCAACTGACGAATCTGTGCCGCACTACCACGAGCACCAGAATCTGACATGATAAAGATAGAGTTAAATGACTTCTGCTCTTCTTCTTCACCTTGCGCGTTGATGACTTTATCGGTCGCCAAGTTATCCATCATCGCTTTCGCGACTTTGTCATTGGTACGTGACCAAATGTCGACCACTTTGTTATAACGCTCACCAGCCGTCACAAAACCTTGCTCAAACTGATCTTCGATCTCGCGCACTTCGCCTTCAGCAACTTCGATAATTTGCTTTTTGCTTGGTGGAATAACCATGTCATCCAAACCAATAGACACACCAGACAGCGTTGCTTGTGCAAAACCTAGATACATCAATTGGTCAGCAAACATAACACTGTCTTTAACGCCTACTTTACGATAGCAAGAGTTGATCAAGCGTGAGATGTTTTTCTTCGTCATCTCTTGGTTACACTCATCAAACGTCATACCTTTAGGCATGATGTTCCAGATAAGTAAACGACCAGCAACCGTATCTTTGATACTGATTTCTTTGGTCTCGTTGCCTTCTTCATCGAAATGCGTTTCAGTCACACGAACTTTAATTTTCGCGTTTACATGCAAATCGTTTGAGCCAATCGCGCGTAATGCTTCATTGACAGTGGCAAAGATCATGCCTTCGCCTTTAGCATTTACTGATGAGCGGCTAATGTAGTACAAACCCAATACCACATCCTGTGACGGTACGATGATTGGATCACCGTTCGCAGGTGACAAGATGTTGTTGGTCGACATCATCAAAGCACGTGACTCAAGCTGAGCTTCTAGCGTCAATGGCACGTGAACGGCCATTTGGTCACCATCAAAATCGGCGTTGAATGCAGTACATACGAGCGGGTGCAATTGAATTGCTTTACCTTCGATTAGTACTGGCTCGAACGCTTGTAGACCCAAACGGTGAAGCGTTGGTGCACGGTTAAGAAGCACTGGATGCTCACGGATAACCATGGCCAGCATGTCCCACACTTGCGGCTCTTCACGCTCAACCATCTTTTTGGCAGCTTTAATTGTAGTCGCCAAACCATGAGATAATAGTTTGTTATAAGTAAATGGCTTGAATAACTCAAGTGCCATTTTCTTCGGTAGACCACACTGATGTAGGCGTAGTGTTGGACCTACAACGATTACCGAACGACCAGAATAATCGACACGCTTACCAAGTAAGTTTTGACGGAAACGACCTTGCTTACCTTTGATCATATCTGCCAAAGATTTCAATGGACGCTTATTACTACCTGTAATTGCACGACCGCGACGACCGTTATCTAGCAACGCATCGACTGACTCTTGCAACATACGTTTTTCGTTACGTACGATGATATCAGGGGCGCTCAGCTCAAGCAGGCGCTTAAGACGGTTATTACGGTTGATAACGCGGCGATACAAATCGTTTAGATCTGAAGTCGCAAAACGACCACCTTCTAGTGGTACTAAAGGACGTAAATCTGGTGGTAATACTGGCAAGATGGTCATAACCATCCATTCAGGTTTGTTATTAGAATCACGGAATGCTTCTAATAGTTTAAGACGCTTAGACATCTTTTTAAGCTTAGTTTCAGAACCCGTTTGCGGAATCGCTTCACGCAGCTCATCGATTTCTAAATCTAAGTCGATATCTTTTAATAGGTCTTGTACCGCTTCTGCACCCATCTTGGCAGTGAATTCGTCGCCAAACTCTTCAAGCGCTCGGTAGTAATCTTCATCGTCAAGCAATTGGTACTTCTCTAGAGAAGTTAAACCCGGCTCAGTGACGATATAGCTTTCAAAATATAGAACGCGCTCAATATCACGTAGCGTCATGTCTAGCAAGAGACCGATGCGGCTTGGTAATGATTTTAAGAACCAAATGTGCGCCACAGGACTGGCTAGGTCGATATGACCCATGCGATCGCGACGGACTTTAGCAGTAGTGACTTCAACGCCACATTTTTCACAGATAACGCCTTGGAATTTACGGCGTTTGTACTTACCACATAGACATTCAAAATCTTTTACTGGGCCAAAAATTTTGGCACAAAAAAGACCATCACGCTCAGGCTTAAACGTACGATAGTTAATGGTTTCAGGTTTTTTTACTTCACCATGCGACCATGACTTGATTACGTCAGGTGAGGCTAAGGTAATTTGGATGCTATCAAACTCTTGATTACCGTTGCCGGTAGGGCTTTGCATGATATCGAGTAAATCTTTCAAGTTGCTTCTCCGTTATCTTTATAATCATCTGACAGCGTACTATTAACGCGGATAAGATGAATGAAGGCAATGAATAGGGTTGAGATAAATGGCTAAAAGCAGCAGCAATTTAGCATACTGCTTTTAGCTAACCACTAAGGTTAATAACTGACTGTAATAATCTTAATTCAGTCAGCCAGCCATTCTTAATGGGTTTGTTTTAACTCAATGTTAATACCCAATGATTTGATTTCTTTGGTCAAGACGTTAAACGATTCAGGCATACCTGGATCCATATATTGCTCACCATCGACGATGTTTTTATACATACGGGTACGGCCTTCGACATCATCCGATTTCACTGTCAACATCTCTTGCAGCGTGTAAGTCGCGCCGTAAGCTTCTAGTGCCCATACTTCCATCTCACCGAAGCGCTGACCACCAAACTGTGCTTTACCACCAAGTGGCTGCTGCGTCACTAGTGAATAAGAACCGGTTGAACGTGCATGCATTTTGTCATCAACCAAATGGTTAAGCTTGAGCATATACATGTAGCCGACGGTTACTTGACGATCAAACTTCTGACCCGTACGACCATCATATAACGTCTGCTGACCGTTTCTGGCTAGACCAGCAAGCTCTAGCAAGTCTTTGACTTGATGCTCATGCGCACCATCAAATACTGCCGTGCCCATCGGTACACCGCCACGCAAGTTGTCTGATAACGCCATGATGTCGTCATCACTCAAGCTATCTAGATCAACTTGTTCACCGCCTACTTTGTTATAGATTTGGTCTAAGAAATCACGTAAGTCTTTGATCGCGGCTTGAGCTTTGAGCATACCATCAATTTTCTCGCCCAAACCTTTTGCTGCCATACCCAAATGCGTCTCTAGCACCTGACCGATGTTCATACGAGATGGAACACCTAGTGGGTTCAGTACGATGTCAACGGTATTACCATTTTCGTCATAAGGCATGTCTTCAACCGGCATAATGCGCGATACAACACCTTTGTTACCATGACGGCCAGCCATCTTATCACCAGGCTGAATACGACGCTTAACCGCTAGATATACCTTAACGATTTTTTGTACGCCATGTTGCAAGTCATCACCGGCAGTCAATTTGCGTTTTTTCTCAGCAAACTTCACATCGATGTCTTTTTGCTTATCAACTAAGTAATCAGCAATTTGCGTTAGACGCTCAGAGATTTCTTCTTCAACTGGCTGAATATCAAGCAAAGTCTCAAGGCTCATATCTTTCATATCAGCCAATGCCATCACTGTACCGGCTTTTAGACCTGAACCACCACTGACTTTTTGACCATCTAACAGATTGCCAATACGACCACGAGCGGCTTCTTCAAAGATACGTAGCTCTTCTTTTAAATCTTTACGGTAGCTATCAAGCTGTGATTTTTCAATCGCTCTTGCACGCGCATCTTTTTCGACGCCATCACGGGTAAAGACTTGAACGTCAATAACCGTACCTTTGCTTGATGTTGGAACACGCAAAGACGTGTCTTTAACATCAGCCGCTTTTTCACCAAAGATAGCCCGGAGGAGTTTCTCTTCTGGCGTTAGTTGTGTTTCACCTTTTGGCGTCACTTTACCAACTAAGATATCACCAGCATCAACTTCAGCACCGATATAAACGATACCCGCTTCATCAAGGCTTGATAGCGCCGCTTCACCAACGTTTGGAATATCAGCTGTGATCTCTTCTGTACCTAGCTTGGTATCACGAGCCACACAAGTCAATTCTTGAATATGAATAGTGGTGAAACGATCTTCTTTTACCACTTTTTCAGATAACAAGATTGAATCTTCGAAGTTGTAACCATTCCACGGCATAAATGCGATGCGGATGTTCTGACCTAGTGCAAGCTCACCAAGATCCGTTGACGGACCATCAGCCAAGATATCACCTACAGCAATAGCATCGCCTTGGTTCACGATAATACGTTGGTTGATACAAGTGTTTTGGTTAGAACGCGTGTATTTAACCAAGTTATAGATATCAATACCGGCTTCACCAGCAATCATCTCATCTTCATTTACACGAACCACAACACGTGAGGCATCAACGTCTTCGATCACACCGCCACGCTTAGCGATGACACAAACACCAGAGTCACGAGCAACGTGACGCTCCATACCCGTACCGACTAACGGCTTATCAGCACGTAGCGTAGGCACAGCCTGACGCTGCATGTTCGAACCCATCAAGGCACGGTTAGCATCATCATGCTCTAGGAATGGAATCAAACCTGCTGCGACCGATACGACCTGACTCGGTGACACATCCATATGCGTCACTTTTTCTGGCGGCATGCGAACGAATTCACCATAGCTACGCACACTGACCATTTCATCAGATAACGCGCCTTCTGCGGTTACTGGTGAATCAGCCTGTGCAATGACTGTACCTACTTCTTCAATCGCTGATAGATATTCAATAACATCTGTGACTTTACCATCAACCACACGGCGATAAGGCGTTTCTAAGAAGCCAAAGCTGTTGGTTTTTGCAAATGTTGCCAATGAGTTGATAAGACCAATGTTTGGACCTTCAGGAGTCTCAATTGGGCATACACGACCATAATGGGTATCATGTACGTCACGTACTTCAAAGCCTGCACGTTCACGAGTCAGACCACCGGGTCCTAATGCTGATACACGGCGCTTATGGGTAACTTCAGACAACGGGTTGTTCTGATCCATAAACTGTGACAACTGGCTTGAACCAAAAAATTCTTTAACCGCAGCCGCAACAGGCTTTGAGTTAATCAAATCTTGTGGTGACAAGTTATCAGATTCCGCTGAGCTTAAACGCTCTTTAACTGCACGCTCAACACGCACTAGACCAACACGGAATTGGTTTTCTGCCATTTCACCAACCGAACGAATACGACGGTTGCCTAGATGGTCAATATCATCGACTTCGCCGCGACCGTTACGAATTTCGATCAGCTCTTTTAGCACGTTAACGATATCGGCATTGGTCAATACGCTACGTTCGCGCTGGATATCTGGATCATCCGTGTTATCAAATTCTAAACCAAGACGACGGTTGAATTTCATACGACCAACATTTGATAGGTCATAACGATCAGCGTTAAAGAACATGCTATCAAATAGTTTTTCAGCAGTTTCGACCGTTGGTGGCTCACCTGGACGCATGACTTTATAGATTTCAATCAAGGCTTCTTCACGGCTTGAAGTACTGTCAGCACGTAACGTATCGGCAATATAACTGCCTTGATCGATATCGTTGGTGAACAGAATGCTGAACTCTTTGATAGAGTCACTGGCTTCAAATGCGCTTAATTTAACCAATAATTCATGGTCAATTAATGTATTGGCTTTAGCGATGACTTCATCGTTGACGACGATGTCTTCGGCCAAAATACGCTCATATAAGTATTCATCAGGGATAGAGATTTTAGTCATACCCGCTTCTTCAAGCTGACGGATACGACGGGCATTGATACGTTTGCCCTGCTCTACGATAACGTCACCTTCAGGTGATACGATATCGAACTGAGCCATCTCGCCGCGCAGACGATCTGCAACCAGATCAATCTCAAACTGCTCTTCACCTTTATAAACCGCTACTTTATCAAAGAAAAGATCTAAGATTTCAGCAGTGCTCAAGCCTAGGGCACGAAGGATAATAGATGCCAGTAATTTACGACGACGGTCAATACGAGCAAAGACTAAGTCTTTTGCATCAAATTCAAAATCAAGCCATGAACCACGGTAAGGGATGATACGTGCGTTATAAAGCACTTTACCACTTGAATGTGATTTGCCTTTATCATGATCAAAGAACACGCCAGGTGAGCGATGTAATTGCGATACGATAACACGCTCAGTACCATTGATAATAAAGGTACCGTTTTGGGTCATCAATGGGATTTCACCCATATAGACACTTTGCTCACGGATATCTTTGATTGCCGCTTTACTGTCTTTGTCTTTGCTGTCTTTATCTTTGATAATTAAGCGGATCTTGACACGCATTGGTGCTGCAAACGTTGAGCCACGTAAGATACACTCACGCTCATCAAACTCAGGATCGCCCAAATAATATTCAACAAATTGTAACTCAGCATTACCAGAGTGACTCTCAATTGGGAAAATAGAGGAATACGCAGCTTGCAGGCCACTATTCTCACGAGCTTTTGGCTTTTTATGCTCTTGCAAAAATTGCTCGTAGGAATCTACTTGAATAGACAGTAAATAGGGAATGTCCATCACAGTGGGCAATTCAGCAAAACTTTTGCGAATACGCTTTTTTTCAGTATAAGAATATGCCATCGAGAGTCCTTACAGTAAACGTGGAAACAAATTGAAAGCGTGGCCAGCATGCATCAATACTATTTGATATTAATATTATGCAAACTTGGCAACGTAAACGATAATATAAAACGGGTGTTAATACTCAGCTAGTGACTGTTTATCCATTCGTACAGGTGATACATTGGTATGTGCTTCATCAGTGCGCCACTATGACACTATTATTTAATGTTACAACTGCATTTAATGTTGCAACTGCATTTAATCTTACAAATCAATCTAGTCTTATCATCGGTATCTAAGCCACTCTATATGATGGTTTAAACCGACAGTTTCAATATAAGTCAATCTATAATAAATTGATTTATAGGTTAATACTTACCAATACTCTTGAGAATAAACAACTTCTATTAGGGTTATCCTAATCTACTTACCATCAAAACCAATGTCGTCGCTGATATATACCGTCTACGAGCCTACCTACTGACAGTAAAACCATGCTAAATGGATAACCTAAGATTAACAGCTTTTCAGAATTAATAATAATTGGGGTAACTATAACTTTTAGAATCAGTATAAACTATAGTGTTAATGGGAAAGCATGCAGACACAAAAAAATGCCAAACATCTATGGACGTTTAGCTGATATTAACTGATTTCAAAAACTGGTATGTGTGCTTGCACTGTGTTTATTTGCATAGCTATCGTCTGTCCTTTTGATGGGTATCCACCGTGTTGTTGCATACGTATGTTGGCAGACACAAAAGGTCAAGCTACGAATTATAATAAAAAAAAGCTGGCAATGCAAGGCATTACCAGCTTTTTTTGTACAACACTAAGATAAGCTCAGCTTATTTTAGTTCAACAGTTGCACCAGCTTCTTCAAGTTTCTTTTTCAACTCTTCAGCTTCAGCTTTGTTAACGCCTTCTTTGATTGGAGCTGGAGCGCTTTCAACCAAATCTTTCGCTTCTTTCAAGCCAAGACCAGTAGCTTCACGTACGGCTTTAATTACGCCAACTTTCTTCTCGCCAAAGCTGGCAAGAACTACGTCAAACTCGTCTTTTTCTTCAGCAGCAGCAGCAGCAGGGCCAGCAGCAGCAGGTGCAGCAGCAACAGCAGCTGTTACGCCGAATTTTTCTTCCATGTCGCTGATTAACTCAACGATATCCATTACTGACATTTCAGCGATTGCGTTTAACACATCATCTTTAGATAGTGCCATGAGAACTCTCCGTTATCTGATAAAATTTAATTGATTTTAATATCGCTTTGATTGTTTGCCAAATGTTCAAATAGTGTTAGCAATAAAGTACAATCAGCGATGTCAAAGTTACGTTAAAACAAGCAATTAAGCAGCTTCTTTTGCGTCTTTGATTGCCGCTACAGTGCGAACGAACTTGCCAGGAACAGCGTTCATAGTCTGGACAAGCTTGGTCACTGGTGCATTCATAGTAGCCATCAAGATAGAGATTGCTTCGTCGCGAGTTGGTAGCTTCGATACGCGCTCTAGCTCTTCTGGGCCATAAACAACACCACCGACTGATACTAATTTGGTCTCTAAAGCTTTGTTATCTTTGCTAAAGTCGAAAACGACTCGAGCGGCAGATCCCAAATCTTCCATAGAGAAAGCCAAAAGTAGTGGACCAGTCATACGGTCTGACATGCTCTCAAACTTAGTGCCTTCAAACGCGCGTTTTGCTAGGGTATTTTTTACCACTTTCAAAATCACGCCTTTCTCACGGGCTTGTTCGCGCAGCTTAGTAAGCTTTGCAACACCAATACCGTGATATTCGGCAGCTACTGCTGAGTAAGCATTAGCAGCAACTTCAGACACTTCAGCCACAACTTGTTGTTTTTGCTCTAGCGTTAATGCCATAAGTTGACTCCTTTAATCTTATCAGTCTGCTCAGTACTTCAATACTTAAAAACCGAAATTTTCAATTATTAAACAACTGAATTAGACTGACTTGATACGACACGTTATTCATAAATTCTATAAAAATAAAACCTACTCGTAACGACTGATTACGGCACCGTTATCAGAATGACATCAAGTGATAGATTGAACTATCGGCTCTTATCAACAACTGGGTGGATCACCGTCTGCGTAGGACAACTAAGATTTTCATCTGTGGTCGATTAAAAAAAGCAGCTTGTTATCATATTTAACCATTCGAAAATTGCTATCTATGACACTAAACCACTCTCTACCTACGGTCTTAGACAGCGTAGCATATGCTACGCTGACCTAATTTTTTAGAATTGGTTTGTACTCATTATTCAAAATATTTGAAGAGTGAATACTTAATTATTTAGCAGTGCGATAAGGAACAGCATCAATAGTGATACCTGGACCCATAGTGCTAGACAAGGTAATTTTCTTAATGAAAGTACCTTTAGACGTAGCAGGTTTAGCACGTTTTAGATCTGTGATTAGTGCTTCAGCATTTTGAATAACTTGCTCAGCAGTGAAACCAACTTGACCAATAGTAGTATGAATGATACCCGCTTTGTCTACACGATACTGTGCTTGACCAGCTTTAGCATTTTTCACAGCTTCAGCAACGTTAGGCGTTACTGTACCAACTTTTGGGTTAGGCATTAGGCCACGTGGACCTAGGATAGTACCTAACTGACCAACAACACGCATTGCATCAGGAGCAGCAATAACGATATCAAAGTCCATGTTGCCAGCTTTGATTTGTTCTGCTAGGTCTTCAAAACCAACGATGTCAGCACCAGCTTCTTTGGCGGCTTCAGCAGCAGCACCTTGAGCAAATACAGCAACGCGTTTGGTTTTACCAGTACCAGCAGGTAGGTTGGTAGCGCCACGAACGACTTGATCAGATTTACGTGGGTCAACGCCCAAGTTTACTGCAATGTCGATAGACTCTTTAAATTTTAGTGCTGGCAAATCGTTTAAGATTTGAACCGCTTCTTCAATCGTGTATAACTTTTCGTTTTCTACACGCTCAGCGATTAACTTTTGACGCTTAGTAAGTTTACTCATTTACACACCCTCCACGGTAATACCCATTGAACGTGCAGTACCAGCGATGGTACGAACAGCAGCATCAAGATCAGCAGCAGTCAAATCTGCATCTTTAGTCTTAACGATATCTTCTAATTGTGCACGGTCAACTTTACCGACTTTAGCGGTGTTTGGCGTACCAGAACCTTTAGCGATACCAGCAGCCTTACGTAGTAAGTACGCAGCTGGTGGTGACTTCATGATAAAGGTAAAAGACTTATCGCTATATACAGTGATCTCAGTAGGAATCGGTAGACCCGGCTCTTGGTTTGAGGTTGCAGCGTTAAATTCTTTACAGAATGCCATGATGTTCACGCCTTTTTGACCCAATGCTGGACCAATCGGTGGTGAAGGATTTGCTTTGCCTGCAGGCACTTGCAGTTTGATGTAACCATCAATCTTCTTAGCCATGATACTCTCCTAAATGGGTAATAGCGCCAAATCAACGTGGTATAAACCTTATTGACTAACAGCTCCCCGGTTGATGAATTTTTACGGGTTTAGTCTAGCTTCTCAACTTTACTAAACTCAAGCTCGACCTGAGTCGGTCGATTAAATACGTTTACCGTTAAATGTAGTTTAGACTTTTCATAATCCACTTTTTCAACCAACCCTTTAAAGTCAGTAAATGGACCATCGATAACCAACAACTCTTCGCCCGGCTCAAATAGAGTCTTAGGACGTGGGTCAGTTTCAGTCTGATTCAAACGGTTTAGAATACGATCTGCTTCTACTTGGGTAATTGGCGCTGGTGTTTCAGGTGTACCACCGATGAAACCCATAATACGTGGACAGTCTTTGACGATGTGCCAAGTGTTGTCATTCATTTCCATCTGGATCAATACATAGCCTGGAAAGAATTTACGCTCGCTTTTACGCTTTTTGCCGTCTTTCATTTCGACGACTTCTTCAGTAGGAACCAATACGTCACCGAATGATTCAGCGAAGTCACTACGATTAATACGATCAGTTAATGAACGCTGTACTTGCTTTTCATATCCTGAAAACGCTTGGACAATATACCAACGCATGTCACGCTCCTGATCATTATAAGTAAATTTTGGGTTAATATGCACTAATACGTGCTATTAACCAATAAAGAGGCCAACGAACCAGTTGAAAAAGTTATCTAATAACCAAACTAGAAACCCAACAATGGCAATCATCACAAGAACTTGCCAAGTATACTGAAAAGTCTCGTCTTTGCCTGGCCATGTCACGCGGCGTAATTCAACGGCAGCATCTTTTAACAATATTTTAAAAGCGCGACCCTGATGCGTTAATGCTAAACAGACTAAAGCAAATACAATAAGGGCAACGATAATACCAATACGTACCCAGACATCATTGGCAGGCTGCCAATAGCCAGGTAAATATTGATTAACTAACGTCGCCCCAATTAAAACTGCTGCGGCAAGTAGCCACAGAATCACATCTTTCATTGAGCCAGTTTTAGCCACTTCAACAGCCGTCGTTTGATTGCCTGCTGAGATGTGCTGACCTTTAGACAGCATTCCACCAGCACCCGCCTTGGCATCAGATAACTTATTCTCGAGGTTATCTTGATTATTGCTCATAAAGAACTCGCTTCGGAGATGGTGAGGTGTAACAAAGATGTGATAAGAAGATGGCAGGCGATGTAGGACTCGAACCTACAACCCTCGGTTTTGGAGACCGATGCTCTACCAATTGAGCCAATCGCCTATGGGTGTAAAGGACAGCATTATACAATATTGAACATAGAATGCAAGCCTTTAGCATTAAAATTGTATATTTTAGCTAATTCTTCTAATCAACAAACGCTCTTTTCATAAAAAATGCTTCGTAAGAAGCAGCATTAATATAACAAGCCAAGCACTATATTACAATAGGGGACATAGCAGATATGGCATTCAATTTAAATCTCTCTAAAAATTCTAAAACAACCTTCTACCATCCAAAAAAAGCCACCCTCAATAAAGAGAGCGGCTTTTCACGAACTGCTTAACGACTATCAGATTACTCTGACAGGTTAATGCTTAGTTCAATACGTTAGCAACAACACCAGCGCCTACCGTACGGCCGCCTTCACGAATAGCGAAGCGAAGACCTTTGTCCATAGCGATTGGGTGGATAAGCTCTACGCCCATCTCAACGTTATCACCAGGCATAACCATTTCAGTACCGTCTTGTAATTGGATTGCGCCAGTTACGTCAGTAGTACGGAAGTAGAACTGTGGACGATAGCCGTTTAGGAATGGTGTGTGACGACCACCCTCTTCTTTGCTCAACACATATACTTCAGCGTCAAACTTGGTGTGAGGAGTGATTGAACCTGGCTTAGCAAGTACTTGGCCACGTTGTACGTCTTCACGCTTAGTACCACGTAGTAGTACGCCACAGTTTTCGCCTGCACGACCTTCGTCAAGCAGTTTACGGAACATCTCTACACCAGTACAGGTGGTTTTTTGAGTGTCACGGATACCAACGATTTCGATTTCGTCACCAACGCGTACGATACCAGATTCAACACGGCCAGTTACAACAGTACCACGACCTGAGATTGAGAATACGTCTTCGATTGGCATTAGGAATGCTTTGTCAACGTCACGCTCTGGCTCTGGGATGTAGGTGTCAAGAACGTTTAGTAGTTCTACGATAGCTGGTTGGCCATATTTTTCTTGTGAGCCTTTTAGGGCTTCAGTAGCTGAACCATGGATGATTGGGGTGTCATCACCTGGGAAGTCATAGTCGCTTAGTAATTCACGAACTTCCATTTCTACTAGTTCAAGCAATTCTTCGTCATCAACAACGTCGCACTTGTTCATGAATACGACGATGTACGGTACGCCAACCTGACGTGAAAGCAGGATGTGCTCACGTGTTTGTGGCATAGGGCCGTCAGTAGCTGATACAACTAGGATTGCGCCGTCCATCTGGGCTGCACCGGTGATCATGTTTTTAACATAATCGGCGTGACCTGGGCAATCTACGTGAGCGTAGTGACGTGATGGAGTGTCATATTCTACGTGTGAGGTGTTGATGGTGATGCCACGTGCTTTTTCTTCTGGGGCTGAGTCAATAGACGCGTAGTCTTTGGCTTCGCCACCTGAAGTGATTGCAGCAACAGTCGCGATAGCAGCTGTTAGGGTTGTTTTACCGTGATCAACGTGTCCAATAGTACCAACGTTGACGTGTGGCTTTGTGCGTTCAAACTTGGCCTTTGCCATGGGTATTTCCTCTTTTTTTGGTGGCAGTGCTCAACGAGTATAAATACAATAATTGAGACAATCCTGACCACATTAAGATAATTGTTAAAAGGTCGCGCATACTAATGTGCAGATATTATAAGAAAATCACGGCCAATAACAAGTCTTTTAACCAATTATTGACGTATTATTCAATGACAATATAGAGACCTGCCCTATATTGTCACCATTAAATAGACTTTACTTACTCGTCGCCATCTTTAGAGTTGAACTTAGAGATGATGTCAGCGGCTACTGATTTTGGAATCTCAGCGTACTTTTGGAATTCCATTGAGTACGTTGCACGGCCTTGAGACATTGAGCGCATTTGGGTAGCATAGCCAAACATTTCAGCTAATGGTACTTCTGCACGGATTTGCTTAGTGCCACCAGGCAGATCTTCCATACCTTGAACCATACCACGACGACGGTTTAAATCGCCCATGATGTCGCCCATGTAATCTTCAGGTGTCTCAACTTCAACTTTCATGACTGGCTCAAGTAGTGCAGGGTTTGCTGCCATGAAGCCTTTTTTGAAAGCGATAGAACCAGCCATTTTGAATGATAGCTCATCCGAGTCAACGTCATGGTAAGAACCGTCATACAATGTCGCTTTTACGCCAACGATTGGATAGCCAGCAAGTACGCCATTTTTCATGCGCTCTTGAATACCTTTATCAACCGCACCGTGGAACTCTTTTGGTACCGTACCACCAACAACTTCTTCAGAGAATTCATAAAGAACGTCGCCAGCTGGATCCATAGGCTCAAGACGTAACCAAACGTGACCAAACTTACCACGACCACCCGTTTGACGTACGAATTTGCCTTCTTGTTCAACCGTCTCACGAATCGTCTCACGATAAGCAACCTGCGGCGCACCGATGTTGGCTTCAACGTTAAACTCGCGCTTCATACGATCTACAAGAATCTCTAGATGCAGCTCACCCATACCACTGATGATAGTCTGACCAGATTCTTCGTCAGTGTGTACACGGAACGATGGATCTTCTTTAGCCAAACGACCTAAAGCGATTGACATTCTTTCTTGGTCAGCTTTGGTCTTAGGTTCAACCGCTAGGCTGATAACTGGATCTGGGAATTCCATGCGCTCAAGCGTGATAACATTGCTTTCGTCACATAGCGTATCACCAGTCGTTACATCTTTCATGCCAACCAATGCAGCGATATCACCAGTGCGGATTTCTTCAAGCTCTTCTTGCGTGTTTGCCATCATCTGTACGATACGGCCAACGCGCTCACGCTTCATTTTAACTGGGTTATAAACGCTGCCGCCCTGCTTGATAACACCTGAATAAACACGAACGAAGGTTAAATTACCGACGAACTTATCATTCATGATTTTGAAAGCAAGTGCTGAGAATGGTGCGTCGTCTGATGCTTCACGAGTACCTTCGCTTTCTTCTTTGTCATCAAGAATACCGCGAATAGCTGGTACATCTATTGGAGCAGGCAGATACTGAATAACCGCATCCAACATCTTCTGTACACCTTTGTTTTTAAAGGCAGTACCACAAAGTAGTGGAATGATTTCGTTATCGATAGTCAACTGACGGATAGCAGCGTTGATTTGATCTACTGTCAATTCGCCATTCTCAAGATACTCATTCATGAGTTCTTCAGAAGCTTCAGCAGCGTTTTCTACCAAATACTCACGATATTCTTCTGCTTTTTCTTGAAGTTCTGTTGGGATTTCGCGCTCGTCATATTCCATACCTTGAGACGCTTCATCCCAATAGATGGCTTTCATAGTCACAAGATCCACTACGCCTTCAAAGGCATCTTCTTTACCAATTGGAATAACCAATGGTACTGGCTTGCCGCCTAAACGAGTTTTGATTTGATCGATAACACGATAAAAATCAGCACCAACGCGATCCATTTTGTTTACGAATGCAAGACGTGGAACTTTATATTTGTTAGCCTGACGCCATACGGTCTCAGACTGTGGCTGAACGCCGCCTACTGCACAGTAAACCATGCAAGCGCCATCAAGTACACGCATAGAACGTTCAACTTCAATCGTGAAATCAACGTGACCTGGGGTGTCAATAATGTTGATACGATGTTCGTCAAACTGCTTAGCCATACCTGACCAGAAGCAAGTAGTCGCCGCTGAAGTAATAGTAATACCGCGCTCTTGTTCTTGCTCCATCCAATCCATGGTGGCTGCGCCATCATGAACTTCACCAATTTTATGACTAACACCGGTATAGAATAAGACACGCTCTGTCGTGGTCGTCTTACCAGCATCAATGTGCGCAGAAATGCCGATATTGCGATAGCGTTTTAGGGGAGTTTTACGAGCCATAGTGTTTTCCTAGGGAAATTCGTGTATATATTAATGTGTTGTATCTCTACCTCATACTCTATGACAAAGCAGTCAGCTTCGTAATATTACTTACTGATTATTGGGCCTAATACGGACAAAAAAAGAGCAAATACTTAGAATATAGCGGCATCAAATTGGGGATGCTGTCTATGAAGAACAGTATCCTTTTCAGGACAGCATCTTGACAGATGTCCGCCATCCAGATTATGTGAGTATTTTATTATCTTACGATGAAAAAATATCAATAACCTGATGAGGATGGCGGCAATCAATAGAATAAATAATTAACTAGCATAAACTATTGCTTTAAAACCACTCTTAACAAGTAGTCTAAAAAATAGTCTAGAAACGGTAATGAGAGAACGCTTTGTTAGCATCTGCCATACGGTGAACTTCGTCACGCTTCTTCATAGCGTTGCCTTTGCCGTCAGCGGCATCATTCAATTCGCCAGCCAAACGCAAAGCCATTGATTTTTCAGAACGCTTAGCAGCAGCTTCAGCTAACCAACGCATAGCCAAGGCAGTACGACGGGAGGGGCGTACTTCCATTGGTACTTGATAGGTAGCACCACCAACACGGCGAGCTTTTACTTCTACCATTGGGCGTACATTCTCTAAAACTTCTTCAAAGAAAGATACTGGATCTTCGATTTTACGTTTTTCACTGACTGTCTCAAGGGCACCGTAAACGATACGCTCAGCAGTAGATTTTTTACCATGACTCATTACATGGTTGATGAATTTTGCAACAGTTTGGCTACCAAACTTAGGATCCGGTAGGATCTCACGGGTAGCAACGACGCGACGTCTTGGCATAATAAATTTCCTTGTCTTCAGGAGTGTCCAACATTCACAACATCATACTCGTCATCATAGGACATAGTAATGAGTTGTCAGTTAGCCTTACTGCATGGTGGTATGTTTAGGTGTAGCTAGCCAATATAAAGTAATTTATATTAACCAATACTACTGTTGACACCAAACCCATGCACAGTTATTGGGTGATGCAAATAAGCTAAGCTAATATTAAGCTTTAGGCTTCTTGGCACCATACTTAGAACGACCTTGTCTACGGTCTTTAACGCCTGCGCAATCTAGTGCACCGCGAACAGTGTGATAACGTACACCTGGTAGATCTTTTACACGACCACCGCGGATAAGAACAACACTGTGCTCTTGTAGGTTATGACCTTCGCCGCCGATGTAGCTTGATACTTCATAGCCTGAAGTCAAACGTACACGACATACTTTACGCATGGCTGAGTTAGGTTTTTTGGGCGTGGTAGTATATACACGAGTACATACACCGCGACGTTGTGGGCACGCTTGCAACGCAGGAACTTTTGACTTTTCCTTGATGGTTTTGCGACCCTTGCGAATCAATTGGTTAGTTGTTGCCATAAGGCATCCTTCTCCCGTTTGGTATAAAACAAAAAAATGGGGAAATGCACCATCGATCTGACGCAATTCGCAGATTTCGGCACACCCATTTTTAGGACAGTATATTATAAAGAGTTGTTGCTGCTAATTCAACCACTTATGAGTTGTTTTACTTTACAACATTCGATATATATGCATTAAGCCTACCACTATAACACTTTATCTGTTCTGCACTGAAAAATAGCTGAAAAACAAGACGTTAAATACGGTGGTGTTGGCAGACTTACATACTATGAACACAAGCATTATCAATAAAAGATATTTAGAGGTAAATGCCTGGCAGTTCGTGACAACTAAATGGCGATATTATCTTACTTTTCAAGACAGCTAAGACAATATCGCTACATTTAAATATGGACGGTTGTTTCAATTTACTTATTTTGCTTATCTGCTGCTTTGTTTATGCTCTTTGATTTGCTGTCTGACGATTTGTTTGAGTTGTCGTTTTTGCTCTCTTTGTCTTCTGGGTCTTTGCGCTCATCGTTGCTTTTATCATCAGAATTTTTGCTATCAGTACTTTTATCAGCACCTTTCTCATCATTGCTGGCGGTTTTGCTCACCTCTTCCTCGCTACCGCTATCATCGGTAATCGCACGATTGGCAAGTTTGGCTTCTGGGGCAAAAGTCGCTTGCGCCACACCGATCACTTCGTCAATGAGTTGGCTGTTATAACGCATGCCTACCACTACCGCAGTGCCTGGTAAAAAACGACGTATCCATGATAAATTAATTTGATCAAGATCGATACCTACCTGACTGGCAATATTGTCTACTTGTTCAGCATAGAAATTCACATTTTTGTTTTTAAGGCCTAGGTTTTTAAGCTCACTATGCAGACCATTGCTTTGCGCGTTGTCCAGCAAGCCTTTACCGATACCAATACCAGCAAGCAGCGCTTGTTTTTCTTGCATCTTACTTAGGTCAGCATTGGCAAGCAGCTCATATGCCATCTTGACGCCTTGCTTACCTGTTAACGGCTTATTATAAACCGCAGCCAATTGATAGACAGTACGCAAAGACACCAGCAATAACCATAAAGTATCAGCCAGCAAACCTGGTAATCCAGCCAAGCCCGTTAAGCCACCAATCGTAGCAAGCGCACGGTTTTGATTGGCAATATCGGTCGCCAGGGCATAACGCTCTTCATCGTCTAAACTTGCAACGCTAGCAAAACGATGCTCATTGGGCAGGTCAATTTGACTCCAAGTAGCGGCGAGCTTAGCAATTTGCGCAAAAGCGCCATCAACTGTCGATTGAAACAGGCTATTCGGCACTACTTTTTTGGCATACTTACCATAGGTAGCAAAACGAGTGCCTAATAATTGCTGAGTCGCCTTTAGGGTTTGTTCACGAAATAAATCTTGCTGATAGTCTTCATCACCTAAATCTACCGCTTTATAGTGACTCGGTTTACCCGTTTTTGCATTCATGCTATCAATCGCTGCACCCATACGTTCTAGGTTGTTGCGAGCAAAATAGCCAATAGTATTGATACCCTTAGAGAGAGTGCTACGCTTTGCCATCGTTATGTCCTTAATATGATGATTGGTCATTTTTTATAGTAGTAATGAATGGGTCATTTTAGCCAATGAGGCAAACAGCTGTCAGTGCGAACAATGTTATCGCGCTCACAAATTTTGTATCTAAAAGTACAGCTTATTCGTAGTTATCGACCTTTTCCTGCGTCTCTGCCCTACTTTTATCTGTATAAAAATAGCGGTATCTTAACGGCTAAAACCACGATTATCATATCGCAAAAAAGTCTGTCATGGCTACTTTTAACCGCAATCAATGTTTTGTGGTTATTTTGCACTTATCCAAAGATTTTGAACCCTTGATACGTTATCATATGACATAGGCTAAGGCATTAGCTGGCAATCATGTATTTGGTTCTATGATGATAAAAACAATCACTTTAGAGAAACCTTTAGAAGTTAAGTAGCCTTTAAAAGTTAAAAAACTTTTTAGAGTTAACATTTATTTAATTGTCTAGATTACCTTTAACCAGCTGCTGCTATCATAAAACAGCCATGCCAACCGCTACATAATAGAATGATGGACTCAAAAGCGATTATTAAAAGTAATTATCAAAAATCGTTATTAATAAGGAATAGAATATGCGCCGCGTTGTTATCACTGGAGCAGGGATTGTCTCTTGTATCGGACATGACTTAGCCACGGTTACTGCCGCTCTTAAGCAAGGGCAGTCTGGCATTACATTTAATGACTCTTATGCTGAACATGAATTTAAATCACACATTAGTGGCAGTATCGATAAAGCAGAACTCGACACCTCCGCTATAGATCGTAAGTTAAAGCGCTTCTTTAGTGATGCCAGCCTTTATGCATATGTCAGCGCCCTAAATGCGATTGAGCACGCTGGCTTATCGCTTGAGACTATCAATAGCAATCCACGTGTGGGCGTCGTAGCCAGCTCGGGCGGCGCATCGACAGAAAATATCGTCAATGCGATAGATGCGATGCGTGAAAAAGGTCTGCGCGGTGTCGGTGCGATGGCAGTACCAAAAACCATGGGCAGCTCGGTATCCGCCGCATTAGCCACTGGTCTAAAAATTCAAGGAGTGTCCTACTCTCTTGCTTCTGCTTGCGCAACCTCAACCCACTGTATTGGCCATGCCGCTGAGCTTATTCAGTTAGGCAAAGCCGATATCGTCCTCGCTGGTGGCAGTGAAGCTGAACACTGGACGCAGTCTTGTATGTTTGATGCGATGGGCGCAGTGAGTACTCAGTATAATGATACGCCAAAACTTGCCTCAAGAGCTTATGACAAAGACCGTGATGGTTTTGTGATTGCTGCTGGTGGCGCGATGGTTGTTGTAGAAAGCCTAGAACATGCTCAAGCACGCGGTGCCAATATATTGGCTGAAATCGTCGGCTACGGTGCCAGCTCTGATGGTGCAGAAATGGTCGCACCAAGCGGTGAAGGCGCTGTACGCTGTATGCAGCAAGCACTAGCCGAAGCTGGTCTAGAAAGCGTCGATTATATCAACAGCCACGGTACGAGTACGCCACTAGGTGATATCACTGAGCTTAAAGCGATTGCTAAAGTATTTGATAATGATCTCAGCAAAGTACCGCCTATCAGCTCAACCAAATCGATGACCGGTCACAGCTTAGGTGCCGTCGGTGCTCAAGAATTAATCTATTGCCTATTGATGCTACAAGAAGGCTTTATCGCGCCAAGTATTAATGTTGAAAACTTAGACCCTGCGGCTGAAGGCTTTGATATCGTCACCGAAAAACGTGATGCCAATCTCGAAACCTTGATGAGTAATAGCTTTGGCTTTGGTGGTACGAATGCTACCTTAATTATCAAAAAGTTTGACGCGTAAATTATGCCCGCAGAAAATCATAAGAATACTGAGCAGACAGTTTCTGCCCTATCGCCAGCTACTCAACCTAGCTGGCGTTTTGGTGAGCTAACGGCTGCCGAATTAATACCACAACTGCAAAGTCATCTAATAGCAAAAGATACTGAAGCCAACTGGCAATTGGTTTGGTTAAGTAATGATGACCGACCAGTGATTGGTTTGCTCCCTAAAGTAAGCTGGTCCGTCCACTATGATGCTGCCAATAATAAGCCAACTGACGATCCGTCAGGCGCTTATAAAGTTATTAAAAATTGTCGTGGTTCTTGTCTTGATGATAGCCCTACGTCAACAACGACATATATGAGCTATGCTAAATGGCAGGATGAATTAATTGCTTATAGCCAAGCTTGTGAGGATGCTAATAAAGACTCAAAGCCAGCAAGCGATGTAAATGAGAAGCCAAGTTATCATCATGGTCTGATAGGCTTTATCGGTTATGATATTGCTGCTCATGAGCTCAGCCCAGCTGCAAATATCGAGCTGGCAGCGCAGCCTTGTGCGGTACTAGGTCATTATGATATCTACCTAACTCCGTCTGATAAAGAAAATGGCTGGAGACTAAATACACTAGGTTTAAATACTGATAGCGAGGCAACAGACGCAACACTATCAGCGCTTATATCGTATTTAGACATGCTAGACCATGAATTATCCAATAGAAAAAAACCCTCTAATGACAGTGTATCATCGTTAGCGCCCTTAATATTGAACGAGCGCTGGCATAAAAATGATTATCAAAGGGCTTTTGCAAAAACCCAAGATTATCTACAGCAGGGTGACTGCTATCAAATCAATCTGACCCAAGAGTGGAAAGGCTGTCTTGCCCATAACGATAAGTTATCGAAACTCGTTGATTATTTACCTGCCCTACATCGGAATACAAAAGCTCCCTTTGCAGGGTACTTAGTCGCTAATCACTTTAACCATGACATCAAAGACCCTACGTCACTGCATCCGTTCGAATTATTAAGCTGCTCACCTGAGTTATTTTTTACTTTTACAAAAGATACTAACACCGGCAAACATCATATTCGCACCAAACCCATCAAAGGAACGATGCCGCGCGGATTGAATACTGCACAAGATAATATTTATAAACAGCAGCTTATCGATAGTGAAAAAGATCGTGCCGAAAACGTCATGATCGTTGATTTACTACGCAATGATTTGGGCAAGTATGCCAAAACTGGTAGCGTCAAAGTGCCACAGTTATTTGCGATTGAGACCTTTAGCAATGTGCATCATATGGTTAGTACCATCACCGCTGAGTTAAAGCCAGATAGTCATCCATTAGCCGTGTTATTTGGCAGCTTGCCTGCTGGCTCTATTACCGGCACACCAAAAAAGCGGGCGGTTGAGATTATATCTGAACTGGAAACTGCACCGCGTGGTGCTTATTGCGGCACCATGGGTTATATGAACTTTGATGGTAGTGGTCAATGGAATGTACTCATTCGTACCCTGCAAACAAATGAATCGTTGAGCGGCGCTAGAGAAGTCAGTTTATGGGCAGGCGGTGGTATTACTGTCGCTTCTGATTGTTATGCAGAATATCAAGAATGTTTAGATAAGGTAGGTAATCTGCTAAGTGTCTTAAGTCAAGAACATCTCTATAAATACACTTAAGCATCATTCGAAAAGACGACTAAAAAAATCCTGCTAACGTCATGTTGAGCAGGATTTTTTATTACTACAATTTCAAACCATCAAAACCGCGAACGAGATATTAATCAGCAACGATTTCAGCCTTTTTCTGCAATGCTTGCAAAGCCTCGATTAAACGGTTGTTTTGCTCAGCTGTACCAACGGTAATACGCAAGTATTCATTGATACGCGGTTTGTCAAAATGACGAACGATAATGCCTTGCTCTCGTAACGCATTCGCTACCGCACTCGCATTACCCTCTTTTGGACGCACAAATACAAAGTTAGCATGTGACGGCAGCACTTGATAATCCAATGCCACTAAGTCCGCTGTTAGTGACTCACGCAGATCAATAACCTGCTGACGCGTTTGCTCAAAATATTCAGTATCTAAGACACTGGCCGTCGCCCCAGCTTGCGCCAGTTTATCGAGTGGATAGCTATTAAAGCTATTCTTCATGCGTGTCAGTGCTTCGATTAATGAGATATTTCCAAAGGCCATACCGACGCGCAAACCCGCGAGTGAGCGTGATTTCGAAAAGGTTTGTGTCACAAGAATGTTGTCAAACTCATTGATTAAGCTCACTGCTGAAATTTCTGAATCTGAGCTGCCATCAGCTGCCCCAGCAAAATCAATATACGCCTCATCAATCACAATCACTGCATTAGTGTGTTCGCCCGCCAGCTTACGAATGTCATCAAGCGATAATAATAAACCGGTTGGCGCATTAGGATTGGCAATGATGATACCACTGCAAGGCTGACGATATGCATCAGGGTCGATACTAAAATCCTCTTCTAGCGCAATTTGTATCAAATCGATACCAAAAGTCTGCGCATATACAGGGTAAAAACTATAGCTGATATCAGGGGCTAAAACGGGGCGCTCTTTTAGGAAAAAACTGGCAAAAACGAGTGCCAACACTTCGTCTGAGCCGTTACCGACAAAGACTTGGTTTGCTTCAATACTATAAAGCTGTGCCAATGCGGCACGCAAATCATCAGATTCGGGCGCAGGATACAAGCGTAAATCATCTGCTTGCTGCTCTAAGACTTTTGCGATTGCCTCCCCTACTTTCGGGGAAGGTGGGAATGGGTTTTCATTGGTATTTAATTTACATAAATTGTCGTGTTGCGGCTGCTCACCAGGGACATAAGGTGACAAGTTACGCGCTTTAGATGACCAAAGTCTGGTATCTACCTTTGACTCACTCATAAATTATCCTAAAATTAGCCATGAAGACTATTAAAAGTAAATGTCTAAAAAAATGTCAAAAACAACTCTTCAACCATCCAAGCTATCTTACTGATAACGATAACGAGCTGAACGTGCATGGGCTTCTAAGTCCTCACGCTGCGCTAAAATATCTGCTGTCTCAGCCAATGGCTTGCTGCCTGCTTCACTACAATAAATAATCGAAGACTTCTTTTGGAAATCATAAACGCCGAGTGGCGAAGAAAAACGTGCGGTACCAGATGTTGGCAACACATGATTGGGCCCTGCGCAATAGTCACCAATCGCTTCAGGCGTGTGACGTCCCATAAAGATAGCCCCAGCATGACGAATGTCACTTAATAGCGCATCAGGATTATCAACAGACAATTCCAAATGCTCAGGGGCAATACGATTAATGAGCGCCAACCCTTCAGCTCTATCTTTTACTAGTATCAACGCACCACGGTTTTTTAGCGAATCACGAGCGATATCAGCTTTTGGTAATTCTGCCAGTGCTTTTTCAATTTCAGCGGCCACTTCTGCGAGCTGCTGTTCACTGGTCGTGACAAAGATGGCTTGGGCGATACGGTCATGCTCAGCTTGTGACAATAAATCCATGGCTAGCCAATCAGCGCGATCTTGCGCCTCACCTTCTGCATAGACCAATACTTCAGAAGGGCCAGCAATCATATCGATACCGACTTGCCCAAATACCGCACGCTTCGCCGCTGCCACGTACTTGTTACCAGGTCCGGTGATTTTATCTACCGCTGGAATCGTTTCTGTACCGTAAGCCAATGCCGCCACTGCTTGCGCACCGCCGATGGTAAAGACACGGTCAACTTGTGCCAAATGCGCCGCTGCCAATACCAATGGATTGAGTGTACCTTTAGGCGCAGGTACCACCATGATCACTTCATTGACGCCAGCTACTTTGGCAGGAATAGCATTCATCAATACAGAGGATGGGTAAGACGCCAGACCACCGGGTACATAGATACCGACGCGATCTAGCGCAGTCACCTTTTGACCTAAACGATTGCCCAGCTCATCTTCATATTGCCAAGTTTCTTGTACTTGGCGCTCATGGAAGGTCTGTACCCGTGTCGCTGCCGTCATCAATGCTGTTTTTACTTTTTCATCAAGGTTAGCAAACGCCTCAGCAAGTGATTCTTTAGAGAGCTCCAGCTCTTGCATTGTCGTCGCTGGATGCTGGTCAAACTGCTGGGTTAACGCCAATACGACGCTATCGCCATCGTGGCGCACTCGGGCGATGATATCATCAACGGTTTTTAGTAAATCGGCATCATTGACCGTTTCAAAAGCAAGCAACTGTGTCAATTCACTATCAAAACTGGCATCTTGGGTACTTAACTGGCGCATGACCTCATCCTATGTCTGGGCATAAAATACTGCTAAAAAATAAACGATGGAAAAATAAAGCCAATGGTATAAATGTGGCAAAAGCTTTCGTCAGCTTATCTATAATGATTTTATTCAGATTACACTGAACACTTACTATTTGACAAGCCAACACAATAAAACCAGTTTAGCATGCTATGTCTATCATAGAGCGCTAAACTGGTTTAAAAATCTGCATGACCATGCTTTATATTATCAATACATACTTCATATTATCGATGATAGGCATCTTTATGCATTTCTGTTTTATGAGTTGCTAGCAACGCTGTCTTTAAAGCTATCCAAGATCGGCTCAAGTAGTGCAAATTTGCGCTTGTAGCTGACCTGATTGACAATCAAACGTGATGACACATCACAAATATGATCGAGAGCTTCTAGACCATTGGCGCGCAACGTATTACCAGTATCGACCACATCGACAATCAAATCACCCAAACCGACCAATGGGGCAAGCTCCATCGAACCGTATAGCTTAATGACATCGACTTGCTGACCTTGACTGGCAAAGTAAGCACGGGCAACATTGACATACTTGGTGGCAATACGTAGGCGACGATTGGGCAGTGGCGCATCTTTTACACCAGCGGTCATCAGCTTACATTGAGCAATTTTCAAATCAAGCAACTCATAGACATGATTGGCACCATGCTCTAGCAACACATCCTTGCCCGCTACCCCAAAGTCAGCAGCGCCGTGTTCAACGTAGGTTGGTACATCGCTGGCACGCAGAATCAAAACGCGCACATTAGGATTTGAGGTCGGGAAAATAAGTTTGCGTGAGGCTTCAGGATCTTCTAAAAGCTCAACACCAGCTGCGCGTAGCAATGGCATGGTTTCTTCTAGAATACGGCCTTTTGATAAGGCAAGTGTTAAGCCTGAGAACTCATCATTTACTTCGTTTAATAAACCATTACTCGGTAGATTGTTGCTTGCTTCAGTCATAATGACATCGTGTCCATGTACAGTGAGTATCCCCACTAAAGAGGATTTTTTAAATTTATAACGCCAAACGTTCAATTTTATAACGCCAATCCTAACAATAGTTGGCGCTCCAAAATCTCATCAGCCAATCAAGCTTAATCGCTGGTTTAATCGTTGGTATTGATACGTTCGATATTAACCCCAAGCGCACGCAGTTTTTCTTCAACATGCTCATAGCCACGATCGATATGATAAATACGGTCGATTAAGCTTTCACCTTCAGCAGTCGCCGCCGCCATCACCAATGACATAGACGCACGTAAATCAGT
Source organism: Psychrobacter sp. AT9 (assembly GCF_047272965.1). Taxonomy (NCBI): domain Bacteria; kingdom Pseudomonadati; phylum Pseudomonadota; class Gammaproteobacteria; order Moraxellales; family Moraxellaceae; genus Psychrobacter; species Psychrobacter sp. AT9. The sequence goes on from NZ_JBKOTW010000001.1 coordinate 3,034,895, forward strand.
CGCCATGACAGGGGCAGCCGTGAAGTTTTCGACGCCTTTAACCACAGCCGTATGACCATCTACTTGAATAGATGCGCCTAAACGATTGAGCTCAGGCACATGCATATAGCGGTTTTCAAAGATATTTTCGATGAAAGTACTGGTGCCATTCGCCAAGCAGGCAATCGCCATGACTTGCGCTTGCATGTCGGTGGGAAAGCCAGGGTGTGGCTGGGTACGAATATCAACAGGCAGTGGACGACCTTTCATTTGGGCGCGAATCCAATCATCGCCACTGGTAATCACCGCCCCCATGTCTTCGAATTTCTCTAGCACAGGCGTTAATAATAGCGCAGACGTGTTTTTGGTCAACACATCACCGCGAGTCATCAACGCGCCAGCAAGGTAAGAGCCCGTTTCGATACGATCCGGCACCACTGAATATTCACAACCGTGTAAGCGCTCAACGCCTTCGATGGTCATGATCGAGGTACCAATACCGCTTATTTTGGCACCCATCGCGACCAACATATTGGCCAAATCAACCACTTCTGGCTCAAGCGCACAGTTACCCAAAACAGTCGTGCCCTTGGCTAAAGCCGCTGCCATAATGACGTTTTCAGTACCGCCAACGGTCACCATGTCAAAAGAGTAGTTACAGCCAATCAGCTTGCCACCTTTTGGCGCTTGTGCTTTTACATAGCCATTCTCGACACTAATCTCAGCACCCATCGCCTCAAAGGCTTTTAGGTGTTGGTCGACAGGACGTGACCCAATCGCACAGCCGCCGGGCAATGAGACTTCTGCCTCGCCAAAACGTGCCAGCAATGGCCCAAGGACTAAAATCGAGGCACGCATGGTCTTTACCAAATCATACGGTGCATAAAAATTATCAATAGTCTTGGTATCGCAAGTGACAGTATCGTCCTGCTTTTGGATTTTGATACCCATGCCACCGATCAATTCAATCAACGTCCGCACATCTTGTAATGAGGGCACATTGTGCAATGTCGTTGGGGTCTCGGCCAATATCATAGCTGCCAGTAATGGCAAAGCAGCATTTTTGGCGCCTGAGATAGTAACTTCCCCTGCGATACGACTACTACCAGTGATTAAAAATTGATCCATAGAAGTGACAACCTAGCGATGAGTATTAAAAATAGTGAAAATCAGACTTATCGAACCAATCATTGTAATAATCGTTAAAACAATCCGTTCTGTGCAAGCCAATCGTATATAAAAAATTTAACCTTTTGACTGAACATCCCATTCAGCAGGCGTCAGCGCTTGAATATTGAGCGCATGAATATCACCACTGGCAATCTTGTCATTGACTAGCGCATAGATCGCTTGCTGACGTTGCACGGCGCGTTTGCCCTCAAAACTGGCATCAACCACGCGTACATCAAACTTATTACCTTGATTGGCAGCTTGAATAAAAGCGTCTGGGAAGTGAGTCTGTAAAAATGCAATCAAATCGTCAGCGTTCATGCTCATAAAATATTCTGCCTTAAAGTTTCAGATAGGGTATAGAGGTAAAGTGACGACATTATAACAAGAGTTGAAGCATCTTACAGTACTGTCTTACGCAACTGCGCCTAAGCAATCCAGCCAGCACTAACAACACAGTTAAATGCCAAATATTTAAATAGGCGCAGTATGAGCAGACCTGACTATTTAAGCTTTTTATCCAAGTACGTTAATACTTGCGCACGCACATCATTGACCCACCGTAGCGGCGGTGCCATGGCACCGATACTGGTGGCATGGCTAGCCCCTTTGATTTCACCGTTTTCCACAGTAACACCCGCCTCTTGCAGCGCTTTGGTCATTTTAATCGTATTGGTTGCATACACCACTTTGTCTTTTTCGGCAGTCAGCAATAAATATGGCGGCTGCTCACCTTTGATTTGACGATCTGGCATTACCTTGTCTGGCGTGGCATCAGCAGCAAAGGCTGTTGCGCTGTCAAATTTACGAAAGTCATAACTATAAGGTCCAGCAATACCAACAACCGCTTTAATGTCTTTTGGCTTAACACCATAAGGCGCTAAAAAATCCTCATTGGCAACAGCAGCAACCGCATTGAATGCACCAGCAGAATGTCCGACCACCGCCAAGCGCTTTGGATCGGCATGCAGACTGGTTGCATTGTCGATGCTCCAAGCAATCGCTTGTGCCGCATCTTCGACATAATCAGGATACACATGTTCAGGTGCTTTGCGATAATTAATCACGGCGGTGACATAGCCTGCCTGCGCCAAGCTTTGACCGACAAAGGCGTACTGTTCTTTATTACCACTCTCCCACGACCCACCATGGACAAAAACCACCATTGGATAACTGTCGTTGATAGCGCTTTGGGCTTTCATCGCTTGTGCCAATGGCTTGGGATAATAAATATCTAAGTCTTGCGATGGCTCATCACCATATAGAATGTTTTTACTGACCCCAACGCCGCCACTTGACGTAATACCATTGACCACAGCAAGTGGTGACAAAGCTTGCGCATTTTGGGCAGCGAGTGCAATGCCGCCTATCGCCAATGCAGCAGTAACGCCTGCCCCTGAGAGTTTGAGCGTGCGGGTTTTAATATTTGGTTGTTCGGTATTGCGTAAATCAATAGCTGGAGAGCGTGTGTTTGAATCCTTCATAGCCAGTATTCCTATTATATTTATTTTCAATCAACAATGGATTGCCTTATAACAGCCGTATGGGTTCTGTACTTCATTTATCATAAAACATAACGACGTTTTGTGATGAATGAGCCTCACGCTGTCACAGTTGTTTTTTACTTTTTATATCTTACTGGCTGGCTGAAGCATTATCGTGCTTTTACTGTTGCCACTGTTTAGGATTATTGTGATTACTTAACAGTGCGCTTATTGATTAAATACTTATTGACCCTGATAAAGGTCAATGTAAGGGCTGGATGACGGCTGATTAACCGACTCGCCTTCCTCTGTTATAACGATAGGTGTCGCAGTACTAGTAGTATTAGGCGTCACAGCGTTGTTTACATTAGGGTTAACGTTAGAAGCTACATTAGAGTCAATAGCAGGCACCATCGTAGGATTGGCCAAATTATTTTCATACATAATATCGTCTTCAGCCAACTTCACCCCTCTATCATCGACGACGGTGGTCAGCAATACCAGCTCTGTAATACCGATTGTGTCGTTAGCGATATCAATCAGATGGCTTTGTTGGGTAGGCGTCATGCGCCCCATAATATAGACCACACCATTATCAGTCACCGCTTTGATTTGTGAGGCTTTGACGCCGTCATTCGCTGCGACTTTTGCCAATAGCTTTGAGGTGATATAACCATCGTGAACGGTTGAGCTATAACCCTTCGAGGCACTAACATTCAGCTCGTTGTAGACACGGCGCACATCTGGCATGGAGCTGACAACTTTTTCGACTTCTGCTTTGATTGCCTCAGTTGGCACTTCGCCTGTCAATAACACTTCACTGTTAAAACTATCAATACCCATACGGCTGATTTGCTGAAGGTCTTCTTTGAGCCCATAAACATTAATTTTGACCGTATGCTCAATACTACGATCGAGCAAACGCTGTGGAATCGTGCGCTCGGTCATCGGCACGCCATAGGTACCCTCGGTACTATTGGTCAGATAATTGGTGCTGCAACCTGTACTGACGAGAACGAAACCAGTTATTAGCATAACGCCTATCGCTGTGCGACGTGATGAACCAAAAATAGCAGTGCGCAAATGCATCCGTGTCATTATTTACCTCTTAAAGCATGATGGTGACGATTGTATGAGATCAATTGGTTTAGCCGTTTTAACTGAGTAACTATCAAATATCAAAATAAGAATTATCGACTGAGTAATCGCTAACGTCGTTGTTTCTACGACTAGCCATTTTCTTTCAATCACTTTACTTAATTTTTACGGTGGGCGGTTAGGTTTTTGGTAACGATAACATGGGGTCGTACTTTCTTTGCCTGTTTGCTAACACAGTCAAAACGCACTATTACCATGCGCTGGCTATAAAAGCGCCTTTTAGCCATTCTGTCTGACTCTTCAATTTATTCGTAAAATCCCTGTTATTTTTATCCGTATTATTTACAGCAATGCTGTGAGTATTAACCTTATTCGTATCATAAGCAATCACATCAAAGCGGCACTCATAATGACTATACTCAGGGTGCACTTGTAAAAAATAACGAGCCGTCTTTATAATTTTACGTTGTTTGCTTGCCGTGACGCTAAGCGCGGCGTCACCAAAACCTGAATGCTGACGCTGACGTACTTCAATAAATACCAGCGTCGACCACGCCTGCCCCGTCTCTAGCATTATTAAATCTAACTCACCAACTTTAGGCTGCTGCCAGTTTTGTGCAATCAGCTGTAATCCTTGCGCTTGTAAAAACTCACACGCTCGTTGTTCAAAGCGGCTGCCTTGGCGCTGTTTTGGTGAAGTAAGGGTCAAAGGTTTATGATCTGCCATAGCGTCCATGGGTCTGGCCAACATTTCATAATTATCATAGCACAACATGCTAAACTAACCACTTTTGCGCCCTTTTGTCATTATTGATTGTTCACTATTTACCTGAACGATATATGATAAATGTCAGCGCCATCTTATTTTTTAATTCCAGTTTTTAATACTTCGAGGTTTTATGTCTACCCCTACTGCGATGCCAGCTTGCCTATATATCGTTGCCACGCCGATTGGCAATCTTACCGATATGACACCGCATGCGGTTGATATCTTAAAGCAAGTCGCTATCATTGCCTGCGAAGACACCCGCACATCAGGTAAGCTGTTGTCGCATTTTGGCATCGACACTAAAGATAAAAAAAGCAGTAAAACGGACGATACCAAAGCGCCAGCCACTCATAATAACTTGGATGATTCTGAGGCTGTAGGCAAGCAAAAAGGACACAATAAGCTTTGGGCATACCATGAGCACAATAGCGCCATTCAAACGCCTAAAATTATTGAGATGATTCAGCAAGGTCATTCGGTCGCCTTAATCAGTGATGCCGGTACGCCGCTGGTCAGTGACCCTGGTTATCAATTGGTGCAAGCTGCCCATGCTGCTGGGGTTACTGTGTCGCCTATCGTTGGCGCTTCTGCGGCGATTGCTGCATTGTCTGTAGCGGGATTACCGTCAGACCGTTTTAGCTTTATTGGTTTTTTACCAGCGAAAACCCATGGTCGCCAAAAACAACTGAGTGCCCTCACCTCGCGTACCGAAACATTGATATTTTATGAAGCACCGCATCGTATTATTACCAGCTTAGAAGATATGGCGACGATATTTGGCGCAGATCGCGACGTGGCTTTTTGCCGCGAATTGACCAAAACCTTTGAGACCGTCCGTAAGAGTACGCTAGGCGACTTGGTTGAGTTTGTCAAAGCAGATGATAATCAGCAGCGTGGCGAAATAGTCGTGGTGGTCGCTGGCGTTGATGCGGCACAAGATACTGACGATATCAGCATCCATGACAAATTATTGCAAAGATTGTTAGAGGATTTATCGGTCAAAAAAGCCGCTGCATTGGCGTCCGATATTACGGGTGTCAAAAAGAATGCCCTCTATCAGCGTTTGCTTGATCTACAAGCTGAATGACTTTCGAATATAAAAGATAAGCGTTTATAATTTAATTGAGGAGAAGTGAGCAATGTACGATGTAATGGCGATAGGGAATGCCTTGGTTGACCACGAATATGTGCTATCTGATGCAGCGTTGGAAGAGACAGAGCTGACCAAAGGCAATATGACCTTGGCAGGTATCGAAGAGCAGCAGCAACTGTTGGCCTACTTCCAACTTGCACAAATTGCGCCATCAAAACAAGCGGGTGGCGGCTCAGCAGCCAATACCATGTACGCCTTTGCCAGCTTAGGTGGCAAGCCGTTTTATGCTTGCCGTGTGGGCGATGATGATCAAGGCGCCTTTTACCTCAGGGACTTGCACGAAGCAGGCGTCGCTACCTCAGACAAATCTATCCATGAAGGCGGTGTAACTGGATCTTGTGTGGTTGCCGTTACAGAAGACGGTGAACGCACCATGCAGACTTATCTAGGCACCTCAAGCGATATTGTCGCTGATAACGTCGATTTTGATGCGCTAACGCAAGCAGATTGGTTATATCTAGAAGGCTATTTAGCCATGTCCGAGGGCATCCAGCCAGCCATGACTCAGTTACGTCAGCAAGCTGGCATTCATAATGCAAAGATTGCGGTGAGCTTCGCTGATCCAGCGGTGGTTAAATTTGCCAAAGACGGTTTGCTCAATATGCTGGGCAACAAAGTGGCAGTGATATTTTGTAATAGTGAAGAAGCCAAGCTCTTTACGGATAAAAAACAAGTCAAAGCAGCCGCGCGTGCCTTACTTGAACATTGCCAAATTGCGGTAGTGACGGATGGCGAAAAAGGCGCTGTTATCGCTCATAAACCTGATGCCGAGTCAGAGATTGTGGTGCATGATATTGCTACGCCAGTCGTTGCCAATGTCATCGATACCAATGGGGCTGGCGACAACTATGCGGGGGCGTTCTTATACGCTTTATCGCAGCAGTACACCTTACCAGAATGTGGTCATCTTGCCAGCGAAGTGTCAGCACAAGTTATTCAACAATTTGGCCCACGACTCATGCCGCAGGATTATAAAGAGATTGCCAAACGGGTACTGTCTGCTTAATCTCTGAACATATTTTAGGACGTCACAGCCCTAATAAAAAAGCCCATATCAAATCGACATGGGCTTTTTCTTTTGCAAATTATTTTATTGTTAAGAAAATTATTAAGAAATAAGAAACTTGCAGATTAAGCCGAGGCTAATGCCTGTTCTAAATCGGCTTTGATATCGTCGATATGTTCAATACCAATCGACAATCGCACCATATCAGTACTCACACCAGCATTCTCTAACTCTTGCTCGTTCAACTGACGATGTGTGGTCGTCGCTGGATGACACGCCAATGATTTGGCATCACCAATGTTGACTAAACGCGTAATCAGCTGCAACGCATCAATAAAGCGCGCCCCAGCTTCAAGGCCACCTTTTACCCCAAAGGTCAAAATAGCTGAGGGCGTACCCTTCATGTATTTCTTTGCAAGCTCGTGCTCAGGATGATCTGGCAGACCCGCATACTTTACCCAAGCAACTTTATCATGGTCACGAAGGTATTCAGCCACTGCTTGGGCGTTCTGTACATGACGCTCCATACGCAAGCTCAGCGTCTCCATACCTTGCAAAATACCAAAAGCATTTAATGGACTAAGTGCCGCGCCAGTATTACGCAGCGGTGCCACGCGAGCACGAGCGATAAAGGCCGCTGCACCAACGTCCTTGACGAAGTTCACACCGTGATAACTGTGATCTGGCGTGTTCAGCAATGGGAAACGCTCAGGGTAATCGCCCCAAGGGAAAGTCCCACTATCGACAATCGCGCCACCAATCGAGGTGCCCGTACCACTCATATATTTGGTCAATGAATGAATGACAATATCCGCGCCAAACTCAAACGGACGGCAAATCGCTGGCGTGGCAACCGTACTATCAATCACCACCGGCACACCATATTCGTGCGCGATGTCACTGAGTGCTTGAATATCAATAATATTACCCAGTGGATTACCGATACTTTCAGCAAAGACCATCTTGGTTTTATCATCAATTAAATCACGAATCGCCTCAGGGTTTTTGTGGTCAAAGAAGCGGACTTCGATACCTTGACGCGGCAAAGCATGGGCAAATAAATTGTAAGTACCGCCATACAAGGTCGATACAGCAACGATGTTGTCACCCGCTTCACAGATGGTTTGAATCGCATAAGTGATGGCAGCCATACCAGATGCTACGGCAAGCGCGCCGATACCGCCTTCAAGCGCCGCAACACGCTCTTCTAAAACCGCATTGGTTGGGTTCATAATGCGCGTATAAATATTACCCGCGACTTTTAAATCAAACAAATCTGCGCCATGCTGGGTATTATCAAACGCATACGAGCTGGTGTGATAAATAGGCACAGCGACGGCTTTGGTCGTTGGCTCAACACTATAACCCGCATGAATCGCTAAGGTCTCTAAGCGCTGCATTGGTTTTGTGCCGTTCTCTGAATTGGTCTCTGGTTGTCCATCACTCATAACAAACTCCTTGGTAGTCACTAAAAAAAGCATCAATCAAAATAGATCATTTAAAGGTATCAATTGACCAATAATCTCTAAAAAAGCCATCTTATAAATGATAGCCATAAAAAAAAGCTGAGTTAATCATAACCCAGCTTCTTTATGAAAAGAATAGCCAATGTTGGGTTTATTAATAACCACCCAGCATAAGTAACCCTATTTCAATCTACTTCTGATTGTATTGATACTTACCACTTATTTGTAATAAGCATTTTCAGTACGAGTATGATCCGTCTCATCGATGACTTGTGTCAGCTCTGGTATTTGCTGCTTTAGCTGTACTTCAACGCCTTGACGCAAGGTCATATCAACGGCTGAACAGCCTTGGCAACCACCACCGAATTTCAATACAGCAGTGAGACCAACGCCTTCTTCATCAATCAACTCAAGCAACTGTACGTCACCACCATGCGCCGCTAAGCCTGGGTTAATCTCAGACTGTAATACGTAGTTGATACGCTCTTCTACGCTGGCATCAGCACCCACTTTTGGCATTTTAGAGTTTGGCGCGCGGAAAGTTAGCTGACCACCGAAACGATCTTTATTGTAGTCAATGACCGCATCTTCTAAATAAGGGACTGACGACGCTTCAATAAAAGCAGAGAAATCATCGTAGGTAAAACGTAGATCAGCACTGTCTTCTTCGCCCGGTTGGTTATAAGCCATACAGCATTCGGCACGCGGCGTACCAGGATGCTCGACGAAGATACGCACACCGATACCGTCGGTATCTTGCTTGGACAGTAAATCGGCCAAATAACCTTGGGCTGACTCGGTAATGGTAATATTACTTTTCGTTTCTGCTTGCTCAGTATCTAGCGCTGATTCATAGTCTGCAGATTGATCTGATTGGCTGGCTTGATTGTGCTCACTCATAATTTTTCCTATGCGTTATGACACAAACGCGACTGCTGTCATAGCTGCTGTGTCGTGAATTTGGGCAATTTGGTTTAACAGTTATCAAGCATAACGGTTGATATTATAGTGCTCTAACGGCAATCTTGATAAAGGTTTGATGATTTTATAACCACTATTATAGCGCATTCAGTCGATAATTCCGACTGCGCTACTGCGAATTAAAGCGTGACCGTTATAAATAGTCACTATTGGTTTTTTTAATGGTGACATAAAAGATATAAAGAGGTGATGCTAAAAATGCGACGCAAAATTATTTAACTACCCACACCGCGTCTGCTATTGTTTATATTAAGGCTGCTTGATTGATTATCAAGGATGAAAGTGTATTAGGGATTGCCGAGTAGACATATCGTGCTACTCAGTATTAACCATACAATAAATGATGTCATAAACGATGCCATAACAAAACAATCTAGACGAGACCGCTTTATGATGACAGAAACCCTAAAACTGGTAAGCACCAAAGACGGCGAAAAAATAGCAATTTGGAAGATTGTGGATACTGCAAAAGATGAAAAGAAGACTGATATTCTTACCACCAATGCGCCTAGGGTAAAAGCACAAAATATTCTGTTGACCCACGGTACCTTTTCGGACAAACAGACTTGTTTAAGAATCGCCCACTATCTGGCGCAGCTTGGTCATCATTGCTACATTATGGAATGGCGCGGTCATGGTGCGAGCTCGATACCAACAGACAAATTCAACTTCGAAACCGTCGCAACTTATGATTTTGAGGCCACCTTTCGTTACTTATTTGCTGAGTTAAAACTGGATAATCTACACTGCGTCACCCACAGTGGCGGCGGTGCCTGCCTAACCATGTTTTTAATCCAAAACCCCCAGTATATTGACCACATCAACAGCATCAGTATGTTTGCCTGTCAAGTTTATGGCGCAGTATCGAACCCGATTAGCTACACTAAAATTCTCGCAGCCAAAGTATTTACGAGACTACTAGGCTTTATCCCAGCTAAGAAGCTTAAAATGGGTCCTTTTAACGAAAGCTATTATACGATGAACCAGTGGTACGACTGGAACCTGAACAAAGACTTTAAAAGCAGTTTCATCAAACAAAATGAATTTGAAACAACGACGATTGATGAAAATACTGTATCTAATACTGTATCTAATAACAGCCACTTCGATTATCGACAACACATGTCAATGATTACCACGCCTATCTATGCGATCAGTGCCAAAGGTGACCATTTTATTTCGCCAACCCGTGGCTGTCAGTTGTTTTTTGATAAGTTTGCTAACCCAAAAAACGTCTTTCGAGAATATTCCCTTGACCATGGAGACTTGGATGATTATACCCATAGCCGCATTATGATAAGCCGTAATGCTGCTACAGAGATTTGGCCAACGGTGACCGCATGGATAGAGAAGCATGCAAGGTAACGATGACACACCCCTACACATCTTTATACTTGTCAGAAAGTCATAGGCTGTGTCAGTATTAGCGTCATCAATTTTTAACCAATAAAAAATAAGTCGTAGGAAAGTGGCGTCTATGAGTGGATTATCAGAGCAAAATCTAGATACACAAAACCCAGATAAACAGGACAAAAAACACTATCGTTATTTGGTGTTTATTGGGCGCTTTCAGCCGTTTCATTGCGGGCATAAAGCGGTCGTGGATGAAGCATTGAAGCGTGCCGACAATGTCATCATGCTGATCGGCTCCGCAAACTTACCACGTAGCTTACGCAACCCCTTTAGCGTGGCTGAGCGCGCTGCGATGATTAAAGACGCGTATTCAACAGCAGATGCCGCGCGTATTCACTGCGTTGGACTCGATGATGCGCTTTACAATGACACACGCTGGCTGCAATACGTGCAAGCAGGTGTCAAATCTGTCACTGGCGACTTGCAGACCGATATTGGTCTCATTGGTCATTCAAAAGACAGCTCATCGTATTATTTATCGCTATTCCCCAACTGGGCGTCGGTCTCTGTACCCAATTATCACAATCTATCGGCGACCCCTATTCGGGACAGCTATCTCATGGGTGCCACACCAACGCCTGAGCGCACCCCTGAGTCGACCCGCAACGTCCTAAATGACTTCAAAAAAACCGAGGATTATCAGCAGCTGCACGAAGAAGCTGACTTCGTTGATAAGTATAAAAGACAGTGGGAGTCTGCGCCTTATCCACCTACCTTTATGACCGCTGATGCCTTGGTCGTCCAGTCAGGTCATATTCTGTTAGTAGAACGTCGCAGCATGCCAGGGCGCGGACTATGGGCACTGCCCGGTGGTTTCTTGAATCCAAAAGAGACGCTCTTTGATGCCTGTATCCGTGAGCTACGCGAAGAGACGCGCCTTAAAGTCCCAGAGCCAGTATTACGCGGCTCTTGTCATAGTCAACATACCTTTGACGACCCTTACCGCTCAGCGCGTGGTCGCACGATTACCCAAGCCTTTTACTTTCAGCTAAAAAACGATCCAAAAGGTCTGCCCAAAGTAAAAGGCGGTGATGACGCGGCCAAAGCGTTTTGGTTACCGCTTGCCGAATTGGATGCCACCATGATGTTCGAAGATCACTATGCGATTATCACTAAAATGGTTGGCTTGTAAGACGTTGTGTCATTGACTGTTTAGTGCATTAATGACTCATTTTCAATCAATGACACTCTATATAATTTACCTTATAAGTTTGGTTTTATCAGTGCCACTTATATTTTCACCGCCCAAGCCGATAGACGGCAAGGGTTACTAATCAGCATTTAGTTATCCTTACTAGATGCTGTCAATGGATGAGCCGTTAGACTGTTGAACAATAAATTGATGCTAATGTACATAAAATACTTTTAGTCCATTTAAGGCTCAACAATGATGCGAGTCGTCCATTTCACTCAAAGCAGAGGAGTTCTGTGATGTATACCAGTAATTTAAATAATTTAATCTTAAATAGCGACAGCTATAAAACCTCACATTGGGTGCAATATCCAAAAGGTAGTGAGTATCTATCCAGCTATATTGAAGCGCGTAAAGGCGATTACGATGTGGTGTTCTTTGGTCTGCAAGCCTTTATTAAAGAATACCTGAGTACCCCTATTACCCACCAAGATATTGATGAAGCCGAAATACTGATTCAAGCGCATGGCTTGACCTTTAATCGTGCAGGTTGGGAACGCTTAGTTGATAAACATGGCGGCTATTTGCCACTACGTATCGAAGCCATACCTGAAGGCAGCATCGTTCCAGTATCCAATGTGGTCTGTCAGATTATCAATACCGACCCAGAATTCTATTGGCTACCAAGCTATATCGAAACGGCATTACTCCGTGCTATCTGGTATCCGTCGACCGTTGCTAGTGTCTCGCACTATTGCAAAGGCATCATTCGTCAAGCGCTAGAAAAATCAGCGGATAATACTGAGTCATTAACCTTTCGCTTGCATGACTTTGGTTCGCGCGGTGCGTCTAGTCAGGAGTCCGTGGCACTTGGTAGTCTTGCTCATTTGGTAAATTTTGCCGGTACAGATTCCATGACCGCTTTGGTGGCTGCCAGTCGCTGGTATCAAATGGATAAAGACATGCCTGCCTTTTCTATCCCTGCCGCTGAGCATAGCACCATGACTGCATGGGGTCGTGATAGCGAAACTGCTGCTTTTGCCAATATGATTGAGCAGTTTGGTGGGGCGGGTAAGAGCTTTTCAGTGGTCTCTGATAGCTATGACTTATGGAACGCCATTGACAATATTTGGGGTGGCAGTTTGAAGGACGACGTAAAAAACATGGGCGGTACTTTAGTCATCAGACCTGATAGTGGTGAGCCTGCTAAAGTAGTCCGCGAGGCACTGGAGCGCTTGGCAGTGAAGTTTGGCACGACGGTTAATAGCAAAGGCTACAAAGTTTTGCCAGATTATGTACGTGTCATCCAAGGGGATGGTATTAGTCCGCAAAGCTTGAGCAAAATTATCGACGTGGTCATGAAGGCAGGATTTAGCGCCGAAAACGTGACCTTTGGTATGGGTGGTGGATTACTGCAACAAGTCAATCGCGATACCATGAGCTGGGCGATGAAAGCCAGTGCCATCTCTATCGATGGCGCATGGAAAGACATTTATAAAGACCCTATCACTAGCCGCTCAAAACGCTCAAAAAAAGGTCGCTTGGCGTTGGTCGAAGACAGTAACGGACAGCCAACAACCATCAAAGCGGATGATCTACCCGCTGGTGCAGATAACCTGTTACGTGACGTGTATGTCGATGGCAAATTACTGGTAGAAGACAGCCTCACTACAATTCGGGAGCGTGCAGGATGGTAGCAATATGATAAATAGTAATAAAATGGCGTCGGTTGCACGCGACGTCTTACTCGCCCCTGTTTATCTTTATCAAGGCCGCAAAATCAAGCGTGATACGGTGCGCTTGCCTGAGCCAAACGGAGAGCGACACGGACATATTCAATTAGGCAAACCGACTGATACCATTGCTAATACTGAAAATAAGACCAAGCACACGCTAAATCTCATGATCGTTGGCGATTCAGCAGCAGCGGGTGTTGGTAGTCAGACACAGCATGAGGCACTCGTTGGTAATTTGATGCCAATCTTAGCGCAGCAATCCGTGATTAATACTCAGTTTGCTAACTTGGTCTGGTCGTTGCAAGCGACCACCGGACATACCAGCTTTGATATCTTGCGCAGGCTTTATGTGCTGCCCGCGCCTAACCACCCCATCGATGTAATGGTGCTAAGTGTTGGCGTCAATGACACCACCTCGAACGTCTCTGTGGGTAAATGGCAGCAGCAAATCGAAGATATTGTTGCGATCGCTCAGCGTAAATTTGGCGTACGGCAATTGATTTTTTTGAGTCTGCCGCCTATGGCGCAAATGCCTGCGATACCTGCCCCTTTGAATAACTTCGTCGGTGCTAAAGCTTCAATGCTTGATGCAACATTACAACAAGTATGTGCAAGTAATGAGGGTGTCACTTATATGGCCACTGATTTTCCAAGGATGATAGAAGAGCACTCTAAGGGCATGCCAATTGATATCAAAGTGATGTTTGCCAGTGATGGCTTCCACCCTAGTAGTTTAATGTATGGCTACTGGGCGCAGCAGTTGGCAGAGCTCATTGTCAAGTTGCTTAATTCATCAGCTGCCGAACTGAGCAGCCCTGCTTTCTAAAAGCTAGTATCTCAAAGCTGATATCTCAAAAATGACAGCTTGAAAAATGACAGCTCAAGATTTAATAACATAAAACTTACCGTTGAATTTTAAACAAAAAAAACCGCTGAATAATCAGCGGTTTTTTATGGCTTAGCAAAATAAATTGACGCGATAAGCGTAACTTATTCAGCAGAATCAGCAGCTTGTTCAGTAGAATCAGCAGCTTGTTCAGTAGAATCAGCAGCTTGTTCAGTAGAATCAGCAGCTTTCTTGTTACGGCCACCAAACGCACCAAAGCGTTTGTTAAAGCTAGCAACACGACCTTCGGTAGAAGTTTTACGTTGCTCACCAGTATAGAATGGATGCGACGCACTTGAGATATCAAGTGGGTAGTATGGGTATTCTTTACCTTCGTATTCACGAGTGGCTTTGGTTTTAGCCGTTGAACGAGTCAAAAAGAACACGTCAGCGTTAGTGTCGTGGAACAAAACTTCTTGGTAATCAGGATGGATATCTTTACGCATAATAAACTCTCTATGTCCGATGTATTTACAGTTTTATTGACAATGTGTCGAAGCCTTTATAAAGAAACTCTTATAAAAAAGTTCTTATAAAGAAGCTCTCATAAAAAAGCACTTATAAAACTGAGCATACGTAACTGAGGCACTAAGGACGTTTGCAAGGCTGGCAGCTGCGTCACTGGCTTATTCCAGCACCCAACACCATACCTCTGCTTACCTAGCCTTCCCCAGCGGGAAAATTAAACCGCGATTTTAACGGTTTTTGGCGTTTGATGCAAGCAGCAGTTGCGATCATCATAGAGGATAAAGCACCAGCAAACTGACAATGTTATTGAGATAAGTATTCTATGCTATTATAATATTTGATTAGATAAACCACTTAATAACGACAAAATTTGTAGATTATTTAAATAATACCTGCTTTTTAGGGCGTGTCCTCATTTTAAAAATGGTGATAAAAATGAGATAAATTGCAGTCAAACGAGGAAAATAGCGCAGATAATATCAGGATATTAACCAGCTATTTAACGATGCTTGGCAAAATTTAGCCATTTTTAGCCCGTTTAGATATGATCAATTGAATTGAGGACACGCCCTAGTATTGAGTTTTTAGTATTAAGATTCATAAAATATTAGCCGTGTTGCCCATAGCCTGCTTTTATAAATACTTACTGCTATTATGACAAACGTCACCTCAGTGACCATTTAATACTCGTAAATTAATCATCGTTAAATTAACGGTTATTAAATGAAGTACTCCTCATTAACAGTCACTAAATAAGGATAATAAACAATGATAAATACTGCCCTAAAAACTACCACGAAAGCCCTACTCATCAGCTCAGCACTTGCGGTCACCACCATGGCAAGCGCGGCATTACCTAGCCAATGGCAATTAGATGACTCACATACCCGTGTTGGTTTTTCTGTCAATCACTTAGGGTTTTCAACGACCATGGGTCGCTTTAATGATGTGCAAGGTGTGGTCAATTACGATATCAAAGCCCCTAGCAAAACCAATATGAGCTTTACAATTGCAACCGATAGTATCGATACCAATTGGGATGCCCGTGATAAGCATCTAAGAACGGATGAATTTTTTAATGTGGCTAAATACCCAGCGATGACTTTTAAATCTACCTAAGTCACTTTTAGTAACCCACAACAAGCCAAAGTAACGGGTGATTTCACCATGCTTGGCCAAACCAAGCCCCTCACACTAGATGTAACGTTAAATAAAATCGCCAACAGCCCTCTTACGAAAGAGCCAGTCATCGGTTTTCGTGCTACTGGTATCATTGATCGCGCAGCCTATGGTATGACGGCATTTGCTGCCGGCATTACTACCGCTGTTCCCATTCAAATCGATGGTGAATTGGTACAGAAAACAACAAAATAGCGCTGAAATACTTTTTAAAAAACCTTTACCTAAAAAAGCAGCCACTATGATGGCTGCTTTTTTTCAACTTGAAACCTACTTGTTTTATTTAGTTTTAACAATGTGCCAAACGCCAAGCTTGTTATCGCCGTCGGTATCGCCAACTTTTGTATCATTGGCATAAAAGTATAAAGGCTTACCATTGACAGCCCATTGATATTTACCGTCTTCCCGTTGGAAAGCGGCAAACTCACCAGAAGCTTGGGCATTGCTAGGAGCCATAAAAGCTGGCCAAGCTAATAGACATGCTGAGCCACACTCTGATTTGTTCATGGAGTCTTTGTCAAAGGTATATAGCGTCATTTTGTTGGTGGCATCCACTAACATCCCATTCATACTGGCAACTGGCGCTTTATTGCTCATGGTAGCTTGTACGTCATGCATGCCTGAGTCGTCATTGCCAAACACATTGTTTAGCGTCGAACAACCCGTTACGGTCAACACACTGGCTAGAGCAGATAACATCAGAATACGTTTCATAATCACTTCCTTGTATTTAAAAGTATTTAAAAAAAACATCTCATTAATCTAAATTTTTATTGAACTAAATTTTTATTGAACATGGTGTTCATTAATTATCAATATTGCAATCTGCTGATTTGTGCGATAGTTAAGTCATACGCTCAGACAGTTGCTTTACTTTCATAGGCTTTACTTTCATACGCTTTACTCTCACAGAGGATTTCAAGTCGTTTTACTATAGCATATGCTCTAAAACGGTCGTTTTTTCCAGAATATAAACTTACAAAAACCTGCGAATATTACAAATTAGTAAACCATGACGTGAATCTTATGAGTGAAGGTATTTCATGTTGATGGACGTTCAAAATAGTGATGATACTTGAATGATGCTAGGCATCTCATTTCTATTTTTGTTTTTCATGGTCAGGACAGTCCATCGCAATTTGTTGACAAAACTAATGCATCTACTTACGTATTTGCCATCATATGCACAATAGGTTTTCGTAAAATAGCGCTATAAATGATAAGCAGTATATGAGAAGAGCCATATAATCGAAAGTATGACTATAGCGGTCTCATATGAATGTTGAACTTGACTGTATCCGCACGCATATCAATAGCTACAACAAGATTCAAGATACTGACATGATCAGAAACTTATATGCCCAAACAATTATATGAATAAGCAGAGCATGTCCCGACGCTGATGCTATCAAGGATATAACAACGACAATGACCGATAATTTTAGCAAAAACGCCTCTCAAGCCATCCTGCACGATACTGAATCGCAGAATACTGATGCTCAAGATATTGATCTCAAAGATATCGAATTTTCAGAGACTAAACTTGATACAGCAGCGGCTGCCACAAAGGACGAGCTATCTAAAAAACGCGTCGGCATTCTAGGCGGCGGTACTGCAGGGGCAACGATTGCTATTCGCCTCGCTGCATTAGGGCTTGAGACCTAC
This sequence comes from Psychrobacter sp. AT9, assembly GCF_047272965.1. Taxonomy (NCBI): domain Bacteria; kingdom Pseudomonadati; phylum Pseudomonadota; class Gammaproteobacteria; order Moraxellales; family Moraxellaceae; genus Psychrobacter; species Psychrobacter sp. AT9. The sequence goes on from NZ_JBKOTW010000001.1 coordinate 3,052,480, forward strand.
GTCTTTGAAAAGAAAAAGTCGCTTATCGATGGTCCACCAATGTGCCATTTGCACGCGGGTGGTAATCTATACCGTGAAATCCCTGACGAAGATTGCGTTGCTTTGCTTAAGCAGTGTATTGATATTCTGCGCCTTTATCCTTATACCATCGATGTACGTCCAACCGTATTTGCTGTCCCAACGCGCGACGAAGGCTTGCCCGAAGACTTGCTCCCGCGTCTCGATATCTTGACGAATGCTTATCGCGAGCTCATCGCACAAGACAGCAATAACAAAGTACTGGGCGAACCGGAAAACTACTATCAGCTCTATAGTCATGAGCAACTGATTGCTCTGTCTGAACGTGAGCAAGTTGCGATACCGAGCACGGTTGACGAATGGGTGATACCAGTTGCCAAATATCTGGACTTGAACAAAGTGAAGTTTCCGCTCATTGTCGTGCAAGAGTATGGCTGGAATATTTTTCGTTTAGCCGCTTCTGCTCAACTCGCCTTAGAAGGCTATGAGCATGCGCATGTCTTTACCAATACGGAAATTAAGCAAGTCATGCCTGTGGATTGTGAGAACTGTACCAATGCTGATCACCATGTCACAAAATGGCGCGTCGATTACAAACAAGCGAGCCGGTCTCAACCTGAGTCTATCGAAGTCGATTACTTGGTCAATGCTTGTGGCTTTCGCACTGGTGTTATCGACGATATGGTCGGTGTCAAAGTCGAGCGTATGGTTGAGTTCAAATCTTCTTATATCACGCACTGGGGTGACGCTGGTGGACAAATACCCGAGATTATCGTGTATGGCAGTCGCGGCACGCCAGAGGGTATGGCGCAGCTAACGCCTTATCCAGGCGGTTACTTTCAAATCCACGGTATGAGTAAAGCCATCACTTTATTTACTGACGGCTTGGTCGCTTCTGATAAAGCCAGTGCACAACCTCAATTACCGCCTCAGTATGTACATTATATCGAAGATGGCTGGGACAAAGCACCGCTACAAGCCCGTAGCCAGCAAGCGATTGAGTACGTAGCAGAGTTTGTGCCTACCTTTAACAGTGCGCGCACCGTCGGTAATGCCTTATACGGCGGGCAGCAAATTCCGGGGCAGGACGATACCTTGCGGGTAGCAGATGTGAGTTTGTACTCTAATATACGCTACGCCCGCGCGGAGAATGTAAAAGCGTCGTCCACCTTAATTGCTGCTGATCAAATCGTTAATGAATTGACGACTCTTGGCTTAATAGACAATGACACAGCAGAAAATCGTAGTCGCCATGCGCATGAATGGTCATACTTGGCCCATAATGACCGCTTAACGATTGATAAAGTGGCACGCGTCTTGGCCGAAGATCGTGGTTTCCCAGCGGCGATGGCTGATGTCAATCATAGCATTCGCGAAATGGCGTTAGAGAATTTAACACCAGCTCAGCCTTAGGCGTTTGCCGTCTGTTAATACGTTCGATAAATCTGGTAGAAACCAACGCTAAAGAGTATAGAAAAAAGGAGGTCGTCGCTAGTGATTAGCGACGACCTCCTTTTTTCTTATATACAATGAGACCATTTAACAGCTTATATTCTGATCTACCTATATTTAATTGCCCGCCATTTTTTCAGTATCGATCGCATCATCTATCGTCACGATTGTCCGTAACAAATCAATCGCTTCAGCGATGGTATTACAAACTACCAAACGCTCAAGATCTTGCTGCTTCATAAAGCCTTGTTCCGTGGTATATTTTAAGTGCTCAATCATGCGATCATAAAAGCCATTAATATTCAGAATAATCATCGGCTTTTCATGTTGGTACAGCTGACGCCATGTGGCGATTTCCATAATCTCTTCGAGTGTACCAAGACCACCGGGTAAAGTAATAAAAGCATCGGCGTACTCTGCCATGACCGTCTTACGCGTGTGCATGGTATCGGTCAGATGCAGACGAGTCAGACCCTCATGGGCGATTTCGTGTTTGAGCATAAAGGTAGGAATCACACCAACAGCTTGCGCGCCGCCTTTGATAACGTCGTCAGCCACTGCACCCATTAGACCAATACTGGCACCGCCATAAACCAAACCCAACCCATTTTCTGCTAGAGCACGACCAAGCTCACGGGCTGCTTGCTCATAAACCTCACTATTACCCAGTCGTGACCCACAATAAACAGCCACCAGCGGCATCGCTAATGTTGATTTATCCACGGCTTTTTCGATATGAGTGATATCTTGGCTGGTAATAACTTCATAATTTTCATTATTAATTTTCATTTGCATATAACGCTCCTAAGTTTGCTTAGATTATTGTATTGAATGGTTCGGTAAAGGGGTTTATCGTTTGTTAGAATGACACAATATGACGTTTATCACTAACGTTAACTCGCTGTATTCTGTAGTGCTGCCACCTTTTACTCTTTCTGCGCTTTGCTGATAAGAGCTTATGATGAGGCGTTCTGATAAGGTCTAAAGTATTGTCAGCAGTCTATTAATTACGCATAATAAGCATCCGTTAAACTCACACCTATTTGTGATTTTTATATTTTTTTTTATAAGTGGTCAGTAAAAATAGCATAAATCTGGTTGCTGACAGAGAAAATCAAATAACGCTCATCATCCTGCTATTTGCTAGCGTTTATCTTAACATAAGCCGTGCTATCACGCGGTAGCAACGATTTATCGCTACGCAATGACTACATTTTTTAGCACTGACTTGCTATAAAACGTTGTAGATCCACATTCATCAATCTTCAATAAAAACGACAAAAATTATCAAGGTATTTTTATGCATAATAATCATGCGCCATCTTCTAGAACGCAACAAGGTGACACAATCGACGCTAATAATGACCATGAAAGCAACGACGATAACGGCAGCTACTCACTAAGTATCATGACTGAGCGTAATCAAGCGTTGGCAGCAACGGTTTATCGCCCTACAGAAACGGTCAAAGCCGCTGTCATGATAGCGCCTGCCACTGGTATCAAGCGTCAGTTTTATCATAATTTTGCGAGCCATCTAGCAGCGCAGGGCTTTGGTGTCCTGACCTTTGACAACGAAGGTATCGGCGAGTCACTAGCAACCGATTTGGCCAAATGTGATTCCTCACTGATAAGTTGGGGTCGTCATGACATGCCAGCCGTCCTCGATGCGTTGCAAGATGAATTTCCTGATGCTTCTTACCATCTCATCGGTCACAGCGCAGGCGGTCAGCTGATTGGTCTGATGCGCAATTATAACGCTATCGCCTCGGTGTTCAATGTCGCTTGCTCGTCAGGTTGTATCAAGAACATGGACATGCCGTATAAAATTAAAGCGATGGGTTTTATGGATGCGTTCATTCCTGTCACGAATTTCGCATTAGGTTACACCCCATCAGATAAAATCGGCATGGGTGAGCCGCTACCACGCGGCGTGGCTCGTCAGTGGCGCGAATGGTGCAATGGCTCAGGTTATATAAAGACTGCCTTTGGCAAAAGTATTCACACGCATTTTTATGATGACATTCGCATGCCAGCACTGTGGTTAGGCTTTAGCGATGACGAAATTGCGAATAGCAAAAACATCGACGACATGATTCGCGTCTATACAAAGATGCCGGTCGAAAAACGCTTTTTTGAGCCGAAAGATTTTGGATTAAGCAGTATCGGTCATATGCGTTATTTTAGTGGTCGAACCAATGCCAAGGCACCTGAGTTATGGCAAATGGCGGTAGATTGGTTAAATCAGCAACAATAACTTCCAAAACTACAGCTTCAAGCATGAATAAAAATAGAACGGCTGATAATGCGCTTTACTCTTTTGCATTTTCTACGTCTGCTGCCTTAATACGCTTCGTCAACGCTGAATAAAGCGACGGTTGCATGTTATGGATGTTACCGAGCATCCATTTCACATAGTTGATGGGCACGTCTTTAATCAGCGCCCCTTTATACTTACCAAAGGGCATCTTGCTCACGGGATTGGCTTTGTTAGAGATAGCATGTGCCGCCGCAAAATCCGTCGGCGCAATCTCTAGACGCTCACAGCAAGCTTGATAAAGTAAGTAGCACATACGCGCGTCACCTAGCGCGTCATGAGCGGCTATCGTCATTCTGCTCGCCTCAGACTTGCCCAATAATTGCTCGATACACTTAGATTGACTGTAGCCGCTCCACTCTGGGAAGGCCACGCGCGCCAGCCTCACGGTACAAATCAGCTTGGCAGAGGGACTGCCAATCACCCGCCAATCAAAACGTACGTTGTGACCAATTAAATATTTGGGCAATTCAAATTGCTCCAAATCAAAACGCTCAAGCCCAGCCACATCTTCATCCGTAATACCATGCACCCTGATGACGATTGGAGATATCGAGCGACCACTGTTGAAATATTTCATCCACTCAAATTCGCTGGCTACATTGATAGTCGCCACCTGAATCGGTCGTGGGTCACGGCCTTGATCGGTTTCGGTATCGATAACCAGCGCCGTATCAGCCATGGTAGAAATGTCCGCAGAATTAAAAGCATCAGTCATAAAAATTTAACCATCAATAGCACCATCGTGGCTGAATAGGAACAATAAATAGATAAAACTCTATCTATTGTACTTGTATTTATGGGGGTAAAAACCATAGATAACAATGCTATACACACCTTGGAAGATAGGGGTTTTATAATACTAACTCAAACTACATCAGATATATAAGAGACATCAATGCTAGCAGATGGCAATAATCGACCACCAAAGCCAACACTATTCAGCCGTTTGCTAAGCCTAATAATAAGGGCTACGGTGTTACTAGCACTGTTATTTATCTTTGATAAATTACTACCTAGCATTAGCCAACAGACACAGTCGTTTGTCGTGGCAAAATGGCAGCAACTGAGTTTATTGCAACAAGCGTTGCCAGTAGAAAACAGCCTACCCAGTCCACTACCAGAGCAGCATCTAACCGATACTTGGGGCGCAGCACGTAGCCAAGGGCGCTCCCATGAGGGCATCGATATTTTTGCAGCGCGGGGCACACCGATACAAGCTACGACGCAAGGCATTGTCAGCAAAGTTGGCGAAAATACATTAGGGGGACGCGTGGTAGTGGTGGTCGGACCGGGCGGCGCAGGACATTATTACGCCCATCTAGAGGATTATGCCGACATCGTACCCAATGACTGGGTCAATGCTGGTGATATCATTGGCTATGTTGGCAACAGCGGTAATGCTAAAGGAACGCCAACCCATGTGCATTATGGTATTTATATCAATGGCAGCGCAGTGAACCCCTACCCACTTTTACAAAAAGATTAAGGCGCATCGGCAGAACGTACATAAGCGCTAGGAAATACTGCACTAAAGGTCGAGCCTTTGCCTTCTACCGACTCTATGGTTAGTTGCGCCTCATGTTGATATAAGACATGTTTTACAATTGCCAACCCTAAGCCTGTACCACCCGTAGCACGACTGCGTCCGCTATCGATGCGATAGAAGCGTTCCGTCAAGCGCTCGATATGTTGGGGCGCAATACCGAGACCATCATCTTCGACGGCAAAGCGGCAGCCTTCCGATGTTTTTGTCCAGCTGATAGCGATGTTGCCACCCTTTGGCGTGTATTTTATAGCATTAATCACCAAATTGGATAAGGCGCTTGTTAAGTACATCTCTGAGCCATACAATCCATCATAAGTGTCTATCTGCAAATGAATAGTATGACCATATTCTTGGTTATACGCCTGCGCATCATCATAGATATGCGTCAGTAACTTGGTCATATCGATATCATTTAGCTCATGCGTCTCTTCTATTTCGATGCGAGACAATAGCAATAAGTCATTTACAATCCTATTCATACGAGCAGTCTGCTGGGTCATTAGCTCAAAGCCACGCCGCCACTGCGGGGGCATATCCTCTTGATCAGAGAAATTTTCTAGATAGCCCATCAGTACGGTCAATGGCGTACGCAGCTCATGCGAGACATTGGCCACAAAGTCACGGCGCATTTGCTCCAAATGCTGCAAGCGGGTCACATCATAAATTATCAGTAGTTTTTCATCGCCGAAAGGCGTCAGTTCACACTTTAGATAACGTTTAGGGTCTCGCCATGACACCATGTGCACACCATCGCTCGGTGGCGTGATAGCCTGATAATACTGGCGAAATTCAGGCACGGTGATAAAGTCAAAAATGCTTTGACCTTTGTTGCTTGACTGCAATAACAATAAATCTTCCGCTGCCTGATTCCACCATTCCAAACCATCATCATCATTGAGCAAAATGACCGCATCCCGTAGTGCTAGTAAGGCACTGCGGATTTTTTTGAGTTGATTTGTTGTATTGTGCTGGGCAACTTGCGCTTGCTCACCCTGTTGCTCATTTTTTATCGGCATTATCGTCATCGTTATCCTTACTACTGTCTTCTGCGTTGTTTTACGCTTGCCACGACTTGTTCTGTCTTGGTCTAATTGGATTCAATCAAGCTGGAAAACCGATACCCAGTACCGCGCACCGTTTGTATCAGCGTAGCACAGTCATAAGGCTGTAGTAATTTACGTAAACGCCGAATATGGACATCAATCGTTCGATCTTCAATATAGACATTGCCGCCCCAAACCTGATCTAGCAGCTGTGTCCGTGTATACGCACGCTCTGGATGACTCATAAAAAATGCTAACAACCGATACTCTGTCGGGCCGATATCAATGAGCTGACCTGCCGCCGTTACGCGCTGGCTTTTGGGATCTAAGCTAAGCTTGCCGATTTCGATAGGCTTGTCGGCGCTCAATGTACTACTACGACGTAGCACTGCCTTGATTCTTGAGATTAATTCCCGTGTCGAAAAAGGCTTGGTCATATAGTCATCAGCACCCGCATCAAGACCATGAACCTTACTGTCTTCCTCACTTTTGGCCGTTAGCATAATAACCGGTATCTCAGCGAGCAAATCGTCGTTCTTGAGCATACGACAAAAATCAATACCACTTTTTTCGCCGGTCAGCATCCAATCCAATAATATGAGCGCCGGACGGTGATCGACCACTTGCTGATGCGCCTCTGATGCGTCGGCAGCCTGTAAACTATCAAATCCAGCCATCTCTAACGTCATCACAATCATTTCACGAATCGCAGGCTCATCCTCGACGATCAAAATTTGCTCATTGTACATACGGCAACCTTATTATTATAGTCAAAATATCAGCGTTCAAAAAGTTAGCATTCAAAAAATCAAGATACAGAAAGAGGCGATAAACACTCGCCCGTTTCTACTTATTAAACGGACTAATTATGACAGCTTGATGACAGATAATTTTTATACTTCTAATAAAAAGTTTAAGGGCCCATCATTGACGCTGGCAACTTGCATATCAGCGCCAAACTGACCAGTGGCAACATTGTGATGCTGAGTGTTGGCATAATCAACCAGTTGTGCAAACAGCACTTGAGCAGCATCAGGTGCCATCGCGCCACCAAAGTCAGGGCGACGACCCTTGTCTGTTTTTGCCATCAAGGTAAACTGCGACACCAACAGTAGTCCGCCACAGACCTGTTGCACATTTTTATCCAGTTTACCGACCTTGGCAGGATCTTCATCGTTTTCAAAAATACGATAGGCCAAGATTTTGTCGATCATGCGTTGGGCAGTTTGCAGGCTATCTTCATGCCCCAAGCCAATATATGCCAATATCCCATGATCGATTTTGCCAATACAATGCTGATCGACGACGACGCTGGCATGGCTCACTCGTTGTATAAGTGCTTTCATTTACTGATTCCTTAACAGATTATGCTCAGACAATAATATGCTGTCCATGATAAAATACAGCCATTAACTTGCCTAATTTTTATTCTTATTTCCAATCCTATTTTGGTAGCCTTATTATGAATGTATTTACCACCTTACAACAGCTTGTCCCGCAGCAGCAGCTGAGTAAAGTCGCTGGGCGTCTAGCCGCCAGCCGTCATCCGTACGTCAAACGTGCCTTTATTCGTGGCTTTGCCAAAGCTTACGGCGTCAGCTTAGGTGAGTATGAACGTCAGAGCTTTAATGCTTATGAGAGCTTTAATGACTTTTTTACCCGTGAGCTCAAAGAAAATGCACGTACTATCGACAGCAGCGCCAACGGTATTGTCAGTCCTGCTGATGGTATCATCTCGCAGCTAGGTCAAATTGAAGACCATAAATTACTGCAGGCAAAAGGTCGTCATTATGATGTTGGCCAATTACTTGCTGACAGCGAAGATGGTAGCTACTTCGCTGATGGTAGCTTTGCGACTGTTTATCTCGCACCCAGTAATTACCACCGTGTGCATATGCCATTTGCGGGTACATTAACTAAGACCCGATATGTGCCAGGTACACTATTCTCTGTCAATAATACCACGGCCGCTAACGTGCCGGATTTATTTGCTCGTAATGAGCGTTTGGTTTGTTTATTTGATACAGAATACGGCAAAGCTGCCGTGGTAATGGTCGGCGCTATGATTGTCGCTGGTATCGAAACCGTCGCCACTGGCAAAATCAGCCGCACTGAGGACATCCAAGAATCAGAGCACAATATGAGCTTTGAAAAAGGCGCTGAGCTTGGACGCTTTTATTTGGGTTCAACGGCGATTGTCGTTTTACCAAAAGCCGCAAAAGCGGATTGGCAGGACAGCATGAAAGCCAATAGCGTGGTAAAAATGGGACAGTTATTGGGTCAAGCAAAAACTCAGCAAGCTTAATTTGTAAGAAGCTCATAATACTGAAAAGCCCAGTTAAACGTAGATAATGACGTTTGACTGGGCTTTTTAATGGCTGTTAGTTTGTACTACTTCCATTTTGTATTGCTTGTTTTTACTACTTTAGGCTCCCTTTTCCAAAAGCCTTTATCAATATCGAAAGTGCTTATGGATAGGATAAGCAAATAGGATGTTTTCCTCCTGCGTACCACTTCCGATATTATGAATAATCAGCGGCGTACCATCAGCAGCTACTTTATCTGAGACGATACCGATGTGCGGCAAGTTACCCTTTGGCAGCCGCCATGACACAACGTCTCCCGCTTGAAAACTGCCTTTATCGGTCGTAGATAACGTCTGTCCATGACGCGCAAAAAACGTTTCAAGGTTGGGCACGCGTCGATGATCGATATTTTTGTCCGTTGACTTTAAGCCCCAAATCTTTGGGTAGTCCGACCAACTTGATTTCATGTCATGGTTGACCAACTGCTGCAAATCCACATTTTGCAAACGATAAGCACGGACAATCACATCGGTACAGACGCCAGTCTCTATTGGTACATCGCCACGCGGAAAGTCCAGCTTACGGTAAGTAGGATCATAACTCACCGTGACACCAATCTGTTTTTTAGCATCGTGCGCCAATTTATCGCCATCACTGATAGGAGCAAGCGCTTGCGCCATTTGCGCTAGTCCCAGCATGCTGACAAAGGCTAGCGATTTGCACCATGTTTTATAGTTCTTAAATAAGTGCATGGAACCTCTCTATTATTATTGACACTATTCAATATAAAGGTTTTAAACAGCGTCAAACGTTGCGAGTCAGTAACAAGGTGATGTTATCAATTTATTTATCAACCAACCACCCTTGCTGGGTCGCGTATTCAATGTGTTGTGATAACCAATCATGGATAATCGGAAAGCTGTCTTTGATAAATTCATGCGCGCCAGCCACTTGCGAGCGTGCAACACCAAGCTCAATCCACGTTTTGCCCTCAGTATTTAAATTAAGCAAAAATGGCAATAAACGATCGACCACTCTAAGTAGATCAGCCTCTTTACTATTACCTGTCTCCTGCTCTTCCCAGATCTCACTTAAATCAGTAATACCGTTACCACGCTCGCGTTGTAATCGAGCAATACCCTCGCGCTCTTCGAGGTGCGCATCACGACGGGTATCAGCATATAAAAAAGTATCGCCCGCATCAATCTCACCCAAATCATGCACCAGTGCCATCTTAAGCAATTTTTCATGATTGACGTCCAACTCAAACAATTCAGCGATTGACCAGCATGCCATTGCTAGATGCCACGAGTGCTCAGCAGAGTTTTCCAAGCGAGTCGTCCCCGTCACATAGCTGCGTCGATTGACACGTTTTAGGGCATCAAGCTCTAATAAGAAATGCGTGACGTCATCTATCTTAATATTTGCGTCGCGCGTTGGATCGGTCAATGTTATAGGTATGTTTGAGGACATATTTCTCTCTGGTTAAATGCAATACAGCGCCTGTCTTATCAAGCGCTGTTTTCACGAAAATAATTTATATTAATTGAAACAATAACGCTAAGAGTTTGTCATTCATTCTCAACCCTTTATCGCATCCGCTACTTAATCAAATTACTAATAGTCTTAAAAGCATGGTCTTGGCTACTGCGGCATAATTCAAACAGAATGGATTCTACTGTCGTAATCACGCCGCCAGCGCGTCGAATACGGCGAATGGCTTGTTTTTTGTCATAAGGAAAGCGCGACCCAACGGCATCACCAATAATAACTGGCTGCATCCCATTATCCAATAAATCCAGCGCCGTTTGCATGACGCACACATGGGCTTCGACACCAAATAATAGGACAATGCTTCGATTTTGCTGCGCTAGATAATGCCATGAATCATTATTATCACAAGCACTAAAGGTAACCTTTTCAAAGCTTTTGGTATTGTCGCCTTCTAATACTTCACGTATCTCAGGTAGCGTATCGCCCAAACCTTTTTTGTACTGCTCGTTGAGCATAATTGGGATGTTCAGGGCTTGTAGACCTTTGATCAAAGTGACTGTCTTTTTGACGATATTTTCATGGTCATAAATATGCGGCGTTAAGCGTTCTTGAACATCGATTATCATCGCTTGGGTATTTTCGCGAGCGATTCGATAGGTACGATCGGTAATCATAGTAGACATGGCACACTCCTTGTACGGCTGACTTTATTGTTAAAGGCTATGTTAGTTTTATCATTGATATTGTCTTTATTAGCCTTATGCTCATTTAGTCATAGTTTGCTGAGTGCGTCAATGGAGATAGTCTCTAATAATGATTAATAACAATTCATCACGTTTGATTCATATTGCTTAGCGTAGGTTTTCGATTATGAATAGCCAATAACTATATATTATGACGCCTAGCATTGCGTAATAAAGACTGTTTTTGAGTCATAACTATGACCACACCGAAAATCATACCAACACATAAGGTCAGAAGATAATACACCATATAGCTGAGCGTGTTTATGAAAGCAACAAACATACTGGATAAGAGGATGGTCAATATGACAGCCACAGTAGCACCATATATTTCTCTATATTTTTTGTTAAAAATCTTATAAATAACTAATGTTATCGCAATACCAAACATGCCTAATATAGCGCCCCAAGCACCCGCCATGTCCATATCATAATAGAGAGCCCCTAAAATATTGGAAAAAATGCCACATATAAAAAAGGTAATCATAAAACGTGCAGGACCTAATACTTTTTCTAAAATATAACCGACTGAAAAAAGCATCGCCAAACTCATTACTAAATGTATAATCCCTGCGTGTACAAAAAGCGATATCACTACTTGCCAATATTGACCAGCTTGCAGCGCGTCCATCGTCAACCCACCTACACTATTTACCTGTCTGGATAAAGGGTTAATAATATCCATACCCATGAATACGGTAAGTATAAATGCACCTATACAGGTCAGTATTAACACCAACGTTGCAGGTCGTTTTTTATTACTTCTAAATAAAGTTACTAGGCTTTTTGATACATCACTCACTGGTGCTCGTTTTTTTACGGGCTTTTGTTTTTTGATAGGTGTACGTTTTCGCGTGCCCTTTTTTTCTTGATTATCAATATCTGCTGCAAGAATAAGCAAAAAGCATAGCCCCATGCCGATAAAAAATGAACCAAATCCCCAGACAAAGTCACGATCTAAACTGTCAACGAATATCTCTGATTCAGGTACTAACACCAAGGGTGGTAAATTAGACTGCTTATTAGTTTTAGAGATAGTATACAAATAGGCGCTTCTGTCATTTGATGACTTCAGCTTTCTAAAATATCTGATATTAGAGAGGTCAGCAGCGGCGTATCTATAGCTCGAGTCATTAATAAACGCTGAGTATTGTCTGTCTTTAATGTTTTGATCTGCACGATTATCGTATTTCGTGTGGTAGCTAGAACCTAGCCAGATATTATCAGCAGCGGTAAACGGTGTAACAATGTAATAATCAATATGCAATGTCGATTCGAAGTATCGTCCATTGACTACTACTTGTGTCTCTATATAAGAAACTCTCTCTGATTTTACTGGCTCAACATTACCAACTTTGAAGTATTTTTGTTTTGGATAGTGACGGATATCGTTCAAGCTGTCTACTTCAATGATCTCGTAAGCCGCTTTGGATAAATAGTTTTGGCTGATCAAAAGCGGTATCGCTAATGCTAAAACCATCGCAACAAAGAAACAGCTCGAACTACTGCGCTTATCCGACGTTAAAGTCAAAAGCTCGTATCTCGGCCACATCCAAATAGTAATGACCAAGACGGATAATAAACAAGGAATGATAAAATCCCAGTAGCCTTCTTTTAAAGGTAGAACATCTAAATAAATATCTAGCAACCAACGCAAAGCACCAAAGAGTAAAATGGTCAGAATACTCAAACCCAAATAAGGTAAAAATACCTGCTTTAATTTTAGTTTAATCGATCCTTTGGGACGTTTGGCTTTCTGTTCTTTGCGCTTAGCAAGTTTACGTCTTTCCTGTTTACCTACTCTGCTTCTGTTTTTATTCTTATATCTATATTGGCTTTGCTTATTGTTATCATCCATGCCCTATCACCATTCATTTACAATGAACCACGTCCTAATTTTGTTAGCCTTTTTCACTCCACCAATAACGATATGATTGAATTCAACATACTTATTTACATTGTTTTATTTTATGCGGGCACAAAAAAGCGCCTCCAACATTAAGTGAGAGGCGCTCATTTTACAAGACATTAATATAAAATTGATCAACAAATATCAGTTTTATTAATATTTACTACTATTTGGAAGTCAGACTAAAATTAAACACGCTCAATAATAGTCGCAATACCTTGGCCAAGACCGATACACATGGTCGCTAGACCGATTTCAGTATCTGATTGCTCCATCGCGTTTAGCAAGGTAACCGTGATACGAGCACCAGAACACCCTAGTGGATGACCTAGCGCAATCGCGCCACCGTTGATGTTGACGATGTCTTGCTTGTCCGTCAAGTTCAAGGCTTTTAATACTGATAAGCCTTGCGCTGCGAACGCTTCGTTTAGCTCGATGGTTTGCATATCATCGATGCTCATACCAGCACGCTTAAGTGCTTTTTGCGTAGCAGGTACAGGACCGTAACCCATGATAGCGGCATCACAACCAGCCACAGCCATGCTGCGAATACGAGCGCGTGGCTTAAGACCTAGCTCTTTGGCTTTTTGGGCGCTCATCACTAGCATTGCAGACGCACCGTCAGATAATGCAGATGATGTTGCAGCAGTTACTGTACCACCTTTAGGATCAAAGGCTGGACGTAGATTTTGCATTTGCTCCATCGTAGCATCAGGGCGAATCACTTCATCAACGGTACATAGTTGCAAGCGACCAGCAGCATCATGACCTTCGATACCGATGATTTCATTGTCAAAACGACCTTCAGTGGTCGCAGCCCATGCACGGCGATGAGACTCAAGACCAAAGGCATCTTGCTCTTCACGGGTGATGCCATTCATACGACCTAGCATTTCAGCAGTTAAGCCCATCATGTTTGAAGCTTTTGCATAATGCTTTGATGCTTCAGGGTTGAGATCAACGCCATGCATCATGCCGACGTGACCCATGTGCTCTACACCACCGATGATGAACACATCACCTTGATTGGTCATGATTTGGGCAGCGGCAGTGTGTAGCGCCTGCATAGAAGAACCACATAGACGGTTAACGGTTTGACCGCCAGCAGTCTTTGGAATACCAGCCAGCAGACCGATGTTACGACCGATGTTTAGACCTTGCTCTAGCGTTTGGTTGACACAACCCCAGATGATGTCTTCAACGTCGCGTGGATCGAAATCGTTACGTTCAACCAATGCACGTACCAATTCAGCAGACATGCTATCAGCGCGAACGTGACGGAACATGCCGTTTTTGGTTTTACCCATTGCTGAGCGTACGCCATCTACGATGACCACGTCTTTTGGACTTAAAATTGTCATACTATCTTCCTTTTCAATTTTTATTGTCAGTGTAGTCAGTCCACTTTAGTGCTATTACCTCGTCAATCTCGCTTAAAGTACAATACGTACATTAGCGCTTGAGTTCCTTGTACTAGCATTAAATGAAACTCACTATAATCGTACGTTCACTATTGGAGACGATTCATGTCTCAATTGCTCTTAGCCTAAATAGCAAACGTACGGCACTTCATCCTAGTAGTGACTGCCTATTACGCTGTGGCGTAAAAGGTCTCGCCTGCTGCTGCCATATCGCGAATTTTTTGCGGCGCTTCATAGGCTTTGCCAAGATGGGCGTATTTTTCACACAATGCCAAGTAGTTATCTAGACCCATTTGGTCGACATAACGGCAAGGACCACCGCGGAATGGCGGGAAACCAACGCCCATAATCATCGCCATATCAGCTTCAGATGGCGTGCTAACGATATTGTCTTCTAGGCAGCGCACGGTCTCATTACAGAAAGCCAGCATGGTACGGTCGATAATCGCTTGATCATCAAAGGTTTGCTTGTCGCTATCTGTCGTGGTTTTGAGTAGCTCATAAGTGGCTTCGTCAGCAACTTTCTTTGGCTTGCCGCGCTTGTCCATTTCGTACTTATAGAAACCAACACCGTTTTTCTGACCTAAGCGTTTGTTTTCATATAAAAGCTCAATCGCGCCTTTATAATCAGGCTTCATACGGTCAGGGAAACCTTCTGCCATGACTTCTGCGCCATGTACACCCGTATCTAGACCAACGACGTCGATTAGGTAAGCAGGACCCATCGGCCAGCCGAATTTTTCCATGACTTTATCAACATGGACGAAATCAGCACCTTGCTTAAGCAGCAAATCAAAGGCGCCAAAGTATGGAAACAATACGCGGTTCACAAGGAAACCTGGGCAGTCATTCACGACGACAGGCACTTTGCCCATTTTTGTGGCCAAAGCAACGGTCGTTGAAATAGCTTCTTCAGAAGATTTTTCACCGCGAATAACTTCTACTAGCGGCATACGGTTTACTGGGTTGAAAAAATGCATACCAACGAAGTTTTCTGGACGCTCTAACGCTTCAGCTAAGAAAGTAATAGAGATAGTCGAAGTGTTTGACGCTAGGATACAATCGTCTTTTACTAGACCTTCTACTTCTTTAAGAACCGCACGTTTGACGTTTGGATTTTCTACCACTGCTTCGATAACGATGTCAGTCTCAGCAAAATCACCATAGTTAAGCGTTGGACGGATACGGCTTAAGGTTTCGCCCATTTTTGCTGGGGTCATTTTGCCGCGATCGACCATTTTGCCAAGTAGCTTGCTGGCTTCGCCCATACCAAGGTCTAATTGCTCAGACTTGATGTCTTTCATGATGATTGGCAAGCCTTTGCTGGCTGCCTGATAAGCGATACCGCCACCCATGATACCAGCGCCTAGTACAGCCGCTTCATTGATTTCGTGTGCTTGCTTGCTGTGCTGCTTCGCTAATTTCTTAACCAATTGATCGTTTAAGAATAGACCAACCAAGCTTTCTGCTTGTGGAGTTTTCGCCGCTTTTGCAAAATAGGTCGCTTCAACGTCGATCGCTTTGTCACGTGATAAATTCACATGCTTTTCGATTGCTTCGATCGCGAGCGCTGGTGCTGGATATTGCTTAGGATTTGCTTTGGCAAAGATCATACCTTTGGCACTGTTGAATGCCATGGCTTGCTCAAGCTGATTTAGCTTAACAGGAACCAGTTTTTCTTCACGTTTTGCTTTCCAATCAAGCTCACCTGAGATACATTTTTTGACCAAGTCAATTGCTGCATCTTGCAAGTCATCAGCAGGAACCGTCGCATCAACCAAGCCTAGCTTTAGTGCTGCTAGTGCTTTTTTAGGAGCGCCAGTCGCGATAAGCTCAAGCGCATTGTCGATACCAATGATACGCGTACTACGAACCGTACCACCAAAACCTGGGAAGATGCCTAGCTGAGTTTCTGGCAAACCAATAATCGCTTTGTCACTCATGACACGGTATTCACAAACCAATGTCATCTCACAACCACCGCCCATTGCAGCGCCATTGATGGCAGCTACTTTTGGAAACGGCAAGTCTTCAAAACGATTGAAAGCGTCATTAACATGAACGACCCAATCTTTGATCTCGCTTTCTGACTTTTTGAAAGAACCGACGAATTCTGTGATGTCAGCACCAGCGATAAACACGCCTTTCGCCGAAGTTACGATAAGACCTTTTACGTCATCAGCTTTTTCTAAAGCGGTGACGGCTTCACCAAACTGTTTGTTGGTTTCGGCATCAAACTTGTTCACGCTCTCATTTTCGGCGTTGTACTGCATATTGGCGATGCCATCCTCTAGCATTGTCACCGTGATGCGATTTCCTTGGTATACCATCTGAAACTCCTTTCTATATAACGAAAGCTACGTTTTAAATTAAAATAAATAGCCAGTTACTGTTAGTAAAATGGGTAATAGCACTGTGCGCCTGTTGTGTCATAAAAACCAACACAGAGTCTACGCACGAGTGAAGATGTCTTTATTATCTAGCGCTCATGATGATGCACTTATTTTGCGTTTCTTACATGACATCATATGACACTTCATTTATATAATTTCTTTCAAGGTGCTGCTGTTGCAAGTGTTGATGTTATAAATATTGACTGAGATATGGTGCGATATGAGGCATCGACGACCAAATAACCTGAGTAAAAACCTATTGCCATCGTCACCAGATCATTTTCACGTCAATTAGTGTAGGGGATTATGCCCCTCACTGTCACAAGCTAATGCCATACTCGCAAGTCACTCTTAAATCGCTTGCAGGCATTTACCTTACGCTAAAAGTTATTTAGTGAACAACTGTATACTGAGTTATCGAATTGAATCACTAACTTAGATAAACAATGAACCTAATATTGAATGAGTACCATCTCAAAGATGGTAGACCGTTGGTGCTATCCAATTAATTGTACCTCGCTTAGCTTGCTCTTTTATCAGAACATATTCAACCAATGAGTGAAATCATCTGTGCGTAACGAAATCTTGTTGTTATCTTTCGGCTGAAGTAAGCCTTGTCCCAAAAAGACCGCAACAGAAAAGTGTCAAAAACAATCGATTGATACTCTGTCTCACACAAGCAATATAATCGTTCATGCTACACTAACGATATTTTTATTACTCCTCTGATAAATGGTTGGATTATGACTGTTTCTTCTACGCCAAGCGTTATGCCTACTAGCTTTAAGTCTTTTAATCGCTCTGACAGCAGAACCGATAGCAATGCCAATAATAGCACCCAGCAATTCCATAGTGCTGTGCGCGAGCAATTGGCGCAAGACATCGACGTGCTGTTTGCTTATGCCCAGTTACCAAGCCCACTGTTGGATGCTTGCCGTTATGTGATGACGGGTCAAGGTAAATTGGTGCGTCCACTACTGGTCGCCAGCGCCTTTGCCAATGTGAATGATCACAGTGATAAGAGTATTGATAATAAGTTTGATACAGATACGGCAGTCAGCGATGAATTAGCCTCGTTATTAGAAAACGACTCAGATTATGATATGGCGCGCCGTGCAGCATTGGCGGTAGAGCTATTGCATACCTATTCGTTGGTGCATGATGACTTGCCCTGTATGGACGATGATGACCTGCGCCGTGGTCAGCCAACGGCTCATATCGTCTTTGAAGAATCGACCGCCCTACTCGCCGGTGACGTATTACAAACGCTAGCTTTTGAAGTATTGACCGCAGAGCTACCTACCTTTGCACCTTATGACTCAAATATTGCAAGCCAGCTACTCGCTATATTTGCGCCACGTGCCAGACGTATGGTCTCGGGTCAAATGCTGGATCTAAATGCAGAAGCCAGTGACAGCATCTCACAAACAGACTTGGAATCCATCCACCGTGACAAAACAGGCGCGTTAATTGAAGCTGCCATGCTTATGGGCGGCATCTGTGCTGGCGCGACGGCTCCTCAGCGCATGGCACTGCAAGAGTGTGCACAGCATATTGGGCTGGCCTTTCAAGTTCAAGACGATATTTTAGATGTGACCACCAGCACCGATACGCTTGGCAAACCTGCTGGTAGCGATGAAAAACTAGACAAGTCTACTTACGTGAAACTAATGGGTGTGGATCAGGCGACCAGCTATGCGCAATCGCTGTTTAATGATGGGCGCGCTGCTATCATTCGTGAAATGAGTAGTGGTGAGTTGAGTAGTAGCACCGACAACATTGACAACGATGCGCTATTGGCACTGATTGAGTGGCTCTGGTCGCGTAAAAAATAGCCCTATAAAGATGGCACTATAAAAGATAAGTTAAATAATTTACCCATCAAAATAGCAATGAGTGGTCAACATGGACAGTATTCCTACTCCGCGTATTTACCTTGGCACTGGCGGCTATAGCGATACCGACTTGCTCGGTACACTGTATCCAACGGGCACAAAGAAAACGGACTTTTTACGTGAGTATGCCAAGCAATATGGGGCGGTGGAGATTAATAGCAGCTTTTACGCACCTATTGGACAAAAAGCCTTTGCTGGGATGGTTAATAAAGCTTATGTACAAGCCGACAGCGAGTTAAAGTTCGCCGTTAAGCTGCATCAAAACTTTACTCATGTACGCAAAGGCACTGCCGAACACGCACAAGCATTTTTAAACGCCCTATCTCCGCTTATCGAAGCAAATGCTTTAGCACCTTTGCTACTCCAGTTCCCTCACGGCTTTGACCGTACTCGCGAGCATCGTCTCTATCTAGCAGAACTTGTCAGTTGGTTTCAAGACTACCCACTCACCATTGAGTTTCGTCATAACGCTTGGCACACACCGCAAGTAGTCGATAGCTTTCGGCAGCAAAGTCTCATTTGGTGCAGCGTTGATTATCCTAAGGTGAATGGCCTACCACCATCACGATTGATATTTACCGAACGCACTGGCTATCTGCGCATGCATGGCAATAATCTGAATTGGTGGGATGCGATGAGCGCGGCTGATCGTCATGATTATCGTTATAGCGAAGCGGAGATGCAGGACTGGGCACAAGCGATTGCTAATCAGCGCCAGCACTTTGATACGTTATATATCTTCTTTCAAAATACTACTAAAGCACATGCGTATTATAATATTGCGATGCTGCGTGAGGCATTATCTGCTCACCATTTTGAGGTTCTCTAAAAAATATACTGATATAAAGCTCAATCCTTACTCGATAATGAACAAGTAGACAACCATGGATTCACTCAGTCAGATTGTTTTAGGCGCTAGTGTACAAGGTGCGGTACTGGGTAAATACCAAGGACGCAAAGCCTATCTATATGGGGCCATGCTAGGTACTTTGCCTGATTTGGATGTCTTAATACATTATCCTGATCCCATCAGCAATATGACGTATCACCGTGGTTTTAGTCATTCGCTAATTGTCTTGACGGCAGTCGGCATCGTAGGCGCATTGGCAATCAGCCGCTATCATCAATGGCGCGATATGCCTTTGCCCTACTCTACTAAACGTTTAGCCCTAGCGATGACTTTGGCGCTGACAACGCATCCACTTTTAGACAGCTTCACGGTCTATGGCACGCAATTACTGTGGCCGCTGCAAGAGTCTCTGTCGCTGACGCCTTTTAGTATTGCGTCGATGTTTATCATCGATCCGCTATATACGTTGCCACTGCTCATCGCCATGATCGTAGGACTGACAAAAGGAAGCAAGCTTGGTATTTTTAAAACTGGCGTATTAGCTCATTGCCAACGGCTTGCCATTTGGATGTTGGTTATCAGTAGTGGTTATTTGATGCTGTCGTTAGGTCTAAAATATTACGCGCAAGACAAAGCTGAGCAAACCTTAGCAGTTGCCAAAATAGACAATATAGTCCGTATCAAAACCATGCCTGTCCTACCTACTATCCTGATGTGGCGTACAGTCGCTAAAGACGATCAAAACAGATTGATTGAAATACGCGGTAGCGTTTTAGACAGTCGCTTGCCTGAGTATCGCTATCTGACGCAGTATGACAACTCGCAGATGCTACGTGCAAACCTGCCAACCGCGAGCCAGCCCTATGCGCACAGGCTGGATTGGTTCTCTGGTGATTGGACAGGCTACCGAACTCAAACAATGCTTGATGACGCTGCCGAGCCAAACAAGCAAGACATCCAGTTGGTCGTTGATGACCTACGTATGATGGCGGGCGACACGGCATTCTTTAGTTTTGTATTGGCTAATAAAACAGGACAAGCGTTGCCGTGGCAATCTGTTACGCCTATAGACGCACCCATTGTCAAAACGGATGGTGAACCTGAAGTATCGCGCATTGAGTTGGTGAAACAAGGGTTTGTGAGAGTGTTCGATGAGTCGGTTGTGGATGGAGATGATGGATGGAAGTTTGTAACTAAGTATTAAGAATATTTTTGATAGAATAAGTTAACATAGGTTTTATCCGAACTTTGGTCTGACCCTAGTTACAGTAGCATTAGTAAAAGAATAATAACGTTTTCAGACACCCACATTATTTTTACAAAAGGATTCAATCATGGATATTCCAATTAATAGAGAATTAATAAAAAGAGAACAGATAAATACTGATGACATAATTGCGAAAATTGCAACAGGTCAGTCTATACTATTTACAGGTGCCGGATTTTCTAGTCTTACCGAGAATGTCAATTCAGAAGAACCTTCAGCAGCGAAAGACTTGGCTCATGAAATATGTATTTTAGGTGGTTTTCCTGAAGATGATGATTTACGCTTTGCAACTGATTATTTTATTGAAAATAACAGCAAATCCAAATTGGTACAACTATTAAAAAATAAATACACTATTAGAAACACTAATAGCGTACATGACACCATATGTACTGCTAATTGGAAACGTTTTTACACAACAAATTATGATAAAAGTATTGAGATAGCATCTGCAAATGTTGGGAAATTAGTTGAATGTATAGACGTAAGCTTCCCTACGAGTACGTATTATAAAAAAGATAGCCTGTGCATACATTTGAATGGATCTATAGATAGTTTGAATGAAGATAGTATTGAAAGCACCTTTAAATTATCGACTTCGTCTTATATATCACCTGAATCATTTATCGATTCTGATTGGAACTATTATTTTAGGAAAGATTTAGAGCGCTGTAGCGCAATTATTTTTGTTGGTTATTCTATGTATGATATTGAAATTCAAAAAATTCTATACGAAAATAGTTTACTGCGAGAAAAGACATACTTTATTACACGCGAAAACCCAGCTCCGAAAACCTTATTCACTTTAGCGAAATTTGGAAATATAGTTCCAATTGGTGTAGATGGTTTTGCAAAATTAATTGAAGATAATAAAGATATTTTAGATGGGTATGATTCAGATTATAATCTTAAATCTTTAGCTTTATACGAGTTATCGCGTGATAGAGTTGAAATTCGAGATGCCGATGTAGAAGCAATGATAATGTATGGTCACACTAATATTACTTCAATTGATGACGCAGTATTAGGTGAGCAAAGAGTTCCTTACATTGTTGTCCGAAAACGTTTGGAATTAGTCAAAGATTTTATTCATTCTGGTAAGAATATAGTTCTATATAGTGATATGGGCAATGGAAAGAGTATTTTTATTGCCCAGATACATGCTTATTTAACAGCTCTATCTATAGAATGCTATTATGTGCATGATGTAGAAGGTGATTTTATGTCAGATATTGATTATCTATCAAAGAAAGGTAATAAAATAGTTGTTACTTTAGATGGTTATGAACGTTATCAAGATTTGATTAAACACTACGCATATTCTCTTCCTGATAATATAAGTATAATAGCAACCTCGCGTACTGGAGATCACGAAAACCTTCGCCCTTATTTAAGAAGTATAAAATTTGATTATAATGAACTGAGTTTAGATACTTTGTATAAAGAAGAAGTTTCTGAACTTGTTGAAATTATTGATAACTTAGGTATGTGGGATGATAAAGCTGGCTTCTCTACAGATAGAAAAATTAAGTTTATACAGAATAAACATAATTCTCAGTTATCATTAACTCTACTGCACCTATTTAATGCACCTCAAATTAAAGAACGTATTTCCAAAGAAATATCTCCTCTTCTCATTACCAACGATATAAAAGATACAATATTTGCTATAGCTTTAGCTGAGATTATTGACACGCCATGCACATTTAGTATGATCTCTGAAATATCTGGTAATGATAAAATATATGACTCTAAACTCAAAACTGATAAAAACTTTAACAATTTATTTCATATAGATGAATATGGAGTAAAAACAAAATCCAGCCTCTTTTGTTTGTCAATAATTAGAAACTACTTTTCTCCTACTTATGTAACTTCTACTCTACAGAAAATTGCAAAACGTTTTAACCACTACAACTCTAAAGATTATGAGCAAAGTAAAGTATTTTACTCAACCTTGAGATTTTCATTTGTAGAAAGGCTTTTATCGGATACGAATAAAAAAGCAAGTCTAAAAACATACTATGAAAATTTAAAGGTCTCAGTGAGTTGGTTAAAAAGCGATCCACATTTTTGGCTACAATATGGAATGGCTCAAATTACATTTAAAGAATATGGTAAAGCTCAACAATTTTTGAATCAATCTTATGCTTTGGCCTTAAAAAAGGATTCTAATTACTATACAAACTATATAGATAAGCAACAATCAAGATTATTTATCTTGGTAGCTATGGAAGAGAATGAGTCACACAAAATATATGATAATTTTTCAAAGGCGCACTTGATACTTGATAAACTAGAAAACGATGTCTATAAATTCAGACAAGTTTCAATGTACAGAGATTTTTACGTAGCATGTTTTTCTAAATTATCTAAAGGTAATCAAGTAGCATTCCAAAGAGCTTGTCAAAAAATGATAAGATCAATTATTCTTTCAGTTGATAAACATGAAATAGACTTATCTCAGCAAATACCTATAAGAAAATCAAAAGAAAACTTAGAATTTATTTTAGAATCAATTTCTAATTTAACTAGCGCCTAGCATTCAGCTTAGTACCTCAAACCGAAAAAGGACACCTCACTGTGTCCTTTTCTCTCATCCAAACCCTCAGCAACTCAAAATTTTTATCTTTCAAATCTACAGAAACCCAGCTCATACATTTATCTAAAAATAAGCCTACAGAACCGCTCTACTCATTGTCTTTGCACACTGGTAATGTCTGTATCGTTAATTAAACATCATCAGTCAAAATGCAATATAAGCACTCTGATATTTATCCACCATAATAGAGAGAATAATAATGACTACACTAAAAAATAAAGTCGCGATTGTAACCGGTTCATCAAAAGGCATCGGTGCACAGATAGCTATATTACTTGCGGCAGCAGGTGCCAAAACAATTATTAACTATGCAAATGATGACGCAGCAGCCAATGATATCGTAGACCAGATTAAAACGGCAGGCGGTGAAGCCATCGCTGTGCAAGCAGATGTCAGTAATGCCAAGCAAGTCGAAGCAATGTTTGATGCAACCATCGATGCGTTTGGCAAGCCAGATATCTTGGTAAATAGCGCAGGCGTGATTATTTGCAAGCCTATCGCAGAGACGACCGATGAAGACTTTGACCGTATATTTGCTATCAATGTAAAAGGCACCTTTAATACATTGCGTGAGGCAGCGACTAAACTTAATGACGGCGGCCGTATCGTCAATCTCTCAAGTACAACTACTCGCATGATGCTGCCCACTTATGGCACCTATTGCGCGACCAAAGGTGCGGTAGATCAGCTGACCAGAATCTTCTCTAAAGAAGTTGGCACGCGAGGAATTACGGTCAATGCAGTGTCACCCGGCCCTACTGATACCGAGCTGTTCCACGAAGGTAAAGCAGATGACACGGTAGAAAGCCTCGCTAGCATGTCACCGTTTAACCGTATCGGTGAACCAGTCGATATCGCCCGTGTGGTGGCATTTTTGGTGAGCGAAGAAGCCGCTTGGGTCACTGGGCAAAATATCGGTGCTAACGGCGGTATTGCGTAATATCGTTGTTCTATTAAGAATTACCAAGCCAAAAAAAGGACACCTCGCGGTGTCCTTTTTTCAATCAAATACTTAGCTGTTGAATATTACTCTTCAACGCCAGCGTCTTGACCTTTATATTTTGCATTTGCGTAGTCCCAGTTCACTAGCTTGTCTAGGAACGTATCTACGTAGTCAGGACGACGGTTACGATAGTCGATATAGTACGCATGTTCCCATACATCACAAGTCAATACAGCGATTTGGTCATGTGCAAGTGGGGTATCAGCGTTAGCAGTTTTAGCGATAGACAGTTTGCCACCGACTTTATCAGCAACTAGCCATGCCCAACCTGAACCGAACTGAGTCAATGCTGCATTTTTGAACTCTTCACGGAACTTGTCATAGCTACCGAAATCTTCTTCGATTTTAGCTTTTAGATCGCCAGTAGGTTCGCCGCCGCCGTTTGTAGGCGTCATGCAGTTCCAATAGAACGTGTGGTTCCATACTTGGGCTGCTTGGTTGAACATACCTTGTTTGCTGTCATCTTTAGCAGTCGCTACAATAATTTCTGGCAATGTTTTGTCTTCTAGACCAGAACCTGGTAACAAGTCTTTTAGCTTGTTTACATAAGCGGCGTGATGCTTGTCATGATGATACTCTAGCGTTTCTGCACTGATATGTGGCTCTAGCGCGTCTTTTGCATATGGTAGGTCTGGCAATGTAATGTTTGACATAATTATTTTATCCTTGCTGTTTAGCCGTTAGTTTATAAAAACGTATTATAGAGACTGAATTTTACGCTATTTTTACACCGCAAAAAACACTATAAAATAACGGACTAAATTGGCTGAGTTTATTGTTAGAAATGAATGTTATCGCTTGATACATGTTACTGCTCAATACAATATCACGTATCATTATGAATCCAAAATTAACCTAGCGGTTACTGCTTGCTATTATTCTTTGCTTAAAAGCCAAGTGTTTGGCTCTATAAACTTTTATTAGCTTAATATTCACAAGCTATAAGATATAACTCACTGTAGCTTGGTGAGGATTATAGCAACAATGACCAATAATATCAGTTACCAAATGTTATGGACCGTACAATAAGTATAGCGATTGGCTATGTATCAGCAGAGAGCCTAACCTATCTTAAAGAGATAAATGATAGGTCAAATATGACTATTGAACAGGTTCATAGCAATGCTAAAAAAATGCCAAAAGGCAAAATTCAGAGTAGCCAAACTTTATATCGACACTTAACGGAAAGACACTATGACCAACACGAGCACCATCGATACTCCCCTACAGACGACACAACCAGCGCCAAGTACCCAATGGGTGCTCGCCAGTAATAACAAAGGCAAGTTGGCTGAGTTTAAACGGTTATTCGCTGAGGCAAATCTAGAGGTGACCATCATCCCGCAAGGACAGCTTGATATCGAAGATGCGATAGAAGATGGGCTAAGCTTCGTCGAAAACGCCATTATTAAAGCCCGTCATGCTAGCCGTATCAGTGGATTGCCTGCTATCGCTGACGACTCAGGACTGTGTGTACCCGCACTCGGTAATGCACCGGGTATCTACTCTGCTCGCTATGCTGGTGAGCATGGTAACGATAGTAAAAATAATGCAAAGCTCATTGCTGACTTGCAGCCTATTCGTACTGAGCACGCTAACGAGCCTATTAAAGGATTATTTGTTTGTGTACTAGCTATGGTGCGCCATACTGATGATCCATTGCCGATTATCGCTCAAGGATTATGGCATGGCGAAATCTTGGATACGCTATATGGTGAAGGCGGTTTTGGGTATGACCCATTGTTTTGGTTACCTGACTTGCAAGCCAGTGCGGCCAGCTTGAGCGCTGCTGATAAAAACAGTATCAGTCATCGTGGTCAGGCTATTCAGCAGCTATTGGCACAACTGCCTTTATAATTGCTCCTATAAAGGTAAGCAACATAAGGAAACATGACACCAAACAGATAATTTTTACTTTAATAATCAGATAGATTATACTGTTCTACTTTTAAAAATTTTGTCGAAAACCGTTATTTGTCTGTATAATTCACCAACAAGCGTTATTATGCGGTGCATTAACGGTTTATTATTGATATTTGATAGCATTTACAACCTCAGCAGTTTTATATTTTGTGCTGGCAGCGATTGCTACTGATACTGATATGGACGTTGCGGGCTATCATTATCCCCTATTTATTCCAACGGCAATCCGTTGTACACGCCCGTATTTTGAGGCTCGGTTTGTCTATTACCATTTAATCCTAAGTACTGCTTAATTTTAAGTACTATCTAATCCTAAAGGTGTAATTAACATGGCTACAGATTTACAAGTCACAACCAACAAGCTATCTAACAAAGAAACCCAATTGACAGTTAAAGTACCTGTCGAAAAAATTCAAAACAAAGTCGAAGGCCGTATTCGCCAAGTTGCGAAAACTGCCAAGATTGACGGTTTCCGTAAAGGTAACGTCCCTATGTCACACATCCGCTCTCAGTACGGTGCTGGCATTCAACAAGAAGTTATCAACGATGTGATCCGTGATACTGTGTTTGAAGCGATCAAATCTGAAGACATCCGCGCTGTTGGCATGCCTAACATCGACGACGTAAAACTTGAAGACGATTTCTTGGTTTATCAAGCGACTGTTGAAATCTTCCCAGAAGTAGACGTACAAGGTATCGATGAAATCGAAGTTGAGCGTCATACTGCCAAGGTTGATGAAGCTGACGTTGACACCATGATCGAAAACCTACAAAAGCAACGTGAAGAATTCGTTGAGAAAAAAGGCATGGCTGCGAAAGACAACCAAGTGACTTTTGACTTTGAAGGTTCTATCGACGGCGAAAAATTCGAAGGCGGCTCTGCTGAAGACTTCAAATTGGTTATCGGTAGCAACCAAATGATTCCTGGCTTTGAAGCGGGTATCAAAGGCATGAAAGCTGGCGAAGAAAAAATCATCGAAGTGACTTTCCCAGAAGATTACCAAGCTGAAAACTTAGCGGGTAAAGAAGCTCAGTTCAAAATCAACGTAAAACTGGTTGAAAAATCTAAGTTACCTGAAATCGACGATGCGTTCCTTGAGCTATTCGGCGTAAAAGAAGGCGGCGTTGAAAAACTAAAAGACGACGTACGCAAAAACATGGAACGCGAAATCAAAAACGCTGCGCGTAGCCAAGTTAAGCAAGCGACTTTTGATGCATTGCTAGAAAAGAACGAGTTTGACGTACCAAACGCGATGCTAGAGCAAGAAATCGAGCGTCAACGCAACATGATGATGCAACGTTTTTCTCAGCAGTTCGGCTCTAACGCTGAAAGCTTCGATAAAGACATGCTACCAAATGAGCTATTTGAAGAGCAAGCGCTACGTGCTGCCCGTCTTGGCATCATCGTTGCTCGTGTTATCGATACCAAAGGCTTAGAAGTAGATCAAGCACGCGTTGAGACGTTCATCAAAGAAGCGGCAGAAAACTACGAAGATCCAAGCGAGGTAATCGAGTACTACACCACTGATAAGCAACAGCGCGCTAACATTGAGTCTGTGGTACTAGAAGACCAAGTGGTTGATTATCTAATCGAGCAAGGTAAAGTAACTGACAAAGAAGTGAGCTACCAAGACTTGCTAGCTGCTCAGCAACAACAGCAGCAAGCGATGTAAGATGGCGCTCTGATTATTCATCAGTGTCGTCACTATCAGCGCTAATCGATAACCATGCTTGAGCGATGCCCTAACACTTTGTTGGGGCATTTTTATTGGTGGCTTATATGCTATCTTTATCCATACTTTATAGCAGCTCCCCTTGATAAATCCATATAGACGCCTTATTAATAGGGAGTCATTTATCGTTTGTCACATTAAAACGTTACTATTGCCCCCATAAAAAAGTTACCATTGGCTCAATTATTTTTAGCGACATCTGGCGCTTATTATTTTAGCCAGTTAGTATTATTAAAAGATGGCAACATTTACAATGATAAGCATTAATAAAAGCTTGGCTGTTCGCTAATCCATATTTCTTTATTCTCTTTATTTTATGTACTTATAAACAGGACATCTCTATGACAGATTATGATCGTATTACTGCTAACCCGCATTTTGATATGCTGATGAGTGCGCACAATACTGCCCAAAGCGCGCAACACACTCAAAGCGCCCCTCAGGCTGCATTAGTGCCTATGGTTGTAGAACAATCAGCGCGCGGTGAACGCTCGTTCGATATTTTCTCACGCCTATTACGTGAGCGCGTTATCTTTTTGACCGGTCAAGTCGAAGACCATATGGCCAACTTGATCGTCGCACAGCTATTGTTTTTAGAAGCTGAAAATCCTGATAAAGATATTCACTTGTATATCAACTCACCAGGCGGCTCAGTAAGTGCTGGTTTGGCTATTTTTGATACCATGAACTTTATCAAGCCTGAAGTATCGACCATTTGCATGGGCGGCGCGTATAGCATGGGTTCATTCCTATTGGCAGCTGGAGAGAAAGGCAAGCGTTATGCCCTAGCCAATGCTCGAGTGATGATTCACCAGCCATCAGGTGGCGCACAAGGTCAAGCAACTGATATCGAAATTAATGCGCGCGAAATTCTAAAAACTCGTGCACGTTTGAATAAGATATTAGCTGAGCGTACGGGTCAGACAGTAGAAAAAATTGAAAAAGACGTCGAGCGTGATTATTGGTTGGATGCCGAAGAAGCCAAAGAATACGGTTTGGTCGATGCAGTATTAGAGCGTCGCCCTGCTTCTTTATAATTACTGCATAAGAGCACAAGCTTTGATGAGCATCAAAAGCCTGAACGTTATGCGTTTTGGCTTTGATGTCAAAAATCAAAATATTTGTAAGTTTTAAATTTTAGGAGCGCCTTTATATGGCAAAAGATAAAACACCGCATTGCTCTTTTTGTGGCAAAGAAAAAAGCGAAGTAAAACAGCTAATCGCCGCTGACGATGCCAATATCTGTAACGAATGCATCGAATTGTGTACCGACCTCATTGCAGATACCGACAATGACGATGCTGATAGCGAGATTGATACCTCTTGGGTCAATAAAAAGCTACCAACGCCAAAAGAATTGCGTGCCAAGCTCGATGAATATGTCATCGGACAAGACGCTGCTAAGAAAGCACTGGCGGTCGCTGTTTATAACCATTATAAGCGTCTAAAAGTCAGCCAGACTTTAGCCAATGACAGCAAAAAATCTAAGATTGGCGCTGATGATGCTATGGTTGAATTGGCTAAGAGTAACATCTTGCTAATTGGCCCGACAGGTTCTGGTAAAACACTACTGGCACAAACCTTGGCTCGTCTACTCGATGTACCTTTTGCGATGGCGGATGCGACTACCTTGACTGAAGCAGGTTATGTGGGTGAAGACGTTGAAAACATCGTACAAAAGCTGCTACAAGCGTCAGATTATGATGTAGCTAAAGCTGAGCAAGGCATCATCTATATTGATGAGATTGATAAAATCAGTAAGAAAGGCGACAACCCTTCTATCACGCGTGATGTATCAGGTGAAGGCGTACAGCAAGCCTTGCTAAAGCTTATCGAAGGTACAGTTGCTGCTATCCCGCCGCACGGTGGTCGTAAGCATCCACAGCAAGAGCTGATTCAAGTCGATACCAGTAACATCCTTATCATCGTTGGTGGTGCTTTTGCCGGTCTTGATGCGGTGATTCAGCAGCGTACAGAAAAAACCGGTATTGGCTTCAATGCTGATGTCAGCTCAAAAGACAATAGTAAACGTAGCTCAGATTTGCTACAGCAAGTCGAGCCAGAAGATTTAATCAAGTTCGGTTTGATTCCTGAGCTGATTGGTCGTTTGCCAGTGCTCGCTGCCCTAAAAGAGCTTGATGAAGAAGCGTTGGTGCAGATATTGACGGAGCCAAAGAACGCCTTGGTTAAGCAATATAAGTACTTGTTCGATATGGAAGGCGCTGATATTAGCTTTACCAAAGAAGCGCTTGATGCGATTGCCAAAAAAGCAATGGCGCGCAAAACGGGTGCTCGCGGTTTACGCTCTATCGTAGAAAATGCTTTGCTTGATACTATGTATGAGCTGCCGTCTATGAAAGATGCGAAGACCGTGCTCGTCGATGAGGAAGTGATTAATGACGGCAAAACCCCTGAAATTGCTTAATTTGAAATGGCTTAATTTATAGTTCAATGATGACAGCTAATTACTTAATTGGCTGTCATCAAAAAAAGCGTCTGGCATCCTGCTAAGACGCTTTTTTTATGTCTGGTCATTTTTAATGATAGAGTCAAAATATCTTAGAAACGTGACGGTATTGCTGATATCAATTTTACTTTTCACTGACTATAAGTGGCTCAAAAAATGACAGCTGCGTTTATCAATCGCAGGCAGCTAACCTTATAAACCATGCTAAGGTAGATGTTCTATTTATGCTTTACTCTCAGAGTTTATGCCCAGTAGAGCTAAGGCCAAATGCACTATCCAGACTCCATCACAGATGATACAAAGGACTGTTTATCATGCTTAACAACGTTACTTCTATAGCAACCTCCCTGCGTCAGCACCTACCTTTTTCTGCCAATAAAAACCATGATATTGCCCCTTATTATCGCAATCATGTTGCCGCCATTACCGGTGCAGGATCTGGTATGGGTCGTGAGCTTGCCGTGCATTTAGCACAAATGGGCTGTCATGTCGCGCTATCCGATATCAATCCCGAGCAGTTAGCCCAAACCAAAGAACTGCTCGTCGGTTATGATGTCAAAGTCACCATGACCGTACTCGATGTCTCAGACAATAAAGCGGTGCAAGCATGGGCAGACAACGTCATGAGCGATCGCGGCAAAGTAAACTTTATCTTTAACAATGCAGGCGTAGCGCTTTATTCAACCGTAGAAGGCAGCAGTATCGATGAGCTGGAATGGGTCATGGATATCAATTTTTGGGGCGTGGTCTATGGCACCAAAGCCTTTTTACCCTTAATCAAAAATAGCGTCAAAGAAAGCGAATCGACTAAAAATGATAAAGACAGCAAAGCACGCCAATTTACTGAGCACGGTCACATTATTAATATCTCAAGTCTCTTTGGTTTGACCGCTCAGCCTTCGCAATCTGCCTATAACTCTAGCAAATTTGCGGTACGTGGCTTTACCGAAAGCCTGCGTCAAGAGCTGAATATTCAGCGCTGCGGCGTCTCAGCCACTTGCATCCATCCAGGTGGCATCAAAACCAATATCGCCAATAGTGCGCGTGGTAATGACAGCATCAGTGACCTCGGCATGCGGGGTGGCAGCAAAGCGATCAGTAGTTTTAATAAATTTTTAAAGTTTGATGCCAGTGAAGCGGCTTGGATTATTCTGCAAGCCGCCGCGACCAATCAACCACGCTGCTTGATCGGTAACGATGCCAAAATAATCGACGCCGTACAGCGCGTGTTTCCATCAAGCTATAGTAAGATACTGAATGACGTCCATAAGCTGTCACGCAAATTTAAAGGCAAGAAACCTGCCAGAACTGGTGCTCGTAAATCGGCCTAGTCGCTATAAGATTCAGATAAAGATAAAGACGGTCAAAAAAGCCCCGCTACACTAGCAGGGCTTTTTTGATTTTTAGCCTTATCGAAATATCAAAAAGGTCAAATAGTCCTTGAGGATTAAGGCAGTTTCATATCACCATCGACTAACCAGCCCAGACGACGCATCATATAAGCGACGACCCCAGAAATGACTGCAGGCAATACGAACATCAATAAAATAATCGCTGTCCACAGTTGAGCGCTACTCATAATCTCTTGTGACGCTTCAATGACCCCAAACACCCCGACCAGTCCAGCAGTGCCCATACCCGCGCCTGTCGCCGTACACGCCAAGCCAAAGCCTACCGTGGCGATAGGACCGACGATGGCACTAGCGACAACAGCAGGCAATAAGACCACAGGTTTTTTTAACACATTGGGAATCTGTAGCATACTCGTGCCTAGACCCTGAGATATCACACCGCTAACCCCATTATCTTTAAAACTGGCAACGGCAAAGCCAATCATATGGGCCGCACAGCCAACCACAGCAGCGCCACCTGCTACACCACCAAGTCCAATCGCGATACAAATGGCAGCGCTTGAAGTGGGCATTGTCAGCAAAATACCGACCACGACTGCGATAACAATGCCCATTAGTAGTGGCTGTAACTCAGTGGCTGCTTGAATACCTTGACCAATAGCAGCGACAGCCGCAACGATAGGCGGATTAAGCAGGGCGCAAACTGCCAATGCAACGGCACAGACCAATAAAGGAATTAACAAAATATCAAGTTTGGTCTTGCCAGCGACCCAAGTGCCAGCGCGATAGGCAAATACTGAGGTCAAATATGCGCCAATAGGATTACCGGGTAAAGCCACGAATGTCGCTGGTCCACCCACTTGCGGGGTAAAAAGCGTGCCCGCCATCAGCGCTTCAGAGTGCGCACCAAGCATCCCTGCGACCAAGCAGCTGAGCATAACCAAAGTCGGTGCTTTGAGATAATACGCAATGCCCACACCGATACCAGCCCCCATTAATATAGAGGCCAATTTCCCGACCGCGATGAGTGCTGGCATGTCTAACCAACCACCGATTTGTGAAATAATCAAACCAGCAATCAATGTGACAAATAGCCCTAAAGCCATACCAGTAAATGCATCGATGAAATACTTTTGGAAAAATGCTTTTATCAAGCCGTTAGGCGGTGTTGCTGAATCAGAGACAGTCATAGCCACGCTCTTTATGAAATTTTTGATGAGAGATGATAAACCAACAGAAAAAATAACTTTGCTAAAAAACAGAGATAAAAAAAACGCCATTGAGACGCTTTTTTTATTAGTAATAAATGAGTATGGCAGCTATTAGGCGCAACTTAGCGGCGCTGCTCAACAATAATAGAATCAATGCCATTATTTTGTAAGCGCTGCTGAGCGGTAGTGACCGCTTGACGGTTATTCATTGGGCGCGAAATAACCTGATAGATAGGCAAGCCATTGCCCGTGGTGTTTTTGACCACTCTCGCATCTACACCTGCCATCAGCACTTGGGCACGGCGACGATCGGCTTCATCAGCATCACCGAAGCTATTAATCTGCAAGATATAAGTCGCTGCAGGTTTCGCAGGTTGAATACTAGCCGTACTCGCCCCTGTGTTATTGGTACGGTTTGCTGTATTGCCGTTAGCCGGCGCACTGTCATAGGTAGCGTCTTCTTCAACGATAACAATATCATCGCTATTATTGCTCGTGCCAGCATTGCTGCCACGGCTCGGCTCGATAGAGGTGCTTTCAGAAATACCGAAGTTACCCGTATCATCGTTGCGACTGGCTGAGTTGCTCTCTGGTTGAGTGACGACGACATCCGGTTCAAAAGCACCGATACTACCCAAGCCATCATTACCTGTCTCACTGATATTTTCATCAGGAATAGTGGCCATCTCTTGATTGGGCAAGATATCGTAGAACTCGTAATCGCTATTATCAGTGTCAGTATCGATGCGAGGCTCTACCTGACGATCAGGATCATTGCCGGCAGTGCTATCAGCGGGGCTGAAATCGAATAATGGCGAAAGGTACAAAAATACCCCAATCATTAAGGTCAATACTGCCCCGACAAACATCCATAATAAACCTGATACGCTACTTGATTTGCGCTTTTCAGTCGCACCTTTAGGTTTTTTGGCTAGCATGGATCTCTTTCTCCCTACTGAATCTATCATTATCGAATTATTGCTATCGGTCGCCTATACTCATTCTACATGTTAGAAAATTACTACATGTTAGAAAGACACTACATGTTAGAAAGTTATTACATGCTAGACGGTGCGGATAGCCCTAATAAACTAAGCCCATTGGCCAATACTTGGCGTACTGCTTTAGACAAACGCAGACGTGCTTGCATCAATTCAATCTCTTCCTGACTTGTTGTTTCGCCTGAAGTTAAGCTCACTGGTAAAATACGATTGGTATCGTACCAGCCATGGAATAGCGCTGCCAACTCTTTTAGATAGTTGGTCAGTACATGCGGCTCATAGCCTGTCGCTGCACGTAACAGTGTCGCTGGGTATCCTGCTAGCAGTTTAATCAGCTCATCTTCATTGGGTGCACTAAGCAGATTTTGATGCGCCAAACCAACGGCATCATCTACTGTCAAATCATAGGTTGCCAGTTTTTCTAATACGCGGCAAACCCGTGCATGTGCATATTGAATGTAGTAAACCAAGTTGTCTTTGCTTTGTGATTTGGCAAGCTCTAAATCAAAGTCAATATGCACTTCAGGCTTACGTGCCACATAATAGAATCTCGCAGCGTCATTACCGACTTCTGCACGCAGCTCACGCAGAGTCACAAACTGACCAGAACGCGATGACATTTGTACTTTTTCACTACCGCGCCATAGCGCCACGAACTGTACCAGTACCACATCAAGACGTTCCGCATCAATCCCCAAAGCCAATAAAGCCGCTTTTACTCGTGGCACATAACCATGGTGATCCGCGCCCCAAACGTTGACGACTTTATCAAAACCACGATCAAACTTATTTTTATGATAAGCAATGTCAGAAGCAAAATAGGTAGATTGACCATTAGCACGGCGTACCACACGGTCTTTTTCATCGCCAAAGTCGGTCGATTTGAACCAAATATTGCCGTCTTTTTCGTACAGATAACCTTTGTCATCTAAAACTTGCAGTACTGGCTCAATCTCGCTATCGATCGATCTTTCGCTAAACCAACACTCGTAACGCACACCAAAGTCATTTAAGTCGGCTTTAATATCAGCCAAAATACTGCTTAATGCGGCATTTAAAAACAGCTCATAGCCATCGCCAAGCAATGCTTTACTATTGGCAATCAAACCATCGATATGGGCTTCTTTATCACCTGATAACAGAACTTTTTCGCCATCGGCATTGATCTCAAACTGAGCATCCTCTGCGACATCTTTGGCAACGTCTGCAAAACTATGCACGTAGCTCGTGCCATGTTGTGCTTTTAGCGTTTCTGCGATATCACTGACATAGTCGCCTTGATAACCATTAACGGGAAACAGTATTTCCTCGCCGTTGGCTTCTAGATAACGTAGATACGTACTGGTCGCCAAGATGTCCATTTGACGGCCAGCGTCATTGACATAATATTCGCGGGTGACGTCATAGCCAATCGCTTCTAGCAGGTTTGACACGCTCATGCCAAATGCAGCACCACGCCCGTGACCGACATGCAAACTAGACGTTGGATTGGCAGAGACAAACTCAACTTGAATTTTTTGCCCTTCAAACTGATCACTTAAGCCAAAACGATCTTGCAAGTTAAAGATATCGTCTAACACTGCAAATTTGGCTTCAGCGTTTAAAAAGACATTGATAAACCCTGGCCCTGCGATTTCTATTTGGCGAATGTCTTGATTTTCAGGCAAGGCATTGACGATTTTTTCGGCAAGCTGGCGTGGATTGGCCTTGGCAGCTTTGGCAGCAGTAAGCGCGATATTACTGGCAAAATCACCATGGCTTAAGTCTTTCGTACGGGTGATTTGGCTGTTGTTTTGCCAGTCAGCAGGTAGTGTGCCATCGGCTTGTAAGGTATGAATAGCATCGTTGAATAGTGATGCAAGTGTATCAATTTGGGCTTGTGACATAAGGATTTGAACTCAGTTAAATAAACAACAAAAACGGTGTAAAAATGTGGCGAATGCGAGCAGTCGATAACTGCCCATTATAATAGCGACCGACATTGCAAGGGATAAAATAGTACAAAAGGATAAGTAACCTGTAAATATAACAATCTTTGCGCTTTATTGCACCATTTGCACCAAAATTAGCACTAAAATCTTACGGTTATAATAGTTAACGCGAGTAATTTATGCAGTTAAAAGGCCTACCTATGCTATCGTTCATTATAAATCCCAAAGAGACGGTATAAATAGGCTGAAATTTAAGATGGGCCATGAACAGTTAGCCCTGCTAATTGTAGCGTTACTGTTGTCGACTCATTAGCATCAGTTTATACCCACTTGCTTCCGCGTTATAATGATGCTTTGTATTTTTCCCTTCTATTTAATTTTCATTTATTGTTTTATTTATTACTGCTCATTATTTGAGGGTGATACGCTTTTCTTAGGGCGATTTCTATCAAAGAAACCATAGAATGATAGCGTTAAATAGACGGTATGTTGCCACTTTATAGGATTATGCCATGTTTGCCATTGCCGCCAGTACCGTCACCAGTTGGGGACTATACGTATTATTACCTATATTCATTGCGTTTTTATTCTTTATTGTTTGGGATATCTCTAAAAAATCTGAAGCTGGGCGAGCAGGTACTTTTTGGATTTTCTTGGCGCTGGGTGCGGGCTTTGTAGGATTTTTACTCAAGATATTATTAGAAGTCGCTTTTAAGAAGTGGCTCATTTAATTCGGGCATATCTTCACCTTCTAATGATGGGTCATAAACACCTAGCTTGTTACTAGGGTTAGCAATGACTTGTGCAAGAGGTCTATTTATTCATGGCAGATACTAATAGCGCTCTACCTCTTGGCAATCAAGGTCGCGCGCATTGGTGCTGGATACCCTTCCATGGTCTTAGTCGAATCATTGGGATCTAAGAAGTCTGCTAGCGAGTGATAGGTCATCCACTCCGTTTTACGCTGCTCTTCCGTCGAAGTCACTGCCACATCCACGCAGCGCACGTCTGAGAATCCTGCTTTTTCTAGCCAACCAATCAATGCTGCAACTGATGGTAAGAAATACACATTATTCATTTGCGCATACCTATCGTGCGGTACGAGTACGGTATTGGCATCGCCTTCGATGACCAACGTCTCAAGCACTAACTCACCGCCTTTGACGAGCTGACCACGTAGCTGCTGCAAATGCTCAAAAGGTGACTGACGATGATAAAGCACGCCCATGCTAAATACGGTATCAAACAATTGGCTGTGCGCAGGCAACGCTTCTAGCGGTACGGGAATATAGTGCGTCCTATAATTATCGGCATTACCCACAAAGTGCCGAATCGCCATAAACTGATGATAAAACAAGCATGACGGATCAACGATAATCACTGTTTCAGCGCCAGCCCCTGCCATACGCCAACCATGATAACCAGAACCGCCACCTACATCTAATACACGACGACCTTCTAACCTACCCAAATGCGGCGCCACTCGTTGCCACTTCCAGTCACTATGCCATTCGGTATCAATTTTTATAGCTGATTCATCATTACCGATCTGACTGCCAATTTGACTGCCAATCTGAAAAGGCCCTTTACGCCACGGCATCAATTGCTTTAGTAGTGCCATTGCTTGTTTACGCTCAGACTCATTGAGACTAGCGTCAATCGTCAATGTATCACTGTTTAGATCGACATTATTGACGGTCAAGTTTGGCAAACGAGCGACTGATGCTTGGTAGGCAGGCGCATGCGCATAGTTAGCTTTGTCTTTGATAGCATTTAGCCAAGTTGGTAATTGCTTGAGCCACTCATAAGCGATCGGCTGCTGTTGCGCCAGCTCTAGTAGGGTTAGATATAATTCACGTTCGGCGTTGATGATAGTGTCGTTGAGCATAAAAGCAGGTTACCGTGTTAATTGAAAAATAACTGTATTAAAGATAAGGATTATTTAAACGCCACAATAGACACAAAGTTCAAAAACTGAAACCATGTCAAATGACGTTTGAAACCAACTTGCGCCAAACGTGCATGATGCTCATCCAAAGTATCAGTAATAAGGACATTTTCTAACGCATTACGCTTGCCGCTGATTTCCATTTCGGTGTAGCCATTGGCACGTTTAAAATCATAATAACGCTCAACCAACCACGCATCATATTGCTCATCAAACGCGTGAGTTTTTTCAGTTAGCACCAATATGCCGCCTTCACTTAATGCCGCATAAATCTTTTCTAATACCGCAACTCTATCTGCTGCTGGTAAAAACTGTAGCGTTAGGTTCAAAATCACCATATCGCATGGCTCAAGCTTGACGTCGCGAATGTCAGCAGTGATGACTTCAATGTCATGCTCAGGATAATTTTCGCTCAGTAGAGTGCTTGCTTCCGTCGTCATCGCCGGTGAGATATCAATCGCCTTAATCTGCAAGTCTTGCGGCTCAAACTCGCCTGCCAAGGTCATGCTCGCCGCGCCAAGGGAGCAACCCAAATCATAGATGCGACTGACACGTTGACCATTATCATCCTGCTGGCGATATTTACAATGACGACGGGCAAAGATAGGAAGCATCGCGAGCACTTGACCATAACCGGGCACACTTCGACGTATCATATCTGGGAAACAAGCCACCACTTGCTCATCGAAAGAAAAGCGCGCTGCTTTATCGAGTGGCGTGGTGAACGGTTTGTCAAATAGGGTGTCATGTTTGATAGCAGACTTGGATTGGCTCATGGTGCGACTCGTTTTTGGATAATAGAACTTAAAATAGAAAATAATTGATAGTCTTGCTTGTCATTATTTAGTTGAAAGCTGCTCAACGTAGCAAAAGCCCATTATAACATTACTGTTTGTTACTTATCGCGGTCAGATGCCCTGCTAAGCTGATTAGGTAGCGCTAAGGGTAATAAATTCTTCAAAGTAATAGGTCATTGAAAAATGACAATATTGCATCCAAATAAAGACCCTAGCCCATCTCTATAACAACATCTATAATAATAGGAAAAATTATGCAAACCATTATATTAGGCGGTGGCTGTTTTTGGTGCACCGAATCAGTATTTTTATCTGTAAAAGGCGTGCAATCTGTCGTGTCAGGCTACATGGGCGGTGACGCGGTATCTGCCAACTATGAGGCAGTCTGTAGTGGTACGACAGGACACGTTGAAGTCATCAAGGTTGAGTTTGATGACTCTATCGTCCCACTAGAGGTCATCCTAGATGTTTTCTTTGCCACTCATGATCCCACCACCATGGATCGTCAAGGTAATGATGTCGGTAGCCAATATCGCAGCGTCGTGTTTTACACCGAAGAAGATCAAAAACCAACCGTCGACCGCACAATCAATAAATTGCGTGATATGGGTGTCAATGTGGTCACAGAAATACATCCTGCTGTTGAGTTTTATCAAGCAGAAGAAACCCATCAAGACTTCTTTAATAGAAATCCGGGACAGGCTTATTGCAACTTCGCCATACCGCCAAAGCTTGCCAAATTGCGTAAAGAGTTCAGTAAATACATGGTGAGCTAAGCAAAACGTTAAATAAGAAACTGCTGAAAAAGCATAGTTCTTAGAGCGATTTTTAATCATAGCCAAACGCTTATTATATAAGTGTTTGGCTTTTTAATACCTTTAGCATCATCACCCAAAAGATTATTATAAAAATAACTAATAATATAAACCTTAACCAATAAAGGCTAACGTATGAACCCTGAATTTTGGCAAACGCGCTGGCAAGAGAAACGCATTGGTTTTAATCAGTCTCAAGTGAATCCGTTATTAATGAAGTGCTTTAGCCATTTAAACGTGCCCGCTGGTGGTCGAGTATTTGTGCCTTTATGTGGTAAGTCGATTGATATGGCATGGCTAGCAGCACAGGGCTATAATGTCGTTGGCGTTGAATTGGTTGAGACAGCCGTACAAGAATTCTTTACTGAGCAAAATATCGTGCCTACTGTATATCAGCATACGGATAATCCAGCTATCAAATATTATCAAGGTCAGTTAACAGGACGAACCATCACGTTATGGGTCGCTGATATTTTTGCGCTATCGGCTGAAGATATTGGCAATGTGGATGCGGTATATGATAAAGCGGCATTGATTGCCTTACCAGCCAATATGCGTGTGAAATATAGCGAGCAAATGCGACAGCTTAGCGATACTGCTGATAAAAAATTTGCACCGCAATTATTAATCACGCTCAATTATGATCAAAGTAAAAAGAATGGACCGCCCTTCTCCATCAGTAGTGAGCAAATACAGCAATACTATGGCGAGCACTATCAAATTAACGAACTGATAAATGAACCTGCTACTATTGGCTCCGCAGCTGAGCTAAAAGTCACTGAGCATGTTTGGCTGTTGAATTAAACATAGGCTTAATTATCGCAGTGATTCAATAGTGATTAAGCGACGATTAAATCATAACGGAGAAACCTAATGAAAGTTCTAGTTAGTCTCGTAAGCTTAATCGCTTTTTTATTGGTGGCCTTACCCGGTCCGCTTTATAAATATGGCATCGTCGATTTGGGTACCGCCTTTACAGGATTTAAATTCGGTGTGTTTGCTGGCATCGCCGCCCTTATCTTGCTCGTTTTACAAATGATATTTAAACGCAAAACAGTGACGCTTGGTAGCACGGTAATAGCGCTGCTACTGTCGGCTATTGCCATAGCTATGCCGCTTAGCATGATGAATAAAGGCAAAAGTGTACCGCCTATTCACGATATATCGACCGACTTGATCAATCCACCTAAGTTTGATGCCATTGCCCCACTACGCGCTGATGCGCCAAATCCCGTTGAGTACGCAGGTGAAGCAACTGCAAAACAACAGCGTGACGCCTATCCGGATCTGAAAACCTTGAGCTATGCGCAATCACAATCTGAATTGGTCAAGGCGACCGAACAAGCCGTCAATAATTTAGGCTGGGATTTGGTAAATAGTGATGTGGATAAAGGCATTGTCGAAGCGACAGATAGTACGATGTGGTTCGGCTTTAAAGACGACGTTGTCGTACGTGTGACGGATAACGGCAATGAGCGTTTGCTTGATATTCGCAGTAAATCACGGGTTGGCGGTAGTGATTTGGGCAAAAATTCTGAGCGCATTCATAACTTTATTAATGAGTTGGATGGGGTTTT
This sequence comes from Psychrobacter sp. AT9, assembly GCF_047272965.1. Lineage (NCBI taxonomy): Bacteria > Pseudomonadati > Pseudomonadota > Gammaproteobacteria > Moraxellales > Moraxellaceae > Psychrobacter > Psychrobacter sp. AT9. Next base: position 3,093,494 of record NZ_JBKOTW010000001.1, read on the forward strand.
GGGGGAGTAGTTGGGTTTGGTTAACTATAAGAATCAGCGATGCTTGCTACATAAAAGGCAGCAAGCATCGGTTTCAAATGGCAGTATTATGCCAATTTATTCACGATATACTCAAGTTCCCTATACTGTGGGAAATCTTTAACCAATGCTAGAAAACTATCTTTGAAAGTGCTATTTTCTTGCAATTGATAGATATCATCACACACATTAAATAATGGTAGATATGTTTGAACCAACTTAATTAAATCAGCTCGGTGATTAATCAACTCATTATGGTTTAATTTTAATATATCTATTGATTCATCGGCATCTTTTTTATGTTTATCACCGAACAACTGAGCGGATAAGGGATTCATTTTAACGCTATCGTCACAGTCAGTATGCAGCGGATGAACTTTTATCTCCTTACTTTGCTTTGCTATGTTGCAATGCTTGTTCGAAACACAGCTTAACAGTAAGTTATCATAACTAAACTGGAGTTTTCGATGTTGATGCTTATCTTGCAAATGTTCTACGCTCGCGCTTTTGGTAGATATTTTTTTGCAACAGTAACAGCACAGTCCATGCTGCTCAGTATGTAAATGCTCTCTTAAAATCTCTTTTTCATTGAAAGGTAAATCGTTCCAATTGAGCGTATTATGTTTCTTAATCCACTTAGCAGTTATATCGGGCATAGAGCCTGTTTTATTAATCTTCTGCATAACTTTCTAGCCCTCTTTTTTTGCTGCAAGTTGGGCTTGAGTGAGATGCAATCGACAGCGCAGTAATTCTAAATTCTCTGGCATCTGTTTTTCTAATTTTATAATGTAATTCTCTGCACTCTCAAAATTTTTCTGATAAATAAGTTCTGCAACATTATCGAAGTCTGCTTGTGCTTCTGGATCTCTAATTGGCACATCAAATACTTTAGTTAGAACCGTATTGACATCTTCACCATAAATATTTGGTACTTGAGTTAGCTCACCATCATCAAGAGAATAAACCAAAATATCAGGCCGATCACTGATAACATGTGGCGAATGTGTAGTTAAAATAAATTGCACATTGGGGAAAGTTTTGACGAATTTATCAATTAAGTCATGCTGCCACTTTGGATGAAGATGCAAATCCACTTCATCAATCATAACCACGCCTTCACCTTCTAGCGGATTATCAAGGCCAGGATTCAGCAAAGCCAGACGGCGTGCAATATCACCGACTAAGGCAAATAAGGATTTTTCACCTTGTGAAAGTTGGTTGACGTCTAACTCTTCACCGTCTTTTTCTACTATCATAGTAGGTGTGCCTTGACGGCGAATTCGAATGTTTTTAAAGTCAGTGAAATACTTTATTGCATCTTTAGCAGATATAAAGGATAAGTTTTGGGTATGTAAATTAAGAGCTAGAGTTATATTTTGAGACTCCAGATTGATTGTATTAATGATTTCTTCATACTTGTGAACTACACTCTCTGATAATTTAACTCTTTCATTTATATCTATTTCTAGCTCGATAGATTTTTTAATTTGAGAGATTTCACTCTCAAGCTGACTTCTTCTTTCTTCACTAGAAGCGTTTAGGTGCTGAATTGTATTTAGATTTCTACTAACATTAACTTCATTTTCAATATCTTCAGCATTCCTAAACCAGCTAATAAAATTAGAAAAATCTATACTAGCACCATCTAAAGATTCATAATATCCTTTAAGTTGGTCATAACCATGAGACACAATATCAGCTTCAACATGTTGTAATATAGTTCTTTCGACTGGGTAAAAGACTACTAAAGGCAGTGATAATTTTTCTACATGAGTTAATTTATTTCTATATCTCTTTGCTAAAGCATTTAGTTGAGAGAAGTTGTTACCAAGTTGTCGAACCCTACCATCTCTTACTTCAGACAATTGCCATTGGACGCAAGATAACTGAGATTTAGAATTATCATGTTCGTTATCTTTTGCACAATCCATTATCACTTTTATTGAAGCTTCGTTTTTTTCGTTTTTTATTGAGTGCAGATCTATTTTAGACCCGATGGTTTCACCCGTTTTTAAAGAACCTACAAACCAACTCAAACTCGTCGCTAGTGACTGCAAAATTTGCGACTTACCCGCGCCATTATTACCCACGATAACAGTGACATTACCCGCCTTTTCAGAAGTTGGCGCAAAGTCTATTTTTAAGTCTTCAAAGCGACCATAGTTTTGTAGGTGTAAGTGTTTGACTTTCATTGTTTACCTTATTTTTATAGGTAGTAAATATTTAGGTATTTTATCAATTTCTGTGGTAATTCTTACCTATCAGTATAACAACTTAAAAGACAAGTAAGGAATGCTATTGTTTTGGGAAAAAAGCCTCAACTTACCCAAAACCCTATCCCAACCTCACGCCAACGTCCATTTATAGTAACTGAGTGCTTCGATACCTTTTCTTTACTATTTAGATTGGTTACTCTAAGTCCATACTGCCTTAACCAGTTCTGCATCCTTTCTTAATGACCACTTTGACGTTTATAGGATATTTTCATGCGTTTGACTCCAGTTTCTACTTTATCGCTACTTAGCCTTGCTGTTGGTCTGAGTTTTGCTAGCACTGCCCAAGCCGCCCGACCAGAAGCACCAAACTTGTCTAATGCCGAGCTACAACAATGTCTAGATGGATTAAAAAACTCTAGCAAGTTTAGCGGAGTTGATGGTTATACCTTTAACAACTATCGCCCGAGCCAGCCTGATCCTAGCGTCATTCAATCGTTGAACTATCAACCAGAGTTTCAAAAAGACGTTTGGGATTACCTCTCATCGCTGGTCGATAGCGAGCGCGTAGAAGACGGTATTCGTGCTAAGCGCCAGTGGGCAGATACTTTGCGTAAAATCGAATCACGCTACGGGGTCAAAGCCGAGCATGTGCTAGGCGTCTGGGGTGTTGAGTCAAACTTCGGTCAGACATTGGGCAAAAAGCCGTTGTTTGAATCGTTAGCGACGCTGTCTTGTTTTGACCGTCGTCAGAGCTACTTCCAAGGTGAATATGCCAATGCGCTAAAAATCGTCCAAAATGGTGATATCGCGCCAAGTGATATGACTGGCTCATGGGCAGGTGCTTTTGGGCAAACGCAGTTTATGCCGAGCACTTTTTTAGAATTGGCCGTTGATTTTGATGGCGATGGTCGTCGCGACTTAGTTAATAGTGTCCCTGATGCGCTAGCCTCTACCGCTAACTTCTTGGACAATCGTGGTTATCGTACTGGCGAGCCGTGGGGTTATGAAGTCAAATTGCCCAGTGGTTATTGGGCCGCGTCTGACCGAAAGAACAAAAAGTCTATCAGCCACTGGCGCGATCAAGGTCTAACGCTCGCCAATGGCAGTCCACTGCCCTACGATTTGAATAGTGCAGGATTACTATTACCTGCAGGCGCTGAAGGTCCTGCTTTCTTAGTGGGTAAAAACTTCGATACGTTTTATTCGTACAATGCGTCAGAGAATTACGCCTTAGCCATTGCGCATTTATCAGACCTAATCACTAAAGAAGACAGCAGCAAAACTGACTTTGTCACTGCTTGGCCTACCGACGATCCGGGTATCAGTCGCCAGCAAGCAAAAGACATTCAGCAAGCGCTGTTAAATGCTGGTTATGATATTGGTGAAGTCGACGGCATTATTGGAGACAATACTCGCACTGCGATTCAGCAGTACCAAACCAGTAAGGGCATCTTCCCCGCTGATGGACGCGCAGGACAGAAATTTTACCGTTCAATCATTGGAAACGCAGGAAACATAGCTCCAAGAAGTACACAATATGGCAATCAATATGGTCAACCAGCGAACAGTCAGCCTTTACAGCCTGCCTCTGCTGATCGCATGGGACAGTTGATTCAACGACAGACGAGCAGTCCCAACACTTATTCACCTCAGTCATCGGCTCGACCATCGAGTTCTGGCAATACGCGTTATCGCCGCGTGACGAGTGCTGATGGTAGCGTGAAGCTCGTACGTGTTGACGAAGGTTCATAGCACGACGGCATGTCCTCATTTTTATTACTATTTTTAAAATGAGGACATTCGCTAAGTTTGTGATAAACCTAATTGTTATGGATTAAAAAAAGCCACGCTAATATGATTAGCGTGGCTTTTTATTGATCAATCGACTATCTATAGATATCGATTAACTATAGTCGGTTCAATTTAAAAGTGCTACAAGGCAACCGAGTGTAGATGTATATTTAATACCTCAAGCGAGGTTAACGCTGTAACGCTTTTATAGTGGATTGACTATATTGAGATCATTTATACGATCGGTGGTGGATTGGGTTTACCATTATCACCATCCCAATTTTCACGGGCTTTATCATCCAGATCCGCAGGCGTCTTCGGCTCCCATTTACCATTTTCTTTCCAAGTATCGTCGCCCCAATCTTCGTCTTCCTGTTTTTTGTCCCAATCTTTATAGGCTTTACTAGGGTCGATGCCACGGCGCTTCATATCTGCCACTTGCTCTTCTAGCGTGTGATACTGTTCAGCATCGTGCATGGTTTTCTCTAGACCATCAATCTCTTTTCTTAACTCGTCATGTTTATCATTACTCATGATAGTGCTCCTTAATCAGTCAATATTATTATACGCTTTTATGTTTGTCGTTTTTACGGTAGATAAGTTTATATAGGCTAGTACACCATTTGAACCGTTTTTATCTCAATAACTATTGTTCCAATAACCAATATCATAAAATATTTTTTACGTTAATGAGCTTTATTATCAAGAGTCTTGGCTAAATTCACAACCGTTACCGCGTATGCTTTGTATTACAAAACGTAGTAGGAAGCACAGGAAATCCGTTGACAATCCTTACCATGCCATTGATTAAAGCTTCTGATGACCATCACTGAGTCCGAATGGCCGGTTGTTTATTTTTTAATAAGTTTTGAGCATAGAAAGTCAATTTCCACAATTCTTGCGAGACCCGAGTACCATAAGTCGTTAACTGTATCCAGTTGGCTGCGACTAGCTGGCGTTGCAAATGGTTCAGGTCCTTTTGGGAGATTTGACAGCGTGCTACGGCGTGGACATTGGGCATCTCTTGTTTGATGTCATGCTCAGCTTTAGAGGCGATGAGACGATTCATGGCACTTTGTAAACCGTAACTTGAGAAAGTCGCAGGTATCTTCATCAGCGTGCACAATACCTCCTGCCAACTTAATGTCATCGATCTAGTGACATCTGTCAAGTTGCCACCGGCATAGGCTTGCGCGCTATACTGAATAGAAAAAGTATCTGTTAAGACGATCGGCTTACTGACACTATCCGCAACACCTCCGTCGACAACACCGCTACTTTGTTTCAGTGGCGTATTCATGGGAGGCCGAGAGATTATCGAATCAGGTGAAGCTTGTTTGATTAATCTTATCGATTCTTCGCTGACCTTTAACCACACGTCTTTTACATTATAGTGAATCACCATATTATGGTAGGCCTGGATAAGCAGTTGCTCGATATCTGTATCCGCATCATAATAATGAACATGCTTGGCTTGCTGGGTGACTGTGTTGATAAACTCTTGCAACTGCCGACTGATATCTGCACCCTGGTGATGCTTTTTGACTAATATTAGTAAGGGCTTGAGTTTGGCTTTGGCATTCAAATAGCTTAAATGCATTTGACTAACACCAGTATTTTGTACTGTGCCGTAGCTATCCCCGACCACCATTAGTGCATAATCGCACGCATCGATACATTGGCGGCCATATAACGAGGCTTTTGGCAATTTGCTGGAGACATCGTAGGTTAGAAATGCGCGCGCCTGAAAAAAAACCGCCAAACTGTCCAGCACTAGCAACTGATCGTTGTCAGCGCATATGACATGAATGTGATAACGACGGTTTGGCAAAATAACCTCTGCGCTTGGGGGATGACAGGAATAAATATGAACGTAAAAATAGCACAAATATCATGTCTTGCACAGCCCAGCATAATCCTATGGAGGTACGCTCAGCTTATTTTATAATCAGGTCTATGCTGTCTAATACAGATATAGCAAGATGGTTACAAACAGTTTTTTCTTCGCCTATCAATGTCAACGCTTACTGAGTATAGTACTGTAAGCACGTCTCTTTACCCAGTAAGCGCTGTATCAGCATAACCAACTTATCATCATATTTGGTCGCATAAAAAGTCAACGGAGGTCGATTTTTTTTACCCGTCTCCCTACCTTCTATACCATCATTTTTCGCACGACTATCAAGTAAGGCAGACAACTGGTTTGCAACCAAGAGTTGCTTGACCCGCTCAGCGATCGCTTGCCCTGAATCCACCACTTGTATCGATAGTTGCTGCTGCGCCATCTCATCCAACAAAAATGCTTTAAAAAATGGATAATGGGTACAGCCTAGTACCAACTGATCCACTCCATCTTGTGCAAATATCTGTAGCTGCTGCCGTAACCGCTTCGCAGTCTCACAATTCTCTGGCATACCTGCCTCTACCCAAGGCACCAGCTGTGGGTCAAAATATTTGGTCACTAGTGTGCGATTAGGACTGGCAATAGCAGTAATGACTTCATTCAGTAACATGCCATTCAAAGTTGCTTTGGTAGCCAATACAGCAACGTGTTTGCTCTTACTGGCCAACACTGCTGGCTTGAGCGCTGGTACCAAACCGACGATAGGCAACTGCGGATAACATCGTCTAGCTGTCTTTAAAGCATAGGCCGAAGCACTGTTGCAGGCAATCACAATGAGCTTGCAGCCCTGCTGATACAACCACTCTACGGCTGTCAGGGTCAATGCTTCGATATCTTCACTATCACGATTGCCATACGGCACATGCAAGGTATCTGCATAATAAATATAACGCTCGGCAGGCAGTTGCTGAGCTAAATGCAGATAGACAGACAGACCGCCTATACCAGAATCAAATAAGCCAATCGGGGCATTGCGCTCTTTATTAGTCATAGCTTGGCTAACCGAAGTGGCATTTTTAGCGGTATCAATAACAGATTTTTTAGGATCTCGCTTTTCAACGGCAATTGATGGCCTCTCAACCACGTTTAACAGATTGGTTGCAGCAATATTCATCGGTACGCTACCGCTGTCTTCATGTCGATACCTTCATTTTGATAGCAATTTTCAAATGTTACTCTTAATATAGAGCTTTACTCTTAATATAAAACTTTACTCTTAATATAGAATATTACTCTTAATATAAGTAGAAAGGCAGCTTATCGCAATAATAAGTAAGACTTAGTAATAATTAGCCAGTTGGCATAGAAAGCTCGTAAGATCGACCACCACTTTGCAAGGTTAGTATCGTCTCACCTTTTTGCTCTGTCAGTTCACCGATTTCGGTCAAATGATAAAAAACATTACGACCAATTAATGCAGTCAAGCCGTTTCTGACTGGCATATAAGGTCTTACTTGCACGTCAGATTGGTCGTCAGTAGTGCCATCAAGGCTATAAGCCCGTAAAGTAATTGGATGCTCGTCATCTAAACGTACCACATCACCAGTCGTTGTGGTAAATTCTAGCCAGCTATTATTAGCTTCATCGACGATACCGACATCATTAATTAATAATGGTGCATCTTCTACCTGAATGCGAAGTTTTTGTACGGGTGTCTTTAAAAAATACTCTGCTACGCCATTATTTTTTTCTTTCCATAAGATAGTGGCAAATAAGCTCACCAATGACTCTCTGGTCATTTGTCCGCCTTCATGCCACCACTCACCGTTGGCTTTAATCACCAAATCCATATCATCCACTTGTTCAGGGTGCCATTTTTCCAGTGGTGGTATCGCTCTTCCCTCGCGTGTGCCTGCGGCGGACTTTAGATATTGGTTAAGTGCTTTCATCGGATTTTGGTTGGATGCCACGTTCTGTGGGCTATTAGCGCTGCTTTTTATATTATTATCTATCTTACTATTCTCATTACTCATCAGTTAATCCTTTACCTAGTAATTAAAGTTTGGCAAATCTGTTATTACTATAAATTTTAGTTTCGGGTATGATGAGACCATATCAACATTATACCTTTACTACATGAATTTCACCTTAACACTGATACTCGTAAATGCGTATCGTGTTTATAGGACTTTTCTTTTATAATGAGTAACGATTTTTTATTGAAACAGTCAAGTGAGCGTTGTATTAACAACACATTTTAGCTGATGTGTTAATAGTTTTTAATTAACTGGGTTTAGTAGTTTAATAGCAACGTTGTCAATTGATGCCGCAAAGACAGTTTCTGTCGAGCAGCCATATGTCTGAGTGAAATTAGCGCCGCAAGCCTTATTATGCAATTGTTAAGCTAATGATGCCCTGAGATAAGCCACTAAAAGTTTAGGAGTAGGTATGCAAGAGCAAGACAATCAAAAGCCAGTAGTCGACGGTGATAGCGTTCACACTGATGCACCAGTCGCGACAGATACGGCAAAGCCAGACACCACAACACCAGAGTCAACGACGCTGACCAAAGAAGCGCCAGCTGAAGAAGTTGCTGTCGAAACCGCCGACCTTGATAAAGCAGAGACTAATGAAACTGCGACAGAAGAAGCAGTCGAAACGGTCGCCGTGGATAAAGAGCCTGCTGAGAAAGTAGCGGTCGAAAAAACGTCTGAGCCAGTAGTAGAACCTGTCGCGGCAGAGCCTGAGATTGAGCGCGAATCCATGGAATTTGACGTTATTATCGTTGGCGGTGGACCTGCTGGTCTATCTGCTGCGATTCGTCTGCGTCAGCTCGCTATTAAAGCTGGCAACGATGAATTTATGGTTTGTGTGGTCGAAAAAGGCTCTGAATTCGGTGCTCATACCTTATCTGGCGCTGTTATCGAGCCGCGTGCTTTAAATGAGCTGATACCAGACTGGAAAGAAAAAGGCGCACCGCTAAACGTGCCAGCCACCGAAGATCGCTTCTACTACTTAAATTCAGCCACACGCTCTACTAAAGTGCCAGATCCGTTGATTCCAGCACCGATGCACAATGACGGTAACTATATTGTCTCGCTAGGTAATGTGGTTCGTTGGTTGGCAGTACAAGCTGAAGAGCTAGAAGTTATGATGTTCCCAGGCTTCCCAGCTGATGATATTTTGTATAACGACGATGGTTCGGTACGCGGTATCTTAACTGGTGATATGGGTGTCGCCGCCAATGGCGAAGCCAAGCCAAGCTTTGAACCCGGTTACGAGCTGCTTGCCAAATACACTATTTTTGCCGAAGGCAGCCGTGGTCATCTAGGCAAACGCTTAATCAGCCGTTTTGATCTTGATAAAGACTCAGATCCTCAGCATTACGGTATTGGTCTAAAAGAATTATGGGAAGTTGTCCCAGAGAAACACGAGCAAGGCGTGATCATGCACGGACTTGGCTGGCCATTGACCGAAACAGGCTCTACTGGCGGTTGGTGGTTATACTTCGATGAAAACAACCAAGTCAGTTTTGGTCTCGTCGCAGATCTGTCCTATCACAACCCGTACATGTCACCATTTGATGAAATGCAGCGCCTAAAGACGCATCCTGTCATTAAGAATGTATTAGAAGGCGGCAAGCGCATCTCTTACGGTGCTCGTGCTTTGACTAAAGGTGGCTTAAACTCACTACCAAAATTTACCTTCCCAGGTGGTGTATTGGTCGGTGATGATGCTGGATTCTTGAACCCAGCAAAAATCAAAGGCACGCATACGTCGATGAAGTCAGGCATGCTGGCAGCCGAAGCTATTTTTGAAGCATTACAAGCAGATCGTCAGCATGATGAAGTGATTGCTTATACCACCATGTATAAAGAGTCATGGTTGTATAAAGATAACTACGAGTCGCGCAACTTCTCACCTGCGATACATCGTATGGGTCTGTTCATGGGTGGAGCGTTTACCTTTATCGAGCACAATTTATTGAAAGGTAAAATGCCATTTACCTTGCACGATAACCTGCCAGATTACGATCAATTAGAGCGTGCCAACCACGCTTATCAGCCAACCTACCTCAAGCCTGATGGCAAGCTGATATTTGACAAGTTGTCGTCGGTATTTATCTCTAACACCAACCATGCCGAAGATCAACCAACGCATTTGAAACTCACCGATCAAACGGTGCCTATTTCAATCAACTTACCCCTATATGCTGAGCCAGCACGTTTGTACTGCCCAGCGGGTGTATACGAAGTGGTCAAAGATGCGGAAGGTGCTAAGTTTGTTATCAATGCGCAAAACTGCGTGCATTGTAAAACCTGTGACATCAAAGATCCCTCGCAGAACATTACTTGGGTAACGCCCGAAGGTGGCGGCGGTCCTAACTATCCAAACATGTAAGTCATGATTGAGATAAATAGAAATCAATAAAAAACCGCTCTTAATAATAAGGGCGGTTTTTTTTGTACTCATACACTTTATTTAACAATCACAACTAATCTGTCAACTTAATCCGTCCAGGCATCACGATTGGCTTCGTCTTTTAACTTCACAAAATCATCAGGATTGAACTTAATTTGATCTCCTGTTTTGCCTTCTTTCACTTGGCGCTCGTAATCACGCAAAATTCTAAGTGCTACTGGAGACAAAAGCAAAATCGCCACTAAGTTGACCAAGGCCATCAGACCCATCGACAAGTCAGCGAAGTTCCAGATGGCAGGCAAACTAGCAATCGCACCGACAAAGACCATACCCAACACCATAAAACGGAAAATCATAATCATCACTTTGGCGTTTTTGGCACCAGAGATAAACTCAAGATTTGATTCACCGTAGCTGTAATTGGCAATAATGGACGTAAATGAGAAAAAGAAAATAGCAATTGCGACGAAGACCACACCCAAATCACCAACATACTGGGACAAGGCCAACTGCGTAAGCTGAATACCTTCTTGCTCAACGTTCGGATCAACCACACCCGATAAGATAATAATCGATGCGGTGGCAGTACAAATAATCAGCGTGTCCATAAAGACACCGAGCATTTGCATAAATCCTTGCACTGCTGGATGGTCAGGATGACTTTTTGCTGTTGCCGCCGCATTCGGGGCTGACCCCATACCTGCTTCGTTAGAAAACAAACCACGCTTGATACCGTTAATCATCGCCTGAGCAATACCATAACCGATGACCCCGCCCGCTGCCTGCTCAAAACCAAAGGCGGATTTTACAATTAACGCAATCGCTGCGGGGAATTGGCTAAAGTTCGTGACGATAATGAATAGCGCCAATAAGATATATAAAATCGCCATCACCGGCACAATTTTACCCGCGATACGAGCCACTGAGCGTAAACCACCAAACACCACTGGCGCCACCAGTACTACTAATATCAAGCCTGTCATCCATGTTGGGATACCAAAGGCTTCATTGGTTGCTTGAGCAATGGTATTTGACTGCACGCCATTGAACGCCAAACCAAAAGCCACCAGCAAACATAACGAGAAAAATATTGCTAGCCAGCGTTTCCCCAGACCTTTTTCAATATAGTAAGCTGGTCCGCCGCGGTAAACGTTATCGTTATGCGGCACCTTGTATGCTTGCGCTAAAGTAGACTCAATAAAGCTGGTCGACATGCCGACTATCGCTGTCATCCACATCCAAAAAACAGCACCCGGACCACCGAGATAAATAGCAATTGCGACCCCTGCCAAGTTACCCGTACCAACGCGCGCCGCGAGTGAGGTCATCAAGGCTTCAAACGAGCTGATACCGCCATCTTTGCGCCCTTGGTTTGAGACACGTAACAGCTGCCACATATGACCAAAGTGGCGAAACTGTATAAAACGTGTGGCCACGGTAAAATAAAGACCTGCGCCAATCAGCACGAACATCAGTAATCCATACCAAGGATTGCTCGCAATTAACCAGTCATTGTTACCCCAGATAATACTGACACCATAATTTACGATGTTATTAAACCAACTTACTATCCCTTCGTTCATATGGGCTCCCTACTCACTCTTTATATACGTTACTTAAATTTTATATTAATATCATATTTCAGCGATTCAAAACCTCACAAGGTTATGGACAAAATGTCTGATACTAAAACATCCTGTGCATGATATAGATATTAAATGACTTGCGAGTATCACGTTTGGTTATCCGTTTTATATATTTATTTCTAAAATAAATAATGCTTGTGTCTCATGTTATATAGAATATATATAAACAATAATTTAGCGGCATACACTGAACATTTTTCGTGCAATTTCAGTAATGTCGCTTTTATAATAGTAACCAAACTAATTATCAGTATATTTCCCATAATCCATGCTCAGTTGTTTGCAATGATATTTATTGAATCGTGCTAAGATGAATTTCATATCTATTTGTGCTGCTTTTATAACTACCAGTCAGTACAAAGAGTTAGAGTGCTCAAAACATTAAAACTCTTGTCAGGAAGACGAGATTGCAAAAAAGACACTGGATAGTCCACCCTTTCTGCCTTCCTCAAGAAATGCTGTTTTTACCATTCGATGGTTTAGATCAATGGTTTCAATCAATGTGATGCCTACAAGAGTAGTTGCTTTTATTTTAAGTAAAAAACCACCAATAAATAAACATACTATTGCGCGTCATCGTTTTCATTATATAAAGCAGTACGTGTCTATTTTTTATATTGATTTTTTTGATAAGAAATAACCACTGTCTTTTTTATATTGTTGGTATTTTTTAGGTAAGACAAAAGGAGTTGTCCTATGGAAAATCATAACGATCCATCCGGATATTGGCGTGCCAATATCCGTCTCATCGTAGGTAGCCTAGTTATTTGGGCACTATGCTCATACGGCTTTGCTATCTTATTACGTCCCCTCTTAGCTGGTATCAAGATCGGTGGTACTGACTTGGGTTTTTGGTTTGCCCAACAAGGATCCATCGGGGTGTTTATTATTCTGATTTTCTTTTACGCATGGCGTATGAATAAGTTAGATAAACAATATGGCGTAGACGAGGAATAGCCCCATGAGTCAATTTGTAGTTAATCTTATATTTGTGGGTCTATCCTTCGCTCTGTATTTCGGTATCGCGATTTGGGCCCGTGCTGGTTCGACCAGTGAATTTTACGTAGCGGGTGGCGGTGTCCATCCAGTCGTCAACGGTATGGCAACCGCTGCTGACTGGATGAGTGCGGCGTCATTTATCTCAATGGCAGGTCTTATTGCTGCTGGTGGTTATGGCGCTTCCACCTATTTAATGGGTTGGACAGGCGGTTATGTTCTACTCGCGATGCTCTTAGCCCCTTACTTACGTAAATTTGGTAAGTTCACCGTTCCTGATTTCATTGGTGATCGCTTTTATTCCAAGACGGCAGCTATGATTGCTGTGGTGTGTTTGATTACCGCATCGACCACTTACGTTATTGGTCAGATGACTGGTGCTGGTGTTGCATTCTCGCGCTTCTTAGAAGTTGAAAGTACCACTGGTCTGATTATCGCGGCAGTCGTTGTATTCTTTTACGCGGTATTGGGCGGTATGAAAGGGATTACTTATACGCAGGTTGCACAGTACGTCGTTCTAATGATTGCTTATACCATTCCTGCTGTTTTTATCTCACTTGAATTAACGGGCAACCCTATTCCAGGTCTTGGTTTGTTCTCAAATCATGTTGAATCAGGTGTTCCTATCTTGACCAAACTGAATCAAGTGGTTACTGACTTAGGTTTTGCATCCTATACGGCTGATGTACCTAACAAGCTAAACATGGTGCTATTTACCTTGACGCTCATGATCGGTACTGCAGGTTTACCACACGTTATCATTCGCTTTTTTACGGTTCCTAAAGTGGCAGATGCGCGTTGGACCGCAGGCTGGACATTGGTATTCATCTCGCTACTGTACTTCACCGCTCCTGCCGTTGGTGCGATGGCACGCTTAAACTTAGTAGATACTATCTATCCACAAGGTGTTGAAAATCAACCTATTCTTAACAATGAGCGTCCTGACTGGATGAAAACATGGGAAGAGACCGGTCTCATTAAGTATAACGATCTAAATAATGATGGTCGTATCCAGCTATATAGCGACAGTGGACTTGGTGCCGCTCAAATAGCTCTCAATACGGCTCAAGCTGACGGTGGCGATGTTGCTACTGCAACTGCAGCGGTAGAAAAAGCTCGCATTGCACATGATGCAGAACTTGATGGTCGTTTTGCTGATGCCGGATGGGCAGGTAACGAGCTTGATGTAAACGCTGATATCTTAGTACTTGCTAACCCAGAAATCGCGAATCTGCCATCATGGGTGATTGGTCTTATCGCGGCAGGTGGTTTGGCAGCAGCCCTATCAACAGCAGCTGGACTACTCCTTGCGATTTCATCAGCGATTAGTCATGACTTAATTAAACGTAACCTAAACCCAAATATCACGGATAAACAAGAGCTTAAATATGCTCGTATTACGATGGGTGTGGCAATCGTAGTAGCTACTTATCTGGGTATCAACCCACCAGGGTTTGCTGCGCAGGTTGTTGCCTTAGCCTTTGGTATTGCGGCATCCTCATTGTTCCCTGTGTTGATGATGGGTATTTTCTCTAAACGCATCAACAATCTTGGTGCTATTGCAGGTATGTTGACTGGTTTAATAGTCGTTCTTGTCTATATCTTTATGTTCAAAGGTTGGTTCTTCATCAGTGGTACTGCTAACTTCCCTGATACTGAAGAGTACTGGTTATTTGGTATCTCACCATTATCATTTGGTGCAGTTGGTGCGCTGCTTAACTTCATCGTAGCATTCGCCGTATCTTATGCTACTGCCCCACCACCAGCACATATCCAAGAGTTGGTCGAGAGCGTACGTTCTCCACGTGGCGCTGGCGGTGCAGTCGACCACTAAGCTTGCAACTGAGGATATATCTTCTGTTAATATATCACTCACAGGCAGTCACTGCTTGTGAGTGATTTTTTTATCTTGGCGCTATAATAATGATATTTTAACTTCTTCCTTTATCCAATAAGTTCAATTAAACATATCTCACGCATTAAGGAATATTTTATGCTTTTTGAGTTTATCGCTACCATCGCTGCCGCATTTGGCATGGCTGGACTAGCACTTATCATAACTCACCTCAGCAAACTGGCAGGCAAACGTGCCCCTAAATGGCTGATTCCCTTATTTGCTGCTATTGGTATGTTTGCATTTCAGATAAATCAGGAGTACAGCTGGTATGGTCAACAAGTGGAGAAGCTACCAAAAGGTGTAGAAGTCGTCAAAACAGCTAAAAGCACTGAGTGGTTCCGCCCATGGTCTTATGCTAAGCCGCAAATATTACGGTTTATCGCTGCCGATATTGGAAATGCGAGTGTGCAAGTAGATAACCCAGATATACATTTATTCAATTTATATCTATTTGAAAGACGAAGAGCCGTAGAGACAGTCCCTCAAGTTATCGATTGTAGTATTCCTGCACGTGCAGACTACGTTATACCTGAAAAAGGCAATACGCTATCAATTGATGAACATGTAAAGCAAACGACTGCATGGCGAGACCTAGCAACAGATGATCCGCTATTCATCAGTATTTGCACTGATAAACAAAGCTAACGAATTAAGAGAGATTTAGAATAGTAAAGTATTAAAAGAGACATATGATGATAAGGCGGTATTTTAAACGAGTAAAAAATCTGAAAATACTGCCTTATTTACTTTGCTTTTCAATGATGAGACGTTGTCGTATAAGTATGCTTAGAATTGGCACCTAGCAGCAGCCCCGCACATAAACCACCAAAATGGGCGGCGAATGAGATGCCCTGCTGCGGCATCAGCCCTTGTTTAATAGTCAACCAGTAGCCCGTGCCCATGACAACACAAGCCAATAGATAGCCCCAACGCCGAGCGAACACGGCTCCCCCTATCATATAACCAAGCATCGCGAAGCATAACCCCGATGCCCCAATATGAATTGATAGCGGCGAGCCAATGACCCAAGTGACCAAACCGGAAGCAATAATGAGCTTAACAATCGTACGGTAAGCATTATTCTCAAAAAGCCCAAATAGAAATAGAATTTGTAATAAAGTTACACTATTGCCAAGCAAATGTGAAAAATTGCCATGCATCGTCCATGAAGCAAACACGCCAATCATGCTACCTATATCAAGAGCACGCGGCACGATGCCAAAAATATTCCACAGTCCAAACAGCGCAAACTTATTAAGAAAAAACATACCCCACATCGGCACTAAGACAAAAGCATATAAGCCGATAACTTGCTTGATTCGTACCAATATCAACGTGAGTAATTGCCGCCACTTCATATAATCTTTTATCCTGTTGATTTCATTTTATTCAATAGACCCTAATGGTTCACTGAAAACAGTGGTTGCTGTATCGGCTTGAATGATAATAATGAAGCATCTTTGTCCACTGTTAAATAACTATTGGCATGCAGTAACGACGTCGAATGATAAGGCACTAAGGCGGTAGGAACAAAACTGCGCGCGGCATCGATATGCTTAATAGAGTCATCAAAAAAGATATGTGGCGCAAACGTTCTAAGTACAGCCGTTTTTTCCAGACCTCCTAAGAAAAACGCCATATCAACATTGACGCCCCACTCTCGCAATGTCTTAATCGCACGCAGGTCAGCGGGTGCATTGCGAGCCGTCACCAACGCAATCTTTATAGGAGAATATTGAAGGCCTGCTGGTAGACGCTCTTGCAAGTTCGATAGCTTAATTAATAATTCAGCATAAGGCCCTTTCTCAATTGGCAAGTCACGCATTTGTGCTTCACGATCATGAAAGGCACGCAATCCTTTTTGCTTATAGAGCAGCTCACCTGAATCATCAAACAGCACGGCATCACCATCAAAAGCAATACGCAGCTGATTGGTATCCAATTTATAAGTATTAACAGGTGTCGCATCGAGTATCGCACAAGCACAGATATTGGCATCAGCAACTTGCTGCGCATCCTCACGATTGGTGGTCAAAAACAGATCGATATTAAAATCTCTGATATAAGGCGAAACAGGACTACCCGATATAAATGCTGATCGAGAAATATTGAGTCCATGTTCACGAATGGCATTGAGTACTTGAATGCCCGTATCTGGACTGCTTTTCGAGACAATCACTACTTCGACCAAAGGCGCTTCAATATCAGGGAGCTGTACAGTATCGTCTTCACAATAATGATTTAAATTTAGCAGTGCTTTGATAAGCGGATAGCCCGCGCCAATATTTAACGGCTCGTTTTCACGCGCTGCCATATAGTCACGAAACTCTTTTATAGCGCTTTCAGGCCGGTGCTCTAATAGCTGTAATAAATAATTTTCTGATTCTGCTAAATCAAACAGCGCGGTTGCAGAAATCGCGACTATGAGCGTGTTACTAAAATCGACAGCCATAAATGTTTACTTCTATTCTAAATATTCAAAATGATAGCGTTTTATTTTACTACATATATAGGCAAGCTGTGTGGCTACTCCTGCCAATCATAACAATCCTCAATATATATTTTTTATGACAAAAAAAAGACTGCAATCGCAGTCTTTTTTAGGTTTCAAGGAACACTTAGCTAATATCAGCACCATCATTAATGACAAAACTTACAATCATAATGACATGATATTTACTGATTCTCCCATCAGTAACCCCTACTTTTTGCTCTTTTATCCAAGCGCCTTCAACATTGTTAACGGTTTTAGAAATCCGCTCAATACCTTGTTGAATAGCATCTTCAAAGCTGGTTTCAGAGGTACTACTGATCTCGATATTCTTGGCAATTGTCATAATATTTCTCGCATCCATGTGATTCTAAAATGAGTGTTTTAAGACAAGCTTATCGTAGAAATGCTACTTAAAAGCGATGTCTCTCATTTATTCTAGCGTTATACATAGTATGCAACAATGCTTCAGTGTTATTTTATGTAGGAATTAACTTAATAGCACTAAAGATATCGCTGGAAACGCGACCAAAATAACCAATCGAATCACATCAGAAACAATGAATGGTGCTACCCCACGGAACATATCGGACAGTTTGATATGCGGAGCCATTGCCTTAATCACGAAAATATTCATTCCCATCGGCGGCGTTATCAATCCAAGCTCTACCGTCAATACGGCAATAATACCAAACCATACTGGATCGAAGCCTAAAGCAACAATGATTGGATACACCACTGGAATGGTAATAACCAGCATCGCTAAAGCATCCATGAACAACCCTAAGAGGAAGTACATGATCAAGATACAGATTAGTACGACCATTGGACTCACTGCTAACGTACCAATCCATGTCGCTAATGTATAAGACAAGCGTGACACTGAGATAAAATAGCCCAGGGCTTCTGCACCCAGTAGCATAAAGAAGACCACTGCTGATAATGCGAGCGTCTCAATCAGCGATTGCTTAAGGCCTTTCATACGCATGCCTTTAACAAAAGCGTAAGCCCAAGAGACAAATGCACCGACTGCTGCGCCTTCTGTGGGAGTAAATAGCCCAAAGAAAATACCCGCAATAATCACGATAAAAATAAAGCTAAACGGTATCAAACCAGTTAACGATATGAGCTTCTCTTTCCAAGTAGTCGACTCGCCACGACGCGCTAAGTGTGGTTTCCAGCGTACCATAATCATGACAGTGATTGAGTACATCACCATCCCTAACATACCAGGCAAAAAGCCTGCAATAAACATGTCACCAACGGACTGCTGAGTTAGGATGGCATAAACCAGTAGCGCAATACTAGGCGGAATCATAATACCTAATGTGCCACCTGCTGCTAAAATACCACAAGCAAAACCAGGTTGATAACCATACTTCTCCATCTGTGGCAACGCAACCTTAGTCATGGTAGAGGCAGTCGCTAATGATGAGCCTGAGATAGAAGCAAAAATACCAGATGATCCGATACCCGCGATACCAAGACTCCCTCGTACTCCACCAAAAATGGTTCGGGTAGCTTCAAACAACTTTCCTGCCATACCTGAATGTGTGGCAAAGACTCCCATTAAAATAAACAACGGAATAGCACTAAAGTCATATTTTGCCAAGACATCTACCGGAATGTCTTTAAGCATTTGCAAAGCACCGCTTGGTGCAGTCACTGCCCCAAAACCAACCAACCCCACACCTAACATGGCAAGTGCCACTGGCACTCGCAGGACAACAAGCAGAATCATGACGACTAAGCCAATGGCTCCAATAATTTCTGGACTCATGCGCCTGTCTCCTCGGCGTCAAAGAACTCGCCCGTTTTAAAGATATTAATGGATTCGATTAGCGAGCGAATAGCGAGTAAAAGACTTAAGAATGCACTAAATGCATAGATGGGCATCATTGATAGTCGAAGATCTTGGGTAACTTTACCGTATTCTATGGCATCAATGGCGCTCTCATAGAGACCCCATGAGAACACAATACCAATGACAAAAAAGCCCATCATAAAGATGCCCATCATGTAGCCTTTAACGGCTTGAGGCATCTTTTGAGTAAAGACATCAACGATGATTTGTGAGCGTTCGACGAAAGCGGCAAAGGCGGCAAGCAAGGAAAACAGCATGAAATAAGACACAATTTCCACGCTACCCTTGACCGTAAATCCAAACTCACCACCAGTGAGCTTGAATATATAACGAGCCGTCACATCCAACATGGTGGTTAGAACAATAATAATAAGACTGACACCACCAAAAAATTGGCATAATCTAGAAATAAAGGTACTGATTTTGACTAAAAATGCCATGTGACACCTCCAATAGGTTATACCTTACAGGCAGCACTGGCAGCTTTGGCCTTTTCATAGACACTATCAGCATCCAAACCTAAAGCATTAACGTCTTTTAGATATTTTTGCGTTCCTCTTTCGAGCGGACCTTTCCAATCTGGATCATTTAGTGGATCAGGAATTTCGATAATTTCGTCACCCTTATCTTTGGCAGCTTGAATTGCCATCTGGTCATGCTTATCAAACACTTCACCGACCTTATTAGCCAATGCCATCCCTGAGTTTTTATCCAAGACTTGTTTTAGATCATCAGGCAAATTATCGTATTTATCTTTGTTCATCGTCACCATAAGCGCTGAACTATAAAAAGGAATATTGGTATGATATTTCGTAATTTCGTCGATTTTGAAAGCAGTAACTGCTTCCCAAGGGAAACTCAAGCCATCCACAACTCCGCGCTGTAAAGAGGTATACATGTCATTAGCAGGTAGACCTACCGGTGAAGCGCCAGCACTTTCGATGATATCACCAGCCACGGCTGAAGGACGACGGATACGCATACCTTTCATATCTTCAGGCGTTCGAATTAGCTTGTCAGTGGTATGAAGTGCACCAGGACCAGCACCGTACATAAACAGGAGATGAGAATCTTCATACTCACTAGCAAGTGTGCCATCATCATAAAGGGTCTGGAGCATACAACCCATTTGAGTGGCTGAATTTGATAGTCCGGGGAGCTCAGTAATTTGAGTTAAAGGGAATCGACCATTAGTGTAGCCATGAGCCTGTGAGCCGATATCGATCGTACCTTTCGCAGCAGATTCATAGGTAACATCTGCTTTAGCAAGACCTGCTGAGGGATACAATTCTACTTTCAAGCGACCATTAGAATCTGTCTCTATTTGTTTAGCCCAAGGTTCAAAAACCTCCGTACTAATAGATGATGTTGCTGGCCAAAAGTGAGAAAAGCGTAAAACGGTGGTTTCTTGAGAAGTTGCTGATGAGCCATCAGTAGTATCAGCGGATTGGTTAGAACAGCCTAAAAGACTAATCGCTGCCAAGGCACCAATTGAAAAAAGAGGAGCTAGCTTCATTATCAATTCCTTTTGATAATTATGAGATGAGGAGTAGAGCTTACGTTTAGCACTCTAAGTCGATGAAATAATTAATCATTTACAAAGTAAAAACGTCTTTCTAATAAATCTGCAATAAATATACTATATAAAATTAGCAGCTATAATGATATAAGTCAAATCATTTTGAGCATATAAGGTAATAATCCATTCAAAAATAAGCATAGATTAACGAAACTCAATGGACAAATCTAATAGTACTCTCAGATACTAAATTTCGACGGATTACCGACTGCAAGCAAAATATTTTAAACAACGAATGTTTATAAAGAAATAAACCGCATCCAAAAGAAAACCCCCTGTGACATAAGTCACAGGGGGTTTAGCTTTTAGAATAGAGAGCTGACGATGACCTACTCTCACATGGACGAATCCACACTACCATTGGCGCTACGATGTTTCACTTCTGAGTTCGGGAAGGGATCAGGTGGGGCCATCGCGCTATTGTCGTCAGCAAAGGGGGTTAGATATGAGTCTGATGTTGTTATCATTGACGTCAAGATATTATCTATTGGTCGACCAACTTGTAACCTAACTGAATCAAGGTTAAAGGTGATATCGAAATATTCTTTCTTTTATTCTATAGCCTAGGCTATACAAGATAGATTAATTAGAGCTTTGATACAAACCACTTGGGTGTTGTATGGTCAAGCCAAACGAGCAATTAGTACAGGTTAGCTACACACATCGCTGTGCTTCCACACCCTGCCTATCAACGTCGTAGTCTTCAACGGCTCTTTAGGGAAATCTAATCTTGAGGTGGGCTTCCCGCTTAGATGCTTTCAGCGGTTATCCCATCCGAACGTAGCTACCGGGCAATGCCACTGGCGTGACAACCCGAACACCAGAGGTTCGTCCACTCTGGTCCTCTCGTACTAGGAGCAGATCCTCTCAAATTTCCAACGCCCACGGTAGATAGGGACCGAACTGTCTCACGACGTTCTAAACCCAGCTCGCGTACCTCTTTAAATGGCGAACAGCCATACCCTTAGGACCTGCTTCAGCCCTAGGATGAGATGAGCCGACATCGAGGTGCCAAACACCGCCGTCGATATGAACTCTTGGGCGGTATCAGCCTGTTATCCCCAGAGTACCTTTTATCCGTTGAGCGATGGCCCTTCCATACAGAACCACCGGATCACTAAGACCTACTTTCGTACCTGCTCGACTTGTGGGTCTCGCAGTTAAGCGCGCTTTTGCCTTTATACTCTACGACCGATTTCCGACCGGTCTGAGCGCACCTTCGTACTCCTCCGTTACTCTTTAGGAGGAGACCGCCCCAGTCAAACTACCCACCATACATTGTCCTCGGTATTGTTATACCTGAGTTAGAACCCCAACATGACCAGGGTGGTATTTCAAGATTGGCTCCACAAACACTAGCGTGTCTGCTTCAAAGCCTCCCACCTATCCTGCACAAGTCAGGTCAAAGTTCAATGTAAAGCTGTAGTAAAGGTTCACGGGGTCTTTCCGTCTAGCCGCGGGTACACAGCATCTTCACTGCGATTTCGATTTCACTGAGTCTCTGCTGGAGACAGCGCTGCCATCATTATGCCATTCGTGCAGGTCGGAACTTACCCGACAAGGAATTTCGCTACCTTAGGACCGTTATAGTTACGGCCGCCGTTTACTGGGGCTTCGATCAAGAGCTTCGCTTACGCTAACCCCATCAATTAACCTTCCAGCACCGGGCAGGCATCACACCCTATACGTCCACTTTCGTGTTTGCAGAGTGCTGTGTTTTTAATAAACAGTTGCAGCAGCCTGGTATCTGCGACTGTCAACAGCTCAAGGAGCAAGTCCTATCACCATCAACAGCGTACCTTCTCCCGAAGTTACGGTACCATTTTGCCTAGTTCCTTCAGCAGAGTTCTCTCAAGCGCCTTGGTATTCTCTACCTGATCACCTGTGTCGGTTTAGGGTACGATTCGTTTATAACTATTGCTTAGAAGCTTTTCCTGGAAGCATGGTATTTGCCACTTCGCTGTACAAGTACAGCTTGCTATCAGATCTCAGCCATGTAGTAGCCCGGATTTACCTAAGCCACAAGCCTACATCCTTTCACCTGGACAACCAACGCCAGGCTGACATAACCTTCTCCGTCCCTCCATCGCATTATAAACAAGTATCAGAATATTAACTGATTTCCCATCGACTACGCCTTTCGGCCTCGCCTTAGGGGTCGACTCACCCAGCCCCGATTAACGTTGGACTGGAACCCTTGATCTTCCGGCGTGCGAGCTTTTCACTCGCATTATCGTTACTCACGTCAGCATTCGCTCTTGTGATACCTCCAGCATGCCTTACGACACACCTTCACAGGCTTACACAACGCTCCCCTACCACTTGAAAACAAATTCAAATCCGCAGCTTCGGCTCCTAGTTTGAGCCCCGTTACATCTTCCGCGCGGGCCGACTCGACTAGTGAGCTATTACGCTTTCTTTAAAGGATGGCTGCTTCTAAGCCAACCTCCTAGCTGTCTATGCCTTCCCACCTCGTTTCCCACTTAACTAGGAATTTGGGGCCTTAGCTGGCGGTCTGGGTTGTTTCCCTCTCCACAATGGACGTTAGCACCCACTGTGTGTCTCCCGGATATCACTCATCGGTATTCGGAGTTTGCATCGGTTTGGTAAGTCGGTATGACCCCCTAGCCGAAACAGTGCTCTACCCCCAATGGTGTTCGTCCGAGGCGCTACCTAAATAGCTTTCGGGGAGAACCAGCTATCACCGAGTTTGATTAGCCTTTCACCCCTATCCACAAGTCATCCCCTGGCTTTTCAACGACAGTGGGTTCGGTCCTCCGGTTGATGTTACTCAACTTTCAACCTGCTCATGGATAGATCACTCGGTTTCGGGTCTATGCCCTGCAACTAAACGCCCTATTAAGACTCGGTTTCCCTACGGCTCCCCTAAACGGTTAACCTTGCTACAGAACATAAGTCGCTGACCCATTATACAAAAGGTACGCGGTCACCCTAATAAATTAAGGCTCCCACTGCTTGTACGCACACGGTTTCAGGTTCTATTTCACTCCCCTCACAGGGGTTCTTTTCGCCTTTCCCTCACGGTACTGGTTCACTATCGGTCAGTCAGGAGTATTTAGCCTTGGAGGATGGTCCCCCCATCTTCAAACAGGATTTCTCGTGCCCCGCTCTACTTAATATGTTAACGCTAATGTTTCGAATACAGGACTATCACCTACTACGGTCAGCTTTCCCACGCTGTTCTTCTACATTAGCACTAATCGGCTTCTCCCCGTTCGCTCGCCGCTACTTGGGGAATCTCATTTGATGTCTATTCCTAAGGGTACTGAGATGTTTCACTTCCCCTCGTTCGCTTCTCGTACAAGTACGAGATACCTACCTTATGGTAAGTGGGTTTCCCCATTCAGAAATCTCCGGATCACAGGATATTGCCGCCTCCCCGAAGCTTATCGCAGGCTGTCACGTCTTTCATCGCCTCTGACTGCCAAGGCATCCACCATGTGCGCTTCATTACTTGACCATACAACCCCAAGTAGTCTTAACTTATAAATAAGTTTTAACTTCAAAGTGTCATAAAGTCTAATTATGATAACGATATCACCTAATTTTATACGCTTGATTCAGTTCTCTTTACTTTTTTAATAACTCACTACTGGGATAACAACTGATGTCGTTAAGTAGTGAGTTATTAAGGTTAGGAACAACGCGTGAACACGTGTTCCTAACCCAGACTCATATCTATGTTTTTAAATAGTTCTTACGCTCTCGTCGAGTCATAAGTTCTGTATAAAACAGAAAGAAATAATCGTATGATGTAATATCTGAATTATTTGTTTCTGTTTATGCTTGTTTAATATATTTACTATCGTATTTATTATGGTGGAGCCAAACGGAGTCGAACCGTTGACCTCCTGCGTGCAAGGCAGGCGCTCTACCAACTGAGCTATGGCCCCGTAAAATAAATGGTAGGCCTGGGCAGACTTGAACTGCCGACCCCCGCGTTATCAACACGGTGCTCTAACCAGCTGAGCTACAGGCCTGTGTCTGCCTGTAAAGGCAAAGCGCTAATAATAAATACTAGCTAAACTAAAGAACAACTTGTTGTGAATTCTTGCTGACCGAATGCCATCTATAAGGAGGTGATCCAGCCGCAGGTTCCCCTACGGCTACCTTGTTACGACTTCACCCCAGTCATCAACCACACCGTGGTGAACGCCTCCCCGAAGGTTAAGCTATCCACTTCTGGTGCAATCAACTCCCATGGTGTGACGGGCGGTGTGTACAAGGCCCGGGAACGTATTCACCGCGGCATTCTGATCCGCGATTACTAGCGATTCCTACTTCATGGAGTCGAGTTGCAGACTCCAATCTGGACTACGATAGGCTTTTTGAGATTCGCATCACATCGCTGTGTAGCTGCCCTCTGTACCTACCATTGTAGCACGTGTGTAGCCCTGGTCGTAAGGGCCATGATGACTTGACGTCGTCCCCGCCTTCCTCCAGTTTGTCACTGGCAGTATCCTTAGAGTTCCCGGCTTAACCCGCTGGTAACTAAGGACAAGGGTTGCGCTCGTTGCGGGACTTAACCCAACATCTCACGACACGAGCTGACGACAGCCATGCAGCACCTGTATTCTAATTCCCGAAGGCACTCCCGCATCTCTGCAGGATTCTAGATATGTCAAGACCAGGTAAGGTTCTTCGCGTTGCATCGAATTAAACCACATGCTCCACCGCTTGTGCGGGCCCCCGTCAATTCATTTGAGTTTTAACCTTGCGGCCGTACTCCCCAGGCGGTCTACTTATTGCGTTAGCTGCGTCACTAAGTCCTCAAGGGACCCAACGACTAGTAGACATCGTTTACGGCGTGGACTACCAGGGTATCTAATCCTGTTTGCTACCCACGCTTTCGAGCCTCAGTGTCAGTATTATGCCAGAAGGCTGCCTTCGCCATCGGTATTCCTCCAGATCTCTACGCATTTCACCGCTACACCTGGAATTCTACCTTCCTCTCACATACTCTAGCTCAACAGTATCAGATGCAGTTCCCAGGTTGAGCCCGGGGATTTCACATCTGACTTATCGAGCCACCTACGCTCCCTTTACGCCCAGTAATTCCGATTAACGCTTGCACCCTCTGTATTACCGCGGCTGCTGGCACAGAGTTAGCCGGTGCTTATTCTGCAGCTAATGTCATCGTCCGTGGGTATTAACCACGGAGTCTTCTTCACTGCTTAAAGTGCTTTACAACCAAAAGGCCTTCTTCACACACGCGGCATGGCTGGATCAGGGTTTCCCCCATTGTCCAATATTCCCCACTGCTGCCTCCCGTAGGAGTCCGGGCCGTGTCTCAGTCCCGGTGTGGCTGATCATCCTCTCAGACCAGCTACAGATCGTCGCCATGGTAGGCCTTTACCCCACCATCTAGCTAATCCGACTTAGGCTCATCTAATAGCGAGAGCAGTAAACTGCCCCCTTTCTCCCGTAGGTCGTATGCGGTATTAATACGAGTTTCCCCGTGCTATCCCCCACTACTAGGTAGATTCCTAAGTATTACTCACCCGTCCGCCGCTCGACGCCTGATAGCAAGCTATCATCGTTTCCGCTCGACTTGCATGTGTTAAGCCTGCCGCCAGCGTTCAATCTGAGCCATGATCAAACTCTTCAGTTTAATCTTGCTATGAAGTCCTTTAAAGAGACTTCTAAACTTGGCTCATCTAATCTGGCAAAATCGCTAAAAATTATGTTCGTAATGAATTAACTTTGAGTTTTTCTGCTGTCTTAAATGATAATTTTTATAGTTAGAATGAACTCCGAAAAGGAGCTAAAACCAACTTTATTTTTTAGCATTCTGAATCAGCAAAAATCCACACAAGTTGTTCTTTAGTTATGCTTTTAAATAGTGCTCAATCACTGTCGTCCAGTAACTGATATATTGGGTATCTCTCTTGCTGTTTAGTCTCAAACCCTTGCGGGTTAAGCTATCTAGCGAGCCGACTATCTTATCATAATGATTGGGATTGTCAAGCTTTTTTATAATTTGTTTCATCAGGTTAACTGGGTTATTAATGTGTAATCTACACACTAGTTACTTCCAGCTCGTCTTGATGAGGGCGTATTATAGACGCTTTAAATTCTGTGTCAAGAGGTAATTTTTAAATTGCTCTAAAAGTTCTAAACTTCTATTCTTAATTTAAAAATATTTGATAAATCAAGTAGCCTTCCCTCTCGGCTGGGTGGCATTATACGTAAGTTTTAATTTGGGTCAAGGGGAAATGTAGGTTTATTTTTATTTAGTTTGAACTTATATTCTAAGAGTGTAGAGTCAGTCATAGTGATTCATTAAATGTATTGAAGGAACTTTTACTAATGAATGATCATAATTTTAGATTTTTAGATCTAAGCGGTATAGATGTTTTCGATTACTACTATCCATATCATCTTGGAAGTCCGGGATGGATGTTTCGTTATATTATGAATAAAAACAAATATCAGTTTACTCTACCACAATTCCATCTATCCTATATTTTGAAATTTCTATATTACTTTGATGTCAAGCCACAATGTCAGGTTTTAGATAAGTACTTAGAAGGTGGTTTTATGTTTATCGATGACAAGATACTTGATGACTCATGGTTAGTTACTGACAGAGAGTTAATGATAGATAATCTTTCACACTTTACTAAAAGCAACCTCGACTATGTAATCTACAAAGCCGATACGAGTAAATTTGCACTTGCTAATCATGATTTATCAGCTGAGTTTTCCGAAGATATTCTACCTGTAGGTAACAATTTGATTTCATATTTAAAAGACAGTAGAAATTACGAACTGAACCTATTTTATATATAGATGGTCAGTCAACTTACTCTATACAGTTGATAGTTCTCTAATTCAGTTTTGATTTATCATATTTTCAAACCCTGACTCTACAGCTTCCCTACCTTCTCAAAGAAATCCTTATAAGCCGTTATCTTTTTATCTAGTGCTAAAGGATAAGCACGCGAAGTAGAAGGCAATCGATATAGCGTTAGTTCATTTACTCTATTAGCTCTTAACACTGCCTCATCGTTTTGCCATTGATAGGGATAATCCATACTCTGATTGGTCTTAGGATATTTGGACTTGGCTGGTGGTTCGGCCAATAAGTTAAGCAATACCTCAGTCGCCTTACCGCCTGTGGTAAATAACGTATGAACCTTTGGCACTTGCGGCAAGATACTATCTAGGTCTACAGTGGTGACGACCGTTAAATTTTTATCTGAGGCATTGCCGGTTTCACGAATCGCTTGTTTTACTGTCGGACAAGAAGCTATGCCACGCTCAAACATAAAGTCGCGGATACGCTCAGGATCAAAGCGCTTCTCATCCCCTACTCTAAAATAATCTGCATCATCAAAAAATACGCGACCATAGATACGCCACATATCATTATAAAAGTTCGGATAGTGAAAACTCATTGCCCATTTATCGGCAGTCGGAGGAAAGGTGCCCATCATCATTACGGTGGCATCTGGTGGTAACACAGGAGCGAACGGATGGGTTTCTACTTCTACAGCCTTCGTTTTGGATAAGGCGCTAGCACTATTGGCATTATTCATTACATCTTCAATGTTCGCTGGTTGATTGTTCATAAGATTCTTCATCAGAAAAGCAGTTTTTTTGGTATCATAGCAGGCCTAAACACTACTTCGTATTTAACCATGGCATATAGTCGGCTTAGATAGGGAAATGATAATTTAATTGGCTTAAACCATCTTTGCTTTGATTGCGATTATGGAAACGCTAAGCTTATGATTACTGTGTTACCTATACGGTTGAAGTGTAGTAAGTGTTTGTATCTTTTATACTAATAGCAAACGCAGTGACTGCGCAAGCATCAGACCAAAAACCAAGAGAGTATTTATGAGCGACTTAAATAGCGGTTTAGAAATTACGGTAATCGATCATCCACTAGTCCGTCATAAACTCAGTTTAATGCGCGAAAAAGACTGTAGTACTTATAAGTTTCGTACGTTGACCAAAGAGCTTGCACGCTTGATGGCGTATGAAGCAAGCCGCGATTTTGAAATTGAAACGTTCCCAATGGAAGGCTGGTGTGGTGAAATCACTGGTGAGCAAATTATCGGTAAAACAGCAACGATTGTACCGATTTTACGTGCAGGTATTGGCATGTTGGACGGGGTGCTCGACCTGATTCCTACTGCAAAAATCTCTGTCGTAGGCTTGCAACGTGACGAAGAAACCTTACAGCCAGTGCCCTTCTTTGAAAAATTCGTCAGCCACATGGACAAACGCCCTGCCCTGATCATTGATCCAATGCTAGCCACTGGTGGCTCAATGGTTGCGACCATCGAGATGCTAAAGAAAAATGGCTGCACCAATATCAAAGCGTTGGTATTGGTTGCCGCACCTGAAGGCGTGCGTGTGGTCAATGAAGCACATCCTGACGTAACCATTTATACCGCTGCATTAGACAGTCATTTGGATGAGCACGGTTATATTATTCCAGGTCTTGGCGATGCGGGTGATAAGATATTTGGTAAACAGTTAGCTAACAAGTAACTGCCTAAATAGTAATTAACTAATAAGTAAGTAACTATCTAACCGTAGTTGCGACAATTGTGATTCATGTAAGCAAATCAAAACATATACGCTAAGACAAACAGTCGTCTTAAAAATCAGGATACAAACACAGCATCAACGATAAGGATAGATAATGAACGTATTGATTACAGGAGCAAGCGCCGGTTTTGGTAAAGCGCTGGCAGAGCGTCTAATCGCTAATGGTCATCGTGTGATTGGTTGTGCTAGACGCCTTGATAAGCTGAACGCTCTAGCAGAGACATTGGGCGAATCATTCTTACCTGTGGTGATGGATGTGAGCGATACGGCTTCTATTCCACAAATCATTGCTGACTTGCCGGATGGTTTTAAGCAAATCGATGTGCTCGTTAATAATGCGGGATTGGCACTCGGTACTGAGCCTGCACAAAGTAGCAGTCTTGATGACTGGATGCGTATGACTGATACCAATATAAAAGGCCTCATGGCGCTGACTCACGCGGTCTTGCCAGCGATGGTCGCGCGCGATAGCGGTTATATTATCAATGTTGGCTCGATTGCTGGCAGTTGGCCGTACTTTGGTGGGAATGTCTATGGCGCGACCAAAGCATTCGTCAAGCAATTCAGTCTAAATCTGCGCGCGGATTTAATCGGTACCCAAGTGCGCGTGACCAATCTCGAACCGGGTAATGTCGCAGGCACTGAGTTTTCAAACGTCCGCTATCATGGCGATGATGATAAAGCCGCCAAGGTTTATGATGGCTTTAAAACCATGACCGGCGATGATATTGGCGATATTTTATTATGGCTAATCGAATCACCGGCTCATATTAATGTCAATCGCTTGGAAGTGATGCCAGTTGCGCAAACTTATAACGGGTTGACGATTGCTAAGAAAGATTCTTAAAAGTTTAGCCGACCGTTCGGCTCATTAACGTAATTCGTAATATCGAAGCAACATAGTCTCATCTATGTTGCTTCTTTTTTTGCTGATGACATTCTCTTCATTGACCAAGCGCAACTCCTGAAAATCTAAAACCAATACTTCATTGCGCGTGCGCTCACTAGTACGCCTATTATGACGTATGGGAAATCCCATCACCTGCCTACCGACGACGGTTATCTGATTAATAACTGCTACTGAACGATTCATAGTAGATTTTTTATGGGCTTGCTGTGCGTTAAAGACCGCCGTGGCAGGATTCACAGTCGTGGTTAATAGCTTATCGAAACGAGCGATTTTGGGCATGTCTCCTGCCAAAAACAATATTTGCGTAAGCGGTAAATACTGAGCATGACGTATGAGCTCTCGGCGAAACAACGCTGGCATATCTGTATTAAAGCTGTCTTCTGTCTGCCGATAAAAAGCCATAAATTGACGCTGCAGATAACCGCCAAATACCGTAAAGTTAATCCACTGTTGATAAGTATCATTGGCCAGTAATTGCCTAGTGAAAGCATCGGAAAAAGCCTTGGCATCTGTCTTAATGTTGCCCGTTAACATCGCTATCAATAAGCTGTGCGCATCATTAAATGTCTGCTGCTCCCAAACTTGTGGGTAAAGGCTGCGATCCAGTGACGCCAGTGACGCCAGTGTCGGTGTACTCATAAGCATCGCCCCTTTATTCTTTTATTTCAAGTTTAGGATAATGGCTGTTAATCACAAGCGTCACTTACTGTCTATACATTTTATGCTATGGTCAGCTTAGTTGTGTTTGATTAATACAAGTTTTATTAGCACAGATTTTACTATAACAAGCTCTCATCGATAAGATAAAAATACTTTATGTTGAATGTTCAACATGCCCTAATTAATTACAATATATATGACGGAAATACGACGCTATGATGACCAATTTAATGACGTTGCCCAGTCGCTACCAGTCGCGTTATCAGTTGCAAACGCTGACGGTTACCGCTGCTGACGGTACGTCTCTGCCAGTTTCAGTTATTGGTCAAGGCACGCCAGTGCTAATGCTGCATGCTTATGGGATGGATGCACGCGAGTTCTTGCCTTTTATCTTGGCATTGACAGGTAAATATACATTTTATTTGCCGCATCTGCGTGGTTTTGGCGCTGCAAAAGCTCTCACGATGGAACAGTTTGATTTTGTCCGTCAATATGCTGATGATGCCAACGCTGTGATTGAGAAAATTTGTGAATGGCGTCAAATAGAGGCTTTGCCAGTGGCGGCTATTTCGATGGGCGCGCAAGTCATGTGGTCTTATTTTGAGCGTTTTGGCGCATCAAGGGTCAGTCGCTATCTTAATATTGATCAAAATCCAGCGATTCATAATCAAGACGACTGGCAAGGGGGTCTGTTTGGCACGCGGCAGCAAGAAGTGTTCGATATTTTTCAAGAAGTAATCGATCTGACCTTACCTTATGCGGACTCTAATAGCTTTGCCCATCTGCCTTTTGCGCTCAAGCGCCGTGCAACCGATGTCGAAAGGCTGTTTTCTTTGCTATCCGTCAATCGCACGCGTTCAAAAGCTTTTATACAAGCGATGACTCATAAAAACGACCACACACTCGCGCTTTACGACCACGGCATTTGGCATCAAAAAATGCGCTGCTTGCAAGCCTATTTGATCTTACCTTACGATTTTCGGGGTGCCATAGATAAAGTCACTATGCCAGTGGTTAATCTCATCGGTGGTCGCTCTAAACTTTATGATCCCAAATGGCAGCAGAAAGTGACCCAAATGCTGCCTAACGCCACTGAAGTTATTTTGCCACGTGCAGGTCATGCCATTCCTTTGGATGAGCCGATTGGATTTTATAGAGCATTAAAAGAGTTTTTGCAAGGTCGCTAGCTCAGTGCAACTTACTGTGATGTCACAGAACCACTCTATAATCGACACTGTTACTGTACAACCCGTCATAGTAATCGCTCTATCCACCTTTTATACTAAAAACCTGACGTTAGCTGCGTAAGCGCATTAACGTTAAAATAAAATACTTTTTAATAATAATTCTAAAAGGAAAGACTTATGCCTTACGTTAACGTTGCACAGCAAGATGAACAATCTGTCGACCTATATTACGAAGTCCAAGGTACTGGCAAGCCTGTGGTATTAATCCATGGCTGGCCGCTGAGTGGACGCGCTTGGGAGGCACAACTTCCTGCACTGGTCGAAGCAGGCTATCAAGTGATTACCTATGATAGACGTGGCTTTGGTCAATCCTCTAAACCATGGAGTGGCTATGATTATGATACTTTGGCACAAGATCTAAAAGCCTTGATGGATGAGCTGGATTTAACAGATGCTACTATCGTTGGCTTCTCTATGGGTGGCGGAGAAGTCGCTCGCTATCTGGGCAACTTTGGTTCAGAGCGTATTAGCAAAGCGGTACTCGCCTCTGCCGTTCCGCCTTATCTGTTTAAAGCTGATGACAATCCTGATGGTGCGTTAGCAGAAGCAGATATCCAAGAATTCTTAGACGGCGTAAGCGGAGATCGTATCGCCTTCTTGAACGACTTTACCAAGAATTTCTTTACGCCAGCAGATGGCAAGCTGTTGGTCAGCAAACCAATGCGTTTATACAATCGCGATATCGCCTCGTTTGCTTCAGCGAAAGCGACTTATGATTGCGTTAAATCCTTTGCTTATACCGACTTCCGTGATGACCTAAAAAAATTCGATGTGCCAACCTTAGTCATTCATGGCAATGCTGATCAAATCGTCCCGATTGAGGCCAGTGGTCAGCGCTCGCACGATATGATTGCCGACAGTCAGTTGCATATTGTCGAAGGTGGTCCACACGGTATCAATGTGACCCATGCTAAAGAATTTAATGACACATTGATTGCGTTTTTGAATAGCTAGTTATTATTTAACAGACATAAAAAAGGCGACCTTAACGGGTCGCCTTTTATTTGGGCAATGGATTTTAACGAAGTTGATTCATTAATCCGCTAATGATTTAATAAGCTCAAAGCGTAGTATTACTTTGCCATCGACTTCAACGGTCTCTGTAAACATTGCTAAAGGTCTTACCCATACGCCATATTCACCGTATAAACAGCGATAAACGACTAACGATTCTTCGGTTTCTGAATGTTGTGCGGTGTGCAAAACTTGGTAAAGGCTGCCTTTATAATGGCGGTAAATGCCTTGGGTGACAATGGATTGATTTTGTTGAGACATAAACAGCTCATTCATATTGATAATTAAAGGACTAATAAACGCTTTGTGATTTTTCTACTAGCTTGGACTTTATCTGTGGCCATTCAGAACTGACAACGCTATACATGACTGTATCTGAAATGATGCCATCACGGCGTACACGATTGCCTCGAATCACCCCATCTTTTTTAGCACCTAAGCGCTCAATGGCTTGCTGTGAGCGATAATTGTCAATATCTGTACGCCAGCCTACGGTTTGATACTTCAAGGTTTCAAATATATAGCTTAGCAGCATAAGCTTACAAGTCGTATTAACATGCGTTCGCCAATACGATTTAGCATACCAAGTATAGCCAATTTCTAAGCGTTTGCTGGTTGGTAAAATATCATGAAAACTCGTTGTACCAATCGCTTTACCATTTGATTCATCAATAACGACAAATGCTTGTCTATCAGGCATTGAATCTGCGGTATTGATATAGTCGATGACCTTGTCTGGCTCAGGTACCGACGTCTCGTTTATTTTCCATAGCTCACCATCTTGGCAAGCCTCCATTAAGTCAGTTGCATGACTGAGCATCAATGGCTTAAGGGTAATACCGTTACTTGATAATGTCGGTAAATCTAGCATTTATTTTTCCTTAAGCCACTATGAGTTTAGGTGGCAGTCTCTTAAGCAACAGTCTCTTAAGCAACAGTCTCTTAAGCAACAGTCTCTTAGGCAACAGTCTCTTAGGCAACCGTCACTTTCGCATAAGCCTTTTTGCCTGCTTGGATAACGACTGTCTGACCAGACGTTAGACTAAATCCACCATCAACCACATCGCCATCTACTTTTACTACGCCACGTTTTACCATGTCTTTGGCAGATGAGCTGTTTTTCG
The DNA here is from genome assembly GCF_047272965.1 of Psychrobacter sp. AT9. Classification (NCBI taxonomy): domain Bacteria; kingdom Pseudomonadati; phylum Pseudomonadota; class Gammaproteobacteria; order Moraxellales; family Moraxellaceae; genus Psychrobacter; species Psychrobacter sp. AT9. The sequence continues at coordinate 3,127,798 of NZ_JBKOTW010000001.1, forward strand.
CAAGCCCTGATTGGTTGAGTACTTGAGTGATAAACAGTGCATCCTGACCTTCTAGATCTACCGTTACTTCTGGCAAATCGATTGGCAATTCGCCATCAGCTAAGACATTACCGGCTGACTTGTGCGCATTGGCAGCGGCATCAGCATCATGGAAACGCTCGATTAACTCTTCGGCTAAAATACGTTTGATTTCTTGTGGATTGCGACCATTTTCCATTTCTGCTAGTAAACCTTCGACTTCATCCATTGGTTTAAAGCTTAAAAATTCAAAATAGCGGCGAATTAGCGTATCTGGCATAGATAAGATTTTTTGGTACATCGTACCCGGTGCATCATAAATGGCCACGTAGTTATTTAAAGACTTAGACATTTTATTAACGCCATCTAACCCTTCTAAAATGGGTACGGTGATACATACTTGTTGCTCTTGACCATAACGACCTTGCAACGTGCGACCCATCAATAGGTTAAAGGTCTGATCGGTACCGCCAAGCTCAACATCGGCTTTCAGCGCGATAGAGTCATAGCCTTGCACGAGCGGATACAAAAACTCATGGATAGAGATTGGGGTCTGTGAGGCATAGCGTTTAGAGAAATCATCACGCTCAAGCATACGCGAAACGGTTTGCTGACTGGCAAGCTGAATCATATCAGCGGCGCTCATGTCATTAAACCACTCAGAGTTAAAAACCACACGGGTTTTTTCTTTGTCCAAAATTTTAAATACTTGCTCAGCATAGGTCGTGGCATTGGCTTTGATTTGCTCATCAGTCAATGGTGGGCGCGTGCTGTTTTTGCCAGAAGGATCGCCAATCTTGGCGGTATAATCACCGATTAAGAAATAAATCTCATGACCCAAATCTTGAAAATGCTTAAGCTTATTGATCAGCACGGTATGACCTAAATGTAAGTCAGGTGCGGTAGGATCAAAGCCCGCCTTGATTCGCAATGGACGGTTTAGCTTAAGCTTCGCCACTAAATCCTCTTCAGATAGGATTTCTTGCGTACCGCGTTGGATAAGGGCAAGTTGTTCTTCTAGGGTGTAAGTTTGCGTGGTCATGATGATCTCTTTATTGTCTTTATTAAGGATTAAACGTTTGAGCGATTTAGAATCTCGTCGCTGTCAAAAGATGTTAGAATTTGACGGATATACTAGCGTTTTTTAAGGTAAATTGCCATGACCAACCCCGCATCGACTGCTGATACTCGTCCAGATTTAGAGATGGACAGTGATTTGGATAATAGCTTGGAAAATATTGACGATTTAAATTATGCCACACTTACTGAGGCACTTGAGCAAACAGTGTTTGAAAACTTCGATGATGGCTTATATATCGGTATGATGTCGGGCACCAGTTTGGACGGTATGGATGCCGTTCTTTGTCAATTCGGTACAGATACTGGTAATGAAGACGAGGCTCAGCAGCCCATGCGCTTCTTAGCTTCTTATAGCCAAGACTTCCCACCGCGACTGCGTGAAGTATTATTGGCATTATGTCAGCCCAATGGTGTTCAGACATTGACACCCACGGCTGACGAACCAAACAGTGAGCTGGACTGGTTCGGCTGGGCAAGCCGCGAGTATGGTGAGTTTGCAAGCGAGGTGGTCAATACGTTATTAACACAAGCCGATACCGATGTAGAGTTGGTGCTAGCCATTGGCTGTCATGGACAGACTGTGCGCCATCGTCCGCAGATGGGCTTTAGCTTGCAGTTGCTCGATGCCAATATCATCGCTGAGCGTACAGGTATCAGTGTGGTCAGTGATTTCCGACGCCGTGATATGGCCGTTGGTGGTCAAGGTGCGCCACTGGTTCCAGCCTTTCATCAGGCGCTGTTTGCCACACCTGACAGTACTCGCGTGCTATTGAACTTGGGCGGTATTGCCAATATTACTGTCTTGCCAGCGGCTTCTAATAACTCATCAAATCAACCAGACAATATCATAGGTAATGTTGTAGATAATGGCGTTGTGGGTTACGACACTGGCCCTGCCAATTTACTATTGGATGCATGGACAGCGTTGCATACGGATAAAGATTATGATGCTGGTGGTACGTGGGCGCAGTCTGGTCAAGTCATTGACCCGTTACTCAACCAACTGTTGGAACATCCGTTTTTTGCAAAATCTTATCCCAAAAGTACTGGCCGTGAAGATTTTAATTTGGCATGGCTGCAAGACGAGCTACAAAAATTCGAGCAGGCATCTGCGGTCATTCGTTATTCATCAGCAGATGTACAGGCCACACTCACTGAGCTGACAGCCATCAGTGCGAGTGCGCAAATTAATAAATTTATCGACGCTAATAAAAACACTTCAGTGTACGTCTGCGGTGGTGGTGCCTTAAATGACTACTTGATGACGCGTTTGCAGGCACATCTCCCGCATTGCACGGTAGAAACCACTGCGAGCTTAGGATTAGATCCAACATGGGTAGAAGCTGTTGCTTTTGCATGGCTAGCGAGACAGACATTGATGGGTGAAACAGGTAATTTGCCAGCCGTCACTGGTGCAAGTAAAAACGTAGTATTGGGGCAAGTGTGCTTTGCCTAGTCCATTAATTTTAGTTTACATACGTGCACCTATGTGTTTTATAATGACTTCCGAAATAACATCCTCTTAGGACCGTAAGTACAGGATATATCGCATGAGCCAACACAGCAATTCAACCACCTCACAAGCCGATCAGGTTAGCGCAACCTCGGCGCACAAACCGCGCCATAAACCACCTCACTACGAGCGCTCTGATGAGTTGCGCGTGGTGATCACTGGCATGGGTGCCATTACACCACTGGGTCTAGACGTTGATAGCTCGTGGAAGAAACTGCTCAATGGCGAGAGTGGTATCGCACCGATTACCCATTTTGATGCTGCCGAATATCGTGCAAAAATCGCGGGTGTGGTCAAAGACTTTGATGCCAAACAATATATGAATGCCAAAGACGCACGTCGCTATGATGAATTTATTCATTATGGTATCGCCGCCTCTAGCATGGCACTACAGAACGCGGGCTTTATCGACCAAATAAGCGCGGCTGATGCGCCTGTACAAGGTGTTGACCAAGAGCGTTTTGGTATTATTTTAGGCTCAGGGATTGGCGGTATTCAAACCATTGAAAACAGCCGCGATACCCTGCGTGAAAAAGGCGCGCTGAAAGTCTCACCCTTTATTATTCCAGGCTCTATTATAAATATGGCGGCTGGATTGGTGGCGATTAAGCACACCTTAAAAGGCCCCAACCTCGCAACATCGACTGCCTGTACAACAGCCACTCACGCGATCGGACTTGCAGCACGCCTGATTGCTTATGGTGATGCCGATGTGATGCTGGCCGGTGGTAGTGAAAAAGGCTCAAGCCCGCTTGGCATATCAGGGTTTGGTGCTATGCATGCACTCTCAACCCGCAATGATGAGCCAACCAAAGCCTCGCGTCCATTTGATAAAGCCCGCGATGGTTTTGTACTCGGTGATGGCTCTGGTATGGTCGTGCTCGAAAGCTTGGCTCATGCCAAAGCACGCGGCGCGACCATACTGGCTGAATTGGTCGGTTTCGGTATGAGTGATGATGCAGGTCACATTACTGCACCACCAGAAGATGGCAATGGTGCTGCACGCGCAATGAGAAATGCCTTGCACGATGCTGGTATTGAGCCATCGAGTGTTGGTTATGTCAATGCTCATGGCACCAGCACGCCTGCCGGTGATGTCGCTGAATCAATTGCTATTGAAACCGTATTCGCCCCAGTGAAAGACAGTATTCTAGTCAGCTCGACCAAGTCAATGACTGGTCACTTGCTAGGTGCAGCAGGCGGCGTTGAAGCCATATTTACAGTGCTTTCCCTACAGCATCAGCACGTACCACCGACTATCAATTTGGATAATGTGGAAGACAACTGTAACCTCGACTATGTCGCCAATCAATCTCGCAAAGTTGAGAATTTGCAATACGCTGTCTCAAATAGCTTTGGCTTTGGTGGCACTAATGGCTCGTTAGTCTTTGCACGTTGGCCTAGCAATGACTAGAGCATAAAAGCATACAACACGCGTTGTTGTAACCTTGGTGTCAGATTTGCTACGTTTGTCCACTTGCAGCCCCTTATCGTACTTGCGTATGATAAGGGGTAATTTTTGGAACATTTATGGAAGATACCATGTCAAGCTACTCATTTTCCCATCAGTTTTATCAGCGCTGGACGTGTGCGCCTGAGCCTATACGCGCAGCAATCACCCAAGAACTAAAAGATATCACCACTTTACTGCAAAGCGATACACCCTTTGAGAGCTTTGAATTTCAAACCCATGATTTAGATGCTCATATCGATGAGCTCTATGAAAACCACGAAGCCGAGCAAGCGATTGCCAAAGCGATCACGGAAAAACAAGAACAAGCACGCGCCACTGCTGAAAAAGAACGTCTCGAAGAAGAACAAAAAATAAAAGCAGCAGCGGAGGCCAAGCTCCAAGAAGAAGCTAAATTAAAAGAAGAGGCCAAACTGCGCGAAGAAGCAGAAGCCGCGCAAAAAGAACAAGAAAAGAATGCGATGCTAGCTGCTGATAAGCGCAATGGTGACAAGTCAGTAGCAGCGATCGAGACAAATATTGCGGACAAAGCAAACGTTAATAGTAGTGCCACTGATAACTCTGAGAAAAATAATACCCAAAGTGTGGCTACTGAAAATCCCACGGCAAACCATAAAACCATCAACGAGCATGCAAACACTGCTGAAGATAATACAGTCAATAATAATAGCAGCGTTAAACATGATAACGCTATTAAAGCCATTAATGATAAAGCCAGTACTGCCATCAAACTGGCATTAAAAGACGCAAAATTGAGCGCAACGCATCAAGAGTTAATCCGCGAGTTGGAAATGCAGATTGATGACTACCTAAGCGATCAGATGATGCTCATGTCTGAAAATCTAAAATCTTGGCTACGTGCAGAGGTCACTCAGCATTTAAGTGAACAGGATAAATTAGAGATTAGTAAAAAGTCATAAGAAAACTAAATGCTGCTGTTTAGAAAAAAATCCCCGTAAAATTTACGGGGATTTTTTTATTTTAAATGCGCAGATATAGGCTCTTACTTTAGATAGCCTGAGTACGCTCGGTCAGCCACTCAAGTGCTGCGCCATCGACACGGTCTTTTAGCTCCGCATAAACTTGGCTGTGATAGTCGTTCAGCCAATCAATCTCTACTTGATTCAACAATGACGACTCAATCAAACGCGTATCAATCGGGCAGTAGGTAACGGTTTCAAAGTTTAAGAATTTACCAAACTCTGTCTCGGTAGGGCTTGCCACTGGTGTATTAACCATTAGGTTTTCTATGCGAATGCCCCATTTTCCTTCACGGTATAGACCTGGCTCATTACTTGAGATCATACCTTCTTTCATCGCACGCTCTTTTGGCGTACTGGCACTATAAGCAATGACTTGTGGGCCTTCATGAACGTTTAAGAAGTAACCAACGCCATGACCAGTGCCATGACCATAGTCCATCTGTGCTTGCCATAATGGCGCACGGCAAATGGCATCAATTAATGGTGAGGCAATACCGTCAGGAAAATGCGCTTTTGCCAATGCAATATGGGCTTTGAGCACGGTGGTAAAGTCACTTTTATGCTCAGAGCTTACTTGTCCGATACCGACCACACGAGTGATATCAGTCGTGCCGTTTTGATATTGCGCGCCTGAATCAATCAGTAGTAGCCCGCCCTCGCCCTCGGCCACATCAAGGTAGCTGAACTTCTCAGGAGTTGCACGATAATGTGGCAACGCGCCGTTTTCATTAAAACCTGCAATCGTTGGAAAGCTGGGTGATACATAGTGTGGCTGCTGACTACGTACGTCGATTAGCATGCTATCCACGTCTAGCTCACTTAAACGCTCACCGTTTGCTAGGCGCTGCTCAAATGTCGCAAAAAACTCAGCTAAGGCAGCACCATCCTGACGCATTGCCTCACGCACATGATCGATATCAGCATCAGCTTTAACGGATTTAAGTAACGTACTTGGTGCCATCTGCTCAATAAAGCCAACATCGTCTGCCATCTTCGATAGCGTACCGACTGCAACCTTACTTGGATCTAATAACAATAAATCTTCTGGCGTAAGCGTACTCAATGCTTCTTGTACTGCATCATAATCAGCAATCGTAATACCGCTATCTTTTAGGGCGGTTGCGATATCAGCACTGACTTTATTGCTATCGATAAACAACGTCGCGTCGTTTTCACTGATGAGCATATGTGACAAAAACACAGGGTTATAGTCAACATCAGCACCGCGTAAGTTGGTCAACCATGCGATGTCATCTAAACTTGAAAGTAAATGATGCGTCGCTCCTGCCTCTGCCATACCTGCACGCACGGCGGCAAGTTTTGAGGTGGCAGACTGAGCAAGAAACTGTTCATCGTGAGCATATAACTTGGCGGCTGGCAGCGCTGGACGATCTGTCCAAATCTCTGTCAATACATCGCGCTCAGTGATCAAAGTAATGTCATTGACATCAAATGCATTTAGCAGTCGATCCTGCTCCGCGATAGACAGCACATTGCCATCGACGGCGACACTATCGCCTTCTTGTAAATGCTCAGCTAGCCAATCGATATGATTTGGCTGACCTGGAGCAAGCTTCTCTAAAGTAATACCCGTGCCTTCCAACTGATCGGCGGCGTGTACCCAATAGCGACTATCCGTCCATAATCCGGCGAAATCAGCAGTCACAACGAGCGTACCGACCGAACCGGTAAATCCTGATAGCCATAAACGTGATTGCCAATATTCTGGTAAATATTCAGATAAATGCGGGTCAGCAGAGGGTACGATAATCGCAGTGAGATCCTGCGTCGCTAGGCTTTTACGTAAGCTGTCGATACGGTCATGAATGGTTTGTTTATTCATTGAATGTGTCCTTATTAGAGGTAGAGCAATTGATTTTGGAGAAATTAGAGTTAAAAAAAACACTACTGTGAGGCGACTATGGATAGCCGTCTTATTTGGGTGATTAGAATGGTTTCATGTGTCAGTTAAATATAGAAAACAACTGGTTTAATAGAATAATAAAAACGTGCTACCGATAATGGTAACACGTCTTGTCATACGTCACTTGTGCTGTTGTTATTCACAAATGTATATCAGCTTATTTTATGATTTGGCCAGTTGTTTTTCACGCTCGCTATCTTTAAGCATTTTATTGATAGGTTTTGCTAATACCAATAACAATACAGCGGTAGCCACCAAAAAGATGGTCATGGTTGTAAACAAACCCGGTAACCCTTCAATTTTATCAGCAGATACATGACCACCAAAGAAAGCGGCAACCAAGTTACCCATGGCAATAGAGGCAAAGAAAAGTCCCATCATTTGGCCTTGCATGCCCTCTGGTGCCAGTTTGGTCATTGCAGACAAACCCACTGGGCTTAGTGCCAACTCACCCAACGTCAATAATAATAAACTACCTACCAGCCATAACGGTGATGCTAAGCCAGCACCAGGCGCTAAAATGCTCTTAGAGGCAAAAATCATCAATGAAAAACCTGCTGCCGCAAGTAACATACCAAGTGCAAACTTAGCCATACTGCTCGGCTCAAGACCTCGGTTAGCCATCTTGACCCAGATAATACTGACGATTGGCGCTAAGATAAGAATAAATAAAGGGTTCAATGACTGAAACCAAATACTTGGTACTTCAAACCCTAAGACATTAAGGTCAGTATAGCGATCAGCAAATAAGTTAAAAGACGTTGGCTGCTGCTCAAAACTTGACCAAAATAACGTTGAACCAATAATTAAGATAAAGCAGATCAATAGACGTAACTTATCCGTCTTATCTAAACGCGGTGAGATAAACATAATAGCAAAGTACAGTATCACCACGGCTGCAATGATATAAGTCATGTACTGCGCGACCATCTCAGGATTGAACGGCATAATACCCGTAGACACCAAAATAATAACCGCAACCAACAATGCTAAAAACCCTGCAACCCAGCGACCGATATTTTTATAACGACCGTTGGCATTTTCCCATTCAGCACTGATGCCTTTAGCCTTTGCGTAGCGTGTTAGATTTTTTTGCGCCGCAAATCGGTAGATGAGTAACGACACCAGCATCCCAAGACCACCGACACCAAAGCCGACATGCCACATGCCTTTTTCTTTAAAGATTCCGACGATCAGTGCCGCTAGTAGCGCACCAATATTGATGCCCATATAGAACAAAGTAAAGCCACCATCACGGCGTACGTCACCCTTGGTATATAGAGCACCAACCATCACTGAAATACAGGTCTTAAATAACCCTGAACCCAACACAATGCACATCAGACCGACAAAAAACAGCGTCATGCCAAATAACGCAGAGAGCGCAATGCATAAATGACCGAGCGCAATAATAATACTGCCCCACCAAAGAGCGCGCTCTTGCCCCAACCAGTTATCTGCTAGCCAACCGCCCGGTACTGCCGCTAAATACAATGAACCAGCAAAAATACCATAGATAGCAGATGCAGTGACCTCATCAAAACCAAAGCCACCACTGCCTACCGTTGCTACCATAAACAGGACTAATAAAGGACGGATACTATAATAAGAGAAACGTTCCCACATTTCCGTAAAAAATAGCGAGCGTAATGGCTTGGGATGCCCCATAAAGCCGTTGTCTAGCGCTTCCAATTCAGCCGCGCTAGCCCCTGATTGTGTTTCTATGCCCATAACTTTATTCCTTTAAAGATCATATTAGTAATGACCAAACCCCCAATTACTTAGATGAACGGTCATTATAGGCGGAATATTGTTTCACTTGGTTATGGCCAAGTAAAGAAAAAGTTGGCTATAAATTACACAAATACCCATAAAAAAACTCGTTCTCATCAGATGAGAACGAGTTTTTCTTTTGAGTCTTGACAGTAGTACTATCCTATTGATATCACTGCCGATAAAGACGCCATAATGCCACTCATTTTAGCGTAGAGTGTCACTATTTGGCTATTTAAATGACCATGTTACAGACTACTGTGCTGCTGCCGTATCATCAGCGGCATTGCCCGCATCTAGATCACCATCTGCTTGTTCAGCTGTCAAATCAGCATCAGCAACTGCCACTTGACTTACTGTGCCAGAGGCGGTCGCTGTACCTGCTTCCGCAGTGACGACCGTACTATCCGCATCTGTCGCTGGTGTTACAGTTGCATCTGCAGCAGCAGGTGCGGTCGCTTCTTGTGCGGTTGCGGCGTCTGCCTCAGCTGGCGCGGCATCTTCAGCAGCCACAGTTTCTGCTTCATCAGCAGCGGCTGAGTTTTCTGTCGTGTCAGCCGTAATATGCTCTCCTGCTGGACGCAAGAATGCTGAGACACCAATGAGTAATACAATCGCTAAAAATAAGCCAACGCCGCCTAAAGCATACAACAGCTCTTTTTTTGGATTGTTGTTGACGATATCTTCTGACATACCTTATCCACCTTGCACAGAATATTTGAAATATTTGGCTATTATATCGCAATTTATGCCCATTTGTTAAAACCCTTAACTATTTAAAGGGTTTATTATCGAAAAATTGCGAAACTTAGCATGTATCATTCTAATTAATTAGCTGATCGAACGGCCTCGAGGAGTCTCACGCTTGCCAAGATAGCTCAATAATAACAAGAGCGCAATAATGAGCAAAATCGGATAATTACCAAAGCGCATAAAGGGTGTGTTACCTACCCGTGCCTGAACATCACCGCGTAATACGGTACGTTCAAACTGCGGTGCACGCTCGACGATACGACCTTTATGATCGATAATAGCCGTCACGCCAGTGTTGGTCGCCCGCATAAACCAGCGACCGTTCTCAAGCGCGCGCATTTGTACCATTTGTAGATGTTGCAGTGGACCTGCCGATGTGCCAAACCATGCATCGTTTGAGATAGTTAATAAAAAGTCTGTTCCAATCGCGTTTTTACGGGTGGTATCAGGATAAGCAACTTCATAGCAGATGGCTGCACCCAAATTATGTCCGCGTACACGTAATGGTGACTGCTGATCACTACCACGGCTATAGCTCATGATGTCTTGGCTACCAGCTAAGTTAGGCAGGATATCGAGCAGGCCTTCAAATGGAATATATTCACCGAATGGCACGAGACGTTGCTTTTTATACAACCCTTCTGCCTGTGCACCCAATGCAACCACGCTATTATAAAATGGTGGATATTTATCTGTACTGGCATCAAATGCCGCTTCATCCTTATAAGGGATTCCTGTGACCCATGTGGTATCAGTCTCTTTGGCCATTTTGACCATTTCGTTGATAAAGCCAACGGCTTCGGTCTGAAACATTGGAATCGAGGATTCAGGCCATAAGACAATGTCACGCCCCCACTCGGTACGCGTCAAGGTTGCATAGATTTTTAAGGTTTCTACTTGATATTCGGTCAGCCATTTTAGGTCTTGCGGAATATTGCCTTGGATCAGCGATACCGATAAATTAGGCGTGCCCTTTGGTTTTGTCCATTGTGGATTAATAAGCCATAATGAAACACTCACTACGAGTAATGCGGCAGTCACAACCATATAACCACCACGACGACGCAAGAGCTCAACGGTACTTGCAGCCAACAGGATGGCGACGAAAGAAACCGCAAAAACACCAGCAACAGGTGCTAATGACGACAGCCAATACTGCTCGGTAAAGGCATAACCCACGAACAGCCATGGAAAACCGGTAAATAACCACGTTTTCATCCACTCTTGCAATACCCAAAGCGCCGCAAAAGCCAAGGGCTGCTTACCGACCATGCGATTAAAAACCAACGCCAAAAGTCCGTGGAACAAGCCCATACCAAGACCCATCAAAGCAATCATAATCAGCGCCAGCCATGCGGGCGTCGCACCATAGACATGGATAGAGGTATACAGCCAAAATGCACCCACGCACCACAATCCCGTACCGTACGCTTGACCAATAATAAAGGCACGGCGGCCTGTCATCTCAGGCATCAATAGCGCGTATAAGATAGCGGGCGATACCAGTGCTACTGGCCAAATACCATAAGGCGCGAGCGCAAAGATAAAGATTGCCCCTGCCAACCAAGCAATTAATATGGTCAGCCCCATAGGCAAACCCTTCGGTTTTTCGGGGTTCAGACGTTTTTGCAAATCAACAGTAGACAGACGCATAGCAGTTATCCAAAACCATATTATCTAAAATGTTACATGTTTAGTATTCAGTCGATATTTAACTTGAAGCTGGCTCAATGGTTATAAACGCCCTATCTTTTCAATAGTATTGTCTTATAAATATAGTCAAAATACCCCAAAAACGCGACGATACTGCTGATATCAATTTTTTGTAGCCTCTGTCTGCACAGGCACAGCAAGCAAGAAAAATTGATATCAGCAGTGCGTGATGTATCGATATTACTTTTCACTGACTATATAAGATTGATATAAATACAGCGTCTAAAAATCAAACCCGCCCATGATACCAGTCTGCGCTAATCAATGGGTAAATTTGCGTAGTAAAAAAAATGACTGCTAAAAGTGGCTATTGAAAGTGGCTATTGAAAGTGGCTATTAAAAGTGGCTATTGAAAGTAACTGACAGACAGCAAAAAACACGATCGCAATCGTGTTTTTATAAAAATTATCAGTGCGTTATCAAACTTATGAATGGCACGTATGACAATAACGTCAAAAATACATTAATGACTGCCTATCAATAGGTGCTGCTCAGGATTCGTTTTGGTCAGTTCTAGGTTTTGAATAAAACGACCTTCCACATCGGTGATGGTGATTTGCCAATCGTCTATCATTACACTCTCGCCTTCTAGGTCGCCTACATAACCCAGTGCCTGCATGACCAGACCGCCCATGGTATCGACATCGGTATCATCAAAACGACTGCCAAGCTCATCATTACAGTCTTCAATGACTGTCGATGCTTGCACACGCCAAGTATTTGGTTTGTCGGGATCAGCGATGATATTATTTATATCACTGTCTTCATCGAAGTCATCATGCTCATCGACGATATCACCAACGATTTCTTCCAACAAATCTTCCATGGTGACCACACCGCCAAAGTTACCGAACTCATCGACCACAATCGCCATATGTACTTGGGTACGCTGTAGTGAGCGCAGTAAAGTATCAGAACGCGCAGTCTCACTAATATAAAGTGGCTGACGTACCAAATCTTTTAGACGCTTGCTATCGATTTTATCTTCTTGGTCACGCACCATATGGACGAGAATAGGAATCAAATCCTTGGCCAATAAGATACCAATGACCGCATCATCATCTTGACTGTCAAAGACGGGATAGCGCGAATGGGTGGTTTCAAGGATGATATCCATCACTTCAGCAAGACTGGTGCTTTCGTGAATACCAATCACTTGTGGACGCGGGGTCATGATCTCGCGCACTTGTGTCGCAGGCAGATCGAGCACGCCCTCTAGCATGTCCACAGTATCAGGCTCTAAGAACTGGCGCGAATCCTGTACCAAACGAATCAGTTCATCACGGGTTTCGGGGGCGGTCGATAGCCAGCGTTTTAAGCCGCGCATCGACCAACTACTCGGGCTGGGAGTGTCGTCAGACATGGTGGTGTGATTTAACCTCTTTAGTTAATGGTAATTAATATCGTAAAAACATTAATATCGTAAAAATGTAGATGGGGATTAAAGTACTAAATAAAACCAGTCGTTTATGATTAATAAATACATAGACCAGTTTAAATTAGCTTCACTTTATCGCAAGGCTCAAAGACATTCAACGACAAATTCACTCAAATTGTACTGTCAGTGTGTTATAAACTTTGCTATGGTCAAAGCCTTTACTCATCAAAAAAAATCCTATGTCGCTACGTTCCCTTTTTCCTCGCTTACTCTCGATTGGTTCGCATAGCTCTGCGGCAAACAGTCGTCTTGCAAATCATGACTTAGAGAATGCATCATCAGACAGTAAGCAGCCAAAACATAAGTGGCGACATCGTCTTGTGCGGTTTTTTATCGCCGTCACACTGCTGCTATCAGCAGTCTGGTTACTATTGGCGATTTGGTATCAGTTTGGCGCGCACTCAGCTATAACGTGGCTGGCAACTATCGTCATTGTTGGCGTACTTAGCGCTTTGTTTTTTATGCGTTATTGGACAAATGATGCTAAGCAAGCACCTCAGAATATAACAGCGGACAGACAAGCTAGCGGCAAAAAAACCACGACTCAGCAAACAAAGGTCAAATGGCTAATCGGACTATACGCGACGATTTGGTGCCTAGGTGTTGGTTGGTTTATGTCTATCGAACCCCAGCAACAACGCGACTGGATGCCAGAAGTCAGCCAAAAAATCACTTATGAGCGTGACCCGAACAATCCCGATTTGATTACGCTCACCAATGTCCGCAACTTTGATTGGCATACCGAAGACGACGCGACGGCACGCTGGGAGACACGGACGATTGATATGTCAAAATTGTCTGGCGTCGATGTGGCGAACTCTTATTGGATGGGGCCACTGATTGCCCATACTTTGGTGAGCTTTCGTTTTGAAGATGATAGACCGCTCGCTTTCTCATTTGAGATTCGCAAAGAACAAGGCGAGTCTTTTTCGGCGCTCGCAGGATTTTTTAGACGTTATGAGCTGAGCCTGATTGCGGCCGAAGAGCGCGATATTATCTATACGCGGACGAATAAACGCGGTGAGCAAGTTTATCTATTGCCGGTTAGCCATTTGCAGCAACGCGAGGTCAAATCATTATTTGAGTCTTATCTAACCGCTGCCGATGAGCTAAATGCTCAGCCTGCGTGGTATAACACCTTGACCAGTAACTGTACCAATATTATCTTTTATATGGCGCGTCTGGTCAGCGGCGACCGTCTGCCGTGGGATTACCGAATTTGGGTCTCAGGCTGGCTACCAAACTATCTCTATGACGTCGGCATGCTCGATACCAACTCCCAATTAAATGAAGAACAGCAAGGCGAGCAAAACTGGTCGATGGACACTTGGTACGAGCGCACCCATATTAATCCAAAAGTTCGTGGGTTTGACAATCAATCTAATCTAGAATCAGGTATTAACAGTCGCGAATTTTCTACGCAAATTCGCCAAGGCATTCCTATTCCGCCCTTGGCTGATTCGCAAGCAAGCGCTGAGGCACAAGCCCAATCTGCAGCTCAAGCGTCTAAATAATCATAGATTAAGGCTTAACCCAATTCACCACACGCGTCTCCATCTCTTCATCAGACATGCCAATTTCAGAGACACAGCGACCTGCTACGCCCACATTGACAGCGCGCATTTTCTGCTGAGTCTCTACTGCATTTTGGGTCAGTAACAGATGCCAACTCGGCAGGTTTTGTCCTTTATACAATCGCTTGTAAGCGCAGTGCGATGGTAGCCACATCATCTGCGGCAAATTTTCCATGGTCAGCTGAATACAATCGGGAACATGTTCTTGGCGCGTGTCATAGTGCTGACAATAGCCCGTCGCACAGTCCATCAGCTGGCAGGTGACATCGGTGTATTCGACCAACTCCTCGTCCACATCGCCATTCTCATCTTCATCGATATACTTAATCAAACAGCAACTGCCACAGCCATCACACAACGCTTCCCATTCGCTATGGTTTAATTTATCTAAGCTAAAGCGTTCCCAAAAATGTGGGCGCAATGTTTCAGACGCTTCATCCGATTCGCTGTCAGGAAACAAGCTCACGATTGGGTCTGATTTCAGCGGCTGAACAGCATCAGCGTTTAAATTGGCAGCAGATTGATTTAACAAGTTAATAGTCATAGCATTGTAGTCGATTTTTTATAAAGAGACATTTTGATAAAGAGCGTTACAGTATTATAGCTGTTTTTACTGAGTATGGGCGTTAAGGTAGTACAAGTCAGAAAAACGAACCCTCACAATGACGAATAAATAAAACTTACAACATAAAAAAGGACAATAATATGTCAATTAAGACTTTCGAATTAATCAGTACAACCGAAAATGGTGTTGAGCTTATTAGCTATGTGGCATTGCCAGAAAACGCATCAGACGATAACTCAGTGCCAGGTATTTTAGTCGCACCAGAATGGTGGGGCGTGGTCGAACATCCAAAATCAGTGGTCGAACGCTTGGCAGCAGCAGGTTATGCAGCAGTCGCTATGGATGTCTATGGCGAAGGCAAACTAACCACAGATGCAGCCCAAGCCAACATGTGGATGGAGCAAGTATTAGAAGATCAAGATATGCTAATGGCACGCTGCCGCTTGATTCTCAATGATTTCAGTGATCAGTTGGCAGTCGATGGCGATAATTTAGCGGCAATCGGTTACTGCTTCGGTGGTAAAGTTGTTCTCGATATGGCGCGTGACGGTATGCCATTAAAAGCAGTTGCGACTTTCCATGGCAACCCATCAGCGAAACAGCCAGCAGACAAAAACTTCAAAGCCAAAGTATTAGTCGCTCATGGTCGTGATGACTCGATGGTATCCATGGAGGCAATCGAAGGTCTAAAATCAGAGCTAGATGCAGCAGACGTTGACTACACTATCGACGTTTATGACAATGCTAAGCACGGATTTACCAACCCACATGCCGATGAGCGTGCCGCTAAAAATGAGGTAGATCTTGGCTATAATGAAGCCGCTGCCAAGCAAAGCTGGGAAAACATGCTTGAGTTTATGAAAGCCAATTTAGCATAAAGAATATTTTGGTATAAAGATCATCAAAAAGGGCAGCTTAACTATTAAGCTGCCCTTTTATTTTGAGTCTCGTTTTCTCCACTGTCTCTTAGATGAGTAATCAGACCAGTCTTGTACTTCTGAGCAAATCAGGTCATTATCACTTTACTATAAGCTGGATTGAGTGACGAGGATGTTATATCTATTAGTGACCCAATTGGGGTGGCTGGCTTTTACCATTTTATTGATTGTGGTTGTCGCGTTATATACTAGAATAACTCGAAAAATCGAGCATTTGCGCCGTGATGTGATAAAGCTGCAAGCGGAGCTTGAGCAGCAAAAAGACCATAGTATGGCATCTTCACTGACTCGTTCGGCTGATGAAAGCGTTTATGCGCACGAGACTTCTCATGAAGACAGCACATCTAAAGAGACAAGTTTTGCTGCACAAAATTTGTCTACCGATAGTACGTCACCTCTGTTACCTCCATCGCCGCCCCCACTTCCCATGGTTACTGCAAGTCTCATCACACAGGCAACCCCAAACGTCTCTGATAATAAACCTATAAATAATCACGCCTCAATAACCACAAAAAACAACACACTGGTAGCGAAACCAAGCGCACCGATAGAGCCTGATGAACGCTCACTGCCTATCGTTACTTCATTGATTCATTCAATCAAAAACTGGTTTTTTGGTGGCAATTTGGTCGTGCGCGTTGGCGTCTTGGTATTGCTCGTAGGTGTGGTGCTACTGCTACGCTTGCTGAGCGAGTATATAGAGATTTCGATTACTGCAAAGCTCATGACTATCGGCATCGCAGGACTGGGATTGGCAGCACTGGGGTTAAAGCTAACGGCAAAACGTTTCTCGTATGGGATTACCTTACAAGGTGCAGGCTTAGCCATTGCTTATCTGAGTACCTTTTTTGCTTATAGTGTCTATCAAATTATCCCAAGTTTACCGAGCTTTATCGGGCTTGGGTTATTATCTGCCATTACTATTGCCCTCGCCGTACGCCAAAACGCTTTTCCTTTAGCGTTGTTGGCATTATCGGGCGGTTTTTTTGCGCCTATTTTGACCGGTAACGATACTGGCAGCTTAGTAACATTGTTCAGCTATTATTTACTTTTGAACGTGACGATTGCGATTATCGCGCATTACCGCCCTTGGAAAATACTCAACCTATTCGGTGTGGTCGTGACATTTGGGCTGGCTTACTACTGGGGCATAAGTGAGGATTTGAGTGCTGTCGTTGAAACGCAGCGTTGGTCATTGGTGGTATTGGTTACCTTGCACCTACTGCTTTATCTATTTGTCGTCATTCGCTACGCACAGCAAATCATCGCCTATAACATTCTTAATGAAGAAAATTCCTCTCATACAGATAACGCAAACAACGCAGATAACGTGGGCAAAGTTGATTCAGAAAATAACGGCTATGTATTTCCCATTGATACGGGCTTACTGTTTTCAGTACCGATATTGGCATTTGGCTTATTTGCTGCCTTATTAGATGACATCCCTAACGCTTTAACCATTACTAGCGCAGTTTTAGCAGTCATTTATTTAGGACTCGGCTGGGTGTTTGTCCAGCGCAGTCAGCGTTATGCCTTAATTACCGAGGGCATGTTGGCATTAGGCTTTGGCTTTTTGGCGCTGGTCATTCCGTTGGCATTAGATGCCGAATGGATTGCTTTTGGCTGGTCGGTACAAGGATTGGCACTGGTGTGGTTCGGACGACGCTCGCTACGCGCTTGGTCAGTGTTATTTGGTTTACTATTGCAGCTAATCAGTATAGGCATGTTGATGATAAAAGTGGTCTTTGCCGTTCAAGACTATCAAACATTGGCCTTAACCATTTCGGCGATGGCTTATCTAACCACTGTGTTTATTTTACGCGCTAGCAACTCGCCGGCTAGTTTAAACGTCGGCTTGGATAGCGAATTAAATAGCAACTTAATGTACTCTCAAGAGCAAACCACCACGTCAGATTCGATATTAACCTACGCCAATGCACTGGGTATCAGCGCCCAAGCCGCGCAGCAATGGCTAACCTCAATCAATAGCCAAAGCAACGTATTTAATCTTGTTTGGCGCAGTCCTCTATTAATACGGCTTTTAACTTTTACTGCTATGGCTTGGCTACTACAAGTATTGCTGCTTGATTTTAATCAATGGTTTACCAGTTGGACATTGGCAACGACGACTTTGATTGCAATCTCAGCACTGATCAGCTTGGGTACTTATTGGGTCATCAATCGTTATCGCTCGTGGGCAGAGATCAGACAGTTTAGTCACGGCTTATTAGTGGTGTTTTATCTCATGCTCGTTTTACAGCTACCGCAAAAATTCGAATTCCATTTAGCATGGCAGACAGCAGATTGGTTGTTGTTTACTGGCCTAATCATTGGTGGGTTGGTCATCGGACAGTTGTGGTTAAAGACGTGGTACGACCATGCAGAATTGTCACGCTACGATGGCGCGAGCTGGTTGGGCGCTGGAATTTTAGTCATCGCTGCCGCAGCTCACTATGGACTCGCAGATTCAGCTGGGGTGATGGCTATCTTGATTCCAGCCATTTTGATATTAGCAGGATTATGGTTCAGCTATCGTGATTCCGGTTATCGTCAGCAAAACACGCAAACGCATGAAGTGTTAAATCAAGGTTTTCTGTACTGGTTTGATTGGCAACAAGCGCTATTAAGCTGCGCGGCTATCTTCGCATCTATCGCCTTATTTTGGGTCGTCATTACCAACTGGTCTTACGATGGCATGATCTGGGGACTGCCCTACTTCCCACTGCTAAACTTATACGACATTACCTCATGGCTCGCGCTATTCGTTGGTTGCAGTCTATATTACATGAGCCAACATCGCCGTGACGAGAGGCGCATTGCATCAAATACCGATGTCAAATCCAAGCGTATATTCACCACTGATACTTTACTAATTGTATTGGGGCTTATCAGTTTTTGGTTGATATCTAGCATGTTGGTCAGGACGCTACACGCCTTTATCGCTACACCGCTATGGACTACAGACGCATGGAGTAGCGAGCAAGTACAGACGGGGCTAACCATTTTATGGACGCTCTTGGCTTTAGTCGCCACCATCATCGCCAGTCGCTACTGGCAGCGTGCGCTTTGGTTTATGGGCATCGGGCTACTGGGCATCGTTGTGCTTAAATTGGTGTTGGTCGATTTGTCACAGACTGAGGCGATTTGGCGAGTGATATCCTTCCTTGGTGCAGGCAGCTTGATACTATTGATTGGCTATCTCGCTCCCTTGCCTCCAGCACGCGAAGAAATAGAAAACCAAAATTAGGCGTAATGACAAATCTGGTTAAGTGAAATTGTGCCGTGAGCAATGTGGTTCTGTAGTAAACTGGACACCATTAGAAAGTAAGCGTTGATTGTCTTACTTTTAGCATTTTTTATAAAAGGTTATGAAAGCAGATGGATAAGAGAGTAAGTATTCAGTGGTTCCCTGGGCATATGAACAAAGCCCGTAACGAAATCAAAGAAATCATGCCGCAGATGGATTTGGTCATCGAGGTCATCGATGCGCGTATCCCTTATAGTAGTGAAAACCCAATGGTTGCGGCATTGCGTGGCGAAAAACCTGTCATCAAAATCCTGAACAAAGCCGACCTTGCTGATCCAGAATTAACCCAAGCGTGGATGGAATATCTTGAGCAGCAAAGCGGTGTCAAAGCCATTGCTTGCGATACCGAGAAAGCCAACGATGTAAAACGTATCATCGCCATCTGTAAACAACTGGTGCCCAATAAAGTTGGTACGGGTCGTCAGATTAAAGCCATGATTATGGGCATTCCAAACGTTGGCAAATCCACCTTGATTAACACCTTAGCGGGACGCGCTGTCGCAAAGACAGGTGATGAGCCAGCCGTGACCAAGTCGCAGCAGCTGATTAAGCTGGACGACGATATCATGCTCTATGATACCCCCGGAATGCTATGGCCAAAAGTCGAAAACGAACACTCTGGCTATCGTTTGGCAGCGACTGGTGGTATTCGTGATACGGCTTTTGACTTCGCTGATGTGGCCAGTTACACCGCTGAGTACTTGATGCATGCCTATCCTGAGCTGCTAAAAACTCGCTATAAAATTGAAGAATTACCTAAGACAGATTGGGAGTTTTTTGAAGTCGCTGGACGTAATCGCGGTTGTGTACGTTCGGGCAATAAAGTCGATACGTACCGCATGTCTGAGATTCTCGTGAATGAATTACGTAGCGCTAAAATTGGGCGCATTACGTTAGAAACGCCAGCAATGACCGAGGCTGAAGAACTCGTGGTCGCTGAACAAAGACTCGCTACAGAAGAAAAAAGAATTGCTAAAGAAGAAGAGAAGCGTTTGCGTCGTTTGAAAACGCGAAAGAATCGGAAGTAGGTCCACCAATAATATAAGCGACTATGAATCCATTAATACCATCAGCTAAAACTATTCAAATTTATCTGCCAAAAGGTAATCCTCGCGGGTTGCGCTTGGCAGAGATGACTACGCGTACCGTGCGTCTTATTGAGATTCCACGCATTCACATTGATGACTTTTTTGCGATGCCCGATGCTAATCAAGTGGGCTTATATTTCTTAATTGGTGAAACAGAAAGCACAGAAAAACCTTTGCTTTATGTTGGGCAAACTGGTGACCTTAAAAGGCGTCTCAATCAACACGATGATAAGGATTTTTGGACACGGGCTTTTGTCATGCTATCGACCAACAATTCCATGACCCAAACCCATGCGCTGTATATGGAACATAAGGCTATAGCGACTGCTACTCAAGTTGGACGCTATGAAATTAAAAATGGAAATAGTGGTAATCGACCGCATACGCCTGATCCATTAAAAGCTGACTGCGAAGAACTATTTCACACTCTTGATGTTTTATTATCAACATTAGGGCAACCTGTTTTTGAGTCTTTGAGTATCAATTTTTTTAACAATGAAAACATAACTGCCGATGCCTCTCATGTTAATCAAGTGGCAAAGCAGACTGACAAAATCTCTCATTATCCTGATCCCATATTATTTTATTGCAAAGCAATAGATGCCGAGGCGCAAGGCTATTATAACAATGATGGCTTTGTAGTATTAGCAGGTTCATTGTTACGTAAAAAGCAAATAAATTCAGTAGGGAAATGGGGAGCTCATAAACAAAAAGAGATGATAGTTAGTAATCTTTTAGTTGAGTATGATAGTAAGTCTTATAAACTCAAAGAAGATTATCTCTTTAAAACACCGAGTGGCGCAGCTCAGATAGTTACTGGACGTAATGCTAACGGTTGGTTGGTTGGTATGGAAAAATGAATCAGGTGAAACTTTAGATAGTGTTTATCGCTAACGCCTTTAATCCCAACATGCGACCCTCATATAAACTTCTTACTTTTGAATTGTTCGCCCATTGCCTATGACAGCTATTAATTTTATCCATGCCAATACTAACCTCAATTCCCTCGCCCCGCGCCTGCTCGATTGGTTTGCCGAAAACGGTCGCCATGACTTGCCTTGGCAGCAGCATCAAACCGATACGCCAAATCCTTATATCGTTTGGCTATCAGAAGTCATGCTACAGCAAACACAAGTAACGACAGTGCTACCCTATTTTGCCCGTTTTATGGACAGCTTTCCGACAGTGCAGGATTTAGCAGCAGCGGACTGGGATACTGTGGCGGAGCATTGGGCAGGGCTTGGCTACTATGCACGAGCGCGTAATTTGCATAAAGGCGCGAAGCAATTGGTCGGAGTCATTGATGAGACGGGCGACTTTCCGCAGACACTAGCAGGATGGGAAGCGATATCG
Source organism: Psychrobacter sp. AT9 (assembly GCF_047272965.1). NCBI lineage: Bacteria > Pseudomonadati > Pseudomonadota > Gammaproteobacteria > Moraxellales > Moraxellaceae > Psychrobacter > Psychrobacter sp. AT9. Next base: position 3,149,289 of record NZ_JBKOTW010000001.1, read on the forward strand.
GGTGTTGGGCCATCTACCGCTGGTGCCATTATGGCGATGGGCTTGCATCATTATGGCGTTATCTGCGATGGCAACGTTAAACGAGTAATCACACGTTGGGCAGCGATTGACGGAGACATTACTAAGTCTGCAACGACCAAAGAACTGTGGGCATTGGCAGAGCGACTGACACCTACAGAGAACTCAGGACTATTTGCCCAAGCGATGATGGATATGGGCGCAACGTTGTGTACTCGTAGCAAACCCGCTTGCTTATTGTGTCCATTGCAAGAGGATTGTATTGCCCATGCGCAAGGTCGCGAGACGGATTATCCAGTCAAAGCAAAAAAACAGCCTAAACCTAGCAAGTTTAGCAATGCACTGTTAATTAAAAATTCTGATGGCAATATATTGTGGTTACAACGCCCTGATAATGGCATTTGGGGCGGACTGTGGAGTTTGCCATTGCAGTTTGTTGAAAAAATTGACGGTAAAGTAAGTGGCAAAACAACTGCTAAAAAATCAGAAGTCAGCGATGATAAACCATTAAAAGTTGCTAGCAATGAAAAAATTTATGAAACAGAATTTACCACTGCTGAGCAAATTATTAACGAGTGGTTAGATAAGCATAAATTAGCAGCAAAAGCAGTCAGTAAAACTTTATTAGACGACGCTCCTATTAAGCATTCGCTGACCCATTTCCATTGGTATTTGACACCACAGTCGGTGACTTTAAATGCTAAGCAAACTGCCGAAATAACCGAAGCCTTACAAGCAGCAGAGATTAATATTCATTGGTTAAATGCTGATGATGCGCAGGCAACGCTTGGATTGCCACGAGCGATGGTTAAGATTTTAGAATAATCATATAAGCTATATCTCCATACCAATCATGCTTAGACCAACTGATTAAAGAACCACCTCATACACCATAAAAAAAGCGACTCACAATGAATCATGAGTCGCTTTTTTTATTTATGAAGTACTAGAAGCTTAAGACTTTGGCACTCGCAAGCGCATCAATCCTTCCTGCTGCACAGTGGCCACCAGCTTACCATCTTGCCAGAACTGCCCATGGTTTAAGCCTTTGGCATTAGACGTGGTATCACTCCACATGTCGTACAATAGCCAATTATTTAAATCAAAATTGCGATGAAAATGCATCGAATGATCGATACTGGCCGCTTGTAAGCCGCTGGTCATAAAGCTGACACCGTGCGACATCAGGCCGGTTCCCACCAGATAAAAATCAGAAGAGAATGCCAATAGTGCTTGCTGGATAGCAATGGGCTGCTTACCCAGTTCACGAATGCGCAACCAGTTCGCCTGTTTAGGTTTCATCGGCTCTGGATGAATCGGATCGCGCGGTTTGACTGGCTTAATCTCGACATGACGACGGCGCATAAAACGGGCTTTGAGCGCGTCTGGCACTTTACCGACATACTCTTCTTTTAAATCCTGCTCGGCGAGCAAATCTTCAGGCGGCGGATAGACTGGCATATCTTCTTGATACTCCAAGCCCTCTTCCATCGGTGAAAATGAAGCAATCATCGAAAATATCACTTGCTCAACTGGTGGCTTGCCACGCACTTCTTTATATTGAATCGCGGTCACTTCACGCGCAGACAGACTACGACCGTCACGTAGGCGGCGCACTTGATAAATGACGGGCTGAGTGATATCCCCACCGCGCAAAAAATACCCATGCAGTGAGTGACAGGGTTTTTCTTTATCTAGTGTATGCGCCGCTGCCATGATGGCTTGGGCAAGGACTTGTCCACCAAAAATACGACTGCCAACATAATCATGGCTTTTACCCTCAAAGACATCAGGAGTAACCTCGATAAGCGCCACCGTAGTTAGCAGCTCATCAATCAGTTGCGAATAATCGGACATGACGATATGTTTCCTTATTTTTATCAAAAACGCTACGCATCTAAAAATGAGCATCTAAAAACATGCACCCAACGATATCAATATGATATCGCGCAAGATCCTTTGCGGTTGAATGTAAAATAATATGAAATCACTTGCTGAAAATACACAAGAGAGATTTTAGAACAAAAAATACCGATGAAGTATCGCGATGATTAAACATTCATTATTCGGCAAGAAGGTCAACATCTTACCCAAAATTGTGAGCTTTGACTAGATAATGGCGGTGTATCCACCAGTATCCGTCTAATGCACTAACTTAGCGAATAAAGCACATAATATCAATTATGATAAATGAACAAAAAACGAGACGATTAAATACCTCGTTTTTATATCAGACTTTTAACTTATGGTTTTACTGCCACTAACACGCGGATAGAGTCTGGCACTAGCGATAAATTACTCAAGGCTTGCTCGCCTTGGGCTTTTAGTTGCTCAAGACGCTCAATCTCTGCAGGACGGACGTTAGGATTGATGGTTTGTAGGTGCTTTAGGCGTTTGATTTCACGTGACCACTGTTGGCTAAAGCGGGCGCTCGCCTGCTCACCAATCTCTGCAAGCTGCTGACGGGCAATGTCTTCGGCTTCATAATAACGCTGCTCAATCACATCGCCACGTACTTTAATCACTTGGCGGGCACGGTTTTTATCCAGACGTTCAATATGCGGCATGATCATATCGGCACTGATACGGGCGGATAAATCACTGCCTTGCTCACTGATAAACACACGGATATTTTGTGTCGTCAACGTCGCTGGCAAATTGAGCAATCTCGGCGCAATCGCTTCGACGCGGAAATTCACTTCGAGCAGTACCATACCTTGTGGCACAGCAGAACTTTTTAGCATCGCAACCGTGGTATTACCAAAGGTGCTGGTACTCGCCAGCTCATAGATAGCGCGCATCAATGGATGCTCATGAGTGATGAATTCGATATCTTCACGCTGTAGTGCTTGCTCACGCTCAAAGGTCAAGGTCATACCGTCTTCATCACCAAGTGGCAAGCCATCGATATAATCACTAATCTCTGTGCTATCAATCGGGGCAATCACCCACGAGCCATCGCGCTGGATATTGTGATCAATATTGGCTGAGGCAAAAAAGCGCTCGATAAACTGCGGCAATAGATTATGACCATCAAAATCACGCATGGCGTCCGCGATACGACCAGCGACACGGGGACGGCACGAGTTATATTCTAATAGGCGATCACGACCCGCTTGTAGCTGCGCCTCTAGCCCCAATCGCGTCTGTTGTGCTTCTTCGATAATACTTTGCAGAATCGTACGATTAGCATCGGTATCCGCGCCTTCAAGCATCGGCTTAAGCTCTTGGATATACTGCTCTTGCACGCTCTGCGCGGTCGGTGAAATCTGATTAAACATATTCAGCGCATCGTGATACCAATGATACAATCGCTCTTGCGCTGTGCCCTGTACATAAGGCACGTGCAGCATAATTTGTTGTGTTTGCCCGATACGATCTAAGCGACCGATACGCTGCTCCAAAGTATCTGGATTGGCGGGTAAATCCCATAGTATCAGCTGGCTGGCAAACTGGAAATTACGACCTTCCGAGCCAATCTCCGAGCACAATAGTATCTGTGCGCCTTCACTATCGGCAAAGAATGCCGCTGCTTGGTCACGCTCAAGCAATGTCATCTGCTCAGTAAAGATAGCCGTCTTAATGCCTGCATGCAGACGTAATACCGCCTCCAAGCTCTCAACGGTCGCGCCACTACGGGCAATCAGTAATACTTTTTTATGCTTAAGCTCACCGCGCAAAATCTCAATCAACCATGGCACACGTGGATCGTCTTCTAGCCAGCCACCATCAGGTTGATTTTCTTCGCCCCACAGCTGCTCGCGCAATTTGCCATTGGTTTGATAGCTGTCTATCCATGCGGCAGGTAATGCCAGTGGATACGGCTGGCTGCTACGACCATAAAACCCTTTAACACTTTCACGAGTATTACGGAATAAAATACGGCCTGTACCATGACGATCTAATAGCTCATTGAGCGCATGTGTGCGCAATTTTTCATCATCATTAATCGTTGCCAACTCATCCATGCTGATGTCTAGCAAACTGCTTAACGCGGCAATTTGACTGTCACTCAAAGGCTTATCTTCGATTAACACACCAGCGACAGCAGCCGTTTCAGCAAAGGCTTCTTGACCATCGATAAACTCATCCAAATCATCAAAGCGATCTGGATCGAGCAAACGCAATCTAGCAAAGTGACTTTGTGCCCCAAGCTGTTCAGGCGTCGCTGTCAGTAGCATAACCCCTGGTGTCTCTTCGGCAAAGTCAGCAATCAAGTCATATTTATCGTTGCCACCTTGCGCCTCGTCCCAATGCAGATGATGCGCCTCATCGACCACCAATAAATCAAACCCTGCATCCATCGCTTGATCATACAAGTCAGGATGATCGAGCAATAGATCCATACCAGCAATGATACATTGCTCAGTCGCAAAGACATTTTGTTCAGGATCGTGTTCTTTAATGGCTGCCGCACGTACCAAATCAAACAGCGCAAAATTCAAGTTAAAGCGACGACGCAGCTCAATCATCCACTGATATTGTAGACTGTCTGGCACTAGGATAAGCACACGCTCAGCTTTGCCCGTTAACAACTGCTGATGGATAATCAAACCCGCTTCGATGGTTTTACCCAGACCCACTTCGTCAGCGAGCAACACACGCGGTGCAATACGTTTGCCAACTTCATGGGCGATATAGAGCTGATGCTCAATGATATCGACACGTGCGCCCATCATGCCTTTGAGTGGATGACCAGCAAGCGCCGATTGCATACGCAAGATATCTTGACGCAGCTCGTACCAATCACCGCGCTCAATACGACCAGCTAGCAGACGCTCAAGCGGCTTAGCCAAGGTGATATTGGCAGCGAGACGGGTTTCCATAATGCCGCGCTCGTGTTCATCGACACCGTATTTGAGCACGCCCATCACTTCATCAACCGCATTGACCAGATAGCACTTGCCATCTTGGTCATAAATGCTATCGCCAACTTTGAACACCACGCGTGATAATGGCGCGGAGTTTTTCGCATAGACGCGCGTCTCTTCACTTTGCGGAAATAAAATATGTACACATCGGTCGTCTACATCGATGACCACACCTAAGCCCAACTCGGACTCCGTATCAGATAAATAACGTTGACCAACGGCGAATTCGGTGCTGTGCAATGAAGCGATAGAGATAGTCATAAGGCGATGTCTTTTTGTACTCAGATGATAAGAAAATAGGTAGATAGCAATGGTGGCTAGTAATGCTGGCAAAGGTTACTTACTCACGCCGCTACCCGTCAAAAAACGTCAGTGCAAAGCAGCCACATAAATCAAGCCAACGTTTTGGCCGAACCATTATATAACGTTAGCGGCTAGATGAGTGCGTTAAGTTGACTTTTCAAGAGCAGATTGATGCAAGATTATTTCAATGCCAAGCATAAGTTGGTCATATAAAATAATAAGATAACGACTCATCATTAAAAACCATTCAACAACATGCTACATTAAGCCGATAATCATGCAAACCCATTTAAAATAACAATGAGATAAGGAATAGCCATGCAAGCGGTTTTTTTAGATAAAGGTACGTTTTCTGATGGCGTCGACTTGCCAGCACCGACAGGCATCAGTGATTATGTGATTTATGATGACACGCCAAAAGACAATGAGGTCATTTTGGCGCGCTGCAAAGACGCTGATATTATCATCACCAATAAAGTCCAAATTGACGCTGACGTAATAAGCAAACTCCCCAACCTGAAGCTTATCCAGCTGACAGCGACCGGTATGAATAACGTCGACCAAGAGGCTTGTGTTGAGCATAATGTCGCGCTATATAACGTCGCAGGTTACGCGGTTAAAAGCGTGCCTGAGCATACCTTTATGCTCATGCTGACAGCTATGCGTGCCGGTATTTATTATCATCAAAAAGTCGCTGACGGCACATGGCAGGCAAACGGTAATTTTTGCCTGCTGGATATTCCGTTGATAGATTTGGAAGATAAAACGCTAGGGATTATTGGGGTCGGCACTATTGGTAAACGCGTCACCGAGATTGCCCGCGCTTTTGGCATGACGGTATTGTGGGCGGAACATCAGGAGCGTACGCCTCGTAGTGACGACTATACCGCGTTTGATGAGGTGCTTGCCCGCACTGATGTGCTGAGCTTGCATTGTCCATTAAACGAGCAAACCCAGCATCTCATTAATGCAGATACTCTGGCAAAAATGACCAAGCAACCACTTATCGTCAATGTGGCTCGCGGCGGCGTTGTCGATAGCCAAGCACTGACCGATGCCATCAATAATGAGCAAATCATCGGCTATGCCAGCGACGTGTTTGAGCAAGAGCCGATTGTCAAAGACGACCCTTTATTGACCCTTGCTAACCATCCACGCGTCATATTTAGTCCGCACAATGCGTGGGGCAGCAAGAGTGCGCAAGAAACCTTATGGCAAATGCTAAGCAACCAAGTCGCTGACTTTATTGATGACCACCAAAATGCTAACGGCTAAAACGTAACCAGTCGTCTTTTATTTTACGGTGTTTGAGCATAATGCGGTCGCTGACATAATTATTCGTCACATGCCAAGGGTAGCGATCGCCTTGCTTGGGTAACTCGTCCTGAGCTCGCTTAATATAACCCGCCGATAGCGCACCCATCACCGTATCTGACTGAACTTGTACTTTTTCACGCTTGGTCTCAGCTTGTGGCACAGCGACCTGATAACGATGGGTCTGCATATAATCAAGTAGCCGTACGATATACTGAGAAGCTAAGTCTACCTTTAAAGTCCACGAAGCATTGATATAACCAAACATCACGGCCATATTGGGCACATCCTCAACTAGGACTGCTTTGTAGGTCATACGTGCACCCACTTTGACTGGCTGACCATCAATATACAATGACGCGCCGCCGAGCATTTGCAGCTTCAATCCCGTTGCGGTGACAATAATATCAGCATCGAGATGTTTACCCGACTCAAGCATGATGCCCGTTTTAGTAAAGTGGCTGATTTGGTCAGTGACCACCCCTGCTCTTTTGCTGTGCAAGGTATTGAATAAGTCACCATCTGGCACCGCACAGAGTCGCTCATCCCATGGATTGTAAGCAGGAACAAAATGATCAACAGCGACACCACTACCTTTTAACTCTCTTTTCACGCCATAGGTTAATAACGCTTTTAACACTTTCGGTGCATGGGCAGCAAACTGATAAACGCCTTGCTGTCTTAAGACGTTACGCGCCCGCAATAGCGTATAAGCTTGCTGTTTTGATAAAGGCGAAAATTTAGCAGATAGCCACTCAAGCGCATAATCATCGCCAGGTACGCTTGCCACATAAGTCGGCGAACGTTGCAGCATCGTGACGTGCTGCACGCATTGACCATCGTCTTCATTGACCATCGCAGGCAACAACGTCATCGCTGTGGCACCGCTACCAATAATGACCACTTTTTTATCATGATAATCAACGTTGTTCCAATGCTGTGGATGGACGATTTGACCTTGGAAATCTTCTTCCTTTTCAAAATGCGGTTGATAACCCTGCTCATAGTCATAATAGCCGGTTGCCCCGACGACGAAGTTTGCGGTCAACGTAGACACCTCACCACTCACATGATTTTTGATCGTGGCTGACCACTGTTGATCACGACTTGACCACGACAGCTGCTGCACTTCATGCTGATAGCGAATATGTTCAGTAATGCCAAATTCACGCGCCGTATCAGCGATATAACTCTTAATGTCTTCACCTGCTGCCAGCATTCGATGATCCAACCATGGTCTAAAACTATAGCCAAAGGTCAAGGCATCAGAATCAGAGCGAATACCAGGATATGTAAATAAATCCCAAGTACCACCTAGATCCGAGCGCTTTTCTAATACGATAAATGGTGGCGTTTTTGCCTGCTTACTCACTTTCTTTTTTGACTTGCGTTGTTGTAATTGACAGGCCATCCCGATACCGGCAAGCCCTGCACCGACGATAAGCACATCACAATCTACTGGCGGCGCTGCTGGTGATTTTTTGCGTTTAAAGCGCTTCTTGATGGCTTGTCTGGTCGCAGTGATATTAAGCATAATTTTATCCCTATAGTTAGCTTACTTACTTTTTATCCCATAACATAATATTGGTAATAATGTTTAAACAACCTATAACGCAAAGCAGACGCCTTAAAAAGGGCTGGGACTCTCCCAGTCCATCCACGCACCTAGTACCGGATGTTTGAGACGCAGTTGCTGCGCATGCAGATTGAGCCGTGGCGCAATTGTCAATGCATTCCCTTCAGCATAAATGGGGTCGCCTATCATGACGTGACCGACGTGCACCATATGGACGCGCAACTGATGACTGCGCCCAGTGACTGGTTTTAACATCACTCGCGTGACCGTTTGACCGTTGCAGTCTTCATGCGCAAGCACTTCATACAAGGTTAGCGCGTGCTTTGACCAGTCGTGGTCAACGATGTGGCGCGGTTTGGTGCTTGGCTCATAGCGTACTGGCACTGAGATTTTGCCTTTTACACCCACGCTCTCCCATGCGCCAAAAACCCGTGCTTGATACTTTTTTTGCGGCAGACGTTCAATAAACTGCTTACTGATATTGGTTTGCGCAGCGGCATTTTTTGCAAAAATCAATAAACCAGAGGTATCCATATCCAGTCGGTGAATCAACTTAACCGCAGGATTGGCACGCTCTAGTCGCGCCAGCAAACTCACCTTTAGCGTTTTGCCATCGACACTCAGCAGTCCTGCTGGCTTATCGACCACCCAGATATCGTCATCCTCGTAAACGGTAACGTCTTTCGCGAACGCTTTGAAGAACTCAAGCGGATAGGCGCTTTCTTGGGCGTTAAGGGTTAGGATTTTTTCATCAGTAAAAGGCATAAAAGAAGCTACTTATATTGTTGAGCTTGAGAATAAATACTGTCATGCATTAAAAATGCTAAGCCGAAGATTGCATCTAAACGGACCTATCGACATAAGGTTTATTGCTAAAAGTTGAGACTGAACCAAACCATGAGAACCATGTTCGAGCACAGAGCTAAAACGACAATAGATGGCAAAGGTGACAGGTAAAACAGTACTTGTGTCGTTATGTGTTGATTTATTGTGCTAATAGTAATTGTTGAGCAATTTAACCGGCCTGTATCTGTCAAATCTGGGCAAACATGTTAATATAATGGCACATTTTCACCACTTCTTAACGCTTCTTTAGCTACTGACCAATCTATTATTAAACCAATATGCATGTCGATGAGTAGCGATAGAAATAATAAAACAAGAGAGAAAAATTATGTCAGACCTTATTGTTAACACCACCGATGCAAATTTTGACCAAGACGTCTTACAATCAGATGTACCAGTATTGGTAGATTTTTGGGCAACGTGGTGTGGTCCTTGTAAAGCAATTGCCCCTATTCTAGAAGACCTAGCATCTGAGTATCAAGGCAAAATCAAAATCGTCAAAGTTGATGTGGACAACAACCCACAAGCAGCCAGCCGTTTTGGTATTCGTAACATCCCAACGCTATTTGTATTCAAAGATGGCGAAAAAGTTGACTCAGTAATGGGTTTACAACCAAAAGCTGAATTGGCTAAAGTAATAGATAAACATCTATAAGTGATACTGCTAGTTTTAACTAGTTTAAATACTAGCAAATGCACAGAAAGCCAGATTAATCGAAAAAGCCATTATCTTGTATAGGTAATGGCTTTTTTGCTTGTTTTTTATGCAAAAACCGCAATTATATGACTTTTTTAGCAAAAATTATTGACAATGCCATTATGAAAACCGTATAGTCTGCTGACAAGAGAAAACTAACGGTTTTCCTAAGTATCTTGTCGCTATTCTCCTCGTGTTTATCAACAAAAACACAATCGTCATTATAAACACCATTACTGAACGAAATGACTAAACACAATTACTGATACTGAGTTTTTGACGCAGACTCTTATGTGGCCTTCTTTATCTTCATTTCTTATGACCTTGCAGCAAAACCCGCAACGCGTACGTAAGCTGACACATAAAACTTTTACTACATAAATCCAGCTCTGTGCCCACACCCTCTATCGCCCTACAATCGTTGTTTTAATCAATATCGTGATTCGTGCTGCTAATGGCATCTCTCATCTGACCAATTGCTAATGACCTATCTATGAATCTAACTGAATTAAAGAAAAACTCAATCGCCGAGCTATTGGCCATCGCCAAAGAAATGGGTCTTGATAATATGGCGCGTAGCCGTAAACAAGATATCATCTTTGCTATCCTAAAAACCCATGCTCGTAACGGTGAAGCCATCTACGGTGATGGTGTACTTGAGGTTCTCCCTGATGGTTTTGGTTTTTTACGCTCCTCAGAAGGCTCTTATTTAGCAGGCCCTGATGATATCTATGTCAGCCCCAGCCAAATTCGTCGCTTTAGCCTAAAGACTGGCGATAGTATCGCTGGCACCATTCGCCCGCCAAAAGATTCTGAGCGTTATTTTGCGCTATTGAAAGTTGGTGAAATCAACTTTGATACGCCAGATCGTTCACGTCATAAGCTTATCTTCGAGAACTTGACTCCCCTATTCCCAACTGAGCAACTAAAGCTCGAGCTAGGTAACGGTACTACTGAAGATTTGACTGGTCGTATTATCGATCTGATTGCTCCGATTGGTAAAGGTCAGCGCTCTATTATCGTCGCACCGCCAAAAGCCGGTAAAACGATGTTGCTACAGACCATTGCCCAATCCATCACTCGTAACAATCCTGAGTGCTATCTAATCGTGCTACTGATCGATGAACGTCCAGAAGAAGTCACCGAGATGGTACGTACGGTACGCGGTGAAGTGGTTGCTTCGACCTTTGATGAGCCACCTCAGCGCCATGTACAGGTTGCCGAAATGGTCATCGAAAAGGCCAAGCGTCTGGTGGAGCACAAGCAAGACGTTGTCATCTTACTTGATTCTATTACTCGTCTGGCACGTGCTTATAACACTGTCATTCCTTCATCGGGTAAAGTACTGACCGGTGGTCTGGATGCCAATGCGCTGGAACGTCCAAAACGTTTCTTCGGTGCCGCACGTAATGTTGAAGAAGGTGGTAGCTTGACGATTATTGCCAGTGCCCTTATCGATACTGGTAGTAAGATGGATAGTGTTATCTTTGAAGAATTTAAAGGTACCGGTAACCAAGAGATTACGCTTGAGCGTGATTTGGCTGAAAAACGTGTCTTCCCTGCCATTAATATCAAAAAATCTGGTACTCGCCGCGAAGAGCGCCTGCTTGATGAAGATAAATTGCGCAAAGTTTGGATTCTACGCAAATTGCTACAGCCGATGGATGGCGTGCAAGCCACTGAATTCTTATTGGATCGCTTAAAAGAAGCGAAGACCAATGATGAATTCTTTGAGCAAATGAAACGTAAATCGCAAAACTAATCGTCTTATCACTTCTATTATAAAAAAGATCGCTTCTAAGCGGTCTTTTTTTATAACTAAAGAAACTAGGGCACACGAAAACAGTTAGCGTATTATTGAATTAAATACAATAATCCTAAGCAAAGGCGCTACCATCGATACAGTGAGGCAACATACTTTACAGTACATTTGCAAAGATTAGCGTTTTTACCACGACTAGAAAGGTACCAAACGATTACTATAGGAAATAGTAGAACGTCTTCGAAAATATCATGTATATTGTATTTTAAATTTAACGACTCAACAGGTGACATTATGAAATTTGCTAAAACTCTTGCAATGACTGCACTTACTAGCTCGGCTCTTATTATGGGTGGCTGTAACGGATACAACAGTGGTTTGAGTAACACGACTAAAGGTGCTGCTGCTGGCGCTGCTGCTGGTGCACTTATCAAAAGTGGCGGCGATAGCAAAGACATCGCTCGTGGCGCACTTGGTGGTGCTGCAATAGGTGGTGCTGGTGCTTATATTTTAAATAACAGCAGATAATCTCTAATTAGGTTAACTGCTTTTATTCTGTATACGCATAATTCTGCTTAGAATGTTTTAAGACAAAAAAAGCCTGCAATCAATTGCAGGCTTTTTTGTGTTTAGCATTTGGTTTATTGGTCAAAAGCCAGTGAGTCTATAACGCCCCACTAAAAGTATCACAGGTCTGCACATTGCCGCTCTCCAAACCACGAGTGAACCATTGAACACGCTGTTGACTGGTACCATGGGTAAAGTTGTCAGGGACTACCGCGCCTCCACTCGCACGCGCCAAACGATCGTCACCAATTTGGCTGGCTGCATTGATGGCTTCATCTATATCGCCCGCTTCTAAGAACTGGACACGTTCTTGATTACGCTGCGCCCATACACCCGCGAAGCAATCAGCTTGTAGCTCTTGTAATACGGAGAGCTTATTGGCTTCTGCACGCGTCACTTGCTGACGAGCTTCATTAACCTGTTGGCTAATACCCAATAGCGTCTGCACATGATGACCAACTTCATGCGAGATCACATAAGCTTGCGCAAAATCTCCCGCTTTTCCTTGGTTTTCGCTATTACCTGATCCTTGTTGATCACCTGTAATACCAAGGTTTTGCCGCATTTCTACAAAGAAAGAAGTATCTAGATAGACCGTCTGATCTCCTGGACAATAGAATGGACCCGTTGCAGAGCTGGCACTACCGCAAGCCGAGCTAACTTGTCCATTAAAAAGTATCAATGACGGCTCTTGATAAGTACTACCGCCTTCATTGAATATTTGATGCCACACTTCTTCTGTGTCGGCTAGCACTACTTTTACAAACTGCGTATCACGATCGTCACTGGTCGCCGGCTCGGTTGAAGTATTGCTACCGCCACCTGCTACTACTTGGCCCGTCTGTAAAGCGGTCATTGGGTTAACCCCAAATACTAACCACAAAATACCCGCGATAATAATACCGCCGATACCACCGCCAATCATTTTGCCACCACCGCTACTCGTGCGTACGTTAGAGCTACCTCGTCTGCCTTGCCATTTCATATTCTTACTCCCGAAACATACGATACACCCTGCCATGCGCATGGGTAGTTATTTATATTGTTTAGTTGTTGACTCGATTTGCTCTATTAATCATGCTTAATAGATGCCTCACCTACCCGCTGTTTTTCTAGTCTTTGATTATCCTTCCATTCTAATAAGCAATTAACCTGTTACCTGCTTTATTTAGTAAAACTTGTTTAATAGAATCTATTTAAGAGGCAACGCCACACCATAATGTTCGCCAATTGGTTACGAAAATGGCTCGATTTGCATTAATTATACGTCGATTAATTGAGGTTGTTGTATTAAAAATTATATTAGATAAGCTATGTAAAATACTTTTTACAATTTTATTGTTACTCAATTGTACAGGGTCTTTTCATTTGAAAAGAAAACATATAGAATGCGTGGAAGCTGAGTAGCTGTGACTAAGACTAGTTGAATTCTGAGACATCTCGGACATTCAACCTTTGCTGCTGCTACTGCTCATTTCATTTTCCCGGAGAAAACCTTATGAAACTTAAATTACTTGCTCTAGCTGGTATCATGACTGCAACTATGGGCCTAACTGCCTGTGACAGCAACAAAGAAAACGCTGCTGAAGATTTATCTGACGCGCAAGAAGAAGTGCAAGACGCTTCAGAAGAGCTAAACGAAGCTGCTGCTGAAGGCGAAATGACTGCTGATGCTGACGCTGCTGTTGCCGGCGCTGAAGCTGATATCGCTGATGCACAAGCTGCAACTGCTACTGACGAAATGGACGCTGAAGTTCCTGTAGACGGTACTACTACTAGCGTAGATATGGCTAGCGAAACTGATACTGCTGTTGCAGCATCTGACGAAGTTGTTGTTGAAGAACCAGCTCAGTAATTTTATCGTATCCAACGATAGATATACTGTAGTAAAAAAAAGAGAGCCTATGCTCTCTTTTTTTATGCCTATTATTTAATATATTCGATAACGAGCTAGAAGATTTAATGCTTGTTGTCACACTTTGCATTGACAGCTATAGACAACGCACACTGATCCTGAAAAATCATCGCGACATTATAAGATCTTTCACTGGTCAGAATTTTATAGAGATGAGTGACAGCTATTCATCGAATAGACGCTCATCAACCTGTTGACGAAATTTTTGCCCCGTTTTAAAGGTGACCACACGGCGTGCTGATACAGCCACGGGCTCTCCTGTCTTAGGATTGCGTCCTGGACGGCTGCTTTTATCTTTAAGCTCGAAGTTGCCAAAGCCTGAAAGCTTGACCTCGTTGCCATCAATCAAACTCTCTGACAACTCATCAAAAAAATTCTCTACCAAACAGCGGCCTTCTTGGCGTGTCAGGTTAAGATGACTCATCAAATGCTCAATCATGTCAGATTTGGTTAAGGTGCTCACAGTACGACTCCTATGCTATGTCGTGATGTCGAATATCATGGTTTAGCGGTATGAGGGTTAAGCTTAGTTAGTATAAAGGTTTTTTGTTATTCTTTTAATAAAGTCTGAATTAAAATCCTTTGTTAATAACCACTTAACTTTTTTTATAAAATTTTATCTAAGATAACAATCTTTATAAATAGCAATGCTCTATAGCCTCATAACAAGAAAGGCTACAGAGCATAGGCTATTATGAATGTTGTGTGTTAGCTGTCACGCAGTTTTGCAGCATGTTGCTCAGTTAGTGCTTGTACCACCTTGTCAGTCGCTGTTTTCACGGCTTCATCAGACAAGGTCTGCGATCTATCCTGCCATATCAACGCAAATGCCAGTGAACGCTGACCTGCCGGTACTTTATCACCTTGGTAAACATCGAATAACCATAGATCAGTCAATAGCTCACCTGCGGCAGCACGAATCGTCGATTCTAATGCCTGTAAACTGATCTCGCTATCTATTAAGATGGCAATATCGCGGCGTACTTGTGGGAATTTACTTGGCGTGGTAATCGCCTGCTGTTCACGAGCCAGCGTTAGCAAAGGTGCAAGTGATAATTGGGCGACCCAAGTAGCCGGTAAGTCTAGCTGTTTGGCCGTATTAGGATGCAATTGACCAAGCCAACCGACATACGCATCATCGATATATAGTTTGGCGCTTTGACCCGGATGTAAGAAGGCGAGTTCACTACGCTCGTAGCGGATACGCATGCTATCGATTTGCGCTGGTAGCAGTTGCTCGATATCGTGCTTAAGGTCATAAAAGTCTAGCGCACGGTTTTGATAAGCTTGCTCATCCCAAATATCACCGACTGCGACCAAGGCAATACTTGGCGTTTGTACCAAATCGCTAATACTTTGACCAACAAAGCTCAGACCTGTTTCAAAGAAACGTACGCGTGGCTGCTGACGATTGAGATTGTATTGTACACAAGGCAATAAACTTGATAGCAAAGTACGACGCATCACTGCTAAATCACTAGAGATAGGATTGGCTAGTGCTAATACTTCTCCTAATGCTTCATCATCAAGTAATGCTTCTATTTTTGCATCACTAAAGCTAAAGCTGATCGCTTCCATATAGCCATTATCGACCAGTGCTAGCTTCATCTCGTGCGTCAAGTCTGCCGTATCATCATAATCCATGCTTACCTGCAAATGTGGCAGGACGCTTGGAATATTGTCATAACCATAAATGCGAGCGATTTCTTCGATGAGATCTTCTTTAATACTCATATCAAAGCGGTAAGAAGGCGGCTTGCAAATAAGGCTATCCGCTTGCTGCTCTACCTCAAACCCTAATTGGGTTAAGATACGCACCATAACCGCTGGCTCAATCTCAATACCGATGACATCACGAACTTTAGCGATTGGCAAAGTGATTGGTGCACGGGCTGGCAAGTGCTCAGTATTTTCTGCTTTGACTATAAAACCTGCCTGACCACCAGTAACGCTAGTAATCAAATCAACAGCACGCGCCAGTGCCAGCGCTGGTAATTCAAAATCTACCCCACGCTCAAAGCGTTGTGAAGCATCAGTGTGCAAACCAAAACGGCGTGCACGAGCGGCAATAGCAAGCTGACCAAAGAAAGCGCTTTCTACAATAATATTGGTCGTGCTATCAGTCACACTACTACGCTGACCACCCATGATACCAGCAAGAGCAAGAGCGCCTTTATCATCAGCTATCACCAACTCATCGCCCGTTAAGGTAATGGTTTGCTCATTCAGCAAGGTAATGGTCTCAGCAGGATGTGCCAAACGAACCACGATATCACCAACAATGGTATCGGCGTCAAAAGCATGTAGCGGTTGACCCAATTCCATCAATACATAGTTGGTCACATCAACCAAAAAGTTGTGCGAGCGTAGTCCTGATTGAACCAACGCATCTTGCATCCATTTTGGGGTATCAATGCTACGATCAATACTGCTGATTGATTGTAATAAATAACGCGGGCACGCTTCAATTGCACTGACCGTTACCGCTGGCGTAGCAGTATCAGCACCGTTATCAGTAACTACCACATTGGTAGGAATCTCAGGCAGCTGCATTGGCAAGTCGTTAATGACTGATATTTCACGCGCAATACCACGGACACTAAAACAATCACCACGGTTTGGTGTGATAGAGATATCCAGTATTTGGTTATCTAGACCCAGATATTCACGGATATCTGTACCAATCGGCGCATCAGCTGGTAGCTCAAGAAGACCATCAATGCTATCGGTTAAATCAATTTCAGAAGCACCGCAGAGCATACCGTTAGAGTCGACACCGCGTAGGTTACCATTTTTAATTTTAAAGCCTTTCTTGTCATCGCTTGGGAGCACTGCCCCAACGGTCGCAACAGGTGCTTTCATACCAACGGTGACATTAGGCGCACCGCATACGATTTGTAGCAGCTCAGCTTCACCGATATTTACCTGTGTGACGCGTAGCTTATCAGCATCTGGATGTTGCTCGACGCTGACGACTTCACCGACGACCACACCACTAAAGGCACGGGCGACCGCATAGCGATCATCAATCTCTAGCCCTGCCATGGTGAGTTGTTCGGCCAACTGCTCACTGGTATTGTTGGGGTTTACCCATTGACGTAGCCACTGCTCACTAATTTTCATAAATATCTCGGATCAGAATTTTATAATAAAGATTTTAGAATAAAGGATGACGTATTAACCTGTTATATCAACGAGGGAAACGTTAGCCAAACTGTTTTAAGAAGCGTACGTCGTTTTGGAAAAACAGGCGCAAATCATCAATACCATAATAGAGCATCGCAAAGCGCTCAATACCCATACCAAAGGCAAAGCCCGTATATTTTTCGGCATCAATACCGCAGTTGGTCAGCACTTGTGGATGCACCATACCGCAGCCCATGACCTCAAGCCATTTGCCATTGTCATCTAAGATATCAACTTCAGCAGAAGGCTCAGTGAATGGGAAAAATGACGGACGGAAACGAACGGTTAATTCTTTGGCAAAGAAAGCTTCTAAGAACTCACTAATCAAGCCTTTTAGCTCAGCAAAGGTACTCGACTCAGTAACCATAAGCCCTTCTAACTGATGAAACATCGGCGAATGAGTTTGGTCCGAGTCATTACGATAGACGCGACCGGGACAAATAATACGAATCGGTGGCTCATTCTTTTCCATGGTGCGAATTTGCACTGGACTGGTGTGCGTACGCAATAAATAATGCGCATCAAAGTAGAATGTATCGTGCATCGCGCGTGCAGGATGGTGCGATGGGATATTAAGCGCTTCAAAGTTATAGTAATCGCTCTCAACTTCAGGGCCGGTGGCGACGTTAAAACCTGCTTGTATAAAATACTGCTGCATACGCTGGGTAATCATGGTCACTGGATGCAAATGGCCTTTTTGACCACCGCGAGCAGGCAATGTAATATCAATGCTCTCGCTTGCAAGCTTGGCGTTTAATGCCGCGACTTCCAGCTGCTGCTGCTGATTGGTCAACGATTCTTGAATACGGCTCCGCACTTGATGTAACCAGCCGCCGTAAGTTTTTTTATCGTCAGCACTGAGCTTACCCATCTGCTTTGACCAGCCGGTTAATGGGCTCTTTTTGCCAGTCAATTGCACACGCAACTCTTGCAGCACACGCGCATCAGTTACTTGTAAGATTAAAGATTCAGCAGCACTGGCAAATTCAGTTAGCTGAGCTTCATTAAGCTCATTGAGCTCTGAAGACAAGGTCGGTAGCGCCGACAAATCGTTGGTGGCAACAGGGGTAGTCATAAGACGCATCATTCCTGATTTAAACAAACTATTAATTGTAGGGATTTGACCAAATATTGCAAACCATTTACCCAGTTACTTTTAATTAGTTATTCGTATTTAGTTATTCGTATTTAGCTACTTTCAATTAGTTGCTCGTAATTAGTTATTTTTAATTAACTACTTGTGTTTCGCTAATTGTACCTAACTACTTTCGAATAACAAAAAATAAATACCAGTTATGTGAATGGCTTGAATATTTAGACGATTAAATGTGCAATATCACGAAAAGCACAATGAGCTTAAGCATTAATAAAACTAGTCGTAAAATAATTTAATATAAAAAAAGCCACCGACCAGCGGTAGCTTTTATTAATATCGACCTATTAATCAATATTAGTCCTATTCGTTTAGATGCTTAATCAGATAAGCGTTATATCTATTTAATATCTAAAGGATAGTTAATATTTATGCTAGTTCCGCTTTTGCTTTTTCGACCAATGCTGTGAAAGTCGCTGCATCATGCATAGCGATGTCAGCAAGTACGCGACGATCGATTGAGATGTTAGCTTTTTTCATACCATTGATAAAGCGGCTATAGCTTAAGCCGTTTAAGCGTGCACCAGCATTGATACGTGCAATCCAAAGACGACGGAAGGTACGTTTTTTGTTGCGACGGTCACGATAAGCATATTGACCAGCTTTGGTCACTGCTTGTACCGCTACGCGGTAAACACGTGAACGGGCACCGTAGTAGCCTTTTGCGCGCTTTAAGATTTTTTTGTGACGACGATTCGCCTGTACACCACGTTTTACACGGGCCATAAATTACTCCAAGATATTGTTAATCATTATTAAACGAATCACGATGTCATCAAATAGTAGACATCGTTATCAAATTGCAAGGTCAAATATTTTTAACTAAGTAGCTATGAATTAAACAGCTCTTGATTAAATACATATGACGATAGGCTATTAGATGTATGGGCACATACGACGAACTGCTGCTTCGTCAGACTTGTCCACCATCTTAAGACCGCGCAACTGGCGAATACGCTTAGCTGATTTCTTGGTCAAGATATGGCTTTTGTTTGCTTGCTTACGCTTGAAGCCGTTTGCTGTTTTTTTGAAGCGTTTAGCTGCACCGCTTCTGGTTTTCATCTTAACTTTCATGATGATTTGCCTCTTTGTCTTTAATAGAACCTGGTCGTCAAATAGTTAGAATGAATAGTAGCTTTAAAAACAACCACTAAACCTCTATTTGCCTCGAGGTGGGAGGCGCTATTTTAGCAGATAGTGTGCTATTTTGCCAAGTAAAGTTTCAGCCCTCTTCTAATGGGCAATTCATGCTCGTCATTTGTCTTAACAAAAGTACATGTCCTAGCCGTTTTAAACGTCATAAAGGCCTCTCTTTTTTAGCTATCATTAATTTATAAGATATAAATAAGATAAAATAGCGCTAATAACCATGCAGCCACGATTAATTATTTACCATAAACCAGACACAAGGCTTCAGCGCTCCTTGCCTCATTTCATATTTGTCGCTGGATAAAAACTCATGTCAGGTACTATTGAATCATGTTCGATAGCACCATACATTATTGAAATCTCTATAAAGCTTCATAAACCACGAATTTTTTTGTAAATAGATTGAATCTCGGTTTAAGCTGTGCTTAAGTAGAGACTGAGCGTCGCTACATTTTAAGTGCCAATAAACAACGCCAATTACTGCATCTACTGACCGTAGATCATACGATGCATGTTTATTTTTAACTATTCGGCTAGCTTGCCAATTGCTCAACAGAACAACTGATTATGGACAATCACTCTAGGAGAAGACGTTGTCAAACCAAGAACTAAACTTTGATGACGGAATATTTGTGTTTGAAACGGTGATGCGGGTGCGCCATACCGAAATTGATATGGGTCAGCATTTAGCACTGCAATCATTGACTGCCCTACTGACTGAAGCAATGCAGCGCTTTTTATATTCTAAAGGGATTAAAGAGATCAATGCCGATCATCAAGGCTTGATTATTAATAAGCTACAGCTGAGCATTTTTAGCTGTGTACGGGCACGTGAAGAGCTTTTGTTTGAGGTCGGCGTTGAGCCATTATGTGATAATGGTGGCAATATTGTGTTTAAAGCCATGCGTATGCACAATGGCGAAATAGTGGCAAAGGCAAGGCAGCATTTTGTCAATTATGATTTTCGCCTAAATAAAATAACCACGCTGGATAACACGATTAAGAAAGCTTTATACCCGCATTTATTCGAGCTTTAACTTTTCTTACTGACTAATGACCACTTCCTAATTATAAGACGATAGACAGATTATGACTTTACCTGCTTGGCTAACTGCCATAAAGTTTAACGCTGATGGTTTGATTCCTGCGATTGCTCAAGATCACGAGTCAGGGCGCATTTTGATGATGGCCTGGATGAATGCTGAAGCACTTCAATTAACAGCACAAACAAAAACTGCCGTGTATTTTTCACGTTCACGTGCCAAGCTATGGCATAAGGGCGAATCATCAGGGCATACTCAGACTGTCCATGATATTCGCTTAGATTGTGATGCTGATGTGATTGTGTTGAGTGTGACTCAGGCCGGTGGTATCGCCTGTCATACTGGTCGCGAGTCTTGCTTTTACCAGCGTTTGGATTTGTCTGGGCAGACCCCTGAGTGGCAAACCGTCGATAAAGTATTAAAAGATCCAGCAGATATTTATCAATCTTCTGAAACGTCTGGCGCTACTTCTCACAGCCATAACACTGATACAAACGATGCTATGGATGCGGATAGTACGAATAACGCAGTTGAAGATCATAATACCGCAACAGGTAACACATCCATTTTACAGCAGCTTGATAACGTATTGGCAGAGCGCAAACAAGCGGACGCCGACAGCTCTTATGTGGCAAGCTTATATGCAAAAGGGTTGAATAAAATCCTAGAAAAAGTGGGCGAAGAAAGCACAGAAAGCATTATCGCTGCCAAAGACTTTGCCAATTGCGATGAGAAAACTAACAAAGCACAATATGACGAGGCTCGTCATGAGCTCATTTATGAGGTTGCCGATGTCTGGTTTCATACGTTGGTAGGGCTAGCGTGGTTCGATATAGAGTCAGACGCTGTGTTAAACGAGCTGGGACGTCGCTTTGGGCTATCAGGCATCGACGAAAAGGCCTCGCGATAAATTGTGACACTGTAAAGTTAATCCAGTAAAGATAACGGGCGAAGTCGTAAAACAAATCTCTACTTGTTTTGATTATGATTGCTTTCACCTTTTTGTCACAATGGCAGGTTATAATATAGCTCTTTTAGCTTCGCATCTTTTATCTATATTTTTTGTTTAACAGATCAATATTCTATAACATAAAAGCATTCATATATAGATATTACAATCAAGACATTAAGGATATCATTATGGGCAGTTTTTCCATTACACATTGGCTGATATTATTGGTGGTAGTGGTGGTCGTATTTGGCACCTCAAAACTTAGAAATGCGGGCAAGGATTTGGGCGGTGCCGTCAAAGGCTTTAAAGAAGCGGTTAAAGATGAGAATACAGAGCATG
The DNA here is from genome assembly GCF_047272965.1 of Psychrobacter sp. AT9. Taxonomy (NCBI): domain Bacteria; kingdom Pseudomonadati; phylum Pseudomonadota; class Gammaproteobacteria; order Moraxellales; family Moraxellaceae; genus Psychrobacter; species Psychrobacter sp. AT9. The sequence goes on from NZ_JBKOTW010000001.1 coordinate 3,170,980, forward strand.
CCAAAAAGCATGCAGTTCTCGACCATGATGGCAATGCACACCCAACAGATCACGCGGCAACCAGTAAGGTGCAGGATAGCGATATCAATACTGCACCTGTTGACGATAAGCACCATTGATAATACCAAGTATAGTGCTGGGTATGATACTGCTGGCATCTAGATAGTGATAATCAACCATTATGTTTGATATTGGGTTTTCTGAATTACTCCTCTTTGGCGTCATTGCCTTAATTGTCTTGGGCCCAGAAAAACTGCCACAAGCAGCACGTACTGCTGGGCAGTGGTATGCTAAAATTCGCCGTACAGTCTCTACCCTACAGTCTGAAATAGAGGCTGAGCTAGACCTAGCTGAAACACGGCAACAAATGCAAAAAGAGCTGGCTAAAATTCGTGAAACTGAGGCAGAAATGCGGCGTGAGATGGCAGAAATGCGCGGCAGTATGCAGGAGTTTGAGTCTTCACAAAACCAGACTCTGAAAGCCACGCATGATCTAGACTCTGACCATCGCAATAATAAAACACGCAATAATCAGCAAGATGCTAGCGATCAAAAAAACACGCCACCTGTCACACCAAAGGCATTTGACTACGCCTACGAGCAGGACGAAAAATCAGCAGATTCTGAGCAATTATTGAAACACGGTACTGGCGACGAAACCTCAAAAACTGCCTCTAGTGATAATACTCAACAAATTACTCAACCAACTGCTCAAATCATCACTACTAAACCATGGGAAAATATGTGGTTCCGTCTGGGCGCTTATGATAAAGCGCGTCGTTTGCCGCAGCCTCCCTATTTACCGAATTACAAAGCGGATAGATTATTAAACAGCCGTTTAGATCCTTCTTTAAAAACACAGGCTTCTGTCAATAAGCAGGAGACTGATTGATGAATTTATTTAAGCGCAAAAAAAGTCGTCAAGAAAAAATTGCCGATACAGATTTAGAAAAAACAACTGAGACAGCCAGTAACGAGAAATCTGATGATATATTAAGTTCATTGGCTGATATGCCCATCACTGAGCACCTCATTGAGCTACGCTCGCATCTGATCAAAATATGCGTGGCAGTGTTGGTCATATTTTTAGCCTTGGCTGGATTCTCACGCGAGCTCTATAATTTCTTATCCGATCCATTGGTCGCGCAGCTACCCGCCAATTCGACGATGATTGCCACAGATATCACCTCTAACTTTATGGCACCAATACGCCTGACTGTCTTTGTCGCCGCCTTCTTTGCCATGCCTTATATTTTGTACCAAATTTGGTCTTTTGTCGCACCCGGGTTATATAAAAAAGAGAAAAAAATCGCTATCCCTGTGCTGATGTCCTCTATCTTTTTGTTTTATGCGGGTGTGGCTTTTTCTTACTTTATCGTGCTGAAAGGCGTCTTAAAATTCTTTATCATGTTTGCCCCGCAGAACGTCTTGCCAATGACGGATATCGATAGCTATTTAAGCTTTGCGCTTAAGCTATTTATGGTATTTGGCCTGACTTTTGAGATTCCCGTCGTCACCTTACTATTGATATTGGTGGGGATTGTCTCCATTCAGACTCTAGAAGATAAACGTCGTTATATTATCGTTGGTTGTTTTGCCGTGTCTGCAGTCGTCACACCACCCGATGGCGTGTCGATGTTGTTACTCGCCATCCCTATGTGGCTATTGTTTGAGCTGGGCCTGTTATTAGCAAAAATCTTAATCAAAGAAAAGTCTAGTCCTGATTTAGCAGCCGTAGATAAAGAGTAAAAAACAACCCCTATATTCGCTATGTTTTGACGCATCAATAAATGCTCTTGTTTTATTGGCAATTATTTTTGACTTTCCTCTATCTCATTTATTAGCTTAGGGCGTGTCTTCATTTCAAAAATGGTGATAAAAATGAGATAAATTGCCGTCAAACAAGAAAAATAGTGCAGATAATATCGGGATATTAACCAGCTATTTGACGATGTTTGGCAAGATTTAGCCATTTTTAGCCCATTCAGATGACTATTGAGTGAATTGAAGACACGCCCTAGTATCGTCAGTTCAAAACAAAATGGATACATGACTAGTTAAGTGCGACTGGTATAAATTTTTCTTGCTTGCTGCTATCACAGAGGCTACGAAAAATTCATCCCAGTCGCACTGTATCTGTTTTAAAGTAAATTCACTATAGTTATTAGCCTTACTAAGCGTCATCATTGTTCGCCAGCCATTGCTTATCCAGTGGCTTTTTTTACCCCCATCGTTTTTACTCACTTTTAGTCTTTTAGGTAGCTTTATTATGTCCGCATCTATGCCAGCTTATATGAGCGATCCCACTGATGAGCAGCTGAGCGCGCTTAATATGGCGATGGATCACAAATCATTTAAAGTGGTCGCTTATGCGGGTGCCGGTAAAACCACGACGCTAAAACTAATCGGTGAGCGCCTACGTGGACGCGGCTTATATTTAGCCTTTAACAAAACAATTGCCAATGATGCTCGTTCAAAGTTTCCATCCCATGTGGAATGTCGCACCTTTCATTCGCTTGCTTATCGGCATGTCGCGCGTGATATCACGGCAAAACTATCCTTGCCACGCTTTTCACCCAAGCGTCTTGGTGATGACTTGGGGTTGCAACCGGTACAAGTACGCCGGCAAATGGATGGCATTAATAAATACATTACGCTCACGCCTGCGAGATTAGCTCGATTCGTTAGTGACGCAGTCAGCAACTTTTGTAGCACACATGCCAGCTATCCGGCACCAAGGCACATACTATTCCCAAGCTGGCTCGATGACTCAGATGCAGAGCAATTACGTGAGATGCTCTACCCTGCCGTAGAGCAACGCTGGCTACAGTCGATTGATGCACGTCACCCTGCTGGCATCGGGCACGATATTTATCTCAAACTTTGGGCGCTATCTAAGCCAAGTATCCCTGCGGACTTTATATTATTTGATGAAGCGCAAGATGCTGACCCATTGATGATGGGAATTCTGACGCAGCAACCACGGCAAGTCATTTATGTCGGCGATGCGCACCAGCAGATCTACGAGTGGCGCGGCGCGGTCAATGCAATGAAAAAGCTGCCATTGCCGCAAACCTTATTGACGCAGTCGTTTCGTTTCGGTGAGCCGATTGCTGAGGTTGCCAACACTTTGCTCAAAGCATTGCAAGAAGAGGTACCATTAAAAGGCAATCCTAACAAGCAGTCTTCTACTGAAAAAGGTATGGTTCATAGTAAAAAAGATGCCATTCTATGCCGCACCAATGCTGCTGCGATGTCGCAATTATTGACCGGACTTAAGCTAGGACACCGTGTGGCATTGCAAGCTGATACCGAGCGTATGCTGAAATTCTGTCAGGCCGCCGAAAACTTAAAAAATGGCAAATCGGCGTATGGTGTGCCAGAGCTGGCATATTTCTATAACTGGTCTGATGTACAAGAATATGCTGAAACCAACGAAGGCAGCGATCTCAAAACTCTGGTGAAATTGGTCGATGACCATGGCACCAATGTATTAAGCCAAGCAGTCAATAGCCTAACGAGTATCGAAAATGCCGACTATGTCATCTCTACCGCTCACAAAGCCAAAGGGCTTGAATGGGGAAAGGTACAGTTAGACGATGATTTTTATTATGATGTCACCACCAATGCGGTCAAGATAAGCCCAGAAGAATTGCGTTTGCTCTACGTTGCTTGTACACGTGCGCAGAGTAATTTGGACATCCATAATATCAAAGACTTGATATCAGGATTACAGACAGGCAAAAAAGTGATTTTTGGCAATACTTAATCCCTCTTCGTAGTTGTCAATTTGAATTCCTAGTCTACCTCTATTTATAACGACCTTTTAGCAGTGAATAACAAGCATGAATAATAGTCAGCAACTTCAAGCACGTCAAAACACCATCCGTCAGTTATTTGCCAATCCTGTCCGCTTACTTGCGCCAATGGAAGGGCTAACCGATCCATTAATGCGACAAATTCTAACGCAGATTGCGGCAGATTTAGGTCGTCCCTATGATTGGTCAGTGAGCGAGTTTATCCGCGTGACCCAACACGTCTTGCCAGCGCATGTATTTTATAAATACGTTCCAGAGTTGCGTCATGATGCCAAGACTGCCTGCGGCACACCGATTCATATCCAGTTGCTTGGCAGTGAAGCGCAACTCATGGCAGACAATGCGGCATATGCTGCCGAGCTTGGTGCACCTGCCATTGATATCAATTTTGGTTGCCCTGCTAAAACGGTAAACAGCCATCGTGGTGGTTCAGTATTATTGGATGAACCCGAAACCATGTATCAAATTATCAGTGCGGTGCGTCAAGCGGTTCCTGCCGACATTCCAGTCTCGGCTAAGATACGTTTAGGCTATACCGATACCAGTCGCATGGATGATATTCGCGGCGCGATTAACGACAGTGGTGCTGATTGGCTGACCATTCATGCACGAACCAAAACCCAAGGATATAAGCCGCCAGCCTATTGGGACAAGATTCAAAGCTTTAATGCGCTTGATATTCCCGTCATTGCCAATGGCGAAATATGGAATGCAGAGCATGCACAGAACTGCATGACGCAAGCAGGTACAGAGCATTTGATGTTGGGTCGCGGCGCGGTCACTCGTCCCGATTTGATTGCTCGTGTGGATTGCGGTTCAAATGATGCTATGCTGAGCGCGGCAACATTATCGTGGAAAATGCTGGTCACTCATCAGATAAAATTTTTGGAAGGTCAGGCTAAAACTGAAGTGATATTGGTTGGTCGTTACAAGCAGTGGTTAGCGATGCTCACCAAAGGTTATAGCGAGGCAAAAATATTATGGGACAGTATCAAACGAGAAAAAAATAAAGCAGTTATCATTAGTGCACTACGAATGAGTGTACGATAATCATAACTGCCTCTCTCTCAAACTGGCACCTTAACGAAACAAATAACGCTAAACACTCACTCGAATAGCTAGATAGAATAGCATCAAAGAACAAGCCATCGATAACGCCCAAAGGATAGAACGAAACATTGCCAAATTAGTAATATAAGCCACGCAAAAACCGATACGAATCAACACATATAGCCAAGCCAATACATTGATAATCGATTGCGGTACAAAGAATAGCATCGCTGTTATTACTGCGGCCAAAAATATAGGCAAAGTCTCATAGCTGTTTTGCTGTGCAGCATTAGCTCGTGCTGCAACCCCTGTCGCATGCTGAAAAAAATCACGTGGATGTGCGTTATTTCTGAACTTAAAGCCGCCAGATGCTTTTGCAACTATTGATACCGCCCATGGCAATAAGCTTGCTACCACCATCGCCCAGATCGCTGACGCTGCTGTATCAGGGATTAACCCAAAAAATACATTCATTGTTCTATTTGCCCCTACCCTGAAATCACTTCAAAATCGTGGGTAATATTCACCCCACCTTGTACCAACATTCTACTGGCGGAGCAGTATTTTTCTGCTGATAAATGAATGGCCTTCTCAACCTGTTTGTCTTTGATATCTTGCCCTGTCACAACAAAGTGCATGTGGATATCGGTATATACTGCTGGTACAGTTTCGGCACGTTGCGCGGTCAGTTCACAACGCACGTCTGTCACCTCTTGGCGTGACTTTTGTAAAATCGCTACCACATCGTAGCTTGCACAGCCACCCAGCCCTAGTAAGATCAGCTCCATCGGGCTTGAACCTTTTTCTTTATCAGCATCTATTTGTACATTATGTCCTGATGGTGACACGCCCATAAAGGCTTTGTTCTCTTGCCATGTGACGCTTGCTTTTGACTCTGACATTGTAGATATTCCTTATTTTAATTGACGTATTGCCTATTTTTTATTGTTTGACAGATATGCTGCTTGGCTAGTGTAGCATAAGCCAAAGCGAGATTTTATATAGCCATTGTCTTAGGGTACGCCCTCCATTCGATCGATAATGATCTAAATGAATTCAAAGCGAGAACACGCCCTAGATTATTCATGTGCGATTATTGCCATGAGCACTCGGTGAGTCTGTTTTCGAGGGTACACTTTCGCTAGCCAGACTCGTAGCCTTACACTGAACACAGATTTTTTACTGTGACCTAGGTTTGTCTTCATTATGCCTAAAATCGGCTTACAAAAATCCATTTCTAACTAATTGATTTTAAAGGACTAAACTCGTGAAACATTTTATAGCAAAATACTGTTACACATTTTGCTTGTTTCTTGGTTTAATAACGGTAATGAATCTTATTTTTGCCTGATATCGATAACAGTCACCCTATAATAATTATGATTGCTGTCACGGTGTTATGTGGGAATAAGCTATTTTTAGACATATTAAAAGGTTTAGTCATGATAGATGCAGACGGCTTTCGCGCCAATGTCGGTATCATCTTGGCAAATACACAAGGGCAAGTTCTGTGGGCAAAACGCATTGGTCACAACGCTTGGCAATTTCCGCAGGGCGGCATCGACCGTGGAGAGACGCCGATGGATGCGATGTATCGCGAACTCTGGGAAGAGGTCGGTTTACATCCGCGTCATGTGGACTTATTGGCAGTCACGCAAGATTGGTTGCGCTATCGCCTGCCAAAACGCTATGTCCGTCACGGACAGCACCCTTTATGTATTGGGCAAAAACAAAAGTGGTTTTTGCTGCGCTTAGATGAGCCAAATACTCAACACATCCGCTTTGATGCGGGAAAACCGGAATTTGACCATTGGCAATGGGTCAGCTACTGGTATCCACTCGGACAAGTGATTCACTTTAAACGCGGAGTATATCGTCGCGCCTTACAAGAACTGGCACGCGAACTACCACTTAGACAAGAGCTTATTATTCCTGAGCAAGACAATCACTTGTTAATGGAGTAAGTAGACAGTTTAATACAAAACACATGCTCACATTGATATCTAAAAAACGTAGGTATTAATGTGGGCATTTTTATTTGGGATTTGCAGGATGATTGCATTTATGGCTGATAAGTTCAGCAAAGATTTGTTTGTCTGATGCCCTATTTTGGCGTAAGGTTAAAATACTTTGAGTCCGTGTTCCGTAAGTGGGTTTGCTGGTTTCAGCATTGCCAAAAGCAACAGGCTCGATATAAATGGAAGACAAGGTCTGCTCAATCTCAATGCTCATACCCGTCTCTGGTAGTTGGTCCACTGGTGCTTTCGTATTATCTGACAATACATTAAAGGCAGCCTCTTGCCAGTACTTAGGCGAGCTGTCCTCAGCAATCAAAGGCAGCACCTCTTGCCGCAGCCTGCCACGTAGACGCTCGGTTTTAAACCAACTGTCCTCCGGCTGACCATTAGAGATGACATGAAGTCCTGCATGTAATGGCGTGGGTGCATGACCGCGATTATTCACGATAACGGCTTGTGCCGTATCACCAATAATAAGATTGAACCCAGCATAATCTTGCAAATTAATACTTCGGGCAAAATCCATCGGGCTTAAATCTCCCGTTAAAAACTCAGTCACGAGCGCACCACGTGAGCGCTCATCACTGCTTGCCTGCACACCATCACGAAAGTTCAATACCGCAGCCCAACGTCCATTCTGCTCATGATATTCTGGATTTTGTGCATGTGTTTCTTGCTGATGAATGCCTAGCCATGTACCACCGCTTTGCTTATCACGGCCAGCATAAATAGGCTGGTCAGACCATTGATGTAGCGGCTCAGTTGGACGCTGCAAAAACTCATCACGATTAGACAATAATACCAATGGCAATTCATCAAATAACTGCCAAGCAATAGCGACGATACACATAGCGTTCCTTTTATAATAATTTTCTGTTGTACAAGTACTTGTTAGCAAAGGTAAAAGACGTCGTTTAAGATTTTATTTGCTAATCAGGTCTCATCAGCCATTATTTCTGATTTTTGTCACTCAAAAGCGGTGGCGTTGATAAATGTAGATGCATGATGATTCCTCAGAAATTAATGCGATTTTTTCATCTTATCGGGTTTTTTATCGCTTTGCTATTCATTCAATCATCCATTCACTCATCCATTCACTCATCATAGTATTCGCAAGGGACGAATTTTGCTATTATAGTCAGCACTTTATTATCAATATTATGATGCCCTTATGATGATTCATCCTCAGTACGATCCTGTAGCATTAGCAATTGGACCCGTCGAAGTCCATTGGTATGGGCTGATGTATTTACTGGCATTTGCCGCCGCTTTCGGTCTGGCATGGTATCGCAGCACCAAACGCGATAATTGGACCACTGATATGGTCTCTGACTTAGTATTTTTTGGGGCACTCGGCGTGATTTTGGGCGGCCGTGTCGGCTATGTCTTGTTCTATCAGTTTGGTGAATTGCTACAAAATCCAGCCTATCTCTTCAAAGTCTGGGAAGGCGGTATGTCATTCCATGGCGGCTTGATCGGCGTCATGCTTGGTATGTTATATTTTGCTCGTAAGTATAAAAAGACACCATTCCAAGTACTGGATTTTGTCGTGCCATGCGTACCGACGGGTTTATTGTTTGGCCGCATTGGCAATTATATCAATGGTGAGCTGTGGGGGCGTGTCTCTGATGGCGGCTATAATTGGTTGACGTACTTCCCGCAAGCCGCGTCTTTCGATATGCAGCAGTTACAGACCAATCCTGAGCTGCAAGAGCTAATGACCGAAGTCAATGGTCAGTATCTATTGCCTCGTCATCCTTCACAGCTATATGAAGCGCTTGCTGAAGGTCTATTGCTGTTCTTATTCTTATGGTGGTATTCATCGAAACCCCGCCCTCGTATGGCAGCGACAGGTATTTTCATGTTGGGTTATGGCTTTAGCCGTTTCATTATTGAATTCTTTCGTCAGCCAGACATCGACCAAGGATTCATCTTGTTAGGCTGGATGACCAAAGGGCAAATACTAAGCGCACCGATGATAATCATTGGCTTTGTCTTGCTAATTTATGCCTACAAACGCGGCATCTATGACTGGGGTAAGCAAGCTGCTTATTAAGCAGTATTTTTAGTCGAGTATCGGTTTTGACAATGCATTTTAATAATGCAAAAGAGTATTTTTATGATCAATAACAATAATGAGCAGGGCTATTTAGACTTGCTCAAACACGTTTTGACCACAGGCACTGAAAAAGGCGATCGTACTGGAACTGGTACGCTCAGCCACTTTGGTGCGCAGCTACGCTTTGACTTGGCGTCAGGGTTTCCGCTATTGACCACCAAAAAAGTCCATTTTAAATCCATCGCCTACGAGTTATTTTGGTTTTTAAGTGGTAGTACTCACGTTGACTATTTACAAGCCAATGGCGTACGCATTTGGAATGAATGGGCCACTGCAGAGCAGACGGCACGATTTAATCGTCCTGCTGGTGATTTGGGCCCTGTCTATGGTCATCAATGGCGCAATTATGGCGCAACCAAAGATGAAGACGGCAATTACCATGCTGATGGTGTCGACCAAATCACCCAAGTCATCGAGCAAATAAAAACCAACCCCAATTCACGCCGCTTAATCGTGTCTGGTTGGAACCCTGGCGAAGCAGATCAAGTTGCCTTACCGCCTTGTCATACCATGTTTCAATTCTTTGTCGCGGACAATAAACTGTCATGCCAGCTCTATCAGCGCTCAGCAGATTTATTTTTAGGTGTGCCATTTAATATCGCCAGCTATGCCTTGCTTACCCATATGGTCGCGCAAATTTGTGGTCTAGAATTAGGCGAATTCATCTGGACAGGTGGTGATTGCCATATCTATCAAAACCATCGTGAGCAGGTTGAGTTACAGTTGACGCGTTCACTATATACACTGCCAACGTTAACGCTTAACCCTGAGGTTAATGATATTTTTGCCTTTAATTATGACGATATTAGTGTTGAAGGTTATGAGTCGCATCCTGCTATCAAAGCAAAAGTTGCGGTATAGCATCTGTCTGATTGACTGATTCAAATAAGCTTAAAATTGTAAAAGATAATAAAAAGGATAGATTATGAGTTATGCCCACACCGAAGTTGCCCAGATCGCTGCTATCAGTAGCAACCGTTGTATCGGTAAGGATAATGAGCTGCCGTGGCATATCTCAGCAGACTTACAGCACTTTAAAAAGATGACGACCAAACAAACGGATGGCGGTATACAAGGCATCGTCATTATGGGTCGTAAGACGTTTGAATCGATGGGCAGTAAACCGTTGCCAAATCGAGTAAGCTTTATCATCAGTACTCAGATGGATTATGCTGAACAAAAAGGCCTTGTCGGTAAGACCAATGCTTATGTTACGCATAACCTAGATGATGCTCTCACACAAGCGGCCAGTCTGGCGCATGGCGCACATTTGGATACGATTTGGGTGATTGGCGGTGAACGCGTGTTTAAAGAGGCGATGATGTATACCGATCGTATTGAGCTGACTCATGTAGATACGGAAATTGCTGATGGTGAGGCTTTTTATCCTGAATTGCCAAGTGAGTTTGAAGCAGCAGAAGAGTCTGAGCAGATGCATGATGAAAAGAGTGCACTAGATTTTAAATTTGTGACTTATAAAAGAAACGCCTAATCTCATTTAATTATTATCACGTACTACTTAAAAGGAGAAACCACTTATGGACAATTAAAAAAGCTCAGCAACGTTAATTGCTGAGCTTAAAAAACTTTTAGATAAGACAACTATGGAGCTAGACTCCACTGTTAGCTTGCTAATAGAATTTTTTACCTGTCGAGGGTTTATATATTTTATAGCAAATGCTAATAAGTGTCTATGTCTAGTCTCCATGGTTAAGAATTCCTAATCATAACCATGGAGGTCATCATGGCCATTCAATACGGTTACCCTAAAGCTGTGCATGTTCGTTGGTATTTACGCTATCGATTTAATCGTTGGGAGCATGTTTGCGAACACTGTCGTAGCCATCCAAACCAGCAGTTAAGTTTTGATTTTTAGAGATTAAAGCTTTCTAATGTTAAAAAGACAACAGCCTAACGGTTGTTGTCTTTTTTATGTTCTAAATTTATTTACTCGTGCAATACTTTATATACGGTTTTAGCCAATATTGGCCCAATACCTTGTACGCCACATAGCTCTTGCTGAGACGCACCAAGCAATTGCTGCATACCGCCAAAGTGATTGAGCAAGTCACGGCGGCGCTTTTCACCCAATCCCGGTATCACTTCTAGCACTGACGATGAACGACGTTTATCACGCTTTTTACGGTGCGCCGTAATCGCAAAACGATGTGCCTCATCGCGAATATGCATCAATAAATGCAGCGCTTTACTATCCATTGGTAAATCAAGTGGCTCATGATCGATAAAGTGCAATACTTCAAGCCCAGCCTTGCGCCCTTCCCCTTTTGCCACACTAATGAGCAAAGTATCACCAAGAATACCCAACTCAGTTAATACTTCTTTAGCAATACCAAGCTGACCTTTACCACCATCAATAAGCAACAGATCTGGCAACGGCTGCTTCTTATAACGCCTTGTCAGCACTTGCTTCATCGCTGCATAGTCATCACCGCCTACGATGTCATGGATAGCATACTGACGATAATCACGGCGACGCGAGCCACCTTGGTCGAATACCACACAACTACCAATGGTCGCTTCACCCATCGTATGCGAGATATCAAAACACTCAATCCGATCAATGGTTCGCTCAGTGACATCTGCCAATACATCTTTTAATGCACCAAAGCGCGCATGCAATTCTAAATAATCGCCCAGCTTAGTTTTTAGCGCGTTATTAGTGTTCAGTTTTGCCAAATCCAGCCACTCTGCACGATGTTCACGTACATTGGTTTTGATAACGACCTTGCTACCAAAGTGCGTCGCCAATGCCTCGCTCACTGCCACCTGATCCGGCAGCTCATGAGTTAGCATAATTTCTGCGGGCAAATCATCCGTCACCTGAAAATAGAAAGAGGTAATAAAAGCAGATAAATTATCTGCGAGCGATTCACTGCTGTCGACATCAGGGAAGTAATTTTTACCACCCAGTACGCGCCCGCCACGTACGGTCAGTACGTTGACACACGTCATGCCTGCCTGACTGGCAATCGCAATCACATCGGCCTCGCCTTGTACGGTATAGACAGCTTGCTTGGCCTGCACTTCACGCAGCATAGAGAGCTGATCGCGATAAAATACCGCTTTTTCAAAATCTAATTCTTCAGCTGATGCTTCCATCTTTTCAATCAGCGTGGTGTGAATATCGCTAGAGTCACCCTTCAAAAACCGAATCGTATTGTTGACGTCCTCTGCATACTCTTCGGCTGATACCAAGCCGACACAGGGCGCACGGCAACGTTTGATCTGATACTCAAGACAAGGACGTTTACGCTGCTTGAAGAAAGTATTGGTACATTGACGCATTTGAAACATTTTTTGCATCAGCACCAGTGTCTCTTTTGCCGCATGCGCGGAAGGAAAAGGACCGAAAAAGCGACCTTTTTGATGATTACCTTTACCACGACCATAAGCCAATCTTGGATAGGGCTTATCTGCTGAAATAAACACATAGAGGTAAGATTTATCATCCCGTAGCAGCACGTTATAAGGTGGACGATATTCTTTAATCAGATTTTGCTCAAGTAACAGCGCTTCCGTCTCACTGCGGGTAATGATGGTTTCAATATTATGAATTCGCGCCACTAATGCTCGTGTCTTAGGATGATCGATCGTCTTTGCAAAATAGCTGTTTACGCGGCTTTTCAGTGATTTAGCCTTGCCAACGTATAAGATATCACCGTTTTTCCCCAGCATTTTATACACGCCTGGCAAATTTGGTAGGCGCTGAATTAAATGCTTAAGACGGGCTTTTTTATCATCGATAGGGCTCGATTCTGAGACATTAACCATAGAATTTACTGCTCTCAAGATACTGATATATAGCTAGTTATGGGGCGATAATGCGCATTTTGCAAGAATACTTATATTACCAATTCTCAAAAACATGAATAGTCGTTCCAAACTCGGTTAATCTACTGTAAACCTACTTAGTCTACTAATGATAATGCATGCCTCTCGTCTTACTCGCAACTCAAACTAGAGAAAATATTAGCTTAGCAATAGCCACAAAAAAGCCAGCACTAAGGCTGACTTTTTCATAGGTAAGCAAGATGCTGTTAATGACGGAAGTTTGCCATCAATGCTGGGATGCCTGGCAACATACCAACGATAGCCATCACGCCAGTCAATACCACAAACATAATACCCGGTATGATCCAGCGGCTCATTTTAGTTAAATTGGCACTACGTTCTTTAGAGCCAATCAAGCCCAAGTTATCGAGCAATAGCGTGAGCGACCAACCAAATGCAGGATTCACCAATGCAGAAGCAAACACCACAATCGCAGCAGACTGGGTCGTTTTTCCTTCGCGAGTCATCTCCATGCCAGCTTCAAGCAGTGGGATAAATACCCCAACGATCAATGCCACACACATCACTGGCTGCCAGATGGCCAAATCCATTGGATAGCCCCAAACCCCTGCGATAATACAGAACAATGCCGTCAATAAGGCACCGGCAGGTATCGGACGTTTGGCAATCGCTGCTGGGACAATATAGGTGCCCCACGATGATGCAAAGTTAGCACCGCCCAATACAGAGCCAACTACCTGACGAAACGAAGCGCTAGTCATTGTGTCATCGATATCCATGAGTACCTTTTCAGTACGTTTAGGATAGCTGATTTTTTGGAATACCTGATGGCCTAAAAAATCTGGTGACCACATAGCAACTGCCAAAATAGCAAATGGCAGTACAATAATAAAGCTCTCAACTGTCGGTAATCCTAGCATCCAACCAGTATTTTCACCCCACCAATACATCGGGTTCATATTCGGCAGACCTGGTGCAGTTTTGAACTCAAAGGGTGCGCCCAATGCAAAAGCAAGACCACCACCTAAAACACAGCTTAGCGGAACCGCAAGCCAGCGTTTTTGCCAGTGCTCAAGTAATGCATATAGCAGGATAGTGGCCAAAATAATGAAGAAGGCAATATGTGACATGCCGATACTCTCTGACCATGCAAACAAGTTTTTAACCTGTGAGGTCGTCCCGATAAACCCTAAGTAAATCAAGAGGCCACCGCATACACCTTTACTGGTTAAATTGGCCAGTAAGCTTCCCCCTTTGCTAATAGCAAGCAGTAAGCCAAAAGCACCGATGAGTAGACCAAACGCCATTGGATGGCCACCAGCGGCTACAACAATAGGAATAAGTGGAATAAGAGGGCCGTGAGTACCTGCGAGGTTGGCTGTCGGGAGCAGAAAGCCTGAAAATAAGATAATAAAAAATGAAACAATTAATAGCTCATAACGCACGTTTTCTAAAACAAACGCATCGCCCAAACCAAGTGGACCTGCAAATGTTGCAGCAATCGCACCTACCATAACCACTTTGCCAATCGTCGCAGCCATTGCAGGAATAGTGTCTTCATATTCAAAGCGATAATCACGAAATGGTAAGTTGGGACGCCAGCGTTTGGGCTGCATGATTTGCAATTCATGATTCAGATAATCATCACGACTATCAAAGCTTGAACTTGGCTTGTGCAAATCGACATAGCTACCTGATGACTCTGTGTCGTAATCTGACGGGTTTGACGGCTGTTGATTAGACCCTGGAGAAGGGATCTGAGTGTTACTCATCACATTTCCTTGTGTCGACTGAGGCTTTGGTTAACTGATAATTTAATAGTGAAACTTTATGTGACTAAAGCGTTCATTAAAAATTGCAGGCTATTGTATGACATGAGAACTTGAAATGCGAACTTAGAACCATTTAAAGATACTGTATATCTCATTATAATATATAAATTAAAGTTTCTATTTAGCACGACATTGAACTTAATAGGAAACCATGAGGAAAAAACACGTCTAATATAGGCTTTAAATTAAAATAAATGATCTTTTTCTTAACAATCATCTATATCTGGACATTTTTTATCACATAACTAAATACTAAAGATAATTATACTAAATAGGTTATGGTAACTTTGAAGTAACTATAGAAAATCCATGTCAGTTACGCTTTAAGGCTAGCGGTCTTGGTGTTTTTTACTTATGATAAATACCCCCTAATGATTATGCTCAATACAAATATCTTTCAAATAATCAGCTGTATTAAAGCAAATAGAAAAACTTAGAAGCAATAACAGGATAAGTTCATGCGTTTACTACCATCCAATTTTGAGACATTAAAACGTCGGGCTAAACAAAGCATCATGCCATTACTGACACCACATTTACTTAAGCTACGCATCAATACCTATGCGCCTTATGTCGGTGCAGGTATCAAAATCGATCATATCAATCTGGATCAAGGTCTGTGCGTTGTCAGTATGGGACTTAATGCTTTGAACAAAAATATCGTCGGCACTCAGTTTGGTGGTAGTTTGTATTCGATGGTTGATCCATTTTATATGATTATGCTCATGCACCAGTTAGGTAGCAGCTATGTTGTATGGGACAAAAGCTCACATATCGACTTTGTCGCGCCGGGTAACAGTAAAGTGATCACTCGGATGAAAATCCCCAGTGCTGAAATCATCACTATTCAAGAACTGGCAAAAGATGGTGATGCAGTCTTTCGTGAATATCAGGCCGATATCTTTGATGATCAGCAAAAACTGATCGCCACTGTCACCAAAACTATCTACATCCGACTGCGTAAGTACAGCAAATCTAAAGACCAAAGTAGTCGTATAGATAATTTTGATGATGAAGGTTAAAGCGTACTGAACATGTCATTTTCAATTCAAATTTAAAACCACACATACAAAAACCCCAACCTAGCTTTCGCATAGATTGGGGTTCCGTCTTTTTTGGTATGGCCCGCTTATTTATAAATAAACCTATGAATAAGGGCTTGTATCTACTCTCGCCTTACCTATCATCAACCGTATAATCATACGGCTAAATAGGCATGGCAAACTTGTGCTTAAATACCAGGTGCAGTATCAACTGCATCAGGTACGCCAGCGCTAGTTTTTTTCTTAGCAACTGGACGAGCACCAAGTTTTTCGCGGATACGGGCTGATTTACCAGAGCGTTCACGTAAGTAGTATAATTTCGCACGACGAACCGCACCACGGCGTTTCACTTCAATGCTTTCAATGATTGGTGAATGCAGCTGGAATGCACGCTCAACACCGATACCGCTTGAGATTTTACGAACGGTAAATGCTGAGTTTAGACCGCGGTTACGCTTAGCAATTACAACGCCTTCAAAAGCCTGTAAACGCTCACGCTCACCTTCACGTACTTTTACTTGAACCACAACGGTATCGCCGGGTGCAAAGTTTGGGCGCTCAAGCAATTGAGCGTTTTCGATGACCTGAACCAATGGATGCTTGTTGCTCATGAGAGTTATCTCCTCACATTAGATAATAGAGGCTTAACGCATATCACCTGTTTGTAATAATTAATCGCATCTCTTTATAGTGAGACACAACGTAAATGGGTTATAACCAACGGCCACTATGCGATGACTCGTTTTATTAATGCTCAAAATTCTATTTCTTAACCGTTTATCAAATGTGAAAAAAAACAGATTTCAACAATCTATTTTTTATCTGCTTTTGCCAATGCTTTTAACCACTTCGCTTGCGCTACCGTTGGTGTGAACGCTTGCCATAAGTCTGGACGACGCGCTTGCGTACGACTGACTTGCTGACTAAAGCGCCACTTAGCGATGTTGGCATGGTGACCTGATAGTAATACTTCAGGAACAGCCATACCCGCAAAATCATGCGGTTTCGTATAATGTGGACAATCAAGCAAGCCATCGACGAACGAGTCTTGCTCAGCTGACTTGTCGTCACCCATGATATCTGGCAAACGACGTATCACACTATCCATCATCACCATTGCTGGCAGCTCGCCACCAGTCAACACATAATCACCCAGCGATACTTCCATATCGACATATTGCGCCAGTAAGCGCTCATCAATACCTTCGTAACGACCGCATAATATAATTATGCCATCGTACTCAGTCATACTGACCACACTACTTTCGCTGAGCGTTTGTCCTTGTGGCGACATATAAATCACCGGACAATGCTCACTGTCGACACGGCAGCCATGTTGACTCGCTCGCAGGCGCGCATCCTCGATAGCTTTTGACAATGGCTCAGCCATCATCACCATCCCAGGACCGCCACCATAAGGGCGCTCATCAATACGGCGATAGTTATCAGTGGTATAATCACGTGGATTAATGCATTCAATCGTCACTTGCTCTTGAGTGACTGCTCGCCCCGTGATACCAAACTCACGAATCGTCGCAAACATCTCAGGAAAAATACTAATGACGGCAAAATACATCTGATGTCTACTTGCACAATGGCTAATGAAGGTTAAATGAATCGACGCGACTATCGACAACGCTTAGTGATAAAGCCGAAACTTATATCAGCAAAGCTTGTATCAATAATCGCTCGGCCATGCCACAAGTACGGTTTTTTCAGTCATATTGACCTGCATTACCGTTTGCTTATGCCATGGGATCAGGCGTTCTTCCTTATCTAAACTGTCTGAATTAGGTGCCACGCGCATAATGTCATGGGCACCAGTTTCAAACATTTCAGTAATATTGCCTAGATACTCATCTTGCTCGTTCATCACGCGCAAGCTGACCAAATCCGACCAATAATATTCATTTTCAGCTGTTTCAGGCAAGACGTTTTGCTCGACCCAAATGGTAACACCATTCATAGTCTCTGCAACATTGCGGTCAGGAACTTGCTCAAATTGAGCCACGATTCCTGTCCCTTGCTCACGCCAAGCCTTTACAGTCAAAAGTTTCATGCCGGTGGCAGTTTTCATCCACCATGGCTGCATGTCGAATATCGCCGTCCGATCATCCGTATCGCTGAACACCCAAAGCCAACCTTTGATGCCATAAGGCTTCTTAAGCTGACCAATTTTCATAAGCGCACTAGCGTTTGGAACAGATGACATAACGGCTAACCTAACAATGATTAAAACAGCAATTGTAAAAAAATTTCAATCAAAAGCGATAAACGCAATCAAAAGCGATAAACAGTTAATCGCGCATCCTGGTCAGACCAGTTACGCTATATCTTCTAAAGTCTACTAAGTAATGCATTTAGCATTCAGTAGCAGCAAGGAAAACTTAAGCAGTTGCTTCAGTTTGAGCTGCAGACTTGTTGTAAGCTTTTGCTAATGAAGCAACGCGATCTGAAGGTTGTGCACCTTTTGCGATCCACGCGTTGTACGCTTCCATGTTTAGGCGTACTGCTTCTTCAGACTCTTTAGCGAGTGGGTTAAAAAAGCCGATGTTTTCAATATAGCGACCGTCACGCGCGCGGCGTTGATCAGCAACAACTACTTGATAAAATGGGCGTTTCTTGGCACCGCCCCGTGCTAAACGAATAACAACCATGTGAATTCTCTCTTTCGCAGGTATACCAAAAAGGGCATAATTATAGCACAGTCTTATTTTATTGAAAACATAAACTGTGCTTATTTAATTATTTATTAACAATAGCTTAAATGCACCTATATGTAAATTAAAATTATGAATCGTCAACGATTATGCAGCCCCGTTCTTGTGCGCTTAATTCTATTAAATCGCTAAAACACTGTTAGGTGGCTTTTTTATATTCTATTTAGGGTATGTCATCTTAGAGCATGTCATCAATTAGCACCTTGATACATTTAGCGGTCTTAAAATGGCTAAATGTAATTATGCAAATTTGAGCCATCAGCGTAGTTACTTGATTGTGCTACCCTACCGCCCTCTATAATGGTCTAATAAAAACAGTCTACAATAGACCTTAATACCCAATGTCGGCAATGTGCTTGATTAATTAACGATAAAAAAATATTGAAGTTTCTTAAACACGACTTTATTTTATCACCCTATTATTTATCTACGCCTTGGACTCATATGATCATCCCAAACCCCAAGCCACCTCGCAAAGGTTGGCTACCACGCTCCTATTCGAACAGTTGGTTGACCACTTTGATGGTGGCCTTTATTGTCCTTATCAGTGTCGGCTTATCGATTGTGTTTTTTTGGCGCAGTCTGTATTTGCCAGAGCTAAAAAACCATGCGCGTTATCTGACCAGCGAGCTACGTTTGATGAATAGCGTCAATAGAGACTGGCAGGATAACCCTAAGGTACGGCAGTGGATATATCAACATTCGCACGTGGTGGTGGTCGACAATCCTAGTGACTTCCCACAAGTAGCAGATAAAGCGTTTGTGGGAGTTTTTACCGATGTATTGCAGTACGAAATCGGGGCACAGTTGGGTCGACCGGTTGAGGTATATTTTAAATTCAAACCAACGCCGCAGCTTTGGGTACAAGACAGCCGTGACACCAGTTTTTGGATTCGTGAACCCGTGGTTTATTATTCTCAATATAGCCCAGGATTGTTAGTACTATTCCTCATTGGATTGCCTATATTATCGCTGCTGACCATTATTTTATTAGCACGGCAATTGAATCGTCCACTGCGTTATTTACAGCGTGCGGCGACCAATTATATTCGCCTTGGTCACGCTACTACCTTGCCGACACGCAACGGCCCTACTGAAATTCGCCAAGTAAATATGGCGTTCAATCGTCTATTTACCACACTCAATCAAGCACAAAAAGAGCGCACGATTATGCTTGCGGGTATCTCGCACGATTTGCGCACGCCTTTGACTCGTATGCGCTTGACCGCAGAGATGCTACCGGATGATTTTTTTCGCGAGGGTTTGATTTACGATATTGAGGATATGGATGCGATTTTAGAACAGTTCATCTCATTTATGAAAGATGGCTCGGATGAACCAGTGCGCCTGACCAATTTAGACACCATATTTAATGAAATCATGGTGCAATTTGCGCCAATGAAATTTATTTATCAATCGGAATGTGACAAAGTAGTACCAGTGCGACCTCTCTCGATTAAGCGCTTGGTCATTAATCTGGTCAATAATGCCAATCGGTATGGCAAGCCGCCTATTTATCTTTCAGCGACTGTCGTACCAACGTTCATAGAAACAACTGAAGTAGAAGACAGTGACGTAGTCTCTGAAAATGAAGTCAATAAAGAAGCTCAAGAGCAGCTGATGATATGTGTAAGGGACTGTGGTGATGGCGTAGCAGAAGATCAATTAGAGCGCATCATGCAGCCTTTCGAACGCGGTGAGACAGCACGTACCACCCAAGGTAGTGGCCTAGGTCTGGCGATTGTTGACCGTATTGCACGGTTACATCATGGTACGGTTGAGGCAATCAATCATCCTGAAGGCGGACTACAAGTGTGTGTGCGTATCCCTTTACTGTCCAAGGTAGCAGGAGAGCAAACATTAGCAGCTAATACAGATAAAACGTCAAGAGCAGATACTAGCTTTAATAAAGACGTATAAAAAATTAACAAAAGACGATTTCATAATCGTCTTCAAAAGTTGGGGTGATAACTTAGGGCGTGTTGAACATTCGACCATGGCACTGACAGATACTATTTTTTAGACAGTTCGACGTTAAAAATAGTAAGTTTAGTCATTCTAAGCGTCTGTTTTTAACAATGAAGTGGCAAAAAATAGTCCTGTCTCCCTTTGTTGGTATTAGAGCTGATGTTAAAACTGCTCCATACTGCGTTGTAAACCTAGTTAAGGCTCTAGCATTACCGTCGTTTTACGCTTTGTCTGGAGCAGTTTTAGCGATCAGCAGTGCCTATTTGTCAATGTTCAATACGCCCTAACTGTTTCAATATTTGGGCAACAAAAATTATTCCCGTACGCCGATAATCGGTGGAATATACTCAGCACTATTAGTAAACGCTAGGGGCTGAGTAATTTCATCCTGCGCGGCTTTGAGCGTTTGAGTCGTGGTTGGCTGCTGTAGAAATAAATAATAACCCAGCGTCAACGCATTCAGTAGTACCAAACCACCAAATAAATACGGCATCCTCTGCCCTCCTCTATTTTCCAACTTGTAAAACCTGTTATTACAGGCTTGCTACCAAAGCATCTCAGCCTAGTTCACCATATATTGAGCGCTGAGTCTATTTTTTGCTGGTCAAAATACTTATAATTTTGCAGACATACAATAGCTGTTTGCATTATTTAATCTCAAAATCACGGTCGCTTTTTTCTTGGGTTAATTGATCAGCAGCCAGCACTTGCGTCAAAGGTTTGATAGGCCATGTCATCACAAATCTAGCACCGCCAAGATCACGGCTTTCGTCTACCTTCATACTGCCATTAAACCAAAAGGCAATACGCGACACAATAGACAGTCCTAGACCATAGCCACCAGAGGCTCGTGTACGGCTGTCATCTAAGCGTGAAAATGGAATAAACACTTTTTCGCGGTCAGCCTCTGCAATACCTTGACCATCGTCCTCCACGCTGACAAAAGCATTGCCCTTTTTGACGCCCGCACTAATAATAATGGTCGTTTCTGCATAGCGTAAAGCATTACCCGCAAGGTTTTGAATGACACGGTGCAAATATCGTCTGTCTGCTACTGCTGTTACTTTAGGGTTTGGCAGATTGGCGACGATTTTTATAGGTTTGCCTAAGGCATTGGTTTCGCGCTCAATCTGTTCGAGTAATTCTTTAAGATTCACCGGCTCTAGATCGAGTTTTGGCGAGCCTTCTTCAAGCTTAGCATAGGTCAAAATCTCATCAATGAGGCCATTGAGCGACTCAATATCTTCGTCAATATAATCACGCTGCATAAAACGTGAGTCTTCGTCATCGGTATCTGCTAGCATATCGACAGCAAAGCGAATACGAGCCACAGGCGTACGTAACTCGTGCGATACCGCGCGCGTCAGCTCTCGCTGCGACTCAATCAAACGCTTAATATGGGCGGTCATGGCGTTAAACGTCGCTGACAGACGTGCAATTTCGTCTTGCCCAATGACTTGCACTTGGATATCAAGGTTGCCTTGACTCACCTCATTAACACCGACTTGGATCAATTGTAATTTACGCTCGAGCGGAAAAATAAGCGCATAGACACCCAGACTGATCAAAAACATACTAATTAGAATCATACTGATAATCAGATTAAGCGGGAACCAATTGAACAAAGGAACCGGCCCAATCAGAATCGCCATATCGTTGATTTCAGATGGCACAATAATTTTGATAGATGAGTTACTTTTACTGCTATTGGTGTCTTGCAACAAAATGACCACTTCATCGCGGCGCAGACGCGCCATCTGATCTGTGTCCAACTCAAGCGTATTGACGGCTTTAAATGCCAAAGGAAAAGAGAATTTTTCTTCCAATTCAGCCAAGCGAGCACGCTTATCCGACAGCGTTATATGATAGGACAAATCATCCAGTAGGAACACAGCAATGGCACGTACTTGCTGCTCGGTGACTTGAGTAACTCTAGCGGTCAACACGCTTTTACTATCTGGTAGACGATAATAAACGTCTGCGTAGACGGGCTGACTCACATAACGCACAACGGTATTGCCGTTCTCAAAACGTCGCAATTCGCTGGCATTAAAATCGACTTTTTCAATCGGTACAACACTAAAAGTCGCGCCAAACAAACTACTCGCATCAGACAACCAGTACTCACGCTGCATCTCATTGTCTTGGTGCGCAATTCCTTCGCTGACCAGATGAAAAGCACCCGTTGCCATGCTTTCACGGTAGGATTGCACGCGCTCTTTATTGATGGTATCCATCAATAGTTGAGCAAATAATGCCACACACAAACAGACGATGAGTAGTCCAGCATAAATACGGACAAAAATACTATGTTTTAAAGAAGAGACTAATGACATACGTGCCGTGACCAACTTAGTAAATAATAACGACTGATAACATTTAGCATATAAATGACGCAATATTAATGATATCGAACATCGTTGAATAGAGATAAACCCTGACCGCTATGTTTTGATTTTATGTGCCAGTAATCTGATTACCTATGCGCATCACATCTATTTAGTCAGTATCTATAATAATGGCTTAATTAAACCACATAACACCACATTTAAGTTCAAAAATTAAGATTTCGCCACAAAAAAACCAGCATCGTTGCTGGTTCTTTTATCTAACTTACACTAACAATCAATCTTTGCATAAGCAAGACTGGCTAATTCAGTTAATGAATTAGTTGCCTTCTTTGACAAATAAATAACCTTTACTACGTACGGTTTTGATACGTTTTGGATTTTCTGGATCATCACCGATTTTTGGACGAATGCGCGAGATACGTACGTCAATTGAACGATCTTGACCATCATACTCAATACCACGTAGACGCTCAAAAATATCTTCACGAGAGAGAATACGACCAGCATTAGAAGCCAGCAACCACAAAAGATCATATTCAGCACTGGTAAAATCGACCAACTCATCACCCAAATTCACTGAACGACCACCGTTATCGATGACCAATTCGCCAAATTCTAAGCGTTGTGGCACATCTTCTGATGGTGCATTTTCTGAGCGACGCAATAAAGCACGGATACGGGCAAGCAGTACACGCGGCTGAGCAGGTTTGGCGACATAATCATCGGCACCCATCTCAAGACCCAATACCTGATCCATATCTTCAGTACGAGCGGTCAACATCAAGATAGGGTTCTGGTAGTGCGGACGTACCTCACGGCAGACTGTAAGCCCATCGCTACCAGGAAGCATGACATCAAGCACGACCAAATCTGGTTGTTCGTTGACAATGCGGCGAATGGCACGATTGCCATCAGTCTCAATTGCCACTTCTAAACCGTTTTTCACCAAGTAATCTTGGGTCAACATGGCCAGACGCTCATCATCCTCAACAATCAAAATTCGGGGGGTGTTGTCTTCTTCAGTTGTTGTCATTGTTATATCCTCTAATACATCTAATTTAAAAGCAGTAAAAGTAAGAGCGGTAAATTAATAGCGCCACCGAGTGGCACAATTGATGTTCGTATAGCTGTTACAAACTTGGTAGGACAGTATACTATTAAACATACAGCTTCCTATACTATAGCTTATAGTCGTTAACAAAACCTATAAACTACGACTATTAAAACTTTAGTTTGCGTCCAAGATTATATGATTTGTACTGCCAAAAAACCTAACACACTCTCTATCAAGCAGTTAAGAGGCCAATAGGTATGAACCATCAAACCCTTTAGATAAAATAGCTCTAGTACGTTTTTGATATTCTTGGTAATTGTTGTCCAACAGCTAATATAGCGAGATATATGGATTGCCGCTAGTGACTTTTGCATAAAATTATTAATATTGGCTATCTGTTAATTAAAAGTGCGGACTATATCGTGTATTTATTCAAACCTAACACAGAAACCCCGCATTATAGTGAATAGTTTAATATTCCATAGCGAATAGCTTGATACATCGTACCACGACCTAAATTCACACCAAATAATGAGCAAAAAAAACAGCCCATAATGGACTGTTTTTTGAGATATAAGACTGGATTAAACGTAAAGTTTAACACTGCAAATAATAAGACTAAGCACGGTTTTTGTACTTACGGATAGCTTGTAGCTGTCCTACGGACTCTGCCAATGATGCCAAGGCAGCGTTGGTTTGTACCGTATCTGATTGATTGACCAGCATTTGCTCTGCTTTTTTACGTGCTTCAACAATTTTGCTTTCGTCAAGATTATGGGCGCGCATCGCTGTATCAGCCAATACCGTGACCATTTTTGGTTGTACTTCTAGTACACCACCTGATACGTAAATCACTTCTTCTTCACCGTTTGGTGTTTGCACTCGCATCGCACCCGGTTTTAACAAAGTAATAAGCGGTGTGTGACCTGGCAATACACCAATCTCGCCTTCGGTACCAGTCGCTATTAACATGCTAATTTCGCCTGAATACAACTCTTCACGGGCACTTACGACGCGACATTGTAACGTTGCCATACTTAACTCCTTACTATCAAAACGCGATCAAAAAACAGTAAAAACTGTAATGCGTTACTGATGAGTAGATAAACGTATTATAGCCTATCTACTCGTTAGCCAATGCTTGAGCAACTTACGCTGCAGAAGATTTCATTTTTTCTGCTTTGGCAACTACTTCATCGATGCCACCAGCCATATAGAAGGCCTGCTCTGGTAAGTCATCGTATTCACCAGCGATGATTGCTTTAAAGCTAGCAATGGTATCGCGTAGTGGTACATATTTACCAGGTGCACCAGTAAAGATTTCAGCAACGTGGAATGGCTGTGACAAGAAGCGCTGAATCTTACGAGCACGATAAACGACTAGTTTATCTTCTTCTGACAACTCATCCATACCCAAAATTGCGATGATATCTTTAAGCTCTTTATAGCGCTGTAGAATTTCTTGAACACCGCGAGCAACGTTGTAATGTTCTTCACCGATCACTTGTGGATCTAGCTGACGTGAGGTTGAATCTAATGGATCAACCGCAGGATAGATACCTTGTGATGCGATATCACGGCTTAGTACAACCGTTGCATCCAAGTGAGCAAACGTCGTAGCAGGTGATGGATCCGTCAAATCATCCGCAGGGACATATACGGCTTGAACTGACGTGATTGAACCTGACTGAGTTGACGTAATACGCTCTTGTAGCATACCCATCTCTTCAGCTAGTGTTGGCTGATAACCAACCGCTGATGGCATACGGCCAAGCAGTGCTGATACTTCAGTACCGGCTAGTGTATAACGATAGATATTATCAACGAACAGCAATACGTCACGACCTTTACCAGTAGCAGGATCTTTCGTATCACGGAAGTACTCAGCCATAGTCAAACCAGACAGCGCAACACGTAAACGGTTACCCGGTGGCTCATTCATCTGACCATATACCATGGCTACTTTAGATTTACTAAAGTCTTCAGTGTTTACAACGCCAGCTTCTTGCATTTCGTGATAGAAATCATTACCTTCACGAGTACGTTCGCCGACACCAGCAAATACTGA
Source organism: Psychrobacter sp. AT9 (assembly GCF_047272965.1). Lineage (NCBI taxonomy): Bacteria > Pseudomonadati > Pseudomonadota > Gammaproteobacteria > Moraxellales > Moraxellaceae > Psychrobacter > Psychrobacter sp. AT9. The sequence goes on from NZ_JBKOTW010000001.1 coordinate 3,196,834, forward strand.
CAAGCCTTCATGCTTAAGCGCGATGTTGTTGATCAATTCCATCATGTTGACTGTTTTACCAACACCAGCACCACCAAATAGACCAACTTTACCACCTTTAGCGAACGGGCAAAGTAGATCGATAACTTTGATGCCTGTTTCTAACAATTCAGTACTGTTTGACTGATCCGCATAGCTTGGCGCTTCACGGTGGATAGACCATTTTTCGTCAGCTTCTACAGGACCTTCTTCATCGATAGGACGACCAAGAACATCCATGATGCGACCTAGGGTACCAATACCGACAGGCACAGAAATAGGTGCACCAGTATTAGTAACAGGTAGGTTACGCTTTAGGCCTTCAGTTGAACCCATGGCAATAGTACGTACGATGCCATCACCTAATTGTTGCTGTACTTCTAGGGTGGTTTCAGTACCATCTACTTGCAAAGCATCATAAATCTGAGGAACTTCACTACGGTTGAACTCAACGTCAAGAACCGCGCCAATAATCTGTACAATACGACCGCTACTCATTGCGTTCTCCTTGAACTTCTATATATAGGTGTAGTCAATTATGAAACAGCAGCAGCACCGCCAACGATTTCCGAGATTTCTCGGGTAATCGCCGCTTGACGCAGCTTGTTATAAACCAACTGTAAATCGTTAATTAGGTCACCAGCATTATCTGTTGCCGCTTTCATCGCAACCATACGTGACGACTGCTCAGAGGCAATGTTTTCCATTACCGCTTGATAAACAATCGACTCAATATAACGGCCAAGCAATTCATCAATCAACGTCTTGATGTCAGGCTCGTAGATATAATCCCAGCTAAGTTCTGTCTGTATACCGCTCTCTTCGTCACCAAATGAGCCCTCTGGTAGAGGTACTAATTGATTGACGGTTGGCTTTTGAGTCATGGCATTAACGAATTTGTTATATACCACATAGATACGGTCTATATTACCGTTACTATAATCCTCAAGCATGGCCTGAACGGGTGCATTTAATTGCTCAAACGTTGGTTTGTCGCCATAGTCGGTCACGGCTGAGGTGACTTTTCCGCCGAAATTTTTGAAGAAACTGACGCCTTTGGCACCGATGACTGCAAACTCAGCTTGAACAGACTGATCTTGATACTCGTGAATGCTTTTGGTGAGCGCTTTGAATAGGTTAATATTCAAACCACCTGCGAGACCACGATCAGAGGTAACGACAATGTAGCCGACCTTGTTGACCGGACGCGATACCATATAAGGATGTTTGTAGTCTGATGAGGCATGCACCAAATGTGAAATAACCCGGCGCATACTATCAGCATACGGGCGACCCACTTCCATGCGCTCTTGGGCACGGCGCATCTTACTTGCTGCTACCATTTGCATAGCGCGAGTAATTTTTTGGGTGCTTTTAATACTGGTGACTTTGGCACGTATCTCTTTTAAGCTTGCCATAATGATTCCAATATAAGAGGGTTAAAAAGCATTGGCGCCTGCAACAATTTTTTAATATAAAACATTGAACTGATCAAATAATATTTTAAATCTTGTGGCAACACGCGATCTAATACCGATGATGGTTAACGCAGTGACGCGCCTGTCTTAGCAAAAAGCTTATCAGACAACGCGTCACTTTGTAAGCTGTCAGCGACAGCCATAACCAGTTCGGCTTAACCCGTTAAATTAATAACTGTGATTTTGTTTAAAGGTCTCTAAAGCTGACTTTAAACGACCTGCGATATCATCATTATAGTTCGCAGTATCATCAATCTCACGCATCAATTCACTTTGCTCATCATGCATGTAACGTAAGTAAGATTCTTCGAAAGCACCAATTTTTTCAACTGGAACGTCTGATAAGAAACCTTCGTTCGACGCATAGATAACCGCTGCTTGCTCAGAGATAGACATTGGCTGATACTGTTTCTGCTTCATCAGTTCAGTCACACGCTCACCATGATCAAGCTGTTCACGAGTCGCGTCATCAAGATCTGAGGCAAACTGGGCAAATGCTGCTAGTTCACGATACTGGGCTAGTGCGGTACGGATACCACCAGACAGCTTCTTAATAATCTTAGTCTGAGCAGCACCACCAACACGAGATACCGAGATACCAGCGTTGACTGCTGGACGGATACCTGAGTTGAATAGGCTAGACTCTAAGAAAATCTGACCATCAGTGATTGAAATCACGTTAGTCGGTACGAATGCAGATACGTCACCAGCTTGGGTTTCAATAATAGGCAATGCGGTTAAAGAACCTGTCTTACCCACTACTTCACCATTAGTGAACTTTTCTACGTACGCAGCATTTACGCGTGATGCACGCTCAAGTAAACGTGAATGTAAATAGAATACATCACCAGGATACGCTTCACGACCTGGCGGACGACGTAGCAATAGTGAAATCTGACGATAAGCAACTGCTTGTTTTGATAAGTCATCAAAAACAATCAGGGCATCTTCGCCGCGGTCACGGAAGTATTCGCCCATCGTACAACCTGAATACGGTGCGATATACTGTAGTGCTGCTGGCTCTGATGCTGAAGCAACTACTACTGTAGTGTATTCAAGCGCACCAGTTTGCTCAAGCTTACGTACGACGTTTGCGATGGTCGAACGTTTCTGACCGATTGCCACGTATACACATTTGATACCAGATGATTTTTGCGCAATGATCGCATCGATAGCCATCGCGGTTTTACCCGTCTGACGATCACCAATAATAAGCTCACGCTGGCCACGACCGATTGGAATCATGGTATCAACGGCTTTATAACCGGTCATTACTGGTTGATCTACTGACTGACGGTCGATCACGCCTGGGGCGATTTTTTCGACTTTGTCAGTCATTTTGGCATCGATAGGACCTTTGCCATCAATAGGATTACCCAAAGCATCAACAACACGGCCTAGCAGCTCAGGACCTACGGGTACTTCAAGAATACGACCAGTACAATAGGCTTTTTGGCCTTCTTGTAGTTTTAGGAAGTCGCCCAGTACTACCGCACCAACAGAATCACGCTCTAAGTTAAGCGCCATCCCATAGATTTCACCTTCAAACTCAATCATTTCGCCGTACATGGCATCTTCAAGACCATGAATCTGCACGATACCGTCAGATACTTTGACAATCGTGCCTTCATTCTTTGCAGTTGCACCCGCATCAAGGTCTTGAATACGCTGCTTAATCAGGTTACTGATTTCCGCTGGATTCAATTGTTGCATTGCCTTGTTTCCTTTAATTTATGATAACCCGCCCACTGACTTAAATGCTCTTACTATCACGCAGTTTTTATATATCTACGTTGATGAATGGCATTAGGCAGTTAGCTGTGTTTTTAACTGTTGTAACTTGCCGCGCATCGAATCATCAATGATTTTGTCACCGACTTTGATCGTAACGCCAGCCAAAAGACTAGGATCAACCGACTCATGAATCACCACACTAGCATTTAGCGAAGCAGCAAGACGTGTTTGGAGCATATCACGCTGTGCATCGGTCAATGGATAGGCGGAGGTCACGTAGGCATCAAGCTGCTTTAAGCTGGTTGCCTTATGACGGCGATAATGCGCATAAACTTCAGGAAGCAGCGCCAGACGCTCTTGTTCTGATAACTGATTAACGAAGTTACTAAGTGCCACTGATACTTTTGGATAGCTGGCGTTGTTGTCTGGGCGAGCCCCTTGGGCCTCACCTAATAACTGCTTAAAAGCAGAATCATCAGCGCTAGCTACTTGTGTATCATAAAGATCGATCAAAGCAGCTGACTTATGCTCAGCAGAAACAGCTGGATTGTCTAGCCAAGTACTGAACGACTTGTCATTGACAATGTTACTGGCAATAAATAAGAAGTTTTCCCACTCATTTACTACCCCGTTTTCATTGGCATAGTCAAACGCGGCTTTAGCGTACGGTCGTGCTAAGGTTGATAAGTCAGCCATTATATCCTCACAATTACAGCTTCGCCGCCAGTTGGTCTAACATACTGGCATGTTTTTGCACATCGACTTTGTCTTGCAAAATCTTTTCTGCACCAAGCACAGCCAGTTCAGCAACTTGGGCACGCAATGATTCACGCGCTTGATTGATTTCTTGGTCGATAGATGCTTGCGCTTGTTGACGAATGCGCTCGCCTTCCGCTTGGGCTTGCGTTTTGGCATCTTCGACAAGCTGGTTGGCGCTCTTGTTCGCTTGCTCGATTAGAGCAGCAGCTTTAGTCTTTGCAAGATTAAGCTCCTGCTGGACATCTTGCTCCGCGGTCGCCAGATCTGCTTTTGCTTTTTCTGCGGCATTCAAGCCTTCAGCAATTTTACGCTGACGCTCATTGATGGCACCGATAAGTGGTGGCCACACGAATTTCATGCAGAACATCACAAAGATTGCAAAAGCAATGGCTTGACCGATGAGGGTAGAATTGATATTCACGTGATCACCTCTTTGTTAATGAAAAATCAGTTTCATTGATCATATTTGATAGCCAAACTTTGGCTATGGTTAAGATACAAACTTTGACTACCAAACATTTACAACTGAGCTTTCTGATTAACCTGCTAGAGGGTTAGCGAATAACAATAGCATAGCAATACCAACACCGATCATCGGAATAGCATCAAGAAGACCTGCTACGATGAACATACGAGTTTGCAATTGTGAGCCAAGTTCTGGCTGACGCGCAACACCTTCTAAGAATTTGCCGCCTAGAATAGCAAAACCAATACCTGTGCCAAGTGCGCCAAGACCGATAAGTAGCGCTACTGCTATAACTGTGTAACCACCTAATACTGGATCCATTGATGTATCCTCATTTACCTATTGAATGTCTAATTAATGTTCAGTTGATGATGCAAGCGACATGTAAACTATCGTTAGCATCATAAATACGAACGCTTGAAGTGTAATAATTAAGATGTGGAAGATCGCCCACGGTACTGATAACGCCCATTGAATCCAAAACGGCATCAGGGCAATCAGTATGAAAATCAATTCCCCAGCATACATGTTACCGAATAGACGCAAGCCAAGTGATACAGGCTTTGCAATCAAGGTAACTGCTTCTAGAATAAAGTTAATGGGAATCAAAATGGCTTGCATGATTGGGTTTTTGGCACTAAACGGATGGAGTGTTAACTCACCGACAAAACCACCCAACCCTTTTTCTTTAATGCTATAAAAGATAATCAGCGCAAAGACAGAAAATGACATGCCAAGCGTGATGTTAGGATCAGTCGTTGGCACAATCTTGAAGAATACGTGATGTGGATCATGACCCATCATGGCGCCAACTTGCCCCGCAAGACTTGGAATAAAGTCGATAGGCAATAAATCCATCAAGTTCATCAAGAAGATCCACACAAAAATAGTCAACGCCAATGGCGCAATCAGTTTTGAGGTACCACTATACGAATCACGAACGTTGTTATCAACAAACTCAACGATCAACTCAACTGCTGCCTGAGTTTTGCTTGGTACGCCTGAAGTGACTTTTTTGGCAACCATCCAAAAGATGGTGCAAAACAAGATACCCAGGCCAACTGACCAAAGCATAGAATCAAGATGGATAGCTTTAAAGCCCATCAGCCCTGCTTCTTCAGCAGTATAGGCAACTTTCCAGCCTTCGCCCGGCAAATAGCCGTACGTCCAATTCGTTAAGTGGTGAGAGATATATTCTGATGATGTTTGTTGCTCGGATGCCATAATGTAAGCTTCTTATTAATCAACGATTTAATCAACTACCAAAAATACGGTTGTCATCTGATGAGGCGATTGGTGGGTCTTTTCCCCACGTGTCTCACGTAAGGAGATAAAACCAACCAAGGCGCTCATGTAACCAACAACATCCAACCCATAGTTCTATTTACTAGTGCTATATACCTAGCTTAGTATAAATTTTAGCTATCAAAAAAGGGCTTATGATTATTCATTAATAGCCCTTTAATGTTTATATCGAATAGGTGTCTGCTCATGCCTGCCCTTTCAGGCAAACGCTTAATATAGCGTCCAAAAACAAAGCAGTTAGCTGCCTATATTAATGCAGCGTTGTATTCGTGTAAAGTCTATTATGACTTTTTTATCCGCTGTATGAACAAGTTAGCGGCTATTAACCTTTAGTGGTATGGGTTTGCATCATTCGTGAAATTGTAAAAATAAAATTATAAGTGATGGCAATTAACCAAACTATATCTTATCTATAAGACTATTTTTACTTTTTACGCTAATTTCAACGACTTATAGCAGTAACTTATAAGTCCATACCTTAACGTCAAATCAGTTATTTGTCATTCTTTTGGCTTTGTGAAGCTAGCCATAGAGAAGTTGGACGGCAGGATGACTTATCTAACGCTAATAGATAGATACTTACTCACTTCAATACTGATCGTAAAGAGTGCTAGCGTATGTGCCACAACATCCAACTGTGACTAATTTGCATTACCATAAAACCGATGAACAACGCAGGCGCTGATAGGGGTTGTACGGTAATAAAAATTAGTGCGAAACCAAACACTGTCAGTAGCCATTTGACCATCTGACCTCGATATAGCTGGCTGACAATGTGTCGGCGCGCGCGATATCCAGTATGCCAAAAGATAAAATTTGCAAAGACGGCTTGTGTGGCGAAACTAAGTAGCGCACCGATCGCGGTACTTTTTGCTACTATCAGCCCACTGTCTAGCCAAGTCACATCTACTACCCAGCCAATAATAATCAGGATAAATAAAATCCATGCTTGGCGTTTCAGGTAGATGCCAATCTCATCTTTTTGCGTGCGTTTGGCAGGCTTGGTCATCAGCAGCTATCCTATAGTATTGGGATAATGTCGCATATTTGCCACGATTTTATCCGTGACCAGTTTATTCATGACCATTTTATCCATGAAAAGTCACTATACAGACGTTGCCTTTTAACCAAAATAAAACGCCACTTATTATAGGGAGCGCGCGCGCGATTAGCAAGTAAAATATGCGTCTTATCAAGCATTTGATTGTTTAGCGCTAACGCTCCCTCTAAAAACTTAGTAAAGCCTAGCTAATATCTTATAAAACAAAGGTCTTGGTGCTCGACAATTTGATAATGCTATCGAGCGCCAAGACCCTTCTAAATAACGCTTTATGCTAGGGCATGCCCTTAATCTCAACAAAAGCGAGTAAATGGGCTAAAAATGGCTATGCGATACATTGGCGGATTTGCTGCGCCATACTCTGCCAACCACTAACGAAATCTTTACTGGTGCTCATGTCTTCAGCTTGCACGGTACTCTTCACAGGTTGAAGCTTAGCGAGCAACCCTTTAGCTGGCGCACTTGGACTAACCAAACACATTTTCTTGGCAGGACGCTTCTCATTTAGCCAGCGCAACTGACTGGCTTTTGGCGCTAAATGGTGATCGGTGCTTAGACTGCCAACGAGCTGTAGCTTTAAGCTGTCCTCCATATACTGATAGGCATCGTGATACGCCCAATAAGGCAATGCCTTTGTCGCTGTGCTCTGCTTTGTGGCAAGCACTCCTTTATCCAGTCGCTGGGCAAATTTTTGTGCATTGGCTTGATAGAGAGCTTTATATTGTGGATTTGCATGGCTATGAATCACGGCAAGCGCACGGGTGATGGCTTTGGCATTTTCAGGATCGAGCCAAATATGCGGATCTAGCGTGCCAGTGATAGCTTCGCCTTTGACATCGCGTAGTGGATGGCGGTTGAACGCATCAAACTTGAATAAAGCAATGGCATTGGGCGCGCTATTGAGACTGGCGGCCAAATTGTTTTCTAATGGCTCGCCAAACCATACCACAAACTTACTGTCTTGAATGGCTTTTATATCGCCCGGACTAATACTACCGTGATGCCCAACCTCCCCTGCTTGCAATAATTGCTTGGCAGGCGGCGCACCTTCAGTCACGGCTTGACTCAACAAGAATAATGGATAATTACTCACGCTAACGGTAGCGGCTTGGGCGCTCAACGTCAGACAGCTTAACGCGACTATCCCAGTAATGAGCAGTCGCTGTAGTACAATGATCGAGCGTAAAGAATGGCTGAAAAATGAATTCATAATAGGCTCTTTAATATTAAGTTGAGGCAGCATACCTGTTTTTCATTTCATTATGTTATACTATAACAATAAAAAACGCCATCATAAAAAGGCGTCATATTTTTTAGGAGTTTGTCCTATGTTCACTACTTCATCGACATGCGAACATTTGCACGATGTGCAACATTTTACCGCGCATGATGTAACCGAGCGCTTGACGGCGGCAAAAGAACAATGCCGCATAAGTGGTGTACGCTTCACGCCATTGCGGCAGCAGATATATCAGTTAGTATTGGCCGCTAATAAGCCCGTTGGTGCCTACGACTTGATCACACAATTGCAGCAAATGCGCTTGTCAGAACCGAATGCACAGGATTCTGCGCCGACCAATCAGCAGACGCCAAAGAATGTCGCGCCGCCAACGGTTTATCGCAGCTTGGAGTTTTTGTTGGGCGAAGGCTTGATACATCAACTAACCTCTATCAATGCTTATGTGCCCTGCTGTCACCCACGCGCCCAGCATACCGCCGCATTTTTAATTTGCGATCAATGCCAGCGAGTGCAAGAATGTAGCAGCTTACCGGTACAAGAAATGATGAGCTTTGCGGAGCAAGATGTTGGCTTTATCGTCGCTCGTAGTGTCATTGAGCTTAGTGGACGTTGCCAAGCATGCCAATAAAGCTTGCTGCATTTTAAATGCTTGCTGCATTTTTTCTTTATTAAGTACTGATCTAGGTACTTATTATTTAGCATTAAGTACTCAGACATTTATCATTTACCAATATATTAGTCACTAGCCTATGAGCCTGCCCATTTCACCATCAGAGCAATCGTCTGCCTCTATCAGTCTGGATAATAAGACCAACCAAGCTAGTCAGCTGCTGAGCTTAAGCGATATCAGCTATGACATTGGTTCGCAACGCTTGTTGTCACATATTAATATCGATATTGCCGTTAACGAGACAGTCAGTCTTATTGGGCCAAATGGCGCTGGTAAATCGACGTTGGTTAAGCTTATTTTAGGGTTGATTGAGCCAACTAAAGGGCAAATGACGCCCCATCATAAGTTACAGCTTGGCTATGTGCCGCAGCGCTTTGCGGTACCGCCAATATTGCCATTACGAGTCTGCGACTTATTGGCGCAAGCAGATAAGAAACGCTTAACGGCTGAGCAACGCCAGTTTATCTTTGATAATTTATCGTTGACGCACCTGCTATCACGGCAAATGCTGCACCTATCAGGTGGTGAGACGCAGCGAGTTTTATTGGCTCGTGCCTTGCTAGATAAGCCCAATTTATTGATTCTAGATGAGCCGATGCAAGGACTTGATCCTGATACCGAGGTTTGGCTTTATCAGTTTATTGATGAACTACCAGACTTCTTACGCTGTGCCATGCTGGTAGTGTCACACGATTTGCATTGGGTGATGAAAGGCAGCCGACGGGTCATTTGTCTGAATAAGCATATTTGCTGCGAGGGACAACCAAGCGAGCTTGCCATTAGTAGTGAGTTTCAAAAGCTGTTTGGTCATCATTATGAGCAGCCTTATGTCCATCAGCCGCATGCCTGTGAACATCACGCGCCAAGCGAGTTGTAATCATCATAACCAAACGACTAAAGCAAAAAGCTGCTTTACGACCTTTATTTTATAAACCGTTTATTGGATACATGATATGAGTGCTTGGTTAGCCATTATTGCGCCTGCTTGGATTGCTGGCAGTATTTTAGCATTGCTATCAGCGCCCCTAGGGTGTTTGGTATTGTGGCGACGCATGGCATTTTTTGCCGATGCCTTGGCGCATGGCACTTTGCTAGGCGTTGCCTTGGCTGTGTGGTGGCAACTGCCTATGGGCATTGGTATTGCATTGGTTAGTGTGATAGTGGTACTAGGACTCGTGCTCATAGATGATGAGCGTTTGCCCGTCGATTCCGTACTGGCGGTGGTTGCAGTGTCGCTGCTATGTTTGGGGCTGTTAGCGCTGACCCAGCTGACCGATCAGCAAGCCAACGTGTTGGGGTTTTTGTTTGGTAATTTGCTCGAGCTTGATTGGGCAGATTTGCCATTAATAGGCGGTAGTGTGCTGGTAGGACTGGTATTGCTCACGTATATTTGGCCTGCACAAATTAAGCTTGCCACTCACGAAGCGTTAGCACGGATTCAAGGCGTCAACCCAACACGGCAGCGGCTGTTTTTTATGGGGTTATTGGCAGGGTTTTGTGCCATTGCCCTGCAAGCAGTGGGTAGCTTATTAATCAGTGGCTTGCTGGTGCTACCGGCTTTAACAGCACGTTTGTGGTCAACATCGCCAAAGCAAATGGTGATTATTGCGCTGCTTATCGCTCAGCTTGGGGTCACCTTAGGTGTTTGGGGCAGTATCTGGCTGGATATTCAGACTGGACTATCTATCGTACTGGTATTGGCTATTTTATTTTTTGCAGCGCTGATTTTATCAAAGGTGCTAACGGCAAAATTTTGGACGATGCGCCGTTAGTTATGCCATCTTTATTGTTACGTAGAGGCCTTTCATTATTCCTTTGTCCAACTTTATTTCATCAATATTGCTAGAGCTTTCATTCACTTTATGATATAAACTTTCCCTAATGCTATCAATGTAATAGTTAGTAGAATGCTGCATATCGCTCGTTTTGTAAGTGTAGGGCTATAAGCGGCAACATCTTCCATCAAGGATGGGAGAAATGCGCCATAAGACCCCGTAACTAAAAGTGATCGATTTATCCATATTCGTTTTAATAGCAATACTTGTTTTGATTCGATAAGGGACTGACCCAATGCTAAGCTATCCTGCCAATAACATCAGCACGCCAGATGAACAGCTAAACGTGTTGCAGATCACTGATTTGCACTTATCAACGCCCACCTCTGCCCTAGCTAATGACGACAGTGACAATAATTCCGATATATCTGTCTGTCAGCATAGCTTTGAAAAAGTCATCGAACAAGCATTGAGTGAAGACATCCGCTGTGACTTGATCGTGGTGACGGGTGACTTGGTGAATAAAGTAAAGCCCGCTATCTACGACCATATTTTTGAGGTATTACAAGCGACTGACATTCCTTTTGCCTGTATTGCTGGCAATCATGACGTCACTGATGAGATTGGTAGCGATTTACCTTTTTTTGAGCGGGAACTCGTCGCCCAGCCGATGGATGCACGCTTGCTAAGTCAACATGTTATTGAGACGGAATATTGGCAGCTGCTATTACTGGATTCCTCTATTTCTGGGCAGGTGGCAGGAGAAGTGACAACGACCGATATTGACTGGTTATGTGTGCAGCTGCAAGAGTGCAGTAAGCCTGCGCTCATTGCCTTGCATCATCACGTTATACCGATAGAGTCTGACTGGATAGATACTCATATGGCAAAGAATACTGAGGCTTTCTGGCAGCATATGGCACCGTTTGAGCAATTAAAAGTAATCATTAGCGGTCATACCCATCAAGCGCAAGTGCGCCATCGTCAAGGGGTCAGCGTTTATAGCACACCCTCAACTTGCTATCAATTTAAGCCTTATAGAGATGACTTTGCTTACGATGAAAACGCGCGCCCCGGTTATCGCTGGTTGCAATTAGCCAACAATGGAGAGGTTGCAAGCTGGGTTAAAAGGTTGGATACTTGATGCCCAGTTTTATCGGCGTCAATAACACTGTGATTGTCTTTGTCCATATGTTTGATTTAATACAAAAAATTTCGTCCATATGGTTGGCAAAATCAAACTTTGCTTTATGATAAGTGAATAACGATACTGATAAAACCAAATCGCGTTAGGATGGTAACGCGTCTAATCGCAAGCAAAATTATAATAGCTAGGATGGCTACATTGACCACAAGCTAAGTTTTCACAGTCAGTCATTTGTCGCATTATTTAGGCCCAGCCATTTAAATAAAAATATGCATAACAATATACCTGACCATTGATATAAATATATCAATATAACCGTACGATGAGTTCAGCTGTGTTACTTGTGTTACCAAGTGGTAAAACGTTTTATAAAGGGACAACTTATCGCGTTTGTTAAACTTATAACGTCTTGTCTTTTGATATGTCGTTTTATTGAATTAATTTGAAAAAGTAGGATACCCATATGAGCACCGTGACCACGAATCCGAGTGATGTTAAGTTTACTCCTTATGTGCCTGCCAAAGACGAAGAGTATATGTCTGATGCGCAGTTAGAGCATTTTAAGGCTATTTTGTTGGATTGGAAGCAGCAACTGATTGGCGAAGCAGATCGCACCAAGACTTATATCCAAGATGAGTCTAGCGCCATGCCGGATATTAATGACCGCGCCACTCAAGAAGAAGAGTTTGCCCTGACGTTGCGTACGCGTGACCGTGAGCGTAAACTCATTCGCAAAATCGATAAGTCTATGGCAGAAATTGACAATGATGATTATGGATTTTGTGAAACTTGCGGGGTAGAGATTGGCTTGCGTCGTCTTGAAGCACGTCCAACAGCAACTCAATGTATCGACTGCAAGACGTTATCTGAGATCAAAGAGCGTCAAAACCAAGGTCATACCTAAACGCTCTCTTATGCTAGCGCATGTAAATGCGTGCTGACAGGCTTTATAATAACGAGCGACCATTTATTGGTCGCTCGTTGCGTTTTATAGATCTCGTTCTATAGTCAGTTCAATATAAAAAAGAGACAGCGTGACTGATATAAATTTTTTGTAGCCTCTGTCTGCGTACACACAGCAAGCAAAAAAAATTGATATCAACAGTGCGTGATGTATCGATATTACTTTTCACTGACTGCGCTATTTTTCTTGTTTGACGGCAATTTATCTCATTTTTATCACCATTTTTAAAATGAAGACACGCCCTAACAAAACAAGCGTATTTAATAAATATCTTTTTACTCCGTTCTTCTTTATTCTAGCTATATCCTCCTACATTGATAGTCATTACTTTGATAACCCCTACTTTGCAAACTGCCCATACTCCTATTCTCCATCAGCAGCCATTATCACCTCCTATCGGTCGCTTTGCGCCTTCACCCACAGGTGAGCTGCATCTTGGCTCCTTGACCACTGCGCTTGCCAGCTTTTGCCATATCAAGTCGCTCGGTGGCAAATGGCTGCTGCGTATCGAAGATACCGACACGGAACGCTGTGACAGACAATTCACTGAGCAGATTCTTATAGATCTAGAAGTGCTCGGGCTACAGTGGGACGGCGATGTCATTTATCAGTCTGAGCGTATTGATATCTACAACGACTACTTATCGTCAGCCCTGCTGCCACTGACTTATGGCTGTCAGTGCTCACGTAAGGACTTAGAGCGCTATTGGTCTCAGCAAGCACAGACATCCTCGACGACTCAAACTTTAGAGCCTTTACCAGCAGGTTTGAATGCTACGGATATTAAGCAACTGCTGCCCAATAGACAACGCTACCCGCGCTGCTGCCTCAATGCCAATCTCGATCGTCAACAACACAAGCTGCGCATACAACTGCCAGACCATAAAATCGGGTTTAGCGATGGTATTCAAGGGTTGCAGTGGGATAATCCACAACAAACCTTAGGGGATATGGTGGTTCGCCGCCAAGACGGCATGATCAATTATATCTTAGCCGCCAGCCTCGATGATGGGCTACAACAAGTCACTCATATTATGCGTGGCTTGGACATTTTACCCATGACCACTGCTCAGATTAGTATCATGCAGGCGGCTAACTTACCAGCTATCGATCACTGGTATCATCTGCCCTTGATATGCAATCCTGATGGGCAAAAGCTCTCCAAGCAGAATCTTGCGCAACCGATTGATACTCGCGATCCAAGTAAGCTTATCGCCGACGCTTTGCAGCTATTACAGCAACCAGCGGTCGATAGAGATACGCCAACCCGTATGTTAATGCAAGCAATTGCACAATGGGATAACACTCCGCTACAAGGCAAGAGCGCGCTTAATCTGCCCAATTATTAAAAAACAAAAAGCGCCGCTGCTGGCGACGCTTTTCTACAGATTAACACCTGCTAATAATAACGGCACTGGCTTTTTTCAATCTCAGGGCTTTCTTTATAAATCTTTAGCAGCAAGGCAACCATCACTAAGCTGATGAGCATCGATGAGCCACCGTAACTAAAGAATGGCATGGTCAAACCTTTGGTCGGAATGGCACCCATATTCATCGCCGCATTGATAATCGTTTGCGCGATAAAGACCACACCGATACCAAAAGCGGTATAGCTCATACGCATCTGGCGACGCTTGAGCGCGTTATAACTGATACGCATGGCACTGCCAATGATGAGCGCCTCGAGCAGCAATACCACTGCGACCCCCACAAAACCCAGCTCTTCACCCGTAATGGCTAATAAAAAATCCGTATGTGCTTCAGGTAAATGTGACAGTTTTTGTACGCTTTCACCATAACCGACACCGGTGAACTGACCACGACCAAAGGCAATCAAACTGCGTGCCAGCTGATAATCAGTATCTTGCACATCGTCAAAGGGATCCAAAAACGACATCACACGTACCAAACGATACTGTACCAAAGTCACTGCCAGTACTGCCAATCCAGCCACCAAGCCGCCCAATGCCAAGAACTGCTTGTAAGGTGCGCCAGCGATATAAAATATCGCAAAAACGGTGCCAACAATGACCACCAAAGAGCCAAAATCTGGCTGTAATAACAATAACAGCGTGATCATACCAACCACTAAAAATATCCGTAAAAAACCATCCCAGCCATTACGAACCTCAAAAGATCGACGCACGACAAAATCAGACACGAACACAATCATGACCAGTTTGGCCAATTCTGCAACCTGAAAGTTCAAAAACCCTAGATTTAACCAGCGCTTAGAGCCATTAATCGGCGTGCCAAACAAAGTTAAAACCAACAAGCCCCCCGTAATGGCTAACAGGAGAAACTGAGTCTCTGTCTTATATAAGGTTCGTAAGGATACTAAGTAATAAGGAAAAGCGGCAGCGATTAGTCCAATTCCCATATAGAGTAGCTGATTTCTAAAAAAATACAGCTCCGTCATGCCGCGACTGAGCGCGAAGGGAATAGAAGCAGAAGCGACCATCAGTAGACTGAGCACCAGCATACAGCCGACACTCGCTAATAAAATTGCACGCGCTGACGGCATAGAAAGAATGCCATCTGAGCCAGAGGCTTGCTGCGATTGGGGAGACGAACGAAAAAGAGAAGAGAGCGCCATAATTTTATATACACTAACAAACGAAAAAACACGGCGTTTATGCAACGCCACCGTATAAAAAATATAAAGTAGATCGTACCACACGGACCATAACAGCCCGTCAATACTAGAAGAATAACGCCTGATTTGGCAGCTATCCTAGGATTATTGTATCCATTATCACTGTTCTAATAATAAAGTCGGCAAACTGCCTGACTGATTATTGACAGTAGCAGTAATCTATAAGCAAAACAATCATTTATCAACAAAATGCGATTGGCTACACACTGCTGTGTTTGTATTGCTGTGTAGTTGCCCAATATTTAGCTAATGCTATTTAAATATCTGTCGCAAGCTGACTGACCAGCTGGCTAAAATGCTCACCACGAGCCGCATAACCACTAAATTGATCAAAGCTGGCACATGCTGGCGATAATAACACGGCTTGCACTTGTGACAAGCTACTTGTGGTGACTTGTTGAATGGTGGCAAATGCACTTTCTAACGTTTGGCATTGATGCAGCGCCACTTCATCACTTAATTTCGTTGCACGTAGATGCTGTTCAATCTGCTTAGCATCCTCACCAATAAACAGTACTTGGCTGACGTATTTATTGATAAAAGGCGTCAATTCACCGAATTGTTGACCTTTACCCTGTCCGCCTAAGATTAACAACAGCTTACCGTCTTTTGGCGCATAGACCGCGCCTAATCCTTCGATAGCCGCCATGGTCGAGCCAATATTGGTGCCTTTTGAATCGTTGAAATAATCAAGGCCTGCCGCAGTGGCGACGTATTGGCAGCGATGCTCGAGACCTGTGAACTGTTGCAGGGTGTTCAGCATGCTATCTAGTGGTAAGCCAGCAAGCTCACCTAGTGCCAAAGCCGCTTGCGCATTGAGCAAATTGTGACGCCCTTTAATCTGTAGTTTGTCCGCTGATAGCAACCGCTCGGTCCCACGTGCAAGATAAATATGTCCTTCTGGATCAGTGATGAGACCATAGTGGCCTTTATCAGGAGCATGGATACCTGTGCTCAGCCGTGGCAAATTATCCGCCACCAACGGTCGAGTCAGCGCATCTTCACGATTGATCACCACCGATTTGGCACCTTGAAAGATACGATGCTTGGCTTGATGATAGCCCAACATATCACCATGGCGATCTAAATGATCGGGTGACATATTAAGAACAGTTGCCACTTGCGCACCTAAATTGGTCACGGTCTCTAACTGGAAGCTTGACAGCTCAAGTACGGCCAATTGCATATCAGGATTGGCAAGTAGATTAAGGGCTGGCACGCCAATATTACCACCGACGCCCACATTGACACCGGCATCCGCCGCCATCTGCCCGACCAAAGTCGTCACCGTGCTTTTGGCATTGGAGCCCGTAATAGCAACGATCGGTACGGTACAGGCTTCGCAGAACAGCTGAATATCACTGACCACAGGAATGTTGGCGCGACGGGCGGCGGCAACCGCGTCGGTATCTAAAGAAATACCTGGGCTGATAATGATCCGTGCCGCTTGTTGCAATAATTCTGCATCTATCGCTCCAAATTGGCGAATATCAACGGCTGCTGGTAGTTGCTCTGCTAAGGCAGGCGTCGGCTGACTGTCAGTGACAGCCACATGGTAGCCTTGCTTGGTAAGATAGTTCGCTACTGAAAGCCCTGACTGTCCCAAACCGACCACGACTTGTAGACCACTGCCCTTATGAAGTAAGGTTTCTGTTGCGGTAAGGGTGGTCATATCTCTTCCTTCTATTGGACGAACAAAATGGCATCAAGCATATACGTGGTTTAGACCGTCTGAATGATACTGTTAAGATGAAGAGCATGATAACGGTATCGTTCAGATTTCGGTACTGGTTTTTTATGACTTTGTGCTATTATGCGGCTGTTTTTATATTGAGTAGCTAATGCTATAATATCGGCCTAAACAGATATTTGGGCTAGATATTTCACCTAAGCATTTTAGTTTAGCATGTTGTCACATTTACCGCGCTATTGTCACGCTGCTTCCGCAACGATTCCTATTGAGGTAATGAGATGGCAGACACTGGCTTCGATCTACTTATGCGCTTTTGTCTGATAGATTATTTATCTCCTTCTACCGCGGTACGTCATGGCGGTTCTTATACTTTATTTTAGACACTGTATTTTAATACACTATATTTTAGGCACTGTCATCATATTGACTATTGGTGAGCGTATTAGCGATACCAGTCAATAAATTGATGGGCGTGCTGCTAGCTAATTATCGATTGGTAATGAAGCAACAGCATAATAAAAGTACGTTTAGTAGCACTGATTATAACGACCTGTAATAACGCGATCATTTTAACACTGAGTAATGATTACTTTTTTTGCCTTTAACTCTATGCAGTTTACTTATGACATCTTTTTTTGATAGCTTACGTGACGACTGGTTTTCCAATGTTCGCGGTGACGTTTTATCAGGGGTGGTGGTTGCACTGGCCTTGATTCCAGAAGCCATTGCTTTTTCTATTATCGCGGGCGTCGATCCAAAAGTTGGTTTGTATGCATCATTCTGTATCGCCGTCGTGATTAGTTTCGTCGGTGGTCGGCCGGGTATGATTTCAGCAGCGACAGGAGCGATGGCGCTAGTGATGGTAGACTTGGTGGCTGATCATGGCTTGCAGTACTTGCTGGCTGCTACCTTATTGTGCGGGGCGATTCAGGTCGTCATGGGTATTCTTAAGCTTGGCAATCTGATGCGTTTTGTCTCGCGCTCGGTGGTCATTGGCTTTGTCAATGCGCTAGCGATTTTAATATTTATGGCTCAATTACCTGAGCTTAACCCTATGACTGAGAAGGTCGGGATGACCGTTTATATCATGACTGCGGCGGGCTTGGCGATTATTTATCTGTTTCCGCTTATTCCTAAAATTGGTCGGGTGATTCCTTCACCGCTGATTTGTATCGTTGGCTTGACCGCGGTAGCGATGTATATGAATCTCGATATTCGTAACGTCGGTAGCATGGGTGATTTGCCCGATTCTCTACCCGTATTTTTGCTGCCAGATATTCCATTAAATTTAACGACGCTCTTAATCATTGCGCCTTATTCTATCGCGCTGGCCATCGTTGGTTTGTTAGAATCTATGATGACAGCGACGATTGTGGATGAATTAACTGATACGCCGAGCGATAAAAACCGCGAGTGTCGTGGTCAAGGTATTGCCAACGTGGTATCAGGATTCTTTGGTGGTATGGCAGGTTGTGCGATGATTGGTCAGTCAATGATCAACGTTAAATCAGGCGGACGTACGCGTCTGTCTACCTTGATGGCAGGTGTGGTACTGCTCATTATGGTGGTGTTTTTGAGTGAATGGGTCAGTCTGATACCGATGGCAGCACTAGTGGCTGTGATGATTATGGTCTCCATTGGTACTTTTAATTGGCAATCTATTCGCGAGTTTAAGACCCATCCGATGTCATTTAACATTGTCATGCTAGCGACCGTTTTGACCACTATCTTTACGCATAATCTAGCATATGGCGTAGGTGTTGGTGTGCTGCTATCTGCGCTAGCGTTTGCCAATAAAATCGGGCAATTCTTAACGATATTTAGCGAGTATGACGACAGTAGTAACACACGTTACTACTACGTCCAGGGCCAAGTGTTCTTTGCCTCAACGACGCAGTTCTTGCATAGCTTTGATACCAAAGAAGCCTTGGATAGCATTCATATCGATGTCAGCCAAGCGCATTTTTGGGACGTCAGTGCCGTAGATACCTTGGACAAGCTGGTCATGCGCTTGCAACGTGAAGGGATTGATGTCAAAGTGGTAGGACTCAACAGTGCAAGCCGTACGTTGATTGACCGTTTCTCTATCCATGATCGCCGAGACATTGGCTTGTTGGATTAAATGGTTAGATAACCAAGCACTATGCCTGCGTTATCGAACGGACGTTGATTCATGGTTTGTAGACAAACCATTATATTGGTATACCAGTTCAAGCTTTAGGGTCATCGCAGATGAGTTGACCCGCTTGACGGTATTTTAATTATTAGATGATGTGGTGGCCTTATGAGTAATTTAAAGCCAGATAGCGTAATTGCCTGCTTAGACTGCCCTGATCACGTACAAGCCGTGCTAGAGGCGAGCATGTGGGCAGCACCTCGTTTACAAGCCCCTATCGGTCTGTTGCATTCAGTACCAAGCTTGCAACAAAAAGCAGCGGTCAATTATTCTGGTTGCCTCAATATAGATGACGAAAGTGCTTTGTTAGATCAATTTACTACCAAAGAACATTTGAGTAATTGTGAACTAAAAGCGCAAGGCAAACTGTTACTCCATCAAGCCACAACTTATTGCGAGCAGCAGCGCCAAAAATTAAAGACGTATACGCTGCATCGTCATGAACATCTTAATCAAAGTATCGATTATGTCGACAATAAGGCGCAATTGATTGTTATTGGTCATCATGTGACCTGCAAAGCAACGTTGAGTCAGCTTATTCGTTTAAGCCACTGCCCCATTTTGGTGACTCATGCACCATTTTTGACCCCTACAACTGCTTTATTTGCTTTTGACAACTGTGCAACTTCTCATAAACTGCTTAATTGGCTATGCAAAACGCCGCTTGTTCGCGCCCTAACCATTCATATTGTTATGGTCGGTAAAGACAACTCGGAAAACTGCGACGCCCTACGTGAAGCTTATGCCCGTCTCAAGCAAGCTGGCATAAAATCCAAAAAGGCATTGCTAGACTGCCGCGATGTGACAGCAGCCTTAACTTACTATCAAAATGAGCACAATATTGGTCTGCTGATAACAGGCGCTTTTGGTCAGTCTCGTTTGCATGAATTTCTCAAAGGCAGCGACACCAAAAAACTACTAGGCAGTACCAAAACCCCATACCTACTCTTCCCTAAAGTATAACGCCAACGTTTAATTTGCGGGCAGAGTATTGTGCTCTGCCCCTCCTGTCTACTTTTACTCAGTACTCATTTGCTATACACTTTTATCAAATCATCACATGAAATAAAGTGATAGCCTCCCCAAGCGCTTTAAAAGTTGGTTATAATAAAGTTTTCGATACTCCAACGTTAAAGGTTGATCTACTCTGCTTGTATGGACAACAATGACGATTATCGTGCCCCTATAAGCCGTATTTTTTGTCAATACCATAAGCATTTTTGAACCAATTGGCTCAATCCTAGCTACCCCCTTGATTAGGTTTGGCACAGTTCTTGAATGACTTACGTTAAGAATGGCAGTCATACGATGAAGCACAATGTCTATATCAACCTGCGACATCACACATATAAGGAATTTTTTATGAAGCTAATCACTGCGATCTTAAAACCGTTTAAGCTCGATGATGTACGTGAAGCGCTTTCTGACATCGGTGTCAAAGGTGTTACCGTCACTGAAGTCAAAGGTTTCGGTCGCCAAAAAGGTCACACGGAGCTCTATCGCGGCGCAGAATACGTGGTGGACTTTTTACCTAAAGTAAAAGTTGAAGTGGCCGTTATCGATGAGATGGTTGAACCTGCTATCGAAGCCATCACTCGCATCGCTAGCACTGGAAAAATCGGTGACGGTAAAATATTTGTGACGGCTCTTGAGCAAGTCATTCGTATTCGTACGGGCGAGACAGGTCCTGACGCTATCTAACGCGTAGACTTACCTATAAACACAGATTTATAGGACATACCGATATCTATATTGCATATATTCAAGGGGGAATTAACATGCAAAATCAAATCTTTGAGCTCCAGTACGCACTTGATACGTTTTACTTTTTGATGTGTGGGGCGCTGGTCATGTGGATGGCAGCGGGCTTCACCATGTTAGAAGCAGGGCTGGTACGCTCAAAAAACACCGTCGAAATCCTAACAAAAAATATCGCACTATTTGCCACCGCTTGTACCATGTACATGATCTGCGGCTATGCCATTATGTATGATGGCAATCTATTCTTAAGCGGTATTGCAGGCGGTGAGGCTTTGGTAGCAGATGCTTTAGCAGCCTCAGCTGAAAATGGCTTTGGTGGTGATTCTGTTTATTCTGCAGCTTCTGACTTTTTCTTCCAAGTGGTATTCGTCGCAACCTGTATGTCAATCGTCTCAGGCGCTGTCGCTGAGCGTATGAAGCTGTGGGCTTTTCTCCTCTTCGCGGTAGTCATGACTGGTGTTATCTATCCTGTTGAAGGCAGCTGGACTTGGGGTGGTAAAGACGTCTTTGGTTTATTTAACTTAGGTGACTTAGGCTTTTCTGATTTTGCTGGTTCCGGTATCGTCCATATGGCAGGTGCTGCGGCTGCATTAGCAGGGGTATTATTGTTAGGAGCTCGTAAAGGTAAATATGGTCCTAATGGTGAAATACGTGCCATTCCTGGTGCCAATCTGCCATTAGCAGCACTTGGTACTCTCATATTGTGGATGGGTTGGTTCGGCTTTAACGGTGGTTCTGTCCTCAAGCTCGGTGATATCGCCAGTGCCAACTCTGTCGCGATGGTATTTTTGAATACCAATGCAGCAGCAGCAGGCGGTGCTATTGGTGCATTGTTAGTAGCGCGTCTTATCTTTGGTAAGGCTGATTTAACCATGCTCCTAAATGGTGCGCTAGCAGGTTTGGTTGCGATTACCGCAGAACCTTCTACTCCTTCTGCGCTGCAGGCCACACTGTTTGGTCTGATAGCAGGTGTTATCGTTGTTTTATCCATTCTCGCTTTAGATAAAATAAAAATCGATGACCCAGTAGGTGCTATCTCGGTACATGGTGTAATTGGTCTCTTCGGTCTACTAATTGTTCCTATTACCAATCCAGCAGCATCGTTCGTAGGTCAAATTGCAGGCGCAGCGACCATCTTTATATGGGTATTTGTTGCCAGTCTAATCGTTTGGTCAATCATTAAAGTGGTGATGGGTCTGCGTATCTCTGAAGAAGATGAATATGAAGGTGGTGATATCGCCGAATGCGGTATGGAAGCTTACCCAGAATTCGTAAGATAATCGGTTAGCATTTAGAGAAATATTGCAGCACAAAGAAATCCCGCACTACCTTTCGGTAATGCGGGATTTTTTATACTGTATAATTTGTACTATATAAATTACTTTCTATAAAGTATCTAATAATCTAGTTTCTTTAGAATTAGATTATTTCTTTTTCCACTCTTGACTGCGTGAGAATGGACCGATATAACCTTTTAGCTTCAATGTACTACCACTTAGTTGTGCCGTCATACGATAATCTTTACCTTTCTCAGGATCAGTAATCGTACCACCACTATATTTACCACTACCATCAGCTTTAAGACCTTTGATGATAGTCGTGCCAACGTGTTTCTTACCTTTGGCTGAATTAGTAGAAATCAGCGTACCTGTCAAAACACCATTTGATTCAGTGATTTTTACCGTACCTTTTGGCTTACCTTCATCATAGGTCTGCCAAGTCGTGTTGGCTAGAGGATCAGCGGCAAATGCCATGCTTGCTAAACTGATACCTGCAACTGCTAAAGTGGTTTTTGTAAATAATTTCATAGACTGACTCCCTTCATACAATGATTATTCGAAACGTTATGTTTCTACTCTCCTAGGCTTATCCTTCGCTAAAACTTCATTCCCAGCTGTGCGATTTCCTACTAGTTAGTAGTGGGTTAGCGCAACAATAAATAAGCTGTTCATTAAAATCCTAAACGACATAAGCGATGTCTTGACCCATTATAAGCAATTTTAAGCTTTTGCCTAGTAATTTTTTTATAGTTTATTATTTCTATAAAATCAGAACTATATCAAACAGTTACAAGAAGGGATTGTCGATATTTTTATCCAGCTGGTCATCTTTTTCTTTTGACTTGTCATCATTATTATTGTATCCACTGTTGTTTTCAAAAGCTTGCAAAATCTTACTTGTTAAATCATGTAACTGTTGTGCTTGCTGATGCCCAGTGGCATCAAAGGTCAAATCAATGTCGCCATATATAATAATTTTATCTTGCTGGTTTTCGATCACGAGCTCACCAATTTGCATACTTTGATGATTATTGGCAAATGGGTCAATCATTTGAGTCTCCTTTCTATTAACAGCATCTTACGTGATTTTTCAATAGTTCGTACTTTCTGTCACATACAGACACTAGAGTGTGTCCTCAATCTGAATAAAAGCGACTAAATGGGCTAATAGTAAAAGCATTACGCCTGCAACTGGGTGATCAGCCAGTCGAGAATCGCCCAAACAAAAAGCATCCAAGTAGGTTCTTCAACAGTCGCCTCAGGCAAATCTGAACTCTCGCCAGCCTTTAGTGGTAGCTCGAACGCTTGCGCTTTGGTTTTGGCATCCAGTACGGGTAATACATCGATGCCAATTTCGGTCGCCAATTCATCGACACTGATAATTTCTATACGCTCTGATTCATCATTTGGTGCGTAATAGACTCCTGCTTGATTAATCGCAGGAATATAAACTGCTTTAAAGAAATGACTGGGAACAAGCACTCGGTCAGCCAATTGCTTGGTTTTTTTGCCAGTAAACGCCACCCCTGTAATGGTATAAACTTCTCCATATTGCTGGGTTAAGTAACGAGTGGCTGACTCGATATTACGCCAAATATAGCGATTATTACGTGGCGATTGCGGAGCGATATTGGCCAAGCTAAAACTATCATATTGTTGACTGCGATTCGCCATATCAGCATTGGGCGCTAAGTGCCCGCGATCATAGCCTGAGCCTGAATAGTCAGACAATGAGGCACGTGCGGATGTGGGTAATCGGCTTTCTTCATGAAAACTGTCTTCACGATCAATTTCTTTGGCTTGCTGTAAACGGTTGCGATCTAAATACTCTGCCGACCACAGCGGCGTGCGTGATACTCCTGAATACATCACGGCAAAACCATCCATACATAGCGCTTGTGTCTTGTTACTGAGCTTAGGATTGGTAAATTCAGGATAGATACTGCCATAAAAGGACTGGCTACACTGGCTAAAGTCATCAGCATGCGCCGAGGTTATGCTTACTACCATCATCACAGTCATTATGATGCTGTTTTTGACACTGTATTTGATCCTGCCGACACTTATCATTCAACTTTCAACCATCTATGCTTGTCATTACGTATACGCTATCGTAGCAGGCGTCTGTGAATAAAGAAAGATAAGGCGTAAGCCGTGACATTTTAAATGCTATCCGCTATACTAGGCGGTCTCAAATATACGGACAACTGATTATTTTTTATTTTAATCAATCAAAACTGTCCGCTATATCAAAAACGGTGAAGTGGGTGAGTGGCTGAAACCGCACGCCTGGAAAGTGTGTATGCGTTAATAGCGTATCGAGGGTTCGAATCCCTCCTTCACCGCCAATCTTATCAATTTTAAGAAAGCCTCCTAGTTTTTCTATCTTGTACTACCCTCTCCTATATACCTCTCAAAACCTTTATAAATAACGCGTCTAGCGTTTTTTTTATGCCTGCTGTTTTCCCAATTCAACCCAACGTCAACCACCTATCCCGTAGCTTGTGCTGGTCTATTCGTTGGTCAACCTATGCTATTAATCCTGTAAATATTCACTTGAGAGACTTTAGTTACGCAGCCTGACGATAATGATCAAACCCAATACGTCCTGATATTTTTTTGAATTATAGATACTGTATATCGCTAGGTAGATAATTAGGGTATGTTGAATCAGTTATGCAAGCACGATAAACTCTTGATATGCACGCATACTAGACAGCCTATAACTAAGGAAATTGCGTATACTGAATTACGTAAGCTATAGTCGGTTCAATTTAAAAATGCTACAAGGCAACCGAGTGTAGATGTATATTTAATACCTCAAGCGAGGTTAATGCTGTAACGCTTTTATAGAGGATTGACTATATCTTACGATTAGTGCTGATTCATATCTAGATGTATCTCTACACAAGGAAGAAAAAATGACAGGGATTGAGTTTTATAGCAATGGTCATATCATCAGCGAAGCTGACAGTATGCGCAAAAAGCTAGGCGCGTTAGCTCAACAATACCGTGCGACGTCGGCTATTATTGTTACCGATGCTGGAATCACTCAGCTGGGCTATGTCGATATCGCACAGCAATCATTACAAGAAGCTGGCATTCAAGTGGTGGTCTTCGATGCTGTCATCGCTGACCCACCCGTTGACGTCGTCAATGACGCTATGAAAATTGCTAGAGACAGTAACTGTGATCTGGTTATTGGTCTAGGCGGTGGCAGCTCTATTGATACTGCCAAAATCGTCGCCTTGCTTCCAAATGACTTTGAGTCAGTAAATGACATTTTAGACAAAGATGTCAGTGGCTTTAATAAGCTGCCTTTATTTGCGATACCAACGACTGCTGGTACGGGTGCAGAGTCTACCTTTGTCTCTGTCATCACGGCAAAAGATGGCAGCAAAAAAGCCATTTATACGCCTAAAATCCTACCTGATGTCGCCATTTTAGATGCCACACTAACACTGAAGCTACCTCGTCACATCACGGCTGCAACCGCCTTGGATGCCATGGTTCACTGCGTTGAAGCGTATACGAGTCGTACCAAGAAAAATCCTATTTCAGATGCATTGGCTGTTAAAGGATTGCAGATGCTCTGGAATAACTTTGAGAAAGTATTGGCTCAAGGCGATGATATCGACGCGCGTGCCGAAATGTTATTGGGCTCTACTTTGGCTGGTATTGCCTTTGTGAACTCATCAGTAGCAGCAGTACATGGACTCTCGTATCCGCTGAGTATCAATTTTCATATCCCTCATGGACATGCCAATGCACTCGTTATGTGTGGTGTTTTCACATTTAACTTATCAGAAGCCGCCCCACTTTATGCTGAGCTGGCTCATGCTGTCATGCCTACTCAGACATCTGGCATGACAGACTTAGACGCAGCGACTTTATTTATTGATGAACTAAAGATGTTTTTAGAAAATAGTGGGCTCAAGTATCGCTTAAGCGAATTGGATATAACAGATCAAGACATCCCCGCATTGGCAGACATAGTAATAAATACCTATGCCCGACTGATTGCAACCAACCCCAAAGACATGACTTTAGATGAGGTGACAACGATATATAAGGAGATACTCTAAAACAGAAACCATTGTTGCTATTCAAAACAGTTTTATTTATCAAGGAAGATAACCACTATTCAAGGGAAACAATTATGTCAGAATATAAATTAGACGTTGTCGTTGATGGCTTTCATTACTTAGAAGGCCCTCGCTGGTATAACGATGCTTTATGGTTTGTTGATTTTTATACTCAAGGCATTTATCGTGTCAACGATGAGGGAGTGGCAGAGGAAATTGCTAATGTTGAGCAGCAACCCTCTGGTTTAGGGTGGTTGCCCGATGGGCGTATGCTGGTTGTATCGATGAAAGACCGCAAAGTATTACGACTAGAAAATGACGGTAACTTGGTCGTTCATGCCGATATTTGGGAGCATTGTGGTGGTCATGCCAATGACATGGTGGTTTCAGACAATGGTAATGCTTACATCGGTAACTTTGGCTTTGACTTGATGGGTGGTGCTGACCATGAAAATACGGGGCTTGTTTTGGTTAAGCCTGATGGAAGCTCACAGATTGTCGCTGAAGGATTGGCATTTCCAAATGGTATGGTTATCTCTGCAGATCAAAAGACCTTGATCGTTAACGAGCTGTTTGGCAATAAAATTACGCAGTTTGCTATCAACGAAGATGGTAGCCTTGGTGAAAAGCGCGACTTTGCTAATTTTGGAGAGTTAGGTGATGAGCCAAACCTTGGTTTGCGTATAGAAAATGCCAGTATATTACCTGATGGTCTCGCGCTAGATGCCGAAGGTGCGGTTTGGATTGCGGATACGTTGAACCAGCGTGCCGTCCGTATAGCAGAAGGTGGTGAGATTTTAGAAACTATCGATACGGCACCTGATGGTATCTTTGCGGTTGCCCTTGGCGGACAAGATGGTAAAACATTATTTATGTGTGCGGCACCTGATTGGGATGAAGCATCACGTAAAGCTGAAACCAAAGGTCGTATGCTGTCCACACAAGTCAAAGTAGGTCATGCAGGTACGCCTTAGTTCAAAACCTTTTTAGACATAAATCTAGAATAATCCACCTGATTTCACAGTATCCAATAATACCAATGCAACGATTAGACAGCTTACACCCGTCTAATCGTCGCTTCATGCCTGCGAGCTATTTTATTAATCCCTAGCCTGCTTCTTATTCTTTTTAGCCTCTTTATCTAGGGCGTGTCCTCAATTCAATTTATCATATTTAAACGGGCTAAAAATAGCTATTAACGAATGTCAGACGCGAGTGGCGTAAAATTCGATTATAGTAGGTATTAGCAACTCAGAAAATTAAAATAATGGGAAGGATGGCCTTATGAAAAATTTAGCGGTGGTAGTAGTAGCAGGACTCAGCTTAAGCGCTTGTGTGACGATCAATGCACCGATGGGCAGCACTGATAATGATAGCAGTAATGGAAATACCATCACTCAATACCCTGTTGAGACCGCCCTACTCAATGTCTATACCAAAGAGCGCAGCGAACAACTACATGCCGTAGTGGACAAGCAAAACATCGTCGCCGATATTAAGGTGACACCCAAAGGTACAGTGGCTTTCAACAATAAATCAGTTAAAGCTGCTGAGATAACTACCATCACTAAACGCTACGATCAAATCACCAATCAATCTATCGCAACCAACTATTTTACGACCAATCCCTTGATGTTCGATGGCTTCACGGATAATAGCGGTAGATACTCGCTATCGAACCAAACGACCGTCATCCCTAAGATGGCTTCAGTTGGCGATTCCAGTGCCTTGATCACCGAAAACGTCTACAGCGACAGCAGTATGCGCAAACAAACTGGCACTTATAAACAAAGCTGGTCGCTAACGAGGGAGAGCAACAACCGCGCTTGGCTATGTATAGAGACCTCAGAGAACCTACTCCTCAGTTTTGATCCTAATGGCACTTCATCAGAATGCTATAAAATCAATGCTCAAGGCGATATTTTGGCGAGCAAAGTCACTATTAGCCAGCCTAGTAAAAATGGCAGTACTGAGGCGGTGACGTTTATCAGTCAGTAGCTCTCTGAATTTTAAAACCTTTAATAGTAAGACTTTCAGTCTATATTTTTAGTACGTTCTTTGGAGTACCTTATGCTTATCAATGCAGATTTTTCACGTCGTGCCGCGCTGACTCCTGAACACCATCAATGGGTAAAATCGCCACAAAATGGTGTGGAGCGTGTGATGCTTGACCGCGTAGGAGAAGAGAAGGCACGCGCGACCAGTTTGGTTCGTTATGCACCGAGCTCTTATTTTCCGCATCACTTGCATCCGGGTGGCGAAGAGATTTTGGTATTGTCAGGGACTTTTTCTGCTGATGACACACACTATCCGGTAGGCTGGTACTTACGCAATCCACCGGCTTCAGGTCATAGACCTTATAGTGAGGAAGGTGCGGTTATTTTTGTTAAACTACGTCAAATGTCATCTGATGAGTCCAATCCTGTGGCTATCGATACTCAAGATAGTGCCAATTGGCAGCGCCAAGACAACCGTGACGTTTGTCCTCTGTTTTTAGATAGTAACGAGCAAGTGAGCTTGCAGCGTATAAATGCAGACGAGTTACTGTTTGATGCTTCAATTGATGGTGGTGCAGAGCTACTGGTGGTGGCAGGTGAGCTGATAGATGATGACCAAGTCTATCAACGAGGTGGGTGGATACGCTTCCCTATCGGTGAACAGCCGCAAGCTAAAGCAGGGCCAGAGGGTGCTACGGTGTATCTGAAAACTGGACATCTCACTCACGTCATTGGTTTAGAAATGAATGAAACCTAAAATATAGCCACTGCCAGTACCACATTTGAATGCTCAACAGACCCTAATGTATTACTGGCGTACCTTGCGTCGTAAAAGCAAAGGCTTTATTGCTAAAGTTGCCTATCATCACCGCCTCAATAACTGGGGTGACGGTATCGTCAATGCCTTCGACCTCAATGATGAAGTTAGCGCCAGAGCCACCTTTGTCCTCTTCTTTTTCGACAATATAATTGAGCGTGCCCATGGCCGGTAGCTCAATAGGTTTATTCAGATACGATTTTAAAAAAGTCCCATGCGTATCGTAGTAATCGATTTTATTGATATACAATGATTTCTTTAGGGTGGTATTACGAACGCTCAAAGTCGCGGACAGTAAGACTTTACGATTGTCTCTATCGGTATAAATGTCAGAGTAAATCGGCACATAAAAGGTTTGCTGATAGCCAAATTTGCTACGATCAATTTTTGAGGTAATTTCCAGCTGTTTGATGGGGTCTTTCTGCCCTTCTGACAGCATAACGTTCGGGTCTTGAGACGATTGATCACAGCCTGACAGCAGTGCCGTCATGGCAATCAGTAGGACGGATATGTGATACTTATTCATAACTTTCCCTTTTATAATGTCATAGCGTTGCTATTCAAATAATAGGTATGTCGTCGTTGGTGTTCAGACAATACATCCTTTATTTAGATTTAGCCTGCTACTGTATTTTTACCCCAACGCTACGTAAAAACTGATTAATATGCTTGTTCGCGCCATAAATAATCAGAACATCTTTATCCTGTAGCACTTGCTCATGTTCGGCTAAACCTTCGATACTCGGCTTACGTTGCGTCCGTCCAAAGCTGTCTTCATAATACTCATAGCGCATGGTACTAAGCAATCGAATATTGAATTTTTGCTTGAGCTGTAAGTCGTCAACGGTCTTTCCAATCAATGTATTTGGAATACTAAGCTCAACGATACTAAAATGATCGGTAAGCTCAAACGAATCTACAAAGTAGCGCAGTGACAGCCGTTTGGCCCAACGATCGGCGGCTTCTTTTTCAGGCAGAATAAGATCGTCCACGCCGATGGCTTGCAGCACTTTTTGGTGCAATGGGTTGATACTGCGGCTAATCAAGCGCCGCGCTTTTAAGGTCTTAAATAGCGCCGTTGCCATGACGTTCGCACCTTGGTCTTCGCCGATTGCGACCACGACGATATCGGTATCGATAATAGGTAAACCAGTGACGGTATACTCATCGGTGGCATCCATACAGACGGTATGCGAGATGACCTCTTTATAGGCCTCAACTTTTTGCATATTGCTGTCAATAGCAATCACTTCATGACCTTGACTGGTCAGCGCCATACCCAGCGACGAGCCAAAGTTGCCTAACCCTACGATGATATATTTCATATTATCCTTTTGATGCCTTAATAATAGTGCCACGCTTGTGTTAACAGAAACTTAATTAATAGAAATTTAATTAACAGCGACTTAATTAACAGAAACTTAGTTAATAGTAATCTCTTCCGTGGGATAGCGGTAGTTACGCTCGCGCATGTTTTTGAATAAAGCAATAAAGAGCGTCAGCATACCCACTCGACCAACGAACATAATCACCGAAATCACCATCTTGCTAAAATCGGACAGCTCGGTCGTCAAATTCAAACTCAAGCCCACAGTGCTATAAGCAGAAAAACACTCAAAAACCACTTTAATCAAGTCCAGCTCGGGCTGATCGTAGCTGATAAGTGTCACGCCCATGCCAATGACCAATAGCGACAGCCACATGATAGAGAACGCGCGACGAACCGATATCTCAGCGATTTCCCGTTTGAATACTTCCACTCTGGTCTGTCCACGCGCCAAACTCAAGGTATTTAATAGCGCGATGGCAAAGGTACTGGTTTTGATACCACCGCCCGTCGAGTTCGGTGACGCCCCAATCCACATCAAAAAAATTGTCAACATAATCGTCGGAAATGCTAGGTCGCCCATATCAATACTATTAAACCCAGCCGTTCGCGGAGTGGCAGCAGTGAAGATTCCCGTCACTAATTTGCCATAAAAACTGCCGTGGTCAGCCAGTACACCATTATATTCAAACAGCATAACCCCAATAAGCCCCACTAGCAGCAAAGCACCCGTCGTAATGAGGGTAATACGGCTGTTAATATTGAGTAACCATGGTAGATATGCGTAGCGCTGATTACGACGATATATCAGGCGCTGGACACGGTAACGCAAATACCGCAGTACATTGACCACGATCACAAAGCCCATACCGCCAAAAATAAAGGTAATGCCAATAATCAGCTGCAAAGGATAATTGAAGCGCAGCGCGTCATCATATAAGCCTGCACTAAAGGTAGAAAATCCAGCATTACAAAAAGCCGAAATCGCATGGAATACAGAAAAAAACAAGCGCTCAGATAAATCCATACCAGGTAAATCATAAATACTGGCGTAAATGAATGCAGCCGCCAACGACTCAACAGCAAAGGTCACATATAAGATAGATTTGAGGGTCGCCACCACATCACCTGTCCCGCGCATATAGGACATCTCACTGATACTTAACTGAGTCTCATAACTGACACCACCCTTGAAGAAATAGCTAAAAT
This sequence comes from Psychrobacter sp. AT9, assembly GCF_047272965.1. Classification (NCBI taxonomy): domain Bacteria; kingdom Pseudomonadati; phylum Pseudomonadota; class Gammaproteobacteria; order Moraxellales; family Moraxellaceae; genus Psychrobacter; species Psychrobacter sp. AT9. The sequence goes on from NZ_JBKOTW010000001.1 coordinate 3,228,451, forward strand.
ACGTCACAAAGGTCAAAATCCCGAGACCACCAATTTGAATCAAGCCCATGATAATGACTTGACCAAAGGTTGTGTAATAGGTCGCGGTGTCCACCACAATAAGCCCAGTAACACACACCGCGCTGGTGGCAGTAAATAACGCATCGATAAAAGACAAAGGCTGGGTGGTCGCGTTGGGCATCATTAATAGCAAAGCGCCAACCAGCACCACCGACAAAAAGCTTAGAATAAAGAATTGGGCTGGATTTAGAAAAGTACGATCAAGATTGAAATCGTGATCAGAGATTTCACGAATGAACGTAACCAGCACCGCAATCTTAATCGCCACAAAACCATCAACGGAAACAGCCAAGCCTGAGCGTATTAAATCCGTGAAATGCGCCACAAGTAAGATAACGATAGCGATACTGGTCAACAAGTCAAAAACGGCCACTTTATTAATCGTTAGCGGTTTTTTGCTATAGATGTAGCGCCCTGTCGTAACGACAAACCCTAAGAAGATAATGACCAAATACAAAATATGAAAAACATGCTGTAGCCAATTCGGTAGCGTAAAACCACTATCGAGGAGAGCCACGGCTACTCCAATGATGCTAATAAAAACAGTAAAATTGTTAAGTAATCGATAGCGAATGGCAGCGTGCATAGCCTTAGTCCATGAAAGGAATAACCACGATACTTATACTCCTTTTTTTGACTATTCACTAAGACTGATTTTAAAAAATCTGTAACCAGTTATGAGTTGATTGTTCAAAGCTATGATGAACAAAGAACAGCGTTGTTTTTACACCAGACAGCTCCTTAACTCATCCCAATAAAGGCTGTTGTCATCAAGGCTATTAATGACAATCTGATGACAAGTTGGCTACGGTCTAAACGAGTTGCCATGGTAAAGTACGGAGTAATAAATAACGATTGCAGCACACTGCATAAAGACAATCACTAAGGACGGCGCTATGGTACTGGATATTTTACTGACCATTCATTTCATATTACTAGTGCTGATATCCTTACGTATACTCTCCCGCCATGATTTGACCTCATCGGCTAGGCTGGCATGGATGGTCGTCCTGTTTATCTTGCCTTATATCGGCGTTGTGGTTTACTGGATGTTTGGTGAGGTACATTTAGGAAGTGACTTCAGCCGCAAGCATGAGCAAATTATAGATAAGCTCCATACGCAAAACCCTGAAGTGCTCGGTAGCGACGAGGCATTAACACACGCCATAAAAACCGAGTATCAAGCGGCGTTTGCTTACTCTGCGAACGTCACAGGCTTTCATACCACGGTGGGCAATCATGCGGAACTCATGGCCGATGCGGCTGAAACGCACAAACGAATGATTGCTGATTTTGATGCAGCAACCGATCACATTCATGTGCTGTATTATATTTGGCTGATTGATGGCACAGGTATCGATATTGCCCAAGCCTTGATGCGTGCAGCACGTCGTGGTGTCACTTGTCGAGCGATGGTGGATGGCATGGGCTCACGGAAGATGGTGAGCTCAAAGATATGGCAACAAATGAAAAATGCTGGCGTGCAAGTCAGCGTGGCACTACCGATTAACAATCTTGTAAAGGTGATGTTATTTAGCCGTATTGATCTGCGTAATCACCGCAAGATTACCGTGATCGATGGCAGCATTGGTTACTCTGGTAGTCAAAACTGCGCGGACCCTGAGTTTCGCGTGAAGCCAAATTTTGCGCCGTGGGTCGATATTATGCTGCGCGTCGAAGGACCTGTCGTGGCACAGAACCAGATGCTTTTTGCCAGTGATTGGCTAATAGAAAACCCTGACACAGAGATTGAGAGCTTTTATTACCCTACCGAGCGGCTAGGCTCGCCAACTTCTACAGGCTTTGCCGCACAAGTCTTTGCTGATGGCCCTACCCAACGCTCAGGCGCAACACCGCAATTCTTGGGGGTGCTCATTAGCCAAGCACAGAAAACCCTAACCATCTCAACCCCTTACTTTGTCCCAGATTACTCCCTCATCAATGTGTTATGCGCCACCGCCTATCGCGGCGTAGAGGTCACGATGATCTTCCCCAAACACAACGACTCATTGGTAGTCGCTGCGACCAGCCGCAGTTATTATTGGCAATTGCTAGAAGCAGGGGTAAAAATCTATGAGTACAAACCGGGATTGCTACATGCTAAGACCTTGACCGTTGACGGTCAGATCAGCTTAATTGGATCGACCAATTTAGATTTGCGTAGCTTTGATTTGAATTACGAAAACAATATCGTCTTTAGCGATACCGCATTAACCGCCGATATTATTGAACGTCAGTATCAGTATATCGCTGATTCAGAAGAAGTCAGCCGTCAACAAGTTGCAGACTGGTCATTGCCATACAGAATTTGGAACAATATTGTCGCGACGATGGGGCCTATTTTATAAATAACGGCTGGGTGCTAGGGCGTGTCCTCATTATTTATCAGCGCTTTTTTGCAAAATATACACCACAAATTTTGCTTCCGTGCTAAATGATTGTTGTTCAACCGCTGCCAGTAACGCTTGTCTTTTTTCGCTACGGGCGCGGTAAGCATACGGGGTCATGGTCAGCAAGTCGGCTAAGTCAGTCGCTGACAATGTCATCTCGGTACTGACACGATGCGTCTCTATCAACGTAAAGTATGGTGCCAACTCCTGCAAAAACTTATCAGAATCATGCTCGCGCACGCTATCAAATAATGCATCACGCATCGTTGCTAAATGTCCGACATCAGGCTTGGCAATAATTAGGTAGCCCTCATCAACCAATACCTTGGCAAAAGCCTTAGGCAAAATAGGGCTAAAAATACTGCTGATACCCGTGACGCTATGAGCACGCAGAGGCAGATGTGCCGCACTGGTGACTAACGGGTAAATCACCGTCGTCTTTTCCGCCTTGTCTTTATGTTGTTGATACCACAGCTGACTGGCGGCTTTGCTCACTTTAGCCAACTCAACCAAAGCGGGCTTGCTGATATCAGCTGCTATCAAGGTAGCGATAATATCTGAGCCCATCTGCGCCATTGCCTGCGTGTAATAACCTTCCCCGCAACCGATGTCTAACCAGTTGACTGGGCTTTTATCAGGCTTAGTTGTTGGCGTAGAGATGCTTGCATCTTGCCCTAATAACTGCTTCATTTTCTGACAAACCAATCTTTGTAACGGCGCATAATGCCCAGCGGCCAAAAATCGCTTGCGCGCTTCGATAGATTGCTGGCTGTCGCCTGGTGTCTTAGATTTTTTTTGCTGTACGGGCAGCAGATTGACATAGCCTTGACGCGCCACATCAAACGGATGCGCAGTTTGCTTAAGGTTTAAACTGCCATCGCAGCGCCACGTATCGGCAGCAGGCTGTAAGGGGGACTGACAAAGGGGACAAACAAATAAGGACACAAGCATCTCTAGGTCATAGCAATATGGCTAGCATTTTAACAAAAATTGCGTGGATTAATAGATAAAAGAAGCCGTTAACATAGAATTTAAGAAAACAAAAAGCCACCTCAGTGATCGCTGAGATGGCTTTTTAATCACGCAAATACTTATTTACTACAGCACCTAGGTTAATACTATTTTAATGCGGCTTAGCGCAGCTTCAACGTCATCAAACCAAGTATGACCAGTAAAATGGCAATAATCCAAAATCTGGCAACCACTTGCGTTTCTTTCCAGCCAATTTCTTCAAAGTGATGATGTAGCGGTGCCATACGAAAGACGCGTTTTTTGCGCAGTTTATAGGAGCCGACTTGCAGCATAACCGATAGCGCCTCGGCGACGAATAAACCACCCATAATAGCAAAAGCGATCTCTTGACGGGTCATAACGGCAATCGTACCTAACATCGCACCGAGGGCAAGCGCGCCCACATCGCCCATAAAGACTTGCGCGGGATGCGCGTTAAACCACAAGAAGCCAAGGCCAGCACCGATCATCGAGCCACAGACAATAATTACTTCAGAGTTGTAGGCAATATAAGGCACATGCAAATAATCCGCAAAGCGTACGTCACCCGAGACGTAGGCCATCGCGCCCAAACCAGCCGCGACTAAAACAACGGGCAAAATTGCCAAGCCATCTAGGCCATCGGTCAAGTTGACAGCATTGGAAGAACCGTTAATCACAAAGTAAGTAAAGATAATAAAACCAATGCCGAAAGGCACGGCTGAGAACGGAATCATCCAGTCTTTAAAAATGGGTATTAATAAATCTTGCATCTCGCGGGTGGTGGCCATATCTGGTTGCAACGTGGCGATATAATACAAGGAGATACCGACGAATAACGCCCCCATAGACAGCCAAAAGTATTTTTTGCGAGCAATCAAACCTTTGGGATTTTTGTATTTAATTTTGAGCCAATCATCCGCCCAACCGACCGCGCCAAATATGATCATTACGATCAGCAAAATCCACACGTAAGGATTGTTGAGGCGTGCCCAAAGTAAGGTCGACACCCCGATGGCGCTCAAAATCAACACCCCACCCATGGTCGGTGTACCAGTCTTAGCCAAATGCGACTGCGGGCCATCATTACGAATGGCCTGACCGTACTTTAGTGATCGCAAATGCCGAATAACCGGTCCGCCAAAGAACATACTAAAGGCGAGTGCCGTAACCACCGCAAGTAGCGCTCGTAGCGTCAACGAAGAAACCGCAGAAAACGGTGAGTAATACTGGCCAAGCCAGCCAAACAACCAAACTAACACCGCCTACTCCTCTACTAGCGCATGAATAAGTGTTTCCATCTGCATGGAACGAGAGCCTTTAAACAACACCGTACAAGGCTGAGCTTGTTGCGCTTGCAAGTAAGACTGTAAATATTGCAGTAAACTATCTTTATCAGCGAACGCATGCGCGCTAATCTCAGAAATCTCTTGTGCCCCAGCCACGGTATAAGGCGCGTACTCGCCAACACACAGCAGTACATTGATACCCGTGGTTGCGATGGTACGACCCAAGCTTTGGTGTTCGCTTACCGCAGCATCGCCAAGCTCACCAATATCTCCTAACACCATCACCTGTGTACCGGTTTGCGCCGCCAATACTTTGGCAGCCGCGCGTACCGAATGTGGGTTGGCATTGTAAGTATCATCAATCAGGCGATGCATACCGAGTAGCTGACTGTTCAAGCGCCCTTTAGCGGGACGTGCGTTCTCAAGCCCGATCACAATATCATTCACGTCGATATTCAGGGCATGAGCACAAGCCGCCGCCGCCAACGCATTATTAACATTATGCTCACCTGCTAGTGGCAAGCTAATATCATGGACTTGGTTGCCAATATGCAGCTTAAATTCACTGCGTTCAGGCTCGACATCTAAGTGACTGGCGCTGACATCGGTATTACCAAAGCCGATGACATGTGAGGTATGCTTTTCAGCAATACGGCGTAATTGATTGGTAAAATCATCTTTATCAGGAACAATCGCAAATTGCGTGTCACCCAAAGTATGATAAATCTCTGCTTTGGTCTGGCAAATGCCTTCGCGGCTACCAAATTCACCCAGATGGGCGGTACCGATGTTCAAAATACAAGCCACGTCCGGACGGACAATTTCAGTAGTATAAGCAATTTCACCAATATGATTGGCACCCAACTCTAAGATGGCATAGCGATGGTGATCGGATAATTCGAGCAGCATCATCGGTACACCCAAGTCGTTATTGAGGTTACCACGAGTGATGAGCGTCGGCGCCAATCTGCCGAAGATACTTCCAAGCATCTCTTTACAAGTGGTCTTACCGCTGGAGCCTGTAATGGCAATCACGGTCAAATCTTGATGCTGCTGACGACGATAGGCGGCTAATTGACCTAGCGCTAAGCGAGTATCCTTGACAACTAACTGCGGAATATTGGTAGAGATAGGCCGTGAGACGATAGCGGCAACTGCGCCCTGTGAGGCAGCCATATTAATATAATCATGACCATCAAAATTATCACCCGTTAAGGCTAAAAATATATCACCGGTTTTTATCGTGCGCGTGTCAGTGGCAATACGGTTGCTAGTAATGCCGTTACTTACCTCTGCTTGCCCTTCATTTAACTGTCCTGCATCTAACTGCCAGTGACCATCAATAGCGGTGGTAGCTGCTAGCAAGTTATCTGCTTGCCAGACATACAGCCCTTGCGACTGTATGGTGTTATCGTTGTCGGCTGTCATAGTAGTGATTACCTTGTATGATGATTACGTATTTCTTATAACTAGGGTCTGTTGAACATTCAAATATTAGGACTGCTGATCGCTAAAATCGCATCAAACCTTTTATCAAATCAGGCGTAAACTGACGATAATGTCCAGACCTTAGCTAGGTTTGCAACAACGTTTGAGGTGATTTTAGCATCAGCCTTTCAGGGCAGGGCTATTTTTTGCCAATACATGGCGAAATTGTCTAACCTAGAATGACTAGGCATCAAAAATTTCACTGCGTATTGTCTAAAAAATAGCCACTGCCAGTGCCACATTTGAATGTTCAACAGACCCTACATGTTAAAACTTATAAATATTATTAAAAAAATTAGTGGTGCTAAAAATTATTGATGCTAAACATTTAGACAGCACTTTTTTATACGCGCCCAGCGTGCTCTAGGGCATGTTGTAAAATAACACTGTCGTCAAAATCATAACGAACGTTATTGATTTCTTGATAAGTCTCATGACCCTTGCCAGCGATGACCACAATATCATCCGCAGCCGCTTGATTGACGGCATATTCAATCGCTTTTTGGCGCGCTGGTTCGATATGGGTACGCTGATATTGCTCCGCACTCATGCCTGCTTGCATATCTTGCAAGATCATCTGTGGGTCTTCGGTGCGTGGGTTATCTGCCGTTAAAATCACTTGATCCGCACCTGCCAGCCCTGCTTGCGCCATCAATGGGCGCTTACCTGCATCACGGTCGCCACCGCAGCCAAACACTGCCCATAGCTGACCTTTGCAGTGGGTTTTGAGACTGGCAAGCACCTGACTTAAGGCATCAGGCGTGTGCGCATAATCAACGATAAAGCAGCCATCATTAGAAGGCACACGTTGCATACGGCCAACAGCACCTTGTAACTGTGCAACAGCAGTCGCAATACGCTCAATACCTACATTTGACTTAGCACCAATTGCCACCGCTGCTGCCATAGCGGCAAGCAAATTCGCCACGTTAAAACGTCCAAGTAATGGACTAACGATATCTAAATTATTAATTTTCCCATCGCCGAAATCTGTATGCAGGCTAATCTCGACACCTTGTAAGCTGGGCTTGATTTTAGCGGCGACAAAAGTAGCCGTTTTTGAAGCATCCAAACTATACGTCCAAACCGTCAATTCGCTGGCATGGGCAGTATCCAACATAACCTGCGCATGCTCATCATCGATATTGATAATAGCGTGGGTCAAATCCGGAAAATGGGCTTTATCAAACAATCTGGCTTTAGCCGCTGCGTACTCTGCCATATCAGCATGATAATCCAAATGATCGCGGCTTAAGTTGGTATAAATCGCCACCGACACAGGCATACCCTGCAAGCGTTGCTGATCTAAACCATGTGAGCTGGCTTCCAATGCCAATAGCTCGGCGTTTTCTGACCCCATTTGATATAAGAACTGCTGGACGGCTAGCGCATCGCCAGTGGTATGACTGGCTTGCACCAAGGCACCTAGTCTACCGTTACCCGCCGTACCCATAACCGCACTGCTCATACCGGTTAACTGGGTTAATTGCGCCACCAATTGACTGATGGTGGTTTTGCCATTGGTACCTGTCACCGCCACCACTGCTGGTAGTGTCACTGGCTGCTGATGCTGCAAATGAGATTGGATTAAATCGCCTAAAAAATCACGGATGTTGGGCACATATAAAACAGGGCAAGGCAAGGAGTCTAATTGCTGCTGCGCTATAGATTGTGAGTCATCCGTACTTAGAGCAATATTGGCATGTGGTGGCACATTAGCCGTGGCAAGCAAAGCAATCGGATCGATTTCTGATAGGATAAAAGCCGCATTTTTAGCGGCTTGATAAAGGTAATCACGACTTTTTTGGCAGTTTGGCGTATGGCTCTTTAGTAGTACAAACACGTCGTTTGGCGCTACCTGACGGCTGTCCAAACGAAACCGCTGAAACGGTACGTTGGCAACTGTATTTAGTTGAGCAGAAGCTACCTGATTTGTTGATGTTTGAGTGGCTAGCGCTTGAGCTGATGCTGCTATCATCGCCGATAATGCCTGCACTAGGCGGTGGTCATTACGGTTGCTAGCATCCATAAGCTGTTGCAAGTTAACCGTAGCACTGGTTGGCGATGAAGTGAGCATAGTCATTGGCAAATCCTAAACAGTTAAAACAAATCAAATCATTAGTAGCTGGATACTCAAAAATCCATATCCATGCCTATTGGGCTTCAGTTTTTAAGGGCTTATCTAATGGCACATTATAGAGGCGTAGCGCTTCTTTCATAACGTTATGAAATACGGGGGCTGCGGTCAGACCAGCATAATGAAGCCCTCGAGGGTCTTCTACTAAGATGACACCGACCAGTCTTGGGTTTGATGCTGGCGCCATGCCAGCAAAGACGTTGCGATATTGGTCAGTATAATAACCGCCTTTTGGGTTAATACGGCGCGACGTACCCGTCTTACCCGCCACTCGGTAACCGTCAATCGCCGCTGCTTTGGCGGTACCACCTTCTTCGGTAACGCTCTCTAACATCTGTACAATCGACATGGCTTGTTCGTGCGCCATGATGCGTTTGCTTGGCTGCACTTTGTCACTCTTAACCAAGGTCAAAGGATGCATGACCCCGCCTGCTGCCAATGCCGAATAAGCCTGCGCCACCTGCGCTACAGTCGCCTCCATACCATAACCATAACTAATCGTTGCACGACGTGAGGTCTCTTTTTCTTCCGGTGTAACCACAAGCCCACTACCTTCCGCTGGGAACTTTAACGGTGTCTTTGAACCAAAGCCAAATTGCTTTTGCATATTGGTAATAGCATCAGCGGGCAAAGATAAGGCAATCTTGGTCGAGGCCACGTTACTTGATTTTTGTAGGAGTGTGGCAAGATTGATGGTGCCCAAATTATTATGGTCACGAATGGTATAACCACGCACACGAATTGAACCCGGATTGGTATCAATTAGAGTAGTCGATGTGTATTTGCCCGAATCTAGCGCGGCAGCAACGGTAAATGGCTTCATGACTGAACCCGGTTCAAATACATCAAGGAGCGCACGGTTACGCTGGTTTTCACCAGTCATCTCATTTAGATTATTTGAGTTAAATGATGGCCATGTCGACAATGCCAATACTTCACCAGTCTGCACATCAACGACCATGCCAGTTGACCAGCGGGCTTGTTGCAAGCGCCCTACTTTCTCTAGCTCTTTATAAAGCAAATACTGTAAACGTGAATCAATCGTCAACGCCACGTCTTTGCCAGGTATCTCTGGCTCAACCTGTTTGATTTCTTTTAGGCTGTTTTGTTTGGCGTCTTTAAGTACCAACACCTTACCATCATCACCCGCCAGATCTTCTTCAAATTGGCGCTCGATACCAGCGCGTCCCTCATAGCCACCTTCAGGATCGTTGGCATTTTGCCCCATAAAACCCAACAGCTGCGAGTTCGGTTGGGGCTGCGGATAATAACGCTGAAAGAAGTTTTTTTCGTACACACCAGGGAAATCAAGCGAGCTGACGCCTTGAGCTATCTCAGGTGTCACTTTATTCAGTAGTGGCAAATAATGCGAGCCTGCGCCCGACGGTAGTGCTGCTTTTACCGCCGCTTCATCGGTCACATCAATACTATCGTCGACAGCGGTGACCTTTTTTAATTCACTGACCGGAATATTTGCTGCCGCTGCCAGTCGAGTCAGATCCATATTATCCAGTCGCTTTTGCATGCGTGCTTGTAGCTGTGGACTATTAGGATTGGTGATTTTAATGCGTTTGAGCTCGTAGTATTCACGCGAATAATCATGCGGACTAAAGGAGACAGTCGCAAGCGGCGCACTAACAGCTAAGGGTAGATTATTGCGATCGGTAATCATACCGCGGTAGGACTTTTGCGTCCGTACGCTGGTGATGAGCTCGTTACCTTTATCTTGATAAAACTGCGCGTTGGCCACTTGGATATAATAGGCACGTCCTATCAGTAGCGCCAGTACGACAAGCGCCATGCCCCAAACAGTACGGAATCGGTTTTTATCGTACTCAAAGCCGCCACGAGATGATGCACCAGTGGCCTTATTAAAAACCATTTTTTTACGGTTTTTGACACTGGTATACGCGCCTTGATCCTCATTTTTTTTGAGGCGACCAAAGAGTTTGGCTTTGCGATTGTCTGAGGACTTGCTGTCAGTTTGTCCTGATTTGGCCGCACTAGCAGGACGCAAAGGCTTGGTCACTTTACCGCTGGCAGGTTTTTTACTGGTATTTTTTGCGGTTGTTTTACCGTGATTGGTATTTGGCTTTTTATCACTCATTGTCCTGCCTCCGCAAGGTTGGCGTCGGTCACAGGAGCATCGGTCATAGGAGCGTCCGTTTCGATTACGTCTGAATCATTGACTCTAATCATCTCTGCGCTAGACGGCTGGGCTGGTGCCAATGCAACGGCAGCACCCGGCTGAATGATGAGCTTATCTGTGAGGGCTGGTGAAAACATGCCAAGCTCAGCAACAGCACGACTGGCTATTTGCGGGGTCGCACTAAAGGTTTGCTGTTCAATTAAGAGGCGCTGATGTTCAATTTTCAGCTTACGTTCTTGTTTTTTCATGTCTTGCAAGGTTCTATAATCCTGATGATATTGCTGCACTTCCTCAGCGGTTTTGATACCGCTCCAGACGATAGCCGCCGCCAATAGCAATAATACGGCGACATAAATACTGACCACATTAAAGCGGCGCACGAATAGCTCGCCAACGTCAGTGGTATTGGCTGTAGCGGCGCGACGGTTTGCTGGTTTGTCAGATATTGCCATGACGATCTCAAAAAAGTAAACTTCAAATATAAAAGAGCAGCAACTGTCTGCAGGTAATAAAAATCTCATCCCTGCTCAGTACCATCAAGAAAAATACAACCAAACATGCTGTGCAATGATAGCCATAAAAACCTGCCATGATTGACGTTTATTCTAAAACCAACTGTCATCTATGCTAAGAACTAATCGTCATCGCCAAATTAGCTCATATATAAACAAAAAAGTAACTGCTGAGCCTAGCAGATAATATTTACAGCTTTTTAACAGTTGCGTAAATATTAAGACATTTAGTCACATTCACTCACCAGAATACTAGGGTATGCCATCGACAGGTTTCATTGCTTTAGCGTTTGCTGATAATCGGTATCCGTACGCGTCGCTAATCGCAACCATGCACTGCGCGAGCGCGGATTATGACTGACCTCAGTTTTACTAGGGCCAACACGTTTGGGCTTGCTAAAATACCGTGGACGATTTGGCGGCATTGGCAGATTTTCGTCTTCTGGATATTGCCCTTTGCTATGACGCTGTAAAAACTGCTTAATGCGGCGATCTTCTAACGAATGAAAGCTGATGACTGCCAACTGTCCACCGGACTTTAATATAGGAATGCTTTGTTCTAAAAAGTCATCGACATCGCCCAGCTCATTGTTAATAAAAATACGCATGGCTTGAAAGCTTTGCGTCGCAGGATGCTTGCCGCGCTGCCAATTTGGATGCGCCACTTTTATCACTTCTGCCAGCTCAAGCGTGGACTTGTAACTTTCCATCTGCTTAATCGCACGCGCAATACGGCGACTGTGACGCTCTTCACCAAACTCATAAAGCACATTCGCCAATGTTTCATCGTCAACTTTTTCTAACCACTCAGCGACCGATTGGCCACGACTGGTATCCATACGCATATCGACCGCACCGTCGCGCATAAAGCTAAAGCCACGGCTACCATCATCAATCTGCGGTGAAGAAATACCCAAATCCGCCATCAACCCATCAACTTGCATGATGCCCATGGCTGCCAAACTGTCCGTCAATGTCGCAAAGCTGTCATGAACCACTTTTACGCGACTGTCGGTAGTTGCCAATTCGCGAGCAACGGCAATGGCGGTCGGGTCTTTATCAAAGACGATCAACGTGGCATCATCAGCAAGTTGACTCAATAATAGCCTGCTATGACCACCGCGACCAAAGGTTGCGTCGACGTAGATGCCACTCATTTGCAAGCTATTTTGACGGTCACTGCTTTGTTCGTCACTGCCTGTCTGCTTGGGCAGCGCATTAACACCAAGCACAGCGGCGACGGCTTCTTGCAGTAGCACAGCATCGTGAACGAAACTTAATTCATCTGACACCTTATCGCCTTGATTAGGGTCTTGAATAGAAATGTCTTCCATAGCAGATGGGCTAAGCGCTGACTCAGGGCTATCAGTAGCAGCAGAAGGACTGGCGTTAATATTTGGCGTTAGCTTAGATTTAGATTTTGATAATGACACAAACAACTCAGTAGATGACGACCATAATGGCCAGTAATAGTAAAAAATCGGATGAAAATAAACAAGTTATGCCTTGTCTAACATTATTATCGCAAGGATACGCTGGTAGTCAAGCGCTAGAAGGGCTTTTCATTAAAAATATCACATCTCTCTGTTATACTAGCGCTATATTTTACGCTATTTTTCAACATTGACGGCTATTGTTTCATCCGTATTTTTTCAAACTTTTGATTCATATTTGTCCTTACTCTCTTTCACTGCCTTATTTTATTAACAACAACATTCTGAGATTCCTATGACGCAAACATCGACCCAAAAACCAACCCAAGCATCAACACGCCCTGTGCGCACTCGTATCGCACCCTCACCAACTGGCTTTCCACACGTAGGCACCGCTTATATTGCGCTATTCAATTTGGCTTTTGCTAAAGCCCATGGCGGCGAATTTATTTTACGTATTGAAGACACCGATCAGACGCGCTCAACCGAGCAATCAGAGCAAATGATTTTGGACGCCTTACGTTGGGTGGGACTTGATTGGGCAGAAGGCCCAGATATTGGTGGCCCACATGCGCCTTATCGTCAGAGCGAGCGTAGCGACATCTATACCAAACACGCCGAGATACTCATAGAAAAAGATCATGCGTTTCGCTGTTTTTGTACCAGTGAAGAGCTAGATGCCATGCGTGCTGAGCAAATGGCCAATGGCGAAACCCCACGTTACGACGGTCGCTGTGCGCATTTAGCCGCAGAAAAAACCGAGCAATTGGTCGCTGAGGGCAAACCGCACGTCATCCGTATGCGCGTGCCTACCGAAGGCGTCTGTCAAGTGCAAGACATGCTACGCGGCACCGTTGAGATTCCTTGGACGCAGGTCGATATGCAAGTGCTGCTAAAAACCGATGGCATGCCAACGTATCATCTAGCCAATGTCGTCGACGACCATTTGATGGATATCAGTCATGTGATGCGTGGTGAAGAATGGTTGAATTCTGCGCCTAAGCATCAGTTGCTTTATGAGTATTTTGGTTGGGAGATGCCTGTTCTTTGCCACATGCCATTACTGCGTAACCCAGACAAATCAAAACTGTCTAAGCGTAAAAATCCAACGTCTATCACCTATTATCGTGATGCGGGTGTGCTACCTGAAGCATTGCTAAACTACCTCGGTCGTATGGGCTACTCGATGCCTGACGAAGCGGAGCAGTTTACCTTAGAAGAAATGATTGCCAGCTTTGATATTCAACGTGTGTCGCTTGGTGGCCCTATTTTCGATGTCGAAAAACTCAACTGGCTCAATGCTGAATGGCTACGCGCACTCACGCCAGAAGAACTCAAAAATAAAATCCTTGAATGGGCAAGCAACAGTGACAAGCTAACCGCTATCGCAGCAGCTATTCAGCCACGTATCGAATTGCTATCTGACGCGGTCAATTGGAGCGGCTTCTATTTCCAAAACTTGCCTGATATTAATGCCGAAAGCTTTACGCATAAGTCGCTCACACCTGAGCAAATCATCGAGATGCTACAGCTGTCATTATGGCAGCTAGAAGTCTTACCTACTTGGTCAGAAGAAAACATCTACGCCACGCTAAAAGGCCTTGCCGCACATCTTGATATTAAAATGCGTGATTTTATGGCACCGTTCTTTATCGCTATCGCTGGTAGTACGTCATCAACGCCCGTCATGAACTCTATGGCAATTATCGGTGCTGACATGACCCTGACACGCTTGCGTCATGCGGTTGACGTGCTAGGCGGCTTAGGTAAAAAGAAACTCAAAAAACTAGAGAAACAAGCAGCAGAGTTGCCAGATTTTTTAGGTGAAAAATAGTTAGAATTTCAAGATAAATCAAATTGTGACGTGGGTTTACGAAAATAAATCCCACGTTATTTTTAGATTAAAAATAATTCCTAAAAATATAGGATGATATTATATGGAAGAAGAATATTGTAGATTTGATAAATACATTGATACCTTTAGAGGTAGGAACTATGGTCTCATTCCAGTAAAAACTAACGGTACACAGTTAAATAACAGGTTCAAAAATTCTGAAAAATGGGAGCTTATCAAAGAAAAAAGAAATATTGATGAGAGAAATGACAATCAATGTGACATTGATAGAGGCTCTAATTTAACTTACCAAAACATCGAAACAAAAAATATTGTTAAGGTTACTCAGGAACGTTCTAGAAGCGGTAAAACATTACATTGGTCATTTTGCTATTTTTTTGAAGAGCAAGCTGATTTCTAGAAAATGTAGAGCAAATAAGTTGTAGGAGATTATTAGCATAGTAGGGTTATCACTGAATAGTCCTGTCTTAGCACTAATATTGACTTAAAATTATCGATTGGAACTAAATATGGCTGCCAAAACCGTTACGATAGAAAGCAAAGATTATGTCTTTAACACGCTCAAAGAAGCGCAGAAATACTATGATGCCATCGTAAAAGAGCTTTATGATGCAAAACTTACCCTGACAAAGGGTCAGGACTTTGATGACTTAAAGTGGATATACACCACTTACTGTGGTTATACCAATCATAATGTCGATCGATTAAAAAAATCTGACATCGTTGGCTTTAAAGGAATCAGCACAGTACAACAAAAAGGTGGACAATATATCCCCACAGAATGCAGTGCAATTATTTTTTCAGATGGCACCGAAGAAGAATTCTTTACCGATAAAGCCATCAAAGAGATCGCTCTCAAGCAAAATCCACGCTAATTTGGGCTTGTTAAGCAGCTAAAATCGCTTTAACCACGTTTTTTCGCATATTTATGCATTATTTTTAAAATAGTGGTTGACAAGAAGGCTGCTGTTACCTAAAATACGCACACTCTTAGCGAGGGGCTATAGCTCAGTTGGTAGAGCACTTGCATGGCATGCAAGGGGTCAACGGTTCGACTCCGTTTAGCTCCACCATACTATTTAAAACAAAGCTCAGTTTACTGACACTTTAGAATAAATACTCGCTAGTAGGACGATATCAGCACCTAGGCAAGGCTTGCTCTATTATTAATAGATAAGCGCTCTGATATTGTGAAGTACCGTTGTAACCACTGGTTATAACACTCTATGCGTCCCCATCGTCTAGAGGCCTAGGACACCGCCCTTTCACGGCGGTAACGGGGGTTCGAATCCCCCTGGGGACGCCACTATACGGCGTCACTTGTTAGCACTTTTGCTTAGCACCTTTAAGCATCAGGTTAGACTAATAAGCGAACAATGAAAAATCCCAGTCATCATACGGTGACTGGGATTTTTTATGTCTGTTATTTTTATAATGGCTTACTGCAACTCACTTCAACGCTCAATCACCGCTTGAGACTCTATCGGACAAACTTCTAGCCTGTCCGATAAAGTCGTTTACGACTTGACCAAGCCTTTTAACGACAAGTTCAATGATAAATAAGTGCCAAACAAAATCACGACTGAGCCAATGATAGCGCCGATATCCAATGCTTCACCAAGCAGGACATAACCAAAAAATATCGCAAAAATGGGAATAACCAGCGTAATACTGGTCGCACGCATCGGGCCAATATTTTTAATCAACTGGTTCATAAAGATAAGCGCAATGGCGGTCGAAAACACCCCAATACAAATTACCGATACCCAAGCTTGCAGGCTAATACTTGCGCCATAAGGGAATTTATATACAGCAATTGGCATCATCACCACGCTTGCGATGATTAGTGAGCCTGCCGTAATAGCAATCGGTGAGATGTCGTACAGATAGTTTCTGGTGATGTTCGCCCCTATCGCATAGCCAACACAGGCAAATAGCGCATAACCCATCGGTAACAACGCTGAGCCTAAATCCGTCCCCAAGCCCTGCCCTTGCGCACCAAACAAGTTCTCACTCATCAAAATAATCACCCCAACAAGGCCAATCACCAACCCTAGCGTTTGGCGCTTAGTCAGTCTTTCTTTAAAAAACGTACTGGCAATAAAACCGCTCATCATTGGCACAGAAGCATTGAGCACTGCCAATACCCCAGCGTTTACGGTCTGCGCTGAAAAGGAAAATAGCACAAAGGGAATCGCAGCGGAGAACAAACCAACGACGGTCAGCATTTTGTAGCTTTCTTTAATACCTTTGCGATTTTTTGCGCTGATTAACACAAAAATAAGCATGGTTAAGCCAGCAAATACCACGCGTAAGCTAGCAAATGCCAACGAGCCAAACTCAGGAACACCCACCCGATAAAATATGAATGAGAGCGACCACATAAAGGAAAGTGCGAAAAAGGTAATAAGGTCGCGTCTGGTCATGGTGTACTCAATTTGGCTGGCTATTTATTTAGCGGTGTTAGATGGGTTGGTTAAGTCATAAAAAATATTGTGATCATAACTTTTTAATGGCTTCAGAGATGCTGTTTTTATGTGTTTTTGCAGGATAGATATCAAGAAATAAGTAAGACTTCTTGAGTTTTGGCAATAAGAAAATTTGAATGTAGCGCGGGTTTGTAATGATTGAGATAACTTGGTTTGAGCGAGGTTGATTTTGCGGATATCGGACATAATAGGATTTGATGGAGGAGCGGTGTTTTTGCTCATTAAACTTACGAAAGCTGAACAGGAACCAGCCTAAAAATATTTCGTATTTTTTATACTGTTTCCTTATAGATCAACACTGCACTAGAACTCTAATAGCCACTAATTTATTGCCTAAGAAGCTTAGGTACAGCAATTCATCGCTAGTCTTTTCGCGAATTAAATACTCAGTGTCATAGAATGTTTTTATATCAGTGGACTCAATGCCAACGATATTATCTGAGACAGTCGCCTTATTTTCATGAATTTCAAATTGTTTAAGGCTTAAGCTTTTGGGATTAAAGTTATTATCGATCAATAGCTCATTATATTTAATGTGAAGGCCGTCAGGAATGCCAATGACTCGCATGATAGCACCCTGATCACCCTTGATATCAACTGTCATATTGCCATACTGATAGACTGCTTCTTCTCCACCATCTTCTACAGTAAAAAAATCGCCACACTCAACGTCATAAAGTTTGTTTAACTCACTGTCGAATAATGAGATGCTTTTAATCTGATCTAGACTAAAAGCTCTACCAATTTCTATCTCTCTTGTATCTGCTGTTTGTACTTGCTGAGTTTGCGTATCACTATATTGAGTATCTGTATTTTGTATGGTGATATCACTACTGCACGAGCAAACTAAAAAGAACATAACAAATATTAAAGCACTTTTATTTATCACTCTATTCTTATCCAAAACTGACAAACCACCCTACTAACGATCGTAGCAAGAAACGAATTCTCTAATCGCCCAGCCCCAGTGTCTGTATTCTCCCTTATAATATCCTTCTAAATATACCCACGGACGGCTTCTATCATCATAAGTCGTTTCTGTGATATAAACTTCGCGCTCATTACGTAGTTTATTAATGACCTTACCATTAGGTTGGTCGCGAATATTTAACGGAGTGCCAGTCGGGTCCGTTACTTTACAGACTCTCTCGGCGTGCGCCGCATTCATTCCAATAATCATCGCAAAAATAGATAAAGCAAGAGTACCAGTTAGTCGGGTCATTTCAAGCTCCTATAGCAAACAAATATCTTATTTAGTTTAGACATATTATCAGAATTTATATTACTGTATGGGCGATTTACATAAGAAATTTACGTTTTATCAATTTTTATGAAGGCTGAAAGCACAACATACCTTATGATTTTTAATATGGGTACTTATTGGGTGATTTACTCTATTGCCAACTCTTACAATGCTCACTACTATCTATCCTATAAAAACTTATAAAATATATAAACACTCTATAACGTAGGGATTTCTAGGGCTATCACAGGAAATATTTGGCTATGTTTGGTATTGAAAATTATCTAGGATTTATCGCTGCTGCCATTTTATTAAACCTAACACCCGGCACCGATAGCATGTACATCATTACCCGTAGTATGGCGCAAGGTCAAACAGCAGGGTTTTATTCGGTGTTGGGCATCACCTCAGGTATTTTGGTACATACGTTATTGGCGGCGCTCGGGTTATCAGTATTGCTTGCCAACTCTCCTACAGCATTTATGCTCGTCAAATATATTGGTGCCAGTTACTTGTGCTATTTGGGTCTAAAGATGCTGCTGAGCAAAAGCTCGAACTCAATAGCGAACAGTTTATCCAACGATCAGCACGTTACTAATCAAAAGGATGTCGACGGCTGGCAAATCTATAAGCAAGGCGTATTAACCAATGTGTTTAATCCAAAGGTCGCCTTGTTCTTCTTGGCATTTTTCCCTCAGTTTATCGACGCTAGTTACGCTTATGGCATGCTGTCATTTTTGATGTTGGGACTGACTTTTGCTGTGACTGGTTTTGTTTGGTGCTTGTGTTTGGCCTTATTAGCTGCACGATTTAGCACACGCCTACGGGAAAACCCCTCTATTGAAACGATGTTAAATAGAATCAGTGGTGTGGTGTTTATCGGGCTGGGAATTAAATTGTTGACTGAGCAGGGTTGAGCAGAATAGGTATTCAGAATATTCAGTCTGTTACCTCGAGTTTTTACAGTATAGACTTATTTATAAATTAGACAGAATAAGTGCGCAAGTCGAAGGCGCACTTTACTGATTGACTAATAAAAAAAACTAGATTTGTGAAATTATTTAGTAAAAACTGAAGGAACGACTGGCATACCGCACCATTCAGCAATCTTATTATATTTTCCTGCTAGTTTCATAAAAGTCTCAATTGCACTTTCTGAGGTTTTAACTGCTTCACTAACATTATCGTTACCTTCATTCACTTTTTCAATAAACTTCCTGAATTTCTCCATTGACTTTGAATTTTTTAGTTTTTCAGGATCTTTTTCATCTATAACTTCTCTTAAGGAAGCTTGTAAACTTTCAAGTTCAGCGTGAGAGTCATTTTTATCAGGAAGTATATACTTTAACTGTTCAACTAGTGGAAGAGCTTCATTAACTACATTGTTAGTAACAACTGATAAGTTATTCCGAAAACTAGGATTTATCTCGATGGTAGTATACTTTTCTTGCTTTAAGGCTTTTTCTAATAATTCTGAGAGGTAGTTCTTATCAGTTTTTAAATAACCAATAATATCCTGTTGTGTTTCAATTCTCACCTGAGACATTCTTAGTTCACTCTTTAGCTCTAAGATTAATCCTTTGTCTTCCGTAAAGTCTTCTGGATTTCCATTACCTGTTACAATCATCTCATACTCAGTAAGCGCCCTCTCAATCACATCTGTATTACCATCTTCTGATATAACTATTAATCTTATGGATTGACCATTTTGTTCGATCTTAACTGTAGCATTTTCATCAGGATAGTTCTTATGTAGATACTGACTAAAATAATTCAATATACCAAGTCCTGCTTGATAATACTGAGGTGGAAACTCTATAAATTTATCTAAGATAATCTTATCTTTCAATATTTCTGTTTGTTCTAGTTCTATTACAGATAACTCATCGTCATCATTACCTGTAACATATAAAACTAAGAAAGGATAATTTTTATTAATTGACTGTAAACTAGTTAAACTTTCTAAATTATTTTTAGAATCTGTAATTAATATAGGAAAAGCTAAATTATTATTTGCTATTATCTTTTCCACGTCATCGAACAACCATTTGTATACATTAGGATTCAAATTAATATCATTAGGGAGACAGATGTAGACATTGCTTTTAGATATTACTAGAAACTCATGCTCCTCACTCTCTGTCCAAGATAATTTTCTTAAACTATCAATGAATCCTTTATACTTTTTACTACTTAAATTACTTAGTCTAGCCTTACTTATCATTCTAGCCTTAACAAGGAAGCTAGATTGCTGATAGTCATCTATTATTTGCTCTATACCCTTCCACCCATCAGTGGATATAGATTGTAAGATTTCTTGATACTCTTTAGGATATGAATCTAAAAACAGTTTCCAAGCATTTTTGTAGCTTACAACAGTTTTAATAGGCATAACTTATGTCACCAAGAAGAATTATAAAACTTACTATAACTCAAAATAATGGGCTTTTGTACAACTTATAATTTAGTTATAAAGGTTAAATCATATAATATATCTAGGGCGTGTCCTCAATTCAATTGATCATATCTAAACGGGCTAAAAATGGCTAAATTTTGCCAAACATCGTTAAATAGCTGGTTAATATCCCGATATTATCTGCGCTATCTTCCTTGTTTGACTGCAATTTATCTCATTTTTATCACCATTTTTAAAATGAGGACACGCCCTAGTTAAAATATAATAAAATCTAACTAGAGATAGTACACATAGTTTCCACTTACAATATTTTATCAATTTTTTGCATATAGCCCACTATAGATCATACTACTTATTTTAAACAACAAATAAAAAAGCCCAATCATTGCGACTGGGCTTTTTTTAATTGCCTTTAACTACCTATTAGCCTGCTTCTTTGCTCTCAGCCGCCAATTGACGCAGTACATAGTGCAGCACGCCGCCATGACGTACATACTCACGCTCTTTTGGCGTTTGTAGACCGACGTTTACCTCAAAGGTTTCTGCTGATCCATCAGCACGAGTAGCGGTGACTTTGGCGGTTTTGCTTTCACCATTATCGAGACCACTAATGCTGATCACTTCTGAACCATCGAGCTTGTAAGTCTCAGCGTTTTCACCTTCTTTAAAGGTCAATGGCAACACGCCCATTCCGACTAGGTTTGAGCGGTGAATACGTTCAAACGAGCTGGTCAGTACCGCTTTTACGCCGAGCAAAATAGTACCTTTGGCTGCCCAGTCACGGCTAGAGCCAGAACCATACTCCGCGCCGCCAAGGACGACTAAGGGACGCTTGTCTTCTTTATACTTCATCGCGGCATCATAGACGGCCATTTCTTCACCGTCTTGTAGCGTGGCGCTGTCGCCTTTGAAGTAATACGTATAGCCGCCTTCTTTACCGCCCATCATCGTGTTCTTGATACGAATATTAGCGAAAGTACCACGGGTCATGACCGCATCATTACCACGGCGTGAGCCATAGCTGTTGAAGTCGGCTTGCATGACGCCACGCTCTTGCAAATATTTGCCTGCAGGCGAGTCAGGATCGATATTACCAGCGGGCGAGATATGATCGGTCGTGATTGAATCACCGAACAGACCTAAGATGCGTGCGCCTTCGATATCACGGATACCGTCTGGTTCCATGGTCATACCATCAAAGAACGGTGGGTTCTTAATATATGTCGAGCCTTCATCCCATGGATACAGCTGGCTATCGGCTGAGCTAATGGCGTTCCAAGCAGCACTACCGTCAAACACTTCGCCATAGTTTTTGCGGAACATTTCAGCGTCGATATTATTGGCAATCAGCTCATTGATCTCTTCTGATGTTGGCCAGATGTCTTTTAGGAACACATCATTGCCATCTTGGTCTTGACCTAGCGGATGGGTGGTCATATCGATATCGACCGTACCAGCGAGTGCATAAGCGACAACTAACGGGGGTGAAGCCAAATAGCTTGCTTTGACATGCGAGTGGATACGACCTTCAAAGTTACGGTTACCAGACAGTACAGCCGCAGCGACTAAGTCATTTTCTTCAATACCTTTCTCGATAGATTCGAGCAGCGGCCCTGAGTTACCGATACAAGTCGTACAACCATAACCGACTAAGTAAAAGCCTGTTTTTTCTAGCTCATCCATTAGCTTGGTTTTTTCTAGGTAATCAGTGACGACTTTAGAACCAGGTGCTAGTGAGGTTTTTACCCAAGGCTTAGCTTTGAGACCTTTGGCAGCGGCTTTTTTGGCAACCAAACCTGCACCAATCATCACCGCAGGGTTTGAGGTGTTGGTACAAGAGGTAATCGCTGCGATAACGACTGAGCCATCACGCAACTTGTGGTCTGTCTCATCAATCTTAACAGTAGAGAAAACCCCATTGGCAGGCTGATACCCATCATTTTGATTATTATTGACCTTTGGCTGCGCTGCCAAGGCCTCGGCTTGCTCTTGCTCACCGCCTTCTTGGTCAAAGCGTACTTTACCATCGACTTCTGACTTGCGATCTTTGGTCATTTTTTCTAAGGTTTCGCCAAATTTTTCATGCATATCAGATAAGTTGATACGCTGTTGTGGCAAGTTAGGACCAGCCAGCGCTGGCTGTACTGAGGATAAATCTAACTGCAAGCTACTTGAATAGGTCGCTGCCGGAGTATCGGCATCGTGCCACATGCCTTGTGCTTTAGCATATTTTTCAACCAACTCGATTTGCTCTTCGTCGCGGCCTGATAGACGCAGATAATCAATCGCCATTTGGTCAATTGGGAAAATACCACAAGTTGCGCCATATTCTGGTGACATATTGGCAATCGTCGCACGATCGGCGAGCGGCATACTGTGTAGGCCTTCACCGTAGAATTCAACGAACTTACCAACCACGCCATGGGCACGTAGCATCTCAACCACACGCAATACCAAATCCGTAGCGGTGACGCCTTCGGTTAACTTGCCCGTCATCTCAAAACCAACGACTTGTGGAATCAGCATCGATGATGGTTGACCAAGCATGGCAGCTTCTGCTTCGATACCGCCCACGCCCCAACCAAGCACACCAATACCATTAATCATCGTAGTATGACTGTCAGTACCAAACACCGTATCAGGATACGCAGTAAGCTCACCATTGACATCAGCAGCCATTACCACACGTGCTAAGTACTCAAGGTTGACTTGATGGACAATACCAGTCGCTGGTGGTACGACAACGAAGTTTTCAAAGGCGTTACGACCCCAATGCAAGAACTCATAGCGCTCATTATTGCGCTTAAATTCGATCTTTTCGTTCAAATCTAGCGCATCTTCGCGACCATAAGCATCGACTTGTACGGAATGATCGACGACCAATTCACTAGGGATAAACGGGTTAATTTGCTCGGCTTTACCGCCCAGCTCAACCACCGCATCACGCATGGCTGCCAAATCGACTACTGAAGGCACACCAGTGAAATCCTGCAAGACGACGCGAGCAGGCATAAAGGCAATTTCTTTTGAAGCTTCAGCACCTGCGTCCCAATTGGCAACCGCTTCGATGTGGTTTTTACCCACAGATTGACCGTCGTCTTCATTACGCAGTAAGTTTTCTAATACGACTTTCATGCAATATGGCAGCTTACTGATATTGCTATAGGTTTTGGTCAGCTCAGGCAGACTGTAGTAGGCATGTTCCTTGCCATCGACCGACAGGGTGTCTTTTACGTCAAAGATATCACTCATGGTAGCTTCCTTATCTACTGGGTAGATTGTTATGAATTTATTGTTATAACTGGTGGCTAGATGGATTTACTATAAAGGTGTTCGTTTGAAAAAGGCTTAAATGAATTTTGTATTTTCATAGTTGGAATTTCGAAGAAAAATCATTAGACCCTGCGTCGTTCATAACGACTCTCCTTTACCATAACAAATCTAGAGCGCTTTGTTAACGCCTAGACGTAGTCAAATCGTGGCACAATCGTAAACGCAACAGCAGCTTAGCGGTTTATAAATAAGGTGTTCAATGATTTTTCACTTTTTGCTTTTGCGGCGACCATGACGGAACACATAAGGGTCGTCATAAAAGCTCATATCGGCATTTTCTGCCCAAAAATGCGGCACGCCCAAAATAGGTAAGGGGGCAAGCTGACGCGGTGTGACGTTATCTTGTGACAACAATTTATCCATATATTGAGCAATTTTGCTGTCCAGATAGACCATGCGCGCAGACAACGATAAACTAAAAAAATCCTGCGAAACATGGATAACGATACTGTGCGCGCATAAAGGTTTGCGCGGTCGTATTAATTGCTCCAGCAGTGCATGACCAAAAACATAAACCGCAGCCTGAGACTGACTATTCAGTTGCTGTGGATTGTCCCAGCTATTACGTGACTCTACTAAACTTGCTTGCCAGTCAAAATCAATCAGCGCCTCGCCAATAAATGGCTCAGACGTCACTAGCACTGCCCCATTTTCATCAAATACGGTGATGGTATCGCGGACGCGTCCTCGGCTAGCGCCAATTCCCTGATGGGCAATCTCCGCCATATGATAATAATTGAGCAGTGCTTTGGTTTTTGGAAAGGTCAGCCAAATACTACCGTTGAATAAATCATGCAAGTTGTCACGCGTCGGGATATTGCCTGTCGTGGCGATAAAGCTTTCGTACGCTTCGCCTTCTGGCAACGCATGCTGTGAGACAAAGTTTAGCGTATGCGCTTGATTATTTTGGGTGGGCTTGATGGTAGGTAATTGGCTTTGTAAATGGTCACATTGCTGGTTTAACGCTTCGTTTAAAACCTTAGCGATCACGTCAGGCCGACTCTTTGGTTTAGCTTCATTAGAGCCTTCAGCCTTATGAGAGCCTTCAGCATTGTCAAAGCATTCAGCATTTGCCCCACTGAGCTGAGCGATGGCGTTACTGATATGGTCCAACTGGTGTAAATGAGCCAACCACGGCGCTTGCCAATCAATCTCAGCAAAGCTTTTATCAAGACTGCCGTCGCGTGTAGACAGGCTTTTAATAGGTACATCAGAATGGAGTGTGGTGGATAAGTCAATGATGGTCATGGGGCGGATCTCTATTAGACGTAGGGCTTGTCTATGGTATCATAGAGCGCTTTTTTGCTGCGAGATAGGCAGCTTTAAGCACCCTTTTTAGCGATATTTTATGGCAAATCTTTATGGCAAATTTTAATACCCACCTAAATGTCGCATTCATGGCCAGTGGCACGCTGAGTTTGACGGTTTACAAAGCGGGATTGATTGATGATTCAGGGTTTTTGATGTGTGTGGCGCTCGGTACCATCGGTGGTCTGCTGCCTGATTTGGATTCTGATAATTCGACACCGATTAAGCTGGGTTTTAATATTACCTCGTTTATCTTTGCCTTTGGTCTGGTGATGCATTGGCGTAGTGATCTGAGCTTATTGGCGCTAATAGCATTATGGCTAGCTGGCTACGGTTTTATGCGTTACGTGGTTTTTCATATCTTTACCACCATGACCGTACATCGCGGCGTCATGCATTCTGTACCCTATATGGCGATACTGGGTCTGGGGCTAACCTACCTAAGCTACAGCGTGCTACAACTTCCACTGACGGCCAGCTGGTTTTACGGTTTGTTTTTATTCAGTGGCGCAATGGTACATTTGGCATTAGATGAGCTATATAGCGTTAATTTATCAAATATGAAAATGAAACGCTCATCGGGTACGGCGATGAAGTTTTATCAGCATAAAGATAAATGGTGGTATCTGCTGCTGTACGTCATCCTTGCACTCTTGATCTACTTTGCGCCACCTTTCGATGAATTTTGGCAGCAACTACGTGACCCAGCACCTTGGGCAAAGCTGAAAATCGGTCTATGGCCAGAATTGATAAAGAACTGGCTAAATTAAAATTTATAAAACTGTTAAAAAATGAATACTAACTCGAGTAAATAATGTCGATTTCCCTACAAACCTGCCCTTGCCAAATTAACCCATCCTCAAACGTTATAAGCTCACCGCTACTTTATAAAGATTGCTGTCAGCCTTATCATGACGGCTTATTGAGTGAAGAAGCTGATAAGACAGATGGCGTAAAAGCGGGCTCTGCTGAGCGTCTCATGCGGTCGCGTTATAGTGCGTTTGTCTTGATTAAACCAGAATATATCGTCAAGACCTCGCTACCCACGCAGCAAAACTTGCTAGATATTCAGGCGATTGAGTCTTGGGCAAAAGAGACAGATTGGGCAGGATTAGAAATCGTAGCGCATACACCAAAGCTCGGTAAACGCCATGCGCAGGTTGAGTTTAAGGCTTATTTCAAGACAAATGAGGATTTGCAAGCACATCATGAGTTGTCTGCCTTTGTGAAGGTGACAGACAAAATCAATAATGATGAGCGTTGGTATTTTTTAGACCCGACGGTCGAGATGACTGTCAGCCAAAAGCAGCCGTGTATTTGCGGCTCTGGAGAGAAGTTTAAGAGGTGTTGCGGGGGTTATTTGGGTTAGTTTTTCATTAGCTTATTATGAAAATATATTTGCTCATTATTTTCATTGTCGTCTTTAAGCCATTCAGATACTTCAATCATTTCGCAATCTGGCATAATTTTGTAATAGTTGTAGTAACTACTAGTATAAATATTTTCAGAGGGCACATAGCAGGTTATAGATTCGGTCTTGCAAAAATATTGGAGTCTTTTCAAAAAAATATCAAGTGGAATTTCAATTCGGTGAATCTGTAATAGCGTACAAGCATCACCTTCTATAAGACTCTTTACTCCGAGACATTCGCAAAATTTTGGAAGTTTTTTTCCTAAATTTTCTATCTCTTGCAAGCTTAATATGACAACCTTATTTTCTGCTAAGCTAAAAACTTGCTGTAGCAATAAACTAGCCTCTTCATCGTTGATAGCTTCCTTTACAAAAAAATCAATCATTAAGATGCCTCATGAAGCATGAAAAGACTTAAATATCGCTTACACTTTCTAATTTATTATAACGGTTGTACTATTCGTCAACGATATCAACATACAAAGCAAATTCTTCAGGATTGCCAAATATCATTTCTAAACACTCGCTCCAACTGCCCGTGCCACCGCAATACCTTCCTCAATCGTCAAAAACTTACGCTGGCTTGGGCTGTCTTTAAACAGAATCTCGCCGTCTTGGAAGATGAGACATTCATTGACCGCCAGCTGTTGCCATTTTTCATTTTCAGTGAGTGGAACGGTCACTAAAATAGTGACTTTATCCTGATCAGTCGTCACATCACCAAAGTTAATTGCCAAGTCATCATCTGACAGTTTGGCTTCCCCAAAAGGTGCTTGGCGCGTGAGATAAAACAATAAGCTACCGGCATAAGCCAATTGCCATCGACCATTCGATATTAGACAATTAAATAGACCGTTGGCGGATAAATAACGACATTGGGTGGTCAAAAAATTAAACAGCGTTTGATCATCGGGACGCGACTTAAAGCTACTTTTTAGACGATTAACTAAATAGCAAAATGCCATTTCAGAGTCAGTATTGCCTACTGGCTGGCAATGTGAGGCGTTACCGTTGTCTTGCAAGCGCTGACAGCGTTTGATAAATTCACTATTCATCTGTCCATTATGCGCAAATACCCACTGCTCGCCCCAGACTTCACGGACGAATGGATGGGTATTCGCCAAGCAATTCTGCCCTTGAGTCGCTTTACGAATATGCGCAATGACGTTCATGGCTTTGATTGGATAGTTATTGACCAGATCGGCGACTGGTGACAGATGGCTTGGGCGATTGTCATGGAACAAGCGCAGTCCCGTTGAGGCATTTGCCGACTCATCACGCTTAGAGCTGTCATCATTGGCACACTCGCTACGCTCAAAAAACGCAATGCCAAAGCCATCTTCATGACTGTCCGTCATGCCGCCGCGCTTGCGAAAGCCAGCAAAGCTAAAACCAATATCCGTCGGGGTATTACAGTTCATTCCTAGGAGTTGACACATTTATGCGTTACCGCCTTTATTAAATTGGTTATCTGCTGCGTCATGATTGACCGGATTACCTGACACAATACCAAGTTCTATATCACTCATACTAGCCAATAAATCCGCTCCAGTATTGTCGTCGCTTTCAACACCATCTAGGATACGCTGGGCTTGTGCCAAATCCGTGTTTTCTACCCACAGGACGACACCAGAATTCATCCCTGGAATGGCACTTAGCGGTTGCAAGGACACGGTGATGCCATTGTTGCGTAGCAGATTGGCATGCAGCTCGCCTTGCATATTGGTGTCGTAGCGTGCCAGTTTGTGCCAGTTATCAACTTGATCGGTCATGGGGTCGCCTCTAAGGTTTCGGTACTAAAATTGGTACTAAAATAAATGCGTAAGCAATGTTTACGATAATTGATCTAGCGTATATTCTTTGATTGCAAACTCACTACTATTGCTCAATTTTTCACGTGCTTGCTCGGCTTGCATGATGTTGCTAAAGACACCGACTACTTGATTGTCTACTTTATTCCCCAAAAGCACAAATACTGTATTATTTTGCGGTTTTTCTACATGAGCCCAATGATAAGCAGCAAGGCGTTTCATCAAGTCAGGGTTTTTGACCATGATATTATCGCCAGTACGACCTTCGGTACGGTTATAATGGATAACATTGAGACGTAACAGCCAAAAAATAACGGCCGCTTTTGCCAGCATAACCGATAACGCACGTTTTTCATCGTTTCCAAGTGGACGTTTTGACTCATAGCCTTGTAAAAATGCCGCCATTTTATTGCGGTCAAAATTCACTGACTCGCCTTGCTCGGCATCGCCCCACGTGGTGCAAAAATCATTAATCGTAATGGCAATATCCATCACATAATGCTCGACGCTGACTTCGGTAAAGTCTAGCAATCCCGTTAAGCGCTCTTCACCTTTTTGGCTATTATTTAACGATAAGTTCCACAAGGTATTATCAGCAAACATGTCTAAATGACACAAGCCTTTTGGCAAAGTGGCAAGCGGCAAATCTGTATAAGATTGCCAAATATCACTCATGAGCTTGGCTTCGTCACCGGGCATAAACTGCATTTCACGGTCGCGAACTTCTGACCATGGATACAAAGGTACGCCATATTCCTCAGCAGGTTGCAACGCCTGCAAGGTCTCATGCAGCATCGCTAAAGCAGCACCGATTTCATGACACATCGCTTGCGTGGTTTGCTGTGGATGCGCGCCCGATAAGCACGGAACTAGGGTAATGGCTTTATCGTCGTAATGGATAACATAGCGTTTATCACCACTATTTTTATCACTGTCTAGTCCTTCATCATCAATCAATGCCAATGGCGCAGCGACCGGCAACTTACCGTCTAATTGGTTTAAGATAACCGCCATTTTTTCGATGTCTTCTGGTGGGCGCTCTTCGAATAAGGTAAATACATAAGAGTGCGCACCATCTACATCATCAGTCGTCTGAATAAACCAGTTAGAGTTTTTTATCCCTTGGGTAATCGGAATGGCGCGTGCAAACAAGACGCCAAAGCGTTGACAAAAGGCGGCAAACTGATCATTGGTTAACTGGGTATAGACGGACATGACATCTCACTTTTGGCAATTAAATAAAAAGTTAAATAGGATAGATTTAAACAGCAATGGCGACAATTGTAACGCGCCTGATCAAACGATAGCGAAAAGCGTAATAATCTTGCGAAAATCTGCCTGATACAGCGGTGATTTTGCTAGACTAGCGCATTGAGAGAATTGATTATAAGGTGAAAGACCCTATGTTAGCAAAGCGTATCATTCCTTGTTTGGACGTTGATAATGGCCGTGTGGTCAAAGGTGTGCAGTTTGTCGATATCAAAGACGCAGGCGATCCTGTTGAAGTCGCCAAACGCTACAACGAACAAGGCGCAGATGAGATTACTTTTTTGGACATTACTGCCACCAACGATGAGCGCGATACCACTTATCATACGGTTGAGCGTATGGCAGAAACGGTATTTGTACCATTAACCGTTGGCGGTGGCGTGCGTAAAATCGCTGATATTCGTAACTTGCTCAATGCTGGCGCGGATAAAGTCGCCATTAACTCAGCAGCCGTGTTTACCCCAGAATTCGTCGGTGAAGCCGCGCAAAAATTTGGCAATCAATGTATCGTTGTCGCTATCGATGCCAAACGTGTCGCGGATATTGAAGTTGATGGCATCATCCTGCCGCGTTGGGAAATATTTACCCATGGTGGTCGCAAGCCAACGGGCATTGATGCGGTTGCTTGGGCGAGCAAAATGGCTGAACTGGGCGCTGGTGAATTACTGGTCACTTCGATGGACGGTGATGGCACCAAAAAAGGCTATGATTTAGCCTTGATGCAACAAATTACCAGCCGCGTTAACGTACCTGTTATTGCTTCAGGTGGCGTCGGCAACCTACAGCATTTAGCAGAAGGCGTGTTAGAGGGCGGCGTCGATGCGGTGCTTGCCGCCAGTATTTTTCACTTCGGTGAGTACACTGTGCAGGAAGCCAAAGAATATATGGCAGCACAAGGGATACAGATGCGCCTGTAATACGTTTGTAAAATGCAAATAAATTAGAAAAAATGTTATCATAGCGCTAACTGCTTATTATCATTTGGTTTTCGTTCATTTAACGGTCAATTCGTTTACGTGATAACCAATCAAATAAGTTATACCATTCACAAAAATTAGAGTAGCAAGGAAAACGAGTGTAAGTACTACACATTGTAGACTAAACAAGTTTGACACAGCTAATCGTACTTTTTGGGTTTGGTATTATTTGAATCTATCATTATATTTAGCTACTCCTACATTTTAATTAAAAGCCCATTAGGCGAAGGATTTTTTATGTCAAATCTACAACAGCAACGCAATGACGTGACTCATATTGATGGTAACTTACATCAGAATGAAGATGCCCGTATTGGTATCGTGGTTGGTCGTTTTAACGGTTTTGTCGTTGAATCATTGGTAGATGGTGCAATCGACGCCCTACTTCGTCATGGTGTATTGGGTAGCAACATTACCGTTATTCGCGTTCCTGGTGCTTTCGAATTGCCATTGGTTGCTCAGCGCGCTGCTGAATCAGACCGTTTTGATGCCATCATTGCGTTAGGCGCGATTATCCGTGGTAGCACGCCGCATTTCGACTTTGTCGCGAGTGAATCAGCCAAAGGCCTAAGCAGCGTTGCGATTGATTATAATATTCCTGTTGCCAACGGTGTATTGACGACCGACAGCATCGAGCAAGCGATTGAGCGTTCTGGCACGAAAGCCGGTAACAAAGGCTCTGAAGCCGCTATGGTCGTATTAGAAATGATTGCAGTGCTATCACAGCTAGACATCGATGACGATAGTGATGATGCTTAATTGAATGCGTTGCTCATTTATCAGCATTTGAATATTTTTGAGTCACGATTCAGCGCCATTCTTTATTGATAAGTAGCATTGTTATTGATAAGTATTATTGTTGATTAAATCTGTTAGGGCTATGGTTACTGCGATAGCCCTAAGTATGTCATTTAAATGTTCAACAGCAGTATCTAAAACTGTCTGGTAAATTTGCCAGCCGACTACTATTTAACATTTTATTTTAAAACTTCTTATCTTAAAACTAGGTATAGACCCCCTATGACTGACCAACTCAAGCGCGCTATTAACGCTGCGAAAACCGCCCAAACCAATGATAGTCAAGCTGAAGCCACGCGTATTGCGAGCAGCAGTGCGGGTGATCAAACCTTCGATATGAGTGAGTCTTCTTACAAGACCAGTCACACCGCTATCCGTAAAGCGCGACGCTTTGCGATGCAAGGTCTATACGAATGGCTCGTCACTGATCGTCGCTTTGATGTAGACGGCAAGCTTGGCTGGAAAGCCAATGCGCCGCATGATATCGCTGCCCGTACGCGCGCGACCAATGCCATGCATACGGTACATATCGGCTACTATCATGAAATGATGCGCGATATTCCTGAGCAGATTGAGGCGTTAGATGCGCTTATCAGTCAGTATCTCGATCGTGAAATTGATAAACTCGATACCGTTGAACACGCTATTCTTTTGATTGGTTCTTATGAGCTGCAAAACCGTTTAGAAATCCCTTATAAAGTCGTGCTTGACGAAGCGATGAAGCTGAATAATCACTTTGGTGCCACTGACGCCCATAAACTGATTAATGCCGTCCTTGATAAAATGGCAGTTGAGCTGCGTGCTACTGAAGTAGAAGCAGATAGTAAAGCCAATCTACGCACCTCACAAAAAGCGGCCGCTAAACCTGTAGTAGAAGCTGATACAGATAACAGTGCCGATACCCATGCTATGGAAGAAACACTCACTGCTTCAAACAAACCACGTATCAGTGCCAATAATGCTACCGTCAAACGTAGTAGCGTTAGTAAAGCCAGTGCAAATATCAGTGACTTTAAGGCGAGTAAGAAAGATGCTGCCGAAAACACGGTTGAAAACGACAGTGTTGAAACAGTTAATGCAGTAGAACCCATTGTTGAAGAAAGCATTGTTGAAGAAAGCATTGTTGAAAAAGATGTCGTCGTTGATGAACAGCCTATTGAAGAAAATGTAGCTGCTGATGCTATCCATGACGACAGCAACGAAGAAAATATCACAGCGGATATTGGTCTAACGGACTCTAATATTCTCAATGTTGACTCAGAAGAGACCACATCAGATACTAATGTGTCAGATGTTACTGCAACAGACGATACTGATACGAAAAGCCAAGACTAACCATGAATGAATTTGAGCTGATCGAGCGCATATTTTCACAGATGCAAGCGGCACATGCACCATTAATCGGTATCGAAAAAGGTATCGGCGATGATGCAGCCGTCATAGCATTGCCTGCAGGCTCGCGCTTGGTTAGCTGTATTGATACGCTAGTTCAAGGTCGTCACTTTCATGCCGACTGGCAACACATTGACGAATTGGCATTTGCGATTGGTTATAAAGCCGTCGCGGTTAACGTCTCAGATATTGCCGCTATGGGCGCAACACCGCATAGTATACTGCTAGCATTAGCATTGCCTGAACGTTTAGCGAACGAGCAATGGCTGACTGAATTTGCCAAAGGCTTGTTTCATGCCTGCCAATTATTCAAGGTTACCCTTATTGGCGGTGATACCACGCGCAGCGAGCGCTTAGTACTCAGCGTCAGCGCGCAAGGATTACTTGCCGCAGACACGCCAGCTGTCTACCGCTCAGGTGCGCAAGTTGGTGATAAAGTCTACGTATCAGGGTCGCTCGGCGATGCCAGCTATGCCCTGCAACATCCTGACAGTGCTCAAGGCGTAGAGCTTGCCCATCGTTTGCATATGCCGACTCCACGTATTGCCTTAGGGGCAGCACTGGCAAAAATTGGTGCAACCGCGATGATAGATATCTCTGATGGTCTTTATCAAGATCTTGGCCATATCTGCCAACAGAGCAGCTTTAGTATGCAGCTTAATCTGGAGCAGCTACCTACTAGCAAACCATTGGCAAGCGTAGATTTTTCTGAGCGCTTATTGTGTCAGCTGGCGGGTGGCGATGATTATGAATTGGCTTTTACTTTACCTGCGCATATTGAACCACCTACTGGCAACACGCTAGTCACCTGTATCGGTGAGGTGACTGCGATGACAAATCATAAAGACACAGACACACTTACCGCTTTACGTCCTGAGTTATTTTATCAAGGACAGCCAGTCACACCGACTCATCCCGCGCCGTTTTCTACATGGCCCACCCTTACCGGCTACCAACACTTCACAGGCTAATCCATGACTGATCACGACCTATCTAAGCCTGACATTAGCAAAGCCAATGACTGCCCTCCATTGCCCGTAAATGCTAGCCTGCTTGATCGTGTGGTTTATTGGCTCGGTATCGGTTTAGGTAGTGGCTTGCCTCGCCGTGCTCCCGGCACTTGGGGGTCAGTTGGTGGCTTAATCGTCGCCATACCTCTAATGAGCTTAGGTTTTGTGCCATTTTTGATTATTACCATCTTGTCCTGCCTCATTGGTATTTGGATATGTGGTCGTACCTCAGAGCTAATGCAAGGTCATGACGATCCGCATATTGTTTGGGATGAATGGGCAGGCATTTGGATTACTTTACTGCCGTTTTCTTACATGGGGGTGTCTACTGCCAGTTTTTGGCAAGACATTTCACAAAATTTATCTATCATTGCGCTTATCATCGCTTTTGTACTTTTTCGCTTTTTTGACATTATTAAGCCACCACCGATCGGTTGGGCAGATAAAAAAGTCGCCGGTGGTCTCGGTATTATGCTTGATGATATTATTGCTGGCGTAATGGCGGCAACGGTATGGATGATTGTCATGCTCGGTATGCTGTTGTAGTCAATACTCTATAGATCAAATACGGTGTCAGGCTCGCTTAGCCCACTATTTTTAGTACTTTCACTCGCCTTTCTGGTATCTAAATTATATTGAACCGACTAGGGTCTGTTGAACATTCAAATGTGGTACTGGCAGTGGCTATTTTTTAGACAATACGCAGTGAAATTTTTGATGCCTAATCATTCTAGGGTAGACAATTTCGCCATGTATTGGCAAAAAATAGCTCTGCCCCTGCTTGTATACTTGGGCTAATACTAAAATCGCCCCAAACGTTGTTGTAAACCTAGCTAAGGTCTCGACATTATCGTCGGTTTACGCCTGATTTGATAAAAGGTTTGGGGCAATTTTAGCGATCAGCAGTCCTAATATTTGAATGTTCAACAGACCCTACATAAACAGATACGCGGTTCGGCTTTTTTGTATGACTGACTATATAACCCTTTGTATAACCTTAAGTTACAAAGCTTGCACGGCATTGCGTTTTTTTGCCTTGGCGTTTGCGCTATAATCATAAATTATATTTTGTTACATTTAACGAGCTACTATGACCTCTCCTCTTTCTGTAATTATCCTAGCTGCTGGTAAAGGCACGCGCATGCAATCGGCCAAGCCAAAAGTGCTACAGACACTGGCCGGTAAGTCTTTATTAAGTCACGTATTAGATACCTGTCACCAGCTGACTGTTGACGCAACTATCATCGTTCATGGTTTTGGTGGCGAGCAAGTAAAATCAGAAATTGCTAACCAATACACCCAATCCTCAATCACGTGGGTTGCCCAGACTGAACAGTTAGGGACAGGACATGCCGTTAAAGTGACCTTGTCTGATTTGCCAAAATCAGGGCAAAGTCTCATTCTCTATGGTGATGTGCCATTGGTCAGCTGCCAGACACTAGCGGCATTAAAGGTGGCCAATACTGACGGTATGTCTATGCTGACACTTACTGTCGACAATCCGTTTGGATTAGGTCGCATCAAGCGTGACCAAGCAGGCAATATCGAAGCCATCGTCGAGCAAAAAGACGCCAGCACCGATGAGCAAAGCATCCAAGAGATTAATAGCGGTATTTATTGCGTCGACAATGCCCTATTGCATAAATATTTACCTGAGCTCTCTAACGATAATGCGCAACAAGAGTATTATCTAACTGATATCGTTAAAATGGCCGTCGCTGATGGTATTACGATTGCCGCGATTGAGCCTGAGCATACGTTTGAGATTGAAGGCGTCAATAACCGTCAACAGCTTGCCAGCTTAGAGCGCACATGGCAGGGTAAACTGGTTGCCGATTTGCAAGAAGCTGGTGTACAGTTTGCTGATCCAAGCCGCGTTGATATTCGTGGCACCTTAACAGCTGGTCAAGACGTATTCGTCGATGTCGGTGTGGTGTTCGAGGGCGACTGTACTTTGGGTGATAATGTTTATATCGAAGCGGGCTGTGTCATCAAAAATGCCCACATTGGTAACGCCTGTCATATCAAACCGTACTGTGTGATTGATCGCGCCGAGGTTGGTGCAGGTGTTGATGTAGGACCTTTTGCCCATTTGCGTCCTGAGACCGTATTGTCTGATAACAGTAAGGTCGGTAATTTTGTAGAAATTAAGAAATCGACCATCGGTCAAGGCAGTAAAGTCAATCACTTAAGCTATGTCGGTGATGCAACGGTCGGTACAGGCGTCAATATCGGCGCTGGTGTCATTACCTGTAATTATGATGGTGTCAATAAATCGCAGACTATCATCGAAGACAATGCCTTTATCGGCTCTAACGCCAGCCTAGTCGCGCCAGTCACCATTGGAGATACCGCAACGGTTGCGGCAGGCTCTGTGATTACTAAAAATGTTGATAAAAGTGCTTTGGCATTTGGTCGCGCACGTCAAGTGCAAAAAAATGACTTTCAACGTCCGACCAAAAAATAACGGACTCGTCGGTATTTAGGTCAATCACAGTCAGGCTTGAGCAAACTGAAGCAGTGCGGCAATCTTTGTGGTGCTGCTTAATAATTTTAAATGGTTAGGGTCTGCTGAACATTCAAATGTGGTACTGGCAGGGGCTAAATAAAGCTATTTTGAGACAGTATAAATTCGCCATGCGAAATTATCACAATATAAAGCATTGAAACATCTAAGCATCGAAACATTGAAATTTAAGGAATACTTATGTGCGGAATAGTTGGGGCAGTCGCTGAGCGTAATATCGCCAATATCTTGCTTGAAGGTCTTAAACGTTTAGAATATCGCGGCTATGACTCAGCTGGTTTGACAGTCATTCGTGATGGTGAGCTACACCGCGAGCGCCAAGTCGGCAAAGTACAAGCATTGGTCGATGCTGTCGCGGTTAATCCAAACGCTTTTGATGGTCATATTGGTATTGCGCATACCCGTTGGGCCACGCATGGCGAACCTGCACAACGTAACGCCCATCCGCACGTATCAGGCAAGATTGCCGTGGTGCATAACGGTATCGTTGAGAACTATGCCGAGCTAAAAGAAGAATTAATGGCTAAGGGCTATGAATTCACCTCGCAAACTGATACCGAAGTCGTTGCGCATCTAATTCATGATATTTATAAAAACACGCCTGATTTATTAGAAGCGGTTCGTGCGGTTATTCCATTACTCCATGGTGCATTTGCGCTTGGTATTGTGCATATCGATTGCCCAGATGAGCTAATTACCGTACGTTTAGGCTCACCTTTGGTCATTGGTGTGGGTATCGGTGAAAACTTTATCGCCTCCGATCAGTTGGCGCTATTACCCGTTACCAACCGCTTTATGTATCTAGAAGAAGGTGACATTGCCAAGCTGACTCGCAATAGCATTAAGGTCTATGCAGAGGGTGTTGAAGTGCAACGCCAGATACATGAGATTGATGCCGCCCAACATAATGCGGATAAAGGTGAGTTTAAGCATTATATGCTCAAAGAAATTTATGAGCAGCCGGATGCAGTGGCACGTACTATCGAGATGGCCATAAATAATAGTGAAACCTCTAAATTACGTGATGACTTTTTGCAGCGTCATGAAGTGCTACTAGCAGATATTCGCCATGTGCAAATCCTCGCTTGTGGTACCAGTTATCATGCAGGTATGGTAGCCAAATACTGGTTTGAAAGTCTGATACGGGTGCCCTGCTCAGTCGAAGTAGCCAGTGAGTTCCGTTATCGTAACCCTGTCGTCGTCGACAACACACTGGTCATTTGTATTTCTCAATCTGGTGAGACGGCTGATACCTTATCAGCGCTACGTGATACTCAGAAACAAACCCCAGCAGGGCTAGTTAGCTTAGCCTTATGTAATGTACCGACCTCATCATTGGTACGTGAAACCGATATTTTCTTACCGACCCTCGCGGGACCTGAGATTGGTGTGGCGTCTACTAAAGCCTTTACCACACAGCTGGTGGCATTAATGCTATTGGTATTAAAGGTTGGGGTGGTTCAGCAACGTATGACTGGCGAGCGATTGAGCACATTGCTCGGTGAGTTACAACAGCTACCTGGTCAGCTGCATGCCAGCTTAAACCTAGATGCGCCTATCAAAACCATGAGTGAAAGCTTTGAAGATAAGAAAAGCTGCCTGTTCCTAGGTCGTGGTCTTCAATTCCCAATCGCCTTGGAAGGCGCGTTAAAACTCAAAGAAATCTCTTATATTCATGCGGAAGGTTATGCCGCTGGTGAGCTTAAACATGGCCCATTAGCTTTGGTTGATAAGGATATGCCTATCGTGGTGCTTGCGCCCAAGGACAGCATGTTTGATAAGCTTAAAGCCAACATGCAAGAAGTTCATGCGCGTCACGGTGAGCTATTCGTATTCGCCAGTGAAGCCAGTCAAATGGTCGCAGAAGATCGTTTGCACGTGGTATATGTACCCGATGTTTGCGAGACGCTTGCCCCTATCGTTTATAGCGTGCCAGTACAGCTGCTGTCGTACCATGTTGCCGTGATGCGTGGTACAGATGTCGATCAGCCGCGTAATCTTGCAAAAAGTGTGACGGTTGAATAATTTTTACGTTTAGATAGTAAAAACTTGTCAGCGAGTAATAGAGTATCATCCTGAGTAATAAAGATTCATCCTAAGTAATAAAGTATCATCCTGTTGACTCAACTATTAACCCCTGCTATTGTTTAATACAATAATAGCAGGGGTTTTTTATGCTCTCCAAAAAGCAACAAAAATGGATTAAAGAAAAACGAGGTCATGGTGAGCTATCCAACTACAAACCGTGGATAAAAATCTCTGACATATCTTCATCTGGCCGTTCTCATAGAGTTTTTGGTCATAAAACGCGGCGAACCCATCATTTGATGTCAGATTTAGAACTAGCTGTTTTTCTGACCCTTGAATGGAGTTCTGATATAACTGACATACGTGAGCAGTTTCCTTTAAATCCTGAAGATACTCAAAAGCTTGCTAGCTCAATCAAAGCTAAACACCCTAGTATTAGAGGCGATATACACGTAATGACTTCGGATTTCTATGTGGTCACCTTAAATCCATCTCATAAGCAATTTGTCCTTCAAGCAAAATACTCAAAAGATCTTAATGACATCAGAGTTATAGAAAAATTAGAAATAGAACGTCGTTATTGGCAGAGTAAAGGTGTTTCTTGGCAAATAATTACAGAAAAAGATATTCCTTTAGAAGTTCAAAACAATATTAAATGGCTGTATCCAGAGTCCAACCTAGACAATTATTTAGACATACACTCTAAGATAGGCTTTTATGCAGAGCAAATACAAAAAAATTCAGACGATACAATAGTAGATTTATGCAAAAAAATTGATAGTGCATATCATCATGAACTTGGTCAGTCTTTAAATGAGCTCAGAAAGCTATTAGCTCAAAGGTTTCTCACTTTCGATATACGTATTGATTTTAGAAAGCTTAGGTGTAGAGATCTGAATTTAGCCGAGTCTGAGAGTTGGAAAGTGATAGCAGAGGATCTCCCGCATGTTTCGAATCAATGATGTTTATCATAACCAAGGTAAGAGATATAGAGTTTTAAAAAAAACTTCTGAAGACACGATAGTTTGGATAGATATTGATGAGGCTAAAGCACTGCCTGAACTAATATCATTACAAGTTTTAGTCGACTTGATAGAAGAAGGAGAATGCTACTTAACAGATGACCCCTATGAATATTTGCTGTTACAGTCGCCATCAGATGCGTCGACTGCACAAGTCAATAGAGATAGTAACTATCAGTTGATACAACCAGTCGTTTTAAATGAATTTTATTATTTACCAGAAGTACGTTCCAAATTGATCAATGATATTGTAGATACTGGGAAATGTACTAACCAAACTCTTTATCGCCTTATTAGAAAATATTGGCAGAGGGGACAAATACCTAATGCACTGCTTCCAGACTACAAAAACTCTGGAGCGAGAGGTAAAAAACGTATTGCTAAAGAAAAAAAGCTTGGCAGACCTAGGATTCACAAACAGGGTGCAACCGCTATAATTAATGAGAATGTTGAAAGGTTGTTCTCAATTGTCATCAATAAATATCTCTTAAATGATAGTAAACATACAGTTGTTTATGCCTACCGACAATTTAAAACTATGTATCGTTCTTTAAACTCAGACGTTAAAGAAGAAGATTTTCCTAGTATCTGGCAGTTTAAGTATTTTTATAATAAGAACTTTACTTCCGTTCAAAAACTTAAAGCCAGATATAATAAAATCAGTTATAACAAAGATGTGAGACAGTTAAGCTCGACTGTTAACACTCAAGTTCTTGGTCCTGGTTCACGGTATGAGATCGACGCTACTATTGCAGATATTTATCTAGTATCTGATTCAGGTAGACAGAGTATTGTAGGTCGTCCAGTTATTTACTTCGTTACAGATGTGTTTAGCCGCATGGTAGCAGGTTTTTATATTGGATTTGAAAACCCTTCCTATGCCACGAGTATTCAAGCCTTAGAGATGGCAGTAGCGGATAAACAAAGTTATTGTAAAAATTATGGTATTAATATCACAGCTGATGATTGGCCATGTATAGGCTTGCCAGATGCAATTCTCGCAGATCGTGGAGAGTTACTAGGTCATCAAATTGAGACCTTGGAAAAAAGCTTTTCAGTTCGAATAGAGAACACCCCTCCTTATCGTGGCGACTTAAAACCTATTGTGGAGCGTTACTTTAAAACCATGCAGGCAAAGTTCAAACCATTTGCACCAGGAGTAGTCACAGGGGTTAAAGAGAAGAAAAAAGGTGGCAAAGACTATCGACTAGATGCTGCTTTGACAATTTCAGATTTCAAAAAAATTATTATTAATTCAATTTTGATGCATAACAATGCTCATCAATTAAGTCACTATGATAGAGATAGTGATATGCCGTCTGACTTACCTTTAGTTCCTATTGAATTATGGAATTGGGGGCTACAACATCGAACAGGTAGGCTGCGTGCTGTCTCAGCGGATGCTTTATACATAGCGCTATTACCTCGAAAAAAAGCCACCATTTCAGATTTAGGTATCAAGCTTTTTGGTAATTACTATATTTGTGCTGAAATAAGAGAAAAAGGCTGGCTTCATCGGAAAAACACAATCAATAGACCTAAGTCGATTAAAGTTGCTTACGATCCTTTAGATGCGAATACAATTTTTATCTTTTATGAACAAGATAGCCTCAATTATTGGAAAGCCCATTTATCCGATAGATCAAGAGAGTTTAAGGGCTGTAGTTTTTGGGAAGTGTGGCAAATACAAGAAGAGCAGAAAAAAACAGCTGCTAATCAGGAGCTTAAAAGTAGTTTCGCATTAGAAACCCTTGAACGAGAAAATGAAAAAATCATAAAAGAAGCTATTAAGGCTAAACCAACAGCATTTAAAAGCAAGTCAGCTCAGTTAGCTAATATTAATGATAACAGAAGATTAGCTAAAGATAAGGAGCGACAGGACAGGCAGAGAAATAAGTTTAAAAAAGGTGAGTTAATTCAACTGCCTACGACCAAAAAAATCACGAAAAGTCAAACTGAATTTGATGATGAAGAGCTAGCGCTTAAGTTCCCAGTTTATCATGATGTTTTATCTGAAGATGACTGATTATAGAATGTTGGAGACAGTAATGATTAATGCAGTTTATAAAGAAAGCTTTGGTTCTTATAAAGGGAATCCATTCATTGAAGCACTGCCTGACATTCTAGAGCCAGAACAAGTGGTCAAAAAACTTAAAGGTAATATAAAGCTCAATCATTCTGACTGTCAGGCTTCCTCTTCTATTCGAGCACATTTGATATCTCAAATGATGGGACTGTTTTTTCAGCCTATCAACCGTCATATTGATCTTGAGAAGAAGTTATCAATAATGATTCGTGAAGGGTATGTTGGACGCAATCCTAAAGACGGCTCTTTAAATACTCATCTTCAAAATGGCTATGAGCGTTTAATGTCTGGTGAGGACGATGTGATTAGGTTTCCTACAGCGACTTCTACAGCTCGTAGCTTGGCATTTATAGGCTGCTCAGGTAGTGGTAAAACGACTACCCTTAATAAAATTCTATCGACCTACCCTCAAGTCATTTATCATTCAGACTTGAACTTTACTCAAATTGTCTACCTAAGAGTAGATTGTCCACATGATGGTTCACTTAAAAGCCTATGTCTTCATTTTTTTAGAGCAATCGACCAAGCTTTAGACTCTAATTATGAAAAAAAGTATGCGCTAAAACGACATAGTATTGAAACTTTATTGAATTTGATGCGTCAGATATCTAATCATCATGCTATAGGACTGTTAGTAATAGACGAAATACAGCATCTCAGTGTTAATAAATCTGGCGGTGCTGAGAAAATGTTAAATTTTTTTGTGACGCTAGTAAATACTGTAGGTCTTCCTGTCGTTATGGTTGGAACACCAAAAGCTAGATTTATATTTGAAGGAGACCTAAGATCAGCTCGACGTGGAGCAGGTTTTGGCTCAGTTTTTTGGGAGCAGATGGCACAAGAACCAAATATAGTTTTAGCAGATGGTAAAATATACAAATCTGAATGGAACAGGTTTACGGATAATTTGTGGAAGTATCAATGGTTGAAAAAAGCAGATGTTGTCTTATCTGATGATGTAAGAAATCGTTGGTATGATCTATCACAAGGCATTTTAGATATCGTAGTTAAGCTTTTTGTACTAGCTCAACTCAGAGCCATAGATTCAGGGATAGAGCGTATTACGGTTAAACTACTGCAGACCACTTATGATGAAGATCTAAGACCCATCCATCCTATGATAGAAGCCTTACAATCTGGTAGATCAGATAAAATTGCCGAGTTTTCAGATCTAGTAGTACCCGACATTGATAAAAAGCTATTGCAGCTTCAAAGTAAGCTACATCAAAAGAAGTCTGAGTTCGATGAGGTATCAGAATATCAGGGGTGCGAACTAAGCATTAGATTACATCGTATGTTAGTCGATATGGGGAAAGACTCCGCTGTACTAGTTCCTACAGTTAAAAAGGCAGTTTCTGAGCTACCTGAAGCCTCTATGCCCGAGTTGATGTCTATTATTTTAGAATGGTCGAAAGAGGTTGAAG
The DNA here is from genome assembly GCF_047272965.1 of Psychrobacter sp. AT9. Classification (NCBI taxonomy): domain Bacteria; kingdom Pseudomonadati; phylum Pseudomonadota; class Gammaproteobacteria; order Moraxellales; family Moraxellaceae; genus Psychrobacter; species Psychrobacter sp. AT9. The sequence continues at coordinate 3,271,298 of NZ_JBKOTW010000001.1, forward strand.
TTGGAAACAGCAATTTAAAAGATGACTCTCAAACGATTAATCGTACAAAGAAATCGAATTATATCAAACCAAAGGATTGGCATACGCTTGATTCTGAAGATTTACGTTATCAGTTCACTCAAAAGGAAAAAGATAATTCATTTTATGAGCACTTAAAAGATTCTACATCGCTAATATTTGATATTAACGACTGGCTACCTAAGGTGAGTTAGTATGATTAATCTTCCTATGCCATACCCTCAAGAATTGATCTATAGCACAGTTGCTAGGTATAAGATTAGAGCTGGATTGATTAGTCCAAAGCAGTTATTAGATGATGTTTTTGAAGATAGAGGAGTAGTTGCAACTGTTGATTTGCCATGCCATTTATCTAAAATAGCGAATCACTATCCTCATAACCGTTTTAATCTGAATTATATTGCATATCAGCATACGCTTTTTCCTTTGTATGCTCCTTTTATCCCTGAGTCTAGGCGACAAGAATGTTTGAGATGGATGGCTAATCATTCGCAAGGCGCTATTCACTTAGCAATAGGGAATAATGCATCAAGACTGCCCTCAGTAAAACATATCCGTTACTGCCCACAATGTTTTAATGAGCAGTTTAAAGATTATGGTGAATGGTATTGGTCACGTATGTGGCAAATTCCAGGCATAACTTTTTGTAGCAAGCATGGATCATTAGCGGATTCTTCAGTTGAATATCGTCCTAACTCCCGTCATGATTTTATTGCCCCTACTCCACATAACTGTAATATAAATCCACAAGGAAGTGTCAATGAAGATAATAGGTTCCTCATTTCTAAAATATCTGAGCTTTTATCCTTAGCTGAACAATCTTCTCCGACTTTTGAGCAGTGGACTGCTTTTTACCACGGTTTAGCTCGATCTAGTAACTGTATAAGAGGGTCTAAACATATCGATCATCTTCGTATAATAGAAAAGGTGGAAAATAGATGGTCATTCGAGCTTTTGGAAACGAACAATCTTCATAGACTTAACAGTGAAACAGGTTGGCTTCGCGGTATTTTTCGTAAACATCGTAAATCGTTCAGTTATCTTGAACATATTATCGCTATTAGTTCATTATTGGAGCAAGAATGGACTTTTGAAGAAATAATAATGCAGGTGAAAAGCCAGAAAACCACCCTATCTGGTAAAATTACAAAAGCGAAAAATACCATAAAGCCTGACAGTGAATTGGTAAAGTCAAATCGAAACCTATGGTTAGACTTGATTAAAGAACACCAATCGATTAAAGAAGCTAGAAAAGTTAATAAAGCTCTTTATGCATGGCTATATCGTAACGATAAGACATGGTTTATTAATACAAACAAAAACTACCATCAACGTCACATACCTAAAGGGTTCACTGTAGATTGGCAAAAGCGAGATAGCGAGTTTGTGAGGTCTTTGATCAAAATAAACGATCACACATGTTTCGACTTAACATTACCTCGTAAATCAAAAAAGTGGTGGATGAATCAAACTGATTCAGTCTCAATGATTGAGAAGAATCAAGATAAGCTACCTTTAGTCTCAGCATTTTTGGACAGATATAGTGAAGACGTTAGTAACTATCAAATAAGACGGTTAAGCCAGGTATTAATTGATAGTATATCGAACAATCAAACTTTACAGCGCTGGGAGATATTACGACTGGCTAAATTGAGTGATGAGCGAATTACTCCTGAGTCTAGTAGGTTTCTAGAGCATGCATACAGTATTACAAATATGCGAATAAACAAGGTGAGTATATGATCGCTAAAGGTTTCCCTGAAGACTCGAAAATAATGTACGTTGCTAATATTTTCAAGTTTAAACACTTGAAGACATGGAATCTTGAGCTATACGTAACAAGCACTAGGCAAAATCAAATATTACATACCAGGCTATCAAATCTACCAGCTCTCGCGAAAAGAAGGGTCATAAACCCTTCAGATGGGCAGTCTCGTAAAGGTGGCTACCCATTTGTTTTGAGTAATGTCTCTATTGCTAATTGGCAAGTAGGCATTGATTCAGAAAGCGGCGGTAATACCTTTGTGTTTGACTATATCAGACCAGATGAGTCAACAGTAACGATCCATATACCTCAGATTGAGTTTGCACGAGTGTTATTTTTTCATAATGCCTATCTTGCTCGAAACTGTATTGATCACGGATTACTCAGTAGAGAGTTTTGGATTCAAGACATGCCAGATGATTCAGTATTGGTAAATGTTTTGCCTATAAGCTCTCTACCTTTAAAAACTTTTGATCACGAAGGACAGAGACGCTTACTGGCTTGGATACTAATAGATGAAAATGCGCGTTCTTCTTATGAAAGTATTGCCAAAAATTTTATTGAAGAAGTTCAGGAAACTGAAGACAAGAAAACATGGTGCTTTAAATTTAGTCCGCCACGGCTTGATAACCTCTCACTAGACACTAGAGGTTGGATGCACAAGGATACTGGCAATTACTATGTTCATGAAATTATAGGGATCAGTAATATTTTCTCCTCTTTGCCCAAAAAAGTGCCATTTTATAGTGAGAAATTCAAAGCTGGTACGAGAGGCGGCGGTACAAGTAACGTAGCTAAGCCAAATGGTTCAGTAAGTAGTGATACTATTGATGATCAGCAAGAAGCAGATATTGACACTAAACCGAAAACGATAGAGGTGCCAACAACATCCTTTAGCTTTGCAACTCCAATAGAAACTCGAAAGGTTGTCAAAAAAAGAGTTCCAGGCGCACAAGGAGCAGAAACTGAAGATTATGATGAGTTAGTAGAACTAGATCTTGGTACAGATGAGGCCACAATTGACGGTACTGCATGCCAAGCGGACTTCTCTGGGCTTGATGATGACAGCGATTTTTTAGAACTGTATATGCAACGATTTGAAGCCTTTAAGCTACTAATCAAGATGTTATCAGAACGACATAAGACTGACTGTACTGAAAAACTACATTTTTTACCTGCTGTTGGGCGCTCTAGGCTACATAGAACGATGGACGGCAATAGACGGTCTTTACTTGAAGTAAGAGTCAAAACTGACACTTCTCATTTCGTCATTTTAGAGATAGATACTACTGACAACTATAAGCCAATATCGACCTTAATAATAAAAATCAATGATTTAGATTACTGGGACGATCATATGGATGAGTTTCTGAGCTTAGTTGTTAAGAGATCACTGCGTTGGCCTAAGGCCAGTTATTTAAAAAAGTTTGACGATGTGCATACCTTGAACCATCCTAAAGGTATGCTCGAACTTACTGAAAGTAGTGACGATTTTATACGATGGCAAAAGCGATTGGATACGGTTCTAGGTTTAGCTGAATAATTGCGGATGCTTAATATAAAAAACGAGCATAATTATATAGTTTTCATTGAATGAGTATTTTTGTCACTCTTAAAAAAATCTCATCAGTTTCATCACTCGCTATAGAAGCAACAGCCGTCATACCCCAAAATAATTCACCAAATAGCTCAATAGCTATCAGTAGGTGTTCAGCTGATAAATTAATGCTTATGAAGCTAGAGGGTATATGCAAACCTTCATTAGTTCGACTAAAATACAACGACTTTTCTCTAAGAGCTGAGTATTTCCCTGTCTCATAATTCATTATTATCTCTTCAACTCTCTCTTTACCAATACTGTTATATAAACGTTCAGAAGATAGAAATAAAGGGTCGATAGAGATCCTATGCTTTTTGCCATGATTAAAGAGAGGGTCTTTCGATCGCTTCACTCTCTGCTTCGTTTCTGGCTTTCCTCTTGAGCGCATGTGACCAGCGTGCACTTTGGCAATTTCCTCGAATACAGTAATAGATAAAAATAGCGAAGGTGCTGCACTGTCAGCCATTAATAAGGTATATGAAGCTTTTATCAAATCAAAGATATGCATAATAGCAGCGTTATACTCATCTCTACTATGTAGTCCTATATAACCATCAGAAATTGATAGAGATGCTTCGTATGCTATATGGTGACCTGTACTTTTCACTACGTGACTCCCTGTTAATGAATATCCATAACAATTGCAAAGCCTTCGATAGCTTTCGGTACTTAGCTATAGCAAAATGTATAAGCCGCCTGAGCCTGGGAGTGGTTCTAGACAGCTTATTTCCGAGATGAGAGACTTACCCTAAGGACTTTAAAAGCTTGTTACTATCTAGATCATAACCTGCTTCACTCAGCTCTTTTGATAGTACCTGCTTCCAAGCACCAGCATTATCTAACTGGTTCCAAATAACACCGCTAAAATCTGTCGGAATGTCTAAGTCACCTGATTTGAATGCACATACTTTATGCCGTCCGAGCTTCCCCATAAAATAACCTAACTCTAGAATCACATTTTGACGTGCTCGAGGTTGGTAATTATCTGCATTTTTCGATTTACCCATATCATCTGGAGTCAGTAATATAATTGCAAACCCTACATCTGCATAATGCTCAATTTTTTCAATAATCGTTTTATTACCACTTGCCTGTTCATGAAGAACAATAGCTTCAAAGTCATTTTTTTCTAGAAAACGCGCCATCATTTCTTTTGCATGATCGTCATGCCCATGAACGACAAATACTTTTCTATTAGATTGAGCTACAGCGTTAGCATCATATGTCTTAAGCTCAGGCTCTATTTTGCTATTTGAAGCAACATATTCTTTGTAGTCGCGCACAAATGGAATGATTAATCCTCTAACTAAATTATGAATACAAGAGATTATTTTATTATCGCGGCTACTAAAAAACTCGTATGCAAAATTTGACGCATAACTTGTATCATCACCTAGTTTTTGAACTAATGCATACTTTAGCCCCAGGTCTTTTTTATCATTACCAGTCCACTGTAGCTTGCTAGTGCCAAACATCCCTTGCTGAGTGGCATAGCTTGCCTCTAGAAATTGTTCTAAATCAATATTTTGAGTAAGTGCTTCATTAAAAGGTTGCAAGTCATCATGGCGCAATAGCTGAGCTAGCTTTTCAAGTAAGCCTTCATAAGTTTGGTTCTGTGATGCTTGGAGATCTAACACGGTATTATCGATTTTTTTGAATAGATCAACGGCCATTTTTATTCTCCTCGCTATCAGCCTGTATTCTTGCTTCACTTGCTTTATCTATAATCATTTGTCTATAGGCTGCCTTGATGCCGTCAGCCATGTCAATAGCCACGGGGTTTGAAGCGTAATTTTCGAACTTTTTATCAACCATGTTTTCCATTTCAACGATAGCTAACTCAATGCTTTCAGCACTTTCAGCATCGAACTGTATGCTTCCTAGTTCACCTTCAAGCTCATCGGTCACTTTGCCCAACTCACTTAATGTCTTGTTCAATTGATCCAGCCCTTTTATCTCAAGCATCTTATCTACTCCTATTTCATGACTATCGGTTTTTATAAAGTTATAATAGCAGGTTAGCTGATTAACAATTCACATTAGCCGAGCATATGCGACAATATGTGTCGTTTGAAATATTTGGCTCATTGTTTGGATAGAATGACTTTGTCATAATGCCAAAGCAGTTTTATAAGTGCTCCTTTTACCTTACACCTTAGGAAGTATCATGACCAACCTGTCTACCGAAACCCTCTTTGATGAAACTGAAACGGCAAATAGCAAACAAATTGCTATTTTAAAGAAGCATTTTCCTCAATGTTTTGACAAGGATGGTCACTTTCAGCCTGAAAAGATGATGGAAGTCGTAAAAGCCAACGAAGTAGATATGGTCAAGGAATCATATAGCCTAAATTGGCTTGGTAAAGCCTATGCTAGGCTGTTAACCAACTTACCGCCTCAAAAGCTACTAAAACCTGATACAACGCATAACGAGAGGGCTGAAAACAGTGATAGCGGTAATATACTGATTAAAGGCGATAACCTTGAAGTATTAAAGCATTTGGTCAATGGCTACCGTGAAAAAATCAAGATGATATACATTGACCCTCCTTACAATACAGGGTCAGATGGTTTTGCATATCAGGACAGCTTTAAATTCTCAATTAATGATTTAAGTCGTCTTGCAGATATTGATAAGATAGAAGCGGAGCGTGTTCTTAGCTTTAATGCTAAAGGTTCGAATAGCCATAGTGCTTGGTTAACTTTTATGTACCCAAGACTGTATATTGCACGTGAGTTATTACACGAAGAAGGAGTGATTTTCATTTCAATTGATGATAATGAAGTCAATCAGTTGAAGTTGGTTTGTGACGAAGTCTTTGGTGAGTCTAATCACCTAGGTACAATAATTCATAATAAATTGAATTCTAAAAGTGACACTTTGAATATTCAAAAGAATCACGATTACCTAATATGTTATAGAAAGTCATCAGTTAATGATTTATCTCTTGTTGATCAAGAAATTGTAGAGAAAGAAGTATATCAAGAAGAGAACGAGTTTTACCTCCTCAATGATCCTATTACGACAAGAGGCGAAGGTGGGACATTAAATAAACGTAAAAATTTAGGTTACACAGTCTATTACAACCCGCAATCAGGTGATTTTCTGGGGGTATCTGACTATGATATTGAACTAGCTTTAATCTCTAATGATGAGGACGAGATATACTCAGATAATCTTGACTTGATTTCAAAAGGTTATATTAAAATTAGACCTCCAAAAGTTAGAGGTAAATTAGGAGTATGGACTTGGGATATTACTAAGTTTAATTCCGAAAAAGATAATATTTTGATTAAAGAAACTAAAAATGGTTACACAGTCAGAAAAAGGACATTTGTCAGTAAGAATGATGTTAAATCTCGAGAAGGAAAGTTTTATATTAAAACTACTAAAGATAGTAATACTCGAAGTATTTTAGAGTTTTCGACTAATGATGGAACTACGCAGTTAGCAGATGTACTTGGCAAAACTGATATGTTCAGCAATCCAAAAAATGTTAATTTCCTCAAGTATATTTTTGGTCTTATTCAAGGCAATGATTTCATAGCTGTGGATTTTTTTGCAGGATCAGGTTCATCCCTACAAGCAATCCAAGAACTAAATACTGATGATAATGGTAAAAGGCAATTTATTGCTGTTCAAATAGATGAACCATGTAAGCCTGATTCAACTGCACTAGAAGCAGGCTACAGCACTATTTTCGATATCACTAAAGCCCGCATCATAAAAGCAGCCGAAAAAATTGCTAGCGAGAACGAAAAACACCAAGGTGATTTAGGTTTCAAGATTTATGAGACCACTAATGACTTCCGTCCTAGCGTAGATGACGAATTGCAAGTGAGTAATGAAAGCCTGTTTGACGATATGGTATTAAGTGACGAGCAGTATCAAGCACTGCTGACGACATGGATGCTTTACGATAACAATGAGCTAACTGCAGACATTATAAGTGTAGACTTGCAGGGCTATAACGCCAAGCTGATTAATAAGAACCTATATCTAATCGCCTCTGACTTTGGCACTCAAAATTTGAAGTGCTTGTTAGATAAGTTAGATGAGGATAAAAGTTTTGCGCCAGATAGAATCATAGTCAATGGCTACAACTTCGATACCGCCATGCAAATGGAGTTAAACGAAGCCATCAAAAGCTATCAAAACAAAAAGAAGATCACGATCAATATTATTGTTAGATACTAAATTTTTGATAGCTATTTTCTTTTTTAACTTCATATACGAGAGTGACTATGGCAGGCTTTAACTTTGAACCAAATCTACCTCACCAAGAAAAGGCGATTACTGCGTTAATAAAGTCGTTTTTGAACGTAGAGTTCCATCCTTCAAGCGACTATATCATCAGCCAGTATATCAATCCTAAGATTAGCTTTAACTCTAGCGTACTAGCTAGTGATATCAAGCAAACTCAACAAGAGAACGGTATATTTGGCACAGAAAAGTGCAGTGATGATCTTGTGTTTGATATCTCAATGGAGACAGGGACAGGTAAAACCTATACCTATACCAAAACCATGTATGAGCTTAACAAAATCTATGGACTGTTCAAGTTTATCGTCGTCGTGCCCACTCTTTCTATCAAAGCTGGTACAGTAAACTTCTTAAAAAGTGACGCTTTACGTGAGCACTTTCGCCATGATTTTCAAGGTGAATATCATGATAAGCAAATCGTCACTTATGTGGTTGAGAGCAAAAAAAGTAAGAAAGGCAAAAGATCGTATATGCCAGAGTCTGTGACTCAGTTTGTCAATGCCAGTCACGGTGATAAGAGTAAAATTCACGTCTTGGTGATCAACCAAGGCATGATTAACTCACCCACTATTCAAGAAGAAAGATTTGATCGCGCACTGCTTGGAGAGAAATATGATCGCGCCATCGATGCGCTAGCAGGGGTCAATCCTGTCGTTATCATAGACGAGCCGCATAAGTTTCCACAAACTGGTAAAACTTGGAAAAGTATATCGAACTTAAAAGCACAGTTCACGCTACGCTATGGTGCAACTTTCAACGATGAGTATAAAAACCTCATTTACCATCTAACTGCTGTTGATGCCTTTAACCAAGACCTAGTCAAAGGGGTCACCGCCTATGTTGAAAGTTTATCAGGCAATGACAATGCCAAGCTCACCTTAAAGTCATTAGACGGCAAAGAAGCCGAGTTTGAACTTAGCGAGAATGGTACTAAGACCCCCTATATACTTGGGAATAATGATTCACTTTCGAGTATTCACTCGGCGATACATAGCTTAAATATCGAAAAATTGAATAAAACTACTTTGGTTCTTAGTAACGGTATTGAGCTTAAAAAAGGCGAGAGTATCAACCCATACTCTTATCTTGAGTCTCTTCAAGACAGTATGATTCAAAAGGCTATCAAAGAGCACTTTAAACTGGAGCGAGAGCTGCTTACTCGCAGTCCGCGCATCAAACCGTTAACGCTGTTCTTTATTGATGATATCGAGGGGTATAGAGACGGTAATGAGCTTGCTGGCAGTTTAAAAACACAATTTGAGACTTGGGTACTAGCAATAGCTAAGTCCTATCTTGCTAAAGAAACAGATCCATTCTATAAGCAGTATTTACAGCGGACTATTAAAGATATCAGTCTGACCCATGGTGGCTACTTCTCAAAAGACAACACAGGTAATGACGAAAAAATCGAAGCTGAGATTAACGAAATTTTGCATGATAAAGAAAGTTTATTGTCACTAGATAATCCAAGGCGCTTTATCTTTTCTAAATGGACGTTGCGTGAGGGATGGGATAATCCAAACGTGTTTCAAATCTGTAAGCTTCGATCCAGTGGTAGTACGACCTCTAAACTACAAGAAGTTGGTCGAGGCTTGCGATTGCCTGTCAATGAGCATATGGCAAGAGAGAAGACCGATGACTTCCGTTTAAACTATTATGTCGACTTTACGGAAAAGGATTTTGTAGAGGAGCTAACTCAAGAAATCAATGATACCTCTGCTTCAGAAGTAGTGCCAGAAGAACTGAATAATGAGTTAGTTGAGCAAATCAAAAATCATTATGAAGTGAGTAAAAGAGAGCTCAGTAATCAACTTTATGACCAAAACTTAATTGATGATGACGAGAAATTCTTAGAAGGTGGTTATCAAGCCCTTAAAGACCTCTATCCTGATGCCTTCGGTCAAGCACTTAAAAAGGGCAAGATTGAGAATAAGTCTAAAGAAGATACAAAAGCTAAAACCAAAGTTAGACTTGGTAAGTATGAAGAGCTTAAAGAGTTATGGGAGCTGATTAACCAGCGCGCTATTTTAGAATATCAGTTTGAAGATGAAGGTAATTTTTATGAAAAGCTACTTATGGACTATCTCAAGCAAGAAATTACCGCTAATAACTTTAGTAAGACTGGGCTCGTAACGAAAGTATCGAAGCTTCATATCCACAATAACCAAGCTGGTTATCAGAGTGTATATGACGATGAAGAAGACTTTGCAAAAATAAGCACCATGAGTTATGGTAGTTTCTTACGTCAGTTATCTGAAAAAACATATATAAAACTGCCAACCTTGCATAAAGCGTTTGTTACTCTCAAACATCTAAAAGACGAAGGTGAACAGGGTCTTGATATTAATGACTACTTGAACATCCAAACTATCCGTAAGTTTGCTGATGGGATAAAGCTGTATCTGTTCCAAAATGCTATGCAAAAATTTGAGATAGGCTATAACATCATATCTAATCAGGTTCATCCTACTAGCTATACAGACTCTAAGGGCGTACCTTTAGATGAGTTAAAATCAGGTCAGCTAGGTGTTCATTATGATAATGGTAAGCCCGATGATGCTTATCTTTTTGAGGATGTGTTTTATGACTCACCTTTAGAGATGCAGAACATTAAAGACCAAGTTACACAGGTTACAGTATTCAGTAAAATTCCTAGAAACTCCATTAGAATACCAATATCAGGAGGTGGTACTTACTCACCTGACTTCGCTTATGTGGTTGAAACTGATAAAGGCCAAACGCTCAATTTAATCATTGAAACTAAAGATACCAGTTCATCTGATAGTCTAAGAGCAGAGGAAAACCGCAAGATTAAACATGCTGAGCGGTTGTTTAATCAAATGGAGGCAGATGGGCTTAGCGTGAGCTTTAGTACCCAGTTTCAAGATGATTTGGTAAAGGATATTATTAAGAAGGCGTTGGATTGGGCTAAATAGAGGAAGATGCGTCAATAATGAGAGCAAACTAAATAATAACCGTAACATTTCATTGGGTAATAAGGACGTTAACATGTATCGAGGTTCAGAATGGGGTCGTTGGGATTTACATGTTCATACAAAAGGAACTGCCAAAAACGATCAATTTGGTGATATAACTTTTGAGGATTTTTGTGTCGAACTGTTTAAAAAGGCCCTAGAGAAAGAAATTAAAGTGATAGGAATTACTGATTATTTTAATGTTGAAAATTATAAAAAAGTTAAGCAGTTTCAGAAAGAAGTACATACCAATCAGAGCTTTAGTGATATAGAAAAAGATAGAATCGACAAGATTTTCTTAATACCGAATATTGAATTAAGAATAACACCTAGCACCGATAAGGGAGGGCTGATTAATCTACATCTCCTATTAGATCCAGACCATTGCGCAATTTACGAGTCACAGTTTGCCAGACTATTAAAATTTACATACTCTGATACCAAGACTTATAGCCTTGATAGGAATGATCTAATACGCTTGGGAAAAGATGTAGATAATAATTATCTATTGGATGATGGAGTAGCACTTAAAAAAGGAGTTAGTAATTTTATATTAAACCCATCTGACATAATAAATGCGTTTAAAGAAATGCCAACCTTTAAAGATAGTTGTATTATTACGGTCGCTAATTCCAATAAGGATGGTAATTCATCATATCAAGGTCATGAAAGGTTTTTTCAACAGTCAGAAAATGCTACTTTGAGTAAGCTTCGAGAATCAATCTATAAACTATCTGATGTTATCTTTTCATCAAACCCTAAAGATATAGATTTTTTCCTTGGTAAGGAAAGTGAAGACAAAGATGAGTTTTTAAAAAAACTTGGCTCATTTAAACCTTGTATTCATGGTAGTGATGCACATAATTTTGACAAATTGTTTGAACCTGACAAACAGCGATATTGTTGGATTAAGTCTGAACCATCTTTTGAAGGTCTGAAACAAATATTACATGAACCTGAAACTCGTGTATATATAGGTTTAAATAGACCAGAACCTAAAACAGATTATGAAGTGATTGATAGAATTAAAATTAGTCATGAAAATATAGCTACTAAAGTTCTTTATTTGAACCCAAACCTTAATACTATTATTGGCGGCCGTTCTTCTGGCAAATCTACACTAGTAAAGTGTATCGCTAACAAGGTTGCCCCTAATGCTTTGGAAAATGGTGAACCAGAAAACCATATTAAAGAAATTTCAGATCACATAAGAATATTTTGGCAAGATGGCAATGAAGACGATACAAGGTCAATAGACTATTTTTATCAAGGTCATATGTTCTATAAAACACACGAAGAAGGTATTGAAAGTATAGTTAAAGATATATTATTCCAATTAAATCCTAAAACCTATGAAGATAGTGACAAAAAAATTGCAGGATTAAGACAACAGAATTCTAGTCAGCTTTCGAACTATTTTAGCAATCAAGAGCTTATTAATCAAAAGCTTGAACAATCCAATAATATTGGTAATAAAACTGATGTTTTACAGCAGATTGATAGATTAGATCAATTAATAAACAGGTATAGTGTTGGAAGCTATACTCAGGAAGAGCTTGAGAAACATAGCAGTAAACAAGACACTTTAAAAGAACTAGAACGTCATCTTACCACTCTCGAAAGTACTATAGAGGACATGGATAACCTCTGCGCAAAAGTTGTATTAGAAATTAGCAATCCATTTTTAGATAATCCTTTTTATCAGTATATAAAAGACACTATAGAAGAAAAGCTTACCAATATTGAGACGTTTGCTGAGAATCAAGTGGAAGAGTTAAAGCAAGGAGCTAAACTAGCTCTGGACACTCAGAATGATTATTATGTTAAGAAAATTTCTTTAATAAATGCAGATAGCAAGTTTAACCAAATAGAGCAATACCTAAAAGCTACTGAGTCCATAAAACCGTTAATAATTCAGAAATCTTTCGAAAATCAAAAGCTTGAAAATATTCTACAACTAGAAGGCGAAATTAGTGGAATTAGCAATGAATCTAGTATAATTTTAACTAATGCTCGTGCTAACTGGAAGTTAATCAATAAAGAGCCTCTGCTTCTAACTAAAGAGATTGAAGTGCTTGAGGATAATAGCTTAGAAATATCACCTACACCAAAATTTCAGAGTGATAAATTTAGTGAATTTATAGTTAAGTATATTAATCAGCAACCAGAAAAGGCACAAAATATTGCAAACTCACAATTTTTTGATGTGGAAGGTTTACTATCGGGCTTTGATGAAATTAGTGAGGCACTAAATAGTAGATTAATTAAGCTGAAATCAGGGTTTACAGAAGAAAATTTTTATTCGGAGTTTTTAACTACGACTTGGTTTAAGCTTAGCTATGATGTTCTATACGAAGGTGATAGTTATACTGAGATGTCTCAAGGCAAAAAAGCTTTTGTAGTTTTAAAGCTGAGTCTAGATTGTAGCGAAAGAAAGTGTCCGATAATAATAGATCAACCCGAAGACGATTTAGATAATAGAGCGATTTATACAGAGTTAGTAAAGTATATTAAAGATAAAAAATCCCAAAGACAAATTATCTTAGTAACGCATAATGCAAATGTGGTTGTTAATGCTGATAGCGAGCAAATTATAGTTGCTAATCAGCATGGATCTAAAACACCTAATAAAAGTAATAAAAAATTCGAATATAAGTCTGGAAGTATTGAATCAAGCGTTAAATCAAAATTTGAGGATTCGATTTTAGAATCTAAAACCATAAAAGAGCATATTTGTGAAATTCTTGAAGGGGGGGATATTGCCTTCAAATTAAGAGAAAAAAAATATAATTTTTGATTTATTGAGAGGGTTATGAAACACTAGGTTTGCTATCTGATTATGTATCGATAACTAGCCTAGTTCTTCTGAGAATATGATGTCAAATTAAATCCTTTATATCCACCTCTAGTGCGTCATGAACCGCCCCGGGATTGTCGGAGACTCAACATTCTGAGAGAATACGACAATGAAAACACGAAACTACACTCCTGAGATTAAAGAACGCGCCGTCCGTATGCTGATCGAAGCAGCAAACGACTATCCCTCCATCTGGTCAGCGATTCAAGCCATTGCCCCTAAGATTGGCTGCACACCTGAAACCCTGAGATCGTGACATAAAAAACACATCAATCAAACCATTCCTGCAAATGTGCAAGCTCAAAGTCAAGAGCAGCGTATTAAGGATCTCGAGCGCGAAAATAGAGAGCTTAAGCAAGCCAACGAAATTATACGTAAGGCTGCGGCTTTTTTCGCCCAGGCGGAGCTCGACCGTCCACCCAAGTAAAGATCAGTTTTATTGATGATAACAAAACTAAGTATAGGGTCGAGCGGATCTGTAGAGTCCTACCGATTGCCCCGTCAACTTATTATCGTGCTCAAGACTTAAGCGACAACCCACACAAGCGTTCACTACGCAGTCAGCATGACGACTTTTACATCAGCGAAATCAAACGTATCTGGCAGGACAGCAAATGCCGTTACGGTGCGCGTAAAGTATGGCAGCAGATGAAAGCTGACGGGTTAAAGGTTGCTTGGTGTACCGTCGAGCGTTTAATGAGTCAGCACGGCCTACAAGATATCTGGCGCGGTAAGGGTAAAATAACAACTCACAGCTGTGATGATCAAAAGCGTGCTGATGACTTGGTTAATCGTAACTTTAGCGCTCAGCGCCCTAACCAGCTCTGGGTGGCAGACTTTACTTATATCAAGACATTGAGCGGTTGGGTATATACCGCTTCTCTGCACACGACAAAAAAATCATCCCCACCCGATTTTCATAGGTTTAGGGGTTAAAAAGCTAACTAACTGTCGAAATACAGTCTTATCATTGTTAAAGAACACCAAGTGAAGGCCCTCAATCAACACATCCAGGCCAAGCGCAAACAAACTGGCTTGAGGTCGAGCGTTTGACTTTAACTTGCGCTTTAACGGCTTATCTTTGTCTTTATAAATACCGACATGATAAGCCCAACAAAATGCTAAGGCGTTCACTGCGACTAATTTACTGACCCGATCAAGATGGGTTAAGTGGGTATCTTCAAGATTAAAGCCACGGCCCTTTAGACAAGCAAATAAAGTCTCAATCTCCCAACGCTTAGCTTAGCATAGCTTGTCATCGCATCCACTGTTTCTAGTTGATTGGTGGCCACAATCACTAAACCATAGTCTTTATCACGCTTGGCAAATACTCGAACCAAACAACCATCGACAGTCAGTATTCGTCCATGTCGATATGTTTCTTGATGGCTAACATGGCGTAATAACTCTTTAATCTGTACCAACTTGCCATGATGATTCTTAACTTTACTGTTCTTCTTAATCCGTATGGCAAAGGGTATGTGATTATTGGTGAGCCAGTTAAACCATTTTTCGCCAACAAACTCTCTGTCTGCTACTATCATCTCAAGGTTATCTTTGCCAAATTGTTTGATAAACCGCTCAATAAGTTCACAGCGTTCAAGATGGTTTGTATTACCTCGCTTATCTAGCATTTGCCAGTATAAGGGGATGGCTATCCCTTTATATACCACCCCTAGCATAAAGATGTTGAGGTTACTTTTACCCCATTTCCAGTTGGTGCGGTCAATGGTTAAGGTGAGTTTGCCTAGCCCAAATAGTCGATATATCATTAAAGCCAGTTGATCGTAGTCTATCCTCGCTTCGGCAAAAAATCGCTGTAGTCTGCGATAGTGACTGTCGGTCTTGCCACCCTTAGGAAGGTGTCTTGCTATTTTTTTTAAGATTACTGCTTTGAGCAGTAATCAGGGCTATTATCATTAGGCTCAAACATGTGATTCTTGCCTTGTTCATACTCAGGTTTTGGGTTAAAGTTTCACTAAGTCTGTTAAAGTTTGGCATGGTCTGATTCGTCTTAAAAATTACTATTATGCCTTTGCTTTAACAGACTTTTTTGTTTTTTTGTCGTGTGCAGAGCCTAAATTTATGAAACAACCTGATTTGCTTTACTAAAAGTACCTATCTATATGTATAAAAGTTCAGTAGGATAGACTGTCAACCTGATCAGGAAGATCCAGCAAAACCGTGCAAGTGACTTTATAGATATGACCTCAAAAGATCATATATCAAAGGCTTGAACGTTTATTTGCTTTATAAATTAATACAACAAGGAGTCGTTAATGCTACACGCCTATCCCAATACAGAAAACAGCCCCGTCCAATTCCGCGAAAAATATGACAACTTTATCAATGGTGAGTGGGTCGCACCAGCCGATGGAGAATACTTTGACAACACCAGCCCCATTGACGGTAAAGTCATCTGCCAAGTCGCCCGTTCAAAAGAAGCGGATATTGAAAAAGCCTTAGACGCTGCTCATGCTGCCAAAGACGCTTGGGGCAAAACCAGTGTCGCTGAACGTGCCAATCTACTGCTCAAAATTGCAGATAAGATGGAAGCCAATTTAGAAGCCATCGCCATTGCCGAAACGTATGAAAACGGCAAGCCTGTACGTGAAACCCTAGCAGCAGACATTCCATTAGCTGTCGATCACTTTCGCTATTTTGCCAGTGCCATTCGTGCACAAGA
The DNA here is from genome assembly GCF_047272965.1 of Psychrobacter sp. AT9. NCBI lineage: Bacteria > Pseudomonadati > Pseudomonadota > Gammaproteobacteria > Moraxellales > Moraxellaceae > Psychrobacter > Psychrobacter sp. AT9. The sequence goes on from NZ_JBKOTW010000001.1 coordinate 3,287,463, forward strand.
AGGCGGCATCAGTCAAATTGATGATGACACGGTTGCTTATCACTTCCATGAGCCACTTGGTGTCGTCGGCCAAATTATCCCATGGAACTTTCCGATCCTCATGGCAGTATGGAAGCTAGCCCCTGCGCTTGCTGCTGGTAACTGTATAGTACTCAAGCCTGCAGAGCAAACGCCTGCCTCTATCCTATTTATGCTAGAGACGATCGGGATTGCTGATATCTTACCAAAAGGTGTCCTCAACGTGGTCAACGGTTTCGGAGTTGAAGCTGGTAAGCCGCTTGCCTCCAATCCACGTATCAATAAAGTTGCCTTTACTGGTGAGACGACTACTGGTCGCCTAATCATGCAGTACGCCAGTGAAAACATCATTCCAGTTACCCTAGAGCTGGGTGGTAAGAGTCCAAATATCTTCTTTGCTGATGTCATGGACGAAGACGATGATTTCTTGGATAAAGCCGTTGAAGGTTTGGTCATGTTTGCCTTAAACCAAGGTGAGATTTGTACCTGTCCGTCGCGTGCGCTGGTACATGAGAGTATTTATGATGAATTTATCAAACGCTGTGTCGAGCGTGTTGAAGCCATCAAAATGGGCAATCCACTAGACACTGACACCATGATTGGTGCCCAAGCCAGCTCAGACCAGTTAGAAAAAATCTTATCTTATCTGGATATCGGTAAAAAAGAAGGCGCAAAAGTCTTGGTTGGCGGCGAGCAAGCCAAACACGATGGCGAGCTTGGCGACGGTTATTATGTGAAACCGACCATCTTTGAAGGCACCAATGATATGCGCGTGTTCCAAGAAGAAATCTTTGGACCAGTACTTGCCGTCACGAAATTTAAAGACGACGAAGAGGCCATGAGCATTGCCAATGATACCTTATATGGTCTTGGTGCTGGAGTCTGGACACGCAGTGTACACAAAGCCTATCGCTTCGGACGTGGCATCCAAGCAGGTCGCGTGTGGACCAACTGCTACCACATCTATCCTTCGCATTCTGCATTTGGTGGCTACAAGCAATCGGGTATCGGCCGCGAAAACCACCTAATGATGCTTGATCATTATCAGCAAACCAAAAACATGCTGGTTTCTTATAGTCCCAAAAAGATGGGCTTCTTTTAAGCCTGTCTGTCACGCACTTTATGGCAGCCACCATAAAATAATGAGTTGGTAGATATGACATCTATCAACTCACCATCCACGATAAGGAGAAAGTAACATGGCTAATAAAATGAAAGCTGCGGTTCTGCATGAGTTCAACCAACCTCTGCAGATTGAAGAAGTTGATATCCCTACCCCAGGTCCTGGTCAAATTGTAGTAAAAATGCAGGCATCAGGTGTCTGTCATACCGACCTGCACGCTGTCGAAGGCGATTGGCCAGTCAAACCAAGCCCCCCGTTTATCCCTGGTCATGAAGGTGTCGGCCTGATCACTGCTGTGGGTGAAGGTGTTAAGCATATTAAAGAAGGCGACCGTGTCGGTGTGCCTTGGCTCTACTCTGCCTGTGGTCACTGTACGCACTGTCTAGGTGGCTGGGAAACCCTGTGCCTAAGTCAAAAGAACTCTGGCTACTCAGTGAATGGTAGCTTTGCAGAATACGTATTGGCAGATGCTGACTATGTTGGCATTATTCCTGAGAGCGTTGACTCTGTTGAGATTGCACCAGTTCTATGTGCGGGTGTGACGGTATATAAAGGTCTGAAAATGACAGACACCAAACCAGGTGATTGGGTCGTCATTTCAGGTATCGGTGGACTTGGTCACATGGCGGTACAGTACGCCATTGCCATGGGACTGAACGTTGCTGCCGTCGATATTGACGATGAAAAGCTCGATTTTGCCAAAAAACTGGGGGCAAAAGTCACCGTCAATGCCAAAAACACCGATCCTGGTGAGTATCTGCAAGAAGAGATCGGCGGTGCTCATGGTGTGCTAGTGACAGCCGTCTCCTCTAAGGCCTTTGATCAAGCGCTGACCATGCTGCGCCGCGGTGGTACTTTAGTCTGTAATGGTCTGCCAACAGGCGACTTCCCTGTCTCTATCTTTGATACGGTACTAAATGGTATTACCATTCGTGGCTCAATCGTTGGTACACGCCTGGACCTACAAGAGTCGCTAGATATGGCAGCGGCAGGTCAAGTAAAAGCGACTGTTGCCGCTGAGCCACTTGAAAACATCAATGACATTTTTGATCGTATGCGTGATGGTAAGATTGAGGGTCGCATCGTCATTGATTACTCTATGTAGACATGTCAATTATTTGAGACATTTTTATTTTTTAGAAATTATCTCGATAATTACGACGTTTGGTCACAAATAACAGGTCGTATCGTTTTCAGCCACATGCTATTAATGATGTGAGTGATGATGATGCGGCCTTTTATATTTTACCGATTAGTTTGGGTAAAAGTTTAAAAATAAGGAGCACGTTATGAAACTTGAAGCGACAGAAGCCTGCGTTGCGTTAATTGAGCTATTAAAGTCCAAACACGGTGACCTGATGTTCCATCAATCTGGCGGCTGCTGCGATGGTAGCTCACCGATGTGTTATCCATTGGGCGAGTTTAAAGTGGGCGGCCAAGACGTGCTCATCGGTGAGCTCGCTGGCTGTCCCTTTTATATGGGTAAAGCGCAGCATAAACTTTGGCAACATACGGATTTAACCATCGATGTGGTCGATGGACGCGGGGCCAGTTTTTCGCTTGAGATACCTGAAGGTAAGCGCTTTATCGTCCGTTCAGAAGTATGTGCGGTGTAAACTACTACTTTATTCACAAGAAGCTATCAGTCTCATATCAGCGCATTTTATGTCTTATTGCTCTGCACACGACAAAAAAACAAAAAAGTCTGTTAAAGCAAAGGCATAATAGTAATTTTTAAGACGAATCAGACCATGCCAAACTTTAACAGACTTAGTGAAACTTTAACCCAAAACCTGAGTATGAACAAGGCAAGAATCACATGTTTGAGCCTAATGATAATAGCCCTGATTACTGCTCAAAGCAGTAATCTTAAAAAAAATAGCAAGACACCTTCCTAAGGGTGGCAAGACCGACAGTCACTATCGCAGACTACAGCGATTTTTTGCCGAAGCGAGGATAGACTACGATCAACTGGCTTTAATGATATATCGACTATTTGGGCTAGGCAAACTCACCTTAACCATTGACCGCACCAACTGGAAATGGGGTAAAAGTAACCTCAACATCTTTATGCTAGGGGTGGTATATAAAGGGATAGCCATCCCCTTATACTGGCAAATGCTAGATAAGCGAGGTAATACAAACCATCTTGAACGCTGTGAACTTATTGAGCGGTTTATCAAACAATTTGGCAAAGATAACCTTGAGATGATAGTAGCAGACAGAGAGTTTGTTGGCGAAAAATGGTTTAACTGGCTCACCAATAATCACATACCCTTTGCCATACGGATTAAGAAGAACAGTAAAGTTAAGAATCATCATGGCAAGTTGGTACAGATTAAAGAGTTATTACGCCATGTTAGCCATCAAGAAACATATCGACATGGACGAATACTGACTGTCGATGGTTGTTTGGTTCGAGTATTTGCCAAGCGTGATAAAGACTATGGTTTAGTGATTGTGGCCACCAATCAACTAGAAACAGTGGATGCGATGACAAGCTATGCTAAGCGTTGGGAGATTGAGACTTTATTTGCTTGTCTAAAGGGCCGTGGCTTTAATCTTGAAGATACCCACTTAACCCATCTTGATCGGGTCAGTAAATTAGTCGCAGTGAACGCCTTAGCATTTTGTTGGGCTTATCATGTCGGTATTTATAAAGACAAAGATAAGCCGTTAAAGCGCAAGTTAAAGTCAAACGCTCGACCTCAAGCCAGTTTGTTTGCGCTTGGCCTGGATGTGTTGATTGAGGGCCTTCACTTGGTGTTCTTTAACAATGATAAGACTGTATTTCGACAGTTAGTTAGCTTTTTAACCCCTAAACCTATGAAAATCGGGTGGGGATGATTTTTTTGTCGTGTGCAGAGATACCGCTTTTATTATTGATGTGTTTGCTCGCGCTATTGTGGACTGGAAAGTATCGAATCGGATGAATACCGATATGGTGATGGCGGCATTAAACCAAGCAATAGCAGATAGAAACTATCCCAAAGATGTCATTCATCACAGTGATCGAGGGGTTCAGTATTTATCCATTCGCTACACGGATAAAATGACAGACTGCGGCGTGATTGATTCTGTTGGTACAACAGGCGATTCATACGACAATGCATTGGCTGAAACGGTCAATGGGCTTTATAAGTCTGAGGTGATTCATTATTTAAAGCAAAACTGGACTGGTGTGAACGATGTTGAACTAGCAACCCTTGAGTGGGTAGATTGGTTCAATAAAACACGACTGCATAGTACGATTGGTTATGTGTCACCTTTTGATTTTGAAAAGCGGTATTATGATAATTTAACCCTGTCAGGCATCGCTGCCTGACTCAAGTATTTTTTGATTATGTATTTGGGATAGAAGATTGTGGTTTTCACTATACTCTCAGTGAGCTATTTAGCCCTTACACACCGAAGCAGGTTCTTGAACAAATGGGTTATTCAACCCTAGGAAGTGCGCAAAGTACTAGATACTCAATCACAATCAATGATTTAAAACTAACTTAAAGTATTCTAAAGTTAATGACTCTAATTTTAAAATTTTTCTAGGATGATACTTTATTACTCCAAAAAGAAGAAGTTTTATTAAAAGCACTTTGCTAGGATGACACTTTATTATTTTCTGTATAAAATGTCGTATAATAAAATCAATAGTTTACGATCCTTTTAGGATGATACTTTATTACTCGCTGACAAAACTGTCATTGAGTAATTATTTATCATACTGAGTAATCAAGTATCATCCTCTCACTTAGATATTTACCCCTGCTATTTTCGATTCAATAGCAGGGGTTTTTTATGCGCTCAAAAAACTGACCTCTCCTATAAAATCTGTAAACTTGAACTTGAGAGAATTTAGGGCGTGTTGAACATTCGACCATGGCACTGACTCGCGAATATTCAACACGCCCTAATCAATCAGCGTTCACTATCTCGATGAGATCGAAGGCTTCTCTTCAAAAAAATGATAAATATATATATTCATTTTTATAGAAATACTTGTTACTATGACTGTCAGTCTATACAATGACCAGCAGTCACAACATGAATAGGTGTAGATTATGGGTATTCAAGAGCGCAAGATTCGCGAATTCGAACAACGCGGTCAGGAAATTCTCGATGCCGCTTTGAGTCTGTTTGGGTCAGATGACTGGGAACAAGTCACTGTTGAGCAAATCGCAAAAAAATCTGAGGTCGGTAAAGGCACTATTTATAAGCATTTTGAAAGTAAAAATGAGATTTATGTACGACTCGCCATTCGCTTTCAAAAACGCATGGCAAGTGAAATAGGTCTTCTCGATCAGTCGATGCCTGTGCTCGACCGGCTTCGCTGTTATATTCGCGCGGCATGGGAGATGCACTTATCTAGTAAAGAGCTGCATCGAGTATTCATGTTTTGCAGCCGAGCTGAATTTCGCGCGCAACTGCCTAGTAATTTACTGACCGAGATGCAAGAAGCTGAATCGCGAGTCAGTATTTTTACCCACCAACTTATGGTTGAAGGTATTGAACAGGGCTTGTTTCCAAACAAACCGATCAATCTGCTAATTTTTGGCCTCCAGTCAATGTTTTGGGGTGCGATACAGCTCATATGGAGCGGTTATCTTGGCGACATTGATCATGAGCAACATTTGGAAGAAGTAACGAGTTTTATGATCGCTGGATTGGTACATCATAACCAGCCTATCCCGCAGACTAAAGACTAAGTAACACTATTAACCCCATTTTAAATTTTTAGCACGCCGACCTATACACGCTTTTTTTTACCTAACCGTGACCAACAGTCATATATAGACCAACAGTCTTAAAAGAGAAATTAATCATGAACCCGCATGCAAAAAGCTTAAAAAACTCACTGTACCCATCTGCTATTACACTACTGGTACTCGCCACTCTAGGAATGAGTACGGCGGCTATCGCTCAGTCAGAATCGAACGCCAGTAATAAAAATGAGTCGAATTTCACAGTGGGTGCTGGTTTGGCTTACTCACCAGAATATGAGGGATCAGAAGATTATAAGACCAGTGTTTTACCACTGATTAATTATCGTAATGGTCGTTTTTTTGCGGGTGCGCTTGGCGGCATAGGCTATGACTTATCGACCAAAAAGGGTTTATCTATCGGGCCTGTTCTTTCTTATCAACCTGGGCGTGACGAGAGCGACCACGAACGCTTAAAAGGACTTGGTGACATTGATCCAAGTGCCAATTTAGGTGCTTTTGTGAAATGGGATCTACAACCATTTTCTGTGAATAGCACCATTAAGCAAGGCTTAGGTGGCGATGTAAGTGGCACTGAACTTAAATTAGGGGTTGGTTATGCGCTACCTTTAGGCCCTAAAGACAGCCTCAATTTTGATGCCTCTATAAATTGGGCGGATCAAGACATCATGGAGGGGTATTTTGGTGTCACACCAGAGCAATCAAATAACTCTGGTCTAGCTACTTATGATGCCAGTGCTGGTATCAGACGTTATGGTGTGGGTGCCTCTTGGACTCATATCTATACACCGAAAGTATTTTCGACGTTAAATGCAGGGGTTTATCAGCTTGGTAGTGAAGCGGCAGATAGCCCAATTACCACATCACGTACTGGTGGTCTCGTAGGCGCTAGTGTCGGCTACAAATTCTGATAAAAAAGCTGATGATATTTTTAGCAACAACAGGCGTTAGATTTGATGTGCTACAACGCTCAGAGCAGTTACTTCAGGCACTAATAGGTGGTTGTAATAGTACATCCCAATAAGCCCTAAAACATAGAGAATTACAATGAATATTAAATACTGGGCTTTCCCCCTTAGTGTCGTACTGGCTTTGACAGCGGCATGTTCAAAAGAACATGAGGTTATCGATACAAAGTCGGAAGAATCGAGTATTCGGACGGTTAGTGTAGATACGGTCATATTACGTCCTATGACTGGAAGTGTGACTGCTTCTGGATTACTGTTACCGCGCCAAGAAGTGGCAGTTGGTTCCGAGATATCAGGCTATCGAGTAGCTGAATTGCTGGTCGATGAAGGGTCAACCGTTAAGAAAAATCAGGTATTGGCTCGTCTTGATCCAAGTCTACTCTTAGCCAAAATCGCTCAAGCGGAAGCCAACCTTACTCAAGCTAAAACCCTTGCAAACCAGTCAAGCGCTGAAGCTGATCGCATCAAAGGCTATGAGGACATCGGTGCATTTTCAGAAGAGGAGATTGCGACCCGAGTGGCTAAAGCGAAGAACTCAAATGCTGGGGTTGAGGTAGCTCAAGCCCAATTAAATGAATTACAAACACAGCGCAACCTTATGGAAGTACGCTCTCCAGTAAATGGGTTTGTACTTGAGCGCATCGTGCGTCTTGGAGATGTCTCGGGGCAGTCGCAACCTATGTTTCGTCTTGCCAGCAATAGCTTAATTGAAATGGATGCTGAAGTACCTGAAGATGATCTTGCTACTATTACTATTGGTCAAGCTGCAACGGTCATATTACCATCGGGCGCTGAGTTACAAGGTAAAGTGAGACTACTATCACCTCGTATCGATCCAGAAACGAAACTGGGTCATGTGCGGGTACAGCTTCCAACCCACCCTGAGCTAAGAGCGGGTGGTTATGCGAAAGTTGTTTTTCAGCAGGTTTCTACACCTGTCCCTGCTGTCCCTGAAAAAGCCGTACAGTTTGAGGCCAGTGGTGCGCTATTAATCGTCATTGATAAAGACAATTTGGCGCGGCGTGTTGTGGTAGAAACTGGCGCTCGAACCGATGGTTTTGTTGAAATCAAAAACGGACCAGCCGTCGGTACTCGTGTTGCACTTGGCGGTGGTGCTTTCTTATTGAATGGTGATGCAGTCAATCCAATCAATAAAGCAAATGAGCCTGACGCTGTATCAGACAAGGTTGCACCAGCCACGAAGGTGACACCATGAATTTGCACATTTCGGCATGGGCAATTCGCAACCCAATCCCAGTTGTCCTCCTATTCATTGTACTCATGATTGCAGGGATGAGCGGTTACCGCGCTCTCCCTATTAAACTTTATCCAGACGTCTCATTTCCGATTGTCCAAGTAAGCGTTACCTTATCAGGTGCAGCAGCAAGCGAAGTTGAAACTCAGATTACTCGTACCGTTGAAGCTGCCGTATCCAATGTCTCTGGCGTCAAACATGTGCAATCCGTTGTCACACAGGGCTTGTCATCCAGTACGATTGAGTTCGAAATTGGTGAAGATGCACAAAAAGCAACGGACGAAGTTCGTTCAGCTATTGATCGCATCAGAAGCAGTCTGCCGTCTAGTATTGAAGAACCTATCGTACAGCGTTTTGATATAGACTCAGCACCTATCGTCACGTATGCCGTCTCTACCGAAACGATGACGGATGTCGAGCTTAGCTGGTTTGTAGAGGATACCGTCGCGCGTCAGTTAATTACGCAAGAAGGGGTCGCACAAGTCGATTTGGTTGGTGGCATCAACCGAGAGATTAATGTCACACTCGACCCCAATCGTCTGCAAGCATTAGGTTTGACAGCGCCCAATATCAATGATGCATTACGAACATCAAGCACCGATGTGCCTGGTGGACGTTCTGAAATTGGTGAGCGCGAACAAACAGTGCGCGTACTTGGCGCGGCCGAATCGGTACAAGCACTAAATAACTTGGTCATCCCTAGTATCAGTGGCAATACTGTTCAGCTCTCTGATGTTGCCACGGTCTCTAGTGGTGCAGCCGAAAGACGTGGATTTGCTTCTCTAAACGGTCAATCGGTCGTTGGCTTTCAAGTCAAAAAAACCAAAGCTGCCTCTGATGTTGCGGTAGCAGATGCCATTGCTAGCGCCACTAGCCAGTTGGCAAAAGACTATCCTGATGTAAAATTTGAGCGCATTGTATCGACAGCTACCAGTACACAAAATAGTTTTACGGCTACTCTGAGCGCTTTGATAGAAGGGATGTTGCTTGCCGCCATCGTAGTATTTCTGTTTTTACGTAACTGGCGCGCGACGCTCATTGCCGCTGCAGCGATGCCGATTTCTCTCATTCCGACCTTTGCGGTGATGAGCTGGATGGGTTTTAGCTTAAACATGATTACCCTACTCGCTTTAACGTTGGTTATTGGTATTTTGGTCGATGATGCGATCGTTGAAATAGAAAATATTCAAAAGCGTATTGAAACAGGTCAAAGTCCCTATGAGGCTTCATTGGTAGGGGCAGATGAAATTGGGCTGGCAGTAGTAGCAACCACAGCAACGATTGTCGTTGTATTTTTACCAGTATCATTGATGGGTGGTTTTGCCGGTCAGTTCTTTAAAGAGTTTGGTTTTACGGTTGCTATTTCAGTATTGTTTTCACTGTTAGTCGCTCGCTTGTTGACTCCTTTAATGGCTGCCTATTTATTAAAGCCATCAACCAAACCACATGAACCAAAACCCTTTAAAGGTATTTACCGCACAGTGCTAGATCTTGCGCTCGTGTACCGTTGGACATCACTTGGTCTAGCTGGATTGCTACTCGGCGGCTCTGTTTTTCTAGCCACTCTGCTACCAACAGGTGTGACACCTCCACAAGATAACGGTATTGTTCAACTGTCTATTGAAGGCGCGCCTGGGGCAACCTTGGATGACATGCGCCGTAGTAATGATGTCCTAACCAAAAAATTGCTTGCTTTAGACGAGATAAAAACAGTATTTACCTCGATCGGTTCAAACTCTAGTAATGGTGATGTGAGCTCTGGGCAAGCAACGGTACTGCTTACAGAAGAAAGATCACAATCAACACAATCTTTCCAAAGCTCACTAGGTGCTCTATTGCTGAGTGTTCCTGACGTGCGTATCGGTTTTGGTCAGGCTGGCGGCGGCGGTAGTACCACGCTGCAAATTGTCTTAGCCAGTGAAAACGCTGATGCGTTATCTGAATCGACTCTCAAGCTTGAACGCGAAATGCGTGAGCTTGCCGAGCTTAGTAATGTGCATCAAGTGACACCTAGACCCAGCTCGGAGCTGATTATAACGCCCAAACCAGCTGAAGCAGCTCGTCTGGGTATTACCTCTAGTACGCTTGGCTCAGTGATTCGTGTCGCCACCCTTGGTGATGTCGATTCCAATACTGCCAAATTCAATACGGGTGATCAGCGTTTGCCTATTCGTGTGCGCTTGCCTGATAGCGCACGTACCGATTTAAAAACCCTTGGAAACTTAGAAGTACCAACATCTAACGGAACCTCAGTTCCTTTGTCAGCAGTGGCTGATCTCAGTTTCCAACCGGGTGCATCACGTATTGATCGCTATGATCGTAAGCGCCGTGCCACTATCGAAGCACAGCTCAATGGCGTGACCTTGGGAGAAGCAACAGCCGCCATTGATCAACTAGATACTCTCCAGAACCTACCCTCTGACGTGACTCAACCTGCCTTTGGTGATAGTGAAACCATGAATGAGCTTTTTTCTAGCTTTGGTATTGCCATATTGGCGGGTATCGGTCTCATCTACGGCGTGATGGTGCTGTTATTCAAGAGCTTCTTTAAGCCGATTACGATATTAGCGGCATTGCCTTTATCACTAGCGGGTGCATTTTTGGGTCTATTGATAGCAGGCAGCTCGCTTGATTTGTCAGCACTGATTGGCTTATTGATGCTCATGGGGTTGGCGGCTAAAAACTCAATTTTATTGGTCGAATTTACCATTGAAGCTGAAAATAAAGGCGCATCACAAAGAGAGGCATTACTCTCGGCTTGCCGTGAGCGTGTACGTCCAATCGTGATGACAACGATAGCCATGGCGGCGGGGATGGTTCCTACCGCGCTAGCACTGGGCGAAGGATCAGAGTTCCGTGCGCCTATGGCTATTGCCGTCATTGGAGGGCTGATTAGCTCGACATTGTTATCGCTTATTTTGGTACCCGTGGTCTATGAGTTGATCGAAGACTTTGAACTATGGATAAAACCAAAGCTGGCTAAATTGGTTGAGCTGCCACCAGAGAAAAATTTGGAGCCAGTTACAACGAAAAGAGAAAGTAACGAACACGATTAATCACTTACTTAATACAAGCATTCGCTCTCTTGAGCGTTTACGTGTAAAGCCTTTAGCAGATAGCAAATGAGACATACCTGCTGTCTGCTGGGTTTTGCAAAATTTGAAAGTTGATAAATATAATATAAGGATAAAATTATGTTAAAACAAATAAATGCTCCAGATCATGTCATCGCCCTATTCCTCGATGGAACGCTGACTGGCGAAGGCCTACAAGAATATCGTCATGTTTTGGAAAAAAAGCTACAAGAGCATGATCAAATTGGTCTCTATATTGATATCACAGAGCTGACGGACATGACTGCGAATTCGATAGTAGAAGGAACTAAAGCGGACATGGAGCTGTTTAGCCACATAAAGCAGCTTAAGAGATGCGCTTTTGTGTCAGATAAAGAATGGCCAAAAGCGGCTATCTCAATCGCTGATCGACTACTGCCGATGTTAGAGATGAAAGTATTTTCTTCAAGTGAGAAAGCAGACGCCTTAAACTGGGCAGCTGAGAAATCCGAGCAGCCTATAGAAAAGCGTGGCGCCATTCGTTTCTTGCCTACGAATAAAGACAACGTGCTCGCTTTTGAGGTGGACGGTGTATTGTCCTCAAGTGAAATGCCAAGCGTCACGCAAAAGCTTGAGCAATTCCTTAATGATCATGACACGGTAAGATTGCTTGCCCGAATGAAAAACTTTGATGGTTTCGATCCCTCTATCCTTATACACAGCAGCGGTTTACTATCCATGAAAGTGGCTGCTATGAAAAAACTAGAGCGCTACGCTATCGTCGGCGCACCGCGCTGGATGTGTACATTCATTGAAACGATGAACCCAATTTTTCCAAAAGTGGACATCAAAACCTTTACTGCCGATCAGGAAAATGAGGCGCTTGCTTGGCTTGATGCTGAGCTGGTGAAATAGCCTTTATAGAACGATAACTGACATATTTGCTTTTACCAACAGCTCTTCAAAAGGAGGGCTGCTCTATTTGTAAGTCGAACTAATAATAATATTGGCTCAATGAGACATTTAAACGCTTACTTTAGAAGCGTCTTGATATGTTCTCAATATTCAAAATTACTGCACTTATATTCTATCGATATGATTTAGGACACCATCAAATGGTCAGAAAACATGCTCAAACAACATGGGCTTTACTATCGGCGATAGCAATATTGAGCATATTAGCGATACTTTTGCTGCTGACACTGTTCATCTAATGACAGTTTCGGTATATAACAGTCTCGGTATATTTTTAAGCAAATACGACTAAAGGTAGACATAACAGTCTAGAGTGAAATGGACACTACGTTTTTGAGGTTACTAGTTTTTGAGGTTACTATATGGTATCTGACACGTCATTTTTATTAATAGGAACGTTGGCGATGCAAGCCAATACCACCAAAGACACTGTGCGCCATTATCATGATATGGGTTTACTAAAATCCCGTAAGCGCCAAGCAGGTTCGCGCCTATACACTGAGTTTCATCCAGAATGTGTCGAGCGTATCGACCTTATCAAAAATGCACAAGCGGTCGGTTTTAATCTCAACGAACTTAAAGTCTGGTTGAATGATTATTATGATGGCACTCTCGATATTGATAAGCAAATGGATGTGATTTCCGAAAAGATTGCTCAAGCGCAGCGTCAACAAGTCAATTTAATCAATGTGATTAACCAACTTAGTGCGCGCCATACTGCTTTAAAAGAAATGAAATCAGATAATATTGGCAAAGCAAATATTCAATAATACTTTGGCGATTACCAACAGCAGACGCAGTGGCACTCCATCTATGAGATGAATTGTCACCACGACAGTCGTGCTTAGCGGAGATTAATTATTTTTGATCTCTTTCTAATACCACTCGATAGCGAGCGTTACCGCTTTCTAGTCTCTCGAATGCTTCATTTATCTCAGACATTTTATAGGTTTCAGTCACTGGCTGAATATTATGTCGAGCAGCAAAATCTAGCATTTTTCGCAGGGTCGACGGTGAGCCGACTGGCGAGCCTGATAGGCTGTTTTGAGCCATGATCATTGGTGCAGCCACTATCTCTAACGGCGCTTCTAATAGACCAACAAAATGCAGTTTACCTTTTGGTCTCAACGTCTTAATAACGACATCCCAATTCATATCAACATTCACTGTTGATATGATTAAATCAAAAGAGCCCGCTGCTTTTTTGATTTCGTTCTCATCTCTTGAGTTTAAAGAGTGATGAGCACCCAACTCTTTTGCTTCTTCCATCTTTGATTCGCTGGTAAATGCTGTCACTTCACAGCCCCACGCATTAGCAAACTGAAGCGCAAGATGACCCAGACCACCAATACCGATAACCGCTACTCTAGAGGTTGGTTTGATATCGTATTGCATTAGTGGGTTAAATACTGTGACGCCACCACACAGCAGTGGCCCTACCGCATTGAAATCAAGCCCTTCAGGAATTTTGATAACGCTGGTATCTTTTGCGCGTACTTTATCGGCAAAGCCGCCATGGTTACCAATGATGGTTCCTTCCTGCTTAGCACAGAGGTTATGGTCACCGCCGATACATAGATCACAAATATTGCAGTATCCTTTATGCCAGCCAAGACCGACTTTATCGCCAAGCTCAAGATGCTTTACGTGCTTGCCTTTTGCGAGGACTTTACCTGCAACTTCATGCCCACCGACAAACGGATATTCGGTCATACCCCATTCGTTTTGCCACATAGAAAGATCACTGTGGCAGACACCGCAGCTATGCACTTCGATTTCTACTTCGTGATCGCCTAAGGTGCCAGGATCATATTGATAAGGCACAAACTCGCCGCCTTTCTCTTTTGCTGCGTATGCATTAATCATCATTATTCCTTATTTAATAGTATTTATGGAGGAGCGCTCATAACAAATGAGCCAGTCGTTTCTAACGATTCAAATTTTTCCCATTCAAAAAAGGGTCGTCGATAAGTTAAACTGGCCTGACCAAAGATTGGTTAATTTATACCATCCAAGTCAATAGTTGTAAGACTATCATAATACAAAGCCTCGTACTTGAAAGGCGACGAATCACCAACACTATCGCTTTGCCGCCTCAATCGGAATGTTCAGCATGATTGTCGACAGAGACATTGGATTCATAATGACATGCATGGCTTTGCGGTAGTAACTAGCAGGGCAATCACATCGTTTGTGCTTGTGTGCTTGTGTGCTTGTGTGCTTGTGTGCTTGTGTGCTTGTGTGCTTGTGTGCTTGTGTGCTTATAAAATGACAGCAAGCCCATACTTAATCAATAAGTATGGGCTTGTCTGTGTCAGACCTAGCATTATTACTGCTAATGCTAGGTCATGTATACGATCAAACAAAGACGTTAAATCATATTTTACTGTCCGTCGTTGTCTGCTCTTTGCCACTTGGCACAAGCCATTTAGCAAACCATCCTGACAGATCATCCATCAACGTATAGACGACTGGGATGACCACCAAACTCAGCAGCGTTGAAGTCACTAGACCACCCAATACCGCTGCTGCCATCGGTCGCCTAAAAGTAGGGTCAGCATCACCCCAACCAAACACCAATGGCAACATGCCCGCCCCCATTGCGATGGTGGTCATGATGATAGGACGCGCACGCTTATGACAGGCATCAACAATCGCCTCAAAACGTGCCAGCCCGCGACGTTGGGCAATCAAGGCATAATCAACCAACAGAATCGAGTTTTTGGTCGCAATGCCCATGAGCATAATAAAACCAATCATCGAGGGCATCGATAGGCTACTGTTGGTAATAACCAAGCCGACAAACGCACCGCCTATTGATAGAGGCAATGCCATCAAAATGGTAAATGGCTGCAACAACCGACCAAATAATAAGATAAGCACGCCTAATATACAAACCACACCCACTGACATCGCAATGATAAAGCCACTAAAGAGATCTGCCATATTTTCGGCTTGACCTTGATCGATGATGGTAATAGAAGGCGGCAATTGTTGCATGGTCGGCACTGATTTAACCGCTTGCACCAAATCGCCCAGCTCACCATCTGCCGGCTGCACCGTAATGCTAATAGCACGCTCTCGATCCAACCTACTTATCTGAGCAGGACCTGTGCCAAAATCTAACGCAGCGACTTCGCCCACACGTACGCCTTGACCTGCTGGTAGTGAGTTTGGTACGTACAAGCCCTCTAACTGACTGACATTTTGTTTGGCAACATCTGGCAGACGCACCACAATAGGAATCTGACGCGTATCCAGATTGAGCTTGGATAAGCGCTGTTCGTAGTCGCCGACAGTCGCCACACGTAAAGTCGTAGCGATATCTTGCGTGGTCACGCCTTTATCAGCCATCGCTAACCTATCTGGTGTCACCGTTAGCTCTTGACGTGGCAAACTGCGATCACTGGTCACAGCACCTACGCTTGGCAAACCTCGAATTTCAGTCATGATCTGCTGAACAGTCTGCTCAAGCAGCTGTGGACTGGTACTGGTTAACGAAAAATTATAGCCACTCTCACCACCACTTGATAGTCCAACGGTAAAGCGAGCGCCAGGTACTTCTGTCATCAACTTACTGATTTTACGTTCTATTTCTTGCTTAGTGCCCCGCTCCGCACGCGGTGCAAGCACAATATCCAAACTGGCAATATTCTCCGCTTTGCTACCACCAGACTCTGAACTCAGGGATGCTTGTGCTTCTCCCACTGACGTAAAGATATTCGTCACTTCAGGCATGGCTAAAATGCGCGCACTGGCAAGCGCTGACACGCGCTCCGTATCTGCGAGCGACACATCAGGGGTTAGCTCAATAGCCACACGGGTTTGGTCAATATCGTTGTCTGGAATAAAAGAAGTCGGTAGTAGTTTCACTAATGCCAACGAGGCCACAAACAATACCAACGTTGCACCCATAGTTAGCCAACGACGATGAAGCGTCCATGAGACAATTTTGAGATACCACGTCATCAATGCGCTTTGCTTTTCGACATGCTTTTTCTCGGGTCGTAAGATGTATGCAGCCATCATAGGTGTGATCAGACGCGCCACCATAAGCGATGCAAAAATCGATAACGCAGCCGTCCAACCGAATTGACGGAAAAACTGCCCAACAATACCGCCCATAAAGGCCGTCGGTAAAAACACAGCAATCAAGGTAAAGGTAGTGGCGACAACAGCCAAACCAATCTCATCAGCGGCTTCCATCGCCGCTTCATAAGGCGTCTTGCCCATCCTTAAATGCCTGATGATGTTTTCGACCTCGACGATTGCATCATCGACCAGTACCCCAATGACCAATGACAATGCCAGTAGTGAGATAATATTGAGACTAAAGCCAAATAAGTACATACCTAAGAAGGTAGGAATCACTGACAGCGGCAACGCCACAGCGGCAACAATAGTCGCCCGAATATTGCGTAAAAACAGAAATACCACCACCACGGCAAGCAAACCACCTTCGATCAGCATGCGTAATGAAGCTTGGTAGTCTTCCGCAATAGGCGTCGCTCGATCATAGACCTTTTCAATACTGATATTGCCCACATCGGCAGTCAACTTGGCAAGCTCGTCATCGACCAGTTCCATTACCTCAACTTCACTGGCACCACGCGAGCGAGTGATATTAAATGCAACCACCGTTTGACCGTCGAGCTTAGCGATAGAGCTAGGATCAGCCGCACCATCAGTGATTTGCGCCATACGTCCAAGCGCTTGAGTACCGCCTGTAGGGACAGCCACTTGTAGATCATTAAGCTCGCCTGCACGCTCGACCGCGCCCAAAACGCGAATGGTTTGGGTGGTTTTACCCACTTCTGCTTCACCACCTGAGCTATCTTGTTGAATACCTGCTATTTGCTGTGACAGCTGGGTAATCGAAAACTTCAAACCACTCAAAGTGATAGGATCAGCTGCGACCGTAATCTCACGCTGAAGCCCGCCGATACGACCGACTGTACTGACACCTGGTATATCAGAGAGCCGTTTAGTGATCGTGTCATCTACGAACCATGACAGATCCTCTACACTCATATTGTTAGCAGCGACAGAGTAAGTAACGACTGGAAATCCTGCGGTAGACACCTTGGTAATGATTGGGTCGTTGGCTGCGGCTGGTAGATCGCCACGCACTTCGCCAACCGCCGAACGTACATCGTCGACCGCTTCTTGAATGTCTTTTTCTAACGTAAACTCGGTGGCAATGGTCGCCGCACCCGTCTGTAGGGTGGTACGAATATGACTCACACCTTCGATACTGGTTAGTTTGTTTTCAATTTTCTTTGCGATATCGTTTTCGAGCTGCGAAGGCGCAGCCCCAGGTAGGGTCACCGTGACGACCACCGCTGGCAAGTCTATATCTGGAAACTGCTGTACCTTCATTTTCATAAAGCCATAGATGCCGCCTAAGGTTAGGAGCACAAATAGCAGAATAGCCACGAGCGGATTTTTGATCGAGTAAGCGGAGACGTTTAAGCTCATGATTGTGCCTGCGTTGCTGTACTCGTTTGGCTCACACCATTAACTATACGCACTAGGTCGCCATCGTTCAAAAAACTACCGCCTTGCTTCACGATACGACTATCGCTTGGCAGAGGCTCTAGCACTGCTACGTTCTCGCCAAGTCGTGCGCCCAAAGTCACTCGTTGTTGCTTGATACGACCCATGGACTTACCGTCTTGGTTTGTAAGACTGGTCACTAGCATCACATAATCATAACCGTCATTGCTAACGATGGCGCTATTAGGAATCGTTTGGGTGCTGGCACTCCCTAGTAAAAATTCGCCAGTCTGATACATGCCTGCGCGTACTTTTGAGTTGGCCGCTAGACTCGCATAAATAGTGATCTGGCGGTTATTTTCCGCCGTCGGTGCGATACGGCTCACTTGCCCCATCACTGAATCACCATTTGGCAATCCTACTCGCACCGATGTGCCGACATTGATGTCACCGATAAGTTTAGGATCTATATCTGCCCGCCACTCCAAAACACCACCTTTGATAATCGTGAACAGTGGCTCACCGCCAGCCACTATCCCAACTTCCACCATTTTTTCACTGATAATACCGCTGACAGGCGCCATAACCTTTGAATTGTCTAGCGTTAAGCGCTGATTATTTAAGCGGGCTTTGGAGGCCTGCAAAGACGCTCTAGCTCGCATCTCAGAGGTACGATAGCGATCGGCCTCTTGTTTGCTAATGGCATCAATATCTACCAACGGCAAGACACGTGCGGCATCAGCGCTGGCATTGGCAAGCGTTGCTTCAGCTTCTGCCACATCGGCCTCTGCTTGCAAGACTTGCTGCTCCATGGCATCGGTATCAAATATCGCCAATACTTGACCTGCTTTGACCCGCTCACCTTCCTCAACCAGTACGCGCTCAATAGCCACACCATTGACTTTAGCGCTGACATTAGCCACGTCTTTGGCATTGATGGTGCCGTCAGCACTTAACGTATTGCCAATCGTATCTTGGCTTGGCATCACCGTTTCTACCGATAATACAGATTGTTCTGTACTAGCGTCGCTAGTAGGGGTGCCATCATTTTGTGTACTGGCAGATGCTAGCGCCTCGTCATTCATCGCTTTATCACTAGCACCCCAGTATTTTCCAAGCAGAACACCCATGACCAGCACAATGCCCAATACTGGCAACAACCATAGCGGCAATTTCGACGAAGACTTATTAGCATTAGCCAGCGTGTCAGGTTGACGATATGGTGGCAGCTCAGATTGAGAAGATGGTTTAGGATTGGTTTCTTCAAGATCGCTCATGATAGGTCTCTATAAATACGGGCAATAATAAAAATTAAGATAGTCGGTCATTGGAATGTGTTTTTTGATCGCACACTTTGGCAATACCGAGCCTATCCCACTAACGATGGGGTCAGTAGTAAAAGAGCAAAGGCAGATTGGCTAAATGAAAATGGGATAACAGTGGCACAAGCAGGCGTAGACGTCTGTTTCATAATACATCCTTGTATAAATATTCAGACAGTTGAAAAGTAGTGGTACAAATAACACGATAATGATGCAACCTCATAAATTGCCACACTACTCGATGTATATCAATGACAATCAGCGAACACATGAGTTAGTATTAATAGATAAAAACTACCAAAGAGCCATTTTCATTAACTAAAGCGATGGCAGAAAAAATGATGCATAAATTATTGATTTCGCTCGCTCTTTATATTTATTGTTTAGGGCGTGTCCTCATTTTAAAAATGGTGATAAAGATGAGATAAATTGCCGTCAAACGAGGAAAATAGCGCAGATAATATCGGGATATTAACCAGCTGTTTAACGATGTTTGGCAAAATTTAGCCATTTTTAGCCCATTTAGATATGATCAATTGAATTGAGGACACGCCCTAGCATTAAATAATGAGCATGACTAACAAGGATAAATAGCATCCCGAATTATTCGGTAAGAATGCAGAGAAAAAAACTCTGCTATGCATTGGTATAGCGACTGGCCTCTGGCATCCAGCGATGGATCAGCTGGCTGACATCTGCTTTACGTGCAGGATCTGCAATTAAGTGTTTGGCGAGACGCTGGGCAATCGCAAATAATTGCTCATCACGGATCAAATCCGCCAAATAATAACCAACATTGCCCGTTTGACGTTTGCCTAACAGCTCACCTGGCCCGCGCAGTTCCAAATCTTTTTGGGCAATAACAAAGCCATCGGTGCTATCGCGCAATACATTTAGACGCTCAGTACCTGTCTCTGATAACGGCTTTTGATAGAGCAAGACACAGTAACTTTTGGTCGAACCACGCCCGACTCGTCCACGCAATTGATGTAGTTGCGATAGACCCAAACGCTCGGCGTTCTCGATAACCATTAGCGACGCATTCGGGACATCGACGCCAACCTCGATGACCGTTGTAGCAATTAACAAATCAAGATTTCCGGATTTGAATGCTTGCATGATGGCTTGTTTATCAACGGATTTCATCTTGCCATGGACAAGACCAATACGAATATTTAAGCGCTCATTTAAGTCCTCGTAAGTGGCTTCAGCGGCTTGTGCATCCAGCACGCTAGACTCTTCCACCAGCGAGCAAACCCAATACGCTTGCCTGCCCGCCTCACAATTAATCGCAATACGTTCGATCACATCATCACGGCGGTTACGGTCAATCGTCACCGTCGTAATTGGCGTGCGACCCGGTGGCAGCTCATCAATGATGGAGGTGTCCATATCGCCGTAGACGCTCATCGCTAGCGTACGCGGAATGGGCGTTGCCGTCATTATTAGCTGATGCGGCGTGCTATTGGCCACGCCTTTACTGGTCAAAGCCATGCGCTGCTCGACACCGAAACGGTGCTGCTCATCGATAATAACCAAGCCCAATTTAGCAAACTGTACTTGCTCTTGAAATAACGCATGGGTGCCGACGACCACTTGCACGGTGTTTTCAGCCACAGCTACCAACGCTTCGCGGCGCTGCTTTGCGGTTTGTTTACCCGCCAGCCAACCAACCCCAACGCCTAAGGGTTCAAACCATTGTTTAAAATTAACCAAATGCTGCTCTGCTAAAATCTCTGTGGGTGCCATAACAGCCACTTGCCAGCCACTATCAAGCGCATAGCCCGCCGCGCCCGCCGCCACTAACGTTTTGCCAGCACCCACGTCCCCTTGTACCAGTCGTAGCATCGGAATAGAAGTCGCCATATCGGCCGTGATGTCTTTCATCACTCGTTGCTGCGCGCCCGTTAAATCAAACGGTAACGCGGCAAATAATTGATCAGCCAATGGGCTTCTAGTGGCACATTTAGGGGCTTTATGCTGATGCAATTGCTGACGACGATATAATAGACTGAGTTGATGCGCGGTCAACTCTTCAATGATCAAGCGCTGACAAGCAGCATGGGTGCGAGCACTTAGTTGGGTCAATAGCTGATATTGCCGCCCAGCATCGGTATAAGTTGGTGGAGTGTGCAATAGTACCAAGGCTTCAAATATCGTCAGGGTATAGACATTATTAGCGGCCATCGTATCGCGATTATGATTCATCGCGTCATACGTTGCATCATAAATAGCGGGCTGGGCTTTGTTGACACTATTACTGGTAGCATTGTCGGGCACACTGCGGGCGAGTGTTGAAAAAATATCTTCAGACTCATACGCCTCTATTACCGATTTTTTTGGTGGTTCAAAAGGTACCAATGGTAAATCCGCAACGACGGCAAAATCTTCATTGGTAAACAGCGTCATCGGTAGACCCTGACTACGCACCGTTTGCAGTGCCAACTTAATCAAGGTACGCAATTTATTCTGATGCAAGCCTTTGACACTGGGATAAATGGGCTGCAACCCAGTATTAGTCATGGCGCTGCTATCAGTGATGATTTGATATTCGGGATGGTGCATCTGCTTGCCATAACGGCTGACTTTTACTTCGCCGAACAATTGCAATTGTGTACCCAAGCTCATGGTCTGCGCCAGACCACGATAGACCTTAAAAAACCGCAATGATATCGTATCGGTGTCATCGTCTACAATTACGGTCATGCCACTACGCTTGACATCGACGTGTACCACACGCCCAGTGATTAATGCTGCTTGTCCATGCCCCACGTCTGCTATCGATACCAGTCGGCTACGATCTTCATAATCTCGTGGCAGATGTAGCAGCAAATCAAAGATTCGTACGATACCCAACTGCGCGAGTTGCTCAGCAACCTTAGAGCCGACGCCTGCCAACGCCGTCACTGGCATATCGAGTGCCGATAGAGGTTGCTCAGATATCCCATGAGCGGTTGACTGGGCTGAGGAAGGAGCTGAAGCGTGACTGACCGACATGGGCATCAAAAATCCTAACGATATTGGTTTTAAATTCCGTAAGCGCAAAATGTCTTATTAGGACACGCCCTAAGCATTCTACTGCTAGTAATGAGCTGCAAAGGTGATAGCAATCAACCAGCTATCAAAATACTGAATCAGTCTCATTATAACTGACAACATGATTGATTATGCTAAGCTATTTAGTAATACTGCGTTTAGACACTTTGTAGAGAAATACATCCAGTCTATTTTATGGATAAGCAACTTTATCGATAAGTAGCTTTGTCGATTTGGCAAAATTTCTGACGATGTTTAGCAAAATTTAGCCATTTTAAGACCACTAAATATATAAATGTGCTAATTGATAACACGCCCTAATTTACGATGATTTTATAAGGTCTTTTTTATGTTTGCTCCTGCTCTATTGCCTCAATCTTATCATCATTTAACATTCCTGCGTATCAGTGTGCTTGCTGTATTGGCTCTAGGCACTAACGCTTGTAGCACACTGACACCAGCACCGGCACCAGTAGCGCCCATAGCAAACGTACCAAAAGTGGCGTTAGTGTTGGGCGGCGGCGGTGCCAAAGGGTTTGCCCATGTTGGCGTGATTAAGGCTTTAGAGGAAAACGGTATCAAACCAACCTTGGTCGTTGGCACGAGCATCGGCAGCTTGGTTGGTAGTCTATACGCTAGCGGCTACACGCCAGCACAGCTTGAGCGCTTGGCATTGACCACCACTGACAGCG
Organism: Psychrobacter sp. AT9; assembly: GCF_047272965.1. Classification (NCBI taxonomy): domain Bacteria; kingdom Pseudomonadati; phylum Pseudomonadota; class Gammaproteobacteria; order Moraxellales; family Moraxellaceae; genus Psychrobacter; species Psychrobacter sp. AT9. The sequence continues at coordinate 3,310,119 of NZ_JBKOTW010000001.1, forward strand.
AATTGACGGACTTCACCTTATCCAACCAAGGATTTATAGAAGGTATCAAACTCAAAAACTTTGTTAATAATAAAGTGGGCGCAAAAGCCATAGAGGACTTTCCGATTGCTTTTGCAGCAGTCGCAGCAGAAAAGCATACCTTAAAAAAAGCCGTCTTTACCACTGGCGATGCAGGTCTTGCTGTCCAAGCATCCTGTAGTGTGCCCAATATTTTTATTGCTCCGCGTATCCCTGAAAAAGTCGGCAAAAAATATATCGATGGTGGAGTGGTTAGTTTAGTACCGGTTGATAGCGCGCGCGACTTGGGTGCTGATATTATCATCGCTGTCGATGTGACGATGCCTACCTCGAATAAAAAGAACATAACAAGCAATCTCTTACCCGCTATCACCTCATTGAGTAGCTTTTGGGGCTTACTTGAAAACAATTTAACCGCCAGCACTGCTCATTCAAATACCAAGCACAGCGCATCAATGCGCAATGAACGCGCGCGTGCTGATATTGTGATTACCCCTGATGTCGGTCATATCAGCTCATTAGATACCAGTCAACGTAGCGCCCTTATTGCTGCTGGCACGCAAGCCACCACACCACAAATCAATGCGATTAAACAATTAATAAAAGAAAAATCACAGAGTAAATATGCAACTTTATAACGATATAGTCAAAATATCTTAAAAACACGACGGTATTGCTGATATCAGCAGTGCGTGATGGTTCGATATTACTTTTCACTGACTATATATAGTAAATCCTCGACAAGCTAACCTCAAAATTAGGATTTCAGCCATTAAAAAAGCACCGCAGTCATAAACTGTGGTGCTTTTTGCCGTTAGCTAAATCAATTTTGCTTAAACAGCATGTATCAATTAATAAGCAAATCTATTTAACGCGAGCGCGGTATTTCACTGCTACGGTGTCATTGAGGCCAACACCTTCGATATCCCAGCGTACTGCTTTGTAGTATTTGAATGGGATTTCTTGTAATTGATTGTCTACCTTGCCACGTAGCGGCATACGGGCGAAAGTATCGCCATCGGTGCTGCCATATGGGAAGTCAGGCGAGACCGCGCGCAATAGTTCTACTTGCTCAGGGATACTCATGGTGACCGTCATTTTGCGTACTCGATCAGCATTGGTATTGGTAAAATACCCTTGATACTCTAAGACGTTGCCTGCTTGCAAGCGCGTGTTGGCATTAACAGGTACCAAGACCTCCTGACCATTGGCATCAACACTGATCAGCGAGGCAGTAATTTTGGTATTAACGGCTTGCACACTAGAATTACCGCTACGGGTGCTTGCTTGATTGGTACTTGACTGCATGGTAGCTAAATTATCAACTGCTTGCTCTGGGGTCGGCAGCATCGCTGAGGCTTGGGTCACAGCCATGACGCCGACGAGCGTACCAGCGATCACGTGAAACAGACGGTGTCCGCTAAAAGCGCTAAAAGGATTGGCAAAATGGTTACTTTTTTTCATGACTTTCATTATCCCTAGTTAATATATCGGTAAAACGCAGCTGGCAAAACCTGACTGTCTGGTTAATGCATTTTCAATGCTTTTTAAACTCTGACATTTATCGCTTTAACTTTTTAAGTTTTTCGCGGTTTGGATAGACGAGACTTTATATGAGCAATACACTTAATGACGACATCTCTGATTATGAGCAGGCTATTATCATATACGCTCCATGCTAGTAACGTTCATTCTTATTGATTATCTGCGTTAGCTGTCTATAAAGCAATAGCGCTTAGCATAGCAAAAAGCGTTTGTAGGTACACTAACCCCGTGTTGAGGTTGTGTATATTGTCAATTTACTACAAAGATTGATGAACGCTACTGAAATAAAAGATAGCTCACAACGGCGTTTTTTGCTATGGTAATTCTTTAGCGACTGGCATTTTTTGTCACGTCCTTTTTTCTTATTCTGACTACTACTGCTCCCATTATGACTACTAGCGCCATGCCACAGATTAATCCCGAATACGTTCATTGGTTCCGTAATTCTGCCCCCTACATTAATACCCATCGCGGTAAGACTTTTGTGATCATGTTTGGCGGTGAAGCGGTCAATCACCCGAATTTTAGTACGCTTATTCATGACTTCGCCTTGTTACATAGCTTGGGCATCAAGCTGGTGTTGGTACATGGGGCCCGACCGCAAATCGAAAACAACCTGCAAGGCACTGATATCACCTCGCCGTTGCATGAAGACATTCGAGTGACGCCGCGTGTAGCGATGCCGTCTATCTTGCAAGCCGTTGGTGCCATTCGCTTACAGATTGAAGCACAGCTATCGATGGGACTGGCCAATTCACCCATGTACGGCTCGCGCATCGATGCCGTTTCGGGCAATTTTGTCACCGCTCGCCCTTATGGCATTCGTAATGGTGTCGATTATCAAATGACGGGTGAAGTGCGCTCTATCGACGTTGAGGCCATCAAAAACAACCTACTCCACGATCATATCGTGATTTTAGGCTCGATGGGTTATTCAGCGACTGGTGAAGTTTTCAACCTACTCGCTGAAGATGTGGCATTGAGTGCTGCCGTCGCACTTGGCGCGGATAAGCTGATATTCTTAGGTGAAGAAACGGGTATCAATGACGATGATCGCTTGCTACGCGAAATGATTCCAAATGAAGTCGATCGTTTCTTACGTGGCCGTGATCTAAATTGTGAGATCAACTACTTTTTAAATTGCGCCAGTAATGCTTGCCGCCAAGGCGTTCATCGCACCCATATTATCTCTTATGCCAAAGATGGTGCATTATTAGAAGAGCTATTCACTCGTGATGGCTCTGGTACGCTCATTAGCCACGACCCTTATGAAGAGATTCGCCGAGCAGATATCGACGATGTCGTGGGACTTATTGAACTGTTATTACCGTTAGAAGAACAAGGCATCTTGGTCAGTCGTTCGCGCGAATGCTTGGAGCAAGAGATTGATCACTATAGTGTGATTGAGCGTGATGGTATGATTCTGGGCTGTGCCGCGCTTTATCCATTAGATGCAGATGCGGCAGAAGTCGCTTGTGTCGCGGTTCATCCCGAATATCGTAGCGGCAGCCGAGGTGCGGATTTGCTAGCGTTTTTAGAGCAGCAAGCGTGCAGCCATGGTTTGCACAAATTGTTTGTGTTGACGACTCGTACCGCCCATTGGTTCGTTGAACAAGGCTTTGCAGAAGTTGAAGCAAGCGCCTTACCAGAAGCACGACAAGAAAAGTATCATAACGGACGTAACTCTAAAGTCTTCCAAAAGACACTTTAACGAGTGACTCAATTGATGAGTAAACAGTGAACTAAACCACGTCCAAACAAAAAGCCCTCATAATATTTATGAGGGCTTTTTCTGTTTTAGGATGAAACGTAGGACGGTGCAGATTATTACGTTTTATCGCAGCATTATTTTACTTTTAACAGCTCAACCGTAAAGATTAAAGTGCTATTAGGCTCGATACCTGAGTTACCTGCCTCGCCATAAGCGATGTCTGATGGGATGTAAAACTCGTATTTGCCGCCCTCTTTCATCAACTGTAGACCTTCCGTCCAGCCAGCGATAACTTGATTTAGTGGGAATTCAATCGGCTCACCACGCTCATAAGAGCTGTCAAATACCGTACCATCGATCAATTTACCTTCGTAGTTTACTTCAACCACGTCAGTCGCTTTTGGTGATTTACCAGTACCTGGAGCGATTACTTTGTATTGTAGACCAGAAGCCGTCTCTTTCACGCCTTCTTTTTTCGCATTTGCAACTAAGAATGCTTCACCAGCGGCTTTGTTGTCAGTCGCTTTGCTTTCCATATCTTTGACAAACTTCTCTTCTTGCTCTTTTTGATAGGTCATCAATACTTCTTGCATTTGCTCTTGTGTCAGTGCGGAATCAGTGCCTTCATAACCATCACGGAAGCCTTTTTCAAAGGTATCAAGGTTGAGATCACCGACCGCTTCTTTGTTACCTTCTGCCATCATATAGCCCAAGCTATAACCCACTTTTTCATTGGCTGGGCTTTTTTCAGTCACTGAAACGCTTTGACTAGAGGTTTCTTGATTACCATTATTAGTACTACAACCGGTAACTAATAACATAGCACTAACAAGTGCACTAACGCTTAAAGTAGTGATTTTTTTCATAGAGTACTCTCAAATTGTAAGTATAGTGGCGAGATGTCACATATTTCTATAATAACAAATCTTAGTTTTAGGAGCCATGTTTAGGATGAAATTATCGGGCCAATGTACAGTCTGTGTTAACATTTCTCATAAAAATAACAAGTTATCACACAAATATAGTAACAGGTTAAGCTTTCTGTCTTTAAATCTATCAATACATCAGCTAAGCTAAATTAGTTAAGGTGATAAGTAACTGGACGTCAGTTTTACTAATATATATTGGGATGTCGGTAGCCATATTGCGTAATAGAGATGTATGGCCATCGCAGATCCACATTTTCCTATAGTAGTATTACTTTTCCAGTCACTATAATGTCCCTGTATAACTTAAATTAAAAACACTATTTATAATTACCATCTATATGATTTTGCTCAATAACTAAGGTTCTGATTACCTACTATTTGTAATGGTTACCTTTGTTATTTCACAGCTCATATATGATGATTCAAGGAGGATAAGATGAATCCAACATTTACATCTTTTAATGGTTATCTTGGTGGGCCGATCGGCTCCATTATTGGTGCTATCTTAATATTTATTATTGGCTGGCTCGTAGCTTTAGGCATCGCGGCACTGGTACGCGGTGTGCTGTCTAAAGTGAATCTTAATCAACGCATGAACTCTTCTACTGGCAAAACCTATGATCTAGAGGGTATTATCTCTAAGATTATTTTTTGGTTTATCTTTATCATTGCCATTTCAGGAGCGCTTAGTCAGTTGAACTTGAACTCTATCTCAGCACCGTTTGCAAATATGGTTAACCAAGTATTGGCGTTCATTCCTAATCTGATCGGTGCTATTGCTCTTGGTGTGATTGGTTGGGTTGTGGCAACTGTTGCCCGCACAGCGATCAACGCAGCACTGGCCAAAACATCAATGGATGAGCGTTTAAGCGCTAAAGCTGGCGTAAAACCAATGAGTAGTACGATTGCTGATATGGTTTACTGGTTCATCTTATTGGTTGTTCTAACCATGGTATTGGGCCAATTAGAGCTTGATGGTTTATTTGCCCCATTGACTAATATGGTAGACAAAATCTTCAGCTTTATTCCTAACATCCTAATTGCTGGTGTGGTGTTTGTCGTTGGTTATATCATTGCTAAAGTTGTACGCGGCATTGTGACCAACCTTGTTTCTACTTTTAACGTGCAAGAGTTGGCGTCAAAAGCAGGTTTGAACGAGCAAAACAGCCTACCTAATATCGCGGGTTCATTAGCGTTTTTAGTTGTGATTATCCCAACGATTATTGCCGCATTAAATGCGTTAAAAATCGAAGTGATTGCTCGTCCTGCGACGAATATGCTGAACAAAATCATGGAAGCCTTGCCAAACATCTTTATGGCAGTGGCTATCCTAGTAGTGACTTTCTACGTGGTACGTATGGTCGCTAATATTATTAAAGGCTTGATCGAAAACACTCAGATCAACCAGTTGCCTGCGAAAGTTGGCTTACAAGAAACCATGGGTGATAAAAGAGTCTCTGACCTTGTTGGTTATGCGATCATCTTTTTTGCCATGCTGTTTGCCGCTATCGCAGCCGCTGATTTATTAGGTTTTGAGCCTATCTCAGCTATTATCACGATGTTTATCGCTTTCGGTGCCAACATCATTTTGGGCGCGATCATTCTATTCATCGGTTTTTGGCTTGCCAATATCATTGCTGGTGTCGTTGAGCGCTCTGAGCAAGGCTCACAGTTCTTAGCAAACATCGTACGTGTATTAATCATGGGCTTGGTACTAGCCATGGGTCTAAAAGCGATGGGTATTGCTGACTCTATCGTTAACCTAGCATTTGGTCTAACGTTAGGTGCCGTTGCGGTTGCCTTTGCTCTATCATTCGGTCTTGGCGGTCAAGAAGCAGCAGCACGTTTCCTACGCAAGATGCAGGACAAAATGGACAAAGAGCGCACTGAAGCAAAAGCGAAGTCTGCTTTGACGCCTAATTCATCAACGCAAGACAAAGTTGCTGATTCAGTTCGTGAGAATACGCCGAGTGCACCAACTACCTCGACTACCAACTTACGTACAGATACGGTCGATACCACAAAACTTGGTACTGACCCTGTAGATACTACTGATCTCGGAACTACTGGAACTACGACTAATAACGATTTATTACCTGGTAGCGGTCTTATCGACGACACCAATAAATAAACCTTTATGAAAGTATAATTTCGAACAAAAAAAAGACAGCTCAGGCTGTCTTTTTTTATGGGTGTTTGTATGATAAATGATTTCTTTAAGTTGAACGACAACAAATTTATCCATAGTCAAAATACCCCAAAACGCTACGATACTGCAGATATCAATTTTTTGTAGCCTCTGTCTGCACAGGCACAGCAAGCAAGAAAAATTGATATAAACAGTGCGTGATGTATCGATATCACTTTTCACTGACTGATATTATTTTTCACTGACTATAGTATCGATTTATAGCTTATCTTTACGGGCTGGAATAGAAAGGTTGAGACGGATCTGAGGCAAATCATTTACTGGCTTGTTTGGCTTCTTAGCCGCTTGCTTCTTAGCCACTGGCTGCTGAATATCTTGCTGCTCAGCACCTTGCTGTTTGAGACGTTGTATTTGCTTGGTAAGTTGACGTTCGCGCTGAGTCATATTATTCACGGGTTGAATCCACAGATCGATATCTATAAAGGTTTCGCCAGCATCAGAGATAAAATCTATACCAAGTATGATGACATGGTGTAGCTCAGCCATCGGCAGACGCGTAGCGACATCTTGCGCAATTTTCTGTAAGTTTGGCTGAATAGCCGCTTTACTGTTCTGCCCCGCCAAATCTTGCCCATAAAATATCAGCACATAATGCCGACCAAGATTTTCATATGAATGCTGATGTACCACATAGCCAGTTTTTTGCAACGCCGGCTTTTGTTGTGGGTGTCTATATAAAGTTCGAATCAGTTCATGCCGCGAAAACGCGGATTCATCTAATAATTGCTGCTGCCAAAGAGAGAACTGTGGCTTTAGAGACTCGGTGTCTGCTTGAGCTGTCAGCTCTGCACTGACCGTGTCGATCATCTGCGTACTAAGTTGCGACCAGAGTGTTGCTGCTTGTTGCCTATGTTGTTGATACATCTGGGCAGTTTGGCTCTTATTTTTTTGAGCTAAGGTCATGGCTACCAAGGCAGCATTTGGTGCTTGCTGAATACCATATTTGATAAGGGCATTATCGATTGTAATAGCATGGTCAAATAAGAGGGCACTGCTTAAAAACTGCGTGACAAGCATGTCTTCAGATTCAAAACTCGCGACATGGCTGGAGACCGAGCGCTGGAGCTGGTCAAGATGATACCCTAAGAATCGCCACAGCTCGCATGGCGTCTGTAATGCAAGCATTATCGAACACCAGTCATGCCAGCTAAATACTTGCAGTCGCTGTGCATGGTCACTCATATCGACGACCAAATTTTCCATAAAATAGCGCGCTGCAAATTCGTGCTTTAAGCGCTTCGGTAACTGATTGCGCTGACGGTTATGTTCAATATTATTGTCATTGTTGTGTTCATCATTATTGTCACTGTTATTATTGTTGCTACTATTAGCGTCCTCACTGAACTGGATGTCGACGACCAATACGTCATAAACGAGCGCCTGATTGTCTTTATCTTGAGAAGAGTCAGTCTTAGTCTTTTGCCATGCTAGCACCGCTTTGACCGCTGCCATACGTACTGTTTCGATATTAGCCAAGCTGGTCTCAGAAGGCAGATATAAGATGAGCGCTAATAGTTGAAGCTTACCTAGTGGTAAATGATAGTGATACTGTCGAGCTGTATAATGAGCCTCATAACGAATCTCTATGGTTTGCATGTTAGGTAAAACAATATCTAAAGCATCTGTCTGTAGATAGCAGGCCAACTCATTGACCAGATAACCCCCATCAGATGTGCCAGTAATCGAATTGAACACAGTCTCAACCTTTTATTATCAATGAAATATAACGTACCCTACACGGCAACTTACAAAGATCATGCCATTTTTGTGAGGATGATAGGCATAATTCAATAAAGAAAAAGTAAACTACATAAGTGCAATTATACAAAGTCGCTTTCCAAGCAATGACTTGTTATGATGACATAAAAGTAGCACAGCTGACGCATTGATTTATAGTGCAGCCATTACGTTAGGGTCTGCTCATTCATTTTTTATGTAGTGACTATTATTATTTGCATATAAGAACAAGGACTGAATACTATGAAACGTTTTAAAGAAAAAACCGTTATCGTAACAGGAGCAGGCTCAGGTATTGGTCGTGCGACGGCCATTCGCTTTGCTCAGGAAGGCGCCAGTGTCGTTTTAGTGGGACGGACTGCCGATACGTTGGCAGAAACCGCTAAAGAATTCCCGCAAGACCGTACGTGGATTCATACCGATAATTATATGACCATCACTTGTGACATTAGTGTGCAGAGCCAAGTGCAAGAAATGATTAAAAGAGCCATTGATCAGTTTGAAAAAATTGATATCTTGGTGAACAATGCAGGTAAAGCCACCCAAGGTAAAATTACTGAGCTAACGGCTGAAGACTGGAAATCAGCGATTGATGTGAATTTAAACGGTACTTTTTATGTCTGTCAGGCAGCCATGCCACATTTGATAGCGACCAAAGGTAATATCGTCAATGTCTCCTCATTATCAGGGGTCGGTGGTGATTGGAATATGGCCGCTTACAATGCTGCCAAAGCTGGCGTTAGCAATCTAACGCGTACCCTCGCCTTAGATCATGGTCCTGATGGAGTGCGAGTCAACGCGGTTAATCCAAGCGTGACTAAGACAAACATGACCAGTGCCATTCAGAATAATGATGCCAAGACTGATAAATTCTTAGATCGTTGTCCACTTGGTCGTCTGGCCACGCCAGAGGATATTGCCGCCGCGATTACTTTTTTAGCGAGTGATGATGCGTCGATGATTACCGGTGTTAATTTACCGGTAGATGGTGGGGTTAGTGCTTCTAACGGTCAGCCTCAGTTTTAGCTATTGCTCTCTTTGTAATTGAATATGAGTATTTTGCTAACCATCCCTAAGAGGCTTAAATACTCATATTCGCAAGATAGACCTAATCGGCTGAATTATTAACATCCTGTAGTGGCTGCGATAAGCGCTCAGGATGTCTTGGTATTACCCCTTTATATTGAGCATAAATTTTTGGTAAGTCAGCCTCGATATCTCCAGTAGGATACACAGCAGATAAAAAACGCACTTCTTTGGTATTATAATCTAACGCCACTGGCAAAATAGGGATACCAGCACCCACTGCTAAGTAATAAAATCCTGTCTTCCAGTCTTTGGTATATTCCCGCGTGCCTTCTGGAGATAATCCCAAAAACAGTGGCTCACCGGTTTTAAACTTATCAATACTCGCTTGTAGCACAGAACCTTTATTACCACGATCGATGGGAATAATACCCATCCAACGTAATAGTTGCGCCAATACTGGGACTTTGAATAACGTATGTTTACCCATAATGCTGATTTTTAAATCTAAGGCAAACAAGCTGGGTAATGCATAGACGCCATCAACGTTTGACGTGTGCGGCAATGCCAATACCACCGCTTGCGAGATATCTGGAATTTCACCAACGATTCGCCATCCTGAGGTTTTTAACAGGAAAGAAGCTATCACTGGAGCAATTGTGCCGCCCCGTTTGGGAATTAAATGCCCTAAATCCTTTTTGCTAAGCTTTGGTAATATTTTAGAGCGTGCAGAATTAGCAGCAATTGGTGGCTTAGAACGATGGGTAAACTTCGATGTCATAACGGCACCAGATTATAAAAGATAGCTACATAATACCATTAAGTTTATGCCACTAAATTGCCTTTTACAGGCTTTTATTGCGCTATCTCTTACTCGACTCTACAGTGAGCAATCAGCCTATCTAGTATTCATTATTACGATACTTTATGAAATATCAGCCAAGTTGCCTTTATCCTCAAGCCAAGTCTTACGGTCAGCAGAGCGTTTTTTGGCGAGCAGCATATCCATCACGCTATTGGTGAGCACCATATCATCCATATCTAGTTGCACCAAACGACGGGTATCACGATTCATAGTCGTCTCACGCAGCTGCTCTGCACTCATCTCACCCAGCCCTTTAAAGCGGGTAATCTGCGCTTTTTTATTACCTGGTACATTGGCTAAAATGTGGGCAAGCTCAGGCTCATCCAACGCATAATGCACGTCTTTACCGACATCTACGCGATATAATGGCGGCATGGCGACAAATAAATGTCCTGCATCGACTAACGCTGGAAAATGCTTAACGAATAACGCGCAAATCAAGGTGGCAATATGCAGACCATCAGAATCCGCATCCGCTAAAATACATACTTTGTCATAACGTAGTTCGGACAAATCGTCTGACGCCGGATCGACACCGATAGCGATGGCAATATCATGGATTTCTTGGCTCGACAGCACGGTATCTGACGACACTTCCCATGTATTTAGAATCTTACCGCGCAGTGGCAATATGGCCTGATAATGACGATCTCGTGCCTGTTTGGCACTACCACCCGCCGAATCTCCTTCCACCAAAAACAACTCTGCGCCATCACGCAAATCACCACGGCAATCAGCCAATTTACCCGGTAATGCAGGACCTTGAGTAATCTTTTTACGCGCGACTTTTTTGGCAGATTTTAGGCGACGTCCCGCTTTATTAATCGCCAACTCGGCAATTTGAGCACCCATATCGGCATGTTGATTTAACCACAAGCTAAAGGCATCTTTTGCCAATGTCTGTACGGCTCCGGCAGCTTCACGGCTAGATAAACGCTCTTTGGTTTGCCCTGAAAATTGTGGCTCAGAAAACTTCAGCGACAGGATATAATTGACCCCATCCCATACATCTTCAGCCGTTAACTTCACACTACGCGGCAATAGGTTATGAATATCACAAAACTCGCGTAAGGCTTCTAGAATACCGGTGCGCAGACCATTAACGTGCGTGCCGCCTTGCGCAGTCGGGATAAGGTTAACATAGCTTTCTTGAATCGGCGTACCACCATCAGGCAACCAAGACAGTGCAAAGGTAATGGCTGCACGTTCGCCCGCTTTCGCATCGTAATTATAGTAGAAAGGTGCCTCAGGCAGCGTCTCAAGACCATCTAACTGTTCGTTTAAATATTCAACAACGCCATCGGCAAACTGCCAAACGATTTTTTCATTGTTAATATCATCGACGAACTCAATCGTCAAACCCGCGGCCAACACCGCTTTGGCTTTTAGATTGTGCTTTAGTTGTTTAACATTAAATTTTGGCGTATCGAAAAAGCTACCATCCGCCCAAAAATGTACTTTAGTACCGCGTTTGCGCTTGTTTGAGCTGATCGTTTCCGTCAAAGGCGTAACTGGTGCACCATTTTCAAACGCCATTTCAAACTGTGTACTATCACGCCATACGGTGACTTCAACGCGGGTGGACAGCGCATTGACGACAGAGATACCAACACCATGCAGACCACCCGAAACTTCATAGTTAGCGGTCGAAAACTTACCGCCAGCATGTAAGCGGGTCAAAATCAGCTCAATTCCTGACTGCTTAAACTCAGGATGAATATCAGTCGGCATACCGCGCCCGTCATCCTCGACTGACAACGAGCCATCACTGTACAATTGAACTTTGATGGTCTTAGCATAACCCGCCAACGCCTCATCTACTGAGTTATCAATCACCTCTTGTGCCAAGTGGTTGGGACGGGTGGTGTCCGTATACATGCCGGGCCGACGACGTACCGGCTCAAGTCCTTCTAAAACTTCTAACGATTGCGCATTATATTCACTCACAAATGCTTCCCTTAATATTCACAGATCATTCATTCTATTGAACCATTATAACCAAAAATAACGACGGTAACGCTAATTGTCAGTCGCTCACGTCAGATAATGTCGTCTCTTTAAGCCGATAACAAACGCTGTAGCGTACTAATGACCATCGGTAATTGCTCACCAAAATCCGTAAATCTATGATCGCCACCCGCTTGCACAGTTACTGTCGCTTCCTGCACTTGATAAAAATCTTTTGATAGCTCAGCATTTAGCAGCTCGTCATCTTCTTTTAGCAAGACAGCGATTTTATGCGGATAATTAATGGATACCAATTGATGATCTGCAAACCATTGTAAATCCGCAGGGGTAATATTCCAGCCGCCCGCGGTCGTATGCAGGACATTACCATGAGATAACTCGTCACTGCTTTCTTTATTTGATACTGAGATGTCAGAAAAACGCTGTAGAGTAACATGAGGCTGAGTGCTAGGGTTTAGCAATAGTGCGGGACAACCTGTATGATTACTCACCAAGGTAGAAACATAGCCTCCTAACGAGCTGCCAATCAGTACAGTTTTGTCTTCTGTATTGAGTGCGGTTACCAATTTAACTAATTGCTCAAATACTTGCTCATGGGCACTGTTAAGATCAGGGCGATATACGTTAATATCAGCATGATGCTGCTGGCAATAGCTTTCTAATAATATGCCTTTGGTCGAGTTGGCATCACTATCCAATCCATGAATATAAATAATGTTCACGTACAATCTCACTTATTAATTTTGTTATGATGACTTTATATAGACTATAAAAGCTAAGCATAGCATTGCCTCGCCAAAAACAGTAACAACAAAGCGGCACACTATTATTCGTTATTTACGACATAATAGTGTTTCAAAATAAGATAAGACAAGTTAAGGGAATAACGATAAGTGCGATGGAGCCGCCATGAATCAACAGTTTGAACTGTTCGATATCACCAATCCATGTATTGGTGTTTGCACGAGCAATAAAAAAGGCTATTGCTTTGGTTGCCTGCGTAGTCGTCCTGAGCGTCAGTTATGGCTGAACATGACTAACGAGCAGCGCCGTGAGGTGCTACGGCTAGTCTCTGGACGCAGGCAACGTATCGAACAAATGAAACAGCGTAAAGGTGAGCAGTTAGGATTTGATTTTGAAGAAGTGGTTGAAGTTGGGGAGTTGTTTTGAAAGATGAAGATTACGGTGTAAGGTTAAATAATAATGATGCTTTAATAGTCGATCTACTAATTCTTAAAAGATCATGAATAGCAAATAGTCAAATTTTTTATTAATTCATGTTAATTTTAGATAAGGATTGCAATTACTACTTTCAAACATTGCACAGCTTTTTGAAAAAATATGATAGTTTTACCAATCAAACTAAATATGCTTTTACATACTCTCTTATTTATTATAACTTTTGCATAGTACGCGTCTACATAGACTGATCTAAAAGTTCTAAAGCCACAATCATTGTAGAAACTGTATTTCTATCAAATTCGGCTCTATCATTTTCTTCGTGCGTGCCTTTATTCAAATATACCCATTCACGTGAATTACCATTTAGTCCAACCAAAATACTCAAAGGATCCAAAACAGTACTTTTATTTTGATCAGAGAAGTCAGCATTACCGATTTTTGATTTAAGCTGATCAGATAAGTTTCTTAACTCAATTGGAGCTGAAGCGCCCCGCAACTTTATACTCAGATTACCATCGCCATACTTAGTTACATAGCGCCAAACTTTTCCTTTAGTCAAACACTCCATTGCTTTTCTTGATTTTGATAAAGCTTCTCTAATCTCATTTCTATCAAAGTGCTCTCTAGCAGCAATAATATAGTTCCTAGGAGCACAGTTAAAATCTACATTTATATGAGATTCTTCTAGCCTAGGTAAAAAGGTAAACGATTGAGTCTGAGCAGCAACTTTAGCGGGAAGGAGGTTTTGAATGTCTTTGAAAAACTCTTCTCCATGACAGGTAAGAATTATTTGTTTTCCAGAAAAGAACTGATCTTCAAATAGCGTGCGCCTTATTGATTCTCTATGGTCGTCATCTATAGCATTTACTGGATCATCAAAAATTAAAATTGGACAATTTTCTTTCAGATTTTTTGAGAGAAGAATGGCTAAGCCAATACAGCGAATATGCCCTTCACTAAGCATGTGCAATGGATCATAGAACTGATCTGGATTATTTTGAAATGATATTTCAAGACGTTGATTTTGAACTAGAGGAAGCTTTACTCTAGCCAAAAGTTCTGATGGCAAATCATTTCTATTAAACGAATTATACAGCTCAACAACCTGCTCACTTAAGTCAGCTACAAGTTGTGCAGGAAGTCTATCATTGTAAGAGTTCAAGAGTATTACGAAACTCTTATAAGCTTCTGATATAGAGCGATTTCTTTGGATATTCGGTATGTCAGCTTGAACATCAGCTATTAACTGAGCGTTTTCAATATCGAAGCTACTAATTATTTTTTGAGAATTTAAAATCGATTGGTCGGCTGTCTGTCTGCGCGTTATAAGAACCGTAATATCGCGAGAGAAATCACGTAGCCTATTTAGTTCGGCTTGTTTTATTGAGCGTAATTGAACAGCCTGATCAATCCCCTTATCTGCATCTTCAAGATGTTTCACTTGTGAACGTAAATGCTGCCACGCAGCGAAGCCATCTTGCATTGGCTGTTGTAAGCCATTCCACCATTCAATGCTTCCCTGAATACTAGGTGGTACTTGATACTGGGTAAGTGAATTCGGAGAAAATCGGCTGCAACAGGTATTTACTATTTGAGCAAGTGAAAGTAATTCCCGATTTACTTTTTGTTCTAAACATTGAAGAGTACTTTGTTGCTCAGCCAAGTGCTGTAGCTTTTGTAGCTCTTTGTCGGAATTAGTAAACGGGTTTACTGCAACTTGGCCAAGTGGAGTTTTACAAGCCGGGCAGTTATTGGGACTACTTTTTTGTACTTGTGTTACAGCATTATAGAGATTCTTGAATGATATTTGCTGACTTACACTCGCTAACTCTTGGCTTAGAGTATTATGTTCGTTTAGATAATTAGCGATATTTAAACCTAACTCATTTAATTTTGCGAGACTCAAAAAAGACTTGATAGCTAAAGGCTGCTGTATTTCGGATTCTATCTGTGAAATTAACCCAACATTTTCACTATTACCAAGTAATTCAAGCACCAATTGGATAAAGTTTGCACCTTCGCGGTATTTGTTAGCTAAAGCCTGCTCATCTGTACTTATCTTTATTGATTCAGCGTTATTTATTTCTATTTGCTGCTCAGCACCCTCAAGTCCTTGTCGCCTTTGTGCTAATAGTGCCGCTTTCGGGCATGTAAGATCAATATACTTAGGATCAATTTCAGTAGTGAACTTTCGAACAAAGTCACTAAACGAGTCCAAACCAAATAGCGTTGAAATTAACTCTGTTTGTTTGGCAGGGACTTGGGCTGCAATTCTCGAAAAATTATCAATTCTATTTCTTTCAACAAAACAAAATCTATAAAGTGAGTCATCCGCCTCGATGTTAATCTCTTCCTGATTTTCATTCAATCCAGTAAGAACTGGGATACTAAAACGATCTACATATGCATTTTTGAAGTAGCTGTGTTGATCTCGAAAGCGTTTACTTTCCGCTTCTGCAACATTATTCAAAAGTGAATATTCAAGCGCTTCGCAAAAACTTGATTTACCTGTACCGTTTGGCCCATAGATTAAGACTAAGTTACTGGTTAGGTCAAAAGACTCCTCCCTAGAGAATCCACGAAATGGACCTACTTTTAAACTTTTCAGTTGAGTAATTGGAGATTTATAGGCAGTTAAATTTTCGACTGGAGGTTGAATAATACAGTTTAAAGTGTTCCAGCTATCTTGAGCCAATTGAATAATAGCTCTAATTCTATGACCTTGATGCGTACCTAATGATGCTAAATGATCTAAGTTTAAAAAAACAAGATTAGCTATTTTGCGCTCATCTTCGTTGATAGTTTCTGAATTAAGAGTTTGCAGAAAACGTAAGTACTCAGAACGGACCATATAACATCCCTACTTCCACAATAATATCCATCCAAAAAATGAACAACTAGAAAATAAGCTGCTAATTATGCACAAAATCTATAAAAACTTACTATCCTACAAACTTATCATTAATAGCAACACTCAACAATATAAATATGGAAGTAAAATCAACTAAAGTACATTTATATATAGATAATGATTAAATTGATTGAAAAGTAAGACAGAAAAATGAGAACTATTAAGATAGAAGAGTAACTATACCTGATATGGATGAATAAAAGAGTTAGTTAGAATAACAGCTAATAAGAAAACCGCACCCAAAACAAAACCCCCTCTGCTTTCGCAAAGGGGGTTTTGTTTTTAGAATAGAGAGCTGACGATGACCTACTCTCACATGGACGAATCCACACTACCATTGGCGCTACGATGTTTCACTTCTGAGTTCGGGAAGGGATCAGGTGGGGCCATCGCGCTATTGTCGTCAGCAAAGGGGGTTAGATATGAGTCTGATGTTGTTATCATTGACGTCAAGATATTATCTATTGGTCGACCAACTTGTAACCTAACTGAATCAAGGTTAAAGGTGATATCGAAATATTCTTTCTTTTATTCTATAGCCTAGGCTATACAAGATAGATTAATTAGAGCTTTGATACAAACCACTTGGGTGTTGTATGGTCAAGCCAAACGAGCAATTAGTACAGGTTAGCTACACACATCGCTGTGCTTCCACACCCTGCCTATCAACGTCGTAGTCTTCAACGGCTCTTTAGGGAAATCTAATCTTGAGGTGGGCTTCCCGCTTAGATGCTTTCAGCGGTTATCCCATCCGAACGTAGCTACCGGGCAATGCCACTGGCGTGACAACCCGAACACCAGAGGTTCGTCCACTCTGGTCCTCTCGTACTAGGAGCAGATCCTCTCAAATTTCCAACGCCCACGGTAGATAGGGACCGAACTGTCTCACGACGTTCTAAACCCAGCTCGCGTACCTCTTTAAATGGCGAACAGCCATACCCTTAGGACCTGCTTCAGCCCTAGGATGAGATGAGCCGACATCGAGGTGCCAAACACCGCCGTCGATATGAACTCTTGGGCGGTATCAGCCTGTTATCCCCAGAGTACCTTTTATCCGTTGAGCGATGGCCCTTCCATACAGAACCACCGGATCACTAAGACCTACTTTCGTACCTGCTCGACTTGTGGGTCTCGCAGTTAAGCGCGCTTTTGCCTTTATACTCTACGACCGATTTCCGACCGGTCTGAGCGCACCTTCGTACTCCTCCGTTACTCTTTAGGAGGAGACCGCCCCAGTCAAACTACCCACCATACATTGTCCTCGGTATTGTTATACCTGAGTTAGAACCCCAACATGACCAGGGTGGTATTTCAAGATTGGCTCCACAAACACTAGCGTGTCTGCTTCAAAGCCTCCCACCTATCCTGCACAAGTCAGGTCAAAGTTCAATGTAAAGCTGTAGTAAAGGTTCACGGGGTCTTTCCGTCTAGCCGCGGGTACACAGCATCTTCACTGCGATTTCGATTTCACTGAGTCTCTGCTGGAGACAGCGCTGCCATCATTATGCCATTCGTGCAGGTCGGAACTTACCCGACAAGGAATTTCGCTACCTTAGGACCGTTATAGTTACGGCCGCCGTTTACTGGGGCTTCGATCAAGAGCTTCGCTTACGCTAACCCCATCAATTAACCTTCCAGCACCGGGCAGGCATCACACCCTATACGTCCACTTTCGTGTTTGCAGAGTGCTGTGTTTTTAATAAACAGTTGCAGCAGCCTGGTATCTGCGACTGTCAACAGCTCAAGGAGCAAGTCCTATCACCATCAACAGCGTACCTTCTCCCGAAGTTACGGTACCATTTTGCCTAGTTCCTTCAGCAGAGTTCTCTCAAGCGCCTTGGTATTCTCTACCTGATCACCTGTGTCGGTTTAGGGTACGATTCGTTTATAACTATTGCTTAGAAGCTTTTCCTGGAAGCATGGTATTTGCCACTTCGCTGTACAAGTACAGCTTGCTATCAGATCTCAGCCATGTAGTAGCCCGGATTTACCTAAGCCACAAGCCTACATCCTTTCACCTGGACAACCAACGCCAGGCTGACATAACCTTCTCCGTCCCTCCATCGCATTATAAACAAGTATCAGAATATTAACTGATTTCCCATCGACTACGCCTTTCGGCCTCGCCTTAGGGGTCGACTCACCCAGCCCCGATTAACGTTGGACTGGAACCCTTGATCTTCCGGCGTGCGAGCTTTTCACTCGCATTATCGTTACTCACGTCAGCATTCGCTCTTGTGATACCTCCAGCATGCCTTACGACACACCTTCACAGGCTTACACAACGCTCCCCTACCACTTGAAAACAAATTCAAATCCGCAGCTTCGGCTCCTAGTTTGAGCCCCGTTACATCTTCCGCGCGGGCCGACTCGACTAGTGAGCTATTACGCTTTCTTTAAAGGATGGCTGCTTCTAAGCCAACCTCCTAGCTGTCTATGCCTTCCCACCTCGTTTCCCACTTAACTAGGAATTTGGGGCCTTAGCTGGCGGTCTGGGTTGTTTCCCTCTCCACAATGGACGTTAGCACCCACTGTGTGTCTCCCGGATATCACTCATCGGTATTCGGAGTTTGCATCGGTTTGGTAAGTCGGTATGACCCCCTAGCCGAAACAGTGCTCTACCCCCAATGGTGTTCGTCCGAGGCGCTACCTAAATAGCTTTCGGGGAGAACCAGCTATCACCGAGTTTGATTAGCCTTTCACCCCTATCCACAAGTCATCCCCTGGCTTTTCAACGACAGTGGGTTCGGTCCTCCGGTTGATGTTACTCAACTTTCAACCTGCTCATGGATAGATCACTCGGTTTCGGGTCTATGCCCTGCAACTAAACGCCCTATTAAGACTCGGTTTCCCTACGGCTCCCCTAAACGGTTAACCTTGCTACAGAACATAAGTCGCTGACCCATTATACAAAAGGTACGCGGTCACCCTAATAAATTAAGGCTCCCACTGCTTGTACGCACACGGTTTCAGGTTCTATTTCACTCCCCTCACAGGGGTTCTTTTCGCCTTTCCCTCACGGTACTGGTTCACTATCGGTCAGTCAGGAGTATTTAGCCTTGGAGGATGGTCCCCCCATCTTCAAACAGGATTTCTCGTGCCCCGCTCTACTTAATATGTTAACGCTAATGTTTCGAATACAGGACTATCACCTACTACGGTCAGCTTTCCCACGCTGTTCTTCTACATTAGCACTAATCGGCTTCTCCCCGTTCGCTCGCCGCTACTTGGGGAATCTCATTTGATGTCTATTCCTAAGGGTACTGAGATGTTTCACTTCCCCTCGTTCGCTTCTCGTACAAGTACGAGATACCTACCTTATGGTAAGTGGGTTTCCCCATTCAGAAATCTCCGGATCACAGGATATTGCCGCCTCCCCGAAGCTTATCGCAGGCTGTCACGTCTTTCATCGCCTCTGACTGCCAAGGCATCCACCATGTGCGCTTCATTACTTGACCATACAACCCCAAGTAGTCTTAACTTATAAATAAGTTTTAACTTCAAAGTGTCATAAAGTCTAATTATGATAACGATATCACCTAATTTTATACGCTTGATTCAGTTCTCTTTACTTTTTTAATAACTCACTACTGGGATAACAACTGATGTCGTTAAGTAGTGAGTTATTAAGGTTAGGAACAACGCGTGAACACGTGTTCCTAACCCAGACTCATATCTATGTTTTTAAATAGTTCTTACGCTCTCGTCGAGTCATAAGTTCTGTATAAAACAGAAAGAAATAATCGTATGATGTAATATCTGAATTATTTGTTTCTGTTTATGCTTGTTTAATATATTTACTATCGTATTTATTATGGTGGAGCCAAACGGAGTCGAACCGTTGACCTCCTGCGTGCAAGGCAGGCGCTCTACCAACTGAGCTATGGCCCCGTAAAATAAATGGTAGGCCTGGGCAGACTTGAACTGCCGACCCCCGCGTTATCAACACGGTGCTCTAACCAGCTGAGCTACAGGCCTGTGTCTGCCTGTAAAGGCAAAGCGCTAATAATAAATACTAGCTAAACTAAAGAACAACTTGTTGTGAATTCTTGCTGACCGAATGCCATCTATAAGGAGGTGATCCAGCCGCAGGTTCCCCTACGGCTACCTTGTTACGACTTCACCCCAGTCATCAACCACACCGTGGTGAACGCCTCCCCGAAGGTTAAGCTATCCACTTCTGGTGCAATCAACTCCCATGGTGTGACGGGCGGTGTGTACAAGGCCCGGGAACGTATTCACCGCGGCATTCTGATCCGCGATTACTAGCGATTCCTACTTCATGGAGTCGAGTTGCAGACTCCAATCTGGACTACGATAGGCTTTTTGAGATTCGCATCACATCGCTGTGTAGCTGCCCTCTGTACCTACCATTGTAGCACGTGTGTAGCCCTGGTCGTAAGGGCCATGATGACTTGACGTCGTCCCCGCCTTCCTCCAGTTTGTCACTGGCAGTATCCTTAGAGTTCCCGGCTTAACCCGCTGGTAACTAAGGACAAGGGTTGCGCTCGTTGCGGGACTTAACCCAACATCTCACGACACGAGCTGACGACAGCCATGCAGCACCTGTATTCTAATTCCCGAAGGCACTCCCGCATCTCTGCAGGATTCTAGATATGTCAAGACCAGGTAAGGTTCTTCGCGTTGCATCGAATTAAACCACATGCTCCACCGCTTGTGCGGGCCCCCGTCAATTCATTTGAGTTTTAACCTTGCGGCCGTACTCCCCAGGCGGTCTACTTATTGCGTTAGCTGCGTCACTAAGTCCTCAAGGGACCCAACGACTAGTAGACATCGTTTACGGCGTGGACTACCAGGGTATCTAATCCTGTTTGCTACCCACGCTTTCGAGCCTCAGTGTCAGTATTATGCCAGAAGGCTGCCTTCGCCATCGGTATTCCTCCAGATCTCTACGCATTTCACCGCTACACCTGGAATTCTACCTTCCTCTCACATACTCTAGCTCAACAGTATCAGATGCAGTTCCCAGGTTGAGCCCGGGGATTTCACATCTGACTTATCGAGCCACCTACGCTCCCTTTACGCCCAGTAATTCCGATTAACGCTTGCACCCTCTGTATTACCGCGGCTGCTGGCACAGAGTTAGCCGGTGCTTATTCTGCAGCTAATGTCATCGTCCGTGGGTATTAACCACGGAGTCTTCTTCACTGCTTAAAGTGCTTTACAACCAAAAGGCCTTCTTCACACACGCGGCATGGCTGGATCAGGGTTTCCCCCATTGTCCAATATTCCCCACTGCTGCCTCCCGTAGGAGTCCGGGCCGTGTCTCAGTCCCGGTGTGGCTGATCATCCTCTCAGACCAGCTACAGATCGTCGCCATGGTAGGCCTTTACCCCACCATCTAGCTAATCCGACTTAGGCTCATCTAATAGCGAGAGCAGTAAACTGCCCCCTTTCTCCCGTAGGTCGTATGCGGTATTAATACGAGTTTCCCCGTGCTATCCCCCACTACTAGGTAGATTCCTAAGTATTACTCACCCGTCCGCCGCTCGACGCCTGATAGCAAGCTATCATCGTTTCCGCTCGACTTGCATGTGTTAAGCCTGCCGCCAGCGTTCAATCTGAGCCATGATCAAACTCTTCAGTTTAATCTTGCTATGAAGTCCTTTAAAGAGACTTCTAAACTTGGCTCATCTAATCTGGCAAAATCGCTAAAAATTATGTTCGTAATGAATTAACTTTGAGTTTTTCTGCTGTCTTAAATGATAATTTTTATAGTTAGAATGAACTCCGAAAAGGAGCTAAAACCAACTTTATTTTTTAGCATTCTGAATCAGCAAAAATCCACACAAGTTGTTCTTTAGTTATGCTTTTAAATAGTGCTCAATCACTGTCGTCCAGTAACTGATATATTGGGTATCTCTCTTGCTGTTTAGTCTCAAACCCTTGCGGGTTAAGCTATCTAGCGAGCCGACTATCTTATCATAATGATTGGGATTGTCAAGCTTTTTTATAATTTGTTTCATCAGGTTAACTGGGTTATTAATGTGTAATCTACACACTAGTTACTTCCAGCTCGTCTTGATGAGGGCGTATTATAGACGCTTTAAATTCTGTGTCAAGAGGTAATTTCTATTTAGTTTGAAGTAAATGTCTCATCACTCATTCTAAACAGCCTTCCCTTTCAACTAGGGCGCATTATACGGGGTTTTAAGACTGGGTCAAGGTAAATCGTTATTTTTGGTGTAATGGACAAAATTCATGCTAGAAATTAGAAGGTAGTGGCTAATGGACAAAATTCATGCTATTTGAGTGTCTTTGACCCTAAAAAGTCTTTAATAAGCCGTAACTTACGATACTCATTTAGTCCATGATGACTATGTAATTGTCGCTTAAGCTCACTGAATAACCCTTCGAGAGAATTAGTGGTATTTGGTAGGTCTAAATGCCCATATTCTTGATAAGTAAACAACCAATCGCTATTGGTTCTTAAGCTACGATAAGCACTTCTAAGACGCTTGTGCGGCCGGTATCCTCATTGGTACTACGTTCATTAAAATAGGCTTCATGAGTCAGATACCAGTGATCTAAGCGATTTACAAAGGCATCTTTATCAAGCTGTTTTATTTCTAAAGTAAGTCGTCTAAGCTCAATACTGGCACTGTTCTTAGGGCGGCGTGTTAAATAGCGGGTCACTATTTGCACTTGATGAAACTGGCACATCTGGCAAGGGATGCGGGTGAATAACGTTCTCAGTTCTCGTCTACCATCACAGGTGATGCTTTGTATATCTACGCTTAACGATACTAGATGATCAATCCCTTGCTTATAAGCACTATTGGTTTCATGACTGACTATCGCATAATTAAGAACGGTTCTAGTGGTGTTGTCCATAAAGACCATTAAACCAAACTTGCGACCAAAGTAAGTGGTGTCCATGATGATATTAGCAGTCTTAGGACGTTTAGCTGGATACTCAATACTGACTTTATCTAAGCGTCTTTGAATGGTTTTAAGACTACAGTGATATTTATCCGCCAGTTGTTGGTAGGTCTGTTTTCCTTGCGTATCTTCAGTCCAAAGCGTTCGGTTATTAAGTCTTTTGCCACCTAAAAACTGCCGCCTGCAAGCTAGACATTGATACTGCTGTTTGCCAAGCTTACGTCCATTCTTCTTGGTGTGTTTATCACTACAAAAAGGGCAGTTTTTTGATTCATGGCGTTGATTCCTTGCAAATATAGACAGTATATAGCGTTAGACCCTACGTCAGCATGAATTTTGTCCATTACACCTTATTTTTTTATGATTATATTACTGTGTAAGATTTTATGACTTAAATTGTTTTTTCTAGCCAAAGAAAAGCCCCTCAACTTAATTGTTGAGGGGCTTTTCAGGAATAGAGAGCTGACGATGACCTACTCTCACATGGACGAATCCACACTACCATTGGCGCTACGATGTTTCACTTCTGAGTTCGGGAAGGGATCAGGTGGGGCCATCGCGCTATTGTCGTCAGCAAAGGGGGTTAGATATGAGTCTGATGTTGTTATCATTGACGTCAAGATATTATCTATTGGTCGACCAACTTGTAACCTAACTGAATCAAGGTTAAAGGTGATATCGAAATATTCTTTCTTTTATTCTATAGCCTAGGCTATACAAGATAGATTAATTAGAGCTTTGATACAAACCACTTGGGTGTTGTATGGTCAAGCCAAACGAGCAATTAGTACAGGTTAGCTACACACATCGCTGTGCTTCCACACCCTGCCTATCAACGTCGTAGTCTTCAACGGCTCTTTAGGGAAATCTAATCTTGAGGTGGGCTTCCCGCTTAGATGCTTTCAGCGGTTATCCCATCCGAACGTAGCTACCGGGCAATGCCACTGGCGTGACAACCCGAACACCAGAGGTTCGTCCACTCTGGTCCTCTCGTACTAGGAGCAGATCCTCTCAAATTTCCAACGCCCACGGTAGATAGGGACCGAACTGTCTCACGACGTTCTAAACCCAGCTCGCGTACCTCTTTAAATGGCGAACAGCCATACCCTTAGGACCTGCTTCAGCCCTAGGATGAGATGAGCCGACATCGAGGTGCCAAACACCGCCGTCGATATGAACTCTTGGGCGGTATCAGCCTGTTATCCCCAGAGTACCTTTTATCCGTTGAGCGATGGCCCTTCCATACAGAACCACCGGATCACTAAGACCTACTTTCGTACCTGCTCGACTTGTGGGTCTCGCAGTTAAGCGCGCTTTTGCCTTTATACTCTACGACCGATTTCCGACCGGTCTGAGCGCACCTTCGTACTCCTCCGTTACTCTTTAGGAGGAGACCGCCCCAGTCAAACTACCCACCATACATTGTCCTCGGTATTGTTATACCTGAGTTAGAACCCCAACATGACCAGGGTGGTATTTCAAGATTGGCTCCACAAACACTAGCGTGTCTGCTTCAAAGCCTCCCACCTATCCTGCACAAGTCAGGTCAAAGTTCAATGTAAAGCTGTAGTAAAGGTTCACGGGGTCTTTCCGTCTAGCCGCGGGTACACAGCATCTTCACTGCGATTTCGATTTCACTGAGTCTCTGCTGGAGACAGCGCTGCCATCATTATGCCATTCGTGCAGGTCGGAACTTACCCGACAAGGAATTTCGCTACCTTAGGACCGTTATAGTTACGGCCGCCGTTTACTGGGGCTTCGATCAAGAGCTTCGCTTACGCTAACCCCATCAATTAACCTTCCAGCACCGGGCAGGCATCACACCCTATACGTCCACTTTCGTGTTTGCAGAGTGCTGTGTTTTTAATAAACAGTTGCAGCAGCCTGGTATCTGCGACTGTCAACAGCTCAAGGAGCAAGTCCTATCACCATCAACAGCGTACCTTCTCCCGAAGTTACGGTACCATTTTGCCTAGTTCCTTCAGCAGAGTTCTCTCAAGCGCCTTGGTATTCTCTACCTGATCACCTGTGTCGGTTTAGGGTACGATTCGTTTATAACTATTGCTTAGAAGCTTTTCCTGGAAGCATGGTATTTGCCACTTCGCTGTACAAGTACAGCTTGCTATCAGATCTCAGCCATGTAGTAGCCCGGATTTACCTAAGCCACAAGCCTACATCCTTTCACCTGGACAACCAACGCCAGGCTGACATAACCTTCTCCGTCCCTCCATCGCATTATAAACAAGTATCAGAATATTAACTGATTTCCCATCGACTACGCCTTTCGGCCTCGCCTTAGGGGTCGACTCACCCAGCCCCGATTAACGTTGGACTGGAACCCTTGATCTTCCGGCGTGCGAGCTTTTCACTCGCATTATCGTTACTCACGTCAGCATTCGCTCTTGTGATACCTCCAGCATGCCTTACGACACACCTTCACAGGCTTACACAACGCTCCCCTACCACTTGAAAACAAATTCAAATCCGCAGCTTCGGCTCCTAGTTTGAGCCCCGTTACATCTTCCGCGCGGGCCGACTCGACTAGTGAGCTATTACGCTTTCTTTAAAGGATGGCTGCTTCTAAGCCAACCTCCTAGCTGTCTATGCCTTCCCACCTCGTTTCCCACTTAACTAGGAATTTGGGGCCTTAGCTGGCGGTCTGGGTTGTTTCCCTCTCCACAATGGACGTTAGCACCCACTGTGTGTCTCCCGGATATCACTCATCGGTATTCGGAGTTTGCATCGGTTTGGTAAGTCGGTATGACCCCCTAGCCGAAACAGTGCTCTACCCCCAATGGTGTTCGTCCGAGGCGCTACCTAAATAGCTTTCGGGGAGAACCAGCTATCACCGAGTTTGATTAGCCTTTCACCCCTATCCACAAGTCATCCCCTGGCTTTTCAACGACAGTGGGTTCGGTCCTCCGGTTGATGTTACTCAACTTTCAACCTGCTCATGGATAGATCACTCGGTTTCGGGTCTATGCCCTGCAACTAAACGCCCTATTAAGACTCGGTTTCCCTACGGCTCCCCTAAACGGTTAACCTTGCTACAGAACATAAGTCGCTGACCCATTATACAAAAGGTACGCGGTCACCCTAATAAATTAAGGCTCCCACTGCTTGTACGCACACGGTTTCAGGTTCTATTTCACTCCCCTCACAGGGGTTCTTTTCGCCTTTCCCTCACGGTACTGGTTCACTATCGGTCAGTCAGGAGTATTTAGCCTTGGAGGATGGTCCCCCCATCTTCAAACAGGATTTCTCGTGCCCCGCTCTACTTAATATGTTAACGCTAATGTTTCGAATACAGGACTATCACCTACTACGGTCAGCTTTCCCACGCTGTTCTTCTACATTAGCACTAATCGGCTTCTCCCCGTTCGCTCGCCGCTACTTGGGGAATCTCATTTGATGTCTATTCCTAAGGGTACTGAGATGTTTCACTTCCCCTCGTTCGCTTCTCGTACAAGTACGAGATACCTACCTTATGGTAAGTGGGTTTCCCCATTCAGAAATCTCCGGATCACAGGATATTGCCGCCTCCCCGAAGCTTATCGCAGGCTGTCACGTCTTTCATCGCCTCTGACTGCCAAGGCATCCACCATGTGCGCTTCATTACTTGACCATACAACCCCAAGTAGTCTTAACTTATAAATAAGTTTTAACTTCAAAGTGTCATAAAGTCTAATTATGATAACGATATCACCTAATTTTATACGCTTGATTCAGTTCTCTTTACTTTTTTAATAACTCACTACTGGGATAACAACTGATGTCGTTAAGTAGTGAGTTATTAAGGTTAGGAACAACGCGTGAACACGTGTTCCTAACCCAGACTCATATCTATGTTTTTAAATAGTTCTTACGCTCTCGTCGAGTCATAAGTTCTGTATAAAACAGAAAGAAATAATCGTATGATGTAATATCTGAATTATTTGTTTCTGTTTATGCTTGTTTAATATATTTACTATCGTATTTATTATGGTGGAGCCAAACGGAGTCGAACCGTTGACCTCCTGCGTGCAAGGCAGGCGCTCTACCAACTGAGCTATGGCCCCGTAAAATAAATGGTAGGCCTGGGCAGACTTGAACTGCCGACCCCCGCGTTATCAACACGGTGCTCTAACCAGCTGAGCTACAGGCCTGTGTCTGCCTGTAAAGGCAAAGCGCTAATAATAAATACTAGCTAAACTAAAGAACAACTTGTTGTGAATTCTTGCTGACCGAATGCCATCTATAAGGAGGTGATCCAGCCGCAGGTTCCCCTACGGCTACCTTGTTACGACTTCACCCCAGTCATCAACCACACCGTGGTGAACGCCTCCCCGAAGGTTAAGCTATCCACTTCTGGT
The DNA here is from genome assembly GCF_047272965.1 of Psychrobacter sp. AT9. Taxonomy (NCBI): domain Bacteria; kingdom Pseudomonadati; phylum Pseudomonadota; class Gammaproteobacteria; order Moraxellales; family Moraxellaceae; genus Psychrobacter; species Psychrobacter sp. AT9. The sequence continues at coordinate 3,337,475 of NZ_JBKOTW010000001.1, forward strand.
GCAATCAACTCCCATGGTGTGACGGGCGGTGTGTACAAGGCCCGGGAACGTATTCACCGCGGCATTCTGATCCGCGATTACTAGCGATTCCTACTTCATGGAGTCGAGTTGCAGACTCCAATCTGGACTACGATAGGCTTTTTGAGATTCGCATCACATCGCTGTGTAGCTGCCCTCTGTACCTACCATTGTAGCACGTGTGTAGCCCTGGTCGTAAGGGCCATGATGACTTGACGTCGTCCCCGCCTTCCTCCAGTTTGTCACTGGCAGTATCCTTAGAGTTCCCGGCTTAACCCGCTGGTAACTAAGGACAAGGGTTGCGCTCGTTGCGGGACTTAACCCAACATCTCACGACACGAGCTGACGACAGCCATGCAGCACCTGTATTCTAATTCCCGAAGGCACTCCCGCATCTCTGCAGGATTCTAGATATGTCAAGACCAGGTAAGGTTCTTCGCGTTGCATCGAATTAAACCACATGCTCCACCGCTTGTGCGGGCCCCCGTCAATTCATTTGAGTTTTAACCTTGCGGCCGTACTCCCCAGGCGGTCTACTTATTGCGTTAGCTGCGTCACTAAGTCCTCAAGGGACCCAACGACTAGTAGACATCGTTTACGGCGTGGACTACCAGGGTATCTAATCCTGTTTGCTACCCACGCTTTCGAGCCTCAGTGTCAGTATTATGCCAGAAGGCTGCCTTCGCCATCGGTATTCCTCCAGATCTCTACGCATTTCACCGCTACACCTGGAATTCTACCTTCCTCTCACATACTCTAGCTCAACAGTATCAGATGCAGTTCCCAGGTTGAGCCCGGGGATTTCACATCTGACTTATCGAGCCACCTACGCTCCCTTTACGCCCAGTAATTCCGATTAACGCTTGCACCCTCTGTATTACCGCGGCTGCTGGCACAGAGTTAGCCGGTGCTTATTCTGCAGCTAATGTCATCGTCCGTGGGTATTAACCACGGAGTCTTCTTCACTGCTTAAAGTGCTTTACAACCAAAAGGCCTTCTTCACACACGCGGCATGGCTGGATCAGGGTTTCCCCCATTGTCCAATATTCCCCACTGCTGCCTCCCGTAGGAGTCCGGGCCGTGTCTCAGTCCCGGTGTGGCTGATCATCCTCTCAGACCAGCTACAGATCGTCGCCATGGTAGGCCTTTACCCCACCATCTAGCTAATCCGACTTAGGCTCATCTAATAGCGAGAGCAGTAAACTGCCCCCTTTCTCCCGTAGGTCGTATGCGGTATTAATACGAGTTTCCCCGTGCTATCCCCCACTACTAGGTAGATTCCTAAGTATTACTCACCCGTCCGCCGCTCGACGCCTGATAGCAAGCTATCATCGTTTCCGCTCGACTTGCATGTGTTAAGCCTGCCGCCAGCGTTCAATCTGAGCCATGATCAAACTCTTCAGTTTAATCTTGCTATGAAGTCCTTTAAAGAGACTTCTAAACTTGGCTCATCTAATCTGGCAAAATCGCTAAAAATTATGTTCGTAATGAATTAACTTTGAGTTTTTCTGCTGTCTTAAATGATAATTTTTATAGTTAGAATGAACTCCGAAAAGGAGCTAAAACCAACTTTATTTTTTAGCATTCTGAATCAGCAAAAATCCACACAAGTTGTTCTTTAGTTATGCTTTTAAATAGTGCTCAATCACTGTCGTCCAGTAACTGATATATTGGGTATCTCTCTTGCTGTTTAGTCTCAAACCCTTGCGGGTTAAGCTATCTAGCGAGCCGACTATCTTATCATAATGATTGGGATTGTCAAGCTTTTTTATAATTTGTTTCATCAGGTTAACTGGGTTATTAATGTGTAATCTACACACTAGTTACTTCCAGCTCGTCTTGATGAGGGCGTATTATAGACGCTTTAAATTCTGTGTCAAGAGGTAATTTCTATTTAGTTTGAAGTAAATGTCTCATCACTCATTCTAAACAGCCTTCCCTTTCAACTAGGGCGCATTATACGGGGTTTTAAGACTGGGTCAAGGTAAATCGTTATTTTTGGTGTAATGGACAAAATTCATGCTAGAAATTAGAAGGTAGTGGCTAATGGACAAAATTCATGCTATTTGAGTGTCTTTGACCCTAAAAAGTCTTTAATAAGCCGTAACTTACGATACTCATTTAGTCCATGATGACTATGTAATTGTCGCTTAAGCTCACTGAATAACCCTTCGAGAGAATTAGTGGTATTTGGTAGGTCTAAATGCCCATATTCTTGATAAGTAAACAACCAATCGCTATTGGTTCTTAAGCTACGATAAGCACTTCTAAGACGCTTGTGCGGCCGGTATCCTCATTGGTACTACGTTCATTAAAATAGGCTTCATGAGTCAGATACCAGTGATCTAAGCGATTTACAAAGGCATCTTTATCAAGCTGTTTTATTTCTAAAGTAAGTCGTCTAAGCTCAATACTGGCACTGTTCTTAGGGCGGCGTGTTAAATAGCGGGTCACTATTTGCACTTGATGAAACTGGCACATCTGGCAAGGGATGCGGGTGAATAACGTTCTCAGTTCTCGTCTACCATCACAGGTGATGCTTTGTATATCTACGCTTAACGATACTAGATGATCAATCCCTTGCTTATAAGCACTATTGGTTTCATGACTGACTATCGCATAATTAAGAACGGTTCTAGTGGTGTTGTCCATAAAGACCATTAAACCAAACTTGCGACCAAAGTAAGTGGTGTCCATGATGATATTAGCAGTCTTAGGACGTTTAGCTGGATACTCAATACTGACTTTATCTAAGCGTCTTTGAATGGTTTTAAGACTACAGTGATATTTATCCGCCAGTTGTTGGTAGGTCTGTTTTCCTTGCGTATCTTCAGTCCAAAGCGTTCGGTTATTAAGTCTTTTGCCACCTAAAAACTGCCGCCTGCAAGCTAGACATTGATACTGCTGTTTGCCAAGCTTACGTCCATTCTTCTTGGTGTGTTTATCACTACAAAAAGGGCAGTTTTTTGATTCATGGCGTTGATTCCTTGCAAATATAGACAGTATATAGCGTTAGACCCTACGTCAGCATGAATTTTGTCCATTACACCTTATTTTTTTATGATTATATTACTGTGTAAGATTTTATGACTTAAATTGTTTTTTCTAGCCAAAGAAAAGCCCCTCAACTTAATTGTTGAGGGGCTTTTCAGGAATAGAGAGCTGACGATGACCTACTCTCACATGGACGAATCCACACTACCATTGGCGCTACGATGTTTCACTTCTGAGTTCGGGAAGGGATCAGGTGGGGCCATCGCGCTATTGTCGTCAGCAAAGGGGGTTAGATATGAGTCTGATGTTGTTATCATTGACGTCAAGATATTATCTATTGGTCGACCAACTTGTAACCTAACTGAATCAAGGTTAAAGGTGATATCGAAATATTCTTTCTTTTATTCTATAGCCTAGGCTATACAAGATAGATTAATTAGAGCTTTGATACAAACCACTTGGGTGTTGTATGGTCAAGCCAAACGAGCAATTAGTACAGGTTAGCTACACACATCGCTGTGCTTCCACACCCTGCCTATCAACGTCGTAGTCTTCAACGGCTCTTTAGGGAAATCTAATCTTGAGGTGGGCTTCCCGCTTAGATGCTTTCAGCGGTTATCCCATCCGAACGTAGCTACCGGGCAATGCCACTGGCGTGACAACCCGAACACCAGAGGTTCGTCCACTCTGGTCCTCTCGTACTAGGAGCAGATCCTCTCAAATTTCCAACGCCCACGGTAGATAGGGACCGAACTGTCTCACGACGTTCTAAACCCAGCTCGCGTACCTCTTTAAATGGCGAACAGCCATACCCTTAGGACCTGCTTCAGCCCTAGGATGAGATGAGCCGACATCGAGGTGCCAAACACCGCCGTCGATATGAACTCTTGGGCGGTATCAGCCTGTTATCCCCAGAGTACCTTTTATCCGTTGAGCGATGGCCCTTCCATACAGAACCACCGGATCACTAAGACCTACTTTCGTACCTGCTCGACTTGTGGGTCTCGCAGTTAAGCGCGCTTTTGCCTTTATACTCTACGACCGATTTCCGACCGGTCTGAGCGCACCTTCGTACTCCTCCGTTACTCTTTAGGAGGAGACCGCCCCAGTCAAACTACCCACCATACATTGTCCTCGGTATTGTTATACCTGAGTTAGAACCCCAACATGACCAGGGTGGTATTTCAAGATTGGCTCCACAAACACTAGCGTGTCTGCTTCAAAGCCTCCCACCTATCCTGCACAAGTCAGGTCAAAGTTCAATGTAAAGCTGTAGTAAAGGTTCACGGGGTCTTTCCGTCTAGCCGCGGGTACACAGCATCTTCACTGCGATTTCGATTTCACTGAGTCTCTGCTGGAGACAGCGCTGCCATCATTATGCCATTCGTGCAGGTCGGAACTTACCCGACAAGGAATTTCGCTACCTTAGGACCGTTATAGTTACGGCCGCCGTTTACTGGGGCTTCGATCAAGAGCTTCGCTTACGCTAACCCCATCAATTAACCTTCCAGCACCGGGCAGGCATCACACCCTATACGTCCACTTTCGTGTTTGCAGAGTGCTGTGTTTTTAATAAACAGTTGCAGCAGCCTGGTATCTGCGACTGTCAACAGCTCAAGGAGCAAGTCCTATCACCATCAACAGCGTACCTTCTCCCGAAGTTACGGTACCATTTTGCCTAGTTCCTTCAGCAGAGTTCTCTCAAGCGCCTTGGTATTCTCTACCTGATCACCTGTGTCGGTTTAGGGTACGATTCGTTTATAACTATTGCTTAGAAGCTTTTCCTGGAAGCATGGTATTTGCCACTTCGCTGTACAAGTACAGCTTGCTATCAGATCTCAGCCATGTAGTAGCCCGGATTTACCTAAGCCACAAGCCTACATCCTTTCACCTGGACAACCAACGCCAGGCTGACATAACCTTCTCCGTCCCTCCATCGCATTATAAACAAGTATCAGAATATTAACTGATTTCCCATCGACTACGCCTTTCGGCCTCGCCTTAGGGGTCGACTCACCCAGCCCCGATTAACGTTGGACTGGAACCCTTGATCTTCCGGCGTGCGAGCTTTTCACTCGCATTATCGTTACTCACGTCAGCATTCGCTCTTGTGATACCTCCAGCATGCCTTACGACACACCTTCACAGGCTTACACAACGCTCCCCTACCACTTGAAAACAAATTCAAATCCGCAGCTTCGGCTCCTAGTTTGAGCCCCGTTACATCTTCCGCGCGGGCCGACTCGACTAGTGAGCTATTACGCTTTCTTTAAAGGATGGCTGCTTCTAAGCCAACCTCCTAGCTGTCTATGCCTTCCCACCTCGTTTCCCACTTAACTAGGAATTTGGGGCCTTAGCTGGCGGTCTGGGTTGTTTCCCTCTCCACAATGGACGTTAGCACCCACTGTGTGTCTCCCGGATATCACTCATCGGTATTCGGAGTTTGCATCGGTTTGGTAAGTCGGTATGACCCCCTAGCCGAAACAGTGCTCTACCCCCAATGGTGTTCGTCCGAGGCGCTACCTAAATAGCTTTCGGGGAGAACCAGCTATCACCGAGTTTGATTAGCCTTTCACCCCTATCCACAAGTCATCCCCTGGCTTTTCAACGACAGTGGGTTCGGTCCTCCGGTTGATGTTACTCAACTTTCAACCTGCTCATGGATAGATCACTCGGTTTCGGGTCTATGCCCTGCAACTAAACGCCCTATTAAGACTCGGTTTCCCTACGGCTCCCCTAAACGGTTAACCTTGCTACAGAACATAAGTCGCTGACCCATTATACAAAAGGTACGCGGTCACCCTAATAAATTAAGGCTCCCACTGCTTGTACGCACACGGTTTCAGGTTCTATTTCACTCCCCTCACAGGGGTTCTTTTCGCCTTTCCCTCACGGTACTGGTTCACTATCGGTCAGTCAGGAGTATTTAGCCTTGGAGGATGGTCCCCCCATCTTCAAACAGGATTTCTCGTGCCCCGCTCTACTTAATATGTTAACGCTAATGTTTCGAATACAGGACTATCACCTACTACGGTCAGCTTTCCCACGCTGTTCTTCTACATTAGCACTAATCGGCTTCTCCCCGTTCGCTCGCCGCTACTTGGGGAATCTCATTTGATGTCTATTCCTAAGGGTACTGAGATGTTTCACTTCCCCTCGTTCGCTTCTCGTACAAGTACGAGATACCTACCTTATGGTAAGTGGGTTTCCCCATTCAGAAATCTCCGGATCACAGGATATTGCCGCCTCCCCGAAGCTTATCGCAGGCTGTCACGTCTTTCATCGCCTCTGACTGCCAAGGCATCCACCATGTGCGCTTCATTACTTGACCATACAACCCCAAGTAGTCTTAACTTATAAATAAGTTTTAACTTCAAAGTGTCATAAAGTCTAATTATGATAACGATATCACCTAATTTTATACGCTTGATTCAGTTCTCTTTACTTTTTTAATAACTCACTACTGGGATAACAACTGATGTCGTTAAGTAGTGAGTTATTAAGGTTAGGAACAACGCGTGAACACGTGTTCCTAACCCAGACTCATATCTATGTTTTTAAATAGTTCTTACGCTCTCGTCGAGTCATAAGTTCTGTATAAAACAGAAAGAAATAATCGTATGATGTAATATCTGAATTATTTGTTTCTGTTTATGCTTGTTTAATATATTTACTATCGTATTTATTATGGTGGAGCCAAACGGAGTCGAACCGTTGACCTCCTGCGTGCAAGGCAGGCGCTCTACCAACTGAGCTATGGCCCCGTAAAATAAATGGTAGGCCTGGGCAGACTTGAACTGCCGACCCCCGCGTTATCAACACGGTGCTCTAACCAGCTGAGCTACAGGCCTGTGTCTGCCTGTAAAGGCAAAGCGCTAATAATAAATACTAGCTAAACTAAAGAACAACTTGTTGTGAATTCTTGCTGACCGAATGCCATCTATAAGGAGGTGATCCAGCCGCAGGTTCCCCTACGGCTACCTTGTTACGACTTCACCCCAGTCATCAACCACACCGTGGTGAACGCCTCCCCGAAGGTTAAGCTATCCACTTCTGGTGCAATCAACTCCCATGGTGTGACGGGCGGTGTGTACAAGGCCCGGGAACGTATTCACCGCGGCATTCTGATCCGCGATTACTAGCGATTCCTACTTCATGGAGTCGAGTTGCAGACTCCAATCTGGACTACGATAGGCTTTTTGAGATTCGCATCACATCGCTGTGTAGCTGCCCTCTGTACCTACCATTGTAGCACGTGTGTAGCCCTGGTCGTAAGGGCCATGATGACTTGACGTCGTCCCCGCCTTCCTCCAGTTTGTCACTGGCAGTATCCTTAGAGTTCCCGGCTTAACCCGCTGGTAACTAAGGACAAGGGTTGCGCTCGTTGCGGGACTTAACCCAACATCTCACGACACGAGCTGACGACAGCCATGCAGCACCTGTATTCTAATTCCCGAAGGCACTCCCGCATCTCTGCAGGATTCTAGATATGTCAAGACCAGGTAAGGTTCTTCGCGTTGCATCGAATTAAACCACATGCTCCACCGCTTGTGCGGGCCCCCGTCAATTCATTTGAGTTTTAACCTTGCGGCCGTACTCCCCAGGCGGTCTACTTATTGCGTTAGCTGCGTCACTAAGTCCTCAAGGGACCCAACGACTAGTAGACATCGTTTACGGCGTGGACTACCAGGGTATCTAATCCTGTTTGCTACCCACGCTTTCGAGCCTCAGTGTCAGTATTATGCCAGAAGGCTGCCTTCGCCATCGGTATTCCTCCAGATCTCTACGCATTTCACCGCTACACCTGGAATTCTACCTTCCTCTCACATACTCTAGCTCAACAGTATCAGATGCAGTTCCCAGGTTGAGCCCGGGGATTTCACATCTGACTTATCGAGCCACCTACGCTCCCTTTACGCCCAGTAATTCCGATTAACGCTTGCACCCTCTGTATTACCGCGGCTGCTGGCACAGAGTTAGCCGGTGCTTATTCTGCAGCTAATGTCATCGTCCGTGGGTATTAACCACGGAGTCTTCTTCACTGCTTAAAGTGCTTTACAACCAAAAGGCCTTCTTCACACACGCGGCATGGCTGGATCAGGGTTTCCCCCATTGTCCAATATTCCCCACTGCTGCCTCCCGTAGGAGTCCGGGCCGTGTCTCAGTCCCGGTGTGGCTGATCATCCTCTCAGACCAGCTACAGATCGTCGCCATGGTAGGCCTTTACCCCACCATCTAGCTAATCCGACTTAGGCTCATCTAATAGCGAGAGCAGTAAACTGCCCCCTTTCTCCCGTAGGTCGTATGCGGTATTAATACGAGTTTCCCCGTGCTATCCCCCACTACTAGGTAGATTCCTAAGTATTACTCACCCGTCCGCCGCTCGACGCCTGATAGCAAGCTATCATCGTTTCCGCTCGACTTGCATGTGTTAAGCCTGCCGCCAGCGTTCAATCTGAGCCATGATCAAACTCTTCAGTTTAATCTTGCTATGAAGTCCTTTAAAGAGACTTCTAAACTTGGCTCATCTAATCTGGCAAAATCGCTAAAAATTATGTTCGTAATGAATTAACTTTGAGTTTTTCTGCTGTCTTAAATGATAATTTTTATAGTTAGAATGAACTCCGAAAAGGAGCTAAAACCAACTTTATTTTTTAGCATTCTGAATCAGCAAAAATCCACACAAGTTGTTCTTTAGTTATGCTTTTAAATAGTGCTCAATCACTGTCGTCCAGTAACTGATATATTGGGTATCTCTCTTGCTGTTTAGTCTCAAACCCTTGCGGGTTAAGCTATCTAGCGAGCCGACTATCTTATCATAATGATTGGGATTGTCAAGCTTTTTTATAATTTGTTTCATCAGGTTAACTGGGTTATTAATGTGTAATCTACACACTAGTTACTTCCAGCTCGTCTTGATGAGGGCGTATTATAGACGCTTTAAATTCTGTGTCAACCATTTTACTGAAGGTTTTTAAATTAATTTTTCGATACCTATAATACTTTATATATTTCAATTATTTAGCTAAAAATTATTAAAAGTTGAAGTTAGATTCTAAACATAGTCTTTGGCGTTTAGCTCCTGTCTATTATAGATAAGCTAAGCCTACTTATAAATAAGCTCAGTCTGCCCCTCAAAAACTGTGAATCATTTTATTACGCTATGAAATATACAGTTCATCTGTAGCTACGGATCACCCCTATATTCATCACTCTTGATATTGATCACAGCGCACCTATATATAGAAGCTGACCTAATCCCTTGCTATCTAGTGTTTATAGACGGTTTTTGCTATAATAGCCGCTTTTATAACATTGCTTAAGAGCAGTTCTGCTTAACCTTAATATAGAAGGCAGCTTGTTTTCTATTATCGTGACGCGATTATATGTCTGCGCTTTTAAGTAATGCCTATCTCTTACAACATATCACAGTGGTTGGATATAATTGACGCAGTCTTACGGTTACATGATTGATTGTTGCAATCATCACTGCCAACGGACGCAAAAAGGTGAATAGATTATGGTAGCGATTACTTTACCCGATGGTAGCGTAAAACAGTTTGAAGGCAACACGACTGTCATGGAAGTGGCGCAAAGTATTGGTGCAGGACTTGCCAAAGCGACGGTTGCGGGACGTGTAGATGGTCAGTTGGTTGATGCCTCTGATCCAATTACCCGTGATGCCAAGGTGGAAATCGTTACCCCAAAAGATGCTGATGGTGTCGATATCATTCGTCACTCGGCGGCCCATCTATTAGGGCACGCAGTCAAGCAGCTCTATCCTGATGTAAAAATGGTCATCGGTCCAGTAATCGAAGACGGCTTTTATTATGACATTTATAGTGAGACGCCATTCACACCTGAGAATATGGAAGCCATAGAAAAACGTATGGTGCAGTTGATAAAGCAAGACTATGACGTCATAAAGAAGATAACGCCACGTGCTGAAGTGATTAAGATTTTTGAAGAGCGCGGCGAAGACTATAAGCTCAAGCTGATTAATGATATGCCCGGTGAAGAAGCTTTCGGTCTATATCATCATCAAGAATACGTCGATATGTGCCGTGGCCCTCACGTGCCAAACACGCGATTCTTGAAAGTATTTAAATTGACGAAAATGTCTGGTGCTTATTGGCGCGGCGATGCTAAGAATGAGCAGCTGCAACGTATCTATGGTACAGCATGGGCGGATAAGAAAGATCTAAAAGCGTATATCCAGCGTATTGAAGAGGCTGAAAAACGCGACCATCGTAAGATTGGTAAAGCGCTTAATTTGTTTCATATGCAAGAGCAAGCACCCGGCATGGTGTTCTGGCATGCCAATGGCTGGACGATCTATCAAGTACTTGAGCAATATATGCGCAAAGTACAATACGATAATGGCTACGAAGAAATCAAAACGCCACAAATTGTTGATCGTAGCTTGTGGGAGCGTTCTGGACATTGGGGTAACTATGCAACCAATATGTTTACAACCTCAAGTGAAAACCGTGATTATGCAGTGAAGCCAATGAACTGCCCTTGCCACGTACAAGTCTTTAACCAAGGTCTAAAGTCTTACCGTGACTTGCCTTTACGTATGGCAGAGTTTGGCTCATGTCACCGCAACGAGCCATCAGGCTCATTGCATGGTTTGATGCGTGTTCGTGGTTTTACCCAAGATGACGCGCATATCTTCTGTACGCAAGCGCAGATTCAGCAAGAAGTCGCTGATTTCATTAAGCTAACACTTGCTGTCTACGAAGATTTCGGCTTCGATAACATTATTATGAAACTCTCGACACGTCCTGAAAAACGCGTCGGTAGCGATGAGTCTTGGGACTTTGCAGAAAAAGCTTTGGCCGATGCACTTGATAATTCAGGGCTTGATTGGGATTATCTGCCAGGTGAAGGCGCGTTTTATGGTCCGAAGATTGAATTCAGTCTCAAGGATTCCTTAGGTCGCGTGTGGCAGTGCGGTACCATTCAGGTTGATCCGAATATGCCAGAGCGCCTCGATGCGGAATTCGTTAACGAGCAAAATGAGCGCGAAGTACCTATTATGCTACACCGTGCAATCTTGGGTTCGTTCGAGCGTTTTATCGGTATCTTGATTGAGAATTATGCTGGTTGGATGCCAGTATGGTTGGCACCACAGCAAGTTGTGGTCATGAATATCACAGATAAACAAGCTGATACCTGCGAAAATGTGGTCAGCGAGCTAAAAAATGCAGGTTTGCGCGCCATTAGTGACTTGCGTAACGAAAAGATTGGATTTAAGATACGAGAGAAAACATTAGAACGTATTCCCTATATGCTAGTATTAGGGGATAAAGAAGTCGAATCGGGCAGTGTTAATGTCCGTACTCGCGAAGGTGAAAACCTTGGCGTGATGAGCGTTCCTGAATTTATTGCATTAGTACAGACAGCTGTCGCTGAGAAAGGTCGACAGAACCCAAAAACAGATGAGGAGTAATACCTATTAAACAGTCCAACCGTTTGAACATCAACGAAGATATCAGTGCCAAAGAAGTCCGTCTGGTCAAAGAAGACGGTGAACAAATGGGCGTGGTCGATATCGACACCGCGATGAAAGCGGCACGTGAAGACAGTCTAGATTTGGTTGAATTGGTTCCTGAAGCTAAGCCGCCAGTATGTAAAATCATGGATTATAAGCATTTCCTCTATGATCAAAAGCAAAAGGCAAAAGAAGCCAAGAAAAACCAGAAGCAGACTCAGCTCAAAGAGATGAAGCTACGTCCAAGTACCGAAGAGGCCGATTATCAGGTTAAACTGAGAAAAATCGTTAGCTTTTTGGAAGATCAAGACAAAGTTAAAATTAGCATCCGTTTCCGCGGACGTGAAATGGCGCACCAAGATATTGGTCGCAAACAACTTGATCGTATCATTGAAGATACCGCTGATATCTCAAACGTCGAGCAGTACCCTAAGATGGAAGGTCGTCAAATGGGTATGCTGCTTGGACCAACTAAGAAAAAGTAATCTATTCGTTAGATGACTGTTAGTGGTGGCTGTGAGTTGACATAGTTGTAAGTCGACGTAGATATTTATAATCTTAACCATCAATATGCTGCGGGATATTGGTGGTTTTTTATTATTTAACCTTACAAATAATAGTGTCATAGATGGTTTCATAGATATATTAAACTGACCGTGATTTACAAAATCTGTCTTCTCAGTCTTTTAATTACAAGGTAGTCTAAAGGTCTGTTGTATATCCATTTCTTCCTATGCAAGAAACCTTGTGCAAATAAAAATTATTAAATGTATAGAGATACCGTGTACCACGACTATTAACGTTGTTGGCAAAAAACACTGCCTCTCTCAGATATTATAGGAAACTTCATGCAAGAATTGACCCCACCCGAAAACGCCTCTACGCCAAGTATCTCTCTAACACCACCTGAACCGGTCAAAGAAATACAAAAAAGTGAAGCTGATCAGATGGTCAAGTTGGATGAAAACCAAATCCCAGAACTTGATGCCAAGGTCGATGCGTTCGTTGATCATGTACTGAATAACTCTGTACGTAGCGCTGAGTTTCAACAAAACGTGCAATCTATTCATAATTTAGGCAATAAAGAAATCCGCGAATCAGCACAAATATCCAATCGTATGTTAGCGTTGCCTGCAAAAAGCCTCAATGACAGCTTGTTCGATAACTCCCCTATTGCAAAATCATTGACTGAGTTACGCGGTATCGTCGAAGATTTGGATCCGAGCAAAAAAGAGCTGACCAGCTCGCGCAAGCTGTTTGGTCTCATTCCATTTGGTAATAAAGTACAAGATTACTTCCGCCAATATGAATCAGCACAATCACATATTAACGCGGTGGTCACCAGTCTATATAATGGTAAAGATGAGCTACTCAAAGACAATGCAATGATTGAGCAAGAAAAAGTCAATATGTGGGAATTGATGCAATCTATCCGTCAATATGTCTACGTCGGCAAAAAAATTGATGAACAGCTAGAGCAAAAAGTCTATGCAATCGAAGCAGCTGATCCTGAAAAAGCTCGTATTATTAAAGAAGAAATGCTGTTTTATGTACGTCAAAAAAATACGGACTTTTTAACCCAGTTGGCGGTTAATGTCCAAGGTTATCTGGCGCTTGATACCATTCGTAGAAACAATCTAGAGTTGATTAAAGGTGTAGATCGGGCAACCACAACCACCGTATCTGCGCTACGTACGGCTGTCGTCGTTGCACAAGCGATGACCAATCAGAAACTAGTACTTGATCAAATTACTGCTTTAAACAAAACGACAAGCAGCTTAATTGAGTCAACCTCAGCCATGCTCAAACGCCAGTCTGGTGAAATTCATGAGCAAGCAACCAGTAGCACTATTGAGCTTGATAAACTACAAAATGCCTTTAATAATGTCTATGATACGATGGATATGATCAGTAATTACAAAATTGAAGCGCTAGAAAATATGAAGCAGACGGTCAATACCTTGACCACTGAAGTCGATAAAGCACAAAAATATTTGGATAAGTCTAATCAAACGACAGTATTAGAAGTATCGAAAGAGATAGACAGTAAAAAGATAACCAATAAATCAGGTACAGTCGATATCGACATTTGATTTTTTGATAGTTGTTGCCGATTAAAGATGACAACTTCCTGCTACCGAATACACTTAAGACAATTGACGCAAGATATTGCCATGTCGTTCGTGTTAAGATAGCCATTATTAATAATTTTAAAAATAGATACGGTAATTTATGAGTTGGAACGATCCAAACGCCTCAAGTGAGGCAAAAAAATATGACAATCCCATTCCTAGTCGCGAGCTGATACTCGGCACGATTAATGAGCATGGCGAAGTCACGCATCAACAATTGGCAAAAGCCTTTAATATTGATGATCCTGATCAGTTTGACGCTTTAGGCAATCGTCTAAAAGCAATGGCACGCGATGGACAAGTAAACCGAGAAGGTCGTCCTTATCGCTACCGCACAGTGACCAAGCAAGATATCGTAACGGGTACAGTATCCGCGCATCCAAAAGGTTTTGGTTTCGTGTTGCTAAGCGACATGCCAGACCTATTCTTGCATGAAAAGCAAATGCGCTGGGTCTTTAATGGCGATACCGTTGAAGCGGTTGGTACCTCAACGGATAACCGTGGTCGTACCGAAGGGCGTATCGTCGATGTCGTCGAGCGTCGTCAAAATAATTTCATCGGTACGCTTGCGCGTGATGAAGATGGCTACTGTGTCGAGCTTGGCAGTCCCAATAACCATCAGCCGATTACAGTGACTGAAGAGAATGTGCAGGCTCTCGAAGTTAAGCAAGGCGCACCAGTCAAAGTAGATATCATCGACTGGCCAAATCAGCATGAGTTTGCTACTGGTAAAATCACTGAAGTCTTATCTGATGATAACGATCGTGAATTAATCATCGAGACTACCCTGCTCAACTACGACATTCCGTCTGATTTCAGCGAAGCGACGCTCAAACAGGCCAATGACTATAAAGAGCCGACTGAAAAAGATATAAAAGGTCGTACAGACTTGCGTGATTTGCCCCTCATTACTATCGATGGTGAAGATGCGCGTGACTTTGATGATGCCGTATTCGCTGAAAAGCGCTCTGGTGGTAACTACCGTGTCTTGGTAGCGATTGCTGATGTGAGTCATTACGTCACCCCAAATTCGCCACTTGATCAAGATGCTTATGAGCGTGGGACGTCAGTATATTTCCCACATCGCGTGATCCCGATGCTTCCTGAAGTACTGTCTAACGGTCTATGCTCATTGAACCCAGACCTTGATCGTCTATGTATGGTTGCTGATATCAAGATATCTCGGGCAGGCAAGGTCACCGGTTATGATTTTTATCCTGGAGTGATTCATTCACAAGCGCGCTTGACTTATAACCAAGTGAATGCTTATCTTGAGGATCCAAAAGATCCTAGTATCCCTGATTCATTAACAGGCAATAAAGCAGTCAAAAAATCTGTCGATACTCTGCATCAATTGTATGAGCTACTGCTGCAAAAGCGTGAAGAGCGTCATGCAATGGAGTTTGAGACGGTTGAAACTTATATCAAGTTCAATGAAAAAGGTGGTATCGCAGCCATCTTGCCGCGTACTCGTGGTGATGCACATAAGCTTATTGAAGAGTGTATGCTGCTCGCCAATACCTGTGCTGCCAATTTTGCGCTAAAAAATGAGCTACCGGTCTTATATCGTAACCATGATAAACCTGATGGCGAAAAATCGTTACGTGTCCATGAATATGCGAAAAACTTTGGTTTAAGCTTCCCAGAAGAAAACCCGACGCAAGCGGATTATCAGCGGATTATCGAAGCCACCAAAGAGAGACCCGATGCGATTAGTATCCACAGCATGCTATTGCGCTCAATGATGCAAGCGAATTATTCGCCTGACAATATTGGTCACTTTGGTTTGGCTTATGACGAGTATAGCCACTTTACCTCGCCGATTCGCCGTTATCCTGACCTCATGCTGCATCGCGCGATTAAAGCAAAAGTGACTAAAAGTCAGCAGCCAGTAATGGACTTCTCTTTAGAAGGTGCTGGCACACAGACTTCAGATACTGAACGCCGTGCTGAGAAAGCATCACGCTACGTAGAGTCTTGGCTCAAGTGTCATTATATGAAAGATCACGTCGGTGAAGAGTTCGACGGTGTGGTGACAACGGTTACTAGCTTCGGTTTATTTGTGACCTTAACCGACCTATATATCGATGGCTTGGTTCATATCTCTAATGTCGGCGATGACTTCTTTGTCTATGATGAGCAGCAACAGCAACTCATTGGTAAAGATAAAGGTACGTTATTTGGCTTGGGCGATTTGGTCAAAGTAAAAGTAGCTGGGGTCAATATGGATCTGCTACAAATCGACTTTGATCTTAAAGCTAAGCTGCAATCTAGCGAGATGAATCAAACGAAAAAAGATCAGCCAAAGAAGAGCACCGCTAGAAAAAGCAGTAGCCGAAACAATAAAGGTGCAAGCAAAAAAAGCTAACTCTCAATAAGAACTGAACGTAATAAAAAAGGCTAAAGTTTATCTTTAGCCTTTTTTTTGTGCGCGATGAATAAGTGATAACTGGTGAACTACTGCGCAGCACTCATCTGCTCTACGCGCTCTTGATTGACCTGCTCGGCTTGCTCTATTTGGGCAGTGGCATTATCGAGAATGGCTTTAGGCTGCTTACCAAGAGGCTGGCTTGCGATATCGGTGTTGGTGTTCACGGTATCTTCAGAGCTGATAGCAGTAGCCGGCGATGTGGTGCTACTGGTCGCCGCCGCTATCCGACTCTCGTGGCGATTGCTATTAAACATGTTAAAACCAATTAAGAGAACAATACCAGCTAGGGCGAATATAATCAGATGCTTCATTTGCATAAAAATGTCTCGTATATTTTATATGATAACTGTCTTATACGTTTCACTGCATTTTTTATGCCTAGTTTTGAGGTTGCTTAGATATTTACTCTTGCGGACTATTATTACTCAACAAATCGGTCTCATCTGAACTTTCAGCAATTTCTTGTTCGACTTTTTCCATTAACTTTTCGTCAGGACGGGCGCTCAACACCTCTTCAGCACTACGTCCTTGCAGAATATATTTAGCGCGGGCTTTGGCTTGTTTTTTGTCTTTGTCATCAGCACTGCTATTATCGACTTTATTAATATCTATAGATTCGGGTGTCGTCGGTGTAATCGTCATATCAGCATTAGTCCCATTAGCTTGGTTAGAGCGGTTATTGCCTTGCAGATGCTCCAAGGCTTTTTCTAACTCATCATTAAAGCGTAGACGATATATGGGTTCAGGGAGACTAAATCCTTCGTTTTCTAAGGCGTGCTTGGTTTCGCGTATGGCAATACTACGTGCTTTGGCAAAATCTGTTTCTGATTGATCCACCCAGATCTGAAACTCTAGAATAATATTGGAGTCGCCAACATTGGTAATGACCGCAATGGCTTTGGGTTCATCTAAGACAAAATCCAGCTGACATATCGCATCGATACCAACTTTAATGGCCGCAAGTGGGTCGTCATTGGCATCGACACCCAACTCAAAGGTAAAGCGCCGTTCAGGGTTTTTGGTGTAATTTAGAATAGTGCCTTTAAAGACCTCCGCATTTGGGATACGTAGCTGATTGCCATCTAAAGTCATCAGAATCGTCGCGCGTGACGTCAAACGCACCACAATGCCTTCTTGCCCGTTGATGACAATCTGATCACGAGCGCGAAACGGCTGACGAATACTCAGCATCAAAGAGGCAATATAGTTTTCAATGGTATCTTTGACCGCAAAACCAACTGCGATACCGATGACCCCAGCACCGCCAAGTAGCGTACCTAAGATCGTCTCTGCCCCTATCAAACTTAACGCTAGAATCAAACCAAAAATGATGAATATCACCTTGACGGTTTGTGCCAACAGCTCAGCGACGAAAGGATTGGGCGTGAGCCGTTGCCACATTTTTTTTCGATTGGAGAACCAACTACCAAACCATGTGACCAAGCCAAAGATAACAATACCAACCAACAGTAAGGGCACGGCTTTGACTAAGTTCTTAACTTGTGCTTTAAGACCTTGATAAACCGTCGTGACATTATCCTGAACATCCAGCGTTCGATTGATATTGTCCTCGACGGTGACCACATCCGTCAAACGGTTGGTCAAATTAATGGCTTGTTGCGCCTTTTTTTCGTTGGGAGTTTCTCCTGCTAACGTCACAACGCCTTGAGTAACGCTGACACTGACCGCCTGCAGCCCTTCTATTTCAGAAAAAATACCGTTGATACGTTGACGAATGTCATTGTCTTTTAGAGGGGTAGGTGTGGTTTCGATTTGAGCATTGTTGGTACTCTCGCCACTAATCACAGGTGGGTCGGCAGGAGGTGGCAAACTTTGTGAGTCGGCTTCTACAGAGGTCTCGCCTTCTGTGGCAACAGGATTAGGCACTTCTTCTAGCGTACTCTCTATACCCAAGGCCGTCGTGACACTGGCTATATCTTCACCAGCAGCATAAGCGGGTAAAGTAAAAACGAGGCTTAGTAGTAACAGCAGCTGACCCCATACCGTTAAAAACTTGCGTGTCATTAGGCGGTCAAGATAAGCGGCCATAAGCATCCTTCGCTCAGTGTTTTTGCTGGGTAATATTACGATTAAAAACTAGCGAGTGTTCTCAATCTAAACGTGAAGAACTTAATGGGAGAGACTAAATGGGCTAAAAATGAATATAGCCCATCATTGATCATTTAAACTCATTAGCTGTCTGAATCAATTAACTGTCTAAATAACGTTGTGCTTCCGCTAAGTCCAACGTGCCTTCATAGATAGCGCGGCCGGTAATAATGCCTTCAATACAATCACCATAAGGCTTAAGCAATTCGATATCTTGCATATTGGTCACACCACCCGAAGCAATCACTGGCAAGCCACCTTCGCGCGCCAAATTGACTGTCTGCTCGACATTGACACCCTGCATCATGCCGTCACGGGCAATATCAGTATAAACGATTGAAGACACGCCTACATCGGCAAAGCGTTTGGCAAGCTCGGTGGCTTTGGTGTCTGTCACATTCGCCCAGCCATGAGTCGCAACCATGCCGTCTTTGGCATCAATACCTACGATAATATGTCCAGCAAACTCGCGGCAAGCCTCGGTCACAAAATCAGGATCTTCAACCGCTTTAGTGCCAATAATAATATAGGTCAGTCCAGCAGTGATGTACTGCTCAATGGTGTTCATATTACGCACACCGCCGCCCAATTGAATAGGCAGCTGCGGAAAAGCTTTGGCGATGTCGTTGACGACTTGCTTATGTACTGGCACTCCATCAAATGCGCCGTTCAAATCGACCAGATGTAACCGGCGCGCGCCCTCATTTACCCAACGTGCTGCTACAGCGACAGGGTCATCTGAAAACACCGTATCATCTTCCATACGGCCTTGTTTTAAGCGCACACATTTACCATCTTTTAAATCAATAGCGGGGATAATGACAGGGACAGCACACATATAGCATTCCTTATAAAACGTAATATTAAAAAATAAGAATAAACGGCAAAGTAAAACAATAAATCAGTTAAACAGTGATAAGCAAGCCTCATTCAACAAATGATCTGATAGAAATTGGCTCTCAAAATCGACTCACGATTATCTTAAAAACTTTATGATCGTGTAGTATGAATAAATAAAAATATCGACAACCATAACCATAAGTTTGAGCACTCGAAGGTACTAGCAACATTAGGTAAATTCAATTACTAACTGGCAATTTTAGGTCAATTTAGCGTATAATCCTAGGTAAATTTGTATTTGTTTCTAAGTGATAGCAACCATGTACTGTGCATTTTTATTCACTCATAAGTGAGCCAATGCAGCATGGCGGTCAGGATGAATCGAACAACAGCCAAATGTGTTTGTAGATAATTGGCTGATATATTGTTGAACGGATGATATTAGAACCCTAAACAGGCAACCTGCGATAGATTGACCTGCGCCATTACGCTCTAAATGACTATCTCGCTTGAATGATACTTTGCATTCATCGGTTATTTATTTGATTCACTCTTGTTTCTAAGCCCATCACTCTGGATGTACAAATTTTAAGATTTTAATAAATCGTATGGCAAAACTGTCTTTTTTAAAGCAATTGCTTTTAGCAACCAGCTTTGACAATAGACTTTGATTGGATGATTTTGCCATACACCTTGGTAGCCAGTCGCCACTTTGGTAATTCGAATAAGACATTAACGTGTTGTTAAGGAGTCTAAGGTCAGCGTTAATACTCTTACTAGTAGTTATGATCAAGCGTTATATTTAAGCACTTTGTCTTCGCCTTGCTATGGGAAGAGATACATGAGGGCTTTATTAAATGACGCAGATGTTCATGCTACCGATATACCAAACAGGACGTCTGGTATCGTTTTAGACTATGGACTAAGTTTTCGCTTATGATTACCATCAAAAAAGGTTTGGATTTGCCCATCACTGGTGAACCCTCCCGCGAGATATCTGAGCACAGACCTGCCCATGTGGCACTCGTTGGCTATGATTATGTGGGTATGAAGCCCACAATGAATGTCAAAGAAGGTGACACCGTAGCAAAAGGTCAGCCCGTTTTTGAAGATAAAAAGCGGGTTGGCGTTATCTATACGGCACCTGCTGCGGGTAAAGTTATCGCGATCAAACGCGGTGAGCGTCGTGTGTTCGAGAGTCTTGTCATTGCGGTCGATCCCAATGGTGAGGAAATAGACTTTCAGCGCTATGACTCCCAGCAACTGGCTGACCTAGACTCAGAAACCGTTGAAACCCAACTGCTCGCCTCTGGCGAATGGACGGCGTTTCGTACGCGTCCCTATAGCCGCGCTCCCGAAATCGGTGCTCGTCCGCATGCCATCTTTGTCACCGCGATGGATACCAATCCATTAGCGTTTGACCCGATGCTGCTGATTAATGAGCAACTGCAAGCATTCAATGACGGACTTGCGGTACTATCGACGCTCAGCCCAAAGACCTTTGTCTGCCATCATGGTGATGCCCAGTTGACGCCAGTTGCGAAAACCGCGGCTAATAATGTCACTGAGTATCATAGCTTTGCGGGCAAACATCCAGCAGGTCTGGCTGGCACGCACATTCACTTCTTGCATCCAATTATGCGCGGCGTGAGCGTCTGGACGATTGGCTATCAAGACGTGATTGCGATTGGTAAATTATTTACCACTGGTCGCTTATATACACGTCGTATGCTTAGCTTAGCAGGCCCTGCGGTCAAAAATCCGCACCTAATCGCAACTGAACGTGGTGCTGATATCACAGCCTTGACGAAAGGTCAGCTGATCGATGGCGAGAACCGTATTATTTCAGGTTCAGTGCTATCGGGTCGCCAGTCATTCTCGAATAGTGCCTATGTTGGTCGTTTCCATGACCAGATCAGCGCTTTACCTGAAGGTCATGAGCGTCCAGCATTTCACTTCTTTAGTCCAGGTGCAAACCGTTTCTCAAAACTGCCTATCTATATTTCGCAGTTTTTTGGTGGCAAAAAGTATAACTTTACCACCACGAGTAACGGCTCACCGCGAGCGATGGTGCCTATCGGGGTTTACGAAGAGGTCATGCCACAAGACTATCTGCCAACGCAACTATTGCGCGCGTTAATCGTTGAAGACATTATCACGGCAGTAGACTTGGGCGTACTTGAATTGGACGAAGAAGATTTAGCATTATGCACCTTCGTTTCTCCTGGCAAATATGAATTCGGTGATATTTTGCGTGATAACTTGACGCGCATTGAACTGGAGGGCTAACCACGATGAAATTTTTACACAATATGTTCGATCGTATGGAGCCGTCTTTCACCAAAGGTGGCAAACATGAAAAATACTATGCCATCTTTGAGATGTTTGATACTTTTTTGCGTCAACCAAGCTCAACGGCATACGCATCCTCACACGTGCGCGACGGTATTGATCTAAAACGCATTATGATTACCGTATGGCTATGTACTTTCCCAGCAATGTTTTGGGGTATGTACAACATCGGTCATCAAGCACTAACTGCTATCACTCAGCTTGGCTTACAACCTGAAGGCTGGCGTACCATTATTACCAGCATGGCAGGCTATAACCCAGACAGTATCTGGGCAAGTTTTGTCTATGGTGCGATGCAGTTTTTGCCAATCTACCTTGTGACCTTTGGTGTTGGTATTCTCTGTGAGATTATCTTTGCCGTCGTGCGCGGGCATGAAGTCAATGAAGGCTTCTTTGTGACCTCGGTACTATTTGCACTATGTCTACCACCAGATATTCCTTTATGGCAAGTAGCCCTAGGTATTATCTTTGGTGTGGTCGTGGCAAAAGAAGTATTCGGTGGTACGGGCAAAAACTTCTTGAACCCTGCCCTATCGGGTCGTGCGTTCCTATACTTTGCGTATCCTGCTTACATGTCAGGCGACTCAGTATGGACAGCAGTTGATGGCTTCTCAGGAGCGACACCACTTGGCCTAGCGGCACTTGGTGTAGTACCTCAGGATTTCGTCGATGTCTATGGTAATGCAATCACTTGGAGTGATGCGTTCTTAGGCAACATGCAAGGCAGTATCGGTGAAGTATCGACGCTGGCTATCCTAATGGGTGCCGCAGTTCTACTATGGACGCGTATTGCCTCATGGCGCATCATGGCAGGTTGTGTGGTCGGGCTGATTGCTACGTCTCTTGTATTCAATATGATTGGCTCTAAAGACAATATGATGATGAGCTTGCCTTTTTACTGGCATCTAGTCATTGGTGGCTTTGCATTCGGTGCAGTCTTTATGGCGACCGATCCTGTCTCAGCTGCGCATACCAATAAAGGCCGCTGGGCTTATGGTATTTTGATTGGTTTTATGACGGTATTGATTCGTGTCATTAACCCAGCTTTCCCAGAAGGCATCATGCTGGCCATTCTATTTGCCAACTTATTTGCTCCATTGTTTGATTATTTTGTGACTCAAGCAAACATCAAACGCCAAACCGCTCGGAGGGTTCGCTATGTCCAAGCCCAAAAGTAACAACGCGAAAACCATCAGCGTAGCGTTGACGCTATGTTTGGTGTGTTCCGTATTGGTCTCAGCAGTCGCGGTGGGTCTAAAACCAGCGCAAGTCGAAAATGCGCGCTTAGACCGCAACAAAAACATTTTAGTCGCAGCCGATATGTATGATGCTGAATCTGATACTGCTGACGACGTTGCTGAGCGATTCAAAGATTTTGAAGTAAAAATCATTGATTTGAATAAAGGCAATTATGTAGATGACGCCGCACTAAAAGCGGCAGGCATCCCTGATCGTAACGCTTATGACGCCAGCCAAGCCACCAAAAACAAAGCACTAAGCGATGACCTAGGTGATAACGATCCAGCCAGTATTGGTCGTAAACCTAAATACGCCAAAGTCTATGTCAAAAACGATGACGCGGGTAAGCCTGAGATGGTTGTACTGCCGATTCAAGGCTATGGCCTATGGGGTACGATTTATGGTTTCTTAACGCTCGAAAGTGACATGAATACCATCAAAGGTATCAGCTTTTATGAGCATAAAGAAACCCCAGGTCTTGGCGCTCGCATCGAAGAGCCAAAATGGCGCGCGATGTGGACTGGTATCCACTCATATGACGAAAACGGTGACGTGGCAACGGGTGTGACCAAAGCAGGCAATCCAAAAGACAACTGGGTTGATGGTATCAGCGGTGCGACGCTAACCAGTCGCGGTGTGAGCAACATGATTCAGTTTTGGTTAGGTGAGCAAGGTTATAAGCCTTACCTAGATTTGCTACGTGAACAGAACGGTCAAACGCTTGATAGCGTTGATGCCCAAGCGAGCCAGTCGACACAACCAGACAATAAGAGCGCTCAACCGACAACCGAACTGGCAGCGACTCTACCAGTAGCAAACGGCAAGGAGGCATAACATGGCTGACACTAAAAGTATTTTAACCTCGCCTATCTTTGATAATAACCCCATTGCCCTACAGATCTTAGGTATCTGTTCGGCATTGGCGGTGACGACCAGCATGGCCAATGCGTTGGTGATGTGTGTGGCGTTGACACTGGTAACGGCGTTTTCGAGCTTCTTTATCTCTATTATTCGTAAGCAAATCCCATCAAGTATTCGTATTATTGTACAGATGACCATCATTGCCTCACTGGTTATCTTGGTCGATCAGGTGCTAAAAGCCGTCGCTTATGATGTCAGCAAGGGCTTGTCAGTTTTCGTTGGTCTGATTATCACCAACTGTATCGTGATGGGCCGTGCTGAAGCATTTGCGATGAGCAATCCACCCGTACCCAGCTTTTTAGATGGTATTGGTAATGGTCTTGGTTACTCTGCGGTACTGTTGTTTGTCGCGACCATCCGTGAGCTTCTTGGCTCAGGTACATGGTTTGGTATCACTATCCTACAGCCTGTCACTGATGGCGGTTGGTATATTCCAAACGGTCTATTACTGTTGCCACCGTCAGCATTCTTTATCATTGGATTATTCATTGCCATTGTTCGTATTTGGAAACCAGAGCAGGTTGAAGAAGCCGAGTTTGTAATGAAGCCGCAGTCTAAAGGCATGGCACATGGAGGCGGTCACTAATGGGACATTATGTTAGTTTATTTATAACCTCAGTCTTTATTGAGAATATGGCGCTTGCCTACTTCCTAGGTATGTGTACTTTCTTGGCAGTATCAAAGAAAGTTTCAACCGCTATCGGCTTAGGTGTTGCAGTTGTTGTCGTAATGGCCATCACTGTGCCATTAAACAACTTACTATTTCAGTTCATCCTAAAAGACGGTGCGCTGGCATGGGCAGGTTTTCCAGATATTGACTTAAGCTTTTTGGGCTTGCTCAGTTATATTGGTCTAATTGCTGCGACCGTACAGATTCTAGAGATGTTCTTGGATAAGTTCGTTCCGAGTCTGTATAACGCCCTTGGGGTATTCTTACCGCTCATCACTGTCAACTGTGCCATCTTAGGTGGTGTACTATTTATGGTTGAGCGTGACTATAACTTTGGCGAATCGATGGTATATGGCGTAGGCGCAGGTTTCGGTTGGGCATTGGCGATTACCGCATTGGCCGGTATCCGTGAAAAGCTAAAATACTCAGACATTCCAGCACCGCTGCGTGGTCTTGGTATTACCTTTATCACAGTTGGTCTGATGTCACTTGGCTTTATGTCTTTCGGCGGTATGTCAATCTAGACCGCTAAGCTTAAAACCTTATTTAGCGATTTGACCTATTTAATTCATTTATTCGGTAGGGGTTCAGGAAAAACGCAATGACGTTCTTTCGCACCCCTACTCCATAGATTAAGGATACCTACCATGGATTACGCTACGGCGATTGGTGGCGTTGCTATGTTTACCTTGATCATCATGGGCCTTGTCGCCATTATTTTGGCGGCACGCTCAAGACTGGTCAGTTCAGGCGATGTTACCATCCATATCAATGATAATCCCGATAATGACGTCGTGACACCCGCGGGTGGTAAACTGCTGCAAACACTGGCGAGCGAAGGTATTTTCTTATCTTCAGCCTGTGGTGGCGGTGGTACTTGTGCGCAGTGTCGTTGCCGCGTTATTGAAGGCGGCGGTTCTATCTTGCCGACTGAAGAAGGCTATTTTACTCAAGGCGAAATCCGCAATCACATGCGCTTAGCTTGTCAGGTAGCTGTTAAGCAAGACATGAAAATCGAGATCGATCCTGAATTCTTTGATGTACAAAAATGGGAATGCGAGGTTGTCTCTAACGATAACGTTGCTACCTTTATTAAAGAGCTGGTACTCAAAATTCCAGAAGGCGAAGAAGTTAACTTCCGCGCTGGTGGTTATGTACAGCTAGAAGCGCCACCGCATGAAGTACATTATAAAGACTTCGATGTGGCTGAAGAATATAGAGAAGACTGGGAAAAATTTGGCATTTTCAACTATGTCTCAAAAGTTGATGAGCCAGTTATTCGTGCTTATTCAATGGCCAACTATCCTGAAGAAAAAGGCCTGATTAAGTTTAATATTCGTATCGCTAGTCCACCGCCACGTGGTCCTGACGGTATCCCACCAGGTAAGATGTCTTCTTGGACATTTAGCTTAAAGCCTGGCGATAAAGTAACGGTTTCAGGTCCTTATGGTGAGTTCTTTGCCAAAGATACCGAAACTGAGATGATTTTCGTCGGTGGTGGTGCAGGCATGGCACCAATGCGCTCGCACATTTTTGATCAGCTAAAACGCTTGAACTCTGATCGTAAGATTAGCTTTTGGTACGGTGCGCGCTCAATTCGTGAGATGTTCTATGTTGAAGACTATGATCAACTAGAAGCAGAGTTTGCAAACTTTGAGTGGCATGTTGCCCTATCTGATCCACTTCCTGAAGACAATTGGGATGGCTATACCGGCTTTATCCATAACGTCTTACTAGAAGAGTATCTAAAAGATCATCCAAATCCAGAAGACTGTGAATACTACATGTGCGGGCCACCGATGATGAACGCGGCGGTAATCGACATGTTACATAGCCTTGGTGTTGAAGACGAAAACATCATGCTTGATGACTTTGGTGGTTAAGCCGACTGGTTAGACAAATACGATTAAATTAATACTATAAAAGAGAGTCTCAATTGAGGCTCTTTTTTTGGCCTCGATTAAGTGCCAAGTTCAAATAATAAGACTACAAATCTAAATAGCAGATTGCCTACGCTCTCCTATATGATTGATTATTTATTGCTTTAAGAAAGGATTCTTATGAAAACCAAAGTGAAAGAACTAACCATTTGGATAACCGGTGCTTCTAGCGGTATTGGCGAAGCCTTAGCCATTGCTTTTGCCAAACGCGGTGCTCGGATTATTTTGAGTGGTCGTAATGAGGCAAAATTAGCAGCGGTCAAAAAAAGCTGCAAGCACAGCAAAAAACACATCATCGTGCCTTTTGATATTAGTGATGCCGAGCAAGCGAAAGAAGCCTATGACGCTGCTATCGCACAGACAGGAAAAATCGACTGGCTGATTAATAATGCTGGTGTCAGTCAACGCTCGCTCATTATGGAAACCAGTGAAGATGTCGAACGGCAAATTATGGAGATAGATTACTTTGCGCAAACCCGTCTGACCAGATTGGTGTTGCCTGACATGATCGCGCAAGGCGGCGGCAAAATCGTGATGATATCAAGTGTCGCAGGCTTACTCGGTACGCAATATCGCGGCGCTTATGGGGCAGCCAAAGCCGCCTTGCATATGTGGGCGAACAGTTTGCGTGCGGAATTGCATGACCAAGGCATAGAAGTTGCGACGATATTTCCAGGATTTATCCAAACCAACGTTTCTATTAACGCGCTGACAGGAGATGGTAGCGCGCAAGGCACGATGGATGAGGCGACCAGTAAAGGACTGAGCGCGACTGAGTTTGCTAAACAGGTCGTGAAGGCGCTTGGTAATAATAAAGAATACATCATCGTTGGTGGCAAACAAGAAAAACTGGCCACTAGGGTCAATCGAGTATCACCGCCAAAACTCTATAAACTTATCCGTGAGTCACAAGTAAAATAAGCTGCTCAACCGAACGAATTGTCATTGAATAGTGCCTTCATTGGTATTTTTGGGCTCAAGGGGTGTAAAATAAGCATGGCTTGTTTTACACCCTACTCATTTTTGCGCCATACCGAAAATATTATGAATAATACCAAATACAGCTCATCTTCTAAAAAAACTATGAATCTTGCCCTATTTGGCATCATTGGTCTTGTCGGCACTTTAATTATTAGTGCCTGCCAGCAAACACCAGACTATAATTATCTGAGTGGTGAGACGATGGGCACAAGCTATCATATTAGCTATCAACTGCCCGATGATGCAGATGAAGCTGACATACAAGCAGCGATTGATAATCGTTTGCAGCAGATTAATGACAGCATGTCGACTTACCAGAGTGATTCAACGATATCTAAGTTTAATCAATTGGGTAGAGATATCCCTATTATTATCGATGCTGATTTTAGTCGCGTGCTCAATGTCTCACGTGTCGTTTATGAACAATCTGGCGGTGCTTTTGATCCTACTGTCATGCCATTGGTCGATACGTGGGGATTCGGCAGCACTATGACCGTCGAGCGTCTACAAAGTCCGCCAACAGCACTTGAGATTGCCCAAGCAAAAGCATTGGTAGACTTTGAAAGCATCATAAAAAAAGATAAATCGATCTATAAAAGCAAAGATGGTGTTGGTCTAGATTTTTCTGCCGTTGCCAAGGGTTATGGGGTCGATGTCATCGCTGATGTGCTTAGAGACGATTATCAGATTCGTAATTATATGGTTGAGATCGGCGGCGAAATTGCGACCTCTGGCGTGAATAACCAGCAGCAACCGTGGCAAATTGCGATTGATGCCCCTATTGAAGGCAGCACCGTCAGCGAACGCCAAACGATATCCGCCATTCGTCAACCTATAAACACTACCACTCAAATGCATCTAGCGACGTCTGGCAACTATCGCAACTCGATCGTCTTTGATGGTAAGCACTATAGTCACACGATCGACCCCACCACTGGCGAGCCTATCGTGGGTGGCGCTCCTTCGGTTACGGTTGCTGCAGACTCGGTTGCATTGGCAGATGCATGGGCAACAGCACTGACTGCCATGCCTTATAAAAAGGCACTGAAAGTCGCTAACGAACAAAATCTAGCCGCACTGTTTGTTGTATTAGCTGATGGTATCAAACCCAGTGATTCTTTGGACAGTATTGATGATTGGCAAATAGTACAAACATCGGCAATGAAAAACTTGCGAGCAGATAAACAACCGTAAATTTCTAGGGCGTGTCCTCATTTTAAAAATGAGGACACGCCCTAGTGTGATGCTGTAAAGCACACCATAAGCATCAACGAGCGGCGTAAAAATTTGCTATACTATTAATAGGTTATCCCTATGGATAACTGCCCCATTTTTAAAACGAGGTCTCCTCTATGCTTAGCCAATTGCTTCCCATGCTTGCTATTACCTTTACCGTATTCGTCCTGTTCTTTCTGTTTATGGGCATCGGTTATATGGTCAAAAAAAAGCCGCTTAGAGGATCTTGCGGCGGTGTTGCTAAACTGATGGGTGATGAAAATTGCTCGTTTTGTGGCAATGATCCCAATAAATGCGACTCAATCATCGCAGAGCACCAAGAAAACGCGCTCAGAGCGGCTCAATTAGGCAAATCAGTCTAACAGCCATGTTTGTTACTATACGCTGGTAGTATTTGTGCCGCCTCTATTCTTATAATAGCGTCAAGTCCTTTAAAATCGACTTGGCGCTATTTTTATTGTGCGATGCCATCTTTTATTATCGCCATCCTTTATTATCACTGTTCTAAAGCAGCAACTCGAAGTAACGCTTCAAAACAATGTCTCAAATAAAGTCTCAAATAAAGTTTCGAAGCAACTATACATACAACTTATTAACCTGCCTGCCGATTTAGCAAAGTCAGTCTAGAAAACTCGTATGTTTTACGCTCTATAGTCGATACTAAATAAAATAGGTACACGACATTATGATGCGTGACTGGCACAAACTTTTCTTGCTGTGCCTACGCAGACAGAGGCTACGAAAAATTTATATCAGTCACGCTGTCTCTTTTTTTTATTGACCTGACTATACAACGATCTCTCATTCTGATTTATGCTGTCGATTGCCGTCTAGGTACGTGTCTGGATAAATGCTCTTTGGTGTTATTTTACAAGCGACGATGTTTCGGCGCTGTTTTATAACGTGTTCTTTTTCATTGTCATCGTTGTGCTGCTATGTCTACCTCATCCAATCTATCCTCTTCATCCAACCTACCCTCCTCACGCTTTACTTTTTGGCTCGTCTTATGTGCCATGATTTTGCTCGCCACCAATATGCGTGCACCGATCGTTGCTCTTGGCTCCATTGCGCCAGTGGTGCAAGAGGCGCTCAATATTTCTGAGACGCAGATTGGTTGGCTAGGGGCAGTGCCCATGCTGAGCTTTGCGATGGGCGCACTTATCGCGCCATCCATTGGTAAGCGTTTCGGGCTTGAGAATACGCTCGTTGCGATGATTGGGTTATTAACGGTAGGAATGATTGTCCGTACCGTTATCCCGACTTGGTCTGGGTTTTTAGTTGGTACATTATTGCTGACCTTGGCTATCGGTTTTGCAAATACCTTAGCTGCTCCTGTTATCAAACAGCGCACGCCCAAACATATTCCATTGATAACAGGGCTATTTAGTCTAACGATGACGGTAACGGCAGGTATCGTCGCAGGAATGGTACTGCCATTATCTGAACAAGTGGGCTGGCAATGGGCACTGGGTGGATGGTCGCTATTGGGTATTTTTGCCATCATTATTTGGATATTTTTACGCTTGCGTCTAGGCTCGTCTAGTCATCAAACGATTGTGCTACCTACGTCCGAGTATTCAGAAATATCCATGTGGCGCACCCCTTTTGCTTGGCAGATTGCGGTCTTTATGGGGTTGCAGTCACTATTATTTTATACCGTTGCCAGTTTCTTGCCGTCTATTTGGGTAAATAAAGGGCTATCCGCAGTCCAAGCAGGACAAATGGCTTCGGTGTTCCAGTTTATGGCACCGATCGCTATCTTAAGCCTAACATGGCTGGTAAACCGTGGCCGCCCTATTCAGGCTCTGGCGGTGTTTGCAGCGGTGTTAAATGTCATTGGTATTTTAGGTATCAGTTATTTATCTACTGAACTCGCTTGGCTGTGGTCAGGCCTGATGGGTATTGGCTGCTCCGCTATTTTTACGTTGAGTATGATGCTGTTCTCGT
The DNA here is from genome assembly GCF_047272965.1 of Psychrobacter sp. AT9. NCBI lineage: Bacteria > Pseudomonadati > Pseudomonadota > Gammaproteobacteria > Moraxellales > Moraxellaceae > Psychrobacter > Psychrobacter sp. AT9. The sequence continues at coordinate 3,367,782 of NZ_JBKOTW010000001.1, forward strand.
TACGTACTTATACGACCAACCAATCTAGTGAGCTGTCTGGTATGGCGCAATTCGTCGGTTATTTGATTGCGTTTTTTGGTCCACTAGGGACAGGCTGGCTACATGAGGCGACTGGCAGCTGGGATTTGCCGCTATTCATCATGCTCATTTTGATGATTATCAACGTTGTGATTGCTTGGCTGGTGAGTCGCCCAGCGATGGTTGATGGCAAGAAACTTTAAGATAGAATGAATCTATAGTCAGAGTACTTTTAAACCGATACGGTGTTACCCGGCCTAGATGTACTCAGTGTACTATCTGCGGTCGGTCGCCTTGTAGCGATTCTAAAATTCCTTGACTATACTTGCCGTAACTTTAAGCTAATATTGATTATCCTCTTATTTTGCTACACTGGTTCGATTGATTAAGAGATGTATCTATGATGAAAAATAACAACTTCGACCTACTTAAACGACCTGTTTATAGCACAACTATTTACAAGATGAGTATCGGCATATTGACAGTAGGCTTGATGCTAAGTGGCTGTCAAAAATCTCCTGACACAGAAACGACTAACGAGCCACAAACCACTGAAACGGCAACTATAAATGCGCCTGTAGCAGTTGAAGGAACCACAAGTGCTAGTGCTGCCGCGCAACAAGTCAATTCGTCATCGTTGACTATTTTAGCCCTTGGCGACTCCCTGACGGAAGGTCTTGGGGTGGATAAAAATGACAATTACCCTGCTCAGTTAGAAGATCGTCTGCAAGCGATGGGTTACGATAACGCTAAGGTGATCAACTCAGGATTGAGCGGTGAAACCAGTACAGGGTTGGTCAATCGATTGGACTGGGTATCGCAAACCAAACCAGATATTACGATATTGACTATCGGTGCTAACGACGCCATACGTGGTATCGATGTGGCGACAATTGAAGCCAACATTCGTACTGCTGTAAAGCACTTACAAGACAATGGCAGTGTCGTCATCTTGGGCGGCATGTCGATCTATGACAACCTAGGCAGTGACTACGTCGCCTCGTTTTCAGCCATTTATCCTCGTATTGCTAAAGATATGAACCTGACGCTTATTCCATTTTTCTTAGAGGGTGTCGGCGGTGATCCTGAGCTCAATCAAGCGGATGCGATTCATCCGACTAAAGATGGCTACAAAATTATCGTCAATGACAATATTTTGCCTATCTTAGCGCCCAAACTGGAAGCACTAAAAACAGCCAATGCAGACAGTACAACTGAGACGGTTCAAAACGATATAGTCGATACGAAATAAAATAGATATACGACATTATGAGGCGTGACTGGTACAAATTTTTCTTGCTTGCTGTGCAGACAGAGGCGACAAAAAATTTATATCAGTCACGCTGACTCTTTTCATATTGACCTGACTATATGACAAAAAATACGACAAATGAGACCATGTAATGACATCATCACCTTCGATGGCCGCATCAATGCCACAAGCAGATTCTAAAAAAGAAGCCCTACTCACCGCTAATAAACTCAATAAAACTGTGCAAGTCGGTGAGCAAAAGTTATCCATCATTAAAGACGTAGATATGTATGTCAATGCTGGTGAGTTCGTGGTCATCATGGGCAAATCAGGCTCGGGTAAATCTACTCTGCTAGGGTTACTCGCAGCATTAGACTATCCCGATAGCGGTACGGTGTCGCTGGCAGGTCAAATGCTTAGCAGTCTTGACGAAGATGCACTGGCGGTCATTCGTCAGCAGGATATGGGCTTTGTCTTTCAATCATTTCATCTACTGCCAACACTGACCGTCGCCGAAAATATTGCCTTTCCACTCGATATTGCAAGGCGTCCAAATCAAGCGAGAGTAGACGAACTGATAGATGCGGTCGACTTAGGTCATAGACGTAACAGCTTACCCAACCAACTATCTGGTGGTGAGCAGCAACGTACAGCGGTGGCACGAGCACTGGTATCGCACCCAAAGATTGTGTTTGCGGATGAACCTACAGGTAATTTAGATGAGCAAAATGCCGATCAAGTCATGCAACTGTTATTGGACTTAAGACAGCAAGTCGGTTCGGCACTGGTGGTCGTGACCCATGATCCTGCGCTTGCCGAGATGGCAGATCGCGTCATCACCATGCATGACGGCCACATTGTACCTACATGAATAACTGGATTGTATCTTAATGAATAGTAAGCCCACAGACAATAAATCGACCGATACCAGTATGCGTCAAGAGTCCAGTTATCCTAGCGGCATCCTTAGTCAATTATTTACCCGTACCCTAGGTTTTCAAACACTAGGCTCACAAGCACTCAGCCGCAGCTGGTGGCAGCGCTGGGTATATCCTGTGTTGTTTCTACTGACGCTAACTCTATCGCTTGCAACTTATTTGACCCTCGATTCTGTACAGCAGTCTGTCGATAGCTACATCAATGACAATCAGCGCGCGCTCGTTGGTGGGGATTTAATTCTAAACAGTAAACAAGACTGGCCCAGCGAAGTATTGACACAGGTAGAAACTATCGCTGATACCCAGACGGTGTATGACTATCAGTTTAGCGCCATGCTGGTCAATGATGAACAAACCTTGCTTGCCAGCGTCAAAGCGGTATCGCCGTCGTATCCCTTATACGGTACAGCGGAGCTTGCCTCAGGAAAACCGCTGTGGGAGCAGCTGACGTCTGACAGTGTCATCGTCGCGCCAGAAGTGCTCAGTAGTCTACAGGCCAATGTCGGTGACCGTATCACCATTGGCGATGCGCAATTCACGATCGGTGATGTACTGACGAAAGAACCTGATAGACCGCTGACCACATTTGGGTTCGGTGGTCGTGTCTTAATGCATCAAGACTCGCTTGCAGCGACCAACCTATTGGGTCAACGCAGCCGAATAAACTACCGCATTGAGATGGCAGGCGATCCAGAGCTGATAACCACGCAGCGTGACAAGCTCACAGATATCCTGACCAATTATCCAGATATCGAGCTATCTGACGCAGAGTCCGCAGACACTTCGGTCTCGCGTATCTCTGACAATGTCCTGATGTTTTTAAAACTACTGGTCATCGCGGTATTACTACTATCTGCGGTCGCCATGTATGGCGTCATTAGCGCGTTTGTCAGTAAGCAGCAGTCTAATAATGCCATTCGTTTGGCGCTGGGCGAGCCGCTTGGGTCACTCAAACTTAGCTACTATCAGTTGCTCATTATCACGACCGCCATCGCTTGTATCGCAGCGGTTGCTCTTAGTTTGGGCTTACTCAAAATCGGTCAGCCGTATATGGTGGCCATCTTGCCTGCTGACGTTGGTCTAGCCATCAATCCAATCAGCGCCATCAAGACCATTGTGATTGCCTTAGTCCTGACACTACTGATCGCTCAGCGTGGTTTGAGTACGCTGAGCACCACCAAGCCCGCGACCCTACTTAGTCAAGGTGCGAGCACGCAGACGCAAAATCTGCCTTGGTATCGACGCGTGCCATTACTATGGTATGGGCTGATGCTGGCAGGGCTGTATGCTTTCTTTGCTTATGAAGTTGGCTCACTGTCATTAGGCGCACAGCTATTGGGCGGCTTGATTGCTCTAGTGGCGATATTTTGGTTACTGGCTCGTGGGTGGCTCTGGCTGCTTAACAAGTTGGCGACGAAAACCAAGATCAGTTGGATGCAGCGTATCGCTATCCATAACCTTGCGCGTAAAGGCAACCAATCAGCGTTGTTCTTTGTCACCTTATCACTATCGGTGGCAGTGCTGACGCTTATCACCACGCTCAATCACAGTATCAATGCGCAGTTTATCAATGCCTATCCTGAAGACGCGCCTAATCTGTTTTTGCTCGATGTGCAGAGCGATCAACACGACGATATTGATGCGATCATTGAGGCGCCCGTCACTTATTATCCGGTCATTCGTGCGCGTGTGGAGACGGCCAATGATGTGGTGGCAAAAGATATCGTGCCTGCAGATGGGTTTGATGATCCCACGCGTGTCTTTAACTTGAGCTACGCAGATACGGTCATGGAGACCGAATACATCACTGAGTCACTCACAGATGATGCGCTATATACCCCTATCGATGCGACAAATGAACAAGTCAAACCCTTGTCTATATTGGACACCGCTGCCAGTATGCTCAATGTCGGTATGGGCGATCAGGTGCGCTTTAACATTCAGGGTATCGAGATCGTCGGGCAAATCACCAGTATTCGTACACGCTATGAGCGTGGCCCCAGCCCGTATTTTTACTTCTTGTTTGAGCCATCCGTGCTGTCCGCTGCCCCACAGATTCAGTTTGCTACTGCGCACGTGTCAGAGAGTGCCATTCCAGAACTACAAGGCAAACTGGTACGCGAGTTCCCTGCTGTCACCACGATCGATGGCACTGCTATCGCGAAGCAAATCCAAGAGCTGGTAGTACAAATGAGCCGTTTGGTCTATGTGTTTACCTTGCTTGCCCTACTCACTGGCGTCATGGTGCTGATCAGCTCGCTGCTGTCTACCTCACAAGATCGCATGAAGGACAGCGCATCATTTAGACTGCTCGGTATGCAAAAGCGTGACTTGTATATGCTCAATATCCTAGAGCTGGGTGTGCTTGGTATTAGCGCGGCAACATTTGCCGTTGTTATCGCCAGTGTTGGCGCATGGGCGGCCATCACACAATGGTTTAATCTACAATTTAGTGTGCCGTGGACGAGCTTGGCGATTGGCGGTGCGGCATTAATCGTATTGCTGTTTGCCATTGCTATTATTTATGTGCGATTGGTTATTGGACGCGGGATTATGGCGAGAGTTAGGGCGATGGTTTAGCGCGTTTCTTACCTATGTAACCATTCTAAAATCTAGAGATAAAAATTGTCTATTTCATCAGAATAATTACTGCTATCAAGGCTAAACTTCGCGTTCAACTTACGTTGTATTTGATGAGTTAAAAACATAAAACCAAGCAAAGCAATATGTTTTTACTTGATAGCGATAAAAGTATTATTTATGGTAATGTATGCATTGCTTCAAAATTTTTGAGTATCTTTAAGGGTAATTCAAATGGCTATCGAAAAAATGCTTGATAAAGATATACGTCAGGTTGTAAAAAAGAATGTTATCAGAAACCATATTCATGACCCTACTACATTAGTCATAGAAGAATTAGGACTAAATTTTGGTAGAAGCCGTATCGATATCGCGGTTATTAATGGAGAGATACATGGTTACGAACTAAAGAGCGATTCAGATAACTTGTTGAGACTACCTAGACAAGTTGAAGCCTATTCAGCCGTGATGGATAAAGTTACTTTAGTTGTCGGCTCTACTCATGCCGATAAGGCAATCCAACTAATTCCAGACTGGTGGGGAGTAAAAATAGCTACTCAGGGTAGTAGAGGGGGGATTACCTTAAAAACAGAACGCCGAACTAAGAGAAACAAATCCATTGAGCCTTTAGAGCTGATTAAACTAGCATGGAAAGATGAAGTGCTTGAACTTTTGTCACAACGTATATTAGTAGATTGGCGTATTAAGAAACTAAAAAAACAAGAAATCTACCAGCTAGTGGTAGATAGCTTTTCACATGATGAACTGAGAAATCATATAAGAACTATATTGAAATCCCGTGACGACTGGCGTTCTGTTTAGTGGCATACGTTATGTGATGGTTATGTCCAACTTTCACCCAAGTCTCCATATTTCCACAATTTACTAATTTTTGGGCACAGTCGTATAAATACTTATCACCCCAAGAATAGTTAGCACCTAAAAAATGGGGCGTATTAATTATAATTTGTGATATATCGTGAAACTGACCGTAGCCATCAACATGTGTATGAACTGGATGTCCAACGGCATACATATAATCATTTGCTAAGGTATATCTAATTTTAGCATTAGGGTTTACATAGGTTATAGGCTCGCCTTCACCTGGATAAGTTATAGAGTAGTCAGCGAAAACTATGGCTTTAGTGTCTATTGATAGTGAATTTAAAAAATCACAAAATCCTAGCCAATGAATTCGCTGTTTCAAACCATAAGGATTATAATCTGCTCTTATAAACTCTTCAGGAGTAGAAGAGCCAGCTATGATAAATCTATGAATCTGATTTCCAAAATTACTACTAATAGTATTGTAATAAGTAGAAATATAATGAGCGTGAGAGCTAGAACTGGATTTAATATCTGATTTAAAGTCGAGAAGCACATCAATGCATGTATTACCTTCTAACAGTTCACTCAATAAATTTTGTAACTTTATGACTGTACTGTTGTCAAAGGTACTAATGTCGACCCTTATACAACTGCTTAACCCATTTTGAACAATGTGCCTAATAATTCTTTGGTTGGGATGAAGAATATTTATCACAGGTGAATAATCAACACTATTAATATCAAGTTCATTCAATATAAAGTCTACGTAATTCATTCCTTGAATACTAACATTATCGGCTTGGTCTAAATCAATATATATAGGATTACTACCCCATTTAGACTTGATTGTCTTTGCAAGACTCTCTCCTCTCGCGATAGTTTTTTCTTTAGTTAGTATGATTATCGGTTTAACATACTGTTTTATATTATTACTTAAATCACAGAGAGCATTATACTCCCCTCGCTTAGAGTTCAATAAAGGAGTATATAATAATGGCTTATCATTCATGCTTTGATTCCCTTCAAATTGATATTTAATGAATATAGCAACTTTTTAGTTTCACTAAATTCCAGCGTTTCCACACTGTTTATATTTGTTTGATTAAAAAACTTTCAAGTCAAAACTAAATAATAGTTCGTAAAAAAAATTTTAGCCCTGATTGAAACGATATCTTGGCTACAAAACCCTCAACTCCTGAAACTCAAACTTAAGATGCCTTCTATTCATATAGAGGGCGTTTTTTTGCTTCATATTGCGTATAGGTATACAACCCAATATCAGCCATGCTATTTGCTTATTTATTGGGGGGATTACCTAGCCCTCATTTGCTATACTAGCCTAACTTTTATCAATCAGATTCCTTCTTACAACATCCTCCAAAACAGCATGGTAGTCTTATGAAATTCTCAAAGTTCGGTCAAAAATTTACCCAGCCCACTGGCATCTCACAATTGATGGATGATCTGGGCGATGCGCTAAAAAGCGATCAGCCAGTCAACATGCTGGGTGGTGGCAACCCTGCCAAAATTGATGCCGTCAATGAGTTATTTTTAGAGACGTATATAGCGCTAGGTACGGATAACGATACAGGTGAGGCCAATAGTAGCGCGATTATTAGCATGGCGAATTACTCTAATCCGCAAGGTGACTCAGCCTTTATCGATGCCTTGGTTGGCTTCTTTAACCGTCATTATGATTGGAATCTAACGTCAGAAAACATCGCCCTAACCAATGGCTCACAGAATGCGTTTTTCTATCTGTTTAATTTATTTGGCGGCGCTTTCGCTGATGAAAACAGTCAAGATAAAACAAGCGAATCTATCGACAAATCCATTCTACTGCCATTGACCCCTGAGTATATCGGCTATAGCGATGTGCATGTCGAAGGTCAGCATTTCGCAGCAGTATTGCCGCATATCGATGAAGTGACTCATGATGGTGAGGAAGGCTTCTTTAAATATCGTGTCGATTTTGAAGCATTAGAGAACTTGCCAGCGCTAAAGGAAGGCCGTATCGGCGCGATTTGCTGCTCACGCCCGACCAACCCGACTGGCAACGTGCTGACCGATGACGAAATGTCGCATTTGGCCGAGATTGCCAAACGTTATAACATACCCCTTATCATCGATAATGCCTACGGTATGCCCTTCCCTAACATCATCTATTCAGACGCGCATTTGACGTGGGATGACAATACGATTCTGTGCTTTAGCCTATCTAAAATTGGCCTACCCGGTATGCGTACTGGTATTATCGTTGCCGATGCGAAGGTAATTGAAGCGGTCAGCGCGATGAATGCCGTGGTGAATCTAGCGCCTACGCGTTTTGGTGCAGCGATTGCGACGCCATTGGTAGAAAACGATCGTATCAAACAGTTATCTGATAATGAGATTAAGCCGTTTTATCAAAAGCAGGCCACCCTTGCCGTTAAGCTGTTAAAAGAAGCATTGGGTGATTATCCATTGATGATTCATAAGCCTGAAGGCGCCATCTTCTTATGGTTATGGTTTAAAGACTTGCCGATTAGCACGGTTGAGCTGTACGAGATTTTAAAAGAAAAAGGTACGCTCATTGTGCCAAGCGAGTACTTCTTCCCCGGTGTTGACGTTAGCGATTATCAGCATGCACATGAGTGTATTCGTATGAGTATCGCCGCTGACGAGCAGACGCTGACTGATGGTATTGCAGCAATTGGTGAAGTGGTGCGTGAGTTGTATGATGAAGCTAAGAAATAAGATGAGCTGCTAGAATTATAAATTCAAATAGTAAAACGAAAAAAAACGGACTTATTAATAGTCCGTTTTTTTATGCTATGACCGTATGAGAACAGTTTAGCTAAGCTCTTTTAACAAAGCCTTAGCACTGATCTTACCAAATTCATTAGCGGCTAATGGCCCATCACCTGAAATCAGCTTTCTATCTTGATGCGTCTGTCCTGAGGCGAGCTTATTGCTAATCGTGACACCCAAATCTTCCAACTTTTCACCGAAGTACCAAGGCATAGTTCCCGGCAGGTAACCGAGCTTTGGCATTTGCTTATCCATACCAGTGGGGAACGCTACCATCTTATAGCCTTTAAAGATAAAGTCGCTTTCAGACTTATCCGACCCATTAGGACTGTCGAGATTAGCCGCTAATAAAGCCGCAGGGCCATGGCAAATAGCTAAAGTAAATAAATCTCTATTATGACCCCAACGTAGCAATTCACCGAGGTTTTGGTCTTCGGGCAGACCTAACATTGCGCCATGACCACCCGGAATAAAGATTGCTGCATAATCTTCACTATCAGCCATATCGTTTTTAACAAAGTTAGCGATACTTTTTGGGTTATTCAGCGTTGATTCATATTCAGCATAGATTTTTTTGACGTCGTCATCATTGTCTGGCATTGCCCACTGTTCAACTTTCACAGACTCACCTGTAGGGGTGAAAACGTCTACCTTAAAACCTGCTTGCTTAAAATGCAGTAAAGGCACCATCATTTCAACGGGATGATTGCCGGTATCGAATTTTTTACCATTTTCCATGGTCATGTACTGCTCTTCGGTGCAGACCATTAGAATTTTTTTATCACCAGTGTACGGCGCGTCATACTCCGTATGGTCATAGTTAGTTTTACTTGGTGCGGCAAGTTTCAGTGATGATTTAGAAGGAATAAAAATCCCTGCTTCGGTTTCTTGTGCCTCTAAACCTAAAGTATCTTTCGCCTTGTCTAATAAATCTTGGATATTCATAGTTTTTCCTAGTTATTATTAATTATGGAGGATGGATATAGTCGATTCAATTTAAAAGTAGTACAAGGCAACCGAGTGTAGATGTATATGTGATACTTCAAGCGAGGTTAACGCTGTAATGCTTTTATAGTGGAATGACTATACCTAATCAGGCGATATTTAAAGACAATATGCTTAGAATATACGCCGATACCACTACTCTTTAATCTTAAGATAACAAACTGAGAAAGGGTTAAATAGCTAAGACTTTTTATATTTCGTAAGCTTTGTAAAGAGAGCGTGTTTAATCTGTCAAATTACAACCGCTGCAATAGCTACCTACTTGGGCAGAAGCTATTTTAGAAGTCATTTGTGTGAATATTCTTATAGGAGTATTGTTCTTGACGAACAAACGCAAAAGCATGGTATCAAAGTGATTTGGTGAAGTGGTACGCGAGTTATATGATGAAGCCAGAAAATAAGCAATCATAAACTCAAATAGCAAAACAATAAAACGGACTCTAATAGTCCGTTTTTTGATGTCGTTTAATCATAGGTTTAACTTTACTGACTGACTGAAAATTCTTTGTCCATACGGTAAAACCATATAGTACGTAAGACAGCAGACACGTATTGATCAAATCATGAATGCTGGCTTTAAGCTCTGCGCTGCCTATCGCTGAGAGGCCAAGCTCGGTAATCGTCTGGCGATTATCCAAATACTCGCCCAATAAGGCGATAGCTGTCACCATAATTAAAGCAATAAATGCCCTAACGCTGTACCTCTTAAAAATTGGACGCATCAGGATTAAACTTAATAGATAAACGCTGATACCTACATAAATATGTAAAGCATCTTTTTCCAATCCTGTGGCATTCACGACACTATTTTTGAAGATATAAAAATCCACGATTTTTTTCCGTGTATAAGAGATAGAGAATAGCTGAGCGTATCACGAAATAATGACAGCTAAAAAGTGATGCCTGAGCATAAAAAAGGTAGATTATATAATTGATAACCTACCTTCTGCTAAATTAAATATTCACTTCACGTTTATCAACTACTTACACATTCCACTCTACAAAGTTCTTGAGCAGTTGCAAGCCAGCGGTATGGCTCTTTTCTGGATGGAACTGGGTGGCAAATAAATTGTCTTGGATGACGCTGGCACAAAACGGCTGACCATAATCACAGACAGCAGCGACTTGAGCGCTATCAGCAGGCTCGCAGTAGTAGCTATGCACAAAGTAAAAGTGCGCATTGTCCTCGATACCCGTCCACAATGGATGCTCAAAGTTCATACCACTGATCGTATTCCAGCCCATGTGTGGTACTTTAATTGTAGCACCTTGTTTGTCTTTCCACGTAGGGTTAAAGGCTTCTACCGTGCCGTTCAAGATACTAAGACAGTCTGTACCGCCATTTTCAGATGACTGCTCAAACAATGCCTGCATGCCCACACAGATGGCCATAACGGGCTTGTTAAACACTGCATGGCGTATGACATCATCAATCCCTGCATCGTGCATGCCAGCGATACAGTCACGCATAGCACCGACACCGGGGAAGACGATCTTGTCTGCCGCAGCGACGACTTTTGGGTCATTGGTGATAGAGACGTCTGCCCCGACCACTGACAATGCTTTACTGGCGGAATGCAAATTACCCATACCATAATCTAGTAGTGCAATTTTGGTCACTTTAGCCATTAAAATGCCTCTTTGGTCGATGGCAAGGTATTCAACGCACGCTCATCATATTCACAAGCCATGCGTAGCGCACGAGCAAAGGCTTTGAAGGTTGATTCGATTTGGTGATGGCTGTTTTTGCCTTTTAGATTGTCTAAATGCACCGTCATCCATGAGTGATTGACGAACCCATAAAAGAACTCACTAAACAAATCAACATCGAAACGACCCACATGTGAGCGGGTAAAAGGAATGTCCATATGCAGACCTGGACGACCTGATAGATCGACAACCGCACGCGTCAATGCTTCGTCTAGCGGCGCATAAAAGTGCCCATAACGACGAATACCTTTTTTGTCGCCTAGCGCTTTATTAAAAGCTTGCCCAAGCGTAATACCCGTGTCTTCCACGCTATGATGGTCATCAATAAAGGTATCACCGTTACATTTGATATCTAAGTCAAACAAACCGTGACGCTTGATTTGATCAATCATATGATCCAAAAACGGTACGCCAGTATCTACAGTACCTTGACCCGTACCATCAAGGTTGACGGTACAAGTGATTTGCGTTTCAGCAGTGATGCGTTCAACGGTCGCGATACGTTCAGGGCGACCATGTAGATTTAGGTTTTTTGGTGCAGTTTGCTTAGGTGTGTCAGCGGTCGTCGTTGTATTGGCGGTCATAGCTACTCTCTATCAGTTTTTTATCAGTGAAAAGCGGTCAATAAATAGGGCAAAAAAGCGCCTATTTCATTGTTGCTAGTACCTGAATCAGCACTAGCAAAAAATGTATTAGAAAATGATATATACAAAAGATATCAAGGCATTAGGGTTTATACGTACTAAATATTATATAGCCTCATCATAGCAAACCCTAACATTTACCGCCACGGTCAAGCGGTAAACCACGCACAAAATTACCTCATTCTGCTAAAATAGTGTATTCAGTATTATCAATCATGACTCGCACTGACTTTGAGACATTATATTCTATAGCCTACTCTCTATGGCATAGTGCTGTGTCATACTGCTACTTTATACTATAGAAACCCTTTGTTTATAGGAACTGCCATGCCTTTAGAAGCGATCGCCATTAATAGCTTGGATGCCCCACTTATCAAAAAACCTGCTCGCGACAATGAGCTAGCAGAGCGCTTGCAGGCATTGTACGATAGCGATGACGCGCAGCCTGATGGTCTCGAGGTGTTAAATATCGTTGAGCAAGGCTTTAAGCGTGGGCAATACCTATATGTCGGTATGTTCAATGACAAGCCTATCGCTGCCGTTGCCTGTTTTGATGACGGGCAAACTGATGCCAAGCGCTTACAGTATCTTACTGTTCATACCCAAAATCGTGGTCGTGCTATCGATGCCAAGTTTATTAAACTGGTTTATGATGCCGAAGTGAGAAAAGGCGTGCGTGAGTTTGTCCCTGCTGATGCGGATATTCACCGTATCATGAGCGAGTATGAGCTTTTGCGTGTCAAAGATTAGTTTTAGCGTTAAAAAGCGATATTTTGATAAATAAGTCATTTTTTTAATCTTTTATCGCTTATGATGCAAAAACTACTTGACAGTAACGCCTATATTTAGTTTAATAGCGCCTCAACGAAGACGGCTCGATAGCTCAGTCGGTAGAGCAACGGATTGAAAATCCGTGTGTCGGCAGTTCGAACCTGCCTCGAGCCACCATTCGTTTAAGAATTCTAAAAAGCCCTAAACAGCAATGTTTGGGGCTTTTTTTATGCCTGTCATTAATAGCATTTATTGTTTTATCAATAGCATTTGTTATTAGAGTCGCCGACGCAACAACACCTCGCAACGTTCACGCGAGTCTAAATCATAAACCGTCGCACGGTAATCAATACCGTGACGGCCTTCAAAAAACACCACCCGATCGCCCACTGCCAAAAAGCAAGAAGTACGCGCATCATAGATAAAACCATCAATGACGAATGCCAAATCACGATCTATCTCGCGTACCGTATAGGTTTCACCTTGCGGAATCAAACGCTCAAACCATGCGCTATGAGCAGCATTAGTGCTTAGCACACTTATCAGCAGCAGCGCTGATATCATAAAGGCACTTTTTGACGGCGTCGCAAAAGTCGCGCCGGCTAAGCTGATTTTATTTAGGATATTTTTATCAACTGTCATGACCTTAACCTACTCAGACCTGCTCAATAATTGATTCTGTTCGCTACGCTTCTTATGCTAAACGCTTACTGTCACGGTTGCATAACATTTCTGTGCTGTTTTTTAGACGGCAGTGCTCAGTATACTCGATAGCAATGATAATGATAAATAAGACAGATAAATGCTAATAGGGATAAGCGATGAGAGAATTTGATTATGATTTGGATTATAAAAACTTAGACTTGCGGGCGCAGCCTGAGCTGTATCGCGTCGGTCGCGGTGAGCAAGGCGTATTATTGGTAGAGCCTTATAAGTCTGAGATACTGCCGCACTGGCGCTTTGCCACGCCTGATATTGCGACTGAAAGTAGCGAGGCAATTTATCAGATGTTTTTAGGTTATCTGGCAGCTGATGACTTTATCGGTGCGGATATGGCGCGCAAATTTATTCAAATGGGTTATACCCGCGCGCGCCGCTATGCCAATCATAAGGGCGGTAAAAAATATAAAGGGCCAGTGCCCGATGATAAAAAAGGCCAAAGCGGCGCACATGGTCGCGCAGAGTTACCACGGCAAGAGGAAGACCCAATCAAAGCAGAGTCCGCGCGTATTTTTAAACAAAAATGGGATGAGTGCCGCGAGAACAAAGATTATCTAAGAATGAAAAAAGAGCATCGTGAACGTTACAAAGATATCGAGTGACTGCTGATGTTTATGATATTAAGAACAGTAGAACACTAAATTGACTGGTCTCAAAACACTACTGTGCTAAGGTATGGCGCGATATACCAAAAATAATAAATATAACGACTTCCAATAGTGAGGAACAATGGATAAGCAACTTTTAATTTTTGATTTTGATGGCACACTGATCGATAGCGTGCCAGATTTGGCTGATGCGACCAATGCGATGCTAACCACGCTTGGCAAAGAGACTTACCCTATTGACAGCATACGTAATTGGGTCGGCAATGGCTCAAGAATGCTGGTCGAGCGCGCATTGGTGGGTAAGGTAGAAGTGTTAGAAGGTGAGTTGACGGCCGAGGAAGCTGATCATGCCGAGCAGGTGTTTTTTGAGGCTTACAACAATATCAGCGGTAGCAAAACCGTCGCTTACCCAGATGTCGATAACGGATTAAAGAAGCTGAAAGATGCAGGTTATACGCTCGCCTTGGTGACCAATAAACCCATTCGTTTTGTACCGAAGATATTACAGTCATTTGGCTGGCAGGACTTGTTTGCCGAAGTGCTGGGCGGTGATAGTCTAGCTGTTAAGAAACCAGACCCTGCGCCGCTACTACATGTCTGTGAGGCGTTGAATATTGACCCAGCACAAGCAATCATGATTGGTGATTCTAGAAACGATATCTTGGCAGGACAAAACGCCAATATGGATACCCTTGGACTGTCCTATGGTTATAACTACGGGCAAGACATTCGTGAGCTGAATCCTACCGAAGCATTTGATGACTTTGCCGCCTTGGTTGATTATCTTTTATAAGGATAAATGACAAATAGCTGAACATCACGTCAGCTACTTACTTCGATAGCTCAATGCCTCTGACACGTGGGCACTCGTGATATCGGTACTGTCGGCAAGGTCTGCGATGGTACGTGCAACGCGCAAGACTCGATGATAGCCGCGTGCCGATAGATTCAGACGTTGCTGAGCAAGCTGTAATAGCTGCTGCTCGCCCGCGCCTAGCTGAATATATTTATCAATCTCGCTCGGGCTAAGCTCATTATTGACCTTTTTTTGCCGTTTTAATTGATGCTTGTGCGCGGCAGCGACCCGAATCCGCACTTGCTCGGAGGTTTCACCAGCTTGAGCATTTTGCAAGTCGGCAATCGGTAACGCTGGCACGGTAATATGCAAATCAATGCGATCAAGCAGTGGGCCCGACAGCTTATCTTGATAGCGCTTAATCTGCTCGGGACGACAACGACATCTTGCCGAGCCGTCACCATCATAGCCACACGGACACGGGTTCATCGCCGCTACTAGTTGAAAGTTGGCTGGGAAGGTCATTTGTGAATTAGCACGGCTGATGGTAATTTGCTTCGCCTCTAACGGTTGGCGCAGCACCTCTAACACCGTACGATCAAACTCTGGTAATTCATCAAGGAATAACACGCCTTTATTGGCAAGGGTAATCTCGCCCGGTTTGGGACGTGAGCCGCCACCGACCAAAGCCACGGCTGATATGGTGTGATGAACTTGCCGAAATGGCCTTGTCCCATAATCATAATCACTGTCTGCCACCGAATAAGTACTGGCAACTTCTAACGCATCCTCAGCACTCAAATCTGGCAAAATAGTCGGTAGCCGCGAGGCCATCAGTGTTTTACCCGAACCGGGAGGCCCTGTGAACAATAGCGAATGACCACCAGCGGCGGCAATCTCTAGCGCACGCCTCGCATGATGTTGGCCTTTGACATCAGCCAAGTCTACTTTATAACCCGTGTGTTTTTCTATCGCAGCGGGCGGTACAATCTCTAAGCGCTCGTAAGTGGCATTTGGATTGGTCAAAGATTGCAAATGATCGCAAACGGCCTTTAGACTATCCGCCGCCAATATCTCTACACCCTCGACACGGCTAGCCTCGGTACCATTATCGATCGGGACGATTAACTGCGGCGTTTGTGGCTCTTGACCCTGCTCCGTCAATTCCAGTTCATCATTATCTGCTGTCTGTAAGACTTTGGACGCCAACACTTCCGCCTTTATCGCTCGTGCTACTGCCAAGCTACCAGTGACTTGCCGTAAATTCCCGTTGAGCGCTAACTCACCGATAAACTCAAACCCTGATAGTACTTCTGGATCCAACTGATCGCTGGCTGCCAAGATGCCAATGGCAATGGGCAAATCCAGCCTTGCACCATCTTTTGGCAAATCTGCTGGCGCTAAATTAATCGTCAGGCGACGATTGGGAAACTGAAAGCCAGAATTCAGAATCGCTGAGCGCACGCGGTCTTTACTCTCGCGCACAGCAGCTTCTGGTAGACCGACGATGGTCAATGCTGGCAAGCCTTGCGATAAATGCACCTCAATAATGACCTTGGGTGCATGCAAACCGACGACTGAACGGGTATAGACTTGAGCAAACGACATCAGCGTTTCCTAATAAAGGGAGCTTTTGATCATAAAGTATTATGTATCAGTGCGCAAATGTCGTGTATTTTATAATAAAAATGGTTTGGCTACTGCTAACCCTCATTTTCTTGACGTTTTAACGAACCATTATCTATGGGTTTTTTAAATGCCGAGTTATGATTTTAAAGAATAAAAAGCGCTCCTAACTTTTATTTTTATAAGAAAAATAATTTTATTAAACTACTGGTAAAGTTATTTCTTTTAGGTATATGATTGGTGAGTGTTTGTACACTGAAAGCAACAATAGCAATTTATTGACTATTTAGAGCACGACAGATAAAAGGATTATCCGTGCTTTAAATCGTAAAAATTAACCATGGATGGTAAATACAATGAATATATTGATTAAAAATCGGCGAGTGCCCACGCTCACCCTACTCACAATGGCTGTTTCTTTAGCATTATTCGGCTGTTCTGATAGTGATAATAGCTTTAACGATGACGATACTGATACCCCTACCCCTGCATCGACGTATGAAGCTGACATTCAACGTACCGAGTTTGGTATACCTCATATTACCGCAAAGGATTATAAAGGGCTGGGCTATGGTGTCGGCTATGCTTTTGCTGAAGATAACTTCTGCTCGCTGGCGAAAGAAGTTGTGGTCGCTAGTGGTCAGAGCATGCTGTATCTAGGTGACCAAGGTAATGTTAATAGTGATGTATTTTATACTTGGTACAACTCTCCAGAGAGACGAGCTGGATTCTTAGCAGCTCAAGATCCTGAAACTATCGATGCGGTCACAGGCTATGCAGCAGGCTTTAGCCGTTATCTGCGAGATAAAGGTGTGGCGAATATTGATCCTGCTTGTGCTAACGCTGAGTGGGTTCGAGAGATTACTATTGATGACCTACTGACAGTTTATGGTAAAGCCAATCTACGCGGTGGGCTCTCTAACTTTGTCAGCCCCGTTGTAGCGGCAGCTCCTCCTGCAACTACTGGCATTCAAGGTAGCTCTAGAATGAGTAGCGTCGAGCCTACAGTAGAGTCAGATGAAGAGTTTGACATGACGACTATCAATGTACTGAATGGCGGTAGTAACGCTTATGCCTTTGGTAGTGAGGTGACAGGGACAGATAGTGGTGTCCTATATGGTAACCCACATGAGCCATGGAACGGTGTCCAGCGTTTTTATGAGTTTCATACAACGATACCAGGCGAGCTTGACGTGATGGGCGCCGCCCAACAAGGTCAACCTTTTATCAATATTGGCTTTAATAAAGACGTGGCTTGGAGTCATACCGTATCAACTGCCAAACGCTTTACGCTTTACCAGCTTAATCTAGTAGATGGCAACCCTTTGAAATACAAATACACAAATAGCGCGGGTGTGGTTGAGGAACGTGATATCGAAAAAGTCGATGTGACGGTTCAATTGCCAGACAATCAAACGTTGGTTCAACCTATCTATTTGTCTCAATATGGGCCTATGCTCGCGGCTAACTTGCTTAGTGGTCTTTTGCCAACGTGGGGTGCGAACAATCTGGCTTATACGATTCGTGATGCGGCCTCTGAAAATCCAAGAGCACTTAATCAGTGGCGCAGTATGAACATGGCCACTAGCGTTGAGGATCTCGTCGATAGAATGCAGACTACTTTAGGCCTAGGCTTTGTTAATACCATCGCCACCGATCGTAATGGCAAAGCGCTCTATGCTGATATCTCGACCGTGCCTAATGTCACTAGAGAAAAGCTAGAAAGTTGTGGTACTAATGCGGGGATTTTCCTGAATGCTCTGATTGCATCTGACTTGCCCGCACTAGATGGCAGTAAAGCTGCCTGTGAATGGGGCAATGATGCCGACTCACCACAAGCAGGTATTTTTGGCGGTTCAAACTTACCATTCTTAATTCGTGATGATTATGCGCTTAATTCTAATGACTCTTATTGGTTTAGTAATGCAGAACAGCCGTTGACAGGTTTTTCACCGTTATTGAGACGTGGGTTGTTACCGCTTTCTGAAGATGCCGCGCCATTATCTCCACGTACTCGTATGGCCTTTACTCAAATATTTGATCGGTTAAGTAATAAAGATGGTTTAGGCGGAAATACCTTTAATCTTGATAATATGCAACAAGTCGTCTACGGAAATCGCAGTTATGGTGCTGAATTAGTGCTTGATGATATTTTGGCAGATTGCCAAGCTAATCCGACATTACCTTTGACTGACGGTGGGACTATCGATGCCACTCAAGCTTGTACTGTCTTGAGTAACTGGGATCGTCGTAACAATCTTGATAGTAAAGGTGCTCATGTCTTTAGAAAATTCTGGACCAATTTTGGGTTTAGTAGTTATGCAGGATTTAGTGTTCCCTTCGATAAGGCTGACCCTGTTAACACGCCTCGTGACTTAATCATCAATGATAAAACACGTAAAGCTTTGGGCGACTCTATTAGCTATTACAATAGTAAAAATATTGCGCTTGACGCACCGTTAGGTAGCTTACAATTCGTTATTGATGCGGACAAAAACGGTGAAAAAATCCCTATGCATGGTGGCTTCGGTAGTGAGGGCATCTTCAACGTCGCCAGCTCAAGTCAAAACAGCGACGGCACTTATGGTCCAATTACCAATGGTCCAACTTATATGCAATCGGTAACGTTTGATAGCAAAGGTCCGGTCGTGGAAGCGCTGTTAGCTTTCTCGCAAGCTGGTGATACCACACGTCCTTTCCATCGTGATCAAACCCGTCGTTATGCAGACAAAGACTGGATACGTCTGCCTTTTAGTGCTGGTGAAGTATCTAAACAAGCAGTTGGTGCGAAAGTTGAGTTAAGAGAATAAAATTCTTCGTTATTTTAATATAAGCAAAAGCCCTCAGATAGACTCTGGGGGTTTTTCTATTTTTAAAACAAAGTAAATCCATAGGCTAAGAGAACTTACCAATCACCCTATTATAAGCAAGGATTTGCTATACTATCCTTTACAAACCAAGTCACTACTATCGCTAAAAGACGCTGATACGTTATCGATTATCACTAGTGTATGAGGTTGCTTTAATAGGCGCAAATAGCATCAAAAAGGAATGCCACATGACAGAACACTCTGAAACAAACACCCAGCAGCCTTATAATCGTGCAGGAGAGCAACCCACCACGGTACGCCCTGTCATGCAGCCGGACAACCCTTACGCCAGTACGCGCGGCAGTATTATGACCAAGCAGCTACCTACATTTGATGAATCGATTATCAATAAATACAATCGTTCAGGGCCACGCTATACCTCTTATCCAACGGCATTAGAGTTTTCACCAATCGCTGATGGCATTGAAACAACCATTCTCCAAAATCGCGAAGCCCGTGCGCCATTATCGCTCTATTTCCACATTCCATTCTGTCGCCATCTCTGCTATTACTGTGCCTGCAATAAAATCATCACCAAAAAAAATAGCGATTCAGGCGATTATTTGCAGTACTTAATCACTGAAATTAGCCACAAGCGCCGTTTATTATCTGCACCCGATGACAGCAGCAAACCACTCGTTAAGCAGCTCCATTTAGGTGGAGGCACGCCGACGTTTTTAAGCGATAAAGAGATGGGTCAACTGTGGGATTTTTTACAGACCCAGTTTGAATTTTTACCCGAAGGTGAAGGCGACTACTCTATTGAGATTGATCCCCGTGAGCTGGGTGACGAGACATTGAAAACGCTACGCAATCTTGGTTTTAATCGCGTCAGCTTAGGTGTGCAAGACTTGGACGAAACAGTACAAATCGCTGTCAATCGTGTGCATTCAGCAGAAATGATCGAGAATGTGCTCAGTGAGGCACGCGAGCTTGGTTTCCGTTCTATCAATATTGACCTGATTTATGGTCTGCCGCATCAAACACCTGCAACCTTGGATAAAACCGTACGCCGCATCATTGAGATGTCACCAGATCGTCTGTCGGTATTTAACTACGCTCATTTGCCAGAACGCTTTAAAGCCCAGCGTCAAATAAAAGACGCAGACCTGCCAGACCCAGCGGCTAAGCTTGCCATGCTCGGCAATACCATCAACACACTGACCGAAGCGGGCTATCAATACATTGGTATTGATCACTTTGCCAAGCCTGATGACGAGCTCGCGGTGGCGCAGCGCGAGGGCAAACTGCATCGTAATTTCCAAGGTTATACCATTATGGGTGACTGCGACTTGCTAGGCTTTGGTGTCTCCTCTATCAGTCAAATTGCCAATGCCAATACACGTTATATTTTGCAGAATGATACTGATTTACAAGCGTATCAGGCCAATATCGCTGCGTCGAAAAACAACCCTACTATCATGCCAGCGGTAAAAGTAATTAAAACGTCGATTAAAGATCGCTTACGTGAATATGTAATTATGAAGCTACTCTGTCACGACTATATCGACTTTAAAGATGTGAATCAGAAATTCGGTGTCGACGCCATTACTTACTTCATTGATGAGATTCAGCAATTGGGCGAGATGCAAGATGACAAGCTCATCGATATGGATGCCGCTGGGATTCGGGTCTTACCAAAAGGTCGCCTACTCGGTCGCAACGTCGCCATGGTATTTGATGAGTACTTGGCAAAGAAGCATCAAAATCGCTTTTCTAAAGTTATCTAAACAGAGTGTTTTTGAGTTAATTATTAGCAATAAAAAAGACCTCAAGCGAGGTCTTTTTTATGATAAATGCGGCGGCGTACCATCCCTCACCTATATCTATTCAGTAGGCATGGCGATGTATAGCCTATTGGCATCTATGATCGTTTTTTCTTTATCGAGATATTTATGTTCAACGGTGCTTTTTGGTTTTTTATTATCCCGCCCTACTATCTCAGTATCTGTCATCGCTGAATCTGTGATAGAAAAATCATCATCGTTTAGCAACCCAAGTGAGCCATCTTGGCGTATCCACAGACCTTCAAGCTTGTCATGCGGATAATCTAGAGTAGCAAGTACATCGACGACTAAGGTTTTCTTAACGGGCATAATATTGATGTTTTCAAGTACCTGCCAGTTATCTTCATCAGCTGCAATAAGCTGCTCGAGCGTTTTTCCTTCGACGGTTAGACCAACATGCTCATCTTGTTTAATCGCCTTTAGCTGGTTAGCAGTACTAATGGTTTCTATGTCTGTTGCCTGAGAGAGGTTAATTTTATAAATATATTTTTTTGCCGACTCATCTTGGAGTGGAAATTTACGATCATGTTCAATGAGATAAAATTCATGATCGCTGAGCGCGACTAACCCTGACACCACATGCTCCGCTACATCAAGACGATATAAGTATTGAGCGATTTGGCCAGATTTTAGGTTAATCGTAATAACCCGTGTCACGCTAGAACCGCGCCCTGATTTATCAGGATTGTCCATTGACGATTCTATGATGCCTACCAGCGTGGTTTGATTTGGCGTAATCGTTAATGCTTCCATGCCACGATTGGCGCGGCGCTTGGTAAACTCCATCGGTAATAAAACTGGCTTGCCATCAATCATCACATTGTTACGCTCATCCCTAGAAAATGGGTTAATACGCTCAATCTCTAACCCATCCGCGTCATAGTGGACGAGATGTGGACCATACTCATCACTAATCCAAAAACTTCCGTCTGTAGGTGCAGCGAGTCCTTCGGGGTCTAATCCATTGATATCAGTCTTGATAGGATTGCTTACTTCATCAAAAGGCAAGTTAGGGTTTACGGTCATCGGCTGACCATCGATATCGTATGGCACCTCATTGGTCCCGCCCAATGCTTTTGGATTTGGTAGCCCAGAGATAGGATTGCCATTGCTGTCTTTTAGCACTATCTCTTTTATCTTGATAATTTTGCCGTCCTCATGTAACTCAAATAGCCCGATAGACGGTATATAATTCGGCACTAAAAACTGTTTACCTTTACCCGCAATCCCATCAAAATCAGCATTGGGACCTCGATCAGTAAGTACATAAAACTGATTGGCATTAATTGGATGTGCCGCTGCGTCTGAGCCGTAGCCACCACCACGAATCTCTAATTTTTGCTCAGGATAGGCGGCATTAATATGTGTCGCATCAAGTACGGTATAAGGTAATGGGCTGCCTTGAGGGAAATTTTCTATTGAGATTATTTCAATATTTGGATTTTGCTTGGTCATTGTTTTTTTCCTTGTATCAGTATTTTTATTATTTGAAAAAAGATGTTTCATGTTTCGCGCTTGAAAAACCAGCAAAAATAGTATGATCAAATTTAAGTCAAAAAAATAGCCAGTGCTTCGCATACTCACTGGCTATTTTTATAAGTTGTAGCTATGTGATCAAAGAACATGTGATCAAAGTACATGTAATCAAAGAACCATTGCTTAAACCTTCAATTTATCACCCACCATACCTTTCACTGTACTGAGGATATCAGCAGGTAGTACCACCATTTTTGCGTTATCAGACTCAGCCAGCTCACGAATCGCCTTGATATACTGCTCACCCAGTAAGTAAACAATCGGCATCTCTTCAGTGCCCATGGCATTGGTAATCAAACGAATAGACTCTTCTGACCCTTTGGCAAGCACTACTTGTGCTTCTGCATCGCGACGTGAGGCTTCCAAACGCCCATCTGCCTCTAAGATAGCGGCTTGCTTTTGACCATCAGCACGCGTCACTGTTGCACGGCGTTGACGTTCAGCAGCTGCCTGCTCTTCCATCGCTGTCTGCATGGTCGCTGACGGGTTGATATCTTGAATTTCTACTGTCTTTAGCGTGATACCCCAATCAGAAATATCTTCTGAGATGGCATGCTTGAGTTTGGCCTTGATCTCGTCGCGGCTAGATAGTGCGCTATCCAGATCCATCTCACCAATGATTGAACGTAGCGATGTTTGTACCAGATTACGAATACCGTATTCATAATCTTCGATACCATATACCGCCTTATCAGGACGCACGATATTAATATAAGCGACAGCGTTCGCTATAATAACGACGTTATCTCTCGTAATAACTTCTTGAGAAGGAATATCGAGCACGATGTCTTTGGTCGTCACTTTATAAGACACATCGTCAACATAAGGAATAATGAGGTTTAGCCCTGGTTCTAGTGTTTGGCTATATTTACCAAGACGCTGCACGACCCATTTATACCCCTGCGGTACGATCCGAACACCTTTAAATACGGTAAACACCACCAGCGCGATCAAGACCACCATTACGATATTGAAACTTCCCATATTTCACCCCTATTATATTTGCACACTTTTATTTATCGCTGCCTGCGATTTCATACTACTGACGACCAATTCATTACCAACGATATCGGTCACGATTACCCTATCACCGACCGCCACTTGCTCTCCTTGCGTGCGGCACATCCACTCAGCCGCTCCCACGATAGGCACACTAAACCGTACCATGCCCGCTCTTTCAGGCTGCGGCGGTACGATAATCATACCAGTCTCACCGATAATGACGCTGCCGCCTAGCCCTGCCTTGGTACGATCCACTGACAGAGGCTTAATAAACTTAAACCATGCCAATAGAAACACCGCAGAAAGTACCAGCCAAATAACAATTTGGACGGCGAGCGAGATAGGTAATAGCCACGACAGTGCCGCGACGATAATAGCAGCAGCACCAAACCAAAGGCTGGCAAATGTCGGAACAAACATCTCGACAATCAGTAGCACAAAGCCTAATACCAGCCAATGCCACGGTTCAATCATCCAGAGCATCTCAATCATTGATATATTCCCTGTCTTTGTCATTCTAACTTTCAATGTAGCACATTTTTAGGTTAATAATGTCTTAAAAATCATTAATATACTGCTGACTTTGCCGAGTGGAGGCAAAAGCCTAATGAGTATTTGTAAATGCCTCAACCAAAAAAAACGACCACATCCGTGATCGTTTTTTTATTAATCTCTTTGCAGTCAGGCTAACTTAGAATTTTACATGAGCACCTAAAGTAACGCCACTTACCTCGAGATCATCCACTTCAGGATAGATGTTATACATAGCTTCTACAGAAGCCATAGGAGTGAGGTTATAGCCCAATCCTAAGCTACCAGCGACACCTGTATCAGAAACGCTAAAGCTCTCACTGTTGCTAGCAATAACTTTATCTGTATAGTCTACATCAATTTCATTTTTCGCAACACCTAGGCGGCCTTTGGCGTATAAACCAGTATTTGGAAAATTGTAATCATAAGTCGCATAGAGACCATATACATCAGCACTATATTCTGACTTTTCAAAGGTGTCATCAAACGCATCTGCATCGTTAGTCGTCAAATATTCAGCTTCCACACCAAATTCCGGAGTGAATTTATAGCCGCCATAAACACCGTATGATACTGCATCATCTTCCACATCATCTGGACTGTACTGACCCACTTTTACACCAGCGTATGGCTGCCCAGCGTAGTTAACTGCTGCTTGCGCACTAATACTCATTAGAGAACCAACTGATAATGCGATCAAAGCTTTTTGTAAAGTATTCATATGTCTTCCTATTAAATAAAACTAAAATATAGCCTGAGTGGACATAGCAGAGCACATAAGTTAGCTGAACTATTGTTGAATTCGAGATTCTAGCAGAAGATTATTTTTAATGCATTCTTTTTTAATGACTTTAACCGTAGCTTTTTTCGTACAAAAAAACGACCGCCGAAGCGATCGTTTCTTATTCTATAATTAACTAGCAATCATTTAGAATTTTAGCTGTGCACCAACCGTCATAAGATCAGCATCGCTACCTAGCTTGTCGTATTCAGCTTCGACGCTGAAGTTAGGATTCACTGAATAACCAAGGCCTACACCACCAGCAAGACTGGTATCACTTTCTGAATAAGTCTCAGTTCTGACTTCAGTGTTGCCGATATTGCGGGTGAAGTCACCTTCTATCTCAGTTTTAGCGACCCCTAGTTTACCTTTGGCGTATAAGCCAGTATTTGGGAACTGGTAACGGTAAGTACCGTATGCGCCATAGCTCTTAGCATCGATATCACCGCCGCGATAATCTGCGTCGTCTGAGCCGACATATTCTGCTTCGACACCGAAGTTAGGATCGAAATTATAGCCACCGTATACACCATAAGCGGTTGGATCATCAGCGCCGTCTACGTCTACGTCAAACTGACCGACTTTGGCACCGATGTACGGCTGCCCAGTATAACCATTGCCATAAGAGACGGCAGCTTGTGCACCCATGCTTACTAAAGAACCAGCGGCTAGTGCAAGTAATGTTTTTTGTAGAATTTTCATTGTGTTCTCCTAATATCGTCTTTTTTTAATTGCTTTTATATGAATTATTGGGGTAAGAAACGACCAGTAGACTGACCATTTCTTGCTTTTATCATGAAACTATCTGAGATTTAGAACTTAAGATGTGCGCCAACGGTTAACAATTTAGCATCGACATCACTGTCCATCATTGAGTATTCAGCCTCAACACCGAAGTCAGGGTTTACTGAATATCCAAGACCGACACCACCAGCGATACCTGTGTCACTAGTAGAGTTTGACACTCTAACTGGACCAACAGTATAGTCACCTTCTACTTCAGTTTTGGCGACACCAAGTTTGCCTTTAGCGTATAGTCCCGTGTTTGGAAAAGCATAACGGTAAGTACCGTAAGCGCCATAAGTCTTGGCATCGAGATCACCGTTTCTGTAATCAGCATCATCTGAACCGACATACTCTGCTTCAACACCGAAGTTAGGATCGAAGTTATAGCCACCGTATACACCATAGGCCGTTGGATCATCAGCGTTATCAACGTCTAGATCGAATTGACCGACTTTAACACCAACGTATGGCTGACCGGTATAACCGTTACCATAAGAGACGGCTGCTTGTGCACTGACCGTTAGTAAAGAACCAGCTGCTAGTGCAAATAGAGTTTTTTGTAGAGTTTTCATTATTAGCTCCTTTAACTTATATGGGCAAGCAAGTTATTCTTAATGGCTTTCTAAGCCTCATCGCCCTGCTTGCTAACGATGAATATATAGTAACAAAGTATTTCATACAGTCTGTCTGTGTTTGATGGCATCAGAGTTAAGATTTGCAAGCGTTTGTCAGCCTATGGGTTACAAAGGTCGAGATATGAAATTTTTTGTTACAAGTAGCCGATTTGTGCAATACTTCCTACTTATCAGGCAGTCAATGAATGCTAAAAAGTCAAAAATAAGATAAAGGAAGACATCAATATGACAAGTGCTATCGTTGTGCAACTGCAAGAATCATTGACGCATATGAAATCTCAACAGCAATACCGCAGTTTACCAAGCTTAGAACATCAAGGACGTTATGTGGTCAGCCAAGGTAAGACACTGCTGAATATCGCCAGTAATGACTATTTAGGCTTGGGTAGCGATACAGAGTTACAAGGCGAGTTTCTCAAGCAAATAGATCGGTTACCAGTGGCGCAACGACCAAAGATGAGTGCCACTTCCTCGCGGTTACTCACAGGCAATGATATACAGTTGCAAGCATTAGAGTCTGAATTGCAAAGCTGGTATCAAAATGCAACTGACAAGCAAGACTTATCCACTTCAAAATCGGTGCTGGTATTAAACAGCGGCTATCATGCCAATCTTGGTATCCTGCCAGCTCTGACGGCGCTACCAGTCAAAACGCTTATTTTGGCTGACAAACTGGTGCATGCCAGTATTATCGATGGGATGCGGCTAAGCCAAAGCAAACTGGTCACCTATCGTCGTTACCGTCACAATGATTACGAGCATTTAGCCAGATTTATCGAGCAAGCAGATGAAACGGTTGAGCGCATCATTATTGTCACTGAGAGTGTTTTTAGTATGGATGGTGACCGTGCTGACTTGCTTCAACTGGTACAATTAAAAGCCAAAGATGCTCGCATTGAGCTATATGTTGACGAGGCTCACGCTGTGGGTGTATTGGGCGATACAGGTTTGGGGCTAGCGGAAGAAACACACACGTTAGCAGACATTGATTATTTGGTGGGGACGTTTGGTAAAGCGTTTGCGTCAGTTGGCGCTTATATCATGTGTGATGAGGTCGTCAAACAATGGCTGATCAATGCCATGCGTCCGCTGATTTTTAGTACTGCATTGCCACCGATCAATCACGCATGGACCCGATTTATTTTAGCAAAAATGCCAAACTTGACCCACCAACGCACACATTTGGCGCAGATCTCTATCAAGCTTAGTCGAGCCATCGACCAACAACACCGCGCATCGCCAACTGCTCAAAATATAAGCTATGATTCACCTATTATCCCCTATATATTAGGCGACAATGCGTGTGCGCTTACTAAAGCGAACCAGTTACAAGCCGCAGGTTTTTACGCGCTGCCCATCAGACCACCCACCGTTCCTGCGAACACCGCGCGTATTCGCTTAGTCATGAATGCCAAACTAACCAACGAAGACTGTGAACGGCTAATACAACAGTTATAATTCCACTATCTAGCAAGGACAATGGTCCTACTATAGTCGATTCAATTTAAAAGTAGTACAAGGCAACCGAACGTAGATGTATATTTAATACTTCAAGCGAGGTTAACGCAGTAATATTTTTATAGTGGAATGACTATATCGATTGATAATTGGCTCAATTGGATGTAATAAGATCTATGGAAATACTCGTTACACCTGATAGTTTTAGCGCTAGAAAACAAACCATCGCTCGCCATTTTGCCAGTGCCAGCGACTATGACCAGCATGCCAGTATTCAGCAGACAGTCTGTCAGTATTTATTAGAAAATATTACTCATACCAAACAAAGCAGTGTATTAGAAGTCGGTGCCGGCACCGGTCAAATGACACGACTACTGGCTGAACATGTTCAAAGCCAGCATTGGCTGATCAATGAATTGTGCGCTGAACAAGCGGCTACCTTGCAATCAATTTTACCAATGGCTGACATAGCGATTGGTGATGCTGAAACCATGGACTTGGAAGGAATACACAGCTTGATAGTCAGTGCCAATGCAGTGCAGTGGTTTGATAATCCGTTGAATTTTGTCACGCAATCAGCACACCGTCTACAGACTGCAGGTCAACTACTCTTCAGCACCTTTACGCCCAATAATTTTTTGCAAATTAAAGCGCTAACGGGTCAAGGCCTTGATTACCCAGATATCACTGAGTGGCAGTCAGCATTGACAAATGCTGATTTTGAGCATATCGAGCTTTCAATTGAGCGTTTCGACTTACCATTTATCAGCCCTTATGCTGTGTTGAAGCATATGAAATTGACGGGTGTCTCAACCAGTCAAACGCAAGTATCGTCAAGGAACACGCAACCTTTTAGATGGACGAAAGCGCGTTTACAACAATTTGAGTCAAATTATTGGCAGCATTTTTCTGCACAAAACGAAGATGGTCAGTCTTGCGTCAATTTGACGTATGAAGTACTGACCGTGAGTGCATTCAAACCCTAAATCAGCCATATAGTCAAAATATCCTAAAAACGCGACGGTATTGCGGATATATCGATATTACTTTTCACTGACTATACCTAATATTACTAACAGAAATTATAGCCATAAAAAAACGCACCCCGAAGGATGCGTTTTTTAATTTAACTGCTTATCGATTTGTATCGATTCTACCATTTTCAAAAACTTGAGTAGACTAAGCGAGTTTGACGCAGCTAATCGCATTTTTGGATTTGGTGCTACTTCTTATCTTCGTCTACTTCAGTAAACTCAGCATCAACCACGTCGTCATCAGCTTGGTTGCCACCAGCAGCATCCGCACCTTCTTGGAATTGGCTTGGATCCATACCTTCAGCGCCAGCACCTGCATCAGCGTAGATTTTTTGGCTGATTGGTAAGAAAGTATTGTCTAATGCTTCAAGCTTGGCTTTGATGTCATCATGGTCATCTTCTTTAGCCGCTGTTTCAAGCTCAGTGATAGCCGTTTCTACTGTTGATTTTTCTTCATCAGTCACTTTATCTGCGGCTTCTTTCAGCGCTTTTTGTACGGCATGGATGCGACCATCTGCTTCGTTGCGTACTTGCGCTAGGTTAGCGAATTTCTCATCTTCAGCAGCATTGGCTTCTGCATCACGAACCATTTGTTCAACTTCTTCGTCCGACAAGCCAGAATCCGCTTTGATCTGGATACTTTGTGCTTTACCAGTGCCTTTATCCGTTGCTGAGATGTTCATGATACCATCAGCGTTGATGTCAAAAGACACTTCAATTTGTGGTAGACCACGTGGTGCTGGTGGAATGTCCGTCAAATCGAAACGACCAAGCTGTTTGTTTTGGTTAGCGATTTTGCGCTCACCTTGATATACCTGAATGGTTACAGCTGGCTGGTTGTCTTCAGCGGTTGAGAATACCTGTGATTTCTTAGTAGGAATCATGGTGTTTTTCTCGATAACTGGCGTCATGACACCGCCCATCGTTTCGATACCAAGGGTCAATGGCGTCACATCAAGTAGCAATACGTCCGTTTTTTCACCAGACAATACCGCGCCTTGAATGGCTGCACCAGCTGCTACTGCTTCGTCAGGGTTCACGTCTTTACGTGGCTCTTGACCGAAGAATTCTTGTACTTTTTGCTGTACCAGTGGCATACGAGTCTGACCACCAACCAAGATAACATCATCGATGTCGCCAATTTTTATGCCAGCATCTTCAAGGGCAATTTTACAAGGGCCCATGGTACGTTGTACTAGCGCTTCCGTTAAGCTCTCTAGTTTTGAGCGGCTGATAGTAACAACCAAATGCTTAGGACCATTGCTATCGGCAGTGATATACGGCAAGTTTACTTCGGTGCTTTGAGCACTTGATAATTCAATTTTCGCTTTTTCTGCCGCTTCTTTTAGACGCTGCATTGCCAATGAGTCACCTTTTAGGTTGACGTCTTGGTCTTTTTTGAACTCGTCTACTAAGAAGTCGATCAATGCTGAGTCAAAGTCTTCGCCACCAAGGAATGTATCACCGTTGGTTGCTAGTACTTCGAACTGCTGCTCGCCATCAACGTCAGCGATTTCGATGATTGATACGTCAAAAGTACCACCACCCAAGTCATATACAGCAACAGTGCTATCGCCTTGCTTTTTGTCCATGCCATAGGCAAGTGCAGCAGCGGTTGGCTCGTTGATGATACGTTTTACATCAAGACCAGCGATTTTACCCGCATCTTTAGTGGCTTGACGCTGTGAGTCATTGAAGTAAGCAGGTACAGTTACGACTGCTTCAGTCACGCTTTCACCAAGATAATCTTCTGCTGTTTTTTTCATTTTTTTCAAGATTTCAGCAGAAACCTGTGGTGGTGCTAGTTTTTTACCGTTGACTTCTACCCATGCATCGCCATTGTCTGCTTTAGCGATTTTGTAAGGCACCATGCCGATGTCTTTTTGCACGACTTTGTCATCAAAACGACGACCGATCAGACGCTTAATCGCAAACAAGGTGTTGTTTGGGTTCGTTACCGCTTGACGCTTGGCTGACTGACCAACCAAAATTTCGTCGTCTTTATAAGCGACGATCGATGGTGTGGTACGCGTACCTTCAGCATTTTCGATGACTTTAACTTTGTCACCTTCCATTACTGCAACACATGAGTTCGTTGTACCTAAATCAATACCAATTACTTTACCCATAATCAAATGCTCCTAATTTATTTTAAATATAAATACTTATATGTTCAGACCATAGTTGGTCACTTGTTGCTATATATCGGTTTGCTTATTAATTTTTTCAAGTCAAAAACCGCGCAAAAACTGTCTTTTGTGTGACTTTTTGTGAAAACCCTTACTAATAATGAGGTTTAGCACAGTTAAAAACTGATTGTTCACCACTTATATAATAAACCGATGACTTAAAGCGTTACTGCTTTAGACGATATCAGCTCAAATATTATTGACCGACACGAACCATCGCTGGGCGCAACAGACGACCATTCAAGCTATAGCCTTTTTGTAGTACCGTACCGACGGTATCTGCTTCGGCGTCTGGATCAATGCCTACCGCTTCATGAAAGTCAGCGTTGAATTTCTCACCTTGAGGTTCAACGACTTCTACGCCATTTTTGGTTAGTAGTGCTAATAGCGCTTTGTGCGTTAATTGAACGCCTTCAGCGACTGGGTCATTGGCATCAGCGTTTTCCATGGCACGCTCTAAATTATCAACGATGTCCAGTAGCTCTTTGGCAAATTTCTGTAGGGCGAATTTTTTGCTTTTATCCGCTTCTTGTTCCATACGTTTTTGCGCGTTATAAGCTTCAGCATTGGCACGGGCGGTGCCTTCTTTAGCTTGCTTCACTTCGCCTTCTAGCTCAGCGATACGGGCTTTAAAAGTGTCAAGATTGATGTCATTTTCGATAGTCATCTCTTCACCTGAGTTATTCTGTGGATCAAACTCTTTCAAGGTTTCTTCTAAAATGCTCTCATCGTGGTCAATATTGTCATGTGACACATTTTGCTCAAGAGATTCTTGGGTCGTATTCTGCTCGCTCATGGTAGCTCCTTAGGATTATTAATATAAATATAATGGTTGGTTTTAAGGCACAACAAACCGACCAAGGGCTGATCATTGTGCTTTTATTAATGGCCTAACTGTTTTTGTTCATTCTTTTTTAAATGCGCTTCAATAGCTGCTTGATAAAGGTGATGACCATAAATTTCAAGCCTAATATGAGGAATTTTTCGCTTTAGCCAGATAAATCATTGCAGAGCATAAGGATTATTGTCAATAACGCAATAAATGCTGCGATAAATAATGGGTAGACATGATTAGGTTTTTGTCATCGAGCCATGCGTCACTTTACCGAGTCAGGCTTTTAAGATAGATCTGAATGTAATATAAACTTTGCGATTAGCTGCTATATTAATCGTTCACTTATAAAGCCGACTAACTTTGTTTAAACATCGATTACAAGAGAGGGTTTATGCCTATTTTACCAGTGCCATCGCTCAATGCTTTATTGACAAAAACAATCAAGACCGTAAAAAAGACAGCCGCTAAAAATGTGCACCAGCATCATGCTTTGCACTATGCGCTAAAAGGGTTGGATAATCTGCCAACGCCGCTACTCGAACGTTTTAATCACCAATTAAAAGCGTCTACAGCGGAGCAATATCCCCTTGCTGACGCCCATCTGCGCCTGATACTTGCTGTCAGTAATAAGCTCAAGCGCCCGTTGGCACTGGATAAGCTGCCCAAACTACGGCAGAAATTTGGTACAGATGCGGTGTCGTTGCAAGCGCCTAGCGTTTGGCAACAAAATGCTGAGGCCTCAGGAAATTCAGAGAATGCCGTCAGCTGGCAAGATAAGACCATTGCCAATGCGGATGGTGGTGACATGACCGTGCGCTGCTACCAACAGTCGAAGCAGAATAACGAGGGAAAAAGTACGGATGAAGTCGCCATGTTGTTTTTTCATGGGGGCGGGTTTTGTATCGGTGATATCGATACGCACCACGAGTTTTGTCATACGGTCTGTGCCCAAACTGGCTGGGCAGTCGTGAGTGTCGACTATCGCATGGCTCCTGAGTATCCAGCGCCAACGGCTCTTAAAGATTGTCTAGCAGCGTATGCTTGGCTGACTAAACATTCTCAGTCACTTGGTGCATTGCCATCGCGCATCGTATTGTCTGGTGATAGTGCAGGTGGTTGCTTGGCAGCACTGGTTGCGCAGCAGGTTATTAAGCCTATCGATGCATTATGGCAAGATAATAATCAAGCTACTGAGACTGATAAAAAAGCCAATAATACCTTTAAAAAATCACTGGCTGACTTGCCGCGACCTTTAGCCCAATTGCCGCTATACCCTGTCACTGATTATGAGGCTGAATATCCGAGTTGGGAGCTTTATGGTGAAGGCTTGCTGCTCGATCACAACGATGCAAATATCTTTAATACTGCCTACACTCAGCACAGTGGTTTAACGCAGTCCCACCCGCTTATATCAGTCATGCAGGGTGACAACACACACCTGTGTCCAAGCTATGTCGTCGTTGCGGAATTAGATATCTTGCGAGATGAAGGACTGGCTTATGCTGAGCTTTTGCAAAAAGAAGGGGTTAAAGTAGAAACCTATACAGTGCTAGGCGCACCGCACGGTTTTATTAACTTGATGAGTGTCCATCAAGGTCTTGGCAATCAGACAAGCTATATTATCAAGTCGTTTGCTTGTTTTGTGCAAAACCTACTGACCAGTGAGGGTGATGAGCCAAATCTCTGAGCGCGAGCCTAGTCGAAACGGAATGCCCCAAAAGCCGTAACCAGATGACACCACAAAGTGACTGTCATTGATGACCTCATAGCCATAGCCCAAGCGGTTGATGGCACTGACAATGAAGTTGGCGGGGAATATCTGACCGTTATGAGTATGCCCAGAGAGCTGCAAATCAATCGGCATTTGACTGTGCTCAGTAATATCACTTGGTCTGTGGTCTAACAATATCAGCGGCTCAGCGCTATTGACCTGCGCCAATAGATCAGTCGTCGGGACGCGCTGACGCTTATGATTGTCGAAGCGTCCCATCAGCCAAAGCGCTTGCCCTTGGTGCGTGAGGCGTATGACTTCGTCATTTAACAACTGCACGCCAGCAGCACGCAACGCTTGGACAATCGGCTGCTCGTGCCCGTATAAGTCATGATTGCCTAAAGTCGCATAGACCCCATAAGGCAAGCTTTTGCATAACTCAGCCAAGTTTTCTGCCATTTTATATTTGGTAAATGCCTGTGTATTGTCATCCATGATATCGCCCGGCATCAGCAATATGTCTGCTTTATGCTGCACAATCAGACGATGCAGCCTATCTATCGCGCCAATGCCAAACAATCTCCCGATATGTAAATCGCTAGCGACCGCAATACGTAGCGGCTTAGCCAAAGGCTTATCAATATCAATAGATAACTCACGTACCACAGGCGCATAAGCGCTATATAGAGCATAAACAAACAACCCGATAAACACTGCCAATGCCAATATGCGCAACCCAAAATCGACGGTAGCCGGTGTAGCCAGCACATTAACAGTTAGCGATGTGATTAACCAATAGCCACCATAAAATAGGCTGGTAACTAAAGCCGTCAATAGCATAAAGTGCATGGCCAACATCCAACCACTGATCCAGCGATAGCTATTGGCAAATGCTCTATTGACACTGAGTAGCAGCAAACCGTTGGTAATAATGAATATGATGACCCATACCGAAGTTTGCAAACCTGCTGTCTGCCAAGGCTGTAACCACCATTGCACGCTTAGAGCTGCGCCGACACTAAACAGCTGCAATAGCACAAAAATGGTAATGAAAAATGCGTAGCGCATAAAGAATCCCTGAGTATGATGGCGTCAATGCAGTATGTTTTTAGCTGACTAGACGAGCAAAGTAGCTATTAGCCAGCCTAACAGCAAATAAAAGCCTCTACCATTTAGATATGGTAGAGGCTTTATCATAAGGATAACATTATTTATTTAAATGGCTCATACACCAGACTGCAACGTAATTATCCAAATCTCAGAACGCGTACCCAGTCTAAATGGTACGGGACCGATGCCATAACCAGAGGTCACCAAAAACTGCGTATCGGCTATTTTTTTGCTGCCATAATTTAGCGGTGTCAACCAATTCATCAATATTGTTAGTGGAAATATCTGCCCGCCATGGGTATGCCCAGACAGATGCAAATCAACTGGCAGGGCGCTGACCTCATCCATCGCGCTAGGACGATGTTCCAAAAATAGCACTGGTTTATCTGTTTCTACTTGCGTTAATAACTCCTCAGCTGACAGTCTGGTACGATCGATATCATCTGAGCGCCCCACCAGCCATACCGAGTCATTTAATAACACACTCTCATTATCAAGCGCTTTGATGCCCGCCTCTTCCACCGCCTGTGTGATCTGTTGGTCATAACCGAAATAATCGTGATTGCCTAAAGTTGCATAGACGCCAAGCGGTGCCTTTAGCTTTGATAGCTGCTCATGCATATTCGTATTATCGTAAGCAATGGTATCGTCATTCATAATGTCACCAGCGATAACCACGACATCGGGATGTTGCGCATCGATAAGGTTTACCATTTTTTTTATCTGTCGATTGCCAAACCATCTACCCAGATGCGTATCAGAGACAAGCGCGATATCCATTGGCTTAGCTAGCGGCTTATCAATCGTAACTGTCAAACGATGTACAACGG
Organism: Psychrobacter sp. AT9; assembly: GCF_047272965.1. Lineage (NCBI taxonomy): Bacteria > Pseudomonadati > Pseudomonadota > Gammaproteobacteria > Moraxellales > Moraxellaceae > Psychrobacter > Psychrobacter sp. AT9. Next base: position 3,403,163 of record NZ_JBKOTW010000001.1, read on the forward strand.
GCGAGTAAGCATTAAATACCGCTAAGCTAACAATGGCTATATAAGTCGTGACAGCTAGAGCGCGAATGAATATTGGAAGAGATTTTCGCTTAAAGAGCTGATAAACGAGTAGCGCCACCGCAGCAGTTATCAGACCAGCATAAAGCATAAAACCTTGTAAAATACTAACGACCAGATAGACATGAAAGCGCTCACCCCAAAACTCAGTCAAACCATAAATGAGAGCCACATTATTAATAATAAAGACAGCAGCTATCAGCGCGATTTTAGCAGACGTGGTTTTTGGCTTTACAAACCAGCAGAGAAGAACGCTGGTCATAACAGCTAGCAACTGAGTGAAAATGATAAAGAACCACATAATAAGGTCTCATCAGATAAAGAGGATGCTATCTTACGTGAAAAATTTGATGCTCTGAACATAGCGTCTTTTTTTTCACGAAAACTTCATATGCTTTACCTCTAAAGTGCTGTTGCCACAAAACCAAATAGTGGACAGTAAAAGCACTTTAGCGTTTGTCTGGTGCTATTTTACAGACCCCGTTTTCACAAGCCTGCATCAGCGCTTGACCATAGAGCAACTTGGTCACCCAATTCGGAATTCTATAGCGATTGCGCGCGACATAAGGATAAGCCAAGTCACCCAGTTGTTTGACCACTGGCAAAAACAACAAGGGTGACCATTTCACGCCGCCCGTTCTGTAGAGCAGTCGCACGGCATCCATGTACGTATACCAATTGCCGTAGCTGTCTTGCACACACATATAAGTCATCGCATCCTCACGGCTGAATCCTGCGACGGCCAACTCATCAAGCCCTTCTTCCACAGGAACTAAGCGTATCTTCTCTGGTTGACGTTTTTTCATATTATGCGCCTCGGTGCTGCATATCACACACGCATCATCGTAGTACATGATAATGGATAAACTCGCTTGCTCTCTATAGCTGTTGATATGATTTTGAATAATCATGTTATGACTCCTTTATGAGTGATACCTCAGTATTAAGACTATTAGAATTTTTGTTCATGTTAACTACTGGATACTTATTGACTGGTGCTAAAAAAGGAATGACTGGTTGCTGCGTCCACTGTGGAGCGGTAGCATCTAAACGCTTAGCCAGTGCCGGTAAATGATTGGTCGGCACCGCTGGAAACAGATGATGCTCGATGTGATAAAGCAAGTTAAAGGTTAGCAAATTAATCAATGGATGACGCTCACTGCGGGCATATACCACCTCATCACAGCCATGATGGACGCTCCATACGGCAAAGAATCCCACCATCGTATTGGCCAATATCATCACCAATACGTGATACATCAATACGGGATGCATCGTGATAAAAGCGGTGGCAATCACTGCGAAAATAAGCAGCATATCAAAGCCAACGAGCATGCGATTGCGGCTACTACCATGCGTCAAACCAAACCACTGAATCATAATCGAAAAAATACCACCGCCTAATATCGCCTGATACCACGGCAGGCGTGCCCAGTTACCTTCGACATCGCTGTCTCCAAGCGGATCTCTATGATGATTGAGATGAGTGTGCCGAATGGCATGCGTACTACAAAGCATGGTGATACTCAGCATAAATAGCATGAGCTCTGTGGCGACCTTACTCACACCTAAAGTGCGGTGATAGCAATCATGGGCTTGTCTAAGTGCGGCAGTAAAAAAGAAAAACGTCGCAGCCAGCGCAAGTAGCCAAAACCCCTGCCACGCGCTCCACCATGACAATAATAAAAATGGTAACGATAAAAAGATATTGTAAACGGTCTCAGTGGGCTTGAGCTCACGCAAATCTTGCCATTCAATATTGGCTAACGAAGGATGACGCATGATGTTCTCCTTACTTAGTGATAAGCAGTAGCTGTCTTGCTGGCGCGACCACTTAATTTAATTATCTAGTTTTATTTATTTTATTTCTGTCAATAGTGAAATTATTAGATAAATTTTATTTGTATTTAGGTAATGCGATAAGACCTGTGACTACTGCACTTGCGCCACCTATCAAGCTAAAAAGCAAAGCAGATATGATTTTTTCTGAAACAATCTCATCTAGCATTATCCAAACTGAAAATATAAAAGTACTAAACAAACCGATAGCAAATAAAGGCAATATCTTTCTAGCTGAATCAAAACATAATGTGAACTTACAAATAATTATTCCTGCGACTAGCGAAGGTAATAAACCAACCACCGCGCCAATGATACTAACACTTGCCAAAATTTTCCCAATTTCTATAGGATCTAAACTAGCGCATGTTACTGCATCTATTATGATTACAGGCACAAAGACAATTAAGCTACCTATCGCACCACCTAATAATCCATAAATCCCTATTACCTTACCTTTAGGATAGCTAGGTGCTTTGACTGTACTAAACTCAATGTCACTCATAAAAACCTCTATTTTGTTTCACATGAAACAAAGCACCCTACAATGAAGAATCACGTTTCACATGAAACAACCTTCATGATTATTTACAACTTCTGCTCTTCTAAAGCTTGTTTAAGTGTCGGATGCTGGAAATCATAACCTGCGTCCTGTAATGCTTGTGGCAATACTTTTTGACCATCTATCAATAGTGTCGACATCTCACCAAACATCAGCTTGAGTAAAAAATTTGGTAAGGTAAAAAATGTCGGACGGTGTAACCATGAACCCAGTGTTTTGGTAAAAGTATGATTACTTACTGGGTTTGGCGACGTTAAGTTATATACAAACGCTGGTGTATCATTAGTAGGCTGCAATGCATTATCATGTGTAGTGTTAGCATCACTATCGCCCTTACTAGCAAGATGCTGCTCAATAATGAATATCGCTGCCCCTACCCAGTCCTCACGGCTGACCCAACTCATGATCTGCTTGCCATCACCCAATTGTCCACCGACACCCATTTTAAATGGGGTTAATAACTTACCGAGCATCCCGCCATCAGGATGAATCACTACACCTGTACGCACAATAGCCACGGGCATGCTATATTCGGTTGCTGTCAAAGCTAACTGCTCCCATTCATCACATAATCGATGAGCAAAATCAGTCTCAAAACCACTGCTTTCGGTAAGAGGTTTGTCACCTTGTGTGCCATACCAACCAATCGCAGAGCCGCTGACCATTAGCTTGGGCTTAATACTGGTACGCTTAATAAATGCCAATAAGGATTCGGTAGGCTTAACACGGCTCGCCATGAGTTGCTCTTTGCGCTCATCGCTCCAACGCGAGTCAGCGATACCTGCCCCTGCTAGGTTTAAGATGACATCAAAGCTTTTATCCGAGCTCGCCAGCTCATCATAAGTCATCATATTGATATCATTCGGATGAGCTTGGCTACTATCACGCGTCAGCCAAGTAACATGTAGCGCTTTATTTTGGGCACGATAACGCGCCATAATTTCATTGCTAAAGGCACTACCTAAAAATCCTGAGCCACCACTGATTAAAATATTCATGTCCTATTCCTTATATTTTTCGCTTATCGTTTAGTAAAACTTAATCCGTTATAGCTATCGTCTTCTTTTTTAACCTTTATATCAAAACGACTTTTACATGCTTTTGGTAAAGCAATACAGCCAGCGATGGCTGAATTGATAGCACCAAATAGTCCTATACCAATCATAAAGGCCAGTAGCACGCCAACCTCTATCAATGAGTTTATGCCTAAATATAAGACGATTGCGCCCATATAACTTGCTGACGTTATAAACCCAATCAAAAATGTCGTGCGTAGACTCTTATGATCACCGCGCCATATCTGTTGAGTGGCGACAATAATGCCTGTTAATAAAGCAGGAATAAAACCAAGCAGACCGACATATAGCAATGGCTGATAACCAATCTGCGCAAAATCCTCATTCCTAAAAATAAACAATAAACCCAGTTCTGCAATCAACCCACCAACTATGCTGCCAAGCCCTGCAAACAAAATAAGCACTGATAGGTAAGGGTAAGCACCTATATTATTATTCGTTTTCATGATATTTATCCTATTAACATTCGTCGTTAATTGAGTATAAATACGGCGTTGGCAAAGCCAATGAAACTACTGTGGATAATTGATGGATAAGTATCTTGATTTTATTTAGCCTACTTATTAGGCAAAACGTTTACGAATAGGACACTCACTATCGTTACTATTTTGAGATTTGTTCTTTAATTTGTTCCAACGATGATTAATAAAATCTATGACGTTAGCCACACTCGGTAACACATGTGCTTTGGTCAGGTGTGGCGCGGCGGTATCCAAACGCTTGGCAAGTTCAGGTAAATGGTTTGATGGGACGGCAGGAAACAGATGGTGCTCTACGTGATATAGCAGGTTAAAAGTTAGGAAATTGACCACTGAATTACGCTCAGTGCGAGCGATCGTCTCATCACAATCATGGTGCACGCCCCATACAGCAATGATGCCAACGCTAGCATTGGCCAACATCATGGTCAGTAGGTGATATATCAACACTTGCGCTAACATGGTCAGAGCAGGAACAGCGACAGTAAATACGGTCAGTACGAAGGCAACCAAGATAACTAAAGCAATCAAGCCAAATTCTAGCCAAGCCAAGCTTTGATTGCGACGGCTGCTTAGACGCAGTCCTTGACGATAAATATCGAGCCGATAAGTTATCCCGCCGAGCAGTGCTTGCCACCATGACACTTTTGCTAGACTGCCTTCAATATCACTATCACCCAATGGGTCACGATGATGTGCCATGTGAGTGGCGCGAATGCTGTGTAAGCTGGTCATCAGTAACACGCTAAGCAATAGTAATATGGCGGTGGTCGTGCTTTTAGCTGTCCCTAAACTATGATGATAGCCATCGTGCGCTTGGCGAAAAGCAGCAGCAAAAAATAAGTAAGAAGCCCCGCATGCCAGTACATACCATGATTGACTGGCAAACCACCAAGACAACAACAAAAATGTATAAGGCAAAATAACGTTATAAGCGATTTGACCGCGCGTTAACTGGCGCAAGTCTTGCCACTCGACTGCAGCGATAGCCTTTTTAATGGCTTGCTCTTTATTAGCGTGTGTTTGATTGACTGTCATTTTACACATCCATTTGTCGTTGCTGTTTCTTATTGCTGCTACTTTTACTGAAGCTCGTGTCACTTAAACTTAGCTGGCCTTTATATCTATTACATATATTTCTGTCAAAACAGAAATTACATCTCAAATTTTTTATTTTAAATCGTACAGCTTACTGTCAACGCAAAACCTTTTTAATACTGGCGCCAAGTTTGAGGACTTTTTTGAGGATGCTTGTGGGCAGCTTAAGCATCTCAGATGACCAAGTGGTTAGGGTACTGACGAATTCTTGGGTATCACGGATACGTGACTTTACCTCATTATTTTCATGTTCAAATTCAGGGCTGTCCATGAGCTCTTGTAAAAACTGCACTGTTGGCTCAAGCTCACGCTTCTGACGCTCAACGACAATAATACGTGCCAACTCCCAAACATCGGTATTGGTCGTAAAGTGGTCACGACGGTCACCCAATATGGAGACTTTTTGTACCAAGCCCCAATGCTGCAACTCTTTGATACTGTTTGAGACGTTAGAGCGAGCAACACCAAGTGTGTCGGTAATTTCTTCAGCATTTAGCGGCTTACCGATGATGAATAACAATGCATGAATCTGTGACATGGTGCGATTGACGCCCCACTGCGAGCCCATTTCACCCCAATGTAAGATAAATTTTTCGGTCACAGGATTTAGTTTCATAAGAGCCATTCACTTAATTTTTTATACGATTAGATTAACTTATCTTGCGCTATTCTTTTATTTCTGTCAATAGTGAAATAGATATAAGTATCAATCTTTAAATAACTGTAATTTGTCTAGCGAATAATTAATCCTGTCGTTGCATCACGAATTTGACTAGGCAAGGTATAGCCTAAAGTGTCAGCCTGCAAGTAGCTGATTTGCTCGCCAAAATAGGCATAAGCATCGTCGAAGGTCATAGCAGGCAGTTGCCCTGATGGATTACAACTTGTAGAAACCAATAGCCCAAAGGGGTTTTGAACGTCGACCAATTGTTGACACAATTGACGAACCATAGGATGGGCAATGACTCTAACTGCCACTGTTTGATGCTGCCCCGTAATCCAAGAAGGTATCACTGTCGTTAGAGCCTGCGGAATGGGTAGCAACCATGTATGTGCTTGCTTATATTGCAAATTATCATCGTTATTATGGCCACTATCTGTCTGCCAACTCTTGATAATTTGTTGGCGCTGACCGTCTTCTAAAGGCTCTAGTAAAGGCATTAAACGCTCGGCACTGTCAGTAACGACAATCATGCCTTTGGCTTGTGGCCGTTGTTTGATATCCAAAATGCGCTGAACGGCTATCTCGTCGTAAGCATCACAGCCGATACCCCAAACGCTTTCGGTGGGATAAGCAAGCAGCTGCCCTTCTTTTAGCCACGTAGCAGCTTGAGCGACAGAATCAGTAGTAAAGGATGCGGATTTTTTCATGGCTTGAAGGCTTCGAAAAGGTAGGAGTTTAAGCATTAATAATAACATAGGAGAGAAGCTGACTAAGTGAGCCAAATTCAAATATAGTCAAAACATCCTAAAAACGCGACGGTATTGCTGATATCCATTTTTTGTCGCCTCTGTCTGCGCAGGCACAGCAAGCAAGAAAAATTGATATTAGCAGTGCATGATGGTTCGATATTACCTTTGACTGACTATATTTATGAAATTGTACCGTATTCAATCACTTAAAATTAATAAGTAGAAAAACGTAAAAGTAGAGAAAGTACGACTTTAAACGCGTAAATAACGCCCACCTTGCACGCTGATAACACCCAGTAACTCAAGCTCCATTAACTGCCCAATCAGCTGCGGTGGTGTAAGCTTGGTGCTGACCAATAGCGCGTCTAAATCCTGTCCATGCCAGTCAAGTTGCTCATAGACCAGCGTTAAATGCTCAGGGACGACGATAGCGCTTTTAGGGGATTTGATGTTAGACGGTATCGATTGGCTCGTCGCTGGCACAGAAGCTGTCTCTGCGGCATGAGAAGGTTGATGACTATCCGATAGCTTATGATTGGCCTTGGCTGTCTGTTGTGCTGGTCGATAGCCATTATTGTCATAATCCAGCTGACCATTGACGTCCTCGATTACTTGCTGCGGATGATAAATCAGCGTCGCGCCTTCACGTATCAAATGGTGACAGCCTTCAGCATTGCTATTGTCAATATGACTGGGAATCGCAAAAACTTGCTTGCCTTGCTCAGAGGTTAGGCGCGCAGTAATCAGTGAGCCGCTTTGAATCGTGGCTTCCGTCACTATGGTCGCCAAGCTTAATCCAGCAACCAAACGATTCCGGCGTGGAAACGTATGCTTATGCGGCTGCGTGTGTGGTAACAGCTCGCTGATAATACAGCCACCTTGATCGATGATTTGAGTAAATAACTTATCATGATGATTGGGATAATTGACATCAATCCCTGTACCCATGACTCCAATCGTTCGACCTTGATACTCAGTATCTGTCTGAGCCAGCGCACCCAAATGCGCACGCTTATCTACCCCCATGGCAAGACCACTGGTGATGATATAACCAGCTTGCGCCAAATACTGTGCCATATCGAAAGTGATTTTTTGGGCATGGGCGGTGGGCTTTCGACTGCCGACGACGGCTATTTGTGCTTGATGCAGGCGTGCATGATTACCACGATAAAACAATAATGGCGGTGGATCATAGATTTGTAAGAGTTGGGCAGGATAATCAGGCTGATCAGAAAATAGCAGACCGTAGCGTCCCTCGTTGAGCGCTTGCTGAATTTTATCGATACTGGCTTGCGTGTGCTCTGGCTGTTCATGGCGGGCAAGATGCGTATGGTGAATACCCAACTGACGCCATGCTTCTGCTTTGGCTTGCCAAGCAAGCTCCGCCGCACCAAAAGAGGTAATAAGCTTATGATAAGCCGATAATGACGCATTCACCTCGGTCCACAGCGCCAATATTGCACGCTGCTCGTCGGGTAACACTGGAGAAACTGCCGTCATAATGGTCTGACTCGCATTTACGGATTCAACTGACTCAAGAAGTCTGGCTTATAGATAAGGGGGAGGTAATAATTGATCACCCACATTGAGCGGTAGCTCAGAATCAAGCACATAAGCGTAGCTGATATGGTCAAAAGTATTGAACACCATCACCATACCGCTTGGCTCACTAGGTAGACGTACAGAGGCATCATTATCTTTGGTATCGCGTACCAACGCCCCTTTTTGATAGACAGTCAATACATCCCCTGGTTTGGCGCCCTCTGCGCTGCCCAAATTAATCGCGACCACACTGCCCTTCGCCGCTGAACTGATTGAGTCCATGACGCGGACAATCATACCACCGCGGCTAACCGTTGCAGGCGTTGGGTAAAATACGGGCGGGATAGAGTTGTTTAACTCAACAAAAACGCGATCACCTTCACGGACTTCTTTGCCGTAGCTGTCGGTAAGCTGCAAACTGGTAACGCCATTGGTTTCTGTAGACGTAACCAATCCAGTCGCGACTTGTGTGACTTCAAGTCCGATGACTTGCTGAGTCTTTGGCTCGACATACATCTCACCTTCACGGTAGATACCATAACGCTGACCAACGATAAGTGGCACGCCTTTAGCATACACTTTATCACCACTTGCCGTGATTAAGTTGCCTTTTTTAGACGCTAATATATATGGTGTGGTATTAAAATCTGCTGGATTAACGATGATGGTTTTATCTAGCCAATGCTGGATAGCAGACCATGGGATAGGAGGAATGCTATTCGCCGTCGACGTGACTGTTACCGAGGTGGCAACTGCCGTACCGGTCAATTGTTTTTCAATCCCAGCACAGCCCTCACCCGTATCGACACCAATCAAAGTCTTACCTTGAATCACACATAAGATAAGAATGTCGTTAGGATAAATAAGATTGGGGTTTTTGATTTGCTTATTGGTCGCCCAAATTTCTTTCCAGCGCCATGGACTGTCTAGATAGCGTCCTGAGATGTCCCACAATGTATCGCCTTTTTTAACCGTATAGCGATTGGGTGCATCCGCTTTAATAGTTGGTGCTGGATTGTTAGCGTGGGCAGCATTCATTAGCATCGTACTACTAAATGTCGTGATCAACAGGGCTTTTGCTATCGTTTTTAAGCTCATCTTCATTGTTATATCCACAATATGTACCGCTGTTGTCGCCACAATTAATACTATTTAGACCCTTGATTTAATCTTAATCCTTGAGCATTACTAAAATCAATGACAAGCAATTAAGAGCATAAAAGAGCCTAACAGTACAGTTATCATAACGCCTATAGGGCAGCTGTTCAGTGTAATTGGCTGGTGTGATTGCTAAAAAAGCGTCTAGCAAAATGATGAGTCGCCGACGCTGTTTCCAATATTACAATTATATCTACCATAACACAATCATAAACACTTTATTACAATGGCGTAACTTTTATGTGGACGCTTGTTTAATGGTTAAACAAAGCTAATAACAAGTCCAGCGTTAATTCAGGCTGGATTTGGCCTGACATGCTGACGAATTTGCTCAGCGACTTGCTCAGCGTCATTATCTAGCACCACCACGTGCTGTGGTAAGCTCTCCAAGCCTTCGGTATGCGCTGGGCGAGCAATGTCTATTGGCCCAATCGCTTCAACGATCGTGTCAGCAAATTTGACGGGTAACGCTGTCTCCGCACAGACAATGATTTCACCATCCAACTGTAGCTCTTTGGCGACCTTGATACCGTCAGCAGTGTGTGGATCGACCAGTTCACCGTGTTGCTCATACAGTGCTTTGATAGTCTGCAAGCGGTCGTTATGGGTAGACTTGCCAGCAGCAAAACCGTAACGGCTATTGACCGCATCCATCAAGTCAGATAAGTCAAAACCTTGACCAGATTTTACCCCTTCAAACAACTCATGAACGCGCGCGCTGTCTTTTTCTAGTAGCAAATAAACAAAACGCTCAAAGTTGGACGCTTTGGAGATATCCATCGATGGGCTTGAGGTAATGTAAGTTTTTTCAGTCGGGCGCGGCTGATAAGCACCTTGGTTAAAGAAGTCATTTAGCACATCGTTTTCATTGGTAGCGACAATCAAACGATCAATTGGCAGTCCCATTTCACGAGCGATGTGACCGGCACAGATATTACCGAAGTTACCCGATGGCACGCTAAAGCTGACTTTTTCGTCGTTATTGGCAGTCACGGCAAAATAGGCTTTAAAGTAATAAACGATTTGCGCAAGGATACGACCCCAGTTGATAGAGTTTACCGTGCCTAAATTATAAGCCGCTTTAAACTCAGCATCTTGCTGCAATGCCTTGACGATATCCTGACAATCATCAAACATACCTTCGATAGCGATATTATGGATATTAGCATCCGTCAAGCTATACATCTGCGCACGTTGGAATTCACTCATTTTGCCATGTGGTGACAGCATAAAGACTTCGATATTTTCTTTACCACGTAGCGCATACTCTGCCGCACTACCCGTGTCACCACTAGTCGCGCCGATGATAGTAATACGCGCGTCTTTTTTCTTAAGCACATACTCAAAGGCATTGCCCAAGAACTGCATGGCAACATCTTTAAACGCCAATGTCGGACCGTTTGATAATCCTAGAATATACAAATTGTCTTCAAGCTTGCGGACAGGAACAATCTCATCAGAGCCAAACACCTCAGTGGTATAAGTGCGTTCAATGAGGTCTTGCAAATCAGCCGCAGGAATATCCGTGGCAAAACGCTGCATAATCGCCATCGCAAGCTGCGGATAGCTAAGCATACGCCATTCATCGAGTACAGCGCTATCAATGTTTGGGTAGTGCTCAGGCAACATCAAACCACCGTCTGGGGCAAGACCCATCAAAAGCACATCACTAAAATCCATCGGCGCTGTCTGACCACGGGTACTGATATATTTCATTAGATTGTCCTGTCTACAATAATGTTATTCAATAGTTAAAAACGGTTTATTCAGCAGTTTTGTGCAACAACGCATAATAGAAACCATCGCCACTCGCGCTATCAATCGGTAAGCACTGACGACCGATTGCTTGTTCGATACCCCAACTGCATTCCTCGGTAAACTCAATCGCTACCGCATCATTATGATGAGTAATAAAGTCCTGCATTTGCTCGACGTTCTCTTGCTTCAAGATAGAACATGTCACGTATAGCAGATAACCACCAGCTTTGAGTTGTGGCCATAAGTTATGCAAGATGTCTGCTTGCAACAGCGCCGTTTGCTCGATGTCTTCTTCGGTACGCAGGATACTGATATCAGGATGACGGCGAATCACGCCAGTCGCGGTACAAGGAGAGTCCAATAATATCGCATCAAATACAGGTTCATTTGTCGCCGCTTTTTTATTCTTGCCATGCTGCCATCTGGTCGCATCTGCACAGACGATGTTGAGTGCGATGCTGTTATCTGCTTGCTGCAAATCATGCTGACTCAGATTTAGGCGCTGTAAATTCTCACGAATACGCTCAATACGTGGTGCTTCATTATCGATAGCCGTTACCTTGATATTAGCTGTCTCAGGCGACGTTTCAGCATCATCTTGTTTCACGTGAAACAAAGATGATTCGTCATTAGCGCTTATAAGTTCTAACCAGTGAGCCAGCTTGCCACCAGGTGCCGCACATGCATCTAAAATGTGTAGCTCATTATTATTACTTTCAGCACTGTCGTTGTCAGTATTCGCACTTTCAGCGCTGTTATTTTCAGCGCTAAGCTTAGCCATCAATGCTTTATTAATAATTGGTGCAGCTAACTGGGCATGCATGTCTTGGACGCTAGCAACCCCTAAAGCAAACTCAGGCAAAGCGTTAACGGCAGTGCTTTGATGTAGCCGGAGACCTTTGGTTAATAGCGTTGTAGGAGTGGCAGACTCTGGCGAATTCGCTACCTTAAAACCAGTCGTTAGCTCAACGATGTCTGCATCAATTTCTGCCCCATCCAACGCATGCTGATAATCCTCTACCGAAGTAACCGCCGAGTTTACTCGTAAAAACATCGGTGCTGGTTGGCGCAAGCCTTGTGTCAGCTCATCATACTGCTCGCTCCAATCTTGCTTAAGCTGATAAGCGAGCCAATTCGGTAGGCTGTGTTTTTTATCGCACTTCTTACGAAATTTGCTTGGATTCTTGGCGACTTTACGCAAAATAGCATTCACCAAACCAGTCGAATGAGCGAACTCAATCTCTTTCGCCGCTTCAACGGTTTCATGAATCGCTGCATGATCAGCCACCTCTAAATACAGCAACTGTACTAAGCCTACTTGAATGGTGGTACGCACTTCCACTTCATCGATAGGGTTGTCTGCTAAAGTATCGAGCAAACGTGCCAGCGCATGCCATTGACGCAATGTCGTGAGCAATAGCGCATGGGCGAAGCCTTTGTCACCATCATGCAGACTATTCAATAATGGATCAAGGACGCTTGAGAGCGACTGACCGTTTTGAATAGCGAGCAAAGTACGAATCACGCGCACGCGCACACTGCCATTCATGATAAGGTTGCTTGACGGTTTGAGCTTATTGTTTCTTGGCGCAGTGCTGGTTTGTCTCATTAAATTTTATTTCCTTGACGTATGGTCGATAGCGTCTTGTGCAAGTAGGTTAAATATAAGTAAAAGCTATTTTGATTCTGTCGTAAATTGATCGCCATCATTTAGCTGATTGCCATGGCAAATTTGCTCAGCGGTCATCGGCTTACCACCGGCAAACTGTAAGTGAGTTATGGCTAAAGTAGTGGCTGATGATTCAGCTTCGCTCTCTTTGCCACAAGCGACTAAAATCGCTTTGCGTCCGACACTGATAACAGTGCCAACAGGCTCATTGGTTTGCTGTGAGCGGTTCACAGGCAAGCTAGCCAATACTTTGACACGTTGCCCTGCCAAGAAAGTATAGGCACCCGGCCATGGGGTCAGTCCACGAATTTGGCGTTCAATCTCAGTAGCGGATTGCGTCCAGTCGATTTCGCCTTCCGTTTTGACCAGTTTTTCAGCATAGTTGGCTTGGCTATCATCCTGAGATACAGCCTGTTTTTGGTAATGTACCAAGTCTTGTAGCACAGTGCCAATGGCCGTCGAACCAAGCTCAGCCATCTTATCATGCAAACTGGCGGCCGTATCAGTAGGCTCAATACTGGCGCTGACTTTATAAAGCATGTCGCCCGTATCAAGGCCTTTGTCCATCTGCATAATAGTAATGCCTGTCTCATCATCTCCGGCCAAGAGTGCACGATGAATCGGTGCAGCACCGCGCCAGCGTGGTAATAATGAAGCGTGAATATTTAGGCAACCATAAGTAGGCGTGTCCAATACACCAATAGGCAATATCAAGCCATAAGCGGCGACAATCATCACGTCTGGCTGATAAGTACGCAAGGTCTGCCGCGCCGCCATGCCTTCGGTACTAGATTTTTTAAAGGTGAGCGGTTGCTCGACTGCGATATCATTGGCTAATGCCACTTGCTTGACAGCAGAAGCTGAGAGTTTTTGTCCGCGACCTGCTTTGCGATCAGGCTGGGTGTACACCGCGACAATCTCTATATTCAGGGATTCTTGTTGGCGAATCAAAGCCTCTAGGCTAATCGCTGCAAACTCAGGCGTCCCAGCAAATACTATCCTTAAAGGGTTAGTACCCTGCTGAGCACCAAGAATGGGATCTTGCTGAGGTTTAGTAGAATCCATAGACAGATCAGAGACGAAAGCAATTGTGTTCATAGTCATGCATTATAATATATGATTGATGTGCCCATTATAGGTGAGTTTACGACGTTGTGCCATGATTGTAATAGTGTCAATCCAGCGTTACTAATAAGCCCATTTATCTTTATAATAGCAATAAAGCCCATCACGATCTCTTTTTAACACCCTTTTATGAAGAGGTTTATATATAGGAAGTCTTTGTATTTGTACTACGGGAACTTATTATTGACACGTAGTGAATTTTTTATTCAATGATCTCTCGTTTGTCACTAGTAACAACACTAGGGCGTGTCATCATTTATAGTGAGCCAAGCGACTTATTAATTGAGCTAAACGACTTATCAACATAGAACAGACCCATAACAAGTGTCGCGCATTTATCAGATTGGTGACAGACTCATCATAATTGTATTTTATCGTTCCGATATAGGGTCAGGCTTTCATGCAACAGTTTCAGTCTTTACAGCGTTTGCTGCTCTTTTATACAGTGACACTGCTGGCCATGTTGTCACTGTATTACTTCGCGCAGTTTGATGACCTAAACACGCATAATCATCAGCAGAGTATAGACACGTTTGAGTCATTGCAGCATGCCGTTACTGAACACGCAGAACCTCTAAACTCTGACCTTCAAGAAATATTGACTGAGCCTTCTTTTGCAGGTGTCAGTTATCAGATTATTTCTATGATGCCATCTGGGCAGACTCATATTCATCGCTATGTCCGTCCTAATGAGAGTGCATTTGCCACCGTCACCTTCCCTAATGTCCTTACTTCACTGCCTTCTGATAGCAATAATTATAGTGCCTATAAGCTCAACTCTAGTAATTTAACAGGAACCATTGAGCTTGAGAGTGGTCACAAACTCTATATCATATTACGCCACAAACCACTTGAGATAGACTGGATATCCTATCGCTATTGGCTACCGCTAATGACGGCGATCATGTTCTTCATCATGGCGTTACTCTATACATTAAATCGCCAAAGTAACTGGCAACAGCTGATAGCTTATACCGATAATTTAAGTAGCAAGGCGAAAGACGCTTATCTGCCGCCACCGTTTATTAACAAAAATTCTACGGCTGAGTTTTTGCGCCTAGGTCATGCGCTCAGTCGTATCAGTTACCAACTTCATAGTAACCACCGACGTATACAAACGCTGCAACATCGTCTTGAGCGTTTGGTTGAGCAAGCACCGCTACCGATGGTCATGATCATGCGTCACGGTCAGATCAGCTTTTTTAATCAACGTTTTGAGCAGATATTTGCCACCCCATTTCAAAGCGATACCAACTATCAATTGACGGATTTTGTCTCGGCTGACGATGAACCCACCCAGCTACTACTACAAAAACTCTCTAACTTGTATGTCACCCGTACTCTAAACGTTCACGGTCTAGAGAATCAACAAGCCTATCAGTTACACATTACCCCTTGGTTTGGTGAGCACGGACAAGTGCATGGCTTTACAGTGCTGCTTAATAATGTCAATGAAATCATCCATCAGAACGCGCATCTACAACAACAAAACCAACAGCTGCAAGGAAAAATCGACGAATTTAATGGGCTCAAACCCGCTATATATCATGAGTTGCATAGACCACTAGAGACTATAATCGACACTCTTGAAGCCATGAATCCCGAGACTTTTTCTGTCCAGCAGAATGCGGTGTTACAGATGCTAATGAGGTCGAGCGACTCTATGTTAACGAAGCTCAATGACATGCTGGGTGTAGGAGAGTTCGACGTCAAGAAAACCCGTCTTAGGATTGAGTCTGTCGACATCTACAAACTGGGACAACATGTCAATGACTTAGTCACAGATGATACTCGGCGACAAGGGCTCGAGCTGCATTACTTTTTTGCCCCCAGCTGCCCGCGTTATATCAATACAGATCACAAACGCCTATGCCAAATTTTGCTAAATTTATTAGACAGTACCATCACATCCACTCTTGCAGGCTCTGTTTCTCTGACGATTGAAGCCATTACCGACAACCCTTTACCATCAGCTACCAAGAATGAGCCGCTGGCTATCCACGAAGACAGCACAACAAAAAATCCGCATAACTGGGTGAAGTTTAGCCTACAAAGTACTGGGACGAGCAACCCATCGCAGCAGCAAGCACAGCATTTTACTTATATCAATCAAGCAAACAACCCAACCAACTATCCTATACAGCAGCCCTCTATTGAAGCAATTTTAGAACTCAATACGGCAAACAGCTTTGCACAATTATTGGGCGGCTTTATTGAGTCAAATAGCACCGCCGATGAAGGTATCAGCATTGATCTATACCTGCCTTGTCATCGTCCAAACTATCAGCCAGTCTATCGTTTTCATGAACAATTGACTCACATTCATCTGGTTGCAGTGATGAATCAAACGCTGGGTGCGGAACATTTGCAACGTTTGTGCGACTATCTATCCATACCAGCCACTATTCATACCTCGATCAATAGTGCGACCATTAGGCAGTTAACGAAACAGCTCTCCGAGAATGCGCAAACACTGGCACCCATTCTGCTACTAGATTATGAATATTATGAGAGCAACACTATCGTATTTCCTAAACCAGCAGAAGGAGACGATAAAACAATCAGTCATAACCGGCGTAAGGCCTTAAGCCAGTTACTGGCCACTATCTCGATGCCTAAAATACTGCTGAGCATGAAGCCTGAGCGCCGTATCTCCTCTGTACTGTTAGATCAATGTAATGGTTTTTTGGCCAAACCTTTAGACAGTGCTTTATTGTTATCTGAGCTGCTGCGCTTAACTCTTCCAGTCAGACAGACATTTGCACCAATCCAAAAAGTGAATAAAGAAAATGGCGCACCCGTAATAGAAATAGATAACGCGACCACAGATAACGCAATCACAGATACTGTCAACGATGCGATCGCAGCGCCGCTTATTTTAGTGGTAGAAGACAGTCCGACCAATCAAAAAATAGCTTGTAAGATATTAACCAAGCTTGGCTATCGTACGGTGGTCGCAGAAGATGGTCAGCAGGCGTTAAGTCAATTGCAAGCGCAGCATAAAGAGATTGCGCTTATTTTGATGGACTGCCGAATGCCGGTTATGGACGGCTTACAAGCGACTCAGGCCATTCGTGCACAAGGAAATGATATTCCTATTGTGGCGTTGACGGCAAACAATTCGACAGAAGATCGTGACGCTTGCTTTGCCGTAGGGATGGATGAATTTTTGACCAAGCCTATCAATAAAAATAAGCTGCAAATAGTGTTACAGAGCCTTATTAAAAATCATGAGGACACGCCTTAGTCAATATAAAGAATATGCTGAAAAACCCTACTTACTATTTTTACTTACTATCTCATAAAGCCATTATTAGCCAAGAAAGTCTCAGTGATATTACTTGGTGTACTTTGCGCTGTCTTACTGTCAGTTTGTGACTTGGTTAACAGCCGCTCCAAATAGCGCGCGACGATATCCACTTCAACATTAACCTTATCACCTACCAGCCAATGCTGAGCAATATTGGTGACTTGTGCGGTGTGCGGGATGATATTTAACGAGACGATATTATCGCGTACCAAGTTCGTGGTGAGGCTAATGCCATCAAGGGTAATAGAACCTTTGGTCGCTGTATAATGCGCTAGCTCTTGCGGTATCTCGATCTCAATATAGATAGAACGCGCGTCTTTTTGCAACTTACGTACGACACCAACACCATCCACATGACCTGCGACAATGTGGCCGCCAAAACGTGTGGTTGGCAACATCGCTTTCTCTAAATTGACGATATGACCTGGCTTTAAATCTTCTAACGCTGTATGCGCAATTGTTTCACGTGAGACATCAACCGAGTAATGATTGCTGCCAAAATCCACAACCGTCAAACAAATACCATTAGAAGCAATAGAGTCACCCAGTTTCACATCACTGAAATCTAAACCATCAGACTCTATCGTCAAGCGTATATCACCACCCGTAGGCTGCATGGATTTAACCTTTCCGACACTTTCTATAATTCCGGTAAACATATCAACCTCATCTCATTATTATATTGTCGTCATAGACAACGTATTGGCATTTATCAATATTGATGGCAACGTTTGCTTGCCTTAACTTTTAAGTGAAACACACAGCTTTTAAGTGAAACACACCTATTTTAAGCGTAATAGGGGATAAGTTGTGGATAAGTCATAGTAAATCAACCCTTATGTTGTTAAAGACCTATATTTTCACCAAGTTATCCACAGAAAATCAGAGTCGGCATAAAAACCTAAAAACTTTCATAATAAACCATAAAGCATTGATTTTTATACGTATATATTAATATTATTCACAAAAACGGACTCTTCCGTTTCATGTGAAACAAAGTTATACACAGTTCCATGTGAAACCATAAATAGATTTACTAATTTATCCACATTCCGCACACATCTAACGCATATTGTGAGCAGGCCAGTGAGAGACAACCGAGTTATAAAGACAATAAGGTCAGTTTAAGATCAGCGCCAACTTGTTCATAACTATCGATATCAAAACGCAGCTGCTGCGCCAACGATAGTGGATTAAAGTCAACCATTGGGCGAGCCTGTGCTCCCAACAAACAAGGCGCTTGATAAACAATAAGCTCGTCGACCAGTTGCTGGGCTAGAAAGCTGCCTGCCACGCTCGCACCAGCTTCAACCAATACTTCATAACACTGATGCTCGCTGACTAAATTCTTTAATAATGCCATTAAGTTATCTTCGTGCCAATAAATCGTATCCGGTCGACGGCATAACTGATAATCAGACTGTAAGCTGTGCGCTAAGCGCTGACGTCTATCGAGCACGACAACCTTGGGAGCGGGAACTTGCTCAGATAGTACGCCCAATTGAGTTGAGCGTACATTCAGCTGTGGGTCATCAGCGATAACGGTTTCGCTACCCGTGATAATCGCCCCACTACGGGCTCGCAGATTTTGCACGTCTTCTCGAGCAGCAGGGCCTGTAATCCATTTTGACTCCCCTGTCGCCATCGCGGTACGACCGTCAAGACTGGTAGCAATCTTAAGGCGAACATAAGGCATCTGAGTGCGCATTGCTTTCAAAAATCCGCGGTTTAAGGCCTCTGCTTGCTGCGTTAATACACCAATAGTGACGTCAATACCTGCCTCTTCTAGTAAACGTACACCGCGTCCAGCGACTTGTGGATTGGGATCTAGACCTGCAATCACCACTCGCTTAACGTCCGCAGCAATCAGCGCAAGCGCACAAGGTGGCGTACGTCCTGTATGACTACACGGCTCCAAGGTTACATAAGCAGTTGCCCCTACTGCTCGCGTACCTGCTTCTTTCAGGGCAAACACCTCGGCATGAGGCTGCCCTACTTTCGGATGAAAGCCTTGACCGACAATAGACTCTGCCTGAACAATAACGCATCCTACCGCTGGATTGGGCCTCGTAGTATAGAGACCTCGCTTACCCTGCTCGATAGCAAGCATCATAAAATACTGGTCTTTAGCATTTTGTTCATGGTTTGAAAGTTGGTGATTTGAGAGCGTCATAAAGAGGTCACACTTAATAAGAAAGTAGCTAATAAAGACTAGGGTCTGTTGAACATTCAAATGTGGAACTGGCAGTGGCTATTTTTTAGACAATACGCAGTGAAATTTTTGACGCCTAGTCATTCTAGGGTAGACAATTTCGCCATGTATTGGCAAAAAATAGCCCTGCCCTGAAAGGCTGATGCTAAAATCACCCCAAACGTTGTTGTAAACCTAGCTAAGGTCTCGACATTATCATCAGTTTACGCCTAGTTTGATGCGATTTTAGCGATCAGCAGTCCTAATATTTGAATGTTCAACAGACCCTACTTAACGTTATCGTCAGTTTTTTCGGTGGGGCGGATGTTAGCGATTTCTTGATGAAAAGCATCAATGTCTTGAAAGTCACGGTAAACACTGGCAAAGCGTACATAAGCGACATCATCAAGCGTTTTAAGCTCGCTCATGATAATCTCGCCCAAGACCTTGCTGCTAATTTCACGCTCACCCATTTGCCGTACGCGCTTCTCTATCCGGCTAATCATTGCCTCTTGCTCATCAATCGTGATCGGACGCTTTTGTAGCGGCAAAAGTATAGAGCGGCGCAGCTTTTCATTGTCGTAAGGCTCAATTTTACCGCTTGATTTGATAATTCTTGGCATTACCACTTCTACCATCTCAAACGTGGTAAAACGCTCTTGGCAACTATTACAGGAACGGCGGCGACGAACTTGCGCACCTTCTGCCGCCAGCCGTGAATCAATTACCTTGGTCTCTGACGCATTACAATACGGGCAATGCATACTACTTTCCTTGTCTTAATATTAAAGGCGGCAACATCGACGATTTAATCGCGCGGCTCAACAAAGCCATTAATTATGCTGGCTTAAAAAAGCTATTTGCCAATACAAAAGCTGCCAAAAATTTTACCCAGTAGATCATCGGCACTGAACTCACCAGTAATCTCAGCCAAGCTTTGCTGAGCTTGACGTAAGCTTTCAGCCACCAACTCACCTGCCTGAAAGACGGTTAATTGTTCGTGTGCTTCTGCCAAATAGTCTGCTGTGCGTCTGAGTGCATCTAAATGCCGCGTACGGGCAATGAGACTGTTTTCGGGCGGATGAAAACCCACTTTAGCACACAACGCTTCGACCAATGTATCGATACCAGCGCCTGTTTCACATGAAACATTGACTTGTTCATAACCACGATTCTTTATTTCAATCTGTGAAGCGGACATGGCATCCTCGTCACTCAAACCGTTTAGTAAATCGCTTTTATTGGCAATAATCAATAATCGCTTAGCCTCTGGTAGCTTGCCAAATAACTGCTCAGCCAGCTGTAGTGGCGTACTTTCTTCTTCAAGGTCGCGGGTCACATCATAGACCATCATCAGCATATCAGCCTGCGTAATAGCGGTACGCGCGCGCTCAATGCCAATACGCTCTACGGTGTCTTCCGTCTCACGTAGGCCAGCTGTATCGGTTAGGTGCAGCGTCAAGCCATTCAGTACCACGGTCTCTTGTAGCGTATCGCGTGTCGTACCTGCGACATCAGTGACGATAGCGCGCTCTTGTCCTGCTAGACGGTTCAGCAAGCTCGATTTGCCAGCATTTGGTCTGCCTGCCAATACCACGTGAATACCATCACGTAATAGCTGACCTTGTTTTGCGGTCGACAGTACTTGCTGTATCTTTTGTTGCGTGTTCTCAAGATTGGTTTGTATAACGCCATCAGATAAAAAATCAACATCTTCTTCATCGGGGAAATCAATGGCGGCTTCAACATGTAAACGCAGATGAATAAGCTGCTCAAGCAATTCATTAATTTTTTGTGAAAACTCACCACTTAGCGAGCGTATAGCACTACTGGCAGCGGCAGCACTGGTCGCATCAATCGCATCAGCGATAGCCTCTGCCTGTACCAAATCCAGCTTATCGTTGTCAAAAGCGCGGTAAGAAAACTCCCCTGCACTGGCTTGTTTTGCGCCCAATTCAAACACCCGTGCTAGCAGCTGATTTTGCAAAATCATGCCGCCATGCCCTTGCAGCTCAATCACATCTTCACCAGTAAATGAGTGCGGCCCCTTAAAGTACAACACTAAGCCTTCATCAATGGTCGTGCCATCCTCTTGATAAAAACGGCAAAAGCTGGCCATACGCGGGACAAAAACAGACTTACCAGTGAGCTGACAGGCAATGTCATAAGCACGCGCACCTGACAGACGAATAACCCCAACACCACCGCGCCCAAGCGGTGTGGCAATTGCGGCAATGGTGGCCAATCCAGATGACTTATGATTTTTAGAGGAATCAGGCTTTTCAGATGAACCAAGTGCTAACGTCACTTCGACAGAATTCACGCTTACTCTCAATAGATAAAAACCCCATTATAGACGGCTAAAAGCATGCTGACAAAGCAATCTTTACATAGCGGGATTTTGCGCTTTTTAGCGCGTACCAATATAAGCAAATACTAGGTTTGACGTATAAAAAAACCACCGCTTATGCGATGGTTTTTTTATTATAGAACTAACTACTTGTCGATTAGTCGAGCACTTTAACCGTACGTCGCTTTTGCTCTTCGTCAACTTTCTTATTAACGATATATTGCTGAGTCATACTAAACAAGTTGTTCACTGTCCAGTATAAAACCAGACCCGCTGGGAAGAACAGCATGAATGCAGTAAAGATAATCGGTAAGAATTTCATTACCTTTGCTTGCATTGGGTCAGCAGGCTGCGGATTTAGCTGTTGCTGTACAAACATCGATGCGCCCATTAGCAATGGCAAAATAAACCATGGATCCATCGCTGATAGATCTTGAATCCATAGGATCCACGGGGCATGACGCAACTCAACACTTTCAACCAGTACCCAATATAGTGCTAAGAAAATCGGCATTTGCATCAAGATAGGTAGACAACCCGCCATCGGATTGACTTTCTCTTCTTTATAGATCGCCATCATTTCTTGCGACATCTTCATGCGATCATCGCCATGCTCTTCTTTGAGCACTTTAAGTCGCGGTGCGATGGCACGCATCTTCGCCATTGAGTAGTAGCTCTTGTTTGAGAACCACATGAGAGCAATTTTAACCAAGATAGTCAGTACAATAATTGACCAACCCCAGTTGCCGATTACCTTATGAATGCCATCCAAGATAGCAAACAAGATCTTCGATATTGGCCATAACAGACCATAATCGACCGTTTTGTTCAAGCCAACTGCCACATCTTTAAGCTCAGACTGTACTTTCGGCCCAGCATATAACGTTGCATTTAGTGTGACTTGCTTGTTCGGTGCAACATTAACTGGCTGACTGTTAAAGCCGATAAAATACTCATCAGCAGTTTCACGACTGAAGAACTTACCCGTGAAATTTTCAGGCGTCCATGCAGAGACAAAATAATGCTGCACGATGCCGACCCAGCCTTTATCACTGGTTGTCGTTAACTCACCATCACTAAAGTTACCGAACTTCAACTTATTATAAGGATCATCAGGTGTGCCCCAAGCGCCGCCCAAATACGTCGCCATGCTTAGCGCGCCTTTATCAGACATCCCAGGATCTTTACTATCATCACGTTTTAACTGCGCAAACATCTGTCCTTGCCACGCTGCGGCAGAGGCATTTTGAATTTGATAACTGATATCAATCGGATATTTGTCTTGCGTAAAGGTAAAGGTCTTGGTAATCGTCACGCCATCTTTTTTATAAGTAAGCGGTACAGACAACGTTTGTTGCCCTTTTTCCATTACATAGTTATTAGCAGTATGGCTATAATTGGCACGACCTTCTGCGGTATCAATACCGTCTTGACCAATCAGACCAGACTGAGCCACGTAAACGCGATTGCTATTATTTTCTAATAGTACAAAAGGCGTCTCGCTATCGAGCGTCGCGTCATACTGCTTGAGAGCAGCATAAACGATATCACCGCCTTCTGGATTGATTTTTATATCATAGCGATCGGTAGTGACTGTAATCAAACCAGCATCTTTCGCCGGAGTAGCCGTCACAGTGCCGTTAACAGCAGTCGCGTTATCCACAGGTAGTGTCTGTACCGGAATATCACCTGCTGCGCCAGTCGTAGATGGAATGTCAGCACCTACTGACGTTGCAGCTTCTGGTACCGTGTCTACAGCTGGTGCATCGGCATAATCATCTCGCCATGCCAAAATCAGCAGATAAGCGGTGATTAGCATCGCAATGATGATCATCACCCGAAATATCTTTTGCATAAACCTTTCCTAGATTAAAAAATTAGGGAATGAAAAATTAGGGCATGTGTCATGAACACAAAGCACCGTTATCTATTATCGCCATGACAACAGTATTGGCAGTCATTTACATAAAATGTGCATCATTTTACTAAAAATCCACCTCGAATGATACCAAGAGTGTGGATAACTTGTGGGTAACTCTGAAGACCTAACAAAACAGCCAGTCGAGCACCTATTCTATGTGGTCTTCAGCAAATAGTTTAAGCGGCTCACATAACTCTTATCGTCTCGATACACCCCAAAACCAAAGTTTTTAGAACTGCCCAACTTAGTAGAGGGCAAATACTGGTATTTATAGGTCGCTAAGGGCAGAGGCACAAAATCAATACCATGGCCACCTAATGGGTGACAGCGCCCAATACGTTTTAACAACAGCCAACTGCCTCTTCGCACTCCATGCCACGCTAAAGCTTGTTTGCCATAATTAGAACACGTTGGATAATATCGGCAACGGGCAGGAATGATTGGACTTATCATTTTTTGATAAATAACAATAATGTAATAAAAAAAACAATATAACAAAAATTTTATTTTTTTATGAATTAAATTCATTTTATTTTTTTTCTATTTTTTTAAAAATATTAATTATTTCATTTTTTAATTCTTTGTTATCTAATCCTTTAATTGATTTTTTGACAATAAAAACAATATCTTTATTTTCTAACACTGAGGACTTTACACGAAACTGCTCACGTATTTGACGTTTTATTAGATTTCGAGCGACCGCAGTAGGTACTTTACGCTTGGTAATCGCCATACCGACTCGCGGCTGCTCATGCGTATTGGTGCGTACAAAAGCCATGAGATGGCTTTGGTGTAGCTTACGCTCAGGGGCGTCAAATACTTCACGGAAAGCCGCAGGCGTTAGCAGGCGTTGCGCTTTGGTGAAGCGGGCAGTCGATGTAGCTGGGACAGTAGTGGACATAGTACAACCTAGTATAAGAGCTGGTGACAATATCAAAAATAACCATAAAATATAGAGACAAAAAAAGCGCCTATTTGGGCGCTTTTGATATACGGCTACGTGTCAGTTGTGATGATTGACTATCGCAATCTATAAACAATAGAAACACAACAAGCACTATTAGCCATGCTTATCGTTATCTAGTAATTATACAGTAAGACGATGACGTCCTTTAGCGCGGCGACGAGCTAAGACCTGACGGCCTTTTTTAGTTGCCATACGAGCACGGAAACCGTGAGTACGTTTACGCTTGATCACGCTTGGTTGGAATGTACGTTTCATAACTCACCTATCAAAATAATGGACTAAATTCGTAATAACGGAGGATTATACCATTGCATTGTATTTTGGTCAATAAACTAATTTTTTGTTGTCAACGTGATGATTAAATTCTTTCAACTGACTGCAGAATTCCATTAATTTATTAGTTACTGACTGGCTGATCTCAGTTTTAATTTCATAAAGTTATCCACAGAAATCGTCGTGCTCTATAATAATTAATGATTAATATATATAAGTATTGTTGTTATTGGGAGCACGATTATCTGGGGTTAAGTCTTATTTATCCTTTATTATCAAAATATTAGGCTATGGGTAAACCTGTGGATAACCTGTGGGTGAAATATGGATAACTTGGGTTGTTGACTTATCCACAAAACTATCCACAGCCTTATCCACAAAAAACAGGATGTTATCCACAGGGTATTTGTGTTAGATTAGCCCCCTGCTTGATATATGATTTTGGCGTATTCTCTAATGGTTTTTTTGAGATAGTACTCAGCGACAATATCGGATGCTGGTCGACCAATTATGCCGTTTAGGCACCTTTATTATTTTGGATTATGGGGTTATTGTTTTTC
>NZ_JBKOTW010000002.1:0-39790 GCF_047272965.1 Psychrobacter sp. AT9
GGGTCATAGATAGCAATGTTGTCACGATCTTTTAGATGGTCTGCGATAATCTCAGACATCAACAAAGATACCTCGTGTGGGGTGTAAAACTCACCAGCTTTTTTACCTGCATTGGCTGCAAACATACCCAAAAGGTACTCATAGATGAAGCCAAGAACATCATAATCTTGCTTACCATCCATAGGAATGCTTTTAATCAAATGAATCAAACTGCTGGCTGCCTTGGTTTGAGATGCGGCATCTTTACCAAGATTGCTTAAGCCATTGTGTAAGGTTGAAAAGATACCTTCAAACACCTTCTTGTTTTCTATATTCCGTGAAAATGAGTTTAGTGCATCGCGTATATTAGCAATCTCAAAATCGCTACCTTTACTTATCCACGTCGAAAACAAATGCGGATAAGGAATAAAGTAGCCAAGGTTTTCTTTAATAAACTCGACAGCTTCAACGTCTTCTTCCGTCAAGCTGCTAATATTCTCATCAGTAAAATCGTTGGCTTTTAAGAACTGCAATTCTTTATCTGATAAGAATTTGTAGAACATAAACCCGATAATATAGTCTTTATATTCATTCGCTTCGATCTTAGAGCGCATTTGATTGGCGGATTGCCAGATTTTGTTAGCTAGTTGTTGTTTATTCATAAAGTGGTATGGTCTATATAAGTGATCAATGGGTAGGTGGTATGGCGTCAAATTGTAGTGATCAACAGGTCTAAAGGCAATGTCATTATCGCTCTACTAGACGTTCTTCAATCATCTCGGTGAGCAGCTGCGTCAATGTTTTTCGGCTATCAAGTGCATGCTTTTTGAGCGCAATGTACTTTTCTTCATCAATATTAAAATTAACCCGTACTGTCTTTTTCGGAGCGTTTGTCACGTCTGACAAATCTAGCGTATTTTTAGCGTCCTTACTTGGTCGACCGGCTTTCATACTCACACCTTATTTTTCATCAAAAAATGTTTTAACTTCGTTTACTAGAGCAGTCATCTCTTGCACTGCATTACTGTTAGCTGATTCAGTATCGAATACCGTTTTACCTAATGAGGCGCTATTCGGATAACTCACACGCTGCATGATTCTACTGTTTAGCACAGGTAGACCGTACTCTAGTAAAACTGAGGCGACCTCTTTACCAATATTGGTATTCTGAATGGCCCGAGACACTACAAAGGCAGCTTTTAGTTTACCGTCAGTCATCTCTATACGCTGCTTCACTAAGTCCACTAAATCGCTAGTCGCCCAAACGTCGTATGGGCTAGGCTGTACGGGGATCAATACAAAATCAGCTGCTTTAATAGCGGATAAAGCTAAACTAGTTGCTTGCGGTGACCCATCAATCACTACATATTCTTTATCAGATACATTTTTCAAGTCTTTATCAAGAGTGGGACGATCTAGACCAATCACTGGTACAGGATTATCTTCATCAACCGCTCTC
Organism: Psychrobacter sp. AT9; assembly: GCF_047272965.1. Classification (NCBI taxonomy): domain Bacteria; kingdom Pseudomonadati; phylum Pseudomonadota; class Gammaproteobacteria; order Moraxellales; family Moraxellaceae; genus Psychrobacter; species Psychrobacter sp. AT9. The sequence goes on from NZ_JBKOTW010000002.1 coordinate 1,439, forward strand.
CAGTCACGAGCGCTACCTTGCTGATCGCTATCGACCAACAATACACTATGGCCTTGTAGCTGTAATCCACGAGCTAATTGAGTGGCAATAGTTGTCTTGCCACTGCCCCCTTTTTGATTCAATACAGCAATGACTTTCATAGAGAGCTCCGTGCTTTGAGTATTTGAGTATTTGAGTATTTGAGTATTTGAGTATTTGAGTATTTGAGTATTTGAGTATTTATAAGACTTTACTTAATAGCTAGATGAATAGCAACATTTTTCAATCAAAATAGCGATATCTTCAATATTGACTTAATCCCTACTCTAATAATAATTATAGAACTGCCTCAATTTGTCAAATCCTGAGTTGGCATAGTAAACTACCTGCTGAAACATAATGTGCAGCTATTGGGTATCATTTTGAGCTGCTAAAATAGGTACTTAATGCGGTTAGCATTCGTTATAATCCAGTCGCCAATCAAAAACCACAAACAATTTCTAATTAGGAAACTACTATGGTGAAATGTCACTTATCGACTATCATGGGCGAAAGGCGTCTTAAAATTGCCGATGTCTCAAGAGATACTGGTATCAATCGCGGCACCATCACCCGTATGTATAATGAAGAAGCTACTAGAGTTGATTTAGATGTTATTGAGTCTGTATGCAGGTACCTTAGAATCAATATTGGCGACTTATATCAAATCATAGACGAGTCTAATACTTAAAAGCTAGCTTGCCATAGTAAAGTGCATTAAAAGAAAAAAAGACCTGTAGAAGATTATTTTTACTTGTAATAGATTAAAATATAGGTATAATTTGACCTATAGGAAGTTATTTAACCTATTTAAAAATCATAATGTTCTATAGGAGAATAAAAATGCATATGAATTTATTATTACTCAACGCATCATCTTGGTTTACTGATGAGGCAAAATCATTATCTGTCCAACTGCTGACAAATTTGCAAATACAACAAGGTGTGCAGCTAGCAAACTTACTTAGCGTAGACTCTATTCTTTATAATGACGAAGCTGTCTATGTCTGGGTACAGCGACAGCTTGATGAAGGACTACCGATTGATGACTATACAATATGTAAGCTTGAGACTTCTTTTATAGATCTCATGGATAACGACCAGGCTGCTTAGTTGTAGTGGCACACATAGCAACCTAAGGACTGTAATTTATCTCAAATTCTTTATCATCTAAGTCTGGAATTTTCTCAAAAAAAACTACCACAAAGGGTAGTTTTTCTTGTTTAATTTTTTTATAAAAAATATTTACTCAAATACTTAGAGTATGGCTTATAACTAATCTAGTTATATCTTGCCTAGCAATTGATACAAAGTCTTGAGAGAAATATATAATAGTTAAAACTATATTGGTATCAAACACATCTCACATTCAAAAAAAACCTTTTAATTAATTCCATAATCAGTGTATTTTTTCAAAAAACTGAGGTATTGGTCATACTTTTCGGGTTCTTGTAGCTCTTTCTCAATACGTTTTTGTGCTTCATCATAAGACTTAATGCTCCAATCGCCAACAATTTCATGTTTATCTTTTAATTGAAAACTATATTTTTTAGCTTGTTTCTCAGTTAAACACGTTGGTTTATCATTCTTGTCAACTTTCTTAGCGGCAGTATTTTTAAAGCTAAATACTAGCCCTACAATCTCTCTACTATTTTTTTGTTTCGTATACGTAATACGTAGAGGCGTATGTTTTTCAACTTCTTTAATTGCTTTATCTATAACCTTTATTCTGAAATCCGTTACTTTGTCGTATGTATCCTCACAATTAAATTTCTTTCTTAAATACTCGATAGAGTAGGCCTTTTTCTTACCTCTTAAATATAAACAGCTGTTAATCAATTCGAACATAATAATCCCATATGACCCTAAATTAACAATATATTGTCGCTCATATTGTGTGTATGGATTACTTCTATCAAATATTGTTAACATTTCTGTGACAGTATCAGTAAGGGTTACCTCTATACAGCCATTACCTCTAAGATATTCACATTCCGCAACCCAGCTCGACCCTTTTCTATTACCAATCTCATCTTTTTCAAAATTCCAAAAGAAGAATGCTTTATGTAATAAGCTGTCAGCTACGTTCGCTAATAAATCATAAACGTTGTTTTTTCCTACATCATATTCGTTATGAAATTCTAGAGCGGTGACTACAAAAGTTCTTTGTTCAGGATTTAGGTCAACAGCCTTACGTACAATATGTGATAGATACATTATCAGACGTCTTTCGTTAAAGTCTAAATTGGTGATTGCATTAAGAAGCCTGTTTTGCATCACTATCAAGTTATCAGCATATACCCAACCATTATGAGGGGCTGGAACGTTTTCATTTAATTTAGGTAGCGCTAAATGTCCATTTTCATCATTATTAGTGTTAGCTTGTAATTCATATTTAAAATCAAACTGTGGCTCAATATTAGGTTCTACAATTAAAATTGTAGCATCAGCATCGCCTATACTTTTTTTAATATGCTTGATTAATTCATCACGTTCGTCTGCTGACAAATGCTTATCAACTTTCACTGTGTAAGATTGACCTACATCGTCTCTTAGCTTTTCTTGTAATTCCTTAAACTCAGAAGGTGTCATACATTAAATCCTAGAAATACCTATTCATATTATAGAATCATAGCACATAGTGAGAATTTTTTATTATATTTTCTCATTATACCCTATATTTATCGTACTATAGCCCTAAATTTGTCGTATTATAAATTTAATACACACTAAATTAATCACGTTATAACCCTAAATTTGTCGTAGTATGCCTACTGAAAAAACCTTTGAAAGCCAATATTTATAAGGGGTACATAGAGTTTATTAAAAACATATAAAGCTTTTAAAATACTGTTATAAATAATAAATACTGTTTATTTTTCAATATGAGAAAGACAATAAAAAAACGCGCTTACTTGTTGACAAGTAAGCGCGTTTGCTTTTAAATACACCCTGACGGTTGCAGAAATTGGGGAATTTCTGGAACGACACAAATAAGCATACAAGGTGCGTTATTTGAATCAGCTGGTTAGGCCCGTCATGGGTGCAATTCTACAAGCTAATCTGAGTTTCATCAAGTAATTTCACGTCTTATTGGTCATTCGCTTTTACAATTCCTTAGTCAATGCTTATCGTCTCCGCGCAAACGGGTGATGAGGTTAAGTGACGCTAGCGTTTGCGATACGGGGATCTTACTACTAGGGTATTTAGACAAAGTAAGAAACGTAATGAGTAGTTGAATGACCTATCTGAAGCGATATATTGGAGCAATCCTTGTCAGCGTAAGAACACCATTCAGCAGTTAAAAACGTGTCTAAGCGGTGCTATCAGCCGTAATTTTAACAGCGTCAGCTTGATACAGTGATGACGTTCTGATTTCCGTCCCAATGCGTGCCGAGGTCATACTAGGTGTAGCTTGAGATAGTCAGATAATACCTAAAGCAACCGCGTTTTATGCGTGTTTGCTTTAGGGTGAGTATTGTCTGAACTTCGAACCCATACGAACCAAGATCATAAATATATACTATGATAGATCATAGTATATATAGCCCCCTAGGCTATATATATAAGGGTTCAGAGAAAAAATTTATGATCTATATAGGGAGTAATCAAACAATCACATAGAAGAGAGTCGAGATCCGAATATCTGACAAATACATTAGCTTTGATTACTAGAGTAATCCTGATATTTAGATTAACTATGCTATAGCCCGAAATCTCTGATGCTGGTACATAAATCTATTGTTAGAGCTACTTAACTTTTAAAGCATTTTAACCCGCTATATCGAGTAGATTTATTATTAAGTTATGCTAACGATGTTCAGTGAGCTAAGATGAAGATCAATAAGGTAGCTAGCCAAGTCATTATTCAATAAGTAGTGAAGCTAACAGATACATAGCGTTAACAGCGTCCCTAGTTTTATCACTACGCAGTTTTAAGGCCGATTAGGTACATCACCATCGAAAACATCAGTAGAAACGCTTACAAGCCAAATTAAGAGCAAATTAAGAATGGCGGTGAATGGAGCGGTATCAAGGGCAATAATTATGCTCCCAGCGTCCCTAGTTTTATCACTACGCAGTTTTAAGGCCGATTAGGTACATCACCATCGAAAACATCAGTAGAAACGCTTACAAAAGACCTTGTAAGCGTTTTTTTTATACTTAGTAATATTATCATAGTATGATAGCAAGTAATATTATCATAGTATGATAATATTACTTGCTATCATTTATTATTATGCTATCATTAAGTTTAAGAAACAGATCATGACCATATTATATAAGGCTTACAGACAATGAGTATTTCAAAAGAGTTAGAGCAAAATATTCACAACACTATCAATGTGCTTGTCGATCAAGACATTAAACCAACGTATGAAGCGATCAGAGGGGAGGGCGGTTACTCGTACAATTCCATCAAACCTGCATTGAAGTCATGGCGCGAGAACAAAGCCGCAGCTGGAGAGCCGAGCGAGAAAAAAGCGGCTGAATTTACGGTTGACGAGGAATTAAAAAAATCGGTTCTAGGTGAGCTTGAAATGATGGTCACTGACTTACTTGTCAATGTCACCAGTCAAGCGCAAGAAAAGGCAAACGAAACGCTTAATTTAGAGCGTTCCGCACATGACGAGACAGTCAAAAATCTAAATTCAGAAGTAGCAGAGCTAGAGAGCTATATTGAGACAACAGATAAAGAGAATGAGCAGCTTAAAACTGACAAGATGGAGCTTGAAAAATCTAATGCGGATCTAGCCGATAAAGTCGAGCAAACAAGCAACGACAACAAAGCGCTAAAACGTGACGTTGAGAGCGTAGAGAGTGATAACGCTAATTTTAAAGCTAGTAATCAACAACTAACGACCGATCTAACGAAAGCTAAAGCTGAAAAATCAACATTGCTAGAGCAAGTCGATAAGCAAAAATCGGAGCTTGAAAAGTCAACTAAACAAATTGACGATCTACAAGCCAAGAGTAACGAGCAGCTGACGCAAATTGCACAGCTTAGCGGTGAGATAAAAGGCTATGAAAAGAGCGACAAGCAACTACGCGCAGAGCTTGAGAGCTTAAAAGCTAAACATGATGGTTATGTTGGCGAAATCGCAACACTCAAAGAACAAAACAAACAGCTATCGAGTGATGTTGATAGCTTTGAGCTTGCACAGCAGACGGAAGCAGAAATCGCAGAGAGTGAAAGCAAAAAAACTACCACAGCTCGCAAAACAGCTGCTAAAAAATAAAGGTGAAAAATGAGTATAGAAATTCAAAGGAACAGCAAAACAAAGCAAGTCGAAAAGCCAAAAATAAAGCTCAATAAAAGCTTATTGACGGCTTGTGAGGAGCTTGAGCGTATCGCTGACAGCTTGGAGAATGATAAGCGCATCAAGGTGACAGCGAAGGGCGTTAATGCTATCAATCGTGAATTTAAATCTAACATTGATTTACACGCAATCAGAAAGCTTAAATTTGATGATTTTAAAGATGACTTTGACCGCCCTATTAGCCCTGTTAATATAGCTAATGAGCTAAAATATCTTGCTAAAAAGGTAATAGCTAGAGAACAGATATTACAGCATATAGGCAATCTTGCAGACGTTGAAAAAGCACTACAGATAGACATTACCAGCCACTTATTCAATAAGTCCGAGCTTGTTAAGTATATGCGTCAAAACAATCTTAAATTCAAACAAGAATACAGCTTGAACGAACCTCACAGATTGTATTGGGGTAAGCGTGACGATTATGAAAAGCACTTCTTTTTTCCTTTCCAATATCGACCAAAAACAGCAACCGAGATTGAGCGAGAAAAGAAGCAAGCGGAGCGAATAAGAAAAGCAGCAGCAAAAAAATCTTTGCAGACTAAGAGAAAGAATGAAAAGGCAGATAAAAAGCGCAGAAAATCAGCAGATAAAATAACTCAAGAAATCGCTAATCGCATTGACGAGTATTTACTAAATAGCGACCCTACTATACCTCTGTTTTTAGACACTGAAACAACAGGACTAGGCGCAAAAGATGAAGTAATAGAGATCGCTATAGTTGATATAAACAACACCGTTATTATTGACACGCTAATCTATACTAAACGCGATATAAGTTATGATGCTTATGAAGTGAACAACATAAAGAAATCTGAAATTGAGAGTATGCCAAAATTTAAAGAGATGCAAAACCAAATTTCAAAGCTCATAAAAGACAGAGATTTATATATATTCAACGCTGACTTTGATATTGAAAAGATGAAAAATTCGGCAACTAATACTTTTAATTTAGAGCCAAGATCAACTAATTGCTTGATGTATTTAGCTATGAGAAAATTTAATCAACATTACTATATAAGCTTAGCTAATGCGTGTGAGCGTCTAAGTGTCGATTGTGGCGATCATAGAGCATTGAATGATACATTAGCATCAATCAGGTTATACAAGGCTATGATCGCTAAATAAGTGCTAATTAGACTATATTAGGTTAGCATTTTGTTGACCGCTATTAGTCAATACATCATCACTGTTTTTATGCTCAAAGCTTTTAGAGTGATCGCTAGACTTCACTTTACTAACGGCTTGTAGTTTATCTGCTATTTTTTTAGCTATTACACGATCAGCTTTACGCTTTAGAAATTTAGTGTTTTCAGCTTCTATTACAAAGAAATCTTTAATATCTTTATTATCAGATTGTAAAGCGTTCTCAAGCCATTCACCAAGTACGATATAATAGTTATTTTTCTCATCGTTTAAAGCGTTCTGTGCTTGTTTAACAGCATCTAATTTATCAGTTAATAAACTATCTTCAATTAGAGACATAACCAATTCCTTTTTTTGATGTTATAATAATAACCTAATATATCATTTAATAATAAGCTTAGCAATTTTTAAATGCACAAGACCACGGCTTTTTGTGGACGCAGTTGTATTTCCCCTCTCTGGTAAGAGCGAACTTAGGAGTTTATGATAAAAGACCCGCAAGGGGTACTATTTTTATCATAAACTCCATCGGTTCGCTCTACGAGGTCAAAAGCCAAAGCATAGCATACGGAGAAAAGGCAATGAATAGGCAAGGTTATCATGTGAGTGTCAGCCCTGTTAGCAAAGGAAAAGATGACAGCGTTATTGCTAAATCTGCTTATAATTCAGGTTCTGAATTAGTCGATAAAAAGACTAATAAGACACATGATTATAGCTCAAAATCTACTGAAAAAATAATCAAACTAATAGATAAAAACGGCAACGAAACAACGAAAACTATAGAAAAGAATGTCGCTTATTCTGTTCTAATATTACCAAAAAAAGCTAGCACTGTTGAAGTTGAAAGAGAACAATTTTGGAATGATATAGAGCTTATAGAAAAGTCAGAAAAGGCGCAGCTTGGCGTTGAGATTGATGTCATGTTCCCTATCGGATTAGATGAAAATAAGCGTATAGAATTAGTTGAAAAATATAGTCAGACGCTTGCTGATCGCTACAATGTTTTAGTTGATTTAAATATACATAAACCGCACACGCACACGCAAGAAAAAGACGGTCAGATTTTAGAAATAACTAAAGATAATTATCATGCACATATTTTATTATCAAGTAGAGAAATATTAGCAAATGACGATAATAGTTACTCATTATCTAAGCGCAAAAATTGGAGTCTTTGGGCGACAGGTGAGCGATTGAGTAAAGGGTTAAACGGACGAGGTGACGAGCTAAAATATCAGCGCAGTTTGTGGGCTGATCTCGCTAATGAAATGCTACCTGAAAACTTAAAAATAACTGACAAGTCTTATCGAGAGCAAGGCATTAATCAGCTTCCAAAAATGAAACTTGGTAAATCATTATACAGAGACATATTAAAGGGTAAGAAGTCAGTAATTAACGAGTATAACGAGACTATAGATGACTTAAATAAGTACATTAAAGAGAGTGATTTAGAGATTGATTACAACGATGACGGACGCATTGACGATGAAGTCAATATTCAAGAATTCAAAGGCGTACAAGTCGAGTATAAAAAACGCAAACCTTTTGCAAGTATTGACTTGAATAAGATAGCTTTTAAAGTACCCGTCAATGAGCTACAAAAAGAGCAAGATGATATTAATATCTTAGATAGCTTTATGAGCTTAGCTGATGATATTGAGACTAAGAAAAAGACGGAGCGCAGCGCTTTATTATCCACTATAAATACATTACAAGACGTATTATCAGAACAAGCAAAAATCGTAATCACACTCAATAATAACTATCAAACATTACCCAAAAAATTAGCTGATCTTGGCGTTGATCGAACAGACGATATAAAGACAATAAAAAGTAGCATTACATTAATTAGAACGTATGACGAGAACGAAGCAATCAAGCAATCAGTCAAGTTATTAGAGCAGTTCAGACAAGACGAAACACAGCAGACAACGCAAAGCGTTTTAGAGATAAAAAATAATTTATCCACTATAGATGAACAGACCAAAAAAAATAAGCTAATACTTAATAAGATTATACCAATTAATAACGACTTAATAGCTAAGTCCAAAAAGCTTCAAATACTTGATAAGCCTTTCACTAAACTATTAGCAAAAGTAGCTAAAGACATTGAAAAAATCAATGAATTATTGATAGAAAAAGAGGTAAAAGGCGATGAGTGGCAAGAGCGATTTAATGATTTAGGCGCTATAAAAGTAACCGACAATATTGATACTTATAACAAGTTTATGAGACTCGCTGATTATGATGTTGAGAGCATTAAACAGCTTGAGCAAGAATACGAAAATCTCAAGCAGATTAAAGCAGAGCAAATAAGCGATAAGACACAGCAGCAGCTTGATGATCTAATGACTTCTATTAGCGTCTATAAAGAGACAACAGATACAGAACTAAAAGCACTAAAAGAGCAAGTCAATACTGCTTCTAAAACTTATCAGCGCTTAGAGCCGTCATATACAAAACGCCAAAATCTACTAGACGCTCAAGAAGCTGTTATTGAGCAAGATGATGACTTATATAACGAGATAATAACGACCAAAACGACACAGCTAAACCCTGAGAAAGTTGATGATTGGCAGCGCAGAACAGACGCCCTACAAGCTCAATTAATCAAAGAGCAGGAACAAGCAGCGCTTAAAAAACAAGCTGATGATAGACACCAAGCAGCGCTTAAAGAACAAGCAGAGCAGGAACAACGAGAGCAGCAAAAATCGGAGCAAATCAAAGCTTATAAAGATAGGTTTAAAACATTTTCTGTTCGTGTTGATGAGGTAATAAACGATCTTAATTTTAAGTCTATTGGCGCATCTGGTCAGCTTATAGATAGCGCTGAAAAATTAACAGCAACAGCGATGAATTTAGACGCTTTACAGCGAGTTGAGAACATAACAGAGCTACAGCAAGAATCAAGACAAGCAGACTTAGAAAGCACTAAAAAATTATCTAAAGACGATACTAAAAACTTTATCAATGAGCTTAATAAGATGACAGACAACAAGCAGAAAATTGAAGTCATCGAACAGCTAAATGACAAGTTTGATGAAGTCATTAAACTACAGCAGAACAACGAAACAATCAAAGAGCTACTACCGCAGCTGGAGCAGATACAGAACGCAGCACAGCAAAAGCTTGATAGAGCTAACAGCTATTCATCACCGCGACTATAAGAGAGATAAAAATGAGCGATCAACAACTACATGACGACATAGAAAAGATCGTCATAGCGTTAAAGCAAGTGCTTCCAGTGCTGATAAATTTGGGCGACAAAGCAAGCGATAATATAGACAAAAAGCTTGATAAAAGTATTAATAAGATAGACGGTAAGATTGATGATTTAGATGGCGCTGTTCACCGATTAAAAGAGAGAGTAAGATTAAATAACCTGTTCTTTATGGAGGCTGAAAACAAGGCGCTAAAGCTGCTAAAAGAGGGCGTTAAAGAACTAACGCAAACTGATTTAAAGCGCGAGTATAGCGCACAAATAGCGCAAGTTATTACTAATATTGAGCCGTTTATTGAGAGCAAGATTAATGATGAAATCGAGAAATTGATTGAGCATAAAAAATTATCTATTAGCAATCACAACGAACAAGTAAAAGAGATCAACGACAAGCTTGAAAGCAACATGACAACAATACACACAGCATTGCTTGAGAGTATCGACAAACTCAACACCGCAAGCGCAGACGCTAATACTAGATATGACGAAGATTTAAGTAAGCTAAAGCAAGTCGCAGTAATGCATAACAGCGCTTTACAGAGCGTCAAAAACTCTACAGATGTAACAGCTAAAGATATGAAAACGACATTAACAAGCATTAAAAGAAATTCTGTTTTCATGTCGCAATCACCTGCGACTATGACCGCCATGACCGCAGGTTTTTTATCTTTATGTTTGATCGCTTCAATCGTCTATGTGTACGACTTATGGTCACAGATGTTTATATCAGCAGCCATTTTGTGCGTGCTGTTAGGTGCAGTTTGGGTGTTTATAGCGTGGCTCGACGGTAAAGAAAACTAAGCGCAATATAGCTTTGTGATTTTTAAAGTCAATTAAAGATGATATATATTGAGTATTTGAGTATTACTTCGTGTCTTTAGCTATAATAGCTATCAGCTGACGTGAGCACTTAGCCGTAGCTTGTATTTCGGAGTAGCTATGTCCAGATTTTAGCAGACTAGCGATAATCTTACGCTTCTCAGTGTCTTTTCTACGTCCAGGATATTTGCCTTCAGCCTTAGCACGAGCAATACCTTGCATCTGACGGTTACGTCGATCTTCATAGTCCTTTCTAGCAATAGCAGCGAGCATATCAAGCATCATCGAATTGATGGCCTGCAATATGCTGCTCATAAATTCAGTGCTGCTCTCTGGCTGAAGCGCCATATAGGAGGTCGGCAGTTCTTTTGATACGACTGCCAGCTTTTTTTCTGATAGCATTCTTTTGAGAGTATCCCAATCAGCTTGGTTCAAACGTGCTAAGCGGTCAATCTGTTCAACCAAAATCACATCGCCTTCGTGGGCATCATCGATCAGCTGCATTAACTGCGGACGTATCAAAGTTGCGCCTGATTCGTTTTCGACATAGAAGGCGGCAACTTTGTGGCCATGATCTTTGGCAAATGCTATAAGTTCGCTTTTGGCACGCTTAGCATCTTGTTCTTTGGTAGACGCTCGTAGATACGCTCTAATAAACATAAACACCTAAAATAGTCTGTTATAAGTGGTTCCATTATACCAGTCTGTTTTAAGTGGTCTATTAATTAGTTTTTGGGGCTTTTTATGTGGTTCCGCTAGGGTATACCCTACGATAACAGGAAATCCATCGCGGATGACAAAACCTATTTAGTTTTTAAACGATATGGATTGGTCGATAGCGTGTAAGATAAGTTGGAAAAACGAGTAGAGTATTGAATCATCCATACTGGGCTTAAAATGAATTTTTTTTGTGAGTAATTTCTGCTCGATGTTATTCATTTGTCGCCATCTGAGTCATGGCGACTTCTGATTCAATCAGAGAAAGCAATTTTGAGCAATAAGGCATGCTTGCAGCAGGGTTTGTTCTAGGCTTCTTTACTTACGCTTTTTTGTAGATTCTTTTTTAGTAAATGATCAAATATGAACGGGCCAAATGGTAAGAGTGATCCGAGTACGCCCGCAGGTATTGCCCAACGAGGAATTTTTACTTTGATAGCTGTGCCTACAAGTACTACGATATAGACAATGAATAGTACACCGTGCGCCATACCGATATATTTTACACCTTCTGGAATGTCCATCATATATTTTAGTGGCATGGCGATGAAGAGCAATAATAAGAAAGAGGTGCCTTCTAGGTAGCCTATAAGGGTAAGACTTTTTAACGCGGTCTCTTGTTTTTTTCTAAGGCTGTGAATTTTTTCAATAGTTGGCTGAGCCTGTGACACTATATTTTCCTTTTGTTATTATCAATAAAGAATTTATGGATTATTCAATGTCTCTATAATAATGGCTCTACGCAGAGCTTTTAAGTATTGGGTTTTAAGACCTAAAATGAGTGAGTACCTATACCAGTCATACATTACCTTCCAGTTCACATTTTATAAACATACTCAAGTATAAAAAGTATTTTTCCGTATAGAGTGACTACGACGCTAGTTCATTTTGTTTGTGATAATCGGCATCAATGTGCTTATTTATTACGCTTACTTTCTAAAAATATCATGTCAATTATAATCAATGCGACACCGACACAGACACCTATATCTGCAACATTGAAAATAGGATAATTCCAGACATCAGCATAATGCACATGGATAAAGTCAACCACTTTGCCAATTCTTAAACGATCGATTAAGTTGCCAATCGCACCGCCAAGCACTAAGGCCAACCCCATAGACAATAGCTTGGCTGTACGTGGCGCTTTGATTAAATAAATCGTTAAAAAGATAGCCATTACAAAAGCTAAGCCTGAGAAAAACCATTTCTGCCAACCGCCAGCGTCGGCTAAAAAGCTAAATGCTGCCCCATAGTTATAAGCGAGTGTCCAGTTGAGAAATGGTTCAATGACCGGTACGGGGTCATTGAACGCTAATTTGGTTTGGGCCAACCACTTAGTCCATTGATCAAGTATTAATACCATTATCGCCAACAAATACCAGATAAAAGCGCGACTGCCATTGGCAACCATTTTTGGCATTTTATCCAACTTACCTTTAGGTGTTATCGAGTTGCCTGAAGTCACGTACATAGCTTTAGGCGTATGATTCATGGTTTTAGAGTCAATCGATTGATGAGTACTACTCACAGCTATAGGTACTTTATTGTCAGCAATATTAGTACTAGCCGATTCAACGCTATTCAATTTAGTACTATCTAATCTGTCGGTAGATTCAGTCATAGTTGTTTTCTTTATCTGTGTTTATACAATGAACAATGTTAAACGTATATGTTTTTGGTATACGACTATTAATCGCGCCACTTTTATAAACGGCGCCACTTACCGCTCTGGTGTTATGAAACTTACGGTAATAATTTTTTATTAGGGAATCTGTTGATTGATTTCAACATTAACCTGAGTCTGTTCAGCGCTAATCACTATAGGATTACCCGATAAGTCGCCTGACTCTGCTATGGCATTACCGCTATGACTAATACGAGCAACGACTGCTAACTGAGTTTTGTCACTACGAGCTGAATTTAACGTGCGATCTGGCATCATCGCATCAAGATTGCTTAAGCGGATACTGGCCTCACCTTGCTTGATAATACTAATGGGTAAACGTTTGGCGGCAAACGGTGGACCTCCTTTAACTTCACGTATCGCAACAAACAACACATCATCAGCTTTCACTAACGGTAATAAATTAGCGTTAATTTTCACTGTCACGTCAATACCTTCTAGCGCTTGCTTTTCTTGCGTGCTAACGTAGTTGCTTAACTCATCTAAGCTTGCTAAAGCTTTAGTATGATCACCTGGTTTGGCCACAATGCTGCCTTGTAAGCGTTTAATCCAACCTTGCGCTTGGGCAAAGTTACTACTACGAGTCTCACCCATTGCCATGAGCATTTGAGCCCGTTCATGTTGCGGATTTTTAGCTAATATAGCTTGTAATACACGGCGAATATTAGCGTCTAACTGACCTTCATTAACAAAAAAACTAGTCTGAGCATAAGTAGTAGCAATCTCCTCGTTATCAGGTGCTAAACGATAGGCACGCGATAAGGCTTCTAACGCAGAGTCAGTCGCCTCCATAGATAAGAAAAGCTCGGATAGGCGCATCCAGCGATTAGGATCATCAGCATTACGATGAACATTGGTTTGCATGGCGCTAATCAGTTGACGACCATCTTCAAACGCCCATGATGGCGGCTTGTCAATTTTAGCTGTCAATAGGTCGTCAGCCACTTGTCCTACTTTGTCCTCGCTTGTCCACAAATCAAACACGGGCGTACGATTGCCTATTAGTAAATACGCCATTGCAGCCAATATTGGGATCCAAGCTGCGACAATTAAACGGCTTTTGACATCAGGGGTGACCATAGGTGTTATCTGACGCTGCGCATCTAATAGCTGACGCTCAAGCTCCAGCTTTTGATTTTGATAATGGCTATTATTAATAGTACCGCTGTCTTTATCTGTTTGTAGCTCAGCTAAACGTTCGCGAAATACTGCAACATTAATATCTAGCAGTTGATTGTCTATTGGTTTGGACTGCAAACGCGGTGCTCGTAGCCATGGCATAATAGCAATCAGCGCAAATATAAGAGCAATCAGCAAGCTTAGAGTTACAAATAAGCCAAAAGTAGAAAATAGGGTCATTTTTTGTCCTCTAGGCTAGTAATATCGTGGTCGACATTCTCAGCTTGCGATAATAGACGATCAAGCTCAGCCTTTTCCGCAGAGGTCAAGGCAGCAGTACTGTTCACTGTAACGCCGTTTTGGCCACGGGCGACAACTTGGCGACGCTTACTTTGCCAAAACCAGCCGATGATTAAGACGAGCAATAATAGTGGTGGAAAAAACCATAGGATCCATGTCGATGGTCGCATAGGCGGCTTGTAGCTAATAAAGTCACCGTAGCGCTCTTGCATATAGGCGCGTATTTCAGCATCACTACGTCTATCTTTAATTAAATCATAGACTTTTTGCTTTAGATCCTGTGCAATCGGTGCATCAGAGGCTGCAAGGTTTTGATTTTGGCATTTTGGGCAGCGAAACTCTTCTATTAATCCACGATACTGAGCTTCTTGCTGTGGTGAGTCAAAATCGTATACGTCAATAGCTGCGTTTGCCGTCATGTTAAGCAGACACGCTAGTATTAAGCTTGCTAGTTTTAAAACTATATTGGGTTTTAGTTGAGGAGCTCTTATTCGAGTAACGTTCATTTGCACATCTCCTCAACCTGAATGAGATCAGGACTATCGTTGTTCTTATTAGCCTCATTAAGTACGGTCAGGCACGGCTTAACACGCTGTTGCCAATTGGCTTCATTAATCTCACCAACAATATGCTGACGAATGATGCCATCTCCATCCACAACAAAGGTTTCGGGCGCACCAGTTATGCCTAAGTCTAGAGCAAACTGACCCAATGAATCCTGAATAGACATAGAAAATGGATCACCGCCTCGGTTTAAGTAACTGAGCGCATTACCAATCTCATCCTTATAATTCACACCAACGATATCAACGCCGCGCTCTTCTAGTTGCATTAAAAACGGATGCTCAATAACGCAAGTTGGGCACCATGAGCCCCAAACATTAAGTAAAAACGGCTTATCTGGCAAATTATCATTGGTGATAGTACGGGTAGTATCTGCTAATAACGGCAGCTCAAAGGCAGGAACCGGACGCTCAAGAGCGGTATTGGTCACAATATTTGTTGGTTTACCTAAGCGCATATACAATATCACTACTAATCCAAAAAAGAGGATAAGCGGAATTAAGAACCATAGCTTCGTCTGCTTTTTTTTCATTGTCTTTGGGTTACGCTGCTTACTGTTTTGGCTATCTTTTTGCTCAGGAGTATTATTCGACATAGTCATTTATTTCTCCTTTAGTGTCGACATCGTCGATGCTGAGATTGACTGCTCAATAGCTATCTCATTGACTCTATCAGTAGCCAGATTACCAGTAACTAGCAACGGAGCTTTAACTTTTTTGATGCGGTATCGTTTATCAAGCATGCTAATTAATCCACCTAGAGCCATGATAATTGCCCCTAACCAAATCCAGCGAATTAATGGTTTTACATAAATCCTTAATGCCCATTGGTTACTACCATCGGCAATAGGTTCGCCCAGTGCGACATAAACATCGCGCATTAGGCTAGCATCAATGGCCGCCTCAGTGGTCGGCATAGTGCTAATGATATAAGTACGCTTTTCTGGAGTCAGTTTCGCCACTTCACGACCGTTTTTGGATACCACGACTTGCGCCTGCGTTGCATCAAAGTTACTACCCTTTATTTCAAAAAATTCAGTTACTTCAAAATCGTAACCTTGAACATTGACTGTATCGCCAATACCCATTGCTACGTCTCGCTCAATACTCAAACTACTAGTAAAGGCTATGCCAATGACAGCAACCAGTACGCCAATATGAGCAGTCTGTTGACCCCAATAGCTCAGACGCAACTGCCGCAAACCGTTAAAAAGATTAGGCGCATTCTTAGTTTTATCTTTAAAATCAACTGCCATCCATAGCAGTACCCAAAAGCTAACGGCTAAAGTCACACCAATATTAAGCATAGACGATGGATTAACAAAGTAAGTAATAACGGCGGCTAATACTAAGCTACTAACGGCGATGACCATGCCTATACCCAGTAGTGGACGGGTGTCTTTTTTCCAGCGAATATTTGAGCCCATACCCATAGCTATTAATAACAGCCACGTTAAAGGTACAAATAATGCATTAAAATAAGGAGGGCCAACGGACACTTGTCCTAAACCAAAGGCATCAGCGATAATAGGATAGAGGGTGCCGAGCAGCACCACTAAGGTTGCAATCAAAATGATGGCGTTGTTGATCACTAAAAAGGACTCACGTGAAATCAGCTGATATTGGCTTTCAACGGTTAAACGCCAACCGCGAACGGCAAACATTAATAGACCACTACCGATGATAATGCCAAGAATAGCTAAGATGACCAAACCACGCGTCGGATCAGCGGCAAACGAATGCACTGAGGTAAGGACTCCAGAGCGTACCAGGAACGTGCCAAGCAAGCTTAAGGCAAAGGCGAAAATAGCCAGCATGATGGTCCATGCTTTAAACACCCCGCGCTTTTCAGTGACTGCTAATGAATGCAGCAATGCTAAGCCGACAAGCCAAGGCATAAACGAGGCGTTCTCTACCGGATCCCAAAACCACCAACCGCCCCAGCCAAGCTCGTAGTAGGCCCACCACGAGCCCAGTGCAATACCAATGGTCAAAAATCCCCAAGCCGCGAGCGCCCATGGACGTGACCAGCGTGTCCAAGCAGCATCTAAACGCCCTTCCCACAATGCCGCCATACAAAATGCAAAAGGCACTACCATACCCACATAGCCCATATATAACATGGGCGGATGAATAATCAGACCGAAATCTTGTAGGACAGGATTTAAATCAGCGCCATCGACCGCTAGATTGGGTAAGGTACGTTCAAATGGTGACGAGGTAAATATCAGCATTGTTAGCATCATTAACTGTACACCGGCCAAAATAACTAATACCCGCGCACGCATTGATAACGGCAAGCCGCGACTAAAGTATGATACCAGTGCACACCATGTGGCCATGATGGTCATCCATAGCAGCAAAGAGCCCTCGTGTCCGCCCCATGTCGCCGATAATTTATAGTACCAAGGCAACAGCGTATTGGAATGCTGCGCGACGTAACTGAGGCTAAAATCATTATAATAAAAACCTGCTATCAAAGCGCCAAATGACGTTATCATGGCGGCAAACTGTGCCCAAGCTAAGCTAGGGGCTAGTCGTTGCCAAGCAACTTGGTTACGAATAACACCAATAGTTGGCAGAATTACCTGCAATAACGCCAATACAAAAGCGGTAAGCAAGGCA
The DNA here is from genome assembly GCF_047272965.1 of Psychrobacter sp. AT9. Taxonomy (NCBI): domain Bacteria; kingdom Pseudomonadati; phylum Pseudomonadota; class Gammaproteobacteria; order Moraxellales; family Moraxellaceae; genus Psychrobacter; species Psychrobacter sp. AT9. Next base: position 18,971 of record NZ_JBKOTW010000002.1, read on the forward strand.
AAATAGCCCAATTCTGTAATCAACATACGGTCTAACCTTATTTACTCTAATGCGGTTGCAGTTTACTGTGGCGGTGGAATTTTTATTATTAGAACCCACCCCCGAAATCTGCTGCTATCTCTAGTTTTTAATTGATTTCGAAGGGTTTTATTTAACTACTTTAGGCGCAGTTACCAATGGAGGCGCGCCTTTAAAGCGCAGTAAACGTAACGCATTGAGAGTAACGAGCACTGTTGCTCCAGCATCAGCTAGAACCGCAATCCATAGTCCAGTAATGCCGAATACGGTCGTGATCAAAAAGACGCCTTTGAGACCCAAGGCGAAAATGACGTTCTGATGAATATTGGTCATAGTGGCGCGCGACAGTGCGATGAGATGAGCCATGTCCGTAACACGACTTTTCAATAATGCAATGTCGGCCGTCTCAATGGCCACATCAGTACCGCCACCCATTGCGATGCCAACATCAGCGGTTGCTAGCGCTGGCGCATCGTTAATACCATCACCCACCATCGCTATTTTGCTGTTATTCTTCATCTCGTTAAGCAAGCGCAGTTTGTCCTCAGGCAACAGCTCAGCTTCCCATTCCACATCTAAATTACTGGCAAGTGCTTGAGCGGTTAAGCGGTTGTCGCCTGTGAGCATAACAGAGCGCACACCCATCGCTTTAAGCTGAGCCACACCTTCATGAGCGTCGTCTCGTAACTCATCTCTTAGTGCGACCAATCCAAGCACTTCTCGACTTTGCTCATCAAACAGCACTGAGACGGTCTTACCCTCATTTTGCAGCGCCTCGATTTGTGCCTGTTGCTCGGCTGAAATTGATGCCTCATCTGCGGCATAAACAGGCGAACCGATAGCTAGCGCGCGCCCAGCGATAGTTGCGTGTACCGCTTTACCCGCAGTAGCAGAAGCTTTAGAAGCCACAGGTATGACAATTTTGGCGGCTTCAGCATGACTGACAATGGCTTCAGCAAGCGGGTGACTAGAACCTGTCTCCACACTGGCAAAGAGCGCCAATACCTCATCTTGACCTTGAGAACCCTGATCCTGAGAATCCTGACTTTGAAGACCCTGATCCTGAGAACTTAGGTACTCTTGAGTGAAAGCAACAATGTCAGTAACGCGTGGCTTACCCTCAGTTAAAGTGCCTGTCTTGTCAAAAGCGACTGTCTTTACTTTGCCGATGGTTTCTAAAGCACTACCCCCTTTAATCAGCAAGCCGCGGCGCGCACCGACCGCCAGACCAGAAGCAATGGCAGCTGGTGTGGATAGCACAAGGGCACAGGGACAGGCAATTAGCAATAGTGCCAAACCGCGATACAACCAAGTTCCCCAATCTCCGCCCATCGCTAACGGCGGAACGATGATAATTAGGGCGGCAATAGCCATCACAGCCGGTGTATAGTAACGACTGAATTTCTCAATAAAACGGGCAGTGGGTGCTTTGGAGGCTTGGGCTTGCTCTACCAGCTCAATAATTTTTGCAATGGTGTTATCGGCGGCTGTTTTTTCTACGCGCACTTGTAGCACACCATCAATGTTAATTGACCCTGCGAATACATTGTCACCCATCGTCTTGGCAACGGGAACCGATTCCCCCGTCACGGGCGAATCATCAAGGCTAGACGCACCTTGAACAATGGATCCATCAGCAGATACTCTATCGCCAGGGCGCACCAGTACAAGGTCATTCACTTGTAGCGAGGCCGCTGGAACGTCGCGCTGCCCACCTTGAGTATCAAGTAAAATGGCGGTTTTTGGCACCAGCGACGCTAAAGCTCTAATGCCAGCACGAGCGCGATCAGCAGCGATACTCTCAAACAGCTCCCCGATTGAGAACAAGAAGACAACCGCTGCGGCCTCTTCAGCTTCACCAATGATAAGAGCGCCAAGCACGGCGACGGACATCAGCGTTTCAATTGAAAAGAATGAACCTGTTTTAGCCAGTGCTAAGGCTTTGCGCGCAAATGGAAAAACGCCTACAATCACGGCGATGGCAAACACCCATATCCCATAAGCGGGGAACAGTAGTGACAGTGCATAAGCGCTGCCCATCAAAATACCGAGACCAACAACCTGTTTGCCTTTTTGAGTTTGCCACCACCGCTTATCCTGCGGAGCCATCTGATTGTCGCTGTCAATATCAATAGCCGATACAGTTTGTTGACCAGTATTGGCAGAGATGCCGAACCCTAGGCTTTTGATTGTTTTTTCGATATCACTAGCCTGAGTCGGCGCACCAGGGGTCAAGCTTAGCTCTAGCGTTTCTGTAGCAAAATTTAGCTCAACATCAGAAACCCCAGGCATACGTTTCAAAGCTGTTTCAATCTTGCCGATGCAACTGGCGCAGTCCATACCTTCAATATGATATTTCATAATAATTTACCCTTTGAATAATGATATTATGAACCCTCTAGTGGCTTTAGAGTCAAGGTTATTTATCTACAGTTTCGTAATTTTAATTTCTCTAGCGCCAGTCTTTACAGCCACTTTAATCATTTAAATCATAGAGGTTGTTATGACAATCAAAATTGGTGAGCTCGCTAAACGCACAGGTGCCACAGTGGAAACCATTCGCTATTACGAAAAGGAGCACTTATTACCTGAGCCTTCTCGCAGCGCAGGGAATTATCGTTTATATAATGAAGAGCACATTGAGCGTCTACAATTTATCCTACACTGCCGTACGCTTGACATGGCTTTAGACGAAGTAAGAATCTTACTTGAATACTGGGAGGAACCTGATAAAGACTGTGGTGATGTGAACTTATTACTAGATAAGCAAATTTATGCTGTAGAAATACGAATGGAAAAACTGATGCACTTAAAGCAGCACTTGACTGTTTTGCGCCAGAAATGTGCAAGTAGTGCACCAGCCGTATCATGTGGGATATTAAAAGCTCTTGCCGATAATTCTTGTCATGAGTAATGATATCAGTAGTGTCTATTTCTGAATGATCAAATCATGAAAGGTTAAATACGCCCTGATGTTAAGCACAAAAAAACCCAGCAATGATAGTAATACCACTACTGGGTTGGAGGAAACAATAACTATGTTGTGCTGACTTATCAGGTCTTATTTATCATTCATAGCAAGGTAGATATTTCGATCTGATGCGGATGCGTCATCCACGTATTTTGAATCGCGCCATGTGGTATAAGCATAGACACCACTGTATGGACTGATACTGTTCTGACGGAAATCAGAAATCCAATCTTTGCCATCAAAGATTTGAATATGGCCATGTGGACGCTTTGATGAGCGATCATAGACAATAACATCACCTACTTGGGTTGGCATATCATTGCTAATTTTGCTAAAACCTGCTTTATCAAGCGTGCCACGAGTGGCGTACTGATAGGCTGAAGGATTCGGGGTAAACTCATAACCTGCTGATTGTAGTGCTTTACGTACGTAACGGGCACAATATCCAGAGCTACCAGATAGAGCCACTCGTGAAGCACGAGCAGCAGCGATAGCGGGGGCTGAATTGCTATCAGGAACTGTATTGACTTGCTGCTGTTGTTTTTCAGCGTATAAGCGGCTGTTCAGCGATGAAAGCTGATTCTCTTTTTGCTTGGCCTGCGCACTTAGGTTGCTAATTGCTTGACTGATTTCATCATTATTAGAAACATAAGCACCACTGCTAGTGCTATAGATGTTTTTTGATGAACCGTAGTTTGATGCCACAGAAGTATTGGTGATGGTATTATTTGTTTGAGAGATTGTGATAGCAGCACCACTCGTTTGTGCTATGCCCATACCCAGTACTGACAAAATCAATAAAGCCTGTTTCATAAATCTAATACCTACGGTTAATTCAAAATGGTCTGTTATCAACAACAGCGCAGTCAATTAAATTTCAACAACTCAAGTATATATACGTCATAGTGACTGATACTTCTGCTGCATATTATTCATATAAAAAATGATTATTGGCGATCACAGCATCATTGAAGTCTTACGAAGCCGTTGCAAATCAAGCTGCTGACCAAAACACAAAGCCGACTTTAGCATAGGCTGTTTAGCCTGTCATCACCCTTAAAAACCCCAAAAATACTTTTTTGATGTTGAAAAAATTACTAATAATGTACATTTTACAATGTAAGTTTGTGTAACATGCACAGGATATAGCTGACTACATTGACAATAATTTTTACTGTTTTATGAGAAAAAAAACGTCTAAGCGTTAAATCCATAATTGTAGATTTAACATTTAGACGTTTTTAAATTGGACCGAGGCAATTATGCTACATAGGGTTTAACTCATTATTAAGATAATATAATAATCTATAGTGTCAATATAGACTTTAATTCCCTACTGGATTATGTAATCTTACGTAATTGTTTCGATACACTCTGTATATTCTTGTATTAGTCCTTAGTTATCTATCCATTTTAAGGGTAAATAATCGATAAATTAGCTTACATTGTCATCAAAAGTTACAAATTCAAAGTTATTTTAGCTATTAAAGTCTCAATAGCTAATGAGATTTTTGATGAAGAATCAATTTATAAGTAATAGAACAGTCTTATACCTTTCTCATTTACTTTTAACGCTAACACTATAATCAAAGTATTCTTAACTGCTAACACATTATAATTGCTGCTCTACCGATTCGATATCAGCATAAACTTGGGTCGTCCCGTCTTTATTGAGCTGCATAACCTGATAGGGCATGAATTTATTTTGATACTCCATACCTGGGCTACCAACAGGCATACCCGGTACAGCAAGTCCGAGCGCTTGTACTGGCGGATTCTCTAAAAATTGCGCCATATACTTAGCAGGTACATGGCCTTCAAAGACGTAATCATCAGTAGTGACTACAGTATGGCAAGAACGCATCTCAGTTGGAACGCTGTAGCGCTCTTTAAATACGGCTAAGTCCGCAACATCTTGCGCGGTTGCACTTAGACCATTATCTTCTGCATGACTTATCCATTCTTTACAGCAGCCGCAATTAGCATCTTTATATACCGTGGCTGAGACGTTTTTTAGTAGGTCTGGTTTACTTACTGATGTCATCATAGGGGCACTTATAACGTTTGGTTCAGCTGTCTTTGGAACAGTCACTACATCTTCAGTTGATGCCGATGTTGTGCTTGCATCAGATACGCCACTACTCGGTTGGCTACAAGCAAATAGTGATGAGGCGGCAAGTAATACTAACGTACTACGCAACCCCTTAGACAGATGACGATTGAATATAAGACTGGATTTTATTTTTAAGGTGGTCATAGTACTCTCTCATGTACTGTAAATATTGTGAGCTATAGAAGGCCACGTAACACTTCATATCGTTTGGTAATGTAGCATAATAACCCATCAAACGGGGTACGTAAATTTATCCATTGAGCAGTGCGGACTGGTATCATAAGCAGTTTTTATTTTGAAATGCTGCCTGTAGTATTAACGGGTCTATCTGAGTTTTGGATTTTGATCAAAAATTCAAGGCACATAATTTTGGATAATTTGCGATGAGCCTGTCTACTATTAATCTACAAAAGCGTTTGAGTACTCACTCAAATCAATTACCGCTATGGTTTACGCTAGTAGCAGCATGGCTTGCAGGAGCTATTTTTTTATTTGCGCTAGCGCCTTATGGGTTCTGGCCGCTAGCAATAGTGTCACCAGCGATTTTATATGCGCTGTTGGTACCAAATATGAGTGGTCGTCGCGCTTTTATTATTGGTGAAGCTTACGGTATGGGGTTATGGTGCGTCGGCGGCTTTTGGCTCTATACTGCCATCCATGATTATAGCGATACTCCAACGTGGCTCGCATTGATTATGATTGCATTGATGGGTCTCGGTATGGGACTGTTTCATGGATTTTTAGCACTAGTCTTTAACCGTATGGTAGGCAAACAACCCTTTTCATTTGCTGCTCTTTGGGTGCTACAAGAATGGTTAAAAACTTGGTTATTCACAGGCTTTCCATGGCTGTTTGTTGGTTATGCGTTTACTGAAGAGTATTGGCTATCGTCCTTAGCACCCGTTGCTGGTGTTTTTGCCGTCTCTTTTGTTGCCATACTATTGGCTGCAAGTTTAGTAGAGCTACTGCTTCGGCGCAGTAGTTATGCCGCCGTTTCTTTACTGTTATTAGCCATTAGCACATCATTATGGCTGGTCAATCCGCAATGGACAAAACCTAAGGGCACACCTGATCTGTCAGTGTCATTGATTCAAGGTAATATTTCACAAGATATAAAGTGGCTGACTCAATATCAAGTAGAAACGCTAAAGATTTATGCGAAGTTAACGCGCACTGAGTGGGGACGTGATGTTGTGGTGTGGCCTGAATCATCTATTCCGATGTTTCAGGATGAGGCTGCGGGCTTTATTAGTGAAATGATAGAAATGGCCAATGCGACCAATACTACATGGATAACTGGTATCCCTTATAAGGATAAAGCGGCATTCAATGCCAGTACGGATAAGTATCCCCCATTTTACAATAGCGTGATTGCTCGAGGTGTAGAAGCGGAAGGCCTATACAAGAAGCAGCGTCTGGTGCCTTTTGGAGAGTATATTCCATTTGAAGGCGTACTCGATATTTTCCCAAATTTGGCCGGTAGTCAGGATATTAAGAGCTATAGTCGTGGTAGTGATCAGCAGTCACCGCTACAAGTGCGTGGACACAATATAGGGACGGCTATCTGTTATGAGGTAGCTTATCCAGATACTACGCGTAAAAATGCCATCGATACTGACTTTTTGTTGACCGTCTCTAACGATGCCTGGTTTGGCACTTCAGCAGGACCATTGCAACATTTGCAAATGGTACAAATGCGCGCTCTTGAGAACGGGCGCTGGTTTATTCGAGCGACCAATACTGGTGTTACCGCTATCATTAACCATAAAGGTCGTATTGTAAAACGCGCACCGCAGTTTGAGCGTACTGTACTACGTGGTGAGATACAGGCACGGGTTGGTAACACTCCCTTTATGCTTATGGGAAATTATCCTATCTTGATAATAATAGCGCTGCTATTACTACTGAGCTATTTTGGCAAAGGTCTAACCACACTTAGAAGACGAGGGTAATAGTAAACTTAATCATAATAATTTAATCAGCATAAATTTTATTGTAGGATTCATGTTTCAGCTGCTTTAGACTCTAAGTCTTGATCAAGCGATTCTACGAAACTTTCAGATATTATCATGCTGTAGATACCTCTAACCAAATGACCATATTCGTGACATGCATCGAATCTACTTTTCTCCATAGTTTTTTTGTTATTCAAAAAGATAAAAGGCATTCACGCCTCAGTTGGTTGATTAGATTTAGGGAGAATATCACATTGCTGGGATAATTTTTTTCCGCTTGCTGCGCGCAAGCCAAACAGATGCTTCGAAATATTTATTCCAGCACCACGTTATGATCGTTGACACTCTTTTGTTTTGAACAGACGGTCGTGTTCGCAAGGGTCAAATTTTGCTATTATGACCAACATTTTATTATCAATAATTATGATACCTTTATGATGATTCATCCTCAGTATGATCCCGTTGCGCTGTCTTTGGGTCCAGTAGAAGTGAACTGGTATGGTTTAATGTACCTGCTGGCATTTGCCGCCGCTTATGGTCTGGCTTGGTATCGTAGTACCAAACGCGACAATTGGACCACCGATATGGTGTCTGATTTGGTCTTTTATGGGGCGCTTGGCGTTATTTTAGGCGGTCGGATTGGCTATGTGCTGTTTTATCAATTCGGCGAGCTACTACAAAACCCCGCATACCTATTAAAGGTTTGGGAAGGCGGTATGTCTTTCCACGGCGGCTTTATTGGCGTCATGATAGGTATGTGGTTCTTTGCGCGTAAATACAAAAAAACCACCTTTCAAGTATTCGATTTTATCGTTCCTTGCGTGCCAACTGGCTTACTGTTTGGTCGTATCGGTAATTATATCAATGGTGAACTATGGGGGCGCGTATCAGACGGTGGCTATAATTGGCTGACCTACTTTCCGCAAGCCGCTGCCTTTGATATGGAGCAATTACAGAGCAATCCACAATTGCAAGAATTAATGATTGAGGTTAATGGTCAGTACATACTGCCTCGTCATCCATCGCAACTATATGAAGCCTTCGCCGAAGGTCTGCTGCTATTTATCTTTTTATGGTGGTACTCATCAAAGCCGCGTCCACGTATGGCCGCTTCTGCCGTGTTCTTACTGGGCTACGGTATCAGCCGCTTTATCATTGAATTCTTCCGTCAGCCAGATGCTGATCAAGGATTTATCCTTTTAGGTTGGATGACCAAAGGACAAATATTAAGCGCACCGATGATTATCGCTGGCTTAATTATGCTGATTTACGCTTATAAACGTGGTATCTATGATTGGGGTAAGCAGTCTGCTTATTAGGTATGAGAGACAATCATGTATGAACTAATAAAAATGAACGCTGTGCTAACAAGATACATTCCTTTGTGAAACTGATATCTATGTTAGAGTAAGATTTTTTTATTCCTAAAGCCAATCTGTTTAGTGACAACTGGGAGGTAAGCCTTCATTAAAGGCGATCTTATATTTAATAGGTACAGCGACTAATTAAAAAGATGGATATGCCGCCATTTCATCTTGAAAGGTACACTGCTATGTACACTGAGCTGCTATGAGTATTTTGACTACTGACATCAATAGCTTGCAGCTTGATATTCAAGTCCTCACTAGGGAACCGTATCCATAGGTATATTGGTTTAATAAAACCCGCTAATTGTTAGCGGGTTTTTTATTGTGTAAGACTAATGAAGTTGTACTATCAGTATATGTAATAATCAAAGCATATTATTAGGGGGCTTTCATGCAAGAATTACTACAATTGCCAATTCAAATACAGGCCACATTGGTTGCGGGTTACTTGGGCTATGCTTTATTAAAACGAGACTACCGTAAGACCGAAAAAATAACGGATATGTGGCTACTTATATTACTATTAGGTTTACCAACAGCGGTTACTTTGCAACTGTGTGACTCAAGTTGGGCTTACCTATCAGTATTTTTTGGCTTACCACTTGCATACGGCTGGTTAAAGTTTGCTGAAGCAAAATGGACAAATTTATTATATCGTAAAAAAATTAGCCATACTCTAAATTCAGGAGACACTTGGAAAACCTTATCTGCTCATAAAGATGTAGCAGCAACCCAAATAAAATTAGTCCATAAGAATGGTAATCAATATTTATGTAATAGTACGATGGAGTTTTTTGGAGAAGCATTTGCCCCATTTATTATGGACGAAGATGGTATTGCCTTTTATGTTACGGATACTAAAGGTAAAGACGGTGTGGAATGGATAGAGGTAGCACAGGTTAAGTTAGAGCCAGAGTTTGGTAGTATGATTACTTATTTCCCTCGTGCCGATATAGAGTTTTTGGAAATGAGATATACAACACAAGTAGAGCAAGGTTAGTAAAAAAACTATTTATGCGGGTTATGTGGTGGTTTAGGCGGGGGTCTACTGGATACTGGCCGCTGCCCGTTATCACTTAATGGCCAACTACCTCGGTCTGATTTTTTTTCACCGTTGGAACTTGAATTCCCGTTGTTTGGATTACCCATAGTTACATCCTAATATTTTAAAGAAGTTTATTTATGTGGGTTGTGTGGTGGTTTCGGTGGTTTGCTAGTTGATTCTGGGTTTTGTCCAATTGCAGTGTCACCCATAGGTCTACGAATTGAGGCACCTTGGTCTGATTCGTTAATAGGTTTCCCTCTATCTTTTGAATTTGTACCACCATTTTTTGGATCGCTCATTCTTACTTCCTTATAATATAGTCTGATGAGTAAAATGCACATAAATGAAGTTTACAAGCTATTTTTAATTTATGTTATAAAGAAGTGAATGTAAAGAGTTAACTTATACCTATCGTCCAAACACAAAAAACCTGCTGTTAGAGCTACTGATAGCAGGTTTTTTGTGTTTGGAATCAATGTTTAAATGCATTGATATTCTGTGGTGGTCATCAACTACGCGGCGTCATCACGGCACTGAGCTATATTGAAAAAACTATAGAAGCTAACATGGAATATTTTAATCAGACAGCTCGATCATAATGACCCATGCTATCGATTTTATAGTCAGTTCATATCTAACACTAGCAGTTTTATGCCTGTATAGCGCATCGAACGTGTTCCCATAAGAGTCATGATGGCAAATAAAATAATCGGCTGAATATACTGCTGGAGATAGTACACAGCTAAAGGTGAATATATCAAATAGTTAGGTTTTCTGCATAATACTAAACGCAGCTGGATTCAATTCGCTCTATTTATCTTATTGACGTTTAGCTATTTACTTGCATTCTATTTCCTATTATCATACATCAACTTGATGTCAATATATCGGAAATATTATGTTTTCACTACAACCGTCGTTTGATGCTACTTCAGATAAATTTATTGATGAAACTTCTGAGGTCGTTAGTGCTCTTGCTGCCATTCACCCCAGTCTTACAACTCAACTAGTTTACGAGGTGATTCTGGCTGCTAATGAAAAAACCCAGCATGTTGGAACATCCTTTCCAACAAATGCTTTATTAGCGATGTGGCAGTTTCATATTTCAGGCTTTCTTAGAGAGAAATTATGTTCTTTTGGTTGGACCAAAGTTGATGGCAAGGGAGGAGTCGCATATGTAATATCGCCGTGTAAGGAGCATGCAATCCGTGTCTTTGCAGGTAATAAGTATGTAGGCTTAAGAGATGGAAGCGTAAGCAATAAATCGATTAAAGGTAGTACTCTTAAAGATGATATTTATCCTTTATTAAATTCTGATAAGGGAACTACCATTTGGACTTTACTTCATTACCGATTTGGTGAGTTAATGAGATTAGAGCTTTCACAGCCAAAATCATTTGCAAAAGGTAGGATTGATGACTGGAGTACGCGTATTAAACTTCCTGATATCAAATTCAACATTCCTACAACACCACGTATGAAAGATAAAGTAGAAGTAGGTGTAGTTCCTATCAAGCGTAAGAAAAAAGCTTAATTACCTTAAGGCTAATATATGTTTAATCCAAATCGATTACAGTTTGCAATCGATAGGCGGGCTGTGAGCAAAGCCGAATTAGCAGAAAAGCTAAATATTACTCCTAGAACATTAACAAATTACCTAAATGGAAATACTGAGCCTAATTTGGTTGATCTTTCAAGGGTGCTAAGCTTGCCTATCGATTTTTTTAAAGGCAGTGATTTACCAATCATTGATGAACATAGCGTTAGTTTCAGATCTCGTTCTAGAATGACCAAAAAAGTTAAAGCTGAAGCTTTAACTTATGGCATAACCGGTTTTATGCTTAATGATTGGTTTGAAGAAGAGTTTGAGCTCGTTCAGTCAGAACTTCCTGATTTATCCCATTTATCTCCTGAAGAAGCGGCTAATACGCTCCGTTATGACTGGGGTTTAGGCGATAAACCTATTGGAAGCTTAATTGCTCTGTTAGAGTCAAAAGGTATACGTATTTTTTCGATTTTTGTAAAATCGGAATATATTGATGCTTTTAGCGTTTGGTATGATGACCAGCCTTTTATCTTTCTTAATAACCAAAAAACTATGGAGAGAAGTAGATTTGATGCATGTCACGAATTAGGTCATTTGGTTAGAGATATTTACAGCATGAAAATGTCTGAAAGTTTCGGCAAATCGCTTGAGCAAGACTTAGATTCTAAAGCAGTTGAAAGAGGTGCAGATAAGTTTGCGTCTGCGTTCTTAATGCCCGAAGTTGCATTAATGGAATATAGACATGTAAACCCTACTTTAAACAACCTTATTGAGCTGAAAAAAGTGTTCGGTGTATCTTTAGTAGCACTGGCATATAGAATGCATAAATTAGGGTTAATAAGCGAATGGATTTATACAAGAGTGCTTTGTCCAGCAATTGCAAAGTATAACTATCGAAAGTCAGAGCCTCATCCTATGGATAGAGAGACCTCTCAAGTACTCAATACGATAACCAGTGAACTAAATTCAGAAGGAATGAGTCTAGATGATATTGCTAAAAAAATTAATCTTAGAAAAGCTGATATAACTCCATTACTGTTTCAACTTGCTGATAGCACAAAGCCTTTTCATTTGTTCCAAGTTTTAAAATGAAGTGAGATTGTCAGTCAAGATTGATAGCTGCTTTCACTTTGGTTACTCTTAATTCAACGACTCATGCATACATATGGGCGATCACTAAATCAAAAAATGAATGCCCATGAGTATCAATAGCTTCATTATCTATGATAAGCACCCACCTATTTGATGCTGCACCTAAGCTTTTAAAGCATCATCATTAGAAAATTGGATTACCACACAACAGTCTTGAGTTTTTTGTTATATTAGATATTATTTTTGTATAGAATTACTCATTTACTCATATGAGTAAATGAGTAATATATTTTATGAAAATAATCTCAATACTGAACACAAAGAGTGACAGCAATTTATCAGATATGAATTTCATAGCTGCAAGACATATATGTTGCTCGTCAACAATGACCATTACCACGGCATCATAGCCACCACACGCTGGCCATTTATGTAATAGCACATAAGTAGCAATATAATTTCAGGTGGAAGAGTTAGCTCTTTGGTTGTCCCATTAAGATGTTCCGTTCGCGTAATACCGTCAGCATAAGCCTTACTTTTTTTGTCGTAAAATCCAAAATAATCACCAACTAAGCGAATATCGTTTAATAGTTTTCCATGCTTTTTATCCACTGCTTTACTTATGGCAAGTGTACCCTGTGGCTCATCAATCAAGATCATCATTGCAACAAATTGCATCACACGATCATGCAGCTTGACGGACTCCATCATCTCATTATAAAAAGCATATGCCTCAGCGCCGGTACAAAGTTTTTCAAACATAGTAAGCGCATGAGCTACCATTTCTGCAATCACAGAGTCGTTTTCTGCAAACTTTATAGCAATAGTATTTCTAGCAATCGGTAGCATTACAGATAGATAACCATCACTGTCTACCACCACCCCACTATTCATGTAGGGCCCTACATCGTCTTGAATATTCAATAATGCAGATTTATGATTCTCAATAAACATTTAGTGTTACTCAGTAATCGTCCCAGTAATACTAAAAACCTCGTGTTTTTAGCTAATAAGTACAGCCTGATTGTTACTTCGGTTTTCTAAGAGTGGCAAGGTTTTTCACTTATTCAGAGTTTTATAATCAGGTACTAACTATCTAGAATAAACTGTCGTAGTAAACTATCAACTCTTATGTTCACTTTAAACGCGGGTATAGTCGCGTTTTCGATAGATTCAAAGTACGCTTTTGCTTTGGTCTTATTGACGGTCTCTTTTAGTTCGTCATAAAGACCAAATTCATTGATTGTGGCGTCTGTAACCTGTCTACTCATAAGCTCACGCAGTTTTGCCTCATTAAGTCCTAAATCATCTGAGAGCTGTTGTATTTCATCACTCTCAGCTTGAGCTTGATACTTGGTGATATAGTCTTTAAAAGTGGTGTTGGCATCGACTTTAACTTTGCCACGCTGTACATCATTTAAAAATATATTGGCATGCTTTTGCTCTGCTTGACTAAGCGATGGAAAGGCCTGATGCAGCTCATTTAGGGCCTGCTCAGCACCTTCTAGGTCAATCAGCTCAAGGTATTTATCAAAACGCGCATTCAGATAGTCGGTATCAATTCTATCGGTATTAATTTCCGTTAAGTAACCTGAAATATCAAATGGGACGTCACCACCATCACCACCTGACCCTCCGCCTGAAAACAGCTCTTTATAGCGCATTGCGAGCACCAAGTAAGTCTGTTCATCAAAGTCTAAGCTGACACTGCTATCATCAAATTCGTAAGTTAGTTTATCCCACACAAAGCCCTGTATTTCTGCAGCTTCTAGATATTCATTAAATAGCTTAAACAGCTTGGCAAACTTAGCCTGACTCGCCTCTTCAGTGGGCAGCGCTTCAAAGTTTTGTATACTAGCAATGGCAAATACTTCTACTGTCTCCGCAAACACTCTATTCATCTCATTTAGATTTTTCTCAAGCTTATCTACAAAAAGTCCAAGAGGCTTATCGCCAGAGTACAGTTTTATGGCTGCCGCAATATTACGCTCCATACTATGGGGCTTACGGTAATAGCGTATCGTACCGAAGGGTTTATCAGGGCCAAATAATCGATTGGTACGAGAGAACGCCTGAATAATACTTTCATAGCGAATGAGTTTATCTAGATATAAGGTATTTACCCACTTAGAATCAAATCCTGTTAGCAGCTGCTCAACCACAATGAGAATGTTCAATTGATCCGCTGGAGTACGCTCAATTAACTTGTATTCAACTTTATGAGATAAGCGATTGGCAATGTCTTTTTTAAATTTGCTATGACTAGAAATCGTAAATTTTTGCTCAAACTGCGCGTTATAGTCCTCTATGATTTCAGCCAGACCCTGCTCTTTAAAAATCGAGGTGGTCTCATTGCCCTCATTAGGGTCGAATAAAGCACTTATTTTTAAATCCAGATTATCCTCGGCTATTTTTTGTTTAAGCAACCTATAGTAGGTAATGGCCTCAGTAATGCTGCTGGTAGCGAATAGTGCATGAAATTTATTACCACGGCTCAATGTCGGATAATTATCCAAGATATCTGCCACCACTTGCTCTTGGTGTTCTGGCGTCAGATATTGCACGTTCGGTAAATAGTCCTCAATACCCTTATTATATGTACCGTCAGCAGAGTTATCACCCGCCATAGGCACATCATTCATAAATTTATAATACTTTTTTTTCTTAACATCATCCTCTAAAGCGTCAGATTCGCTATCTGCTTTTGCTTGATGTAGAGCGACGACCTGACGTACTTCTTTATCTTTAAAGGTCGCCACACGGTACAAGTCAAAGCCTAAGACATTACGGTCACGAATGCCGTCAGCAATGCTATAACGGTGCAATTCATTACCAAAGATGGTCGCGGTGGTACTCATCTTACGCTGGTTCTCATCGTGTATCGGCGTACCTGTAAAGCCAAAGAGCATAGCATTAGGAAAGGTCTGCTTGATGGTTTGCAGCATCTCACCAAAGGTAGAGCGGTGTGCCTCATCAACGATAAATACCAAGCGCTTATCTTGCATAACAGCCAAATCATGTGCGTTCATCGCATTATTATCGGCCTTAATATTGCTCATCTTTTGAATAGAGGTGACAATCAAGACGTCAGCAGGATCATCACTCTTAAGCTTGCTTATTAGCGCATTAGTATCTTCAGTAGCTTGTACACTTTGGCTTTCTTCAGCGAAGCTCTTATAAGCATCAAGTGACTGCGTACCTAGCTCAATTCTATCCATTAAAAAAACGACTTTATCAGCGTCTTTTGAGCTGGCAATCAGCTGTGCTGACTTAAAGCTAGTCATGGTCTTACCGGAGCCTGTGGTATGCCAAACATAGCCGCCTAATTGGCTATTCTTGCTTTGCCACTGCGTGGTAGATACCTTGTCTGATATGGCGTTGGCAGCATAATACTGATAACTACGCATGACCTTTAGCACCCCATCGGCATTATCTGCCACGGTATAAAAGCCAATGAGCTGATGGGCCATAGGAATCGACAGTAATGAGGCTGCGATGTCCTTGTAACTCGTGTATGGCTCGTTATAGACGTTGGCCCACTGAAAGTAATACTCAGGCTTAAAATTACCATCTGGATTGGCAAAATAAACCGTTTCATCCGGTGTCATCGCGACGAATATCTGTACTAAGGCAAACAGTCCGCTAAAGATACCGGCTTCGGCATATTTTTCAATTTGAATGCATGCTTGACTGACGGCGATACCGCTTTTTTTAAGCTCAAGGTGAAATACAGGCATACCGTTGATGAGTAGCATCAAGTCGCCACGGCGATTTTTTAGAATGGGCGATTTGGTAGGAAATAGCGGCTGCTTTACGATTTGATAACGACTCTGTCCGGCCGCAATTTCATGACGGTTATAAATACTAAGGCTGATCTCTTTGCCGTAGTGCAAGGCGTCATCTGGGTTGTCACGAGTGATGGCGACACTGTTGCCATTGATAAAACCGTTTAGCTGGAGCGGTGTTTTTAAGGTATTGATTTGCTCAATAAGCTGCTGCATCTCGCTATCAGTCAGCGGGATATTATTAAGTCGGTCCGGATTGCGATTGTTCTGAAATAAAATATTGGCCCAGTTGTCTATTAAATCCTGTTCTGTCGGACGGTTGATAACGGTGTCTTCCCATCCCTTTTGAATTAGGATTTTGATAAGGGCGTTTTCAAACTCGTCTTCTGATTTAAAGGTCATGGGCTTGCCTTAGGGCGTTAGATTACTTTACGTTAAATGTGAAATCGATGCGTTGTTATACAAACATCTTTGCTAACAGAGCTTTTTTAAGATTTTCAAGGGCTTTGAGCTGCTTAGCTTGCAAGGCAAGAGTGTCATCCAGTTGCTTAAAGAACTGACCGATAGCAATTTGTTCTTTCATTGTCGGTAAAGGAACTTCAATTTCCATCATCGCTTTTTTAGAAATATTAAATCTAGAGATACCTTGTGCCAATAATATAATTTTTGATCGGACCTTATCAGAACGCAACATAAAGGCTATATAGTTTAAGTCTACTTCTTGTGTCAAACGAAAACCGAAACAAAAGCTATTTAAATATATAGGGTAATAATTGTGTTGCCAAACAGACGACATACCAACCTCTTCAGGAGTTTCTGAAGAAGTAGTAAATAAAACATCTCCTTTTTCCACTAAGTTTTGTCTGCTGTCTACTTCCACATTATCCAACATGGTGACTGATGAGAGCGTATTAGAATAAACATTCATATATGTGACATATTTTGCTGAGCCATGTCCAAAGTCATGCTTGGTTTTACCACTCAATCCTGTATAGGTATAACCTATATCTCCTAGTTTCTTATCAGTCCATTCTTCATTGAAGTTTTTTAAACGAATTTTAGGCTGATCCTCTTCTGCTTGAGGAAACATTCTACTAAGGAAATTATTTTTCAAAATCTTTGTTTTTTCATGCTTAGAGCGATAAATGGTAATAGTTTTATCAATATGTTGAAAGTATTCACCAATAGCAATCTGCTCAGGTTTTTTTGGAAAACTGATAGGTATCGAGTGTATCGTTGAGCTAGTTAGGCTTGGCACTCCTGTTGAAGTATTTAATTTTCGCCATTGAATTTTTTGAAATAACGTGAATATAAAAAGGCCTGAAGCCTCTTTAGAAAGCTCGCTATAAAATAAAGTATCTACAGTCCAAAACGGAGAATTCATGTAATAAGGCTTGTCAATTGTTCCCTTTCTACCAATTAACACGCTTTCTTTATCATACAAAGGAATGTTAGTTCTTCCTATCTCACCACCTGTTGCTAAAATTGGATAAATACCACCAGTCACTTCAATGTTTTTTTGTGACATACCACTCTTTATTTTCAAAACATCTCTTACTTTACCTTCAATCCAGTCATCAATGAACCCATTAAAACGAATATCAGGCGTGTTGTTATTTATATTCATATTACGCTCTATTTATTAAAAGTTGCAGTAGCGAGATATTGATATAGTAGGAGCTGCGTCCGATTTTCTCTTTTTGTAGCAGTCCAATATCGGTCAGCTCATCTAAGTATTTAGTAGCCGTGATACGCGACACATCTAAATCATCCATTACAAACTCTATCTTGGTGTAGGGATGGTTAAATAAGTTATTTAACAGCTCTTGGCGATAGATTTTGGGCTTCTCCTCGCGTATTTTGAGCTTGTACGTTTGTATCAATGCCTTGATATCTTTGATTAATATGATGGTAGATTTAGACGTTTCTTCTACACTATCAAGCATAAATAACAGCCAGCCTTCCCAGTCACCAGTATCTCGAACGTGCTGTAGATAGTGATAGTAATCAGCCTTATGGCGAATCAGGTAGTGACTCAGGTATAAAACGGGCAAATCTAGTAAGCCTTGCGCCACCAAATAGAGAATATTTAAAATCCGTCCTGTACGTCCATTACCATCATAGAACGGATGGATACTCTCAAACTGATGATGAATGACCGCCATTTTTACCAGTGGGTCCAGATCGCAGATCGCATCATCATTTATGAAGGTGGCGAGATTATCCATCAATACTTTGATATCGTCGCCGTGTTGGGGCGGCGTATAGACTATGTCGCCTTGGCTGTTTTTGAGAGTAGTACCTGGCAGCTTACGAAAGCCTGCGACGTTTTTCTCTAACTCTTCTTGAATGGCCAAAATATCACTTAAACGAATAATGCCACTTTTTCGTACTGTGTCGAAACTTGATTTTAGCGCTTGCGTATAGTTCTGTACCTCTTTGGTTGCAAGACTTTGGTTGACGATATCAAGCTCAGCTTTAAACAGCTCATCATTGGTAGTGACAATATTCTCTATCTCAGAGCTGTGCTTCGCTTCTTGTAGAGCCAAGGTATTGATCAAGATCGCTTCATTAGGGATGGATGAGACCACACCTTTGAGTTCAGCTAAATAGCGATTGGCTGAAGACAGTTTTTTTAGGACGGCTCTGGTTTCTAGCGCCTCCATATCAGGGAGCGGTAAAGGGATAATCTGATACTCGTCCATGGACACCTCTTGGGATATGTATAATATTTCAGCTTTTTTATACATGTTATGCAAATATGCATAAAAAAGCCGCTTTTCTATACATGTTTATTTGATATCAGCATTTAACATAGCTAGCTTTTTAAAATAGCCTGTAGCGCTTGCAGTCCTGCACTATCGAACTCATCAGCAACTAAGTCATCTATCATATCGGCAAGCTGGCACTCTGCTGCTGTAAGCTCATTAGTCGTTGCGGTATAAGTGTCTGCATACTTGTCCGCTAGCGCCCTTACTTGTCGTGTAAGGTCACTAATGACATCATCGGCCAACTGCGCCATAACCTGTACCAACGGCTGTATCCATTTAAGATGAAGTAGCTCATTAACGGTGTCATCATCCAACCATTCGATAACGAGCTTGGTGAGTTGATGGAGGGCTTCACTATCGTCTCTAATTTCAATCTTTAGCATTTTTTCTTGTATTAATAGCCCATCTGCCTGCACGAGCCTTGCTTCTTCAGTGTCAGCAGCAAATTGATGCATCGCTTGTAGAGTTTTTAGATAGCTATTGATAGCAGACTTGCCGTAAGTACCATCTTTGTTTGCCTCTATGGCATCCCAGTTGACTGCTGATTCTTGAGCAATAAAATCAAGTTTTTCAGGTTTTTTAGGTTTACGGTCTAAAAATACTAGATATCGGTTTAAGCCTAAGATTTCAGGAGTTTCGATATCTTTATAAGCAGCTTTCAGGGCCTTGTTGATTTCACTAGAGGCAAAGCTAGTGTTACTATCGTTTAGTAACTTCTCTTTTTCCTCTTCACTTAGCTCATCAATTAAGCTTTCTAATTCGCCAGTGACAGCCGTTAGCTGATGCTCTTTATCCTGTAGACTTTGCAGTCTGTCTGCTAATAGATGCTGCTGTACCAAGTTAAAGGGCAGTATGTGACCGGCCCAACCTTCTTGAACTTCCTCGTCTTTGCCGTTTACTTTTTTAAGTACCATATTGGGATTAACGATAGTGGTGGCAGCAAAACCTTCTGTTTTGATAATTTCTAAATCTACTGTTATGAGCTGCCACTGATCATCGAGCGCTTGATAAGCGGTGTATTTATTAATCAATAAAAAATCTTGCAGACGAGTAAAAATATCATTTGCTAAGATATCTTCTTGCCTTGATATCTTAAGGTTATCCAAGTTAGTAATCAGCTGTTGATCAAGGTAGTCGGCAAAATCGGCAAAACCACTACGGTAACGCTCAAAAAATGCTTTTACGTCATTGTTCTGGTAGATATGTGGCTCAATATCGGTTGTCGCAAGCTCGTAATAAGGCTTATCTTCTTCCTGATTAAACAAGCTGCTTTTGAGACTTGGGAACGCTGCCCAATAACGATCAAGCGCATCAATCTCATTTCGCGGAATACCGCCAAACATAGTGGCATAAATATCCCAAGCAGTAGCTGCTTCAGCAGAGTCTACATATCGTGGAATGTTTAGATTGTAGCCTTGATCACGTATATCTTGTTGGCTGACCACACGGGCGTATTTGTCGATATTTTGACGGTCAATAACCGCATCCGTGATTTTTTTGATATGCGACGCTTGCAGTTGATTGTCTTTGCCAACTTTTATAAAATCTTTTGAAGCATCTATGATCAGCACATCTGTGTTGACACGTTTTTGTTTGAGAATGATGATAACCGTAGGAATACCTGTGCCAAAGAAGATGTTAGCAGGTAACCCAATAATGGTATCGATATGATTGTAGTCGATAAGATTTGTGCGAATTTTTTCTTCTTCACCGCCACGAAATAATACGCCGTGAGGCAGCACAATCGCCATGATACCGTCTGGTTTGAGATGATATAGGTCGTGAAGTAAAAAGGCATAGTCTGCCTTAGTTTTTGGTGCAAGGCCAAAACGAGCATAGCGCGGATCAGACTCTTTGTTGGCAGAGTCCCATTCTTGTGAATAAGGAGGATTAGATACCACAGCATCTACGTGCAAGATGTTATAGCTATTGACTGGGTCAGCTTCATCAAAGTATGGCCAATCATCCTCTAACGTATCCGCATTACGAGTAAAGATATTAGAAGGCAAAACCCCGCGCATGATTAAGTTCATACGAGTCAAGTTATAGGTATTTTGTTTGAGCTCTTGAGCGTAGTATTTAACGTTGTTTTTACTATCAATATGTCTGGCAATAGATTGACCGATATTAATAAGTAGCGAACCCGAACCACTGGTT
>NZ_JBKOTW010000003.1:0-5398 GCF_047272965.1 Psychrobacter sp. AT9
CTCGCGAACGAATATGTGCTTGCGGGTTCACATGAATTGAGCTTAGAAGAAAATATAAAAGATTTTCAAGAATTTGCTAAGCAGCAAGCCGAGGAGCAAGGTGTTATCGCTATGGTTTTTGTGCATGACCCTAAGCTAGGCGATGATATATATGAAATGGGTGGTAGTGATCCTACCAGAAAGGATGAGCGCAATATTCACGCTCATATTGTTCTGTTAAGCCGTCAGGTTGAGCTTAAAAACGGAAAGCTGTCATTAGGCAAAAAATGCGATAGTGACGCATCTAATGACGAACGTGTTCGACCGGTAGTACCACAGAATTTAGTGGGAGAACCTGATCCCGTAACAGGCAAACCGATTCAACAAGGGCGTGGCTTATGTAGCAATAGCGAGTGGTTGAAAGGTGTCCGCGAGTCGTGGGCGAATATACAAAATAAGAGTTTGGCGCATCATAATTTAGCTCTTGTGACTCATAAATCCTATGAGGAATTAGGCATCGACTTCAAACCAGGACATCACAGGGGCAAAATCGGTAAGAACTCATACCTAGGAGAAAAGAATGAGTCAAACTATAACGGCAACAGAAAGCAATCTAAGTATGCAGCAGATAGCCAAGCTGATATCTCAGAACAAAGAATTAGTGACAGTAAACAACGAATTGACCGTCATAAACAGCGAGCAATTGACATTGATAACATCATTGCAAGTAGAGCTGGAGCGACAGATCCCTTCGCTGACGCAATCCGAAGAAGCTGTGCTGCAAGAGAATCAGCAGCTATTAGCTGTGATCAAGGATCAGAAGCTTTTGATAGAGCAGCAGACGACTCAATTGCAGCAGTTCGAAGACTTGCAGGAATCTCTAGTCAAGGAATTAAACAACGAGAACCAGAGCTTGCTAAACACGCTCAGTACGCTGAAAACACTAAGGTAAACTTAATCCGTAAAATTCTAAAACGCCGTAAAGAGGAAAATCAGATACGTTTGTCTTGGGGTGAGAGTGCAGATGATCTGGAACACGCGCATAAGTTTGATCCACGGCAGCTAGAAATACTAAACGCTTTCGCTAACAAGTACCAATTGGATAAAAGTAGGAGTGAACCTTACGAGGATGCTCAGGAAAGACAGTGGAATCTAGTTAATAATGATAATTTCTTTCAAGAAAATATCGAAGTTTTTGATCTAGTACGTGATCCGAAGTCAGAACGAGAAAAATACAATGCTAGAAAGCTCTCAGATAGCCGTCAGGACGTTTTAAGTACAAACAGTGATGTCGGCTACGGTGAACAGTTTAAAGACCTAGAAAAATCGAATAGTGAGCTTTTAATGGATAATAATGCATTTAGACCAAGGTTCTAATTTTTAGTCTTTATTTATTTATCTTTTGTTTTTTAATCATTAATTAATAACAGAAAAGGTTTTTAATGTTTTTAAAGCTTTTAAAGCTTTTAAGACCGCTACAGGCATTGATTATTAAAGCGCATAGCTCCTATAAAGCTACCTTTTACGACCTATAAAGCTACCTTTTACGACCTATAAAGCTACCTTTTACGACCTATAAAGCTACCTTTTACGACTATAAAGCTACTCATATTTTAACATTGTAGCTTTATGGATTAAGTGCTATTGTTATAGCCAATTCATCATCCAATCTATAATAGGCTAAGTAGCAATGACAAAGAAAAATATGGTTGTTAAGGATAACAGCTTGATAGGCGCTAATTATAGTTTAGGGGTCGCAGAACAGCGGCTTGTGTTCTTAGCGATTATCGAAGCAAGAGAGCAGGATACACTTATTAAAGCAGGTGGCTTACTAAGAATTAGCGCTCAAAGCTACGCAAAACAATTTAATGTTGAAAAGCATACCGCATATGAAGCCATGAAAAGAGCTGTGAATGGGCTTTTTGAAGCTGAATTTAGGTTCAGCTATGTAGACAAGAAGACAGGCAAGGTATTTCAGGCTAGAAGTCGCTTTGTAGAAGAGATTGCTTATGCTGATGATTTAGGCTGTGTTGAGTTGGTTTTTGCTGGAAGAGTAGTTCCACTGATAACAAGACTTGAGAAACGCTACACTGAATACGATCTCAAACAGGTTAGTGCTTTGCAAAGTGAGTATGCTATACGACTTTATGAATTAATTATTCAATGGCGTAATGTAGGAAAAGTACCACTGGTTCAATTGCAAGACCTTCGAAATCAGCTTGGGGTTGAGACTGAGCAATACAAAAAAATGAATAATTTTAAGGCAAAGGTATTAGATTACGCGATCAGACAGATCAACGAATATACAGACATAACAGCAAGCTACGTTCAGCACAAAGATGGACGCAAAATCACAGGATTTACGTTTGGGTTCAAGATCAAGAAAGGTGAAGAGAAAATCGTTTCTACTGCTGTTAACGATACTATCAAGGGACTAAGTGATAAGCAGTTGGGGCGTATTACTCGCAACCCTCAGTTTATTACTGACTACAATCACATGGTCAGTCCTACCAGTCCAGCAGGTCAAAGCGATAGTGCTTGGGAGTTTGAAATGATTAATCGGCTTAAGAAAGATGTTTCTAAGTTTAAAAAGCGACCAATTAAAGAATATTTAGATTATTAATACATCAACTTCATTCATCATCATAGATATTATTCAGTAATAACGTATGTTTTTTCGTGAACCCTCGTCATTACTGACTTGCGGAAGTCTAATTACTACGATATTTTTACAAAAAACTTATTATAAGCGCAGCTTCGTATAACCCTTATCCCATCGTCCTTTGCCAAAATTTGGACTGTCTACAACCTTGTAACAACATAGTTTCAGTCTAAATTCAATATAGAATTTAGAAAATTTTCCCGCTATATTGTGCCTAGCAATTAACAAACACGCGATATGTCATACTCAGTGATTTTAATCATCTGGGTAAGATTGTATTTTGTTTAAAGAGTGTGGTTATAAGCGATAGTAAGAATAGATGTATAGAGCAAGCACGTTAGTTACTTTAAAGTTTGGCGACTCGGTAACTAACCTGCTCATCTATATATTGGAGTGCAAAAAATCAGACAAAAAAAGACAGCATAGAACCCATTTTTTTCGACAGGTTTATACTGAAAATTTTGTTCTGGGAACACCTAGGTGACCCTTTTCTTGCTTGTTTTCCACCCTTATTTAGCTTTAGCTAACAGGGGTGTCAACAAGTGGATGATACATCAAAGGGTTGTAATTATCGAACACTTTTTTGAAAAAATTATAGCTTTGCTATAGTGTTTTCATGGAGAAAATCATTGAGCAACAGTATCAATCCACACCCTCAAGCCTTGTTATTACGGGCTACAAGCTCTGACGATATTATTGAAATATCAATCTGGATACCTAAAGCCAAAGTATTGCGTATTTATAGCCTTTGGAAAAGGAGAGTAGCTCGTTCTTTAGTATTCTCGTTGTTTCTAGTAGTTCCTAACTGTATTAATATAGAGTCTCCGTCTTTCACTTACACAAAGAATGAGACTCATATATATCACAACGTAATTCCATCTACAGGCCGCTAATACATATCTAGCATTTACAAGCTTCGACTATGTTGTCGATGGCTTGTAAATGCTAGAACTAACTGGCTTATTCCAACACCCATCACTTTCACTATCAAAAAAAACAACTTTAATCTTACTTCCAATATGATCGCGAATCATCCGAGCAGCGTCAATACAGTATGACTGATCATTTTGGTACACAGACACAGCGATTTTTTCAACAGATGATTCTTTTAATTTCTTTAAAATATGAATGTCCGATTCTCCAAGCCCCCAGCCAAATATAGTCAGATTTTTACCAATCAAAGGAATAACTTCTCTATAGACGATACTTAGATAATGGCTATTTTCAATAGCTTTCACTTTTTGCTCGGAAGTCCCTTCACTGACAAATAAAGGAACGTAGTCATCCGATAGCCAAGATTTCTTTATATGATCCAATAGATCATTCGGTGTACTGGCAGCCAACTTGACTTCGGTTAGTGCTAACTTGACCTCTTGTTGAACAATATGACGAGCTAATACTAGGCTGCCATGCGGATAGAAAACTAATGCAGCTTTTGTACCCTTCAATGGGTCTCGCAATGTCTGCCAATCTGACCTAAATTTACCCTTAATCATACAATCCTTAAACTCAGTACCATGACGCAATTGTCTTACTTGTTCATTTGCATACATCATTACCCAATATAAAGTCAGATCGTAGTTTAGCGACAGAACTGTTTCAAACGAGCTAAGAAACTTGGTGATTACTGGAATCTGATCTTGGATACTATTATGCGGAGGATGAATTTCTTGAACAGCCTTAATTAAACATTCGCGTATATGTTCATAAGCTATTTTGGTTGCATTATCAGTTAACGCTAAAGCTTCATTTACTTTAGTTGCCTGCCAAACCAAACGGAGTATTAATTCAAAATCACTTGTTTTAAAGTAATCGAACAAAGTGTTAACACTTTGATTTAGCAATCCATTAGCACAAGCGTGATCTTTTAAAGATGAATACTGAAAACGCGAATCGATACCTATAGAAGCCCCATTCCCAAGTAAAATACTCTCGGAAAAATGACTAGAAATATCCTGCCAATTATGAATTTTATGAGTCACTTTGTCCCCTTGGTAGCTTCTGATTTTTTCTTTAAGCATTGATTATGCCACACGCTACAATCGATAATTACTTGTTAAGATTAAAGTGTACTTTTAGAGTGCATATAAAAAAGGATGTAACAGGGGTGGTTACCCATTATCATCAAAGTTAAACGCCAATTTAGAGCTTTACGATTCACATCGACCATTCTAGAGTTAAAAAAGTAACCGAGGCTGCGCATATCGTCTTTTTTGGCTCTAAAACCCCTCAATTCCCCTCTAAAAGTACTCAATTTGACTCTAAAATCGTACATTTTGACTCAAATTTGAGCCTTTTTATGCGTTTTTTGAGCCAAAATCCACATAGCGTCTAACCCTCTGTAAGAGCGCAGTTTCGAGAAATGACATGAACAGCCTACTTCGTGCTATTCTGTCATTTATCTAACCGCGTTGGGGAAACCCCAAACCCCAAAAAAACAAAGGCTGAAAAGGTGCAGAGATGGCTATCTACAGACTAGAAAGGAAGTCCATTAGTCGTGTGAAAGGGGACAATTTGTTCGCTGCTATTGCGTACCGAGCAGGGCTGGAACTGACAGATCCCAACCCATTAAATCCCGAAGCGACCACTTACGATTACAGCAAAAAAGCGGATGTGGCGTATACCGAAATCATGTTGCCTGATGAATTAGCGGTGCAGATGAAAGGTGAAGGAATAACGCTCACTTTACCAGAGATTGCTAATCTGGTCGAAACGGGCGAAACCACTTTGCGCGGCAAAATGAAGATGGGGGCGAAG